>NZ_QJTD01000001.1 GCF_003217215.1 Winogradskyella epiphytica
TCGAAAAAATAAGGTAAATTTACCTGAGCTTAAGATTTAAAAATAGACCTAGTTCAAACTATTTTTTTGCCTTCTAAACGGCTTAAAAAAAATCTTTTGAACGTGTAAACAATAACAAAAAAGAGTCAACCTATATCAGTATAATACATTTAGAAAGATCTGGTAATTCCTTGATTAATAAATCTGGAATAATTTTAGTCTTCATAGGACTATTCTTCGCTTTAAACTTTACCGTTTTAGTCTTTAAATCTATATCTCCCACTTTGAGCCTACATACATCAATTGGTCTTAGAAAATTATATGAAATAAATTTAATGAACAGTAGTAAATTGGTATCCTCTTTTTCTAAATATTCAAAAATTTCTTCTTGTTTATCCTAAGTATAAGTTTTATTTCTTTGTGCAATTGCTTTTAAAACTGGTATCTGCTTTATAACATTTGCTTTTACAATATCATTGTCAAATAATACTTGCATGATACTACTTAAATCTGCTCTAGAATTATTTCTATTGCGAGGACTTGTCCTTTCCAATATATCACTTAAAAAGTGTGAAATAAGTTTTTTATTTATTTCATCAATTCCAACAACATTTGGATGCGTTTCCTTAACCCATTTCTTAAAGTTTTTTAACCTGTTTTCAAAACTTCTTTTGGTCGTTGCATATATAAACTTCTCCTTTTGTTTCAAACCAAAATCAAAAGCTTCCTCGTAGGTCATAACTGGCTCTTGTATTTGTTCTACCTCTTTAGGCAAACTTTGATTATTTGAAGGTGGTGTTTGGCTTTTATTATCGTTAATATTCGATAATATTTCTTTGTTATCTGAATAGGGACTGTATCCTTTATTAAGAAGTTTAAGTAATGTTTTTCTATAAGTTACTAAAACAGAAAGCCTGTCTTCTTTTGTCTTAAACTTATTAGCATTAGCATAAATTGGAGTCTGACGTTTGAGTTTTCCTGATTCAGGGTCTCGATAAGAAAAATAGACATACCACCTTTTCCTGAGGTCACCGTTGGCAGAGTAAATTTTAGGGGCAGAAAAGTTTTTTTTCAAGGTTAAATCGTATTCACTTTCGTATTCATTTTGCAATTCTTGTGCAAGATAATCAAAAATCGTATGCATAAAAAAACGGTTTAGCGAAAGCCAAACCGTTGTTTTTGAAGTGATTCAATTTAGTAGCGGGAACAGGACTCGAACCTGTGACCTTCGGGTTATGAGCCCGACGAGCTACCTACTGCTCTATCCCGCGATTTCAAATTAAAATGATTTTCTTAGCTTTTAACTTTCGGTTCATAATGCCGACTCAATCATTTTAGGACTGCAAAGATAATACTTTTTTTTAAAATATCAAATATTAAGTAAAAAAATATTAAAATAAAAAAAATAATCACCTTAATTGAGCGTTTTTAAACATGCTTCAATAGATTCTATTAGCTAATTTAACTATTATTTTCAGGATAAAAGCAATCTTAATCTTATAACTCAAAGTGACCCCATTGAAAGGCCTTAATAGCCTAAGTAGGGATACTGTTGGTTTATTGTATAAAAACGATAAATTATATTAAGAAGGACTAGATAAGAGGAATTTTAATTATCAACTTCTTCTTCATCTAAAGTTGCCAACGAACCTTTTCTGTTAACTTCATCTAAATCGAAATTTACAATATTAGGTAGCTTATCCCTTAATTCAGCAAAATTACCTTTAAACTGATTCTCACTGAGCAACAAGGTCTTTAAATTAGTTAACTGCACTAATTCATTTGGAATACTTCCATAAAAAGCGTTATTAGATAATACTAACTCTTCTAAGTTTCGAAGCTCACCAATAGAAGACGGAATAGTTCCTATTAAGTTATTATCAAATACACTTAAAACTTTTAAAGATTTTAACTGTGCAATGTTTAAAGGTAGCCTACCTATTAAGTTATTACTACTCAACATCAAGTTTTCCAACTTTGTTAGCTGACTTATATTTTCAGGAATCTCACCTGAAAAATAATTATTATATAATTCTAAAACTTTTAAATTTGATAGATTTCCAATGTCTGAAGATATGACTCCACTAAAAGTATTAGAGAAGAGTCTCAACTCTTCTAGATTCGTCATAGTAAATAACGACTTCGGTATTTCACCTTCCAACTTGTTAAAAGCTAGATTAAGAACTTTTAAATAGTTCAATTTTGAGATTGATTCTGGAAGAGTTCCTTTTAAGCCATTAAAGCTCAAGTTTATCCCAACGACCTTATCACCTTCTATAGTTAGACCATACCATTTTGATATTGGTTTATTTAAGTCCCATGAATTATTCCATGAATCCCCATCTGTTGAATTATATAAATCTACAAGTGCGGCTTTCTGGTCTTGAGAAATATCGGCAAAGGAAAACACTGATATTAAACAAAATAATAGTGTCAGTTTTATAGTCTTCATAATTATTGTAGTTTTCTGAGGGTCTGAATATCAGTACGAATATAACACCTAATTCTACAAAATGCAATAATTTTCGACGAACTACACGCTCTTAAAAAATTATTAAGACTATTGTTCTATATTCTCAGCCTGAAAACTAATAATTTCTTGATGCTCTAGTTGAACTATTATTTTTATAGGCTTACAGCAAGTTTCACAATCCTCAATATAACTTTGATGATTTTGAGATACATCAATTAACATTGAGATTTGTTCCCAACAATAAGGACATTGAAAAAAATGCTCTATCATCTTATGAAATTAAATCTAATTGTTCTTGCACGTCTTCCCAGTCGGCCATTAAGTCTTCTAAGCTTTTCTTTTTCTTCTGATAAGCATCAAAGAACTTCGGATCCGAAGCTGTTTTATCATAGTCCGTTTCTAGCTTCAAATCGTCAGCTTTTATATCCTTTTCAAGTTGACTTATTTTTGATTCAATATTACTCAACTTATTATTAAGGGATTTTAATTTTTTCTGATCTTCGTAGCTCTGTTTATTGCTTTCTTTGGGTTTATCTGCAATAACTGTCCGTTTTTCGGCTTCTCTTAAGTTTTCGAGATTACGTTGTTCTAAGTAAAAGTCGATATCACCTAAATATTCCTTGATATTTTGATCTTTAAACTCGTAAACAGTATCCGTTAATCCTTGAAGAAAGTCTCTATCATGAGACACTAGTATTAAAGTTCCTTCAAATTTCTTAAGCGCTTCTTTAAGCACGTTTTTTGATTTAATATCCAAGTGGTTGGTTGGCTCATCCATGACAAGAACGTTCAATGGTTGAAGTAACAGTTTTGCTAAAGCCAATCGATTACGTTCACCACCTGAAAGTACCCTGACATATTTTTCGGCCTCTTCTCCCCTGAATAAAAAGGAGCCTAGTATGTCCCTTACCTTACTCCTATTGGTTTCATTAGCGGCATCAATCATGGTGTCTAAAACGGTTTTATTTCCGTCTAAATACTCAGCTTGATTTTGCGCGAAATAACCTATTTGCACATTGTGTCCTAAAGTTAATTTTCCTTCATGTTTTAATTCACCAAAAATTATTTTGGCTAACGTAGATTTTCCTTGACCATTCTGACCAACAAATGCCGTTTTAATATCTCTAGGAACTGTTAAGTTTACATTATGAAGGACTTGCAAATCCCCATATCTCTTAGAAACGTTTTCTAGTTCTACAACTACCTTTCCTGGTGTTATAGAAACTGGAAAGTTTAAAGACATCACACTATTATCATCTTCATCAACTTCAATTCTATCAATTCGATCCAATTTTTTAATGAGCGATTGAGCCATTGTGGCTTTTGATGCTTTTGCTCTAAACTTTTCAATTAGCTTTTCTGTTTGTTGAATCTGTTTTTCTTGATTCTTTTGAGCCGCCAATTGTTGAATTTTCATCTCTTCACGCAATACCAAAAATTGACTATAAGGCTTATTATAATCATAAATTCGACCTAAAGAAATTTCAATAGTACGGTTGGTGACGTTATCTAAAAACATCTTATCGTGAGAAACTATAACTACAGCCCCACTATAACCCTTCAAAAAGTTTTCTAACCAAATAATAGATTCTATATCTAAGTGGTTAGTAGGCTCATCTAATAACAATAAATCGTTATTTTGAAGTAAAAGTTTTGCTAATTCAATACGCATTCTCCACCCTCCAGAAAATGTGTCCGTAAGTTTATTAAAATCTTCACGTTTGAAACCTAAACCTTGAAGAATCTTTTCCGTTTCACCTTGATAATTATAACCCCCTAAAATTTCATATTGATGCTGAATATCATTTAAATCAATCATTAATTGATTATAAGATTCACTTTCATAATCGGTACGCTCAGCGAGTTGTGTATTTATTTTTTCGAGCTTAGCTTCACATTCTTTAATTTCACCAAATGCTTCATAAGACTCCTCTAACACTGTTCTACCAAATACAAAATCGATATCTTGTTTTAAGAATCCTATTTTTAGTTCCTTATCTGCAGCGATTTGTCCTGTGTCTGGCTCTTGTTCTTTAGAAAGGATTCTTAGCATGGTGGATTTACCAGCACCATTTTTACCAATTAAACCAATACGATCACCAAGACCAAGTTTAAATGTGATTTCCTCAAAAAGATACTCTCCTTGAAATGATATGGATAGATTGTGTATGTTTAGCATAAGTGTTATTGGATATTACAATTGCGAATTGAGTTACAATTGTTACAGGGCTTCGTAATATATATTTTATCTTTGCACTGTTTTAAAAAGGCAAAAGTAAAGGTTTTAGTTATGATTAGAAAAGGAATGAAACTTTATAGTATTCTTTTTGGAGCTTGTCCAAAATGTCATCAAGAATCTATGTATTCAAATAAGAACCCATATGTATTAAGCGATACGCTTAAGATTAACGAAAGATGCTCTCACTGCAACACTAAGTATAGGATTGAACCTTCCTTTTTTTACGGCTCCATGTATGTTAGTTATGCTGTTGGTGTTGCCTTCGCAGTAACTGCTTTTGTAATCAGTCACTCTATATTTGATTCATCTTTAACAACGGCTTTTATTGTTATTATATTAACGCTTATAGCTTTAATGCCAATTATCATGAGATTATCTAGAAACATCTGGATTAACCTCTTTCTTCATTATGATAAGACGCTTGTAAAGAAATAGGATTTTTAACAAGAATTTTTCGGAAAGCTCTTAACTAGTTAAATCTTTCAATATCAATTTCGGAGTCTAATTCGATATCGTTTTCTATGTATTGAAATAGCTTTTTAGCCACGTACGGTGCTATCATTACACCTCTTGTTCCTAATCCGTTGAACACATATAGGTTTGAATGTTTAGGATGTCTACCCACTAAGGGTCTTCTATCTTTTACAGTAGGTCTTATGGCCGCTGTATGATTAACTACTTCAACCGGACACTTTATAAAAGTTTTTAATTTAGAAAGTAGTTCTTCTTTACCAGCTTCTGTGGGTGTATTGGTTTTATCGTTCCAATTGTATGTAGATCCAACCGTATATAAATCGTTACCTAAAGGAATAATAAAAACGGAAGACTTAATAGCATAGTCTATTTTTAAGTCTGGAGCGCTAATAGTTAAAACCTCGCCTTTAGTACCATTAAGAGGAATATCCTTAAAATAGGGGTTCTTTTTCACACCAAATCCTTCTGAAAAAATAATTTGTTTTGCTTTTAGCTTAACATACTGAATGTATTCCGTATTAATTTGAAGCAAATCGTAATTAAATTCAACCTCTTTTAAACTGTGATTTTGTTCTAGAAATTTCTTATAATAATGAATTAAGGTTTCTGTATCTAATCGACCTGCATGAAGCACCTCACCAAACCCAAAAGGTGCATCTACCTTATCGTTTAATTCTTTTATAAGTTTTGAAGACAAATACGGTTCTAAGCTAGGTTTGTCCATAGCATTAAACCATAAATTCTGTTCTTCAATTGATGCAAACCGTCTTAAAATTTGAAGCTTATAATCAATTTTAATATTTAAATCCTTTTCAATTTGAGCATATAGTGGCAATGCCACTTCTAACTGTTCCTTAGCTTTCCATACTTCTGAAAAGCGTTTTAAAATGACGGGATTATACAAACCTGCGGCTACAACGGACGACTTTTGTGAATTATCATCGAATACTACAAACGATTTATTATTCGCTCTTAATTGCTCACAAAAGGCAATACTCGCTAAACCACAACCAACAATTATATAATCAACTTCTTTCATAAGTACAAAAGTAAATAAATCTAAGTCTTGAAAAACTTAGAACATAGGATAAAAAGACAGCAAAATAAAAACGCCCACTTAAAAGTGAGCGTTTATATATTTTATGTGAATTCTACTTTTAGTAGCTCCACATATCTTGTTCAAAGTTTCTAATCTTTTCCTTGATACGTTCAGATTCTAATAATTGCATTAATGCGTTTTCAGCTACGTATTCTTTTACTTCTCTGTCACCGTAAACATTTTCTTCTTTGTAGATAACACCACTAAAGCGTCTACTGTTTAACAAGTGATCAAAAGATAAAGGAACAGCACTATTTTTATTATTAAAAGCTTTAGCATCATGAAGAATATCTCTTATTTCAGGAAAGAATACCCAAAATAATCCGATTGGTTCTTTGTTAGCCTCGTCATCAGAATCGATAAAGTTAACATCTGGTGCTGCAGGTGCAATACCTAAGATACGATACTTTAATTCGCCTTGGCGTTTATCAAAATACCATAATCCCTTCACCAAATAAGAACTAATATCAGCTGCGCCTATTTCTCTACGAATTACGTACTCTTCAGGAACCAAAGATTGGTCTGTAACCCCTTGTTGGTTCATCCACTCTATTCCAGCATCCATAATCTCTTCCTTCTTTAAAGTAGGTGCGAGATCTTTCATAGTACGCTCTTCTGTAAAGTAAGAATCGGCATAAACTTTTGGAATTGATCCATTATTTATATTATCCAAAAGGACTCTATATAATGATTTTCTATCATCCCCTAAGTTTTCTTCGATAGGAAAATATAAAGGAAAGTTAGCACGTTCGTTTAAAACGATTTTTTCCCAAGTCATTTTTGAAAATAAGATATCTCTATCTCCGACATATCCATATTCTAAAGGCTTGTCGTTATCTAGAAGTAACTGCGCTTCGGTTTTCATACCAATTTCTTCTGGTATTTTGGCATTTAGGATATTAGCCTGTGCAAACATTGTATTTGCGGCTAAAACACCTATTCCTATACATAAAAAGCTTTTTAAATTCATCTTATAGTGTATTTTAATTTGGGATTTCGTTTTAAATGAGATCGTCTAAACTGTTTTTATTATTATTAATTAGTTAGATACCTCTACTGCAATAGGAGCAACACCTTTTAAATTATAGCTCGTATTCCCTTGGATTTTAGCTTTAATATCAAAGATTGAAATCACATCTCCTGCACGTGCTCTACCGATAGCCGCTTTTGCTTGCGCATTCATTTTAGTACCTGTAACAGAAACTGTTGGTTGACCAGGAACTTTTACTTTGAATGATGTTACATAAATTGGTAAATCAAATACAAAGTCATCTAGTTTAGCCCCTACGGTACCTATCTCTAAGTTACGCTTTGGTAATCTAGCCATTCCATCTTGTCCAGCAATAGTACCTGTTGGCTTTGGAATATCTTTAATTCTGAATGTTTGTTTATCTCCAACTTTTGTTCCGTCATCTAAAGTCGCAGTTACATTAATTGTAACTTCTTTCCCAGATCCTGGATTCATTACATATTTACCAATACCTGAAGTCTTAGATAAACCAGCACCAGAAGCATTTACTTTATTATCTGGTACACCAGCAAAAGAAATAGTCATTGGGTTTGCAACACCACGATAAACAACGTTCATCTTATCTGCAGAAATTGTAGCAGAGTTTGGTCTAGGTACAACCACATAGTTAGCTTCAATTGGAATAGGTAATTCCTCACCATTTTCAATAAAAGTAAACTGTCCTGAAATCTTGTGCTCTCCAACATTACCAACATTAAAATCTAATGTTGCCGCTCCTGAAGAATCAATAGCTTTTGATAAATCAACTTCTTCTCCTTGTACTACTAGTTTAACTGGTGGTACGTTTGCATATTTACCAATAACAACACGTCCTTGGAACTTTTCACCTGCAAAGAATGCCGATTTATCAGCTAATACAATAGCTTTATAGTTATTAAGTGTTGTAGCTTCAGATAAAGTATTACCTAAGAAAAGGTTATATAAATTAGCCTCAGTTACTTTAACATCATTTTGTAATGCCGTCAATTTTGTATAAGACGCAATTGCTGGGTAACCTTGGAAGTTATAGCTTAACCAATCGATTTCTTTACCATCTTGGTTTGCAACTGGTTTAGTGCTAAACGTATTTTCAAAAGTTTCACTTTCACCTCTATAACTTTCGTCAGTAGCTAAGATCTTTTTGATTTCTTCCTTATAAGATTTAATTTGAGCCATAACTTCTTCACCTTTCTTAGTTAAACGGTCTCCCGTAAACCAAGCTTCATCAAGGATATCAGTTTTATCCATTGCTTCAAAGTTATTCTCTGCTAAAGCTTCTTCGTACCCTCCTGCTTTTACAAGATCGGTCTTTAAAGTTTCTATATATCTATAAAATTTATCTGAAGCAATTTGCACTTGTTGTGCTCTTGCTGCTGGTACTTTAAATTGTTCTGGCTTCTCTTCACTTTTACTTTTAAGGTCAGTGAGCATCGCCTCATTTCTATTTGCTGTAGCTACGTTAGCATCGGCAAATTTTGCTTCCATTAATCCGAAAGCGGATAGTACTTCTTTTGACATATTCATTGCCATCATAGCAATAAATACCAAGTACATTAAGTTAATCATTCGTTGCCTTGCGGATAGTTTTCCTGCTGCCATTTTCTAATTAGTTTTAAAAGTTAATTTATTCATTCGATAATAAAAACTAATTAGTTTTTGTTCATTGCAGAAAGCATACCACCATAAACACCATTTAAAGATGAAAGGTTAGACGCTAAAGACTTCATTTGTTCTTTTAATTTTGTAGCGTTTTCAACTGCTTCTTCATTAATAGCTGCTTGACGATTAGCGCTTTCTACTTGTACTTTGTAAAGGCTATTTAATGACTCCATTTGAGCTGCCGCTAAAGACATTTCTTCACTATATTTTTTCTGAGCTGCCATAGAATCAACTGCTGGAGAGATTCCTTTTGCTGCACCTTCGAAATTTTTGATACTAGCACCTAAACTTGCCATAAGCTCACCATCGATTTTAGCTTCTTTTAATAAGTTGTCTAATTTCTTAGATAATAAACCTTCAGCATCTTTAGGCTCTTCTACTAATTTTTGTTTTCTATTTCCTTGAGATTGGCCTCCTGCTAATTCAGGGTATACCAAAGACCAGTCAAAGTCATCACCTTGCTTCTCAAAAGCTGATACAGTAAATACTAGTGCTTCAACAATCATACCTATAGTAAGGATAAGGGATCCATACGGCCAGTGTTGAATTTTGAATAAAGCTCCTAGAATTACGATTGCAGCTCCTAGTCCATAGACCATATTCATTGTTGATAATTTCTTTTTTGCCATGATGTTTAAATTTAGTTTTTCAAATGAGCCTGGTTAGTTTAAGCTCGATTTTGGATTAATATTTGGTTAAAGTTAAGTTTAATTAGTTAGTTGCTGAGTTTAGTCTAGTCACTTCAGTACCCATATAGTCCTGAACTGTTCTAAATCCGATGTAGCTCCTTGCTGAATCAGCGTATTCGTAATCTCTAGAGCTTACTTGTAAGAAATACGCGACATCTTTCCAAGATCCTCCTCTTACCACTTTACGTGAATTATTAGGATCGTTAACATTAGGGTTAATTGATGAAGCATATTCATAAGATGCAGGATCGTAAGAACCATTTACCCATTCCGATACGTTACCTGCCATGTTGTACAAGTTAAAATCGTTTGGATCATATGCATCTGCCTCTACAGTATATAAAGCTTGATCTGCTGCGTAATCCCCACGTAATGGTTTAAAGTTTGCCATAAAACAACCCCTATCGTTTTTAGTGTAAGGACCACCCCAAGGATATGTTGCACCTTGAAGACCGCCTCGAGCAGCGTATTCCCATTCCGCCTCAGAAGGTAATCTGTATGCATTCACAGCATGTCTACCTCTTTTCTTTCTATCAGCATTGTGATATAAAGTTCTCCATTGACAGAAGGCTTGAGCTTGCTTCCAAGACACACCCACTACTGGATAATTTCCATAGGCATCATGCCAAAAGTAATCGTTGTGCATTGGCTCATTATAAGAGTATGCAAAATCTCTAATCCAAGCCGTAGTATCTGGATAAACCTCAACTTCTTGTTGTACGATAACCTCAGAACGCTTTAAACCTCTATTTTTAGCTGCCTTTTGGATATCCATATATGTATACTGGAATTTAAATTGCTTAACATCCCACGTACGTTGTCCGTTATAAGACTCTTCTAGTGGTAAGTACATACCATCCATAACCTCAGCATATAACTCATCTGGATAGTCATCCGTGTCGAAAATTAATTTCGCGTCACGATTAATTTTTCTTTGCTCATTACCATAGGTATTCACCATATAAGTTTCATAAGCGTTTAGGTTTTCTGGATCAGAATCTACATAAGCAAATTCACCAATATCACCATTACCAGGAGTCTTACCTTCTAAATCAGCCATTTCAGCTAATTTTAATCTAAGAGTAGAATCTCTTACCCAGTTTACAAACTGTCTATATTCACTGTTTGTAATTTCTGTTTCATCCATATAAAATGCACGCACAGTAGCAGTTTTAGTTGGTGCATCTTGCACTCCAGCTAAATCGTCGTCAGATTTACCCATAATAAAGGCTCCGCCAGGCACTAATGTCATCCCGTAGGGCTTCTCTGGATGCCATTTTTTACCTTTAACACCTACCAATTGTCCACGGTCTCCAGAATTACAACTGGCTACCAAAACTAGTACTGCGGTTAGTAAAATAAACTTTTTAATATTCATAGTAACTCGAGGTTAAATTAGTCCTTAATTATTTTAAGGTCGTAAACATATTTATATAATTTCGAATAAACAACTTTTTTCTTATTTTTTTTACACTTCATCCTAAAAATAAGCATTTCATCGACTAAAAAAATGTTAAATATCGATTAAACGTCAAATTTAGAAGCTATTCTTCCGATAAGCTTTATACCATCTCTCTGGTATTTCACCTTGAGTTGCGTGCACGTAATCGGAATGCATGCAAGGTAATAACGTATGCTTTTTTAATTTATTATTAACGTTTGGTAAAAAAGGAATTTCTATCCACCATCTACCAGTTTTCAAGCTTTTAAAAAATATAAGTTCATCGTCTTCAACAAGAACATTATATTTCTGATAATAGTTTTCATCATGAAAGTCATCATCTTTCACTCGACAATTAACCCCTTCAATAAAATACCATATCATTTGAGCAATTAACATGGCTGTTGCATTATCATTCTTTGAATTATGATATTCATATATTCCAAATGACGACACCTTATTACTTATACCAGCATATCTACTTATAGCACAAATCTCCTTACCCGAGAATCCATTTGGTGAATATTTTTGGTTCACACTAACTTCTGAAGCTCGTATAGACTTAAGATCTACTGATACAATATGAGCATCTCTCATCAAAGGCTCAACGTTACTAATTTCTCCTGATATTTCTCCTAACCTATAAGCTTCAAAATGAAGTTTTTCGATAAGATCTATTTCTTCTTGAGAGTTAAAATAGGTTTGATACCCAATAGTAGAGTAATTAAATAGATTATAAGGCTCTTCTATAATAATTTTACCAACATAACTATTATTTTTAATTGGTAGATTAGCATCACCTAAATCAAAATTAGTATCTACACTCACAACATTTACCATTGGTAACAGAGAGTCATATGCACGATAATTAGCGTATGTTAAGTCTTGACTTCCTCCTAATATAATAGGTATAATGTTTTGCTCTACTAATACAGAGATTGAAGTTCTTAAAGCGAAATAAGTATCCTCCACAGTTTCTCCTGGCTCTATATCTCCAAGATCAGCTAATGTTCTATGCCAATTTCCTGGAAATAATGTGTACAATGTATTTCTAATAGTGTCAAAGTTTAACCTTTCACCATAGAAATTCACGTCGTTTCTATTTTCCAATACTCCAATGATGGCCATTTGCACACCTTCCAAATCAGGAATTCCATTTTGACGCGAATGGACTTTAATTTTTTTGCCTAACGCTTGTTCTGCCGTTAGTTCATTATGAGCTAAAACCTTATCTGATACAGGAGTAAGGAAATTAAAATTCATACTCAATTACTTCTTTTTGGTCGTTGTTTTCTTTTTCACAGCAGTTTTCTTGGTTGCTGTTTTCTTAGTAGCGGATTTTGTCGCCGTCTTCTTTTTTGTGGCCTTCTTCTTAGGCGCATTCTTTTCTAAAATTTCCTTCGCATCTTCTAAGGTCATTTCAGTCACATCTACCGTTTTCGCTAACTCTACTTTCTGCTTGCCTTTGATGATATTGTGTCTTCCCCATCTTGCCTTCTCTACTCGAATACCTTCATCTTCCCAATTGTGAATAACCTTATCTATTTCTTTTTGAATCTTTTCTTCAATAAGCGTAATAATATCTTCTTCTGATAAGTTATCCCAATCGTACTTCTTGTTCACATTAATGAACATACCGTTCCATTTGATAAATGGTCCAAATCGCCCCTTTCCTTTTGTAACTTCTAAATCCTTATACATATATATAGGAGCGTCAGCTTTTTCTTTCTCCTTAATGTATATAACTGCTTCATCATATTCTACACTTAAAGGGTCAACACCTTTTGGAAGCGAAACAAATTTGTCACCATACCTTACATAAGGTCCAAAACGTCCATTATTCACTTCAACTTCTTCCTCATTATAATGTCCTAATGCTTTTGGAAGTTTGAACAAATCCATGGCTTCCTCAAAAGTAATTGAATTTAACTGTTGATCTGGAGATAAACTTGCAAATTTAGGTTTGTCTTCATCGTCCACTGTTCCAACTTGAACCATTGGTCCAAATTTCCCTAATCGCACGCTCACCTGACGTCCCGATTTTGGATCTACACCTAATATACGCTCACCTGATTCGCGCTCTGCGTTCTCTTGAACATCTTCAACCTGCGGATGAAAACCTTTATAAAAGTCTTTCATCATTACACGCCAATCTTCTTTACCTTCTGCTATATCATCAAAACGATCTTCAACTTTCGCTGTAAAATTATAGTCCAAAATACTTCCAAAGTGATTCACTAAGAAATCAGTTACAATAATTCCAATATCTGTAGGGACTAATTTCCCCTTGTTTGAACCCACTTTTTCAGAAAGCGTTTTGTCTTTTATTTCTTGTCCTTCAAAAACTAATTGCTTGTACGCTCTTTCGTCTCCTTCATTAGTTCCTTTTTCAATATAATTTCTATTTTGAATCGTAGAAATTGTTGGCGCATAAGTCGATGGACGACCAATTCCTAATTCTTCTAGCTGTTTAACTAAAGATGCTTCGGTAAATCTTGCAGGTGGTCTTGCGAAACGCTGTGTTGCCGTGATGTATTTATTCTGAAGTTCTTCACCAATTTTTAAATCTGGTAAAATCCCTTCTTGTTCTGTATCTTCATCATCCGTGCCTTCTAAATAAACTTTTAGAAACCCTTCAAAAGTTATAATCTCACCATTAGCTGTAAATTGTTCACTAACTGGTTTGCTAGAATTAATTTCCACCTTAAGATTGGTACGTTCTAATTTAGCATCACTCATTTGTGACGCAATCGCACGTTTCCAAATTAAGTCATATAAACGCACTTGATCACGCTCGACGCTTACAGTATGATTTGAAAAATCTGTTGGACGTATCGCTTCGTGAGCTTCTTGTGCACCTTTAGTCTTACCTTTATAGTTACGAGGTTTACTATATTCAGCTCCATAGGCCGAAACAATTTCGTTCTCTGCTCCTTTTTTAGCTTCATCAGATAGATTTACACTATCTGTTCTCATATATGTTATAAGACCTGCTTCATATAAACGCTGAGCATTACTCATTGTTCTACTCACAGAGTAACCTAATTTACGCGCCGCTTCTTGCTGAAGAGTTGACGTGGTAAATGGTGCTGCTGGAGATTTTTTTGCCGGCTTCTTTTGTAAGTCTGAAACATTATAGGTTGCTCCTATATTATTCTTTAAAAATTGTAGAGCTTCCTCTTCCGAATCAAAATTCTTTGGCAATTTAGCTTTGAATGAACGACCATCATATGTAGTAAATTCTGCATCTACTCTATAAGACGCCGTAGAGTTAAACTCTTGAATTTCTCTTTCACGTTCTACAATTAAACGAACCGAAACAGACTGTACTCTACCTGCAGATAATCCGCCCTTAACTTTTCTCCATAAAACCGGAGACAATTCGTATCCTACAATACGATCTAAAACACGTCTGGCCTGCTGCGCATCCACCAAGTTATAATCAATACTTCTTGGATTAGCAATAGCCTTTTGTATAGCGCTCTTTGTAATCTCGTGGAAAACAATACGCTTTGTTTTTTCTTTATCTAATTTTAAAGTTTCAGCTAAGTGCCATGCTATGGCCTCACCCTCGCGATCTTCATCACTCGCTAACCAAACAACATCTGCTTTCTTTGCTAATTCCTTTAATTTCTTTACGACATCCTTCTTGTCTTTTGAAACCTGATACTTAGGCATAAAGTCGCCTTCAACATCCACGCCCAACTCTTTGGATGGTAGATCTGCAATATGCCCAAAACTGGACGCTACTTTATAATCTTTTCCTAAAAATTTCTCAATGGTTTTAGCCTTAGCAGGTGACTCAACAATAACTAGATTCTTTGACATTCTTCATTTTTTGTGTTTACAAATGTATATGAAAATAAAGTTACAATCCTAATTTCGTCGCAAATAGCAAACGTTTTAACCCCAAATTAAATCAGAATCAAATAGCAAAAGCCTCACACTTGGCAAGGCTTTAAACTGAAAAAAAATAATTTTCATTTAATAGGAATACAATATTGATTCATTAAATCCTTCAATATTTAAGACCACTTCATTTACACCTGGCAACCTCAACGATTTTACATCAAAAGATACGGTCTTAGAAAATACTACTTGACAAGCTTGATTTGTTATTACAGATAATTTCAAAAAGCGTTGATGTGGTATAGACTCTCCAATATTTTCAGAATCGACTAGTGTCATTTCCCAATTACTTGTATCACAACCACTAGCGTCAATGATTATTTTTAAACAATCACCTATAAAATAATAATCGTTTAAAGTATAGTCATCCGACTCAATAGTATTATAAACTTCATTATCCACTATAACACTTAAATCGCAAGAAGCTACATAAACATCATCCTCTTCACATTGTGTATTTAATAGAGTAAAAGAAAGAAGAATTAATCCTAATAGTTTAATCGATTTCATAATATGCATTTATATATAGATGTTGAATAGCAAAAAAGGTTGCTTTTAAAAGTAATAAAGTATAAAATTACTTCTTATCATTTGAATCAAATTTACAGTCTTATAAGAATTCATTAAAACACATATCTATCAAGGTATAGCAATTCCACAATGGTTATCAAACGTCATTCGATTAAATAATAGACACACCTATTCATGTTGAATAATTAAAACTTCCTTTTTTTTTACACCAAGCTTTTTACATATTGAAGAACCTCAGATTTCCAACAAGCTTAAATATTAAAACACAACCTTAACTAAAATATAACTGCCACTTTGTCACAGTCAATAAAAATAATATTACCTTTGCAAGCTCAATACGATTTAAGGTATACAAGACAGCTGATGGAAAAAATTATAGACGAAACAAAACAAGGAGAAACTTTAGTTCTCGACAACAAAGAAGGCAACCAACGTAAACTATTTATAGAAAGTTATGGCTGTGCTATGAATTTTAGCGACAGTGAAATTGTAGCCTCCATATTATCTAATCAAGGTTATAATACTACAAAAGTATTGGAAGAAGCCGACCTTGTTTTGGTAAATACATGTTCTATTAGAGATAAAGCAGAGCAAACCGTTAGAAAGCGCTTACAAGAGTATAACGCGGTAAAACGAATTAACCCAAAAATGAAAGTGGGTGTTTTAGGCTGTATGGCAGAACGACTTAAAACTAAATTCTTAGAGGAAGAGAAGATTGTAGATTTAGTGGTTGGCCCAGATGCTTATAAAGATTTACCAAACTTATTAGCGGAAGTTGATGAAGGTAGAGATGCTATTAACGTTATACTTTCTAAAGAAGAAACTTATGGCGATATTTCGCCCGTAAGATTAAACAGCAATGGTGTTACAGCTTTTGTATCTATTACAAGAGGTTGTGATAATATGTGTACGTTCTGTGTTGTTCCATTTACACGAGGAAGAGAGCGTAGCAGGGATCCACAAAGTATAGTTGAAGAAGTAAACGATTTATGGTCTAAAGGATTTAAAGAAATTACGCTTTTAGGTCAAAACGTCGATAGCTACCTTTGGTATGGCGGAGGCTTAAAGAAAGATTTTGATAAAGCTTCAGACTTACAAAAGGCAACTGCAGTCAATTTCGCTAACCTTTTAGAGTTATGTGCTAAAGCACAACCTAAAATGCGTATTCGTTTTTCTACTTCTAATCCACAAGATTTTACTATAGATGTTATAGAAACCATGGCGAAATACAATAATATTTGTAAGCACATCCACTTACCTGTGCAAAGTGGAAGCGATCGTATTTTAAAAGAAATGAATCGTTTACATACAAGAGAAGAATATTTTTCAATCATTGATAATATTCGTCGTTTAATACCTGAATGCTCTATTAGTCAAGATTTAATTGCAGGTTTCCCAACTGAAACCGAACAAGACCATCAAGACACGCTTAGCTTAATGGAATATGTTAAGTACAATTTCGGATATATGTTCACCTATTCTGAACGCCCTGGCACATTAGCTGGTCGTAAAATGGAAGACGATGTTCCTGAGGAAACCAAGAAACGTCGATTAAACGATATTGTTCAACTACAACGTAAACATAGCGAAATAAGAACACGTCAGCATCTCAACAAAACCGTTGAAATACTGATAGAAAAAGAATCAAAAAAATCGGATTTAGAGTGGTCGGGAAGAACTTCAGATAATACTGTTGCTGTATTCCCGAAAGAACACTATAAAGTTGGAGATTTTGTTAATGTCCATATAACAGATTGTACAAGCGCAACACTCATCGGAAAAGCTGTTGGCTATTCTGAAAACAATTAATTGAATTAAATTATGAAGAAAATCATATACCTTTTATTTTCACTTGCGTTAGTTACATCTTGTGACAACGAGCCCCTAGACCCTGACTTAATGAATGGTGGAGGTGCTAGTGAAAATCCTGATTTAGGATTATATATGTACGAATTAGATACGAAAATTAATTTTTCTTTTTTCGGAACCCCTTTTGAGACGGTTACAAATTCAGATTTAATGATTACAAATAATAAATTTGTTTCAAGCTCAAATGCCGTATCTACAAACGGAAGTCCATTTATAACTGAGAATCAAACTTTAACTCGTAATAGCTCTGGTAAAATTACAAGTGATGTTTCTGTAAACGCATCAGGTACAACAACCAACGAAACCTTAATTACATATACTAATGGAAGGATTTCTCAAATTAGTTACAATTACTATGGAGATGACGAGGACGATTTCATCTATAATTTTGCCTATGAAGGAAACACCATAACAAGAACTGAACAAGGCTCTACAATTTCTACAATATTTACTACAGATGGTTCTAACCGTATTATTAAAAAGGAATCTTTTGATGATGGAAACTTAATACTTAAGGAAACTATAGCCTACAACGCAATTGGGAATATAACTAGTAGTACTACAACTGGCGAAACAAACAACAATGTAATCTATCAATTTGACAATCAAACAAATCCACTAAAGGTGGTTTATGAGGATAATTACCTTCTTCGCTTTTTAGCGGATGATTACTCAGATGAGATCGGTACACTTATCGCTCAGTTCTTATCTACAAACAATTGGACAAGTGCCACATTTAATGGTGATGCCTTTAATTTCGATTTAGAATACAATTCAGCTGGAAGAATACAATCTCGAAAAATTGCCTATAATTTAGGTCCAGAATTATCTTTTGAATTTAATGAAAGGTTTAACTACATCAATTAATTATGGAATCTGTTCAAGCTACAAAACAACGCTTCGGCATTATTGGGAACGATCCAAAACTTAATCGTTCAATAGAAAAGGCAATTCAAGTCTCTCCTACAGATATTTCGGTTTTAGTTACTGGAGAAAGTGGTGTTGGTAAGGAAAGCATCCCAAAAATCATTCATCAACTATCTCATAGAAAACACGGTAAATATATTGCTGTTAACTGTGGAGCTATACCAGAAGGCACAATAGATAGTGAATTATTTGGACATGAGAAAGGGGCCTTTACTGGAGCTACGGCAACGCGTTCTGGATATTTTGAAGTCGCCGACGGCGGAACCATATTTTTAGATGAAGTTGGCGAATTGCCATTAACTACACAGGTAAGATTGCTTCGTGTTTTAGAAAATGGTGAATTTATCAAAGTGGGCTCAAGTAAAGTTCAAAAGACCAATGTGCGAATCGTGGCTGCAACCAACGTTAATATGTTTGAAGCCATCAAAAAAGAGAAGTTTAGAGAAGATTTATACTACAGATTAAGTACAGTTGAAATCAATTTACCTCCCTTACGTGAGAGAAAAGACGATATTCATCTACTATTTAGAAAATTCGCAAGCGACTTTGCTATAAAATATAAAATGCCAACGGTTAAACTAACAGAAGATGCTATAAATCTATTGACTAAGTACAGATGGAATGGTAACATTCGTCAGTTACGAAACGTAGCAGAGCAAGTTTCTGTTTTAGAACAGAGTAGAACAATTAATGGTCCTACACTTCAACATTATCTTCCTACAACGAGCAGTAATTTACCTGCTATTGTAAGCAGCACAAAGTCTGACAGTGATTTTAGTAGCGAACGTGAAATTTTATACAAAGTTTTATTCGATATGAAGAGTGATTTGAATGATCTCAAAAAGCTCACCATGAAACTCATGGAAACTGGAAGCGCAGCCGAAGTTCAAAAAGACAATCAACATCTCATCCAAAAAATTTATGGAGAGACCACAGAAGAAAAAGATAATATTGATGATTTTGAAGCAGCAATAGAAGACTTAGAAGTACTTTCAATTCCTGCTCATCAAAACAATATTGAAGAGACAACTGCAACAGTTGAAGATAAATATCATTTTGCTGAAGAAATTGAAGAAGAGGAAACCTTATCTTTACACGACAAGGAATTAGAGTTAATTAAAAAATCTTTAGAACGACATAACGGCAAAAGAAAATTAGCTGCTGCAGAATTAGGCATTAGCGAAAGAACTTTATATCGAAAAATTAAGCAATACGATCTCTAAGCCTTAAATTTAAACAATACTTTACCTAAAACAAACGAATGAAGCATTTAAAATACATTGGAATTCTATTAATTTGTATCACATTAGTCGGATGTAAAGTAAAATATTCATTTACAGGAATTACAGAAACACCAGAAACGTTTCAAGTTAATTTTTTTCAGAATAATGCTGATTTAGTAGAACCTGGTTTAGATAGAGAATTCACAGATGCTCTTCAAGTATTAATTCTTAACCAAACAAGTGCACAATTAGTAAATTCAGGAGGAGAAGTAATTTACGAAGGAGAAATAGTTGAGTATCGTATTGCTCCAATGACCGCAACAGCAGAAAATAAAGCAGCTCAAAACAGATTGACTATTGGAGTTAGAGTGCGCTATATAAATACCAAAGACGAAGAAAAAGATTTTGAAAGAGTTTTTTCTTTCTTTTATGACTATCCTGCCAATGCTCAACTTACAGGAAGTGTAAAAGATACTGCCTTTGAAGAAATCTTAGAACGTCTTACTCAAGATATTCTTAACGCTTCATTAGCTGATTGGTAAATTATGCAAATTCAAGATCTTACATATTTATTGAAACGTCCGGAAGCCGTTACTGCTTCTCAATTAGATGAGCTTTCTTCCGCCATTAAAGAATATCCCTACTTCCAACCATTAAGAGCCTTACATTTAAAAGGATTAAAACAAAAAGAAAGTTATAAATACAATAATGCTTTAAAAGTCACTGCGGCGCATACAACAGACCGCAGCGTATTATTTGATTATATAACGTCAGCTGTATTTAACCAGAATGAAATATCTGAACAGATTAAAAAAAACCTAGAAGATATAAAAGCACTTGAAGTTCATGAGGTTAAAGATATTTCAGTCAATAAAAGAGTTGAACTTGACGATGCTTTAAAAGAACAAATAAAAGCAACGGAAGGGGTTTTGGATCCCGATTTATTTGAAGCAGTGCCAATACCAGATTCGAAATCAGAATCTAACAATTCCAATATAGGAGATTCTATTATTTCTGTTGATGTTGAAAATATCACACCTGAAGAGCAACTCAATATTGGGAAACCTTTAGATTTTGATAAGTCTGAAAATCATTCATTTTCAGAGTGGTTAAAAATCACAAGTTTTAAACCGATTGTTCGGGATAAAGTTGAAGTTGAAACCGAAAGTGAAGTCGAGAATGAAGGTAAAAATCAAATTGAAGCTAAAACTGAAAGCAATGTTGAGACTAAAAGCATCAATGAGGATTCAAAACAAGAAATTTCGTCCCCATTACAAGAAAAATTTGCAATAATTGACAAATTTATTTCTGAAAACCCAAAAATAAAACCCGTTACAAGCAGTGCTCCCAAACCCAAGCTAGTCAACAATGACGACCCAGTTTCAGACAGTTTGATGACCGAAACTTTAGCTCGAATTTATTTAGAACAAAAAAACTATGACCAAGCAATTCAATCTTACAAAATTTTAAGTTTGAAATATCCAGAAAAAAGTAGTTTCTTTGCACACCAAATTAAATTGGTAAAAGAATTAAAGGACAATAATACATTATAAAATGAGTGCATTTTCAATATTTTTAATACTAATCGTAATCGTTGCGTTTTTACTTGTTGTAGTAATAATGGTACAAAACCCTAAAGGTGGAGGTTTATCATCATCTTTTGGTGGCGGTGGCACTCAACAAATGGGTGGTGTAAAGAAGACAGGTGACTTTTTAGACAAGAGTACATGGTTTTTAGCAACAGCTTTAATTGTGTTAATTTTAGCTTCTAATCTAACGATTGGATCTGGAGGAACTGTAGAGTCTAAAGCTCTAGATACTAATGAGCCAACTACTCTACCTACTTTACCTGCACCAGCATTAGATAACTCAACTACAGACGGTACACCAGAATAATATTTCTGTTTTATTCATATAAACAAGAAGCCAGCTTTTATAGTTGGCTTTTTTATTTCCGTTAGTTACCAATAAACACGTCTGAAACTTTGTCAGTCATCCTGACTTGGCACAATTTTCGAACTACGCTAAGGCGTAAATTATTCATTAAATAACTTAAAAATATATATTAAAATGAGTTTAAACATTAAACCTTTAGCAGACCGCGTTCTTGTAGAACCAATGGAAGCTGAAACGAAAACAGCTTCAGGAATTATTATTCCAGACAATGCAAAAGAAAAGCCACAAAAAGGAACTGTTGTAGCCATTGGTAATGGTAAAAAAGACGAGCCTTTAACAGTAAAAGTTGGTGACACGGTTCTTTATGGTAAATATGGTGGAACTGACCTTAAATTAGAAGGTAAAGATTATTTAATGATGCGTGAGAGCGACATATTAGCAATAATCTAGAAAACCTTTAGCTATTGGCCTCCAGCCACTAGCTCACTCCAAACAAAATTAAATTTATTAATTAAAACATTTAGCTAAAAGCCAAGCGCTCAAAGCTAATAGTAAAACAAATAACAATGGCAAAAGATATAAAATTTGATATTGAAGCACGCGACGGGTTAAAACGTGGTGTTGATGCTTTAGCAAATGCAGTAAAAGTAACTTTAGGACCAAAAGGTCGTAACGTAATTATAGGAAAATCATTTGGGGCACCTCAGGTGACTAAAGATGGTGTATCTGTAGCAAAAGAAATTGAGCTAGAAGACGAGCTTGAAAACATGGGAGCTCAAATGGTAAAAGAAGTAGCTTCTAAAACAAATGATTTGGCGGGTGACGGTACAACAACAGCTACTGTTCTTGCCCAAGCAATTGTAAAAGAAGGTCTTAAAAATGTTGCTGCTGGTGCAAACCCAATGGATTTAAAACGTGGTATAGACAAAGCCGTAGAAGCTATAGTTAAAGATTTAGAAAAGCAAACTCAAAAAGTTGGTAACTCTTCTGAAAAAATTAAACAAGTTGCTGCTATTTCTGCTAATAACGATGACACTATTGGTGATCTAATCGCTACTGCTTTTTCCAAAGTAGGAAAAGAAGGTGTGATTACAGTTGAAGAAGCAAAAGGAATGGACACTTATGTTGATGTTGTAGAAGGTATGCAATTCGACAGAGGTTATTTATCTCCTTATTTTGTGACTGATTCTGATAAAATGATTGCAGATTTAGAAAATCCATACATTTTATTATTTGATAAAAAGATTTCTAACTTACAAGAAATTCTTCCAATCTTAGAACCAGTTGCACAATCTGGTCGTCCATTATTAATTATTGCAGAAGATGTTGAAGGACAAGCTTTAGCTACTTTAGTGGTGAACAAATTACGTGGTGGACTTAAAATCGCAGCTGTTAAAGCTCCTGGTTTTGGTGACAGACGTAAAGCAATGTTAGAGGATATCGCTATCTTAACTGGGGGTGTTGTTATTTCTGAAGAAAGAGGATTCTCTTTAGAAAATGCAGATCTTTCTATGTTAGGTACTGCCGAAACTGTAACAATTGACAAAGACAATACTACAATTGTTAATGGTGAAGGTAAAGCAGCAGATATCAAGGCTAGAGTTAACCAAATTAAAGCTCAAATTGAAACAACAACATCAGACTACGACAAAGAAAAGTTACAAGAGCGTTTAGCTAAATTAGCTGGTGGTGTTGCTGTACTTTATGTTGGTGCTGCTTCTGAAGTTGAAATGAAAGAAAAGAAAGACCGTGTTGACGATGCTCTTCATGCTACTCGTGCTGCAGTAGAAGAAGGTATTGTTGCTGGTGGTGGAGTTGCATTAGTACGTGCTAAAAAAGTTTTAGAAAAAATTACTACTCAAAACTTAGACGAAACTACAGGTGTTCAAATTGTTAACAGAGCCATTGAATCTCCTTTAAGAACTATCGTGGAAAACGCTGGCGGAGAAGGTTCAGTAGTTATCAATAAAGTTTTAGAAGGTAAAAAAGACTTCGGTTACGATGCTAAATCTGAAACTTATGTAGACATGCTAAAAGCAGGTATTATTGATCCTAAGAAAGTAACACGTATAGCCTTAGAAAATGCCGCTTCAGTAGCTGGTATGATTCTAACAACAGAGTGTGCTTTAATTGACATCAAGGAAGATGCTCCAGCTATGCCAATGGGTGGCGGCGGAATGCCAGGAATGATGTAATAGTTGATTACAATAAAGAAGTTTTTGACCTAGGTCAATTATAATTTTAAAAGCCTTTGATGAAAATCAGAGGCTTTTTCTATTGAAATTTTAACTGTATCGATTCTCTTAAACATATAACCAACCCCTCTACTCCATTCAATCATAAAATTTGCAATTATTTTAACTGTAAAATAATTAATTATCATTCTATAGCTTAATATATTTGCCGAATGAAAAAGACAATAACCCTCTTAGCATTTGTTATCTCCATGTTTTCCTTTTCTCAGACGGATTCTATATCTGAGAATAAAGTAAAAATATGGGAATCACTTAAATATGATACAAAAGTTAGTGTTAGAAGTATAGGTAATGCTTTTACGCAACCATTACGTTGGAAAAGTGATGATTTTATTACTGCTGGTGGAGTTTTAGCTGGAACAGGTCTTTTGTACTTAGCGGACAATGAAGCCCACAGTTATTTTTTAAAACAAAATAAAGATGTTCCTAATGTTTTAAAGGAGTTTGGGTGGTATTTTGGAAGCCCTCAGAACTTTTTTATGGTCACCACAGGTGTGTATGGTTACGGCTTAATTACGGATAATGAAAAAGTACGAAAGACTGGAATACTAATCATTTCAGGGGCTGTTACCACTGGTATCATACAGTCATTATCAAAAACTATTGTTGGTAGAGCAAGACCTAAACATGGTCCTCATGATGAATTCAGCCCATTTAGTAGTGCCTCTGAATATCATTCATTTCCATCTGGCCATGCTATTTTGACTTTTACAATGGCTCATGCTATCGCTAAACAATTTGATAGTTTTTGGACAAAAGCTGGAATATATGCTGTAGGCTCAATTGCTCCAATTTCAAGATTATGGGCAGATGCACATTGGATTAGCGATGTTGGTCTAGGAATGGCACTAAGTATTATCGTGGTAGATGGAATTGATAATTTTATGAAGAAGCAAGAATTCTATGACTATAGCAAAAAGCCTAAAACCATAACATGGAACCTTCAAGCTGGTTTTAATACTATAGGAATAGTTGGATCTTTCTAACAAATTTCACATATAATTATTCTAAGGTATCTAGGCGATTCTTCGCATTATTCTAAATAACATAATCATAAAAAAGCCTGAACATATCATTCAGGCTTTTTCTTAAACTTTAATTTTACTTCTGCTTCCCTTCGTTTTCGTGATCCTTTACAACTTCTTCATCACGATATTTACAACAAGCATGAACCGTGTTATATTGCTCATCTGTCGCCTTAATTTCTTTGGTATCATGACCAACAGCTGCGATACTTTTCGAAATTGTTTTTAAATCTGTTTTACGCTCATCAAAAATTAGTTTTAACTCGTGCGTGTCTATATTCCATACCGCAGATTTTACACCCTTTGTTCTAACCGCTGCTTTTTCTATACGCTCTTTACACATACCACAAACACCATCTACTTCAATGCTTGCTTTTGCGTTTTTGTTCTGAGAGAATGCTAGCATTCCCATAAATAATACTGTAAGTGTGATTATTTTTTTCATTGTTAATTGTTTTTAAATCCTTTATTAAAGAAATTATATTTATTGTATTTTATTGAGTTGAGATTTCTTTCAACGAGTTTTTAAGCTAATTAGACCCTACTTTATTCGATATCGTAATCCTGCATAATACATACTTCCAAAAATTGGTCCATAGACAAAATTACTATCAAAATTGGCACCAAACGGATTGTCGGCACTAATTACTGGATTATCTTGACGTACATTTGTTACATTTTCTCCTCCTAAATATACTTCAAATTTTGGAGAAAAAACTTTAGTCACTTGCAAATTCAATGTCGCTACACTTGGTGTATGACTATCCACTTGAAATGTTGGATTGCTCATTTCAGTATTAGGAAAACGTTGAGAACTTAACCAATTATAGGTAGCATCAAACTTCCATTGTCCACCATTTGTTTTCATATTAGTTTCGTAACCAGCATTTGCGAATAATCGGTGCTTTGGAGTTAAAGGTTTCTCAAATTGCCCAGATTTATAATCTGTTTGTATATCATAATATTTATAGGCTGTTCTCAAATGGAAGCCTTCAAAGGCATTATAATTAAATTCAAATTGAAAACTATTAGCATAACTTTCACCTTCTAGATTGTAAAAATTAAGTTCAAAAGGGTTTTCCCAATCTACTACAACTTGATTCTGAAAATCTGTTCGATAAAAATCGAAAGTTACATCTGCCTTTCTTCCAAATAAATTAAATCCTTGCAGATAGCTAAGCCCATAATTCCACGCTATTTCTGGATCTAAACCGTAAATACTTCCACCGGAATCCAAAACATTGATTTGTCGAGAACTTGAAAACATATTCTGATTTTCAGCAAAAATATTGGCACTGCGTTTCCCTCTTCCTACAGAAGCTCTTATGGCCGACTTCTCCCAAGGCGTATAACGCACATGCAAACGAGGCGTTACAAAAAAGCCCAACCTATTGTGTTGGTCAACCCTCACTCCCGCCGTCATGGTAAGCTTATCTAAATTATCATAAGCATATTCAAAAAATCCTCCTACAGAATTCTCAATACGCTTGTAAATGCTTGTATTCACTAATTCGTCAAAATGATCGTAAGTAAAGCTTAAACCTGTTTTTATCTTATGTCGAGAATCAGATATAATTGAATTATAAACAATATTTGAATAGAAGCTATTATGTTCTATATCATATAAATTCAATCCAAAATAAGAATCTTGTTTGTGGTGGCTAAATGCCGTTTGAAATCCGATACTTTGATATGGAATTTCTGGATTTACATAACCTATTTTTGTGGTTACTTCAAAACGTTCGGTATTAATTTCACTACCCCAAAAATTAGTGGTGCCTTTGTCTGTTTCTGGATTAAAATTAACTTGACCTGCTTGTTTTTCATCATTGAGATATCTCAAATTAATAAAACTTACAAGACCTTTTTCACCGTTTACATATTGCCAACGATTCATCACATTAATCTGATTGTAAAGTGGCATATCTAAAAAACCATCATCATTAACATCATGCTTTTCTTGGCTTGTATTGCCATGTAAGTACAGGCCAGTACTCCATTTTTCAGATACTTTAGTGTTAATATGAGTATTCAGTTCTAATCGTTCGTTAGATCCCGCATATAAATTCACAAACAATTTATCATCGGTAGAAGGTTTTACAAGTTCGGCATTAATTTGCCCAGCAATACTTTCAAAACCATTCACCACACTTCCTGTTCCTTTTGTAATTTGAATACTTTCAACCCAAGTTCCGGGTATAAAACTTAATCCATAAGCTTGAGAAGCACCTCGGATTGCTGGAATATTTTCAGTGGCTATTAATATATATGGTGAATTTAACCCCAACATTTTAATCTGTTTCGATCCTGAAATCGCATCGGCAAAATTCACATCAATAGACGGGTTGGTTTCAAAACTTTCAGCCAAATTACAACAGGCTGCTTTTAATAATTCATCACTTGTAACTGTGAATGTATTTGAAGCTTCCAAATACGATTTTCTTGTAGCTTGCTTACGAGATGAAATTTCTACCACGTCTAACTCTTCACTTGCTTGAAGCAAATGTGTTATGTATCTGTTCTCGTTTACGGTAATCGTTTCGGTCTTAAAACCAACATAACTAATCACCAATTTATTATATGAAAATTTATAAGGCAAACTGAAAGTACCATCTTCATTGGTAATTGTTCCAACAGATGAATCTAACCAATATACGTTGACACCTTGTAATGGCATTTCTTTTCCGCTGCTAGATTCGTAAATAACGCCTTTTAATTGTTCTTGAGCTTCGGCCATGTATGACAAGCACACAAGGCTAATAAAAAATAATATTTTTTTCATGTTTTTAATTTAGGGTATAACTAATAGCACTTACAGAAGCGCATACTTAAACTTGAGGGTTATAACTAAATCAAATGAGGAAGGTTTCATCCAAAAGTTGGATGTCTCTAATAAGTTTTGGTGGCGAATAATATTGATGTGGAACAACATATTCAGACAAATCTTTAAACAGCTTTACATACGATAAACTATAAGCGATTAAAACGTGTTGCTGAATGACATCTAAGTCGTCGAAAGATGAAATAGTTGTTTCTGAAAGTCCGTCAATTACATGAATCTCGTCCTTACAACAGCTTTTTTGAAGCATGGCATCTGATTCAATTCCTGAAATTTTAGTTCCACAATTTTCACCTTCAGAAAAAATAGCGACATCAATTAATACATCGCCACAAAAATGCTTCGTCACAGTTAAAGACAATGTAGAAAACAGCACTAAAATTGAAAGTGCAAAAGAAATAGCCTTATGTGTAAAGGTGAAATTCACAGCTCAAAGTTACAAAATTCTTCAAGATTAATAATTGATTGCTATTTAAGATTGAGTTTATAATAATAGAAGGCTGGTAGCAGAAGAATCAAGCCAATTGGCTGAATAAGGAATCGTCTAATATTGAAAAACAAATAATAATCTTCTTGCTTCGGATTAATTACGAAATACAAGAAGGGAATCATTAACAAAATGAAGCCAAAAACATAAATCAAAACTGAAAATTTGATAACGCTTTTTTCCTTAAATATAAGATATAGAATTCCTAAGGAAATAACTGAATTTAGCACATATCGCAACGTTGTATAAAAGACAAGTTTAGCCACTTCACGTCTTGGGCTATCTATATATAAATAATCATTTTTAAAAAAGCTCAAATACGGATCGTAAAATAAAACATTCTCATACGCTCTTATCAAAATTAAACACAAAGCTAAAATACCAACCAGTATAAAAGTGACTATTTTATTCATCTGCTTTTAGACGTATTTTTAGAAAATTGATTGACCCAAAACATCCACAATAAAAACACAGTTCCGTAAATCAGCATTGGAAAAATTACCGTGTGTAATATTTCTCTACGCCAAGGATAATGGTAAAGTCCTACAGATAAAATAACAATCCGTATTAAATTAAACACATAGATAATAATACTTCCCGCTAATCCGAATAACAATGTGGTTTTAAACTTACCCGCAAAAGCAACGATAAAAGACAAAAACAAAATGATGATACTAACCGCGTTACAACCTTCAATCACACGAGCTACAAACTTACCATTTATAATCACCTTCATCGATGGCTCATTAGGATGAGGCACAACACTAGCATTGTAACCTAATCCATTTAACAAGGTATTTGTTTGTTTAGCAACTAAATTAGTCATGTAATCTGGATAAAACTTCGATCCAACGGAAGCATCCAAATACATATTATAACTAATGGTCAATACACCGTATACAATTAGAAAGGTAACTATAAAGCGAATAACCGATTTATATTTTAGTAAAAGTGACTTCAAAAATGAGCTATGTTAGTTTGGTGTTAAATTTATAAAAAGAGTAATTCAAAATAGACGAAAATAGATACTTTTACATAAAGTAATTTACAGCTATGACCTTACAAGAATTAAAACCTAAAATAAAATCGATTATATCACAGGAGAACCTAAGTGTTGACGAACGTTTATTAAAGATTTGCGAAACCCTTGAAACAAATATAAGCTATTATAATTGGGTTGGTTTTTACTTCAAAAATGGTGATAAAGACGAATTAAAGTTAGGTCCATACGTTGGCGAGCCTACAGATCATACTATTATTCCATTTGGAAAAGGCATTTGCGGACAAGTTGCTATAAGTAATCAGAATTTTGTGGTCCCAGATGTATCTGCTCAAGACAATTATATCGCCTGCAGTATTACAGTTAAAGCTGAAATTGTGATTCCTATTTTTGTGAATAATGATAATATTGGACAAATAGACATTGATTCTAATACAGCAGATCCTTTTACAGAAGCTGACGAACGTTTTTTAGAATTTGTTTGTAAAGAGGTGGCTACTATTCTAAAATCTTAGAATTATACCTGAAAGAAATTCGAAGTTAATACCTTAACTTAAAAGCGAGAGCACCTCTATAAATCAAGACTTACATTCCCGTCCGAATCGCTTCAACAGGATCTAATCTTGATGCTGTTAACGCCGGAATCACTCCAGAAATCAGTCCTATCATTGACGATACGAAAAATCCTAACAACATATTTTGAGGCGATAGAACAAATTCAAAGTCATCAACAAGGTTGCTTCCTATGATAGTTCCAATCCATACCAAAAACAAACCAACTACACCACCCACTAGAGCAAGAATTACCGCTTCAAACAAAAATTGAAATAAAATAAATCTATTCTTAGCTCCCAATGATTTTTGTATTCCAATTAGATTAGTTCGTTCTTTAACACTAACAAACATAATATTTGCAATACCAAATCCACCAACTAAGAGAGAGAAGCCACTGATTACCCAACCAATTAAATTTAAACTCCCAATAATCTTATCAATAACATCTTGAAGTCCTGAAATTACACTTATAAAAAAAGTGTCAATCTCATCAGGTTTTAAACCTCGTCTGTTTCTCATGACTTGAGTAATTTCAGCCTTTAACCCTTCGATATCTGCATTTTTTTTCGGCTTTAGAATAACCACATATTTTATACTCGGGTTATTATCACCAAACCGATTCCTCACATAATTTGCTGGAAGAAAAATAGAAACATCATTACTATCCCCAAAAATACCTGAGCCTTCTTTTTTCACGACTCCAATCACCGTAAATTTTTGTCCATAAAGACGAACTTTTTTCCCAATAGGATCCAATTCTCCAAAGAGAGATTTTGCTATTTCCGAACCAATGACCACAACTGGACGACCTGAGTTGGATTCAGATTCGTTATAAAAACGCCCTTTTTCAAACTCCATCACTTGGATATCAATAAATTCATGAGATACAACAACGGTATTTACACTGCTTACCAATTCCGATTCATATCTAATATTTTCACGCTTTACAAATAACTGTAAAGCCACATGTTCTGCATCCGAAAGCGAAGATTGTAAACTTTTAAACTCGCTATAAGATACCTCGTCAAATGTTTCACGTTGCCAACGCGGTACATCAGTTGGTCCAAAAGACATATTTGCCAAATACATGGTATTACTATCTAAAGAACTTAATTGAGATTGAATAGTTTTATCAAGCGAATCTACAGCCGCCAAAACTGCGATTATAGAAAAAATCCCAACAGTGACACCTAGTAGCGACAGAAAAGTCCTTAATTTATTGGTCCTAAGCGCATTTATAGCGAATGAAAAACTCTCTTTTAGTAAGCGTAAATAGACCAGCATGCTTCGGTTTTTTATAACATTTTAAATATAGGACGTTTTCAACAATTTATTGTTACAAAAAACTTAAAGAAACTCGTTTTATGGCTTAGCTTTTCATTTCGAATATATGTACTTTTGCAAAACTAAAAACACAACACAACATTATGAGCAACAAAACCATTTCATCGGCTTTAATTTCAGTATTTAGCAAGGATGGATTAGCACCAATCGTTAAAAAATTACATGACCTTAACGTTACAATTTATTCCACTGGTGGCACTGAAAAATTCATCAAAGATTTAGGTATCGACGTCGTACCTGTTGAAGATGTAACGTCTTATCCTTCAATTTTGGGAGGACGCGTAAAAACTTTACATCCAAAAGTATTTGGTGGTATATTAAATCGTCAAAATCATGAAGGTGATGTAGCAGAATTGAAAGAGTTCGACATTCCACAAATCGATGTAGTCATCGTAGATTTATATCCATTTGAAAAAACGGTAGCTTCTGGCGCGAGCAACCAAGATATTATTGAAAAAATTGATATCGGAGGAATTTCCCTAATTAGAGCAGCTGCTAAAAATTATGCAGACGTAACATGCGTATCCTCTGTTGATGATTATGCAGAGTTCTTAGAGTTATTAGAAACTAAAAACGGAGAAACTTCTGAAGAAGATAGAAAGCGTTTTGCTGCGAAGGCATTTAACGTATCTTCACATTACGATTCTGCGATTTTTAATTACTTCAATAAAAACCATGAGATTCCATCATTAAAACTTTCGGAAAACAACGGTAAAGTTTTACGATATGGTGAAAACCCACATCAGAAAGGATTTTTCTTCGGGAATTTTGATGAAATTTTCACGCAACTTCATGGTAAAGAATTAAGTTATAACAATCTTTTAGATGTTGACGCAGCTGTAAATTTAATGTTAGAATTTAAAAATGACGCTCCTACATTCGCCGTATTAAAACACAATAACGCTTGCGGTTTAGCTCAACGAGAAACTGTGAAAGAAGCTTACTTAGATGCATTAGCTGGTGACCCAGTTTCTGCTTTTGGTGGCGTTTTAATTAGCAATACTGAAATAGACGAGGCTGCTGCTGAAGAAATTCACAAACTATTCTGTGAGGTCGTTATAGCTCCTTCATTCACTGCTAAAGCGGAAGAAATTTTAAAAGGTAAAAAGAACAGAATTCTTTTAGTTTTAAAAGATGTTGAAATGCCACAAACAAATGTAAGAACTTGTTTAAATGGCCTTTTAGTACAAGACAGAAATAATATTACAGATACACTGGAAGGCTTAAAGTCAGTTACAAAGAAGACAGCAAGCTCTAACGAACTAGACGATTTAATATTTGCTTCAAAAATTTGCAAGCATACGAAATCAAATACAATCGTTCTTGCAAAAAACAAGCAATTATGTGCAAGTGGAACAGGACAAACAAGCCGTGTTGATGCTTTAAATCAAGCGATTCACAAAGCAAAATCTTTCGATTTTGATTTAAATGGAGCAGTTATGGCAAGCGATGCATTTTTCCCTTTTCCAGACTGTGTAGAAATAGCTGATAAGGCAGGAATAACCGCTGTTATTCAACCAGGTGGATCTATAAAAGATGAGTTGAGCATTGACTATTGTAATGAAAATGATTTAGCTATGGTATTTACAGGAACACGTCATTTCAAACACTAAAATGACAGAAAATATGTCTTTTAATTAGAGCTTAAAATTTGATCAAATTTTGTATCAATTTTAAGCTCTATTTTAAATTCAAAAAAAATTGAGCAATAAACATCTAGAATCCTTTAAATATCGTATAATTTAGTACATTTACAGATAGTCTTACTTAGAAGACACGAATAACCCAAATAATTAATAATAGCACATGGGATTTTTTGATTTCCTAACGGAAGAAATAGCCATAGATTTAGGAACCGCGAATACATTAATAATACATAACGATAAAGTTGTTGTTGATAATCCATCTATAGTAGCCAGAGATAGAATTACCGGTAAAATCATCGCCGTTGGTAAGGAAGCCAACATGATGCAAGGTAAAACACATGAAAACATCAAAACTATTCGTCCTTTGAAAGACGGAGTTATTGCTGATTTTGATGCTTCTGAGCAAATGATTAGTATGTTTATAAAGAACATACCTGCATTGAAAAAGAAATTTTTCAATCCAGCATTGCGTATGGTCGTTTGTATTCCATCTGGTATTACCGAAGTAGAAATGCGCGCGGTAAAAGAATCATGTGAACGTGTTAATGGAAAAGAAGTATACTTAATCCATGAGCCAATGGCAGCAGCAATTGGTATTGGTGTAGATATTATGCAGCCTAAAGGGAATATGATTGTTGACATAGGTGGTGGAACAACGGAAATTGCAGTTATTGCTCTTGGAGGAATTGTATGTGATAAATCTGTAAAAGTTGCAGGTGACGTGTTCACCAACGATATTATATACTACATGAGAACTCAACATAACTTATATGTTGGAGATAGAACTGCGGAAAAAATTAAAATTCAAATTGGTGCAGCTACGGAAGATTTAGAATTACCACCAGAAGACATGAGTGTTCAAGGTCGTGATTTGTTAACCGGAAAACCAAAGCAAGTTCAAATTTCTTATCGTGAAATTGCTAAAGCCTTAGATAAATCTATTTTACGTATTGAAGATTCTGTTATGGAAACTTTATCTCAAACGCCACCAGAATTGGCAGCAGATATTTACAATACTGGAATTTATTTAGCAGGTGGTGGCTCTATGTTAAGAGGTCTTGATAAGCGTTTATCTCAAAAAACAGATTTACCAGTATACATCGCAGAAGATCCATTAAGAGCTGTGGTTAGAGGTACAGGAATAGTGCTTAAAAATTTACCTAAATACAAAAGCATATTGATTAAATAAGACGTAAATAATGCAACAAATTTTAAATTTTGTTATAAAAAACAAAACCTTTCTGTTGTTTTTATTGCTTTTTAGTATTGCTTTAGGTTTAACCATTCAATCGCATTCTTATCACAGGAGTAAATTCATAAATTCGGCCAATGCTTTAACTGGTGGGGTTTATGGTACCGTAAATTCTGTAGATCAATATTTTCATTTAAAAACCGAGAACGAATTACTTGCGGAGGAAAACAAACGCTTGAGAGAACAACTTCTTATTCGAGAAGCCTCATTGGATTCTTCATTTGTAGACACAACCTATGCCGAGGGTAGGTATAAAATCACCATCGCACAAGTGTTTAAAAACAGTTACTCGCTCCCAAATAATTATCTCACCTTAAACAAAGGTAAAAACGATAGTATTAAACAGGATTTTGGAGTGATAAACTCTAATGGTATTATTGGAATCATTGACAACACCTCTAAAAATTATTCAACGGTACTATCCATTCTTAACAGAAGAAGTAGAATTAATGCTAAAATTAAATCATCAAATCATATCGGTTCTTTAACCTGGAATGGAGAATCTCCAATTTATGTTCAGTTGGAGGACGTCTCTCAATTTGCGCCTATAAAAGTTGGTGATACTATACAAACTGGTGGTGAGTCTACAATTTTTCCAAAAGGAATTGGAATAGGAACTATTGATAGTTTTGAAACAGATATAAGTGGCGATACTTATATTATCGAAGTTAAATTATTCAATGATATGACCAACCTTGGAACAGTTTATATTTTAGAAAATTTGGATCGTGCTGAAATCCTTTCATTAGAAAACGATGGTAATGAATAATATTGCTGGTTCAAATATCATTCGATTTATCATACTATTACTAGTGCAAGTGGTGATATGTAACCATATCAACTTCTTCGGTTATGTGAATCCTTACATTTATATCATTTTCATCTTTCTATTTCCAATCCGTGAAGAACGCTTGATTCTATTAATCGTAAGCTTCATGCTTGGCCTTTTAGTAGATGTGTTTTCAGATTCAGGAGGCGTACATGCGGCGGCGGCAGTTAGCTTGGCTTATATAAGACCTGTATTGCTTAAAAGTTCTTACGGAATGCTGTACGAACACCAAAGTATTAAATTTAACTCCACGGATATTGGCAGCTTAATAACTTATATTTCATTGGGTACGGTTATACATCATTTCATAATGTTCTCTCTGGAAACTTTTAACATTACCCATATACTATTAGTCCTAAAAAAGACGTTATTCTCGAGTATTTTCACTATAATTCTTAGTGTATTAATTATAATTCTATTTAGCCGAAAACGTAAATGAGAAAACTGTTATTAATAACCACGGTTATACTTGTTGGACTCATTTTTATTGCTCGTTTATTTTACCTCCAAGTTTACGATAACTCTGCGTACAATATATTTGAAGACAACGCAATTCGAAAGGTATACAATTACCCCAAACGTGGATATGTATACGATAGAAATGGTAAATTATTAGTAGCTAACCAACCATCTTATGATGTCATGGTAATTCCAAGAGAAGTTGCTCCTTTAGACTCTCTAGATATTGAAGAATTCTGCGCTCTTTTAAAAATAACTCGAGAAGAGTACGATAGTAAACTTAGAAAAGCGACCAATTATTCGCCGCGATTACCATCTCCTTTCGTACCACAGTTATCCAAAAGCGATTATGCCGTACTCCAAGAAAAAATGCGAAAATTTGAAGGATTCTATATTCAAAAACGTTCATTACGATCCTATCAAACTTCAATTGGAGCGAATGTTTTAGGAGATATAGGGGAAGTTAACCGTTCTATTATTTCTAAACAACCCTATTATAAAATGGGTGACCTCATAGGAAAACAAGGAGTAGAGTTATCTTATGAAGAACAGCTACGCGGCGTTAAAGGAATTAAATTTATTCAAAAAGATAGATTCAATAAAAACATAGGCCCTTATAAAGACGGAAAATTTGACACTTTACCTCAGCCTGGTAAAGACATCAAAATCACTATTGATGCTGAATTGCAGAAATACGGTGAATTATTAATGAAAAATAAGCGAGGGGGTATTGTCGCTATAGATCCTAGGTCGGGTGAAATCTTAGCATTAGTATCAGCTCCCAGTTATAACCCAAATCTTTTAGTAGGTAGAGATCGTTCAAAAAATTTCACAAGGCTATTTAGGGACAGTATTGCGAAACCCTTATTCGATAGAGGTCTACAAGCACAATATCCTCCAGGATCGCCATTTAAAGTAATTAATGCACTCATTGGATTGCAAGAAGGCGTAGTTAACGTAGACGATCAAGTAACCTGTAGATTAGGATATTATTATGGAAGCCGAAAACTTACGGGCTGCCACCATCATGTTAGTCCTATTGCCATGGTAAATGGTATTGCACAATCTTGTAATGCTTATTTTGTAAATATATATCGAAGAATTATTGACAAATATGATGATGCTGGTGTAGGTCAAAATAAATGGGCAGATCATGCTAAGAGCTTTGGATTAGGTGACTTTTTAGGATACGATTTAAATATAGGACGCCCAGGTAGAATTCCTGATGGAAATTATTACGATAGAGCTTATGGTGATAACCGTTGGGGATCAACTTATATTGTATCTAATGCTATTGGACAAGGTGAAGTTGAAACAACTCCAATTCAACTCGCAAATATGACCGCTGCAATCGCTAATCGAGGTTATTTTTATACACCTCATATTATCAAAGAAATTGAAGACGATACTATTCCATCTAAATATACTACACCTAAATACACAACTATAGACAAAAAACATTTTGAACCAGTAGTACAAGGTATGTTTGATGTTTACACCAAGGGAACAGCTAAATATCTACAGGTTCCAGGTATAGATATTTGTGGTAAGACAGGTACGGCAGAAAACTTTGTAAAAATTGATAATGTTCGAACTCAACTTACCGATCACTCAATTTTTGTGGCATTTGCACCTAAAGATAATCCAACAATCGCTTTAGCTATCTTTGTTGAAAATGGATATTGGGGAAGCCGTTTCGCAGGCAGGATGGCTAGTTTGATGATTGAAAAATATATAAGAGGCCATATTACAAGAACCGATTTGGAACAATGGATATTCACCCACAGTTTAGAAAACGAATATGAAAAACCACAGTCGGGAGAACCTTTTAAAATAAATGGACAATCCTCACTACAGGTCATAGAGAATTATGCCATTGACAACTCAAAATAATTAGAGGTAAAACAATAACCATTCATGCTGAGAGAAAACCAAAGACATTTTAAATTTGATTGGATAACTATTATCCTATTTCTACTATTAGTAGCTTTTGGTTATTTAAATATCTTATCTGCTTCACACGAAGGAGAAATCACAAGTTATTTTGATACAAGTCAGTCTTACGGCAAACATCTAATTTTTATCTCACTAACTCTTATACTTATAGTATTAACCCTCTCCTTAGAGGCCAAGTTCTATGAACAGTTTGCTAGTATTATATATATAGTCGCCATGTTGTCCTTAGTAGGACTGTTTATATTCGGAAAGGAAGTGAATGGTGCCCGTGCTTGGTATGGCATTGGAAGCATGACCATACAACCTGCCGAATTTGCGAAATTTGCCACAGCACTGGCTGTAGCACGCTACATTAGCGACCTGCAGACCAATATGCAAACCATAAAAGATCAGTTGAGAGTTGCTGCCATTATTCTAATTCCTGCCTTATTAATATTACTACAAAATGATGCAGGAAGTACATTAGTTTATTTAGCTTTCTTTTTTGTTTTTTACCGAGAAGGCTTACAACAAGTGTATTTAATAATTGCAATATCGTTAATCATACTAGCTGTCTTATCACTTAAATTTGGAATTATCATAACCTCAATAGCCACTGCGTTAATACTTGTAATAGCTTATTTCTTTAGACGAAAAAAACGAGGTTTGATACCTAGATTTGTTGTGATATTTTTAGCTTCAGTTCTTATTTCTTTCGGAATTAAATTCTTCTACACGAATATTCTTAAAGTACATCAACAAAACAGAATTAGCTTATGGTTACGTTTAGAAAAAGACCCTGCTAAATTAGAGAAAATGAAGAAAGAAGAAGCTTATAACCTTCTTCAATCCGAACAAGCAATTAGCTCTGGTGGTTTTTCCGGAAAAGGATTTTTACAAGGTACAAGAACAACAGGTAAATTTGTTCCCGAACAACATACAGATTATATTTTTAGTACAGTAGGCGAAGAATGGGGTTTTATAGGCACAAGTTCTGTTGTAATTCTATTTGTACTCTTAATTCTAAGAGTGCTATACTTAGCTGAAGACCAAAAGTCGCAATTTAGTCGGGTATACGGTTATGGCGTGGCTTCTATTCTATTCATTCACTTCACTATTAACATTGGTATGGTTATGGGATTAATTCCAACTATTGGGATTCCCCTACCCTTCTTTAGTTATGGTGGTTCTGGACTTTGGGGCTTTACAATTCTCTTATTTATATTTGTTAAATTAGATAGCAATAAGATCAACGAATGGTAAACAAAAAAAGACCGCTTTACAGCAGTCTTTTTTATCATCTTATAAACTAGTTTTATTTCAAACTTGCTAAACTTGCCTTTATGGTTTCGATTTTAGCTAAAGCATCTGCTTCCTTTTTCTTTTCCGAAGCTACTACTTGCTCTGGTGCTCCTGCAACAAATCGTTCGTTAGATAATTTCTTTTGAACAGACTTAAGAAATCCTTCAGTATAGTTTAATTCTTCTGTTAGCTTTTTAATTTCGGCTTCTACATCAATACTGCCTTCCATCGGAATAAAGTATTCATTCGATTTAACTCGATAAGTTAAAGCACCTTCAACCGCTTCTGTAACATATTCGAAGCTCTTAAGGTTGCCTAACTTAGCAATAACATCATCAAATGTATTGGCTACCTTCTCATTATTAACTACAGAAAAATCGATTGCATCTTTAAATGCTATATTCTTTTGTTTTCTAATATTTCTGATTCCAGTAATGACATCTGAAGCGAAGTCGAATTCAGAAATCAAATTTTCGTTTATTGGCTTAGCTTCCGGCCATTTTGCAACGATTAAAGCTTCTTCAGGAGAACGTTCCTTGATATATTGCCAAATATCTTCAGTTAAGAATGGCATAAAAGGATGCACTATTTTTAAGTTATCTTCAAAAATAGACATCACTTTATTATAAGTTGTAGTATCAATAGGTTGCTTATATGCTGGTTTAACCATCTCTAACATCCAACCACAAAAATCGTCATAGATTAATTTGTAGATGGCCATTAAAGCATCACTTAATCTGTATTTACTAAAGTGATCTTCAATATCGATTAATACTTTTTGGAATTTCGCTTCGTACCATTCTAAAGCTATTTTACTTGAATTTGGTTGCTCAATATCGGCAACTTCCCAAAGGTTAGTTAACTGAAAGGCATTCCATATTTTGTTTCCGAATCCTTTTCCTTGCTGACATAAAGCTTCATCAAACATTAAATCATTTCCAGCCGCAGAGCTTAATAATAGTCCAACTCTAACACCATCAGCACTATATTCCTCAATAAGTTTTAATGCGTCAGGAGAGTTTCCTAAAGATTTCGACATTTTACGTCGTTGTTTATCTCTAACTAAACCCGTTAGGTAAACATTTTCAAATGGTCTTTGGTCTTTATATTCATAACCCGCAATAATCATACGCGCTACCCAAAAGAATAAAATATCTGGACCTGTAACTAAATCGTTAGTAGGATAGTAATATTTAATTTCTTCGTTTTCTGGATTCCTGATACCATCAAAAACACTCATTGGCCATAACCATGATGAGAACCATGTGTCTAATGCGTCTGTATCTTGAGTTAAATCTTCTGCTTTTAAGCTTGGATTACTCGTAGCCTCTCTTGCTAGTTCCACAGCCTTTTCTAGCGACTCTGCAACAACAAAATCTTCTTTTCCATCGCCATAGAAATAAGCAGGAATTTGTTGTCCCCAAAGTAACTGACGAGAAATATTCCAATCGCGAATATTTTCCATCCAATGTCTATACGTGTTTTCAAACTTCTTTGGAAACAACTTAACCTCTCCAGTCTTCAAAACGGCATCAATAGCAGGTTTCGCTAAATCTTCCATTTTTAAGAACCATTGATCACTTAGACGAGGCTCAATAACTGCCTTAGTTCGTTCAGAAGTTCCTACTTTATTAAGGTGCGTTTCTGTTTTTACTAAAACACCGGCATCCTTTAATTCTTTTACAATAGCTTTTCTTACTACGAAACGGTCTTGACCTTCGTAATGCATTCCATAGCTATTTAAACTTGCATCATCATTAAATATATCTACAACTTCAAGCTGATGTTTATCACCTAAAACTTTGTCATTTTCATCATGAGCAGGTGTCACTTTTAGACATCCTGTTCCGAATTCAACATCTACATAGTCGTCTTCAATAATAGGAATTACCCTTCCACAGATAGGAACAATAGCTTTCTTCCCTTTTAAATGTGTAAAACGTTCGTCATTCGGGTTGATACAAATAGCAGTATCTCCAAATATGGTTTCTGGTCGCGTTGTAGCAATCGTTAATTTTTCATCACTACCCTCCACTTTATATTCTAAATAATAAAGTGAACCTTGTTGTTCTACATGAATAACCTCTTCATCCGATAAAGTCGTTTTCGCTTCTGGATCCCAGTTCACCATTCTGTAGCCTCGATAGATTAAGCCTTTGTTGTATAAATCAACAAACACCTTAATTACAGCTTCAGACATTTCGTCATCCATGGTAAACTTGGTTCGGTCCCAATCACAAGAACAACCTAACTTTTTTAATTGTTCCAGGATTACACCTCCATACTCATCTGTCCATTCCCAAGCATATTTTAAAAACTCTTCACGAGATAAATCGTTTTTGTCAATTCCTTGTTCTTTGAGTTTAGCAACAACTTTAGCTTCAGTAGCAATAGAAGCATGATCGGTACCCGGTACCCAGCACGCGTTTTTACCTAATAATCGAGCACGACGGATTAATACATCCTGAATTGTATTATTTAACATGTGCCCCATATGCAGGACTCCTGTTACGTTTGGCGGAGGTATAACAATGGTATAAGGCTCTCTTTCGTCTGGTTTGGAATGAAAGTATTTGTTCTGCATCCAGTAATCGTACCACTTACTTTCTACTGACGATGCATTATATTTAGATGGGATTTCCATATTTTGGTATTGTTTTTGTACTGTAATAGGCAAAAGTACTTATAATTCCTTTTTTTAGAAATTAATTAGTGTAAGAATATAGGTGAGAAAACCATAATTTCTGTTAAATGGAATGCATTACAACTAATATATTTTGATTGGAGGCAAAAAGTGAGTAGTTTTGAATAATCAATTTTAAAATTAAAATGATGAAAAATTTAATAACAATTTTATTTGTAGGGTTAATTAGCTTAGGTTCTTTTGCTCAAGAAAAAGTAGCAAAGATCGAGTTTAAAACAGATGTTATTGACTATGGTACTATAGAAAAAGGTGCTGATGGTGTGCGCGTATTTGAATTTACAAATACTGGAGATGCACCTTTAATTATTTCTAATGTAAGATCGACTTGCGGATGTACAATCCCTAAAAAGCCTAAAGGTCCTATCATGCCTGGAGAAACTGGCGAGATTGAAGTAAAATATGACACAAACAGAGTAAGCCCAATTAGAAAAACAATTACTGTTATTTCTAATGCTGAAACACCAACCGTAGCCTTAAAGATTAAAGGTTTAGTAGTTGACCCTAATAAAACAAGTGTTTTAGAAAAGAAAAGCAAAAGTATGATTGAACAATAATCAGTCATAAAATAAGTTTATAAGTGAGTTCTCAAATTGAGAGCTCATTTTTTTTACAGTAATTTTTCTGTAAGCTTTAATAAATTTCAGACCTTAGCATTTTAAAAACAATATCACATGCCAGCAATATCTAAAAAAGGCACTAATATGCCAGAATCACCAATTAGAAAATTGGTACCATACGCAGAAGAAGCAGTAAAAAAGGGAAAAAAAGTACATTACTTAAATATTGGTCAACCTGACATAAAAACGCCTCAAGTTGCTCTCGATGCGATTAAAAATAACACTCTTGAAACCATCGCTTATAGCAGATCGGAAGGTTCTGAAAGTTACAGAACAAAAATCGCAGAATACTATAAGCATAACTCTATTGAAGTTAAACACTACGATATAATTGTTACAACTGGTGGTAGTGAAGCACTTTTATTTGCTTTTGGTAGCATTATGGATGTTGGTGATGAAATTATTATTCCAGAACCGTTTTATGCGAACTACAACGGATTCTCAACGGCGTCTGGTGTAAACGTTGTTCCTGTTATTTCTAAGATTGAAGATAATTTTGCATTACCTCCTATTGAGGAATTTGAAAAATTAATCACTCCAAAAACTAAAGCTATTTTAATTTGTAATCCGGGAAACCCGACAGGTTATCTGTATTCAAAAGAAGAAATAAAACAACTTGCTTCGATTGTAAAAAAGCATGATTTATTTCTAATTGCAGATGAAGTCTACCGTGAATTTGTTTACGATGGCATTGAACATTATTCAATTTTACAAGAACCTGGTTTAGAAGAACACGCTATTGTTATTGATTCCGTTTCTAAACGCTATAGTATGTGTGGCGCACGTATTGGATATTTAGTTTCAAAAAACAAAGCCTTTATCAAAACAGCTTTAAAATTTGCTCAAGCAAGATTAAGTCCTCCAACTCTAGCTCAGATTGCTTGTGAAGCTGCTTTAGACACGCCACAAAGTTACTTTGACGAGGTAAAAGAAGAATATGTAAAGCGTAGAAACACCTTAATTGAAGAATTAGAAAAGATTGACGGAGTCAAAGTCGCAAAACCTAATGGTGCATTTTATTGTATCGCAGAATTACCAGTGAAAAATTCTGACGACTTTGCGAAATGGCTTTTAGAATCTTTTGATTATAAGAACAGTACGGTAATGGTGGCTCCTGCTGCCGGATTCTATTCTACTCCTGGCGTTGGCCTAAACCAAATTCGAATTGCTTATGTATTAAACGAAGACAGTTTAAGAACTGCTGTTAAAATATTAGAGGAAGCCTTAAAAGTTTATAAAGACTAATGACCATTAATAATAATGTCTCATTAAAAGCGTATAATACCTTTGGAATAGACGCCAAAGCACAATCGTTTTGCAATATTACATCAATTAACGTCCTTGCCGATGTCTTAAAAAAACATCGGCAAGAGGCGTTATTTATCTTAGGAGGTGGCAGCAATATGCTCCTCACAAAAGATATCGATGCTTTAGTTCTTCATATCAATTTAAGAGGAATCGAAGTTGTACGCGAGACTCAAAACACCGTAATTGTTAAAGCTATGGCTGGTGAAAACTGGCATAATTTTGTCCTATGGTGTTTAAAACATAATTATGGCGGCATTGAAAATTTATCTTTAATACCTGGAAATATAGGTACTGCTCCTATTCAAAATATAGGTGCTTATGGAGTTGAACTAAAGGATGTCTTTGTGAGCTGTGAAGCCATGAATATTGAAAATCAAACTATAGACAGCTTTACAAAAGAAGATTGCCATTTCGCTTATAGAGAATCTATTTTTAAACAAGACTTAAAAGGGAAATATATAATAACAAGTGTCCAAATTGAGCTCACAAAAAACAATCATCAATTAAACACGGGTTACGGAGCCATTCAAACCGAATTAAAAAATCGCAGAATAGAAACTCCAACTATACAGGATATTTCTGAAGCGATTATAGCCATTAGACAAAGTAAATTACCAGACCCAAAAAAAATTGGTAATTGTGGAAGCTTCTTCAAAAACCCTATAATTACTTTAGATTCGTTTTTAGAATTAGAAAGTAATTTCCCTGATGTCCCATCCTATAAAGTTTCAGATACTCACATAAAAGTACCAGCAGGTTGGCTTATTGAAAAAGCCGGTTTTAAAGGAAAGCGATTTAATGATCATGGGGTACACAGTAATCAAGCTTTGGTATTAGTTAATTATGGCAACGCAAGTGGAAAAGAAATTTTTGAACTAGCACAGTTAATCCAAAAAACTATTAAGCGACTATTTGATATTAAAATTGAGACTGAAGTTAATATAATATAAAACAAAAGTCACAATTTTCATTGCGACTTTTGACTTTAGAATAATTTGGTTTAAAAATGCTATTAATCAAACTCTTACTAAGGTAAAACCATTCTAATATTGTATAATTATCACCATTAATGGTGTAATTAATTATTTATATTTACGTGAATAAGTTCAATTTGGACGTTTCATAACAGAAAATAACTATAATTTAACATTTTGAGCACTACTCCTACAGAAGATAAAATCATTGAACTCCTTGGTAAAGGAGATAAGCGTGCTTTAAACTTACTTTACGAAAATTACTCCAATAGTCTTTATGGTGTGATTCTAAAAATCACCATCAATGAAGAGATCGCTCAAGATGCTTTGCAGGAAACCTTTGTTAAAGTTTGGAAAAACGCTTCAAAATACGATGCTTCAAAAGCTAAGCTATTTACTTGGTTGTTTCGTATTGCGAGGAATACAGCCATTGATAAACTCAGAAGTTTCAATAATCGCTTTCATAAAGAAGTCCAAATTGAAACTTCAGACGTATATATATTACCAACATCGAACTTTAATCAAGATGTCATGGACATCAAAGAACATGTTGGAAAACTAGAAGAAAAATATCAAATTGTGTTAGACGCATTGTTTTTTCAAGGCATGACACAACAAGAGGCTAGCGAAGAATTAGACATTCCTCTTGGCACGATTAAATCTAGATTAAAAATAGGACTGCGCGAACTTAGAAAAGTTTACCATCCATAAATTATTTGATCATGGAAACAAAATTAAACAACTTTTTAAACTCAGACCTTCTCAGTCGGTATTTGGTCGGAGACACTTCTTTGGAAGAATCTAAGGAGGTAGAACATTTTATTTCGAATTACCCGAAAGCAGCACAAGCATTTGATGAGCTTCAGAATAATATAGAAATTGTAGCAAAAGTTGGAGCTGAAGAAGCACCAAATCATATCTTAAGCAATATCTTAGATGCCATAGAAGATAAACCTACGGATTCTAAAGTAATTCATATGGCTCAGAGCAGAAGAACACCTTGGTTTAGTTTTGCGGCGAGTGTAGCTGCTGTAGTATTTGCAGTGACCTCATTTATGCTTTATCAAAAAAATCTTCAACTAACTAGTGAAAACAATATCGTCGTTGAAGAAATTTATGATTTGCGTAGTGATATCGAATATAACAATTCGAAACTGGATGAATTATCAAGAGAGTTATTGAAATTAAACAATCCGAATTCTAAAAAATATGTCATAAACGGTAACGAACGTGCAAAGAATTTAAAGACGGTTGCATATATCAACCCTGTTGAAAAAACATCTATGATTGATGTTATTACATTACCTCGTTTACCAGAAGAGCAGCAATACCAAATTTGGGCAGAACTTCAGGACAGAATGGTTAACTTAGGGATCTTAGATGAGTCTGATCGTAAGTTGAAACAAATCCCTTATATGGAAGATGCCTTAGCATTAAGTATAAAGATTGGAAACAAAGGTGACAATACAGAAGAAAATAGCACGGAAGTTGCTGAAATATCTCTAAAAGATAAAGAGAATTAGAACATATTAAATAAAGATTTTAAAGAGGCGTAGTTTTAACTATGCCTCTTTTTTTATATCAAAAGTTCTTCTATGAAAGTTAGGTTCCTTATAAATTCTCGACTAAAAAAGCTATCGCATATAAACGCAAAAGTATTATCTTTGCACTAAATTAAGCATTACAATGAAATTATTACTTCTTACTCTTGGATTACTCGCCTTAGGTGTAGCAGGAATAACCATAAAAATATGGGCTAAAAAGGACGGTAAATTTGCTGGCACTTGCGCAAGTCAAAACCCTATGCTTAATAAAGACGGTGAAGCTTGTGGATTTTGTGGAAAATCACCTGAAGAATACAAAAACTGCAACGAAACTCAACATTCTTAAGTCTCAATGATACTATCCACAGTATTGTTTTACGCATTTATTGCGGTGGTTGGTATTCAAGTAGGTTATTATTCTAGTTTCTTATTTTCGTTTAGTATTAAGCGTGCAGAATTGCATAACTCAAATCAATTCCCGGCATCCGTAATTATCTGTGCAAAAAATGAAGCCGAGAATCTTAAGAAAAATTTACCTCTAATAATTGATCAGGAGTATCCCAATTTCGAAATTGTTTTAGTTAACGATGGCTCTTCGGATAACACCTTGAAAATAATGAAAGCTTTTGCTGAAAAACACAGCCATATAAAGCTTGTCAATGTCATTCCAACTGAAGCTTTTTGGGGAAATAAAAAATATGCACTCACTTTAGGCATAAAAGCTTCCACACACAATGTGTTAGTATTTACAGATGCCGACTGTGTACCTAATTCTAATCAATGGCTTTCACAGATTGTTATTAATTTCTCGAAGAGTAAAACAATTGTTTTGGGTTATGGAGCTTATGCTAAAAAGAAATTATCCTTTTTAAATAAACTTATACGCTTTGAAACGGTGATGACAGCACTACAATATTTTAGTTATGCTAAAATGGGAATGCCTTATATGGGAGTTGGTAGAAATATGGCTTACAGAAAAGAATTATTTTTTAATAACAGTGGATTCAATAGTCATATGACTCTAAAATCTGGAGATGATGATCTGTTTATTAATGAAGTTGCAACCCCATCTAACACAGCACTATGTTTTACTAAAGAAAGCTTTACCATATCTGAACCCAAAACTACTTTTAAGGATTGGATTCTTCAAAAAAGAAGACATATTAGTACGGCTAAATTTTATAAACAGAAGCATAAATTTCTTTTAGCTCTATTCTATTTTACCAATTTATCATTTTGGATTTTAGGGACTCTTCTTTTAATCACTCAAATCTATTGGCCTTGGGTAGCTATACTTATAGGCATTCGTTTCATTATACAATGGCTATGTTTTGGTTTAACCGCAAGAAAATTTGAAGAAACAGACCTTATCATCTTCGCACCTTTCTTGGAATTATTTTTAATTAGTGCACAATTAAGTATCTTTATTGCTAATCTCATATCTAAACCAAAACATTGGAAGTAAAAGAGGCCATTAATCTAGCAAAAAAGAATAATCAAGTCGCATTCAATTTTCTATTAGACACCTTTTGGAATGACGTTTATTCATTCCAATTGAAACGTACACTAAATGAAAATGATGCTGAAGACATTACGATTCAAACGTTCTCCAAAGCATTTGATAAGATTAACACCTATAATGAAGATTATAAGTTTAAAACTTGGTTAATTACCATATCGAAAAATATTCATATCGATTTAATTCGAAAACAGAAAAACTCCATTAACAATACGTCTAAAGATAATGAGGATAATTATTTCGATATTGTTGACGATTCACCTACGCCTGAAGATAAAATTATTACCGAACAAAATTTAGCCAAACTTTTACGTGATATTAAAAAACTTAAACCGCACTATCAAGAAGTAATTAATTTAAGGTATTTTCAAGAATTGAGTTATAAAGAAATTTCAGAAGAACTCAACGAGCCGATTAATAATGTAAAAGTCAAATTGCTCAGGGCTAAAAAACTTCTTGCTGAAATTATCATTAAGAAGTAAAACTAATAGAGCTAAAATTCTAAATTTCTATTTGAGTTCTACCCCTGTATCTTTCTCTACGATAAACTATTTTTATTATTTACTTTGTATCTTTGTTTTCTGAAATTGAAAAATTGCATGGAAACAACAACTGCTTCAAATATATTACCGGAACGTAAGCCAAAATGGCTAAAAGTAAAACTACCTACAGGTAAAAAATACACAGAATTAAGATCATTAGTAGACAAGTACAAATTAAATACAATTTGTTCTTCTGGAAGCTGCCCTAACATGGGAGAATGCTGGGGAGAAGGTACAGCAACATTCATGATTTTAGGTAATGTTTGTACGCGTTCTTGTGGGTTTTGCGGTGTAAAAACAGGTCGTCCTGAAACAGTAGATTGGGATGAACCAGAAAAAGTAGCACGTTCCATAAAACTCATGCAGATTAAACATGCGGTTTTAACGAGTGTAGATAGAGATGACCTTAAAGATATGGGAAGCATCATGTGGGCTGAAACTGTAAAAGCAGTAAGACGAATGAATCCCGAAACCACATTAGAAACTCTTATTCCTGATTTTCAAGGCATTGAAAGACATATAGATCGTATTATAGATGTTGCACCAGAAGTAGTGTCTCATAATATAGAAACCGTAAGACGTTTAACGCGAGAAGTAAGAATTCAGGCTCAATACGATCGTAGTTTGGGTGTTCTAAAATACTTAAAAGAGCAAGGCCAACGCAGAACAAAATCTGGCATTATGTTAGGTCTTGGCGAACAACGTGAAGAAGTTATTCAGACGCTTTATGATTTAAGAGCACATGACGTAGATGTAGTAACTATTGGTCAATATTTACAACCGAGTAAAAAACACTTACCAGTTCAGCAATTCATCAATCCAGATCAGTTCAAGGAATACGAAGAAATTGGCTTAGACTTAGGTTTTAGACATGTGGAAAGTAGCGCATTAGTAAGATCATCCTACAAAGCTCAAAAACATATCAATTAATGATTAGGGTAGCCATTAACGGTTTTGGAAGAATTGGCCGACGCGTTTTTAGATTAGCATTAGAACATCCCGAGGTACAAATTGTTGCTATTAATGATTTAGCGGATACAAAAACTTTAAGTCACCTTTTAAAATACGATAGTATTCATGGTGTTTTAAAGGAAAACATTTCACATGATGAGAATAACATTATTGTCAATGATGTTTCAATTCCGCTATACAGAGAATCACATCCGAAGGCATTAGATTGGTCTAAAGTTCAACCTGATTTTGTAATTGAATCTACAGGAAAATTTAAAACTAAAGAAGACCTTCAGCATCATTTAGATAATGGAGCAAAACGTGTAGTATTATCAGTTCCTGCCATAGATGATGATATTAAAACCATTGTATTAGGAGTCAATGACGAGACTATAGACGGAACGGAATTAATAATTTCGAACGCCTCATGCACCACGAATAACGCTGCTCCTATGATTGATTTAATTCAGAAGCAACTTGGTATTAAACAGGCTTATATAACTACGATTCATTCTTATACTACCGACCAAAGTTTACACGATCAACCTCATAAAGATTTAAGAAGAGCAAGAGCAGCTGGACAGTCTATAGTTCCAACAACGACAGGAGCAGCTAAAGCACTAACAAAAATTTTCCCTGACTTATCAGAAGTGATTGGAGGTTGTGGCATTAGAGTTCCTGTTGCTAATGGGTCATTAACCGATATTACTATAAATGTTAAGGAACCTACCTCTATAGAAGAGGTAAATCAAATATTTAAGCACGCAGCAGATCATCAACTTAAAGGCATCCTCGAATATACTGAAGACCCGATAGTTTCTATAGATATCGTTGGAAATCCTCACTCTTGTATTTTCGATTCTCAAATGACATCTGTTATTGGAAATATGGTAAAAATAGTGGGATGGTACGATAATGAAACAGGCTACAGCTCTAGAATTCTGGATTTAATTCGCAATATATCGAACAAACATCCACTTTTATCGGATAAATAATTATATTTGTTTGAATTAAATGGAGCTGAATGTCCCAGATCAAATATAAAATATTTGTTTTTTTAGCATGTTTTTGTAGTCTTATTTTCGCACAACAAGTTGTATCTGAAGATAAAGACATGCTTGCATTGACCATCCGTAGTCATATTAAGAAAGCCACTTTAGATAGTGAACGTGGGAACTATTACAATGCCAAAGACAACTTAGATAAAGCATTAGAAATTGCTAAAAAAATTGACGATAAAGTCAATCAAGGTGTACTTCATACAAAGATTGCAAAAGTGCAATTTTTGATGAATGAAAAAGATCAAGCGAATAGCTCCCTCTACGAGGCTATTAAAATTCAACGAGAAAATGATGATTTTGCCAATTTAGCAATTAGCTACAATATTAAAGGGGTAATTTACAGTACCGAAGAGAAATATAAATCTGCTCTCGATTATTTTAATTCAGCCAAAGGCTTATTCGAACAGGAAGACTTAGAACAGTATATTTCCGAAGTTACCTTAAATGAAGCTAAAGCTTATATCGCTCAAAAACGCTATGAAGAGGCTAAAGATCAGTTAGAAAAGACTATTATAATTGCTACTAAGCACAATCAAAATCGTCGCCTAAGTAGTGCACTAATTCAAAGTGGAAAAATATCATGTACTTTAAATGATAAAGATTTAGCTCTATCTCAAACCGAAGATGGATTAGCCATTGCCAAAGAGTTTAACCTTTTAGAAAATATAAATGAAGCTTATATGGTGCTGAGTACCATATATGAAACAAAGAAGGACTATAAAAATTCTTTAATTTATATTAAAAAACACTTACACTTATCTGATTCTATATTAAACGTGAAGCGCGAAAATATAGCATCAGGTACTTCGGTTCAAACTATAAGTAATTATAAAGATGCCAAAAACGCTCAACTAAAAGCCCAAATTGATGAAGTGAGCGCTGAAAGTACCTTTACACGTATAACTACAATCTTAAGTATTGCTTTAATTACTATTTTATCCCTTTTAACATTATCTCTTTATAAGAACAATAATATCAGGTTGAACACCAATACCATGCTTCATAAGAAGAATGATGAACTTATTATTGCTAAAGAGAAAGCGGAATTAGCATCTAAAACCAAAGCTAATTTTTTATCTACAGTAACTCACGAGTTACGTACACCGTTATACGCTGTAACAGGGTTAACAAATATGTTATTAGATGAAGATCCCAAAGAACATCAAATTCCGCATTTAAAATCGTTAAAATTCTCAGGAGACTACCTCTTAACTTTTATCAACGATATACTTCAAATCAATAAGATTGAAGCTAATAAAGTTGAATTAGATCCTGAAAACTTTAATCTTAAACATAAATTAGAAAATGTAATTTCTGCACTTAGCAACTCCGCTAAAGATCAGGATACCACAATTCATTTAGATTACGAAAAAGGTTTACCAGAAACATTTATTGGTGACCAACTTAAGATTTCCCAAATCCTAATTAACTTACTTGGAAATGCTATTAAATTCACAAAAGGTGGAGACATCTGGGTGAGAACTTACAAAGTTGACCAAAATGGCGACCTGTATAATCTCCGCTTCGAAATTGAAGATAATGGCATAGGAATTACAAAAGAAAAACAAAACCACATGTTTGAAAGCTTCTCACAAGGCTCTGTACAAATTAACAGAAAGTACGGCGGAACTGGTTTAGGTTTATCAATTGTAAAAGGTCTTATTCAAATTCTAAAAGGAAAAATTTATTTAAAGAGTGAGCTTGGCAAAGGCACGACATTCTTTTTTGAAATTCCATTAGAATATGATAAGGATGCTTTAAAACCAGAAGTGCAAGAAGTTAAAAAATCAAATAAGATGGAAGAATTGGACTTAAGTAAAGTTAAGATTCTCATTGTTGAAGACAACAAGATTAATCAAATGATTACCAAGAAGATCTTAAACAAAATGGGATTATACTGTGATGTTGTAGAAAACGGGGAAGATGCAGTAGAGATTGTTAAAACAACCAAATACGATGTCGTTCTAATGGATATTCACATGCCAGGAATTAGTGGGCTAGAAGCTACTAAAATAATAAGAACGTTTGACAAAGAGCTTACAATATTCGCCCTTACTGCGGTTACTTTAGAGGATAAAATGCAAGAATTTGGCGAAGCTGGTTTCGACGATATTATTTCTAAACCATTTAAGCAAGAAGATTTTGAAACTAAACTATATGCTGCGCTTTCAGGCGAAAAAATAGTATCAAGTTTCTTTAGTTAACAAACTTCTTTACTGCAGCATTGAATTGCTCCGACTTATCAATTTTTATTTCAATTGGTAAATAATACAATTTACTTTCTAAGCTCTTATGATTAGAGAGACGAACATAATCCTTCTCTGTAGTCACTATTAATTTCTTTGTATCAATACTTTCAATATCTGAAGTCTTAAAATTATAATGATCGCTATACTCCAAGTGATCGAATTTTAATCCCATATCTTTTAAAAAATCAACCAAAGGTTTTGCATTAGCAATCCCAGTTACTAAAGTGAACTCTTCAAGCTGAGTTAATTCTAATTCATCAAATTTAGATATCACCTTTGATGCATAATCGACATAGCTAAAAAATAACTGCTGGTGCTTTTTCAACTTCAATTTTGACGAAATTTCCTGCTTCTCTTCTTCAGAAATATTTTTATCGCATTTGGTAACAACAACTAAATCCGCACGATTCGCTCCAGACCTAGGCTCTCTTAAATTTCCTGTTGGCAATACAATATCTTTATAATAAAGATTATTGTAAGCTGTTAACAAGATGTTTAAACCCGCTCTTACTTTTCTATGTTGATATGCATCATCTAATAAAATAACCTCAGGAACATCTTTTAAACGCCTTAATTCTGCTATTCCGTGTTGCCTATCGGCATCAACAGCAACTAAAACTTCATTGAATTTATTATAAAACTGAAATGGCTCATCACCTATAGTATCCGCATTTGCACTATGATCTGCTAATACAAAGCCCTCAGTTTTTCGTTTATAGCCTCTACTTAAAGTCGCAAGTCGCTTTTCATCTTTCAGTAAACGAATTAAATACTCAATCATGGGTGTTTTTCCAGTGCCACCTGTACTCAGGTTTCCAACACAAATTACAGGAAAATCATAGGACTTAGATGGCTTAATCCCTCTATCATACAACCAATTGCGCACCCAAGTGATCAGGTAATAAACAGGCGTAATAGGAAACAATATGATACGGATAATCTTCACAAGTACTAAATTATATTATTTTTGAAACAAATATACACTTATGATCATACAAGACGTAATTAATCACTTACACAACTTAGCTCCCTTAGACTATGCTGAGGATTTTGACAATGTTGGTCTTTTGGTTGGTGATAAAAACAAAAAAGTAACAGGTATCCTTGTCACACTAGATACTCTTGAAGCCGTTGTAGATGAAGCTATTGAAAACAATTGCAATCTCATTGTGAGCTTCCACCCTATTATTTTTAGCGGTCTTAAAAAATTAACAGGAAAAACCTATGTAGAACGTGTTGTAATCAAAGCGATACAGCACCAAATAGCGATTTTTTCAATTCACACGGCATTAGACAATGCTATTGATGGCGTAAATTCTATCATCTGTGATCAGTTAGGCTTAACAAATAAACAGATTTTAATCCCACAATCAGGAACGATTAAAAAACTTCAAACCTATGTTCCTGAAGCCAATGCTGAAGCCTTAAGACAAGCTTTATTTGACGCAGGAGCTGGCAATATTGGAAATTATGAATCCTGTAGTTTTAATATTAATGGCCTTGGCACTTATAAAGGAAATGAAGATTCTAATCCTGTAATTGGCCAGAAAGGTGTATTGCATACTGAGAAAGAAACAGCTGTTTCAGTGACTTTTAATAAGCACATCGAATCAAAATTATTAAGAACACTTTTTTCTGCCCATCCATATGAAGAAGTTGCATACGAAATTTCCACTTTAGAAAACACGGATCAGCATATTGGAATTGGTATGATTGGCGACTTAGAAACACCTTTAGAAACAGAAGATTGCCTCAAATTAATTAAAACACGGATGAATACATCCTGTATTAGGCATACGAAGTCTTTAAACAAGCCTATCAAACGAATTGCAGTATTAGGTGGCTCTGGTGCTTTCGCCATACCCGCAGCAAAAGCGGCAGGTGCTGATCTTTTAGTGACTTCAGATCTAAAATACCACGATTTTTTTAGTGCAGAGAACGCTATAGTTTTAGCAGATATTGGGCATTATGAAAGCGAACAGTTCACAAAAACGTTTTTAGTAGAGTATCTCTCGAAAAAAATCACTAATTTTGCCATCATTTTATCAAAGACAAATACAAATCCGGTAAAGTATTTATAATTATGGCAAAAAAAGCTGAAGTTTCTGTTGAAGAGCGATTAAGAGCACTATATGATTTACAATTAATTGACTCTAGAGTAGACGAAATAAGAAATGTCAGAGGTGAGCTTCCTTTAGAAGTTAGAGATTTAGAAGACGAAGTTGAAGGACTTAACTTAAGATTAGAAAAGCTAAACGATAGCCTTACTATTATTGATGACGAGATTAAAGGAAAGAAAAACTTAATCGAAGAGGCAAAAACCCTAATCAAGAAATATAGTGAGCAACAAAAGAATGTTAGAAATAACAGAGAATACAACTCACTAACTAAGGAAATTGAATTTCAAGAATTAGAAATTCAATTAGCTGAAAAGCATATCAAAGAGTTTAAAGTTCAGATTGAGCAGAAAAAAGAAGTAATTTCTGAAACAAAAGATCGTTTAAAAGATCGCGTTGCGCATTTAAAGCACAAGAAAGGCGAGCTTAATGATATTTTAAAGGAAACTGAAAAAGAAGAAGAAGCTTTAAAATTAAAGTCTGAAGAATTTCAAAAGAAAATTGAAGAGCGTTTAGTTAAAGCCTACAACAGAATTAGAAATAATGTAAAAAATGGTCTTGCTGTTGTACCTATCGAACGTGGTGCTTCTGGAGGTTCTTTCTTTACAATTCCACCTCAAGTTCAAGTAGAAATTGCATCTCGTAAAAAAGTTATTACAGATGAGCACAGTGGTCGTATCTTAATTGATGCTGCTTTAGCTGAAGAAGAAAAAGCAAAAATGGAAAAATTATTCGCTAAACTTAGTAAATAATTAATTTCAACATATACTATCAAAGCCTTTGCATTCGCAAGGGCTTTTTTATTTAGTATAATTTTAGAATAATTTCAGATTTGGAATCGTAACTTTCTAGAGCAGTTCATCACATTCAAAATGTATCATTAAATTGAATCCCTATTTTATCTAGAAAACTAATATGAAAAAGTTAATCACACTATTAATTATAACATTATTCTTTAGTTGCCATAACCAAGCACAAGTCAATCCAAAACAACAAGAGGTAATTAATGCCGACCCTATTGTGGTGCCCATTGAAAATGGAAAAGCAAGAGCTTACTTTGCTAGCGGCTGCTTTTGGTGTGTTGAAGCTATTTACGAAAGTATTAATGGTGTAGACGAAGTGATAAGTGGTTATGCAGGCGGATTTACAAAAAATCCCACCTATGAAAAAAGTAATACTGGACGAACTGGTCACGCTGAAGCCGTAGAGGTTATCTACAATCCTGAAGTAATAAGTTTTGCCACCTTGGTAGACGTCTATTTTGGTTCGCAAAACCCAAGTCAAGTTAATGGTCAAGGTCCTGATCACGGGTCGCAATACCGATCAATTATCTTCTTCCAAAATGATGAACAAAAGAAAATCATCGAAGAAAAAATTGCTCTATTAGAAAAGCAGTTAAATACTAAAATTGCTGCGGAAGTGTATCCGTTTCAAAAGTTTTGGGTAGCTGAAGCCTATCATCAAAATTTTGAAAAACGAAATCCAAATCACCCATATATTAAATCAGTTTCCATTCCGAGATTAAATCGGTTTAAGGCTAAGTTTCCCGAATTACTCAAAAAAGACAATAAATAATGCGACAATGAAAGAGGAGTTGGTTCTAATCTAGAATGGAATTTAACATCAGATTAAGTCATTTAAAACTTCAATAGCCAAAACCGTTCTCACTTTTTGGTCGCCTTAATCTCAAAAATCAATGGATACAACTGATTGTCCAACTTATACATTCCTGATTCTGTGTTTTTCAAATTAGGAAAAACATCATACGGGCTTTCGTCATACTCATTCAAATAATCGATTTGTAGTCCAGCTTCAATTAGTGAATTCACAACTTCGCTCAATCCATGATTCCAGCCATATTCTTTACTGACCATTTTTGAATCGTGATTCGCATAAGTACCTTCGTACTCCTCATAAATAACCTCATCTTGACTGTAGTGATAATTCAATTCAGCCTTACCTTCAGTATAATCAAACATCCACGCTATAGGATGAAATTCTACAATATAAAATGTGCCTCCAACTTTAAGTCGTTCTGAAATCATTTGCGCCCAAGGTTTTAAATCAGGTAACCAGCCAATAGTTCCGTAACTGGTAAATACAATATCAAAAGTTTCTGAAATATGTTCAGAAGCTTCTAAAACATTACAACATACAAACTCGGCATCTAGCTGAAGTTCAAAATTTAGTTGTTTCGCCAATTTAATGCCTTCATCACTTAAATCTAAACCAACACACTTCGCTCCCATTCTACTCCAACTTAAGGTATCTTGCCCAAAATGACATTGCAAATGCAATAACGACTTTCCTTCAACATTTCCTAATGCACGCAATTCATAAGGCATCAAGGACGATTTTCCATTTTTAAAAGCAGCTAAATCATACATCTCACTTTCGGCATGAATGCCTACCTTTTTATTCCATGTGGCTTTATTTACTTCAAAATAATTAGTGTACTCCTTCATCCTTGGCTAATTTTACATGTAATTTAATATAACTTTTATAATGAAATCCTTATATCTAAGTTTAATCTGTTTGCTTTTATTTTCAGCATGTAAATCTGACCAATCAGAAGCCATAAAAACGATTGAAACAAAAGAACTATCTATTGCCGAAAAAATAGCGAATGCTCATGGCTTTGAAAATTGGAATAATGTCTCTGAAGTCAAATTTACATTTCAAGTGGATCAAGACAGCATTAAAGGAAAAGGAAGATCTTGGACATGGCAACCTAAAACGAATCATATAATAATGGCTACTGCTAAGAACACTGTAAAGTATTCCAGAAATGCTATGGATAGTACCCATATTGCTGCCGATAGGGCTTTTATCAATGATAAATTTTGGTTGTTAGTTCCATTTCAATTGGTATGGGATTCTAGTGCTAAAATATCTAAGGCAACTAAGGTTCACGCACCAATAAGTAAGACTGAACTTCATAAGATTACTATAAGCTATCCAAACGAAGGTGGATATACCCCAGGCGATGCTTATGATATTTTTTATGACAAAGATTATGTTATTAGGGAGTGGATTTTCAGAAAAGGAAATGCCGATGAACCATCATTAACAACCACTTTTGAAAATTACAAAGACTTTAACGGCATTAAAATAGCAACTGACCATAAACAAGAGGGTGGAAAATGGAATTTGAATTTTACTGATATAAAAATAACATTGAAATAATACGGCTTTCGAAAATAGGACTTACTTTTGTAACCTGTAGTATAAGGTTCACGTCTAAAGTCTCACTTTAAAACGTATATCTTATACTTTCCGCCTTTTGGCGTCTATATATATAAAGCACTTCTGTCTTTGGTAGAAGTGCTTTCTTTATTTAAACATTAACGATTAACATTATCGGATATACTAAACATAAAAGTAGCACCTTCTCCTTCTTTACTTTCTAAGGTTAATTTCCCACCTAGCAATTCTACATAAGCTTTAGCTACAGACAAACCAATTCCAGACCCATGTAATGCCTTAGTCTGTTGTAAATCGACTTGGTAAAATGGGTTAAATACAACATCTATTTTATCATTTGGAATTCCAACACCTGTATCGGAAATAATGAATTGCAATTCAGAACTACCACGATCACAGCTTAAGGTAACTTTATCGCCTTTTGATGAGAATTTTATCGCATTCATTAATAAACTCTTTAATACGGATGTTACTTTATCATTATCAGAGATTATGATTTGTTCACCCTCAGCTATATTATTGAAAAGATCAAACTGAATTCCTTTTTGTTCCGCCTCAAGTAAAAATTTTTGGTGGACAGTCTCAATGATTTCATTGATATTAAACGTACCTATATTAAGTGACACTAATCCCGTTTGAATTTTTGAAATATCTAAAATATCCGTAATAACATCTAGTAATTTAGATCCATTACTTTCAATGATATCCACATACTCTGTAAATTCTTCATCATTTACAGGTTGATAGTCCTTGAGAAGTTCAACACTTCCCAAAATACCATACATAGGTGTTCTAATTTCATGACTTATATTTGTTAAAAAGGCTGACTTTAATTGATCTGACTGCTCCGCTCTTTCTTTCTCTATAAGCACACTCTCATGTTTTTCAAGAAGTTCAGCCTGCAGTTCGCTCTCCTTAACAAAAGCTTCATCTAATTGAGCAATTAAAAATGAAAGAGAAAACACGGTTAATATATTAAACACAATATTATTGGCTAGAACAATAAGTAAGACTTCGAATTGTAGTCCTTCGAACGACTCTATGTGAAACCATTCAAATTTAAATGCACAGATGAGCAATATATAAAATAACGCAACCACCATTATAGCTGCCATTCCTGATCTCCATCCTGCAATTAAAGTAATCAGAACAATCATTGTAAACAACAGAACAGTTGCGGTACTATTAAAGCCTAATTCCACAAGTAAAAAAGAGGATAACAAAAACCAATTTATAGAAAATAGAAGCTTTCGTGTTTTTAACGCAAGTCGTTTATTAAAAATAGTTATTAGAAGAATTACAACAGCGATGCTATCAAGGTAAAAGACAGTCCATTTATCCAATACAATTGCAATTACTACACTTGGAACGTATGAAATGACACTAAGAACAAAACTTAAAATTAAAATAGATATGAATAATTTATCTCTAAAATAGACTAGGCTTCCTTTTTCTCGATCCATCGAAAACCCGATGTAATCACTATAACGACCTATATAAGACGTCCATATTGTTTTTAACATTAAGAGTGTTTTATTTGTAAATATTCCTTAAGGTACAATAAAGACAAGTATATTTTACAACTTTACCAAAATTTCATTACGATATTCGTTTAAAGGATATTTAACTTAAAAATCTTATTTTTGTTAAGAACCGAAAACCAACGCAAATTGTCCAACTACAAACATGGTCTTGACTACGCAAAAGAACAAGACAAATTAGACGAATTATCACATTATAGACAACAGTTTCACATTCCTAAAGACAAGCAAGGAAATGACCTTATTTACCTCTGCGGAAACTCTCTTGGACTACAACCAAAGTCTACAAAAACATATATAAATCAAGAATTAGAAGATTGGGCTAACCTTGGCGTCGAAGGCCATACTGATGCTAAACACCCTTGGTTACCATATCACGAGTTTCTAACAGAAGCTACCGCTAAGGTTGTAGGCGCAAAACCAATCGAGGTGGTTACTATGAACACCTTAACCACGAATCTTCATTTGATGATGGTTTCATTTTATAAGCCGACTAAGAAGCGTTATAAAATTCTTATCGAAAGTGATGCCTTCCCGTCAGATAAATTTGCTGTAGAATCTCAATTGAGACATCATGGCTATGATGACAAAGAAGGACTTATTCTTTGGAAACCTCGCGAAGGTGAAGAATTGTTACGTTATGAAGATTTAGAATCCATCATGCAAAATCATGGTGATGAAATCGCTTTAATCATGATTGGTGGCGTGAATTATTACACAGGTCAGTTTTTCGATTTCAAAAGAATTACAGAATTAGGCCATAAACATGGCTGTAAAGTTGGCTTTGATTGTGCTCATGGCGCAGGAAATGTAGACTTAGATTTGCATAATTCCGGAGCTGATTTCGCCGTTTGGTGTACCTATAAATACATGAATTCTGGCCCAGGAAGTCTTGGTGGTTGTTTTATCCACGAACGACATGCTCATGACAAAAACCTCAACAGATTCACAGGATGGTGGAGCCATAATAAGCAAACACGTTTTAAAATGCGTGACGAATTTGATGTCATACCAGGAGCCGAAGGATGGCAATTAAGCAATCCTCCTATTTTATCTATGGCAGCGATTAGAGCATCCTTGGATATGTTTAATGAAGTCGGAATCCAAAAACTAATACAAAAATCAAAAAAACTCACAGGTTATTTAGAGTTCTTATTGAAGGATTTAGGAGCAGACACCATAAGAGTGATTACTCCTGAAGATCCAAAGCAACGAGGTTGCCAATTGTCGTTACAAGTTATAAACGCAGATAAATCATTGTATGACGAATTAACTGAAGCTGGAGTTATAAGCGATTGGCGAGAACCAGATGTGATTAGAATTGCACCAGTTCCATTATATAATTCATTCGAAGATGTATATCTATTGGTCGACAAATTAAAGAAAGTCTTAGAGAACAAATCTTAATAATACCAAAGGTAAAATTCGAAAGCATCAATCATGTATAAGATTTTACAACCAAGACACATTAAGATTTATTACTTATAGTCAATTCGTAAAATTGACGACCAAAGTTTAAAATAAAGAAATATAAGACTGAAGTTATGAAAGTCAGCTTCTAACTCAAGATTCCGAGAAAGAAGGTTGTAGAAACGACAGTCTACATTTGATTTTTTAGTTCGTTTAATTGCTGATACTTAATATGTGAAAATTATTCATCTACTCCACAGATTGTATCAAGTTGAACATGAAAAAGAACAGAACATATGAATAATAAAAAACAGAACATACTTATCATAGGCGCAGGACTCTGCGGAAGTCTATTAGCACTCAGATTAGGACAAAGAGGTTATAACGTCAATGTATATGAAATGCGACCTGATCTAAGAAAAACCGATATCTCAGCTGGTAGATCTATAAACTTAGCGCTTTCAGATCGTGGTTTTAAAGCCATGAAACTGACAAATATTGAAGACAAAGTTAAAGAGTTATGTATTCCTATGAATGGTCGTATGCTCCATGACAAAGAAGGCAACACTTTTTTATCAAACTACAGCGGACGTGATCATGAATATATCAATTCAGTTTCAAGAGGTGAGCTAAACGGACTACTTCTCACTGAAGCCGAAAAACATGAAAATGTAACTATTCATTTCAACAAAGAATGTAAGTCCGTAGACTTTGAAAACACAACGGCATTATTCCGAGATTTCAATACCAAAGACGAGTTTGTAGAAGATGCCGATTGTATTATTGCAACAGATGGCGCAGGTTCGGCCTTAAGAAACAGTTATTATTTAGGTAAAAAATTCTTATTCAGTTTTTCACAAGATTACTTAAATCATGGGTATAAGGAATTATCCTTTTTACCAACAGAAGATGGTGGATATAAAACCTATAAGAACGCTCTTCATATTTGGCCTCGACGAAGCTTTATGTTAATTGCCCTCCCTAATCTAGATGGTAGTTTTACAGTAACTTTATTTTTAAGTTATGATGAAGGTGAATACAATTTTAATAATTTAACCACACCAGAAATCGTTACAGAATTCTTCGAAAAGGAATTTCCAGATGCTTTAGCCTTAATGCCGAATTTAGTCGATGATTTCTTTACCAATCCAACCTCTTCTTTAGGAACGGTAAAATGTTCTCCTTGGCATTATAAGGGCAATACATTATTAATGGGAGATTCTGCACATGCTATAGTTCCATTTTATGGTCAAGGCATGAATGCAGCATTTGAAGATGTTGTAGAATTCGATAATATTCTCGATCAAAATTTAGAAAGTTGGGAAGCGACTTTTAAAGCTTATGAAAAAGGCAGAAAGAAAGACACCGATGCTATTGCCGATTTAGCTATAGACAATTTCCATGAAATGAAAGACCATGTGGCTAATCCTATTTTTCAAGAAAAGCGAAAGATAGAAATGGCCTTAGAAAAAGAATTTCCGAACGATTACTCATCAAAATATAGCTTAGTTACTTTTAACGAAACAATCAGCTATAGAGAAGCTATGTTAAGAGGAAGAGCTCAAGACAAAGCTATTTTGAATATGTTAGCCGATGGCATTATTTCGGTTGATGATGATTTAAATACGATTTTGGAAAAAGTAAAGAACGAAACCGAAGCCATTTTAGAAGATGATAGAATTGCCGGATTGAGTTAACGGTTAGCAAAATAATTAAAACTTTGATAGTATAATTGATAGTATAAATTATGAGTAAAGAAGATAAAACAACAGGAACTAATGTAACACCAAGAGGTGCTTACCCACACGTAAAACAAGTGGGCGATTTCATTTTCGTATCAGGCACAAGTTCTCGAAGGGCAGATAATTCCATTGCAGGAGTTGATATTATAGACGAAATGGGAACCAAACACCTGAATGCCGAAGTACAAACCCGAGAAGTCATCAAGAATATTGAAAAGAACTTAGCTAAAGTTGGTGCAACCTTAAAAGATGTGGTAGATGTAACTTCGTTTTTAGTAAATATGAACGATTTTGCAGGTTATAACAAAGCCTATGCAGAATTCTTTGATAAAGAAACAGGACCAACAAGAACTACTGTTGCAGTACATCAGTTACCTCATCCTGATTTAGTGGTTGAAATCAAAGTTATGGCGTATAAAAAACAAGACTAAGACTTAATAAAAATTAATTCGAATTCTTTTCTTTAAGTTCGATTATCTGTGAATAAAATGAACATACAAAACTACATCAACGGAAATTTCCATAACCCAACTAACGATGATTGGATAGACAACTACAATCCATCAAATGGCGAGGTCTATGGACAAATTCCAAACTCAACAAAGGAAGATGTTGAAAACGCTTATATCGCAGCGAAATCAGCTTTTCCGAGTTGGTCACAGACAACATTGGAAGAGCGCAGTAGAATCCTTATTAAGATTTCTGAATTACTCGAAGAAAACTTACAACGTTTTGCTGAGGCCGAAAGTAAAGACAACGGAAAACCAATTAGTTTAGCAAAGGCTGTCGATATACCAAGAGCAGCGAGCAACTTTCGTTTTTTTGGCAATGCCATTACTCAATTTGCTAGTGAAAGCCATGAAAGTATTGGCCTACAAGCTATCAACTACACCTTACGTCAACCCATCGGTGTTGTAGGTTGTATTTCCCCGTGGAATCTTCCGCTTTATTTATTTACGTGGAAAATCGCGCCAGCTATTGCTGCTGGAAACTGTGTCGTTGCCAAACCGAGTGAAGTCACGCCTATGACCGCCTATTTATTAGGGGAAATCTGCAATGAAGCTGGACTTCCTAAAGGCGTTTTAAATATTGTTCATGGATTAGGAACCACAACAGGTCAAGCTATTATTGAACATCAAGACATAAAAGCCATTTCATTTACAGGAGGAACAGCAACTGGTGCACATATCGCTAAAGTAGCCGCTCCCATGTTTAAAAAACTATCCTTGGAATTAGGCGGAAAAAACCCAAATATCATTTTCGCCGATTGTGATTATGAGGATATGTTAAGCACTACAGTCCGATCTTCCTTTGCAAATCAAGGTCAAATCTGTTTATGTGGAAGTCGCATTTTTGTAGAAGCTTCCATTTATGAGAAGTTCAAAAAAGATTTTGTTGAAAAAGTAAAGCAATTAAAAGTTGGTCATCCTTCAAAAGACGATACCAATATTGGTGCTTTGGTTTCAAAACCACATTTAGAAAAAGTAAAAGAATATATCGCCATCGCCAAAGACGAACACGGTTCTATTTTATGCGGCGGAAACGAAGTGACTATTGAAGGTTTTGAAAACGGCTATTATTTAGAACCAACGGTCATTGAAGTTCCTAATGACGACTGTCGTGTGAATCAAGAAGAAATTTTTGGACCTGTGGTGACTATTATGCCTTTTAATTCTGAAGACGAAGTTCTTCAAATGGCCAACAAAGTGAAGTACGGATTATCCGCTACACTTTGGACGAACAATTTAAAACGCACCATGAAAATGAGTAATGAATTACAAGCAGGAATCGTTTGGGTAAACACTTGGATGATGCGTGATTTACGAACACCTTTTGGTGGTGTAAAAGCATCCGGTGTTGGCAGAGAAGGCGGATTTGAAGCTTTACGCTTTTTTACCGAAGCTAAGAATGTTTGTATAAAATATTAATTCCCACTATCGTGGGAATCTCATAAAATAAAACGAGATTAATTTTTAAAAGATCCCTGCCTTCGCAGGAAATATTATGAATCTAAACCTAAACAACAAATACGCATTAGTTTGCGGTAGTACAGCAGGAATCGGAAAAGCCACAGCAATGGCCTTAGCAGCAGAAGGTGTTCAAGTGACACTTGTAGCAAGAAATGAGGACAAACTTAAAATGGTTCTTTCAGAATTACCTCAACAAAAACAACACGACTACATTGTTGCCGATTTTTCAAACCCAATGGAATTGAAAGAAAAAGTCTCAGCCTATATTTCTAAGATTCATGGATTTCATATCCTAGTGAACAATACCGGAGGCCCAAAAGGCGGACCTATCTTTTCAGCGGAAGTTGCTGAGTTTGATTCGGCTTTTACGCAACACTTAAAATGTAATCACGTCCTAGCGCAAACTGTTGTTCCTTTTATGAAAAGTGAAGGCTATGGTAGAATCGTTAATGTGATTTCAACCTCTGTAAAACAACCATTAGACGGTCTTGGCGTTAGTAATACCATTCGTGGCGCTGTTGCCAACTGGAGTAAAACTTTAGCTAATGAATTAGGCGAATTTGGAATTACAGTTAACAACGTTTTACCAGGAGCCACAGGTACCGAACGTCTGTCTGAAATTATAAAAAACAAAGCGAGCAAAACAGGAAAAACTGAAGAAGAATCTGCCAATGCAATGAAAAGTGCAGTGCCAGCTAGACGTTTCGCTAAACCTGAAGAGTTAGCAGATGCCATTACGTTTTTAGCCAGTGAACGTGCTGCCTATATCAATGGTATTAATTTACCTGTGGATGGTGGACGAACTAAATCCCTCTAAAACGCTTCAACTAAACCGATCACATTAATTAAGGATTATTACAATCACTAAAATTTCAACTGTATCTTTAAAATTTAGACCTCACAGGTTTTAAAAACCTGTGAGGTCTTTGTATATTAGTGGACGTTTAATAAACTCATGTTGGTAATTAGACTACAATAAGTTGAATTTTCCAACATAAGGTATTGTATAACAATTATTCTTATTCGCCCGATTAAGAATTCCTTCCCACGCGTTGTGACCGCCACAATTAGATAAGGAAGGTTAGGAAGGGCTTTCTATGTATCATGAGCAAAATATATCCTCCTATTAACTTTAAAGAATGGATTGAAGAAAACCGTCATTTATTAAAGCCACCTGTTGGTAATAAAGTGGTTTGGCAAGATGGCGATTTTATTGTGATGGTCGTTGGTGGACCAAACAGTAGAAAGGATTATCACTATAATGAAACGCCTGAATTTTTCTATCAGATTGAAGGAAACATGATTCTTAAGGTGATTGAAAATGGTGAACCTAAAGATATTCACATCAATGAAGGGGATATTTTTCTATTACCTCCAAAAGTACCTCATTCACCACAGCGTGAAGCTAATACCGTTGGCTTAGTCATTGAATATCCAAGAGATGAAGGTGTAAAAGATGCCTTACTTTGGTTCTGTGAAAATTGCACAACCAAGCTGTATGAAGAGGATTTTACCGTTGAAAATATTGAAACTGATATGCCGAAAATTTTCGACAAATATTATGGTGATAAGGACAAACGTAAATGTCCGAATTGCGGTGAAATCATGGAACCACCTAAAAAAGTTCAGATAGAAGACTAACTTTCAAAAGGCATAAAACACAAGACTTAAATACAATCTAAGAGACTAATCTCTTATTAAAAAATTCCTGTTCCGTAGGAAATATTATGGCAGAAAAACGAAAACTAAGAATAAACGGTCACTCTCACCTCCTTCCCTATCCTGAAGAAATTCCACAATTCATGAAAGACAAAGGGATTTTTTGGGTTGATAAAGACCGAAAATACATGCTTCAAAAAGATTGGAATAGACCAATTACGGATTCTAGCTTTTTCTTGGATGAGAAATTAGCATGGATGGAGCGCTTTAAAATTGATCATGCTGTAGTTTTAAACTTATCTCAGTTATATGGGAACGGTTTGCGAGTTGAAGAAATGAAACAAGCGTTACGTTTTCAGAATGATTTTAATGCAAAAGTTCAACGTGAAAATCCATCAAAATTCACTTGTGGATTTGTTGTGCATCCTGGTTTTGTTAGAGGTGCTTGTTGGGAAATTGAACGCTGTGTTGAAGAATTAGGCATGCAGCTTTTGTGTTTACCTACCCATTATATGGATACCATAGGAACATGGCGTTGTATTTTTGATGAAGAAAACGAACCGATTTTCGAGTTGGCAAATAAATATAATTTAGCCATTGAAATTCACCCTTACGATGGCGAGAAGTTTATAAAATTAGAAAATACCTCATGGCGTTTTCATTTGATATGGATGTTAGCCCAATGTGCTGATGCGTATCACTTTTTAACCCTAAATGGTTATCAAGATAAATACCCTAATATGCGAACTTGCTTTGCTCATGGAGGACAATTAGCTCAAATTAATTTAGGTCGAAGAATTCAAGGATTTGATGGTCGTCCAGATTTATTTGAAGGTAAAAGTCACCCACGAAAAGCTGTTGGTCATAAGAACATATTTTTTGACACCTTAGTTCATGATACAGGAGGCTTAGAATTACTGATTAAAAACCAAGGTTCTAAACAAGTGTTAATGGGCTTAGATGATCCGTATCCTCTTGGTGAAATGGAAAGCGAAAAGCAATCCTCTTATCCTGGTAAAATTTTAGATTTAGCTATAGAAAGAGACATTATTTCTGAAACAGAACGCGATGCTATTTGGGAGGATAATGTTATTCAATGGTTATGCGGAGATGATGAAGCGGCTAAGCAAAAATTAATTTCTAGAATAACGTCATAAACATCAAAGCTTCAGTATTTACTATTATTTTTGCAGCCTGATTTAGACGATCAGTATTAATAATTTACCTCTATGTATTTTTTACCTGAAGACCTTGACAATTATGTAGTAGCACATTCGGAACAAGAGCCTGAATTGCTGCAACAGCTTACTCGAGAAACTTATCAAAAAATATTACAACCCATCATGCTCAGTGGTCCGTATCAAGGGCGTGTTTTGAGTATGATTTCAAAGTTAATTCGTCCTAAATCCATTTTAGAATTAGGCACGTTTACGGGCTATTCAACCTTATGTTTAGCGGAAGGCTTAGCACCTAATGGAGAACTACACACCATCGATATCAATGAAGAATTGGTTGATTTTCAACGAAAATATTTTGATAAGTCTGATTATGGAGAACAAATTATTCAACATACAGGAAGCGCTTTAGACATCATTCCAAAATTAGATCAAACGTTTGACCTTGTTTTTATTGATGCTGATAAGCCGAACTATTCTAATTACTTCCATCTAATTATTGATAAGTTGAAAAAAGGTGGAATTATTCTTTCAGATAATGTTCTTTGGCATGGAAAAGTGGTAGAACCTTTAAATGATAAAGATAAATCTACTAAAGCCGTATTGGAATATAATACGCTTTTGAAAAATGATAAACGTATTGAAACTGTGCTCTTACCTATTAGAGATGGATTAACCATTAGCAGAAAAAAATGATTTCAAAACCAATGGGTAAAATAGATATACGAACAGTAGATGTTGTAAAATACGTCACACCACTGAGAGAAGGTGGTTCTCTTCCTGCCATAGTTAAAGCGGACGATGATTTTCTTTACGTTTTAAAGTTTAGAGGCGCTGGTCAAGGGAAAAAAGCTTTAATCGCGGAATTCATCGGAGGAGAACTAGCAAGAGCTATTGGTCTAAAAGTCCCTGAATTGGTATTCATGAATTTAGATGATTCTTTCAGTAAAACTGAACCTGATGAAGAGATTCAAGACTTACTAAAATTTAGTATTGGTTTAAATTTAGGCCTTCATTATTTAAGTGGGTCTATCACTTTTGACCCCTTAGTATCTGTTGCAGATGCTCTGACTTCTTCCAAAATAGTTCTATTTGACAGCATTGTTAGCAATATTGACCGCACCGCTAAAAACACTAATCTCCTAAATTGGAATAACGAATTATGGGTGATAGACAATGGTGCAAGTTTCTATTTTCACCATAATTGGAACACCTGGAAAAATCACCTTGACAAAACTTTTCCTCTTATAAAAGACCATGTTCTTTTGGAACGTGCTACACTATTGGATGAAGCTTCTAAGGCGATTATAAAAGCCTTGGATAAAGACACTATTGAAGATATTATTTATAAAATTCCTGAAGATTGGTTATTAAGCGAATCTGAGCCGCTCACTCCAAATGAAATGAGAGAAGCCTATATTGAATACCTAAATTCAAGACTCTCAAAAATTGACTCATTAGTTAAAGAAGCTGAAGATGCAAGATAAAGTTACTTTTGAATATGCCATTATACGACTCGTTCCTAAAGTTGAACGCGAGGAATTTTTTAATATCGGTGTGATATTATTCTCAAAACGAAAAAAATTCCTTGGAGTTAAATATAAAATCAATCAAAAAAAATTTGATGCCTATTCATGTGATTTAGACTTAGAAGCCATTAATAATTATTTAAAATCATGGGAATTAATTTGTAAAGGCGATGCATCAGCGGGTGTTATTGGTCAGTTTGAATTATCAGACCGCTTCAGATGGTTAGCAGCTTCAAGAAGTACCATAATTCAAAGTTCAAAAACACATGCTGGATTAACTGACAATCCTGAAAAAGAATTAAAAGCCATTTTTGAATCTTGTGTTTTATAAACATCTGGCCCTCTGTTATATAAAAAAAAGCCTCTCTAAATTAGAAAGGCTTTTTTTGTTAAATCAGTATATAGCTCATTGCACGGCTTGTAAAGCATCAATATTGCCATAGCCAAATTCACTGCTCTTATAAGGATATAAATCCGATGATTGTTTTAATCGACTTAGAACTTGAGCTCTACTCCAATGTGGGTACTTAGACCAAACTAAGGCAGCAATACCAGCAGTTGTTGCCGTAGCTGCAGAAGAACCTCCTGTATATCGCGTTTGACCGTTATAAAAATTCAATACTGGTGGCGCTTTACTTGTATCATTATCGCCTTGCATAATAATTGTAAAATCTATTTTACTTCCACTATGGCAAGTATCGCAACGCTCATAATTACTTCCATCGTTGACACCAGTTACAGCCACAGTTTCACTCATTGTCGCTGGGAATATCACCCCAAAACCATTTGTAAAACTTGTAGAGGTTCCACCAGCTGCGAAAATTAATTTTCCTTTACTATAAGCATATTTAACAGCATCCTTAATATTACCTATAGACCACACATAACCAATGGACATTGAAATAATCTTCACATCACTTCTATTTCCTAATTGTGTTAATGCTTTAGATACACCTTTACGCTCATGGTAATCATTAAGCAACACATCTTCTGTTGCTCTATAAGCGACTAAATTTGCATTATAAGCAACACCTACTGGCATGCCATCATTATTTCTAGGCGAAGCCATTACAGAGCCCATAGCAGTACCATGTCCGCATTTGTCATGAGGACCATCATAGTTACTCGACCACCACCAATTAGAATCTATAAAGGTTCCATATTTTTGAACAAAACGACCTGTAGAATAACCATCATTAATTCCAGATGAATTCAACAGTGCTTGATATTTTGAAACTCCTGTATCAATTAAACCAATAGTTACACCTGAACCTGTAGAAATATTCCAAGCATCGCGAATATTATGTTCATCAAAATGCCATGAGACTTTTGCATTATTTGGAGCTACTGTTGTATAGTGCGATAGATTAATATATTCCGCACTTGTAGAACATCCAGAACTTGACTTCTCTTGCATACTTACATACTGGTTATAGCCATTAGGTTCTAAGTATCTTACATAGTCACTTTTTCTTAAAGCGATGATCGTTTCAAGTTTAGTAACCTCAGCATCAAAAACAGTGAGGATCTCATCTTGTTTAATTTTCAAATCTGTCTTATCAATTTGCTCCTCAGCAATTATCGTATTAATTAAAGTATTTCTTTTACGTTCAAGCTCTTTATCTACTTCTTCGCTAAAACTTTGTCCGTCGTTACCATAGCCTACCGTTAAAACGTATTGACCATGAGTTAAAGCACTCCACAAAAAGTGAGCATCTACCTTATTCCAGTCGAAATCTCCCGTTTTTTCAATGCTGTTACTTATACGCTGATTGATTTGATCGATCGTTAAAGGTTCTGTGGGAAGTTGTTGTGCTTCCTGATCGATTTCCATAATAGTATCCTTAGAACAAGATACTATGGTTAGTGCTAAAACAAGCACAACCAAGGTGTAAACTCTTTTCATTTAATAGTATTTAGTTGGTTAGTATTTCCTAAATATATTAAATTATCAACAATAAATGACTCGTAATTATATGTTTATCTCAAAAACAGATGTGCTTTTTTTGAGAATTAGGAATTTATTTATTCCTTTTTAAAGATCCTGTAAAGTCTTCAAGATCATCTTTAACTTTATTGATTTCCTGTTGGACATCTTTAACAACATCTGAGTCTATGACGTTACTTTCCTTAGCACTTTTAGTGACTTCTTGCTTAATATCGTTGGTGGCATCTTTTAATTGTCGCATACCCTTACCTAGGCCACGCGCAATTTCAGGAAGTTTATCTGCACCAAAGATCAGCACCACTACAAATAGAATAAATACTATTTCGGTACCGCCAATGAATAATAATGTAAGTTGTTGTATCACTTTGCAAATATAGAGTGAGTTTGTGAATTATACCACTACTTATGTAGAAATTAAAAAGCCGACTTTAAAAAAAGTCGGCTTAAATTATAATGCACTTCTCTTTAGTTTCGCACTTTATTCTTGAACTTCTCGAAATCACTGACTTTCGCTTCTCTTGGCCAAGAATTATTAGACGTGTCTACATCTGCTGTTTCCAAATCTGGATCGACCATAATAGACACAATTTCTTTATCTGTAGCTACAGCTCTACTCACCTCTTTATCATTCAATCTCCAAATTTGAGCTGGATACTTCTCTCTTTTTGTAGTGCCATCGGCATAAGTATATTCAACAATTATAGGCATTACCAATCCTCCTGGCTTTTCATAAGTTATTTCATAAAAGAACTTTGGTGCCTTTTTCATTGTTTTTTGTTGTTCCGGCGTAAAGTTATCCATGATGTATTCTTTGACCGTTGGTAAGTCTTCAATAGAAGCTGCCTTTTTCATAGCCTCTTCATAACCTTCCTCTCCTTCTTCAATAAAATACACTAAGCTATTAGGATCTCTATTGTATCGTTCAGCTAATAATTTTCCATTTTTGTTCGGATTAGCAGTTACCGCATATTTTTTCACTTCTTTAATACCAATATCTGTATAATCGGTGGTGTAGAACCATCCTCTCCAGAACCAATCCAAATCAAAGGCTGAAGCATCTTCCATAGTACGGAAAAAATCTTCAGGGGTAGGATGTTTAAACTTCCAACGATTCGCATATACTTTAAATGAATAGTCAAACAATTCACGTCCCATTACAGTTTCTCTAAGAATATTCAACGCCGTTGCTGGTTTACCGTAGGCATTATTCCCAAACTGGTATGTGTTCAAACCTTTGGTCATAATTGGAGCAATAAAATCTTGATCACCGCCCATATAGCGCACGATATTCTTTGCAGGACCTCTTCGTGACGGATAAGTTTTGTCATGAGGTGATAAGGCATCAGGAAACCATTCTGCAAAATCTTGTTCCGCTACGTATTGAGTAAAGGTATTTAAACCTTCATCCATCCATGTCCACTGACGTTCATCACTATTCACAATCATTGGAAACCAATTGTGTCCAACTTCGTGAATAATTACACTGATCATTCCGTATTTCGTTCTATCTGAATAGTTACCATCTTTATCTGGACGGCCGAAATTATAACAGATCATTGGATACTCCATTCCCATTGGTGCATGTACAGAAATAGCCTTATGGTAAGGGTAATCAAAAGTCATACGTGAGAAGGTTTTTAAAGTACTTGCCACAGTTTTAGTAGACCATTGTTCCCAAAGTGGATTTCCTTCTTTAGAGTATAACGAAACAGCCATTACATCCTTAGTATCTAGTTTTACAGCCATCATATCCCATAGGAATTTACGAGAGGTTGCAAAGCCGAAATCACGAACCATTTGCGCTGATAATTTCCAAGTTTTTTTCTTTTTACTCTTAGACTTTTCTGCCTTTTCAGCTTCAGCTTGAGTAACAATCATTACAGGTTTATCATATGACTTCTTCGCTTTCTCAAAGCGTTTCATCATTTCTTTCGTAAATACTTCTTCTCTGTTGACTAAGTAACCTGTACCATCTAAAATATGATCGGCAGGAACTGTAATATTCACATCAAAGTTTCCAAATGGCAGAGCAAACTCATCACGTCCCCAAAATTGTGAATTCTGCCAACCTTCTACATCATTATAAACAGCCATTCTCGGGTAGAATTGAGCCATTACATAAATACGGTTGTCATTTTCTTCAAAATATTCATAACCTGAGCGTCCACCATCTTTTACATGATCGTTAATATTGTACCACCATTTTATTTTGAATGAAAATTTATCGCCAGATTTCATTGGTGTTGGTAGTTCAACACGCATCATAGTACGATTAATAGTATATGGTAAGTCTTTTCCGTTGACATCGGTTACGTGCTCAATTTTAAAACCTCCATCATAAGAGTCGTCTAAATATGTATTCACCACACCAGAAGACAAAGCCGCAGGTCTTATGTTTGTACTATTAATTAATGGCGACTTAGAATCCTTTGCACGCATGTTTTGATCTAACTGCACCCATAAATAACTGAGTTCATCTGGTGAATTGTTGGTATAAGTAATCGTTTCATCACCGTAAAGTCTTGCATTTACATCATCGATTTCTATATCCATTTTGTAATCGGCTTGCTGCTGATAATAGGCAGGACCAGGAGCACCAGACCCTGTTCTAAACATATTTGGTGTTGCAAACTCCTCGTATAATTGCTTGAATTTGTTTTGATTCGTATGTCCTTGCTGACGTTCGGCTTTTACCTCCTCTTGAGCATACATGCTAAATGACGTAAATAGCAAGGCATATAAAAAATACTTAATAATTTTCATAGAATAAATTAGTGTTAAAAAATCTGATGCCTAAAATAGGAATTAATGTGGTTTTTCCTATAATTTACTTAAAGTTTAACAAGCAAGAATCCTTTTCAGGAACCAATAAAAAGCTCTTGTTTTTCCCTAAGAGTTTTAAGCGCACAATGTTTTGTTGATCTGAAAATACATCGAATAAAATTTGATTGGTTACCTCTACAGACTTGACGTTTGATACGTTTTCAACTTCTAAGTAACAGTAAGTGATATCGTCTTTATATTCTTTGCCTATAAATTTAAACTTTACAGATTCGCCATTTACCTTTACTTTTAGCTTGTCTGTTAAGTAACGTTTCATGTAATTTTCAGCCTCCTTAATGGCCAGTTCATCTTTAGTTCCTAAAGTGATATTTTCATCATATCGCTTTCGTAATACGGTTTCGAAATCATCTATAAAAATTTGACTAATAATTTGAAGTGATTTTTGCTCTTTAGAATACTCCACTGTTGTTACACTTACATAATATTCATGTTCTGAACTATTGAAGCTTTGAAAAGGAAGATGTGTTAAAAAGAATAGAAATAATAATTTCATAAGCGATTTTCGAATTGATTGTTGTGGTACAAAACCTGTTCCAAAATTAATCTTTAGAAACTGATTTCCTATTCTCTTGATAGACTTTTAGCATACTTTGTAAAAATTCAAGCAACTCAATTTCATTATTTTTATGGCATAAGGCCAAAAACGAATCATCCTCCGAACAAAATAAAAAATATTCATTTCGTAAATGCTCTGCCAAAGTATCCTTTTCAAAAAGGAAGGATTCATAATCTGCTCTTAAGCGTTGAATACATTGTTCTCTATTATCAATTTCAACAATAGCTTTAAGTTTATTTGTTCTACCACTAATTGTATTTAATAATTTATTGAGATTAACACTTGGCCCTCCTCCATATATTCCACCTACAATTCCCATCATTGCACCGGCATCAGCATCATAAAGTTTTCGCTCATTTTGAGTCATTTGCTTTCCGGTATACCCAGGAATACCTAAATCGTAAAAGTTAATTTCTGGTTCAGCATCAGAATTTTCCATATCTGATTCTAAACTTCCTGTTAGAATTTTACCGACAATAACCTCCTTGAGTTCGCTTACATTTTCAATTAATAATACATTTAACTGACCTAATTCGACTATAGAAGATGTAATAATGACTTCTTGTTTATGGTATTTCACTCCGGAAACCACTAAAGTATCTGAAACTTGCACGGGAATTATAAAACTTCCATCGTCATTTGAAATGGTATATTTAGCAGCGGTTCTATTTTGAATATGAAGTCCTTCAACCTCATCATTAGATATAAGTTGCCCCTTTACATCTTTTCTTTGAGCATGTATTGTGCCTATAAATAAAAGACTAATTACAATTAAGAGCCTTTTAATGCTTCTCACCATTTTCCTTTAAGAACGATTTACTTAATTGAGAAATACGCTCAAGAAGTTGCATTTCCTTGTCTTCTTCAAATAAAGACTCATCTACACCTTCTTCTTCCACATAATCAATAAATACTTGAACTTGGTCTAAAGGAATATTGAAATTTGAATGTATAAAGTTGATACTATATTCATCTAAGGCCTTTTTAAAAGGTGTTTTGTTTAATGCGGCCTCTTTTTTTGTTTCTTTCTTGTTCTTGTCCACATCAGCGACCTGCTTCAAAAGGAACCCAGCAACATTCACTAAATTCAACATATTATCCATTTTCGGATTATACTCATTGAAGGCTAAATTTTCTGCCTTCGTTTTATAATCCGCTGAGAACTCAAAATCTTCGATATTATCTAAACCAAAATAAAGGGCATCTAAACTCACATTATAAGTTCGAACCTTTTCTAAGTCCGCACTTAAATCACCTGTAAGACCAAAAGGTAATATTACAACTTCATCTAACTTATTGACTTCTTCAACAAGAATAACGGTTAACTGCCTAGAGCCAATCACCTTATCTGTAATCGTAACGCTAAAATCTTGAAATAATAATGAAGAGAATTCTATAATATCATTGAGACCCACTTTAATTTCAAAATTTCCATTTTCGTCCGTAATAGTTCCTTGGTTTGCTGATGAATTATATACTGTAACACCTTCTTTATCTTCTGAAGAAACAACAATCCTACCGTTAACTGTAATTCTTTCGATATCTTGACTAAAAGCTGTTAAAGTAAAAATGCAGCACACTATGAGTAATATTTTTTTCATAATCATTTTTTTAAGTTTACTAAAGTTCGGTTATATTCTTCTAATGGCATAAAAATTCTAGTCTAATCTTTTGTTAAATCACATTTAAACTAGTCATTTTGTTTTAATTTAATATTTTCACGTCATTAGGACTTTTTACAACAACGAAATTTAAAAACTATACATTTTGAAATCCATAATAATTGCAAGCACTTCAACCATTCATGGCAGTGGTTATCTAGAATATTTATTAGACGAACTAAGTCAACACTTCAAGTCGGCTGATGAAATTTTATTTATCCCTTATGCTAGACCAGGAGGTATTTCTCATGATGAATATACAGAAAAAGCATCTGAGGCTTTTAAATCTATTGGTAAAACAGTGAAGGGGATTCACGAATTTGAAAATCCTGAAAAAGCCCTTGAAAATGCCCAAGGTATTTTTGTTGGTGGAGGAAACACATTTGTGCTTGTCAATCAATTGTATAAAAACAAGGTTCTCCTACCAATCAAAAAGGCTATAGAAAAAGGCACACCTTATCTTGGAACAAGCGCTGGAAGTAATATTTGTGGTTTAACTATGAACACTACCAACGATATGCCCATCGTTTATCCTCCAAGTTTTAAAACTTTAGGCTTAGTTCCTTTTAATATCAATCCGCATTATTTAGATCCTATTGAAGGAAACACACATATGGGAGAGACCAGAGAAACTCGTATTAAAGAGTTTCATGCCTATAATTCACAACCTGTAATTGGCTTGAGAGAAGGGAGTTGGATTGAAGTAAAAGGCAATCAATTAACCTTAAAAGGTGCCTTAGATGCACGAATTTTTGAGTACGATAAACAGCCTTATGAAATAGGCACAGATTCGGAATTAAACTTCCTAAAATAACACGAACCATTCAAAATATATGAAGCTTCAAATTTGATATAGATTTGTATATGTTATATTTGAATTTCTTAAAATTTCACAGATGAACAAAAAGGTTATTTTGATGATTTTAGATGGTTGGGGAACATCTCCTGACCCTAAAGTATCGGCAATAGACAATGCACAAACTCCATTTATAGATTCACTATACACCAAATATCCTAATGCAAGTTTAAGAACGGACGGTTTACATGTTGGTTTACCAGAAGGCCAAATGGGAAACAGTGAGGTTGGGCATATGAATTTAGGTGCAGGACGAATTGTATATCAGGATTTAGTAAAAATTAATCTTGCCGTAGAAAATAACACCTTACGTGAAGAACCTGTTTTAAAAACCGCTTTCGACTACGCTAAAACGAATAAAAAAAATGTTCATTTATTAGGTTTAGTGAGTGATGGCGGCGTTCATTCTCATATCAAACATCTTTTTGGTCTACTGGATGCCACTGATGCTTATGGCTTAGAAAATGTTTATGTTCATGCTTTTACAGACGGTAGAGATGTAGACCCTAAATCGGGATATGGTTTTATTACTGAGTTAGAAGAATACCTTAACAAGACCTCTGCAAAACTAGCCACAGTTACTGGCCGTTATTACGCCATGGACAGAGACAAACGTTGGGAGCGTGTAAAATTAGCTTATAATGCCTTAGTAAATGGTATAGGCGAAAAAACTCATGATGTTTTAAGCGCCATACAGAAAAGTTACGATGACGATATTACAGATGAATTTATAAAACCTCTGATTGTAACTGATCAAAATAATCAACCTGTTGCAACCATAAAAGAGGATGATGTCGTGATCTTTTTCAACTTTAGAACAGATCGCGGTCGACAATTGACGGAAGCATTAACTCAACGCGATTTTCACGAATACAATATGCACAAATTGAATCTTCATTATGTGACTATCACTAATTACGATGATAATTTTGAAGGTTTGAATGTTGTGTTCAACAAAGATAATCTCTCTGAAACCTTAGGTGAGGTTTTAGAGCAGCACCATAAAAAACAAATTAGAATTGCTGAAACAGAGAAGTATCCTCATGTTACCTTTTTCTTTTCAGGTGGACGCGAAGAACCCTTTGAAGGCGAGACACGGATTTTACGAAACTCTCCAAAAGTAGCGACCTACGATTTAAAACCAGAGATGAGTGCCTATGAATTACGCGATGCCTTAATTCCTGAGCTTCAAAAAGGCGAGGTTGATTTTGTGTGTTTAAATTTTGCCAATGGCGATATGGTTGGCCATACAGGCGTTATGGAAGCTGCTATTAAAGCCTGTGAAGCTGTTGATAATTGCGTAAAAGATGTAGTGAATTCAGCATTAGAAAATAACTATACCACGATTTTAATTGCAGACCATGGTAATTGTGAAACCATGATTAATCCTGACGGGTCTCCAAATACAGCACATACAACAAACCCGGTTCCTGTAATTTTAATCGACAAAGATTTAAAACATATTAAAGATGGGATTTTAGGAGATATTGCCCCTACAGTTTTAAAATTAATTGGCATACCTCAACCAAAGGCTATGACACAACAAAGCCTTGTTTAAACCTCTTATTAATATAACTTTGACCTCAAGTGATGAAGAATATGAATTTTCAAAATAGATTAATTATAGCCGTAGATTTTGATGGTACAATAGTAGAAGATGCCTATCCTAAAATTGGAAAAACACGCATTTTTGCTTTTGAAACCTTAAAACGACTTCAAGAAGATGGTCATCGTTTAATTCTTTGGACCTATAGATGCGGTACACGACTTCAGGAAGCTGTTGATTTCTGTAAAGAAAACGGCATTGAGTTTTATGCCGTTAACGCTAGTTTCCCTGAAGAGAAATTCGATAATAGCAGAAGCCGTAAAATCAATGCCGACCTATTTATAGACGACCGCAATATTGGTGGCGTTTTAGGTTGGGGCGAAGTGTATCAAATCATCACTAACGAAGAACCAAATATTCCTGTACCAAAAAAGAAATGGTGGCAATTTTAAACCTTTTTACTATTTAAAAGGTTTTAAAAAATGCTCTTTCAATATCCTCTCTGTGATCGGGATGAGCAATTTCTACTAAAGCTTTTACGCGATTCTTAATTGTTTTTCCATAAAGGTTGGCAATACCGTATTCTGTAACCACATAATGTACATGTGCCCTTGTCGTAACCACACCTGCTCCAGGTTTTAAGGTTGAGACTATTCTGCTTATGCCGTGTCTAGTTATTGATGGTAAGGCAATAATAGCTTTTCCACCCTCACTCAATGAAGCTCCACGAATAAAGTCCATTTGTCCGCCAACACCAGAATACATACTCGAACCTATAGAATCTGCACAAATCTGACCTGTTAGATCGACTTCAATGGCAGAATTTATAGCAACCATTTTAGGGTTTAACTTAATATAGGCCGTGTTATTAGTATAATTTGAAGCTCTCATTTCTACAAATGGATTGTCATCTACATAATCATATAAACGTTTTGATCCCATTAAAAATGTAGTGAGGGCACGTCCGCGATTGATCTTTTTGTAATTACCATTGATCACATCATTCAGAATGAGATCGATTACACCATCGGAGAACATTTCAGTATGTAAGCCTAAATCTTTATGATTAGTTAAACGCGTTAATACGGCATTCGGAATAGAGCCAATCCCCATTTGCAGCGTACTTCTGTCTTCAATTAAACTCGCTACATAGTCTCCAATTTTAGCCTCTATATCATTAGGTTCAGCCATCTTATAAATAGGAAGTTCTTCATCCGATTCTACAAAAAAATCAATTTCAGACACATGAATTATCCCTGCTCCATGAGTCCTTGGCATTTGAGGATTCACTTGAGCGATTACCGTCTTTGCATTATCAATCGCAGCTAAAGTCGCTTCTACCGAAACCCCTAAAGAACAATAACCATGTCTATCTGGTACAGACACCTGAATTAGAACGACATCAAGATTCACAATTCCTTGCTTAAAAAGACGAGGGAGTTCACTTAAAAACACTGGTGTATAAGACCCATTACCCGCTTTTAACGTATGTCTCACATTTTTCCCAATAAAAAAGGAGTTCACATGAAAGCTATCTCTTAATTCTGGATTTGCATAAGGTGCCTCTCCTTCGGTATGTAAATGGCATACTTCAACATTTCTTAATTCCTCATGCCGTGCTGACATAGCCTTTATTAAAGCTTGAGGTGCTGCTGCAGCCGCCTGAATATAGACTCGATCGTTAGATTTTACTACTTTTAATGCGTTTTCCGCGCTCACGGTTTTATACATGGTTATTTCGTTTAGAAAGGCAAAGTTATAATAGATATCTCAGTTAAAAACTGTCATTTGTCATGCTTTGAAGAAATTTTAAAATATATAATTACCTATCTTTGCCAATCAACAATTTTGAATCATGATTATAGTAAAAACAGCAGAAGAAATTGAGTTAATGCGTCAAAGTGCGCTCATCGTGTCTAAAACCTTAGGGATGTTGGCTAAAGAGATTAAAGAAGGGGTTACCACCAACCATTTAGATGCTTTAGCTGAAGAATTTATACGAGACCATGGCGCTGTACCAGGTTTTAAAGGACTTTATGACTGCCCTTCTACCCTATTATGTAGTGTAAACGAAGCAGTAGTTCATGGATTACCAACCGATATCCCATTAAAAGATGGTGATATTGTATCTGTTGATTGCGGTGCTTTAATGAATGAATTTTACGGTGATCATGCTTATACTTTTGAAATTGGTAATGTAGATGAAGAGACTAAAAAATTAATTCGTATTACTAAAGAATCACTTTACATTGGTATTGAACAACTGAAAGTTGGCAATCGTGTTGGTGATGTTGGTTTTGCTATTCAACAATATTGTGAAGCCGAAGGTTATGGTGTAGTTAGAGAATTAGTCGGTCATGGAATTGGAAGAAAAATGCACGAAGATCCTGAAATGCCAAACTACGGAAAACGTGGACGTGGTAAAAAGTTTATCGAAGGTATGGTGGTTGCCATTGAACCTATGATCAATTTAGGAACTCATAAAGTGAAACAATTAAGCGATGGCTGGACGATTGTAACCCAAGACGGAAAGCCAAGTGTACATTTTGAACATGATGTTGCGATTGTAGAGGGTAAACCTGAGATTCTTTCAACCTTTGCTTATGTGCATGAAGCTTTAGGTATTGTTTCGGATGAGGAGGATGCTTTTCGTAAAGTGCCTTTAGTTATTTAGCTATTTCACAGAGCATCACAGAGTTTTCGCGGAGATTCACAGCGTCTTTTTTGAATCCTTTTAAGATATGAATTATAATAAGATAACAGAGAATATCATTGGAGCTGCTATCGAAGTACACAAAGCATTAGGTCCTGGTTTGTTAGAGTCGGCTTATCAGAAATGTTTGTTTTATGAATTAGATTCATTAGGATACTCGATTAAAAAAGAAATCACTCTACCAATAACTTATAAGCAGTTAACATTAGATCATGGATATCGAATTGATTTACTTGTTGAAAATAAAATTGTTATTGAATTAAAGAATGTTGAAAAGTTCACAGATGTCCACACTGCTCAAATATTGACATATATGAAGTTAGGAAATTACCCTATAGGTTTATTATTTAATTTTAATACTAAACTTTTGAAAAATGGAATTAAAAGGTTTATAAACACATCAGAATAAGCGCTCCGTGATTCTCTGTGTGCCTTTGTGCATCTCTGAGTAATAACAATGAAAAAACTCTTTAAATTTATTCTCAACACCATCCCAAGACCGCTATTAATCAGGCTAAGCTACATCGCACGCCCTATTCTAGCCTTCTTTTTAAAAGGTGATTCATTTACAGACCCTATTGATGGTAAAAGTTTTAAAACCTTTTTACCTTATGGCTACGGCAATCAAAGGAATAACGTTCTATCGCCTTCAACATTAAGCTTAGAGCGTCATAGATTATTATGGTTGTATCTTTCTAATTCCACAGATTTCTTTACTGCTCAAAAGAAAGTTCTTCATTTCGCTCCAGAACAATGTTTCTTAAAACGATTTAGAAGTTTAAAAAACATAGACTATACTACGACCGACTTACTATCACCTATTGCTGATGTGAAAGCGGATATCTGCGACCTTCCCTTTGAAGACAATAGCTATGATATTATTCTTTGCAATCATGTCTTAGAACATATCCCTGACGATACTAAGGCGATGCAAGAGCTATACCGAGTGATGAAACCTGGAGGCTATGGAATTTTTCAGATTCCACAAGATATGAATCGTGCCGAAACTTTTGAAGATAATAGCATTACAGACAAAGCCGAACGCGCTAAAATATTCGGGCAATATGACCATGTTCGCGTGTATGGACGTGATTATTTTGATAAGCTGAGACGTATGGGTTTTAAAGTGGAAGAAGTCGATTACACCACTACTCTTTCCGATGAAGAAATTGAAAAATACTGCTTAGCCAAGGGAGAAATTATCCCCGTGGTTTATAAATAATATATCAAACAAAATGACTCAACAAATTATATTAGCCACAGCTGCACTTTTCGGAATGTTAGCTGTCATATTTGGTGCTTTTGGCGCACATGCTTTGAAGAAAATATTATCAGCGGATCAGTTAAACAGTTTCGAAGTTGGTGTTAAATATCAAATGTATCACGCCATTATATTACTGATTTTAGGATTCAATTCCACTCAAATAAGTACGGCAACCTATTGGTGTTTTACTATGGGCATTATACTATTCTCTTTCAGTATTTATGGCTTAGTTTTATCTGATGCTAAAGGAAAGAAACTCAAATTCTTAGGGCCTATTACGCCAATCGGTGGACTGCTATTGGTTATAGGTTGGTTGCTATTAATTATTAATGCCTTCAGTTAGTACAGCACGCTTAGCGATTCTACAATCGTTTATTCAGGAAATCCATTAAAGCTCATTGTCTCTAATGCTTTACTTTCATTTTCAAAGATGATATAGACCTTCAATTCAGGATGCGATTCTAAAAAAGCTGACATTTTCTCAATACCCATAGCCTGAAATGCTGTAGCATAACCATCAGCCGTCATACAATCTTTAGCAATAACAGAAACACTTAGAATATTGGTTTTACTCGGATATCCCGTTTTTGTATTGATAATATGCGCATAACGATTGCCATTTTCGTCAACCTTAAACTTTCGATACGTCCCTGAAGTCGCCATACTTTCATCATTTAGATGGACTACCTTAGAATAGGTTTGCTCACCATCAAAATTAGGGTCATCAATTCCAACGGTCCAAGACGTATTCTTTTCAACATTTATCCCTTTAACTCGTATCTCACCTCCAATATCTACCAAATAATCATTAATATTTTTAGCTTCCAGGAACTCCGCAATTACATCTACACCATAGCCTTTAGCTATAGCGTTAAGATCTAAAAACGACCCCTTATTTTTTATGATTTTTCCATCTTTAAGCCCCATTCTATTGAGCCCAACCCATTTCATAAGACTATCGATTGCCGTACTATCGATATTGGTGATTTTTCCTTCTGGTCCAAAATCCCATGCGTTTACAACTGCGCCAATGGTAGGATCAAAAGCACCTTCAGTAGTTCTGTAAATTAACTTTGCTTTATTAAAAACACGTTTAAAATGTTCATCTACCATAATGTCTTCACCTTTATTAATCCTTGATATTTTTGACGAAGGAATATAGGTAGACATGGATTCGTTCACCACGTTAAAAAGGCTATCAAATTGCATTTGATAATCTGCATTATCTTGAGAATGGTATTGAATATTATAAGCGGTACCAAAAACCGGACCTGATAATTTAATATTTTTTGGCTCTTGCTTACATGAAACAAGACTGAAAATTAAAAATAGAAAAGCAATTTTTCTCATATAAATTTTGATTTGAAGCTGAATGGAGTTCATCTAAAATTTCAATATTGAATTAATTCAAATGCATATCAATGACTTGAATACCGTTGTATTCTATAAGGTACTCTTCGTTTAAATAAACAGGTAAACCTTCACCTTTAGGATTTCCTAAACCGACTCCTGCATATAATACTTTAGCGTCTTTTTCGTAAGCATGTTTCTTAAATGTTTCCATCCAAACCACATCATAGTTATTAGGGTTTTCAGGAAGAATAACAGCTCTAACGATCACGAAGTAATACTGACTGTTTTTATCAATGCAAACAAACTGTGGATGTCTTTTAAGTTTACTATTTATAGCTACAAATTCAAAACCACGAGATTCGAGATCTTTGCCCACATGATTCATGGCGAGGTTGTGAAGTTCTTGAGGTGTTAGTGCTTTACTCATATTAACTTCCCTAAGTAATGGGAATCCTTTTAATTTCCGCAACAGCGGTAAAATTCTTGATTGCAGCAAAGATAAATTAATGCCTCATAAAAATAGAATTTCATATATAGAAAAGTAGAAAACCTGGGAATTGTTTATTATTCTTCGTTTCCATGTCTTTACCACTTAAGGGAGAAAAACAGATTCTTTACACCGCCCATTAACCCGTACAAATTACCTAAATTTGAAGTGGATTTAAATGTTCAAAATAGAGAAATTTTAAAATGTATAATAAATGAATTGTGAATTAACAGACGTCAAGAACAAACCATTAGCAATTAGACATTATGGCCTACCACAGCACTACAACTAGTATAAAGAATAAAGTAATTCCTCTCGAAGAACTCCATTTAAGCAGAGAGGTTCGTGTGAGAATCAATCAACTTATTGAAGAATTCACCTATAAAGATGCCCTCAACAAACTTGAAATTCCTGTTGACAATAAGATTTTATTATATGGACATACCGGTTGCGGAAAAACAGCAACAGCGAGTGCTATTGGATTTGCATTGAATAAAAAAGTCATAACCATCAACTTAGCAGGATTTGTCTCATCACGTTTAGGTGAAACCGCAAAAAACCTTGCAGAAATATTTAAGAAAGCCTCTAGCGATAAAGCTATTGTGTTTATTGATGAATTCGATTTTATAGGTAAGCTACGCGATTACGATCAGGTAGATTCAGGAGAAATGAAGCGCTTGGTTAATGCCTTAATTCAACAGATTGATCATTTATCAGACGACACCTTATTAATTTGTGCTACCAATCATATTGAAATTATTGACACGGCCCTGTTGAGACGATTTCAAATAAGACTGACTTATGAACTGCCTTCGAAAGAACAACTCGATACTTATTATGATGATATACTTTCTAAATTTCCTGAATCTATAAATACTATAGATAGACATTACGGAATCTCTTACGCGGAAGCAAAGGATATCACCTTTCAGCAAATCAAAGGCAAGGTCATCAATTTAGAAAAACAGAGAAAACATCTAGTTTTTACTTATGGCGAATTGACCTCAAAAGATTATGCCTCCCTGATTTCAAAAGGTACTAAAGATGTATTGCCTGGTTACAAATTAATCGATTTAAACATAAATCCATCTTCACAGGATAACAAAACGATTCAAGCCTCAGCTAAAAAGACTAGAGCAGATACAGACCAAATTGAAGGTGTTGTTTTTGAACTATCGGGTGCCGAATTGGTTCAAACAGATAAACGTGAACAATTTAATTATAAACGCGTCTTAGAAACAACAACATCTGGAAAAGAGGTATGGGTTTATGTAGATCATAATTCATTTTAAAATGGAAGCATCTATGATAGATAACCTAAACCATATTCTTATAAGAATTGAAAACGCTTGTAAAAAGGCACATCGAGACCCAAAGGAAGTCAGACTGCTTATGGCTACAAAAACCGTATCAGCAGATCATATAAAGCTTGCTATTAATCATAACCAACGGTTAATAGGAGAGAATAAAGTTCAAGAAATCAAAGAAAAATACGAGGCCTTAAAAAGCATCAAACATGAAAAACACTTTATAGGCCATCTTCAGACGAATAAAGTCAAAGAGTTGATAAGATATGATGTAGACTGCATACAGTCATTAGACCGACTCAAATTGGCTTATAAGCTACAAAACCGATTGGATTATGAAGATAAAACAATGGATGCCTATTTACAATTTAACACATCTTACGAGAACAGTAAATTTGGAATGAATCCAGAAAATGCTATTTCTTTTGCTAAGGAGATCCAACAATTGGATAGAATAAACATCAAAGGCTTGATGACTATTGGCCTATTTTCTGCTAAAGCTGAAAAAGTAAGAGCTTGTTTTAAATTGTTGAATCAAATTCAAACCCAACTTTTTGATCATGGGCATTCCGTTCATGATTTATCTATGGGTATGAGTGGCGACTTAGAAATAACCATTGAGGAAGGATCTACTATGGTCAGAGTAGGTACCGCCATATTTGGTAAACGAGAATATCCTGATAGTTACTATTGGAATGAAGACCAATAATATCAGAAATTAAACCTAATAAAAAAGCCGACGATTAATCGTCGGCTTTTTTGTTTTATAATGTTTTGAACTATCCACCAAAGTCATCAAATCTAATGTGTTCATCCGGAATTCCGAAGTCTTCACCCATTTTCTGTACCGCTTGGTTCATTAACGGAGGTCCACAGAAATATAATTCGATATCTTCTGGAGTTTCATGATGATTTAAATAGTTTTCAATTACACAATTGTGAATGAATCCTACGAAACCGTCACCTGGTGCATCGATATTTTCTTTTACTTGCCAATTATCTTCCTCTAATGGCTCAGAAAGTGCCATATAGAATTTGAAGTTAGGGAAGTCTCTTTCCAATTCTTTAAAGTGATCGATATAGAATAACTCACGTTTTGAACGTCCACCATACCAATAAGTTACTTTTCTACCCGTTTTAATGGTTTTGAATAAGTGATATAAGTGCGAACGCATTGGAGCCATACCAGCACCACCACCAACGTATAACATTTCACTTTCAGACTCGTTGATGAAGAATTCACCATAAGGTCCTGAAATTACCACTTTATCTCCAGGTTTTTGGTTGAAGATATACGAAGACGCAATTCCTGGATTTACATCCATCCAACCGTTCTTATTACGATCCCATGGCGGAGTTGCAATACGAACGTTAAGCATAATCTCACGTCCTTCTGCTGGGTAAGAGGCCATAGAATATGCACGCTCTGTAGTTTCGGTATTCTTCATGACTAATGGCCATAAATTAAATTTATCCCATTCCGCTTGAAACTTATCTGGAGTATCATGCTCTTCTGGGTGAGCCGTAATATCTATTTCTGAATATTTAATTTCACATGGTGGAATTTCAATTTGAATATATCCACCAGCTTTGTAACCCATATCTTCAGGAATCTCAACAACGAATTCCTTAATAAATGATGCTACGTTATAGTTTCTTACAACCGTTGCTTCCCATTTCTTAATACCAAATACTTCCTCAGGAATGGTGATTTCCATATCCTGTTTTACTTTTACCTGACAAGATAAACGAGCGCCTTCTTGTAACTCTCTTCTACTAAAGTGTGGCGTTTCTGTAGGTAGAGCTTCACCTCCACCAGAAAGAACGTGACATTCACACTGAATACATGTTCCACCTCCACCACAAGCAGATGGTAAAAATATTTTATTATTACCTAAAGTACTTAATAATGTATCTCCTGAACTTACTTCTAATTCTTTCTCACCATTTATAGTGATTTTAACTGGACCTGAAGGTGAAAGTTTTTGTTTCACTACCAGTAAAAGTGTTACCAATAATAAAGTAACTACTAAAAACGCGACAACTGTAGCAATGACGGTTCCTATTGTGCTTGCTGCTAATACCATACTATCTATTGTTTTTTATCCGTATCGTTTATTGTTTCAATCACAAGACTAGAGGTCTTATCATCTTCCTTAGTTTCTGTAACAGTTGTAATCATTCCAACAGTATCTTCTTGAGTTTCCTCAGTAGCTTCATCTTCTCCACCTGTTAACATACCACCAAAGCTCATGAATCCAATCGCCATTAAACCTGTAATAATAAAAGTAATTCCTAAACCTCTTAAAGGTGCAGGTACATTACTGTATCTTATTTTTTCTCTAATCGCTGCAATAGCAACAATTGCTAAGAACCATCCAATACCAGAAGCAACTCCGTAGTTAAGCGCTAAACCTAAAGTTTCAATTTCACGAGATTGCATAAATAATGAACCTCCTAAAATCGCACAGTTTACAGCAATTAACGGTAAGAAGATACCTAAAGAGTTGTATAATGATGGTGAAAATTTCTCTACAATGATTTCAACTAATTGTACCATTGTAGCAATAGTTGCAATAAACATAATGAAGGAAAGAAAACTTAAGTCGTAATCTGCATATTCAGGGCCTAACCATGTTAATGCACCTTCCTGTAATAAATATTGATCTAACAACCAGTTTAGGGGTACTGTAATTGCCAATACAAAAATAACGGCAGCTCCTAATCCTACTGCAGTAGATACTTTTTTAGATACCGCTAAGTACGAACACATACCTAAGAAGTATGCGAATACCATGTTATCTACAAATATCGATTTAAAAAATAACTCTATATGTTCCATATTCTTTTAGTTTTCAGTCTTAGTCTCGGTCACTATTAAAAAAAATAGCCTTCGACTAACTGATGCTTAGTGATTAGTCTTCGATTAATTCTTTGTTTCTACTACGTTGTACCCAAATGATAATACCTACTACGATTAAGGCCATTGGAGGTAATACCATAAATCCGTTATTCTCGTAACCTAAGGCATATAAACCTGTTTTCTCAACAGAATCTCCTAATACCTTCAATCCGAATAATGTACCAGAACCAAAAAGTTCTCTAAAGAATCCAACGATAATTAAGATAACACCGTAACCTAAAGCGTTACCAATACCATCTAAAAAGGATTTCCAAGGACCGTTTCCTAAAGCAAAAGCTTCAAAACGTCCCATAATAATACAGTTCGTAATAATTAATCCAATAAAAACTGAAAGCTCTTTACTTAAACTATAGGCAAATGCTTTTAACACCTGATCTACTATAATTACTAAAGTTGCTACAACAATAAGTTGCACAATAATTCTAATTTTTGAAGGAATAATGTTTCTCATTAACGAAATAACAACGTTTCCAACACCTAGAACAAATATTACAGAAATCGCCATTACAATAGATGGTTTTAACTGTGCTGTAATTGCTAAGGCTGAACAAATTCCTAATACCTGAATGGTAACAGGGTTATCATCCGTTAAAGGATCTAATATAAGTTTACTATCTTTTTTTGATAAAAGTCCCATACAATATTATTTTAATGTCTTAAAAAAAGGCACGTACATTTTTAAATCTTTCTTAATCATAGCCGTTACACCGTCACCAGTAATAGTAGCTCCAGCAATAGCATCTACTGCATTGTCTGTTTTTCTTTCGTTCTTAGGATCTGCATTACCTTTAGCTACGGTAATTCCTTCAAACTTACCAGATGCATTTAGAAGGTGCTCTCCTTCAAAATCATCCATAAAATAACGTTGCTTAATTTCACTACCTAAACCTGGTGTTTCTCCAGCGTGATCAAAGAACACACCTTGAACAACCATTGACTTGTCAACTGCGACAAATCCCCAGATAGCATCCCAAAGACCTTTACCACGAATTGGAACTACATAAAGTGGTTTCCCATCCTTTTCACCTTCAAACAAAGGTAATTTACGTGTGTAATTAGGATCTTTTGATTTTGTTTCCTCCTTTTTAATATCAATTAAATAAGCTTCAGGGTTCTCTGTTACTTTATCTCCTTCAATCACATATTGCTTCTTGATTGTGTTCTTGAAAACATCTTCTACCTTATCTGTAGAAATAAATTCAACATCACTAATCCCTTCGTTGCCATTAATACCCATGGCATACAATATGTTTTGTTGTTTTTCGAAACGCTCGTTAGCCTTTACCAATGGTTTTAAGCCAGAAGCCAATCCTGAAAGTATAGAACCTACAATCACCACCATAACAATGGCAAAAACAATGGTATAACTATTTTTATCTGTATCGATTGCCATAATTTAAGCTGTTTTTATTTTTGCTCTTTTTAATCTTCTTTTCACATTCCCTTGCACCACATAATGATCAATTGTAGGTGCGAACACATTCATTAACAGAATTGCTAACATCACGCCTTCTGGATAAGCAGGGTTAAATACACGTATCATAATAGATATAAAACCAATTAAGAAACCGTAAATCCACTTACCTTTATTCGTCTGAGCCGCTGTAACTGGATCCGTTGCCATATATACAATACCGAAGGCCATACCACCAATTAATAAATGGTGCCAGAATTCAGTACTCATTAGGCCATAGAATTTACTTGTATTTGAAATCCAACCGGCATCAACAACCATATTAAAGATGAAGCCCATCACTAAAGCTCCTAATACCGAACTCAGCATAATTCTCCAGCTTCCTATTTTAGTAAAGATTAAAAATAATCCACCTAACAATATTAAGAATGTAGATGTTTCACCGATAGAACCTGGTATAAATCCGAAGAACATATCTGAAACCGAATATGATAATTCTTGATTCTGAGCTAATGTTCCTAAGATCGTTTCACCTGAAATAGCATCGGCTGTCGAACCATTTGCAATCTCTTTAGTTCTTTCAACTGCACCATGTACCCATACTTTATCACCACTCATCCAAGTTGGGTAAGCGAAGAATAAAAATGCTCTAATCGTTAAAGCCGGGTTAAGGATATTCATTCCTGTACCACCGAATACTTCTTTACCTATAACTACACCGAAGATAACAGCTACTGTAAGCATCCATAATGGAATATCTACTGGTACAATTAATGGCACTAACATACCTGTTACTAAGTATCCTTCTTCAACTTCATGTCCTTTTATTACAGCAAATAAAAACTCTATACCTAAACCAACACCGTAAGAGATGATGATTAATGGTAAGATTTGCCAAAAACCAACTGAGAAGTTAGCAAGTGACCAAAATTCGCCACTTAAAAATCCATTGGTTACCGCTTGAATTTCTCCAATGGCTAAATTGTGTTGGTAACCTGTATTAAACATACCAAAGATTAGACATGGAATTAATGCCATAATCACCGTATTCATGGTACGTTTTAAATCGTCCGCCGCCTTTATATGCGTACCACCTTTAGCAGTATCGTTTGGCGTATATAGAAAAGTATGAAGAGCGTTAAAGGCTGGTGCCATTTTCGTCCCTCTATATTTTTCTCTTAATGCATGTAAGTTCTGTTTTAAACCCATTATCTTCATTTTAACCGATTTCCTTAATCATTAAATCTAAACCTTCTCTAATAATTTGTTGATGCGGTTGTTTAGACACACATATAAATTCTGTTAGAGCAAAATCTTCAGGTGCTACTTCATACATACCTAAAGCTTCCATTTCGTCAAGGTCTTTATATAAACATGACTTTAAAATTTGTAATGGATATATATCTAATGGAAAAACCTCTTCATATTTACCAGTAAGCACAAAATTTCTATGCTCACCATTCATATTCGTGTTTAGGTCATATTTCTTATTTGGCGTTAACCAAGAAAAAGTTAAAGCTCTAGAGTTAGACACTTTATCAAAGATTGGCTTATTCCATCCGAAGAAATCATAATCGTCACCTTCAGGAATTACAGTCACAACATTACTGTAGTAATCTAAGAAACCATCAGGACCTACTTGTTTTCCAGACAATACATTTCCAGAAATAAAACGATTATTAGCACCTCTCTCTACACCGTTATCATATACCATAGTAGAAATTTCAGAACCAATTAAAGTTCTAAAATAACGTGGTTTCTTAACAGCAGAACCAGATAATGCAATAACACGCTCAGCATTAAACTTACCAGTAAGCAGTAACTCACCAATAATTACTAAATCTTGTGCGTTAACCGTCCATACCGTTTCGCCTTTATTAACAGGACTCACCTTGTTAATTAAAGTACCAACATTTCCAGAAGGATGTGGTCCAGAAACTTTATACAACTCTATGTTTTGCATTTTAGCTAGAGGAGAGTCTGAATCTTTCCCTACAGACACATGAACCTTAGCAAATTTAGACAAAGCCGTTATAGCCGCTTGCAATTCAGCTTCTTTACCTTTTAAGGTAAAATCTAAATCTGCGCTTAACGGAGCACTAGCATAACCCGAGATAAAAATCCCCTTTGGCGTACTGTCGGCTTTTGCAACAACATCATAAGGACGTTGTTTTATAAATGCCCAACAACCTGTGGCTAATAAATGTGCTCTTAACTTTTCAGCATCAGCGCCTAAATCAAATTTACCATGATCTACGTGCTCTTGCACTTTATCAGCAGTAATTTTTAAGGCATCGATGCGACGTCTTGGCCCACGTTGTACTTCAGTTATTTCTCCAGAAACAGGAGAAACAAACTTCATTGCTTCATTATCCTTATTGTAAAACAAAGTTTCACCTGCTTTTACGCGAGTGCCTTCCTTTGCTACTAGTTTTGGGATAATACTGTGAAAATCTTCAGGTCGTATGGAATAGAAATTACTTACTACAGCATTTTCTACAGCTTTCTCGGCTTCACCGACAAGCTTTATATCCAAACCTTTTTTTATTCTGATGTCTTTTGACATATCTATTAAAGATTAGTTATCTAAAAATCCGTGCAAATTTACAAATTTAAGCTAATAAAGAACCCTAATTCAGTCATCTTTTTTATTTATAACCATTATAAATAACCTAATTACTTCAAGGCATGGATTTTGTTTATCTTTACACTTTACAGATTTTATAGAATGAAGCATATATTTTTAAGCATTGTACTCCTTTTAGCAGCGTCTACTCTAGTATTTCCACAAGTAGCGCAAGAAGTGAGCCCACCTGACTTTATAAAAACCATCACTTTTTCAAGCAATACAACTCAAGGTCAATTACCAATCTTAAGACTTGGAGAACCTTTGGTGTTAAAATTTGATGCCTTAACCGCAAATGAAGAGGACTTTCATTACGTCATTGAACATTTTAACTTTGACTGGACGCCTTCAAACTTGGTGAAATCCGAGTATTTGAAAGGCTTAGACAACCAAAGAATTTTAAATTATCAAAACTCATTCAACACCTATCAAATCTATTCACATTACGATTTAAGAATTCCTAATCCTCAAACACAGGCTTTATTAAAAAGTGGAAACTATATGATTTCCATCTATGATGATTTTGGAGAAGTGATGTTTAGTAGAAAATTTATGATTTACGAAGACTTAACGAATGTTGGCGTAAAAGTAAAGCGTTCACGCAATGTAAAATCTATAGCTCAGATGCAGTCTGTCGATTTAGTGGTGAATACGAATGGCATGAATTTAAATAACCCACTGGAAACAGTAAAAACATTAATCATTCAAAACAATAACCTAAACACAGCGATTTCAGATTTAAAACCACAATACACCTTGGGTAATGAATTAATTTATCGCTATGATACCGAATCAGCCTTTTGGGGCGGGAATGAATATTTGTTTTTTGAAAATAAAGACGTGAGAGCCGCTAATGTTAGTGTTCAATTTATAGATTTAAAAGACCTCTACCACAATTATCTATATACAAATATCTCTCGTAAAAATAGACCTTACACTTATAATCCTGATATTAATGGAAACTTTCAAATTACCGCTATAGACAGATCTGACTTAGATATCGAAGCCGATTATACGATGATCCATTTTTCATTAGAGCATGAAGAACTAAAAAACAAAGACGTTTATATCTACGGTAATTTTAATGCTTTTACCATTGAGCCTCAAACTAAAATGGGATATAATTCTAAAAAGAAACGATATGAAGGTATACTTTTGCTAAAGCAAGGTTTTTACAATTATAAATACGCGACTATAGATAGAAAGTCGGGTGAATTAGATGAAGGGGCTATTAGCGGTAATTTCTGGGAAACCGAAAACGACTATAAAGCGCTAATATATTACAAAGATTTAGGCGCGCGCTATGATCGAATAATCGGTTTCGGTGAAGCCTCATCCCTTGACATTTCTAATTAAATATGAATGCATTACTCCTCAGTAAAGTCTTATAATTGTTAAAAAACAGCGCTACTTATCGCAATTATGATGCTTCAATCAAAATTTATGTTATTTTAGCTACTGACTAATTATTTACATTCATGGTACAACAAGTTACAAGCGGCATCAAAATTTCTGTCGAGACCAGTTTTGAAGGTACATTTTATAAGAACTATAAAGTGCACTTTGCCTTTGGTTATAAAATAACTATTGAGAACCAAAGTAAAGATTCAGTTCAGCTTAACTCAAGACATTGGAGAATTTTAGACGCTCTAAACAACGAGGAAATTATTGAAGGAGAAGGAGTCATAGGGAAAAAACCCATCTTAAGACCTGGAGAAACTTACACTTATAATTCCGGCACTTTATTAACCTCTCCTTTTGGAGCCATGAATGGTTTCTATAATATGACGAACCTCAATAAAGCGAGCAAATTTAAAGTTTATGTTCCTTCATTTAAGTTGAGTGCTCCTTTCGCGCTTAACTAAAATTTCGTATTTCACACGGATTAACGTTCATAGACATCTTTAAGATTCTTTGACATTTTCAGTGAATCGGAAATTGATTTTCAATATTACTTATCCACCTATTTTTCAATTGCCTCACATCTATAACGTTTGAAACCATATTTCTGCTATAAAAATTGTACCTTTGCACTTTCAATTTTCAAACTAAAAAAACAATTATATCATGGGAAAAGGATTCTTTAATGTACCTGTAGCAGTCAACGAACCTGTTAAAAGTTACGCACCTGGTTCACCTGAACGAGAAGCTGTTTTAGAAGCTTACAAATCAATGTTTAATTCTAAGGTTGAAGTCCCTTTATATATAAACGGTAAAGACGTTAAAACTGGAAACACCAGAACAATGTCACCACCTCACGATCATAAACATATTGTTGGTGAATATCACTTAGCAGAAAAAAAACATGTAGAGGAAGCTATTGCTACTGCATTAGAAGCTCGTACTGCTTGGGCAGAAATGCCTTGGGAACAACGTGCTGGCATTTTTTTAAAAGCTGCTGAATTAATCGCAGGTCCATACAGAGCAAAAATCAATGCAGCGACAATGATTGCTCAATCAAAAACCATCCACCAAGCTGAAATTGATTCGGCTTGTGAATTGATTGATTTCTTACGTTTCAATGTTCAGTTTATGTCTGACATTTATATGGAACAACCAGAAAGTACAAGCGACGCTTGGAACAGAGTGGAATACAGACCACTTGAAGGATTCACTTATGCAGTAACTCCTTTTAACTTTACAGCTATTGCTGGAAATTTACCATCATGTATGGCATTAATGGGTAACGTAGTTGTATGGAAACCAAGTAACAACCAAATTTACTCAGCTAAAGTCATCATGGATGTTTTTAAAGAAGCTGGTGTACCAGCTGGAGTTATCAACGTTGTTTTTGGTGACCCAGGAATGATTACCGATACGGTTATGGCTAATCCACATTTCTCAGGATTACATTACACAGGATCTACTCCAGTATTCCAAAGCCTTTGGAAACAAATAGGAAACAATATAGAAAATTATAAAACCTACCCAAGAATAGTTGGTGAAACTGGTGGTAAAGATTTTATTGTAGCACACAAATCAGCCGAAGCTAAACAAGTAGCAACAGCTATTTCACGTGGTGCTTTTGAATTCCAAGGACAAAAATGTAGTGCAGCATCTAGAGCCTATATTCCAAGTAACCTATGGGAAGATGTTAAAACATTCGTTATTGCAGATGTGAAATCTTTTAAACAAGGGTCTCCAGAAGATATGAGTAACTTTGTTACTGCAGTAATTAACGAAGGATCTTTTGATAAACTTGCAAAATATATAGACGCAGCTAAAGCTGATGCTGACGCAGAAATTATTGCAGGTGGAAATTATGACAAATCGAAAGGTTATTTTATTGAGCCTACGGTTATCGTAACTACTAATCCAAAGTACGAAACTATGTGTACTGAATTATTTGGACCGGTAATTACTATCTATGTTTATGATGAAGATAAGTTTACAGAAACTTTAAAATTAGTTGACGAAACAAGTGAATACGCTTTAACAGGTGCTATTTTATCTACTTGTCGTTACGCAATTGAAGAAGCTACAAAAGCATTACAAAATGCCGCTGGAAACTTCTATATCAATGACAAACCAACTGGTGCGGTTGTAGGACAACAACCATTTGGAGGCGCAAGAGCTTCTGGTACAAACGATAAAGCGGGTAGTTCTCAAAACTTATTACGTTGGGTATCTCCACGATTAATAAAAGAAACTTTTGTAACTCCTGTAGATTACAGATATCCTTTCTTAGGCTAATTTATAATTTAACAACCCTAAAAATCCCTAAAAGTATTTTTAACTTTTAGGGATTTTTTTTTATCCATTACCTAAGGAAGCTTAAATTAAATGTTAAAATTTTTATAATATTCGTATATTTAAGACTCAAAATCTTGAATTTATGAAACACTTCTACACTTTCGCCTTATTATGTCTACCATTTATTATTAGTGCTCAAACAGCCATCACCTCAAGTATAACCCCCGATTTAGCAGCCTATGGTGAAACTACGAATTTTCCAGGCCAAGGAGAGTACGAAATTTATTTAAGTGCTGATGGAATTTTAGACAAACCGATAGTTGTTGTGGATCCTTTTGACCCAGGAGACACCTTGAATATTGCAGCTTTATATAACCTCTTCAATTTCACCAATAGTTCTGGAGACCAAAATTTAATTGATCTTATTAGAGCTGAAGGATTTGATGTTATCTTTTTAAACTTCCCAAATTACACAAGAGCTGAAGATAACGCTATCATTGATGGCGGAACCGATTATCTGGAGCGCAACGCTATGGTATTAGTTGAATTGATTAATACTATAAATGCAGAAAAAGCTTCTAACAACGCCGAGCAAAATGTTATTATTGGCCCAAGTGCAGGAGGATTGATAGCAAGATATGCGCTAAATTATATGGAAAATGAAAGCCTAGATGCCGATACAAGATTATATATATCTTTCGATTCGCCACATTTTGGTGCAAATATTCCTATTGGACTACAACATCAATTAAACTTTTTAGCTAATAATTCACTGAGTCCAGTCACCGAATTAGCTCCACTTATTGACGGCACAATAAAATCTCCAGCAGCTCGACAAATGCTAATCGATCATTTTGAAGCACATCTCTCTGGTGCCGACTTATACAGTTTTGATTCTGATATAACCCAACCCACACCACATCCTTATAGAAATATCTTTGAAGCCAGCCTTAATAGTTTAACCCCAACAGGGTTTCCTGAAAATGTTCGTAATGTTGCCATAATTAACGGAAGTGCTATTGGAAGTTCATATACAGCTGCAGATGGCGTAACTCCTGTAACCAATGGTTTTACAATGGTAGACCTTACACTTCCCATGGAAGTACCTATTGTCGGAGCTATAGACATCGAAATTGAAATAAACATGACACCAAGTGCAGGAACTCCACAACAAGTGAGTCGTTTTTTCGCACCCCTTTTCCCTCCTTTTATTCCTAATGTAGAATCCATAGCCAATTCAGGAACAAGTTTTTATGATGGCGTAGATGCAGCTCCAGGTGGATTAATTGATTTTTCTGCATTAATGGACCAATCTGGTACTGGTGGAGATATGGCTTCCGACTTTATTGACGGTTTACAAATAGATAAATTTAGCTTTATCCCATCAATTAGTGCTCTAGCCTTAGATACTACGGACGAATCCACCGGAAATGAAAGAAATTGGTTTCACGATATAGAAATAGACGGAAGCGGACATGCTATTAATAGTCCATTTGATAACACGTTCACCCCAATTGATAATCAGCCACATTTATATCTATCGGACGCCAACGTTGCCTTTGCTTTAAATGAGATTCTTAACGCTCCTTTATCAACAACTAATTCTGAATTTCTATCAATGCAATTAGAAAACAATCCTGTAAAGAACGAACTAGTAATACTTAACACCGAAAACATAAAGGCTAAAATTAACATCATGGATTTAACAGGAAAGACGGTGTATCAATTAAATTCAAACCTAAATAATAGAACATCAATTCCCATTAATTTAAGTTCAGGCTTTTACATTCTCAAAGTGGTTAGCGACACTAATGCTACTTTCACCACGAAGTTTATGGTCAATAATTAGACTATTCTATTTAATATTTAAGCAAAAAAAAAAACCTGTACAAAGATTTACAGGTTTTTTTTTTACGCTTAAATAAGATTCTCTATAATTCTTCAATTGTCTGAGTCTCACCAAATGTAGCTACCCTTGCATTATAAACTTTATTATTATTTCCATTAACAACAAAAGCTACAATAGTCATTTTTGACGTATTAGTTACATTTCCTGGAACAGAAACAGTAATGTTTTTCGAGTAAACATTATCAGCAACCACTTCAGCAGAAGGAATTTGATCCCCCATTAAATCAGTCAATGTTGCTCTTAGCACATTGTCATGCTCAAAATTTGCTAAAATATCACCACCACCATAATAACTTGTATAGTTTACTTGATCATAAAATAGATCATTTTCTAAAACATAAACCACAAGTTTAGGATTAGCAACTGCCGTCCCAAACTTCACATTAACATCAAGAGAAATATTATTATTACTAAGTACTGGAGCTAAAGCGAGACCAAGATCTGCTTCTTCATTAGCTATATTAACAACTTGATTCACATTACTTGGCTCTGGATAAGCCCATACAGTGGTTCTATCTAACATCGCTGTTGGGTAGCCTTCAAGATTGATAATGTTCTCTAATGCCGTGGCATTAAAGTTATATGGATCATGAGTACTTGAGCTCGTACTAGGACTTCCTCTATGAATAGCTACAGTAATTGATTTGTCTGTAGCTGCTTCAACCTGCTCTACTCCATAGGCTACTCTAGGACACCAGCCACACCACGTACCGGTATAATCTTCAATTAAAACATTTTTAGTAAACTTTGTAGGCAATTCTAAAACCGATATTTGTAATGTATTACTAGTTAAGCCATTATAAGTAGCAACTACGTCTATAACCCCAGCAGTTTGAGGTGTATAATTACTTCCATTAATACTTACTCCATTTACTGTGATATTGGCAGAAGTAGTAACAAAATCGTTGTTATTAGTTTTTACATCAAAAAATATGGCATCGCCAACATAGATATCATTATTAAATTGTTTTGATATCGTAATACTTGTTACGTCAGACCCTCCTCCCGAATCATCATTGCTGTCACCGCTGCAACTCAAAAGCATCACCGTTAAGGCAAAAAATAAGGATTTTAAAATGTGTGTGTTGTTCATAAGATTAGGTTTTTTATTAATTCGATGGCTAATATAATTTTTTTATAATTTTTTGGTGTTATTATTGCACAATTACTAACAAAACAACAATCTTTCAATGAAAAACATTTACCTACTCGTATTATTAATGGTAATCTCATTATCTAATGCCCAAGAATTACCAAACATCACCCTAAAAAGTATTGATGAGCAATCTGTAAATATTCAAGAACTTGCTAATTCGGACACGGTTAAAGTTTTTAGCTTTTGGGCCACATGGTGTGTTCCATGTATTAATGAACTTGACGCAATTAGTGAAGTTTATGAGGAATGGCAAGATGAAACCAATGTAGAAATTATTGCTATTTCTACTGATGATTCAAGAACCAAAAAACGTGTTACTCCACTTGTTAATGGAAAAGGCTGGGAATATCAAATCTTATTCGACGATAATCAAGAGCTTAAACGAGCACTTAACATCACAGTAATGCCCTACGTGATTGTCGTTAAAAACGGAAAAATCATCCACCAACATACAGGATACACCCCAGGTAGTGAAGATGCTTTATATGAAGTAATCAAAAAACACTCCAATTAAAATCCTTAGAACTTTTTTCACAAAATACTAGCCAAAACAAACATTATGAAAAGACTGATATTACTATTAGTTTTTTGTCTATCAGGACAATTTATTTTTGCACAATTATTAGATAATTTAAGAATTGGATTAGAGTCTAATTCAGCTTGGTACAACGATGATAAAAAGACAGGTTCTTTTTATGACACCGAAAACCAAGATGGAGATAAACACATTAGATCAAACAACTACCTAAAGTTAGACTATAGCTTTTTAAAGAACTTTCAAGCTTCTGTTCAAATCGAATCCTATGAACCATTAGCTCTTATTAATTATTCCCCTAATTTAGAAGGAACCAATATTGGGACCTATTCATTAAACTATAAATCCTCTAAATTAGACGTTACCGCTGGTCATTATTATGCACAATTTGGCAGCGGCTTAATTCTTAGAAACTGGGAAGACCGACAATTAGGTTTAAACAATGCCTTATTCGGTGGAAAAGTAGAATACACGCCTATGGAATCCATTCACCTAACAGGTTTATATGGCAAACAACGTGTTGGATTTGACACCTCTGATGGAGAAGTATTTGGAGCCAATGTAGAAATTGACCTCTCATCAATTATAGATTTCGAAAGCACATCTCTAAGTTTAGGGTTGAGTTATGTAGGAAGAAAGGAAGCGACAGAAATTGTAGATCCTAATTTTGATGAATTGACCAATGCTTTTTCAGGAAGACTTGACTTTTATGAGGGTAGTTTTTATTCAAGTTTAGAATATGTTTCTAAAAGTGAGGATGCCATTGTACAAGTGGGACAAATTATGAATAACTTTGTAAAGCCTGGTAATGCCATTCTGTTTAACGCAGGGTTTTCACAAAAAGGATTTGGATTAGATGCTACCTTCAGACGATTAGAAAACATGTCTTTTTACTCAGAACGCCAAAAAAGTGGTAATCTATTTATAGAAAATATTGTTAACTACACCCCTGGTTTAACAAAACAACACGATTATTTGTTAACTAATATCTTTGTTTATCAAGCTCAGCCACAAGTATCCTTCTTAGACCCAGGCCTTTTAAAAGCTGGCGAAATTGGTGGTCAAATAGATTTATTTTACCAGATTAAAAAAGACACACCACTAGGTGGCAAATATGGCACAAAGATCGCTTTCAATATGTCGTATTGGGCAGGACTAAAAGGTGATTTTGATTATAACAATTTAGATTATAGCACTGACCTTTTCGGTTTCGGAAATAAGTATTTTTCAGATATTAATTTCGAAATCAGAAAGAAATGGAATTCTAAATGGAATAGTATCTTTTATTATGTGAATCAATATTACAGCAAGAAGCAGATAGAAGGGAATTTTGGAGCTGAACCTATTAAATCAAATATTGTGGTTGCTGAAGCTACCCGCAAACTTAATGGTGGTAAATCCTTCCGAATCGAAGCTCAGAAATTATGGTCCGACTCTGATGGTCACGATTGGGTTGGAGGAACATTTGAATTTAATTTAAGTTCTAAATATTCCGTTTATATTAACGATATTTACAACTCCGGCAATGATAGTGACACCGCTGAAACTCATTACTTTAATATTGGTGGCAGTTATACAAAAGGCTCTACAAGATTAGGCTTGAATTATGGAAGACAAAGAGCAGGTCTGATCTGCGTTGGAGGTGTTTGTCGTTATGCAGCAGAAGCTACCGGCGTTTCAGCTAACCTAACCATGTCATTCTAATTAATAAAAACCATAAAACGCAAAAAAAAACCTACTCAATAAATCAAGTAGGTTTTTTTTATTAAGCCAATTAAACTTTAAATTTTAATGGCAAATGAATTACCTTTTTTGTCACAAAAAATTCTTCTTCAAAATAATCAGATAGCAAATAAGCCTTAACCGCTTTATATGGCTTTAACTCTTCGGTAAGATCACCTCCTTTTAGATAAAGGATTCCATTTTTTAATTCGTTCTTCTGTATTTTGGCAATTTTACCCTTTACCCAAGTTGTAAACTCTGGCATTGCGGTCACCGCTCTACTAACAATAAAATCGAAAGTTTCGTCGATGGCTTCCACTCTACTGTGTGTGGTTTTAACATTTGTAAGTCCAATTGCCTCAGTAACAGCATTAATTACTTTTAATTTTTTATTGATACTATCCACTAAATGGAATTGGCATTCTGGAAATAAAATGGCCAATGGAACACCAGGAAAACCGCCTCCTGTCCCGACATCTAGTATTGAAGAACCTGGGGCAAATTTCATCACTTTAGCAATTCCTAGAGAATGTAATACATGTCTTAGATATAATTCGTCAATATCCTTTCGGGAAATAACGTTTATTTTACTGTTCCAGTCTTTATACAAGCCGTCTAAAGCCTCAAACTGTTGAATTTGAGTTTCAGTTAAGTCCGGAAAATATTTTAAAATCAGCTCCATTTAATGTTCTTTCTGCAAAAGTACTTATTTTCGGATTTATAATTTAACATTTTACAATAATGACTGCTTTTATTTATTAGCTATCTTTGTTATATTATAATGCACTAAATTACTTACATTATAATATAAATTTTTTAAATACATGTCACAACAAACACTTTCCTTCTCTAGAACAGATTCCGCAAAGTTCTTTAGAACATTAAACAAACGCGTAAACAGTTACTTCAAGGAAAATAATATAAAACGAACAGGCAATTGGCAACTATGGGTAAAAACCATCATCATGTTTGCTTTATTCTTAACGCCTTATTTTTTATTACTCACCTTAAACATGCCTACTTGGGCGCAATTACTCTTAACCGTAGTAATGGGTATTGGTATGGCCGGTGTTGGTATGAACGTCATGCACGATGGTAACCACGGTGCTTTCTCTAACAAAGAGTGGGTTAACCGCATCATGGGAAGCAGCATCTATATCTTAGCCGGAAATGTATATAACTGGAAAGTTCAACACAATGTTTTACACCATACCTATACGAATATTCACGGTCATGATGAAGATTTAGAAGCGGGTAGAATTCTACGTTTCTCAAAGCATACCGAATGGCGTAAGCATCATAGATTTCAGCATTATTATTCCGTCTTACTCTATGGCTTATTAACCATCAACTGGGCGATTACTACAGATTTCCAACAGATGAAACGTTACATGAAGCGTAAATTATCTTATGGTAAATTCCCTAATCCAGTGGCAAACTGGAGTAAATTAGTGGTTTCAAAAATCATCTATATTTCTATGTGGATTGTTATACCTATGGTTCTTACTGATATCGCATGGTATAAAGTCTTAATCGGATTCTTCATTATGCATTATGTTGCAGGTCTTATTTTAAGTATCGTATTTCAATTAGCTCACGTTATGGACGAAGCTGAGATGCCATTACCAGAAAAAGATGGTACTATGAAAAACACTTGGGCGATCCACCAATTAAAAACTACAGTTAATTTTGGTGCGAGAAGTAAAATTATAAACTGGTATACTGGAGGCTTAAATCACCAAGTGGAACATCACATTTTTCCACATATCAGCCATATTCACTATGGTAAAATCGCAGAGATTGTAAAGTCAACTGCACAAGAATTTAACTTACCATACAAAGAGTACGAAACGACAAGAAAAGCTATTGCTGCTCATTTCAAGTTTTTAAAAGAAATGGGAGCACGACCAGCAATGCAAGCCTAATTCAACATAAAATAACAGATGAATCAACTTTCAGATAGAATTAACAATCTATCCACATCAGCCACCTTAGCGATGGCTGCAAAAGCTAGAGAATTAAGAGCCGAAGGAAAAGATATTATTGGATTAAGTTTGGGTGAGCCTGACTTTAATACGCCAGACTTTATTAAAGATGCGGCTATTAAAGCGATTAACCAAAACTATAACAGCTACACTCCTGTAGATGGTTATGTAGAACTGAAGCAAGCGATTATCACAAAATTTAAGCGTGATAATAGGCTCGATTACAGCTTACCACAAATTGTGGTCTCCACCGGTGCAAAACAAGCCTTAGCTAATATCGCTGCTGTTATGCTCAACCCAGGTGATGAAGTTATTTTACCTTGTCCGTATTGGGTAAGCTATAACGATATTGTAAAGTTAAACGATGGCGTACCTGTAGAGGTTCAAACCTCAATTGAAAACGACTTTAAAATGACTGCTGAACAATTAGAAGCCGCTATTACTCCTAACACTAAGATGGTTTGGTACAGTTCGCCTTGTAACCCAAGTGGTTCTGTATATAGTGAAGCCGAATTGAGATCATTAGCAGAAGTCCTAAAGAAATACCCGGATATTTTTGTGCTTTCAGATGAAATCTATGAGCATATTAATTTCAAAGGTGGTCATTTTAGTATGGCCGAAATTGAGCATATGTACGACAGAACCATTACAGTAAACGGTGTATCAAAAGCCTTTGCGATGACAGGTTGGAGAATAGGTTATATTGGTGCTCCAGATTGGATCGCTAGAGCTTGTACTAAAATGCAAGGTCAGGTGACTAGTGGTGCTAACTGTATTGCTCAACGGGCCACAATTACAGCTTTAGAAGCCTCACCGTCTCGTATTAAATATATGATAGATGAATTTAAAGAGAGACGTCAACTCGTTCTTGATTTATTAAATGAGATTGAAGGGTTTAAAAACAATGAACCCGAAGGTGCTTTTTATATATTCCCAGATGTGTCCTCATATTTCGGAAAAACGATAAAAGGAACCACTATAAATAATGCGACAGACTTCTCTTTGTTTCTACTAGAAGAAGCTTTAGTAGCAACTGTTACAGGTGAAGCCTTTGGTAATCCAAACTGTATAAGAATTTCTTATGCAGCATCACAAGATGAAATTAAAGAAGCTATAAAACGAATTAAAGCAGCCTTAAGCTAAAAATAAAAGTGGTGTTTAATGAAGAAGCTGTAATGTCATTTTTTGACTTACAGCTTTTTTTTATGCACCTAAATTAAATCGTGTTAGGTCTAATAAAATGTAAGCAGTCTACCTATTTCTCCAGAAGAAAGGTGTCATTAAAATTAAAACCGTAAACAGTTCTAATCGTCCTATTAACATTAAGAATGACGCCCACCACTTACCTAACTCAGGTAAAGCGGCAAAATTATGCACAGGCCCAAAATTCCCAAGTGCGGGACCAATATTCCCTAAACTCGTTGCCGAAAGTCCAACAGCCGATACAAAATCAATTTCAAACATAGAGAATACTAAGGCACCAACGATAAAGGATAACATATATAGTATAAAGAATCCTAAGACGTTAAATACAATTTCTCGAGACACTGATTTTTCATTATATCTTACTGGAATAATAGCATTGGGGTGCAAAGCACGTTTAAATTCTAAAAAGCTATTTTTAATTAAAATCAATTGACGCATTACTTTTACACCTCCAGCAGTACTCCCTGCAGAACCCCCTAAGAACATCAATCCGAAAAAGAAAACGGTCAAAAACGGAGTCCAAACCGTGTAGTCTGCCGTTATAAATCCAGTAGTAGTAATCACACTGACCACTTGGAACAAGGCATGTCTTAAAGCGCTTTCACCTTCACCCCATATCATAGGATGTATTATTGAGGATTGAGATATATCCGCTCTAAAATAAATTAAGACCGAAGCGATTATAGTAAATACTGCCACAAATCTGAAGTAGAGCTTAAACTCTTCATCGTGTATAATCTTAGATACTTTCCCTTTAAATAAATAGTAACTTAATACAAAATTAGTTCCAGCCAAGAACATAAAGAAAATGATAATATACTGTATAATAGGATGATCGTTCCAATAGGCAACACTTGCATTTTTAGTAGAGAATCCTCCTGAAGACAAAGTACTTAACGAATGATTTATAGCATCAAAAAATGACATCCCTGCGACTTTTAACAGTATAGTTTCTGCCACCGTATAGCCCACATAAATTAACCATAAACGCTTCGCTGTATCCGTTATTCTCGGATGAAGTTTATCACCAACAGGTCCAGGAGCTTCGGCTGCAAATAGCTGCATACCACCAACACCAAGTAATGGAAGAATAGCGATAGCTAAAACAATTATACCCATACCACCAATCCATTGGGTTAAACTTCTCCAAAATAACACCCCTTTAGGAATTATTTCAATATCATTTAATATAGACGATCCAGTCGTGGTATATCCAGACATGGTTTCAAAAAAGGCATCCGTAAACGAAGGAATAGATTCAGTCACCAAATAAGGTAAGGTTCCAGATAGTGACATCACAATCCAACCAAAGGCTACCACTATATAACCTTCTCGCTTATTCATTTCTTTGCGATGATTTTGAGTTCTATACATCACCAAAGCTCCAATGATTAGCGTAACGAATCCCGCTAAAAATAATTGGAGGGTCACACCGTCTTGATAAATAAGACTTATCAAAGTTGCGATAAGCATAAAACCACCATTGAATAATAGTAGTAGTCCTAAAAAATGAAAAATGATTTTATGATTGAGCCTAATGCGCGACATATGGTTATGAGAAAAATGCTTCTACTTCTGAAATAGATCGTGGTAAACTACAAACAACCACACGATCACCGGCTTCAATTTTAAAACTCCCCAACGGAATAGATCCGTTTCCTCCTCTAATGACACCACCGATAATAGCCGATTTAGGAAATTTCAAATCTTTTATTTGCTTATTGGTGATTTTAGAATTTGGCTTCACTACAAATTCTAATAGCTCAGCATTCATATTGGTTAATTTCGTCATGGCAACAACCTCACCTTTTCGTATATATCTAAAAATGTTGTTTGCAGCTAAGAGCTTTTTATTAATAAGTGTATCAATGCCTATAGATTGTGATAATTGATAATAATCCATATTTTCAACTAAGGCAATAGTTTTTGCCACACCTTTTGATTTCGCTAAAAGACAGGACATAATATTGGTTTCAGAATTACCAGTCACGGCTATAAAAGCATCCATATCAGAAATGTTTTCTTCTTCTAATATATCCACATTTCTACCATCACCACAAATTACTAAAGCATTAGGTAAATCTTCTGCTAAATCTTCAGCTTTACTTCGTTTACTTTCAACCAGTTTTACATTAAATTTACTCGTACATAAGTCAGTCGCGGTTTTATAACCAATTTTACTACCTCCAAGAATCATGACATCTTTGATATCCACCTTGACTTTTCCTGATAATTTAAAAAGCTCTTCTCCTCCACCTTTCGAGGTCATAAAAACCACCTTATCACCTTCTTTGAAAATCGTATCTCCTCTTGGTATTATCGTATATTGGGTTCCGTAACGTTGTATAGCTATGGGAATAAAATTTAATTCTGAAAACAGCTCGGCAGCTTCTTTCACAGATTTATCAACAAAGGTTGCCGTTCTAGACAAACGTAGCCCTAACATGGTTAATTCACCATCTTCAAACTCGTAAGTATCATTAAATCCGTATTGGTTTAATAGTAATTCTATTTCTGCCGCTGCTAGAGATTCTGGAGAAATCAACTCATCAATCCCGAATTGAGAAAATCCGACCATATCTTTATGTTCGATAAACTCGGTATTCGAAATACGTGCAATCGTTTTTTTAGCTCCTAATTGTTTTGCTAGAACGCAAGCCGTGATATTTGTAGTTTCAGACGATGTTACTGCAATAAAAAGCGCAGCTGTATCTATTCGCGCATCTCTTAAGATTGAAATAGAGGTGGCATCACCTTTAATCGTCCTAATATCTAAATGCTCACCAGCATAAGCTAAGCTATCTTTTTTGGTATCAATTAAAGTAATTTCTTGAGACTCGTAGGATAAAAGTTTCGCCAAATGAAATCCTACCTCACCTGCTCCTGCGATTATTATTTTCATTGTATCTTCTCCGAATAAGACTGCAAATATATGGATTAGTTAGAAGCTCTTTAGTTTTCAACTATTTAAAGTTTAAATTAAATCCAATAAGAACAATTCAACCAACCCCTAAATCATTAAAAATCAAAGAATAAAAAGCAAGAACTCACTTAGAAGCTAATTAACAAAAACAAACAAATTCTAAAAACGCCCTAATTATTAACTTCATTTGTAAACAAATAACTTTAGTCACACTTATAAGTTCTTAGTATATTTGCCAAAAATTTCTATGGCTAAGAAAGTAAATCCATATAAGGACAGTGACCAATCTAAAAAGGTTCAAGTCACTAAAATGTTCGATACGATATCGAAAGAATACGACAGTTTAAATCGTGTCATTTCTTTTGGAATAGATATTAAATGGCGGAATAAAGTTGTAAAATTGGTAGATAAAACCAATCCTAAAAACATTCTTGATATTGCTACCGGGACTGGTGATTTAGCCATTAGCCTTGCTGAAACCAAGGCAGAAGAAATCATTGGTTTAGATATTAGCGATGGCATGTTAGAGGTGGGTCGTCAAAAAATTAAAGCCAAAAATTTAGATCATATTATTTCTATGGTTATTGGCGATTCTGAAGAATTACCTTTTGAAGACCATACTTTTGATGCCATAACAGTAGCCTTTGGGGTTCGGAATTTTGAACATTTAGAAAAAGGTCTTGCCGAAATTTTAAGAGTGCTAAAACCCAACGGTATCTTTGTGATTCTTGAAACTTCAGTACCAACGAATCCAATTTACAAAGCAGGTTATAATTTCCACACTAAACTAATTATGCCTACGATAGGGAAGTTATTTTCTAAAGACAAAGTGGCCTATAATTATTTAAGCGAATCTGCTTCAGTTTTTCCTTATGGTGAAGCTTTAAACAATATTTTACGAAAAATTGGGTTTATTAATGTCGAAGACCATCCTCAAACCATGGGAGTGGCCACAATTTACTCAGCATCTAAAGCATAAGTATGAAGCGAATTCTTGTCCTTTCAGTATTTTTATTAATTTTTCAAAATATGTCTGCGCAACTTTTTTCCAAAGAAAGAGTGACGAATTCCGTAGATAATATTGATCAAAAGTTTTTGACTTGGGGTTACTTTTTAGGCTTCAATCAATACGATTTTAACTTTGATTATAATGAAAATTTAGAAGATATCCTTGTGGATAAAACTTTTGGATTTCATTTGGGACTGGTTGGAGATATGAGAATTAACAACCATTTAAACTTAAGATTAGAACCAGGCGTATTTTTTACCACAAGAAACCTACAATACGATGAAAGTTATTTTGAAGGTATAGAGCATAACGATTCAGATTTATTAAGAGAAGTGAAGTCGACCTATGTTCATATTCCACTACTTTTAAAGATTTCAACGAAACGTATCAATAATTTTAAACCATTCATTGTAGGTGGCGTTTCTACAGCTTTAAACCTATCAAGTAACCAAGATAATCCTAATGACAACCGTTCGGGAGAATTTAGAATGACCAAAAACACCTATTTCTACGAGCTTGGTTTTGGTATCGACTTCTACTTACTTTATTTTAAATTCACGCCATCAATAAGAGGCGTATTTGCAATTAATGACGAGATTGTGAAGGATATTGACCCAAACAGTCCGTGGACAGGGAACATTTCAAAAATGCAAACACGAGGCGTTTTTATCAATTTTACTTTCCAATAGAGCGACGTCTAAACTCACTTAATAATATGGCTGTTGCATTAGCAACGTTTAAGCTTTCTGTTTGTTTGATTTCACCAAACTGTGGAATGGTTATTTTTCGGTGGACATGACTTTCTATGGTTTCAGAAATACCATTAGCTTCATTACCTAAAACAACGACACCTTCAGATGGCAATTCTGAAGTATAAACGTTTTCGCCATCTAAAAAGGTTCCAAACACTTTTGTATGACTAGATTCTAAATAATCATTCAAGTCCACGTATTGAACATTCACACGAGTTAAAGACCCCATCGTGGCTTGCACTACTTTTGAGTTATAACAATCTACTGTATTTAAGCTACACACCAAGTCCTTAACACCATACCAATCACAAAGTCTTATGATAGTTCCCAGGTTCCCAGGATCTCTTACATCATCTAAAGCGATTACCAAACCTTGATCCGATACTTGCCTTGGTTTTGGAATTTCAAAAATAGCTAGAGCTGTGTTTGGATTTTTAAGTGAGGATATCTTTTTTAAATAGGCTTCAGAAATCGCTACAACTAATTCCGATGGCGCTTCAAAAATTGGCATCGTGGTGTAGAGGCTTTTTAGTTTAAAATCGGACTTAAGAAACTCGGATATTCCTTTTATGCCTTCAACAATAAACAAACCTTCCTGTTGCCTATTCTTTTTTTGACTTAAACCTCTAATTAACTTTATTTGATTCTTTGATAACATCAAAATGTATTTACATTTGTTAGACGGAACACTATAAAACACAAAGTAAACCTTTTTTAATTTTATAGTCTTTCTAAATTAATGCAACTATACTATTTCATAAGGATAAATGGTATTATTTTTGAGTCGTAAAACAACATTTAATTAACATAGGGCATTACAACTTGCAGGATCGCTATTTTATATCGCATTTTAACTTAAAATTACTATCACGCTATGCGGCGGTTGCTATTTCTATTTTCCTTCTAAGTTCTTGCAATATTGTAAAACGCGTCAAAGATGGCGAGCACTTAATTGTTAATAATACAATATTAGAAGATGGTAATAAAACCAATAATGAACGTATAAACAATATCATCATCCAAAAAACCAATTCGGGAGTAAAAGGTTTTTTAGGCATTAAACTTCCTATAAAATTAGGTATTTACAACCTAGCTAGACCTAATATTGATTCTATATTATACGCCAATATTTTAAGCGATACCTCAAAGGTTAAACGAAGAGTAGCTCTACTCTCTAAAAAGCAATTTGATAAATCTATTGAATCTCGCCGTAATTTTAACGCTTGGTTAAAAAGAACTGGAGAAGCCCCTACTATTCTAGACGAAAGTAAAACAAAGAAAACCGCCAATAATCTTAAAAAATACTATTATACCAGAGGATGGTTAGACAATGAGGTGAATTACGAAATTGTTAAAGACAGCAATAAACGAGCGGAAGTTATTTATAAAGTGACACGAAACAAACCTTATATTTTAGACTCACTTAAACCAATTATTAGCAGCCCTGCCATAGATTCATTGTACGAGAAATTCGGAAAAACGACCTTACTTCAAAAAGGCGTACAGTTTGACGAACAACTTTATGAAAATGAACGTGATCGCATTAACACCTACTTAAGAAATTCCGGATTCTATTATTTTGGACAGGATTATGTGAGGTTTATTATTGACACTATTGGAACCAAACAGAAGGTAAATACAGAATTAATCATTTCAGACCGTACAATAAGAGGTGATGATTCCACAACTGTAACGCCTTTCAAGATTTATAAGATTAAAGAAGTGAATATTTTCACCGATGATAATTTTACAAATCGTGATCAGGTTATTGCCGATACAACCATATATAAAAACTTTAACCTTTACAGTAAAGACCGTTTAAGGTTTAGACCTAAAGCACTCACTGACGCTGTTTTTATTAATAAAGGTGATATTTACAGTGATTTGGCAAGAAGTAGAACACAGCGTTACCTCAACGATCTTCAGATGTTCAGGTACCCGAGTATAGATTATATTGAGAATGCGCAGGACACTTCTTTAATTGCGAATATCTACTTAGAGCCTAAGAAAAAATACGCCTTAAGTTTCGATCCTGAAATTAACACAAGTAATATTCAAACTATAGGATTTTCCTTTAGTACAGGATTAAAAATCAGGAATGTGTTTAGAGGTGCTGAAACCTTGGAAATAACAGGTATCGCAGCTATAGGTGCGTCAAAAAACCGTAACGACCCAGAAGCTGCCTTTTTTGATATTAATGAGTTTGGAGGAAACGTCCGCTTAACCATTCCGAGATTATTCAGTCCATTTAATACAGATAGAATTATACCGAAATACATGTCTCCAAGCACTACAATGAACCTTTCTGCAACGAGTCAGCAAAATATAGGATTAGATAAACAAGCCATCTCCGGAGTTTTTAGCTATAATTGGTATCCTTCCAAAACAGTTACTAATACGGTAGAGCTCTTTAATGTCAATTTCGTTAAAAACTTAAATACGAACAATTATTTCGGAGTTTACAAAAATTCTTTCGACCGGCTAAATATCATTGCACGAGACATAGGGTATATTGCAAACGATGAGACTTTGTATGATGATTCTTCTAATACGTTTACACCTGCTGATATCTTTATATCAGACGTATTATCAGGTAACACAGGCTTAAGTCCAAATAATGAAGATTATGTTTTAGTCAATAATATTGATGAGCGAAAGCAACGATTAACCGAGAATAACCTCATATTTTCCTCAAGTTTTGATTATAAAAAAGATAGGCGAAAGAACATATTTGATAATGATTTTTCAGTGTTTAAATGGCATGTAGAATTAGCCGGAAACTTACTATCTAACTTATCAAGTGCTATGGGATCTCAGAAAAATGATGCTGGAAATTATGAAATTTTTGGAGTGGCCTTCTCTCAGTATTTTAAAACTGAACTTGATTACGTTAAGTATATTGATCTAGGTAGAAAAAATGTCCTTGCATTTCGAAGCTATGCTGGTATTGCCATCCCTTTTGGAAATTCTAATAGTATTCCGTTTGCAGAAAGTTTCTTTGCCGGAGGACCCAACGACAACCGTGCTTGGACTGCTTATGATTTAGGCCCTGGAAGTTCTAAAACTACAAATGAATTTAATGAAGCTAATTTTAAAATCCATCTCAGTGCCGAACAACGTTTTAGTCTATTTGGTGCATTTCAAGGTGCCATATTTGTAGACGCTGGGAATATTTGGAATGTGTTAGACAATGTCACCGAAGAAGCCGAAACATTTACAGGGTTTAAATCCTTAAAAGATATTGCTGTCGGATCTGGGATTGGCTTACGTTACGACTTTAGTTTCTTTGTACTTCGATTCGATGTCGGTTTTAAAACTTACGATCCTTCATTGCCTGATGGCGAACGCTGGTTTAAAGATTATAATTTTAGAAACGCCGTTTATAATATTGGTATCAACTACCCTTTCTAAATCACCACTATTTGATAAGTTGATTAATTAAGTATTATTTTAAACTTTCAGCTCACTTCACCATTCGCAGGAATCCATAAATGCATTTTGCTTCAATTTATAGACCTGTATTTTATCCCTTTTTTGACTTAGTAAATACTGAAAAATTACGTATTTTTGGTATCTAAATTTTCAATCCTAAAATTATGAGTCATAACATTAAACCTGGAGTTGCAACAGGAAAAGAAGTTCAGAATATTTTTAAACACGCTAAGGAAAATGGCTATGCTTTACCAGCTGTAAACGTCATAGGAAACAACAGTATTAATGCCGTTTTAGAAACAGCAAAAGCATTAAACGCACCAGTTATCATTCAATTTTCGAATGGTGGAGCACATTTTAATGCAGGTAAAAGCTTAAGTAATGATGGGCAAAAAGCCGCTATTGCTGGCTCTATAGCAGGTGCAAAACATATTCATCTTATGGCTGAAGCTTATGGTGTTCCTGTCATATTACATACAGACCACTGTGCTAAAAAATTATTACCTTGGATTGATGGTCTTTTAGACGCTAGTGAACAACATTATAAAGAAACAGGTAAACCGTTATATAGCTCTCATATGATTGACTTATCGGAAGAGCCCTTAGAAGAAAATATTGAAATCTGTAAAAACTATCTTGAGCGTATGAGCAAAATAGGTATGACTTTAGAGATTGAATTAGGAATCACTGGAGGTGAAGAAGATGGTGTAGACAATACTGATGTAGACGATTCTAAATTATACACACAACCTGAAGAGGTCGCTTATGCTTACGAAGAATTAAGCAAAGTGAGTGACCAGTTCACAATTGCAGCTGCTTTTGGAAATGTTCACGGTGTTTACAAACCAGGTAACGTTAAATTAACGCCTAAGATTCTAAAAAATTCTCAGGAATATTTATCTAAGAAACACAATCTACCACATAATCATATCGACTTCGTTTTTCATGGCGGATCGGGATCTTCTTTAGAAGAAATCAGAGAAGCTATTAGTTACGGTGTTATCAAAATGAATATCGATACGGATATGCAATATGCCTTTATGAGTGGTGTTAGAGACTATGTTCAAGATAAAAAAGACTATTTACAGACTCAAATTGGAAATCCAGATGGCGATGATGTTCCAAACAAAAAGCACTACGATCCACGTATTTGGTTAAGAAAAGGAGAAGAAGCCTTTGTTGCAAGACTTAAAAAAGCTTTCGAAGACTTAAACAATGTCAACACATTATAATCTTAATTTAAGATATTTTAGAAACCCATTAGAACTTATAATCAGAGTTTTAGTGGGTTTTTATTCATGTATATAATTCGTTTTTTGAGATACCTCTCGCTATTTTTGAGTTGTATTCATTAAAATAGTAATTTTGTAAACTTGCATTCGTGCAATACAACTAACATAAAATACCGATTGAAGATTAATAAGATCTAAAATCATAAACCTGTCCGGAGCGTCACACCACCCGATAACATGTGCGACAACGACGGATGAAAATCGTAAATTAATATGGCTTGGTTTAAAAGAAAAGAAAAAGGTATTCATACCTCAACAGAAGAAAAAAAAGACACACCGAAAGGGCTATGGTACAAATCGCCTACTGGTAAAATCATAGATACAAAAGAGCTAGAACAAAATTTTTATGTGAGTCCAGAAGATGGCTACCATGTAAGAATTGGAAGTAATGAATATTTTCAAATCCTTTTTGACGATAATAAGTATAAGGAGTTAAATCCAAATTTGACCTCTAAGGATCCTCTTAAATTTGAAGACACTAAAAAGTACCCAGACCGTTTAAAAGCTGCTCAAGCTAAAACTAAACTTAAGGATGCTATCCGTACGGCAGTGGGTAAATCTAATGGTGAAGATTTAGTAATTGCCTGTATGGATTTCTCTTTTATTGGTGGATCTATGGGAAGTGTGATGGGAGAAAAAATTGCTAGAGCTGCAGATTATTCTCTAAAAAAGAAAATACCTTTAATGATTATTAGCAAATCAGGAGGTGCTCGTATGATGGAGGCTGCGTTTTCATTAATGCAAATGGCCAAAACTTCTGTGAAGTTAGCACAGTTAGCCGATGCAGGGATCCCATATATATCTTTATGTACCGATCCAACGACAGGAGGAACCACAGCGTCTTTCGCCATGTTAGGGGATATTAATATTGCAGAACCAGGAGCATTAATAGGCTTTGCTGGACCAAGAATTGTAAGAGACACCACTGGTAAAGAGTTACCAGAAGGATTCCAAACTTCAGAGTTTTTACTAGAACATGGTTTCTTAGATTTTATTACACACAGAAAAGATTTAAAGAAGAAAGTTAATTTATATATCGATTTGATAAGAAATCAACCGGTAAGAGCATAATAAAATAGAAAGAGGCATTGCGCCTCTTTTTTTTATGTTTGTATGTAATTATAAATTATGCGAATCTGACCCGATGATCTCCCTGACTGATTGGTTCTGCTTTTAAAAAGTAAGTTGAAAAAACAGTCCCTTCATCCACAACACTTTCAACCTCTATTTTACCACCAATATTTTCAACATTATTTTTAGTAATATATAAGCCGATACCTCTAGAATCATGATGCTTATGCAAGATACCATTTAGCGTAAACAATTTGTCATAACTTTTTTCTAAGTCCATTCCCAAACCGTTATCCTTAATCTTCAAGACCACATATTCGTTATCAATTTCGCTAGATAATTCTATAACGGGTAGGCGTTTATCAGATTTATACTTTATGGAGTTGGTTAGAAAATTAAGAATAATGCTATCTAAATAGGCTTCAATCCCCTGGATTTTCACGCCTTTATTCACATTGTTTATAATCTGACACTTCTCTTTTTTAGCTATGGCACTTACATTGTAAATGGCACTTTCAACATATTTATGTAGGGAGAGTCGTTTTAACTTCTTAAACGATCGCTTCTTATTCTCTCGTATAGAACTAAGATTATTAATAGTATCATTTAAATTGGCTAAGGATTCCTTCAGCATTTTAAAATTCTCATTTGAACTTAAGACTTCCTCAAAATCTTCCTCTAAAAATTCAGTTATAGAAAATAAGTTACCAACATGCGTTCTTATATCATGCGTAGCAATATGTGCAAAATCTTTCAATTTTTCATTCTGCTCATTAACCACATTCATTAGAAAATCTAATCGTCCTGATGCCGATTTATGAACTGAAATATCGGTCATTTGAGATATAAAATAAATTGGAGAATCGGTTTCGTCTCTTACTAAAGAAACAGAAAGTAGCACCCAAACTACAGAACCATTCTTATGAAAATACCGTTTTTCTATTTGGTAATTTTCTAAAGTACCATCTAGCAGTTCTTGCATATGTTCTACGTCTAACTCTAAATCATCACGATGTGTGATATCCTTAAAGTTAGTACCAATCAACTCACTCTCTTTATAACCCAATAGGTTTTCGATGCTCTTATTCACCTTAATCCATATTCCTTCAGGGCTAATTATAGAAATACCACCATGAGCATTATTGAATATACTTTCAAAAAGCTGATTTCTAAGACGTTTTAAATTTTTAGGCATAGATCTATGATAAGCCTCAAAATTAAATGAAGCCCTACTATTTGCTTAACTCAATCACATATTATGTTAACAGCAATGCTAATTTTTCAAAAGAGAGGAAATTATTCTTCTAAGTAGTTCATACCATTACGCTTTTTTTAAATATACCGAAAACTCCGAACCAACATCAACTTCACTTTTTACCTCTACTCTACCGCCTAAGGATTCAATATGGTTTTTCGTAATAAATAAACCTATACCAATGGCATCAGGATTACAGTGAAAAGTTTTATACATCTGAAATAAGGAATCTCCAAATTTATCAAGATCAATCCCAAGACCATTATCTTTTATTTTCAGGACAACAAAATCACCTTCAACATCGGAACTTAACGCAATTATGGGTTTTCGTTTTTCCGTTCTGTATTTAATGGCATTGGTTAAAAAATTAAGAATAATACTATCGAGATAGGCGGGAATAGCCTTTACACAAATGTCTTCATCAATCTCATTATAAATAACAGCTTTTGCATTTTGAGCCAAGGCAATAATATTATAGGTGGCTTTCTCTGCGTAATCATATAAATTAAGAGCATCCATTTTAGAATCTTCGATCTCTCTAATTTTTGCAACTTCTGTTAAATGGGATACTGTTTCCTGTAAATTATCAACCGCCTGTTTTAACAATACAAAATTTTCATTTTGTTTTAAGGTAGAATCGTCATCTTCCAAAAATTCAGTAAGGGTTAAGAGATTCCCGGAATGTGACCTTAAGTTATGCGTTACAATACTTGCAAAGGCTCTTAATCGGTCATTCTGTTCTTTAGCCAAATAAAGCATGGTCTTTAACTTATCCTGACCTTTTTGGTGTTTCGTTATATCAGAAAACTGCCAAATCATATGAGGTTTGCCCTTTTTGAAATAGACCAACGACACATAAATGAGCATCCAAATTATAGTACCATCTTTATGAAAATAACGTTGTTTAACGCGGTATTTGTCAATTTTACCACTGATAAGTTTTTCAAACTTTTCCTCATGCACACCTAAATCTTGAACATAGACAATATTACTAATATCCATGTTAAAGAGTTCCCATCTGGTATAACCAAAAGTTTCACAGACGCTATCATTAACTTTAAGCCAATCTCCCTCTAAATTTACAATAGCAATACCATTATAGGCATTATTAAAAGTACGCTCTAGCACATCAAAGGCACTAGAAAAATTCCGTAAATTATTTGTTACTTTCATGCATAAAATTTACAGGGATTAATGTCATTGAAAGCTATTAATTAGTCAAAAGGAATACGGGTAAAATCATAAAGGCCAACCTTGCCAAAACCAGGCGACACCTCTTTTTTAATCTTAAAAAGTTACGAAAAAAATACCAAATGACAAAAAAATAGTATATTTGCCGATCGGAAGAAAGGCTTTCGAGTACATAAAAATCATTTACAACAATATTAGAATGTATTTAACTAAAGAGAAAAAAGAAGAAATCTTCGAAAAGTACGGTAAAGGTAAAAACGATACTGGAAGTGCAGAAGGACAAATTGCGTTATTCACACACAGAATTAACCACTTAACTGAACATTTAAAAAACAATCGTAAAGATTATAATACTGAGCGTGCCTTAGTAATGTTAGTAGGTAAGCGTCGTTCGCTACTTGATTATTTAACTAAGAAAGATATCTTAAGATATCGTGCTATTATTAAAGAATTAGGATTAAGAAAATAATCTCAATACAAAGACCACGCGTTTAGCGTGGTTTTTTGTATGCAAATAACTCAAGCGTAAGAGTTTAAAAATCGCGAAAAAATAGCAGAAAGATCCTAAGTTTAGGATTGCGGTTTTTCATTGGTCCAGGCCTTTTAGGCCAAACAACAACTACAAAACAACAACACAACGACCATTGTTTAACATCGTTTTAGTCAGCAATAATGGGCTAAAACATAGAATTAAAATTATGATACCAAAAGTATTTAAAGAAGTCATTGACCTTGGTGACGGGAGAGAGATTTCTATCGAAACCGGAAAATTAGCAAAACAAGCGCATGGTAGCGTTGTAGTGCGATCTGGAAAATGTATGTTACTATGTACAGTTGTTTCCAATTACAAACAATCTGATGTCGACTTCTTACCGTTGACTGTAGATTACAGAGAAAAATTCGCTGCCTCAGGTCGTTACCCAGGCGGTTTCTTCAAAAGAGAAGCAAGACCTAGTGATGGTGAAGTATTAACAATGCGTTTAGTGGACAGAGTTCTACGTCCATTATTCCCAAAAGATTATCACGCAGAAACACAAGTAATGATTCAGTTAATGTCTCATGACGAAGACGTGATGCCAGACGCTATGGCTGGATTAGCTGCATCTGCTGCAATTCAATTATCAGATTTCCCTTTCGAATGTCCAATCTCTGAAGCAAGAGTTGGTCGTATTAATGGCGAATTCATCATTAACCCAACACGTGCTCAATTGTTAGAATCTGACATCGATATGATGATTGGAGCTTCTGCCGATTCAGTTATGATGGTTGAAGGTGAAATGGATGAGATTTCTGAAGAAGAAATGGCGGATGCTATTAAGTTTGCTCACGAAGCAATTAAAGAACAATGTGCGGCTCAAGTAAGATTAGCAGAAGCATTCGGAAAGAAAGAAGTTCGTGAATACGCTCCAGAAAGAACAGACGAAGATTTAGCGAAGAAAATTCATGATATGGCTTATGATAAAGTGTATGCAATTGCAAAAGCTGGATCTGCTAAACATGAAAGAAGCGCTGCATTTGATGCAATCAAAGAAGAAATTAAAGCTACTTTCAGCGAAGAAGAATTAGAAGACTTCGGTGGAATGGTTTCAAAATATTACTACCAAGCTGAAAAAGAAGCTATTCGTGACTTAACCTTAAATGAAGGTTTACGTTTAGATGGTAGAAAAACTGATGAGATTAGACCAATCTGGTGTGAAGTAGATTACTTACCATCTACACACGGTTCGGCTGTCTTTACACGTGGAGAAACTCAAGCATTAGCTACAGTGACTCTAGGTACATCAAGAGAAGCAAACCAAATAGATATGCCATCTTACGAAGGTGAAGAGCGTTTCTATTTACATTATAACTTCCCTCCTTTCTCAACAGGTGAGGCAAGACCAATTCGTGGAACATCTCGCCGTGAGATCGGACATGGTAATTTAGCACAACGTGCACTTAAAGGAATGGTTCCAGATGATAGCCCTTACACAGTAAGAGTTGTTTCTGAAATCTTAGAATCTAACGGTTCTTCTTCTATGGCAACAGTTTGTGCAGGTACAATGGCACTTATGGATGCTGGGGTACAATTAATTAAGCCAGTTTCTGGTATTGCTATGGGATTAATTTCTGATGGTGATTCTGGAAAATACGCTGTACTTTCAGATATCTTAGGGGATGAAGATCATTTAGGTGATATGGACTTTAAAGTAACTGGTACTGCAGATGGTATTACTGCTTGTCAAATGGATATTAAAGTCAAAGGATTGTCTTACGAAATTTTAGTGAATGCACTAAAACAAGCTCGTGATGGTCGTTTACATATCTTAGACAAGATTACAGAAACTATCGATAAGCCAAATGCTGAAGTTAAAGAACACGCGCCTACAATGGTAACAAGACGTATTCCTAACGAATTCATTGGAGCCTTAATCGGACCTGGTGGAAAAGTAATTCAGGAAATGCAAAAAGAAACCGATACAACGATTGTTATTAACGAAGATCCTGTAACGGAAGAAGGTATTGTTGAAATTTTAGGTGTTGGTAAAAAAGGTATTGATGCTGTTTTAGCAAAAATAGACTCTTTATTATTCAAACCAGAAGTGGGTAGCATTTACGAAGTAAAAGTCATTAAAATGTTAGATTTTGGTGCTGTTGTAGAATATACACAAGCTCCAGGAAACGAAGTTTTATTACACGTATCTGAATTAGCTTGGGAACGTACAGAAAATGTATCGGATGTGGTAAACATGGGCGATGTATTTGATGTGAAGTACTTCGGTATCGATTCTAGAACTCGTAAAGAAAAAGTATCTCGTAAAGCGATCTTACCAAAACCAGAAGGTTATGTGGCAAGACCACCAAGAGATGATAACCGTTCTGGTGGACGTGATAATAATAGAGGAAGAGATAATCGCGGACGTGATAACAGACGTGATGATCGTAAACCAAGAGAAAATAAGAGAGAAGATTAATTATCTTTTACATCTTAAGACTATAAAAAACCCATCAAGGAAACTTGATGGGTTTTTGCTTTTTTACCAACAGGCAAACGTTAAAATATGAATAGGCCTTCATTTCTCGTTTCCTTAACCCTAGCTTGACTTGAGCTTAGGTTTTAACTGAATTCCCCTATTTTTTTCAATGTTAAATAAAATCTAAAAACAATCTAAACTTACGAAGTCAACGTACATCGGGTATTAGTTAACATCAAAACTATTACACGACATATGAATACAAACAAAAAATCGTCTAAGAATTTCTTAGCCTCTACTAAAGACAAAATAACCGCATTACCAAATACCATCAACTTACTATTAAACAGTAAGAGTAAAACTGAGAATCCTTATAACCGAATTGTATTACTAAGTTCGTTTTTACTGTTAATTCTAGGTATTTACTTTTTCTCTGTGTTTCATGGCGACTTTCAGCAATTCAATGCTGATCGTATGAGTACCACTCTAGGCTATTCATTCATTATTATAGCAACAAGTTTATTGGCGTTTAAAATTCTATTCTTTTTATTCAAAGCCTATAACTATTACAAATACAAAGCTATTGAGTCTGTATCAGATGAAGAACTTCCAACCTGTACCGTTATTGTACCAGCTTACAATGAAGGAAAACAAGTATGGGATACTTTAAAGAGTTTAGCCAATAGTAATTACCCCGAACATAAATTACAGTTATTATCTATCGATGATGGAAGTAAAGATGATACCTGGGATTGGATGTTAAAGGCAAAGGAAGAGTTAGGAGACCGTTTAGAGATTCTTCAACAACCAAAAAACCAAGGAAAACGTCACGCCCTTTATCGTGGTTTTAATATAGGAACTGGAGATATTTATGTGACTGTAGATAGTGATTCTATTGTGACTGAAGATACCCTGAGAAACTTGGTGAGTCCATTTGTAAAAGACGAAAACTGTGGTGCTGTAGCAGGAAATATTAGAGTTCTTAATAACAAAAAGGAAATGCTTCCTAAGATGTTAGATGTAAGTTTTGTATTGAGTTTTGAGTTTGTGCGTTCGGCAGAAAGTAATTTGAACTCGGTATTATGTACACCAGGCGCTTTAGCCGCTTATAGAAGTACTGCGGTTCACGAATGTTTACCACAATGGATCAATCAAACCTTTATGGGCCAGCCGTCAGATATTGGAGAAGACAGAGCCATGACCAATATGATATTAAAACAAGGGAAGTACGTCTTATTCCAAAAGAATGCGGTGGCTTACACCAATGTTCCTGAAGAGTATTTAGGCTTATATAAGATGTTTATCAGATGGGGACGAAGCAATGTGCGTGAGAACCTTGAAATGTCTAAATATGTATTCACCAATTTTAGAGAAAGCGGTAAATCAGGAATTAGACTATTATTTATCAGTCAGTTCTTAAAGATACTGATGAGTTACCCATTACTAATTTCTATGTTGTTCTTTGTATTGGTGCACCCGCTCCTATTCTTAGGGTCGACCTTAGTGAGTATATTAGTCGTGTCCACATTTTCAGTGCTGTTCTTTGCAAGTCAGTATAAAACAACAGAAGGCTTTTGGGCTTATTCGTATAGTATCTTATATACCTTCGCCTTATTCTGGATTACACCTTATGCTATTGCAACCGCAAATAGAAGAGGTTGGTTAACCAGAGGCTTAGCAGAAAAGAAATAAGTTCTTATAGCATTACAACTTTATTAAGATGGTCTAAAATATATGATATGTTTTAGACCATCTTTTTTTTGCACCACATACAACTCATTAATTATCAGCTATCCGCATTAAACATATTGCTTTAATCCTGAGAAACACATTCAGATATTATTGAAATGATCGCTGATGTTCTCATAAATCACTAAAAACCTACAAAATGTCACCGACAAATTGTCGGATTGTTGAAAAGCTTGAATTTCAACATTTTGAATTTTACAATAATTCACCCTGTATTATTAGAATATTTTAAAGAATGACATAAAACCCTACAAACTTCATAATTCTCAAAATCAAAGATTCTATTTGGCACTTCCGTACAGTCCTTGTGGTGTATAGTGTGATTTAATATAAAGAAGAAATAACTCAATAAGAATGAAAGTATTAGTAATTGGAGCCGGAAATATGGGCTTGACTTATGCAGAAGGAATGGCAGATTCGCCAATGCTGAATAAGCACAAGCTAAAAATATATGATACCGATCCAAAAAAAATAAAAAGTTTACGAGAAGATTCAAGATTTGATGTTTACGATAATTTAGACGACTGCTTACCAAAAGCCGATATCGTTTTTGTGGCCGTAAAACCTTATCATAGTGATGGCTTATTTGAAGAGATGAAAACTATGATCAACCAGAGTCAGATTTTTGTATCTCTCATGGCAGGAGTCACCATTGATACCATTCAGGAGAAATTAGAAGCTTCAAAAGTGATTCGAACCATGCCTAATTTACCAGCACAGGTGGGTAAAGGTGTGACCTCTTATACCGAATCTAAAGAGGTGTCTCGTGTAGAACTCATCATGGTTAGAAATCTATTAGACACTACAGGAACATCGATACATGTAGATACCGAAACTTTTATCGATGCCTCAACAGGGATTTCAGGAAGTGGACCGGCTTATGTCTTTTACTTTATGCAATCTATGCTAGAAGCTGCTTTAAAAATGGGCTTTTCAGCTTACGATTCTAAAGTATTAGTCAGTAGTACTTTTGAAGGCGCTATCGAGCTCTTCAATCAAAACGACATCTCTCCAAAATCATGGATTGCTAAAGTCGCTTCAAAAGGTGGTACCACCCAAGCGGCCATCGACTCCATGGAAGACAATAACGTCAAGCAACTTATCCAAGATGCTGCTTATGCCGCTTTCGACAGAGCGGTAGAATTAGGTAAAGAAGATTAAACCTAATTTCCTTAAAAAATCAATTAAATAATTTTCAAATCGAGTGTCTACATTTTCTAAAAATGCTGGCCCTCACAAACCTGCAAGATAGTTTCTTGCACATAGATTAAACACAATGAATGACGATATAAAACGTGTGGTGGTCAAAGTAGGCACCAACGTATTAACTAATAAAGACAATAGAATTTTAGGACCCGTTCTTCGTGAATTGGTCAGGCAAATCGCCGTACTATATGAAGAAGACATCTTAGTGGTATTGGTCTCTTCGGGATCTGCCATGGCAGGAATGGAAGTTTTAGGCGATACGGATATTAAAGATAAATCAATCCGACGACAAGTCTATTCTGCCGTAGGTCAACCCAGAATGATGCGCCATTATTATAGTATTTTCCATGATTACGGCATGCGATGCGCTCAAATTTTAGCCACGAAGCGTGATTTCGATATTGGTAAACACCGACAAAATATGATTAATTGTTATGAAGGTTTATTGTCTGAAGGCGTGATTCCTATTGCTAATGAAGATGATGCCGTGTCTTTAACCATGTCTATGTTCACGGATAATGATGAGTTAGCGAGTTTAGTCGCTGAACTTATCGATGCCGACCGACTAATCATTCTATCGGATACCGACGGACTTTATACAGGCCACCCAGATGACGATGATTCCATCAAGGTGAGTGAAGTAAAAACCAATGACAATGTAGAACAATATGTTCAGGAGTCGAATAAAAAAGAAGGAGAAGGCCGAGGCGGAATGGCTTCAAAATTAAGAATCGCCAAATTCACGGCTAACAAAGATATTCCAACATACATCGCAAATGGGAAACGCGAAAATGTCATTGTAGACATTATTAATAATAAAGAAGTAGGCACCAAATTTATTTCGGCCTAAATCAATAAAAAAAACAAACACATGAAACTATTACATACAGATATAAAAAACAAAGTTCTTCAATCCATGATCGAAATTCTAGATCGTGAACGAACGAACATTATAGACGCGAACAAAAAGGATTTAGAGGCCTTTAATAGAGACGACCAAGCTTTATATGACAGATTGGTGGTGAACAACAAGAAGGTTGATGAAATGATTGCGGCCGTAGATGCTGTGATGCACCAAGAAGATCCTGTAAGTCAAGAGATTTCTAATCTGACTTTAAAAAACGGGTTGAACATTGTAAATACAACAGCCCCTTTTGGGACCATTCTGATTATTTACGAATCCCGACCAGACGTCACTATTGAAGCGGCAGTTTTAGCCTTTAAAGCGAATAATAAGATTTTATTAAAAGGCGGAAAAGAAGCCTTAAATTCTAATCTTATCTTAGAACAATGTTGGCACGAAGCATTGGAAACTCACGGATTGTCTAAAGACTGGATCAAGCTTCTACACTTACAACGTGAAGAAACTCAAGAATTCTTAAAGAATCCAACCGAGCCACTAGACTTAATTGTGCCACGAGGAGGTGAACGTCTCATCAACTTTGTTAAGACTCATGCCACCTGCGCTGTTCTAGTCAGTGGTAGAGGAAATAATTTCTTATATGTTTCAGAGCATGCGGACTGGGCAAAAGCGGTAAACGTGATTATCAACGCCAAGACCGATAAAATTTCAGGATGTAATGCCTTAGACAAGGTGCTTATCAATAAAAACCTACCTGAATATCAAACGAAGTTAAAAATGCTTCAAGAAAAGCTAGAACAACATAAGGTTGAAATTATTGTAGACGATAAGGTCTCTGGTATTTTATCTCAAAAAGAAACGATTCAAGATGCAGGCATTTGGTATGAAGAATTTCTAGCCTTAAAATTATTAATTGCCGAAGTAGAATCTCTAGACGAAGCCGTGTCAACTATCAACAAATATTCTGGAAAGCATTCGGCAGCCATTATTACTGAAGATAAAGCCGAAGCGATGACCTTTATGCAACAAGTGGATAGTGCGGCTGTGTACCATAATGCTTCGACGCGATTCACCGATGGTGGACAGATGGGTGTTGGTGCAGAATTAGCGATTAGTACAGATAAGTTACACCACAGAGGCCCATTAGGCCTCAACCAATTGGTCACCAATAAATATTATGTGTATGGTGACGGCCAAGTACGTGTATAAATTAAAACTATAGCTAATCGATGGCTAGTTTTGCTTAGACAAGCGTCTGCCGTTTTCGGCCAATGATGTTCGCAGAACCACACAACAGACTGATAACCAAATGGTTTTAACGTTAAATTATTAAAATCATTTGGTTTTCTCATTAAAAAAACGTACACTATAGGTTATGATAACACAAGATAAAAGCAAGTACACATTAGAATTAAGTCAGTCCATTTCCTACCTTGAGAACTTAGGATATTCAAACATCAAGGCCGATATGGAAGGCTATGAATCACCAAAATCCTATCATAAAAAAGGCAGTGATATCGATGTCACCCCAGATATTGTTGCAGAAAAGGAAGGTCGAAAGCACATTTTCGATTTAAGTTTAAAGTCTCAGAAACCACGATTATTAAAATCAAAATGGTTATTTTTAAATACTTTGAGTCAATTGAAATCTTACCGTTTCCGATTAATCACCACACGTGGCCATTACAAATTCACCAATGAAATCATTGAAGATATTAATCTCGACACGGTAAAGCTTCTTAAGATTTAAAAGTTTTTTTATTATTGTGTAACATTTTTATGACTTTACACGTATAATAAAAGCAACACGTTGTTGTAATAAAATTGCACAAATCTTAAAATTAAATGAGACAACTTAAAATTACCAAGCAGGTAACCAATAGGGAAACTGCGTCGTTAGACAAATATTTGCAGGAAATTGGTAAGGTCGATCTTATTACTGCCGATGAAGAGGTAGAATTAGCTCAACGTATTAAAGCTGGAGATCAGATAGCCTTAGAGAAGTTAACGAAAGCTAACTTACGTTTCGTGGTATCTGTTGCTAAGCAATACCAAAATCAAGGTTTAACTTTACCAGATTTAATTAATGAAGGTAATTTAGGCTTAATTAAAGCGGCACAACGTTTTGATGAAACGCGTGGTTTTAAATTTATATCTTATGCGGTATGGTGGATTAGACAATCTATCTTACAAGCTTTAGCGGAACAATCGCGTATTGTACGTTTACCGTTAAACAAAATTGGTTCTATTAACAAGATTAATAAAACCTTTGCATTTTTAGAGCAAAGTCATGAGCGTCCACCTTCTGCGGAAGAAATCGCGAAAGAATTAGACATGACGATCAACGACGTAAAAGAGTCTATGAAAAACTCTGGCCGTCACGTCAGCATGGATGCTCCTTTAGTTGAAGGTGAAGATTCTAACTTATACGATGTCTTACGAAGTGGCGAGTCTCCAAACCCTGATAAAGATTTATTACATGAATCATTGCGTACGGAGATTGAGCGTGCTTTAGAAACTTTAACACCTCGTGAAGCCGATGTGATTCGTTTGTACTTTGGTTTAGGTAACCAACACCCAATGACTTTAGAAGAAATTGGTGAAACATTCGACCTTACTCGTGAGCGTGTTAGACAAATTAAAGAAAAAGCTATTCGTAGATTAAAACATACGTCTAGAAGTAAAATATTAAAGACTTATTTAGGATAAGCTAATAACGATAACAAACAGTATATTCTCTTAATTGAGATACCCACTGATGTGGGTAATAAGACTGTTCGTTTTTTGATTGATGAAAGAACTCACGGCTGATTACCGTGGGTTCATTTTTTTTTAGGCATAGGTAGTTATTACGCAGAGACACATGGGAGTTACGCAGAGACTCACAAAGGTGTCACGGAGATACACAGAGAGTAACACTGAGACCCGCAGAGAACTTAGTGTTGAGTTTTTAGTTGGTAGTCATTAGTTTTTAGTATCGAGCTTCCAACTTCTAGCTTCTAGTTCCTTAAATAGTTACGCTAAGATTCATAGAGTAAACACAGAGTCGCGCAGAGTATATTTTAGACACACAGAGAAATACTATTGAAAAAAAGAGCACTGCTAATGGTTTAGCTTCTTCAGTTTTTGGTACGATTTCAGTTTCCAGCATCTAGTATCCAACTTCTAGCCTCCAGCTTCCAACTTCTAACCTCCAACCTCCCACCAAATCCCTAATACCTAATCCCTAATTCCCATGCTTCACTTTTCACTTACCCAGCCTCCAGCATCTAGTTGTTAGTCGTTAGTTTTTAGACGTGAGTGTTGAGTTTCTAGCATTTAACTTGAAGAATAGTTCCACAGAGATACACAAGAGTTACGCAGAGACTCACAGAGGTCGCACTGAGCTCAACAGAGTATATTAGAGACTCACAGAGAACTTAGTGGTGAGTTTTTAGTCGGTAGTTTTTAGTATCGAGCTTCCAACTTCTAGCTTCTAGTTCCTTAAATAGTTACGCTAAGATTCATAGAGTAAACACAGAGTCGCGCAGAGTATATTTGAGACACACAGAGAAATACTATAGAAAAAAGAGCACTGCTAATCGTTTAGTTTTTATGCCGCAGTTTATGTTATGATTTCAGTTTCCAGCATCTAGTATCCAACTTCCATAATTTTTCACTTTTCGTTTTTCATTTCTCCCGCTTCTAGCCTCCAACCTCCCACCAAATCCCTAATCCCTAATACCTAATACCTAATCCCTAATACCAAATCCCTAATACCTAATCCCTAATACCTAATACCTAATACCTAATACCTAATGCCCATACCTCTCTTTTAACTTTCCACTTCCACTCCCATACTTTTTCCCTTTTCACTTTTAATTTTTCACTTACAACACTACCTTTGTCTAAACAAAAACAACACAACAAATGTCTTCAAAATTAATTGCTCCTTCGATGCTTGCTGCCGACTTCGGTAATCTTCAACGTGATACAGAAATGGTTAATAACAGTGATGCCGATTGGTTTCATATCGATGTGATGGATGGGCACTTTGTTCCCAACATTTCTTATGGTATGCCGGTGATTCAAGCTATCAAAAAACATGCGACTAAACCATTAGATGTGCATTTAATGATTGAAAAACCTGAGCGCTATATTGAAGAGTTCGCTAAAGTAGGTGCAGATATTATTACGGTTCATTATGAGTCGACAGTGCATTTACACAGAACCTTAAGACAGATTAAAGATGCTGGCTGTAAAGCTGGAATTGTGCTTAATATCACAACGCCTTTAACGGTTTTAGAAGATATTTTACCTGAATGTTATATGATTTTATTAATGTCCATCAACCCAGGTTTTGGTGGTCAGAAATTCGAAGAGGTGACGTATAAGCGTATTAAGAATCTTCGTAAAATGATTGACGAGCAAGGGTTAGATACACGAATTGAAGTGGATGGTGGGGTTACCGATCAGAATATTGAAAAATTAGTAGCCGCTGGAGCAGATACCTTCGTTGCCGGTAGTCACGTGTTTAAAAGTGATGATCCTACCGCTACGATAAAACGTTTGAAAGATTTAGCGAATTCGTAAAATCTAAACTTAAATTATAGATTTTTTTTTCTGCCTTTCGACGGCATAAAGAAATTAGAAATTGGGGAGTAGTATTACTTAATAGTAAATGAGACTCCCTTTTTCGTTTTCCGGTATTTCTTTAGCTAAATTATCGAAGGTTAATGGTTAGTTTTCTTCCTTCAATTCACTACTCGATTTCAACTTCGATTTCAACTTCAATTCCCCTAATGCCTATCATCCGACAACAGCTAACGGCGAAAGACTAACATCTAAGAACTACCAACTAATCCCTACTCCCTAATGTCTGACAACAGACAACGGCTAGCATCTAACAACTAAAATTTCTTCCAACTTTTTTCTTGATAAAAAAGTGGACAAAAAATCAAGACTGCCGTTTATTTAGCTAAACATTTTGTTCGCTTCGGCGCAAAAATGGAGGAACTGGTATGTTGAATATTTTATCCTCCCCAAGTAACTTTATTTATAATTGACTCATTAAATCTACCATCGATTTTTGCTGCTTCCTTCGCTTCACTGCATGTTTTACGCTAAATAATCGAAGGTCGAGGGTGTCGACTTAGCGTTGTTCATTATACTTAATTACAGATAAGTTACGCTATGAGAAACTTTAACAGAGAATTACTCTTGAAAAAGATCAATGTTAATGGTTAGTTCTCTTTCTTCAATTTACTATTCGATTTCAACTTCAACTTCGATTTCGACTTCAATTTCAAGTTCAATTTCAATTTCATCTTCAACTTCGATTTCATCTTCAACTTCAACTTCAACTTCGATTTCAACTTCAACTTCAATTCCCCTAATCCCTATCATCTGCCAACAGCTAACGGCGAAAGACTAACATCTAAGAACTACCAACTAATCCCTACTCCCTAATACCTAATGCCTATTATCTGACAACACACAACAACTAACAGCTAACGGCTAACGGCTAACGGCTAAAAACTAAACATTTTGTTCGCTTCGGCGCAAAAATGGTGGAAACGGAAAGTTGAAGATTTTTTCCTCACCAAACGACTTTATCTAAATTTGACTCATTTATTCTACCATCGATTTTTGCTACTTCCTTCGCTTCACTGCATGTTTTACGCTAAATCATCGAAGGTCGAGGGTTTCATCTTAACGTTGTTCATTATACTTAATAACAGGTAAGTTACGCTATGAGAAGCTTTAACAGAGAAATACTTTTAAAAAAGATCATTGTTAATGGTTAGTTGTCTTCTAACACTTTACTATTCAACTTCAATTTCAATTTCAATCTCCCTAACCCCTACTCCTCTAGCCGCTTCAACAAATACTGAATCAAATCCGTAGTGGTAACAATACCAACTAAACGGTTACTATCAACAACTGGTAAGGCGTGGAATTCTTTTTGAGCTAGAATTTGAGCGACTTCTTTAATAGTAGCATCTGAAGTTACGGTGACGACGTTTTTGGCCATGACCTGCTCAATAGTAAACATATTGTACACCATGGATTCGACCTCTGTTTCGGACTCGTCTACTGCGTCTGCAAAGCTAATTCGGAGTAAATCGGTATAGCTTAACATCCCAATAATGGTATCCTTAGCCACTACAGGAATATGTCTTATTTTATGACGTTTAAAAAATAGCTCAGCCGTCTCAAGATCATCCTCTCTTTTGAGTGTGATTAAATTGGTAGACATAATTGTGGAGATAGCATCAAGAGTTTTCATGACTTTTAGTTTTATATTTCACTCCTAAAGTAGCTTATAAAAGTCCAGAAATCTATGATAAATATCAGCCTATTTAGAAGGTAATGCCTCTATTAATCCTCACTATTATACCCGTAGTTATACCCATAATTATAGCTATAGCCATAAGACTTGCTTGCCCCTACACTATTCACCACATAAGCCATGTTTTTCAGTTTACCTGACTCTGACAAATCTTTAGAGAATTTTAATAAACTCTTATCTGTAAAATCTGCTCGTGTTAAATACACCGTGGCATCCGCTAATGAAGAAATTAATAGGGTATCTGTGACTAAAATAGTTGGTGCTGTATCAACGATGATATAATCATACTCCTCTTTAGCTTCTGCGATTAACTTAGAAAAACGTCCATTAGTTAACAATTGTGCTGGATTTGGAGGAATTGTACCAGACAGCATGATATGGTGATTTGGGTGTTTATCAAATCCTTTTATAATGGCATCTTTCCAATTATAATGAACATCATGTAGATAATTAGATAAGCCTGGTTTATGTCTATCTTGAGCAATATGAATATGGATTTGTGGATTTCTTAAATCCGCACCAATTAATAACACCTTTTTGTTGATACTAGATAAGGCCAGAGATAAATTAAGACTTATATAAGTCTTCCCTTCCCCTTTAATCGTAGAGGTACAGTAAATCACTTTTCCCTTATGATCATCTTTTGCTGGTAAGATGTAGTCAACGTTAGAACTCAGTATTCTAAAAGATTCCGCCAACGGTGTACGTGCGTTTGGATCGTCAAAAATAACAACTTCCTTATTTTTTATATTAGGTATTTCACCTATCACCGGAATCTGAGGATTCTCTTTTATGATATCTTCTTTGGAGTGTAATTTAGTATCCAACATAAACATCAAGTACAACACTCCCAATGGAATTAATAAGCCTGCCAATAACGCCCCTGCATAGACTATATTGGATTTTGGTGAAACAGGACCATAATTAGATAAGGCATATTCCACAACTTTAATTGATGGCTCTGTAATCGCTAAGTTTATAGCCGCCTCTTCTCGCTTCTGTAATAATAGAAGATAGAGACTTTCCTTAATCTTTTGCTGACGTTCAATAGCACGTAATAGTTTTTCCTTTTCAGGAATTTGTGCCACCTTGCCACTGAATTTTCTATTTCTCTGATCGTATTGTTGACGTGACGTTTCTAATTGACTGACATAGTTCTTTAAAGATCTATTTATATTCGCCTTCAAATCCTCAACTTGAGCCACCGCTTGCTTAACAATAGGATTGTTAGCTCCACCACTATTTAAAAACTTATCTCTATTAATTACGGCTGTATTGTATTCCGAAATTAAGCCGTTAATACTATTATTACTTATGCCAATGTTTGCTGGTAATAAATCGGATTCAGCACTTGATTTTAAGGAATTTTCTAGTAAACGAGATAAGGCAAGTTGACTTTCAATTTGAAAGACCTCTTCTTCCGACTGAGAGCGTTGTCCTAAGCCTAATTCAGCATCAACTTGAATATCTGTAATATTATTGCGCTCTTTAAAGTATTGTCTCCCAACCTCTATAGAATCCAACTCTTGAGCTAAAAACACAAAGCGGTCATCAATAAAATCCAAGGTTCGTTTTGAAACTAATTGTCTATCCTGAATTCCATCTCTGTCAAATACATTCATCAATTTATTTAAAATTCGTTCAGATAAGGCTTTACTCCCCCCTTTTATACTAAGTCTCAACAAATGGCTTTCCTTTCCAATAGCTGACACCCCAATTCTCGACTTTAAGTTCAATGCTGTGTTTTTTAAGGGGCTAAAATTTATAACGAAATTCCTACCCACGAGGTCAGCTCTACTTGTAATTATGTTCAAATCCAACTCAAAAGGTAGATTATTCTCGTCAGTACGAGAGGAATTTTTAGAAAGAAAATAAACAACTTCGCTAATTCTATCCGTCACTTCTACCCCATTAGGTTTTACTTTCAGGTTATAAGATAAGTTGTTTGTAATACTATCGGGGTGAATCGTTTGTTTAAAACCTATAGGTAAACTTTCTACTTGAATGGTTTGCACAGTACCTTCAATATAAAAAGTTGTATTTAACTTTAATTCTCTTACCACCTGATTCATAATCCGGTAAGACGTTAAAATCTCTGTTTCATTTTCTAAATTAATATTAGATCTCTTAAATATAAAGGCAGAAGTAGGCAATTCTAACCCCCCAGACTCATCTAATATTTTAATTTTTGAATAGGTTTCATAAACTGGAGGCGTATACCTCAAGTACAAAAATGCCGTAATCAACGCGATAGCTACGGTTGCTATAAACCATGGCCAATAGCGTAAATAGCGCCCAATTTCTTGTTTAATATCTAGGCCATCGCCTTCGTCAATGGTATGCATATTATTAAATGAATTATCCATACTATCGTGTCAATAATATTGTTATACTAAGTGCTAAAGATGCTATAGTCAATACCGTGCCTACATCACCAACAAATCCTGCATTTTTAACTCTTGGATTATTAGGGTTGACCACGATCACATCATTAGGTTTTATAAAGTAGTATTCAGAATTCATGAACTCCGCAGAAGTTAAGTCAATATGAGTTACCTTTCTAACTCCATCCTCTTCTCTAGTCAATAAAATATCATCACGCTTTCCGTTAATAGTTAAGTCACCAGCATAACCTATAGCTTGCAACAAGGTCATATTAGGCTCCGTATAATTAATGGTCCCAGGCTCATTCACTTCGCCTAAAATCGTGACCTTTGCATTAATTAAACTTATATTTACTCTAGCATCAGATAAGTGGCCTTCTGTGATTAGTCGATTACTAATAAAAGCTTCTAAATCTTGAACTGTTTTATTTTCAGTAGATATCTCTCCTAAAACTGGAAAACTAATGGAATTACTAATTGATACTTTATACCCTTCTAACTTTAAGAGTTCTAAACTTGTAGATGTAGAATTCTGGGACACCACCTTATTATATGGCAATGCTGCTTCAGGCACTAAACTCTCCACTGTGATTTTTAAAATATCGTTAGGCTGAATATTGGTCGATTGGTATGCAATAGCACTTACATCCGTGGTATCAATATCTTGTAAATATAATATGTCCTTTTTGGAGGCACAGGAAGCTAAAGCAAAAAGACTTATTAAGCCTAATAGTTTAAAATTCATTCTCATTTCTTTTTATAAGTAGCAAATATAGTTGCAATTTAAGTACTAGCAAAACCTCAACTATAACTAACTTAGGTTCTTCTTATTAATTTCAGCCTTATACTTCGCTTTTGAAATCCATAATGGAATGAGATATAAAACTGAACCGTAGAGCAATAAGGCTATAATTTGCAAATTCAGATTAAGGTGTATTAAATTAAAAGCAATGCATACAATAATTAAACTGACGGCAGATATCATCAAAGTGGTCTTAATATGTGTATAACCCAAACTAATAAACATATGATGAATATGATTTTTGTCTGGAGCAAAAGGACTTGATTTTAATACGAACATTCTGAAACAGAATATTCTACAGGTATCAATCAGTGGATAAAACAACAATGCCAACACGATAGCAGGTGATGCCTCATAAAATTCAGAGCTGATGTTTAACTGTGATTGGGATACGAAGCTCACCGTAAAGAACGCCAATAAAAAGCCAACAATCATAGATCCGGTATCGCCCATAAATATCTTGAGTCTAGATGACATATTATATCTTAAAAATGCCAAGAGAGCGCCCATGAGTGCAATCGCTAAAGTTGCTAAACTCAAGTCTCCCGTACTAAAAAATAAAAAGGCAAATACAGCACTAATCAATAAAGCCACACTTCCTGCCAATCCATCTACGCCATCGATTAAATTATAAGCATTAATAATTAAGATATAAACAAATAAGGTAAAAACTAAAGATATGTAGTATGGTAATTCCCCTATGCCAAGTATAGACGAAAAGCTTAAAATTCTAGAATCTCCAAAGATGACAATTAATAAAGCTGCAATTAATTGACCTATTAACTTTTTTTTAGGCGACAATACCGTTAAGTCGTCCTTTAATCCAAGAAAAAATAGGATGGTTAAGCCGCCCATGACCAGCAGCAAGACTTGAGCGTCTAAAAACGCCCCTGTAATGGCGATGACTAACATGACGCTAAAAAATATGCCTATCCCACCTAAAGTTGGTGTTCGGTAAGAATGCATACTTCTGTTATCCGGCTCATCCATTAAACGCTTTCTCATCGATATAAATAAGATCGACGGAAAGGTCCGTAGCGCAATAAGAAAGGCCAATAGAAATGTAGCGGATAACCAAAGAATCGCGTTATTTTCTGGGCTAAAATTATTTAGTAGCGTTGTTATCATAAGTAAGTGATATAACTTTTCTATACCGATTTAAAGCTAGCGCAAGATAGTATTTTATCAGTAATCTATTAGGTCTCAGTTGGAATTAATAGAAAATACTTGTTGATTTTCACATATCTACGATGAGAGGTAAAGTCATAATCCCTCATTGATTTTTAATTTGTAATGAGTTAAGCAATTTGATGGAAAGTGGGATGTGAACTATGGGGATTGGGGATTGGGGGTTAGGGATTGGGGTTTGGTCGGAAGCTGGACGCTAGAAGCTAGAGGCTCGACCTTGGAAGTTAGAATTTAGAAGCTAGTAACAAACTAAAGCACAAACACTTAACAATTAAACATGATCTTTTTTTAGTAATATTTCTCTGCGCCTCTCTTAAATTTCTCTGTGCAACTCCGTGTTCACTGCGTGAATCTCTGGGTAACAATCTTGGAAACTCGAAATTGAAATTGAAGTTGAAGCTGAAAAACTAAGTAATTAGCCAGTATCTTTTTTCAGCTATAACTCTCTGTGCTCTCTAATATTGCTCTGTGTTTCTCAGTGTTCACTCCGTGAGTCTCTGTGTAACTATTTTGATGATGGAAGCGGGAAAGTGGAAAGTAAACCATAAGTATTTGGGATTAGGGATTAGGAATTTAGTGGTAGTTGGAAACTGGAGAAGAGGAAAGTGAACTATGGGGATTGGGGATTGGGGATTAGGGATTGGGGATTGGTGGGAAGCTGGACGCTAGATGCTAGAGGCTCGAAGTTGGAAGTTGGAAGTTGGAAGATCGATATTAAAAATGACCGACTTCCGACTAAAAACTCACGACTGACCTCTCTGTGAGTCTCTAATATACTCTGCGCGTCTCTGCGTAACTCTCGTGTATCTCTACGTAACTTTTGTGGTTCTCAGTGCTACTCTCGAGAATCTCTGTGGAACTATTTATTCAAGTTAAATCCTAAAAACTCACCACTCACGACTAAAAACTAACGACTAACAACTAGATGCTGGAAGCGGGAGAAGTGAAAAACGAAAAGTGAAAAGTGAGACATAGGCATTAGGAATTAGGTATTAAGGATTAGGGGTTTGGTCGGAAGCTGGACGCTAGAAGCTAGAGGCTCGAAGTTGGAAGCTTGAGGCTAGAGGCTAGATGTTTTAAGCTAGATATTGGAATTTGAAACTAATTAATAGATTCTCTGTGCATCTCAAGAATTTCTCTGCGAGTCTCAGCGTAAATTCGTGAGTTTCGGTGTAACAATCTTGGAAACTCGAAATTAAAATTGAAGTTGAAGTTGAAAAACTAAGTAAATAGCCAGTATCGTTTTTCAGTTATAACTCTCTGTGCTCTCTAATATTGCTCTGTGTCTCTCAGTGTTCACTCTGCGAATCTCTGGGTAACAATTTTAGAAACTAACTACTAACATCTACCAACTAAAAACTCACCACTACCAACTAAAAACTACCAACTACCGACTAAAAATTCATCTCTCATTACTAATCGCTTTAAGGCCATCCACAATACGCTCTGCGGTTTTACCGTCCCAAAGCGGAATATCTTGTCCTTTTTTCCATTGTCCTGCGAATAATTTATCCAAGTAAGGTTTTAAATTCTCAGGATCGGTTCCGACTAGTTCGTTCGTACCTAATGTGATGGTTTCTGGTCGTTCGGTATTGTCTCTTAGGGTTAAACAGGGTACGCGCATAATAGACGCTTCTTCAGTGATACCTCCAGAGTCTGTAATCACAGCTTTGGCATTTTCTACCAAGTAGTTAAATTCTAAATAACTCAAGGGCTCTAACATATGTAAGCGTGAATGCCCTACCTTCAAACGTTCTAAAATTTTTGCTGTCCTAGGGTGAACAGGAAAAACTAATGGCAAGTCTCGAGTATGCGCTATAATTTCATCGATCATAGATTTCAACTGCGACTCCTCGTCGACATTCGCTGGTCGATGTAAGGTCATAACGATATAGTTTTGCTTCTCTAGGTTTAAGTCATTCCAAACTTTTGGTTTTGTAAAGTTCGGGCGTTGTTTTAAAAGCGTATCAATCATGGTATTACCCACAAAGAATATCTGATCCTCCTTTACCCCAGATTGTTTTAAGTTGATGTTTGCTGTTTCCGAGGTGGTAAAAAAGTAATTGGTTATACTGTCGGTCACCAAACGATTAATTTCTTCTGGCATGGACCAATCATCAGATCTTATTCCTCCTTCGACGTGTGCTACCTTTGTATTCAATTTTTGAGCGACTAAAGCACAGGCCATAGTGGAGGTCACGTCGCCAACCACCAACACCAAATTAGCGGGATGAGCTAGCAATTCCTTTTCAAAATGAATCATGATATCCGCAGTCTGCTGAGCTTGAGACCCACCATGACAGTCCAAATTCACATGAGGCTCAGGAATGTCTAATTGCTCAAAAAAGCTACCGGACATGTTTTTATCGTAATGCTGCCCCGTATGGACTAAGCGATAATCCAGCTCAAAACCCTCCTTTTGTGTTTTTTGGATAGCATGAATGATAGGTGCTATCTTCATAAAGTTTGGTCTTGCTCCTGCTATGATGGTGATTTTATACATCTCTATACCTATTCGCTTTTAGTGATTCCATATAGGCTTTTGGTAGCCTGCTTTATTTTATTTTGTATCTTTACTAGTCGACATACACTATCCATACACTATCCATACACTATCCATACACTATCCATACACTATCCATACATCATCCATACACCGTGATTTAAGTTCGTTTTAATTCCGACTAACTAATTTCAGTTATTCTTTAACCTGTTTTCAGTACGAACTTAGTTGCCATAGTTCATGGAACACCTTCGTCTATTAGTGTGTAAAACTAGGTATAATTATACGATTAAATATTTTAACCTTACTTAATGATTGGGGAAATAATGTTGATTTTAGGTCATTGTTTTATTTTTTGGTTGTAGCAAACCCTCCGACTCATCTCCATTCCTTTCCGATGAGCCACCTCCCTTCAACTGAAGGGAGGAGCCGGTGACGATTAAGATTTGTTTCAGGAATTAAACTATTATGTCCGCATCGAGTTTCCTTTCTACATAACTCAACCTAAACTAAGGTTTAATATGACTAAACTTCTCGATACAATTCCTCACGCTTCGGAATCACTCGAAGTGACAAACGTAGTTTTATTAAAAAATGGAATGACATCCATAAGGAGGTACGACTGAAGGGTCTCGCACCTCTTTAATACTTGATGTGTTTTAGAGATTCTTCGCTTTGCTCTGAACGACAAGTGAGTTGGGAATGACAAAACCAATACCATTTAACCCTGAGTTCACCTTATAAACAACTTCTTGAATTGCTTTTCGGCAAACTTCGAAACTTATACTCATAATAGATTGTAGAACAACGATACAAAAGTCACCGTTAAAAATATTATATTATTGTGGAAGCTCGTTGACTTATCCGAGACTTAAAAAAGTGGTAAAGAAACCACTATTTTACCCGAATAAACAAAGGCCGTTTAAATTAAGAATTATTACTTAGCTCAGATACGCCTACTTAATTATTAATTAAAGATTTTATCTTTTCTAAATATGAAGCAATCACTAATTTCTCATCAAATTTATCAACTGCAATTCTACGAGCGTTACGGCCTATTTCTAATCGTTTTTCCTCGGATGCATTGAGCAATAAAGCAATTTTATCAGCAAGGTCTACGGCGTCTTTAGGTTTACATAAATATCCATTGAAACCATCAGAAACCACATCTTTACATCCAGGCACATTCGTGGTTACGATTGGTAAACTCATTGCACAAGCTTCTATTAAACTTTTGGACAAGCCCTCTCTATAAGATGGTAAGACCATTATGTCTGATTGCTCATAAACCAACTTCATATTATCAACCTTACCTATATACTCTATTTGAGATATTTTGAGCCATTCCTCCAACTCTTCTTCACTAACCGCAGTTTTATTATTGTATCCAAGCTCCCCAACTATTTTAAACTTTAAATCAGGAAATTCATTAAGTAATAGTTTAGCGGCATCAATAAACTCACGTATGCCTTTATCTCCAATTAATCTACCTACAAAAAGTATGCACTTAGCATGATTATTAAATCTAACAACTTTAAAAGTTTCTGTATTAACCCCAGAGCCAGGTATAATACTTGTTTTTTTAATATTTATGAGTTTTTTAGTATGAAAAAGATTTTGATCTTCGGTATTTTGAAAGAACACCCAATCAGATTTAAGAAATGCCGTTTTATACAAACCATAGGCTATAAACGTGGACAAATTCTTTTTGATAAATAAAGTTCCTAAACCGCTAACATTATTAATTACAGGAATACCCAAAGCTTTAGCAGCATAATTACCATAGATATTAGGTTTAATTGTATAAGACAATATTAAGTTAGGCTTTATGTCTTTATATAGTTTATAGTAACTTCGGATAAGTCCTAGATCTTCTTTGATGCTTGTCCCTTTACTATTAATATCTATAGGAACACATTCCACGCCTTCACTCTCTAGAAGTGTTACGTATTCATCATTAGGCGCAACCGCCAACACATGATAACCTTGGACTTGTAAGGCTTTAATCAACCCCAATCTAAAGTTATATATATTCCAACTCGTATTTATGGCAATTACTATTTTCATCAATGCAGTATAAATATATAACTCACTATAGTCTAACCAACCAACATTTATATTTCCCTCAGGACTACTCCGCATGCTGGAACTATAAGTTAGTCGTGATTATTATTATTATTATTATTATTATTATTATTATTACTAAATGGACATTAGTTAAATTATGTATTAACTAGATGTTTAATATTATTTTTTACAATTCTAAATTTACCGCTCTTCTCTGTAGGTATATCATCCATATATCTTATGTTTAACCCCATTTTATCCCCTATTCTATCGCGCCAATTTTGGATAAACTTTTGTTCAATTTTATCATTAAAAATTTCCGAATCTACAACTACTAAAACATCAATCGTATTTATTTCATTTTGTACAGCTTGAAAACGTATAATACCTTTCGTATCTTTTAGAGTATTTGACACATTACCTAAGTTTATTTTACCATTTTCAGGTGAGTACACATAATCATCTACCCTCCCCAATATTTCTTTAACCATTGGGTTATTGTTGCCACAACCACATACTTTTGTTTCATCTTCAAGTGTTATAGAGTCGCCAATATCATATCTTATTAAAGGTGTTCCTTCCGTTGTGAAGGATGTAATTACAAGCCTTCCCGACTTAGTAGGTCTATCGTTTTTATCTAGCACTTCAAAGACACCACTCTGTAATTCTAAATGTAAGTTGCCATGCTTACATTCACAAATAAATGGAGCTCCCTCAGAAGAGGCATATTGGTTATACATTTTAGTTTTAAAAAATGTTTCAATAGCACTTCTCATAACAGGAGTTACGGATTCGGCAGTAGGAAAAACTGCCTTTACGGTATTTGCAGGAAACTCATGGCCATACTTTAAGCCATGTTTTGCTATTTCAAACATGGTTGAAGGAAAACCAGACAAAAACTCAGGTTGAAACTTTATTAAATCTTCTACATAGTATTTCAAATAGTCATCTTTAATATGAAATGTAGAATAATACCTCACATGATGTTTAATATCCGTTTTCCAGAAACGATTCCTTTTAAGGTCTCTACTCGTTAATAGGCTCTTTCCTGAAAACCATGCCGTCTTCTTGCCTAATTGATACCCCATTCTTCCCCTAAAATCATCAAGCATAGCAAAACGTTCTTGGTTATTATCAAGGGTAAAAAGCACCTCTAAAGATTTCCCTGTTGTACCTCCTGTTTTAAGGTGTATAGCATCTTTACCATCTATAGTTACAACATCGTCAATATTCTGACGTAACATTTCTTTAGAAATTATCGGTAGTTTCGCTATTTCACCTATTGAAGTAGGCATCTCAGCATCCTTATACAAATTCTGATAATACTTAGAATTTTCAATAGCATGTCCTAACAATTTTAAAAACCGCTCGTTTTGAATAGTTTTCAATTCGTCAAAAGATGCACTTCTTTTACTTAAAAAATGTTGCAGAAAGAAATTGTATTTCCCTCCATATCGTTTTCTGTATTGTATAATGTTATAACCTGTAACAAATAGATTTTGTACAGAATGAGGCATTAGTTTATAAACGCTTTCTTTCATTTAATTATTAGTTTTGAATCGAATAAAATAAAACAGTTTAGGAAAAAGTGGATTAATTCGTATCAAAAAATATGACTCAGGTAATTTATCATCAAATAATATAGCCGTTTTCATTATTTTACTTATTAAACATTTTTATTAATCCCCATTCTTTTCTTTCTTATTCGCTCCATCAGTATTCTCGGCACAAAAGCTTTCATAGCACCTAATGTAGCATAATATAGCGGGCTAGATGCATTAAGTCCTTTTAAAACTCTATACCTAATGACGGCTCCTTTAAATCTATTCTTAAATTTTCTTCTAGCAATTGCATCACGATCATCGCGCATCTTATATAAGGGTTCGTTTAAATTAAAACCTTTATAACCCGCTTTGTAAATCTTATACCACAAATAATAATCTTGACCTCGTTGCAATAGGTTACTAACAGTATATCCACCCACTGCTAACATAACGTCTGTCCTAATCATACAAGCCGCATGTGCAAAAGGAACAGCTGTTTTAAAATGATTCTTATTGGGCTTTTCAATTGCTTTACCAATTCCCCAATCTCCAGTCTTATCAAAGTGAATCATCGGACAACTTACCAAAGCAAAATCAGGATTGTTATCTAGGAATTCGATTTCTTTTTCAAAACGTGTTGGCAGCGAAATATCATCCCCATCCATTCTCGCGATATACTCGGTATCCACATATTCTAAACAATGGTTTAAGGTTGCCGCTAGTTTTAAGTTTTTTTCATTTCGGATTAAAACAATATTATCATATTTATCTGCGTAGTTTTTAGCTACTTTATAGGTATCATCAGTAGAAGCATCATCACATAGAATGATCTTAAACCCTTGATAGGTTTGGGCGTATAAAGAATCTAGTGCTTCTGGTAAAGTATCAGCACAATTATAAATACCCATCAAAACAGAAATTCGTGTTATCATATCAGTAATCTAAATATATTTCAGTACTACATTCAGCAAAAAAGTAAATCCAAAATAAACTAACAATATAAGGCCTATTTTTCTATGTTGAATAGGAATTAAAGGTTGTTTTAATAAGGGATAAATTATCACTAAGCCGATCATAAACCATGATAAGTAAGCAAAGCGATTAGAAAAGTTCGCTCGTATAACTAAAATCCAAAAGGCATTAGCAAACACATAGGTATTAAAAAGCCAAAAATAAATTTTATCATTAAATTTACGCTTCACAATATAAAACCAACCTGCAAATATGGCTGTGGAACTATACAGCAGGAAATCCCAACGAAATCCAGTTCTACTAAATCTACCTTCTCGGACCTCTTGTGTTAAATATTCCAATCTATCTTCATCGAAGCCAATTGTAGCAAAAAAGTTCTCAAAAAAACCACCACTCATTAAAGATAACACAATACAGAGCGTCCAAAAAGCAATCATCTGTTTTGGTCTATTATATACACGAGCTAACAAAAACCCCATAGTTGGTAATAACATTGTTTTATGAAAACTTATAGCTAAAACTATAAAAACTATTTGCCATAGTTTTTTCTCTCGTGAAACTCCTAGTAAAAATAATGAACCTGCTATACCATTTCTTATGCCATTGGTACCATAAGCCCAAAATTCGAATGAAACTATTAAAAACAAAAATCCATAAAACCAATGGCCCTTAAACCATTTTTTACAAACTAGATATAGAGGAATTATATATAAGGCTGCACATACCACAAAATAGGTATGAACAGACATTATTTGCGAACTAAATTTTGCGAAAACATGAAAAAAAACATCTTTTGTCGAGGTTATTGGATAACCATTAGCATAATTATTAAACATATAGCTATAGCCTACCATATCGCTAAAGACTACATGGACTGGGCGCAACCCCATATATAATAACACTAATACTAAAGTAACTACTCCAAAATTAGTGTTAAGTCTTAATACTTCAGGAGAATACATTTGTTGTGTTTGGGTATGCAAGAAAACCACAAGCACGACTATAAGCATCATATAGTGATAAAAGGCTGTATAGTGCTCTATAGGAATAAAATCAATCATATTATCACCATTAATTATTTACAATAGAAGTAAGCGCGCACATGCTCTTTTTCATATAGATTCAGATACTGTTATTACTTTAAACATTTTATTTTTCGTTTTACAACTCACACAAATATGCATAACCCAATACATTTTCCGTATATTTAATAGTCGGCATAGTGTATTAAAGTTTTAAATCAAATTTAAATAAGAGCATTCTCCTTGACTAACCATTCAAGATTCGGTCAATTAATTTTTCTACGTCTAATACACCTTTTTCTGTAGAAAAGTATTTGGCCCGCTCTTTTGCTTTTATAGAATAACTAGTGATTAAATCTCTTTCTAAAATCATCTTTTTTAATCCTCTGTATAAGCTTTCTTCGTTGTTATCGACTATGATGCCGTATTCATTTTCTTCCCCTACTATCTCACTCATCCCCGCACAATCCGTTGTAATAACAGGTACTCCTAATATAATACTCTCTACTACGACAGAACTAAATCCTTCAGAGTAAGATGAACAAACAAAGAGATCACTATTGACAATATATTTATAAGGGTTGGATTGGAACCCCAGGAGGCTTATAGAGTTTTCTAATTGATGCTTCTTAATGTACTGTTCTAACAAACTTCTTTGCTCTCCTTCTCCTACTATGGAAAGATTTACCTTAATGTCGTAGTCCCGTAATTTTTTAATTACCTTGATTAACCTCTCGTAACCTTTTACTGCCGTTAGTTTCCCTACGGTAATTAAGTTTAAAATCTTATTATCAGCCTCCCCTATTATGACATCTGAATGATTTAATGGTTCTTTACTTTTTTCAACAATACCTTTGACGTCAAAAGTATTATAAATAACATGTAAGTTTTCATTAATTCCTGAAACAGCCTTGAATGATTCTTCTACACTTTTACTCACAGAAACAATAGCATTATAAGATTTAAAACAAGCTACTATTTGTTTTTGATTTGAAAAACTCTTTATAAACGGAGAGTTTTGCATATTAGCATGCAAATAGGCAATTGTATTTTGAGAAGCTGGTGCATTTGCAACAATTTTTGTTAACACACCATGTAGGTAAACTATAATTACATCAAAAGTACCATAGGCCACTTTCTTATAGATATAATTAGATGGTAATAAATGTAAATAATTTAATCCTTTAAAACTTTTCTTAAATATATATTCATAATTTATCGTATTGGATAAAAAGCGTTTATTTTCACCCTCGTTAACTAAGGTTCTTAAAGTTATATTATACTTGTTATAATCCATATGATTAACGAGATTCACTAATACCTTTTCTGCGCCACCACCGCCTAAATTATTAATTAAGAATAGAATATTTTTTTTTGACATCTTATAAGTCTAAAACTAGGCATTAATTTTATGGTATAGCTCCATGTTATGATTTGGTTCAGGTAATGTTAAATATGAACCAAATAGATTTTCATATTTGTCAGTTTCTGGAACAATAGGTTTAATACCTCCAACAGGAAAAAATGTTAATTCTCCTAATAAGATTTTACCATTATAGTTATAAAAATCAACACGTACATAAGGAAATTCTTGACTAAGTTCCTCTGCTATTTGAAGCATTTCATTATATTGATCCGGTTTAGGAACAAAGTGGTCGGCTTGCACATAAGAGTCATACATAATACCTAGTCTGTTCCAATCGAGATCATAGAAATCCATATATTTTATATTGTCTTTAACACTATTAACTTGAATTGTTTTTGGTTTACCATTATAACATATAAACTTGTAGTCGTTTAAAGGATGTTCATCAATAAACTTTTCGATTAATATTTTGGGCTTTAAATTTTTGTAATTCCATTCTCTCCCAAAAACATAAAGATTCAATTTCATCCATTGTTTGAAGATTTTCTTTTGGTCAACCCAATCGACTTTTGTTTTATCTTTACAAATAAAATTCCAACCACTTCCATGTGTTGCTTTAACTACAAAGGAATCTGGTAATGATTCCAAATCGATATTGTCAATTTCATCTGCCGTATGATACACTCCCAAAACTTCATTCAAGAGGTGTTCATAACCAAATTTTTCTAAAAATATTTTGACGTCATATTTATCTGAACAAATTGGCATATTTTCATTGCGATAAAATAATTTAAGCCATTGTAATTTTTCAGAAATTGTTTTAGGATTTTTTAAGTCGATCTCCTTTCCATATCGTTTTTTATAATCAATTTTAATATATTGATAATCACTCTTTTGAGCCAACGACAGTTTTTCTCTTAAAACTCTAATTTTATAGAACAATAGAGTCCCTAAGTCTGTTTTCAATAATTTTTTCTTGATGGATTGTTTCATTGCATAATTATTTTACAAATAATTTAACCATAGTCGGTTTAACTTTTAGCCAATTGATCTTTTAGTGGTAAATACTCATTTGTGATATTCACTAATTCTCCAAGACTAAAACTTGATTTTTCAAAAAATCTTTTTATATCTGTTTCTGAGTAGTTTTTCAGTAAGTTGACATTCTTATTCCCTTTTATCCAATCATAGGTTTCTCTTACTTTATGATTGTTATTTTGAAAGACCAAACAAGGCGTGTTGGTTATATAGCAAAAAATCATACCATGCAAACGGTCTGTAATAACTAGCTCTGCTCCTCTAAAGGTATCCCAAATTTTGTGTAGCTCCTGCTCTCGATCTTTAATACTCAATTTGTCCTGATTAATATGAGTATCATAGTAAGTCACCATTTCAAATCTGTTTTTGATTTGATTTTGAATAAATTTGGTCTGTTCATCCGATAAGTTTTTCTCCTTGTCTTGTCGCATACAGATTACCGCCCCCTTTCTTTCTTTAATTGGTTGCTGTTTGTCAAGACTTAATACAATATCTGGCGTTAATAAAACAGTGGTATTCGTAAAATGCTTTTTCATCATCTCAAACGAGGTCTTTTCTCTTGCCACAAAAAACAAATTAGAATGATTATTATACACTTTCTTGGCTACTCTTAGCGCTTTTTGACCATTCGGCGTATCTGCAAAGTCAAACGTTTGTGGAAATGAGATAAACTTATTGTTTGGAAAAAACTCGACGGCAAGTTGTCTAATAAATTCGATTTGGTCATACATATCCCCTAAATTACCTCCACCAACTGTGGTCACAATGTCACCTTTTTGAATATTTTTCTTCACAAACTGAAGCCCTTCTAAACTTTGACTAATAGGGATTTCAATGACATCAAAATCTTCACCCAAATTATCCTTTAAGAACTTTGTTTGTGCATATGTAATAGCCACATCCCCTAGGTTGCCATAATCTGCCGCTAAAAAAATATAGGCATATTTCTTATCATTATCTATTTTGGTATTTCTGAAATAATCAAGTGACTTAAATTGTTGTAAAAACAATCTAATTCTATATTTTGTTCTAAAACTAATTAATTTCTTAATCATATTTTATTTTTTTAGTTGTGCTAAAATAGCAAGCAAGAAGGCTTGTTCATATTTTATCAATACTTTGAACACTTTATCTTTTAAAGTTTTGGGCGCAAAGTTATTAATTACTTCTTTGGTAAATGGATGTTGGATCATTTCTTTTATATGCTCTTTTTTTTCATAGAATGATAAACTGTTTTTAAAATAGAACATATTATGCAAACAATATCTAATTCCGCCAATATGACTAGCAGCTACTATACTGTCCTGATTACTAAAGGCCCATTCATTAAACAAAGCTTGCAACACTCTATTTCTTCTTAATTTTAATTCAAAAGAATCTGAATGGTATTGTTTAATTAATGTTGCACTTGGTCTATTTAGGTAATGATAAAATGCTTCGTTAATAAAGCGTAATTTATCTAGCTTATGATATAGCTGTGCATTAAAAAGAATATCTTCTATTAAGGAGGTTCCTTTTTCAAATACGAAATGATTAGCAATTAAAAAAGACCTTCTATAAACCTTATTCCATGCGTAGCCCATTAGTCCTAAAATGTTTGGTCCCAATTCTTTATTTTCATCTAACTTTTGGATAACATTAGTATTAGGCAGAATTACGTGAGAAGCAGTCAGGTTGCCATCTACATCTTCATCATCCTGTATATAGCCAAAGATTACAAGATTTAGATTTTCCTCTTCTAAAACACAAATTGACTTTTCTAATAAACTCGATTCAATCCAATCATCGCTATCCATAAAATAAACAAACTCACCGTTTGCTCTTTCTAATCCGTAATTCCTTGCATCAGAGAGTCCGCCATTAGTTTTTTCGTAGATATGAATTCTTGAATCTTGGAAGGTTTCAGCGATTGCTTTGCTATTATCAGGCGAGCCATCAATAACAACCAATAGCTCAAAGTCAGCATAAGTTTGCTCTAAAACAGATTGAATGCTTTTAGCAATGTATTTTTCTACATTGTAGCAAGGAAGAATGATGGATACTTTAGGCATTAGTACATTTTATTTCTAACAAAGTTAAGTATATAAGATTTTTCTCTTTTAGTTATACCAACGATATAAATTACACTTACTGAAATAATTAGACATAAAATTGAGAACAAAATTAAACTATACCAATTCTGAATTGAAAGAAACACTTTCTCTCTAATTAAATACAAAAGTCCAATAGTAATAACACTCACCCAAATTAATTTCAGATATATTTGGATTAATACTTTCGAATAATTAAAGTGTAAATATCTATGAGAAATAACCAAACGAAATAAAAACAATAATATATTAATAGCAACCTTTGCTATAATTACATAAATTGGAGAATAATTAAAATACAATAAAAGATAAGCAATAGGTAGGTTCATAAATAAAATTAACGCAACTCCTAATTGGTATTTTTTAATTTTTCCTGTCGCATTTATAGATGACCAAAATGGGCCTGCTAATGCGTCTACTAAAGAAAAGAGCACTATTAATTGTGTAAATTCAACTGCGAAATCTGGAACGATTTTCAACCATAAAGTTAAAATGTACTCAGTATTTAATAAAATTGGAACAGCCAATATTAATAGTAAATAATAAGAAAATTTAGAAGCTTGAAAAAGCAAATTTTTATGCTCTTCTATATTACCAGAAGCATATGTTTTCACTATTTGTGGATTGAAGGCGATTTGAAAATTGGAAACAAAGCCATAGATAGCTGTATTAACTTGTGATGCAATCCCCATGGTTGCATTAATTGTAACACCAAGAAAAATATTTAATATGAATGATACACCTTGGTTTGAACCGATTAATGCCATATGTCCAAAGAGACTCCATCCAGAAAAACTAATTAATTCTTTAAAAAGGGTTTTATCTTTTATGAATTTATATTTACACGACTCAAACAAGCGTCTACAAAAGAACCGGTAGGCTAGGAATATAATTACCGAAACTGCAAAAACTAAAATTGAATATAAAATCAACTTATCATAAAAAAACAGAACAAGTAGAAATACTATAACTAATTTTAATATTACTTCAATAATACTTATCCATGCATAAAAAGACATTTTCTCATAAGCAATGACACTCGCATTATAAGGCACTTTGAGAACACTAAAGCAAAATGACAACAGCGAAAACTGATAGACAACATTTGCCGCATACATTCTTTCTGCTGGTATATTCAACTTATAATTTAAAAACCATAACCCAACAGTTTCAGATAAAAATAAGATTACCCCAATTATCAAGAAATGGGCATTCATACTCACACTAAAAACACGTTGTACAGCTTTAGTTGAATTTTTAGCCATCTCAAAGTTCAAGAACCTCTGCGTCGCTGCAGTCATTCCTGAATTAATAAAAGAGAACAAAACAACGATTCCTCCAACTAAATTATAAATACCAAAATCCTCTACTCCCAAAGTGTTTAAAACAACACGAGAAGTATATAAAGAAACGACCATGGTAATGGCCATTCTTATATATAAGAAGAAAGTATTTTTAGCAATTCTTTGATTGGAGGTGGTTTTCAATCGACTTAATCTTTTATTTTAAATTTTCCCAATACCATTGCACGGCTTCCTCAATTCCTTTATCTATGGCATGAGAAGGGGTATAATTTAATAATTTTTTCGCTTTTTCTACAGAGGCTAAGGAGTGTGGAATATCTCCTTTACGATTTGGTCCATGAACGATATTGACCTCAGCTATTTTAGAGTCGTACTTTGATAGATGTTTTTTTAGTAAGTCGGTTAACTGTACTAATGTCGTACGATCTCCAACTGCCGTATTATACACCTGGTTTAAAGCCTCTTTATTCTCTGTGGTAATGGCACGTAAATTCATTTGCACCACATTATCGATATAGGTGAAGTCACGAGAATAAGTTCCATCTCCGTTTATCACTGGGCTTTCATGATTCATAAATTGCTTTACGAATAATGGAATCACTGCCGCATAGGCTCCATTAGGATCTTGACGTCTTCCAAAAACATTAAAATAACGCAAGCCTATGGTGTTTAATCCGTAAGTCGCATAAAAATTATCTGCGTATAATTCGTTGACATATTTTGTAATCGCATAAGGAGATAAAGGTTTCCCAATAGTTTCTTCTATCTTTGGTAAGGCTTCATGGTCACCGTAAGTTGATGAACTAGCTGCATACACAAAACGGGTTACTTCAGCGTCACGAGCTGCTACTAACATATTTAAAAAACCACCAACATTAACATCATTAGAGGTAATTGGATCTGCAATAGAACGTGGTACTGAACCTAAAGCCGCTTGGTGTAAGATGAAATCTTGACCAGCAAAGGCTTTGTGACAGGTATCTAAATCACGGATATCACCTTCTATAAGGGTAAAATTTTCGTTACTTAGAAAAGGGGCTATATTGTATCTGTGTCCTGTAGCGAAATTGTCTAGGCAGGTTACTTTAGCGTTTAAGCTAAGTAGTGCTTCGCAGAGGTTAGAGCCTATAAATCCGGCTCCTCCGGTTACTAGTATATTTTTATTTTCTAAAACTTTAAATTCTTCTAAATTCATGTTTTTTAATTCTATTTTATGTGTTCATTTTTTTACTCACCACCTTGTCTATTGTAATTTAGGTGTTTGTGAATCTTCGATTTCATTGCTGAAAAAACGAACCAAAAAAAATCTAGGCTGATTTTAGTAAGCTTGAAAACTACGTAAAATATTTGTTACGCCACTAAAGCCTACCTTCTGACTGATCTAAAACCCCCTTAACGTCGTAAACAATTCCATTTACTGCTTTTAGACTATCGAAATCTTCTGTTAGGAATTCATTATGTGCCACCGCTAAAACCACAGCTTCGAATTGACCTTCTGGTTTTGTTTTAACCGTTTTAAGTTTGTATTCCTGCTCAACTTCTTCTGGTGATGCTAATGGGTCGTAAATCGTGACGTTGATTCCGTAGCTTTCTAACTCATGAACCACATCTACTACCTTGGTATTTCTAACATCAGGACAATTTTCCTTGAAAGTAACTCCTAACATTAAAACATTAGCCCCTTTAACTTTAATATCATTGGTCAACATTAATTTCACCACTTGAGACGCCACATACTCTCCCATGGAATCATTCATACGACGACCTGCTAATATAATCTCAGGGTGGTACCCTACTTCTTGGGCCTTTTGTGCTAAATAATAAGGATCGACACCAATACAATGCCCTCCTACTAAACCGGGTTTAAATGGTAAGAAGTTCCACTTGGTCGCTGCGGCTTCTAAAACGTCATTGGTATTTATATCGAGACGGTTAAAAATCTTTGCCAACTCGTTGACAAAGGCAATATTAATATCACGCTGTGAATTTTCGATCACTTTTGCGGCTTCAGCCACTTTAATATTTGGAGCTAGATGAGTCCCTGCCGTAATCACACTTTTATAAAGGGTATCTACTTTTTGTCCCGTCTCTAGCGTTGACCCAGATGTCACTTTTAGTATCTTTTCTACTGTATGCTCTTTATCACCTGGATTAATTCGTTCTGGTGAATAGCCTGCAAAAAAGTCCGTATTATAAACTAATCCCGATACTTGTTCTAAAATAGGAATACATTCTTCTTCCGTAGCACCTGGGTATACCGTTGACTCGTAAACCACAATATCTCCTTTTTTGAGCACTTTCCCTACAGTTTCACTTGCTTTATGAAGTGGTATTAAATCTGGCCTGTTATTTTTGTCAACCGGCGTTGGAACCGTAATGATATAATATGTACAATCTGCAATTAACTCTAAATCCGTTGTACAATACAATCCATTCGCTTCATCTTGCAAAAGAATTTCTGGTTCATTAACCGAAACTGCCTTTAATATTTCATTTTCAACCTCTAGAGTGCTATCTATACCATTTTGTAATTCATTGACTCGTGATTGATTAATATCAAACCCTATAACAGGGTACTTTGTTGCAAATAATCTTGCTAACGGTAACCCAACGTACCCTAAACCAATAATGGCTATTTTCATAGTTTATTATATATGTCTGTTATTTTCTTTTTAATTCTCTTCTCACTTATCCTAACAAATGCCACTGCATCGGCGCTGAGACATTTGTATTTTAGTATAAACAAGAAAAAAATCTATATGAATTACAGCATTCGATATAGATTAAATCTCGGCAAAGATATTCTAAATTTAAAGAGTAACAAGGGATTATGTTCTCATTTTGGACTGCGATGCCATGGTCCTTAACGCATTCCTAAAAGTCTTAAAAAATGAATGACCCCTCGATTATCTCACCACAAACCAGTTGTTTAGAAGCTGTTCCCTATTATACAACATGGGCTTTTTAGTAACCCAATCCATGACCTGAAAACCCGCCTGCTCGCAAATAGCTTGTCCTGCAGCCGTGTCCCACTCCATAGTCGGCGCAAACCGTGGGTAACAGTCGGCTTGGCCTTCAGCAACCATACAGAGTTTTAAGGAGCTGCCTTTAGAAATTGTGGTGACTGCACCATGTTGCTTCTCGAGCTCGCCAATATAATCTTCTGTTTCCTTAGATAAGTGCGATTTACTTGCTACGACTGTGAATTCGTTTTTTTGTAAATCCGTTGATTCGTTTAGTGGGAGTTTTTCTGCATTTTCGGTTAATTTTTTTATGCATGTAAATTCGTTAATGTCTTTCACTTTGTAAGATCCCAAATCCTTACTCGCAAAGTAGAGCTCTTTAAGAACAGGAACATAAATTACCCCAAGAATCGGAATTTGGTTTTCTACCAAAGCTATGTTCACAGTAAATTCACCATTTTTCTTTATGAATTCTTTAGTACCATCAATAGGATCTACAATCCATAAAGTATTCCATGTACTTCGAATCTCATAGGGTAAATGTTTTCCCTCCTCAGAGAGTATAGGAATATTGGTTTCGCTCAGATAAGAAATGATAACGTGATGTGCCGCTATATCAGCCTTTGTAAGTGGTGAGTTATCACCTTTTAGCTCAACGTCAAATTCGTTAGAATAGTAGATGTCTAGGATGGCTTTTCCGGCTTCTAGGGCAGCGGTGATGGCGGTTTTTAGGTGAGGCGGTGAATCGGTGAGGCGGGGAGGCGGGGAATCGGTGAGGCGGGGAGACCGTGAGGCAGTGAGACTGTGAGGCGGGGAATCGGTGGAGCGGTGAGTTGGTGAGTTGGTGAGACTGTGATTCGGGGAATCGGGGAATCGGTGATTCGGGGAATCGGTGGAGCGGTGGGACGGTTGGTTGTTCTTTTTTTTCATATTACTGACTTAATTTTTTATTTAAGGCTTGCTTTAAACGGTATAGCATTTTTCTGATAGTGATAATACTATTTTGTAATGCCTCGCTAAACGTTATATACCCTATACGTTCTGCAATCACTAACTGTGTTTCTATTTCTGACAATGATCCTGATGCTATATTTAAAAACCGAATAAAGTCTTTGGTAGAACCCCTACTTGAACCTTCTGCAATATTTGAGGGCAATGACACAGCTGCCCTTCTCAATTGTGAGGTCAATCCAAAATCTTCAGACGCAGGAAATTCCTTCGTTAAGGCATAAATTTGCTCCACTAGATCTAAACTTAATTTATAAACCTCTAAATCTTTATGAGTCATGACTAAAATTTTAAAATTCCTATTTAAAGATCCACCATCTCACCAAATCACTACATCCCTGCATCACCGTATCTCCACCTCACCACTTCACCACTATCACCGCATCACCATCTCACCGCATCCCTGCATCACTACAACCCCACGTCACCACTTCACCATTTCACCACATCACCACTATCACCGCATCCCTGCATCCCTGCATCCCTGCATCACCACCTCACCATCTCACCGCTATCACCGCTATCACCGCATCACCACTTCACCATTTCCCCCTCAAATAATCATCCCTGCACCAATAGTCTCGTTCGTCTGCTCGTCTATTAAAATTATACTCCCCGTTTGTCGATTTCTTTTATAACTATCGTAAAACACAGGCTTAGCCGTTCTTAGCGATACCCGTGCTATATCATTCATCTCAACTTGGTTGATATTTTCAATACGATGTAAGGTATTTATATCTATTTTATATTTAATCTCTTTAATCATAGCCACACATTCATTTGTTGTATGTTTAATTAACACTTTACTTCTAGCTTGCACTGGCTTATTACTCATCCAAGTAACTAACACTTCTAAATCTTGTCCAATTTCAGGAACATTATTTTCACGCACAATCATATCTCCGCGACTATTATCTAAATCATCCTCTAGAGTCATGGTTACCGACATAGGTGAAAAAGCTTCTTGAATAGGCTCACCATTAAGCTCAATACTCTTAATCGTGGATACAAATCCAGATGGCAATGATTTAACCCTATCACCAGGTTTAAACACACCTCCATCAATGCGCCCTGCAAAACCTCTATAATCTTGATGTTCTAAGGTGTGTGGTCTAATCACAGACTGCACAGGAAAACGACAGTCTACTAAATTATTATCGCTAGAAATATGAACAGTTTCTAAATGATAGAGAAGTGTACTTCCTTGATACCAATCCATATGAGTAGAACGGTTCACAATATTATCACCCTGTAAGGCCGAGATAGGTATAAACTGGATGTCATTAATACTGAGTTTAGATGCAAAAGTCTTAAAGTCGGTTACAATTTGATTGTAAACAGCCTCTTCATAATCCACTAAGTCCATTTTATTGACACAGACTATAGCATGCGGAATACGCAATAAGGAAGCGATAAAGGCATGACGGTGGGTTTGTTCCAATAATCCTTTTCGCGCATCTATGAGAATAATGGCTAAGTTAGCCGTTGATGCCCCAGTAACCATATTACGGGTATATTGAATATGCCCAGGTGAATCAGCGATAATAAATTTGCGTTTTGGCGTGGAGAAATAACGGTAAGCCACGTCAATCGTAATTCCTTGTTCGCGTTCTGACTTTAGGCCATCTGTTAGCAAGGACAAGTCTACATAATCGTAACCTTTGGTTTTACTCGATTTCTCAACAGCATCTAATTGATCTTGAAAAATTGATTTAGAATCATATAATAACCGCCCTATTAAAGTACTTTTCCCATCATCTACACTTCCCGCTGTAGTGAATCTCAATAGTTCTATGTTTTGATGTTTCATTATTTTATATTTTAGGCTTTAGGCTTACAGCTTTATTTCTTAGTTTTTTACTTAGACTGTGTAATTTTCGTTTTATTTGGTTGATTTCTGTGGTTAATCCTTCATAAGTATTGGTATTGATATAATGTTCATATTTCAATAACACCCCTAATGAGCTACGCTCGGTAATTTCAAAGTAAAGTATATTTTACTTTTCATTAAGCTCAAGGGGACATTCCTTAGATGGATGTTTATATTACAATTTTCTTATGTTTTATTTAAGCTATAAATTTAATATTCCTATTTTATAACACCCCTAAAGTCCCCTCGAGGGGACATTCCTCACGTTTATTATTCATATTACACCTCATATCTTTAATCATAGACAAAGCCAATGTAAATGTTTTTTTGACACCCCTAATGAGCTATGCTCGGTAATTTCTAATCAAAATATGTTTTACTTTTCATTAAGCCCAAGGGGACATTCCTCACAGTTATCATTCGTATTTCTAGTTAAACCTTAAATACACCCCTAAAGTCCCCTCCAGGGGACATTCCTCAGCTTGATGTTTATGTTACAATTTTCTTATGTTTTATTTAAGCTATAAATTTAATGTTCCTATTTTAATAACACCCCTAAAGTCCCCTCGAGGGGACATTCCTCACGTTTATTATTCTTATTACACCTCAATCTTTAATCATAGACAAAGCCAATGTAAATGTTTTTTGACACCCCTAATGAGCTACACTCGGTAATTACAAATCAAAATATATTTTACTTTTCATTAACCTCAAGGGGACATGCCTCACGTTTATCATTCGTATTTCTAATTAAACATTAAATACACCCCTAAAGTCCCCTCGAGGGGACATGCCTCTCAGTTATCATTCGTATTTCTAGTTAAACTTTGAAAACACCCCTAATGAGCTACGCTTGATAGTTTTTAATTAGAAGGTGTTTTGTTTCTCATTAGACCCAAAGGGATATTCTTTAGATGGGCAGGTCATATTACTAGAAATAGCCTTGTTTCTTACGGTCTTCCATGGCCGTTTCAGCACGTTTATCATCGGCACGACCCCCACGTTCCGTTGTTCTTGTGGTTGCAATTTCCTCTATAATTTTATCTACCGTATCGGCTTTCGATTCTACCGCACCTGTTATTGGCATATCGCCACAAGTTCGGTAGCGAATGGTCATGTTTTTTACCTCCTCATTGGCTTTGAGCTTTAAAAATGTTGAATGTGCCAAAATCACATTATCTCTAATTATGCAGTCGCGTTGGTGCGAAAAGTATAACGAAGGCAACTGAATATTCTCTAATTTAATATATTCCCAAACATCTAATTCGGTCCAGTTAGAAATAGGAAATACTCTAAAGTGTTCTCCATAATTCTTCCTACCGTTGAACAGGTTCCACAATTCTGGTCTTTGATTTTTAGGATCCCACTGCCCAAACTCATCACGATGAGAAAAAAAACGCTCTTTAGCTCGTGCTTTTTCTTCGTCTCGTCTTGCTCCACCCATAGCGGCATCAATCTTATAAGCTTCTAGCGTATCTAAAAGGGAAACAATTTGCAGTGAGTTACGCGAGGCGTCTGCTCCAGTTTCCTCAATAACACGACCTTTATCAATGGCCTCTTGCACAGATCCCACAATCAACTGCACTCCTAATTCATGAACCAACTGATCCCTAAAAGCTATAGTTTCAGGAAAATTATGTCCAGTATCAATATGAATTAAAGGAAATGGAATTTTTGCTGGGTAGAATGCTTTTTTCGCTAAATGCGTCAATAAAATTGAATCTTTACCTCCAGAGAATAGTAAAGCTGGCGTTTCAAATTGAGCAGCAACTTCACGTATAACAAAAATAGCTTCTGCCTCTAGGGCTTTTAAATGATTAATGACGTAATTACTCATAGGTTATACTTTAATTTTTCTAGAATAAAATCTAATATCTTTTTTACCGAAACATCAACAGACTGATTATCGGTAACAATTTCCAAATCGGCTGATAAGGGCGCTTCATAAGGGGCTGATATCCCTGTCATATTTTCAATTTCACCAGCTCGTGCTTTTTTGTATAAACCCTTCACATCCCGCCGTTCACATTCCTCTAAGGAGGTATTGACATAAATTTCAAACACTTCGTTCTTACCCACTATAGTTTTAATCTTATCACGATCTTCTCTATAAGGCGATACAAAAGCCGCTAAGGTTAATATTCCCGCATCTATCATTAAACGAGCAACTTCAGCTATACGCCTAATGTTTTCAGCTCTGTCCTCTGGCGCAAAACTAAGATCTTTATTAATACCTTGCCTTATATTATCACCATCCAAACAGTAGGTGGAGATCCCTCGCTTATAAAGCTCTTGCTCTACCAAGTTTGCCAAGGTCGACTTTCCAGAGCCAGATAACCCCGTAAACCACAGTAAAAAAGAGCGATGACCATGACGTTTTTCCCTGTCCAATTTTGTTATTCTATAGGCCTGTTGCCGTGTGTGTGAACTCATGATGTGATTAACTATTTTTACGATTGAAGTCGTCGTTCTTTAATTCTTTTGTCAAGACCAAAATTAATACGATACCACAATTTCTCATGCACAAAATACAATAGCATTTTCGTAAAGACCTCGGCCGTTCCAATTTTCAGACCAGTTAAGGGGCTTCCTGTCACCAGCCAACCGAGCAGTATGGTATCTAAAGTCCCAATGCATCGCCATGAGAATGTTTTAAATATATGTCTTTTGTTTGCCGACTTTATTTTCGTTCGATACCAAAACCTTTCGTGCATATAGTACAAAAACGATTTGGTCGCCAACTCAAATCCACCTATCTGCAGCCCTATCCATAGGTCTCCAGACAGCAACCATGACAAAAGCATAGTATCTAGAGTACCTACAAGTCTCCAAGTAAGCGTTTTGGCCGCATGACGTTTACTAAATTTCAAAATTTATGCTTATGATTATTTCCTAATATTTATTGTCACCCTCCCAGTTTAAGACTCAAAAATCTTTTCCGAGCTAAACTCTTTCCCTTTTTCTTTATTGAGGTAACCTCACTTTAAGCGAACACAAGCCTTCTTTATACCATCGCACTCCGATATATAAGATGTGTGTTTTAAATTCCCGAAAATACTTATTTACACAATAATATTAAATCATTTGATACTATTTAGTCACTATCTCTTAGAATTTATGCTGGAATCACTTAAAATAAAAGTCAACAAGAGACATTCCTAAAAACTAGACCACACTTACAACTGATGGGCTGCACTAAAATACGAATTGAAATTAACTTTAAGGCAGCATTCTAATTTTAAAGCCGTTTTAAAGTGACCAGAATCCTCGACCTCCTAAACCCCCATTTTACTAGTCGCGATTGGCCCTTATTCTTAAAGTTTAGTCCATGAGCAAAATCTACGCGACTTTAAGCTAAACGCACCCTGAAACCGCAATAATAGTCGCACCTAACGAGCGACCGCCAGAACCTGCAGGGAAATCTTTGCTTCTATTCAAACAAAACCTCATTTTAAGCCTCAAAAAGAAGGTGATTTCAAAATCACTTCATTATATTTGTAAAATAATCATTTGATTTGAGTGTGTAAGAACACTCAAGACCTTATTAAATTTAGCCTAAAAACGGGGTTCTAGCTGTGTTTTAGGCTTTTTTTACGCCGTTTTTCAAGCATTTAAATGCCCGATACAACCGTAAATCGAATAGGATTTGAAGAATTCAAGACTAATTCGTGTTAAACAACATCAAAAACCACATGGGTTTAGTTCATCAGCAGCTTTAAAATGAAACATACGGAACAACAGTCTCTTTGTTGAGCATCTTCCACTCTCTTTACCCGTATAAATACCACCACATTTAATCATAAAAAAAAGGTCCTGAGTGGTAAGAACACTCAAGACCTTATTAAATTTAGGTGAAAAACGGGGTTCTAGCTCGCTTTCTTAAAAGTTAAATCACCTAATAAATTACGCAGGCGTTTACCTGGTCTAAAAAGAATTCGTGCCTTTGTAATTAAGGAGGCATTGACTTCTTCTTCCGTATCACGCCCTTCCGAACTGACACTCACTTGAAAATTACCGAGTCGGCCTAACTTTACAATCCGTCCCTGCTTTAGCGAAACCAATATGTTTCGTTCTAAAGAGAGCAGAACGGCATGGCAGTCGGACTCGGTTACCGTACTTTCGTACGAGATTTGCTCCGCGAGCACTTCTAAATCTACTTCGCCATCTGCTATCGCAGCAGCGTAGTACTTCTCAGGCAATGTGACATCCTGAGGGTTCCGTCTGGCTTGCGCCTTGAATTTTACACTCATTGCATGTGTGTTTTAATTAATAAATAAATGTTCGACTTAGTACACCTAAGCGCCTAACTGTCAGATACAAAGATTATAAATTTATTCTATAATTCCCTTATGACTTATTAACAAAAACCAAACATAACTACATTGCGCATGTTGATTCAACTCTACCGAAATAGTGTCAATATCAAATAAATAAGGCTAATTAACATTATAAACCTAAAGCATTTCTTGTTATTTACAGTAAATTTATAACACACTAATAAACCCTCTATGTTAATAAGTCCTAAATGATCATCGAGCAGCGACTGCTTTTACTGTCCTCATATTGAAATTTACCGTAAGTACGTTTTATCTCAACTATAAAAATAGAATTGATGCTGATGAGATAAATAAAGTAGGTCATTAGCCAAATAACAACCGTCACCTTCCTTGATTTATCCACCCAATTAACGATTCGAACAAACTATAAAACTGGTTATTCTTAGCGCATCAATTTTGAAGGAAAAGTTCGCCACACCCCCATCCTTTTTTAAACCAACTCTTTTCAACCAAGATAATAAGCGTTTCATCTAAGATATTATAACGTAAGCTTTTAAATAAGTAGTTTCGCAAACTATGGGACATAATAAATCGCTTTATTTGATTATAAAGCCCCTAATTGTGGCCTAACAAACCCAAATAAAAAATTTTTAATTATAGAAAATTACACTCATGAAAAAACATTACATCTTATATGTTTTACTAGCCTTTTTCTCATTAGGTTTTAGTCAATCTCCGATCGTCACGATAGACCGCCATAATATTGTAGGTCCTACCGCTACTGGAAATGACCCGGCAATAAGCTCTAGCGGTTTTGTAAGAGGTGCCGGTGTACAATTAGCTGGTAATCCAGACCAAAATTTTATTACAAATGGATGGCAGTCGACAAGTTTAGCAGATGCCGTATTAGGTAATGAATATATCGAATGGTCTACAACTGCTAGTGTCTCGAACAGCATTAACATCAGTAGAATTGATGGAAAATTCAGAGCCACAGCAAATGGCCCGGCTAATTATCAAATATTTTATAGCTTAGATAATTTCGCAACACCTGGAATACCAGTTTCAGGAGTAGAGACCAGTCCTAACCCGGCAGATGTAAGAAATTTTACAGGTTTGAATATTACTTCAGGCACTGGGGGAACGATTACCTTTAGACTCTATGCGTGGAACGCACCTAATCAATTTGGTTATTTTATAATCGCTGGTCAGAATTCATGGGCACAATATGGCATTGCTAAACCTGGTTTAAGAATGCGAGGAACGATAGCATCTACAGTAGTATTTAGCGCTGAGTCAAATATTGTGGCCTCAAGTTTCGATCCATATGACAATATCGATAACTATACAACATATCCGCGATCAACTGGATTAACCGTGGGGAGTTCTTTAAAAATCGGTGAATTTACAATTCAAGATGGTGGTGATGATTTAACAGACGCTGATAACGCTAGTACGATTTTAACTGACTTAGATTTTGAAATCACAAATAGCAGCAACTTAAAAACTATTGCTATTTTTGATGGTAGTACTCGAATAGCAGAAGCAGCAGTCACTTCGAATACAGTTAGCTTTTCTGGTTTATCAGGGCTTGAAGCTCCTGATAATGGATCAAAGATCTTTGAAATTCGAACTACTTTTAATAGTGCAGTAACGGACAAGGAACAATTTCAGCTTAAAATTACTAAAGCTGTAGCTAACCCGTTACTAGGATCTGTTTTTGAAGCTTTTGATGCCGGAGCAGCTCAAACACCTATAGTTGGTGATGATAACAGAATCAATGTTATTGCTGACCGTTTTATATTTGGCCAACAACCAACGGACACTAACCAATTTGATATTATGACACCGTTTCCAACAGTTATTGCTGTGGATGTAAATGGTAATCGTGATTATGATTATAACGACACTATTGGCATATTAGCTAATGGTTCAAACATTACACCAAATCCAAACAATTACCCAATTACTAATGGTTTGGCCGTTTTAGATAATATTACTTTATCGAACAAGAGTTCGTCAGTAAAATTAGTGGTACTAGACCCATTCTTTGTCATGAGCACATCGTTTAGTGTCCACGGCCCTTCACTAACTTTAGCTCAACAAGATTTTGATGGCAGCACACCAAACTGGCCTTACAGCACAGACGTCACTACATTTGACAATGGCTGGGGAACTGATGGCTATTACGGTGTGATAGACAGCAATATAGCTACGCCTTTAAATCATTCATCATTCTCAGGAAATATTTTCGGAGAAAATGATATTAATGATGAAGGTAATGGTACTACAGGGTTTGCTACGCTAACTTTAGAACCTGTCAGTATTAGCGACTTTACTAATGTTAGAGTTTCTTTTGATTGGAATGTACATGGTTATTCAAATAGTGCTGGTGTTGTTCAATACCGATTGCTATATGATGGAGTTGCTCAACCATGGATTAGAATCGTTGAAGGTGGTGTTCCTGCTGCTACAACTACTGGAACGGAAAACGTCACAATTCCTGACACGGTAAATAGCATCTCTTTACAAATTCGATTAAGAAACAGAAATGACGTCAATGGTTATACTGGTTTTGACAATTTTAAACTCGTAGGTGCATTTGATGGCATGATTTATATGGATGATGGACAAACTGCAGGATGGATAGGTGGTACTCCAGATTCGACTACAGGAAATGAAAACGCCTATGTGATGAGCGGCACCTATATAGCTGCCATGGAAGACCCTGAAGAAGAACAAATTAAATTAAAAAACTTTTTTATTAAAGAAGGCGCTAAAACATCAATTCCTCCTTCACAATCTATTATTGCAAACGCTACTGTAATTAATAACGGAACTTTGGAACTAAATTCTACCGCGTCGACATTTTCTAGCTTGATAGGTAATGAGGTCATAGGTGAGGTGATTTACAATCGACACGTGAACCAGTTTGCAGATTCAGGTTCGTCTAGTGGACATAATGATTTGGTTTCTGCTCCTGTGACCAGTCCGAACCAAACTTTCGCTGTACTACGCGCCACAAACTCTAATATTCCATCAGGGACTATCCAAGGTGTTCCATCATTCTTATTTGGTCCTTTTGACCAAAACACGAATGAATATATCAACTATACAGCAACTAATGATCCTGATGTCGTTGAAGCTGGTATTGGTTATAGAACGGCATCTACTGCACCTACAGGTTCACCTTTTAAATTTGTAGGAAATGTGATTACCGGATCTTTGTCAGTACCTATTACTGTAGGTTCAAGCACTAAGTTTAACCTTATCGGTAACCCTTATCCGTCATATATAAATATGGGAGCATTTATTGATGCTAACCTTGGGGAATTCAGCCCTACAAGCGCAGGGATCTATGCTTATACAGGCGATGTTGAAGATCCAACCCTCGGATTTAAGGTATATAACAAAGCCTTCACAGATGCAAATCCTGAAGCTTTAGTAGCACCTGGCCAAGGATTCTTCGTTAATTCTAAAGTGGGCGGTGGCACGATTAATTTCACTCCTGAAATGCGATCAGCAGGAACTTCAGGTGACTTTATTGTTGGACGCTCAGCGGAGTCAACGGAGTCAGCGAATTTAACCCTAGCCCTTTCTAGTAATGATAGAAACTATAAAACGGACATCTATTTTAATTCTAATGCCTCTTTAGGTTTAGATCCTGGATATGATTCTGAGATGTTCGAATCCAACGCTCCAAATTTTGCTTTGTATTCACAATTAGTAGAAGACAATTCAGGTAAAAATATGGTTGTACAAACCGTTCATTATTCGGATTTACAAGAGGTAACGATTCCGTTAGGGGTTCATATTGCTCAAGGTGAGCAAGCAACCATTAGCCTACATGAACATTTTGTTCCAGAAGGAACGATGATCACTCTATACGATAACTTGAACAATACCTATACTGACTTAATTGAAGGTGACTATACGTTTACGGCATCGTCAACCTTATCTGGTACTGGTCGTTTCTATTTACAAATGTCTCAAGTAGGATTAGGATTAAATGATAATATCATGAATGATCTACAAATTTACACGAACGCTCATCCAAAAGCGATTGTAGTAAAAGGTCAGTTAGAAACTCAAACAACGTTTAAATTATATGACATCCAAGGTCGTATGGTGAATTCACAGGTTTTAAGTTCAAAATCTAATGAGCACCAGATTGATGTATCACATATTTCTGCTGGTATCTATGTAGTAGAATTAAACAACACTTCTGGTAGTAGAACTCAAAAAGTTATTATTAAATAATTTGAGAATACTTTTATATTTATCAAAAGCGCACTTTTTCAAAGTGCGCTTTTTTTATACCATAACATCAAGTAAGGCTTACAATATTTAACTGAATGAATACCCCTAATAAAACTCCTTAGTAAAACTCAAAGACTATATTTCCAACAAGGCAAAATGCTCTACCACTCAAGTCTTATTGATCATAATAAAATAAGGATCATCCCTTTATCATTAGTGACCAAGAGCCTGCTCCTTAACCATAAGCTTTCATAGACAACCTATCATTCCACTCCCACATCGTTGATAGCTTACACTTAAAGAATTCTTATATACTATTCTAATAACATTTGTATTATTTATCTTGTTAAAACTAAAACCTTTCATACTCCTGCGAATTTTAAGTGATAATACAATTAGTTTATAAAAATTATATCTATTGAAATTCTCTTTTCAATAAAAATCTATTATATTGTACCCTAATTCATACAGATATAAGGATTTATATGCTTAATTTTCTTATATTTGCAAGTTGAAAAAAGTATATAATATCATATTATTTTAAATATGTAGATTTAATCAAGATTAAGTTGTGCTTAGGCAGTACACTTAAACTAAAAACTCTACTGTTTATAGATTAACTTGAGGGTATACGTTTTCTTATTATATATTTGAATTTTAGCTATACAATTAAATAACATAATTTAGGGCAACAGCCATGAAGAAAGACAATAACTCAGATAAAATCACTCGTCAAGACGCCATAAAAAAAATGGGGAAATATGCGGCCATTACCGCTCTAGGAACTTTTGTGATTTTAAATCCTCTTAAAGCTCAACAGTTTTCAGTGCCACAAGATCCTGGCGGTAACCCATTCGATTAATTTTTATAATTAATTTTGAATCATAATTTAGCACCTGCTTTTCAGAAGTATTTTGGTGACTATTGGGTGATGTGGTACGCCATATCCAATAGTTACTCTATTATTACACCTGAATTTAAGGTGCTTTTAGATGCCTATATTAAGTCTAAATCATTATCAGAGTTCTCTAAGACTTTATCAGACGACCTTAGCGCTTCAGAATATACCCACATCTCTGAAACGTTATTAAATTATCTCCAGGCTAGCAATTCAGTCAATGCCTCACCTCCAGTTGATACTATCAAAATCGACCATTCTCAAAGGCGAATTTCAAAGCAATATACTTTTGAGGAAAAGACCATTGAAGTCTATTATAGTTCGGAATTAGTCCAAAAAATAGTACATCCACAAATAGCGCAGTACTATTCTAATACGGAGGCTTTGATTCATACCACTATAGATACCTATCTTAAAAATGATGTACTACATCTTTTCATAGACGACGAATTGATTACCAAAGTCCCCAAAAGAGACTATCATTATATTCAAGGTAAGTTTATCATGCATTTGTTCTGCATTTTACATGATAAACGAGAAAAAGATTGGTTAGGCACCTTACACGGTTCTACCCTAACAGACGGCAAAAATGCTTTACTTTTTGCAGGACAATCAGGCAAAGGAAAGAGCACTTTATGCGCCTTATTAACAGCCCACGGCTTTGATTTATTGGCGGATGATGTGTCTCCTATACTATCTGAAGACCAGCATATTTATTACAATCCAGCAGCCATCTCCATTAAATCTGGCGCTTTCGAATTGTTAAAAACCGAAGTTCCTAACTTTGAAGAATTGCCAGTCATCAGTTTCACACGAAGTAAAGGGGATTTAAAGTACCTCCCTTGTAAAAAGCCCAAGAGAAATCATTATCCCTGTCGCGCCATTATATTAGTCAATTATAAAGCCAAAGCAGAAACCACCTTAGAACGCATTTCCATTAAACAAGTTCTTGAAACGATTATTGAAGATTCATGGTTGTCACCCACCCCTAAACATGCCCAACAGTTTTTAGATTGGCTAGAAACCTTAGATCTGTATCAATTGACGTATAGCGATACGGCAAGTGTGCACTCGGAAGTGACCAAGCTATTTCAGCACTATCACCTTGGTCTATAAAAGTGTATATTCGACTTTTATTTTATTTCTATGGAAAACTATGCTATAACATACCGATATATAGCTGATATTTTAAGTTTTGAAACAGCTCATGATGAGCTGAAAGCCACATTAAGTGACCCTGCTTTTGATTGGGATGCTATAGTCATTCATGGAAGTAGGCATTTAGTATTACCAGCTCTCTATTGTAGATTAAAGTCTAAAAAACTTCTTCACCTTCTACCACCCGACCTGATCGTTTATTTAGAAGAAATTACCGCATTAAATAGAACTAGGAATACGACTATAATAAATGAAATACATCAACTCGTTGATTTGTTTGATAAACATGAGATCGATTATATTTTTTTAAAAGGTGCTGCGCTATTAGTGTTCGGATGTTTCGAAGATATTGCAGAGCGCATGGTAGGTGATATTGATCTTTTAATTCCAAAGGAGCAAATTTCTATAGCCCACCACTTACTTTGCAATAATGGTTATTACCCCAATGAACAGACCTTAGAAGATGAATATTTTGACACTAGACACCTTCCGAGGCTTAAATCGAACCAGTTTATTGCTGCCGTAGAATTGCACAGCAAACTATTTGATTTATACAACTTTGAGCCCTTATTACCGAAATCTATTTTTAAAGAGAAAATAATTGTACAAAATATAAATATTCCCTCCCATCAACATTTACTAATGCACAATATACTTAGTTTTCAAATTAACGATGATGGGACTTGGTATAATAGTATAAGTTTTAGAGCAGCTTACGACACCATAATACTACAGCGTAACTATCTGGATTCAACATATTGGTACAAGGACAAATATTTTAAAAGCTATTTTAGTAATACGAGTATCTTCTTTAAAGATATCACTAAAAAAACTCAAATCGAGCCCAATATATTTTCGAAGTTTTATATATTCACACTTAAACATCCTAGGTTTAACAAATTTTGGTTTAGAATTTTAAAAATTCTTAATTACATACCAACAATAATATCTAGAACTTTACTATTTATGTCCAATAAAAGTTATAGAATGGCTTCATTTCAAAGGAGAAAACAGCTTTATAACCGCATTAAATCTATTTTAAAAAATTTGTAAGGATTTATCATTATTTATTTCATAACTTTGTGACTTAATTTGTTTTATAACCTTTAAAGTTTACCTTTGGTGAAAAATTATTTTAGTATGAAAAAAATATTTTTAATAATCTTATTAGTTGCATTTAGTTTGTCTTCTTTTGCTCAAAGGCATCAGGATCAATGGTTTTTTAGTATAGGAGTCAATGCGATTAATGATGTAGGAACTAAAAACCCATATAAAAACTCTAGTGATTGGGCCTTCAAATTTCCGCTTTCAGCTGCTGTAGAATTTAATTGGGCAGAAAATATTGCAATAGAACAATCATTAACTTTTAACGGATTTAATAAAGGTGATTTTTTAGACCCATATCCCAATGCAGCAAGAGATTATAATTATATCTCATTAGACACACATTTGAAGTATTATTTTGGCGACCTCCTTTTAGGAAAAGCGCCTAGCAGAAATGCGGAATGGTTTGATATTTATGTGAACGGAGGTCTAGGTTTTAGCCATATCGATGAAACCAATATCTCTGCAAACGTAGGTGGCGGCGTATTATTTTGGCTAAATCGTGAAAAAAGCTTTGGTATAAGATTACAAACTATAGCCAAATTTGCACTTAACCATTCAGATAGCGATATGGTTAATATTGACAATAACCATTTTCAGCATCATATACAATTCGTATTTAAATTATAATCTAGTTTAAATCATAGTATAAAAAAGGCTCACATGTTCATGTGAGCCTTTTTTATATCACCTAAGCTAATTACTTAATTCTTTTTAAGTAAATCATCAAAATAATTAATCGTTTGTTTTAATCCTTCTCTTAATTGAATTTTAGGTTCCCAACCTCCTAATTCTTTTTTAGCCAAGCTAATATCAGGTTGACGTTGTAAGGGATCGTCCTGAGGTAAGGGCATAAAGGTGATTTTAGAGGAAGATCCTGTTAAATCAATCACTTCCTGGGCGAGTTCTAACATGGTAAACTCAATAGGGTTTCCTATATTCACCGGGCCTGTAAAGCCATCTCTGGTATTCATCATGCGATGCATTCCTTCAATAAGATCATCTACATATTGAAAGCTCCTGGTTTGTGTCCCTTCTCCAAATACCGTGATATCCTTTCCACTTAGTGCTTGCATAATAAAATTAGAGACCACACGACCATCTTGAGGATGCATACGCGGTCCGTAGGTATTGAAAATACGGATGATTTTAATATTTACTTGGTTCTTATTATGGTAATCCATAAACAGCGTTTCAGCACAACGTTTGCCTTCATCATAGCAGGAACGTAAACCAATAGGATTCACATTTCCCCAATAGCTTTCTGGCTGTGGGTGGACGGTGGGATCGCCATAGACTTCGCTAGTAGAGGCCTGTAGAATTTTTGCATCTACACGTTTCGCCAATCCTAACATATTAATAGCACCCATTACCGAGGTTTTAATCGTTTTTATAGGATTGTACTGGTAGTGGATTGGTGAGGCTGGACAAGCCAAATTATAGATTTCATCGACCTCCGCCATATACGGATTGGTGATATCATGGCGTACTAATTCAAAATAATGGTGATCCATTAAATGTTCTATATTGCCCTTAGACCCCGTAAAATAATTATCTAAACAAATCACCTCGTGACCTTCATTTAATAATCGTTCACATAAATGCGAACCTACAAATCCAGCACCACCAGTAACTAAAATTCTTATCATCTAGTATATCTTTTAAAAGTTTAAAAATAAGACATATTTTATAAGTGTCTTTGCTCTTACTCACATTAAATTGAGTATGGACGCTATGAGTATTGTGTTTTTAAAGTTATCCACACCGAATTATTAAACCCAAAGCTGCTCCAATTTTAAAACAAAACTATTATATTAACCTCCAATTTAAAACTCATTCGAACTAATGACTACAGGTACAAAACCACAAAATAACCTTGTTCCCATATTAATAATTGCTGGTCTCTTCTTTATTTTTGGTTTCGTGACCTGGATTAATGGGGCCTTAATTCCCTTTATGAAAACCATTAATGAGCTTACGGATGCACAATCCTACTTAGTAGCCTCTGCCTCCTATATCTCCTTTGTGGTAATGGCACTGCCAGCCTCTTATATTTTGAGTAAAATAGGCTATCGCAAAGGTATGTCGCTCGGTTTATTTATCATGGCTATCGGTGCTTTACTATTTATTCCCGCGGCTGAAGCGCGAACTTATTGGGTATTTCTTACTGGAATTTTTATTCAAGGTATTGGAATGACTTTGTTGCAGACTGCCTCCAACCCATATATCACTATCTTAGGTCCTATTGAAAGTGGGGCGAAACGTATCGCCATCATGGGAATTGCCAATAAAACCGCTGGTGCCTTAGGATCTCTAATTTTTGGAGCTATCCTTCTTTCTGGAATTGATGCGGTGCAAGAGCAATTGGCCAGAGCTTCTGACGACGAAAAAACAATACTTTTAGATACCATGGCCGATTCTGTATTTATGCCCTATATCATCATGGCCTCGGTTTTAGCTATTTTAGGAATTCTCATTCGAAAAGCACCTCTTCCACATGTTGAACCTGTTGAATCGGAAGATGATATCCATGGCGACACCTCGAAAAAGACCATATTTCAATTTCCGCATTTATGGTTAGGCGTGTTAGCCTTATTCGTTTATGTAGGCGCTGAAGTGATTGCCGGAGATACTATTATTTCTTACGGTATTTCCCTTGGCATGCCCGGAACAGATGCGAAATTCTTTACCACTTATACTTTAATGGCTATGGTAGGCACCTATGCTTTAGGCGTCTTTTTAATTCCGAAGTACGTCAATCAAAAAACCGCACTGATTGTTAGTGCAATTTTAGGTATGGTGTTTAGTATATTGATTTTATCCACCTCTGGAATTACATCGGTTTTATTTGTAGCGGCTTTAGGAATTGCAAACGCCTTAGTTTGGCCTGCGATTTGGCCTTTAACCTTAGACGGACTTGGTAAACATACCAAAACAGCTTCTGCCCTACTCATCATGGCTATTGCTGGTGGTGCCATTATTCCACCGCTCTACGGAAGAATTGTGGACAGTACCAAGTTAGAATTGATGAGCTCAGGAATGGATTCATCAGAGGCTTTAGCCATAGCCTCGACGGAAAGTTATTGGATTTTAATTCCCTGTTATGCAATGATTTTATTTTTTGCCGTTTGGGGCCATAAAATCAAATCGAAGCCGACCAAAGACTAATAATTTAATCGCATATTTCAGAATCACCATTATGAAAACATACCGATGGGGCATTATTGGCTGCGGGAGCGTGACGGAAATTAAAAGTGGACCCGCCTATCAGCAGACGGAAGGTTTTGAGCTTCATGCTGTGATGCGTCGGAATTATGAAAAGGCTCAAGATTACGCTAAAAGACATCAGGTCCCTAAAGTCCATAAAACTGCTGAGGAACTGATTAATGATCCCTACATTGATGCCATCTATATCGCTACTCCTCCTGACTCGCATGAATTTTACGCCTTAAAAGTGGCTGAAGCCCAAAAAATATGTTGTATTGAAAAGCCCATGGCTCCAAGCTACGAGGCTTGTATACGAATCAATACCGCCTTCCAAAAAAAAAACCTTCCTCTATTCGTTGCCTATTACAGACGATCGCTACCACGCTTTCAAAAAGTGAAATCATGGATTGAGGAGGACAAAATTGGAGAAATCAGACATATCCGTTGGCATTTTAGTAAACCTGCTAATCCAATGGACTTGTCTCAACACTATAATTGGCGTACCGATGCGCGTATTGCCCTTGGAGGCTATTTTGACGACCTGGCATCGCATGGATTAGATTTGTTTAGCTATCTATTAGGTGATATTATTAAGGCCAATGGCCTAGCTATAAATCAGCAAGGCTTATATTCTGCCAAAGATGCTATTACAGGTTATTGGCTTCATGAATCGGGCATCACAGGCTCGGGAAGTTGGAATTTTGGAACGGAAAAACGAGAAGATGAGGTTGAAATTTTTGGTAGTCAAGGAAAAATAAAATTTTCTATCTTTGCCAACCAACCTATCTTACTGAACCACAGTGGTAATAGTGAAAGTGTGATTATTGAAAATCCAAAACATATTCAATTATACCATGTTGAAAATATTAAAAAACATCTGCAACATGTGAGCTTACACCCTTCAACAGGTGACACCGCAGCGCATACAAGTTGGGTGATGGAGCAGATATTAACATAAAACGTGTTTAAAGTTTCAAATATGATTAAAAGCACATACGATACCGCAACGGATAGAGACCGACGATTTGAAAAGATCGATACTGTTATTTTCAAAAGACCCTTTTAGCGCTTCAAAAGAAATTGCCAAAGAAATCGCAGAACTCATCCGTGACAAACAAGCTCAGAACAAACCCTGTGTTTTAGGTTTAGCTACTGGAAACTCTCCCATTGAACTTTATTCGGAATTGGTTAGGCTACATAAGTACGAAGGACTAAGTTTTAAGAATGTGATTTCTTTTAATTTGGACGAATACTATCCCATACAACCCGACTCAGAACAAAGTTTTTATCAGTTTATGAATATGTATTTGTTTGATCATATCGATATGCTTCCTGAAAACCATCATATCCCAGATGGTTGCTTAGCTAAAGACGCTATTGACGATTATTGTACGGACTACGAAACTAAAATAGAAGCCTTATGCGGCATTGATCTTCAGATTTTAGGTATTGGTGCCAATGGACATATTGGTTTTAATGAATCGGGGTCACGAGAGGATTCTAAAACACGTTGGGTAGCTTTGGATGATATCACCATTAAAGAGGCTAGTCCTTATTTTTCTGGAATTGAACATACCCCAAAAGCAGCTATCACCTTAGGCGTTCAGAAAATTATGGAAGCGAAGCGTGTTATTTTAATGGCTTGGGGTCATAAAAAAGCCGAGATTATCAGTGCTGCTATTGAAGGTAAGGTAACTAAAAACGTTCCTCCTTCCTATTTACAGAAGCACCATAACGTGACCTTTGTGCTCGACCATGCGTCTTCCGCAAAACTGACACGAGTACATTCTCCTGAGCGTTTGATTCCAACCCCATCAGGTAATAAATAAGAGCTTTTATCATATCACATATTCAGGCTTGATAAGCTTTACCAAGCCTGAAAATGCTCTATGTTTAGTTTAAATGAGGACTCCTCTTTCCATCTCCTAAATGATTTATGGAAATATCCCTCGTTGTACATAGGCTTTTTCTACGCGCTCTATCGCTATGCAAAATGCTGCGGTTCTCATATCTACACCTTCTCTAACGGCATAGACAAAGACTTTATTGAAGTTCCCTTTTAATTTCTTTTCGAGCTTTTCCATGACCTCGTCGTAATGCCATATCTCGCCACTTCGGTTTTGTAACCATTCGAAATAACTCGCAATAACCCCTCCTGAATTACATAAAATATCAGGGATAATGGTAATGCCGCGATCGATTAAGATTTTTTCACCATCCACATTGGTCGGCCCATTAGCACCTTCAGCAATTAATTTAGCTTTAATATGTGGCGCATTCTCTTTTGTAATCTGGTTTCCTAGGGCCGCTGGAATACAAATATCACAGTCTAAAGCAAAGAAGTCATCATGATCGACGGTTTGTGAATTAGGGAAGTCAACAATACTTCCTTTATTGGTTTTAGTGTATTGAAATAGATTTTCAACATTAATTCCTTTTTCGTTTTGAATGCTTCCGAAGGCATCTTGTACACCTACAAGTTTAGCACCATCTTTTTCTAAGAAATGAGAGGCCCAATACCCTACATTTCCAAAACCTTGAACAATAAATTTCTTACCTTTTAAGTTGATATCATTTTTATCTGCCCAAAAGATAATGGTTAAATACACGCCATAGCCTGTAGCTCTATCTCTACCTTCTAAGCCTCCCGACCCTTCTGGTTTACCTGTAACAATATGCTGATTGGCAGTACGTTGTGCCGGAGGTCTTGTACTCATATAAGTATCTGCAATCCAAGCCATAGTTTGACTATTGGTATTGACATCTGGTGCTGGAATATCGTGTTCAGGACCAATATTATCGGCTAAAGCGTAAGTGAATCGCCTAGTGATTCGCTCTAATTCTGTTTCAGAAAATTTTGAAGGATCAATTTTAATGCCCCCTTTACCACCACCGTAAGGCAAGCCCGCTAAAGAACATTTCCATGTCATCCACATGGCTAAAGCACGTGCGGCATCTAAATCTACTGTAGGATGGTAACGTAATCCGCCCTTATAAGGTCCTAAGGCGGCATTATGTTGCACCCGATAACCCGTAAACACTTCAACATCACCATTGTCCATTTTTACAGGAAAATTCACTAAAATCTCGTTATTAGTGATGCTCAGAATTTTTCTTATATGAGGATGTAGCTGTATACGATCGGCAGCATTATTAAATTGCTCCATCACATTATCCATCATCCCTCTTAAAGGCGGCTTTTTATGTTGAGTCTGTTTCTCTTTTTTTGATTTTGCCATTTTTTAAAGGTGTAATTTTAGAATTATTAAATTTTACACCACTAAAATAATGTTTTTCGTAAGAAAAATATGTTTTGCCGAGAAATATCTAAATTATATAGACTTAAATATCTTTCTTTTCCATAGAATTTTCATTTGCGAAGTATATCGTACGTGTTGGAAAAGCCAATTCGATACCTTCTTGATCGAATCGCTTTTTTGTGCTTTCAAAAACATCGCATTTTAGAGTAAAGGAATCACCAAATTTTGCCGACCATGCCCAGGCTCTAATTGTTATAGACGAATCATTAAATTTGGTTAAAGCTGTTCTTACTATTGGTTTTCCCTCCTTTTTTTCAAGTACCGTTCGGTTATCAATAATTAAAGGATGCTTTTCACATTCTTCTTGGAGTATTTTTTTGGCGAGATCGATATCACTACTATAAGAAATCCCCATTTCCACGTGCTCACAATTCTTCAATTCACCTAAATCGTAATTAATGAGTCGTTCTTTGTTAATGACAGCATTAGGAATTACAATCATCTTGTTTTCGAAATTTCTAATAATGGTATGGCGTAATGTAATATCCGTTACCGTCCCTACCATTGTATCGGTTACCTTTATGACATCTCCTATTTTAAAGGGCTTAAAAGAAATAATGAACAATCCACCAACGAGGTTAGACAGCGCTTCTTGTGAGGCTACACCGGCAATTAAAGCTATAATTCCCGCACCACCTAAAGCCGTTTGCGCAATGCCCTTCATAGAAGGAAAAGCCATTAAGCAGAACAGCAGACCTAAAAAGCAGATGACAAATACCGCGAGGTATCTCAAGAATTTATAAGTTGTAGGATCTAGGTCTTGTGTGACCTTTTCTTGAATCTTATGTTTAAACCAATAATTACATAAGGTGGCGGCAATGATTGTGGCTACTGTAACAATCCCAAGATAGGCTGTAATTCTGAAGTAACCCACTAATAATTGGTCCTTGTCACGACTAACAAACACAAAGCTTAAAGCAATTATCCCTAAGACATACCATAAGGTTTTTATGGTTCTTTTAATAAAACGGGTACGTCTTACTGGAGCTTCAGAAAAGCGTTTCACTTCCCTTTTAAGCATCCAACGACTTAGTACATTTGTTAACCAATTAAGCAGCAATACCACCGAAATGACTATTGCTGCATAAATTAAATGTGATCTGTACGCTTCGAAAAATTCCGTCATGTTTTTGTCGTTTTTTATTTAATCCTATCAAAGATAATAGGAAATCATGACACTATCGCCTAATTATTTCAGCGTAAAAACAATAAGGATTTACTTCCAACCACCACCAAGGGCTTGGTATAAATCTATAATCGCTTGTAATTGACTGTTCTTAGCATTTACTAAGCCTAAACTAGAATTTAATGCATTCTCTTCGGCTCTTAATACTTCGAGGTAGTTCGCTAAACCATTGTTTAATAATTCCTCAGAATAAGTCGTAGCCACCTCATAAGCATCAAATTCTTTCTGCTTAATCTCTATTCTTTCCGTTGCAGAATTATAGGCATACATCGCATCAGACACCTCTTTTGAAGCCACTAATAGCGATTGTACAAAGTTTAATCGGGCTTGTTCTTGTTGAGCTTGAGACACCTCGTATTGGGTCTTAATTTTTCGACCGTTTAAGATAGGTTGTGCTACACCTCCGATAATATTTGCAAATAAAGAATTCGCATTGAATAAATTATCTATATCTAAACTTTGTAAGCCCGCATTTGCCGATAACGTTAGCGATGGGTAGAAATTACTTCGCGCTACATTCGTCAATTCAAAGGCGTTTCTAAGGTTAAATTCAGCCGCTACCACATCTGGTCTATTACTCAATAATTGAGACGGTACACCTAGCGTTAAATCCGTGGTAATTTCTTGTTCTGCAAGCGTTGAGCGTTCCATTTCCTGTGGCATTTCACCTAAAAGGATTGCCAAGGTATTTTCTAGGATATGCGATTGTTGTTTAAGGTCTACTAAAATAGCTTGTGCTGTATACAACTGTGCTTCGGTTTGTTTAACCCCCACCTCAGTAACATTTCCAGCTTCCTTTAAGGCTCTAGAAGTTTCTAAACCATTCTCTCTCGTTATAATCGTTTGTTCTGTGATTTTAATTTGCTCATCTACAGAAAGCAACTGGTAATATACAGAAGCAATATTAGCTATCAAACGTGTTTTAACCGCTTTATGTGCCGCCACGGTTTGTAAATAGCGTGCCTGAAACGCACGTTTATTAGATCTAATTTTCCCCCAAACATCGGCCTCCCAAGACAAGGCTCCAGATAATTCATACTGATCTAAGGAGCTTCCCAAAGCACCAAATTGACCATTTTCTGAAGGCTCTTGATGCATATAACTTGCATTGGCTCCTAGAGTTGGGTAGTATCCGGCTTTACCTTGCTTAAAGTAAGCTTCAGAAGCAATTATCTGTTGGAGTGCTACTCTAATATCTATATTATTCTCTAAGCCTTTTTCGATATATTGAGTTAGAACAGGATCAGTGAATAAGGTTTTCCAAGACACATCGGCCAAGGTTAAGCTATCTTCAGAAATTTGATCGGTTCTAAACTTGGCTTCGTCTATATTTAATTCCGTGAGTTCAGGTTGCGTATACTCTTTTGCTACGAAACACGATTGAAGCGTGAGCATTAGCGCAATGACTGAACTGAATTTTATGATTGTATTTTTCATTACTTTACTATTTTCAAATTGTTGCTTATGCTTCCTCTTTAACTACTGATGGTTTTGTACTTACTTTCTCGTGTAACCATTGGAACAGTATGTACAGAATTGGAATAATAAATAATCCTAATAAAGTACCAATTAACATACCTCCTACAGCTCCAGTACCAATCGCTCGGTTACCTTCTGCTCCAACACCAGATGCAATTACCAATGGTGTTAAACCAAATATAAAGGCTAAAGAAGTCATTAAGATTGGTCTTAAACGTGCTTTAGCACCTTCGATGGCCGCATCAACAATAGTTAATCCTTGTCGTCTTCTTTGAAGCGCAAACTCTACAATTAGAATGGCATTCTTCGCTAACAGACCAATTAACATCACTAGGGCGATCTGGAAATATATATTATTCTCTAGACCTGCTAGTTTCGTAGTGATAAAGGCGCCAAAGATTCCCAATGGTAAAGAGAAGATAACCGCAAATGGAATCATATAACTTTCATATTGTGCCGCTAATAAGAAATACACGAATACCACAACTAGTATTAAAATCATTCCCGTTTGGTTCCCTGCTGCAAGTTCCTCACGCGTTAAACCAGAATAGACTGTCGAGTAATTACTAGGTAATGACTTTGCTACTTCATTCACAGCTGCAATACCATCTCCTGTACTAAATCCTGGATTTAAAGCTCCAGTAATAGATGTCGAGTTAAACAAGTTGAAACGTGTTACCGATTGTGGACCAAAATCACGCTCTAAAGTCACAAATTGTGTAATAGGGGCCATATCTCCAGAACCTGTTTTGATATACAGATTACTGATATCTTGTCTGTCCTTTCTATCTTCAGGCTTCGCTTGAATATACACACGATACTGTTTTCCGAAACGTGAAAAATCTGCCGCATAAACACTACCAATATACCCTTGCATTGTATTGAAAATGGTATTGATATTTACACCGTATTCTTTTGCCAATGGTACATTAATATCCATTCGGTATTGCGGGTACTTTGTACTAAAGGATGAGTTGGCATATTGAAATTCTGGTCGTTGACTCAGGTTTCTAATAAACTCTTGATTCGTTTTATCTAAGTCGGCAAAACTACCCCCAGATCTATCTAATAAGTTCAACTCTACACCTGCCGAGTTACCAAATCCTGGGATACTTGGAGGCGAGAAGAAAATAATATTCGCTTCTGGTATGGTTGCTGCAATTCCGAATAACTGTCCAATAATTGCTTTTGCGGACAAATCATCAGTTGTACGCTCACTCCAGTTTTTTAACTTAATAAAACCAAGACCATAGTTACTACCACCACCACTAATTAAACTTCTACCGTTAACTAATGTTACCGCTTCAACTCCATTAATTTGTCTAATTTTCTTACTCAACATTTCATTGACCTCAGCAGTTCTATCTATAGATGCACCAGAAGGCAATTCAACATTGGTAAAAATAATTCCTCTATCTTCATCTGGAACAAATCCTGTTGGCGTTGTTGTAGAGGCATACCAAATACCAGCAACTGCTGCCACAAGAATTAACACGTTAATCCATTTGTGTTTGTATAGGAAACTTAAGGACTTCCCATATTTTAAAGTCATCGCATTGAAACCTCTGTTGAAGGCACTGTAGAAACGTTGTAATCTTGTTTTCTTCTTTTCTTCTTCAGAATGTGGTTTTAAGAATATAGCACATAATGCTGGACTCAGTGTTAATGCGTTTACGGCTGAAATTAAAATCGCCACAATTAAGGTCACCCCAAACTGTTCGTAGAATACACCCGTTGGTCCTGTAATAAAGGTTACTGGCACAAACACCGCCGCCATTACTAAGGTAATAGACACAATAGCTCCAGAGATTTCACTCATGGCCGTTATCGTTGCTTGCTCTATATCTTTGGCGCCTTCATCAATTTTAGCATGGACGGCTTCCACCACAACAATGGCATCATCCACCACAATACCAATGGCTAATAACAGTGCGAAAAGCGTTAGTAAGTTAATCGAATACCCGAATAAATTCAGGAAGAAAAAGGTACCTATAATAGATACCGGAACGGCAATAGCAGGAATTAAAGTAGATCTAAAGTCCTGTAAGAATAAAAACACTACTAGGAATACTAAAATAAAGGCTTCAATTAAAGTAGAAACTACTTTATTTACAGATGCATTTAAAAACTCATTGGTATCATAAGGAATGATATAATTAATCCCTTCTGGGAAACTCTCTTTTAAAGTGGCTAATTCTGCTTTTACTTCTTCAATAATCGCTTGTGCATCCGAACCTTTAGTTTGGAAAACACCTAGAGCCACGGCTGGATTACCATTTGTTTTAGCACTTGAGGCATAAGACATAGCATCGAGTTCGATTTCAGCCACATCTTTAAGTCTTAAGAACTCACCATTCCCTAAAGATTTCACAATGATATTTTCATATTGTTCTTGATCACTAAAACGACCTTCATAGGTAATCACATAAGAAAAGGCTTCCCCACTATTTTCACCTAAGGTACCAGCTGCTACTTCCTGACTTTGCTCATTAATTGCTGCTGTAATATCTGAAGGCGCTAAGCCATAAGCCGCTAACTTATCTGGTTTAATCCAAATACGCATCGCGTAATCTTTTCCACCAAAAATGGATACATCACCCACACCTTTAACACGTTGAAAGGCAGGAACGACATTAATTTTTAAGTAGTTTTGAAGGTAAGTATCATTATAAGCTTCGTTCTCACTGAAGAAACTAATAAACATTAAAGCACTTGTTTGTTGCTTTTGTGTTAATACCCCTGTTTGTCTTACGGCTGCTGGCAATAATGGATTGGCACGTGCCACACGGTTTTGAACGTTTACCGCAGCAATATCAGGATCGACATCTTGGTCGAAATATACCGTAATATCTGCTGTTCCACTGTTTGTTGCCGTAGAGGTGATATAAGTCATCCCTTCTACCCCGTTGATTTGCTCTTCTATTGGAATAATAACACTTTCCAATACGGTTCCAGCTGTTGCTCCTGGGTAAGATGCCGACACTTTAATGGTAGGCGGTGCAATATCTGGATATTGGGTCACGGAAAGGGATTGTAATCCTAGAATTCCCAGTATAACTATAATGATAGAGATCACTGTAGACAATACAGGTCTCGTAATAAATGTTTTTAACATGGTCGTTTATGTTTTGATTTCGTAATGAATCGCTATAAATTATTGAAACTCGGCTTTGATAGGTTCAGTAACACTATCAAAATCTGTTTTTTGAGGCTGAACTGGTGTCCCTTCACGTAATTTCCCAACGCCAGTAACGATGACCGTCTCACCTTCTTCTAAACCAGAATCTATGATGAATAAGTTATCTGTTTTACCTTTGATTGAAATCGCTCTTGATGACGCAATCATAGCATCGGTAGAATCTTTCTTCACCGTATAAACAAATCTACTATTCTGATTTTCGAAAGTGGCCGATTGTGGTATTACTAAAACATTCTCAAATACGGTTGGCACTTTAATAGTACCGCTGTTTCCACTATTTAAAATTCCATTCGCATTATCAAACAAGGCTCTAAATGAAATCGTACCTGTTTTCATATTCACTTGGGAATTTATAGTTTCAATTTTACCTTTCTTTGAATACTCCGTCCCATTAGCTAAAACTAAGGTCACTTCAGAAAGATTCTTAATCTTATCTTCTTTTGAATCCCCTTTCGCATTCTGGATAAAATCGATATACTCGCTTTCATTCATAGAAAAATAAGCGAATACATTACTTATATCTGATACGGTAGTTAAAGGTATTTGGGTAGAAGGACTCACTAAAGATCCTTTTCTTAAGCGTATTTCACCTACATAACCATCTACTGGACTCTTTATAGTACCATATCCAATGTTTGAAGCAATACTATTATAATTACTTTTTGCCTGTTGTAATTTGGCTTTTGCAGTCTCTAACTGAACCGCACTTATAATATTTTTCTCCACCAAAGGCTTTAATTTATCCACCTCAACTTGCGCTGCATTAACATTAGCTTTAGCTGCTGCTGCATCTTGGTTCATAGATTGGGTCTCTATTTTAAATAAGGTTTGTCCCTTTCTTACTTTTTGACCTTCATCCACTAAAACATCAGTAATATATCCCGAAATTTTAGCTCTAACCTCACTATTAATAACGCCCTCGAGACGTGTTGGATAATCCTTATAGGTAGTTACCGTCTTCGTAGGCACTTCTATTACAGGCAATGGCATAGCTCTTTGCTGACCAACCATAGGGTTTTTAGATGCTTGATCGTTTCCACATGATGTTACTAAAAATAGTACTAAAAGCGGCAGTATGTTTTTGGTGATTGTATTCATTATTATTAGTGTTTTAAGCTTACTGTTTTAATTTTTCGATTTCTGTTAGGGTATGATTTATTCGTTCTATTTGTTCATTTAAATGGCTTTCATATAATGAGCCCATTGACCTTTCTTTTTTAAACTTTTCAGGGTTATGATCTGCATTAAAATGATTGACTTTTTGAACAATTCTTAGGGCTTTCTCTAAACTATGAGCTTGTTGCTCCATCGTATTCTTAAGATAGAAATCCGAAGTTCTAAAATATCGCTTTCTATCCCCTGGCTTTGTGTAGTATTCTATAAAATGCAACTGCAATAGCACATTTATATTACTAGACACAGAGCTCTTACTCGCTTGCATGGTATTCACAATCTTCTCAAAGCTCATTCCGTCATAGGAAGACAGAATAAGTAAAGCGTAGATTCGCGAAGCTAAAGGCGATAAATTGGCCCGCTCTTCTAAATGAATACCAACTTCTTCAATAAGTTGCTTTTTTTCGTCTGACAATTCCATTTTTTCCAACAATCATTAATTTAACTTCGCAAAGTTATAGTTAGTTCGTTTCATATCGAACTAATCAACGTTAAGTATTTGTTAAATATTACTCAGAAAATTTAGAGTCGCCCTACTCACTAAAAAAAAACCTCTTTCTAATTAAAAGAGGTTTCTATTTTTGAGACTTATTATACAAGTCTGTAAGTTATATGTTCTATGCGATTTCTTCTTTCACTCGTTTTTTTGAGTCGAAAAACAGAATGAGATAACCAATAATTGCAGATATAAATGAGCCAATAAGTATACCTATTTTAGCTGAATCCACATACTCTGGATGTGTTGCAAATGCGAGACTTGCAATAAATATTGCCATAGTAAAACCTATACCTGCTAAGAATGCCACACCAATAATTTGAACAAAATTGATACTACTTGGCACTTCAATAATCTTTAATTTTTTGGCAATTAAAACAATCAGTGAAATACCAATACCCTTACCTAAAATTAAACTTACAATGATATTGATAACTAAAGCCCATTCTAGACTAACCGAACTATCAAAGTATACACCTGCATTTGCTAAAGCGAAGATCGGTAGAATAAAATAAGCGACCCAACCATGTAAGTTATGTTCTAAATTTTGCAATGGTGAGCGGAATTTACGTGTCCAATTTTGTAAATCATGCACAAGATGCACTTGTTCATCTGAAAGAATCGGCTTTTGTAATCGGCTTGAATTCTTTATATCATTATATATTATTTCTAAATGCGTTGTAAAAGTGGAGGTATCAATCTTTTGTCTAATAGGCACCGAAAATGCTAACATGATACCGGCTACCGTAGGGTGAATTCCAGCTTGAAGGAATAGACTCCACACCACAATCCCTAAGAAAAACATGAGGAATTTTGAATAGTAACCTCTGTACGATAAGTAATATAAGAAGCTTAATAGCGCCAAAGCAATTACTAATGAGTTAATATTAATGTCTCCACTGTAAAATATGGCAATCACTAGAACCGCACCAATATCGTCAACAATAGCGAAGGCGGTTAAAAATATCTTTAAACTTAGAGGCACTCGATTTCCTAATACATTCAAAATCGCTAATGAGAATGCGATGTCTGTCGCCATTGGAATACCCCAACCCTTTGTAGTTTCAGGATTTTCATTTAAGACTAAAAAGAAAACTACAGGAACAATCATTCCCCCTAAAGCACCAACAAGTGGAAATGCAATTTTCATTGGGGAGTTAAGCTCACCAATTAACAGTTCTCGTTTAATTTCTAATCCTATCAGAAAAAAGAATATGGCCATCAATAGGTCGTTAACCCACATAATTAATGGCATCTTAAATTCAAAAGATTCTGTTACTATACCAAGATCATAATTCCACAGTTCGCGATAGCTATCGCCAAAGGGAGAGTTAGCCCAAACCAAGGCTAACACTGTTGCTAACATTAATAAAATACCGCTAAAACTGGAAAGTTTAAAAAACTTCTGAAAAGGAGTGAGAAATATTTTTTTAATCATATTCGTTGGTTTGTATCTAAGCAATCTATATCAAAGATAATATTTCGAGATAACAAAGATGAAAATAGAAATTTAGTTTTAAATATTATTTAACTTAAAAATTATTACACCTCTGTGAATTAGCACATTACATCTTTTAAATTTCTAAAAATCTCGTACCCTTGAAGATTAATGATGTGAAAATATAGTGAAATTATTTCTTTTAACTTTTGAGTTGGCTTTAATTATTCATTAAATTTTAGCGTAAACCATGTTTACCCCTTCTCGTTCGTCTCTATTCATAAAATCAGTTGAACCATTTGGTGGTTTCACATGACTAAAACCCCAAAAAAATCGACTTAATAAGAATCTACTCTAATTACAAAAACGGAGATAATAGTCGTACGGTTTTTTCCCATAGATGTATATAGGTTGGGCGATTTAACCACATTTCTCCATCGATTAATTCTGATTCTTTTAAGTCATCTTCAAAAGCACTTGTTAATTGCTGAGCCAAAGTTTCACTATAAACCATAGCATTGACTTCGAAATTAAGATCAAAGCTTCTGTAATCCATATTTGCTGAACCTACCACCGCCAAAACATTATCAATGACCATGGTTTTTGCATGTACGAATCCTTTATTGTATTTGTAAATTTTCGCCCCATACTGAAGCAATTCTGTATAATAGGCACTTGCAGCCGCATCCACTAGTTTTGAATCTGACACTCCTGGGATAATGATTTTTACATCTAACCCACATTGAATGGCTATAATCAAGGCATCCATTAAACTTTCGCCAGGAATAAAATACGGACTGGTAATATAAATACTTTGCCTTGCGGAATTGATGGCTTCTAATAGGGAATAAAAAATTACAGGCTGCACACTATCTGGTCCCGATGCAGCAAATTGAACCACCTTATTTTCTATATCCATCGTTTCTGTATGATCCGGAAAATAAGTTGGCGAATATTCCATGTTTGTCGCACTACTGAAATTCCAATCACACATAAATAAGTATTGCAAATATGCGGTGGCTTGTCCTTTAATCATGAGATGTGTATCTCTCCAAAATAAAGGATCCTTTTCCTTGAGATCGTTACGGTATTTATCACTCATATTGATACCTCCAATAAAACTGACGATTCCATCAATAATTACAATCTTCCTATGATTTCTATAATTCAGCCTATTGGCGAAAGCGTACCATTTAATTTTATAGAAAGGTGCGGTTTGGATTCCAGCTTCATTTAGTCTATTAATAAACGATCTTCTGAGGCTATGGCTTCCAAAGTCGTCATACATAAAGCGAACCTCAACACCTTCTTTTGCTTTTTTTATCAGCATATCAGCAATCTGGTTACCGGTAATATCATCTTCGTAGATATAATATTCGATATGAATATGCGAAGTTGCGCTCTCTAAAGCTTTCAGTAATTCTGGAAATTTTTCTTCACCATTAATCAATAATTTTACATCATTACTCGCCGTTAATGGACTACTTCCTGCAAGTCTTATATATTCTATTAAATTGCGATGCTTTTCTCGAATTAAGCCTGATTTTCTAATTTGTTCAGAATAGGTATTCATTCTATTTCTGATACGCGCTCTTAAAGGTTCGTCTTTAACTATTTTTTTACTGTAGAGTTTTCGCTTTCGATAATTAATTCCGAAAGTGAAGTAGAAAATCATACCAATAAATGGCACAAAGATGATGAACAAGATATATGCTAAGGCTTTTGTGCTGCTACGTGTCTCATAAAGTGCTCGAGAAATGACAAAAATCATTAGGAGAATATAGAGGATTTCTCCTATTATAATCCAATTCATATACCCTTGTATTTACGGTGTTGTTAAATTAAGACTTTTTTTAAGCCTGACCTCAATTTAATAAAAAAATAAACCTCACGTATCATGGCTATACGTGAGGTTTAAAATTAAAAAACACATTATTATAAACAGAGTTTTTTAAGCTCATACAGGTTCTTTTTCTAATACATCTTCCTCCACCTCTTCTTTATCTTCTGCATATAAGTAACGTTCTTTACTATCGTCTAACTCGTCCATCCATTCGGTATGATGTGTTTCGGCCATCGTCCCTGTCACTACACTTTGGAAGGTTTTATCTCTATACGTCAAGATATTTTCATCTTTATCTTTTAGCCACTCTTTAAACATTTCGGCGACTTTATCCACGTTGAAATCCGGATAATCTGATAGCCTTAACAAGTCTTTGATATAGGCCGATTGAAAATCTACGTGATCGAAACTAGTCTTTAATTTGTCATTTTCCACCAACCATTTATTAATGTCTAAACGACGTTCTGGTTTTGATGGAATTTTATAGGTTTCCATAATAAAATCACGTGCCACCCAAGCTTGAGCATCAAACATGTTGAAGGTATAATACTGATCTTGCATGCCTAAATAAATTAAGTTAGGGGCGTCGTTAAAGAAAATCCCTTTATATAAGTGATCTGGATACAAGTTGTTTTTTGTTTTTAAACGTAATTCATCTGGTAAGAATGGGAATTTATGTTGGTAACCAGTACACATAATTACCGCATCAAACCGTTTAGATGTTCCATCCTTAAAGTATGCCACATCCCCATCGAAATGTTTTAATAATGGTACTTCTTTTATACCATCAGGCCAATTAACCCCTATTGGATTACTTCTATAACTTAAGGTGACCGACTTAGCACCATGCTTATGGCATTGTACACCAATATCTTCAGCTGAATAACTACTTCCAATAATTAATAAGTCTTGGTCTTTATATGGATCTGCCCCTCTAAAATCATGGGCGTGCAATACTTGACCAGGAAACTCCTCAATACCTTCAAAATAAGGCATATTAGGCGTAGAGAAGTGACCTGAAGCTACGACGAGGTAATCAAACTCCTCGGTATAGGTCTTATCAATTTTTAAGTTATCTAATACAATTTGGAATTTTTTAGTCTCCTCATTATAATTTACCCAACGCACGGTGGTATCAAAGCGGATATAATCCCGAACGTTATTCTTTTTTATTCGGCCTTGAATATAATCGAATAAAACAGGTCTTGGTGGGTACGATGAAATCGGCTTTTTGAAATGCTCATCAAAAGAATAGTCAGAAAACTCCAAACACTCTTTCGGACCGTTAGACCATAAGTATTTATACATACTACCGTGAATTGGTTCTCCGTATTTCCCTACTCCTGTTCTCCAGGAATAATTCCACATCCCGCCCCAATTACTTTGTTTCTCAAAACAAACCACTTCTGGCACTTCTAATCCTTGATTCTTTGCAGCTTCAAAAGCTCTTAATTGCGCCAATCCACTGGGACCAGCTCCAATAATTCCTACACGTTTTTTGTTCATATTATAACAATACTTTTTTGCGCTCATACGTTTAACTTATCTCGAAGTTAGACCTACAAACAATTATTAATAAAAAATTTAATTAAAACTTAAAGACTGCCCTCAGGCAGTTTTGGAAACAGCACATATTTCAGTTGAATAAGCGCTAAAAAATGCAATTATTCTTATCTAATTTGAATGAAATAGCTGTGAATATCCGAAGCGAAGAATATAATATTTCTAACACTAATTTCCTAATTTTTGGCGACACAATTTCTTTTCGCTTAATATTAATCACCTATAATCTTAGGTTCGTGGGGCTAATTTTGGATTTTTCTTTTTCTCGCGTATGAGGTATATCCCTATTAAAATCATGACACCACCTAAAATGTACCAGAAGGTGAATTTTTCACCATCAATTATACCCCAAATGACAGCAACAATAGGCAACAAATAACTTACCGAACTTGCAAAAACAGCCGAAGTATTTTGAATCAATTTATAATATAATAGCATAGCGATAGCAGTCCCAAAGACGGTTAAAAATGTTAAATAACCTATGGGCTCTAGATACTCCGGTTTCATTTCAAAATTCTGAACGAATCCTGTAAAATATAAAATCACCAAAGACGGAATGGCCCAGATGGTGTAAATAGCCGCTGTGAGTTGCACGGCGTTGACTTTGGCCGTTCGCTCTTTAATAACAACAGCGTTGATTCCATAGGACGCACCCGCTAAAACAATTAACATCGCATAAGCAAACTGAGACGTTTCGGTATCGGCATCGGAGAAATATATAAGACTAGCGGCTCCTAGAAACCCGATAATTGCACCCAATACTTGTGACCATTGACTTTTGATCCCGAATAGGATATAACCAAATATCATAACAAAGGCGGGCACTAAAGAATCTAAAATCCCCGCCAACGAACTGCTGACCCTAGTTTGGGCGATTGGAAATAAAAACATAGGTAGGAAGTTCCCGAAGAACCCAACAATACTTACCCAAATCAAGGTGCTTTTTGTCATTTTAAAAATCGCAGGAATCCCTATCACCGATAGAATTAATCCCGAACCAATAACCCGTAAGGAACCAATCTCATACGGAGTAAAGGCCACCAATGATTTTTTAATCAATATAAATGAGCTTCCCCAGGTTAGAGTAATGATTAATAATAAAATCCAACGGTTATTGATAAGTTTACCCATGATAAAGCCAATTAAACGTCAGAAGTGATGTTAGTAGCATTATGCTTTGCTAAAAGTAAAGCCGTGGCTTTTCCCATGCCATTTATACCACCTCTTACAATGGCTGTCTTTCCTTTAAGGCTGAATAAATCCGCAGTAGTCATAATGTCTTAATATTTATCTCAGTTTTATATCTCCCCCATCAGCCATCAGTGTTTGTCCAGTCATATATTGACTGTCATCACTCAATAAAAAAGCGACTATTGGCGCTACATCTTTTTGAGGATCACCAAAACGTCCTAATGGATTTTTACTTATAATCTCTTCATATTGCTCAGGGAAATGTTCTTTCCATTGCTTTACACCTTCGGTAAACGCTAAAGGACAAACAACATTTACTCTAATACCATCTTCCGCCCATTCATTAGCCACCACACGAGACAAACCTCGAATAGCTTCTTTCGCTGCCGCATAACTTCCTTGATTTTTTTGCCCCAGTAAACCTGCACCAGAACCAAAATTCACAATAGACCCTTTCGTTTTTTTAAGTTCAGGATAAGCGGCTTTCATAAAGTTTAACGTTCCTTTTAAACCTGTATTCATCGATAATTCCCAATCCTCATCGGTCAATTCCATAATTGGTTTTTGACGCGACGCATGCGCATTATTCACCACGCTTGTCAATTTCCCAAATTTAGAAATGGCCAAACTTACCGCTTCCTTTGCAACCGATTCTTTCGATATATCACCTTTTATAAAAGCAATTTGCTTTGGATTCGATGCGACCTTTTCCTTCCCAGCCTCCTCGTTCAAATCGACCGCAACTATACACGAACCTCTTTCTGTTAATTCAGTAGTCATTGCGCCACCTATACCAGCGGCTCCTCCTGTGATGATGATTACTTTGTCTTTTAAGTTTTTCATTTTAATTTATGTTTTATGGTTAAATCAGTATTTGAAATACCTTGTGTATTTGTGTATTGATCTGATGGTCTTTTAATTTGTTAAAGTTATTTTAAAACACCCCTAAAGTCCCCTCGAGGGGACACCCTATCCGTGATCATTTTATTAACATTAAAGTCGTTCAAATGGATAATCAGTTTTAGTAATCTATTTATTAACACCCCTAATGAGCTGCGCTCGGTAATTTCGAGTCAAAATATATTTTACCTCTCATTAGCCTCGAGGGGACATCCAATCCGTGATCATTTTATTAACATTAATGTCTCTCAAATGGATAATCAGTTTTAGTAATCTATTTATTAACACCCCTAAAGTCCCCTCGAGGGGACATCCTATCTGTGATCATTTTATTAACACCACTAATGTGCTGCGCTCGGTAACTTCGAATCTAAATTTATTTTGCTTCTCTTTAGCCTCGAGGGAACATCTATTTTGATGACCTATTTAACAACACCCCTAAGGTCCCCTCAAGGGGACATCCCATCTGTGATCATTTTATTAACATTAAGGTCGCTCAAATGGATAATCAGTTTTAGTAATCTATTTATTAACACCCCTAAAGTCCCCTCGAGGGGACATTCCTTAGGATTAACATTAGGTTTTGGTTTTGGTTTTGGTTTAGGATTCTTAATAATTTATTTCTTAAAGACTGTTACTTCCTATCTTCATTAACCCTTAAAGTCATTACTATTCGTTCTTCGTTATCTAGAAAGTAGTTCTCTAAGACTTGGGTTTTTTGAAAACCTAAATTCTTATAAATCTTTATGGCTGTAGCGTTTTCAGGGAATACTGTTAAAGCGATTTCCTTGACATCTTCAGCTTTTAGAACTTCCATTAGGTGTTTTGTAACTTGCTTACCTAAACCCCTTCCTCTTGCTACTTTATCCACGCCCATAGATAAAATCCACCCTTGCTTTCGCTTAGAATTGACACTACCTAAAGCATAGCCCAAAATTTGATTATGCTCTTCTGCAACTACAAAATTATGACCTGAAATATCAAAAAGTTGTCTTACCACAAAAGCAGGATAACTATCGGTACTAAAAATTTGTTGCTCAATCGCAATTATACTTTCGAGATCATTTAATTCTGCTTGTCGAAACTTGAGCATATAAGTTATGTGTTTTTTATTATAAAAAGATATTTAACTAGAAAAAATCATTCCCTTCTAATCATTCATTTCTTTACGAATGTCGTCCATTAGACTTTCATAACGCTGTCTAAGTTCAATCGAAATTGGCTTAGCCGCTTTGTATAGTTTTCGCAGTTGAAGCGAGAAATACATGCTAAATAGCCCTGCAAATAGAAAACTCAACGCCACTAATATGACGATACTCATTCCTGCAAAAACAGGATTCCAAATAAGAATAAACGAAAATATAGCGCCTAGAATCCCCAATGCTAATAAACCTGCCCAATTTTGACTGCCATAGCGTTTTAAGTCTAAGGCAAAACTAATGGACGCCACAGAACGAAACAGAATAACGAAACCAATATAAAATGCCAATACGCTTAATGATAAAGCTGGGTGAATGAGTAAGGAGAATCCAACGATAAACGTTATGATTCCAAAAGCTAAAGACCATCCCCAATTGTCCATTTGATGTCTATTTACAACGGAAAAAACGACTTCCGAAAGTCCACCGAGCAGAAAGGACAGGGCAAATAAAATAGATAAGGCCAATAAAGAACTTTGCGGCGACGTAAATGTCACAATGCTTACGATTACAAAAAACACACCGACCAAAAGTGGAATATACCAATGCTTAATCACATCTTTAATCGATTTTAAAAATGAAGTTTCCATACTGAATGTATTTAGTTAATTAAATATTAAAATGAATCTCCTATTAAATCTCTGAGTACTTATATTAAACTAATTAGTTCAATAATTTAATTTCCAATTCTTTCTCCCCGTCAAGTATGAACTTACAATCTTCATAAGCCGGAGCCGAAAATTTTGGTTTTATATTGTTAGAAAAACCATAAGGCTCCTTTGGAATGCCTAAAAAATTCCGATTACATTCATTATCTGAATTTTCATCGTGATACATGGAAATGGCGTATTCACCCTTGGGTAAATCGGTGATTATTATTTGTTCGGAATGATTTTCGACTTTGATAGAATAGTTTTTAATAGCTGAACCATCCTTCAAAAAATTCTTATCCGTATTAAACACGCCGATAATAATCTCGCCCTTTATGGATTCTATATTTGTGATATTGATGGTTAATTCAGAACTATTCTGAGTGAAAACTCCGGCGAGTACTGAAATAAAAAAAAGAAGTATGCTATTCATAAGTGTTACTTTAATTAAAATAATGTTTCATTGCTTTTTGGTCCTTTTCCTTATAGGCCTGGTAAGGTTCTGACTGTTTCAACAAATACCATTTTACAGGTTTTTGAAATATGGAGGCGGCGGTTTTCTTTAATGTTGACACTTTTGACGCTTCCATTTCAAAATAATCCTCGATAGTATCTTGCCTAAAGTTGACTATCTTTTCAAGATCCATACCATCTTTATAATACCCACAGTGAAAATTTTTATCAGCAAACGCTTTTTCAGGGAAGTCTAATTCGCCTAATCCAAAAATCTCAAACGAGCGTTCTAGAAATTGATCGTATGTCATTCTACACGACTCCCCTCCTCCTAAATTAAAGATGTGCTTAGATAATTGGTCTTGTTTCTCAATTCCATTTACAAATGCCCGAGCTGTATCTCTAGGTGTTGCAATTTCTAAGGCCGTATCTAAAGGCTGATGAAACATCAACTTACTCATTTTATGATTCCCCATAATCGCCGCTAACCTAAAAATAGTCCAATCTAATGCACTCTTTTGTACATTTCTTTCGGACTCTATTTTAGTTACGGCATAAGCATCTCCTTCACTAGGAATTAGTGGATCGCCTACCTCTATATACGGATTGTCAATGCGATCTCCATATACCGAAATACTCGAACTGTACATAAAGAAGACCTTTGGAGACTGGTTTTCTAATTGTTGGATAAGATTCAAAGTCCCCTCTACATTCACCTTATGAGCTAATTCTGGAGCTTCATCTGCCAAAGGCGGAATGATTGCCGCCAGATGTATGGCAACATCTATATGTTCAATAGCCTTTAGGTCTTCAGGATTGGTAATATCTCCATAAATAAGTCGAACATCATTTTTGAATGGCAGGAATTTCTCCACAGAATTCTTCGTCTTTTGGTCAAAAACTGTAATATTATAACGGTCTTTTTCTACCAATTGTTTTAAAACTTCAAAACCAACGGTTCCTGAAGCTCCTGTGAGTAAAATATTTTTCCTCTCCATTCTATTCATTAAAAATTTATCTTAAACTTATGTTCCATAAAACAACACCTCAATCTTGAAGTCATACGCCTTTTTAAGACATCGCTTTTATATTATGAATCACACCTCCATCTACCAAAATATCAGTACTTGTAATAAAATTAGCTGCATCACTCGCCAAGAAGTAGATAACGTTTGCGACATCTTCAGGCTGACCGTTACGTTTTAATGGTGTTGCTTGCTTAATCATTTCCATACGCTCAGGATGTTCTTCAGCAGCCTTAAGTGCCATCGGTGTTTCTATCACTCCAGGAGAAACTGAAACAATTCGCGCCCCTTTGCTGCCCCAATCATTCGCATGTTTATGCGTTAATAGTTGCACACCTCGTTTTGCGAAATTGTACATAGTGTCAGAATCATTATTTACAAATTTACTGACCACCTCAAAGGCCTCCGAGTTTTGTGGATTTCTAAGCGCTTCATCATAGTCGTTATGAGCAGGAACGGCATGAGCCATCATAGAAGACAATAAAATGGCCACAGAACCTTTTTCAGCAATATGGTAAAAAGCTTCAACCAAATACTCAGTCGCTATGAGGTCTATGGTAAATACTTTTTTTAAATCTTTCACAGTTCCACTTACTCCTGCGGTATGCACTAAGGCTTTTAAAGCCCCCTTATCGGTTACGTATTGAACTAACTTTTTAATATCGTCCTTATCAGTGATATCACAAGCTATTCCTGACACATCGAACCCTTCTTTTCGAAGCGTTTCTACGGCCTTACCCACTTGTTCTTGTGAGTAATCAGTTAAAATAAGTGGTTGACCTTTGAAGGCTCGTGCTGAAGCCTGACCTATTCCACCAGCACCTCCAGTGATGACAATTAATTCCTTTTGATTCTTCATCTCACTCCTGTTTTAATAATTTATTAATATCTGGTGATGGCACCAAAACCATTAAATCGATCCAATTTACCTTGTGGCATAAATACAACATCACCTCCATATCTCATATTCATCTCAATTAACTCATCATAAACATCGTCAATCACATTGGAGTCGTTTCTCTGAAAATCGGACACATATACAACATCATCTTTAGTTATTATTGCAGGTTGGAATAGTCCTTCTTCAATAAACAGTGTCTGTATTCGTCCTTCATTAATCGCCTTATAGATATCGTAAGTATTACTTAAGAATTTATTTTCTGAAATCGCCTTATCCAATTCAGCCTTTCGCTCTTTATTTCTTTTAGCTTTATAAGTTTCAACAATCTTATAAGCTTCCGTTACAATAGCGTGATCCGTTTCAGCAATTCTGTTCTTATTTAAATAGGTGGTAAAAATGCTGTGTTTTTCATCTGCGATTTTTAAGTATTCGGCGTAGTTTTCTTCTACAGTACAAATTAAAACAGGTAGTGGATTTTCTTTTCTAATAAGGTTTACAGCTTTATCTACTTGATTAAAAAATTCGGCAATCAAATTGGTTTTTCGAGAGGATACGGTCACTTCTGGCTTATTCATAGGAAACGTGTTTTCCATTGGAAATGGAGCATCAAATTCTTGCACTACCTTATCATTAAAAGCCTCAATTAATCGCACTTTTTCCTGACTCAGTACTAAAACAAAATAGTTAGTTTCTATATGCATGGCTCTCACCAAATCACGGGTTGCAAAATTATTATCAATAATTACACGATCTGTAACCTCAATCGGAAGCTTAACCACTTTTGCAGTATCCTTATTCACAAATAACATTAAGCTATCTAAATTGTGACTGTGATCTATATCATTGGCAAGTTTTTGCAGCTTATCAACTAATGCATCAGCTTCTTTTTTAACCGTGTTTTCATTTAGTCTATTTTCCGCTTCTTTGATTAAATTCTTAAGCGTTAACTCGTCTTTTAAGTAACCTGGCTTAGTCCTATGTGAATTCATTATAATAGTAATGCAGTTTTCCGAACTAATATTTTTTAGCTTTTTTAATGTTGTATTCATAATAAGAGATTTTAATGGATTAATTATAAGAGTGGCACAAAGGAATCTAAAGCAAAACTTACTGCATGTATACGGCTTCAAAAACCGCTAATGGCGCTCTTCTACCAACATTTAACGAGAGTGTGTCGCCGTCAATAGTATAGTTATCTGCCAATTCGAAAATCTTTAAGAATTCAGATTCGTTGAAATCTACATCCGGACACGCTTTTAATGTCGTCGCCATTTGAGTGAAACGAATTCTGTTTCCGTCTTCCAAAGTATATCCTCCACTAATAGTATTGCAGCCCGCAAACCCAGTTACCGTTTGATCATGTCCTTTTAAAGTAAAAAACACTTCGCGTTCTTGGTTATCTGACATGGTCACCTCTTTACCTTCTAAGGTTTTAAGTTTCCAATATTTTTCTACGATAGGCTCATTAGAATAATCCACTTTTTTGAATTCTGCTAAAGGCGCTCTTTTGGCTTTGTTTAATGAAAGTTTTCCATCTGCTATGGTGAAATTGTCCGCAAGTTCAAAAACACTAAGAATTTGAGATTCCTCTATTTTCATATCTGGACACATCATTCTTGTGAGTCCTAATTCTGAAAATGAAATACGATTACCTTCCTCCAAGGTATAAGTTCCCATAAAGGTATTACATCCTGCATTTCCACTAATACGTTTCGATTCAGAATCTAAAGTGAAATAAATCTCCTGTTCGCTTACTTCCTTATTAGTCATATCGGCTCCTTCTAAGGTGGTGATTACCCATTTTGTATCTTCAATAGAAATGTCGTCTGAAGTGGCTTGCGCTTCTACAGCCTGTTCTTCTTTATTTTCTGAAGTTTCTGAAGTCGATTTTTTTGAATCGTTACAACTCACTATGGTTAATAATACAATAGCAAGTGATGTTAATTTAGTTTTCATCTATTTTTAGTGTTTTATAAGTTCCTAACAAATATACGATTAGTTCGTTTCATTCCGAACTAATTAATACTAAAATATTGTTAAAACCTCTCTTTTTCGGGCTTAAATCTCTCCTATCTATTGAATTCACAAGTTGAATCTCCCCTTATAGCATAGACATTTGATTATAGATAAGGCTTAGTCTATTATAATTGGACGATTTATTCGTCATAAAAGCAGATAGAAAATTTGAAGAAATCTTGTTAAAATTGCTATTAAAATCCTGTATTCAAGACCGTAGGCATCATATTTTTATCTAAAGCGGCATTATGAGATTCAGATTCTCAAAAAGAATATTTAATGATTTCGAAAAATTTTTAGTAAAAAATAACAAACTACTCAATTATAATTTAATATTTGCTCGCGTAATCTTATCTTTGCGCAGTCTAAAAAATAGCAATATGAAAGTTCGTGAACTATTTATTACAATTTCTACAGTTCTTGTGGTGGCCATTGTTGGCATTGCCTTTTTCTGGCAACCTATTTTGTGGTCGTTTTTACTGGTTGCGCCACTGATTTTATTAGGGGTTTTTGATATCTTTCAGAAGAAACATACGATTCGACGTAATTTTCCATTAATTGGGAGATTTAGATATATGTTAGAGTCGATCCGACCAGAGATCATGCAGTATTTTGTTGAAACTGACACCGAAGGTCGTCCACTTAACCGTATATTAAGATCTCTAATTTACCGAAGAGCAAAAGGTGAAAACGATACTGAGCCTTTTGGAACACAGATGGATTTATACCACTCCGGTTACGAATGGTTAGAACATTCTATGTATGCTAAACACAATCCAAAAGATATTGGTGAATTTCCACGTTTAGTGATTGGAGGTAAAGACTGTAAACAACCGTACTCATCAAGTTTGTTGAATATTTCAGCAATGAGTTTTGGTTCTTTAAGTAATAACGCCGTATTAGCTCTAAATAAAGGTGCTAAAATGGGTAATTTTGCTCATAACACAGGTGAAGGTGCTATTAGCGATCATCATTTAAAATATGGTGGTGACTTAATCTGGCAAATCGGTACCGGTTATTTTGGTTGTAGACATGACGATGGAACCTTTAACGAAGTTACCTTTAGAGAGAATGCCTTACGTCCAGAAGTTAAGATGATTGAAATTAAATTATCTCAAGGTGCTAAACCTGGTCATGGAGGAATTTTACCGGCCTCTAAAAACACACCTGAGATTGCGAGAATAAGACACGTAAAACCTGGTATTGCAGTGCATTCGCCACCTTCGCATTCAGCGTTTTCAGACCCTATCGAATTCATGCATTTTATTAAAAAACTAAGAGATCTTTCTGATGGAAAGCCTGTAGGTTTCAAACTATGTATTGGACGTAAGCAAGAATTCATGGATTTCTGTGAAGCTATGATTTACACGGGTATTCTTCCTGATTTTATTACCGTTGATGGTGGTGAAGGAGGAACTGGAGCTGCTCCTGTGGAATTCTCTAACTCTATGGGTATGCCATTGAGAGAAGGCCTAATTTTTGTACATGATACTTTAGTTGGCTTCGGTTTAAGAAAAGACATCAAAGTTATTGTAGCTGGTAAAATTATTACTGGTTTCCATATGGCCAGAGCTATTGCCTTAGGTGCAGATGGATGTAATAGTGCACGTGCTATGATGCTTTCTATTGGTTGTATCCAAGCTTTACAATGTAATACAAACACCTGTCCTGTGGGTGTTGCCACTCAAAACCCTTCACTTGTTAAAGGTTTAGTGGTTGAAGATAAAGCACCACGAGCTCACCGTTACCACGAAGCGACTATTCACAGTTTCTTAGAGCTTGTTGCTGCGGCAGGACTAAATAGTCCAGATGAATTAGAAAGAGAACATATAAGTAAGCGTGTGAGTCTTAACGTTGTTAAAACTTATGCTGAACTTTACCCAACGATTCCTGAAGGTTCTCTATTAAACGTTGATACGATTCCTGAAGAATACAAGAGATACTTCCAATTGACTCGAATCATGAAGTAAGTCTCAATAAACTGAATACGTTTTTTTAAAATAGAGGCATTCGCCTTACTGCTAAATGCTGATATTGAATCTTCAATATCAGCATTTACTTTTCAAATCATTTTAAATTTAGGTTTGAATTCGAAGCCTTAATCAGAAGTCATTCATTTTACAAATTTTCTTCCTTAGCGTGCTATTTCAAATTGTATCTTTGAGATGACTAATCAAATTTTGACCACCATTTTAAAATTTATATCGAAACACGCAAAAGATCTATTCGGTTTTTTTAAAAGCTCAAGCTTTTCAAAAGCACTATTGATTGGAATAGCCATTACCATACCTGTTGTTTTTGGTATTGTGTCCGATAATTTTGAGATTGGCTTAGCAATCTGTTTTGGGGCCTTTTGGTGCTCACCTAGTGACGTTAATGGCAGTTTGAAACACAAACAGATCGGCATCTTATTTTCTTCTATTTTAGTCGTATTGATTAGTTTTATTGGTGGTTACCTACAATTCTTAAATAACTTTCTATTTCCCATTTTAGGCCTACTTACCTTTTGTATAGCCTTTATTTCCGTTTATGGTTTTAGAGCTTCATTAATAAGTTTCTCCGGATTATTAGCTTTAGTACTGAGTTTTGCTCACACGTCAGAGGAATTGGAAGTTTATCAGTATGCCTTATTAATTGGTGTAGGTGGATTGTGGTATTTGCTATTATCCACCATTTGGTACCATCTGAACCCCAAAGCTCAAACCGAAGAAACGCTGTCACTAACTTTTTTACTAACGGCCGATTTTATAGATACCAGGCGCCAACTTATCGGTGAGCAACCGAACAGGAGCGAGTTGCAAACGCAGCTTATGGACTTACAAAGTGAATTGATTGAAAACCATGAAACCTTAAGGGAGATTTTTATTTCTTCTCGTATTAGCTCAGGAAGATCTAATTATCAGAATAAGCGCTTATTAGTCTTTATTCAACTTATAGAAATGCTTGAAACAGCGGTTGCCAATCCGGTAAACTATGATAAAATGGATGCTCTGTTTTCGACTCATCCAGAATTAAAATCTGATTTTCAGCAATTATTGTCTGAATTTTCATTTCAATTGCGATCAATTGCTCGAAATATAAACAAGCCGAATCGCTTTCCATCACACCGTAAAATTTCGGATGTATTAGAAAAACTTAAAAAAGACATATTAGAATTTAAAATTGATACACAGACTGAAGATTACGAAGACTATTTGATGCTTCAGAACCTCTTAGACTATCAAAAAAAGCAATCTGAAAAAATAAAAAAAATTAAATGGGTTTTAGATAATCCAGAGTTATCCACAGACGACTTAACTCGCAAACACAATCTAAGTCGATTTATAGTCTCCCAAGATTATGACCCCAAACTATTATTTAGAAACCTCAGTTTTAAATCCACCATATTTAAGCACTCACTACGCTTAGCGGTTACTGTAACTCTCGGTCATGCTATTGGTTTGTATTTCGATTTTCAAAACCCTTATTGGATAATCCTTACGATTATTGTGATAATGCGACCGAGTTACGGACTTACCAAAACCCGTTCTAAAGATCGCATAATAGGTACACTAATTGGTGCCGTCTTAGCGAGTGGTATTGTGTTCTTAATCCATAGCCCCTATGTATACGGTGTTCTAGGCGTATTATCTTTGGTAATTGCCTTTTCAATGGTTCAGAAGAATTACAGAGCCTCGGCAACTTTTATTACCTTGAGTGTCATTTTTATTTACGCCATCTTACAACCCGATGTCCTAAAAGTGATTCAGTTCAGGGTGATTGACACTTTGATCGGTGCTGGACTCTCTTATGTTGCGATGCGGTTTTTATGGCCAGCTTGGTCGTTTATGGAAATCGGAGACAATATTAAAGATAGTCTCAAAGCCAATACGGATTTTTTTAAATCGATTCGAAATTATTATCAAACTAAAGGCGATGTTCCCACCAGTCTTAAAGTAAATAGAAAGGAAGCCTTTGTACAGATGTCCAACTTAAGTTCTGCGTTTCAGCGTATGGCACAAGAGCCAGAATCTAAACAAAACAATATTGAAGACATTTACGAACTCGTGGTTATCAACCATACTTTTCTTTCATCCTTAGCCTCCTTAAACACCTATATTCAAAATCATAAAACCACTGCAGCATCAGAGGATTTTAAATTGATTTCCGATAAAATAACAGCTAATTTAGACAGGGTTTGCCGCGAACTAAACGCGGTGAATTTTGAAAATTCTAAAACTAAAATTACAATGCTAGAGGTTGAAAAGCGGACTTTTACCTTTCCTGCCGACCGCATCACTAAAAACGCGATAAGCAGTACCGATAATGAACGAAGTCATAAAGAAGCACATTTAGTTTGGGAGCAATTATACTGGTTGTATTCACTTAGTGAGAAAATGTTAGAACTTACCTCAAAGTTAAAAACCGGTAATTAATATATGTTAATCGCATTGGAAATAGTGTCACGGCAATAAAATTAATTATAGATGAATATCAATGCCAGTCACTATAAATAATTCGTGCTCTATATTTTGTGTATAATCCGCCAACCGATATTGAAAGCCAATTTCGAAACCTGTTTTGACATGAAGCAAACAACCAAACAAAGCTGAAAAGCGCTGTTCATATTTTGGTTTCTGCGTTTTAGCTACTTCTAGCAGAGACTCCATTTCAGTCTTAATATAGGTCTGGCTTATATTAGTTTTATGAGTATGAGGTTTTATACGTTGTAAAGGAAAGCTAAGGCCTAACTCATAACGTGTTCTAAATGTAGTAATCGACGTATAAAAGCGTTGTTCTGTTCTAATTCGCTGCGCAATATCCAGGTATTCCCCACTGTTTTTCCACTTATATTCTTGTAAAAGTCGGAATTCGTTCTCTTTAATCGTATCAAAATTTTCTTTAAATCTAAATTGAATTCCTAAGCCTATGTTTTGTAAAGAATTCAAGGCGTACGTGGATGTATGAGCTAATTCAATATGTTTTATCTCAAACTTTAGGTCTGAATCGTTAAAGACCAAATTCCGATTCTCAATACCAAAACTATGGGAATAACGTGAAGTAACGTCGTAACCTAGGCTAATTTCCGGCTCAAACAATACGCTATAATTGGTTTGTGCTAGCATGGAAGATGCGGCACAGTTGATTAAAAAAAACACTATTACTTTATAAAACACTACGCAAGATAATCTAGTTTTTAAATAAAAAAAAGGCCGGACCTAAATCCAGCCTTCTCTATTAATTTTGGCAACTCTTAATCTTCAACAGAACTAAGTACATCTCCATTGACATCAAAAACTACTTTTAATTCCTGAGTCCAACCTTTTTCAAGTTCTACCTCATAAGTTTTTTTATTGTCCATTTCTATGAGTTCTATACTATCAATTTTATACCCAACGTACTTCGACTTAATTGCCGACAAGACCGCTGACGGCAAATCCTTTTCAGTGATTTCCATTTCCCTTTTCACGATGATCCCATCTTTAGTATACCAAATTTCTTGTTCTAAATCATTCAGATCAAATTCCACCTTATAAGTCTCACTGTCCAACTCCCATTCTACATCACTTGCGTTAGAATACGTCTTCTGAAAAGCGTTAAGCAAATTTGTAGGTACCTCATTTTGTTTTAAATCCTGTGCATATATTGCTGCTGTTGCAAATATGGCTAATGTTGTTATTCTTAATGTTTTCATTGTTATATATTTTTAATTATACAACAAAAGAACAGTGCAAATCTGTAACGAATTAGTAATTTGATGCTGTATTTTGTTAAAAATTACAAAATATCTAGCCACTTAAAATATGTAAATCAAATTATCGAGCCACAGAGAACCCCATCGAGCCTGATAATAAGAGCAGATTTATTTTCCTTTCCCATGCTTCCCCAGTAATTACGGCATCGTCTAAGATCATTTCATCTTCATGGTCATAGAATTCCAAAATAGAAGTTCTTTGTCCGTTATTATGAATAAAAGTCAAATGAAGTTTTTCAATGACCTTCTCACCTTTTGTTTTAGTTTTAACAGATCGTGTGATTTTCAGAAATTCACAATGCTCTACTGTACTCAAATTTATTATTTGAGTATACTTTTTTAAAGCTGTCGTTTTACGAAATAAGAGTTTTTTTGCCTCAGTATCTAAACCTATAGCAAAACTATTATGAATTTCCATCTCATCCAAGTTACAGTTGTTCTGAGCTGCTTCAAATTGCAATATCTTTCGTAAGGTGCTTTCTCTTTTTCTGCGACCTGTTATAATAAATATAAAAGGCAGAATAATGCATGCGATAATAACCGCGTCAATAATATAAATTCCCGTTCCCATTTTTTTTGTTGTTTTTAATAAGATTTAAAGTGTACGATTTAACAATGGTGTATTTAACCATAGTTTATCATCAGAAATTATGATATGATTACACTTGTTTTACCAAAAACTATGAAAGGGATAAAGCGTTTTTCTTAAGTGAAAATTTTTGAAATTATTCTGCTCGGCGATTAGATAAACATCTCGAACACGCGATAAAATATAACTATGATAAATGAAGCCATTATAATTAACAAAAGTTTCAAGAGGTGATGAAGGATCGTTGCACCTATTAAAATTCAGTCTAAAATCGACTGATTGTAGATCGAAAAAAATCAGAGGACGCATCGATGATTCATGTACATCACCTGAATCATCTGTACTTATATTTATGTTTAAATCACTATAAAGCACTTGAAATTCATTAGTATGTGCCGAAACAGCTATACTCACAAAAATCATAATTACGCCTAACAGTTGTTTAAACATAATAACTTAGAATTGACTCTACAAAATACGTTTATATAAGTGACATATTTAGTGACACATTATTAAATCAATGTTAAAATTTCGTCTATAAATTCTTGAGAAATTTATAATAGACTAGATTGATAAATACTAATAATTAAGGGGCTTAAAAGAATGAGCGACTTGTCTAAATTTACGAAACTTGGGGTAATCATGAAATTACTAATTGTTTCTAGATTTTAATCCTATTTTTGTATAAAGTCCATTAAAATTATGAAGATTTTAATCATTGAAGACGAACCCGAAATGCTTGATAATATGCGTAGAACTTTAGAGCGCGAGCATTATAATGTAGAAACGGCTACAAATTTCAAAACCGCAAGCACTAAGTTAGGGGTGTATTCATATGATTGTATTCTGCTCGATATTACTTTACCCGATGGTGATGGTTTAGAATTATTAGCACAAATTAAATCTCAAGGTAAGGGAGGTGGTGTAATTGTTGTTTCAGCTAAAGACTCTCTAGACGACCGTTTAAAAGGACTTAATTTAGGTGCTGACGACTACTTAGCTAAGCCTTTTCATAATGCGGAGTTGAATGCACGTGTAAAGGCTGTATTAAGACGCTTATATTTTGATGGTCATAAACATATTGAGATTGGAAATATGGTTATTCATCCTGAAAACAGAGAAATAATTGTTGATGGTGACCAAATTGAATTCAATAGAAAAGAATACGATATATTAATGTATATGATTACTAATAAAAACAGATTGGTTACTAAAGCGGCCTTAGCCGAGCACGTTTGGGGCGATCATATAGATCAAGCAGATAGTTTTGATTTTATCTACTCACAGATAAAAAATCTTCGCAAAAAATTATCAAAATCTAATATTACTGTTGAGGCCGTATATGGCGTAGGTTATAAACTTAATATTGCCTGATGAAGCTTCTTAACCACACCTCAAGACATTTATCCGTACTCCTCTTACCGCTAATCACATTGTGGGCTTTCGCATTTTACTATGCGATGTTAGATGAAATATACGATAGTTTGGACGATGGATTAGAAAATCAGAAGGTGTTACTTTTAAAAAGGTTAAAAAAAGAGCCCAGTATTGTAGAGAATTCAGACTTTGACAAACACGTGTATACTTTTGATCCTATTAATAAGGAGATTTATGACAATTTTAAAGAAAGTTATCACGACACTTTAATGTATATGTACAATGAGGAGGATTTTGAACCTGTGCGTGTCCATGAAAGCGCAATAGAGCATCACAACAACTATTACAAGTTAAAGATTATAACCTCTATGGTTGAAGTTGATGATCTCGCACAGGATTTAATCAAATACCTTATTGGGCTGTATATCCTACTAGTGGTAAGTTTGTTATTGTTGAATAATTTCATTCTAAAGAAAATCTGGAAGCCCTTTTACCACTCTATTGGTCAACTTAAAAATTTTAAAATAGAAAAGGAGAACAAAATAACTACCTTACCCACACATATAGATGAATTTAAGCTACTGAATGAAACGATCAGTAAACTTATTAAAAAATCGAGCGATAGCTATATCGAGCAAAAACAGTTTATTGAAAATGCCTCGCATGAACTTCAGACACCATTAGCCATCAGTATAAATAAATTAGAGCTATTCATAGAAAACAATCCATTAGATGAAGAGCAAACAAAATCATTAGCATCGATCCTAGATAATTTAGATCGACTGACTCGATTAAATAAGTCTTTACTCCTACTTTCAAAAATTGAGAACAAACAGTTTTTAGATGAAGAATCTGTTGATTTCTTAGAATTGACGGAAACTATTATTCACGACTTTGAAGATTTATTAGCTCATAAAGGAATGGGCATTAATTTTGAGAGCAACTCTGCTCCTAAAATTAAGATGAATAAGGATCTCGCCATTATTTTATTGACCAATTTCATTAAAAATGCCATAGTTCATGGCCAGCCGAATTCTGAAATCCATATAAGTCTAGATAATAATTTATGGTCCATAACCAATATTGGACTTCCAGAAGCATTAAATCAGAACCTCTTATTTACACGATTTAGAAAAATTGGAAGTAATACAAAATCAACAGGATTAGGATTGGCTATCAATAAAGCGATTGCTAATAAGTACGACTTAGAGTTATCTTATAATTTCAATGACTTACATACTTTTTTAATTCATTTTGACTAAAGTTATAGAATTAAGAATCTTTACTTTTGAGATACTAATTCTTATGGAATTCGAGTTTTAAATAAAATTTTAATGTTAATTTCAAGCCCATTGTAAAATTCAGCATAGTAGTAACCAATTGATCTTGGCTTAATCATATTTTACATTTAGGATGAATCTATTAATAATTCTTATGAAAATTACAAAATCGAATGTTACTGTTATTATAACGCTCATTTTTAGTGCTATTCTACTAGCCCTTCAAGGACCGGTGACAAAAGCCCTAGTAAAGAAGAGTGATCGACTAAATGCGAAATATGCCGTGCATTATACCATTAAAAGTACTTTTACACTACCTGATATTTTAAGAGAAATCAGTGGTATAGTATGGTTAGACGAAAACACTTTTGCTAGCATACAGGATGAAGATGGTTTTATATATGTGTACGATGTCGCTGAAAATGAAATCAAAGATAAGATCGAATTTGCTAATTCTGGCGATTATGAAGGCATAGCCATTAATGAGAATGATGCTTATGTGATGAGAAGTGATGGCTTATTATTTGTTGTAAAAAATTACCGCTCTGAACATCCAGAGATTTCAGAAATTCAAACACCGTTTTCATCCGATAACGATATTGAAAGCCTCAATTATGATCCTGATAATAACAGATTACTCACCGCACCAAAAGAGGAAGATTTAATTACAAAAAATATAAAGGGCATTTATCAAATTCCTTTGAAAACAATGCGAATGGATAGTATGCCTATTATTAAAATTAATTTAAAATCTGAAAAACTGAAGCCATTTAGACATAAAAAAATACACAAAACATTTAATCCTTCAGGCATGGCCATCCATCCCATAACTAAAGAGATTTATCTCGTCGATGGAAAAAAGCCCAAGCTTATGGTTTTAAATATGAAAGGTGAGATTTTAAAAGCACTTCCTTTGGACAAGCGTAAATTTGCACAACCAGAAGGCATTACTTTTAGTGATGATGGTCGTCTGTTTATCTCAAATGAAGCGGGAAACAAACATGACAATGGTAATATCTTAGAGGTGGAATTGAAAGAATAAGGCTTGGTAATTTTTTCATCAATATGGCTGTCATCACTATGATATAGATTTGGAGATGTATAATCTACAATAAGGTTTTTCAGTTGAGAGTAAATCATAAATCAAACGCTACTATGGCATTTATTTTCTAATCATTTAGCGTCCAAATCAGAGCTTTTTCTTTTGTAGCTCTAAAGATTGTATGGTGCTGTTCTTTAGGTTCGTCTGAATATTTCCATATCAAGCCAATATTCAAATTCTCTAGTTTTTTATTTAATTCTCTGGTATGTGCGGATATCTCTACAGTATTAGAACCTGCAAACCAAAGTTTCTTTTTTTGTTCATAATTTTCTTTTGCTAATGACTCAAAATTTTTGACTAAGTATTGTTCGTTATACCACAAAGCAGGATCTATTGCTATGTAGTAATCAAACATATCATTATCCAAAAGTAAGGTTTCTATTATAAATATTCCCGCGGCAGATTCTCCAATTATCGCTCTTTTATTTTCTGTACGATATTTGGTATTTATTTCTTCGAAAAGTTCATTTTTTATGAAATTTCTAAAATTAGTTGAGCCACCTGGATTGGGCACAATCTTTAAATCGTATTCAATCTCAGTAGGTCCCGACAAATCTCTTCTTCTTTCCGTATTTTCAATTCCGACCAAAATATAAGGAGGTATTTTATTTTGTTTAATCAGCTTAGCTAATGTATTTGCTATATGTGAAAAATCTTTCTTTATTCCACCGTCTGGCATATAAAGAACAGGGAAGCTATCGGTTGATTCATTATAGCTTGGTGGCGTCCATATATTGACAACTCGGTCTTCGTTTAAAGCTTTGGAACTGATAATTAAAGTATCGTGATCTGGGATTAAGTCATTGTGAACTACCCCTCTGTTTTGACTGTTAACTATCAAAGTTCCAATGAATAGAAAGACTATTATCTTTTTCATAATTGTTCGTTTTCTTTATTGAGTATGAACCTTTCGTGCAAGGTGTCGTAACACCCCTCAAGATGCTATTATACATTTTTATAGCGTTCGTATTTTCAACGTACTTCTATTTTTCTCCCCAATAATTATAAAAGAGTCTACCAATTTCTGCTGAAAACTCAAATCCTGCATTCGTTGAATTTAGTGGTTTTGAATCATTCACATTTGTACATTTTAGTCCAATAACATATTCACTTTTCGATGTTTTTATATAAGCAACATCTCCTCGATAACCTGGCGTATATCCTGCTTTGCTATACAATTCAATACCAGCGTATATTGGTTTATATTTTCCGAAGACCTCCATAGTTGTCACTTCTTCAACAAATGGACTCCATGGCAAGTGACGAGCAAGTCCATTATCCTCATAATGTTTTAGCATAATGCTTTTGCATAAATCAGCTGCTTTTTTCAAATACCCATATTTTTCTGGTTGAGCTAATATTTGAGCTGCAGTTGCTAATGACTTTGCTGAAGTTGAAATCCAATCACCTCTAAAAACTTCGCCTTTAACTTCGGAATCATTAATACCCATTTTTTTCAAAAAATTATCGACAGCTTCTATTCCTCCAACTTCCCTTAATAATATATTAGTTGCAACATTATCAGAAATAGACATCATTAAGTATGCTACAAATGATAGTGAAACTTGATTTCCCGGTATTTCGAAACGCAACACTCCGGAACCTAAAACTTTGTCTTCTTCTGTAAGTGTTATTCGATTGGTTGGATCTAAAGTGCCGCTGATAACCTGTTCGGCATAAGTTAGTAAAATGTAAAGTTTTGCTTCACTTGCAGCATTATGAATACTACTTGCATCAATATCTATAATTTGTCCGGTTGTAAGATTTTCTGCGTATAAATGAGCGTTGCCGTCGAAGTTTTCTATCAATTCATTTAATTGACTCTCAAGACTACTATTCTCTTTAATATTAGTATTACAAGATAGAAATACTACGAGGAAAGCTAAAACTGGTTTTCTGAATGGTTTAATTTTCATAAATGAGTGTTATTCAGTTGATTAGTTTGGTAAAATAACGCACAACGTCTCGGCTCTAAGTAGTTGTGTGAGTAAGCGGTTAATTTAGCAATCACAAACCAGACAGAAAATCCGTGAGGATTTTAAGAAGTAGACCAGAATAAACACTAGTTTACAGCTATTGATGTCTTTAGTTATTACTTGTCAATATAGTTTTCAATCCTATACTCAAATTCGGTTTGTATTTCAGGTCTTATAGTGATATTTCCATAAGTTCCCGTTACTTCCGCTTCTGATTTCCAATTTCCTCTTGTAAATTTAAATTGAGCAGGACTTTTCAATTTAAGAGTTATTTGTCTCTTAAAATCAGAAATTTTCTCCATTTTAATTTTTTTAGGATTCCAATTTGCCAAATTATCTTGATTACCCGTTATGTATATTGCTTTCTCTTTTTTAAGAACCTTCACTTTAATTGTGGCTTTATATTCTTCTTTACTTAATTCTTTCTCTTGTAAAGCTAGTATTTCTTTCAAATAAAAATCAAATCCTTTGTTTAAACTTGGCGGATACGTACTCCAATGATTGCACTTTGTGAATTCATTCATTTGAACTATAAGCTTGTTGTTTTTTAGTTCTTGTGTGTAGTAAGAATATACTTTCTCATTTGCAGGCTTCCACTCTTTCCAATAGTCTGTACCCTCATTAGCATTACTTAAATATAAATAGGTTGGCTTTTCTATTTTGGAATAATCAAAATTTACAAGTTCGTTTGCTAATTTATCGTTGTCATATGCGAGATTGGGCGAAATTGCTATGTATGAATTAAAAAAATTTGGATTTTTAATAAAAGTGCTTAAAACGAATGAAGCACTTAATGAATGTCCTACTGCTATCCTAATACTTAAAGTTCTGTAGTTTGAATCTATAAATGGAATTATTTCATTACTAACAAACCCAAAGAAATTGTCAGCATTACCAGAATATTTTCCATATCTGTCCTTTGCACCTTTTGTCTCTAATACAGGCAGCAAATCATTATTTCTTGAGTAATCAAGTTTTTCATTGTAAGGTGAAGTTATCCCAACAATAATATATGATTTTGTATTATCAGTCAAAAACGAAATCATTGAACTCGTGTAATCAAAGAACTCTCTGTTTTGACTATCAAACACATAAATAACGCTAAAAGATTCATTTTCTCTCCAGTCGTAATCGACTGGTGTGTAAATTAAAATTTCTCTTTCTTGGCCTAAGACTTCTGACTCGATTTTTACATTTTCAACCCTTGCTATATCTTGTCCAAATATCGCACTTGTATAAAATATGATTAGGATAATTAAAACAATGTTTTTTATCATATTTTATCGATTATCTTTAATTACACACAAGGGGAATATTTAGTAACAATTTAATATATTGTCTATTATAAATGCTTTTAATTCGACTTAATAAAGCTTTAAGTATCTAATTTAGTAAAAATTACTCGAAGTACAGGGTTTACTGTTTTGGAATTTTAAAAGAAGAATAAATGTGGTTTTGGAATTGCAAGACGTGAAAATTGCTGCGCATTCTACAAAGCGCCGCTTTGAAAACAAAAAACTCAAACTTTTAAATTCAAGCGAGCTTGATTTAACGCTTGAGTTTTTTGTTTATTCGTGACCTCGAGAGGATTCGAACCTCCAACCCCCAGAGCCGAAATCTGATATTCTATCCAGTTGAACTACGAGGCCTTAAATTCCTGCTAGTGCAGGACTATATTTTTAAGATAATTTGGCTTTTACAATACTTGAAATCGTTTTTCCATCCGCTTGTCCTGCTAATTCCTTACTAACCATTCCCATAACTTTCCCCATATCTTTCATACCATCTGCTCCAACCTGCTCAATAGTTCTTACAACTACTTTTTCAATCTCTTCTTCACTTAAAGCTTCAGGTAAAAACTGACTAATGACTTCTGCTTGTGCTAATTCAGGTTCAGCTAAATCTTTACGATCTTGTTCTAAAAATATAGCAGCACTGTCCTTGCGTTGTTTTACCATTTTAGATAAAATTTTTATCTCTTCCTCTTCAGAAATATCTTCCTTAGAACCCGTTGATGTCTGAGCTAATAATATTTCAGATTTTACAGCTCTTAACGCTGCTAAGGCTGTTTGGTCCTTTTCTTTCATCGCCGTTTTCATGGCTGTCATTATATCACTTTGCAAACTCATAATTTTATCCTTTTAATAAGTGCTGCGAAGATAGTAAAAAGTTTTTCTAGGCTCATAGAAGAATTACAGATACCATCATTTTTTTATCAAAAACAAATAGCCCATAAAGTTGGGGAACTCTATGGGCTAGATTTTAGTGATTCACTGAATTTAGTAAAACACTAATCTACATTATCATGTAGGAATGAATTATTACTGCGCAATTGGATATCGTCATTATCATCCGTTCCAACAGACATTCTAGAAGCTCTTGTTTCAGAAGAATGTTGCGTTTCACTTAGATTAACACCTTGTCTTTTGTACGCAGGTTCTCTTTCTATCTCATCAATCTTTGCGTTATTAAACTTATAGTTGAAGTCCTTCATCTTTCTTCTACGTTCATCTGCACGTGCAATCAATAGTTCTGAAATTGGACTATTCATCGGGTCGATCTCTTCTTCAGGAGCTTTTGTAGGCTCTGGAGTTGGCATCGTTTTCTTTTCGAAAACTATATCTTCTTTTACTTCCTTTTTTTCTGTTTTCGTATTTATCGAAGAGTGCATAGGCTCAAAATCTTCTAGAACATAACGCTTTTCACCTTCTTGATTAACCTCTGTTACAGAAATAATTTCAACTGGATCTTTTACCTCCATTTCATTAACATCTTCCTCTGCATCTAAAGTAAAAAACGTTGGTTCGTCTTTAGCCTTTGATTCAGGTTCCTCAATTGGATCCTCTGCCTTGTTTGTTAAAGGTAAATCGAAAGTCAATGTAATTTGCTCTTCTGGTTCTTCGTGAATTTGTTCCGCTTTATTCTCTATTGGAGTGATAATAAACTCTTCTGGCTCTGGCTGAACTGGCGCTTGTGGCTTAGAGTCTAAAACTTCATCATATACAACATTCATATTTCTTAAGAAATCGGTTGTTGCGATTAAATCTGTTCCTCTATCTTCTTCAGTTTTTGGCTGAGATTTAGGTTGAGTTGATGGTTGCGATTTAACTTCAACTTGTTGCGGCTCTTCAAATAGATTATGACGAACAATTGGCGCTTCCTTTTTCTCTTCTAAAACAATATCAGGCGTAATAATAGCTGGCTCCTTATCTTGAGTACTAATATTTGTTTCAATTGTTTCTTCTAAAGCATGAATGACTTTCTTAGTTTCAGTATTCGAAATTTCATTCTGTTGATCGATATCAAAACCTGTAGCAATAATAGTTACTGAAATAGATTCTTGTAACTCTTCATCTTCACCAACACCCATAATTATATTGGCTCCATGACCTGCTTCGTTTTGAATATGATCGTTAATTTCACCTATTTCATCAATAGTAATTTCTTGTGAACCTGAAACGATCAGCAACAATACGTTTTTAGCCCCAGTAATTTTATTATCGTTAAGTAATGGTGAATCTAATGCTTTCATAATAGCATCTTGAGCTCTGGTTTGTCCAGAAGAGGTTGCCGATCCCATAATCGCTGTTCCACTATTACTCAATACCGTTTTAGCATCACGCAAATCAATGTTTTGCGTGTAGTGATGCGTAATTACTTCTGCAATACCTCTAGAAGCCGTTGATAATACTTCGTCGGCTTTTGAGAAACCAGCCTTAAAACCAAGGTTTCCGTATACTTCACGTAATTTGTTATTATTAATAACCACAAGTGAATCTACATGGGCCCGAAGTTTTTCAATCCCACGTTGCGCTTGTTCATTACGCATTTTTCCTTCAAATTGGAATGGCATTGTAACTATACCAACGGTTAGAATATCTAACTCTTTTGATAACTTAGCAATGATTGGCGCAGCACCTGTACCTGTACCTCCACCCATTCCTGCAGTGATAAATACCATTTTTGTATTGGTATCTAACATTCTACGAATGTCTTCTAAACTTTCCAAAGCGGCTTGTTCTCCAACATCTGGATTTGCTCCTGCTCCAAGACCTTCAGTTAAATTAACTCCTAATTGTATTTTGTTTGGGACACCACTATTGTGAAGTGCCTGTGAATCTGTATTACAGATTACAAAATCTACGCCCTTGATACCTTGCTGAAACATGTGGTTAATGGCATTACTACCACCTCCACCAACACCAATCACCTTAATGACGTTTGATTGGTGCTTAGGTAAATCGAATGAAATGTTTCCAAATTCGTTGCTGTTGCTCATTTTACTTTTTATTATGGGTTTTCTATACTCTTTTTTTATTCTCCGGACTTTTATTCAGTTGTCCCTACTCGGCGTTATCTAAAAATTCTTTTACACGCTCCGTGAGTTTATCTAAGAATGTACGTCGCTCTTTTTTTGGTTCTTCAACGACCACATCATCCTCAGAAGTTTGGTCTAGTACTTGTTCTTCTTCGGCCAGTACCGCTTCTTCTACTTCTATAGCTTCAGCCTTCTTACGTTCTTGACGCTTCAGGCCGTCCATCACTAGTCCAACTGCTGTTGCGTATAACGGACTTGCTATTTCACCATCACTATCACCAGCCAAATGCTCATTTGGATAGCCAATTCTAGTATCCATTCCTGTGATATACTCCACTAATTGTTTTAAGTGTTTCAACTGAGCGCCACCTCCTGTTAACACAATACCTCCTATTAGTTTTTTCTTTTGTTCTTCGTGACCGTAGTTTTTAATTTCAACATAAACTTGTTCTACGATTTCTACCACTCTAGCGTGGATAATCTTAGACAAATTCTTCAAAGTGATTTCCTTCGGTTCTCTTCCTCTTAGTCCAGGAATAGACACAATTTCATTATCCTTATTCTCACCTGGCCAGGCCGATCCAAATCTAATTTTTAAAAGCTCTGCTTGTTTTTCGATGATTGAACAGCCCTCTTTAATATCTTCTGTAATTACATTACCACCAAAAGGAATAACCGCCGTATGACGAATAATTCCATCTTTAAAAACGGCTAAATCTGTTGTTCCACCACCTATATCAATTAAAGCAACACCTGCTTCCTTTTCTTCTCTACTCAACACCGCATTGGCTGAAGCTAACGGCTCTAAAGTGATGCCTTCTAAATTTAAATCGGCAGATTTTATACAACGACCTACGTTTCTGATTGAAGACACCTGTCCGACAACCACGTGGAAGTTTGCTTCAAGTCGACCACCATACATACCGATTGGTTCGGTAATTTCACCTTGACCATCGACTTTAAATTCTTGAGGTAGAACATGTATAATTTCTTCACCAGGAAGCATAACCAATTTGTGCACTTGATTAATGAGACGATCTAAATCATCTTCATCTATCACCAATTCCGAATTGGGTCTTGTGATGTAATCACTATGTTGTAAGCTGCGTATATGCTGACCAGCAATACCTACGGTGACATCTTCTATTTTTTCTGATGCAGCAGCTTCCGCTTCTTGTACAGCTTGTTGTATAGATTGAATAGTTTGGGTTATATTATTAACCACTCCTCGGTGAACACCTAAACTTTTAGCTCTACCTATACCTAAAATCTCAACTTTACCGTATTCATTTTTGCGACCAATCATGGCCACAATCTTCGTGGTACCTATATCTAGACCTACCGATATATTACTCTTTTCCATAGCTTACTTTTTGGTGCAAATTACTTGTTTGTCAAACTTTAGATTAACTCGTGCATAGTCATCTAAGATTTGATCTTCTAAAGCTTTTTGATAAAAGGCTTTAAAATTATTTATCTTCTTTTCAAGGTTTTTTAAAGTTCCTACATGAACTGTAAAATCGCTTTTTCTTATTTTAAAATCAATGGTTTTATCGTCATTCTGACGTACTTCAATGATATGTTTCTTTAAGAAGTCATCACTATCGACAGCTTTAGCAAATTCAAAGACTGTTTTTAGGTCATTTTTCTCAATATTACCAGTAACGAGCATCACTCTTGCCGCATAATTATAGGACAAAGGCATAAACCCACCTTCATCGTCTATATAATATGACTCATTTGTGTTGACTCTTGCAATAGGTCGTTTTTGTTCAATTTCAGCCGAAAGCTCACCGTTTACTGACATAAACACTTCCGCTGTCTTTATCATTGGATTAGATTTCAGGGCAGATTCTAATTCGTTCAAATCTATAATATCTTTAGGGAGTTGTGAAACTGGTTCCTGATTTTGTATTAACAATTTACTAACATTGTCATCCGTGATAAATAGTTTGTTTTCACCTAAAAAAGTGATTTTTGGTTCGCTCACTTTTCGAGTTTTATTTCTTTGATTTGAAAAAGCAAATAAAAAGCTCACCAAAACAACTAAACCTATGATTTTTATATAGTTCCAATTAATTTTTGACATAAAACGCTTCTTTAATATGTTTTACTTCCTCTCCAATATCTCCCGCCCCAATTGTCAGAACAATTTGAGCCTCTGATTTCCTTATTTCTTGAATAATTTCTGTCTTTCGAACTAATTTTTTATTTGAATTATTAACCTTACTTAAAAGCCATTCTGAAGTCACGCCATCGATTGGTAATTCTCTTGCAGGGTAAATATCCAAGAGCATGAGTTCATCGAATTTAGATAGACTTTCAGCAAAAGCGTCTGCAAAATCTTTTGTTCTGCTAAACAGATGTGGTTGAAAAATAGCCAAGACTTTTTGATTTGGATACATTTCTCTCACCGCTTGATGCACCGCATTAATTTCTTCTGGGTGATGCGCATAATCATCTATAAAAACAAAATCATCTGTTTTTATCTGATACGTAAACCTACGTTTTACTCCTCGGTATGTTTCTAAAGCTTTAGCAAGATCTTGATAAGAACAGCCATATTCTGCAGCCATGGCAATTGCTATAATAGCATTAGACAGGTTATGTCTTCCCGGCAAACTAAATCTGAAGTCCTTATGTAATCCTTGAGGTGTTTTTACGTCAAACACATAACTTCCATTATCTATTTTAATATTTTGCGCAGAATAGTCTGAATCATCTTCTACCCCATAGGTAATACCTTTTAACGGCAAACCATTCTTTATAAATAGCTTACCATGAGGTTTAATACCTTCTGAAAAATCTTTAAAAGATTTAACCAATTCTTCTGCACTGCCGTAAATATCTAAATGATCGGCATCCATTGAGGTGATACAAGCCAAGTCTGGTGATAAGGTTAAAAACGAACGATCGAATTCATCGGCCTCTACAACAGTGACCTCGGTTCCATTTAAAATTAAATTTGAATTATAATTTTCACTAATACCACCTAAAAATGCAGTTACAGGAACATGACACTCATTCATTAAATGACCTAAAATACTTGTTGTGGTCGTTTTTCCATGCGTCCCTGCAACAGCTAAACAAACCGTTTGTTTTGTGATTTCTCCTAAAACAGCAGAGCGTTTTAAAACTTTAAAATTCTGATCTTTAAAATAGCTGAACTCCGTGTGCTCCTTTGGAATTGCGGGCGTATATACCACAAGTGTATCCTCAGGATTCAAAAATAGGGATGGCACACAACTGATATCATCTTCAAAATGAATTGAAATCCCCAATTCTTCTAGAGATCTTGTGATTTCAGTTGGCGTTTTATCATAACCACCTACTTGCTTACCGTTAGCCACGAAATAACGCGCAAGCGCACTCATCCCGATGCCACCGACACCAACAAAATAAACGTTATTTATTGCACCAAAATTCATTTACTTTTTCAATAATTTTTCTACTTCATCAACAATATCACTTGTAGCATTCACAAGCGCTAAAGCCTCTATATTTTTGCTTAACTTATTTCTTTTTTCTTCGTTTGAAATCAATTCAGAGAACTCTTTTTGAAAATCAGCCTCCAAATCATTTTCTCTAATTAAAATCGCTGCATCTTTATCTGCAACCGCTTTTGCGTTTTTCGTTTGATGGTCTTCAGCAACATTTGGTGATGGTATAAAAATCACCGGTTTCCCTACAATGCACAATTCTGAAACCGAAATAGCACCTGCTCTTGAAATAATAATATCAGCCGCAGCATAAGCCAAATCCATTTGATTTAAAAAGGCATGAACCTGTACATTTTTCAGATCGCCATTACCCTTGTACTGATTATAGTATAATTTTCCACATTGCCAAATCACTTGAGTATTCTGATCTTCAAAAAATTCAAGGTTCGCGTCAATTAATTCATTAATGCGCTTTGCACCTAGACTTCCACCTAAAACCAACAGCGTTTTTTTACCATCCTCTAAGGCAAATGTCTTTTTCCCTTCATTCCGTTTTTGACTAACTTTAAGTAAATCTTTACGAATTGGATTTCCTGTTAATTTAAGTTTATGCTTAGGAAAGAACTTTTCCAAACCTTCATAAGCGACACAAATGGTATTTACTTTTTTACCTAATAATTTATTTGTAATACCAGGAAACGAATTCTGTTCTTGTATTAAACTCGGAATATTTCGGGAGGTCGCTGCTTGTAATAATGGTCCACTTGCAAAGCCTCCTGTTCCAATAACTACATCTGGTTTAAAATTTTTAATAATCTTTTTAGAACGTATTAAACTCGACATCAATTTAAAAGGGAATGCTAAATTCTTTAAAGTCAGTTTTCGCTGAATTCCCGAAATCCATAAGCCTTCAATTACATATCCTGCTTGTGGTACTTTTTCCATTTCCATGCGATCTGAAGCTCCTACAAATAGAAATTTAGCATCAGGGTAGCGCGACTTTAACTCATCTGCAATCGCAACCGCAGGATAAATATGTCCTCCTGTACCACCTCCTGATAGGATAAATCGATATGTTTTGCTTTGTGTCAACTTCCTTATATTCTTTTAAATCGCTTCTCTTAAAACGTCTAATGGGTTAACTTCCCCGTTTTCTTTTTCTTTAATTTCTTCTCGCTTTGCACTTACACTAAGAATAATTCCTAATGCAAGACAGGTCATCCAAATCGATGTTCCTCCACTACTAATTAAGGGTAAGGTTTGTCCGGTAACAGGAAATAATTCTACAGCTACACCCATATTTAATAATGCTTGAAACACAATTGGCAATCCAACAGCAAGCACTAGTAATTTTCCAAAAATGGTATCTGATTTTTGGCTTACAATTACAATTCTGAATAGGAGCAACATATATAACAACAACAGAAAACCACCTCCTATTAAGCCATATTCCTCTATAATAATTGCAAAAATAAAATCTGATGAAGACTGTGGCAAGAAATTCTTCTGTATACTTTTTCCAGGACCTAAAGGTGCTATTCCCGTTGCGATGGCAATTTTTGCTTTTTCAATTTGATAGTCAGCTTCAGTATCCTCTCCATTTGTAAAGTTATCAATTCTACTCATCCAAGTATCCACCCTATTTGGCATAGCATCTGGAAAAGCCTTAGCGACCAAAATAAATATGGCCAAGGCTGCAAATCCGGCAAGCACCATCACTACTAAGTATCTTATAGGATAACCTCCAATAAAAGCCAACATCATTACCATAGTAAAAATGATAGCTGTTGTGGAAAAATTAGCCGGTAAAATTAAACTAAGCACCAAAAATACGGGCAACCACAGTGGTAGAATCGTCTCTTTAAACTTAACCTCTTGATCTTTTATTTTCGATAAGTATCGCGCAACATAAACCATAAGAACAACCGCTGCCAAGGTGGATGTCTGAAAGGACATACCAACTATAGGGATCTGTATCCACCGACTTGCATTTGCGCCATCAATAGTGGTCCCTTGTAACATCGTAACTACCAACAAAACCAACACAACAGGAACAGCTATCATCGATATTCCGCGGAAATATTTATACGGTACTTTATGTATACCAAACATGATGACGAAGCCTAAAAACAAATGCATAAAATGTTTTATAAAAAATGAAAACGTACTTGTACTACCGCTATTAGCTAAATTACTAGAAGCGCTATACACAGGTAAAAAAGAAAATATGGCCAATAGGCCAACAATGGCCCAAATTGATCGATCTCCTTTTATTTGTTTAAATATATTTTGCATTTTCTATCTTAAACTTCTGCTTTTAATCACAGAACATCATCTTATTACAAATTACGAACCGCATCCTTAAATTGACGCCCTCTATCTTCATAGTTTTCAAATAAATCGAAACTAGCACAAGCAGGTGATAGCAACACATTATCGCCAGCATTAGCCAGTTTGTATGCTATTTTTACAGCCTCACTCATATACTGAGTTTCAACAATCACATCAACCATATTGCTAAACGACTCCATAATCTTAGCATTATCAACACCTAAGCAGATAATCGCTTTTACTTTCTCGTTTACAAACGGAAACAACTCTTTATATTCATTTCCTTTATCAACTCCACCAACAATCCAAACAGTAGGTGCATTCATACTCTCAAGAGCAAAGTAAGTTGCGTTAACATTTGTTGCCTTGGAATCGTTAATGTATTGCACCTTATTGATTTTTAATACATTTTCCAAGCGGTGCTCTACACCTTGAAAATTCTCTAAACTTTCACGAATAGTTTGTTTTCTAATTTTAAGTAAGTGCGCTACAGTAGAAGCTGCCATCGCGTTCTTAACGTTGTGTTTACCTTCTAATGCTAGATTATCTGTTGACATAGTTATTTTATTATTTCCTATTGTTATTACTATCTTGTTGTTTTCTAAATAAGCCCCTTCCTCTACAACTTTTGTTAGTGAAAAAGGCAATTTTTTGGATTGAATTTTATGCGTCTTCATGTATTCTACAATGACCTCATCATCGACATCATATATGAAATAATCCTCTTCCGTTTGATTTTCTACCACTCTAAATTTTGAAGCGATGTAGTTTTCAAACTTATGCTCGTAACGACCTAAATGATCTGGAGTAATATTGGTTATTACAGCGATATTTGGTTTAAAATCCACAATATCATCTAGCTGAAAACTACTCACCTCTAGTACATAATTTTCATGATTCTCATTTAGAATTTGCTTCGCAAAACTGTCTCCAATATTTCCTGCTAATCCAACATCTAATTCTTGTTTTAAAAGATGATGAGTCAAGGTTGCTGTGGTTGTTTTACCATTACTACCCGTGATAGCTACCAAAGTGGCCTCTGTATAATGTGAAGCAAACTCAATTTCTGAAACCACTTTTATCCCAGCTTCACGAATTTGCCTTACCAAAGCCACTTTATTTGGAATACCAGGACTTTTCATGACAATGTCTGCATTTAGAATTTTTGATTCTGTATGCTGTTCATCTTCAAATTCAATCTCATTATTTAAAAGAACGTCTTTATATTTATCTTTAATTTTTCCTTTATCAGATACAAAAACATCGTATCCTTTTGCTTTTCCTAAAAGCGCAGTTCCTACTCCACTCTCTCCACCGCCTAATATGACTAATCTCTTGTTCGTCATTTCTTCTTTATAGTTTCCTCATCAACTTCGGTACACCAAATGGTTATCTGATTTTTAAAGTGACAATTGTTATAATTGCCAACAGAATTCCAACAATCCAAAAACGAGTTACAATCTTACTTTCGTGGTATCCCGACTTTTGATAATGGTGATGTAAAGGTGACATCTTAAAAATGCGTCGTCCTTCACCATATTTTTTTCTAGTATATTTAAAATAACTCACCTGCATGACCACTGATAAATTCTCGGCGAGGAAAATTCCACATAGCACAGGAATTAACCACTCTTTCCGCACTGCAATTGCAATCACAGCAATAATTCCTCCTATAGTCAAACTCCCCGTATCTCCCATAAACACTTGCGCTGGATAGGCATTATACCATAGAAAACCAATTAAAGCACCCACGAAAGCGGCTATATAGATAGTTATTTCTTCAACTTTTGGGATATACATAATATTCAAGTATTCAGAAAAGATGATATTTCCTGAAACCCAAGCAAAAATCCCTAAGGTTAATACTATGATCGCAGAGGTTCCTGCTGCGAGACCATCAATTCCATCGGTGAGATTAGCACCATTTGAAACCGCCGTTATTATAAATATCGTTGCTAGAATAAACACAACCCATGCATATTTCCCTAAGCCTGGATCAATCCATGTGATTAAACTTGAATAATCAAATTCATTTCCTTTTACAAATGGAATCGTCGTTTTCGTTGATTTCTCTTCAGCTTTAAACAAATTCGTAGCCTGAACATCCGGGTTCTGAGCTCTAATTTCCTTTTGTTGTTCAATTGGCAACTTTTCCTTTATGGTAACATCTTGATGGAAGTACAAGGTTGCTCCGACAATAATTCCTAAGCCAATTTGACCTAGAACCTTAAAGCGACCTTTTAAACCTTCCTTATCATTTTTGAATTTTTTGATATAGTCATCGAGAAACCCAATTGCCCCCATCCAAATTGTAGTTACTATAAGAAGGATGATGTAAATATTTTCAAGTTTCGCAAATAGAAGCACAGGGATTAATGTTGCCAATATGATGATGATACCCCCCATTGTAGGCGTACCCGCTTTTTCAACCTGACCATCTAAGCCCAAATCTCTAATAGTTTCACCAACTTGTTGTTTCTGTAAAAACCGAATGATGCGCTTACCGAAAATTGTTGATATCAACAACGACAATATTATAGCCACAGCTGCTCTAAAGGTTAAAAACCCAAAAAGAGAAGCTCCTGGTATTTTGAAGTGTTGTTCTAAATATTCGAATAAGTAATATAGCATTCTACGTCAGTGTTTATTTTTCCAATTGTTTTAAATAGTCTTGAACGATTTTATAATCATCAAAATCAAAGCGCTCTCCTTTAATTTCTTGATAGGTTTCGTGCCCTTTTCCAGCGATAAGTATTATATCATTAGGTCCGGCCATTTGACAAGCTGTTTTAATGGCTTGTTTTCTATCTGTTATTGATAATGTTTTCTTGAAATTTTGAGGCTCTACCCCTTTTTCCATATCCGCAATGATAACCTCTGGAACTTCATGCCTTGGGTTATCACTGGTTAAAACCACCTTAGTGCTTAATGACGATGCGATATGTGCCATTTTTGGTCGTTTTGTTTTATCTCTATTTCCACCACAACCAACAACCGTTATCAAGTCTTCATTCTTAGTTCGGATATCATTAATAGTCTCCAAAACATTCTTTAAAGCATCAGGCGTATGTGCATAATCTACAATAGCCGTTACTCGTCCTTCTGATATAAAATATTGAAAGCGCCCTGCCACACTATCCAGCTCACTAATCAACCTTAGAATTTCAACTTTTTCTAAGCCTAGTAATTCAGCAGCGCCATAAATGGCTAAAATATTATAAGCATTAAAACTTCCAATTAATCGCGTCCACAACTCACTATCATTCAGCTTTAACAACAAACCACTAAACTCATTTTCTAAAATTTGAGCTCTATAATCGGCATAGCTCTTTAAAGCATAAGTATATTTTTTTGCAGATGTGTTTTGGAACATCACCAAACCATTTTTATCGTCAATGTTTGTCAATGCAAAAGCATCTTTAGGTAATTGGTCGAAAAACGTCTTTTTAACATCTCTATATTCGGCAAAAGACTCATGGTAATCTAAATGATCATGCGAAAGATTCGTAAAAATCCCTCCAGCGAATTTTAAGCCTTCTGTTCTTCTTTGATGAATACCATGCGAGCTCACTTCCATAAAACAGAATTCCACACCCTCATCATTCATCAACTTTAAATATTTATTTATGGTTAAAGAATCTGGTGTTGTATGCATAGTTTTATACTCCACATTATCTACCATAATTTTAACCGTAGATAACAGACCTACTTTAAACCCTGCTTTTTTAAATAACTGATAAAGCAAACTTGAAACCGTTGTTTTACCATTAGTTCCTGTTACGCCGACAAGCTTTAAATTTTCCGAAGGATGACCATAATAATTGGTCGCCATATAGGCCAATGCTTGATTAGAATTCTCAACTTCTATATAAGTAATTCCATCAACAAGAATTTCAGGTAGTGTTTCACAAACTACAGCAATCGCCCCGCTATCAATAGCTTTGCTAATAAAGTGGTGTCCATCAGTTAAAACACCTGTTATGGCCACGAACACATCATTGACTTTAATTTGACGTGAATCAAATTCAACTTTGTCAATAGTCACCGCTGTATTACCAACAACCGCATTAATTGTAACCTTATATAATATGTCTTTTAATAGCATCATGAGGCTTCTAAAACTATGGTTTGATTGGTTTGTAATTTTTTGTTTTTCTCTATTGATTGTCTTTTGACAATACCACTTCCGTTCAGTTTCACCTTAACGTCTATTTGTAAATTTTCCAATAACGCAATCGCATCCATTGCTGGCATCCCAACAAGACTTGGCATAAGTGTTTTATATTTTTGAGCATTTGCATAATAACTTTCAAATTCTTCCTTTACAGGCTTATTATCAAAATCGAGCTCATGCACTTCATGAATAATTGGCGTATCTGTATATATTTTTTGTGCAATTCTTTTGAATACCGGACCAGAAACATCCGCACCATAATAGCCTTTTTTAGTGCTTGGCTTATGAATAACAACTATGCAAGAATATTTAGGTTGATCTGCTGGAAAATACCCTGCAAATGTGGACACGTATCTACGGTTATCTTTCCAGTCTTCCATCCAATACTCTGTCTGGGCTGTACCTGTTTTCCCTGCCATTGAGAAGTGTGGCGAATACAAACTACTACCAGTTCCTCTTACTACCACATTTTTCAGAATTTCCTGAACCTCTTTTAAGGTTTTATCCGAACAGATTTTATTATTGATTATCTCCCTATCGAAAGATTCTATTGTCTTCTCAAATTCCTTTACCTCTTTTATAAATCGCGGCTTCACCATTACACCATTGTTTGCAACGGCATTATAAAAAGTTAAGGTTTGCAACGGTGTCATCCTTACATTATACCCATAGGCCATAGAAGGTAATGCATTTCTACTCCAAAGCTTATGACCAGGACCAGGAACAACAGGTTTTCCTTCACCAATAATTGACAGCCCAAGGGGCTCATCTAAATTCCAGCTCTTTAGTCGGTTTATAAATTTATCTGGGTTTTTAGCGTAATTATCATCTATAATGGTAGCTAAAGCTATATTGGAAGACACTTCAAAAGATCGAGCTACCGAAATTTCACCATAACCGCCATGCTTCGAATCAAAGATTGAGCGTCCGTAGAACACCTTTCTTCCTTTTTTCGTATCAATTACCGTAGACGTATCAACCACTCTATCTTCTAAGGCAGCCATTAAAGCCATTAGCTTAAACGTAGAACCCGGCTCATGGGACTCTCCAACCGCGTAATTTAATTTTTCATAATAGGTATTCTTACTTGTTCTTCCCAAGTTTGATATCGCTCTTATCTCGCCAGTAGCTACTTCCATAACCACAACACAGCCATGCTCAGCCTCATACAATTCCAGTTGCTTAAGCAATGCATGATGTGCGATATCTTGAATATTTACATCTATAGTGGTATATACATCATACCCATCTTTTGGCTCTACCTGATCAAAATCTGCAATTGGCTTCCACTGTCCATTGCCAATTTTTTGTTTGAGCCGTTTCCCATTTGTACCTTGAAGATATTTCACCCCAAACGCACCATCAATTCCCGGACGCGTTACATTACCTTGCTCATCGGTTCGCTCATAACCAATTGTTCGCTCTGCTACACCACCCATAGGATGCTCTCTTCTTGTTTTCTGCTCTACAATTAAACCTCCTTTAATGGCACCAAGTTTCAATAAAGGAAAATTTCTCATGCGTATATAGTCCGAATAGCTAATATTCCTCGCCAACAGAAAATATCTATTTTTATTTTTTCGCGCTTTACGAATCACATTCTTATAATAGGAAGCTGGTTTTTCTTTGTATACGGAAAGTGAATCTGCTAAAGCATCGATATTCTTTTCAAACACAGCATCTTTTGCTTGAATAGCATCAATTCTTATCGTGTATTTTGGAATTGAAGTAGCCAACAAACTCCCATCTGCCGAATATACATTACCGCGATTCGCTGGAATATCAAAATCCTTTACCGTTCGCTTTTCAGCAAGAGCCCTATAATCATCACCATGCACAAACTGAATGCTCACCAGCTTGAACACCACAACCAATGCGAAGACAAACATGCAGCCTGCTACGAAGTACAATCTGTTCAATATGTTTTTTTCGGTTATTGCCAATGTTTATTTCTGGTTTGATTTTACTATTATTTTTGTTGGTGAATTTAAAGAAATTACTATTCCTTTTTCCTTGACTTCCCGCTCTACAAAAGATTCTTTTTTGAGCTGCATTAATTCCCCTCTTTTATCTACAAATGCCGATCGTAATTCTTTAACCTCATTAGTCAATTTCGCAATTTCATATACCTTTTGATCAGCACTATGAGAGCTTGCAATCATTACAATAGCCAACACAGATATATAGATAATGACACCCCAATTCTTGAATGAATCATCACCGATTAAGAACTTACCTTTTAATATGCTGTAGATATTTTTCTTCATCTTCACATTCCACTTAAGTAGAAATATTCTATTCCCTTAGGTCGACTTATAATTTTTTAGCAATTCGAAGTTTTGCACTTCGCGCTCTATTATTTGCTCTAATTTCTTCTTTAGTCGGCACTATTAGCCCACCAACTTTTTTCAATGGGACTTCAAAATTCCCAAACACATCTCTTTCTGGCTCCCCCTCAAAGAGTCCATTTCTAATGAATCGCTTGACCAACCTATCTTCTAAAGAGTGGTACGAGATAAAACTTAAGCGCCCATCTTTCTTTAGGATTTCAGGAGTTTGAAGCAATAGCTCTTTTAATACTTCAATTTCTTGATTCACCTCAATACGAATAGCCTGATAAATTTGAGCTAACACCTTATTTTCTCTTTGATGATTTAAAAATGGTTTTAACACCGCTTTTAATTGCTCACTTGTTTTTATTTCAGCATTCTTTCGCTCTTCAACAATTAACTTAGCCATTGCTGGCGCTTGGCGTAATTCACCATATTGAGAAAGCACGGCACGTATTTGCTCTTCATCATAATTATTTACCACCTCGTAAGCAGAAAGCTTACTATCCTGATTCATTCGCATATCTAAGTCAGCCTCAAATCGTGTAGAAAACCCACGCTCTGCAACATCAAACTGATGCGATGAAACACCGAAGTCAGCTAAAACCCCATCTACCTCCTTCACGCCATAGAATCTCAAAAAGCGTTTTACGAATCTAAAATTCTCATTGATAAGCACAAACCTCTCGTCATCAATAGCATTTGCCAATGCATCTTTATCCTGATCAAAGGCGTATAGTTTCCCTTCAGTACCTAAGCGAGACAAAATCTCACGACTATGCCCTCCTCCTCCAAAGGTGACATCTACATAAACACCTTCTGGTTTGATATCCAAACCGTCTACTGTTTCTTTTAATAATACTGCGTTATGATACTCCATTGCCATTATCATCTTGTCCCATTACTTCTTCGGCTAAATCAGCAAAATCTGAAGCCGCATCGTCAATAGCGTGTTCGTATTTATCTTTATCCCAGATTTCAAGAATATTAACAACAGATGCTAAAACAACATTCTTGCTAATACCAGAAAAGCTAATTAAATCCTTTGGTATCAATAAACGACCTGCGCTATCTACCTCAACAATTTTAACTCCAGCTGTGAAACGTCTGATAAAATCATTGTTCTTTTTATTAAAGCGATTAAGTCCATTCACTTTTTCCATCATTTTGTTCCATTCGGCCATAGGATACAACTCTAAGCAAGGCTGAAAAACAGCTCGCTTTAAAACAAAGCCATCCTGCAAGGCAGATGAAAGCTGCTTTTTCAATATAGCAGGTATCATTAGCCTCCCTTTGGCATCAGCTTTACATTCGTATGTTCCTATAAATGAATTCAAAAGGTTTTATTTACCACTTTAACGCTTAAGATTCAAAGATATTGAAAAAATCACCACTTTTTACCACATTATACCACTTTTGTTGATAAGTTTTCCATGAGATACCACTCCTGTTTTTTCAACCCTAATAAAATTAGCTTTCGAGCTAGGTTTTGGAAGTGGGAATTATTAACATAATCAAACTCAATAGTCTTGAGAGAAAATGTTGTGATATTTTTTACAGAATATTTATATTCTAAAGGATTTAGTTATATTTGTTTCTAATAGATAAGCACGTACATGCACATGGCACACCTTTTAAAAAAAGAAAAGGAATTTAGATATATTGAAGTAGGTGAAGGCACACCGATAATTGTATTACACGGCCTAATGGGAGGCTTGAGTAATTTTGACGGCGTGACTAAATATTTTAGTTCAAATGGCTATAAAGTAATTATACCAGAGTTGCCTATCTACAGCATGTCTTTACTAAAGACCAATGTTAAAAGTTTTGCTAATTACCTGAGAGACTTCATAGAGTTTAAAGGCTTAGATGATGTTATTTTATTAGGCAATTCCCTTGGTGGACATGTTGGATTGTACCACACTAAAATGTATCCGAAAAAGGTCAAAGCTTTAATTATCACGGGGAGCTCCGGACTTTATGAAAGCGCAATGGGTGGTGGTTACACCAAACGAAGCGACTACGAGGTGATGAAGAAAAAAGCTCAAGAGGTATTTTACGACCCTGAAGTAGCGACAAAAGAAATCGTGGATGAGGTTTATGAAACTGTAAACGATCGTAATAAGTTGATTAAAACTTTAGCAATTGCTAAAAGCGCTATCAGACACAATATGGCTAAAGATTTACCAAAAATGACAACGCCGGTTTGTATTATATGGGGACGAAATGATACGGTAACTCCGCCTGAAGTTGCGGAAGAGTTTCACGAATTGCTTCCAGATTCGGAATTGTTTTGGATAGATAAGTGCGGCCATGCAGCTATGATGGAACATCCAGATGAATTCAATCAAATTATGAATAGCTGGCTTGAAAAACGTGGGTTTTAACCACAAAGCACAGATAGTAATATAATAATTAAACCAGCCTTCTTCCACTTGGAAACTGTATTAATGAACAGATGGGCTTAAAATAAGATTTCCGTTTTCGCGGGGACTAGAAGATGAAGATAAAATCAGCTGAATTTGAAGTTAGTAATTCTGACGTGGCAAAATGTCCAAAAAACAACTTACCTGAATACGCTTTTATAGGTCGTAGTAATGTGGGGAAGTCGTCATTGATTAATATGCTAACAGAGCGTAAAAGTTTAGCAAAAACTTCAGGACGTCCTGGAAAAACACAACTAATTAACCACTTTATAATTAACGATAATTGGTATTTAGTCGATTTACCAGGTTACGGCTACGCTCGCGTATCAAAAAGCTCGAAACAAAAATTTCAGAAGTTTATTACCAACTATTTCGAGCAACGTCAGCAATTAGTTTCTGCTTTTGTACTAGTTGATATTAGACATAAACCTCAACCCATCGACTTAGAGTTTATGCAATATTTGGGGGAGAGTCAGATTCCTTTCGGTATCATTTTCACTAAGGCTGATAAGTTAAAACCAAAAGCTATCGAACGCCATGTCGATGAATATTGCCAGGAATTATATAAATTCTGGGAAGAGTTACCACCCTACTTTGTCACCTCTTCATCTAAGACTATTGGAAGAGATGAAGTACTTGAGTTTATTGATTCTACAAATGCGGAAATTGAACAATTAAGAAAAGAGAGCTTATAGATTAGGTTTTTACGTCTAAAGCATCGCGCAAAGCATTACCAACTAACATAAAAGCCATCACTAACAGCATAATACAAAAGCCTGGTATTAATGCTAAATACGGTTTACCTAATATAATATAATTGTAGTGGTCTTTAATCATCGCCCCCCAACTCGCCATTGGAGGCTGCGCACCAATTCCTAAAAAGCTTAAACCACTTTCTATTAAAATAGCCGCTGCAAAATTTGCCGCTGAAATCACGATTAAGGGTCCAAAAATATTAGGAAGTATGTGTTTTGTGATAATTCGATAATCATTAAACCCCAAAGCTCTTGCTGCGGTGACGTATTGCATTTCCTTAGCACTAATTATTTGCCCTCTAACCACTCTTGCTACTTCTACCCACATAGTTAAACCAACAGCAATAAAAACTTGCCAAAAGCCTTTACCCAAAGCTAAAGTGATAGCAATGACTAATAATAAGGTAGGAATGGACCAGGTGATATTTATTATCCACATTATAAATGCATCGACTTTTCCGCCATAATAACCAGCCAAACTTCCCATAAAGAGTCCAACAATAAGAGAAATAAAAACAGCCACAAACCCTATAAAGAATGATATTCGTGAGCCAATCAAGACCCGACTTAGATAATCCCGACCATACTTATCTGTTCCAAATAAAAAACTCCTGTTTTCGATGAATTCTTGATAGTTTGAATTTGGAAATCGAGATAATTCTATTTGTTTTTCAAGACCTTCTAAGCCGTCAGAGGCATATTCCACATAATGTAAAACATCATTTTTAACTTCGTAGGATTGAATAGGAATCTCGGTATCCGTATTTTCTTTACCGAAAAACAGTTTAGAAAAAAAGGACTGTTTTGTTTCAATCTGAGACGGAATGGTTAGCATCTGTACTTCAAAACCAGGCCATTTAGAATGAATAGACAAATGCATTTGGTTCGCATTTTTAGACCCATCGGGAGCGAACACATAGGCAAAAATTGAAATTAAACCAATACAGATAATTATACCCAAGCTAAAAACGCCCCAAAAGTTCTTTTTGAACTTTTGAAGCGCTAAGCTTGATAATGACTTATTTTTATTAGACATCCATCTCAGTTAATTATAACTTTATTTAGAGCGTAAAAACAACGCTAAGTATGTATTAATTCTTTACCGAATTTGCAACGTTACTTTCTATAGCCTTCGACCTTTTTAAATCGTGAAGCACGTTAATCGCCTCTTCAACGTAAACATCTTTAGATAAAGCAGTATGCCAGCGATCACGTTTCTCCCTAAGTACTGAGTCTTGTTCCATGAGCTTCACTTCATATGGCAATGAGGTAAAGGTTAAGTTGGTTGTATATTCAGATAACTGTGAGAAGCGCTTTGCTTCTTCTTCATTAATTTCCATTGCTTTTTTATACTCCTCATAGTTTAAGGAATAATTTTCTCGATCTCTTATTTTTTTCACCCATTGTGCGTTAGCATCAATCAGCTTTAGCTGCTCATTAGCCGCCATTCGCTCTTTACTTTTAGAAATCGTTGTATCGTAATCCCAGTAATTATCCCAAACGGTATAATCTGCAGCATCAATTTTATCCCAAGGCAATGGGTTTTCTTGATCCTTCTCTCCGATATTAATATAGCTATAACGGTCTGGAACTACCACATCACTCTTCACTCCTTCTAATTGTGTTGAGCCACCATTAATTCTATAAAACTTTTGAGTGGTGAATTTTAATGCTCCCATATCACCCTTGGTATTATTTCTCACCATACGGTTTAAATCGAAAACAGTTTGAACGGTTCCTTTTCCATAAGTTTGCTTACTACCAATAACAATACCTCTCTTATAATCTTGCATTGCCGCTGCTAAAATTTCCGAAGCGGAAGCTGATAATTCATTCACCAAAATCACCAATGGACCATCCCAAACAATAGACTTATCTTTATCTTTAAGAACTTCTTTAGCTTCACCAGTTGTTTTCACTTGAACAATTGGGCCATCTTCAATAAACAATCCTGCAATATCTACTACGGTTTGTAGTGAACCACCGCCGTTATTTCTAAGATCCATTACCAAGCCTTCAATACCCTCTTCTTTTAATCTTAAAATCTCTTGTTTAATATCTGAGGCTGCATTTCTCTCATTATAATCTTCAAAACTGATGTAAAATTTTGGAAGGTTAATAACGCCAAACAATTGCCCATCTTTTTCAACAACAGACGACTTAGCATAAGTTTCCTCTAATTCAACAACGTCTCTTTTTATAGATATATCTTGAATGGTTCCATCTACCTTTTTTAAGGTTAATACCACAACTGTTCCTTTTGGACCCTTGATGTATTTGATTGCATCCTCTAAACGCATTCCAACTACATTCACCGACTCTTTTTCATCCCCTTGTCTTACTTTTAGAATTTGGTCACCGACTTCCAATTCGTTAGCTCTCCATGCGGGTCCACCACTAATAATTTCATTGACCATTATACCGTCAATCTTTTTTTGCAAACGAGCACCTATTCCTTCAAACTTCCCTGAGATATCTCTATCAAAACGCTCCTTGTCCTCTGGGGCGAAATAAAATGTATGTGGATCGAACTCTTCTACAATAGCATTAATATAAACGGCAAACCAATCGTTACGAGTTCTATCATCAATATAATCGTAAAGCTCGTCAAGAGACTTTTTAGTCGTCAATCTTGCTTCTGCTTCTATTTCTTTTAAGGTTTTTTTCTTGTTAGACTTAGGCTTCTCAATTTCCTCCGAAGTATCCTTATCTATTATGTTATTCGATTCTAGTTCCTTTTTTAGGTTTGTCTTCCCTTCGTCATAATTAGCAATTGTAGAAAACTTAAGTTGCTGTCTCCAACGTTCTTTCATCTCACGTTTATTGGCTACATAATTAAGTTTTTTATAATCTGCATTATATTCTTCCTTTTTAGTATAATCAAAAGGCTTCTCTAAAATTTCCGTGTAAATTGCTTTAGACTCTGCTATTCTTTGAAGCAAACGCTCATGCGTCAAATTGAAAAATGACACATCATATGCTCTAATTTGATCATCTATTTTATCCTTGTAAGCACTAAACTCCTCAATATCTGAAGCATAGAAATAGCGTTTAAAAGGATCTATATTATTCAAATAATCATCAAATACATTGGCTGAGAAATTATCATCAATATCTTTAGGTTCAAAATGCCCTTGATCTAATAAATATGTAATTAACTGTATGAGTAACTTATCTTTATCTGGATCGTCAAATGTCTTGCTCGTAAAACTACAGGATGCAAATGCTATGAGCAGTGCGAGTAGTAAAAATTTATAATTCCCTTTCATGTTATCGTATTTTATATTGTTGTGCTGAAAAATGATTGTACCAATGTAGATTGTTTTTAAAACTGAAACAAATTGTTGGCTTTATTCATTTTCCTTTTCTTTAAGATTAATAAGTAGGTTTTCAATATTTCACTAAAATAGACGAAAAAACCGTGCCATAAAAAATAGCGACACTAATTTTTTGTTAAAGCCAATAACATCCTTGAAACAAAGCCTTTTTTAGTATTTTTACGGTTCACTAAAACTTTGTACGAAATGTCTACGCGCCCTTTAATTCTTGTCACCAATGATGACGGCATAACCGCACCTGGTCTACGCACCTTAATCTCTGTAATGAACACCATTGGAGATGTGGTAGTCGTAGCACCTGACAGTCCGCAAAGCGCCATGGGACATGCCATTACCATCAACTCAACTTTACACATGGAGAAAGTGACTATAGATGGCAAACAACCTGAATATAGTTGCTCTGGCACGCCTGCCGACTGTGTAAAATTAGCGGTCAACGAAATTTTAGGAAGACGACCAGATATCTGTGTCTCGGGAATTAATCACGGCTCCAATTCCTCAATTAACGTGATATATTCAGGAACTATGAGCGCCGCCTTAGAAGCTGGAATTGAAGGCATTCCCGCTATTGGATTTTCACTTTTAGATTATAATTGGGGAGCGAATTTTGAACATTGCAAAACTTATGTGGAGACCATCACTAGACAAGTTCTAGAAAATGGTTTACCTGAAGGCGTGGTTCTTAATGTGAATATTCCAAATTTAGATAAAGACAAAATCAAAGGCATTCGAGTTTGCCGACAAGCTCGTGCTAACTGGAGAGAAAAATTTGATAAGCGAACGAATCCTTCTGGACGTGATTATTATTGGCTATCTGGTGAATTCGTTAATATGGATAAGGGTGAAGATACTGATGAATGGGCCTTAGAGCACGGTTATGTTTCTTTAGTTCCTGTTCAGTTCGATTTAACAGCACATCACACCATACAAAAATTAAATACTTGGAATCTGTAACCGATTACAATATTGACTAACATAATTAAATAACATCCGAAATAAATTCGGCATAGAATGAAGAAAGAAATTTTAATAGGTTTTGCAGTTGGCGTTATCGCCGCTGTTTTTGGCTTTATTTTCGCAATCCAAATTTTTGGTAAGTCAGATGATTGGGGCGTTGTAATTCAACAGGCAATTTCACAAGGCTTTTTTACCAAACTTATGAGTATAGGTGCTCTTTTAAATTTAGGAGCATTTTTTATCTTTTTAAAGAAAAATAAAGACCTCAGAGCCAAAGGCGTTTTAATAGCTACTGTTCTCATATTAATTACCACCATGATAATTAAATTCACGAATTAAGATGAGGTATTATATCATTGTTGGCGAAGCTTCGGGCGACCTACATGGTTCCAATCTTATGAAATCGTTGTTCAAACAAGATGAGCAAGCCGACATAAGGTTTTGGGGAGGTGATCTTATGCAAAGTGTAGGCGGTGAATTGGTCATGCACTATAAGGAACGCCAATTTATGGGTTTTGCTGAAGTGATTTTTAATATTAAAAAGATCTTAGGCCTGATTAAATTCTGTAAATCAGATATTGAAAAGTTTCAACCAGACGTCATCATTTTTATCGATAATTCGGGATTTAATCTAAGAATTGCAAAATGGGCCAAAGAACAGAACTTTAAAACACATTACTATATCTCGCCTCAAGTATGGGCTTCAAGAGCAAGTAGAGTTGAAAAGATCAAACGCGATGTAGATGCTATGTATTGTATTCTTCCGTTTGAAAAAGAGTTTTATAAACAATATAATTACGAAGTTAATTTTGTTGGTCACCCATTAATTGATGCTATTGCAGACCGACCTCAACTGAAAGTTGAAGACTTCAGAAAAGAGCACAAATTAAGCGAACAACCGATTATTGCCTTATTACCGGGAAGTCGAAAACAGGAAATTACGAAAATGCTTGGTGTCATGCTGAGTTTGGTTGAAGACTTTAAAGACTACCAATTTGTAATTGCCGGTGCTCCAAGTCAAGATTATGAATTTTATAAGCCTTTTATTAAGCAAGAAAATATTAAGTTCATTTCTAATAAAACTTATGATTTATTAAGTATTTCTTATGCCGCATTAGTGACTTCAGGAACAGCGACATTAGAAACGGCACTATTTAAAGTACCTCAGGTAGTTTGTTATAAGGCGAATGCCATTTCGTATCACATTGCAAAACGCATTATTACGCTAAAGTTCATTTCCCTTGTGAATTTAATAATGGATCGCGAAGTAGTCACAGAATTAATTCAAGGCGATTTAAACAAAAAGAGACTTAAAAAGGAACTAACAGCCATATTAGATACTAAAAAACGTGAAGAACTCTTTTTAGAATATTTCGAATTGGAAAAAATATTAGGAAGTCGAGGAGCTAGTGATACCACAGCTAAATTGATTTACGAGGCCATTAAAAATTAAATGGTGATTTCAATTTGAATAGTATCATAAATCTTATAATTTAGACCTTATTCCAAATCATTAGAATTATCAGTTCTACAAAAGCAAATCCTATAGCATGAAACAACTCTTACCTATACTTTTATTACTACTGCTTGCAAGCAGCTGTAAATCTAAAAAATCGTATTCTTCGAAGAGTAGACAAACTCATACCATAGATGTAAAAACAACAGCAAAACCTACTAAAGAGGCTGAAAAAATCGTCAAATATGCCCAAACTTTTGATGGAACACGCTATAAATACGGCGGTACAACAAAACGCGGAATGGATTGTTCTGGTTTAATTTACACGAGTTATAAAGAACATGATATCAGTTTACCAAGATCTACATCTGGACTAAAAAGCGCAGGGACTTGGATAGACATCAAAGAAGTTAATGTTGGAGATTTGGTATTCTTTGCAACCGGCAAAAATAGTCGTAAAGTGAATCACGTTGGTATTGTGACGAATGTGAGACCTGGCAACGTTGAATTTATTCACGCTTCAACAAGTAGAGGTGTTATGACATCTTCTTTAGCTGAAAAATATTGGTACTTTGCTTTCGTACAAGCGAGACGCGTACTCTAAGCACTTATTTACTATATTAGCAACTGAATATCATGCAGTTACTAAATTTCACCATAATAAAATTAACCATTTGTTTGGTTGTTGGAATTCTATTGGCTCATTACCTAAATTTAGATTTCCAAACGGTCGTATTAATTACCATAGGAGTTGTTATACTATTAGGAATTTATTGGCTAACTATTAAATCTAAAATCAGCAGATCGCCTGTTTTCGGATGTTTAGCGTTTTTGGCGTTGGCTGGAATTGGAATGACATCCTATTATATCCAAGACGAAAAACTTCGACCGAATCATTATACAAACTTAAACCCATCAGACTCTCTTAGCGTCCTAACACTTCAGATTAGAGAACGATTAAAACCCGATGCTTATAATGATAAGTATATTGCTAAAATTATAGCATTTAACAAAGAACAAGCTACTGGGCAGGTATTAGTAAACTTCAGACACGATAGTGGTCTTAAGCACTATAATGTTGATGATATTATTTTCACATCTACGGAATTACAAGAGGTACAACAGCCATTAAATCCACATCAATTTGATTATAGAAGCTATTTAGAATTAAATCAAGTGTATCATCAGGTTTATCTTAAATCTGACGAAGTATTACAACTCTCAAATTCAAAGATTTCGATTTATGGTTATGCCGATCATCTTCGGACTAAAATTAATGCTAAACTTACTGCCTCTGGATTTAAGAGTGATGCACTCAGTATTATGAATGCTTTATTATTAGGTCAACGACAAACAATTGACAAAAGCATTTATAATAATTATGTGAATTCTGGCACTATTCACATTTTAGCAGTTTCAGGACTACATGTGGGTATTATACTCTTAATACTTGATTTCCTTTTGAATCCATTACTTCGACTTAAAATTGGCCGAATTATAAAACCTATAATTTTAGTAGCGTTCTTATGGTGCTTTGCGGTGATAGCTGGCCTGTCACCTTCGGTGACTAGAGCCGTAACTATGTTTAGCATATTGAGTATTGCCATGCATCTTAAACGACCGACGAATATTTATAATACTTTAGTCATTTCCGCATTTTTTATATTACTCGTGAAGCCAACTATGCTATTTGCTGTTGGCTTTCAGATGAGCTATTTAGCGGTTCTTGGCATTGTAAGTGTTCAACCATTAATTTACAAGCTTTGGCAGCCGAGGTATTATATTCCACACAAATTTTGGCAAATTTTCACAGTGACGTTAGCAGCACAAATTGGAGTTGTTCCCATTAGCCTTTTCTATTTTCATCAGTTCCCTGGACTGTTTTTCATTTCGAATCTCGTTGTTATTCCATTTTTAGGAATCATACTTGGATTTGGCCTATTAATTATAGCGTTAGCTTTATTAAATGTATTGCCGCACATCCTAGTTCTAGCCTATAGTTTTATTATTGATTCCTTAAACGATTTCATAGCATGGATAGCTCAATTTGAAGCATTTCTATTTAGAGATATCCCATTTTCTTTGACACATGTGCTGTTCTCTTATCTGATAATAATCGCTTTAATACAGTTCTTCAAGCATCCAAATTTTAAATGGCTAATGGTAAGCCTTATTGGGATTATAAGCTTTCAATGCTTTTACTTTTATAACAAATTCAAGACTAGAAACGATGCCTTAATTGTTTTTAATAAGAGTCGGTATTCCCTTCTAGGACAAATTCAGAATAATAGAATTAATGTTTATCACAATTTGGATTCTGCTAGTTTCAGCTCAGATAATATTTTGAAAAACTACAAAGTTGGAGAGTCTATTCGTGAGATAACTTCCGATAGTTTGCATTCTGTTTTTATGCATAAGAATAAAACGCTACTTATTATTGATAGTATGTCTGTTTACAAAGGCCTCTCCTTTCAACCTAATTATATCTTATTAAGAAACTCACCTCGACTCAATCTCAATAGAGTTATAGACAGTTTAAAACCACAGAAAATAATAGCAGATGCTAGTAATTATAAATCTTATTTAAAACGATGGAAGGCGACATGTGAGGCCAAAAAAATCCCTTTCCATCAAACGAATGAAAAGGGAGCATTTATACTTGATTAAATCTAGTTTATTCTTTAAATGTTGGCTTGAATGACTTATAGTATTCATTAAACTGTTCCTGACTTGTCATTTCTTTATGGCTATCGCTTTCAAACAACTTTAAATACAATTCTAATTGTTGTGGTTTTAAATAACCCGACACAGGCGTAATAAAATTTCCAGTTTCATCAAAGAACACCATAGTTGGATAGGCTTGCACTCTTAAAAATCGTGAGAATTGATGCGCACTATTTCTTCTGTTGGCCTTTGCAGGATCATAATTGGGGTTACTAAACTCTTGCCCTTTATAAGTTACCTTGTCATTCCCTTCTGCATTAAATTTTACCGCGTAATAATGTTTATTAATGTAATCGGCAACATCTTTATTTTGAAAGGTGTTTTTATCTAACATTTTACACGGCCCACACCAGTTGGTATAAACGTCCATAAAAATCTTTTTAGGTTCTTTTTTTTGAAGTTCTAAAGCTTCTTCTAAAGTTACCCAATTAATCTCTTGTGCTATTGCCGCTATTGAAAAGGCAAAAATAGCTATTAGTCCAAAGGTTATTTTTTTCATCATAATCGTTTTGTAGCAAACAATGGGCCGAACTTACAAAAAATGCTCCTAAAGAGGAGCATTTTTGATATTTTTAACGGTATTGTTTAACGAACACCGTGCATTAGTTTCTTAAGTAATGGGTTTAATAAAGTGATTACTAAACCAGCAACTACAGGGATAATAGTAAAGATTAAAAAGAATGTAGATAGACTATATTCCTCTTGTATTTGAGTTACCATCCCTCCTAAAGAAGCAGCTATCTTATTACCAATCGCAATAGCTAAATACCACATTCCAAACATTAGGGCGATCATTCTAGCTGGAACTAGCTTACTTACATAAGATAGTCCAACAGGAGATAAACAAAGCTCCCCTATAGTATGGAAAAGATATGCTAAAATCAGCCAAATCATACTTACACGAACAACACCAGCTTCTGCTCCTTGAGGAATAAAGCTAGAGCCATAAGCTAAAACAGCAAAACCAATCCCCATTACAAACAGACCTAAGCCGTACTTTTGAGCAGCTGATGGGTTATATTTACTTTCCCACCATCTAGAAAAGAATGAAGCAAATGCAATAATAAAGAATGAGTTTAAAATACTAAACCAAGATACTGTAATTTCAACTTCATTTTCCTTTACTTCTGCCACTTTTCCAACAACCACCTGAGACTTAAGGCCTTTAGCGGCATAGTCTGAAGCTAATTTACTTTGCTTCTCTTCATCTAAGTATTGATATTTCCCTAACTCTAAATGTGCTCCAACAGGCTGTCCTATTGCTAACTCATTGTTAGAAGATATACTTAATATTTGTGTTTCAGTTGTTTCACCTGGCTTTAATGGACGAGCTTCTGTAATAGGCTCATAAACCACCTGTTTTTTTCCATCAACAACCTGTTCTACTGCTACAGCCTGGTATTGCACATCGTAAGATTTAGTTGAAAAATCTTGTGCAAGCATCCAAATAACTATACCCCATACAAGTGCGAAACATAGCGCTAAAACAACATTACTTCCTGGAATTTTACTGAAAGATTGTTTCTTTAATAAGTACAATACCCAAGTGATAATCATTAAAGGAATAACGGTTAATAATGTATTAACTATATTGAAAATTAACGCTGCATTACCTGTTAAAACTCTATCAGTATAATCTCTAGCGAAAATAACCATTGATGTTGCTGCTTGTTCAAAAGGAATGAAAAACAACACTGTAAAGAAGGCAAATATAATTACTGCAATCATTCTATCTCTAACCACTTTTTCATATCGAACAATACGTCCAATAACAAGAAAAAGAAATAAAGCCATTCCTATTAATGTAATTACTAATGGACCTGACAAGGTATCTTTAGAAAAGATAAATTCTTCAGGTAGAAGGTTTAATCCACCAATCTTTGAAACTGGGTCATTAATTAAGTAAAGTAATCCAATTATAGAAGTTACAACGATTAGAGCCTTGTCTAAAGTTGTGAATTTGTTTTCTTTATAATCTTTAACTTCCGCAGCTTTCTCTTCTTTAGTTTGGCGTTTTGGTGCAGCACCAATTTTACCAAAAAGAGGTTTAGCTAACAAGAATTGTAAGGTTCCAAATAGCATAAATACTCCGGCTAACCCGAATCCCCATGACCATCCAACACGTTCTGCTAAATAACCACAAAGCATCATTCCGAAGAAAGCACCTGCATTTACACCCATATAGAAAATAGTATAAGCACCATCTTTTTTCTCAGGTAAATAGGTATACATTTCGGAAATAATAGACGTGATATTCGGCTTAAAGAAACCAGTACCAATCACCAACAAAGCTAAGCCCATATATAATGAAAACTCTGTTTCAAATGCCATAGATGCATGTCCTAAGGTCATAATAACACAACCGATTAGTACTGCCCAACGATATCCGGTAAATTTATCAGCTATTACACCACCTAGGATTGGTGTTAAATAGAGTAAACCAGCATAGGTTCCAAAAAGTGCCCCAGCATTTTCTGCTGTCCACTCCCAACCTGGATTACTTCCAATAACGGCCATTGTAAGGAAGTTAATCAATAGCACCCTCATACCGTAGAATGAGAATCTTTCCCACATTTCAGTAAAAAAGAGTACAAATAGTCCTGCAGGATGACCTAATACTTTACTTTTAAAAAATTCGTCATGCTGAGACGTATCAACTGTTGCCATAGTTAAAAATGGGTTTATCTTCAAGTTAGTTTAGTGATTTTTAAGAATTAATTAATTCCGTGCATCATTTTCTTTAATTTAGGATTTAATAGCAATAAAATCACTGCTGCTCCCATAGGAATTGCCGCAATAATTAAGAAGAAAGTTGACATAGAGTATGTTTCAGATATTTTATCAATATAAGATCCTGTCATTCCAGCAATAAAGTTTGCTATAGCAGAAGCTGTAAACCATAATCCGAATAATAATCCTGCTAAACGTTTTGGAGATAATTTTGAAACATAAGATAATCCCACTGGTGATAAACAAAGTTCTCCTGTTGTATGAAAGAAATATGCTAAAATTAACCAGATCATACTTACGGATGCCGATGTTGCTCCTTGTGGAATACTGTTAGCTCCTAACGATAACACCACGAAACCTACTCCTACTAAAGCTAATCCCATAGCAAATTTAACAGGTCCAGATGGATTCCATACTTTCTCCCATAACTTACTAAAAGACGAAGCTAAAGTAATAATGAAGAACGAATTTAAAATCTGAAACCAAGAAACAGTTACTTCTGTTTGCTCAAGGCTAAATTCTCTGTACACTTTCCAAACACCTAATATCCAAATAAGAACAAAAGATATGGCTGTAAAAATGATAGTTAAAGGATACGCTTTATAAATTTTCTTGCCTAAGCCATAAAGTACCCAAGTAACAATTATAATTGGGAAAATAGTTAAAATAGCATCTACCCATTTAAATATGGTTCCTGTGCTACCTTCTAAAACTCTTTGTGTATAATCTTTAGCAAAAACAGTCATAGACCCTCCTGCTTGCTCAAAAGCAAAAAAGAAAAAGATACTCGCAACCATTAACACTCCCACTACAACTAATCTATCTCTTACAACGTTAGGTGCTAATACTTCTTCATCAGACTCTTCTGCTATTTTTTCTAATTCTTCTTTTGTGTGTTTTTCTGGTTTCGCCCCAATATCTCCAAAGATTTTTGTACCAAAGTAAAACTGTAACATTCCGAATAGCATGAATACTCCTGCTAATCCGAATCCATAATGCCACCCTATTTTTTCACCGATATATCCACATAGTAACATTCCTAAGAAAGCACCTGCATTAATACCCATATAGAAAATAGTATAACCTGCATCTTTTTTAGAACTTGAATCTGGATATAAATTCCCTACCATAGAAGAGATATTCGGTTTAAATAAACCATTTCCTAAAATCATAAGTACTAAACCTGCATAGAAGAAATATGGGTTAATCCCTTCAAAAGCCATAGATAAATGCCCTAATGTCATTACCAAAGCTCCTAATAATATTGCTTTTCTAAATCCTGTGAATTTATCTGCAATAATACCCCCTAATAGCGGAGTTAAGTAAACTAAACCTGTATACCAAGCATATAACTGCATAGCATCGGCATTGTCCCATTCCCAACCTCCTGCAGCTATTTCTGTAATTAAGAATACCGTTAATAAGGCGCGCATTCCATAATAGCTGAATCGTTCCCACATTTCTGTAAAAAATAATATGAACAACCCTGCTGGGTGCCCCATTACCATTTTATCGTCAATACCTTTATTCGCGAGATGCGCAATTAACGCTGGATCTTGTTCCTGGCTCATAAGTTCTGTTTTTATAGGTTTTCTTTAATATAGTTAGTCATTTTGGTGTATAAATGTAACCTGGTATTCCCACCGTAAATACCATGATTTTTATCTGGATAAATCATCCATTCAAATTGCTTATTGGCCTGAACTAAGGCTTCAACCATAAGCATTGTATTTTGTACATGTACATTATCATCTGAAGATCCATGAATCAATAAATAGTTACCTTTCAATTTATCTACATGGTTAATAGGTGAATTTTCGTCATAACCACTTGGATTCTCTTGCGGAGTAGTCATATAACGCTCTGTATAAATAGTGTCATAAAATCTCCAACTTGTTACTGGTGCAACAGCAATAGCCATTTTAAACACATCGTTTCCTTTTAATAAAGCATTACTACTCATAAATCCGCCGTAGCTCCAACCCCAAATTCCGATTCTTGAGGCGTCAATATAGTCGCGTTGACCTAAGATTCTTGCGGCTTCGATTTGGTCTTCTACTTCGTATTTACCTAATTCTTTTTGAGTCACTTTTTTAAATTCAGCGCCTTTAAATCCTGTCCCTCTTCCATCGATACAAACCACAATATAACCTTGTTGTGCTAAAAGTTGGTGCCAATAATCGTTAGCACTGTTCCAACGGTTAGCTACTTGCTGTGAACCTGGACCTGAATACTGAAACATGAATAATGGATATTCCTTATTCGGATCGAAGTTAGCTGGTTTCATCGTCCACATATTCAAATCATTTCCATTTACCGCAATCGTTCCAAATTCCTTTTCAGACAGTACATAGCTTTCTAATTGCTTAGACAAAGCCTTGTTGTCCTTGATTTGCTTTACAAGCTTACCTGATTTTGAATTGTGAAGTGTATATTCTTGAGGTGTTGTAGCACTTGAATAGGTATTGATAAAATAAGTGAAATCCGCACTAAAAGAAGCACTATTTGTACCTTCCTTTTCAGTTAGCCTCTTCTTATTTTTACCATTTAATTTAATAGAATATACATCTCTATTAATCGATCCATTTTCAGTTGATTGATAATAAATTGTATTTGCCTTTTCATTAAAACCATAATAATTGGTGACTTCCCAATTCCCTTTTGTCACTTGTTGAATGAGCTTTCCTTCTTTTGAATAGTGGTAGATATGATTGTATCCATCTCTTTCACTTGTCCAAATAAAACTATTATCCTCTAAAAACGTAAGGTTGAAAGTTACATCAATATAAGCTTCATCCTTTTCAGCTAATACTACTTTTGAAGTTTTAGTTTTGGTATTTATCATCCAAAGGTCTAATTCATTTTGATGACGATTCGTGTATTGAACACTTAAGACATCAGCATCATTCGTCCATTTTAACCTCGGAATATAAAAGTCATGATAAGCTTTATCCACTTTTAACTCTTCCACCTTTTTAGAATTAAGATCATAAAGATGTAATGAAACTTTAGAGTTGGCCTCTCCAGCTTTAGGATATTTAAACACATGTTGAGTTTGATACAAATCAGAACCATAAACGTCCATAGAGAACTCAGGAACGTCAGTTTCATCGAATCTAATAAATGCAATTTGATTACTTTCAGCATTCCAATCAAACGCTCTTACAAAAGAGAATTCCTCTTCATAAACCCAATCCGTGATGCCGTAGATAATTTTATTCTTTTCACCATCTGTAGTAACCTGCTCTACGTTTCCAGAGTTTAAATCCTTAACGTATAAATTGTTTTCAAATCCGTAAGCAACTTTAGTCCCATCAGGTGATAATGTTGGCTCTTGTATCAAATCTTCAGACACCTTCGTCAACTTTTTAGAAGCTATATCGTAGATATAATAATGCCCCAAAGTAGATCTTCTAAAAACGGGGATATTATCCGTAGTTAAAATCACTTTCGATTCGTCCTTGCTGAATGAATAATTAAGAAATCTTTGAATCTCTGGAATATCTTCAGAAGACACCAATGTTTTCACCTTCTTTAAGGTTTTATAATCATAAATATCTATAGTGGATGCTCCCGATTGGCGATCAAAATTCAAAACTGAATATTGGTTTCCGTTAGCCATTGAATGCAAAGCTTGCATTCCTTCTGTTCTAAATTGGCCGTTCCAAATCTCTTGAAGTGTGATTTGTTTGTCTTGACCAGTTACTAACGCTGTAATTAAAAAGCCAAAAATGGCCACAATGGATCTCAATTTCATAAAATATAAACTCATTTAATGAATAGTTTTCGGGTGTCCGAAAAAGCTATTCAATTGAAAATAACTTTTACAGTTTTAAAATATCAAACTAAAGTTCTCGCTAAAATAAGGGAATTAGTTCAATTCACCATTTTGAATGTTCTAATCGATCAGATTTAACAAAATAGCAGGTCTATAAAAAAGCAAGGCCAAGTTTACTAAAAATTATGGAAAAAATCGCTTTTATTAACAGTAAATCGGCATTTGCAGTCCATTATACTCGCATTTTATGGCAATCCTAGTATCTTTGTCTTTTCAAAAAATAAAACCCACATGCGCAATACCATTTCTGGCTTTTCTAAGTTTTCAAAATCTGAAAAAATCGAATGGCTTTTAAACACTTATTTCTCAGATAAAGACAGTGCAAGAACTCTAGTTCAACGCTATTGGAATACCGATGAAAAACTTCAGAAGTTACACGATGAATTTATTGAAAACACCATAACCAATTATTATTTACCTCTCGGTGTTGCTCCAAATTTTTTAATTAACGATACCTTCTACACCATTCCTATGGCGATTGAAGAAAGTTCGGTTGTTGCTGCTGCTAGTAAAGCCTCTAAATTTTGGTTAAATCGTGGCGGTTTTAAAGCCGAAGTCTTATCTACAGAGAAAATTGGTCAGGTTCATTTTATTTATAAAGGTGATTTTGAAAAACTTCAATCATTTTTTGCACATGTAAAACCTAAGCTGATTAGCGAAACCGCTTCTATTACCAAAAACATGGAACGTCGTGGTGGAGGGATTTTAGATATTGAATTGCGCGACAAGACTTCAGATTTACCTAATTACTATCAGCTCCACGCCACATTTGAAACTTTAGATGCCATGGGTGCGAATTTTATTAATTCGTGCTTGGAACAATTTGCTTCGACTTTTAAAAACGAAGCACAATCTTTTGAAAACTTTACGACTGAAGAAAAGAATATTTCTATTGTTATGAGTATTCTTTCTAATTATGTTCCGCAATGTTTAGTGAGAGCAGAAGTGTCTTGTAAGGTTGAAGATTTAAAGAGTAAGGATATTCCAAATCCTGAAGAGTTTGCTCAAAAATTCAAACAAGCGGTTCAAATTGCCGAAGTAGAAACCTACAGAGCAGTTACACATAACAAAGGTATCATGAATGGTATTGACGCCGTTGTTTTAGCCACAGGAAACGATTTTAGAGCCGTTGAAGCCGGAGTGCATGCCTATGCTTCAAAAGACGGAAAATACAGCAGCTTAACACATTGCTCTGTAGAGAATGGTATTTTTAAATTTTGGATAGAAATACCATTAGCTTTAGGAACGGTTGGTGGATTAACGAGTTTACATCCTCTGGTGAAGTTTTCTTTAGAAATGCTTCAGAAACCAACAGCTAAAGACTTAATGAAGATTGTGGCTGTTGCAGGATTAGCACAAAATTTTGCAGCTTTAAAATCTTTAACGACAACAGGAATTCAAGAAGGACATATGAAGATGCACTTAATGAATATCCTCAACCAGTTTGAAGCTACCGAAACTGAAAAAGTGAAGCTCATTGAGCATTTTAAAAAGAATGTTGTTACACATAGTGCCGTAGTGGAAGCCATAGAGCGTATTCGTAAATAAATCTTAATAATGCTGAGCTCATCAGTATCATTTTAAATAGCAACTATTGAAATCGGAGTCCTTAACATATAGAAGTCACGGAAAATTATTGCTCACTGCTGAGTATGCCGTTTTGGATGGCGCCAAAGCTTTAGCTATTCCAACTACATATGGACAAAGTTTAAATGTTGCATCTAATTCTAAGTCAAATCAAATCCATTGGAAAAGTTATAATGAATTGGGGGAGGTTTGGTTTGAAGATGTATTTACAATCGAAAACACGACGACCACGTTTAATATAAGTTCCACTTCACAGAACGCTATTTCCAAACGACTTATTGAAATATTCAATGCCATACGACACTTAAATTCAGAATTTCTAAATACGAATACAGGCTTTACTATTTCTACATATCAAGATTTCAATCGACTTTGGGGTCTAGGCACCTCTTCTACTTTAATTAATAATTTTGCAGATTGGGCTCAGGTTGATGCCTTTGAACTCTTAGAAAGAACTTTTGGAGGAAGCGGTTATGATATCGCTTGCGCTCAAAATAATACTCCGATTAGCTTTCAGCTTCAATCTCAGGACAAACCTTTGGTAAAACCTGTAGATTTTCAACCCTCATTTAAAGATCAGCTATATTTTGTTTACTTGAATCAAAAGCAAAATAGTAGGGATGGTATTTCAGCTTATAAAAAACATAATAAAATTAATTCTGATATCATAAATCAGCTTAATTCTATTACCGAATTAATGATTAAATGTTCATCATTAGAGGAGTTTCAACAACTCATTGAAACTCATGAATTAATCATTGCACATCTGATAAATCAAACGCCAATCCAAACCAGATTATTTTCAGATTTCAGCGGCAGTATAAAAAGTTTAGGTGCTTGGGGAGGTGACTTTATTATGGCAACTTCAAAGGAAAATCCTTCAGCCTATTTCAATAGTAAGGGCTTAGAGACGATCATTTCTTATAATGATATGGCATTATAGAGTACCTATTCACTAAATTATTCCAAAGACTTTCTATCTCAATCGTCAGCAGCACTCAAGTTAGAGCATAAAAAAATGGCTTCACATTTCTGTAAAGCCATTCTTAATTTTATTGCTATTGGTTTAGTAAACCGTTTTAGCTCTGTTATCTTCGATTTCAGCTGCATTTTCTAAAGCGGTATAAACTTTAGACTGTACACCATTACGACGCTCTGAATTCAATCTATTCATCATTGCGTTATAGTTATCTAATTTAGCTGCTTCAGTAATTTTAGTTACTTCAACCACATAAACACCTTTATCACCATCGATTGGCTTCGATGTTGTACCTTCTGCTAAACCAAATGCAGCACCAACCACTTTAGGCTCAACACCAGCTCCTGAAAGCGTTGTATTTTTAATAGTAAGCGCAGCCGCAGTTCTTACCGTTTGACCTTGATTACTTGCTATATCAGCTAAAGTTGTTCCTGTCAATTTCTCACGGATTAGTTTAGCTTTCTTTTCTTTTTTAATTTCCGGTAAAGCCGTTATTGAAGCGTCTTCAACACTCATTAGCCCTTTATCTTTTTTCTCTACTAATTTAGCAACGATAAATCCGAAATTAGACACTGGGAAGTTTTTGAAGGCTCCTGTTTTAGTATCTTCACTGAATGCCCATCTTACAACCTCTCTCTGACTTCCTAATCCTGGGATATTTTCATCTAACTCATTAAAAGTAATTGGCTTCACGGTTAAACCATTCTCTTCAGCTAAGGCATTAAAATCTCCATCTTTCGCAGCGATTTCAAATTTAGACATCTTGTTAAAAACGTCTTGTAGTGTTTCGTCAGAAGGCTCTACTTTACGTGCTAATGTTGCCACTTTAATAGCTTTATTAAAACTCTTTTGCTCTAAGATTTCAATAATATGGTATCCAAAAGAGGTTTGAACCACATCGATATCTCCAACTTTATTATCAAAGGCATAAGCTTTGAATTCTGGAGCCATTCCTGCTCTATAGTCGAACTCAATTTCACCATCTTGTTCATTACTTACTTTATCTGAAGATAATTCAAGTAAATCCATGAATTTAGTTCCAGCTTTAATTTTTGCAAAAATACTATCTGCAGTCGCTTTAGCTTGTTCAGGAGTCTTAGTCACACTTGCATCAGCTCTTTGACCACCAACATGAGGTACTAAAATATGACGTACTTTAACTGAATCTGGTAATTGTTTTGCCTCCAAAACCTTAGTTAATTTGTAAAACTCACCATCTTTATAAGGACCGTAGTAATCCCCTACATTTAAATTCAATAAAGTATCCTTAGCTACTGCTGGTAATTGATCAGCTCTTAAAAAAGCATCATTAAATTTTATGTCTGAATTAGAATTCACAAATTCCTCTATATCAGTTGCAGAATCAAATCCAGGAATAGTTTCAGTATTTTTACTGCTTTCATTATACTCAGTTCTATCTGATTTTAATGCTACTAATTCAGCTTTGATTTTGTCTTCGTCAGCGGCAGAAGGTGCTTCTTTAAATTCAACATAAACAACTTCTCTACTTGCATCTACTTCGTAAGTATCTTTGTGTTTCTTGATATAAGCTTGAATTTCACTTTTTGAAACTTCAACTTGATCATCAGAAATAGAAGTATAAGGAATTTGTACGTAACGGATATCAACTGTTTTTGCATCACCTAAATATTCAGCTTCTGCTTCAGCGATTGTAGTTACAATACCTGCTTTAATTAAGTTGTAATAAGTTTGTTGAATTGCATTAGTTGCAATTGTTTGCTCATTGTTTGTCCAGCTATCATAGTTAACAAGGAAGTTTCCTAATGGTGCAGTTTCGCCATTAAGATCTTTCAAGTTTGCGATATAAGCGTTTAAACGGTTGACATCAAAATTACCATTGGCATCTTGAAATTCAGGATATGAAGAAAAACTATTTTTTAATAAGTCTCTCATTTCGTCTTTTTCAACAGACAATCCTAATTTGTCGAATTCTGTTTCTAAAACAATTTTACGAAGCTCTTCATTGTAAATTGCATTCATAGATTGTGTAGAGGTCATTCTTCCACCTACTCTATCTTGGTAGTTTTTTACTTTTTGCTGAAACTCCATTCGGTTAATATCTTTCCCATTAACCGTTGCAATCACGTCTTGTGATCCACCAGTTAAAGCGTCAGAGTTTTTGAATAAATCTCCAATAACGAATGAAAATAAAGCTAATGCAATTACTAATATTAATATCAGCGAGCGTTGTCTAATTTTATTTAAAACTGCCATGTCTTTTTATATAGTCTTTAGTTTGGTATAAATAAGTCTGCGAAAATAGCATTTTATAGCAAATAATAAAAGTAGAACTGTAGTTTTTATAAGTGTTATCGGCAATATTCGAATTTTAGTTGTATTATCTATGTATAACACCACTTTTGCTTCAAATAAAGCACTTAATTTATATGTATTTTGATGTTAAATGGAACTTCACCTATAGGATAATTCGTTATGATTAGGCAAATTCTAGATTCGTAAGGATCTAATTTTGTTTAATCTACTTCTAAAACTTTAACGATTACTTCGTCGATTTTTGTGGAAGATACTTCGACAATTGTAAATTTAAAATGGTCTATAATAACATCGTCATTAACCTGTGGAATTTCTTCGGTAGCATTAACGATTAAACCACCCAAGGTTTCATAGTTTTCGCTCTCGGGAAGGTTTAATTTGAACACTTCATTGATATGATCTACTTCCAATCTTGCTGAAAATCTATAGGTATTTTCACTTAATTGTTCTTCTACTAGTTCAATTGTATCGTGTTCATCTTCAATTTCACCAAAGAGCTCTTCAATGATATCTTCAACCGTCATAATTCCCGCAGTACCACCATATTCATCAATAACCACAGCTATGCTTTTGCGTTTCCGAGTTAAAATATTTAGCACATCTTTAATAAGAATAGTTTCAGGAACAAAACCAACTGGAATGATGATTGACTTTATATTTTTTGGCTTTTTAAAGAGTTCGAATGAATGGACATAACCTAAAATATCATCGATACTATCTTTGTAAACAAGGATTTTAGTTTTTCCTGTTTCTATAAATAATTGTCTTAGATTTTCGATACTTTCAGAAATATCTACAGCCGTAATCTCTGTTCGAGGAATCATCACTTCACGGGCTTTGACATCCGAAAACTCTAATGCATTCTGAAATATTTGTATTTCACTATCAACATCTTCATGATCTTCAACGGACTCCATTTGCTCGCTGATATAATTCCCGAGCTCTACTTTAGTCATGGCCAAAACCACATCTTCGCCTTCCGCTCTAAATACATATTTTAATATGGCATCTGAAATCCAAATAATAAAATCTGACACCCAAGAAAACAATACATAAAATATATAGGTGGGAAGCGCCAAGACCTTTAATAGGGTATTCGCATAGATTTGAAAAAAGACTTTAGGTAAAAATTCTGCTGTAATTAAAATCACTAAAGTTGAAATTACAGTTTGTGAAAGTAATTGTAAATCTACAAGCATATAGGTTAAAGTAGAACTATCTGATGGCAACATGGATTGAAACCAATTCACCAACACTTCTCCCATTTTAAAACCATAGATAACTAAAGCAATATTATTACCTATGAGCATTGTAGCAATGTACTTAGAGGGCTTGGCCGTAAGTTTAGCTAGAACATTTCCTAAAAAGTCTCCCTGCTTTTTCTCAATTTCAATATGAATCTTATTAGAAGATACATAAGCGATTTCCATACCAGAGAAAAAAGCTGAAAGTATAAGGGTAATTATGATTATGACTATATCAGCAGTCATCGGTTACTTATTGTTACGATCTTCAATTTTCTTATTGAATCGTTTTCTAAAGAAAAACATAAATATGGCTAAAGCAGCAAGTCCTAATGAAATATAGGCTCCTGTACTGTCTTCTGACCATTTAGAAACCCCATCCCATATAAATAGTACGGCAAAAACTAGATAAGCCCATTGAAAAATCTTCTGTATTTTCATGTATTAAGTAATATGATTATTAAACAAAGATAGTTAATTATCAGTTTCGATAATTTCAAAGTCTCCACCCATTTCTAACATTTGGAAGTTCTTAAAATCTTTATCTGAATCGAAACCAATTCCGTGTAGCGGACCAACCGAACGTTTAAACAACCAAGGTTCGTTTGTAAACACCCATTGTAATTTTTGGTTATAGTATAACTGATCAGTAAACAAACTGTCCTTTTGATGGGTAGCTATAACCACATTTCCTCTTAAATCTATAATATTTGTATCGGTATAGAATATGGCGTAATCTGAGGTGATGGTGGTTTTATTGTTATTTGCATCGTAGGTTCTCAGCTCAATGCCATTAGGAAACTCCGAAAAGGCAAAACCACGATTAGAATAGTCAAGCATTTTAGGACTTAGAAGATTGGCTATTAACTTTACAGTATCATTTTTAAACTCCGTATATTTTAAGTCGATATGCTCTGCTTCACCTATGGGTTGATTTTGAAGGACCCCAACCTTTTGTATATCCTCAAAGTCATTTTTACATGAAAAAAACAAAGTCACAACAATTGCTGTGACTAAGTTTCTTATGATATGTAAATTGCTTTTACTCATTAAATGTTTGGAACAGTTACTGATCGGCCTATCCAACATCCTATTTTAATAGTTTGTCCAGCATTACCCTGAGTAAATATATCCGATTTCGATGGTGCACTTGCTCTATAGCTAGATGCTGTTTGAGAAGCAGTTGATTTTAAACGACCATCAACTCTACCCGCTTTTTCAGCTTCTATTGCAGCTAACCAAAATACCGCTCTTTTGTTAAAGTTGGTATCTCCACAGTTATTTGCACTTTTAGCATACATCGCAGAAATTCTTAAGTGAGGTAAACCATTTGAAGGGTTTAAATCTAGAGCTTCCATATATTGTTGTCTCGCTTTACCGAAATTTCCTCTCTTATAATTTTTCTCAGCTACTCGCATAACTAATTTCCATTTCTTTAATGGGTCAGTTTGTAATTGCAATGATTGCGCATAATATTTATCCGCTTCAGCCATATTACCTTGCTCTTCTTTTAATACACCTAAGTAATAAGCAGCATTTGCATCTGGCTCTACTTTATTCTTTTGCTCTACTAACTTTTCGAATAATGGTTCTTTAGTACAACCTTTCTCACCCATTTTATTCATAGCACGCTGTAACCAAACCGTATCTTCTTTGTGCTGCTCAAAATCCTTTTCATATAATGGTATTAACACTTCACAATTCGCTCTATCACCAAGCTTTTTATCCATACTACCAAGAATTTGGTTTTCAAACGCTTCTATATTTGAAAGAAAAGATGATCTATATCTTTCTTCTTTTTTACTAAGCTCTTGACCTGCCTCTTCTTTTTCAGCATACTCGTTTAATTTCGTTGTATACCCAGCGATAAGCCCATCTATAATTTCACTAACGTCATCATACTTATCAAACATTTTCTGCGCTTCTTCAGACGAATTAGAACCTGCATCATATAAATCTACTGCTAAAGAGAAATAGGTATATAGACCTACTGCACTTTTAAAGTTTTTAGCATCCTTTTTATAAGCTTCGTCAAACATATCGTAAACTTGCTTATCCGTCTTTTGAAGTTCTGTTCTATACTTATAAGCTAAATTTGCTTTATCAACTAAAACTTCACCAAGTTCATATCTCGATTCAAAATGCTCTCTACTTTGATCGTGTAGTAACATTAAGTCTTTAATATGTGCCACTTGTTCTGCCCCAGTTGAGTTTTCAATTTTATGCTTCAAAATTTTCTCTCCATGTACATAAATAGCTCTATTGAACTTTGGACATTTTTCACGGACTATTTTCCATGGTCCATAAGCTTCATCATATTTTTTGCTTTTCACATAGCTATCAAAAATTGATAGGTTGTTCATACATTCCTCATCTTGCTGAGCAAACCCTATGTTTACACTAGCAAAGAAAGCCAGTAGCAGTATAGTAATTCTCGTCATCATCTTTTGTTTTATTGTTAGTTATACTTCTTTTGTTTAAACCATCTAGAGTTTAAAGATAAACTTACACTGAAGTTTACAAAATTCTCTTGGATTAAGTTTTGATTAGTTGTTCCTCGCTTACCAAATTCAAAGCCAAAATTAGCATTTGAAAATAATCTTCGGTCTCCAACTGGTAAACCTAAACCAAAAGATATGCCAAACTCCTTTATTGTTTCATCTTTTACAACTAAACCTGTGTTAGCAAAGTTAAAACCTGCTCTATAAACTACACGTTTAAAGTAACCTGAAAACGCCTTATAGTCTGGGATATAGAAGCCTCCAACGGATACTTGAGAGGCATTTTCGAAGCTAGAAATTTGATTAGAAAAAACTGGATTAGAAAAATCACTTGTATTTTGAAGTGTATATTCTGCTCCTACAAACCATGATTGTGGTTCACCTATTCCCGCACCAAAAGATAAACGTGAAGGTAAAGTGAGTTTTGTTTCAGCTAAATTTTGCGCTTCTAAATCAACATCGATACTATTAGACTCAAATGTTACATCAAAATCATTAGCATCTAACGCTACTGTAGAAATTCTTCTTTCATTATCTGAGTTTAAGTCACTTCCTGGCGCATAGGTTGCTGTAGCCGACAACTCTAATTTATCAGAAATCTTCGTTTTATAAGCTAGACCAAAATTTAAATTAAGTCCACTCAAATCAGATCTATTATACTCCCTTGTTTGATATTGCACAAGTTCTCCTTCTGGCGTATATTTTACTTCTACCGCTGTGTTTTGGATATTTCCGAAGTTATAATTAAAGTCAACCCCAAAACTAAGTGAATTAGAAATTTGATAACCTACCCCTGCGAACACTCTATTTACGCCTCCTTCTCCTGTAAATCGGTTAACTAAAATATTGTCATTATTAACATCATCCATTTTATATCCTACAGATGTAAATGGTAATAATCCAAAGCCAAAACCAAATTTACCAATAGGAACTGACATAGCCACATATTCAAACATTGTGCTATTTGTTTTAGCATCAGCCGAATTACTTTTCATTTTAACGTCGGACATGGTACCAGCGACAGCAAATTTCACTGGTCTACTCTCTCCATCAAACGGAAAGGCTTCAACATTTTTACCCGCATATGAAGCTGGATTACGTAAATTAACGTGAGTACTATCTAAGTAAACACTGATACCTCCCATGCTTCGATTTTCTACAGTACCTTTAAATTTAAGACTTCCTATACCATAAAAAGAGTATGGTGAACCTGTTCCTTGCTGAGCAAAAGCCGCTGAACTTATAATTGTAATACAGATTACAATGAGTTTTTTTATCATTATTTTGAATTATATTCTAGAATGAAATTCAAACCGTCCAATAGAAAATTTGAATTCGCAAATATGCTATTTTTTAATTGGTTTGACAAAAATTTAGCGTCTCCTCCTGTTAAAATCACTGTTAAATCTGAGTAATCTTCCTGATATTGACCTATTACACCATCAATTTCTTGGACAATGCCATTAATTACACCAGAATGAATAGAGGATTCCGTAGAGTCTCCAATAATATGTTTTGGTTGCTCAGTATCTAATAACGGAAGATTTGCTGTTAAATTATTTAAAGACTTATATCGCAATCTAATGCCAGGTGAAATTGCTCCGCCTAAATAATGATTCTCTTTAGTCACAAAGTCGTAGGTAACACAGGTACCAGCATCAATAATTAAAACATTATTATTAGGGTATTTATCCACTGAGGCACTCACCAAAGCCATACGATCTACACCTAAAGTTTTTGGCGTTTGATACTTATTAATGAAAGGAAAGTTTAATTCTGAATTTAACAAAAGAACATTCATATCCTTTTTAATAAAAGATACGTGTTCTTTAGACGAATAACCCACCGAAGAAATAATAGCTTTTTTTAAATCTGGGAAGCTTTTCTTTACGATTTTGTATTGGTTTTCGAACTCAGAAAGCTCAAAACTCATTTTGTGAATTAAATTTTGCTTGTCGTAAACAGCAAATTTCACATACGTATTCCCCACATCTACAATAAGATTCATATAAATTTTTATTAGTTGCAAATTTATAAAATCAAATTTTAGTAAAATCTTTTTGTGTATATTAAAAATGCAACTATATTTGCAACCGCTTAACAAAGCAATTGGTGCCTTAGCTCAGTTGGTAGAGCAAAGGACTGAAAATCCTTGTGTCCCTGGTTCGATTCCTGGAGGCACCACCACTAAAAACCCGGACAAACGTCCGGGTTTCTTGGTTTTTACAGCTATCCTTATGCACACCCATTACCTCCTATCCTTACTTACAAGCAATCATTTATCCCATAAACTTGTTTAATAATTGAATAATTTATCTAGGATAAATAATTTATTAGTCGGAATTTTATATCCTAAAACTTACTACTTTATATGAAAATCTTATATATACACGGCTTAAAAGGCAGTTTAAACCCTGAAAAAAGGGCCATCTTAGAAAAATATGGCGAGGCCTTTTCACCATCCATTGATTATATGTCTGATTCAAGTGCCATAAACGGGTTAATCAACTCATTCCAATCAGAAGATATAGACGTCGTCATAGGAAGTAGTATGGGAGGATTTTCCGGATATTATGTTTCAAATGCATTTCAATGTCCCGCTCTACTGTTTAATCCTGCTTTGGCAGAACGTCCAGTTTTTCAGAATATTCCTGACATAGAACATAAAACAAGTGCATTCAAACAAATTGTTTTAGGAACTTTAGATGATGTCGTCGATCCTAAAAAAACGCTAAATTTTCTATCTAAAACTTTAGTACATAATCCCGAATTCAAAATAAATATCCATAATGATTTAGCACATCGGATTCCTCTCCCTGTTTTTGAAAAAGAAGTAAAGCTGTTTTTCGAAAACTTAAACATTAAAACTTCTAAAAAAAAAGACTCTTTTTAGATGATATACGATCCGTAGAGATGGTTTATGAAAAAACCTTTGAATCGGAATTCGATATTGTTAGATCCTATGATGACTTTGTCAACTACATTACCACTTATGGACTTCCTGAATTTATAAGTTTCGATAACGATCTCGGACTTGATGAAAATGGAAATCTCGCTCCCGACGGATTAGCGGCTGCAAAGTGGTTGGTCTACGAATCAGGCTTAGATTTAAGACGACTTCAATTTAAAGTACATTCTTCAAATCCTGTTGCCGCCAATCAAATTCAAGGACTATTGGATAATTATATTAAATTTTTAAACTCAAAGAATTAGTACAATTACCTCTTTGTTTTCAAGGTTTTAGTACAAACATAAATACGTTTAGAATCAACTATTTTTTTATAATTAACTAAATACTTTAGGATTATAAAAAATAAAATTTAATATTTATACCACTTATGAACAAGCAAGTTATTATTATCATTTCTATTATTAGCATCGCGATTATTTCTCGTTGCCAAGGGATGGTATAATAAATTCAAACATATAAATTTATTTAAGCCTTCCCTTTCGGAAGGCTTTTTTTATGCAAAAAATTAAGCCAAATGAAAACAACACCACATCACTATCACAAACAAAATTTCAGATTTAATCAATCCCATTACATCAACTTGTAATACGGAATCATTATCCTACAAATCACATTTGCAATAACAAACAACATGAATCCATTAAACAAATTCAGTAAAAACGTAACTCAAGATCCAACACAACCGGCAGCCAAAGCTATGTTGCATGCCATAGGATTAACGAAAGAAGATTTCAACAAACCTTTTATTGGAATTGCAAGTACTGGCTACGAAGGCAATCCGTGCAACATGCACCTCAACGATTTAGCTAAACTCGTTAAGCAAGGAACCAAAAACGAAGATCTCGTTGGTCTTATTTTTAATACTATTGGTGTGAGTGATGGAATTTCGATGGGAACTCCAGGAATGCGCTACTCCCTACCTTCAAGAGATATTATCGCAGATTCCATGGAAACTGTAGTTCAAGCTATGAGTTATGATGGTTTAATTACCGTTGTTGGATGCGACAAAAATATGCCTGGCGCTTTAATGGCAATGATTCGTTTAAATCGTCCAAGTATATTGGTCTATGGAGGTACTATAGATTCGGGATGTCATAATGGAAAAAAACTAGATATCGTTTCAGCTTTTGAAGCTTGGGGTGGAAAAGTTGCCGGAACCATGACCGAAACGGAATATCAGAATATTGTCGAAAAAGCCTGTCCAGGCGCTGGAGCCTGTGGCGGTATGTACACGGCAAATACTATGGCTTCAGCGATTGAAGCCTTAGGAATGACACTACCTTTCAATTCTTCAAACCCAGCTCTAAGCGACGAGAAAAAACAAGAGTCTGCAAAAGCAGGTGAAGCTCTTAGAGTATTATTAGAAAAGGACATAAAGCCTTCTGATATCATCACCAGAAAATCAATAGAAAATGCTGTACGATTAGTTACCATACTTGGAGGTTCAACCAATGCTGTACTTCACTTTTTAGCCATTGCAAGAGCAGCACAAATAGATTTCACGCTAAAAGATTTTCAAGATATAAGTGACAATACTCCGTTTTTAGCCGACTTAAAACCAAGTGGAAAATATTTAATGGAAGATGTTCATCGTGTTGGCGGTATTCCTGCCGTCTTAAAATATTTATTAAAGAAAGGACTCATCCATGGTGATTGTTTAACAGTTACAGGAAAAACACTAGCCGAAAACTTATTAGACGTGGCTGATTTGACTGAAGGTCAAGATGTGATTAAGCCAATCGAAGCGCCTATAAAAATTTCAGGACATTTAAGAATGCTCTATGGAAATTTAGCCACAGAAGGCAGTGTTGCAAAAATTACAGGTAAAGAAGGCTTAAGATTTAAAGGAAGAGCTAAAGTATTTGAAGGTGAATATGCAGCAAACGATGGCATTAGAGATGGTAAAGTAGAAAAAGGTGATGTGGTAGTTATACGCTATGAAGGCCCTAAAGGTGGCCCCGGAATGCCTGAAATGTTAAAACCTACGGCAGCTATAATGGGTGCTGGATTAGGTAAAGATGTAGCACTAATCACAGATGGTCGATTCTCAGGTGGAACTCATGGATTCGTTGTTGGACATATCACTCCCGAAGCACAAGAAGGCGGAACAATCGCCTTAGTAAAAGATGGAGATATCATCACTATAGATGCAGAAACCAATAAAATTTCGGTCGATCTTTCAGAAGAAGAACTACAACAAAGGAAAGCCAAGTGGAAAGCTCCTAGTTTAAAATTTGAACGTGGTGTGCTTTACAAGTATGCAAAAACAGTATCATCAGCTTCAAAAGGTTGTGTCACCGATGAATTCTAATCAAATCCTTAAAAACAAACCAACTTCCAATACAAATCGTATGAAAACAACGCAAACCATACAAAACAAAACACAAGCTCAGAAATCCACTCAAACTACAGAGCGAATTTCCGGTAGCGAAGCCGTTATAAGATGTTTATTAGCAGAAGGTGTAGATATTCTTTATGGCTATCCTGGAGGAGCGATTATGCCTGTTTATGACGAATTATATAAATATCAGGACCAATTACATCATGTCTTAACACGGCATGAGCAAGGGGCAACACATGCTGCTCAAGGTTATGCAAGAATATCTGGAAAAGTTGGCGTTTGTTTAGCAACTTCAGGTCCAGGCGCCACCAATCTAATCACAGGAATTGCAGATGCGCAAATAGATAGTACTCCTCTAGTTTGCATAACAGGCCAAGTAGGATCACATTTATTAGGAAGCGATGCTTTTCAGGAAACAGATATCGTTGGAATTTCAACGCCTGTTACCAAATGGAATCATCAAGTCACAAAGGCTTCACAAATTCCTGAAGTTTTAGCTAAAGCATTTTATATCGCAAGAAGTGGAAGACCAGGACCTGTTTTGGTTGATATCACTAAAGATGCCCAATTTGAAGAATTTGACTTTTCTTATAAAAAATGTAAAACCATAAGAAGTTACAAACCTGTGCCTGAAACTAATTTAAACGCGCTTTTAGAAGCAGCAGAACTTATTAACAATGCCAAAAAGCCTTTAGTTGTTTGGGGACAAGGTGTAATTCTAGGTAAAGCGGAAGCCGAATTCAAAGCCGTTATCGAAAAAGCAGGATTACCAGCCGCATGGACCATATTAGGCGCATCCGCAATCCCTTCTACACATCCATTAAACGTAGGTATGGTTGGGATGCACGGAAATTACGCACCCAATGTGCTAACCAACGAGTGTGATGTCCTTATTGCCATTGGAATGCGTTTCGACGATCGCGTTACAGGAAATTTAGAGTCCTATGCCAAACAAGCTAAAGTGATCCACTTTGATATTGATCCTGCTGAAATTGACAAAAACGTAAAGACTGATGTTGCTGTTCTAGGAGATTCTAAAGACAGTTTAAAAAACTTGCTACCTCTATTAAACCCTAATTCTCATATAGAGTGGCATCAGAAATTCAAAGACTTATATGCTCTTGAATATGAAAAAGTAATTCAAGACGACCTTCATCCTACTAAAGTAGGTATTACTATGGGAGAGGTACTAAAAGAAATCAACATTAAAACTAATGGAGATGCAGCCATAGTGAGCGATGTTGGTCAGCATCAAATGATCACATGTCGTTATGCTAACTACAACCAAAGTAAAAGTAATATAACCTCAGGAGGACTGGGAACAATGGGGTTTGCACTTCCAGCAGCAATCGGCGCCAAAATGGGTGCTCCTGATCGTGAGGTTGTAGCTGTCATTGGTGACGGTGGCTATCAAATGACTATTCAAGAATTAGGAACTATTTTTCAACAGCAGGTTCCTGTAAAAATCGTGGTGTTAAACAACGAATTTTTAGGAATGGTGCGTCAATGGCAACAGTTATTTTTCGATAAACGCTACGCTTCAACCGAAATGGTTAATCCAGATTTTGTGGTCATAGCAAAAGGCTATGATATTAAAGCTCAAAAAGTAGTGGATAGAAAAGATCTAAAAGCTGCTGTTAATGAAATGATTGACCACGATGGTCCTTATTTCTTAGAAGTTCGTGTTGAAAAGGAAGCCAATGTTTTTCCTATGATTCCAACAGGAGCAAGTGTTTCAGATATGAGATTAGAATAAGCCACACATCTAAAAAATCAAAAAAATCACTCAAAGCTAAGCACGGCGAGTAAAACAAATAAGCAAAATGAGCGAACAAAATACACTATATACTGTAACTATATATACTGAAAATAATATCGGATTACTGAATCGAATTTCGGGTATTTTTCAACGAAGACATATCAATGTTGAAAGTATTAATTCTTCGGTTTCAGAAATTGAAAATGTCACTAAATGGATTATGGTGGTTAATCTTTCCGAAGTTCGAATGAAGAAAATAATCGGTCAGATTGAAAAACAAGTCGAAGTGATTAAAGCCTATTATCATACTGAAGCTGAAACCATTTATCAAGAGTCGTGTATCTTTAAAATGAAGTCGAGTTTATTATTTGATGGCAAACAAATTCAGCTTATAATTAATGAAAACAAGGCTCAAATAGTCACTGTTGAAGCAGAATTCTTCGTTATTGAAAAATCAGGTAAAAAGGAAGAAATTGATCGACTCTACAGGGAATTAAGTCCTTTTGGTATTATGCAATTCACTCGTGCGGGACGAATTGCGGTAACCAAAGACGAAATGAAAATATCAACGTTACTTCAGGAGTTACAGCATCACTAGAATGCTAGATAAAGAAAATAGACTGAAGATTTTTTAAAATTATTAAGACATCTAAAAAACATAGAACAATGTCAAATTATTTCAACACATTACCATTAAGAAAACAATTAGAACAATTAGGAAAATGCCGATTTATGGACGCTTCAGAATTTGAAGATGGTGTAAATGCATTAAAAGGAAAGAAAATTGTGATTGTCGGTTGTGGCGCACAAGGTTTAAATCAAGGTTTAAATATGCGTGATTCCGGATTAGATATTAGCTATGCTCTACGTCAACAAGCCATAGATGAAAAACGTCCATCCTATGTTAACGCGACGGATAACGGGTTCAACGTTGGCACTTATGACGAATTAATTCCAACGGCCGACTTAGTACTAAACCTAACACCCGACAAGCAACATACTAACGTGGTTAATGCCATCATGCCTTTAATGAAAAAAGGAGCGACATTAAGCTATTCGCATGGTTTTAACATCGTAGAAGAAGCCACAAAAATACGTGAAGATTTAACCGTTATTATGGTGGCACCAAAATGTCCTGGAACCGAAGTTAGAGAAGAATACAAACGTGGTTTTGGGGTACCAACATTAATTGCCGTTCATCCTGAAAACGACCCAGAAAACAAGGGTTGGGACCAAGCTAAAGCTTATGCAGCTGCCACTGGTGGTCACAGAGCTGGTGTATTAGAATCTTCTTTTATTGCTGAAGTAAAGTCGGATTTAATGGGAGAACAGACCATACTTTGTGGTTTACTACAAACTGGAGCCATCCTAAGCTTTGATAAAATGGTTGAAGAAGGTGTGAACGCCGAATATGCTACTAAATTAATTCAGTTTGGATGGGAGACCATTACCGAAGCATTAAAACACGGCGGTATCACCAATATGATGGATCGTTTATCTAATCCTGCAAAAGTTAAAGCCTATGAATTATCTGAAGAATTAAAAGATATTATGCGTCCTCTTTTCGAGAAACATATGGATGATATTCTTTCAGGTCATTTCTCTAAAACTATGATGGAAGATTGGGCAAATGATGATGTGAATTTATTAAAATGGCGAGCTGCAACAGGCGAAACGGCATTTGAAAAAACACCTTTAACTACAGATCATATTTCGGAACAAGAGTACTTTGATCATGGTTTATTACTAGTGGCATTTGTAAAATCGGGTGTAGAACTAGCATTTGAAACTATGGTAAGCGCAGGTATTATAGAAGATTCTGCTTATTACGAATCACTTCATGAACTCCCTTTAATTGCGAATACTATCGCTAGAAAAAAATTATTTGAAATGAATCGTGTGATTTCTGATACAGCAGAATATGGTTGCTATTTATTTGACCATGCTTGTAAACCTCTATTAGCCGAGTTTATGAAAACGGTAGACTCGTCTCTAATTGGAAAACCCTTTTCTAATACCAATGCCGTAGATAATTTAGAGTTAATAAGGGTGAATGACGCTATAAGAAATCATCCTATCGAATCTGTTGGTCAGCGTTTACGTGCTGCAATGACAGCGATGAAGGTGATTAAAACCGCTGAAGTTGAAGATTCTGTATTGGCATAATCTCAACAGTGACAAGTTATACGGATAATCACAAACTTTTGAAAAAATGTATATGAAAGACACCACCACAACCTACAAACCCACATTAGAAGCTGTGGAAGCTGCTGCGGATAAATTAAGAGGCGTTGCTATAGTAACACCTCTGCTCAAAAATGCGCGATATTCTAAACAATTTGATGCTCATATTTATTTTAAACGTGAAGATTTACAAGAAGTCCGATCGTATAAAATAAGAGGTGCTTATAATAAAATTTCTTCCTTAAATTCTACTCAAATTGAAAATGAAATTGTTTGCGCAAGTGCCGGTAATCACGCACAAGGTGTAGCAATTTCATGTAAACTTCTGAAAATAAAAGGAACGATTTATATGCCTACACCGACACCTCTTCAAAAAATTGAACAGGTTAAAATGTTTGGTGAAGAATATGTCGATGTGATTTTAGTAGGAGACACTTTTGATGATGCCTATCACGCTGCAATGGAAACTTGTGAGCGTTTAAATAAAACATTCATTCATCCTTTTAATGATGAAAAAGTCATCGAAGGTCAAGCCACGGTTGGATTAGAAATTATTGACCAAGCGACAGCGCATCCTATTCATTATGTTTTTGTACCAATAGGTGGTGGTGGTTTATCTGCTGGATTATCTTCAGTTTTCAAAATCTTATCTCCTCAAACTAAGATTATAGGCGTTGAACCAAAAGGTGCAGCTTCTATGTCTACATCTATAAAAAACAACAGAAATACCGAATTAAAATCGATAGACAGTTTTGTAGACGGTGCTGCTGTAAAGCGTGTTGGTAATTTAAATTTTGATATCTGTAAAGACAACCTTCATGACATTTTATTAGTTGACGAAGGAAAAGCCTGCCAAACGATTTTAGATCTTTATAATAAAGAAGCTATAGTTGTAGAACCAGCAGGCGCGTTGAGCATTTCAGCATTAGACCAATATGCCGAAGAAATTAAAGGTAAAAATGTGGTTTGTGTGATTAGCGGAAGTAATAATGATATTACACGAACAACCGAAATAAAAGAACGCGCCCTTTTATATGCCAATTTGAAGCATTATTTCATTGTCAAATTCCCACAACGAGCAGGAGCTTTAAGAGAATTTGTTGTTGATATTCTCGGTCCAACAGATGATATCACACATTTTGAATACACTAAAAAAGGAAGCCGTGAAAATGGAGTTGCTGTCGTAGGTTTAGAGCTAAAATCTCCTGCAGACTTAGAGCCTTTAATCACAAAGATGAAACTGCATCACTTTTACGGAGATTACCTTAACAATAAGCCTGATTTATTCCAATTCTTGGTATAAATCCGAATTCAACTGTGACTATTTAGGAATAATTTCAAGTAAATCAAAAACAAGATTCTGATATGGGAAATCGGCAAAGACCTCCGATTTCCCTATAAGAATCGAACAAATAAATCAAAATAAGAGCACTTCATATTTTTTAATATTTCATAAAAGAACAAATAAATTTGGATTTGTTACTTTTGAATTGCAATATTTGTGCTCACAAAGTTCAAACACTTACTGAAATGTTATCAAGAAAGGTGGAGGGATAGACCCAACGAAGCCTTAGCAACCCTTAGATTTACTGAGAAGGTGCTAAATTCTACTTAATATATCGATTCATTTATCGACATATTGGATAGATAACTCAAGACTAATTACCCATCTGTAATTAGCATTTTCTTTATAACATTTTTCTATTAGTATGCTTCTTCCTTCGATTATAATCAAGGCATTGAGGCTTATTTGGCTTTTGGTTTAATTATTAATTAACTCAAAATCTTAGAAAAATGAGTACACAAAAATTTGCAACTCAAGCGTTGCACGCAGGTCACGACGTAAGTCAAACTTCAGGAACAAGAGCTGTTCCTATTTACCAAACCTCATCTTATGTTTTTAACGATTCAGAGGATGCAGCCGGACGATTCAATCTATCTGTTCCAGGATTTATTTACACCCGTTTAAACAATCCAACGACAGACATTTTAGAACAGCGTTTAGCAGCTCTAGAAGGCGGAATTGCAGCAGTTGCTACAGCTTCCGGAACCTCAGCCATCTCAACGACCTTATTAACACTTTTAAAAGCAGGAGATCATATTGTGGCTTCGAGCAGTTTGTATGGCGGAACCTACAATTTATTGAGCGTTACTTTGCCAAGGCATGGAATTACTACAACATTTGTTGACGCCTCGAATCCTGAAGAATTCAAAAAGGCAGCACAAGAAAACACCCGAGCATTCTTCGTAGAATCTTTAGGTAACCCGAAGTTAGATGTTTTAGATATCGAAGCGATTTCTAAAGAAGCTAAAGGCTTTAAAGTTCCTTTAATTGTAGACAATACTGTTGCCACTCCTTATTTATTAAAACCGATTGAATATGGCGCAAACATCGTTATTCACTCTTTAACAAAATATATTACTGGAAACGGCACATCACTGGGCGGTATTATTATCGATGCTGGCACTTTTGATTGGACCAATGGAAAATTTCCAGAATTTACTGAACCTTCCGCCGGGTATCATGGTCTAATTTATAGTGAAGCTATAGGCACAGCTGCCTTCATTGCAAAAGTTAGAATTGAAGGCTTACGTGATTATGGCGCTGCATTGAGTCCGTTTAATTCATTTCAAATTATCCAAGGCTTAGAAACTTTAGAGCTTAGAATTCAAAAGCACAGTAAAAATGCATTAGAATTAGCTCAGTGGTTAGAAAAGCAGCCTGAAGTAAAATGGGTGAATTATCCTGGTTTAGAATCAAGCAGATATAGAAAATTAGCCACAAAGTATTTACCAAAAGGGCAAAGTGGTGTTGTAACATTTGGAATAGAAGGCGGTTTTGAAGCTGCAAAAACTATTTCCGACAACACTAAAGTATTTTCACTATTAGCCAATATAGGAGATACCAAATCACTCATCATTCACCCTGCAAGTACAACTCATCAGCAATTAAGTGATGAAGCCCAAGAAAGTGCTGGCGTCACTAAAGATTTAATTCGGTTGTCTGTAGGCATCGAGGATATTGAAGATTTAAAAGATGATTTGAAAAATGCTTTTTCCTTCGTAAAACGACAAAAAAAGCTTCAACATTAATTAAAGTTTCTTTCAAACTTCCTTGAAGTAATGTCTGTCTGAGTAGTGTTGAAACATCACAATTAACTTATGCTTCAACTTAGCTCTCAGTTACATTTCAAAGGACTTTTGGTATTCAATTTCAACCTTCAAAATTAAACAAACAATGAGTGATTTAAAATTCTCTGTCGTAGGAGACAGTTTATCTGCGACACAATTCATAGGACAATCAAGACAATTTACCTTAATAGTTGACGACTCTAAAGATTTAAGTGGCTCTGACGCTAATGCGAATCCCTTAGAATATATTTTAGCTGGATTTGCAGGTACTGCTAATGTGATTGGACATTCAGCAGCTAATGAATTAGGGTTCACAATTAAAAATTTAAAAATTGAAGTATCTGGCGAATTATTACCGAAACCATCGTTATATACTAATCAGGATGCAAGTTTCAAATCGATTCATGTCAATTTTATACCTGAGTGCAATGCCAGTATTATAGATTTAGCAAAATGGCTTCAAATTGTAGAGGAACGTTGCCCTATCAAAGACAGCCTTCAATATAAAACAGCTTTAAAAATTTCCGTAGAAAAAGAGTTTGCGGCTAAAAATTGATAAGAAATGGCACAACTACACTATATAACAATTCAAAATTACAGAACTGAAAATGCTAAGACGTTCACTTTAAATTTGTCTTACCAAACTTTTGGCAAAGCATTATATACCGCACCAATTATTCTAGTAAACCATGCTCTTACCGGCAATTCAAATGTGACTGGAGAAACTGGTTGGTGGAATGATATTATCGGAAAAAACAAATGCATAAACACAGATGAATATACCATAATTAGCTTCAATATTCCAGGGAATGGCTATGATAATATTCCAGGACACCTGATTGAAAATTACAAAGATTTTACAGCTAGAGATATCGCTAAATTATTTGCTTTAGCTCTCGAACAATTGGGTATTCATCAGTTATTCGCATTAATTGGTGGCTCGGTTGGAGGCGGAATCGCTTGGGAATTGGCAGCCTTAAAACCACGATTAATTCAACATTTAATTCCTATTGCTACTGATTGGAAATCTACAGATTGGATTATTGCAAATTGTCACATTCAAGATGCGATTCTAAACAATTCCTCTCAACCCTTGGTTGATGCAAGAATGCACGCGATGACATTATATCGTACTCCTGCATCATTAAAGGAAAAATTTGAACGCTCTAAAAAAGTAGACGCTCTCTTTAATGTTGAGTCTTGGTTATCATATCACGGTAAGGCACTAGATAATCGTTTTCAGGTGACGGCATACAAACTGATGAACCAAATTTTAAAAACCATAGACATTACGAGAAGCAGAAATTCATTCTTAGCTGTAGCTTCAAAAATTGAAAGTAATATTCATATTATAACCATCAACTCAGACTTGTTTTTTAAACCAGATGATAATTGGGAATCTTTTGTAGAATTAAAATGTTTGAAAGACAACGTTTTTATTCACGAAATAAAATCTATTCATGGTCATGATGCATTCTTGATAGAATATGATCAATTAGCTCGATTTTTGAAACCTATTTTTAAGGTTGAAGCCAAAGTTGCCATTCTAAAGAAAAAATTTGTAGCGTGACTCCGAACAACTAATTATAAAAAAGGTCCTTTCAAATTAATTTAAGTAATATATAAGTTTACAAAAGGGTTAATATCGATTTTGATTAAAGTAAATACCCTAAATTTGTTGGCATATATTAGCGTATTGAATAAGACCGAAGACAAAGCACCAAAAAAACGAAAATTTCGTTGGTTTCGCAGAATAATACGTATTCTGCTAGGTATCGCTTTACTCTTATTTTTAATTGTTCTCTTCGTAAGAAGTCCTTGGGGACAAAGCATTATTGTAGATAAAACTATTAATTATATCTCTGATAAAACAGGTACTGAAGTTGTCATAGATAAATTATTTATCACTTTCGATGGCGATATCCAACTCGACGGTCTCTATCTAGAAGACAAAAAAGGCGATACTTTAGTCTATTCGAAATCGGTTGAAGCGAATATTCCATTATTAAAAATGATTAAAGGCGGAGCCATTGGTGTTGACGCTCTTGATTGGGATGGCCTTCGTGCCAACATTATTAGAAAAGACAGTGTTTCAGGATATAATTTTCAGTTCCTCATTGATGCATTTGCTACAACCGATACCACAACGGTTGCTACGGACACTACTTCTACTCCACTCAATCTGGTTATTGGTCATTTAAATTTCAAAGATTTTGATATCGTATTTAATGATGCCGTAGCAGGAATTGATTCTAAGTTTAAAATAGGAAAGTTGAAGGCCAACATGGAAACCACCAATGTTGAAGACATGATTTTTCAGGCGAGTAACCTCGAGCTTAGCAATGCTACTATTAAGTTTATACAAAAACCCGTGGCTATAGATACCACAACTTCAGATGTTCCCTTACCAAGATTATCTTTTAAAAATATATCTCTAAAGAATGTTGTCGCCTACTACGAATCACAACCAGACCGAATCATTGCAGATGTAGACATATCCGAATTTTCTACTGAAGTTCCGATTATTAATTTAGTAGATAATGATTTCAACCTTAAAAAAATAACCCTTAAAAATTCTAAAATCAGTTTAACTACTGAAGCCGAATTTAATGGACTCAGTCAAAAAATTGATGAAGTAAAAGATGAAGCTAAAGCTGATATCGCTACTTTCGATTGGCCGCAACTAAAATTAAATGTCGATGCTATAGATTTTGAAAACAACAGCATTAATTATAATGTTGGCTGTGCAACATCAAAAAAAGGGGTTTTTAATCCTAATGCTATTTCCTTATCTGAATTAACGCTTCAGGCTAAAAATCTATCCTTAAAAGACAAGAAAGCCACACTTGATATAAGTCAGTTTAACTTCAATGAAACTTCTGGGTTAAACCTCAAACAATTAGCTGTTAATTATAAAGCCACAAATGATCAAATGAGGTTTGACAACTTAAATTTCAGTTTAAATAATAATCGAATTTCTGGTTTTGCTCATTTAAATTATCATTCGCTTTCTCAGCTCATCGAACATCCGGAATCGACGCGTGTAAATCTCAATTTACCAACACTTTCTCTGTCATTATCGGAACTATTTAAATTTCAACCCAGCCTAAAAAATAATGAATACCTCAACAGTCTAAGTAAAAAACAGTTATCAGGTCACTTAAACGCTACAGGGACATTAGCTTCAATTAATTTAACCAATGTAAGGTTGAACTGGGGAAAAACAACTCGAATTTCAGCTAATGGCAACCTTCAAAATATAAGCAATCCGGAATTGTTGTCATTTAATATTCCTGAGTTTACAGCAATTACGAAACGAGCTGATCTCCTTCAATTTGTAAGTGAAGAAGAATTAGGTGCCAGCTTACCAGAAGACGTTCAACTTATTGCGCAACTCAAGGGAAATCTTGAATCTATTTCAACTAATGCAAAATTAACGACCACGCAAGGTATTGCTACGGTAGATGGAAGTTTTAGTAATTCAGATACTATTGAATATGACGCCACAGTGACTATTGATGATTATAAAGTCAATGAACTACTAAATAATCCTAAGTTTGGTGCGCTAAGCTTAAGCTTAACATCTGAAGGAAATGGGAAAGACATGAATTCGCTTAATGCTACATTCGAGGGGTCCATTTCAAAATTCCAACTGAATAATTATGAGATAAAAGACCTTCAGCTTACAGGTAAATTAAAAGATGGCTCTGGTCATATTCACTCGGCTTATAAAGACCATAATTTGAATGCAAATTTAGATGCTTGGATCGTCTTAGATTCCATTTCACCAGAAGTCAATTTAGAACTTGATGTTATTGGCGCTAATCTTCAATCGCTCGGCTTAATGAGCCGTAATGTGAGAACGGCTATGAAGGTAAAAGCTAACTTTAAAGGTAATGCTGAAATCTATGATGCCAGTGCATTTGTTGACAATGGCGTTATTGTTTACGATAATAGAACTTATTTATTAGGAGATGTAAACGCTCAGGCACATGTAGATAAAGACACCACATCTGTTTTTGTAAAAAATAAGATGATAAATATGGACTTACAATCGAATTCTGATCCGCAACATTTTAGCAAGGCTATCAGACGACATGTGATGAGTTATTTTTATAGAGATGAAACCCTATCAGACAGCATCACCAATTTTGTAAACCTGAAGCTCACTGGTAATATTTCACAATCGCCATTGCTTAATGATGTGTTTTTGGTTAACGCTAGAGATGTAGACACCATCGATATTGATGTTAATTTTAACGAAAAAGCCAGAAAACTTGATGCCAATATCACAGCGCCTCATATTAACTATAGTGGCAATACATTAGATAGTCTCATGTTTACCATGAATACAGATAAAGACAATTTCAACTTTTATCTTGGATTTAAAAATATCAATGCAGGACCATTGGATGTTCCTAAAACTATTATAACTGGGAATCAGACTAATCAAGAGTTATCTTTAAACTTCTTGGGATATTATAAGGATGAAAAGCTAATGAACGTGAATAGCAAAATCACGGGTAATCGGGATCGCTTAAGACTTTCTATAAACCCAGATAGTTTAGTGCTCAATAAGGAAAAATGGACCATTCCTAAAGGAAATGAAATTATTCTAACCGAAAAGAACCTTGAGTTCTATGATTTTAAAATCACGAGAAATAACCAGTCCATTGCACTTACAAATCAACTAAGTACAATTGAAAGTAAACATATTGCGCTACAGTTTGAGAGATTTAATATCAATGAAGTTTTTTATTATTTAAATCCCAAAGAACAACTTGCAACGGGTGAGTTAAATGGAAATTTTATTCTTGAAGATCCATTTGTAAACACAGGAATCTTAGCCGATTTAAGTATTAAACAATTCAAAGTTCTTAAAACTGATTTAGGCACATTAAGCATTAATGGGAATTCATTAGGTGACGATAGTTACGCCTTCAATGCAGGTCTTAAAGGCGGTGATGTCGATTTCGATCTAGTAGGTGATTATACCGTAACCAACAATAAAGCAAATCTCGATCTCGATTTTGACATTAATGAGTTTAAAATGAAAGCACTCAATACTTTATCTTTAGGCGAGGTTAAAGATTCAGAAGGAAGTTTTTCAGGCGACTTTAAAGTTACTGGCTCTGTTTCAGATTTAAGGTATGATGGCACACTTATTTTTGATAATGCTGGTTTTAATATCTCAAAACTTAACACTAAGTTTATTATGGCAAATGAAACACTTCATATTAATAATGAAGGGATTTCCATGACCGACTTTACCATTCGAGATGAAAATGAGAATACTTTAGTGCTTTCCGGAAATATAGGAACAGAGAGTTTTGTTAATCCTTCTTTCGATTTAAGCATAAATGCCACTAACTTTCAGGTCTTAAACGCCACGAAAGAAGATAATGAAGCATTCTATGGAAAAGCGAGTTTCGATGCCAATGCTAAACTCACAGGTGACTTACAAATTCCGAAATTAGATGCCAAATTAAACTTAAGCTCAGATACTGATTTTACTTATGTTATGCCTTCGTCAGTAGCCAGTATTGAAGAACGAGATGGTGTGGTCACCTTTGTCAATCGAGAAGATCCAGATGCTATTCTCACTCAGACCGAAGAGCAAACAGCAACAATTAAAGGCTTTGATATTTCAGCATTGCTAAATATAGGTAAAGACGCAGCTATTACAATTGTTATCGATGAAGAAACTGGTGATAATTTTAAAGTGTCAGGCGAAGGTGATTTCATTTTCACCATGTTACCTAACGGTCGTCTCACTCTTACAGGTTCTTATGAGATTTCAGATGGGCATTATGAACTCAATTTGTACAACTTAGTGAATCGTAAATTTTTAATTGCTAAAGGCAGTCGCGTGACTTGGTCTGGAGACCCATTTGATGCCAAATTAGACGTACGAGCCATTTATAATTTAGAAACCTCAGCTTCTGCACTGATGGCGCCACAAATGGTGAATGCAGATCCTTCAGTAAAAAATAAATATAAACAGGTACTACCATTCAATGTGTATCTCAATATTGATGGCGAACTCTTACAACCTAAAATTTCATTTGGATTAGATATGCCTGAAGAAAATCAAGGAGCCATTGGCGGACAGGTTTACGGACGAGTACAGCAGGTAAATCAGCAAGAAGGAGAACTCAACCGTCAAGTATTTTCGCTTTTAGTACTCAACAGATTTTATCCAGATTCCGGAAGTGATGGTAGTTCAGGTGGTTTTGCAACTATAGCAAGAAACAACTTAAACGACGCTGTTTCCGATCAGCTAAATATGTTTTCTGACAAATTACTTGGAAGTTCTGGTATAGAACTCGATTTTGGTCTTAATAGTTATACAGATTATCAAGGTGATACCCCAACGGATCGTACTCAACTAGATATTGCGGCACAAAAGAAATTATTCAATGATAGATTAACCGTTAGAGTTGGTAGCGAAGTCGATATTCAAGGTAGTAGTAATACAGGAGAAGAAGCACCTTTAATTGGCAATGTAAGTTTAGAATATGCCATAACCGAAGATGGCAGATATCGATTAAAAGGATTCAGAAAAAGTGAATTTGAAAATGTTATCGATGGTCAAACCATTGTTAGTGGCATTGCGCTGATATTTACCCAAGAATTCAACCACGTGAGTCAGCTTTGGGATGCTATTATTGGCGCTAGAGATGCAAGAAAAGAAAAACGAAAAGCTAAACGAGAAGCCGCTGAAGAAAAGCAAGAAGCTAAAGAAAAAGCGACAGATAAAAGTATAGAAGAAAAACAGAACTAAACTTGAAAAAAATCTTTAAACATAGTGTTTATTTTGTTGTCTTAGGGTGTATACTTTACTCTTGCAGTATTAAAAAACACATCCCAGAAGGCGAACGACTTTATACAGGAGCCACTATAGAAATTCAAGCCGATTCTTCAATAAAAAATAAAGAAGAACTCAAAGCAGAACTACAAACCATTCTAAGGCCAGAGCCTAATGCTAAGTTCTTAGGCATGCATTTAGGATTATATTATTACTACAAAACACAAAAGAAAAACCCCGGCTTCATTAATCGTTGGTTGTATAAAAAATTTGGACAAAAACCCGTGTACCAATCAGACGTCAAGCCTTTTGAAGTCGAAGATGTTTTACGAAACAGACTAGAGAATAATGGATTTTTCTATAGTTCGGCGACCTCATCATTTATAGAAAAAGAACTTGAAGCGTCAATAAGCTATAAATTAAAAGTTCCTAAACCTTATAGAATGGCAAGCTATCAGTTAGACTCTCTGCCGTCGCCATTATACAAAGATGTTAAATTAGCCACAGACGACTCCCCTTTTCAAAAGGATATGCGTTTTGATTTGTCCAATATGAAACTAGAACGACGACGAATTGATGCGATTCTAAAAGATAAGGGGTATTATAATATGAATCCGGACTTCTTCATTTTCGAAGCTGATACTAACCAATACGATAATAAGCGTTTCGACTTATTTCTAAAACTTAAGGCTGAAGTCCCAAAAAAAGCCACTATCCCTTACAAAATTTCAAAGATTAATGTCTATCCTAATTACAGTCTAGCGGATTCAACATATCACAAATCTGAACGTTTCAATAATAAGAACTACCTACAAGATACGGTGTTTTTAAAACCAAAGTATCTCGATAAGTTCATCACATTACATGAAGGTGATATTTATAATCCTACAGCTTCTAAAAACACATCAAGACGTCTATCTTCTATTGGTGCTTATAAGTATATTAATATTCAATATAAAGAAATTGACTCGCTTCAAACCGATAGTTTAGGCCTGCTTGAAACCAACATTTTCTTATCACCATTAACTAAGCGTGCTATTCGCGCTGAATTACAAGCTGTAACAAAATCTAATAATTTTGCCGGACCTAATTTAGCTTTAACCTATAGTAACAGAAACCTTTACAATGGTGGAGAAGTATTAAATCTCAGTGCTAATATTGGTTACGAAAACCAGTTTGGCAGTGGTAAGAATGCAGGTTTAAGTAGTTTAGAGTTAGGAATGAAAGGTGAAGTTGTTTACCCGCGAATGCTTTTCCCATTTAAAATAAATGAGGACTTTTTTGAATATTCAGTTCCAAAAACAAAGACAAGTCTTGGTATAAATTACCTCAACCGAAGTAAATTATATACCTTAATTTCTGGAAATGCCCTTTTCGGCTATACATGGAATGCCAATCGGTACATCACGTATCAGTTTAACCCAATATCCATAAGCTATACCGAATTGCTAAAAACCTCACCTGAATTTCAAGACGTCTTAGATGAAAACCCTTTCTTAAAACGAAGTTTTGATCAGCAGTTCATTTCAGGATTGATGTTTTCTTTTACATATAATGGTATGGTTGATGCCAATGCCACCAATCAATTTTTTATAAATGCGACTTTAGATGTTGCAGGTAATTCTCTGAGTTTATTTGGCAAAGAAGGCCAAGCAGGTGAACCAAAATCGTTTTTAGGCTTACAATATGCACAATATGCAAAAGCTGATGTCGACTTAAGACTTCATCACAATTTCGGACAAAATAAGGATCATACTATAGCAACACGATTATTTGCAGGATATGGCTTGCCTTATGGTAATTCTGAAGTGATTCCATATGTAAAGCAGTATTTTTCTGGTGGACCATATAGCGTTCGGGCATTCCGAATTCGATCTTTAGGTCCAGGAACTTATAACGAAGCTGCCGATACAGAAGGTGAAGGCACCTACTTTGACCAAACTGCAAATATTAGATTAGAAGCTAATGTTGAATATCGTTTTCCCCTATTTTCATATTTCAAAGGTGCCGTTTTTGCCGATGCTGGAAATATTTGGAACTCTAAACCTAATCCGGCATTTAATGGGGAGGACAAATTCACTTCCAATTTTATAAATGAATTAGGAATGGGAACAGGCGTTGGATTACGTATCGATGTACAAGGTTTTGTTATTCGTTTTGATTTGGCCGCACCTTTTCACGATCCATCATTACCAGAAGGCGAACGCTTCGACTTTAAATTTGATGAGCCCGTCCTTAACTTCGCTATTGGTTATTCATTTTAATCCGAAGTTTACCTACAGGAAATTCTAAGCCTAACAAATACCTCATTATATTTGAATTTAATATCTTTATGAAACATCTTGTTTCGTAAAACAGACACTTATTATATTATGACAGAGAAAGAAAAATTTATGCAGGAAGCTGTAAATGCAGCTTTAAAAGGAATGAATAACAACGAAGGCGGACCTTTTGGTTGCGTAATCGTAAAAGATGGTAAAATCGTTGGAAAAGGAAACAATAAAGTAACCTCTAGCAATGACCCAACAGCTCATGCCGAAGTTACAGCCATTAGAGATGCTTGTAAAAATTTAGGTTCGTTTCAATTGGACGGTTGTGAAATATACACCTCTTGCGAGCCTTGTCCGATGTGTTTAGGCGCCATTTACTGGGCAAGACCAGACAAAGTTTATTATGGAAGTAGCCAACAAGAAGCTGCAGACATAGGTTTTGATGATGAGTTTATCTACAAGGAAATCCCTTTACCATACGAAAAAAGAAGTATTCCTTTTGAAAGAGTCGCTCCTGAAGTAGCTATTGAAGCTTTCAAACTTTGGAGTAAAAAGGAAGATAAAACAGAGTATTAAACTCTAAATATTATCAGTTTGAACATCCCGACATCTCTGTCCGGATGATTCAAATTCAATTAAAACACATCGCATGATCACATTTATCTTAAATAACAAAACCATAAAGACGTCGGAAAATTCCGGAATGACTTTATTGGATTTTGCTCGTTACCAACAGCGACTTACAGGAACTAAAATTGGTTGTCGTGAAGGTGATTGTGGAGCATGTACAGTTTTAGTTGGGACTTTAAAAAATGATAACGTAGAGTATCAAAGTATCACGTCTTGTATTTCTCCTTTAGGAAATGCACACGGCAAACATATTGTTACGGTTGAAGGGACTAATCTTCAAATCAAATTAACGACTGCACAAAATGCAATGAAGTCAAATTACGCGACACAGTGCGGTTTTTGCACACCGGGATTCGTAGTCGCTTTAACAGGTTTTGCTTTATCAAATTCTAATCACAATTATGAAAACGCACTAAACGCTATTAGCGGAAACATTTGTAGGTGTACGGGCTATAAGTCGATTGAAAGAGCCGCAAATGAAGTCGTTGAAAAACTTCAGGATAAAAAAGAAAACACATTTGAGTGGTTGATTCAGAATGAATTTATTCCGGATTATTTCAAAAACATTCCACAACGATTAAAAGATATTGAGGCTAAAGATTTAGATCAACCTAAAGGAAAATATGTTGCTGGAGGCACCGATTTATACGTTCAGCAAGCAGATAATTTAATCGATAATTCTGTTAGACTCATTGCTGAAAAAGAATACCTCAAAGGGATTTCTATCAAGAACGGAAGCTGTTCCATAGGTACAAATGCAACCGTTTCAGACTTATGGAATCACTCAGAATTAAATAGCTATTTTCCTAATTTTAAAAAACACTTAAAACTAGTGTCATCAGAGCAAATTAGAAACATGGCTTCTCTTGGCGGAAACCTTGTAAATGCTTCTCCGATTGGTGATATGACCATTTTCTTTTTAGCCCTAAATAGTGATATCACTGTTTTAAAACCCGATCAGTCGGAAAGAACTCTAGCCCTGAAAGATTTCTATCAAGGTTATAAAACCTATGACTTAAAGGAAGGTGAACTTTTAAAAGCTATTAGCTTCGAACTTCCATCACAACAATCGTATTTCAACTTTGAAAAGGTCTCCAAACGAACTCACTTAGATATTGCTAGTGTGAATTCTGCTATTCATATTTCAGTTGACAATGATAAAATTTCAGAAGCACATGTATCTGTTGGAGGCGTTGCTGCCATACCGAAGTATTTGCATGAAACTTCTAAATTTTTAACAGGTAAATCGTTGACCTCAAAAACGATCTTAGAAGCTAGCGATATCCTTCAAAATGAAATTTCACCAATTAGTGATGTTCGTGGGTCTAGCGATTATAAACGTTTATTGGCAAGGCAATTATTCTTCGCCCATTTTACAGAATCCTTCCCGAAACAATTCACCTTAAACGATTTTGTTCAACATGCATAAGAAAAAGACATATACGGCTTTAGAATCTAAGAAAAATGAAGTTTCCAATGCTTTAAAGAAGAGCATAAGAAACTTAGATTCTTATACGCATGTTCGTGGTGAATCTCTTTATGTAGATGATGTAAATATAAGACAAGGCACCTTTCATGCTGTTGTTTTTAATTCTCCAAAAGCACATGGAAAAATCAAACATATCGATTATTCTAAAGCTGAAGCCTTAGAAGGCGTGGAACGTATTTTTACTTATAAAGATATTCCTGGCGAAAATCAGATTGGTGGCATCATCGCCGATGAACCTTTGTTTGCTGAGGATGAAGTTCATTTTTGGGGAATGCCAATCGCATTAATTGTAGCCGAATCGGAATTTATTGCACGAAAAGCTAGACAATTAATTGATATAGAAATTGAAGATTTACCGGTTATAACCACTGCTAAAGACGCGAAAGAAAAAGGCAGTTTTATCAATGCACCAAGATCATTTAGTTTAGGTGATACTGAAAAAGCTTTTGAAGAATGTGATTATGTTTTTGAAGGCGAAACCTTTTCAAACGGTCAAGAACATTTATATATTGAAGCTCAAGGTGCTTATGCCGAACCTTTAGAAAACGGAAATATAAAAATCACCTCCTCTACTCAAGGTCCAACAGCTGTTCAAGCTACTGCAGCTCGAGTATTAGGAGTAGCAATGCATAAAATTGAAATAGACGTCACACGACTTGGTGGTGGATTCGGCGGAAAAGAAGATCAAGCAACACCATATGCGGTGATGACTGCCTTGGCTACTTATCATTTGAATCAGTCCGTGAAATTAATTTTGAATCGTCATGACGATCTTAGAATGACAGGAAAACGTCATCCTTATGAAAGTTCCTATAAAATTGGCTTATCCAAAGATTTAAAAATTTTAGCCTACCAAGCAGAGTTTCTTCAAAATTCTGGTGCCGCAGCTGATTTATCACCTGCCATAGCAGAACGCACTTTATTTCACGCGACCAATAGTTATTTTATTCCTAATGTATCGACAACCGTATTAAGTTGTAAAACCAATTTACCGCCCAATACAGCGTTTCGAGGTTTTGGTGGACCACAAGGTATGTTTGTCATAGAATCGGCAATAGCGAAAGCTGCTTCCGAAATTGGTGTAAGTCCACGTGAAATTCAGGAAGCAAATCTGCTCGAAGAGAATGACGAATTTTACTATGGCCAAATTGCCAAACAAGTCGAAGCCAAAAACGCATGGCATTCGGCAAAAACACTTTTCAATATTGAAGCCTTAGAAAAAGAGGTTGAAGACTTCAATTTAAAGAATAAAAATTTCAAAAAGGGACTTGCTTTAATGCCAATAACTTTTGGAATTTCTTTTACCAACACTCCAATGAATCACGCTCGCGCCTTGGTTCATATTTATTTAGATGGCAGTGTTGGCATCAGTACGGCAGCTGTTGAAATGGGCCAAGGCGTAAACACCAAAATTATGCAAGTGGCGGCTCATGTGTTTTCTATTCCCATTGAAAAAATTAAAATTGAAAGTACCAATACCACTAGAGTTGCGAATACTTCGCCTTCTGCGGCGAGTGCAACAGCCGATTTAAATGGAAAAGCGACTTTAAAAGCCTGTAAAGCTCTTTTAGAAAGATTGAAAAAAGTGGCTTCGGAAGAATTGAATGCTCCTGAAAAAGACATTCATTTAAAAGATGAATTCGTTTATGTAAATGATAAAAAATCGACATTAAACTGGACGGAACTCATTAGTAAAACCATGCTGAAACGTGTGGCATTGACAGAAAACGCACATTATGCTACTCCAGAAATTCACTTTGATAAAACCAAAGAAAAAGGCCATCCGTTTGCTTATCATGTTTACGGAACAGCTATCGTTACCACAACTGTAGATTGCACCCGCGGCACTTACGAATTTGATTCGGTTAAAATTATTCATGATTACGGAAAAAGTATGAGTGAAGGTATTGATTTAGGTCAGGTTGAAGGTGGACTAGTTCAAGGCATTGGTTGGATGACATTAGAAGAAATAGCTTATAACGAGGATGGAAGACTACTTTCAAATGCCTTATCCACATATAAAGTTCCTGATGTATTTTCTGTTCCAAAAAGCATTGAAGCTATTCCTTTAGAAACCCAAGGTCATGAACAAGCTATTTTAAAATCTAAGGCTGTAGGTGAGCCACCTTTAATGTATGGAATTGGTGCTTATTTCGCACTTCAAAATGCAATTAAAGCATTTAATCCTAATTATAAATTAGAGTTTCATGCGCCAATGACGGCTGAAAAAGTTTTGATGGCTCTTTATCAGAATCCCTAATTTAAAGCCATGGAAACTCAAGTAAATGAAAGCGTTTTTGATACATTTCCAGAATTAGAAAGCGATCGACTTTTGTATAGAGCTTATACATTAGAAGATGCAGAATCACTTTTCAAAATTAGAAGCCATAAAGAGGTTGCTACTTATATGGACACGGATATTCCGAAAAGCTCTGATGATACCAAAACACGAATTGAAACTTATCAAAAAGCTTTTACAGAGAACAACGGAATCATATGGGCTATTATTGAGAAACAAAGCAACACACATATTGGTGATTTTGGGATTTGGCGCATCGATAAGAAAAATGCAAGAGGTGAAATCGGCTATATTCTTCATCCTGACTTTTGGAATAAAGGCTATATGACGGAAGCTATGGCTACCTTAATTCGTTTTGGATTTAAGACATTAAATCTTCATAGTTACGAAGCCAATGTTAATATTGACAATGAAAATTCAAAACGACTACTACTGAACTTCGGATTTAAATTAGAAGCATATTTTAGAGAGAATTTCTATTACAACGGTCAATTCTTGGATAGTGAAATCTATTGTTTGTTAGAATCAGATTTAAAATAACATCAATTATCGCACTTCATTACAGAAAACAAAACATCCTTAGAGGCGCACTAATTTATAGTGCTGGTGATACTATTGCTGCCCTATTACTCAATGAGTTTTCATGGCATCGCTTAGTTGGCATGGTGATTATTGGCGCCACCTTTTATGCTTTTGAAATCCCGAATTATTTCGATTGGATTGTAAAAAAGACCTACCGCTTAAAAGGTCTTAAAGCCACCTTAACTAAAACTATACTGGCCATACTGTATTTTAATCCTTTATGAGTGGCGAGACATTTATTGTTTATCAAATTGTTTTCCGGTGAGTTGAGTGCCATTGGATTTAACCTTTTAGAAATCGCATTTTGGTCGTTTTTAGTAAATATCCCAATATCATTTATAGCGAATTATATTATCCAAAATCGATTTAAAGTAAAATGGCGTTTTGTTGGAAGTGCTATATTCTCTGCTCTTATGGCAATTTATTATGCTTTAAGCGAGACACTATTTAGTTAAATTCCTGCGAAAGCAGGAAACTCATAAATAAGAATTAAATTCTCTTTTTTGCTTCGAATATTAGTAAAAGTCGGAAGGTAAATCGTCACTCAATCTTCACTCTGTCGAAATAACAAAATCACTCCTAATTAACGACTTACACAACTAACTCTCACAGATTTTCTGTGGATATTCTTGTGAATTATAATAAACTTTATTAAGTTTGACCAAGTATCAGGAACGCCATTTGGCGTACCAACCGAGCACAAAAGCAACGGTGGTTTAGAATACGGACAGTTCGGTCAAAAAAATGATTTCTCCCTGTTTTACAACTATCCTGATGCATAACAATTAAAACTATGCATTTATGACATCTATTACAATTAATTTTAACGAGAACGCCATTAGTGCCTCTCAACAAGTAGACATTAATTCCATTATCACCATAGACTCTTCTTTTGTGGATATGTCCTATTATCTCAACAAGGATTATTTCGGAGCCTTAATTAAACTTGAACACCACCAAATGATTACCTCATTAAACTTAACAGAAGTATCCCCTTATCTCCTCTTGTTTTTTGACGATGACTTATTTTTCAAAGGCGCATCTTATAGTATTAAAAACGGCAATGGAAATTCTACTTTACAAACACAATACAAGAACATCCTTTTTTTAAGACTACCTCACAACATTGAATTAAATCAAATAAATAATTTACATATTTAAAGATGGAACACTTATATTTTAGAAAAGAATCTGATGATAAGATTATTTCAGATTATAAAAAGAAACTTGAAGTTCAAACTATGGAGGAATTAGTGAACTCTTATAACAGACAAGTTAAATGCGGAATTGTAGGCGTGCATATGCAAGCATTACTTTTAATAGCCTTAAGACAAGAGTTTAAAGAACGTTTAAAAGAAAGCCCTGTATATCTCTTGAATCATATTCTAGGTTTGGTAGGACCTATTGAAGTGGTCGATGGGCATATTAGAATATTGGAAAATTAGGCCAAGCTGAAGTTTAGAGCCTAAAAACCTTTAATCTAAAGATTTTAAAACACTCATGCTAAGCCGTATCGAAATAACATAAGGTTTTAATTGAGTGTTTTCAAATCTGCATTCGTTAAAACATGATAGTCAGAAATGGAATAATGTGTCAAAACATCTTGAAGCAAATAGTCTCTAACGACCAGTATTAGATGTTGGTGCTTATTCGTACTGAAATTTGGAATTAACACTTCAGCTGACCTATGCAGACCTTCATTTTTCAATTCTAACTTTCCGAGTTCGTCAATAATTAGATAGGTTCCTTCCAATTTAGACGCTCTAGAAATCAAATATTCATTGGCATGCTTAAAAGCCGCTTTTAAAAATTTAAAATTCCCTATTTGAATTAGCTCTTCAGCTTCAACTTCATTTATAACTTCTAATTCAAATTCAGCTTTAGATTTTACTTTTAAGAAATATCGTTTTCCCGATTCATTATCCGGGCATAATAAGCCATCGACATCAGTTCGATTTTTAGACCAGTTTAATAATGCCGTTGTTTTTCCTGATCTAATTTCTCCTGTAAAGATGTAAATCATTTTGATGACATTTTAAAATGAATACAATTAGAAATGCTATTCGCCATAAAATACTTAAATCGTGTATAACCTTTTAAGTGTTTTGTTTCTTTCCAAGTGAAGGCAATAATCTGTCGGAAATACGGAAATAAATCCATCGCATTACTAATATCCTCTTCGTACTTAGATTCTTTTTTTTGCAGATATTTTCGAATTAATTTCAATAAAAAAGGTCCAATCACCAAATACCAAAGCATTAAAATTAAGAAACTCCGTAAGACGATATAAGTGGCTTTTTGCCAACCAAATAATGTTCCGCCAAATAATGAAAATGCTAATACCATAACAGCCACAGTTCCTAACCAAACCCAAATAACTTTGGTTCTAAAAGGGACTTTTTTCTTACGATCAGAATCCTCTAAAGGTTTTGACTTTAGATAGAACTCCTCTTCGGGTTTATTTGCTATAATTTTGATGATGCTTTTAATGAACAATCCTGCCAACAGTCCTGCCACTCCGTAAACCACTAAATATAGCGTGACTAAAAATGTGGTTGTAGACGTTTCTGAAACAAAGTCTAATTTCTTTTGAACCCAAGCGCCATAAATATTAATCGCATCCCAAAGATTGGTTCCATAAACAATAGTCAGGATGAGTAATTTTTGAAGCGCTGATTCTAAAAAAGTCACTATTCCTAAAACCAGCAAAGTCAAACCTTTCCAAGAAAAATTCGATAATAAAAGTGCTCCAACAAGAGCTTGAAAACTCACAGCGACATAAGCTCCAAAAGGCGAATACGGACTCACCGCCATTTTTATGATTAAAACTATAATCAATGCTTTTAATATGGATTGCCATTTATTTTCGGCATAAAAAGCGATTAAGCTAATGAGCAAAATTGAAACACCACCTACAATCAGTCCTGTGAAGGGCGAATTGAACACATGTAAAAAACCACCTAATCCAGACTCATTTAAAGCCCAAAGCGCAGTTAATTTATCTATGATGGATTTGTTTCTTTTCATGTTTACTTCCTGTGAAAGTATGAATCTAATTTATGACTCCCTAAAGTCCCCTCGAGGGAACAATCCTCATCAAACATCTTAGCTATACATTATTTAGCAACGGATTTATAATGCACTTGCAGTAACTGTGCAACCACGCTAATGGCGATTTCTTTAGGTGTATCGCCACCAATATCTAAACCAATAGGACAAACTACATTTGTCATTCCTTCAGGAATATTCATCTCCTTGATAAGCATATTATTAAATCGCACTTTCTTGGTTTTACTTCCTATTAATCCTAGAAATTTAGTTTCGTTTTGTAAAGCCATGGAAATAATATCAAAATCGATAGCATGATTATGAGTCAATACCAATACATAACAATTAGTCCCCCATTTCACTGCGTCTTTAAATGTTTTAAAATCGGTTTCACTGACTTGATGGGTAATAACACTTTCGTTTAAATCTAAATTTGAAAACCAATTTTCTCGAGAGTCAATAAGATTTACTTTAAAAGGAGTGCCTTCTAAAAGCTTAACAATTTCAATTCCGATATGGCCTGCGCCGAATAAAAATAATTCTGGTGATTGATTCATAGGTTCTATCATAAATTCTACTTTTCCGCCGCAGCATTGTTCAAATTCTGGACCTAATGTATATGAAGATTCTATTATTCGGTTTTCATCTAAGGCGAGCATCGCTTCATCAGTGGCTTTAAATTCCAACTTCCCTCCTCCTATGGTTCCGTAAATTTGCTTGTCTTTTGTGACCAACATACGAGAACCAACCACGCAAGGTGTTGAGCCTAAACATTTAGTAACAGTTATAAAAGCCACAGGTGTATGCTTTCTTTTAAACTCTGATAATAGTTCGATCCAGTTATTCATTTTAAATACAAAAGAGAATTTAAAAATAAGGCTTTTTGAGGTAAGTCCTAATTGATTTTCAAATTAGAGTAAAAGCCTTTAAATAGTGTAATCTTTTGAAATTTTCTGTAATCTTTAAGAATTAACTTCGACAGAATACTGTATATTGATTTTTCTAAATAAAAAACAATTTCATGTCTAAAACATATTACGACCCAGCAGATTTACGAAAATTTGGAAAGATCACGGAATGGAGTGAAGAACTTGGAAATAAATTCTTTGATTACTACGGAAAAGTCTTTGAAGAAGGCGCTTTAACCGCACGAGAAAAATCACTTATCGCATTGGCTGTAGCACATACAGAACAATGTCCTTACTGCATAGATGCTTATACAAAAGACACTTTACAACGCGGTGTTACCAAAGAAGAAATGATGGAAGCTATTCATGTTGGTGCTGCTATAAAAAGTGGAGCAACCTTAGTACATGGTGTACAGATGATGAATAAAGTGAATAAATTAGACGGTTAGAATTCGAGCTTCAACCAAATAATTTCACAAGAATTACAAATAAGAGACCCCAATTAATGGCAACAAAATCCTTACATAAATTAGGAAGCGATTTAGCGCAAAGCAATAAACAATTAGAAATACTCTCCAATGGTATCTTTAAAAATGGTGAACTGCCAACGTTTAAAGACAAGATATCGGAAACAAACCAATTTCCCCTTAAAGCTAAAAAATTAGAAATTTTACAAATTAATGTTGGCTATATGTGCAACCAAGTTTGCGATCACTGTCATGTTGATGCTGGTCCAGATCGGAAGGAAATTATGACTAGAGAGACCATGCAACAATGTCTTGAAGTCATAAGAAATTCTGGAGCACATACGCTTGATTTAACTGGTGGTGCTCCTGAAATGAATCCTGATTTTAGATGGTTTGTAGAAGAAGCAGCAAAAGTTGGAATTAAAGACTTTATCGTACGCTCTAACTTGACAATCATTAGAGCGAATAAAAAATATCACGACCTACCTGAGTTCTTTAAAAGGCATAACGTTCATGTGGTAAGTTCTATGCCACACTGGACACGTGGAAAAACAGATAAACAACGTGGCGATGGTGTTTTTGACAAGTCAATTAAAGCCTTACAAGATTTAAATGCCATTGGTTACGGAATGCCAGATAGCGACTTGAGATTGGATTTAGTATATAATCCTTCAGGTGCTTTTTTACCTGGTGACCAAACCTCGATGGAAAAAGATTTCAAAAAGGCCTTATTGGAAGATTTCGGAATTCAGTTTCACAACTTATTTGCGATTACCAATTTACCAATTGCACGTTTTCTAGATTACTTAATAGCTTCAGATAATTATGAAGATTATATGTATTCTTTAGTTGAAGCGTATAATCCTGCGGCAGTAACAAATGTCATGTGTACAAATACTTTATCTATAAGTTGGGATGGTTATTTATTTGACTGTGATTTTAACCAAATGTTAGAATTACCGGTGAACAGTAAGTCGAAACATATTTCAGAATTTAATGAAAAATTATTAGAAGGGCGAAACATTGTAATTTCGCAACATTGTTATGGTTGCACTGCAGGAGCAGGAAGCAGTTGTCAAGGTAGTGTTGCTTAAGTAATCCATAAAAAAGTAGGACTTGGAAGGTTTAGCGTAACTCAACTTATATTATGAAAAACAAAATTTTATATCTACTGATATGTCTTTCTAGCATAAGTTTTGCTCAAGAATCAATTTCAGAACTGCTTGAAAAGTATAACAACCATAGCGTTCCTTATATATCTGTACAAGAATTAGCCATGCCGAAAACGGAGGCCATTTTACTCGATGCAAGAGATTATAAAGAATATGCCGTTAGTCATATTAAAAACGCAATTCATGTTGGTTATGATAATTTTGATTTAAAAACGCTAAAGAAAAACATTCCTGAAACCTCTACTGCTATTGTGGTGTATTGTACAATTGGTGTCCGTTCCGAGCGTATTGCAGAACAACTTAAACAATATGGATACACCGATGTTTATAATTTATTTGGTGGTATTTTTGAATGGAAAAACAACGATTTCCCAATCTATAATTCCGACAATAAGGAAACAGAAAAAGTACATGTTCACTCCAAGGATTGGGCTAAATGGTTATTAAAAGGTATTAAAATTTATGACTAAAGCACTGGTAATCGTTTTTGTAAAAAACATCAAATTAGGCACTGTAAAAACAAGATTAGCCAAGACTATAGGAGACTTAGGTGCTTTTGAAGTTTATACTGAATTGGTTAAAATCACTGAAAAAGCAACCGAAGAAATCGAATTTGACAAACGCATATACTTTTCTAATGCTGTCGTAGATTCTCAATGGCCTAAGGATTTTAAAACCGTTCAAACTGGTGTTGATTTAGGTGAGCGTATGATGAATGCCTTTCAAGATGGATTTGACGATGGTTATGAAAAGATAGTCTTAATAGGATCTGATTTACCCGATATTAATTCGACACACATTGAAATGGGAATTGAAGCCTTAGATACTAACGATGTTGTTTTTGGTCCAGCAGAAGATGGAGGTTACTATTTGGTTGGCTTATCTAAAATGAACAGAGATATTTTCTTAAATAAACCCTGGAGTCAGCCTAATTTATTAAAGCAAACGTTACAAGAGTTACAGAGCAAAGAAATTTCTGTGAGTACCTTAGCCATTTTAAATGATATTGATACTTATGAAGATTTAATAGCTTCTGATTTTTATAAATCGAATTTAAAATTACAAGAAAAAATACAGCAACTCAATGATTAAAGCAATAACCGAAAGCACAGAATATTTACAAAATAAAGGTTTTGATGCTCCTGAAGTAGGCATCATTTTAGGAACGGGATTAGGGCAACTTATTGGTGAGATAGAAATACTTGCCGAAGCCAGTTATAATCATATTCCAAACTTTCCAACCGCAACTGTGGAGTTCCATAAAGGAAAACTCATATATGGAATTCTGGAAGGCAAAAAAGTAGTCGTGATGCAAGGTCGCTTTCATGTTTATGAGGGTTATTCCTTGCAAGACGTGACCTTTCCGGTAAGAATAATGGAAAAACTAGGCATTACAACTCTATTAGTTTCCAATGCCGCAGGAGCCATTAACTTAGATTTCAAAAAAGGTGAAATCATGCTGATTGACGACCATATTAATTTACAAGGCAGTTCACCATTGGCTTTTAAAGGTGTTTCAGAACTAGGTGAACGATTTGTAGATATGAGTGCGCCTTATGATTCTGAATTGAATTCCAAATTTGAAAGTATTGCAAAAGCAAATAATATCCAATTGCACAAAGGGGTTTACGCCAGTGTTGTTGGACCACAATTAGAAACTAGAGCAGAATACCGAATGCTTAAAACAATTGGAGCTGATGCTGTTGGAATGAGTACAGTACCTGAAATTATTGTAGCTAATCACTTAAAACTAAAAACAGCTGCCGTATCTGTTTTAACCGACGAATGCAATCCAGACGATTTAAAACCGGTAGATATTAGTGAAATCATTGCCATGGCTGCAAAAGCAGAACCGAATATGATCACTCTTTTTAAGGAAATAATTAAAACACTTTAAAAAGTTTATAGACATAGTATTGTTTACAGAAAAAGTTAATAATTGTTATTTTAAGATAAGAGAGGGCTTTTAAGAATTAGATTTCAGTCCTAAATCAATTGTCGAGCTTTGAACATTATTTGATTTGTTTCTTATCAAGACTAAATGAACGGAAAGAAAAACAGAATTAAAAAAAAAGATTCCTGCCTACGCAGGCACAAAAAATATGAGTTATTTAGATACCACACACAACGTTTATAAAGAAGCAGCACTTACACCAGATGTTGGTCTATGTTGCACAACCAATCCAATTTGGGAATTACCTGGTTTAAAAATCCCGAAAATCATGCAAGAAATGAACTACGGCTGTGGTTCTACGGTTCATGCGCGCGATCTAACCAACAATCCAAAAATGCTTTATGTTGGTGTTGGTGGCGGTATGGAGTTATTACAATTTGCTTATTTCAATCGTCAAAAAGGAGGTGTTATTGGTATTGATGTAGTTGACGAAATGCTTGAAGCTTCACGTAAAAATTTTAAAATCGCTGAAGAATTAAATCCTTGGTTTAAATCGGAATTTGTCGATTTAAAAAAAGGCGATGCTATGAATCTTCCTGTAGAGGATAATAGTGTTGATGTTGCTGCACAAAATTGCTTATTCAACATTTTTAAAGCTGATGATTTAAAAAAGGCTATTGCTGAAATGTATCGTGTTTTAAAACCTCACGGACGTTTAGTGATGAGTGACCCTACTTGTGAGCAAGACATGAATGAAGAATTACGTAACGACGAAAGATTACGCGCTCTATGTTTAAGTGGAAGCCTACCTATTGCAGAATATGTAAAGGCTTTAACTGATGCAGGATTTGGAACGATAGAAATTAGAGCTAGAAAACCGTATAGAATTTTGGATCCGAAAAACTATCCTACAGATGATTTAATATATATTGAATCTATAGAAGTCGCAGCCATTAAGGATCCTATGCCTGCAGATGGACCGTGTATTTTTACTGGAAAAGCTGCTATATATTATGGCGAAGAGGATTATTTTGACGATAAGGCTGGACATGTTTTACTGAAAAATCAACCTTTAGCTATTTGCGATAAAACAGCTGGCGATTTAAAAGCATTAGGCAGAGACGATATTTTCATTTCAGAAAGTACCTATCACTATGATGGAGGTGGATGCTGCTAAACAATGTACTTATTTAAACATTTAGAAAAAGATTGAACTCATATAAATACTAATTAACTGTTCCGTTTTAAAGGAATTAATGATGGGAAAGTATATTGACATTATTAAAAATTCTTATTCCGGCTATTGGAATTACATTAAACAATCTGTTTTAATGGAATTGAACTGGGAGAATTACTTCTACGGATTAATTATCATCTCACTTATTGTTTGGGGTTTAGAGGCACTTTTTCCTTGGCGAAAAAACCAATCGTTGTTTCGTAAGGACTTTTGGCTAGACACCTTTTACATGTTTTTCAATTTCTTTTTGTTGAATTTAATTGTACTGATTGCCTTATCAAATACGGCTGAAGCCCTATTTAATGATGTTCTAAGCGTGGTTGGTTTATCCGTTTCAAGTTTTCAATTGTTAGACATTAACGAACTTCCTTTTTGGCTTCGAATATTAATCTTTTTTATTGTCATTGATTTTGTACAATGGTGGACACATAGGCTATTACATAAATCTGAATTTCTTTGGAATTTCCATAAAGTTCACCACTCTGTAAAAGAAATGGGCTTTGCTGCACATTTACGATATCATTGGATGGAACCCGTAGTCTATAACTCCTTAAAATATATTCCATTGGCTATTATAGGTGGTTTTTCGGCACAAGATGTCGCCTTAGTCCATTTCTTTAATATTACGATTGGACATTTAAATCACGCTAATATTGGTTGGGATTATGGTTGGTTTAAATACATTTTCAACAACCCAAAAATGCATATTTGGCATCACTCAAAAGCTTTACCTGAAGAACGAAAATATGGTGTAAATTTTGGAATAACTCTAAGTCTATGGGATTATATCTTCAAAACAGACTATATTCCTCACGATGGTAGAGATATTGAATTAGGTTTTGAAGGAGACGAAAACTTTCCGGAAGACTTTGTGAGTCAGGAATTATATCCATTAAAAAAATGAAATCATTCTTAATCATAGTATCTACCCTAATTGTTTCAACTTCATTTGGAAGACATCCTAATAATGAAAATATTCCTGACATTTTCAATCATTCGATTTTTAATCGATTATTAGAAAAACATGTCTCAAAACAAGGAACGGTAGACTATGAAGGGTTTCAATCCGATTCAAAAGAACTAAAAAAATATATTGAATCACTGCAAATGCAAAGGCCAAATGCCTCTTGGTCTAAGCACAAAAAACTCGCCTATTGGATAAATGCTTATAATGCTTTAACAATTGATTTAATCCTTCAGAATTACCCTTTAAAAAGCATAAAAGACATCAAAAACCCATGGGATCAGCGTTTATGGAAGTTTGGCGATAAATGGTTGAACCTTTCTGATATAGAGCACGAAATTCTCAGAAAAATGAATGAACCTCGAATTCACTTCGCCATAGTTTGCGCTTCTGTTTCTTGCCCTAAATTACAGAATACTGCATTTTCTGAATCTCACCTGGATGAACAATTAACAAAAGCGACCAAGGAGTTTTTATCAGATAAAACGAAGAATGAACTTTCCAAAGACAAGATCAAAATATCCAAAATATTTAGATGGTTTAAAAAAGACTTTGAACACCATGGCAGTTTAATTGATTTTTTAAATCAGTATTCTGACATTAGCATTTCAGCCAAGGCACGAATAGGATATACTGATTACAATTGGGATTTGAATGATTAACTTTTAATTTTCGTAACTCCCAGCAAGAACAGATAAGACTATGACTCACCAAATTTCAATTATAATTCCTGTTTTGAATGAAGTTGAAATTATTGGAAATCTTTTGAGTTATTTATCTAACAATTCCACCGCAACACATATTTCAGAAATCATTGTGGTTGATGGCGGAAGCACAGATGGAACTTTAGACCTTGTTCGATCTTTCAGTAAAATAGATCATACTGAAAAAACCAATTCTATAGCGAATTCAAAATTAAAGCATCAACCAAACATTATTCTAATTGACTCTTTAAAAGGAAGAGCAAAACAAATGAATCTTGGTGCCAAAAATGCCCAAGGGAACATTTTATATTTTCTTCATGCCGATTCTTTTCCACCTAAAGATTTTGACCAATTTATTATTAACGAGGTTCAAAAAGGAAATAAAGCGGGTTGTTTTAGAATGCAATTTGATTCTAATCATTGGTGGTTACGACTTGCTAGTTGGTTAACCCAATTTTCTTGGCGTGCTTGCCGAGGTGGTGATCAAAGTCAGTTTATAACCAAGGAACTGTTCGATGATATTGGTGGATACGACGAAAATTATATTATCTATGAAGACAATATTCTAATTAACGAGCTCTACGCCCGACAGGAATTTAAAGTCATCAATAAAAAATTAAAAAACTCAGCTCGATTGTATAGAACCCATGGTGTTTGGAATCTTCAATATCACTTTTGGACTATTTATGTAAAAAAATGGTTGGGTGCTTCAGCCGAGGATTTGCTGGCTTATTATAATAAACATATTCATTAAGACTAGTCAAACATTATTTTCTATTCCGTCCCTGTTCATTCGGATACAAATCTATTAACTTATCACTCTGAAAAACCTCTTTGGTTTTCAAGTCTATTGCCGACAAAGGTCCTGTAAAAGCGGCTCCAGTATCAATATTCCAGACATTCATCGCATTCATAGGTTGGTCTTGCTGATAATTAATCGTCGGTGTATGTCCAATATAAATTTCCGAATAATGTTTTAATCGCTTAGGATAAATAGCGGCATCTTTCTTAATTCGTTTATCAACGGTTAGGGCCATTTCCCAAAGAGTTCTATCAAAATAAAAGCTTCGTCTATCAACCTCTCTTTCAACCCCATGCATAGACGTAAATCCAGCATGAATAAAAAGACGATTTTCAGAATCGATATGATAAGGCTCCATAGTCTCAAAAAAATCGAGATGCTTGGATTTTTCCTCTTTGGTAAAATCTTTATAACTTTCTATTGCTCCCAATCCGCCATGCTCTAACCAAATTTTACTTTCAATTCCCGAGGCCAACCAATCCTCACACCAATAATCGTGATTCCCTTTTATAAAAATGCAGGAATTGGTCTTAGACAGCTCAATTAAATATGAAATCACTTGAGCCGACTCACTCCATCCATCTACATAATCTCCCAGAAAAATAAGTCTATCATTAGCCGTCACTTTCGCTCTTTCCAAAAGTTGAACCAAGCCTTTTAATCCGCCATGAATATCTCCAATAACTAATGTTCGCATTATTTATATGTTTTATAATAAGTTCTAATCACCTCTTCTGCAGGCTTATTCTGTGGTGTAAATTGATTATCGCCCTGCCCTCCACTGTTTTCGTAGTTATGAAACCATTTCCAAACAAATCCGCCAGCAAACCATGGCTCATGCCAAAATACTTCAAACAAAGCTTCAGTGGCATTCGCTTGTGCTTCTAAATTCAGGGTTTTAATTTTATGATCACTTAACCATGGCTCTCGACCGGCATAATCCATATTCCGATAACCGTATTCTGTAAACAAGATGGGCTTATTCAGTTGTTTCGACCATGCTTCAATTTGGGGTTTATGTTTGCTCCATCCTTCGATATAATCCTTAACGGTAGGTGCTTGTTTGTCGCTCAATGGGAAATAAGCATCGATACCAATATAATCTATTTCTTTCCAGAATGGTGTTCGTTTATATTCATCCCAATTTGAAGCATAGGTGAGTTTTCCATTATAAATTTCTCTAACCTTCGTAATCAAACCTTTCCAAAATTCTGGTCGTGCTGCAATAAAATTTTCCAATTCGGTACCAATACAGAACAATTCAGAATTAGTTTCTTCGGCCAAAGCAGCGTACTCTAAAATAAAGTCAGTATACGATGTTTCAAGAGTTTTCCAATCCTCTTCGGTATTCATCTTTATTAAACCGGTAAACTCACCACGCCAAACCCAAATCTGTGGTTTGATCATAATTTTAATGCCTTCACTTTTTAAAGTTTCGATATACTGTTTAGCACCAGATCGTGTTTCACCATACCACTGTCTTTCGGTATTATGTATTATTTCTGGATGCTCTAATTCCTTAATAAAACCAAACGGCATAATCGCAGCATAGTTTGCGTTCAGTTGAACTACGGGTTGAACATGTTGTTGTGAAATTGTGTCACGAGAAGCTACAAAGCTAACACCATTCATTTTTTTTAAAGGAAGTGGTGCTGAGGCACAGCCAATTAAAATAAGCACTAAAATGGAACTGAAAAAACACCGCATACCTTTAAAATATTTCCTAAATTTAAAGAAAAAGCACTATAGGATTAAGGTTTTAACAAAACCTTCGACATATAAAAAAATAAGAATTTAAATTCAATCGACTTCTCATACGAAAAACATGGAGCATATTGTAATCATTGGTAACGGAATTGCGGGAGTTACAGCAGCTAGACACATTCGAAAATTATCTGATAAAAAGATTACAATTATTTCTGCCGAAACTGACTATTTCTTCTCTCGTACAGCTCTAATGTATGTGTATATGGGACATATGAAATTTGAACATACCCAACCTTACGAAAATTGGTTTTGGAAGAAAAATCGAATAAATCTTAAAAAAGCCTATGTAAACAAAGTTGACACCGATACAAATACCTTGTATTTTGCTGAAGGTGATTCACTTCAATACGATAAACTCATTATTGCCACAGGAAGTAAGCCTAACAAATTTGGTTGGCCTGGACAAGATTTGAAAGGTGTAATGGGCATGTATCACAAACAAGATTTAGAGCAACTTGAAGTCTTTGCGCCAAACAATAAAGTATGCCAACGTGCAGTGATTGTCGGTGGTGGACTTATAGGAATTGAACTAGCAGAAATGCTGAATTCTCGGGATATTCCAGTCACGTTTTTAGTCCGTGAATCGAGTTTTTGGAATATAGTTTTGCCAAATGGAGAAAGTGAAATGCTTAACAGACATATTAAAAATCACCATATCGATTTGCGATTATCATCAAACTTAAAGGAAATAAAATCAGATAAAAACGGACAAGTGAGCTCTGTGATTATTGAAGAAACAGGAGAGGAAATCCCTTGTAATGTTGTTGGATTAACCGCTGGCGTGTCTCCTAATATCGACTTTTTGAAAGATTCTAAAATCGAAATAAATCGCGGTGTAAAAGTGAATCGATTCTTAGAAACAAATATCCCTAATATTTATGCAATTGGTGACTGTGCAGAACAACATGAAGCCATAGGAAACCGCAGACCTATTGAAGCGGTTTGGTATACCGGCCGAATGATGGGAGAAACTTTGGCTCAAACTATCTGTGGCAACCGAATGGCATATAAACCTGGGCATTGGTTTAATTCTGCTAAATTTTTAGATATTGAATATCAAACTTATGGTTGGGTATTTGGCGATGTTGGACGGCCTGATTATGAAAAGCATTTTCATTGGAAACACGACGATGACACCAAGTGTATTACCATAGCTTACCATAAAGACACAAAAGAATTTTTAGGAATAACCACCTTCGGAATTAGAATGAGGCATGAAACGTTTGATCGATGGCTCACTGAAAAACGTAATGTAGATTATGTAATTAACCATCTTAGCGAAGCGAATTTTGATCCAGAATTTTACAGCCGATTTGAAGATAAAATTCTCTCAACCTACAAAGCTCAACAACCCTCATTAGCCTCATAAACTCAATAAATCATGAATACAGCAAAACCGAGTATGTCCTTAACTAAACCTGAAGCTTTTGATCTTACAACGAAACAAAAGCTCTCTACGGCTCTTGGTGTTATTGGTCTTATCATTCTTCTATTAGCGGCGTTTAATGTTGAGTTTCCTAATAAACCTATTTTTTTAGCACTGTCATTGCTTATGATTACGGCTGGAGTTATTTTATTTACAAACGACTTATACGCTGGTAAACATCCTGGAATTAAAAACGACGGTGTAATGTTTAAATCTATTACCTCACGTGGACTTTGGGCTTGGATAACCGGTATAGCTTTAACCAGTTTTTATATCATCCTTTATTTCAAAGCCACCTGGCTAGGACTTGGAACAAATGGAGCAGAAAACACAGGGTTAGTCGCCTTATTCGATCCTTTGAGTAAACTATTAAATGGCGGACCTGCAAGCCAATGGTTTGTTTACGGCACATTATACACCGTTGCCATTTTGATATTTGGATATAAGTTCTTGATGAAATATAAACACAATCGTTATGAACAATTACGAACCTATTCTGTGATGTTTTTTCAATTAGGATTCGCCTTTTTAATTCCTGAGTTTATGGCAAGATTAAATTCAGACTCCTTTAGTTTACCTTATTACGATTTAAAAAATATCTGGCCACTTAACTATTATAATTTTGAACAATATCGCGTGGATTCTATGATAAGTGCCGGTGATATTGGTTTAGGTATTCTAATCTTTGGGGTGCTATCTATTTTTGTGATTACCCCCATACTAACGTATAAATACGGTAAACGATGGTACTGTTCTTGGGTTTGTGGATGTGGTGGATTGGCAGAAACATCTGGTGATGCCTTTAGACATCTTAGCGACAAACGTCAGTCGGCATGGAAAATTGAACGCTGGGTAGTTCACTCTGTTGTAGTATTTGTAACCTTAATGACCACCGCAGTTATTTACTCCTATCTCGGTGACGACTCTAGTAAATATTGGTTGACGAAAAATGTCTTTTTAATAAGTGTTGCGAGCTTATTAACCCTCGTCTTTGCATTGGTCATGATTTTTAAAAGAGCACAAATTGCTAAAGACGCTAAATATGGAGCGATTGGTTATATGGTAATTATTTTAGCTTTAGTTGGCTTACACTATTTTAACGGCAGCCAATTATTTTTATTTAAGGCCGAACCTCTTCGCCAAACTTATGGTTTTTTAATCGGATCGATATTTTCGGGAGTGATTGGCACTGGCTTCTACCCTATTTTCGGCAATAGAGTTTGGTGTCGATTTGGCTGTCCTATGGCCGCAATTTTAGGGTTTCAACAGCGTTTATTTTCAAGATTTAGAATCACCACGAATGGAGGTCAATGTATTTCTTGCGGAAATTGTTCTACCTACTGTGAAATGGGAATCGACGTAAGAGCTTATGCTCAAAAAGGAGAAAACATTGTTCGTTCAAGTTGCGTTGGTTGTGGAATATGTTCTGCTGTTTGTCCTCGCGGCGTTTTAAAATTAGAAAATGACAGCTTAAAAGGCCGAATTAATCCGAATGACATATTGCTAGGTAATGATGTGGATTTAATGGATTTAGTATATCAAAAATAACTCTTCTTCCTATCTAATTTCAAATAAACACATTGTAAATTTTCGATATTTACATGGCATTTTATGGTCTAAAAAAAAATCCAACTCGCTAATCGATTAACTCTCTCAAAATCGTACTTTTGCAGGTTCAAATTTATACCATGTCTACAATAAAAGTCATCATACCTGCTTATAACGAAGAGGAATCCATCCCCTTGGTTGTAAAGGCAATTCCTGAGATTGTTGATGAAATTATTGTAATCAGTAATAACTCTACTGACCAGACAGAAATTAATGCAAAAAATGCAGGAGCTACTGTTTTAGTTGAAAAACGAAAAGGTTATGGTTATGCCTGTTTAAAAGGCATGCAGTATATTTCTGAGCAAGAGAACAAACCTGATATCATTGTGTTTTTGGATGGTGATTATAGCGACTACCCTGAAGAATTAACACGAATCGTTCAACCGATTATTGAAAATGATATAGATTTTGTTGTTGGTGCTCGTGTCAAAGAATTGAGAGAAGACGGTTCTATGAGTGGACCTCAAATCTTTGGAAATTGGTTAGCCACAACATTAATGCGTTTGTTTTTTAAGTCCACTTTTACAGATTTAGGCCCATTTAGAGCTATTAAATACGATAAGTTATTAGGTCTAAAAATGGAGGATAAAACTTATGGTTGGACAGTAGAAATGCAACTAAAAGCTTTAAAACAAAAGCTAAGTTATAAAGAAATTCCTGTGAATTATAGGAATAGAATAGGCGTATCAAAAGTTTCGGGAACCGTAAAAGGTGCTATCTTTGCAGGCGTTAAAATCCTTGGTTGGATTTTTAAATATAGTTTTAAATAGATGATTTTAGAATCAATCATAATTGTTATTTACACCATTGCCATAGTACTCATTTTTATGTATGCTTTGGCACAACTTAATCTTCTTTACAACTATTTATCTTCAAAAAAGAAGAGAGATAATTGTGAAAAATTTGATTTTTCAAATCCAGAGGAGATCCCATTTGTTACCATTCAGCTTCCTGTTTTTAACGAGATGTATGTTATGGAGCGCTTGTTAGACAATATTGCGCTTTTAGAGTATCCAAAGGACAAGTTGGAAATTCAAGTTTTGGATGATTCTACAGATGAAACGGTTGCAACCACTAAAGCACAAGTAGAAAAGCTCGCTGAAACCGGTTTAGATATTAAACATATTACGAGAACCGATAGAAGTGGATTCAAAGCAGGTGCACTTAAGGAAGGTTTAAAGATAGCTAAAGGTGAGTATATCGCTATTTTTGATGCCGATTTCTTACCAAAACCAAATTGGTTAAAACGTACGATTCCTTATTTTAAGAATGAAAAGATAGGAGTTGTTCAAACCCGTTGGGGACATATAAATCGTGACTATTCGTTATTGACGAGAATTCAAGCTTTTGCTTTAGATGCGCATTTCACTTTAGAACAGGTGGGCAGAAATAGTAAGGGTCACTTTATCAATTTTAACGGAACTGCTGGTGTTTGGAGAAAAACCTGCATTATTGATGCAGGAAACTGGGAAGGTGATACTCTCACTGAAGATTTAGATTTAAGCTATAGAGCACAACTCAAAAATTGGGAATTTAAATATTTAGAAGATGTTGAAACTCCTGCAGAATTACCTGTAGTTATTAGCGCAGCACGCTCACAACAATTCAGATGGAATAAAGGTGGGGCAGAAAATTTCAGGAAGATGCGTTGGAGGGTTTTGAAATCGGACAATATCTCTACCAAAACTAAAGTACATGGTTTACTTCACTTATTGAATAGCACGATGTTTTTAAGCATTTTTACAGTTGCTATTTTAAGTATTCCAATGCTATATATAAAGAATGAATATGCGCACTTAAGAAATTACTTCTATGTGATGAGTTTCTTTGTCATGAGCACTATTATTTTCTTTGTGTGTTATTGGTTTATGTATCGAAATATTTATGGAAGTGGCTTTAAAAGATTTTTCCAATACATAGGAATGTTTTTTACATTTTTCTCCATAGCAATGGGTTTTTCTCTTCATAATTCCATTGCCGTAATTGAAGGTCATATTGGCAAACGCAGTGAATTTGTGCGTACACCAAAATTCAATATTAGTACGATTCGCGATTCATGGAAAGGCAATAAATACTTGATTAAAAAAGTATCGCCTCATGTGATTATCGAAGGACTTTTAATGCTTTATTTCGCATTTGGCATGTACAGTGCTTTTGTGGTTGGAGATCAAGGTGGCGATTTTGGATTGTTTCCATTTCACCTGATGTTATTTATTGGCTTCGCTTATGTCTTCTTTAAATCTTTAACATCTAAGGTGTGAAAGCGATTTGGAAATATCACAAAGTTCCAATTCTCTTAACCATCATTTGTTGTTTTTTATATTTATGGTTCGCCTATAATTTAGAACGCAGAGATTCCACTACCTTACTTATTCTGTATACGGCATTATTTCCATTTGCCTATAAAATCTTTAAAGCCACAGAATCCAACTTTAAACTTTTAGTTGCTTTCTCTGTTCTTTTCCGATTCATATTTCTTTTTTCCATTCCGAACTTATCCCAAGATTTTTACAGATTTATTTGGGATGGTCGACTACTTCTAGAAGGATTTAATCCGTATTTATACACGCCTAATTTCTTTATTGAACAAGATAATTTACCGATAGCTCAAGCCCAAGAATTATATAAGGGGATGAGCAGTTTAAGCGCATCACATTTTACAAATTATCCACCCTTAAATCAATTGTGTTTTACTATTGCTGCTTTATTTTCGGGGCATAGTATTTTAGGCTCTGTTGTTGTAATGCGTATTCTTATTATAGCCGCAGACATTGGAACTCTCTACTTTGGCAAGAAGCTCTTAGATAGGCTTAAAATGCCTTCAAATCGTATTTTTTGGTACATTTTAAATCCATTTATCATAATTGAATTAACAGGGAATCTACATTTTGAAGGTCTTATGATATTCTTCCTCGTTTGGTCATTCTATCTGCTACATTCTGGAAAGTGGCAATGGGCAGCTGTAACCTTAGCCTGTTCCATTTCAGTGAAGTTAATACCACTCCTATTATTACCTCTGTTTTTTAATTATTTTAGAAAAGCAAGTGTCGGACATAAAGAAGCTAGATCAGATACTATTGAAAGTCTTAACCTGATTAAATTAATGTTGTTTTATATAATTGTAGGTGTTACCACCCTGCTTCTATTTCTTCCTTTCTTCTCGATGGAATTCGTCAACAATTATTCAAAAACAGTTGGACTTTGGTTTGGTAATTTCGAATTTAATGCGAGTATTTATTATTTGGCTCGAGAGATAGGCTATGCTATAACAGGTTATAACGAAATAGCTATTATTGGTAAAGTACTTCCGGTAATAACTGTGGTAATAATTTTAGGGCTATCGCTTTTTAGACAAAACACGGACTTACCGAAACTTATCACTACCATGTTATTAGCATTGACATGTTATCTGTTTTTGAGTACCACTATTCATCCTTGGTACTTAGCTACTTTGGTTATTTTAACGGTATTTTCAAACTACAAATATCCATTGGTATGGTCGTTCATAATTGTACTTAGTTATTTGGCCTATTCTAATCCAGGCAATTCTGAAAATTTATGGATAATTGCTTTGGAGTATACACTTGTGTTTTCCGTTTTTATTTGGGAGGTATTCATAAAAAAAGACCGCTTAAAAAGCAGTCTTTAACTTTCATTTAAACGTTATCGAAGACATAGAATATAATGATTTTATCGCATTTCAACTTAGTTCCATGAAGCATTCCAACAGTTCTTATAACTTTTTGATTTGAACTAATTTGTAAGTTTCATAAACTTCTAAAAACCCATTCTCGTCTTCCTCTTCAATCTCAGTGATTTCATAAGTAATTTCAAAACGTTTACCAATAACATCTTTTGATTTCAGGTTTACCGTCTTTAACACCTCATCTGTTATCTCCATAATAAAAATGGTATCTCCACTAAATTCATCGTCTGGATCTATATTAATTAAAAACGAATAGCCGTCGTCTATATCATAGCCATCAAAGACACCTACTGTGGTCACCTTTTTCTTGTCTTGTTTATTGTCATTTAAATTCGAAAAAGCATTGGCGCTTAAAACCATGAACATAAGCACAAATACCATTATATTTTTTGTATTCATTGCATTTAAATTTTATGCTGAATAGCTTCAGCATGTATTAATTTATTGTTTGTGGTTTTGGGAATTTGCCACCTCAAGCCCAAATGCTTTTAGATTACAACCTCTTGGTTCTAATTACTGTGGATTCTGTTGAAGAACGTATGTTTTCCTATTGTGGAATTAAAAAAATATTGACCCTTATGATTTAAACATATCTGTATTTTTCTTAAAGCTTTTAAACTCTAACATATACTCATTGGGATCTTTAATAAAAAAGGATAAGTGTTCTCCTGTTTTATCTTTTAAAAATGTGGTTTGAGAAACTACGTCCAAGTTATTGTTATTAAGTTTAGCATAGAGTTCTCCCCATTTTTCTACATCTACAATAACGCCAAAATGAAATGATGGCAAAATCTTACCTTCAAATACATAATTAGGGTTATTGAAATTAAATTTTCCAGCTTTTATAAATGTTAATTGATGACCAAATAAATTTATATCCACCCAATTTTCGCTTTTTCTTCCTAAAGAAGCACCAATTTCATTAATGTAGAAGTTCTTAGTTTCTTTTACACTAAGGCAAGGTAAAGACATGTGAAATGATGTATCCATAATTTAACCATTTAGATTTATAACCTTTTTATTAATAGTAAATTACAATATATTCTTTAGAGCGAAACTATTTTTAGTCAAAATCTTCGTCCTCTGCACCAGGCTCTAATTCTGGGTCTTGAATAGCTTCTGGATCGTCATCAGCGAAGTCTTCATAATCATCCTCGTCATAGTTTTCCATCGTTTGCTCTAGCTTTGTACTCACTTTAACCAAATATTTAGTGTCTTCAGTAGTGACTTCAACAGCCTCAACAATTTCATTCTTGGCATTTTTAAATGAGATAACATTATCATCGTCGTATCCATCAGGATATTTCTCAACCAGAAGCGCTAAAATCTCTGGTGTAAGCTTTTTAAAATCTACTATAACTCGTTTTAAATGTGCGTCTTTTGGTTTCATTCTTTTCTAATATTTCTGAAGCTAATTTTTTTTAAATATACTATTTATTCTTTTACACGAATAACATCGTAAAAATCTTTTCTTCGATCTTTTAAATTTTTCACGGCGCCAAAGGAATGCAATTCTCTTAACAAACTCAGATCAACATCAGCAACTAATATCATTTCTGTATTTGTAGTCGCTTCTGCTTTAATACCGTTGCTTGGGAAGGAAAAATCACATGGTGTAAACACTGCCGATTGCGCATATTGAATATCCATATTATTTACATTTGGTAGGTTACCTACGCTTCCTGCAATGGCCACATAACATTCATTTTCTACGGCACGTGCCTGCGCACATAAACGCACTCTGGAATATCCGTTTTGCGTATCGGTTAAGAACGGAACAAACAGAATATCCATGCCTTCATCTGCTAACAATCTCGATAACTCTGGGAACTCTGAATCGTAACAAATTAAAACACCTATTTTACCACAATCGGTTTCGAAGGTCTTTAGCTGGTTTCCGTTTTGCATCCCCCAAACTTTAGCTTCATCTGGAGTAACATGTATCTTCTCATAACGTTCCAAACTTCCATCTCTTCGGCATAAATAGCCTACGTTATATAAAACATCATCTACCACTTCTGGCATACTGCCAGAAATGATATTGATGTTATAAGAAATAGATAATTGCTGTAGTTTTTCTACAATCACTTTAGTATAACCCGCTAACTCTCTAATGGCTTGTGGCTCGTGCATATGATTGTACTTGGCCATCAATGGTGCATTAAAGAACTCTGGAAATACCGCAAAATCTGAGCGATAAGCAGATACACTATCTATAAAATATTCTACTTGTTGCATTAAGTCGTCTAAACCATCATATGGACGCATTTGCCATTGGATTAAACCTAAACGCACAACAGTTTTTACGCTACTTGCTTTTTTACTTGGTTTGGTATAATAGATATTATCCCACTCCATTAAAACAGCATATTCACTTGACGCACTATCTCCTTCCAAATAGCCTTTGATTATCCTAATTGGATGAAAATCATTAGACGTTTGAAAGTTTAAAACCGGATCATGAATTTCCTTGTGTTTCACTTTTTGGATATATTCCTTAGGTGAATACAAGTCCTTATACTTATGATAATTTGGCATCCTTCCACCAAAGACGATTCCTTTTAAATTAAGGTTCTCACACAATTCCTTACGGTAATCGTATAATCGACGCCCTAAGCGCAAGCCTCTAAATTCTGGTTTAATGAACACATCGATGCCGTAAAGCACATCGCCTTCAGGATCGTGATTTTTGAATTTATCGCCTTCAATAATATCAGCGTAAGTATGGTTATCATCAATTTTGTCATAATCGACAATAAGAGATAAAGCACAACCTGCTAATTGGCCATCAATTCTAATCACCACTTGTCCTTCAGAAAAAATTGAAGTCAACCGTGCTATATGTTCCTTTTTCCAGTAGGAATTTAGCACACCTCCATATGCTTCTAATGTGGCGGTTTTTAATTCTTCAAAATCACCAACGGTTAGAAAGCTCAATTCAATATTTTCAATTTTTTGTTCGTCCATTATTACATATCTAAAATATAAGCAAAAACTAATGGTGCTACGATTGTCGCATCACTTTCAATAATGAATTTTGGTGTGTCGATATCCAGTTTTCCCCAAGTAATTTTCTCGTTAGGAACAGCTCCTGAATATGACCCATAACTTGTTGTACTATCACTAATTTGGCAGAAATAGCTCCAGAATGGTGTTTCAGGACGCTCCATATCTTGGTACAACATTGGCACTACACAGATAGGGAAATCTCCAGAAATACCTCCTCCGATTTGGAAGAACCCGATGCCGTTTTCAGAATTATTAGTGTACCAATCTGCTAAGAATGTCATATACTCAATACCAGATTTCATAGTACTTGCTTTCAATTCTCCTTTAAGAACGTAGCTTGCGAAAATATTACCCATGGTACTATCTTCCCATCCTGGGCAGATAATTGGTAAATTTTTCTCTGCAGCTGCGTACATCCAAGAATCCTTGATATCTATTTCGTAATGCTCTTCTAAAACACCAGACAATAATAATTTGTACATGTACTCATGTGGTAAGTAGCGTTCACCTTTAGCTTCAGCATCTTTCCAAATTTTTACAATATGTTTTTGAATTCTTCTAAACGCTTCTTCCTCTGGAATACAAGTATCAGTAACTCGGTTTAAACCTTTTTCTAATAAATCCCACTCGTCTTGAGGTGTTAAATCACGATAATTAGGCACACGCTTATAATGGCTATGCGCCACTAAATTCATAATATCTTCCTCTAAGTTGGCACCTGTACAAGAGATAATTTGCACTTTATCTTTACGAATCATTTCGGCAAATATTTTACCTAATTCGGCTGTACTCATAGCACCTGCTAAAGACACTAACATCTTAGCCCCTGAATTTAATTGAGCTTCGTATCCTTTTGCTGCATCAACTAAAGCTGCTGCGTTAAAATGTAGATAGTACTTCTCTATGAATTTTGAAATTTCTCCTTTATTAGTAGTCATCATTATTGTTTTTTGAAAATTTGTTTGTGTTTTGAGTTACCTCATTAAAATTACTTTCGAAATCATCTTCTATGTTTTGATCTTGAAATTTATAACTCAACATTTTATAATATAGTTTGGCCGCTAAGAAATCTGAAGATTTTTCAGTTTCATTTGGGCATAATTCAACGATATCGAAACCAACAACGTTCTTTTCTTCAAAGACTTGTTTTAAGAATTCTAAAGTTTCGTACCATAGTAATCCACCTGGTTCTGGTGTTCCTGTACTTGGCATAATTGAAGGATCGAAAGCATCTAAATCAAAAGTAATAAATACGTTATCTGTCATTTGATCTATAGCCGAATCCATCCAACTATCATCCTGAGCCATTTCATGAGCGAAATAAGTTTTCTCTTCGTCCATTACTGTTTTTTCGATAGCATCCATAGAACGAATTCCAACTTGAATTAGATTCGTTGTTTGGCTAGCTTCGTACACTGCACAAGCGTGATTACATGCAGAACCTTCATAGCTCTCACGTAAATCGGCATGAGCATCGATATGAAGAACTGTTAAATCATCAAACATTTCGTGGAATGCTCTAATTGTTCCGATAGAAATTGAATGTTCACCGCCAAAGATGGTGACAAACTTGTTTTTCTTAATGTATTTTTTAGCTACTTGATGCACTGCTTCAACCATGGCTTCCGGAGAAGTATTTTCGGTTACAGGATCTGCTAAAAACACACCTTGTTGATATACTTTAGAATCCGTTTCAATATCATAGAGCTCCATATTTTCAGAAGCATCTAAAAACGCATCAGGACCTTTATCAGCTCCTTTTTGCCATGTACTTGTACCATCATAAGGTACAGGAATTAGAACAATTTTTGATTGATCTAATTTCGAAAATTGGTCTGGAATACCAGCGTAAGTTTTTGTTTTCATGCTTACTTCCTGCGAAAGCAGGAATTTTATTTAATTATACTTAATTTTTTATTTATGAAATTTCCTTGCAAAAAATCGACCTTGTTTAATAATTTTCTTTCATTTTTTTCTTGATATAAAAACGAAACAAAAAACTCAAACCTTCCTCTTCACTCTGTCTTACGTCTTAAGTCCTAAGCCTATTTTTCGTCTTAAGTCTAAAATGATTTCTGTCTTTTTTTAGTCTTGATTCTAGTTTCTTTTACTAGTATCCCAAAATTCCTAAAAGGTTTTCACTCTTTTGTTGCTCTGCAAACACTTTAGTGCTTAAGTTTCCATCCTCATCACGTTGAATTAAAACGTGTTTTGGAGTTGGAATTAAACAGTGTTGTAAACCTCCAAAGCCACCTATGGTCTCTTGGTAAGCCCCTGTATTAAAGAAGCCAAGATATAAAGGTTTTTCTTTACTATATTTAGGTAAATAAATAGCGTTAACGTGTTGTTCACTGTTGTAGTAATCGTCACTATCACAAGTTAACCCTCCTAGAAGCACGCGCTCATAACTATCGTACCAACGGTTAATTGGCAACATAATGAAACGTTTGTTAATCGCCCAAGTATCTGGTAATGTAGTAATGAAAGATGAGTTTATCATATTCCACTTCTCACGATCGTTTTGTTGCTTTTGGTAAAGCACTTTATAAATAGCGCCTCCACTTTCTCCTACAGTAAAACTACCGAATTCCGTAAAAATATTTGGTGTTGCTACGTCTTCTTCTTCACAGACTAATTTGATTTGGTTTACGATTTCATCAACCATATACGCATAATCAAAATCGAAAGCTAGTGAGTTTTTAATTGGGAATCCGCCACCAATATTCAAACTATCTAAAGTTGGACAAATTTTCTTTAAAGCTGTATATACCTTTAAACACTTAGTTAATTCGTTCCAGTAATAGGCATTATCTCTAATTCCAGTATTAATAAAGAAGTGAAGCATTTTTAATTCAACTTTTTTATTATTCTGAATTTGATTCTTGTAGAAAGGTACAATGTTTTTGTAGCCAATTCCTAAACGAGATGTATAAAACTCAAATTTCGGCTCTTCTTCCGAAGCAATTCTTATACCTACTTTAAATTTACCGTTAATCTCTTGAGATAATAAATCTATTTCTTCATAGTTATCTATGATAGGAATACAGTTTTTATGCCCCTCGTTAATAAGATCTGCAATATTTGTAATGTATTGATCACGCTTAAAACCATTGCTTAATACATAAGTTTTATCTGTGATTTTACCTTCTTTTTTTAATGATTTTACAATATCAATATCAAAAGCCGAAGAGGTTTCAATATGAATATCATTAGATAATGCTTCATCTAAAACGTGCTTAAAGTGCGAACTTTTAGTACAGTAGCTATAGTTGTAATTACCTTTGTAATCGTACTTTTCAAAAGCTTCAGCAAACCATTTTTTGGCTCTTTGAATGTTATTAGATATTTGTGGTAAATAAGTAAATTTTAAAGGTGCTCCATGTTCTTCAACCAATTTCATTAGGTCGATATCATGGAAACGCAGCTCTTTGTCCTCAAGTCTAAATTCGTCTTGTGGAAAGTGAAAGGATTGATCGATAAGATCAATGTATTTATTGTTCATGTTGTTTATTAAATATTCAAGTGTAAATTAATATAATATATGCGTAATCTTGTTAAATTTACGTTATATCAAACTTGAATTCTACTTTGCGTAGTAGGTATAAAGCCATAGATATGCTGGCTGGCAGTTATTGCAGAAGCGGAAGTTAGCTCTAAAATTCGGTTACTCATCTTATAAGCAGCTTTTGAATATGACTTCCTAATTTTCAAAAGCCCGAACATAAAAACATATTTCAATTGTTCAGCTAAAATTGGCTTTATAATCTTTTTGATTGGCACCAATTTACACTGCAAATGTAATTTATTTTTCAATACACAAAACTTTTTTTATTATTTTTTTAATATTTTTTATACCCCTGATTACCAAATGGTTTACACCTCTAATTTGATCATTTTAAAATCAATTTATTTGATTATAAGTATAAGGCATTTGTCAATTAAACCTAAAACATCTCATTTTTAAAATTAATTCAGACATATAACTCCTTATTACAGAATGAATTAAAATTTTTGTAGCGAAATTTACCCGTTTATCAACCGAAACCTTTCATAAATAGGCGTTTAAATCGTATCTTTGCTAAAAATAATTTTTATTATGAATACAACTAAATTCACATTCAAAACCTTAGTACTTACTCTATGTTTAGCATGTTTCTTTTCATGCGGTGACGACAAGAAGAAGGAAACTACAGAACAGCCAGTAAAAACTGAAAAGAAAGAAGAAGTGTCTCAACCTAAGACTATTGAAATCACTCTTAATTCTGATGACAACATGAAGTTTGATTTGTCTACGATTAACGTATACGAAGGTCAAACGGTAACTTTAAAGTTAGTTCACACAGGAGAGATGTCTAAAGATGTTATGGGACATAACTTTGTACTTTTAACTCAAGGTACTTCAGTATCTGAGTTTGGAAATTCAGTAGTGGAATTAAAGGATAACGATTACATTCCGGAAGATACTAGCAATATCATTGCCCACACCAAATTAATTGGAGGTGGAGAAAGCGATACTATTACTTTTGAAGCTCCAGCTAAAGGAATTTATGATTTCTTATGTTCGTTCCCTGGACATTACGCTATAATGAAAGGTAAATTTATCGTTAGAGAAAATAAATAAGAGATTATAAGTCTAAATTTTCTTTATAGATTTAAAAATAGCATCAGGACTCCCGATGCTATTTTTTTTATTGAACAAAGATGACTTCAAATTCTAAGCAGAAATGTGTTCTAAATTAATTTTAGTACATTAATGACTTGTTATCTAAATTAATCGAATTATCACCTAAACTATTGCATATTATGACTGACTTATTAATGATTGGACCATGGCAATTGATAATTATTGGCTTAACCCTTTTGGGATTCGTATTCACTTTGGTAGCACTTATCGATATATTAAAAAGTGACTTTAAAGGGAATAATAAAATTGTGTGGGTCTTAGTTGTACTTTTTGGCAGTCTCTTAGGCGTTATATTATATTTCGTTATAGGTAAAAATCAGAAAGTAGGTTTCAATGACAACAATCCAAGCCTGAACCAATAATTCAACATATATACCATAAAAAAAAGGTAATTACCTCCACAGTTTCACACTGTTATTGGTAATTACCTTTTATATTTAACTTATCGTTTTAAGCTGTTTATTACATCATCTTCAAGGTATTCACCTCTTGTTCTGTAAGATGTTTCCAATGTCCTCTAGGAATGTCTTTTTTAGTTAAATGACCTATTGCAACACAGTCGATTTTTACAATATCATAATTCAGATGATCGAATATAGTACGTAAAATGGTGTTTCCTGTATTCTTAATTTTAATTCCTATTTTGTTTTTAGATTCTTCTTTGATATAACTTACTTCTTCTACAGAGACTAGCTTCCCATCAATTTTGAATCCTTCTTGAATCTTCTTTAAATCTTCAAATTTTAAGTTCTTATCTAATTCTACTTGAAATAATCTTGGTACTCCGTGTTTTGAATTAGTGAATTTCTGAACGATCTTATCGTCGTTAGTAAACAAAATCAACCCAAGTGAGTTTCTTCCTAAACGACCAATTGGCTTAATGTTAGCATTTGTAGCATTTGCGACTAAATCCATAACTGTTCTCCCTTTACCTTCAGCCGTTGTTGTGGCAAAGCCCTTTGGTTTGTTTAATAATACGTAAACCTTCGCCTCTGGAGTAATACGTTGACCGTCGTATCTCACCTCATCAGTTCGTTTTACTTTATAACCCATTTCGGTTATAATTTTACCATTAACCGTTACTAACCCAATCGCAATATTTTCATCGGCCTCACGACGTGAACATATTCCTGAATTGGCAATGTATTTATTTAAACGAATTTCGTCTGGATTAGACGATTTCGTCACTGCTGTTTTCTTTTTTACAGGGGCATTCCCTCGAGCAAAGCTTTTGGATTTGCTGTTAGCATTTCCTCTTCCTGACGTTTTTCCTTTTCCCTTTCCTTTGCTATCTTGATTTCTACTCATATTGTTTTCCCTAAAAAACGGGAAGTATTTTAATTAGTATTCTGTTAAAATTATTTATAAAATAAACTTATTTAATAAATAATGGCACAAAGGTATAACATTAGTTAACATCTTCAACCTAAATATCAAAGTTGTTTGAATCTACAAGCGTTCAGATCACTAAGAAATGGTTTACAGAGAATTATATTCTATTTAATACAATTGAGACATCTATCAGTAGAATAGAAAATACACCAGCCACAATGATGAATTTTAAAATATTATGAAGAAGGAGGTAATGATTTTTATTACTCGATTTTAAGAGGATCACCAAGTACAATAAAATTAGTACAATGCTGAGATAAAAGAAATAGTACATATGGCCAATCTCAAAAAACAAAATGAGTATTATAGCCGAAATAATAGTTAGTACAGCAACAATACTGAGCATTAATTTTGAAACTTTTTCTCCATATACTACCGGTACTGTTCTGTAGTTTAAAGCTAAATCTCCTTTAATATTTGCTAAATCTTTGGTCAATTCTCGCATTGATATTAAAAGAAATAAAAATATAGCATGTGCAAAGACGACTCTTTCAAAATTATGATAATAGATAAATATGGCGAAAAATGGAGTAACCGTAAGTATTGCTGAAACAATATTTCCAATAATTGGTTGCTTTTTTAAACGATGGGAATAGAACCAAATGGCAAAGATGTAGGAGGCGAAAAATATCACTGCTTTAAAGGATACATAACTCGCAAATACCACGGCCAAGAAATTAAGCACAAAATAAAACGACAGTTTGGTATTCTGACTTACCAATCGGTCGAGCATTGTTTTTCTCGGCTTATTGATTAAATCTTTTTCAGAATCATAGAAATTATTGATGATATAACCTCCAGCTATAGTCGCCGAAGACGCTAAAACAAGCATTAGCAAGTTAACATCTAACAGAACTTCTCTTACAGGAATGTGATGCGCAAAAATATAAATGGAAGCCAAGTATTGCGCAATAACCACCACCAAAATATTATACCCTCTAACAACAGAAAATAGACTGAAAAATTTTAGAAGAATGTGTTTCTGTCTACGTGAAAGCATGCCTCTTATTTCTTATGTTTTGAAGTAGAACAATGGAATACTTTAGGCATCTTTTAAATTATCTTAGGGACTTATAACTATTTAACAATCGAGACTAAATCCACATTGAGTTAAATGCAAATATGAAACTAGAAATTATAAACGACCTCTAGTTTTTGTCCAGCTAAAGCTTCTTTTGCTTTATCAATATTCTCGGTAAAGCCTAAAATATAGCCTCCACCACCAGACCCACATAATTTTAAATAGTAGTCGTTTGTTTCAATACCTTTTTTCCATAGCTCGTGGAACTGAGCAGGAATCATAGGTTTAAAATTATTAAGCACCACTTTAGACAATTGCTTAGTATTCTTAAATAATGATTTCATATCCCCTTTCAAGAAATCATCTACACAAGCATCTGTATGTTTTATAAATTGATCTTTAAGCATACTGCGGAAACCTTCGTTTTTCATGTTCTCCATAAAAATACTCACCATTGGTGCCGTTTCGCCCACTATCCCGCTATCTAATAAAAACACAGCGCCTTTGCCTTCAGCCTTTTGCGATGGAATCCCAGTAGCTTCAATATTATCTTGAGAATTGATTAATATAGGAAGGCTCAAATAACTATTTAAAGGATCTAATCCAGAAGACTTACCATGAAAAAACGATTCCATTTGCGAAAAAATCGCTTTTAGTTTTAACAACTTTTCGCGTGTTAAATTTTCTAAAACTGTAATCTTATCGATGGCATATTTATCATAAATAGCAGCCACTAAAGCACCACTACTCCCTACGCCATAACCTTGCGGAATTGAAGAGTCAAAATACATTCCTGCATCTACATCTTGCTGTAAGGTTTCAATATCGAAAGTGACCAAACTCTTATCTAATCCCTTTAAATGCGACACAAAACGTTTTAAGCTTTCATTAGACTCTTGCGCTTGTTTCGTAGGATTTTCATCTACTTTAAGTGCGCCATTATAAAAATTATAAGGAATAGATAATCCTTTAGAGTCTTTGATAATTCCGTATTCACCGAATAGCAGAATTTTAGAATAAAATAATGGTCCTTTCATATGTATTGAGCTGTTTCCTTAAACAAATATACGTTTTTATATCATATTTGGTTTGCAATCAATGCTTCAGAGCAAAATTATTCCATAATAAGTTCGGCTCCTTTACCAATTTGGTCGCAAATATAATGTCCGTTTTCACAAAAACTCGCCAATTCTGTTTGAATAAATTTCAGGATAACGACCTTTTCGCTTTCCGGATATAGTAAATGAACATTGGCACCTGCATCAAGCGTAAAACAAACTTTAGAATTTGTCTTTTCTCGGTAAGCCCATATTTTATTGATAATTTCTAAGGTATTAGGTTTCATTAAAATGAAATAAGGCATACTCGTCATCATCATAGCATGAAGTGTTAAGGCTTCACTTTCTACAATTTTCACAAAAGCATCTAAATTCCCAGAAGCAAGAATAGCTTTTAATTTTGCTAAATTCTCGTGAGCTTGAGAAAAGCGCTCCTTAGCAAATGGATGACCGAACATTAATTTGTGGCCAACCGTACTGCTAACTTGTTTTTCCCCTTTATCCACTAACAAAATAGTGTCTTGATAGTTTTTGAAGTTGTCATGTACTTCTCCTTCGAACTTCACACCGTATAAGTCCGAACTGTCCGAAACACTTTCGGTCTCACCCCAAACTACTAATTCACCTTCAATACTTCGACAGGCACTTCCTGAACCTAATCTTGCCAAGAATGACGCCTTTTGGTTGAAATATGCGTTGTGAGATTCTTCGCTTTCATTTGAATTAGTATCCTTGGTGAGTTCTTTTTCAATACTCATTAAACATAAAGCGATTGCCGACATTCCTGATGCGGAAGACGCAATCCCAGAACTATGTGGAAAGGTGTTGGAAGTGTCAATTTTGAAATGATAATTCCTTAAAAATGGCATATAGGTCTCAATCCTTTCAAAAAATGTTTGAATCTTAGGCTTAAAGGCTTCGTTTTTCTCACCTTCAAAATAGACATCAAAACTAAAATTAGTATCCTCTTTTTTGGTATAGGTAATTTCCGTGATGGTTTTACAGTCTGAAAGTGTAAAACTAATCGATGGATTTTCAGGAATTTGATTTCCCTTTTTTCCCCAATATTTCACCAGCGCTATATTGCTCGGTGATGCCCATTTTACCGAGCCTGTTTCAATAGTAGTGTGATATGATTTTAGAATGAAATCTTGTGCTGTCATGCTCTTTATTTATCTGCCGACAAAGATAAGAGTTTTATCATTGTTTTATAGTTTCTGGCAGTGGCATTGACATTCAATTTTTGTTCGAAATAATTGAGGTTAAATTTAGACTTACCATAACCTTTTTCACAGTACAGATAAATGCAATCGTTTAAAATAACGAATTCATCATTAGGATATGTTTTTTCTGAAACCTCATTTATTAAACTAGGCTTTGGAATTTTACTGAGCAGAACGAAGTAGCTCAACACTTTTTTGTCTTCAGAAAACGGACACTTTTTTAATATCCGAGCTAGATTGTCCACAGTTTTAACAATAACAGGAACTTCAAAACTAAAATGATCTAAAATTGAATTTTGAATATCTTTTTCCAACAATTCTAAATTATTAATTGAAGATTGAAAAATCACATTCCCGGATTGGATATAAGTCTGTACATTTTCCAATCCCATATTTGTCAATATACTTCTAAGTTCAGCCATTGGAATTTTCTTATGTCCACCAACATTGATTCCCTTTAGGAGCGCTATATAGGTTTTCATCTAAATTTAATTTTAACAGTCATAACTATTAAAAATACTATAACTAGACTATTGTTCAATCTTTTACGAAAATTATTCAGAACACAAATCACTTAACACAAACCATACTTACTTGAATTTCAGCCCGTTAATCCGTAGACATGATTTACAACTCTTATTAATAAAGATCCTGCCTAAAATAAATAATTAAAAAAGGTTAGATTTGCACCCCTAATTAATTCAAAACATGTGTTTTCCCAAATCAAACACTGTTATTAGTTTGTTTGTTTTATTGTCTTTTAGCGGTCTAATTTCACTAGCTCAAACTTCAGATGCAAACTCTTATAACAGTTCAACTTGCTCCTTTAATGATCACGCCCTAGATTCTCTAATTAAAAATGAGAATCTTTACGAAGCCGCGCTTTCACTTAACGATGCCATAAATTTTGCTAAGAAACGTAACTTAAAAAGTATTGAGGCTAAATCTTATAATACTTTAGCTAATGTTTTGGGAAAGTTATCCAACTTCAAAACTGCTGAGCTTTATCACGAAAAAGCCTTAAAATTATACGATTCCCTAAATGATAAGGTTGGAATAGATCTATCTGTTTCAGGATTACTTGGCACTTATGTTATCGCTAATCAATATAAAAAATTTGATAGCCTTTATCCTAAGGCTCAAAACCTTTCTAAAGAACTAAATAGTGAAACCTATTTTGTGAATTTACATAAAAAAATTCAAAAAGAATATTTTGAGAATAACAGTGTAAATATGCTAAAGCAGAGTAATAATGCAATTAATATATTAAAATCCACTGACTTTGAAACTTTAAATTTCTCTAATATTTATCACCCAGAGGACTTTAAGGAGAACTTACTACTATTATACCAATACTATAAAGCTATAGCGCAAGTTAAAATTTCACCAAACAATCCAACGAACTACAATATTTTATTTGAAATAGAAGAACAAAAGTTTGAAACCTCATTAAGACATGATGTCAACAATCATAGAAAGTTAGCCACTTTAAATTATTATAAATACCTATACTATACTAATGCGAAGAAAGATTTAGACTCTGCTACCTATTATTTACTAAAATCTGACTCTTACAAGTACATTGCACTCGCCGAAATTGAGGATAAAAATTCCAGAAACGGAGAGCTTATTTCAAAGATTATCAATGCAGAACAGAAACTTAATTTAGCCAATGAAATTAGTAAGAAAGATGCTAAACATTCTAAAATATTCTTAATAAGTACAATTGCTACAAGTGTTATACTGCTTATTACTTTATTGGTGTTTTATTTCTATTTCAAAGCTCGCAAGAATATTGAAAAGGTTAACCAAGCGTTGGAAGCTTCGAACAAAAAGCTTATCGCTATAGATAAGACCCGACTAGAATTCTTTTCAATATTAAGTCATGAATTACGTACTCCAATATACGGTATTAGTGGTTTGGCTACTTTAATTAATCAGGAACGAGATCCAGTAAAAAAACAGGGGTATCTCGATTCACTAATATCATCTAGCGGTTATATTTCAACGCTTATCGATAATGTATTACAAGCTAATAAACTCCGATTGGAACAGAATAAACTTCATTTAAAACCGGAGAAAATTAAAAATTTATTAGAGCGTGTTATTAGCACAGTTGAAATAGCCGCACGAGATAAGGGTTTACAGCTCCATTTAAATATTGACGACAATAACGAGGACGAATATATTTTAATAGATAAAGTTGCGTTTAGTCAAGTTTTAATCAATTTAATTTACAACGCAATACGTTATACCTTAGAGGGTAGTATTACTGTTAATGTAATTTTAAAAGAACGCACTTCTAAACATGTTAGTTTAAAGTTTGAAATCATCGATACAGGAATAGGAATTGAAGAAAAGCATCGCTCAGTAGTATTTAGCGCTTTTGAAAACAAAACATTTTTACACAAAAACAGTAGTGGCTCAGGACTAGGGCTTTACATCGTAAAAACCTTATTAAAGAGCTTTAATTCAGACATAGATTTCATATCTGAGCCACTAAAAGGAACGACTTTCTTTTTTGAAGCAAAGTTTAAAATTGCAAAAAATAAGCCTCGCCATAAACTCAATTCTCCTATTCTAGACAAAGATATTCGAGTTTTGGTCGTAGATGACAACAAGATTAATCTATTAATTACTAAAAAGAATATTGAAAAAATAGAGCGTCATTATTGCGATACCGCTTCAGATGGCAAAGAATCCATTTGCATGGTTAAGGAGAAGGATTACGATCTCATTTTAATGGATATTAATATGCCAGATATGGATGGCTACGAAGTATCGAAACATATAAGAATGTTTAATTCCCAAATACCGATTATAGCATTGACAGCCTTAAACTCAAGAGAGATTATCCTTAAAACACAAGAGGCAGGAATTAATCAAATTATAACCAAGCCCTATAATTTTGAAGAATTTAAGTCTATTGTTTTAAGTTATACTCAAAATCAACTTCAATTATCTGAGCTTATCGATTTAGACACCAAGTAAGCTCCTGTCCAAGCATTCTGAAAGTTAAACCCACCAGTCACAGCATCAACATTAATAACCTCTCCTGCGAAATAAAGATTAGGAATTCGCTTGCTTTCAAATGTTTTGAAATTAACCTCTTTTAAGTCCACACCGCCAGCCGTCACGAATTCATCTTTAAAAGTACTTTTTCCAGTAACCTGAAAAGTTGCTTGCGTTAATTGGCTAGCTAAAGCTTCTAATTCTTGCTTATTAAGATCGGCCCAACGTTTGGTATCGTTTATCTTAGCAGCTAAAACCAATTGCTTCCATAGACGCTTTGGCAAATCGAATTGCGCTAAATTCACAACAGTCTTCTTTGCGAATTCTAGTTTAAAACCTTTCAAATCATCCAAACACGAATCATAATCTAATCGGATAAAATTGATTTCAATTTTAAAATTATAATTTAGTTGGGCTAATTCTACGGCACCAAATGCAGATAGTTTAAGAATAGCAGGTGCACTCATACCAACATGAGTAATAAGCAAAGGGCCATCTGATTCTAAATCTGTTCCTACAACTTTAACTTCTACATTTTTTGCAACAACTCCAGGTATATCTTTTATACGAGAATCCTTAATATCAAAAGTGAATAAGGAGGGCACTGGCTGAACAATGGAATGACCTAAATCTTCTAATAATTTCCAAATTTTAGGATTACTTCCTGTGGCTACTAACAACTTTTTACATTGAAAATCAGCTTGAGATGTTTCAATATTAAATCCGTTTTCTAAAGCTTGAATAGTCTTTACAGAATGATTATACAGCACCTCAACCTTATGCTTTTTAGCCTCACTTAAAAAACAATCAATTATGGTTTGAGATGAATTAGATACGGGAAACATTCTCCCATCCTCTTCTATTTTTAACTCCACACCGCGCTCTTCAAACCAAGCGATTGTATCGCCTGTCATAAAATTGTGAAAAGGTCCTAATAGTTCTTTTTCTCCTCTAGGATAATTTTGGACTAATTCAGATGGAATAAACTCAGCATGAGTAACATTACATCGTCCACCACCAGAGATTTTAACTTTCTGTAATCCTTCTTTACCACGTTCTAAAATGACAACTGATAACTCAGGGTAAGTTTCAGCTATATTAATCGCGGCAAAAAAGCCTGCAGCTCCTCCACCTATTATAATGATATCTTTAGTATTAGACATTTAAGGAAATTGAGAAATTAAGTATGAACCCTAAGCTTCAAAACTATAGTCTGAAGGATTCAGGTTTTTAAGTTTGGCAATATAAGATTTTATCACCTTAATATCTGCCTCATTAGTGTGATTACTTATGGCATCATTTTTAAGATTTATAATTTCTCTAATAATTGCTTCTTTATAATTCTCCCTTAATGCATCCTGCTGCTGAAGTAGATATTCGAACATGATGAATAGCTTTTGTACCACAATAATATCGTGTTTTGCATAGGTTCTAAGTGCCGCCATGACATTATATAACAATTCATCAAAACTGACAGTTTTAATCAGTATTAGCGGTTTTCCATCTTCATCGAAATAATAACTTCTGTCTTTTTTGGTCATTCTTATGGCGAATAACTCCGTTAAATAATCGATTGCATTGATACAGGTTCCGGGGTCATTGATACCCGGAGACATTGCTTTTAATGCGATTTCAGTTATTTGTTTGAATGCGAGAATATAATTGTCTTCTATAAGTTCACTATTGGAAAATGTAATGGCCTCTAGCAATTTTTTTTCTAAGTCCTCGACCGAATCAGGTTCTTTGTTTTCGCTAGGCTGTCCTTTGTACCGCAACACTGGAATTCCGTTAAGGATATAAGCCCCTTTAATTGGTACGATTTCAATTTTTAAATCGTGCTGTTCAGCAATATGTGCTAATGCATTTATACTCACATCTTGCATATAACCTGTTGAATTTGCCATTATACTTTTCCAATTTGAAGAATCTTCAAAATCGGTGTCGATGTGTTTTTCATTCTCAACTAAACGTTCTAAGCGTGATTTAGATTTTTTAAATATTTTATCCATAATCGTATTCACTTGTATTTCTTGTGAAATAGAATGAATAAAGTAGATAAAAGATCCCAAACTCAATGTCATAAAAATGATACCAATTAAGACAGAAAATCCTGGCATTTGGTATTTATCACCTTGAGGTGTAATAGACACTAAAGTAAAAATGCAGTATAGTAAGGTGGCATTATAAATTCCTAAAATAATTTGATGTCGCCTATTGGAAATTAATCCTGGAAGCACTCTTGGTGAGAAGTTACTCGATGCCTGATTCAGTAGAATCATTACCAATGAAAAACTAAACACCATTATAGATATAAGTCCACCTATAAATGTAGTGAGCAAACTTCTCGCTGTTTCTGTATTATTCACTACTAGAATTGGCGCATTTTCTACTAAGTATTTAGAAATACCAATGCTTTCTAAATAGATCATAAAAAATGCAAACATCAATCCAAGCAAACTGATGATAGAGGGATAGAAAGCAATTTTACTTTCTAATTTCTCAAGTGAATCCCAGATGCTATAGATGTAATTTTTCAACGTTTAGTTTTAAAAGTTTAGTCCAAGTCCAAAAGAAAATCGAAGTCCTTCTTTACTATTGAATAAATTAAATGTTCCTGAAAGTGATTCGGCAGCTGTCACCCAAAAGCCTCCACCATAATCGTTATGCCATTTGTCTGAATCATCATGCTCGTACCAAACTCTACCAACATCAAAACCTCCGAAAATTCCAATTTGCAATGGCAACACACTAGTCTTAAATGAGTTGAAACTATATCTCAAATCAGCACTGCTTACTAAGGATTTATCTCCAGTAAATCGTTCTGTTCTAAACCCTCTTAAGCCGTTGTCTCCACCGATATTTGCAGCTTGGTAAAAGATTAAATCGTCACCAAATCTAAATTGACTTCTAATGTCTGTTTTCAGAACTAGTTTTCTGTTTCTGGATAGTGCATTATAAAACCCTAAGTTAGAATTAATAAAACCATAGGTATATTTAGTGTCTTCAAATTCAGTTTTACCACCAACATGTAGCTTAAAAGTCATTCCTCTTGTTGGGTTGATTTTAGAATCGAAACTCTCATAGTTAAACTCACCTTCTAGACCTCCAAAATAACGTCTTTCATAGAATTCAGATTCTGTCTCAGGAACCATATCGGTGATGAATCGGTTATCGGTTGCGTCTAATTCAATCCCTTCAAATATAGCTCTCACACCATAATCACTACCAAAATGTCCTTTCTTTATAATTCCCGCTTTTACTTGATATGTACTTGTCCTTACACGGTTGTAATCATGATCGGACTCATCAATATTTACTGTTTCATTTCCGTAACCGAAGAAGTTATTTGTAAAATTGGCTGATGTGATTCGGGCTCCTAAATGTAAATTCCAATCTCCCATCACATTTGAAAATTCCCCGTCGTAATTCAGAGAAAATCCTTTAGTGGCGAAGAAATAACCTCCTCTAAATTTGTGTTGACTAGAAAAAGGGTTTCTCTGAAATCCATCCTTTGTTAAAGCGTAAGACAACCCTAAAGACACACCATCATCTGGATTATATCCAATAGCAGGTGTCATTATACTTTTGGTTAAAATATTCTTTTCGTAATCGAATAAATTAAGCTTATAAATATCGGTAAATCTAATTGCTGCTCCTTTATTTTCTTCTACAGTATTCTTTTTAGACTTATGATCGTAAACTTTTACTCGTCGTCCCGATTTGATAATATAAGTGTCGTTATTCTGACCACCAATAAGTCTTGTAAAAATCATATTATTACCTTTACCAGTGACTTCAAATATATCCTTATCATCTAATCCGTAAATCCAGATTTCTTTGGTCAGATCTCTATGGAAGACTTTATCAACTAAAACATCAGCTTTTTCACCGCCTTTAATTCTTGAAATTATAACGCGTGTTTCTTTATCACCTTGTCTTATGACTTCGATATAGTCATCTTTATCTGTTCCTGTTAATATCACAAGTTGATTTAAATATTTGTGATACCTAGTAGCAATGTCAATAAGGTTGTCTCGTCTTCCTTTTAAGTTTTGCTTGATTTCTTCTAATGTTTTATCCTGAACTTCTTTTGGAACATTTGAAAAAGCGATATCTATTACCTCATCTGTAATATGCTCTTGAAGGAATTTAGCATGTTCTAACCAGGTATCTTTATCTGATTGTTGAATTAATGTACGATCGAGTTTGATACCTGCATTGTTCATCCATTTAATATCTTCTAACTTATCGTCATAAACTTGAAGCTGTTTTGTAGAACCTGATATGGCGCGCATCACATCCAATAAAGCACCATCAAAATTTGAAAACACTTGATCGCGATCTCTCGGAATTGGTCGGTAAACCTTATCGCCATTTGGTTGGTCAAACTGTGCCCAACGCCATTGATCTTGATGTCTATCCCAATCGCCGATTAACATATCGAATAAACGCGCTCTTACATATGCGTTTTCATCGATTTTATACTTTTCATCCTTTCTTACCTTTTCTATAATATCGTGAGTACTCTCTAAATCATCAGCATAACCGAAGTTGCGTTCACCTGCATAGTTTTCTTCTGGTCGTTCTTCAATCATATATAACTCCCCACCATACTCTTCATTATAATCGCCTAGATATTTATGTTTTGGAATGAAATATAATTTTGGATTGGTATGAAATACCTGTGCAGCATTGGATAAATCTGGAACTACCATAAAAGCATAAGGGTGTGCCGCCGTATAAAAATCTAAAATTAGTCCTTCCACTTGGGTTCTTTCAAAATCATCTTGAATATAGGACTCCTTAAATAAAACGGTTTGTAAATATTGTGTTGCACTTTTTCTTAAGGCTCGCATATTTAATTCACGTCCATCCTTTGTTCTTAACCTTAAGGATCTGGTTTGGTGACCACCACCTTTTCTAACAATTTCTAAGCCTCCATACAAGGTATCTAATGTGGCTACTTTTGCTCTTATCTTTGTGCTATATACTTCTCTATAGTGCTGTCCCCAAACGGATTCAAAAAAGCCAGTACGTTCGGTTTCCTCTTCACTATATACGGAGACCTCGATTTCTGTAGGAAAGGTGTCTGGAAGACTATTTATATCGTATTTCTTTGCAGGTTGGAGAACTTCTTGTTCAAAAATGACTTGAGGTTCACCATTTTCGGCACTGTAAAATCTTACCCAGGAACCTTTGTCTTTATAAACCAACAATTCAGCAAAACCTTGTCCTCCAAAACTAAATTCTCCATTTTGACCTAAGGCTGCTGCTCCATCTTTTGAACCAGAACCTGAAACGATTTGCTTGATATTTTCATTAACAATGTATTGCAAGGTATGCTCATGACCAGAGACAAAAACAATGTTTTTCTTGTCGAAAGTCATGGTTTCCAAACGTTTCATTAACTCATTATATCTCTCATTATATCTGTCTTGTATAGACACACCTCCCTGCGTTCGTACTTGAGTTACAAGTGACGCTAAAACAGGTACAGGAATTTTACTTTGTGTGGGGTATAAATGTTTTTTAGCACCGTAATATCCACCATGTACACCATTTGTATACAACGGGTGGTGCATAGCAATTATCGTCGTTTTGTTTTGAGCTTTTTTAATTTCGCCTTCTAATTCTTCAAAGAACCGCTCTCTTGTCTTTATCTCACATTCATCATTGATGGTTGGATTTTTATTCCAATTTTCTAAATACCACTGAGTATCTATAACAATGATTTTAATATCATCTCCAAAATCAAAATCTTCAAGAGGACAACCATTTTCAGGCTGAAATGTATCGTCACCAACCGCATCTTCAATATATTTTTCTTGACGTTTCAGCCCATTCAGTCCATTTGAATACCAATCGTGATTACCAGGAATAAACAATTTTTCACCTTTAAAGTTTTTTACTCCTTCTATTTGAAGATCGAGCGCTCTTTCTGCAGCTGCTCTTTTCGGATGATTTTCATCCGGTAATCCTGAGGGATAAATATTATCACCTAAAAACATCACCATATCATTTTTAGTATCAATAGACGAAATATGACTATTAAAAGCCCTCAAGGCATTAGACATTCCGCTTACATGTTCTTTGCCAGCATCACCAAGTAAGTAAATTCGCTTTTCGATTTCCTGATCCGGCGCCTTATTAGCTTTTAGCGTTTCTTCTTTATATTGGGCTTTATAAGTGGCACAAGCGTTAAATAGTAGTATATTAAAAACGGCTAGTATTTTGTAGTGGTTTCTCATAGTGATCTAAAATAATATACAAATCAAAACTATTTTCTTAAGATTAGTTAACTGTAATACTTTTGATTTTAGCCTTTATGGTTTTTCCCATAGGCTATCCGAAAAAAAGTGTTTGCAATCTAAAAAATTCGTTTTCAACTTAAAATTAGAGTTTTCTGCTAGTTCTTGAATTTCCTGAAGCCCATATTTCTTTGAAAGCTCCGTCCAAATGAGTTCATTATATTCAAAATTTATAGTTTCATTTATGGCTTTTAGTTCAACTGACTGATCCCTAAGACTTATAATATAACTTTTTACCTCGCCAGTGATAGGGTTATAATGACAATAAAAATCGAAATCATCAATCCTAAAATCAGCATTAAGTTCTCTATTAATTCTCAACAACAAATTAAGATTAAAACGTTTAGTAATGCCATGTTTATCATCGTAAGCATCTCTAATTACAATAGGGTTTTTCTTTAAATCAATACCTATAAGAAGTTTATCACCCTTTTTCATATTATTATTGAACAACTGTAATAATTCTATAGCTTTATCATCTAGGTAATTTCCAATATTACTTCCTAGAAACAGCAACAAACTAGGATAATCATTTTCTTTATTTTTCTTTAAAATTTCAAAATAATCGCCTACTTGTGGTGAAATATGTATTCCTGGTAATCGCTCTTTGAGACGTTTAGAGAGCATATCCATGGCTTCTTGTGAAATATCGATTGGAACATAATTGAATTCAATATTATGTTTTACTAAATACTCTAATAGTTTGAATGTTTTTAAACCATCACCAGCACCAAGCTCAACGATATTGAAAGGGGTTGAAAACTGCAAGGCATCGATAATTGATTTGCACTGCAAAGATAAAATTTCAAATTCGGCATCGGTGAGATAATACTCTGGCATGTTCATGATTTCTTGAAAAATCCGACTACCATTATCATCGTAAAAGTATTTTGAAGGTAAATGTTTTTGCTCAGCCCTAAGTCCGGTAAGAATATCCTTTGCAAACGCGTTTGTCATAATGAAATTTAAAATTAATCAGTTAAAAAAATGGTTAAGTCAACTTTTGACTTATTTAGCTAATCGGATACCACAAAAATGCCAACGCAAATTAGCATGAAAAAAGTTTCGATAGGTAGATCTACTATGACCAATAGCTGTAGCTACCGACGCACCTCTTAGCACCATTTGGTTCACCATAAACTTACCGTTATATTCGCCCAATGCACCATCCACTTTGGTATAATTGGGATAAGGTAAATAAGCACTATTTGTCCATTCCCAAAGCTGACCATAATTAAATTGGTTGGATGCCACTTCCCACTCAAATTCGGTAGGTAGACGCATACCTTTCCATTGTGCAAAGGCAAAGGCCTCGAAAAAAGAGATATGACTTACTGGTAAATCACCAACGACTTCAACAAAACCGTTAAGCGTGTATTGCATCCATTTACCATCTGCTTTATGCCAATACAAAGGTGCTTTTATGTCATTATCTTGAATAAAATCCCAACCTTCTGCATGCCATAAATTAAAGTCTTCATAGCCTCCTGCCTCAATAAATGCGATATATTCTGAATTAGTAACGAGTCGATTTGAGATCTCATAATCATGAAGATATACCTTATGCCGACTTAATTCATTATCGAAGCAGAAATCATCACCTTGGTGACCAATTTCATAAATACCTTCTGGAATTCGAATAAATTTTTGTACTTCTTTTTCAGCTTGCCAATCAATATTATAATCTAAAACCGGAAATGAAGGTTGATTCCCGAAAATATACTTAATATCATAAATTAGTAACTCTTGATGTTGTTGCTCGTGTTGTAAACCAATTTCAATAATATCTGAAACTTCTTCTGTAATGCCTTTTGCTATAAATTCCGAAAGTTTTTCGTTCACATAAGTTCTATAGTCTAAAACTTCTTGTAAACTCGGTCGTGTCATTAATCCACGCTCTGCTCGTAAAACACGTTCCCCTACATTGTTATAATAACTATTGAAGTAATAAGCGAAATCATCATTAAAGACGTTATAATTCTGTTGAAATTCGGACAGTATGAATTGCTCAAAAAACCAGGTGGTATGTGCCAAATGCCATTTAGGTGGCGACACAAATTCTGCAGGCTGAATAGAGACATCCTCAGGCTTAAGTGATTTACAAATTTGCTCAGTCTGATGTCTTACGTCTAAGAATCGCGATTTTGTTGTGGTTTCGAATTTCAAAATTTATTGTTTGTTTTAAATGATTTCTGTATCAAATATCACTTCATTTGCAATAGTTTTATGAACTGGACAACGTGAGGCTATTTCTTTTAAACGTTCCTTTTGTTTCTCATCTAAGTCACCTACAAATTTTAACTTCTTACTGATATGATCTAAATATTTTGGCTTGTCCACTTCTACATTTAAATCGTCGCTATGTTTCCGTGAATGAGATAAATATACGAACACTTCTTTTAAATCCCATTTCTTACGTTCTGCATACATTTTTAAAGTCATCGCTGTACAGGCTGCTAGTCCTGCATTTAAATATTCGTAAGGTGAAGGTCCAAAATCGCTTCCTCCTATGGAAGCTGGTTCATCGGCAATGAAGGTGTGGTTTTTAGTTTGTATAGAGGTAGTGAAATTATCTTCAACAATATTCAGGTGACCAACTAATTGTTCTCCTTCGGTATTTAACATCACATTTTCCTCTTTAGGGAAATAACGGGTTGCCCAAGATCCAATCATTTCACCTACATATTGGCTATCTTCTTTTTTGGATAGTAAGTGGTCTGCATTATCTAAAGAGATGTAGCTTTTTGGGTGACGTGCATTGACGTATAAGTCTTGAGCATTATCTATCCCAACCACTTTATCAAATGGTAAATGCATGATGAGTATAGGTTTTCTCAAGTTTTGGACAATCTCTAGTAAATCTACTTTATCGAACTCTTCAACAAAATCTTGATTGATTACAAATGGTCTTCCTCCAATATTAACTTCAATATTTCCTTTTTCTTCTATGTCTTCGACTTGATGAGAAAATAGATGTTTTGCATGGGCTATCGATGAGGGAGCACCAATGGTTGCTACGGCTTTTACGTCTTTTAGTTTTGAAGCAGCTACAATAACTGCAGCACCTCCTAAGGAGTGACCCACTAGTAAACTTGGCGCATCATAATGGGCTGCCATATATTTATGAACATCAAGTAAATCATCGACATTTGCAGAGAAGTGACTGTCTGCAAATTCTCCTTCACTGCGTCCTAAGCCGGTAAAATCGAATCGCAATACGGCAAATCCTTTTTGAGTTAAAGCTCTACTCACATGTTTAACAGCATGAAGGCTACTGCTACAAGTAAAACAATGTGCAAAAATCGCATAGTAATTTGGTTTTTGATTAGCTGGTAAATCTAAATGCGCATGTAGGGTTATTCCCTTTCTGTTTTCTATTTTAAGTCGTTTTCCTTTCATGTTTGTTTTCTTTAATTAAATTTCAACAATTCTATCCACGTTATGAGCTACAAGATAACATAGAACAACCCACTTTAAATCTCGCCCATTCTGGTCGTTTCACAAACCATTTTTCATATTCTGGTTGTTCTTCGTAAGGCATTTTAAGTAGTTGAAAAAAATCATCTATTAAACTATAATCGCCACCATCGGCTTTTTCAATAGCCAACTGTGCCATATAATTTCGTAGTACATATTTTGGGTTCACAGAATTCATATCCTGTTTCCTCTCTTCATCACTGAGCGTTTCTTTCTTTAATCTTTTATCATAAGTTAAAAACCAAGAATTCCATTGGTCTAAAATCTTATCTTTTATTTCATCCAGTTTATAAAATGCTTGAGAAAGCAATTCTAATCCTTTGTCCGAAGACCCTATTTTGTAGTTTGCCAATAATCTGAAGAAAATAGTCATATCGGTTTCAGATAGTAATAAGCAGTTTTCTAATTCTTCTATGAATTTAGCATCGTCCTTTTCTTCTACTTTTAAACCGAGCTTCGAGCGCATCATTTGAAGTGATTGACTGTCATAATCGGCCTGATATTGATATAAAATCTGCTCCAAGGGTTCCACTTCTTCAATTATAGGATAAAGCGCATTGGCTAATTGGGTTAAATTCCAAAAGGCAATATTTGGTTGATTGCCAAAACGATATCTTTTATGTTGTCTATCGGTGGTATTTGGTGTCCAACCGAAGTCGAAATCTTCAAGCCAACCGTATGGTCCATAATCTATGGTTAATCCTAAAATAGACATATTATCGGTATTCATAACGCCATGAACAAAACCAACACGTTGCCAATGTATAATCATTTCCAAAGTCCTATTGGTAACTTCTTTAAAAAATTGGATATAAGTTTCTTTTGAAGGTTCTCCCAGTTCTGGATAGAAATGTTTTATGGTATAGTTTGTAAGCTTTCTAAGGTTAGCCAAGTCTTTTCTTGCAGCAAATAATTCAAAATTTCCGAATCGAATAAATGTTGGTGCCACTCTACAAACAACAGCACCTTTTTCGTAAGACGAATTACTATTATACATTATATCGCGTAAAACCTCATCACCAGTCAGCATTAAACTTAAAGCTCTAGTGGTTGGTACGCCTAGATGATGCATGGCTTCACTACATAAATATTCGCGAATTGAAGATCTTAACACCGCAAAGCCATCACCTTGACGAGAGTAAGGTGTTTCACCAGCACCTTTAAGCTGTAAGGCCCAACGTTTATTTTGGTGTTCAACTTCAAATAAATTTATAGCTCTACCATCTCCCAATTGTCCTGCCCAATTCCCAAACTGATGTCCAGCATAAGCCATAGCATAAGGTTTGGTATTTGGATACACTTTTGTTCCGGAGAAAATTTCTAAAAATTCCTTAGATTCAAGATCCTTTTCATCTAATCCAATTTCATTTGCCATCTCTTTTGAGGCGTGAACCAATTTAGGATTCGAAGGTTTTTTAGGATCGACATACGAATGTGTAGCTTCAAACACTTGTCGTCTTGAATTCTGTGTATTAGCATCTGAAGGCAATTCTGTATTAAAGCTATCTCTGATATTTAATCTCATGTATAATAACTATAGGCTTAGTAAATTTTATTAAAATAATGATGAGATATTAGCACATTTAAATCGACTATTAGCTCAAATCATTTTAAAAATTCATTTTTTATTAAAAATACAATAACATTGCAAGTACTATATAAAATAAAATGTTAAGTCTTGTAATTTTTGTAATTTCACAATACTTTAAAAACTAATTTATGTCTAAATCTTTAATTAAAGAAACTCAAGAATTTGTCTTTAATCTCCTTAAAGATAAACTTCCTAATACCTTTTTATATCATAACTACACACACACAGAACGTGTTTTAAAAAGTACGAGGGAAATTATTGAAAATTCTAAGTTAAAAGATGACGAGATTCGAGTTTTAGAGCTTACTGCTTTATTACACGATGTTGGTTATATAAAAGGGTATGATAATCACGAAGAAGAAAGTGTAAAAATTGCCACAGACTATTTAAAGGAGAAAAAGGTAGATGATGAAATAATTGAAGCTGTTAAAGGCTGTATAATGGCAACAAAGTTTGATTCTGAGCCGAAGAATGAACTTCATAAAATTATAAGAGATGCTGATGCATCACACTTTGGTAAAAAATATTTTAAAGAGACCTCAGAGTTTTTGAGAAAAGAATTAGAGCTTCAGGGTAGAAATAAATTCACGCCCACTGAATGGCGAAATGAAAATATTGAAGTCCTAACCAAACAACATAGTTTCTATACCGATTACGCTTTAAAAAATTGGCAACCTCGCAAAGAAAAAAACTTAGCGAAGTTAATGGGCAAAAAGAAAAAGCGTAAAAAGAAGCTGAATGTTGAGAAGATGAAGGCTAAGTATAAAACGCAATACAAGAATGAAAGTCCAGAACGTGGCGTTCAGACTTTTTACAGAGTGGCACTTAGAAACCATATCAAGTTAAGTGACATTGCAGATACCAAAGCGAATATTTTATTGTCTGTAAATGCTATTATTATTTCAGTGGTCTTAGCTAATCTTATTTCAAAGCTAGATAACAATCCGTACCTCACATGGCCTACTGTTATTTTCACATTGTTTTGTGTGATTTCGATGATTCTATCAATTATTGCAACACGACCAAATGTAACTAGTGGACAATTTACCAAAGAAGATGTTAAGAACCAAAAGGTAAATTTAAGTTTCTTCGGAAACTTTCATAAAATGGAATTAGAAGACTTTGAATGGGCTATAAAAGAATTAGTACAAGACAAAGACTATATCTATAAGGCACTTACCAAGGATTTATATTTCTTAGGTATCGTTCTAGAACGAAAATACAGGCTTCTACGAATTACTTATACCGTCTTTATGATTGGCATAATTGTATCTCTTATTTCGTTCGCACTAGCTATTAAGAATAATCCTGGAGTTGATATTGATGATGTCATTCCTGATTCTACAAGTATCTCAACTGTAGCAGATGACTATATTGCTTATGCCGACTTTAAGAGTTAATTGTTTCCATTAAATCGTTATAGGTATAAAACTTTTTATCGTCGTCTTTATTACGATACAATAAACTTATACGCAAAGCTTTCAATCCAGTTACCCCTTGTAAGTCTTCAAGTTCTAAAAACTCTAAATCTTTATCGAGTATAGATTTGGATTGCAAGAACTTTATATATCTCACATATTCTTGCTCATCTTCTTTTTGAGAATAAACGATGGTAAGTTTTCCTTTTTGAGTAATACGTTCTTCAGTTCCTTTGATGAACGCTTTATCAACCCGTTTTTTTACCACTTCATAGCGTGCGTTGTAAGTTCCATCTACATCAAAACGCTTTTCATCCATTCTAAATCTGATAGATAATGGTTGATTGAACACTAAAATCATTGAAGCCACATCTAAGGCAATCGGGTAATCGCTTTGATTTTGATAGTATTCATTTTCCATTTCGCACATCACCTGAAGCTGCCATAACCTAAGATTGTACAAATAGATCATATTGAAGCTATCAATTTTGGTTATAGATTCACCAATATACATATTGTGCTCTACACCATCTGTCTTAAATCTTTCAAAGAAATGAGGATACATTTCTTGAGCTTCAACCTGCTTTTTATCTAAAATCGCAGACATATTGGTGTTGATGAGTTTTACTGAATCATCATAGTGTTTTCTGTAAAAATAGATCACCCCGACCTCCTTATCAATTTTACTAAAGTAATCCTCGATAGCCCCCTTTAACTCATTTTGATTCTGAATTATAAGATTAAAAACCGGTTCAACTTCATCTTTTAGAAACAGGCTAATTTCATGCTCACTATCTACCTTGAAATTCTCCTTTATCCCCTTACAATATTCTGACACTTGAAATTTAATTTGTTCATAAATAGGTAATTTATTGGATTCTAAAGATTTTTCTAATATTTTTTCTGCTAAACTTAATTGTAAGGCTAAATCTTTTTGGGTCGCTAAGTTTCTAGCATCAGAAGACCCTCTTACATCAATCTGACCGTACAAAGGATAAACATTTTTAAAAGCTATTTTTCTAAATGTTGCTGTTTCTTCATTAATTTTCTCGGCCTTTATATATCGTTTAGCCTCTTCTACAAATTTCCAGTGAACACTCGAATGTATAGAAGTACATTCTTTTTGAATAACGGCTTCAATTAAATTAGCCTCCTCATTTTTAGATCGTTCAACAGCAGATACTATAAATGGTAAAATATCCCTTAAACTGTTACTACTAATACTATTCAATGCTTTAGCGGTACCTGAGACAATTTCTAAAATGCCCATCAGTCCATTTTTATTTGCAATTGGCGCAAATACAGCACTCTTAACGCCTTGTTTCTGAAGAGAAACTACATGCGGCATTGGCTTCTCTGATTCCTTATATAGTTTATCTACATCTGAAATTGAGAAGAAATTATTTTCGTTTAATAATCGGTTATAAGACCAACTACATAAGGCTTCTGAACAATTCTTAGATTCTACGCCATTTAGTAAATAACTATGTGTTTTTACTCCAATAACACGTTCAAAAACATCATATTCCTTATTAAAAGTTGTGAAACCTACATTGATATCATTAAGGCCTAATAAAGAACGAAAAATGCCTTCCACATTTGTCATAAAACTATCATTATGCCCCTGATCAAAACCGATTAAATTGGTCTTAATATTTGAGATAGAATGATCGTCTGTAATATCAAATAAATTGGCAATTACAAATCCTTTGAATATATAGCTTCGTGGTGGGAATTTCGCCTTCCACATGTCGATATTCTCATAATTATCCAATAATTCATCAAAATCTTTTTTTGTGATATTAGGAGCATTATCCTGTGGAATAACTTCCGTAAAATCAGCATTATACATGATTTTGTAATAATGCATTACTCCTTTTTTATCGGGAATTTCGTAGTAAAACGGTCGTTTTATCTTTAGGTCATATCCATAACAAAATTTTAAGATGATACTACAAGCCATTATATAGGCTTGGTCTGCTGGCATATTTTTTAATTCTAATTCGAAGCTCCGTCCGGCATCCTTTAAAATAGATTTAAATCGCTCTGATTCATTAAACACAAATGCATGGAATGGTATCGCCGCAAGCTTAATCTCATTATGAGTTAATAACGGACTAAAGGTGTCTTGTAGAATACTTTCTATTTCTGTCTTATGCGTCTCAAATATCTCATAGTCACTAAAGCCATCTCTCAAAAATGGATAATCTTCCGCTATTTTAAGAACTCGACGAGCATTACTTGCAATAAATTTATTATCAGCATCAATTAAATCTTCGTACTGTGTAAGTAACTTATTGAAACTTGCCTTAATAATAAAAGGAGATTCTATGTTGGTATTTATGTCCAAAAGATGTCGTGTTTTATAAGTACAAAGTTACTTATAAAATAATTGTCGCTAAATATAAACTTAGCTTACATATTAACGAACCGAGATCTTATAGCTTATGCCCTCAGCCTAAAAGTCCGTAACACCATTAAGTTCAGCTATTTTTTAAGATTTTTCCAACAAAACAAATTCATAGGGAGATTCTATAGTAAGTGTGCCGTTTTTCACTATTGAAGTTTTCCCAGAATAGGCATCCTGTAGTATGTCGCCATCTTCAAATACTTTTGAAACATCAATGGTTTTTTCTCCTTTTTCTAATTTCAATCCAACCACAACAAAATCACTAAAATCTTCTTTTTGGTAGCTTCTGTAAAAATAGTATGGTGCTTCAGAAATCATTTGGTGTTGCCCTGCTCCGATTGCTGGATGATTCGCTCTAAACTGTCCTAATTTTTGCCAGTGCTTTAAAATATTTTGAATGTTCTCATCTTCTGAAAGCGAATTCCAATCCATCACAGATCTTAAATTAGCATCGCCTTCAGCACCTTCTACTTTAAGGATTCGTGCAATCTCATCGCCATAATAAACTTGAGATGTTCCCGGAGATAACAACAACTTATTTGCGGTCACATATGGATGTTCTCGCATCGCGTCGTATGGATGACCATCATCATGAGAACTAAGATAGTTTAAAGTTCCAAAACCTTTTAATTCGTTGTTTAAAACCTCATCGTAACGTGTAAACAACTCTTCGTAATTTTTCTCTTTTGCGTTGTATTTGAATTCAAAATTAATCAAAGATTGAAAGCTTGGCGGATTAAAGTAATTCACCGTTTTATCTCCAAAATCAAATTCCTGACCAGAACTTACACCATAGTTATACACCTCTCCAACAAGGTAAAAATCGTTATCATCTATAACTTTTTCTGGATGGTTCTTTTTAAATTCTGAAAATGCATAATCGCACTCTACTTTAAACTCGTTCCATACATAAGCTTCGGTGTGTTTTACCGTATCTACTCTGTAACCATCAATTCCAAATTCTGTAATATAATCCGTAAGCCATTTCATGATATAAAAACGTGGCGCTCTTGGATGACCTGTACGTTTAAAGAATTCATCGAGTTCTTTTACTTCTTGCTCGTATCTACCTTCAGCTTTCCATTTTTCTACTAACTGAGGTGGTAAGTCAACATTGTCATTACTTTCTGTTCTAATGTCTGGAAGATTTGCTACTAAAGTACAAGTCACTGTATTTTCGTAATTCTCATATGTACATTGTTTGTCTGTTCGCACCCACTCTTGTGGCCAAACAGGATCTTTCTCAGTAACAGGTCCTGTATGGTTAATGACAGCATCTAACACAATACGAATACCTCTAGCGTGTGCTTCTTTAACCAACTCGTGTAAATCCTCTTTAGTTCCAAAATTCGGATCAATTTTGGTCCAATCCTTAGCCCAATACCCATGAAAACCATAGGTTATTCCTGTACCTTCGTCTGTTCCGCCATGAATTTGTTCAACAATTGGAGTCATCCAAATTGCATTGATTCCTAAATCTGTAAAATAGCCTTCTTTTATTTTTTTAGTAATTCCTTTTAAATCACCACCTTCAAACCCTCTTAATTTAGCAGTTTCTGCAGTTCTACCGAAATTAATATCGTTTGAAGAATCGCCATTATTGAAACGATCCGTCAGCAAAAAATATAAGTTCGCCGCTTCCCAAACAAATGGTGTTTCTATAGCTGAAATTGTTTCATTGGATGCCATGAGTTCTTTATTCGTTGCATTTTTACAATTAAACAACAGCACACTTAAACCAACTAAAAGGAGTATATTTTTCATACGGATTACTTAATTTTAAGAATAAATGATTCTAAAGGTTTAATCTCTATTTTAACACGTGCCTTCCCGTTTTCAACGTTTAAGGTTGAAGAATAGGTATCATACAATTGATCTTTTACCTTATAGTCACCATCTTCAAGCTTTAACTTCTGAACTACATTTTCAGGTAATTTTAAATCGAAATCATAAGCATTATCAGCATCAAAGTTTGAAATTACGATTAGTTGCTCATCGTCACTCCAACGCACAAAAGACAACAATTTATCATTATAGTTTTCTGTATGCTCGCGATTATACGCGTGAATATCTTGATAATTTGAAGCTAAAGCCGAGCTATTAATAGTGAAGTTTAATAGTCGTTTGTAAAAATCACGAAGCTCAAGCTCTTCTTTTGTCGACTGTCCGCCATCAAACTTCTTATCATTTACCCAACGCACGACGCTTGGCACTGAACCATAATCGAAAATCGAGGTTCTTGTAGGATCACCAAATCCTAAATCCTCAGCTCCAGGTTCTCCAAATTCTTGTCCGAAATACACCATTGTTGGTGCTGTGCTTGAAGTTGCCGAAACCACCATAGCAGGTTTTCCTTTTTCTGCGCTACCAGCAAAATCAGGACTTGCAATTCGTTGCTCATCATGATTTTCTAAGAAGTGAAGCATATGATGTTCAATATCACTTAACTCATCCAATATTGGTGGAATATGATCTGTTTTTCCATGACCTTGAATGACATGTTTTAGTGTGTCGTACAATTGGACTTTATCATATAAATAATCCATTTTACCACGTTTAATATAATCTCTATATAAACTTGGATTATAGACCTCAGCTAATAAAAACGCATCAGGATTCTTCATTTTAACATGAGAGTTCATATAACTCCAAAATTCAACAGGAACCATTTCTGCCATATCATAGCGGAAGCCGTCAACTCCTTTTTCTGTCCAATATAGTGCGATGTCCTTAAACTTAACCCATGAACTTGGAACGGTTTTGTCTTTCCAAAATTCGATGTGTTTTTTGTAATCTTCATTATCGAAACCTTCTGGTAATTCATTAAAATCTTTTTTACCATCTGGACTTACGCCGTAATTCACTTTTACAGTTTCGTACCAATCATTCATATCTGGTTGTGAAGCTCTCGAGCCGTTTCCTGTCCATTTGGCTGGGTTTTCTTCGAATTTACCATCAGCCAATGGATGTTTTTCGCCTCCTAAAGGTTGATAACCATTCTTCCATTCTGGAACTTTAAAAGCTTCTCCAGGATTATAATAGAAGTTATTATTTACGTGATACGTCACTGTTTTATCATCTTCTGCACCGAAGTCTGTTGTCCCTTCAGGATTCGTTAAACTTTGGTAGTTTCTCGCTACGTGGTTCGGAACTATATCTATAATAACTTTTAAGCCTGCTTTGTGAGATCGTTCAATTAATGCTTCGAATTCTTCTAATCGGTTTTCAACATTTTCAGCTAAATCCGGATTCACATTATAATAATCCTTAACCGCATAAGGCGAACCAGCGCGACCTTTAACAATATCCGGATCGTCGTTAGAAATGCCATATTTCGTATAATCTTTAATCACATCATGATGCGGAACTCCTGTGTACCAAATATGGGTGACACCTAAATCCTTTATTTCATTAAGCGCTTTGTCGGTAAAATCGTTAAACTTACCAACGCCATTTTCTTCCAATGTTCCCCAAGCTTTATTCGTGGTGTTTGTATTCCCAAACAAACGTGTAAACACTTGATAAACGACTTCCTTTTTCTTTAGTTGGATTGCCATTTCTTCCTGCGGTGCAATCGTTTTAGTTTCGTTTTCACATCCAAAGATACTTAGGATAACTAATAATACGGTAAGACCTTTTATCGTTTTCATTGGGATTATTTTTTAAGTTTTATAGTTATGATTGATGTTTCTCCAAAATTTCTTTCGATTGGAATTCGTAATGTATTTGAAGTTTTAGACCAATGTTTTGTAGAGCGACCATCGACCCTAATTCGTCTTAATTTTTTGTCTAAACCATGAATAGTTAAGTAAAACACACGATTTATAGGATTGAAGTTTTTTCCAATTTCATCTGTAATTTTAAATTCTAATACAGAGCCGTTGGTGTTCATTTCAAAATTTAAAATTTCATAATTTTCATCTCCAATCGCTGTAGACGATTTACCATCATCATTATAGATTTTTCGACTACTTGTTAGAACTGAAGCATCGTGATAATAATCAATATCATAATAAACATCCTTATAATCTTCCGTAGTTTGAACTACATTAGCCTTCGGAATAAAGGCTCCAGCTCTCACATAAGTTGGAATTGAATTCTCCTTTAACTGAACTGATTTAGTTTGTCCTCCTTGGATTTTTTCGTCAGTGTAAAAATCGAACCACACATTGTCCTTTGGAAAATACACCTCCTGTTCTGTCTTACCAGCTTTTAAAACTGGTGAAACCAAAATATCATTTCCCCATAAATAGGTTTTTGAATAATTATATAAATCAGGATTATTTGGTTCTTCAAAAAACAATGGTCGCATTAAAGGCTTTCCAGATTGATTATTCTGGTAGACCAAATTGTAATTATATGGTAGTAATTTGTAGCGTAATTCAATAGCTTCTTTTGCAAGTGCTTTTGCTTTATCGCTTCTAAAAACAGGCTCACTCGCCACTTCTTCTTGTGCGTGCGGTCTATAAATTGGATTAAAAACACCATACTGCATCCAACGTATATACAGCTCATCATCTAAATTGGCGCCTGCAAATCCGCCTAAATCCGAATGCATATAAGCCAAACCTTGCATTCCCATTTGCAATGCAATTTCAGGTTGTGACTGAAGTCCACCCCAAGTTCTATTCACATCCCCAGACCAAGGAATCATACCGTAACGCTGTGTACCTGAATATCCTGCGCGCATTAAAATAAATGGTCTTGTATTTGGGAAGTCATGATTATATCCTTCGTAAACCAATCTTGCCCAATCATGACCATAAATATTATGAACTTCGTTGGCGCTTCCGGTATGATGCTGTACCCAATCCGGATGCACCTCTGGCTCTCCTAAATCGCCCCAAACTCCAGCAATTCCCTTATCAGCTAAACCTTTATAGATGTTCCAAAACCATTGCTCACCTTCAGGTTTATAAATATCTATGAGTCCTGTATTACCAAAATAGAAGTCGTAAGTAGCCGGTTTTCCTATAGAGTCTATGGCTAAGATATCTTCTTTAACAGCTTCATCCCATTTTTTTGATGTCGTTAAAATGAAAGGTTCTGTAACCGTAATGGTTTTAATGCCTTTATGGTTCAACTTTCTTACCATGCCTTCAAAATCCGGAAATGAATCTTTAAAGACTTCCAAATTCCCCATGGTTCCTTTTATATCTTTCCCGAACCAATATAAATCGATTATGATGGCATCGACAGGAATTTCATCTTCCTTAAATTTATCGATGGTCATTTCAACTTCTTTCTGAGAATGGTAACCAAAACGACTTGAAAAATTCCCCAAAGCCCAACGTGGAAGTAAAGGTTGTTTCCCAGTTAAATCGGTGTAATTATCGATAAGATCTAACCACGAATCTCCAACAATAACTTGATAGGTTTTTCGACCAGAGATTGTTTCATATTTCAAGGTATTATCACCTTTACTATCTAAATCTAAAAAGCCGATTGGTGCATTATCAAAATGAACCATATACTGTTTTGAAGACATTATAATAGGCATGGTGTAATTCATTAGTTCACTATGAGTTTCGTAACCATAATGCGCTCTATTGTACAATTGCAGTCGGTTCCCACGACGATTCATTCCCAATGCTCTTGCTCCTCCTCCATATAAAACTTCATCTTTTGTGAGATTAAGTTCTATAGTTTCGAATTCCTCATTTTTACTATAACCTGCTTTTTCAGAAGTGATTAATTTATCCTTGAAATAATATGAAATTTGAAATGGAGTTTTAGTAATGTTTACTGAAATTCCACTCGTTTTTAACCATAAATCGTTTTCTCCATTAAGGAATTCAATCGCGTTGGTTTCAGGTTTAGAAACGACCGCATGTGAAACCTTATTAAATTCTTGACCATTTGGTACAAAGGTGGTTTCAACAATAGCATCATTATAAGCGACAATGCTATAGTGACCATCATTAACTTCAACTTTAAGCGTATCCTGAATGAGCTCAGCCTTTTTGAACGTTCGACTCGCATTTTGAGCACTAAGACTAACTAGTGAAAAGAAGGTGATTATGAATAAAATAATATGTTTCATATGTAGATAATTAAGTCGTTCTCCTGAGATTAATTTTGAAGTTTTGTGGTTAGAATGACACTTCCTCTAGCATTTAATTTCAAAGAATTGCCCCAATGAATTCGATCATCAGAAATAATATTTCTCAGCATTTTGCCGTCCAATTCTAATTCTTCAAATCGAGATAAATCCAACTCTTGAGGGCTTTCATTTTTATTGAGAATATGCACCACGGTTTCTTCGTCTGTAATTCGTGCTAAAACATAAGTGCCTTCATCTGGTGCAAAATGAAGTGTATTACCATTATGAATCGCCTTACTATGCTTTCTATAATTCAATAAAGTCTTTAGGAAAAACTGCATGTCTTTTTGTTCATCCTTTAATCCTTCTCCTGTAAATGCATTTACGGCATCACCATTCCATCCGCCAGGGAAATCTGTTCGAATTAAGCCATGATCTCCGGGATTATCAAAATCGTCCATTAAGATTTCTGTTCCGTAATACAATTGTGGAATTCTTGGCAACATTAATAAATAGCTTAAAGCCATTTTTGTATTTACAACATCACCATTTAGCTGCGTAAAAATTCGACTCATATCATGATTATCTGGAAGAACCATAATGTCTTTTGGTGAGGTATAGGCAAAATCATTCGCTAAACCTTCGTACATTTTAACGAGGCCTTTGTCCCAAGATTCTTCCTCATTAAGTGCATCGACAATGTTTTTTTGCATGGCGAAATCCATAGTCGATTTTAAATTAGATTTGTATTCATCTTGATTCATATGACCCTCTTGCCAATAACCAATCAACAATGGATTATAACTCCACTCCTCACCTACAATCGTAAAGTTTGGATATTCAGTCATAACTGCGCCTGCCCAATGACTCATGAATGTTTTATCTGGATAAGGATAAGTGTCTTGACGAATTCCACCAAGCTGAAGTGTTTCAATCCACCAAATACTATTCTGGATAATATAGTTGGCCATAAACGGATTACGCTGATTCAAATCTGGCATATCAGAAACAAACCAACCGTCTGCCATTTCTAAATAATCTTTATTTGAAGCGTAAGGATCCTGATTTGTTGTTCGTCTGTGGTTGGAAGTATTAGTGGTTTTCCAGTCCCATTCGTCCTTATTTTGCTCGTAATTTTCTTGGTCGTTTATCCAATCTTTAAATGGTAAATCTTGCATCCACCAATGGTACAGTCCGCAATGATTGGCAACCTGATCCATTATAAGTTTCATGTTTCGAGCTCTTAAATCCTCGGCCAATTTTTGATACTCTTCAAAAGTTCCAAAACGGGGATCGACTTCGTAAAAATCAGTCATAGCATACCCATGATACGAACCCGTTGGCATATCGTTGGTCAGAACCGGACTTGGCCATACAGCTGTAAAACCTAAGTCTTCTATATAATCTAAATGATTTGTAATCCCTTGTAAATCGCCACCGTGTCTAGCATACCCATCGGTTCTATCAATACCTTGTTCTAATAAACCATCTATTTCATCATTGTTTGGGTTAGCATTCGAAAATCGGTCTGGTGTGATAAGGTAAATAGCATCAGAACTATCAAAACCAACATAATCTTCAGCAGCTTTCCCCCTTGCTTTTAACTCATACGTTTGAATTAATTCTGAATCATCTTCTAATTGGAAAGCAATATTGAACTTCCCTGCTTTTGCCGAATTAGCAACTTCTAAATCCAAAAAGAGATAGTTAGGACTATCTGCTTCGTGAAATTCTTTTAATCGAATGCCTGCATATGAAATTTTAGGTGTTGCACTTCCAATATTAGGATGTTTAACCAACAGTTGAAGGTTTTCATTTTTAAAACCAACCCACCAATGTGGAGGTTCAACTCGTTCAATATCGTTTCTTATTTCTGTTACAGATGGTGAAGTCGCCTCATCTTTTGAAGTCCTATTTTGGCACGACATATTAATGAGAAACAGAACTATAATGAGGTGTTTTAGTGATTTCATGGTGTTTTATTCTTAAAAAAGTTTAGAGATTTTAAAACACTCTAATTACATGGCTTTAAAATTAGTCCCCATTTTTTAGGAACTACGATATTATCAATATTCTCGAATTTTATTGAACCTATAAGGTCTTCATAACAACCTTCTTTTAGATCAGAATTACTGATAGTTTGGTCTTTATTACTGTTATTGATGACAACGAATATACTCTGGCTTTCATGTTTACGTTCAAAAATTAATAGACCGTTTTCATCATCTGTCAGTATCGTTTTATAAATACCTAACTGTAAAGCCTCGTACTCGTTTCTTATCTGAATGAGCTTTTTATAATGATTAAATAATTCGTGATTAATTTCTACAGTATCCGGATCATGTAAGGAGCCATCAGCATTATGAACTTCATCCTCATAGTCTATATCATCCCAAATCATAGGCTTTCTAGAATCAGGATCATTTCCACCCCACATACCAACTTCATCTCCATAATAAATCATAGGAGCTCCGACGTATGTCATTTGCATAATTACAAACAGCTTTTGAAGTTCTATATCTTCCTTTTGTGGTTTACGGGTAGAATATTCTGGATTATTAATACCCATTGACGTTTGAAAATAAGAATCCCAATTTCTAAAGTTCTCAATACCTCGGTTTACAATATGAGAACCAATTCTATTGGAGTCGTGACTACCAAATAAATTCTGTGACACATAAGCAACCCCTTTTGGATATAAGTCTCTTAACTCTCTAAGTTTAGAATCGAATTGACTTGCCGATATGCTGGTAGAATCTGGATTAAAAAAGAACTCAGCAGATGCAAAAGCAAAATTATAATTCATTTCTCCATCAAATTCATCACCTTGCATGTATGGCTGCACCTTACTAGGAACATCAACTATTTCAGCAGTTAAGTAAGCTTCAGAATTAATTGACTTCACGTATTTTCTCCAATCTTTCCAAAACGGATGACCAATACAAAAGGCCACATCCAATCTCCAACCGTCAATACCATATTCAATGCCTTTGTTTTTAGGGTTCATCCATCTTTTGGTGGCATTGAAAATGTATTCCTTCGGTCCTGCTACTATACCTGTGCTATCTTCTTTTAACTCTGGAAGCGATTTCACTCCAAACCAACCTTCATAATCAAATTTTGATCCTGTTTTTGGATCATCCCAAGACTTAATTATAAACCAATCTTTATAAGCTGAGTTTTCTTGATTTTTAATGACGTCTTGAAACGCAAAACTATTGTAGCCTAAATGATTGAAGACCCCATCAAAAATGATTCGAATTCCTATTTTATGAGCTTCACTAATTAACTCTAACGCTAATTCATCGGCACTGGTCCAAACCCAAGTTGAAGGATCTAAAGGATCTTCAGTAGCAATAAGTTTTCTATCGCCTTCCGGGTCAGGTCCGAAATTAGGATCTATATGATGATAACTTTCAGAATCGTATTTATGTAATGAGGGCGATTGAAACACAGGGTTTAAATAAATGGCCGTTATTCCTAAATCCTTTAAATAATCTAATTTGTCAATAACTCCTTGAAGATCGCCACCATATCGTCGTCTTAGCAAATGCTTCCAAGTTTCATTTTCACCGTTTTCCTTTTCATAATCTTGAAGCTTGTACCAATCACTTCCCCAAGGATGAATCTCCCATGACTTAGGTGGTTCTTGAGGATCTGCTCCCTTAATATCATTTACGGTTGGATTATTACTAACATCGCCATCTCTGAAACGTTCTGGAAATATTTGATACCAGACTACAGTTTTTGCCCAATGAGGAACAAACTCCGTATGATCTGCAACGGGATCTGCCTTTTTAACGGGTTGATTACAACTCACCGCCAAAACCACAACTAAGCCTATGAGTGCATAAGACCCGAAATATTTCAACCAATTATTTCTCATTACTATCAATCAATCTCAATTTAAATAACTACAGAGTTATCTGGGCTAATCGTTACTTCTTTCCCATTTACCATTATCTGTAACTCTTTGTCGCCTTCTAACTCAAATTGAGTTTCATTTTGCTTGACACTAACCTTTACAATCTGATTTCTAAAATTCACTTTAAAAGAATAGCCTTTCCATTGTTCTGGAATTCTAGGTTCAAAAGATAAGCTATCATTTTTCACTCTCATTCCACCAAAACCTTCAACAATACTCATCCAAGTTCCAGCCATAGACGTAATGTGTAAACCTTCATGAACTTCGTGATTATAATCATCTAAATCTAAACGCGAGGTTCTTAAATAGAAGGTATAAGCCTGATTCATTCGGTTTAATTTTGCCGCTTGAATACTATGCACACATGGAGATAATGAACTTTCGTGAACTGTAAATGGTTCATAAAAATCAAAATGACGCTCTAATTCTTCGGTGGTAAACTGATCTTCGAAGAAATAAAACCCTTGAAGTGTATCGGCTTGTTTAATATAAGGTGAACGTAAGATTCTATCCCAAGACCATTTTTGATTAATTGGTCGTTGAGATTGGTCTAAATCTTCAACTGTAATTAATTCTTTATCTAAGAAACCATCTTGCTGAAGATAGACTTTATGCTCTTCTGAATATGGATAATACATATTATCGGCTACTTTCTTCCAAGCGGATACTTCTTCATGTGTAATTTTAGTTTTACCAGAAATTCGTTTGTAATCGTTAGGATGACCAGCCTTAACTTTATCAATCATTTCTATAGCATAATTAATACACCATTCTGCAATGTAATTAGTATACCAATTATTATTCACGTTGTTTTCGTACTCGTTCGGACCGGTTACACCAAGAATGACATACTTGTTTTTTTGAGTTGAATAGTTGGCCCTTTGATGCCAAAAACGCGCAATTGCGATTAGAACTTCAAGACCCATTTCTGGGATATAGCTAAAATCACCTGTATATCTATAGTAATTAAAAATCGCGTATGCAATGGCTCCATTTCTGTGGATTTCTTCAAAGGTAATTTCCCATTCGTTATGGCTTTCTTCACCATTCATCGTTACCATTGGATATAATGCTGCGCCATTTGTAAAGCCTAATTTTTCAGCATTTTCTATTGCTTTTTCAAGATGATTATAACGATACGTCAATAAATTTCTCGCTACTTCCTGATCTTTGGTCGCCATATAAAAAGGAATACAATACGCTTCCGTATCCCAATACGTACTTCCACCATATTTTTCACCCGTGAATCCTTTTGGTCCAATATTTAAAGTCGCATCAGTTCCTAAATAGGTTTGATTAAGGTGGAAAATATTAAAACGAATACCTTGCTGTGCTTTAACATCGCCATCAATGGTAATATCTGCCATGTCCCAAATCTGAGCCCAAGCTTGTTTTTGGTCTTCTAACATTTGAGTAAAACCCGTTGTTTTCGCTTTTTCTAAGGATTTTTTAGCAGCCGAAATCAATTCATTTTTACTATGATTACGATCTACAGTATAACCACCAAACTTATGAATGGAATAGGTTTCGTTTTGCTTTACCTTATTCGTATAGCTGAATGCTGCGTAACTAGTACCTTCTGTAAAAGTTGGTTCGTTTGAAAGCAATTCACCATCAACATATACCTGCGATTCCATAAAGGTGCAGGTATGAAATTCTGTTTTCATGGTTTTAGCCTGAATGAATGCTTGATTATTTTCACGAGTTACATTCAATACATCCCAAAACTTATCATCCCAGTTGGTATCTTCATTTGTGATACCTGCATCTATATAAGGTTGAAATGTAATCTCTGCATCAGAATTTAGAGGTTTAATGCTGAAGTTGATCGCACCAACTTCATCTAAATCTAAGCTTAAGAATCTTTTAGAACTAACCTCAACTTCGATATCATTTTGAAGAGTTGCCACGAAACTACGTGATAACCAACCTTCCTTCATATTTAGTTCTCGACGAAAGTTTTTGACGCTTTTACAAGCAAATAAATCGAGCTCCTCACCATTGATAGTCACGTTAATACCAATCCAACTTGGAGCATTCAATACTTTTGCGAAATACTCTGGGTAACCATTTTTCCACCAACCTACTTTAGTTTTATCTGGATAATAAACACCTGCGATATAAGATCCTTGAAAGGTTGGACCTGAATATTTCTCTTCAAAATTAGCACGTTGTCCCATAGCACCATTTCCGATGCTGAATAAACTCTCTGATGCTTTTACATGATCTGGATCGAATCCCTCTTCGAGAATTGACCATTTATTGGGAATGATATAATCTAAGTTCATTATAATATTTTTTAAAGTCCGTATTTAAGACCTTTTATTTCTGATTATTTTTCTATTAAGGATTTTATAAAATCATCTGAGATTTCTGTAAAATCATTGAACACATAATTAGCATGACCTAAAACGTCTTTGCTGCCTATGCCTATGGAAATCATATTGGCCGTATTAGCCGCTTCTACGCCTGCTACTGAATCTTCAAAGACAATACAATCTTCTGGTTTCATATTAATTTGTTGCGCCGCAATTAAAAACACTTCCGGATCTGGTTTTGCTTTGCTAACATCGTTTCCATCGACAATCGCATCGAATTGTGATTTTAAATTCACACGTTCTAAAATGGTTCTTGCATTCTTACTTGCCGAACCTAAAGCAATGGGCTGGTTTCCATCTATTAATGTTTTTAAAACTCTTGGAACATCTGGCAATATTTCCTCACTATCCATATCGGCGATATAGCTCAAATATTCCTCGTTCTTCTTCGCCATAAGACTTTCAAACATCTCCTGAGAAATGGTTTTATTTCCCCATGCCAATATTTTTTCTAAAGAGCGCACACGGCTAACCCCTTTTAATTGTTCATTTTCTTCTTCTGTAAAATTGATATCTAAACCCTTAGCCAACTGCTGCCAAGCTAAGAAATGGTATTTTGCAGTATCTACAATAACACCATCGAGATCGAATATGAATCCTTTCTTTTTCATTAATTTGTCTTAGTAATTAAATCTGTTCTGTCATTTATCTTAAATGATAATAAGCCAGCAATAATTAAGCTGACACCACTTACTACAATTGCAAAAATGGCTTGATTTCCGTAAGCGTATTTTACTAATGGCCCTCCGATAATTCCATTAATAATCTGAGGAACTACAATAAAGAAGTTGAATATCCCCATATAAACTCCCATTTTCTTTGGTGAAATAGAACCTGCTAGCATCGCGTATGGCATAGATAATATACTCGCCCATGCAATTCCGATAAGTACCATTGGAAGCAGTAACCAATAATCATTAGACGTGAAGTAAATTAAAATCAACCCAATACCACCTGCGAATAAGGAATAGGCATGTGTTTTCTTTCTACTTATTTTTTTTGCAACAACCGGAAGTAAAAATGCGACTATTGCAGACACCCCATTATAGACACCAAATAGAATACCAACCCAGTTTCCTGCTTCTTGATATTGTTCACTGCTTGAATCGCTTGGAGGCAGACCATAAATATGTTGTGCAATTGCTGGAACTGAAAACACCCACATTCCAAAGAGTGCAAACCAAGAAAAAAATTGCACCCAACTTAATTGGCGCATAGTTTCTGGCATGGTACTAAAATCTTTAAAAATGTCTGTAAGCTTAGCTTTAGGTTTTTCTACTTCTAATACGGATTCTACACCAGTTTTGTGAGCTTCAAATTGCTCTAGTTCCTGTGGCGTATATTCTTTAGTTGTGAAAATAGTAACTAAAATGGAACCTATTAAAACTATAGCACCGATGATAAAAGACCATAATAAGTTATCTGGAACGGAACCATCTGGGGAAGTTTGAGCAAAATTAAACCAATTAGTTAACACCCAAGGTAACCAAGATCCAATAACAGCTCCAATTCCTATTAAAGCAGTTTGAATACTAAAACCTTTTGTGGTTTGTTCGTCTGATAAATTATCTGCTACTAAAGCTCTAAAAGGCTCCATAGCGATATTAAAGGATGCATCCATAATCATTAGCATACCTGCGCCAACCCAAAGAGCTGGTAGTATGGCAATCATAAAATCTGCTTGTGGTATAAGAATCATTCCTACCGAAGCTAAAACAGCTCCTAATAGAAAAAAGGGTTTTCTTCGTCCGTATCTGGTCCAAGTATTATCACTATAATGACCAATAATTGGTTGTACAACCAAACCCATGATTGGTGCTATTAGCCAAAACCATGACAATTCGTGTACGTCTGCTCCAAATATTTGTAAGATTCTACTTGCGTTGGCGTTTTGCAGAGCAAAACCCATTTGGATCCCCAAGAAACCGAAACTCATGTTCCAGATTTCCCAAAAACCTAAGGTGCGCTTTTTCATGAAATAGTATGTTTTAATTAATACTATTCTGACAAGCTTAGCTTATCAAAACTTATGTGTAGAAGTGAAAATATAAGTTTCGAATAAGGCCGTAAAGATATAAAAGATTTTAGAACAACACTATTAATTCTTTATTTGGTCGATTCTCTCTCAATTAATTCTGTAGGAATAACAACCGTTTGAAACTCTTCATCTATAGTATCATATTCACTTTCTAATTTATCTATTAAGAGTTGGGCTGCCATTTCACCCATACGATGGGCATGTTGCCTAACCGTAGTTAACCTTGGGGTAGAATGCTTTGATAAAACACCATCTGTAAACCCAATAACCTGAACATCTTCAGGCACTTCCAATCCCAGCTTTGTCGCTACCTTCATTGCTAACAAGGCATAAAGTTCGTTCACCGCAAAAACACCATCTATAGACTTATTCGATTTAAAAAGTTGTTCAATTTCATTCTCTAAAACATCTAATTGCGTTTCATTATCGAGAGTATCATCTATTTTTAAAATCAACTTTGGCTCTGCCGTTATTCCGTTTTCTTCAAAAGCTTCCAAATACCCTTGAGTCCTTAGTTTACCTACACTAACATAGTCATTCGTAGTAATTAAGGCAATAGATTTACAATTGTTCTTTATGAGTTTTTCAACCGCTTTTTTTGCTCCGTTAAAATCATCAACAATAACCTTGTCACAGTTAATCTCTGCTACCACACGATCGAACATCACTATAGGCATACCCTGACTCATAGTCTCATTAAAATGATGATAATCTTGTAGTTTCTGTGTCTCTTTGGCAATAGACAAGATGAAGCCATCAATGCTACCATTGGCAAGCATTTCCATATTAATTACCTCCTTAGAAAAAGACTCGTTAGACAAACCTATAATTACGTTGTAGCCTCTTTTATTAGCCACATGTTCTACACCACTAATAACGTTTGAAAAGAAATGATGAACAATCTCCGGAATGATAATACCTATGGTATTTGTTCGTCTGTTTTTAAGACTCAGAGCAATATTATTAGGCCTGTAATTATAGAGTTTCGCAAAGGCTTGAACCTTCTGCTTCGTGTCGTCACTAATCTCAGCACTATTTCTTAATGCCTTAGAAACCGTGGATATAGAAACATCCAGTTCTTGTGCAATTTGTTTAAGAGTTATTTTTCGTTTCATAATTAACGCTAAGATAAAACGAAAATAAGTCTTAATTAAATTTTATATTTACGACTTGATAATATTTGGCTATCTTTAATATTAAATGCTAAATTTTTCATTCTTATACTACTAATAGTGCGGTTTTTGAAAAAGTTTTTAACACGAAAACGTTTTCGTGACTTCCGTCACCCTTCTAAACCTCACAAACCCATTAATTTTACATAGATTTAACCCAAGAAGTGAAAATATAAATCGATTTACTAAGCAATTAACTTAAATACATTGTATGAAAACAATTTTAAATGCTTTATTATTCTGTCTCATTTTACTCCCAGCAACCTTGATGGCTCAAACAATGGCCACTGGAACTGTGACAGATAAAGCAAATGCCATGCCTTTGCCAGGCGTAAATGTCATTATTAAAGGAACTTCTAGAGGAACAGCAACTGATTTTGATGGTAATTTTTCTTTAGAGGCAAGTCAGGGTGAAGTTATAGTGATTTCTTATATTGGTTATACCTCACAAGAGTTTGTATTTGATGGTCAAACACCAATAATCGTAGCTTTAGCTGAAGATGCTTCGCAGTTAGAAGAAGTTCTTTTGATTGGATATGGATCAGTTAGAAAAGAAGACCTTACTGGAGCAGCGGATTTATTGAAGTCTGAAGATTTTAATCAAGGTCCTTTAGTTTCCGCACAACAATTAATTTCAGGTAAAATAGCTGGTGTATCAGTAACATCTGCTAGTGGTGCTCCTGGTGATGGACAAAATATAGTAATCAGAGGAAATGGTTCCCTATCACTATCTAGTAATCCATTAATCGTATTAGACGGAATGCCTTTAGATCAAGGTGGTGTTGGTGGATCTAGAAACCCACTTAACCTTATAAACCCGAATGATATTGAAAGCATGACTGTGCTTAAAGATGCTTCTGCAACTTCTATTTATGGTTCCAGAGCAGCTAACGGTGTTATTATGATTACCACGAAGAAAGGTAAAGACACTGGGTTTAAATTTAGTGCAACAACCTCTTCTTCTATACATTCGGCAATTGACAAAGTAGATGTCCTTACTGCAGATGAATTCAGAAATGTGGTTATCAATCATCCAAACGCAGATGCAAATACTATAGGATTGTTAGGAAATGCAAATACAGATTGGCAAGATGAAATTTACAATACGGCATTTGGTCAAGATCACTCTTTCAGTGCTTTAGGTAAGGCTTTCGGAATTCCAATGAGAGCTTCTTTAGGTCATTCTGATCATGACGGTATTCTTAAAAGAGATAACTTCAAAAGAACAACAGCGTCTATCAACTTATCTCCTAAGTTTTTAGACGACCACTTAAAATTTGATATTAGCGCAAGAGGTAATTATACAGAAAACTTTTTTGCAGATAGAGGAGCGATTTCAAACGCAAATACATTCGATCCAACACAACCCGTTTATGATACAAACTCTCCATTTGGAGGTTATTTCTCCTGGATTGATTCTTCAACAAATTTAAAACCTAATTTAGCAGGTACTAACCCAGTTGCTTTATTAAACTTAAGAGATGATAGTGCTGAAGTAAGACGTTATATTCTTAACGCTAAAGTAGATTATAAGCTGCACTTCTTCCCTGATATTACCGCTACAATTAGTACTGGTATTGATAAATCTAATAGTAATGGAAGAACACTGGTTTCAGATTTAATCCCTACTGCTGACCCCACTTGGAATGGCTCTAGAAATACTTTTTCTCAAACTTCTACTAATAAATTATTTGATTCTTATTTAACCTATAACAAATCAATAAACGATATTCATAATATAACTGCTGTGGCAGGTTACTCATACCAATCTTTTGAATATGACAACTACAGTTATAGTAGTATCGCCGAAGCGCAAGGAAACGACTTTGAATTCATAGATAAATCTAAAAACGTATTATTATCATATTTTGGTCGTTTAAACTACGATTTCGATAGTAAATATTTAGTAACGGCGACTTTAAGAGCAGACGCATCTTCAAAATTAAATCCGAATGATCGTTGGGGATACTTCCCTTCTGTAGCACTTGCCTGGAATATTCACAATGAAGACTTCATAAAAAGTGATAAAGTAAACGAACTTAAGCTTCGTGTTGGTTATGGTGAAGTTGGTAACGTTAATGGTTTAGGAGATTATTTATTCTTAACAAGATATACAGGAAGTCAATCTTCTGCTAATTATCAATTCGGAGACACTTTCTATCAAACCTACAGACCAGATCCTTTAAACGAAAACCTAAGATGGGAAATTGGTAACACACTTAACCTTGGATTAGACTATAGTTTATTTGACAGACGTGTTTCAGGTTCTGTGAACTTATACCAAAAGCAAACTAAAGATTTAATCGCGCCTGCTTCTGTAGATCCGTTTACAAACTTTGGAGCTCGAATCGAAAAGAATATTGGTGATATGGAAAACCGTGGTGTTGAATTCGCACTTAACGTAATTCCTGTTAAAACGGATGACTTCGAATGGTCAATCAGTTACAACGTAGCCTTCAACGACAACAAAATCACAAGACTACCATTCAATCAAGAAGTTGGTGGAATTAGTGGTGGTACTGGTAATAGTATTCAAATGCATACTGAAGGTGAAGCACCTTATAGCTTCTATGTATTCCAACAAGTTTATGACAACAACGGAAAACCTATTGAAGGGGCTTTTGTTGACAGAAACGGTGATAACATAATTAATGACGAGGATAAGTATCTATTTAAAGATCCTTATGCAGATATCATTATGGGCTTAAACACTAACGTAAGCTATAAGAAATGGGATTTAGCGGTTGTAACAAGAGCTAATATTGGCAACTACGCATACAATAACGTATCTTCTAGCCAATCTTATTTAAATGGTGTTATACCAACAACAAATAACTTTTTATGGAACTTACATTCGAGTTATTTAGACAATGGGTTTGTAAACCAAGCTGATGAAAAGAATTTCTTAAGCAGCCACTATATCGAAGAAGCTTCTTTCTTCAAAATAGATAACATCACTTTAGGTTACACTTTAGATAATGCCATTAAAGATGTATCTCTAAGATTATATGGTTCTGTACAAAATGTTGCAACCATAACAGATTATGAAGGATTAGATCCTGAAATCACTGGAGGTATTGACAATAATTTCTACCCAAGACCAAGAACATTTGTTTTAGGTGTTAATGTAGATTTTTAAAAAAAATTGAATTATGAAAAATAGAATTAACCAAATTATTTTTATTGTAACTATCTCATTATTTATGACTGCTTGTCATGATGATTTAGATCAAAATCCAATTGATCCAGATAGTTTCACTGAACAAGATGTTTTTGCAAATGTTACTGAAGCAAAAGGTGCATTAGCAAAGCTATATGCGAGTTTAGCATTAACGGGACAAAATGGTGGAGATGCAGGTGCTGCAGATATTCCAGATATCGATCAAGGTTTCTCTCAGTACACTAGAATGTTATTTAACCTAAACGAATTAACTACAGATCACGCGGTAGTAGGTTGGGGAGATCCAGGATTGCCAGATATGCACGGTTTATATTGGTCGGCTGGAAATGACTTTACAGGAGCCATGTACCTTCGTTTAGCTCAAGAGGTATCTTTCACAAATGCCTTTATTCAAAATGCCTCTTTATTAGCAGATGCCGAAGCACAGACTTTTATTGCTGAAGCCAGATTCTTAAGAGCTTTTGCTTATTATAATTTAATTGACTTTTACGCGAACGTTCCTTTAGTCACTCAAATTACTACAGACTTGCCTTCACAAAGTAATAGAGCAGAATTATTTGACTTTGTTGAGTCTGAACTATTAGAAATTCAAGATTTATTATTAGACTCAAACGAATATGGTCGTGTAGATAAAGTAGCGGCTTGGGCATTACTTTCAAAATTATATTTGAATGCTGAAGTATGGACAGGAACGCCTCGTTATGCTGACTGTATTACGTACTCTAATAACGTCATGAATTCATCTTACGTGATCAATATGAATGATGCCAACGGAAACGGAACGGCTTATGATGAATTATTCTTAGCCGATAATAATTCTAATGGCGCTCAAAACGAATTTATATTCGCTCTTAATTTTGACGGAATTCAATCTCAAACTTACGGTGGATCAACTTTCTTAGTTCATGGTGCTACCGGTGGAACAATGGACCCAACAAGTTTAGGTATTAACGGTGGTTGGGGTGGCTACAGAACCACTAAAGCACTTGTAGAAAAGTTTGAAACGGGAGCAATTGACTTAGCCTCTTTAAATAATAGCTTAGGAGGAACACTATCTGACTGGGGATTAGTTGGAGATGCAACAGAAAATTCTTGGGATGGTCCAGATATGGAAATGTATGAAATCGCTTCTAACCAATATGCGCTATATGCTGAATTAAACGATGGTTTCATGAAATTCAGATTTAATGAAGATTGGGGTGTTAATTATGGTGACACTGATGCTGACGGTTCGCTCGAAGCTGGCGGTGATAACATCGCTGTAACGGCTGGAACTTACTTAATCACTTTAGACTTAGACAACCTTACTTATTATTTAGAAGAAGTGGTTGCTTCAGGTGATAAAAGAGGTATGTTCTATACCGATGGTCAAAGTTTAGAAATTGAAAGTATCCCTCCTTTTAACCAAGGATATGCTGTAACTAAATTTAAAAATATTGATTCTAACGGTAACCCAGGAAATGATAGTACTGGAGATTTCGTAGATACAGACTTACCTATTATTCGTTTAGCTGAAATTTATTTAAACTATGCTGAAGCTAACCTAAGAGGTGGTGGTGGAGACATCGGAACTGCAGTTTCTAAAATAAACGAATTAAGAGAGAGAGCTTTCGGTGATGCTTCTGGAAATATTACAGCCTCAGATCTTGATTTAGATTTCGTTTTAGATGAGCGTTCTAGAGAATTATATTGGGAAGGTCAAAGACGTACTGATTTAATTCGATACGATCGTTTTACAACAGAAACGTACTTATGGCCATTTAAAGGCAATCAGCCAAATGGAACTTCTACAAGTTCATTCAGAAACATTTTCCCAATACCAACAAATACAATTTCAACTAACCCTAATTTAATTCAAAATGAAGGATATTAATAAAAACATTAAAACAATGAAAACACTAAAACTTTTAGCATTAATGCTTTTGGCTGCAGTTAGCTTTAATTCTTGCGAGAGTGATGATAGCTTAACTTACATAGCTCAACCTAGTGGTGAATTATCATTTTCAAATTCATTCTTAGCAGAGTATATATTAATTCCTTCGGCTTCTAGTAATTTAGGAGAGCGTTTTACCTGGTCAGATGCAAATTTTGAAACACCAACAAACGTGAACTACGAGTTACAAAAATCGATAACTGGGGATTTTTCAGACATGGAGGTTGTTGGAACAACTAGTCAAAATGAATATGCAGTGACTATTGGAGATTTACTTCAATTCGCAGCTGAAGCTGGTTTAGACAATGATCCTGAAACTGTAGATATTCCTAATACGGGTAGTGTTTATTTTAGATTAAGAGCATCAGTTGGTGCAGATTCTTCAATTGAAATGATCTCTCCTTCACAAGCTTTAACTTTAGTGCTTCCAGAAAGTACGGGTGAAGAAGGCGCTGTGTGTGAATTAGATCAATTATGGGCTGTAGGTGCAGGTTTACCTGATGCAGGTTGGGGTTGGACGACTCCTGTTAGCCTTCCATGTACTGGAAATGGTATTTACTCTTGGAACGTTAATTTATTAAATTCTGAGTCTTTTAGATTCTTTACTTCTGAAGGCGATTGGGATTCTGGTTTAAATTTCCCTCACTATGTTGAAGAAGGTTATACTATTGATGAGAATTTTGAAGATGCATTAGATGAAGACAACAACTTTAGATTCATCGGAGAAACAGGTTTCTATAGTTTAGTCGTTAATACCGTTGAGAAAACCATTACAATTGGTGACCCGCAATCTACTGGAAACTGTGAATTTGACCAATTATGGGTTTTAGGTGCTGGTGCAACAGATGCTGGATGGGGATGGAACTCACCAGTAAAATTAGCTTGTACAGGTGAAGGCGTATACTCTGGTAGTATTAACCTTCAAAATATAGATGGTACTGAAAACAACTTCAGATTCTTTACTACTGAAGGTGATTGGGCATCTGGTCAAAACTTCCCATATTTTGCAGATGCTGGTTATACTTTTAGTGAAACCCTTGTAAATGCTGAAGATGATGATAGCAACTTCGCATTCACAGGAACTACAGGTACTTATTTTATTACTATAGATACCGTAGCTTTAACCATTACTTTAGAGTAAACACAAAATAGATACAATTATCTATCTCATTTAAATAACAAAAAGGTTGTGGTTTTAGAACGCAACCTTTTTTGTTTTAAACGGTTAAGCCATTACCTTTAATAAAAATCCACATTATGAAAACTTCACTACTCAAATTCATACTGCTCCTACCCCTTTTCGTAGCGGCTCAAGTAAGCACAAATCCAAGCCCAATACTTATTAATCAACCTGTAACAATTACAGTGGACATTAATAGCAATGACTCGGACTGTAATGGTATAAGCAACCCTTCAAAAGTTTACGCTCATTTAGGTGTAGGAACGGACTCTGATGAATATGGAGTTTCTGTAGTTGGAAATTGGGGTCAAGATGACGGTGTAGGAGAAATGACAAATAATGGCGATGGCACATGGAGTATAACACTTACCCCAAACACCTACTTCAACTTAACGTCTACCCAAGAAAGTCAGGTGACTAAAATGGGAATGGTATTTAGAAATGCAGCAGGTAATCAAGAGTTAAAAGCCTCTGGTTGCTCCAATTTTGTTTTTAATATTGGTGCTTTCCAAGTAACCATGATTAACCCTTCCCCTAGTGCTAATGGTATAATTGTGGTGGACAATGGTGCAAACACCCAGATATTAGCTCAGAATACCAATGGCCCGGCTAATTATGAATTATTTGCCAATGGCGTGAGTGTGCATACACAAAACAATACCACATTTTACAACGGTTATTTATTTTCTAATCTCACCGAAAATCAATCTTGTGAACTAGTCGTTACTCAAAATGGTATAAGTGTTTCAAAAACTTTTTTAATCATTGTAAACAATACAATAAATGAAGACTTGCCTGCCGGATTAAAAAATGGAATTAACTATAATTCCTCAGATCCTACAAAAGCAACTTTAGTTTTAAATGCCCCTGGAAAAGACTTTGTATATGTCGCTGGAAGTTTCAACAATTGGAGTCCTTCAAGTGTTTATGCCATGAAAAAGAACATAACTGATAATAAGTTTTGGTTAGAATTAACTGGATTAACAGCTCAGCAAATTGAAACTTTTCAATATTGGGTTGGAGACATGACTCCTGTTCCCAATTCACCTAAATTAGTAAAAGTAGCGGATCCTTTTTCAACCTTAGTTTTATCTCCTTTTGACGATCCATACATTCCAGAATCAAGTTACCCTAACCTACCTTCATATCCTGAAGGCCAAGAGCGTGAAGTTACCGTTTTACAAACCGGACAATCGCCATATAATTGGGAAGTACCTAACTTTTCAAAACCAGAGAAAGAAGACTTAATCGTCTATGAAGTATTGATTAGAGATTTTGACGCTGATAGAAACTTTCAAAATATCATAGACAGAATCGATTATTTTAAAAATTTAAATATTAACGCGATTGAACTCATGCCAATCATGGAATTTGAAGGTAATGAAAGCTGGGGATATAACACTTCATTTCATATGGCTTTAGATAAGTTTTATGGCACTAAAGAGAAGTTTAAAGAATTAGTAGATGTCTGTCATCAAAATGGTATAGCGGTCATCTTAGACGTAGCTTTTAATCATGCATTTGGAAGAAACCCTATGGTAAGAATGTGGATGGACGATCCAGATGGTGATGGTTGGGGAGGTCCTTCAGAAGACAATCCATATTTCAATGTATTCCCAACTCACTCTTATAATGTTGGTAATGATTTTGATCATAGTTCAGAGCACACTAAAGAATATGTGAAACAAGTGGTGAGCTATTGGATTGAAGAATTTAAAATTGATGGTTTCCGTTGGGATTTAACCAAGGGGTTCACACAGAATTGTGGTAATGGCACGTACGACGGAAATGAAGGTTGTACAGGATCGTACCAACAAGACCGAGTGGATGTACTAAAAGAATACGCCGATCACTCTTGGTCCATTGATCCTAACCACTACGTTATTTTTGAGCATTTAGGTTCAGATAATGAAGAAAAAGAATGGGCAAATTACCGCTTAGAAGAAGGCAAAGGAATTATGATGTGGGGTATTATGAATTCTTCCTATAACGAACTTACAATGGCACAATCTGGAAATAAAAACATCGACAGAATGGGACATAAAGCTCATGCTGGTTTTAATGGACCAAGAGTTATAGGTTACGCAGAAAGCCATGATGAAGAACGATTAATGTACAGAAACTTGGCCTATGGAAATAGCAGTAATACTGCTCATAACGTACAAGATCCAAACATCGCACTTTCTAGAATGTCGGCTTTAGGCGCCATGTCTGTTATGGTTCCTGGTCCAAAAATGATATGGCATTTTGGAGAACTAGGCATGGATAACTCCATCTTTACCTGTAACAATGGAACAACAAATTTCCCTGGAAATGCCGATGGAAATGGCGATTGTAAATTAGATACGAAACCTCAACCACAATGGACAGATAATTGGTTAACCGATGCACTAAGAGGGCAAATTTATGAGGATTGGTCTAAGCTACACCAGCTTAAAATTGAAGAGCCTGTTTTTAAAGGTGATTATACGATAACTTCAGGAAATCTCACACCGAGAATTGATGTGTTTGACAATACATTGCCAACATCTTCTTTAAATAACGTTATTATACTTTCAAATTTTGATGTTGTTGCGCAAACCGTTAATACTAATTTTCCAAGTGGAGTTGCAACAACTTGGTACGATCTGATGGATCCAACAGGTAATACTACAGTTAGTAATTCCACAGCAGCTATTACAATTCCCGCTGGACAATTTAGAATTTTAGGAAATCAACCTCATACTATGGGTATCGAAGACCGGGTGTCTCCAAGTTTAAGTATTTATCCTAATCCATCACAAACCTCATTTAGCATTAATGTGAATGTTACCAATGTTGAAATTTATGATCTAACAGGAAAACTAATAAAAACCTATACTGGAGATTTCACAAGAACCGATACTCTTGATGTGTCAACATTAAAACCAGGAGTGTATATGATAAAAGCTAAAAACCAAACTAACCAAATACTAACGACTAAATTGGTTAAGTTGTAGTTCTTCATTACATATTCAAAAATTGAAAAGAGTTTCTTAAGCAAGAAGCTCTTTTTTTTGTTAAATAAGGGTTACTTCCTTACTGTAAATTTACTGATTGACATAGTGAGTTCACAACCCAATATTGGTTAATAGCATTTTAAATGTCTTAAAATTATTGTACCTTCAAGGACTTAATTAATCAAATATAAACAATCATAATTATGGACGATAAAAAGCCAAAACTTACTAGACAGACCGGTGCTCCGGTTGGAGATAACCAAAACGTACAAACGGCGGGACCTCGTGGTCCACTATTAATGCAGGATGCTTGGTTTCTTGAAAAAATGGCAAACTTCGATAGAGAGGTTATACCGGAAAGACGTATGCACGCGAAAGGCTCTGGAGCTTTTGGAACATTTACAGTAACACATGATATTTCAAAATATTCTAAAGCCGATATCTTTAGTAAAGTTGGAAAGCAAACTAAAATGTTTAGCCGATTTTCTACGGTGGCCGGAGAACGTGGTGCCGCAGATGCCGAAAGAGACATTCGCGGATTTGCACTAAAGTTTTATACCGATGAAGGTATTTGGGATTTAGTAGGAAATAATACACCTGTATTTTTCTTCCGTGACCCGATGAAATTCCCAGATTTAAACCGTGCTGTTAAACGCGATCCTAAAACCAACTTGCGTAGCGCAAATAATAATTGGGATTTCTGGACCCTACTTCCTGAGTCCTTGCACCAAGTGACTATAACAATGAGTGATCGCGGTATTCCAAAAGGTTACCGTCACATGCACGGATTTGGTAGCCATACTTACAGTCTTATTAATAAAGACAATGTAAGGCATTGGGTAAAATTTCACTTCGTGACGCAACAAGGTATTGAAAACTTATCTGACGAAGAAGCCATGAAAGTTGTGGGAATGGACAGAGAATCTTCGCAACGCGATTTGTTTGATGCTATCGAAAGAAAAGATTTCCCTAAATGGAAAATGTACATTCAAGTCATGACGGAAGAACAGGCAAAAACCTACCGCTTCCACCCTTTCGATTTAACTAAAGTATGGTCTAAAAAGGACTTTCCTTTAATTCCTGTTGGTGAGTTTGAATTGAATAAAAATCCTGAGAACTATTTCCAAGATGTAGAGCAAGCTGCCTTTAATCCAACCAATATTGTTCCAGGAATCGGGTTCTCTCCAGACAAAATGCTTCAAGGTCGATTATTCTCTTATGGCGATGCCCAACGTTACCGTTTAGGAGTGAATCATTATCAAATTCCTGTAAACAAACCAACTTGTCCGTATCATTCTAATCACAGAGATGGAACTATGCGTGTAGATGGCAATCACGGTGGTACCAAACATTACAATCCTAATAGTTATGGCTTATGGCAAGAACAACCAGAGGCTAAAGAACCGCCTTTAGAATTAGAAGGTAGTGCTTACGCTCATAACTTTAGAGATGATGATCAAGATTACTACACACAGCCTGGTGATTTATTCCGCATTATTAAAGCCGATGGCAAAGCAGACGTCCTATTTAAAAACACTGCATCTCAAGTTGGTGGTGCAGAAAAGTTTATTCAGATACGTCATATAAGAAACTGTTATAAAGCCGATTCGGAATACGGAGAAGGTGTTGCAAAAGCATTAGGATTAACTATGGATGAAGTGAATAACTTCGATATGACACCTTATGATAAATGGGCGCCAAGACCTACTAACGGATAATAATATTATTTTAACAATAAAGAAATGCCATAAATTTAAGTCAATCAAAAATTTATGGTGTTTTTTTTAACTCTATTTTAAACTTAATTCAAAATTTATGAAAAATTATAAAATTGCAGTTATCGTAGGAAGCTTGCGAAAAGAATCTTTTAATCTTAAAACAGCGAAGGTCCTAATGGATATAGCGCCAAAATCTCTATCCTTTGATTTAATTGATATCGCTGATATACCTATGTACAACCAAGACTTAGAAGCCAATCCGCCGAAGGAGTGGGTGAAGCTAAGAGATAAAGTAAGAGCTGTAGATGCCCTACTCTTTCTCACACCAGAATACAATCGATCAGTTCCTGGTGTCCTTAAGAATGCATTAGACGTAGGTTCTCGCCCTCCGGGTAAAAGCTGCTGGGATGGAAAGCCTGGTGCTGTAGTAAGTGTTTCCACAGGAAGTATCAGTGGCTTTGGTGCAAATCATCATTTAAGACAGTCACTAACTTTCTTAAACGTACCTGCAATGGCGCAACCAGAAGCTTATATTGGTGGCGTTGCCGAACTTTTTAATGAGGAAGGACAACTTACTAACGATTCTACAAAAGACTTTTTAACAAGTTTTATGGAAGCTTTCGAAAAATGGGTGCACACAAATGCACACTAAACAACTGACCAATAGTTAAATAACTCACAACACTCATAGAGATATGATTAAATAAGCTTATATTGTAAGTTGGCCTTGAAAAATCAGGTTTCAAACTATTCACATCTACTTATTGTTTTACAAACAGCTATTTCGAACAAAGATCGAATAGCTATAATTATTGTTTTGTCTAATATTCACTTAAAATTTATCTCATATGAAGAAGAAGTTTTTTAATGCGAAAATTTATCGCAATGATGCAGCAACAGAAATGATTGTTGAAAATGGGAAAATCACACAAATTGGAACGAATTTACCTAAATGTGATGAAGAAATCGATCTTGGCGGAAAGTTAGTTCTGCCACCTTATGTCGATCCACATCTACATTTAGATTACGTATATACTTTATCAGAATTAGGGCAAGAGGGTGCTGGCTCCGGAACCCTATTTGAAGCTATCGAATTATGGCCAAAATTCAAAGAAACACTAACGGTAGAAAGTGTAAAACGATTGGCAATGAAAGGTATTAAAAACGAAGTATCTCAGGGTGTACAGCACATTCGTACGCATGTAGATGTTACAGATCCAAACTTCACCGCCTTAAAAGCCATGTTGGAAATGAAAGAAGATCTAAAAGATACTGTGGACATTCAGATTGTCGCTTTCCCTCAAGAGGGCATGTATATGTATAAAGGCGGTCTGGAACTCGTAGAAGAAGCTCTTAAAATGGGTGCCGATGTTGTAGGCGGCATTCCGCATTACGAGCCAGCGAGAGAGTTTGGAGAAAAATCGGTTCACGATATCGTAAAATTGGCTTTAAAATACGATAAAATGATCGATGTGCACTGTGACGAAACCGATGATCCGCATTCACGATTTGTAGAACTATTAAATGCGCTTGTGTATATGGAAGATTATGGGACTAGAACCACAGCAAGTCACACCTGTTCTTTTGGTTCGGCAGACGACTCCTATGCCTTTAGAATGCTAGATATCTTCCAAAAGACTAAGATGAACTTTATTGCTTGTCCAACAGAGAATGCTTATTTACAAGGTCGACAAGACACCTATCCAAAACGTCGTGGCTTAACGAGAGTGAAAGAATTTTTAGAGTACGGTATTAATGTGGCTTTTGCACAAGATTCTATTAACGATCCATGGTACCCAATGGGGAACGGAAATATGATGAATATTTTGGATAATGGTATCCACTTAGCGCAGATTATGTCTTCGGAAGATGTAAAAACCAATTTCGATTTAATTACCTACAATGGCGCACGTTGTTTGAATATACAAGACAGCTACGGCCTAGAGGTTGGAAAAGCTGCTAACTTCATTGTTCTTAACGAGTCCTCCGTTTATGAAGCCATTCGTAAAAGAGTGGATGTGTTAGCCTCTGTACGTAACGGAGATTTTCTTTTCCGTCGTAAAGAACCAGCATATGATATTCCTTTAAACTTATAAATAAACTAACATTTGAGGTTGCAACAATAAGACTTTAATCCTATTATTTTTATGGATGGATTTGTAGAAATAACAGAATATATTTTACGTATTGGTATCGCATTTTTCTTAGGTGGTTTCATTGGTTTTGAGAGACAGTGGCGACAAAAGAACGCTGGACTCCGAACCAATACCTTAGTTGCTATTGGTGCAGCCTCATTTGTATTATTATCTATAGATCTTCACAGTCTAACTGGCGGTGATCCAAGCAGGGTAACGGCACAGATTGTGACAGGTATTGGTTTTATAGGCGCTGGTGTGATTATGAAAGATGGCTTCGATGTGAGAGGGCTAAATACTGCAGCGACAATTTGGTGTTCTGCAGCGGTTGGAACATTAGCTGGAATGGGGTTTCTAGTGGAAGCAGTCATTACGACTACAGCCGTAGTCTTGTCGCATATCATTCTACGACCTATAAGTTTACGACTATCAAAACTTTCAGCCTATCGTAAAACTGAAGTTAAAGAAACCTACTATCAAGTCTCTATTGAATGTGCTTTGAATACAGAGTCCAACGTTCGATTTTGGTTATTAAACCATATTGAAACGAATGATCAGTTATTACTACGTTCTATTAATAGAAATCTGTCGGAAAACAATCCGAAAGAGGTTCAAATTAAAGTTGAAGTCGCTACTATTGGTGAGCAGGAAAACCTTTTAGAAAATTTAGTGACTAATCTAATCATGAAATTGGAAGTCACACATGCCGGATGGAAATTAGTGGGCCGAGAAACGGAGTTTTAATTCTGAATCAAGCAACAAATTGAACCCTTACAAACAATAAATAACTATGAGCAAAAAAAATATTACGGAACAAGTAAAAAGTAGTTTTCCGTGGTTGATTATGATATTGATGTCGTCGGTGACTTTTGTTGGGATTCTCTCTGAGCTTATGCCATCAGGGGTTTTACCGTTAATGATGGACGATCTTAATATTAGTGAAGTACAAACCGGAAATCTAGTAGGTTACTACGCCATAGCTTCAGCAATATTTGCTATTCCACTGATTTCATTAACCATGCAATTCAACCGAAAGTATCTTTTACTACTCTTATTGGGTGATGTGGCCAATGATTGCAGCCTATGGTATGCGATTAGTAAGTGAAGAACACCACGGTAAAGCCATTGCTGTAATTATGGCCGGAACCACCTTGGGCATTAGTGTTGGAATGCCTATCATGACGACTATTGGAAATGATTATGGATGGCGAACAGAGTTTATAGGACTTGGAGTTTTTATTATTCTTATCGCCTTAGTTAGTTTCTTTGCTTTACCTTCAACACCAGGAGAAAAGCTCACCAAAAGCTCATCACCTTTCGCCTTATTAAAAATACCTGAAGTCCTAATTATACTTCTGCTTACCCTTCTGGGTGTTGTTGCGCATTATGGTGTTTATGTATATATCACCAGTCTTGTTGAAGAGATTCAGCTTGCTGGAGGTGTAGAAAGTGCCTTACTATTTTTCGGAATAGGCTCTTTGATTTCGGTCTTAATAGCCATTAAATATACCGACAAATACTTAAGATTATTAACCATAGCTATGTTTGGATTGATTATTATATCCATGGTTATTTTTCTCCTATCCGGAGGTACAACAGGTATGGGACATTTCGCCTTCTTTTTATGGGGAGTTTCTTTTGGGCCTTTAGTAACTTTGTTACAAGCAGCGGTAAGCAGACAGGTTGAAACCGCCAAAGACGTTGCAACATCCGTTCAGTCTTCGGTCTTTAACTTATCGATTATGATTGCTTCATCGGCAGGAGGTTTGTTACTCGGTATATACGCGCCTTCAAGCCTAATATATTTAGCCATTGCCTTATCTGTCCCGGGCATAATCATTTCATTTTTTGCAAAAAAAGCCTTAACTTAAAAGGATAGTTCATAAGGACGATTCGAACATGACAACGAATAGAATTATTAACATTTAAAAACTTAAATATCATGAAAAAAATTATGTCAATTTTAGCGCTGATTTTACTGACGGTAAGTTCATATGCACAAACCGAATGGAAGGTAGACCCGTATCATTCGTCATTAAATTTTAATATATCTCATTCAGGGATTAGTTTAGTAAATGGGAAGTTTTTAGAATACACTGGAAATTTAACAAAAGGTGAGGAAGCTCTTACTGATGCTCAGTTTAATTTTACGGTACAAGTAAAAAGTATTAACACCAATGTTGAAGACAGAGACAAACATTTGAGAAGCGCCGACTTTTTTGAAGTCGACACCTATCCAGAAATGACCTTTAAAAGCTCTAAAATTTTCGCTACGGGTAAACCTGATCATTATTTATTATATGGTGAATTAACCATTAAAGATGTCACAAAAGAGGTGATTTTTGATGTGTATTACGGTGGAACAGTAAAAAGTGATCAAGGTGAAAAATTAGGTATGAAAGCTAAAACCACCATCAATAGATTTGATTATCATATTGATTTTGACCCAACAGCTGCTGGAGTTGGAAAAGACGTCAACATTGTGATTCACTTACAGTTTGCAAAACAATAAATCCATGAAAAATTCAGCGAGAGAGGTTGTAGAAAACATGTTTACTGCATTTAGTAGCGGTGATGCCGATGCATTTGTAGCAACGGTTTCAGATGATACGGTATGGATTTACCATGGCACACAAATAATCCCGAAAGGGAGCTTTGAAAAGAAAGAAGGTGTAAGAGCCTTTTATAATAATATCATGGAACGCACTGAAATCATCAATTTTGAACCACTTCAGTATATTGTTGAAGGAAATATGGTGGTTGTCTTAGGAAAAGAACATCAAAGAGTAAAACGATCGGGAAGAGAATTAAAGCAAAAATGGGTTCAGATTTATACCGTAGAAAACAATTTAATTACCAGAATGGAAGAATTTGCCACTTCTGAAGAGATAAAAAAATAAAATTATGAATAACGAAACATCAAAAAACAATCCGCTGATATGCGATATAGAAACTGGAATGTGTGAAACTACAGATACGACCTCTGAAAGCACTTCTACAAACAAAGTTTCTTCGGATAAAAAATCCATTAAAATCATTTATTATACAGACCCTATCTGTTCTTCATGTTGGGGAATCGAACCGCAACTACGCAAACTCAAATTAGAGTATGGAGATGCTGTGGAAATCGACTATAGAATGGGTGGTTTATTACCGGACTGGAGTTATAATAGCGGCGGAATAAGTTCTCCTGCCGATGTTGCTAGTCATTGGGATGAAGTGAGTGTTCACTACGATATGCCTATAGATGGTGACCTTTGGTTAGAAGACCCTATGGATTCATCTTACCCTTCCTCTATTGCTTTTAAAGCCGCTCAACTACAAGATAAGCAGAAAGCTATTTTGTATATGCGTGAAATGAGAGAAATGATGTTTTTAGAAAAGAAAAATATGGCTAAATGGGAAAATTTGGCCATTACAGCTGAAAAAGTTGGACTAGACCTAAAGCAATTAAAAACGGATTTTGAAGGAAAAGCGCAGGACTTATTTAAGGAAGATTTAAAATTAGGTCAAGAATTAGGTGTGAGAGGATTTCCAACCATGTTCTTTGTTGATGAGGCAGGCAATCAAGAAACCGTTTACGGTACCAGACCTTATGCTTTTTACGAAATGGCTATTCTAAAATTAAATCCGAATGCCGAAAAAAGTGAATACAGCAAAACATGGGAGCATCTATTCGCTATCTACCCGACGCTCACAGCTAAAGAGTATTCTGAACTTTCAGGTACACCGAGAAGCGAAAGCGAAACGTTTTTAAATGAACTTTCGGATCAAGGAGCTTTAGATAAATTAACAACAAAAAATGGTTCTATGTGGATGAGTAAATCCTAAGTTTATGATATCATCTTCAATAATTTTTTTAAAAAAAATATAGGTGTTTACAACTAACTACTATAAAGAAACATAGTTGTAAGTATAAGCTGAGGTTGTTTCATTGAGACACCTAATTTAGAAATCGCATTCGTATTAGGTTGAATAAACTTAAGGGATATGGCATGTTTTATGAAAGGAATCAAGGATTGTATTATTTGAGTTCAAGAATAAGGACGTTTAGTTATAAATTGAAGACTTACAATTTATATGTCTTAGGTACTCCTAGACATATTAACATTTTCAAAAATTAAACAGATTAAAATTAAAGAAGATATGGCAAAAAAAGTAGCAGATTTACTCGTAGAAAATTTAGTCAATGCAGGTGTTAAACGATTATATGCCGTAACCGGAGACAGTTTAAATCCTATTAATGATGCCGTAAGACGTGATGGAAGGTTGGAGTGGATTCATGTGCGTCATGAAGAAGCGGGAGCCTATGCGGCATCTATGGATGCTGAACTCGATGGTATTGGTTGTTGTATGGGTAGCAGTGGCCCAGGTCATGTGCACTTAATCAACGGTCTGTACGATGCCAACCGTTCTGGAAATCCAGTAATTGCTATTGCGACCACAATTAATACCGATAAATTGGGGATGGATAATTTCCAAGAAACTAATATCGTTAAATTATTTGACGATTGCAGTAAATATTGCGTAATGACTAATACACCAGAGCAAGCGGCGAACGCATTTCAATCAGCTATTCAACATGCTATTCAAGATAGAGGTGTAGCGGTAGTAGGCTTACCAGGCGATGTCTCAGAATCTGAAGTTACTGAAATCACGACGGCCAATAAGAATTTCACTACCCATTCAAGACTGATTCCAGGAAAGGAAGAATTGAAAGAACTCGCAGAGGTTATTAATACGAACAAAAAAGTCATGTTATTTTGCGGCTATGGATGTAAGGACGCACAAGACGAAGCAATGCAACTTTCAGAACAACTCAATGCGCCTATGGGTTATAGCTTTCGAGGAAAGATATTTTTTGATAAAATAAGTAATCCTTTCGCTGTAGGTTTGAATGGACTATTAGGAAGTAAATCAGGATTTAAAGCGATGCAAGAAGCAGATTTGCTTATTTTATTAGGTACGGACTTTCCTTATACAGACTTTTTACCAGAAGACAATACTATTATTCAAATTGATGATAAACCCGAACGCATTGGCAGACGTGCAAAAGTCGATTATGGTTATGCAGGGAAAATTAAAGACACCTTAGAGGCCTTGCTTCCTCTATTAGATAGAAAAACTGACGATGATTTTTTAAAGGCCATGCGAGAATTGCATAATGACCAAGAAGAAAAGTACGCCTCTTATGTTCAGGCCAAATCAGAAGGTAAGAATATTCATCCTGAATTTGTGGCATCTGTTATTGATGACGTAGCTACTGATGATGCTATATTTACAGTTGATACAGGGATGTCTGCGGTTTGGGCTGCAAGATATATCAAAGGTAAACGCAATCGATACCTAACGGGTTCATTTAATCATGGCTCCATGGCTAACGCTATGCCAATGGCTATTGGCGCAGGATTATCCCGACCAGATCGACAAGTTATAGCACTCTGTGGCGATGGTGGTATTAGCATGCTTTTAGGCGATTTAATGACTATTAGCCAATACAACATTCCCGTTAAAATAATTATCTTTAACAATCGAACACTAGGAATGGTAAAAGTGGAAATGTTAGTTGCCGGTTATCCTGATTGGCAAACAGACATGAAAAATCCAGATTTTGCTAAAGTGGCAGAAGCCATGGGTATTAAAGCTTGGAATGTAGATCAATGCGAGAACGTACAAAGCACCTTAGAAGTAGCTTTTGCACACAATGGACCTGCTTTAATCAACATCTTTACGGATCCCGATGCTTTGGCCATGCCACCTAAAGTTGAGTTTGACCAAATTAAAGGCTTTACAAAAAGTATGGGGAAACTAATGTTAAATGGCCAAGTAGCTGATGTAATCGATACCGCAAAATCGAATATGAAATATTTGAAAGAGCTGTTTTAGAGCTTAACATTTTTGAATAAATGGCATTTAATCGAAAGGCATCAAAAAATCTGACATTAGTTTATTTAAACATACCATTCATTCAAACCCTACTGAACAACAAACAGAGCTGCAAAGTTTAGAACAGCAGCCTATCTAAATAATTTTACATAGGTAATCGCTTTAATTAGGAGTGATAAATTACCGGTAAAATACTATTTACTAGTATTAATCATTAGATGAGATTATTATTAAAGGCTTCGACGCTACTAAACAACAGACTTTCTGATGAAAAAATTCTGGTAGATATCGTGAATAAACATATATATAACAATTAATCATTTTAAAACATTAGACATGGGAAAATTAAATTCTATTGGATTGAACGAAACAAAATCCAAAAAACTTGCAGAAAAACTCAATGAACTTTTAGCAGATTATTCAATCTTTTATCAAAATGTGAGAGGCTATCATTGGAATATTAAAGGAGATAAATTCTTTGAACTTCATGATAAATTCCAAGAACTTTACGAAGATTTATTCATAAAAATTGATGAAGTCGCAGAACGCATCAGAACTCTTGGACATACGCCAAATCACAAGTTTTCAGACTACCTAAAAGAAGCTGATATCAAAGAAAGTTCTGAAGTTGCAGACGGAACTAAGGATATGGAAGACACACTTGAATCCTTCAAAATTATTATTGCTCTTCAACGTGAACTTTTAGACCTTTCTGAAGATGCAGGAGACGAGGGAACAAATGCACTGATGAGCGATTATATTCGTGAACAAGAGAAGTTAGTTTGGATGTATTCAGCCTATTTGAAATAGTTATATTACTATTTCTTAGAAGTGACAACTGATTATAACATTATGAGCCAAAAACAAACATTATATTCTATATTAGATCTCGCCTTAGTTTCTGAAGGTCATTCGCTTAAACAAACTTTTAATAATGCGCTTAAGTTAGCACAGCATGCCGAATCATATGGCTACACTCGTTATTGGTTAGCAGAACATCATAATGCGCCCAATATTGGAAGTAGTGCAACGTCGGTGTTAATAGGTTATGTTGCAGAAGGCACAATGACACTACGTATTGGCTCGGGAGGAATTATGCTTCCTAATCATTCGCCATTAATTATTGCTGAACAATTTGGTACGCTAGGCTCTTTATATCCTAATCGAATCGATTTAGGCTTAGGGCGAGCACCAGGAACAGACAGAGAAACGGCACAAGCTATTCGATCTGACTTTATGCAAGCGGCACATTCGTTTCCTAATGAAATAGAAAAAATTGAAAGATATTTTTCTAAGGACAATGCCATTGCGAAAGTTCGCGCTACGGTTGCTGAAGGCGTTCATGTTCCTCTTTATATTTTAGGATCAAGTACAGACAGTGCTCATTTAGCGGCAGAGAAAGGGTTGCCTTATGCTTTTGCAAGTCATTTTGCGACAACTCATTTATGGAATGCCATAGACATTTATCGCAAAGAATTTCAGCCATCAAAAGACTTAGAAAACCCTTATGTTATGGCTGGTATAAACATTATTATAGCGGACAACGATGAAGAGGCGCAACGTCTTTTCACATCGTTAATCCGAATGATTGTTGGAATATTTACAGGGAAACGCGATTTTGTTCAGCCGCCAACGGAAATGACTCCTGATCTCGAAGAGATTATACAGCATCCACAAATTCATCAAATGCTGAAATTTTCTTTTGTAGGAAGCAAAGCTTCGGTGAAGGCTCAAGTGAAGGAATTTATAGAGAAAACTAAAGCAGACGAACTTATTGCTGTAACTAATATTTATGATATTAATGACAGAATTAGATCTTACGAGTTATTTGCAGAGATAATGAAGGAATTGAATCACAACTAATCTCTGAAATGTAAGTCTAGAGTTTGCTAAACCTTAGTAATAAAAAAAGCCTATTAAAACACATGTTTCAATAGGCTTTTTTATGAATAGGCTGAACTTCTATATCTTCATCCTTCTAAAATGAACTATTATTATTGATTGTTCTTTTTAGCTGCTCCTTTAAATCTATAAGTTATTCCAAAATTAATTCCGAAAGAAGAATATGGAACTTTTTGAGATAATTTTTTAGACGAATCAGTATTGCTATGGTCTAGATTATCAACATAAGTCGTTTTTCTATTATAACCTTCAGGTAAATTATCCAATGAATAAACACCTTTTACAGCAACAGTACCATCAGGTAAAACAATATCTGTATTAAATTCTGTAATTTCAGAATCTTTACGCTTTAAACTGATTCCATAATATTCTGCCTCAGCAAAAAGACTAAAGTTTGAATCTAAGTCATACTTATATCCAAGAGCACCCACAAAACCTAAAGGAAACTGTCCGTGGTAATCTTCCGTATAATTTGTTTCAGAGTAAGAACCTTCTTCGATACCAAATGCCTGAGATACAGTTACTCCCTGTGGATTATCTAAACTTGGGTCAACAGCAAAGTAATTTTTATCATATACCACAGCTTCTGTCATTCCGCCCAATTTAATTAAAGCTCCAAAACGACCATAAATGTTATTAGTAAACTTGTAAACTACTGATAGTGACCCTCCAAATGCACGTGCTCTAGCAACTGCGTCAGTCTGTCTATGTGATAAATCAACATTCTTTATCGTCTGATCCGTACCATTCAAATAACCAACTCCTAGGTCTAAACCAAAAGAATCATTTAAAAAATAAGTTCCTCTTAATTGGAAACTTACACCTTCACCATAACTACCGTATTCGTTTTTTGTTTCTGATGAATTAATACTTTCTCCTAATAACATTTCAGCACTACCTATTGCATATCCAGAACTAACTGAAACTTGAACTTGCGCATAAGACATGGCGCTAATTAAAAAGGCTGTAAGTACTACAATTGAATTTTTCATAATTTTTTATTTCAATTAAACATAAGTTATAAAATGATTAAAAGTGTCTGTCTAAACCCTACACCATTCAATCGGCGGCAAATATACTTTTTTTAGTATGTTTTCCTCAGTAAAACGCCACATTCTTATATGAAACATCCGATTCTAAAAATCAAACTATAATTCATCAAAGTTCTATTCGCCTTTGTCAAATCAATATCAAAGACTTAGGTCCAATTCAACTAATTATTAGTAAGTTTATTTATAACTATATTAATTAGTCATTCGTTTAAAATTCACTTACAATGTCGTTATTACGTTGTACACATAATCTACAAGCCGTTAATTCCACTTCATATTTCTAATTTTAAAAAGAATAATAAATCAACACTTAGCAAGCGTATTTTAAAGGAAGTATTCCGTTAAGAAATAAAGCAATTTGTATATTTACATAAAACCATTTTAACTGTAATTCACCTAAACATATAAGATTCAGAATACAAAATCATAATGAACTTAACCATTGAAAACATTCTTCTTGTTGGCTCTATTCTACTATTTATTAGTGTCGTTGTAGGTAAAACATCCTATAAATTTGGAGTCCCGACTTTAATTCTATTTTTAGCCATTGGAATGTTAGCAGGGTCTGATGGTATCGGTGGTATTTTCTTTAACGATCCTAAAATTGCGCAGCTTATAGGTGTTGTCTCTTTAAACTTTATTTTGTTTTCGGGAGGTCTTAATACTAATTTCAAGAGTATTGAACCTGTACTTAAAGAGGGCCTCGCCTTATCTACAGCAGGGGTTTTATTAACGGCTCTTTCACTAGGAACATTTGTTTGGTTTATAACAGATTTTACAATTTACGAAAGTATGTTGTTAGGTTCCATTGTTTCATCTACAGATGCCGCAGCCGTGTTTTCCATTTTGCGTTCTAAAAATCTGGCGCTAAGAACAAACTTAAGACCCACATTAGAATTAGAAAGTGGTAGTAACGATCCTATGGCTTATGTGCTTACCATTGCCTTTTTAACCTTAGTCGTAAATCAAGACCAGAATATTCTCTCCATTATCCCCATGTTTATTCAGCAGATGGTAGTAGGTGCAATTGCTGGATTTGCTTTTGGCTATATCAGTAAACATGTGATCAATAAGATTAACCTTGATTTTGAAGGCCTATATCCTGTTTTAGTCATAGCCTTGATGTTTATTACCTTTTCGGCAACAGATTTTGTAGGAGGTAATGGCTTTCTAGCCATTTATATCTGTGCGGTATACTTAGGAAATCAAGATTTAATCCATAAACAAACTATACTGAGAATGTATGATGGATTGGCCTGGCTAACAGAAATTGTTCTTTTCCTTACCCTAGGCTTATTAGTTTTTCCTTCCCAAATTATACCATTTATGGGTATTGGACTTTTAATTTCAGTCTTTTTGATACTTGTAGCACGGCCTGTAGGCGTTTTTATAAGTCTTATGTTTTTTAAAATGAAGTTAAGAAGACGTCTCTATATCTCTTGGGTTGGATTACGCGGTGCAGTTCCAATTGTATTTGCAACCTATCCATTGTTAGCAGGAATTGACAAGGCTAATGTTATTTTCAACATTGTTTTCTTCATTTCGGTTACCTCTATTTTAATACAGGGAACAACACTTTCAATCTTTGCAAAATGGTTGAATGTTGGTGAACCAGAAGAAACAAAAAAGCTCACTGAAATTGATCAATTAATGTCAGACCTACCAAAATCCTCACTTCAAGAGTTTAAAATTTTACCCGATGTATTGTCTTCAAATAAGCGAATTGTTGATTTAAACTTTCCGAAATCGGCATTTATTGTAATGATAAAGCGAAATAATGAATATATTAGACCTGGCGGTTCTACAGTAGTAAAACCACATGACATCTTAATAGTTTTAGCAGATAGCGATGAAGACTACGTAAAAGTAAAAGAGTGTCTATACAACAGAACCGCACACTAAAATTTTAAATATGACAAAACGGTTTATATTATTAATTGATTTTTCAGATTACTCGAGCAATCTCATAAAGTATGCTTTTGAATGGAGTAAGGAAGCAAATGCAAAACTGCTCTTGGTTCATCAAACCAATCCGTTTTTACCTGCTTTTGCAGAAGACGAATCTAGGCAATTTATTATACAAGACATTAATGATAAAGCCCGTGAAGAATTAAAAGCGCTAGCTAAGTCTCATATTCCTGATACCGTAGAAGTATCTTTTTTTGTTTCAGAAATAGATTTTCACCAAATTTTACCAGAACTCTTAGCAGAACCTTTTGATAATTTAATATTCATCGGCCTAAAAAGCACAGGTGCTTTAAAGAAATTATTCTTAGGAAGTAATGCGCTTAGAATTATAAACAATTCAGAAAATATTGTGGTGGGCATGCCAAAAGGCATTGACACCTTTTCACACGAAAAAATCTTTGTAGCAGTAGGCCTTAAAGAACTATTGAATTTGGAAGCACTAAATAACTTTCTAAAATTCATAGATCACGAAAACACAAGTATTACATTTTTCCATTTGGCAAAACCTAATGAAGAGACTAGTGAAATAAAAGAAAGACTACAACGTCTATCAGCATCTTATGCGGATGAGTTTAATACCGACTTTGCTATTTATGAAGCCGACAATCGATTGGATGGTATTAAGAGTGTGATCAATAATAAAATTGATGAGATTCTCATTGTTCAAAAAGGCACACGTATTATGACCGATCAACTTTTTAGACGTTTTTTAATCAACGAATTGGTTTACGAAGGTCAAACACCATTAGTAGTATTACCTTAGGATGATTGTAGTCTTAAAACTAAAAATTATTTAGGGAAGTTTTCAAGTACGTGTTTACCAACCTTCTCTCCTATTTCCAAACCAACTTCATTATCTGTTCTAAAATGAACGCCACCTTCAAAACGTGATTCAGAACATTCTAGAGCTAATTCTTGAAAATAATCCGCATCTAAAGGAAATATATTAGACAAGGCAACAGCTAAGGCTCCTGCAACGGTTGTATGTCCCGCAGGATAACCTGGGAAATTGGGTGTATCTATAAGGATTGGTTTAAAACTAGGATCGTACTGAAAAGGACGAATTCCCCAATAATGATATTTACCATCCCAAGCTGTAATCGTAGCATCAAAGCGAGTGGTATGAAATAATGCGCTTGCATAGGCCGCCTCAAAAGCATCAAATCCGTATTCTAAAAGCTTACGCTCCAATAGAAGATCCCAAATAGGCTGACTTCTCCATTTCCAGGCAATTTCGCTATACGCGTTAGTTTTATTAAACTCTTGTAATTCCTTCATGTCTGCCGACCAATCCGCTGGAGGTGGACCAGGTCTGAATTGATCTGTCGATTTTAACGTGAAGGGCTTCCATTGAGCTCTCATAGGATCGTATTTATTGGGCTTTCCACGCCATAAAGACGTATCTTTAGGTAATGTTCCTTCCCAAATCTTATCGGTTCTGTCGGTCTTTGCGTATGCGATGTACTTTTCCGCTATGTTTTCGCCAATAATTAAGCCTAATTCTATATCGCTTGGATATTGCAATCCTGTAACTAAACGCGCTTTTTTAAATTCTTCTAATTTTTGATCTAAGAATGGTTTTTGATCAGGAAAATAGTAACTTATAATACTATGTGCCACAGCTGCTGTTGCACTATAATCACAGATATAGGTGGAATATTTAGGAAGATGCCCTAAGCTCTCTACCCTTGAATAATCTTCAAAAGGAGCAGCTTGTTTCGTCTCTTGCTTCCGATTCCACACATCTGAAAGGGCATCATAAATCGCTAAATGAAGTATAGCCATACGACCGCCATTTTTTCGAATTTTAGAACGCTTACCTGCTTCAACCATAATTTGATGCCAACGATATGAAGGATAAGCGGAATTCCAATAATTCATTTGATCATAGGTAGAATCCTTAGCTTTTTTTTGAGCTGATATAATAGCTTCAACTTCGGCATTTAGGATTGGCGTCGTATTCGAAGCAGGATCAGCCTCTACAGTAAACATGAAAGGTTGATACGTCTTCATTTCAGTTTGCGCTATAAGAAGAGATGAAAATCCTATTAGCATAACACTAACAAACCGCCTAAAATTATTGAGATTATTCGTGATTGGTAAAAATAGCATCAGGTGAGATTTGAATAAATCGTCACAAATTTGGGATATTTTTAAATGATAAGCGAATAGAAAACCTTAAAAATAATTACAATTTAATTAAAGCAATTCATTTTTAATAGGTCTTATTAAAGCAGTATATCAAATAGCTAAAATAAATCTATCGCTAGTTTACAATTATTAATAGACTAGTTAAACCAAATTAATATTACAACTGTATATTGTTTTCCAGGCATTTAAAAGCCCTACCTAAGTTAGTTGAACTCTATCTTAACAACAATATTCAAAGAATCCATGACATTTTTAAATAGAACAGAGCTAATAGCTGTAAATTGCATTACGGAGTTTATTTTTGATTTAAAATCTCAGCTTAAGCGAAAAAACAATGAATAAAAAACCTTTTTTAAACTACATTAATCGCTATATCCATCTTACAATTGAAGAAGAAAATCTTCTATTTTCAAAAATAATCGAAAGAAATTACCTCAAAGACCAATATATAGTTCAACAAGGAGACACCTGTAAAACGGTCAACTTTATCATATCTGGATGTACAAAAACGTTCTATATGAATACCGATGGTCAAGAACATATTGTCGGGTTTTCTATAGAGGATTGGTGGACCTCGGACTTGGGAAGTTTTATAACCCAAACACCTGCAGATTTTAATGTACAATGTCTGGAAAACACTAAACTCTTTCAATTCACCTATGACAATTTAGAAGAGCTATATGAAGAAATTCCTAAACTAGAACGACTTTTTAGAAAAATAACAGAACGTGCTTTTGTGGCTTCACAAAAAAGAATCATAAGAAACTTTAGTCTTAGCGCTAAAGAGCGCTACCAAATTTTTAAGACCACCTATCCGAAAATTGAACAACGTGTACCTCAGTATATGATTGCATCTTATTTAGGAATTACCAAAGAGTTTTTAAGTAAAATTAAAAGTCAAATGACTCAAGAGCGATAAAAGTTAATCTAGTTTAACTTCATTTTATAAACTACTTCATTTTCTACAGCTCAAATATGTTGGAAATTTGTACCGTAATAATTAATACTAAAAAAGATACAAATGAAAAATTCCATTAAAAACATAACAGCTATAGCTTTAGTAGCATTTATGACGTTTTCTTTTACCACTATAAAAGGAGATAAAAAAGAAATTAAAGTAGCAGAGAGTAAAGTAGTTTGGAAAGGCTATAAAGTAACTGGAGCTCACGACGGTCTAATTTCTATCAAATCAGGTCACCTTAACTTCGATCAAGATAAATTAATTGGAGGTGCATTTATAATTGATATGTCTACGATCACGGTTACAGATTTAGAAGGAGAATATAAAGGTAAATTAGAAGGACATTTAAAATCTGATGATTTCTTTGGTGTTGAAAAATTCCCTACGGCAAGTTTAAAATTTACGAAAGTAAAACCAACAGGGAAAAACTCTTATGAAGTAATAGGTGATATTACTATAAAAGGAAAAACAGAAAGCATCACATTTGAACTTTCAGTTTATGGAAATAAAGCTAATGCAGCTTTAAAAATAGACAGATCTAAATTTGACGTACGCTATGGATCTACAAGTTTCTTTGATGATCTTAAAGACAAAGCTATTTACGATGAGTTCGATATTATTGCCGATTTACAGTTTTAATACATCTAGTAAATTATAGATACATATACTAAAGGCCCTTATAAATTAAGGCAAAATAAAAAGCCAAATTTTCGAATTTGGCTTTTGTATTTATATCAAATGAGGTTTTAAATGTTAGCACTTCTATTGCGACATGGTTTTCGGGTATTTAACTTTTAAATTAGTAAAACCTCACATTAAATATAGTGTAAAGTGAAGCTTACATCGGAATTTGGTATGAAACACTAATTACCATTTTGTCATAAAAAAGCACTCACATAGAGCATTCTAACCTCCATAACAACTAGTATAATTCTTCAATATCGGATTTTCATAAGTCTATCCCTTTTTTTCATATTCCACAGATTTCTAATCGACTGTATCTTTGTACTATACTTAAAGCAAATACTATGAATCGTAAAAAGTTTATTAAAAATGTTTTATTAACAGGTGTTGTTGGCGCGATTGCTCCTCAAGTACTTAAAACAGAAAATAGTAAACCTAAAACATCAACTTACGATACATTGATGCAACGAGTAGGATTTAATCATTTACCTAATAAAAATATAAAGACTATGAACACAATAATTCACAAAGCAGAGACAAGAGGACACGCAAATCACGGTTGGTTAAACTCACACCATACATTTAGTTTCGCTAATTACCATAATCCAGAGCGTATGCATTTTGGTGTACTACGTGTACTAAATGATGATACGGTTGCCGCAGGAATGGGCTTTGGAACACATCCACACGACAATATGGAAATTATTTCCATACCTTTAGAAGGCGATCTAGAACATAAAGACAGCATGGGCAACGTTGCTGTAATTAAAGAAGGTGACGTGCAAGTGTTGAGTGCTGGTACAGGAATCACGCATTCAGAATACAACAAAAACAAGGACAAGGAAGTGAAATTCCTTCAGATTTGGGTGTTCCCTAAAGAGAAAAATGTTGAACCTCGTTACGATCAAATTTCAATAAGAGATATTGCTAAAGACAACGAGTTTTATCAAGTACTTTCTCCTAACAAAGACGATCAAGGTGTATGGATTAATCAAGATGCTTGGTTTCATATAGGAAAGTTTGAAAAAGGAAAATCAGATGAATACAAAATCAAAAAAGAAGGAAATGGCGTGTACGCTTTCATTCTTGATGGTGAGGTAGAAATCAATGGTACCAAACTTTCCAAAAGAGATGGTATGGGTATTTGGGACACTGAAAGCATTGATGTAAAAGCGACAGAAAATGCACGTGTACTATTAATGGAAGTGCCAATGTCTTTATAAGATTTAAAACATTATAAGATGGAAATAATTATAAAAGAAAGAGAAAATAAGGGCTTTGCAATAGCTTCTGAAGGAGATAAAAAAGCAGGAATCATGACCTATTCTATAGCAGGAACAGATCATATTATCATTGACCATACTGAAGTAGATCCAGAATTTAAAGGGAAAGGTGTGGGTAAGCAGTTGCTCTATAAAATTGTAGAAATGGCTAGAGAGAAAAACATAAAAATTACGCCTTTGTGTCCATTTGCTGCAGCAATGTTCAAGAAACTAGAAGATATTCAAGACGTATTAAGATAATCAAAAATAGATGAATGCAATATTAAAGAAAGCCATGAGTTCAGGCGTCAGTAGCACCTATATAAGTGTTGCCCTTTTAATACTAAGAGTTGTTGGAGGAGCCTTTATGTTAACACATGGTTTAGGAAAGTTTGAAGCTCTTTTTAGTGGAGAACCAATTCAATTCAGAGATCCTATAGGAGTAGGTGCAACAGCCTCCTTAGCACTAGCCGTTTTTGCAGAGGTATTATGTGCTATTTTATTGATCATCGGTCTAGGTACTAGACTAGCAGCAATCCCATTAGCGATTACCATGCTAGTTGCAGCATTTATAGTACATGCCAATGATGGGTTTGGAAGACAAGAATTACCACTTCTTTACGCAGCCATATATATTTCCATCGCACTAATAGGAGCAGGAAAGTATTCTTTAGACAACTGGTTATCGAAAAAGTAAACTATTAAATAAAACGAAATAATAATTTATAAAACATATTAAAATGAGTAAAAACACAAATTGGTCATTAGACAACGCACATTCAGAAATAGCTTTCAAAGTAAAGCACATGATGATTTCAACAGTAACAGGTCACTTCGAAGATTTTGAAGCAACTGCTAAAACTGATGGAGACGATTTTAAAAATGCTGACTTTTCATTTAGTGCTAAAACAGCATCTATCAATACCAAAAACAAAGATAGAGATGCACATTTAAGATCTGACGATTTCTTCAACGCTGAAAAATTTCCTGAAATGAAATTCGTTTCAAAATCGTTTGATGGTGAAAAATTAGTAGGAGATTTAACGATAAGAGACATCACGAAAGAAGTTGTTTTAGACGCTGAATTAAATGGTGTAGCAGAAGATCCTTACGGACAAACCAAAGCTGGATTTGAAATGACAGGTACTATTAACAGAAAAGACTTTAACTTAACTTGGAGTGCTGTTACTGAAGCAGGAAGTATCGTAGTTTCAGATAAAGTAAAAATGGTTGTTGACGTACAGTTTACAAAACAAGCCTAAACTTAGAGATTGAATTTTCTATAGTAGATTTTAGAATAAAAAGGATTAGGGGCAGTATTTCACACTGCCTCTTTTTCATTTGAATACTATTTTTTAGACACTTAAAAATCAGAACATGAAAGCAGCAGTTTTAGAACAATTAGGACAATCTCCTAAATACAAAGATTTTCCTTCTCCAGAAGTTCAAAATAACGAACAGTTATTAATAAAAGTAAAAGCAGCAGCCGTTAAGAATTTAGATAAATTAAGAGCTAGTGGAACTCATTACGCAAGTTACACTGAGTTACCTGTAGTTGTTGGAATGGATGGCGTCGGTGTTTTAGAAGATGGCACTAGAGTGTATGCACAAGGTGTTACAGGAATGATTGCCGAAAAAGCAATTATCGGCAAAAGCCAATACACTATAATTCCTGAAAACTTAGATGATTACACAGCTGCGGCACTACCAAATGCAGTATTAGGTTCGGCCATGGCGCTCAAAGTAAGGGGGGAAATTAAACCTGGGCAAAATGTTTTAATTAATGGTGCAACGGGTGTTACAGGACTTTTAGCCGTTCAGATTGCCAAATATTATGGTGCAAATACCGTGATTACAACCGGTAGAAACCAAGAGAATTTAGAAAAAACGAAAGCGCTTGGTGCCGACTTTACGATTTCCCTAAAACAAAGCGATGAAGAAATTGTTGAGCAATTAAAAAAACAACACGCTGAAACGCCAATAGATTTGGTGATTGATTACGTATGGGGAAAACCTGTAGAATTGATAATAAAAGCCCTAAAAGGAGGTGGATTGCATAATTTCACCCATAAAACACGACTAGTAACGGTTGGATCTATGGCTGGTGAAAATATTAGTCTATCCTCTGGCGTTTTAAGAAGTTCTGCTATCGAAATTCGAGGCTCAGGCTTTGGTAGTCTATCTCAAGAAGACCTTCAATCACTAAGTCAAGAAATTCTCCCGGAAATGTTCCAGCTAGCAGCAGACGGAAAGCTACACATAGAATTGGTTGTAGAATCCCTTAAGAACATTGAATACCTATGGCATCAAAAAATAGATACAGGAAAACGATTAGTGATTTCTATGGCCTAAGCCACATTATGTAGAATCATTTCTTTTAAAACTATGAAGAAGTTTTATAAGATCATTTCCACTTCATAAAAATAACAGTGACTATTTTCAATATCAACTTTATATTATTGAAAAATAGTCACTGTTTAATAATTCTTATAAATCAAACCACTTATTATAAGTGACGATTACAGCTTATCATAGCCCTTAAACTTCGGGCTAACGATACGTTTCCATTCCGGGTGTTTTTTGATATATGCAAAAACATAAGGACAAAAAGGTAGAAGTACAATATTATGATCATCAAGATAATTTAAGGTTTTCTCTACCACTGCACTTGCAGCTCCTTTTCCTGCTAATTCTGGGTCGGTTTCAGTATGAACTAATGCTATTTGGTCACCAAATTCGCCATAATTTATGAAGGCGAAATGACCATCAATCTCAATTTCGAAACGTTTTTTTTCTTCGTTTTTTACTAAAGGGATATCAATATATTCTGCTTTCATTTTATATATTTTTTAATTTGTTCCTGGATTCTACTCTTCGTTTAAGTGACAATACTGTCAAAATAATTCAGTCCTATCTATTTTTGTGAACATTGAACTTTTATACGGCTAGCTCACAACTCACATCTTGTATTTTCAGCATAGTGGTATAGATAAATATAAAGGTAAAACTTTTATAGCATCTCGCTGAAACATTTACATAATATTATAATATTCTGACTATTTAGTGAATCGTATATTTAAATCCTTTGTCAGACTATTTCACAATTAAATGAATCAAGGTCATATATTTCAAAATCACCTCTACTATTTAACCCAAATAAAAAATGGGCTAATCTTTCGATTAGCCCATTTTTAAAGGGTTGTACAGGTGGGGAGACTCGAACTCCCACACCTCGCGGCACTAGATCCTAAGTCTAGCGTATATTGCACCAAATTGAAACAAAGTCATTCATTTTCAATTGATTATACGATTCTACATTTTCTTTAATATCATCTAATATCAATTGATTTCAACATTTGTTGTACCTATGTTGTACCTGAAAAGAACAATAATTTCGTATCTTTATGGTGTACTTAGGTAAAGGAATACATTCAAAATGGAATGTTGTACCTATGTTGTACCTGATTTGACTTTCGTACTCAAAACAGGTCAATTATGTCATCAAACGCAAAGATAGTTCTACGTAAAAAACCAAACAGTAAAGGGCTTTACCCATTAGCTGTTCGAATTACAAAAAATCGTCGTTCAACATATCAATATATAGGTCATTATATTGACATAGAGGATTGGGACGAAAAAAATATTCGAGTAAGAAAGTCTAATTCAAATGCTGATAGTTTAAACAAGTTGCTATCACAGGAACTCTCGAACGCCAATAAAGCACTTATTGACTTACAATCCGAGCATAAAGATGCATCTGCCAACCAAATCAAAAAAGAGATATATGCCTCGGGAAACTCTGCTACCTTTTTTGAACTAGCACAAGAGCATCTGGACGAATTGGAAATCGCCGAAAAATTAAACCGCTTATCTACGGATAGTGCTTTGGTTAGCTATATCATAAAGTTTAATAAATCAAAACAGTTGGCTTTTCAGGAAATTAACGAACGCTTCCTAAAAAAGCTGATGATATATTTGAAAGCCAAACACGAACTTTCAGAAACATCAGTAATGAACATCTTAGTCCTCATTAGGTTGTTGTTCAACAGAGCTATTAAGCTCAAAATAGTTAGTAGGGAATTATATCCTTTTGGTGGTGACAAGATTAAAATTAAGTTTCCAGAAACAAGCAAAGTCGGGTTGAATATTATTGAAGTAAGAGCCATAGAAGCTCTTGAGAATTTAACTTTGAGTGAAATACACACTCGAAATGTCTGGCTCTTTAGTTTTAATTTTGCCGGAATGCGAGTTACCGATGTATTGTGGACAAAGTGGTCTGACATATACGACAAAAGGTTGCATTATAGAATGAACAAAAACTCAAAATTACTATCATTAAAAATTCCAGATAAGGTTTTCAAAATTTTAGATTATTACAAAGAAGACAAAAGATATGCAACCGATTTTGTTTTTCCCGAATTGAAAAAAGCGAATCTCGATGATGCAAAAGATGTCTATAACAAGAGAAAGACAGCTACCAAGAAATTTAATGACAACTTAAAATCTATAGCTAAAAAGGCGAAAATTGATAAGAAAATTACAATGCATATTGCGAGGCATACCTTTGGCAATATTACTGGTGATACCATCCATCCCTTTATGCTGCAAAAATTGTATCGTCATAGCGATTTAAAAACCACATTGAACTATCAAGCTAATTTTATTCACAAAGAAGCAGATGATGCTTTGGATAGTGTGGTAAATTTTTGAACTATTATCAGCCATCTGCAAATATTTTAAAGTCATATTTCAACATATTCAATTGCCATTCCCTTACCTTTACCAACATAATTTTATGTTTATGGTGTTAAAGGTTAAATGGACTGAATTTAAAAGTAGTCTTGAAAATTTTCAGTCCGAAGGAAATGCGCTTATTAAAAAATATAAAGCAGCAAGAACTGAGGATTTATTAAATGAATTGAAAGAGGAAAAACAATCGTGGGAAAGCGATGTAATCAGTTATGTAAAGGCTTCTTTTGACCCTGAACACACCAATTTTGCATACGAGTTTAAGGCTCAACAAGGATATAATTTCGGAATGAAATTAGGTATCGACCAAAGAGTCAAAAACACTATTCAAACCATTAAAGATGAAATTAATGGGCTTGATTACTATTTAAAAATATTATTCATTTCAGATGCTATTGTGCGAGCTGATGACATTGATTTAGAAGAGCGTAAAAACCTTGATACCGAAGGCATTCTTGATCTTATACTTTCTAAACTATATGAACTGTATAATGATGGGAAATACTATTCTATTAAGTGGATTCTTGAAGGTAACGGCCTAAAGTTAGGTGGGCGTAGCGAAGATTGGGACTATGGTAGAATGCTTGAAGAACGAGGCCTTATTGAGACTATGAATGGTCGTGAGGTAAATGCCAAACTAAAACTTGAGGGAAAGTATGCCATTGAACAAGCCAGAAAATCCCAAGTGCCCGACTACTCAAAAATTAGCGATTCTGATGAAGAATTAAAAACACTTCTCAAAGAGGTACTTGCCGAAGTTAAAAGATCAGGATATGGTCAGCAAATCATCTTCGATGAGTTTGATGAGCTGCGCAAAGACATTCCGCATCTTAGCAAAAAATCGTTTGGTCAGTTATTAAAATCAAAACTTGGCGATTTGGTCGCAGCCAAAGCCATTGACAAAGCTATCGCCAGCGACATATTCAAACAATTTACTAACCAAATATTTCCATTTTAACGTATGAGAATATGGGCAGGTATTAAAAATAGAATAGTTCAATTCTTCCGAAAAGAACCACCACCAGAATATGAGGTGACAGAATATGTGTTTTCGGATAGACAACCTCTTGATGGTTCTTCGACCATTTCATTTTTCGTAAACAATCCCAAGCCAGATGTAAGTGTTACCAGAACTTTTGATAGCGAAGACCAAGCCGTTAATTGGCTTATGGAAAATCGAGATTTCAAAAAGATGTTATTTAGTAATGTATTTCCATCCGCAAATTCGGTGAAATACCAATGTGGCGTTAAAGAACCTATCACAATCCCAAACAAAATGCCAGGGGATATTGACATTCTTCTGTATGAACAAGGAAAGGAACAAAATGCGGTTGGAATAGAATGTAAAATAGTAAAAACCGAATCGCTTGAAAATCAACCACCAAAAATAAACAAGATTACAAGCGTTCAAAAAAAGGGAACTATTCAGGCAAATGGATATACCGAAATTGGATTCAACAGGGTTTATCTGCTAATCATACTATTGGATGATGGCCGGCATTACAAAAACCCCAATGTTATGTTCAGAACTACACCTTTTAAATGGTTGAAAGAATTGTATGGTTTTGACTGGCAAACCCGAATGAGTGATGATATTGGAATTATTTACGTTCACATAAATCAATTTACTACTAACCATATAAATCAGACCAAAGGATTGGGATTGCATGTAGAACGTGAAGCAATACCAATTTTACAACCTGAAGAACTAACTGATAAAATCAAAAAACTGGATTCATAGGATAATTTGAAACGTAAAGGAACTTGCAGGATATGCGGAAATCATAGTAAACTAACGTTTGAGCACGTTACACGAGAGTGTAAACTGAACTCTCTATAGTTTGCCTGATTCATTTTCTCAAGTGCTCGGTTCTTGCCTAAAACATTCCACCAACATCCCATAAAGTTCTGGATGTTTTCTTTTTAGTAAATCCGCTCGTTCAAAAAAATACTCTGAAGCAACCGCAAAGAATTCAGCTTGATTTGTTCCACCATATTTACGAATATCTGAATGGTTATCGTTAATCGCTTCCATTTCTTTATGGATTAAGTTTAACCAAGGTATGGCATATTGATGTTCCATTAGCCGCTCTGGCACACCGTCTGTTCTATCGTCCAACTTATCTATAAGGTGCACAAATTCGTGTATGCCAGTATTGCTTTTATCGGTTGTATTTTTAAAGCCGTGGTACAATGCTTTCTTGGAAAGTATCATCTGTTTCTCGAACCTTCCATTTCCAACTATTCCACCAATATTCCGTGAGTTATCCTTACTGCTAAATTGCATATCCTCATTAAAATTATCAGGATATAAAAGGATGCCACTTAAATTTGTGTAGTGCCATTCCTTGAAGCCAAAAACTGGAATGACGGCACTTGCTGCAATTAAAACCTTATCCAACTCTTCCAGTTCAAACTGCACAGCATCGATATAGACCTCACTTAAAAATAGCATCATTTTTTGCTGAAAAATTAGCTGTGCGTCTTTTGATAGATTTCTATAAAACAGCACATTATCCGTCAATAATTTATGCCAATGTTCTGGAAATGGCTTTACACTATGACGTTTTGCTTTTCTATAAAAATGAACAGCAAAAAGAACAATCACAACCGAAATAAAAATATAAGCCATATTAAAAACGTATTAATCTACAGGTTCGGCCTTAAATCCCACTTTTTGCAAAGTCGCCTTTACATCTTCTTCGGTTACACCATCGCTTTCAATGGTTAGGATTTTATCAGGATTAGAGGTATCTACTTCCCAACTTTCTACACCTTCTTGTTTGTTTAAAAAAGGGGTGACTTTTGATACGCACCCACCACAATTGATATTTGTTTTAAATTTTAAAGTTTTCATAGTATTGAATTTATTTATTATTAAAGTTTTACTCGTTTAAGTCTTAAGCTATTTGCAACTACGGATACACTACTGAATGCCATTGCTGCACCTGCAATCATCGGATCCAACAAAAACCCATTTACAGGATAAAGAACTCCCGCTGCAATTGGAATGCCAATAATGTTGTAAATAAATGCCCAGAATAAGTTCTGACGTATGCCCAACACGGTTCTTTTTGATAGTTCCAATGCTTTTGGGATAGATTGTAAATCTGATGTTATCAAGGTCATTTTTGCTACATCCATTGCGATATCCGAACCTTTGCCCATAGCAATACTCACATTGGCTTGCGCCAGGGCGTGCGAATCGTTGATACCATCGCCCACCATTGCTACTATCTTTCCGTCCGCCTGTAATTTTTCGACAAAAGCCGCTTTGTCCGAAGGCATCACTTCTCCTTGGTAATTTGTTATTCCTACTTGTTTTGCGACAGCAGATGCGGTTTTATTGTTATCTCCAGTAAGCATATAGACCTCAATGCCTCGTTCTTGAAGTGTTGCTATGGCCATTTTTGAAGTTTCCTTAATCTTGTCTGCAATGGCGAGTATCGCCAGCACTTGTTTTTCATTGCCAAAGAAAATGACGGTTTTCGCTTGCTCTTCGAGACTTTCTGCTGTTTGCATCAAGGAAGCATCGATTTGAATATTTTTCTCAAGCATTAGTTTATGGTTTCCAACATAGTATGGTGAACCATTTTCTGTTTGAGCTTTCACACCTTTTCCTGTAATACTTTCAAAAGAAGCAATTTCAGCTTTTTCAATATTTTCATCTTTTAAGTGATTGACTACAGCTTCCGCCAAAGGGTGTTCTGATTGTGCTTCAATAGCTAGAAGAACTTTTTTGTATTCGTTGATATCTTCGAGTTTATCCTTCCAAAATATATCAGTTACTAAAGGTTTTCCTTCTGTAATTGTACCTGTTTTATCAAGAATGACAGCATTCACTTTATGACCGAGTTCTAAACTTTCGGCATCCTTTATAAGGATATTATTTTCTGCGCCTTTACCAATTCCCACCATAATGGCGGTAGGTGTTGCCAAACCCAAGGCACAGGGGCAAGCGATAACCAACACTGCTACAGAGGTCAATAGGGCTTGTGAAAAGGCGTTATCGCCTCCTACTAACATCCAGACGATGAAGGTGACAATGGAAATACCCAATACCACCGGAACAAAAATACCTGCAATCTTATCGACCAGTTTTTGAACGGGTGCCTTACTCCCTTGCGCTTGCTGAACCATTTTAATGATTTGGGAAAGCAGGGTTTCTCCACCTACTTTTTCAGCGGTAAATTGAAAACTTCCTTTTTGATTAACGGTACCAGCGAATACCTTTTCCCCTTGGGATTTCTGAACTGGAACGGGTTCTCCAGTAATCATACTTTCATCTACATATGAGCTTCCCTTGGAAACTTCGCCATCCACGGGAATCTTTTCTCCGGGACGCACCAAAATGGTCTGACCAACCTGTACGGATGAAATAGGGATTTCCCTCTCTTCCCCATTCTCAATAATTTTAAGGGTTTTAGGCTGAAGCCCCATTAGTTTTTTAATGGCTGAAGATGTATTTGATTTTGCCTTTTCTTCCAATAGTTTCCCCAAGGAAATAAAGGTGATAATCACGGTAGCCGCTTCGTAATATACGTGAGGCTCGATGCCACGACTTAACCAAAATTCAGGAAAAAAGGTATTGAATACACTAAAGAGGAAGGCGATTCCGGTACTCAACGCCACCAAGGTATCCATATTTGCTTTACCGTGTTTGGCCTGTTTGAAAGCATTGATAAAAAAGCTACGACCGAACCAAAATAAAACTGGAACGGTCAACACCAACGATATCCATTTTCCGGGTTCCCAAGCCATAAAGAACATTCCCAGAATAAAAATGGGCAGCGTTAAAATGGCTGACCAAATAGTGCGATTTTTTATGTCTTGATAGTGCTTTTGCTGTAGTTCTTGTTGTACTTCCGAAGGATTCTCCGCATCAATGATAATATCATAGCCAACTTCGCGAAGTGCATTTTTAAGCTGATTAGGACTCAACTCTTTGTCGTACTCTACAAGAACAGAACTGCTCGCAAAGTTTACGCTTGCATCAAATACACCGTCTGTGTGTTTTAACACAGATTCAACACTCGCTGCACACGATGCGCAGGTCATTCCTGTAACTGGGAATGATTCTTTTATTCCTTGCTTATGGTTTTTCTCTTTGGTTTCAAATATGTTAATTGTCTCCATAGTCCTATTCTAATTTGTACTCTGCAAATTTCAGGATTAAAAGACTTTAATGTATTATGTTATTTGCTGAATGATTTGTAGAATTTGCTGAATTCGGTTCATCTATTGCAAAAGCGTTGTATCTAAACAGATATAAAATACTTTAGGAACTGTAAGAACAGTACAAAGCAGATTAACAGGATAACAACGATTAGAATACCAATCCAAATTATTTTATCTTTTTTGGTAATGCTATTTTTTACAGACGGTACTTTAGTGTTTTTTTTATTTCGTCTATCTCGTCTATTTCGTCTATTTTCTAACATAGAATATCATTTTTGCTATGAACCAACCAACCAATCAACCACTTCCACTTCATCTGCTGTAACCCCAAAAATTATATTCTCGCAGTTAATCAATGCTTATGAATATTCCCTTTTAGCACAAAATAGTATAATAGGAATGCGGTTATTACCACAAAGATTATTGCAAGAATCCCATTAAACTTATCTTTTTTTGTGATTTTGTTATTCGATGATTTACTAACCTTTTTATTTCTTTTATTTCTCTGTTTTTGATACATCGTTTTTGATTATTACCATTTCATCTTCTGTAATCTAACAGCATTTAAGATAGCCAACAAAGCCACTCCTACATCTGCAAACACAGCCTCCCACATTGTCGCCAGGCCTCCTGCACCCAAAACAAGTACCACAGCTTTTACTCCAAAAGCAAGCGCAATATTTTGATATACAATACGTCTGGTTGAACGACCAATTTTAATAGCTTTTGCAATTTTGCTCGGTTGGTCTGTTTGGATGATAACGTCTGCCGTTTCTATCGCTACATCACTTCCCAAGCCGCCCATTGCTATACCAACATCGCTTACTGCCAATACTGGGGCATCGTTGATGCCATCGCCAATGAAAGCTACTCTTCCGTCATTTCGGGACATCAATTTTTCGACTTCGTTCAATTTATCTTCTGGAAGCAATCCGCCTTTTGCGGTATCGATGCCCATTTCTTTTGCGACTTGTTGCGTAATGGAATCCTTATCGCCTGAAAGCATTATGATTTTGGAAATTCCTGATTCCCTAATTTGCTTAATGGCTTCGTGTGCATCATCCTTTAGCTCGTCTGCAATGATTACATAGCCTGCAAATTTGCCTTCAATGGAAACCATCACGATAGATTCTACAATGTTGTCGGTTTCAGATGGAACTTCGATATTGTTTGAAATCATCAATGGTTTATTCCCAACCAATACGGTTTTGCCGTTTACTGTTCCCTTTAAGCCTTTTCCTGCTACTTCACTTACTTCGGAAGCTTGAAAATCTTCGCCATCGGCTTTATAATCCATAATTGCCTTGGAAATGGGATGGGTAGATTGTTCTTCCATCGCCATTAGGTATTTCATAAATTCAGGTTCTTTCCAGCCAATGGCTTTTATTTCTTTGATTTTAAAAACACCTTTGGTTACAGTTCCTGTTTTGTCCATAACAACGGTATTAACCTTCGTCATTTCATCCAAATAAGATGCGCCTTTGAACAAAATCCCGTTTTTTGAAGCTACTCCCAATCCACCAAAATAGCCCAACGGAATAGAGATAACCAAAGCACACGGACAGGAAATAACCAAGAAAATCAATGCTCTATACAACCAATCGCTAAAAACATAATCGTCCACAAAAAAGTAAGGTAGAAATGTCAAGGCAATTGCCAAGAATACCACGATAGGCGTATAGATTTTTGCAAACTTTCTAATGAACAATTCGGTCTTTGATTTCCGTGCGGTGGCGTTTTGCACCATATCCAAAATTCTTGCAATAGAACTATCCTTAAATTCTTTAGTAGTTTTTATTTCAATTACACCGTCCAAGTTTATGCTTCCAGCAAATACTTTTTCGCCTTTTGCAATGGTATCAGGTTTGCTTTCGCCCGTTAATGCTGCGGTATTGAACGAGCCTTTTTCGGACAATAAAATACCATCTAAAGGAATTTTTTCGCCCACACGTACTTGCACTTTTTCGCCAATAGCAACGGTTTCGGGATTTACAGAAACATAATTGTTGTCCCGATAAACCAAAGCTTCATTGGGTCTTACATCCAGTAATGCCTTGATGCTTCCTTTGGCTCTTTTAACCGCGGCACTTTGGAATAATTCGCCTACCGCATAAAACAACATTACTGCCACACCTTCCGGATATTCGCCAATGGCGAATGCACCTATGGATGCGATGGACATCAATAGAAATTCGGTAAAGAAATCGCCATTTTTGATGCTGTTCCAACCTTCCTTTATCACAGGAAAACCTACAGGAAGGTATGCGACTGCATACCAGACGATACGTATCCAATCTTTAAAAAATGCTACGTCAAAATAATCCATCGCAATGCCAATAATCAGCATTACAAAGCTGAAAATTGCTGGTACATAAACTTTAAATTTCCCTATGCTTTCTGCGCTGCTTTGGTTGTGGGCATCATTGCGCTTGTGAGTATCTGAAGAAGTTTTATTCAAATCTCTTAAATTGACTTTCTTTTTTTTCATTAGTTTGATAATAATTTTATTTTAATTCACAGTTATTCCAATCTCAACACCAATTGCGCAAACTGCACTTCTATGGTATCATCGATACCCTCTATTAAGAAATCCAAACCAGTATTTGAAACCAATAATTGTCCGGTTGCACTTATCAAGCAGGACATACTTACTCCTTGTTCTATATGGGTAATGGTTGCTTTAAATTGTGATTTAAAGGATTTTCCTTGATAAGTAACATCTATCAGCCAATTAAAGTTGATAGGGTCGTGCCGTTTTGATAAAAAATCCTGTGATGGAATAGTGCCCGTGAACCGAAGCATCAAAGGGGCTTCCTGCTGTTGTAAAATGGTATTGATTTCAGGAATATCTGTTGATAAAGTCTTAAGGTCGAGTACACCATTAACCACTTTGGAATCATAATCAAGATATAAGGCCAATTTATGGCTTTCTGCCTTGACGGGTTTAGAGTTAACCAAAGTCATCATCATAATATGACCTTCTTCAGTTGTATAAATTTTTTGGGCGTTTACTTTATAATAACTAACCAACAAGATTATTAAAATACAATGTTTAACATTCATAATATCCATCTTTAATTGTATAATTAAAAAAAAGCAGCTTCTACTTTTGCTTTTAATGCTATTAATCATTTTGCTTTAAGAAGCATCATAAAAGCTGCCTGCTATTAATTAAGTTTTCACTTAATTTATTTTAAATAAAAAATTTCACTCTTTCACATAACCACTTACCGCTATTTATTATCTATATCCTTTTCTCTTTTACCGAAATAATACATCAGAGCAACACTTGCACCTAATAGTCCAAACAGAATATTCTCGAAAATTTGATTCCCATTGATATTCACAATTTCAATGAAATTATTTATTAAATATTGCCACCAATTAATTTCATAATTCTGACTGCTAATCGTGAAAATTGTTATCCCCAAAGGTTGAAGGATAAAAACACCTATGGCAAACCCAATTAGTATGGTAATAAGAATATTCTTTTTATTCATCGTCTGTCTTTTACGGAAGTAAGCTTACTGGCTCTCAATCCAACTTTTGGCATCTTCCTTTTGGTCTATATTGAAATACTTAATTTCGGCGTTGGTAAAAGGCTTCATAAATTGGGTTATCCATTCTTGCCATATTTTATCTCCTACCATTGCTATTTTTTCATAGTCTCTGGCGTGGGCCGTATCCATTTTGAGGTCTTCCCATAAACTAGGCAAGTCCCAACCCGTAAAATTGTCCATCTCAAAATACCAACGAACCTTCATCCCCTTGTCCAGTATAGCGTGGATAAGTGGATGGATTTTTTCGATGTCTTCTTTTCTCAATTTGCCCGAAGCTTTTGTTGCAACAATATTTTTTTCCTTTAACTCAATTATCTGTAACATTTTATATAGTTTTTAATTAATTATTATCCTTCTAAATCGTAAAACCATTCTTCAGCCATTACAATTGCTTTTTTGATAGCCTTTTCTTTTGAAAAGTCTTCCTTTTCGATTAATTCTTTCGCAATTTCAATTGCCTTTTTTCTTACCGATGGATTAAGGGTGTCAAGCTCTGCTCTAAATTCTTCAAATGTCCAGTCCATAAAAAATATATTAGTGGTTAAACAATTCCTTTTCCTTTTCGGGGTCTATATCTTTTTTTTCTCTTTTATCCAAAAAATAATCCAGCAAGATACCTACTACAATCGCTCCCACAAACGCGGCATAAACTTTCCAATCAAATTGTATGACCAAAGAGAGGCTTATGATTATCGCCAAAATTGGCAGTATCGGAACTTTCCCAACAGATAAAGGAACTTTAAAGGGCCTGTATTTATCTGGTGCTCTGAAACGCAATACGATAAGGGCAATGTTCACGGCGACAAAGACGAGCAACGCACCCAATGACGACATTCCCGCTACGATTTTAATATCGCCCAATAGCATAAAACCCGCAACTGCCGCCATAACCACAATGGTAGTAACCCACGGCACTTTATGTGCATTGGTTTTGGTCATAAATTTCGGAAGTTCGCCCACGCTTGCCATTCCAAACAGCAGCCTGCTGATAGAGATAATACCGCTAAAGGCCGCATTGGCAGTAGCAAAAAGTGCTGCGACCGCCAATGTCACGGGCAACCAACTGTTGAGATTTGATGCCGCAAGTGAAAGTGGCGAATCTACTTTTGCCAGTTCTGACGGGTCGGCAATGTTAAGTACCGTAAAAGCTATGAGCAGATAGATAACGGTTGTAAAAACCATTGTCAGTAGAAAGGCACGAGGAATGGTCTTGCCAGGGTTTTTTACTTCAGAACCCAATGCAGCCATATGCTCAAAACCTGTATAGACAAAAAACAAGGTTGCGGTAGCCGCCAAAGTACCGGAAAAGGATTCAACTTTAAAAAATTCAGCCTTTGGCGGGCCAGTTTCTGCAAGCCCGACCACAATAAGAATGAACAATCCCAAAAGTTGTATGCTAACCATTATAATATTGGCAGTAGATGATTTCTTGATTCCCGTAATGCTTATCAATGAAAGAATTATCAATACGCCATAACTTATCAATAGGGAAGGCACACTAAAAAAAGTGTTGAAATAACCTGAAAAGGCCAGCAATACAGCGGCTATCGTGGCAGAACTGTGAAAGGCAATTGTCCAGCCAGTGAGAAAGGAAGGAATGTCAATTTTCGGAAACGCTTTGCGTACAAAAATGAATTCGGCACCTGCATTGGGATAGGTAGATGATAATTCAGCATAGGACATTGCAGAAATACTGGCTGCAACTGCTGCAAAAATAAAGCTCAACCAAATATCGGTTCCTGCCTGTCCGGCTGCCGCGCCAATCACAGTATAGATTCCAGCACCCACAATGGTACCAACGCCATAAAAAGTAAGACGAAGCGTACCCAAGGATTTTTTTAATTCTGCCATAATATTTTTAAGTTAGAGAAGGTGGAAGAAACCTGAACTTGACCATTGAGCGCAAGGGTTCAGAGTTCTGGAACTCCCACCTGTTATTTTTGCCTGCATTTTTCACATATTCCCTTTAATACCAGATTCACATCGCTCACTTCATAATCGTCTGGCAAGCTTTCTTCCGATATCTTATTCGGTAAACAGATTGTTTTCCTACAATCGGTGCAATGAAAGTGCATATGTAAATCTATACCATATTTAACTTTGGCGTTTTCATCAGAAATCGCATATTTTGCCACTCCGACCCCATCATTAATCTGATGAATTAGCCTTTTATCCTCAAAAATTTTGAGGTTGCGATAAAAGGTAGTTCTGTTTGCTGTTTTATTGGTTTCGCTCTTTTGAACAAAGGCCTTTTTCAAATCGGTAAAGGACACGGCACTTTGTTTCCTTTTCAGGAACTTGTATATCTTCGACCTCATTTTAGTAGGGCGAATACCGTGATATGATAATATTTTTTCCGTTTTGGTCATTTTAGCCTTGATTCAAAAGCAACCCTTTTTATTAAATTTATTTTTTATAAGCCAAAAGTCTTAACGCATTAAAAACCACAAGTAACGTTGAGCCTTCGTGGATGACCACTGCAATACCGATATTGGCCCAACCCATAATGGTCGATGGGATAAGCAATGCCACAATACCGAGGCTGACCCAAAGGTTTTGCTTGATAATGGCCTTTGCCTTCCTGCTCAAACCTATGGCAAAGGGCAGTGTTTCCAGTTTATCAGCCATTAGGGCAATGTCCGCAGTTTCCAAGGCCACATCACTGCCCGCTGCACCCATTGCGATACCTACGGTGCTGTTTGCCATTGCAGGGGCATCGTTCACACCGTCGCCTACCATTGCGACTTTGGATTCCTGTTCTTTTAATTTTTTAATGGCATCTACTTTTTCCTCTGGCAACAGGCTTCCCCAGGCATCGGTTAACCCAATTTCTTTAGCAACGGCATCGGCAACCTTTTGATTATCCCCGGTTAGCATTATCATCCGCTTGATACCGATTTCCTTTAATTTTTTCAGTGTTTCCTTGGCCGCTTCCCGTGGGGTGTCCATCAGGGCGATGATACCTATATATTCTTTGTTCCTTCTTATGAGCATCGTAGTATTTCCACCACCTTCAAGTTCTTTTACTTTATTCGATATATCTTCGGATGGTTTTGCTTCATCGAGGTCTTCGTACAAGTCAAGGTTTCCAATATAGATTTTATCCTTGCCCAAAGAAGCTTTGATACCTTTTCCGAGAACTGCTTCCAAATCTGACGCATCGATAATATCAGTACCTTTCAGACGCTCTTTCCCATCCCTTACGACGGCTTTGGCCAAAGGGTGGTCGCTCAAGTTTTCAACGGCAACGGCTATCTTTAACAGTTCATTTTCTTCAATATCCCCCAATGGTACTACTTCGGTAAGTTTGGGCTTGCCTTCGGTAAGCGTGCCTGTTTTATCAAAAGCCAAAGCGGTCAATTCGCCCAAATCTTCCAGCGGTCTCCCACCTTTAATGAGTACACCACCACGCGCTGCTCGCGCCACACCGCTCAATACGGCACTTGGTGTTGAAATGGCCAGAGCACAGGGACTTGCAGCTACCAATACCGCCATTGCACGGTAAAAGCTGGCACTAAACGGTTCATCAATGACCAGAAAGGCAAAGAGCAAGACACCAACCAATATCAGTACGGATGGCACAAAGTATTTTTCAAACTTATCGGTCAACAGCTGTGTGGGGGACTTTTGGGTCTGCGCCTCGTTGACCAGTTTAACCAATCGGGACAGGGTAGAGTCTTTGGCTTCTTTGATTATCTTAATTTCCAACATACTATTACCGTTGATAGTTCCAGCAAACACACGGTTTTCATCCTTGATATCATCGTCTGCCGAATAGTTTCTGTCCTTATCTTCCACAGGGATTTTGTCCACAGGTACACTTTCCCCAGTAATTGGTGCTTGGTTTACACTACTTTTTCCGTTGACCACGACGCCATCTGCGGATATTTTACTATTGGGCTTGACCACTATAATATCGCCAATACTCAATTTCTCAATCCCAACTTCTACAGTCTTACCATCTTTTTTAAGCAAGGCTGTTTTTGGTGCAAGGTCTGCAAGCGCGGCAATGCTTTTTCTTGCCTTGTTCATTGCATAATGTTCCAAGGCGTGCCCAAGACTAAAAAGGAACAACAAAAGTGCACCTTCTGCCCATTCGCCCAGAATGGCGGCACCAATGGCCGCGACCAGCATTAAAAAGTCAATCTCAAAACCACCCTTGGCCACAGTTTGAACCGCTTCCTTGGTGGTAAAGAAACCACCGAAAAAGTAAGCGCCAATGTACAAAGTAAGACTGACCCAATCTGGGATGGATTCCACATAGGAAAGCCCGAAACCTATCCCGAGAAGTGCCCCACAGATAATGGAAAAAATAAGTTCCGTATTTTTACCGAAAACCCCACCGTGGGCGTGCTCTTCTCCTTCCTCGTGGGTCTCGCCCTCCTTGTGCTCGTGGCCCTTTGTGGAAGTTTGCTCTTTAGTATCTTCCTTCTTTGAACGCACCTCTTTTTTTTTGGATGCTTCGATGTAATCATTTTCGTTTGAAGAACTCCGCTGAACCTGAAGGTTTTCCTTTTCAATCTGTTTACTTATTTCATCAAAATTTGTTTGCTTTTTATCAAACTCAAGGCGAACCATTCCAGAGGCCGAAACGGAAGCCTCCAAAATCCCATTGATTGCCAAAAGGCTTTTCTCTATGGAACGTGCCTGTCTTGTATGTCTGATTCCTTTAACCTCAATGAGCAAATGCCCGTATTTTTCGGTAATCTCGGCACCTGTCCGTTCTGCGAGAGATTGAATGCGGTCTATGGAAATAATATCGGGGTCATAATGAAAACAGAGCTGTGGCGTGGCATCTTCTTTTGTATCGGCAACGTGCACTTTTTCAATACCCTCTTTAGCCTGTAGTTCTTGAATAAGCCTTTCAACACAATTATCTTTTTCGTTTGGAACTTGCGGTAGGATAACCGGGATTTTTATTTGTAGTTTTTTCATTTTTTACTATTTTTTTTAATCCATTCTTTGGCATCGTCTTTTTCTTCTGGCTTATAAAATTTTATATGTGCCTCTGAAAAAGGAAGCAATGCCTCGGTAAATTGCTCCTGCCATTTAACGCTACCCACTAAAGCAACACGCTTTAAATGTGTTTCATTCGGAAGATTTAATTCAATGCCCTTCCAATAGGCACTTACCGTCCAGCCTTCAAAATTTTGCATTTCAATGTACCAGGAAACTTCCTGATATGCAGTTATATGTTCTGTTAAGACCGGTATCAAGTTTTCATAATCCTTGGCATCCAGCTTATTCTCTGCCACCATATATACAGTAGCCTCTTTTTTATAGATTGTTATCATTGCTCACTATTTATAAATGATAATTGAATTTAAAAACCAAACGTTTAATCCAGATTGTCGCTGCATTTTTCACAAATGCCCTTTACCACCAAGTTGATATCCTCGGTAATGTAGCCATCAGGTAAGTTGATATGAGGGATTTTATGCTCTGTTAAACAGACAGTTTCATTACAATTGTTGCAATGAAAGTGTAAATGAAGGTCGTTGCCAACCTCGCACTCACAATTTTCTTCGCAAAGGGCGTATTTTATAACACCTGTCCCATCCTCAATTTGATGTACAATACCTTTTTCCTCAAACGCTTTCATAGTCCTAAATAGGGTGCTTCTTTCACTGACCTTAAAATCCTTTTCCAAATCGCCAAGACTGATGGCCACCTCTAATTCTGCTAAACGCTTATAAGTCATAAGGCGCATAGCCGTAGGTCGTATCCCTTTGCTTTCAAGTAGTTGGACTATTTTTTCCATTTGTGATAAAGTGTTTTATAGGTCGTACCGTTTTAAGGAATCTCCAGTTTTAATCTGAAAGGCATTCTCTATATTGGCTATATATATAATACCATCTCCAGGCCCGTCGGTTTTGGCGTTGGCTATAATTGTTTCAATGGCCGCTTGGGCTTCCTCATTTTGGCAGACCAGTTCCAGCTTAACCACTGGACTGTCTGTAACGTGAAAATCCAGCGACGGTCTTGCACCTTTTGATTTGAATGCACCAGTGCCTTCAGCTTGTGAAAGGGTCATACTTTTGAACCCATTATCAGATAGTGCTTCAATGACTCTTTGGATTCGGTTCGGTTTTATAAATGCTTTTATTTCCTTCATATTATGAATTTTTTAAATTTTTAATCGATTTTGAACCGAGCCTGTTTTCTAATTTTTAACAAACTAATTAAGACGATAAACAAACTCGGAATCAAAACCTTTGGTTTTTCTTGAATTAATGGTCGTGTTCCAGTTCGCCTTTAACCATTTCAGAAGACAGGTTATAAGCTCCTTTGATGACCACTTTGGCATCCGTTGAAACTTCGGCAGGAAGATTGACTTCAACAAAGCCCAAATCAGTTAGTCCAACCGTTACGGGTACCATTTTAAATTTCATTTTGTTCGCTTCCATTGCTTCATCTTCATCCAAAATAAAAATAAAGGATTGCTCGCCTTCTTTTATAATGGCAGCTTCCGGTACTGCAAAACCTTTTTTCTCGCCCTGCACTATGCGTCCTTCCACGTACATACCCGGCAACAGGTTTTTATCCTTGTTCTCAATATCTGCCAAAACTTCCAATGCTTTTGGGTCAGTATTGAAGGTTTTGCCAACAGACCTAACGGTTGCCTTAAGCAGTTCGTCCGGACGAGAAGCCGTTGAAAAATATATCTGTTGCCCTTTCTTGATTTGCTTTATGTCCTTCTCATATACTTTGAAGTTGACATAAATCTTTGAATTATCGCTTATTGAGAACATTTTGGATTGTTGTGCCACATAATCGCCCAGACTAATCATTACTTCATCCACATAGCCACTTATGGGCGTGATAATGGGAACTGCGGAATATATTTGGCCTTCAGCCACCTTGTCCGGGTTGATGCCCAACAGTCTCAATTGGGAACGCAAACCATTGACGCTGGATGTTGTGGAACGAAATTTTGACTGCGCCATCTGAAATTCCTTGCCAGAAGAAACACCTTTATCATAAAGAGTCTGCTTACGCTCAAAATCCTGTTTCAAAAAGACCAGTTCATCATTTTTTTCCTGATAATCCTGTTGAATTGCAATGATATCTGGATGCTCAATATACGCAAGCACCTGTCCTTTGCTTACGTTATCTCCAGGTACAACTTTTATGGAACTCACATTTCCACCAACAAACGGACTGATGTTCGCCTTGTCCTGTGGGTAAAGTTCCAGCGTACCCGTTACCTTAATGTTGTTCCCTAAATTCCGTTCCTCCAGAGGTTTCATTTCCAAACCGATGGTTTCAGCCTGTTGCTTTGTAAGTTCTACAACGCCTTCTTCCTCACTATGGCCTCCTTCTTCTTCGTCGTGACCTTCTTCGCCGTGTGCATCTTCGCCACCTGCTTCGGTTTTTGATACGCCTTCAGCTTCGTTATGCCCAAGTTCAGATTTTTGGCCATCGTTACAACTCATAAACATAAGTGTAAATAATACGGTACTTACTAATAGTATATTCTTCATTTTTCTTCTTTATTATATTATAGATTACCCAACTGATATTGTACCTCAATAGATTGTTGGTTGTATTGATTGATGTATTCCAAATGTGTTTGCTTTATCCTGATGGCACTGTTAAGGATGGTTATATAGTTGACATAATCTATTTCGCCTTCCTTGGATGCCAATTCTGCGGTGGTTATTTGTTCTTCCGCCAAAAGCAATGCGCCTTCTTCATAATACTGCAATATTTTCCGCGTTTTTTCAAGGGATTTGAACAATTGCGACACCCTACTTTCGGTGGTTGCCTTTTGCTCCAAATATTGATTTTCTGCGACCATTGCATCTGCCTTGGCTGCCTTTATCCTCGATTTCTGCGGAAAAAACCATAACGGAATACTAATACCTGCCTGATAGGTATTGAATCCAGAAACATCATCCACTACTTGCCTTCCAAACGATAAACTGAATTTCGGTAGGAGTTGCGATTTTTCAACACCCACATTTGCTTTACTTACTTCGGCGTTCTGCAACGCATATTGCAATATTGGGTTGTTTGCTACCGAGGTAGAATCCAAATTTGCCATAAAATCCAATGGCTCGTAAAAATCGTTCACCGTTTCAATGCTTTCATCCGTTCCCAAATACTGTTTTAAAGCACGTTTGGCAATTTCAATATCATCATAGGCTTGTTGTTTTAATACTTGTATTTGCTGATATTCCGAAGATGCTGCAATAAATTCCAATTTCCCGGTTTCCCCTGTTTCATAACGCAATTCAGCAGCCTCCCTAAAATTAATATAAACACTATCCAGCTGTTCTGCAAAACGCAACTGTGCCTTGTAATAATTAATTTGGTCATAGGCTTGCATCACATTGCGCACCAACTGTTGTTCATTGGCCACATAAAACTTTTCTCCCAAGGCAATACGCTCTTTGTAAAACTTCGATTTTGAAAATCCTGAAAGCAAATCAATGTTGCCCTGTTGCACACCAATGGTAGTCTGTACTCCGGGAAGATTATTGCCATATTCTTCCTTTCCCGTAAAAACTTGCGTACTGCCCAAGTCGAAACTTGTGCCTTTCATAGCCTGTTCACGTTCTATAAAGGCTTGACTTTCTTTAAGAGAAGGATAATTCTGTTTTGCCAAAGCGATGGCCTCATCCACGGTCAAGGTTTTTGGAATTGTTCCATCTGCATTGGTGTCTTGGGCAAAAGCAGTTCCAGAAGCCATCAAACCGCCAACCATCAATAATACGGTTACAATGTTAGTTGATTTGTTGACATAGCTTATAGCTCCATCGTTATTGTTTCGTTCTTTTCTCGATTCGAGCCAGTAATAAAGAATAGGAATAACCACCAAGGTCAGAAAGGTTGCCGTAAGCATTCCTCCAATCACTACTGTTGCCAATGGTCGTTGTACTTCGGCACCACCAGAGGTGGAAACCGCCATTGGGATAAAGCCCATAATTGTTGTAATGGCTGTCAATAAAATTGGACGTAAACGTTCGTGCGTAGCTTCGTATATACGTTTTTTTATATCTGTCATTCCACTGTCTTTTAGTTCATTGAATTTGTTTATAAGAATCAAGCCGTTTAATACGGCAACTCCGAAGAGTACGATAAACCCGACTCCCGCCGAAATACTGAAAGGCATTCCACGAATCCACAAAACGAAAACGCCACCTATGGCTGCCAAAGGTACCGCCATATAGATCATCAAGGCTTGTGAAAATGAATTCAAAGCAAAGTAAAGCAGAACAAATATTGTTATTAAAACGATTGGGACTACGATCATCAATCGGTCTGACGCACGTTGCAGGTTTTCAAATGACCCTCCGTAAGTAACATAATATCCCGGTGGCAGTTTCACTTCCGTTTCCAGTTTTTGCTGAATCTCCTCAACCATCGATTTTACATCTCGCCCACGAACATTGACACCAACCGAAATACGCCGCGAGGTATTGTCCCTTGAAATCTGCATTGGTCCGGGTTTGTAGCTAATATCTGCTACTTCCTTTAGTGGAACTTGTGCACCGTTTGGTAGGTCTATATAAAGATTTTTTAAGCTATTGATGTCCTGTCTAAAATCTTCTGCCAAACGAATGACTACATCAAAGCGTTTTTCGCCCTCAAAAATCACACCTGCGGCTTCTCCTGAAAACGATGCACTCACATAATCATTCAGCTTGTCAACGGTTACTCCGTATTGAGCCATTTTTGCGCGGTTATACACCACGGTCATTTGGGGCAAACCACTTGTAGCCTCTACGTTAAGGTCTGCTGCACCGGGAACTTTCCGTATTACCGCAGCAATTTCCTGAACCTTATCTGCCAACACGTTTAAATCTTCTCCATATAATTTGATGGCTACGTCCTCACGAACACCTGTAAGCAATTCATTAAATCGAAGTTCGACAGGTTGTGTAAACACGAAGTTTACTCCGGGAACTACTGAAATTTTTTCTTGAATTTTTTCTATGAGTTCTTCTTTACTGTCTGCGGAAGTCCATTTACTCTTGTCTTTTTCAAGAATAATGTAACTATCCGCAATATCCATAGGCATTGGGTCTGTTGGTATTTCGGCCACACCAATCCGTGAAACCACTGTTTTTACTTCCGGAAATTCATTGATTAAGTTCTGAAGTTTTTCTGAAGCCTCAATGGATTCTGTAAGACTACTCCCCGGTTTTATCAAGGCCTGAAAGGCAATATCTCCTTCATCAAATTTAGGGACAAATTCTGCTCCCATATTGCTAAATACAAATCCTGTAATTAATAGCAATGCAATCGCACCTATAACGACACCGGCTCGAAAGCGAAGTGCAAAATTAAGTATGGGTAAATAAGCCCGATTTAAAATATCCATAATTTTATCGCTTATCCTATCCATCTGGTTTTCAAATTTGGCAAACCAACTGTTTTGATTTTTAGCAGGTTTTAAAAATAAGGACGACATCATTGGCACGTATGTAAGACAAAGGATAATCGCTCCTAAAACAGCAAAACCAAAAGTGAATGCCATTGGCCGGAACATTTTTCCTTCTACGCCGGTCAAGAACAAAATAGGTGTGAAAACAATGAGAACGATTAATTGTCCGAAAAAGGCAGAATTCATCATTTTACTTGCAGAATCGTAGGTTATTTCATCCATTTCGGATTGTCCTATAATGGCATTGGATTTTTTCATCCGTTGATGAATGTGGAATACCGTACCCTCCACTATAATTACCGCCCCGTCAACAATAATCCCAAAATCAATTGCCCCCAACGACATCAGGTTTGCCCAAATGCCAAATTGTTTCATTAAAATAAATGCAAATAATAGGCATAAGGGAATGATTGAAGCAGCAATCAATCCTCCACGGAAGCTTCCCAAAAGCAAGACCAAAACAAATATGACAATAAGCGCTCCTTCTATTAGGTTTGTTTTTACGGTACTTGTGGTTGCCTCAATAAGTTCACTTCGACTTAAAAAAGCATCAATATAAACGCCTTCCGGCAGGGATTTTTGGATTTCGGTTATACGCTTTTCAACATTTTCTATAACGTTACTTGGACTTTCGCCTTTCAGCATTAGTATTTGTCCACCAACAGATTCGTGGCCATCTTGGGTAAACGCACCATAGCGCACTTGATTTCCATAGCCCACTTTTTCGGCGACATCCCGCACTAAAACAGGGCTTCCGTTTTGTGTGGTTACAACGGTGTTTTCCAAATCTGAAATGCTACGCGCCAAGCCTTCGCCACGAATAAAATTGGCCTGATGGTTTTTTTCAATATACGCACCTCCGGTATTTGCGTTATTAACTTTCAGGGCTTCAAAAACCTGATTCATTGTAATGCCAAAACTTTTTAGTTTATCAGGGTTTATGGCAACTTCGTACTGCTTTACATAGCCTCCAAAAGCATTAACCTCTACCACTCCTGGGACTAATGCCATTTGGCGTTTTACAATCCAATCCTGTATGGTACGAAGCTCCATAGCATCGTATTTATCTTCGTAGCCTTCTTTTACTTTTAGGGTGTATTGGTAGATTTCGCCCAGACCCGTAGTTATTGGTGCCATAAATGGTGTGCCGAAGCCTTCGGGGATTTCGCCAGCAACTTCCGTTAATTTCTCCTGCACTAATTGCCGGGGAAGATAAGTACCTGCCTCGTCCTTAAAGACAATGGTAACCACAGACAGCCCAAAACGAGATACGGAACGCAGCTCGATAACGTCAGGAAGGTTTGCCATTGCCAATTCTACCGGATAGGTTACAAATTGCTCAATATCTTCAGTCCCTAAATTTGGGGCAACGGTAATAACCTGTACTTGGTTGTTGGTAATATCGGGTACAGAACCCAGTTTTATAGTGGCCATAGACCAAATGCCCGTACCTACAAGCGCCACTATAAAAAGCCCAATAATAAACTTGTTATTAATGGAAAATGAAATGATTTTGTTAATCATAGAAAAAGTATTAATTCAGTTTAAACCTCGCAGTGCAAATAGATGCAATACGTTTATGATGTGATACTTACTTTGAAAAGCATCACGATAGGATATAGATATCCTTAAAAAAACTGAATTATACTTTAGGGGGTTGGAAAAGCGATTCCAGATATCTGGAAGTGAAGTTTACTTTATGTAAGTTAAACTGTTTTTTCTCTTCAAACTTTAGTCGATTGGTTAAAGCCGAATTGTTGTTCGCAATAATTAATACTAAAGGGTGACAACATTGATGATGGGAATGGACTGGTGTATTCTCCTTATCTGGGTTATTATGATGCCCTTCATTTTTTGCATCATTGTCAATGTAATCTTCAATTACATATTCAAGGAAAGAGTCTCCATAAACTTTATGGTCTTGATAATGGGTAATAATGCTTGAAATTTCTTTAATTGGTCCACAAAAGTCCATATCAATGCTAATTCCCTGAAAAAAGAATAAAATTGACATTGATATGGAAAAGAATATTTTCATAAAGTTTGACAAAGATACAAATTAATCGATGCACAGGTTGTGCAAAGATTGTTTAGGTGTGAGCAATAATCTTTATTTTCTTGAATTGGCGGGCAAGCAACTGTTCCATAAGAACAAAACACACAACAATCTCCATCATAAGGCTTCAAGACTGTTTTACAATTTTCACACTCATAAAAGAATTGACAAGCGTTTGTTGGCATCTCTTCTACTTTTTTGTGTCCGAAGTTTGGACAGGTAATCTCTGATTTTAATTGAATTTTCATCAAATCTCATCTAATGACTTACGGTTTTTATTAGTACTTTTTTTAAATTCCGAAGGGGTCATTCCTGTTAGCTTTTTAAACTGATTGCTTAAATAAGCGACGCTACTGTAATTCATTTTAAAGGCTATTTCACTCAAGGTTAATTCATCATAAACTATTAGTTCCTTGACACGTTCAATTTTTTGGTTGATAATGTATTGCTCAAAGGTGATACTTTCAACCGATGAAAACAGTGAGCTTAAATATTTATAATCAAGATGTATGTTGTCGCTTACATAATCTGCCCATTTAATGTTCAGTTCTCTGGATGAGAGATGAATTTTATTTACAACCAATGTTTTCATCTGTTCGATAAGTTGACTTTTACGGTCGTCAATCAAATTGAAACCTGAATTTTGAAGGGCTTCGGAAAGCTCTTTTTTGGTGTTTGTATTTAATGTTGACATTAATTTAACCTCTCCCAATTTAATAGAAGCATAGGATATTTCAAGTTGTTTTAAAATATTGGATACTGCCGAGATACATCTTGGGCAGACCATATTTTTAATATAGATAATCTCACTCATATAATACTTGTTTTAAAACAAGGTTAACCCAGATTTGTTTAGTGAATAGTAAACAGCAGCTATCGCAGCAATTACAAAAACCAATACTATCACAACAAAAGCTATAATTTTATCTTTTTTTGAGATATTACTTTTAGGTTGATGCTTCTTCCTTTCATTTTTTCGTCTATTTCTTCTTCTTTCACTCATTATCGTTCGCCATTATAAAACCAAGATTATTTTTTGGCCTTATGAAGATTACTTGATTAATCCGTAATTCGTTTTATCTTAAAGTTGCTTTTACCTCTCCACAGGTTAACATAGCCTCTCCATAATATGGATTTCGCACTTCTTCTTCCAAACTTATCCAATAGGCACCTTTATTGTTATTGGCCATTGGGCAAAACTGGATATATACATTTTGATTGACCCCAAAAAGCTGTACACCACTTATCATATGTGCCGAAAGATGCTTGAAATGCCCTCTTTGTGCTGCTATGTCTGAACTGTTCTCAATAGCATCTGCTGATGACTTTAGTTCCTTTTGAATGGTCATCCAATGGTTATGTGCCTTTTCATCAGATAATAATTTCATATCTACTTTTTTCAAGGACTGGTTGATTTGTTCTCCTGCTTGTTGAGCACCCTTGGTATCAGTGTTTACTAATGCGTCCTTCAAAAGAATGTAATCATCAAAAACCTGTTCTAACTGAATCTGAAATTTGTTTGAAACCTTAATTCTTTCCTTCATTTGAGAATGATCGGTTACATCCATATTTTCTCCAGAACTATCTTCTTGCATTCCCAAATGCCCTTCGTGTCCCGTCATAGTTTTACCTCCTTCTTGATTCATCATTGATTTTTTACCCTGAAGCTGTGCCGCGGCATCTACTGTAAACGTGCCGTTAGTTACCACTTCATCTCCATTTTTTAAACCTTCAAGAACGGTATAACTATCGCCAGTGGCATTGCCCAATAAAACTTCTTTCATCTCAAAAACAGCTTTATTAGGGTCTGTTTTGACATAGACCACAGAACGTTCGCCCGTCCACATAACAGCCGTTGACGGTATGGAAACGGTGTTCTCTGTGCTCGTTTGAGCACCCTCGATTTTTCCTTCCACAAACATTCCCGGCTTAAAGAGGTCTTTTTTATTTTGTAAAACTGCTCTCACGACCACCGTTCTTGTAGCAGAGTTTAATAAGGGGTCAATAAATGAGACCTTGGCGTCAAACACTTCATTTCTATAGGCATTGGTGGTTACTTTAATGGTTTGTCCTTCTTTTAAGGACGCAATTTGGTTTTCGTAAGCATCAAATTCTGCCCATACTGTATTGAGATTGGCAATTTTGTATAAGGGTTGTCCTTGTTTTAAATAATCTCCTTCCTCTACCATTTTCTGTGTTACCGTTCCTGATACGGTTGCGTACACAGGAAAGTTTTCTTGTACTTTCCCAGAGTTTTCTATGGCGTTGATTTGCTTTTCTGAAAGTTTCCAAAGTTTAAGCTTGTTTCTAACAGCTTTATATAATTCTGGTTGCGATTCTTTTAAGGATGAAGCGGTAAGCAGTTCTTGTTGTGCCGCAACTAATTCTGGAGAATAAATAGTTGCCAAGCGTTGTCCTGCGCCCACACGTTCTCCAGTAGAATTAACGTATAATTTTTCAATTCTTCCTCCAAAATATGTGACCTGTACGGCATTTGACTCTTCATTTGCTTTTATCTTTCCAGATAACTTTAGGGAATTATTTCCCATTTGTCCTTGTCCCACAAGTGACGTTTGAATATTGGCTAGGGCCATTGCGTTATCGGTCATTTTGATTTCATTGGCATTGAGGCCATCGGCACCCGATTCAGCTGGAATTAAATCCATTCCACATATTGGGCAGTCGCCAGGTTCTGGTTGCATAATCTGTGGGTGCATAGAACAGGTCCACATTTGATTAGTAGCAATTTCTTCTGAATGTTCGTGATTGTCTTTAGCACTATTAGTTGCCTTATCAGCAGAACCTCTACCGAAAATTAGATAGCCACCAAACAGGCCAACAATTACCGCAACACTTATGTAAATAATGTTTTTATTCATAATATTACTTTTTTGTTCTCTTATTTATTTTTCTAATTGTAGGTGATGATGTATACCAAAGTAAAAAACCACTCAATACGGTTATTAATCCCAACAATGAGAATACTCTTAAAACAATGGTATTAAAATTATCTCGCCCTTCATAGTCCATAGTGTGTGTCATCCACAAAAAATCGAACCAACGCCACGCCCTGTGCCTTACAGTTTGGAATTTTGCATCGGTTACTGAAACGTAGGCCTTTAGAGCCTCATCGGTATCATACGATATCACATAGGCAGGCAATAATTTTTCACGATATTCGTGATGGTCGCCCACTTCGTTTATCTTTTGGATATTGGAAACTTTTAAATTCTCCTTCATCTGGTTTTTGGCTATGTACAAGGCTTCTTCTTCAGAAATCGTCTTTTTTGCTTCGCCAGTTCTCGCATTATATAATTGTTCATTGTTTATCCAATAATACGGCTCGTTATTGATATCCCTTATTTCGATTTCACGAATGTCTTCATTACTTTTAATAAGTGAAGGGCTAATAAGGTTGTCAAATGCTTTTGGCACATAGTCCATATTACGGAATTGGTCGCCGTGAATGTCATCAATGTTTGTCCAACTAAAGTACATTCCGCTGATAGTCCACATTAGGAATTGGATTCCCAGAAACAGACCCAAATAGCGATGAACCTTTCTTATTTTTAATGCTGTATGCCTATTTACCATTATTGCTTCACTTTAAAATTGAAACTAATTGACACTTTTTCCCAAGCCAATGCTATAGTGCCTTCGTTTTTACTAACTTGGCTAACTTTATATTCTAAATGCTCCGTAATTTCATCTGAAATAATTGGTGTCACCTCAAATCGTATTACATCATCTTTTTCGTCATACTCATCTTTTCCGTGTTGGTCCCAATTGGAATTGAAAATTATTGTCCATTCATTTTTTGATGGGATAGTAAAGAACCCATATTTCCCAGCGGGAAGTTCTTGACCATCAATTATTAAATCCTTGTCTGTCTCTAGCCACGTTGCCATATGCGCACCTGCTTGCCAGACTTGGTCATATGCCAATAAACCACCAAAAATCATCCTGTCTCTTACTCCAGGTGATGAATAGTCAATATGGATGTGGGCTCCCCCTATCATTGCCATCGTTGAAGTATGTGGACTCAACGGTTTTTTTGGCGACTCCGTTGTGGTGTCAGTTTTTGGGCTTTCAGGAATTGTTTTGGTTTCTTTTATTTCTTGCTTGCAGCTTGTAAAAAGAAGTGCACACAATAAAAGGCCAAAGGAAAAATATTGTCTCATTATGTATTATTTTATATTTCTAGAAGATGAATGCATTTTGATAATTTTCCAATCACCATCCACTTTCTTTAAGATAGATGTTGCCACTCCTTTTTTCTTAATTGTTCTTGCATCGCCTTTTTCATCTGCTTTAAGAACAATAGTATAAATATAGGTCTCGGTGGTAAATGCATAAGGTGTATCTACCTTTACATCAATCTCATAATCTGAAAATTCAAATTTTTCAAAATGCCCCAATTCAGGCCCTAAATGATGTTCTATGTAATTCGCATAGGACCCCTCGACTCCTCCAGATTCAAAGACTTCGGAATCTTTGGTAAACAATTTGAACGTACCTTCCGTGGTTAGGCTTTGTAGGGCATCCTTATAAGTTTTCATTACTTTAAGAACAGCCTCCTTTTCTATCTCTCCATTTACATTTTGGCCGAACATTTGGCTAGTCGTAATTAACAATAGCATTAACATTGTTGTTAGTTTTAGTGTTTTCATAATTTTGGTATTAAAAGGTTTGTTATTAGATTTTTATTTTAGATATCTTTATTCTATTCCCTATCACCATTTTAACTTGTTGTTTTAACTAAATAATTGAAGTATCAATGCACCACCAACTATTAGGATAAGTATTGCATAGACTATATAATTAATCCATTTTTTGACAACTGATTTTTCAGTATTCTGTTTACAGCTGTCTTTGCAACAATCTTTCATTACTTTAGCTAAATTAAATTTCTATTTCATATTTAAATAGTACTTGAAAATGAGAGTCAGCCTCTATCCATCAATCAAAAAATAGGTTCTCCTCTCATAGTCAAGTACCTTTTACTAAACTTTTCTTTTTCAATTTTTAATACCTTTAAGGAAAGAGGTTCTTTTTACCAATCTTTCAAATCTTCTACCTCTTTCCCTATCGGCTGCCATTAATTAGGGGAAAAATTAATTTTGTGCCTGACAAGGGAAGGAATTAACCACTAACCATCAATATTTTTTCCTTCCCGTGACAGGACTTAATGACTATTAATATTTCCTTAAGACAGGAACCATTCTGTTAACTAATAAACCAGAACGATTCCTAATCTTAAAGAAGGGATTATCTAATTAATAGTCTTTTTTACTTTTCCACACTTGAGCATCTTACTGCCATAATATGGGTTTCTCACTTGATCACTTGTACTCAACCAAGAGCTACCACCATCATACATTGGGCAAAACTGCTCGTACAGAGTGCTTTTTGTACCTGTAATTGCTATCAAATCTGAAATATCCTTACTCAAGGTTTTAAAATGCTCTCTTTGATGACTCATTTCACTTTTTGCAATATGTTCGGCGTGCTCAGTGGCATCTTCAATAATATCAGCTAATTCTTTTTGTTCTTCTGCTGTATATTTTGAAGCATCAAATGCTTTTAGTGAGGCAGCCAATTTAGAGCCTTCCTGGGCTGCCTTTTTGGTGTCATCTGCTACTAAGGCATCTTTTAAGTTGAAGTAATCGTTTAATATTGCTTCTACTTTTGCATCATTGTTCATATTCATCATTTTACTATGGTCCATTTTCATAGTTGCGTGATCGTGGTTCATTTTTTCTTTTTCTTGTCCATTGGCAAAAGAAAGGGTTAACAATAGCATTGCTGCTATACTCATTTTTAAATTTTTCATTTTCTTATTTTTAATTATTATTGTTTATATACTATCTTTTAATCGTCCTACCCATTGGATTAGTTCCTGTTTTTCGGCTTCTGAAAAGCTTGCATCTTTGTGAATCAAAGTATAAGAATCCAAAGGCATTTCGTCATTTTCAATCTGTTTGATGATGGATCTTAACTTGCTCTTTTTTCTTCTGTTTGATAACGAATCCCACTCATTGAAATTCAATTCTGCTTTTCCTTCTTTGATATGGTCTTCCAAAAACCAAGCAATGGGTTGTACTTTATTGTACCAAGGATATTGAGTATTGTTACTGTGGCAATCATAGCAGGAAGTTTGCAACTTGCTCTTGATGTGGTCTGGCACAGAGTTGACCAACATAAAATCAGTTTTTGGAACGACATCGCTTTGGTTACGCTCGGTGGGCACAAACTGTATGCCCACAAACGCCACCAATAAAACCACTGCTATGATTTTTACAATTTTCATCTAATTGATTTCTTTTTGTACCTTACCACAGGTCAACATCTTACTTCCGTAGTACGGGTTTTTGATATCTTCACTCATACTCAACCACGCACTTCCACCATCATACATTGGGCAAAACTGTTGGTATAAAGTATTTTCTGTTCCAGTTATGGCAATCATATCGGCAATATCCTTGCTCAATATTTTGAAATGTTCCCGTTGATGGTCCATAGCACTTTCGGCAATGTGTTCGGCGTGCTCAATGGCGTCTTCAATTATATCATTCAGTTCACTTTGCTCATTACCTGAATATTTAGAAGTGTCAAAAGCTTTAAGTGATTTAGCCAATACACCTCCTAAATTTTTCGCTTTTGCGTTGTCATCGGCTACCAAAGCGTCTTTAAGACTGAAATAATCATTTAATACGGCCTGTGAGGTACCGTTGCCATTCATCGTCATTTCCTTTTTATCACCATCGTGATGACCATCGCTATTATCGTGATTCATTTTTGAATGGTCTCCATCTGCATTCATCTCTGAATGATGCTCTGTTGAATTATTCTTGTCTGTTTTAGCGTCTTTACAAGACACTGCTGTTAAGGTTACAAATGCTATTGCAACTATCCCTAATACTAATTTTAATTTGCTCATTTTGTTTTTGATTTAATTATTATTGATATATGTTAATCTTTATTTAAAATCTTGCTAAAAGACCGCCACCCCAACCATATCGGTTGTTATAGTTTCCTTGAATTGAAAAATTTCTAGAGAGGATGTATGAAAGACCTACCAACCATTGTGTTTCGCTTTCAAAAGAGCTATCTCCTAAATCATTGACCCATCCAAAGTCTGCTCTATATTCATATTCGCCTTCCAGAAATATTCTTGGAAAAATCAATAGTTCTCTGTCCAAGCGTATTCTTGGGCGTAGCTGGTTATCCATACTCACATCTACATTGAATCTATAAGGAGTAAAGTATTTTACACCAATAAGACCAACTGTATTGAACTCATCGAAGGAATTTGGTATTTCGGTTTCGGTATTAACACCTACATAGAGACGCACCCAATCATTGAGATACCTGTTGTAATTTACTTCAGCTTCAAGATTTTTGTCATAATCGAATTCTGCTCGTAATCCAAATTCGTTACGGATATTGCTAGAGGTTAAAAAGAGTTCATTAAAGTTTGAGCCTGCACGCAACAATCCCCAAGAATAGTAATGGTCGGTTTCATCGATGAGTTTTTGAACGGGAAAATCTTCCATCCTTTTATCTCTTGGGGTATCATAACTAAACACCCTTGCCATACCTCCCATCATGTGATATAGTACGTGACAATGAAAGAACCAATCTCCATACTCTTCGTTGTAGAACTCTATGACCACTTTCTGCATTGGCGGTACATTGACGGTATGCTTTAATGGTGAACGTTCACCATTTTCGTTAACGACCCTAAAATAATGACCGTGCAAATGCATTGGGTGGTGCATCATCGTTAGATTGTTGAGTGTTATTCGGGTTACTTCGCCACTTTTGATTTTTATTTTATCGGTTTCTGAAAGTGGTACGCCATTCATACTCCAAACATAGCGTTGCATATTTCCGGTCAAGTTCAACAGAATATCGTTTACGGGTAAGTTGGCCTTGAATGTGGTATTTTCGGTTGCCTTTAAAAAGTCGTAGTTGAAATAGGTTTTACGTGTGCTGTAATTGAAAGACACGGTGTCCTTTTGCATCATAGACATATCGTGACCCATATGGTCGTTTGCCTTCATATCCATTTGATTACCCATTTTGCCATCGTTCATATTCATTTTTCCGTCCTTCATATCCATTTTCATCCCATAATTCTCCTTCAGGTATTCAGGTGTTTTTTTCTTTTTGTTACCTACCATTGAAGGCGCTCCCATTTTCATATCCATTTTGGCCATTTGCTTCATCATTTCCACTTTATCAGGCCTGCCAATTCTTTCGGCTGGGTATAGGATGCCTTCGCCCAAACGCAACGAGGTGCTTCCAGAACCGTCCTGAGCGGTGGCGGTAACTTCTAAAGTACCTTCGGGAATGGTAACGATAACATCATAGGTTTCGGCAATACCGAAGAGGAAACGGCTTTTTGCTACAGGTTCCACATCAATACCGTCGCCCGCAACGACCATCGGGTTGCCACCGCCAAAGTCCAACCAATAATAAGTGGAAGCGGATGCATTGATAAAGCGAAGTCGAACCTTTTCCCCTGGTTTGAATTCTGGATATTCCGCTAACGACTTTCCATTGGTTAGAAAGGCGGGATAATAAATGTCTGCAATATCAGCCCCTTCCATACGGTCTCTCCAAAATTTAAGTTGAGCACCAAAGGCACCTTCTGAAATGACCCTACTTAATGGCACTGCTGTGCCTTTTTTAACTTGATACCACTCGTTACCTCTTTTAAGGTTTCGTAATACATTCATTGGTTTTTCATTGGTCCAATCTGATAATACCACGACTAAATCTTTATCATATTCCAAGGTTTTCTCTTTTGGATGAATGATAATAGACCCATAAACACCTTTTTGTTCTTGTAGCATTGTGTGGGAATGGTACCAATATGTTCCCGATTGGTTGATTGGAATCCTGTATTGGAAGGTTGTTCCTGGCTCAATCGGTGGGGTAGTTAAATATGGAACCCCGTCGTAAAAATTGGGAAGTATCAATCCGTGCCAATGCACTGAAGTTTCTTCATCCATTTTATTGGTTACGTTGATTATAGCAAGGTCTCCTTCATTAAATTCCAAAACAGGCCCAGGGATACCTCCATTGATGGTCATTGCATTGGCAGTAACACCTCCAAGTGTCATTTCGTTTTCCTCAATGGTAAGGTTATACTCCTTAACAGGTCGCCCATCTTCCTTTCTATCATTTCCGTTTGTGCCTACTTGGGCAAAAATTGAAGTTGTGAAAAGCAATAGCGTAATAATTTTTATTGTTTTCATTTTGTCAAATAATTTATGATGGCATATTCTGTATAATACCCTCTATTAGATTCGATTAAATTGATTTGAAACCTTAACTGCAATTCTTGTACATCGAGCACATCGTTAAAATCTATAGTTCCGGTTTCGTAATTCTTAATGAGAATTTCTTCGGCGTCATTCGCCTGCTTTAAATTGTCTGTTTGTGCATTAAACTTAATTCTCATTGTATTTCTATTATAAATAGCTTGTGCAAGACGTGTTTCAAGGTTATTGAGCCTCTCTTCTTTCTGTGATTTTATTTCCAATTGTTTCAATTCATTTTGCTTTGTCACTGACTTATATTTATTATTGAAAATGGGAATTGAAATAGAAACCATAGGCATAACCATATCTTTAAAAGAGCTAGTTATCATTGGACTATTTTCTTGGTTAATATACTGCACTCCAAACCCTACCATAGGACCACTTTCCTTTTGGTTTAACAGCTCTGACTGCTCAACAGATTCATATAACTTATCATATTTAATAAGTTCCGGGTTTATTTGAAGGTTCTCATTTAAAACCAGAGGGTCAACGTCCGGAATCATCATTTCTTCCACAACATCCACCGACATATTTTCTTCACGATTCAAAAGGTTATTGAACAGCGTCTGTTCTGCCTGAAAACCCTGTTCTAGCACTTCCTTTTGTTGAACTAATTCGTTTTGCCTTATTTGAAGGCGAAGTACATCAACAGCTGATGCTTTACCAACTTCCAATGAAGTTAATGCTAGGCGTTCATAGGTTTGTAAAAGTTCAATGTTCTCATCCAGAATAAGCTGTTTTGCACGTATGGCATAAAGTTTATAATATGACTGGGATACTGACAATGAAAGTTTTCTTTTCGCAATTGCTATATCAACATATTGCGCTTCTGCTATAGATGATGCATAATTTTCCCTTGCTGAAATGGTCCCGAACCACGGTAACATTTGCATTACAGAGGCACTAAATTGCTCCATAGGCATATCCATTTCAGGAGCTATAGCCATAACGCCAAAATTAAATTCAGTATTTGGTAAGCTGTTAACTTCATTTACTTTTTCTTCGGCGATATTGTACCGCAATTCAAAAGCTTGGATTTCTGGATTGTTCTTTTCAGCTTCCTGAATATAGGATGCTAAATCTTGTGCATTTACTTCCACGAAAGCGAAAAAAACAAGTGCTATTAAAATTATATATCTCATTTTGTAGCTCGTTTTAATTGAAATTCTTCTTTCCAGCTAAATAAAACTGGCACAACAAATAGGGTTATAAGTGCAATTAACATCCCACCAAAAGAAGGAATAGCCATTGGAATCATTATATCACTCCCTCGACCTGTTGATGTTAATACAGGCAACAAAGCAAGAATAGTTGTCGCCGTTGTCATTAAACACGGACGGATACGTTTTTCTCCTGCCTCAACTACGGATGCCCTAATGCTTTTTCTATCTTTAGGTTTGTTTTTGTCAAAGGTTTGCGTAAGGTAGGTAGCCATTACTACGCCATCATCGGTAGCAATACCGAATAGAGCAATAAAACCAACCCATACAGCGACACTTAAATTAATGGTGTGCATTTGAAAGAGGTCTCGTAAATTTTCTCCGAAAAAGCTGAAGTTTAAGAACCAATCTTGGCCGTAGAACCATATCATTAAAAAACCTCCCGCAAAGGCGACAGCAATTCCAGTAAAGACCATTAATGACGTTCCAACAGAACGGAACTGGAAATATAGGATTAGAAAAATAATAGCCAAAGCCAGAGGTACTACCACGCTCAATGTTTTTTCTGCTCGTAACTGATTTTCATACGTTCCCGTAAATTGATAATTGATACCCTTTGGAACGGTCAATTCGCCATTGTCAATTTTTTCTTGAATAAGGGCTTGGGCATTTTCCACCACATCTACTTCGGCGAAACCATCTAATTTATCAAAAAGGACATAGCCTACTAAAAAAGTGTCTTCACTCTTTATAACCTGTGGCCCTTTCTCATATCTAATAGTGACCAACTCACTTAACGGAACCGGACTTCCTTTTTCTACAGGCACATAAATATCTTTTAAATCGTTTGGATTTGCGCGTAATTCCCTTGGGTAGCGTACACGAATACCATAGCGCTCCCTACCTTCTACTGTTTGTGAAAGCACCATACCACCAACAGAAACCTGTATAACTTGCTGTACTTGCTCTATGGTTATGCCATAGCGCGCAAGTCGTTCTCTGTCAATATCTATAAGTAGGTATGGCTTCCCCACAATACGGTCGGCAAAAACTGCTTCATCCTTTACACCCTCTGCTTGTTTTAAGATATCTTCCAATTGTACCCCAAACGCCTCAATTTCTTTTAAATCCTGTCCTTTCACCTTAATGCCCATAGGTGCTCGCATACCAGTCTGTAGCATCACCAAGCGTGTTTCTATGGGTTGTAGCTTGGGTGCAGAAGTAACACCTGGAAGCTTTGTAACCCTTACGATTTCTTTCCAAATATCGTCTGGCGATTCAATTTCAGGTCGCCAATTTCTAAAGTACTCTCCATCGTCATCTGGAATGAGCTGTGACCTTGTTACAGAGAATGGGTCTGTAATTTTTGAGGCTTTATAGTCTTCATCTTCTACTTCAATTTCGCTATTAGGGTTGGTTACTAAACTGCCATCCTTTAAAACAAATAAGCCGTCTTCGTTTACCTTAAAGCGTTGTCTTTTGCGATTTTCATTTAAAATATATTCAGATTTATATTGAATAACATTCTCATACATCGATAACGGTGCAGGGTCTAATGATGATTCTGTACGCCCAGATTTACCGACTACAGTTTCAATTTCTGGAATGCTCGCAACGGCCATATCGAGTTGCTGTAGGACGCGTTTATTTTCCTCCACACCTGCGTGTGGCATTGAAGTGGGCATTAACAGGAATGAACCCTCATTGAGTGAAGGCATAAACTCTTTACCAGTATTTCGCATAATCATCACTCCAAAAATTACAATGGCAGTTGGTATCGAAAGAAATAACAGTTTATTGCGCAATGCCCAATTTAATATTCGAACATAATAATTTCTAAAAAGTGTAAATACTCCTAAAAGACCAAAACAGATAAGACCTACAAAAATTACATTTATAAAGAAGCTTCTATCAACTCCCAATGGCCTCCAATATTCTCCCAGTAAAAATATAAGAGCAAATGCAGAGACAAATATGTTGATAGTATTCGCCAGTTTTGCGGTAATCATTTCCTTTAACGACAGAATGCCAACCGTACCAAATGCTATTAATATTAATCCTAACGGGTATCCGAAAATAAGGGATACAATACCCAGAATAATCATCGTTCCATTTAAAATATAGCTAAAAGAAGTCCTTATGCTTCTCTTTTTAAATAAATAGGCTGTAAACGGTGGAATTAAAAACAAGGACACAGTTAAGGCTGCTATTAGGGCAGCAGTTTTGGTAAAAGCCAATGGTCTAAACAATTTACCTTCAGCACCGATCATCGTGAATACCGGAATGAAACTTATAATAGTGGTCAGTATAGCTGTGAGTATAGCCCCGGAAACTTCCGCAGTGGCATTGTACACAATGGTATCCATTGGCACATCTTCATCACTTTCGTCTATATGCCTCAGCACATTTTCTGTAAGGATAACCCCCATATCTACCATTGTTCCAATAGCAATAGCAATACCCGATAAGGCCACAATATTCGCATCTACGTTGAAGAGTTTCATCGAAATAAAAACCATTAACACCGCTATAGGTAATAATCCCGAAATCAATATGGAAGCCCGCAAATTGAATACCATTATGATGATTACGAAAATGGTGACTAAAATTTGTAATGACAGTGCTTCCTCCAGCGTATCCAAGGTTTCTTGTATCAATTCTGTTCTGTCATAAAAGGGTACGATGGTTAATTGCGAAGTCCTCCCATCGCTTAATGTTTTTGATGGAAGCCCAGAACTTAACTCGTTTATTTTTTCTTTAACATTGTTGATGACTTCCATAGGATTGGCCCCATAACGAGCCACTACAACACCACCAACAACCTCGGCTCCTTCCTTATCCAATAAACCTCTTCTTGTAGCAGGACCGTGTGTTACTTTCGCAATATCCTTTATACGGATGGATGTAAAATCTTTTGAAGTAACTACCGCGTTTTCTAAATCAGATAGTTTCTTAATATAACCCAATCCTCTTATAAGGTATTCAGCTTGGTTGATTTCAAGCGTTTGTGCACCAACATCTTTGTTGCTTTGTTTTACTGCTTTTACAACCTCACTCAAGCCTATGTTGTATTGCCGCATTAATTCGGGATTAACATCCACTTGATATTCCAAAACATATCCGCCGATGGAAGCCACTTCTGAAACGCCACTCGCAGATGACAACGCATATTTCACGTAGAAGTCTTGAATGCTTCTTAATTCTTGTAAATCCCATCCACCTGTAACATTACCATCTTTATCACGTCCCTCAAGGGTGTACCAATATACTTGCCCTAATCCTGTGGCATCGGGACCTAGAGCTGGATTAACGCCTTCTGGTAGAAGTCCGGCTGGTAATGAGTTTAATTTTTCAAGTATTCGGCTTCTGCTCCAATAAAATTCAATATCTTCTTCGAAAATGATATAAATGCTCGAAAACCCGAACATAGATGAACTACGTATTGTTTTAACCCCTGGAATACCAAGAAGCGATGTGGTTAGAGGATAAGTAATTTGATCCTCAATATCTTGAGGGGAACGACCATCCCATTTAGTAAATACAATTTGTTGGTTTTCGCCAATATCTGGTATGGCATCTACGGCAACAGGGTCTCGAGGAAGTGAGCCTGTATTCCATTCAAACGGGGCGTTTACGACTCCCCAAGCAATAAAAAGTGCAAGTAGTAGAACGGCTACTAGCTTGTTCTCGATTAAAAATTTGATGCTTTTATTCAGCATTACAATGATTATTAAACAGTTATACATCGAATAATATCTTGATAAAATCAAAACATTAAACACAAGAAATTGAGCCCAAAATAGTATTGACCATAGGGCTAATTATTCCGATATTTATCGGAAACTGTTTAAAATCAAATTAAATACGTCTCGTGCAGTTTTTGTATATCCCGTATGAGAAAGGGAACCGCATAATCTCTAAATGGTACAATGTGTGAATCAAGAGTCTCAAAGAGATTGATATAAGAATGTACAAAAGAGACAACAAAGACTTGTTGCTCAAAATTTAAGGTGTTAAAAGACATCTTCAGGTCGTCCTGACCTTCAACAACTAATTGCTTATCTGAACAGCAGGAATCATCCTGAACTTCACTTTGACAATCATTTTTGGATAGTTGTTTATCCATTCCGCAAGTTTCAACGTGCCCAAATAAAGAAGAATCCACTAAAGTATCGCCACAGTAATGACTATCAATAGTAAAAGAAACTGTTGACAATAGCACGATAAGTGCCAAACAAACGGATGATATTTTATGAAAAACTTTTTTCATTAATGTTGCAAATTTATAAAAAATTTATCTCAATTTGTTTATTTAACAATTTTTTTTGATTTATCAATGTTTATTTTGCACGAAACCGCTTAAATATTATTTGCAAATAAAATTCTTTTGCAGCTTCCTTTATATGATATAAATCATAGTTCTGTTGAACTTTTAGAATTATATTTGTACTGATTAATTTTGTTGTTTTTTTTGTAAAAAACTGATAATAAAATAATTGAACAGTTGAATTTTATTTTCCAAAATCCTTTAATGTTAATCAAAATTTATTAATTTTATAGTGTGAAATCTTTTTTTACTAAAATACTGTCCTTCTTTTTAGCAGTTTTTATACTGTTTTCCACCACATCCTTTACGGTAAATATGCACTTTTGCTGTAATAAAATGGTGGATTTGGCTTTTTTTAGTAAAGCAGAATCTTGTATGGAGACTGCACAGAAAAAAGATAATAATTCCAAGCAATGTACTACAATACAAGAGAAAGACTGTTGCGATAATAAGACCATCTTGAAAGAAGGAGATGACACCTTCAAGAAGGCCAATACAATTTCAGAGATTGAAACTTTAGTTTTCTTAAACAACTTCGTCTATTCTTATATCAACCTTTTTGAAGGTTTAGAGAAAAACACAGTTTCTTTTAAGGCTTATAGGCCACCTTTGCTATCCACAGACCTTGTAATCCTCAACGAGTCCTTTTTAATTTGATTTTCTACTTCGCAGGTTAAAATTAATCTGCATTGCCTCTATAGCCAATATTTCACTTCTGGCTAACATTTGTTGTACCCTATTCTCAACAACGCTACACAATATTAATCCTGTTAGGCTAAACCTATCAGACCATTGAGCTAAACTCATTGACAATACATTATATACTATGAACAAACCAAAAGAATTTTGGATTAAGAATATGGTCTGTAGCCGCTGCTTAAAAGTTATTAAGCAAGAACTACAGGAATTGGGAGTTACTGTGCTTTCATTGGAATTAGGAAGGTTATTGGTAGAAGCACCAAAAAAAACCAGCAATGAGATTGTCGAAGCTGTTACAACTGTGCTTCACGCTAATGATTTTGAAATTGTACAAAAAGAAGAAGAAATGCTCGTAGAAAGAATGAAAGTCATTCTAATAGAACAATTGCAAGAGTTACCATTACATATTAAGGTAAAAACATCTGAACTATTAGCATCAAGACTTCATAAGGATTACAAGACATTGAGCAAATTGTTTTCAGCCAACGAACAGACCACTCTGGAAAAGTACTTTATCAAATTAAAGATTGAAAAAGTTAAAGAGCTCATTCAGCTTAAACAACATTCCTTTTCAGATATAGGGTACCTATTGGACTACAGCAGTGTCAACCATTTGTCTAGACAGTTTAAGGACGTTATAGGAGTAAGTATGACCGATTATAAAAATGCAGAAGACTGGAAACGAAATTTTTACGATGAAATTATATAGATCATAGCGAAAGTTATGTACAACAAGATAGTACAAAACCAATAATTTTATAGTATTAATTCAAAACAAACACCTATGAAAGCACTTACAATTATTTTATCGATGATTGGGCTTGTAAGTTTGAACAGTTGCACACAAGAAACAAACCCTCAAGCAGTACTGGAAAACCCAGAAACCCGCACAGAAGTCTTCAATGATATTGCCCAGAATGACGATTATATGACGGAGTTTATGGAAAATATGCACAACAACCCACAAGCAATGCAAATGATGCAGGGCAACAAGAACATGATGGACGCTATGATGCAGGGCGAAGGAATGCAAATGATGATGGAAGACGGTATGATGATGCACTCAATGATGGACGGAATGATGAAAATGATGCACGAAAAAGGGATGATGAGCTAAGACTGTATGGAATCCTGCTCAAAGATGATGGGCGAAAAAGGAATGGATATGCAGGGTATGGACAAGATGGACGATATGGATAGTCCAACCAAAGGTGAGCATACCGAGCATCATTAATTTTAACTTTTAAAATAAACAACAATGAAAAATAATCACTGGATATGGATGGTCATCGGTTGTGGATTACCATTACTGTTTATCTTTTTTGCACCATCATTAGGTATAGGAAGCAGTTCGTCTCTATTCATCTTCATCCTCTTTATGTTTGCTTGTCACTTATTTATGCCTCACGGTTCACATCGCCACGGTGGGCACAATCATTCACAGAATAGACAAAGAGAAAACGAACACGGTAAAGATGTTTCAAAAACAGAACCAAAAGATGAACACAAAGGGCATCATCACCATTAAATACTAAATGATGAAACAAAAATTTCAAATAAGCGGAATCAGCTGCGGTGGATGTGTATCAAGAGTAAAAAAGACTTTAGAAGAACATCCCAATATAGAAAAAGCAGAGATCTTTTTGGCACCAAAAGGTGCTGCACTTATCACGATGAATGAAGCACTTTCTGTTGCCGAATTACAAAAGCAACTTGATGGGCTCAATGGTTATACAATTACAGAATTAAATTAACAACAACTTAAAACCAAAAATTATGCATTTTTACGAAGGACATTTTGGAGGTATGCACCTAATATGGTGGATTATATGGATTATTTTATTGGCTTGGATATTCTTTATCCCAGCAGATATCCCTTATCAAAAAACAAAGAAGGACAGCCCACTGGATATTCTTAAAAACCGCTTTGCAAAAGGCGAAATATCCAAGGAAGAATTTGAGGAATCAAAAAAGATATTAAAATCAGACAACTAACTCAAAACTTTAAAATTATGTATCGATTAAACGTAAAAAAACTCGGATTTGCTTTCGGTCTTACGGGGGCACTAATTTACTTAGGCTGTATGATAGTTATGTCAACAGCAGGTCGAGAAGCCACTATCGATTTTTTCAACAGCCTATTGCACGGTTTAGATACCACAAGCATTATCAGGATGGATGTGCCACTATGGGAAGCTGGTTTGGGAATAGTACAGATATTCATTTTAGGATGGCTAATAGGTGCCTGTATTGCGGCTTTTTATAATGCGCAAATAAAAGTCAAAAAATAAGAGAGTAAAATAAAATTTATGCAATATGTCTGGTTCATATGGTCTCTTATAATTCTTGCTCTTTGGGCAATAATCTATTTGTCAAAAAAGGGGTATAGAAAAGAAATGCTCAAAATGAGCCTTATTACGATGCCCTTTGGTTTAACAGAACCATTATTTGTACCAGAATATTGGATGCCACCTTCCTTATTCCATTTAGCGGAAAGAACAGGTTTTGATATTGAGAGCCTTATCTTCTCTTTTGCCATTGGCGGAATAGGGACGGTATTGTATAATCTGATATTCAAAAAAGGCTATATAGATATGCCTCATACCGAACGGAGCCACCAAAGACATAAGCTACATATTTATATACTTTTTGTTCCAGCCATTGTATTCGTCATATTTAGTCTTTTCACCACGCTTAACCACATCTATTGTGGCATCATTGCAATGTTTTTTGGTGGTTTGGCAACATTGTACTGTCGCCCAGATTTAAAAGGAAAGATATGGGTTGGAGGAATCTTGTTTACCATACTGTACTTCATTTATTTCGGAAGCATCCTTCCGTTTTATCCGCAATATGTGGAGCTGTACTGGAATCTGGACAACCTGACCCATATTCTTGTTTTGGGAATCCCAATTGAAGAGTTACTGTTCGCTTTCACCTTTGGTATGTATTGGTCTGGATTATATGAACACTTGTATTGGAGAAAACTTATAAAATCGAAAGAAATGTCAACCAACTAAAACATTCAAATTATGAAAATATTATTGGCCATAGATGGTTCAGATTTCAGTAAAGTAGCCATTCACGAACTTATAAAAATGACCCTATCCTCAAATAGTGAAATTCATATTATAAATGTTTATGAAGTTCCGAAAACAAACGGCCTGGGATTGCATACTATGGGCGGCAGGATAGGAAATTACATAGAAGAAATTAGAAGTAACGCTCAAAAATTGGGAAACAAAATCGTTTCAGAAGCTTTCGATAAAATCAAGGCCGAAAACAAGGCACTTTCCATAACCACAAGTGTTGTTAGTGGCCTGCCCAAAAGTACTATTTATGAAAAAGCAGAAGATTGGGGTGCAGATTTAATCGTAGTAGGCTCTCAGGGTCACGGTGCACTTTCACGCTTAGTATTGGGCTCTGTATCCCAATATTTGACCACAAATGCCAAATGTTCAGTACTCATTGCAAGAGATAGAAATAAAAAATGAAAGAAAAGCAAACACATAGCATTCCGTTGGAATCCACCTGTAAGATAACAGATGAAATCTGTCTTCCAGATACTAAATTACCTCGTGTGGTTATCGTTGGTGGAGGATTTGCAGGTTTGGCATTGGTTGAGAAACTGAAACACAAAGAAGTTCAAGTGGTTTTACTCGATAAAAATAACTTCCATCAGTTTCAGCCTTTATTATATCAAGTGGCAACGAGTGCCCTGGAGCCTGACAGTATTGTATTTCCATTCAGAAAACAAATCAATGGCTATAAAAATGTTTTCTTTCGTTTGGCTGAAGTTGAGGAAATTCAACCTGATTCAAATACTATATTGACCAATAAGGGAAGTGTTTCTTATGACTATTTAGTGTTGGCTACTGGCACGACCACCAATTTCTTTGGGATGGATTCTGTGGCCGAAAATAGTTTGGGGATGAAGGATATTCGCGATTCCCTCAACATCCGTCATATGATGTTGCAAAATTTGGAACAGGCAGCTATTACTTGTGATGATAAAGAACGCGACGCGCTGACAAATTTTGTAATAGTAGGTGGTGGTCCAGCAGGCGTAGAAATGGCAGGAGCTTTGGCAGAGTTTTGCAAATACATCCTTCCCAAAGATTACCCAGAGTACCCTTCTTCCATTATGAATATTTATCTAATAGAAGCCATTGATGAGTTGTTAAGTACAATGTCTGATAAAGCATCTTCGAAAACCCTCAAATATTTAGAGGATTTAAATGTAAAGGTATTATTAAATGAAGCTGTAAGCAATTATGATGGAAAGGAAGTCACTACCAAAAGTGATAAGACCATATTGGCTAAAAACCTTATCTGGACGGCTGGCGTAAAAGGACAATTCCCAAATGGTATTGATGGAAAACACGTAGTCAGAGGCAACCGTATTAAAACCAATGCCAATTTAAAAGTAGAAGGCTACGAAAATATTTTTGCCATAGGTGATATCGCAGCACTCATTTCCAAAGAAACCCCAAAAGGACATCCACAAGTAGCACAGACCGCTATTCAACAAGGTAAATACCTGGGCGATTCGATATTAAATATCATAAATAACAAATCCATAAAACCTTTCAAATATAAAGATAAAGGTTCCTTAGCAACCGTAGGTAAACGCAAGGCAGTTGCCGATTTGGGCAAATTTAAATTTGCAGGCTATTTCGCCTGGTTGCTGTGGTCCGTTGTTCACTTGATGGCCATAAGTGGATTTAGAAATAGATTGATGGTTGGTTTTAATTGGGCGGTTAGCTATTTCACTTATGAAAAGAGCAACCGCTTGATTATTAGAAATTTTAAGCCAAAATCATTAATCGATAATACAGAAGAATAACTAATTAAAACAAAATTTATATGAAAGAAATAGGAGTTATAGGATACGGAGTCATAGGAAAAAGAGTGGCAGATGCCATCAAATTACAAGATGATATGAAGCTTTCGGGCGTTTGCGATATAATCAGCGATTGGCGCATTCAAAATGCCGTAAGAAAGGAGTATGATATTTATGCAGCTACCGAAGAAGCAGCCAATGATATGGACTCAAAAGGAATTTCAGTAAAAGGAAGCTTACAGGAACTTTTAAAGAAATCAGACCTGGTTGTGGACTGTACACCCAAAAAAATTGCCGCTCAGAATGTCGTTATCTACAAGGAGCAAAACATCAAATTTATTCTACACGGTGGCGAAAAACACGAAACCACAGGGCATTCCTTTAGTGCAGAAAATAATTACAAATCGGCTCTAAACTTGAATGCGACAAGAGTAGTTTCTTGTAATACTACGTCTATTTTAAGAACCTTGACCGCTTTAAAAAGAGCCGATTTATTGGATTATGCCAGAGGTACACTTTTAAGAAGAGCTACAGACCCTTGGGAAAGCCATTTAGGCGGTATTATGAACACAATGGTTCCCGAAAGAGACATCCCAAGCCATCAAGGTCCCGACGCACAAAGTGTTGACCCTGATCTTGATGTTATCACTACCGCAATAAAGGTACCCCAAACCTTAAGCCATTTACATTACTGGAACGTGAAATTAAAAAAACAGGCCTCGAAGGAAGAGGTGCTGAATGCCTTTAAAACCTCTAGTCGCATCAAACTAATTCAATATGATCAAGGTTTGGTTTCTAACAATACCATTAAAGAAATGTTCTTAGATATGGGCAGGCCTTGGGGTGATATGTATGAAGTTGCCCTTTGGGAAGATATGCTGAAAGTGGTGGGCGATGAACTTTTCTATGCCTACGTGGTCGATAACCAAGCTATTGTAATCCCTGAAACCATTGATGCCATTCGCGCACTTACTGGAATCGAAACCGATCCAAACAAATCTATCGAAAAGACCAATGAAAGTCTAGGAATCAAATAAATTCATTTAAAATGAAACATCCATTATTCATTTTTAAACACACAGCGGAATGACTAATTGGATGTTCCATATGTCCTTTAAAAAACAAATATTATAGACAGATGAAAACAGATATAAATATTACAGAACTTTTGGGGGAAAAAGCAGCCTTCTATTTGGATCACGTTTGTGAAAAAATAACCAAGGATGAATTGCAAACCCCCAGCAAGAGCAGTCTTGACAAGGTATTTGGCAATAGCAACAGAAATCCGCAGGTACTGCGAAGCCTTGCACAATTGTACAACCACGGAAACCTGGGCGGTACCGGCTACCTGAGTATCCTGCCCGTGGATCAAGGTATTGAACACAGTGCAGCCTTTTCATTTTATAAAAATCCAGACTACTTCGACCCGGAGAATATTATAAAACTCGCTATTGAAGCTGGTTGCAACGGTGTAGCATCAACTTTTGGAGTCCTTGGGTTGAACGCTCGAAAATATGCCCATAAAATTCCATTTATAGTTAAGATTAATCACAATGAATTGCTCACCTACCCCAATAAATATGACCAAACCTTATTTGGGAAAGTAAAAAGTGCTTGGGACATGGGAGCCGTGGCTGTGGGTGCCACCATTTATTTTGGTTCCAAAGAAAGCAACAGGCAACTCAACGAAATAGCCGAAGCTTTTGAAGAAGCCCACAATCTGGGGATGGCTACTATTCTATGGTGCTATACACGAAATGAAGCTTTCAAAATAGAAAATGAAGATTATCACGCAGCGGCCGATATAACCGGACAAGCAAATCATTTAGGCGTAACTATTCAAGCAGACATCATTAAACAAAAATTACCGACCAATAATTTCGGATTTAAAGAAATAGGATTCGGAAAATATGACGATGATATGTATGAAGCGTTGACTACAGACCATCCCATTGACCTTTGCAGATTACAGGTGGCCAATTGTTATATGGGTAAAATAGGGCTGATAAATTCTGGTGGTGGTTCCAAAGGCAAATCAGATTTGTCCGAAGCTGTAACAACTGCCGTTATCAATAAAAGGGCTGGTGGTTCTGGGCTGATAATGGGAAGAAAAGCATTTCAAAAACCCTTTAGCGAAGGCGTGAGAGTATTACAATCCGTTCAGGAAGTGTATCTGGATAATAAAATTAATATAGCATAATCAACAGAATGTTTGACACAGAGATAAAATCATTAAAATCACTTAACCACTACCTCATAAGATTGGTAGAAAGTCGTCTATGGCTTAAGGTAATCATTGCCTTGTTTTTAGGTGTTGGATTTGGTCTGCTATTGAGCCCACAAAATGGATGGATTTCTAAAGAAACAGCAGATATCGCGGGGAATTGGCTGGCATTGCCTGGTGTACTATTTCTGAAACTGGTTCAAATGATTATGATTCCGTTGATTGTGGCTTCCATCATTACTGGAATAGCAAGTAATGATAAGGACAATCTAAAAAAATTAGGTGGTGGGGTTTTGTTATATTTTCTAGGTACTACGATAGTTTCGGTAAGTTTGGGTGTCATACTATCTCAACTTTTTAGACCTGGTCGCTTTTTACATCAACAGGCTCTAGCTGAACATAATGAAATTACAGCTGTTCCAACGGAAAATCCAGAGCTTTCCTTCGGAATTGAAACGATTCCTGATGCCATCTCAAACTTACTTCCCGAAAACCCGTTGGCATCTATGGTAAGTGGTGAAATGTTAAGCATTGTAATTTTCACAATCATTATTGGTGTAGCTGTGCTATCACTTGAAAATGCCTTACTGCGCCCAGTGAAGCTGCTTCTAACTGCCATTCAGGAAGTCTGTATGACAGTAGTAAAATGGTCAATGCTTCTAGTGCCTATTGCTGTTTTCGGACTTATGGCGCAGCTTACCTCTAGTGTTGGTTTAAGTTCTCTTTCCGGTCTCACCTATTATGTTGGCGTCGTCCTGCTCGGTCTATTACTTTTGGTAATTTTCTATTTAGGGCTAATTGTGCTTCTTGGAAAAGCAAACCCTATGCATTTCCTAAAAAAAATAAGGGACGTTCAATTATTGGCCTTTTCAACCACAAGCTCTGCGGCCGTGATGCCACTTTCCCTTCAAACAGCCGAAGAAGAATTGAAGGTGGACAAGACCATTAGCAATTTTATTATTCCCATAGGTGCAACCGTCAATATGGATGGCACTGCACTCTATCAAACCATAACTACGCTATTCATAGCCCAAGCCTATGGCTTGGAAATGAGTTTGCTCAATATTATTGTGGTCATCGTAACCATCGTTGCTGCTTCAATCGGCACACCTGCCATTCCCGGAGGTGGTGTGGTGATACTCGCTTCTGTTTTGGGAAGTGTCGGTATCCCAGCCGAAGGCATCATCATTATTATTGGTGTAGAAAGATTGTTGGGAATGTTCAGGACTGCTGTAAACGTAACGGGTGACCTCACAGCTTGTATGGTTTTTAATAGGTTTTATGGTAAAACCCCAATATTGGTTAATGATAAAACTTTAAAAATATGACATTACTACTCATATCCATATTTTTCATTTTTCCTGTGGTCGCTATAGCAGGATATCAACATTATAAGATTGTTAAGCACCCAGCTTATGATGCTGACAAAACACTCTTAAATTATGAAATTATAGGTGCGGGTGAAAACAAACTCGTTTTGCTGCACGGTTTGACAGGGTCATTGAATTATTGGAAACGCAATTTAGAAAGCATTTCAAAAACACACACTTTGCTATTAATAGACCTTTTGGGTTTTGGTGATTCGCCAAAACCACAAAGTGATTATTCGCTTTCAGTTCAACTAAAAGCTTTAGAATTGGTTTTGCAAAAAGAAGGATTCAATGATGGAAAAACCATAGTTGCCGGTCATTCTATGGGCGCTATAATTTCAATGGCCCTATTGGAAAAACACTCAAATTGGCTCAAAGCAGGCATTTTTATTGGAATACCTGTTTATCAGGATGCAGATGAATTTAAAAAAATTATGTCCTCACATTCCTTTGTGGACAGAATATCAACAAGCAGATTCTCTAAATACATCTGTATGATTCATCCCATTTTTATGTCGCGTGCATTTAAACCAGACAACCTCACGGATGATGTTTATGAAGATGCAAAAAAACACCATTGGCAGAGCTACTATTATTCGCTTACGAGGATAATCCTAAAAACAGATTTATACGGGATTGCAAGAAAGATTAGAAACACAAAAGTGCTTTTCATTCACGGAGCAAAGGACACTACTGCACCGCTCAAAAATGCTATAGACTTATCAAGAGAATTTACAAACGTAAAAACTGTTACCTCTACAGGGGGAGACCATCAGTTCTTTCTAAAAGAAGCAGAATTTGTATGGAAGACCATCCAAGATTTTTCTGTTTCAGATAAAAAATCACAAAAAACAATTTTAAATGAATACTAATAAAATTAAACATATAGGTGTATTTACCTCTGGAGGTGATAGTCCAGGGATGAATTCAGCCTTGTACGCCATTGCAAAAATGGCTGAAGCAACTGGTATAAAAGTTAGTGGTTTTAGAAAAGGATATGAAGGATTGATAGACGGTGACTTGGTTCAATTTAAATCACACGAATTACAAAAACTGACCCAAAAGGGTGGCACAATTCTAAAGACCGCACGAAGCAAACGTTTTCTCGAACTGGAAGGTCGAAAAAAAGCCTTGCAAACTCTAAATGTAAACAAAATAGACGCTTTAATTGCCATAGGTGGTGATGGTACTTTTAAAGGTCTATTGGCTTTTTCAGAGATATGCGATATCCCATTCATAGGGATTCCCGGAACTATTGATAACGATATTTCGGGTACGGATTACACCCTTGGTTTCGATTCCGCTGTTAACACAGCCATTGAAAACATTGATAAAATAAGGGATACTGCCGAATCTCACAATCGGGTATTTATCGTGGAAGTAATGGGTAGAGATTCTGGCTATATCGGCATTCATTCAGGATTGATGGTTGGCGCTGATGCCATACTCATCCCAGAGAGCGATACCGACTTTATTAACCTTTTAGATAAAGTGAAAAATTACGATAGCGAAGATGCTTTTCTTGTCGTGGTTTCAGAAGGCGATGAAATAGGTGCCGAACTTGTTTCTTCAAAAATAAAGGAAGTCAACCCCAATGTCGATTTACGCATAACAAAACTTGGGCACGTACAGCGTGGTGGAAATCCTTCTGCTTTAGATAGGATGTTGGGTATTAGGCTTGGGGTGGAAGCCGTAAAATCACTTTTACAAAGTAAAAAGAATGTAATGGTCGGGATTTTAAACAATCAATTGCACTTAACCCCTTTTAATGAAGTGGTCAAACAACATCAGGTCAATAAAGAATTGCACGAACTCTTAGAACTATTTGGAACATAAATTATGAAAACAACAATATACAGCACACATAAATTCGATAAGCCTTCCATTGAAAACGCTAATAAAGGAAAACATCAATTGAATTTTCTGGAATTTAGGCTAACAAAGGAAACCGCCTTATTGGCAGAAGGTTCAAAGGCCATAGCACTTTTCTCAAGTGACGATGCCTCTTCGGAAGTTTTGGATATTTTACACAAACTAGGCATAAAATTTATCGCATTACGTTCGGCAGGTTTCAATCACGTCGATTTAGAAAAAGCAGCTGAATTGAATATAAAAGTGGCCCGTGTCCCAGCCTATTCACCTTATGCCATTGCAGAACATACAATGGCTTTGATACTTGCATTAAACCGAAGACTGATTAAAGCCCACAATAGAGTGCGCGAACAAAACTTTTCATTAAACGGTCTCACTGGTTTTGACCTAAATGGGAAAACCGTTGGCGTGATTGGAACAGGAAAAATAGGGTCTGTACTCGTAAAAATACTTCACGGATTCGGCTGCAATATTCTTGCCCAGGATATAGAAGAAAGCAAAGACCTAATTGATAAATATGGCGTAATCTATTCAGATTGTGCGACGCTCTGTAAGCACGCGGATATAATAAGCCTGCACGTGCCATTAAAAGCTTCAACAAAACATTTAATAAATAAAGAGCATATAGCACTAATGAAATCTGGAGTAATGCTCATCAATACAAGTCGTGGTGGGTTGGTGGACACCAAGGCAGTTATCGAAGGATTGAAAACTAAAAAAATAGGGTATTTAGGACTGGATGTTTATGAGGAAGAAGAAGGATTGTTCTTTGAAGACCATTCCGATGACATTTTGCAAGACGATGTGATTGCACGCTTAATGACTTTCAACAATGTACTAATTACAAGCCATCAAGCTTTTTTAACCAAAACCGCATTGACCAATATTGCAGAAACAACCATATATAATCTGGATTGTTTTGAAAAACAAAAACCTTCTGGAAATGAAATTAGCATTAATTAATAGTTAAAAACAAATATTATGAAAAACATACTCGTACCAACAGACTTTTCAAAAAATTGCAATAAAGCAGAAGAACTCGGAATTGAAATGGCAAAGCTTTACAATTCCGAAATCCATTTTTTCCATTTGATGAAAACCCCGTTAGAATGGGTAAAGTTGGATAAACAAAAAGAAAAACAGCACCCAGAAACAGTAAAGCAAATAGGCATCGCAAAAGCCTACCTGAGAGAACTGGAGAAAAAAGCAGAACGACAAGGCCTTGAATGCAGGACTTTTCTTAAATTTGATGGTGGTCAGGCAAATATCCTTAAACATTCGGGTCATTTTCATCACGATTTTATAGTTACGGGAAGTAGTGGCACCCGAGGCGGTATACGTGAGTTAATGGGAAGCAACGTAGAAAAAATTGTTAGGAAAGCTGATGTACCAGTTGTTGTAGTCAAGGATGAAGAAGTATCCTTTCCTTTTAAGGATATCGTTTTTGTTTCAGATTTTCTTCAAGATGTAAGCGATGTATTTAAGCAAGTTATTTCGATTGCTGAAAAATGCGGCGCACATATCCATTTATTGAGGGTCAATACTCAGACCGATTTTAACAGTATAGAACAAGGGTTGGATCCCATCAAGGAGTTCCTGAAAAAATTCCCCGATTTGGATAACTTCTCAATGAATGTATATAACGAACCAGACGTAGAAACAGGGATAAACAATTATTTACGATATAAAAATGCCGATTTAATCGCAATGTGTACTCACGGACGTACAGGCTTTTTAAGCTTATTCTCTAAAAGCATCGCAGAGGGTGTAACCAATCACTCCGAATTACCAGTAATGACTATTAAAATGTAACAATGAATAAATCAGTCTTAATAAAAAAATACTCTGGTGAGTACGAAGCCTTTGATGTAAACAAACTCATCAACTCCCTGCGGCGTTCACGGGCAGATGAGGATATTATTCAAGATATAGCCCGGAAAGTACAAGAGCAGATTGAAAAAGGAATGACAACCAAAAAAATCTATCAGTTGGCTTTCAAGATGCTAAAACGAAAATCTAGGGTAAGTGCCTCAAAGTACAAGCTCAAAAAAGCTTTAATGGAACTAGGTCCAACCGGTTTTCCATTTGAAAAATTAGTAGGCAAACTATTGGCACACGAAGGTTTTGATACAGAAGTTGATGTTATTGTCCAAGGTAATTGTGTTCAACACGAAATAGATGTGATAGCGCAAAAAGACAATAATCATTATATGATTGAATGCAAATACCATAGCGATCAAGGCCGAGTTTGCAACGTGAAGATTCCATTATACATCAATTCAAGATTTTTAGATGTAGAAAAAAATTGGGAACGCCAAAAAGGTCACGATACTAAACTTCACAAAGGAGGCGTCTATACAAATACACGATTTACAAGTGATGCGGTACAATATGGTAAATGCGTTGGGCTATTATTGACAAGTTGGGATTACCCAATGGATAACGGGTTAAAAGACAGAATAGATAAAGCTGGTCTGCACCCATTGACCGCATTGACAACGCTGACCAAAGCTGAGAAATCAAAGCTATTGGACAAGGGAATTGTGCTCTGTAAAGAGCTTCACGAAAATCCTGCGTTATTAGAGCAGATAGGGGTTGACAAAAAAAGGCACAAAAATATTTTGGCAGATTCAAAAGAGCTGTGCCAAAGCACTTAAGAGTAAATGATATAATAGTTCAATAATCTTAAAATAACCAGATGAAAACAGATGAAACCCAAAAACAGAACACAATAGATTTGGAGCCATTTTACCAAGCATTGGAAGATGATTCTAAACTACTTGAAGAAGCCCTCGAAATATTATTGGGTATGGTACACTTCGAGCCTAAATCCGTAAAGAAGTTGGCACTCGTAATAAAAGAGGATTCCCGCAATCTATATAACGAAATAGCGGAATTGAGCAAATCGAACCAAGACAAAGGAAATACGCCTTCCTGTTGTGGTGGACATTAATAAATACTATAACGATGAAAAACAAAAAAATAAACATCCACTTTTTGGGAGCGGCAGGCACCGTGACTGGCTCAAAATATTTGGTGGATACAGGAGATAGAAAGATACTTATAGACTGTGGCCTCTTCCAAGGGTTAAAGGAATTACGCCTTAAAAACTGGGAGTACCCACCTGTTAATGTAGGTGATATTGATGCTGTTTTGCTTACCCACGGTCATATGGACCATACAGGTTATTTACCCAGATTGGTAAAACAAGGCTTCAATGGTCCCATTTATGGTACGAATCCTACTTTGGACATTGCAAAAATCATTTTGAATGATAGTGCAAAAATACAGGAGCAAGAAGCCGAACGTGCCAATAAGGAAGGCTATTCCAAACATAGTCCCGCAGAACCATTATACGATTTAAAGGATGTAGAAAAAACTATCCCACACTTTAAAGGAATTCCACAATCACAATGGATTCCGTTATTTGATGGTATTAGGGCTCGCTTCCAATACAACGGACATATTCTGGGTGCAACCTATATTGAGTTGGATGTGCACGGAAAACGTTTTGTCTTTTCAGGAGACATTGGTAGAACCAATGATTTATTGCTCTATCCACCCCTTAAACCAAAAAAAGCGGATGTGCTTTTCATTGAATCCACTTATGGTGGAAGGTTTCATCCCGATGAAATAGAAGCACTTCCACATATTGAAAAATTAGTAAATGATACCATCAACAGAGATGGTAGCTTATTTGTCCCAAGCTTTTCGGTAGAACGTGCCCAGCTAATGATGCTCATCTTTTGGAAATTATTGAAAGAAAAGAAAATCCCCAGAGTACAAATGATTATGGACAGCCCGATGGGTGCCAATGTATTGGAACTGTTTCATAGAACTCGCGATTGGCACAGATTGGAGGACAACGAATGTGACGAAATGTGTTCTCACTTTACGGTCGTAAGCAGTTATCGTGAAACAATGGAAATAAGAACAGATAACAAACCAAAAATCGTGATTGCAGGAAGCGGAATGCTCACAGGGGGAAGAATGCTAAACTATCTTGAAACACAGGCACAAAATCCAAATAACACCTTACTTTTTGTAGGCTATCAAGCTGAAGGCACTCGTGGCAGAAAATTATTGGAAGGTGAAAAAGAACTAAAAGTATATGGAAAATGGGTGCCGTTTAAAATGCAAGTAGCAGAAATTGAAGGGCTTTCGGCACACGCAGACCACGCAGAGCTTATGGACTGGATGGACAGTATAAAAAACAAACCCGAACGCATTTTCATTATACACGGTGAAAAAGAGAGTGCAGAAGCATTGCAAAAAGGCATCAAGGAAACTTATGGGTGGGATGCAGAAATTCCGCAATTATACACTATCGAAGAAATAGAATAAATCGAAAAATCACAACAACCAATAATATATGGACACACACTCAAACATATTAAAATACAAACATCTCGGCATCTATACCCAAAACGAGAATGTAGTGTATATGCGCGAAGATTGCCACGTCTGTATTTCAGAAGGGTTTGAGGCACTTACCCGAATAAGAATATCGAACGCAAGTACATCAATCGTTGCAAGTCTTAATGTTCTGAATTCTGATATCCTTTTGCCCAATGAAATCGGACTATCAGATGCTGCTGCTAAAAAACTCAATGTGTCCCAAAACGATACATTATATGTTTCCCATTTAGAACCTATAGAATCATTAAGCCACGTTAGGGCAAAAATCTATAACAAAAAACTGGATTATAAGGCCTATAACAACATCATAACCGATATCGTGGAAGGCGATTATTCCAACATCCACCTTTCGGCATTTATTACTGCCTGTGCTGGCGACCGAATGGATATTGATGAAATAAGTGACCTTACTAAAGCAATGATTGCTTCCGGAAAGCAACTGAACTGGAACAAGGATATCGTGGTCGACAAGCATTGCATTGGTGGATTGCCTGGCAATAGAACAACACCATTGGTCGTTGCCATTGTTGCCGCGTATGGTCTTACTATGCCAAAAACATCCTCACGGGCAATCACTTCACCAGCAGGCACAGCAGATACAATGGAAGTATTGACCAATGTTACGCTCTCTTCCGAGGAAATAAAGACTGTAGTAGAAAAAGAAGGCGGATGTTTTGTTTGGGGAGGCACGGCGCAGTTAAGTCCTGCCGATGATGTGCTCATCAAAATTGAAAAAGCCTTGGATATTGATAGCGAAGGGCAGCTCATTGCTTCAGTACTCTCTAAAAAGGCAGCAGCTGGTTCTACTCACGTGGTCATTGATATTCCCGTGGGAGAAACCGCCAAGGTTCGCAGTACCGAAATGGCTCAAAAACTAAAAAATCATATGGAAACCGTTGGGACATCTGTTGACTTGAATGTAAAAGTTGTAGTTACGGATGGCACGCAGCCTGTTGGAAGGGGTATCGGTCCAACATTAGAAGCCATAGATATATTAAAAGTTTTGAAAAATGAGGAAGATGCACCTAAAGACTTAACAGAAAGAGCATTGCTTTTAGCTACTGAACTATTAGAACTTTCTGGAAAAGTAGAAAAAGGAAAGGGACTGGAAACCGCACGTGAAATTCTCAAATCTGGAAAAGCATATGAAAAATTCGTAGCCATTTGTAAGGCGCAAGGTCAATTTTCAAAACCAGTTTTAGCACCTTATAAAATTGAAATTAAAGCTGAAAAGTCAGGCGTTTTGCAACGAATTGATAACCGTAAAATTGCAAAACTGGCCAAGCTTTCTGGAGCACCACAATCTAAATCGGCAGGGATTCTTCTAAATGTGCATTTGGGAGAACAAATCGAAGAGAACCAACTGCTTTATACCATATATGCTGAATCCAAAGGTGAACTTAATTATGCCTTGGAATATGAAAACAACCATAACGACATCATAACTATAAATTAAAGAACATACTATGAAAACAATATTATTCAGTCTTCCCGGAAATGAAGAACTCACAGAACTAATGGCTACAAAAATGGATGCTGAAGTGGGTCAAGCCACATTAAGGAAATTCCCTGACGGGGAATCATACACGCGCATATTGTCTGATGTTAAAGATAAATGTGTGGTACTGGTATGCACCTTGCACGAACCGGACGAAAAACTGTTGTCACTATATTTTTTAAGCCACACAGCCAAATCATTAGGAGCTATGTGTACCTGTTTGGTAGCACCCTATTTGGCGTATATGCGGCAGGACAAAGTATTTAATGAAGGAGAAGGAGTGACTTCCGGTTTCTTCGGAAAATTGATTTCTGGTTTCGCCGATAGCATTACCACAGTTGACCCTCACTTGCACAGAATTAGTTCGTTGGGAGAAGTGTATCAAATTCCAAATAAAGTGATTCACGCTGCCGACGCAATTTCAGAATGGATTAAAGAAAATATCGAAAACCCGGTACTTATCGGACCTGATTCTGAAAGTGAACAATGGGTATCAGAAGTCGCCAAAAATGCAGGAGCACCATTTACGGTATTACAAAAGGTGCGTCACGGTGACCGTGATGTAGAAGTCTCTGTTCCCGATGTGGATATATATAAAGATGCTACACCCATTTTGGTAGATGATATTATTTCCACGGCGCGAACGATGATTGAAACCGTACAACATCTTAAAAAAGCAGGAATGAAACCACCCATTTGTGTAGGCATTCACGCCGTTTTTTCAGGAAACGCCTATCAAGATTTATTGGATTCCGGAGTAGAAAAAATAGTGACTTGTAATACCATCCCACACTCTTCAAATGGAATAGATTTAAGTGATATTATGGCAAAAGAGGTAAAAAAATTAATGCACCATATATGAGAAAACAAGGCTTTATAGTACTAATCACTTTATTCAGCATCACAATGACTGGACAAACTGAAATGCTCATTGGGCAGATTTCAGGCAGAGTTGTTATTCGGGAAAACTTTGATGAAAATGGTTCTTTTTTAAATAAACAAACTTTCAAAGCCAGTGAAACAATAAAGAAAAATGGATACTATGAAATTGAGGTAGTTACGGAATTGTTTGATAAAGACAAAAAATCGACCGATAAATACACCACAACCTATCGCTGTAAGCCTGATGAGGCAAGTGTAATGGTAATGGCTTTTCCGTTTTCAAACCCAAAATCAAAGGAGACCGAAATTAATACCACCTCTAAAAAATTTAAAGAGCTCTACGATTTGGACAACCTTGAAGATATAGAATTGGAAATGAGTTTTGATTCGGGCTTGTTGAATTTTTTTGGCTCAAAAAGTACCATAAAAATTTACGACCGAAAATTTAATAATAGCGAAAATAATATTAATTCAAAAATTAACATTAAGGCCTATGCCTTGGGAATTCGCATTAAGCAACTCAATTATACTGTTAACGAGAAATTAAATGCACAAGGTCTATTGACCTTTCAAAAATTTACCGAAGAAGACAACAGTTATTTTACAATGACTTATAAATAAAAATAAATGAAAAATTATAACACCCTTTCAGAAGCTATTAACGATTTGCAGACAAACGAATACCCTTATGATTTCAACTTAAAACCTGAATGTCTGGAATGTGCTTCCCTGAAAATTGAGATTCGACCAGAAGATTTTAAAGTGGATAAAATATATCGCTTTGAAGGAATGAGCAGTACCGATGATAACAGCATTTTATATGCAATATCTTCCAAAAAAGAGCTTAAAGGTCTTTTAGTAGATGCTTATGGCGTCTATGCCGAAAACATATCGGAAGCAATGAGAAAAAAATTACGATAACACTTAAACAAGACAATAATGGAAAATCACGAACACCACAATCACGAAGAAATGGACCATTCAAAAATGGACCACTCTAAGAAAAAACAAAAAAAAGCAGACCATTCTAAAATGAATCATGGAGATGGAGACCATTCAGGTCACAATCCGGGACACGGTCAAATGGGTCACGACCATCATAAAATGATGATTGCAGACTTTAGAAAACGGTTTTGGGTAACACTTGTGCTTACCATTCCCATATTGTTTTTCTCGCCAATGATTCAGGAATTTTTTGGTTATGAATTTTTACTTCCAGGAAATCCATATATCCTTTTTGCACTTTCCACTGTTGTATATTTTTATGGTGGTTGGCCATTTTTAAAAGGGTTTTGGTCTGAAGTCAAAAAAGGTGCACCAGGGATGATGACACTTATATCTATGGCAATAAGTGTCGCCTATTTCTACAGTTCTGCAACTGTCTTTGGTTTACGAGGAGTTGACTTTTTCTGGGAGCTGTCAACACTAATTGCTATTATGCTTGTTGGTCATTGGATAGAAATGAAAAGTGTATTAGGCGCTTCAAAAGCATTACAGCTTTTAGTTAGTATGATGCCTGCCGAAGCGCACAGGGTAAAAGGCGACACTATTGAAGATATACCACTTGAAGATTTGTTGAAAAATGACGTGATTTTGGTAAAGCCTGGAGAGAAAGTTCCAGCTGATGGTATCATAGTAGAAGGTTCAAGTTATTTAAACGAATCAATGCTTACAGGGGAGTCCAAGCCTGTGAAAAAAGAAGAAAAGGATAAGGTAATAGGTGGTTCAGTAAATGGCAATAGCACTTTAAAGGTAAAGGTAGAGCATACAGGAAAAGACAGCTATCTCAATAAGGTTATTACGATGGTTGAGGAAGCACAAAAGACCAAATCTAAAATGCAAAACCTTTCCGATAGGGCTGCAAAATGGTTGACTTATATAGCTTTGGCTATTGGTTTTGGTACGTTGGCAGTTTGGCTGATTTTAGGCTTTCCGTTTGTGTATGCATTAGAAAGAATGGTTACCGTTATGGTCATCGCTTGTCCACACGCATTGGGTCTTGCAATTCCTCTTGTAGTTGCCATTTCTACTGCTGTATCTGCACAAAATGGATTATTAATCCGTAATAGAACTGCCTTTGAAGAATCACGTAAGATATCCGCCTTACTATTTGACAAAACAGGGACTTTGACCAAAGGGGACTTTGGCGTTACTCGAATCAAATCTGTAAATGTGTCCTATTCAAACGATGAAATCTTAAGACTGTCAAGTGCATTGGAACAAAGTTCAGAACATCCAATTGCTGTTGGGATTATTAAAAAAGTTAAAGAAGACAATATTACAATCCCAAAGCCTGAAAACTTTAATGCGATTACTGGTAAAGGTGTAGAGGCAAATGTAGAAGGAAAGCAAGTAAAAGTGGTTAGTCCTGGTTATTTAAGGGATGAAAAAATAACTATTCCTGAAGATGCTTATAGTGACGCTGCTGAAACTGTTGTATTTGTATTAATTGAAGGACAACTAGCAGGATACATTGCGCTTGCTGACGAAATAAGACCTGAATCTGCGGAAGCTATAAAAATATTTAAAAAGAATAATATCAAAGTTTTGATGGCAACTGGGGATAACGAAAAAACAGCCAAAGCTGTGAGTGAAAAATTAGGGTTGGATGGCTATTATGCCGAAGTGCTACCACACCAAAAAGTAGAAATTGTAGAAGAGTTGCAAAACAAAGGAGAGTTTGTGGCTATGACTGGAGATGGCGTAAACGATGCGCCCGCACTTGCCAAAGCTGATGTAGGAATCGCTGTTGGTTCTGGTACTGATGTAGCCGCCGAAACAGCCGATATTATATTGGTAAATAGCAATCCACAAGACATTGCAAACCTAATTTTGTTCGGAAAGGCTACGTACAATAAAATGATTCAGAACCTAATATGGGCAACTGGGTATAATGTGGTGGCCATTCCATTAGCTGCAGGTGTTCTATACTCTTCTGGCTTTGTTTTAGGGCCAGCTGTAGGAGCGGTATTTATGAGTTTGAGTACAATTATAGTGGCTATTAATGCACAATTATTGAAGCGAAAAATCGGTAAAAAATAAATGGATAGAAAAGAAAAACTCAACAGGATATTTTTAATCCTGTTGAGTTTATTTGTAGTGATGTTGGGCTATGGTATTTTATTGCCAACCCTTCCCTACTATACCGAAAGATTAGCTTTAGGAGATAACCTAGATACTGATTCGATTAACTTTCATATTGGTTTTTTGACCAGTATTTATCCGCTCTTCCAGCTTCTTTTCGTTGTACTCTGGGGCAGGCTATCCGATAAATACGGCCGTAAACCCATTATCATTGTTGGGCTAATCGGCTTTGTAATTATGCAATTACTTACCGGTCTTGCTACATCATTGACGATGCTATATGTTGCTCGCATCTTTGGTGGTATTTTCACGTCATCAGTTATTCCAGTTAGCAACGCATATTTGAGCGACATTACTTCTGAAAAACGAAGAACAAAAATAATGGGTTGGTCGGGTGTTGCCATTAGCTCTGGTGTTATTTTTGGCCCTGTCATTGGTGGCTTTCTGTCTCAAACTGACCTTCATTTAAAATATACGATAGGTCTGCTGCATTTAGACCGATTTTCAGTACCCTTTTTGTTTGCCGCTCTTCTAGGACTTATAGTCTTATTTGTAGTAGCAAAATGGTTAAAAAACACCACTCGCGTACATACGTTCACAACACAAAAAGCGAGCTTGCGATTCACATTTACCAAATATTTTGTCGTATTACTGGGTCTGTCGTTTGTCATCCAATTTGTAGTAACGCTGTTTGAAACTGTCTTTTCAATATATGGGAAAGATGAATTAGGATTTAACAGTAACCAAATAGGTATTGGTTTTATGCTATGTGGTTCAATAATGGCTGTTTTACAACCTTTGTTCGCTACTTACGGAGAGAAGTTTTTATCCACAAAGAAACAAATTGCATTAGGGTTGTTTATATCTGGATTATCCTTAATTGTCTTTCCCTTTTTTAAGAATGAATACTTGGTATATGTGTTAATCGTTGTTTTCGCTGCTGGAGGTGCTATGATAACGCCAAATTTACTTTCTGCGGTCTCATTAATATCAAAGCAAAATACTGGCAGGAACATTTCTATTCAGAGCTCTACTAATAGCGTTGGTCAAATTCTAGGGCCTGTTTTAGCTTCATCCAATTCTGTCTTTAATTCATCTTCAGAATAATCGTAATGCTGATATTCTATCTTGATACCCTCGATTGTTGGCTCAATCGGATTTTCTAAGATTTCAACATCGTCCAGTAAATAGACTTTCAATCCATTCTTTTCCAATTGTGATATTATGAGCTGATTGTTTTCGTCATCTGCCCAATACTGTCGTATCTCAGGAATTAGCAGGATGTTCTCTTTTTTTGATTTCTTAATCAGGTTTAAGAACGATTTACTTTTCTTAGTTTCAAAACAGGCTGATTTTGTACAGACCATTATTCCTTCGCCGAACAGATTACCTTGATTTGCAGCATTGAAAGGACATTCTACACAAGACCCTGCTTTTGGGACCAATTTTTTATCGGCTACATCAAAGGATGCTTTTTCCAAGTCGTAGGTCTGGTCTTTAATCATCCTGTTTATCTGATGTGCATTAAAATCCTCGCCCATAGTTTCCAACATCATCTGTTGTTCTTCTGGTTCAAAGAGCGCTACACCTACGCCCAAGGATATGGTCATTTCGCCATTTCGTACAAAGTGCTTAAAGCCCTCTATCAATCCTGCTAACTTTAGGCGTTGTCTTATAAAGTTGTCTGTTCTGCCCAATCGCTTTGCAATTTCAGCAGGTGCATACTTTTCACTCAGAAAGGCAATTGCTTCGGCCTCTTCGGTAGGTTCAACATCCTGTCTTTGTAGATTTTCAATGATTTGAATTTCCAGAACATCATCGTCCTTATACGTTCTTACAATACAGGGTATCGTTTTCTTGCCAGCTAACTTACTGGCACGATACCTACGCTCGCCCATTACGATGATATAATCTTTTTTGGATTTCCTTACCGTAATAGGTTGTAGTACGCCGTGCTTCTCAATACTTTCTGAAAGCTGTTCTAGCAACTTTTCATCAAACGTTTTTCTGGGTTGCATCGGGTCGGGTTTGACTTTTGCAATAGGCAGATTCTCAATTTTAAGTGCCTGGACTTTTTTTCCGTTCACTTCTTTTTTGGCAGCTACTTTTGTTCGACTGCGCTTTTTTGTGGTACTCGCTTTTGTTGTCATAATACTCAAATTTTTGATTAAACAATATTTGAGCAGAAACCAAACGGAAGATAAAATCTTGGCTCAAAAGGAAACGGAATAAATGAGTAGTGGAAGAAGCGTTGGCTTTATGCCGTAGTCTTTTGATGGAAGTATTTTATGAGTTTAACTTGCGGTAATATTGTATGATAATAAACTTCACCCTAAAGTATGCTCAATTCTAACTTTTATTCGTTGAAGAATGTAGATGTTTAAATACAAGAATTTGTCCCATATTTATGCTTTTTTTGGGACAAGAGTAAAGTAACTGAAAGAGAATGTTTTTTGAATAGAATGATAAAAAAACGCTAGACTTTATTGAAATAAAGAGTTTTTCATAGCACTTAATGTCAAAAAATTAAAAAGCATATCATTTTATATTAGCACCAAAAAAAAAGCAAAATGTTGTACCTATGTTGTACCTGCCCTATTTTTAGCCACTATTTTCAAATGAAAAAAGCCGAAGATTTCTCTTCGGCTTTTGTGCGGATGACAGGAATCGAACCTGCACACCTCACGGCATCAGATCCTAAGTCTGACGTGTCTACCAGTTCCACCACATCCGCATTTTAAATATTTTAACACTTTTTCTTAGGTTAAATCCTAAGTCTAGCGTGTCTACCAATTCCACCACACCTGCATCCGTCCAATAAATATTGGGTTGCAAATATAAACAATAGTTTTAATAATCAAATATTAAATTTTCAAGAATTTTATAGAAAATATTCTCTTGCGATAATTGACCTAAGGACTTTAATTTACAGTGACTTATTCAATCTTTGGACCCTACGTCGTCTTTCTAAATAAAACCTTAAAGTTGAATAATGACTAATTTATTCCTCTTATAATTCCTATTTTTGTTAGAAACCCAATTACAATTATGCAATCGATACAATCTTATATCAACGACAACAAAGATCGTTTTCTAGACGAACTTATCGAATTATTAAAAATCCCATCTATTAGTGCAGACTCGGCCTATAAAAAAGATGTTTTAAAAACTGCAGATGCGATTAAAATTAGCCTTGAAAAAGCAGGTTGTGACTTAGTCGAAATATGCGAAACGGAAGGTTATCCTATTGTTTATGGTGAAAAGATCATAGACAAAAACTTGCCAACTGTTTTAGTATACGGACACTACGACGTACAACCGCCAGATCCTTTAGATTTATGGAATTCACCTCCTTTTGAACCTGTAATTAAGAAAACAGAGAAACACCCTGAAGGTGCAATTTTTGCTAGAGGTGCCTGTGACGATAAAGGTCAAATGTATATGCATGTAAAAGCTTTAGAATACATGACTAAGAATAATGAGTTGCCATGTAATGTGAAATTCATGATTGAAGGTGAAGAGGAAGTTGGTAGTGTGAACCTTGGAAAATTCGTAGCCGCAAACAGAGAAAAATTAGAGAATGATGTGATTCTTATCTCAGATACCGGAATGATCGCTAAAGATGTACCATCGATAACTACGGGGCTTCGAGGTTTAAGTTATGTAGAAGTAGAAGTGACAGGTCCTAATCGTGATTTACACTCTGGTCTTTACGGTGGCGCTGTTGCTAACCCTATTAACGTTTTAACAAAAATGATTGCTTCTCTTCATGATGAAAACAATCATATTACCATTCCAGGATTCTACGACAAAGTTGAAAATCTTTCTGACGCTGAACGTGCTGAAATGGCAAAGGCTCCTTTTTCATTAGAAGAATATAAAAAATCTTTAGATATAGATGCCGTTTATGGCGAAGCGGGATACACCACTAACGAACGCAACTCCATTAGACCAACCTTAGATGTTAATGGTATTTGGGGAGGCTATACTGGTGAAGGTGCAAAAACCGTGATTGCGAGTAAAGCTTATGCTAAAATATCTATGCGTTTAGTACCTCATCAAGAATGGGAAGAAATCACTGAATTATTTCAAAAGCATTTTGAAAGTTTAGCGCCTGCAGGTGTACGTGTTAAGGTAAATCCACATCATGGCGGACAAGGCTACGTAACGCCTATAGATAGTATTGGTTACCAAGCCGCGTCTAAAGCTTATGAGCAAACGTTTGGCAAAACTCCAATTCCACAACGCAGTGGAGGAAGTATTCCTATTGTCTCGCTTTTTGAACAAGAGTTAAAAAGTAAAACTATTTTAATGGGCTTCGGCTTGGATAGTGATGCGATTCACTCACCAAATGAACATTTCGGTGTGTGGAATTACCTCAAAGGAATTGAAACTATTCCATGGTTTTACAAACATTTTACAGAACTAAAAGTAAATGGTTAAGATTATTCCTTAACCATTTTAAACGTAGACGATTTTAAATTTGATGAGATACTGACGAAATAGATGCCTGCAGATTGATCGTTCAAATTAACTTCAATACGTTGTTTATTCGAATTTAAAGAATGAAGAGCTTTTCCTGAAATATCCTTTATGGTAATTCTAAGCTCTTCATTTTTTTTGTTATAAATCTTTATTATCGAAGTCGTTGGATTTGGATAAACACCTAATTCTTCAGAAGTAAACTCACTAATAGACATGGTTGAAAACGCAACACAAGGACTCATTTCTGAGCACGAACTGTTACTCACCTCAACCGCATAATTCCCATCTGCTGAAGGTGTAAAAGCTCGGTTCGTTTCGCCTTCAATTAGGGTGTTAGTATCGCAATGATACCATTGATAACTTGCTCCTGTTTCATTGGAAACTAACTGATTTGACGTTTGCTCTACAGTGTTATCTAAGGCCATCAAACCAGATTTAGTAGACACATAGGCCGTTACTAATTTAGTAAGCTCTGTCATATACTGAAAGTCTAAATCACCTACCCTATCATCGGCTGTATGGTAATTTGGTGTTTGGTCGTCCGTAGACCAAGACTCTCCAATTAAAACCGCAGAGTAATCTTCTGCCCAAAATTTTGCATGATCACTTGCCAATGTTCCTGGATTAACCACGGTTACATTCAAATCGAAATCATAGCTATTTAAAATGTCTAATAAATCATCTTTTATAGCTATTGAATTCGCAATATTCCTTACATCGATATCAAAGTCATTATCACCATCTGTTCCAGGAGCATCACCATCAAACCCAATCATATCCATGTTTATCACACCTAATATATTATCCCTCTCTCTTCCATTACTTTCATCGGCAGCCCCTTGTGCATAAAATTGCGAGCCTAGAAGTCCAATTTCCTCTTCATCCCAAAGCGCATAAATAATAGTAGTATTCGTGCATTGCTGAGATAGAATTCGGGCAATTTCTAGTACTGCTGAAACGCCTGTAGCATTATCATCTGCGCAATAATCGGTTACAGAATCGTAATGAGCACAAATCATATAAATAGCATCTGGATTCGTTTTACCTAACTGAGTTGCAATAATATTTTTTCCTGTTTCATTAAATTCTTGAACGGCAACGCTAAGATTTGGAAATGATGAAAGTCGCTCTTCGATATAATTGGCTGCGAGATCATTGTTGGTATGTACACGGCTGGTAATCGTTTGAGAAACGCCATTGATTATCGTAGCCTGCTCACCAGAAAGTTCTGACACATATAATTCTAAATTCGCAGAACTCACCTGATCCATGAGATCTTGAATAGATTGTGAATGCGAAAAATTACAATAAATAAGAATGAATAAAACTAAATAAAACTGCCTAGTTTGCATGGGTATGGGATGTTATTAAACCTTAACAAATATAGGCATTTAGAAACTTTATGAATTTTAAATTTTGATAATCCTTCTTTATACTTTACATCTGTAGAACACATTCTAAACATGTAGAACAATGCAATTGACTAAAACAGAAGAAGATTTGATGAATCATCTTTGAAAATTGGAAAAAGGCTTTATGAAAGACCTTCTTGAAGCTTATCCAGATCCAAAACCTGCTCCCACCACGGCGGCAACATTATTAAAACTTATGCATGATAAGCAGTTTATAAGTTACAAACTTTATGGTAAGTCGAGAGAGTATTTTCCATTGGTAAAAAAGAAAGACTATTTCTGCAAGCATGTAAACGGTTTATTTAAGAGTGTTTTCAACGACATCACCACTCAATTTGCATCGTTTTTCTCGAAGGAATCCAATCTTACAAAAAAAAAATTGGAAGATTTAAAAGCACAAACTCTACCAATACCAACATAATAAAGCAACAGAACTTATGCAGTTTCAAGCTGACGCATTTTTTAATCATCAAAAAAATGTGCTTTAAAAATTAGTCCCTATATTTAAGTTCCATCAAAATTCATAAAATGAAACTTATCTATATCTGCCTAGTCGCACTTACATTTTCTTGTACGTCAAATTTTGAAAACCAACATGAACCATCAGAAACGGATGCCGTGACAGCCATTAAAAAAATTATGGCCAATCAGGAAATTGCGTGGAACAATCATGATCTAGAAGGTTTTATGCAAGGATACTGGAAAAGTGACTCTCTTAAATTTTATGGAAGTAAAGGCTTAACTTTAGGTTGGGACCAAACCTTAGCTAATTACAAAAAAAGCTATCCAACCTCAGCGGAGACGGGCACTCTAAAGTTCGTTATTAATGACGTTTCAAAAATTGAAGGACACCATTATTGGGTCATGGGCGAATATCACCTAGAACGAGAAATCGGCAATGCCAACGGCGTGTTTATCATTATTTTTAAAAAGATTGACGGCGAGTGGAAAATAATCGCAGATATGTCTTGTTGAGATAATAAAAGAAGTATTTCCAAAACATCTTTATAGTATTAAATATGTTTTGGAAACACTCTAATTATAAAATAACTAAGAATTTTTTGAGTTCAAGCAGCTACAATATTTTTCTTACCTAATTTCTTACTTTTAGGTGTAGTCACTTGATTTGATTCTTCAGATTTAAAATGCTGATACAGTTCTTTACAGCCTAAGCCTATGATTGAAAATCGTTTGGACTTTTCAATAGATTCATTGTGTAATCTTGCTAAGCACATCACACCCGCTCTATCTATGCTCTTTACCTGTTCAATATCCAGCAGAACATTATCCATCTTGTCAAAAATGTTTTCGAAATGCGAGTTAAAAGTTTTTAAATTTAATTTGTTTAAAGATCCTTTTATCTGAAAACGGTTGTTGTAGTTGGTAATTTCTAAATCCATAATACATAAAATTAAAAGCGTTCATACTAACTTAGGGCTATTAATCAGAAAATATTATGCTATTAATTAACTCGGGGGTGAGTACAATATCGGAATTAAACCTCTGTCTTTAATATTAATTCGACAAAGCGTGAATTTGAGTAGATTAGCTGCTTATAACTGGATATTATTTCGTTAAACTACACTAAACTAGACCATTAAACTGTAAGAAAAAACAAAGCTTGACCCCTTCAGGAATCAAGCTTTGCTATTGTTAGTTATAAAATAAAAACGTTTTTCGGGTAAATTATATTTTCTTTACATATTGTGTTATTATCACAATTTGCTGACCATCAACTCTACCTTCAATATATTCAGCATTTTCATGATCTAGTCTAATATTTCTTACAGCCGTTCCTTGCTTCGCTACCATACTAGAACCTTTAACTTTTAAATCCTTGATTAAGACTACCGAATCACCTTGCTCTAAAACAACACCATTAACATCTCGGTGAACCAACTTCTCACTTTCATCTACGCCATCTCCTGATGCTTTGGCTAATTCTAAGGTATCATCTTCCATATACATCATTCCCAATAAGTCAACGGTCCAGTCGGCCTTAATTCTATTAAGCATTCTCCAAGCCATAATTTTTACAGCCTCGTGCTCACTCCACATAGAATCATTTAGACACCTCCAATGATTTTCGTCAATCTTTTCGGCATCATTCATTTGTTCTATACAAGTTTTACAAGCATATAAAACTGTTTGTAATCCGTTTTCCTTAATATCTGGAACTGCATATTCTGCAAGATGTTCTTCATTTCCACAAAGCTCACATTTAGAGCCACTGCGCTTTTGTAATTCTCTTTCTAATGACATAATTTGGTAATTAAGCTACAAATATAATCCATAATAATCTTGAAGCAATTATTTTAATGATTCTCTCATTTTTATGGTCATTCCCTTAACTACCATGTCATAAGAATGGTCTATTAATTTAAATAAAAATTGGGCTTGTACTTCTCCTTCATGAATATTAATTGTGTTCCAATGCTTTTTACTCATATGGTAACCGGCAACTATACTTTCATATTCCGCTCTTAGTTCTTGAGCATAATCGGGATCACATTTTAAATTGATACTAGGTAATCCCGTTTCCCATCCTTTTAGTGAGGTTAAGGCAAATAACTTCCCTAAAACCTTAAAGGTCAAGGTAACGTCATCAAACGGAAAATCCTCCGAACTGCCTTTTTTACTTAGGCAATATTCACGTACTTGTTCTATATTCATAAATAAACAGGTTCAATTTTAGAATTTGAACCTGTTTAAAATTACTGAATTTTATGGCCTCCTAAAAATACTTTCCAATCCATTTACAATTTGGAATGCCTTCTACATTGGATACCGAGACTTTATCTGGAAAAGAAGCCTTGACATTTGGGTCGGTTTTAAAAATGCTTTCAATTTTATATTCTATAAAGTTAAAGCCTGCTTTTAAGTCTAAATTATAGTTGAATATAATTTCTGTATCATCTTCATCTAGCAATTGTGTTTGGATACAGCCCCCTTTAAATTGAACAGGAGAATCTACATAAACCAATTCATAATAAGACCCTAGAATTGGCTCCATATATGCTGAATCTTCTATCCAAGGCACCATTTTTTCATCAAAAACTGCAAAAACAACTCCTACATAGCGGTTATCTTTAGTCCAAAGTGATATGGCACCAGTATCAAAGGAAGCAATTGTAGTTATATTTGAATCTATTTCTGAACTGTTGTCGCAAACATCAAAAAGCGTATACGCTACATCCGAAATAAACGTTTCTTTAGCTTCCTTTGATAGTTCTGGAAGTGCTTTTGGAAAATCAAAATTAATGTCACCAGATTTTGACATTGTTCCAATTTTTATAGGATGATCCATGCCAAAAGGAATAACCATTACATTAACGTCTAAGTTGCCAAATTGGTAGTTTTCAATTTTTGGATGTGTTTGGGATTGCGCATAAGTGATTACTAAAATGCTAATAATAAATATGAGTGACTTTTTCATGAGTTTAGTTTTTAATGAATTTTACAGATTGAGAATTTCCGTTTTGAGCGGTAACCGTTAAAATGTAGATTCCTATTTTTAAATCTGACACATCCAACAAATGATTCGTTTTATAGTTGGTATTGGGTTGCACGACTTGACCCAATAAATTAGCAATGCTAACTTTAAACGGAAGTGCTTCGCTTAATTTCACATTGACCATATCATTTACAGGGTTTGGCCATAATTTTACGTTCTGATTATCCCTATCAAATTGATTGATACTTAGTACGACCTCAACATATTTGTTCTGAGTTAAATTGGTGATAATCGGTGGATTCTGGTCAAAATAAATGGCTGCTCTATTTTCCATAATATCATTAACTACAACATCGTCCTTGGCTTTTATCATGTATTTTAAATACCCTTGACTTGCCAATTCATCATTTACTGTATAGTCTAAATAGATATCATTAAAGTTAAATTTTACAATATTTTCATCATTAGATTTAATGGTTTCAATAGATAATGGATGAGAGCTTTCTAATAGGGTCAAAGAATATTTATCAAATTTCTGGTCTAAAGAATCCACAATAAAAACATCTTTAGCAGAGAAATTACCTTCATTTTGAAACCTAATAGTATAGGTCAACCATTTTTCATTCAAAGGAATTTCATTTAAGACCTCTGGCACTCCTGGATTTACCAATTTATCATTAGGATCGTAAGAAGAACGAATTGGTGTATTATAAGGACCGTCTGAATAAACATCTTCTCTTTCCTCGTATGGTGGCTCTTCATAAATTTCTTCTGGTGTTTTGTATGGACCGCCCAAATCTGGAAAACCTTGTTCTGCATCTTGATGTCTTGGAATGAGTTCCACTACTGTTTGCTCTGGCAAACCATCTCCATAATCATTACTTGCCGTTTGTTTTACTCCATAACTAATCACAGACCCATTGCTGGCTGGTGTAAACAAGTCGGTTTTAACCTCAAGAATATATGTATCCAATGGACTGATCTGTGGTAACGAAAATGATACTTTAGTTGTATCTGCCACAGTAGTTATAATTGGTGTTAAAGACATTACAGAAGACGTATAAGTACTTGGTTTCACATTGGTCTTCCATTTATGGCTTCTTGGTTCTATTGTGAGTTTATCAATAAGATGAAAGGGCTGTAATGGTTGCAGTCTTGTTACTTTTACGTCTGGAATAGCTGGTAATGTATTGTTAGTGCCTTCTTCTTCATTAAAAAACACATAATCAAAATCAACATTATTAAAGGTTTTAGTATAAGACAAATTCCCAATGGCTGTAGTAAACGTGTTTTCAAAATTGGCACGTGTAAAAGCCCAAGCTCCTTGTTTTGCAGAAGATTTTATCACTAAGGATTCTATGTTTTTAGGTTGTAACTGAATATCGGTAACGTTTGTATTGGCATTTAAATCCGAGACATTTACAATCCGTTGGCGTTCTGGTGCCACTACATAGGGACTTAATACAGGAAGGGTTATCTCATAAGTTCCTAAACCTTCAAAATAGGGGAAGTAATAGCTTCCATCAGATTTTGAGTACAATTCATAAATCGCACCACTACTTGTTTTTAGGGTTAGTTTTTGATTAGGGTAGCCTTCACCTGTATCAAATTGGTTGTTTTCATTGATATCTACATACACATTACCTGTGATACCATAAGTTACGCCTTCGTTTAAAAATTGAGGTGCTGTATTATCTGTTGTTATTTTCATCCATTTTTTAGACGTATGAGACCAAAATGCACCATTGGCATCAATCGACAATGTTTTTGGTCTGTAAAATGAATTGAATGGAATGAGTCCTGAGCCACCTTCAACTTGAATAGAAGAAAATATTGGTGTTGCTGATTCTGGATTTTCAATACTTAAAAGTCGTGTGGAATCATTTGTTAACAACCAAATCTTTCCGTTCGTATCTGAAACGCCAGCGACGACATTATATAATTCCGAAAAGTCACTTGCACCAATACTTGTCAATGTTGTTCCGTCAAACAAAAAGATACCTCCTCCACAAATAACAGCAACATTGCCATTTGGTAATGAAATTAATTCTTTGATACCTCCTAAGTTAGTTGTACTGGGATAGGTTGTTGTGGTTTGCGTAGTAGTATCAAATTTTTTAAATTCTAGACCACTTCCAACATTTTTAGCGAAAAAGGCATTTCCGTTGATATCTGGCGTAAAATCGTACCAGTTACTATATCCAGTCTCGTCTAAATTGAAGGTTTGTATCAACTGATTATGTTTATATACGAAAATTTTTCTGGCAGAATTGCTAAACATCCAAATCTGATCTTTGTATCTATGGTATTGGGTGATACTACTAGATCCATGACTTGGTAAGTTTGCCACATAGGGCATATATACTTTTTTTAGTGTTTGGTAATTAATTACAGGATTGCCATCTACGTCTAAAATGAAAGAATTTGTACCTCCCAAATTAAATTGTTTTTTAAAATCATCTGTAATAGACATATGGCTGAGAATACCTCCATCATAAAAGTTATAAAACCAAACACCCTCTGTATCTGGATACGCAAAGTAATATCTGCGCAACATTTTGTCTGAGAGATTATTAGGCTCATCATCTGTAATACCACTCCAAACGCCATTATCGTTTACAATGGCTTCGTAATTTATATCTGATGATGATGACGAATTGGCCGTAACCATGATGTAAATCTTGCCGTTGAATCTATAGACTTCGCCTGGTGAATAGGTCATATTAAAACCTAATTCTCTAATATCTTCCATAGATCTAACGGTCCAAACAGGATTAGTCTCATCAGGTTCTAATTCAACAAATCCCGATAGATTGCTTGCTGTTGCCCAAACCGATCCATTAGCATCAATGTCTAAATTATTAAAGCTATAGTTTGTTGTTGCCGTTTTTGCCAATTGAAACGGAATAATGGTTTCAGATGCTATATTGAATTTATAGATGGCACTATCATTATTATTCCTATTGGCCAACCAAAGGTTTCCGTTACCATCATTAACAACATCTTGTATGTTGTTGACATATTCAGATGAATCTGTGAAATAAGAGCCTTCTAAAGCAATCGTATCTTTATTTAGTTTATATAAACCTGTTGAAGTCCCAAAATAAAGAGCTTCATTGGCAACTATTAATTTACTTTCGCTATTTTCTCCTGTGACAGCGGCAGGAAGCCCTCCTAAATAACTCAACGTACTGTTTTCATATTTATAAATTTTATAACCTGAATTCCCTCCAAATTGCGCCACGACATAAGTAACATCATTAGTTTCATCATAAGCAAAAGAATGTGTATAATTTCCATTACTACCACCTGTGTCTGTTGCATACGACAAGGTATTATATATGCTTGTGGCTAAATCTAAATAATGTAAGCCCCAATTACTGCCATGGTAAAAAAACATATAGCCTTGACTATTCACTATGGCCTTTCGCATTTGTGGAGAATTTCCATTTAAGTTAGTTCTCGGTGCTGTAAATTCTGGTATGTTATTCCAAGTACCATCGGTTTTTCGAATAGAAATACCGGCTTCTGTTATGAACACTTCATCTGTATTATAGTAATTAGGAGCCATTTGTTTAATTGCCCTATAACTAAGGCCATAACTAGCTTCCACAACACCCAAGTTATTCCTACTATCACAAAACGATATTTTTCCCTGAGCCTCAGGTATCGTGTTGCCACATTGGTTGGGATAATAGGTCACCTTTGTACCTACGAGATAGGTTTCCACTTTTTGCACTTGAGCTTCTAAAGCAGGTATTAAAAGGCACAAGGCTATGCTGAATAGTAATTTTGTTTTCATAATGTTATTTTTAATAGCTGTCTAATTTTTTTAAATCCTCATCCTTTATATAAGACCAAAGTTTATCTGGTTGTTCTGTACCCTCTAAAACCAGGCTAAAGCGTTGCTTATATATAAACCGAATTTCATTACGGTTTTCCTCTGGCTGTAAAAATGCTATGGTTTTGTAACCATCACGTTCTTTATAAATATATTCTGTGTTTCCTTCCCCTTTATTCTGGTATTTATAGGATCTTTCGAAATCTTCAACTACTGATGAGCCTTTCTTATTCCCATCTTCTAAACTGTATTCGATATTATTCTTCATATCCTCGCCTTTCAAATAAAATGCACTCGTGATTTTACGAGATAGCAATGTGGATTCAGACACTTCTATGAGTTTATAATCTCCAAGTTCTATAGGAAAAAAATCATTGAACGGTTGTTGGGTTTTAGAGCTGTCCAATACGTTGTTTTGCGATTTCTGCTCTTTTTCTAAAGTAGCACCCAAGCTATCACCTTCTTTCCTATTGGACTGAAAAGCAGCCATTAACACAAAAATGGATAGCATAATTAAATAGGTTTTCATAGTTAGCGTTTTTAATTTTTAATAAATTTGATAGTTTGATTATCGCCTTCTTCTGAAGTAATATTTAAAAAATAAAGGCCTTTTGATAGGCTTGAAATTTCTAATTCTGTTGCGTCGTTATTATTTTTTTTAATTAAAACTATTTGACCTAAAGTGTTTACCAATTTTAAATCATAGCTCCTTGAAGATGGAGCTTGAACAAATAACTTGTTAAAAACTGGGTTTGGATATAAATTAAATGTACGTTTTAACACTTGCTCAATAGACAGTGTAGAGTCTGTTGAGACTCCAAACTCTGAAGTGTTGCCGTTGGCATCAGTTGCCGTTGCTACTATGGTAAGATAATCATCAACGTTATATCCAGTAGGTAGGTTTAAGATAACGGTCTTGTCCCCTGGTTCAGAATAGCTGTCTGCCTCAATGAAAAATTTCCCCTGACCATTAGCTGCTCCAAAAAACTCAATCACCATAGGATAAGCTGAATTAACTATTGAACTAGGCACCGAATACGTCACTTCTAAAGCATCGTCGCCTAAATTTACAATTACAGATATTTCAGGTGTATTCTGCAGATTATTAACTCCAGAATCCGCATCATCGACATCATTTTCAGTTGTACCCACCAAATCAATTCCTAAGACTGAATTACTAAATATACTATTCTCTGAAATGGTGACTTGGGTTGGAATTCCTAAAGCAGGATTTAACTCAACTCCTTTTTGGTTATTTGCAATCGTGTTTTTTGTGATGGCATTACCTGTATTAGCTCCTGTTACCGATATACCTTGTAAACCATTCCCAAGATTAGTGGTTCCGTCAGCTCCAATACCTATGTTATTATAACCTATGGTATTGCTATTGGATGCCATAACCACACTGATAGCGGTTAGATTATGACTTCCAAAAACATTAGCTTCATTTGGGCTACTTCCACCAATTATATTGTTGCTACTGTTATTTAACATAAGGCCAACACCGAGATTTTCGACATCCGAATTACCATCTGGTAAAGTGCCTACTTTATTATTGTAGAAATGTATATTATCCGCTCCAATAAAATTTACGTTTTTGGCTTGTTGCGAAACGGTTCCGTTTCCGGAAATGGTATTTTCTGATACTTGTGTATTGGGTGAAGAACCATTAAATACTAAACCTTCGTTCCCATTTTTAATAATGCCATCGCCTTCAGGATTTAGGCCTATATAATTATTTTTAATGCTATGTGATTCGCCAGAAACAAACATACCGATATCGCTATTACCCGAAATTATATTTCTTTCTAATGCACTTGCACCTCCAATTGTAGTGTAGGTTGATGCAGCCATTAACCTAACACCTGTTACATTTGGTATTGCTGCATCTCCTAAAGCATTTAAACCTATATAATTATTTTGAATTGAGATTGACGTCCCCCAAATACTAATACCGTTGCCACTATTACCGGAAATAATATTTCTATCAAGTGGATCAGTACCTCCAATACTAATATTTACTGATGTAGGTGCCAACCAAATTCCGGTGGTGTTTGGCAATGCTGCAGTACCTGAGGCATCTAAACCAATATAATTTCCTTTTACTGTGCATCCGCTCGAATTATTCTCTTCGAAATATATTCCTGCTGTATTACCAGATATCACATTTCTAGAACCTGCTACTTGGCCACCAATACTATTATTACCGTCTTCTATATTAATACCAATATTATTAGGAACTGCTGCCGAACCTAGAGCATTTGTTCCAATATAGTTCCCTAGAATCTGATTGTTCTTCCCGAATCTTATACCTATACCTATAGTGTTTCCTGAAATAACATTTTTAGAATTTGTAGTTGTTCCGCCGATGATATTGTTATTGTTTTCTCCAGTAAGCATCATAATACCCGCGGAATTTGGCATTGCTACATTTCCTGTAACATCAACACCAATATAATTTCCCTTTATACTATTGGAAACTACAGGACTAGCTGTGCTTCCTTGAAGATAAATACCGTATTGTCCATTTCCTGATATAAGATTTCCTTCGCCTTCATTATCAGTTCCTATGTTATTATTGTTTGCCCCAAACAGCACTAAAACCCCTCCTCTAACATTAGGTATAGCTTGTGTTCCTGTGATATCAGTACCTATATAATTTCCTATGACTGAATTGCCATAAGATTCTGAACCTACAATAGCCACTCCAGTTCCCACTGTACTCTCTACTGATGAAAAAGCGCCTGATATTATATTTCGAGCGCCCTCCGAATTTCCACCCAAAACATTGTTTGGTGCATCTATTAATTGAACATTAAATCGATTACCTCTGTTTAAAGTCCCCGTAGCATCAGTACCTATTAAATTGCCTTGAATGAGATTATTCGTTGCCTCAGAATTAGTGCTTGTCCCACTGAAGGTAAGTCCACCTGCAGTATTTCCCGAAATAACATTGCCCTGATTAGGCAAATCGCCTCCTATTATATTACCTCCTGAATTATTAAAATATAAGCCGCCACCCGTATTTGAATTCACCGTTGTTCCATCTGGTTTTATTCCTATATAATTGGATTGAAAAATATGGTTTCCAGTATTTGAAAAAACACCGAAACCAAGGCTGAACGGACTCACTTCCAAACGTTTGAACCCACCAATACTTAATCCGTAAATTTCCGACCCACCAGAATTACCAATGAGTTGTAAACCGTTGTGGTTACCGGTTAAATTAGAACCGTCTATTTCGATTATTGGTGAGTTTATATAATCCAATTGTGTTCTACCATCTATAATAATAGGTTGCTGAATAGGAGTCATTACATCAGTTACCGATATAACAAATGGTGCGTTGCCAGAAATATCGAATTCGATAATATCTTTATCGCCAGTTTTATTAGCATTTTGAATGGCAGCACGCAATGTACAGTTGCCTTGTGCGTCTGCACATACAGAATCATTTAAATTAATATCTGGCAGATCTGCAGGACTATTAACCGTAAAGGTTGTTTGTGAATGCATTCTAGTAATAAATGCAAAAATCACAATAAAGAGTAGTTGTGTTTTCATGATAATAGTTTTAGTTAATGAATGAATTTTATATTGGTGTATATGCAAAAAGATTGTAAAACAAGAATTACTCACTTACAACAGAATTTACTTCTGCTTCATCTCATTCATCAATCCATATAACCCTGTACAACAACTGTTTAAGCAAAGCTATTTTGAAAACATGTAATAGGATATGAGATATGTAACAATTGATAGAAGAGTTGTAACATTAATAATAAAAAGAAGGTTATCTGTATTTATTTGATCACTCTAAAGAAGATAAAGAGTAATTATACTTTTTTACAACATATAAAATGACGAAGAGTTCTTTATCATAAAATTGATAATTCGCTATGATACAACTTCCTGCCTTTTAAAGTTTAAAAAACTATTAAAGACAATTGAATTCAATCTTAAATTGAGTAAAAATAAATCTAGTAGATATAGGTTTGGAATTTAATGTGAACTTAGAAAGATCTAAACATTCATTAATGTGGTAAGAGCACTATTGCACAGTCTTATAACTAAGAATGAAGGACTTCAATATTTCACGATTTGAATAGCTCTGAATTATAGATTACTTCATCAATTTCTTATCCTCTTTTTCTTCAATTTTTAAGGCAGAATAATCTAAAGTCCAACCGATAGTTTGAACAATGTTTTCTATAAGTAGAATGGCTTCTAAAGCCTCTTGTTTAGCTATATTGTACAAGCCACTTTCTGGGACTTTTTCTAAAATATGAGCTCTAGCTTTGGTGTTTAAATCTGTTAAATCGGTTGCTGCAAACCTATTAAACATTCCGTCGCGCTTATCGTAATAGTTAATATTACTTTCTATAGACAACACTTCTGGCTCTGGAAAATGCGTCAATACAACCGTTTTAGTTTTAGTGTTCGATGACATTTGGACTTTACTCAAATCGAAGCCCACATGTGCTTTGGCGTTAATAATCACTAATGCTTTTTTCCGACTTGATATGAGTTTTAAGAATTTCGCTTTTACATCTTCGTAGTGATAGATTTCCGCAAAATCACCTTCAACCGTTACGAATTTACAAACGCGTTTTATTTTATCTAAAAGTATAATTGACTGCTCATTAGCAATTTTCTTCGTCTTCCAATGTTCATAGAGAATCACTAAACCTATAGTGAATAAAACGCTAATGATGATTATAAAAAATGTTTCCATATTCCTTTTATATCTTCAAGGTACTGAAACCTTAGGGGATATTTTGAATTAACTATTGTTTTAATTGGACACGATTCCCCTAATCATAGTCACATTAATTAGCTTAACAGCAAGCAAAACTTAGTGACACACGACTTGTTTAGTCCATAATTTTATACAAAATCGGTTTACTTGGCGTCGCATCATTTTCAAAAGGTGCAATTTGAAGATTTAGCATATACTTACCATCCTCTACATCGTTAGGCACAAAAATAAATTCTGTTATTGTCGCATCTAATCGCAACTTTCCACTTGTATTCCAAAACGCATTATGTGCCAACAACAAACCGTCATCGTTCTCCTTATCTACACTCGGAAGGTCGATTAACAGATGTTTTATACCTTTATTTTTAAGAAATATCGCTGCATCTTCCATCAAATAAGTAGGGTTGGTATGAGAATATTGCTTCGTTAGTTTAGAACGTGTATTAGGAATAGTTCTAATTACAATAGCTTCGCGCTTTTTATTGCCCAATGTAAATTGTAACTGTTTTTTGGAAATCACATAATCATCACCAACTTTTTCTGGAGCAACAGTAACCACTTCCGCTAAAAAGAAAAACTGCTTTAAATGCTCATTAATCGAATACACTTTTTCTGTGATGTGTCCTACAGTTTCCGTATGCGTGCCATGGGAGTGCGGATTGAATGTAATAGTATTAAAATTCACCACAGCACCATTAGCAACAGTGATAATCTCACCATCAATGACTTCTGGTTCTATTTTTGGCGGCTCTAAATACCAAGCATTAACGTTAGTAGGATTCCCTCTTAATGGAATTGAAATATCTAAAGGTTGAGTTAAATCAATTTTTAATTTTCTCGAATTGTATTGTATTGTTGCTATCATTTATGCTGAATTTATTTCAGTAATTTTTTAATTTAATTAGTTATAGACCTGATCTGGAACCCTCTAAATCTCTTAGAATAGTTTAAATAGTTAATCGTTTAAACGAAATAGTTCGCTAGCAATTCCATCACACAAAAATTGTCCTTTTTTAGTGACTCGTAAATGCTCATCTTTAATATACAATAATTGTTGATTTATAAAAACCTGAGCTTGATCAATTAAATAATCTTTAAAATCTTTACTATAATCCGTCTCAACTTTCGCTATGGAAACACCCCATTGGGTTCTTAAACCAGTCATTATATATTCATTATAACGATCTACTTCGGTCAAGGTTTCTATTTCTATTGGCAATTCATTCTGCTCAATAGATTTTATATACATCGAATTATTTTTAACATTCCATCCACGTTGTTTTCCATTAAAGGAATGCGCTGATGGCCCAATGCCTAAATAGGTCTTTCCTTGCCAGTATGCCGAATTGTTTTTGCTAAAATAACCGTCTTTGGCAAAATTAGAAAGTTCGTAATGAATAAATCCTGAAGCTTCTAATCTATCTTTTAATATATGAAACTGATCATGAGCCTGTTCATCATCTACATCATCGATTAATCCTTTTTTAATAAAAGACGCTAAGGCTGTTTTAGGCTCAACAGTTAAGGCATAACTTGAAATATGTGGTACACCAAAACTTAGAGCAGTTTCAATATTTTCTAACCATTGTTCATTCGTCGCATTCGGAATTCCGTAAATTAAATCTAAAGAAATATTATCGAAATGTTTTGTCGCTTCTACCAAACAAGCTTTTGCTTCTTCCGCATTATGAGCTCTATTCATCAGTTTTAAATCCGCTTCAAAAAAAGATTGAATCCCTATTGAAAGTCTATTAATCCCAATACTTCTATAAGATTCAAAAATGGTCTTCGGCTTGACTTCGGCTTCACCTACTGAAACGGCATCACCGGCTTTTGAGGCCTCAATCAAATCATCAGGATTGGCTTCAAGAGTGATTTCCGGGTGTTCTGAAACTTTATAATTCTTATATACGGCATCAATCAGGAATTGCAATTCATCAATAGTGAGTAACGACGGCGTTCCTCCTCCAAAATAAATGGTGTGCACCGTCGTATGATTGAATTCATCTTTCCGAAGTTCTAACTCTTTTGCTAATGCATTAACGAGTTCTCCTTTTTTCTTCATAGAGGTTGAAAAATGAAAATCGCAATAATGACACGCTTGTTTGCAGAATGGTATATGAATGTAGATGCCGCTCATTTTAGGGTTTCGTTGATCGTTGGTTGTGCTTTAAAAATTGATATGGACTGACTCCATATGAATAGTAAACCATTGATTTTTAGTTAGTGTTTCAATCTGAGTATTGAGACGGAACAGTTATTTCTTAACGCGTCCTTCATTCTGTTTTACAAAAGCGGCCCAACCAGAGTAGCTCTTTCCAACCTCAACTCTTCCTTCATTATAAAAATGACAGACAGCTGCTGCCAAACCATCCATGGAGTCTAAGTTTTTGGGTAATTCTTTTAAGCCCAACATGCTTTGAAGCATTTTCGCCACTTGCTCTTTACTCGCATTTCCGTTTCCAGTTATGGCCATTTTTATCTTCTTAGGAGCGTACTCTGTAATAGGAACTTCTCGGGATAAACCTGCAGCCATAGCAACGCCTTGTGCTCTTCCTAGCTTCAACATACTTTGAACATTCTTCCCAAAGAAAGGAGCTTCAATAGCAATTTCATCAGGATGATAGGTGTCGATTAGCTCAACTGTACGTTCAAAAATGAGTTTCAACTTTAGATAATGATCATCGTACTTTTTTAGCATCAGCTCATTAAGTTGCAAAAACTCCATTTTTTTGCCTACAATTTTTATGAGTCCAAAACCCATAATGGTTGTCCCAGGATCAATACCTAAAATAATTTTTTCTTTACTCATCTTATTTGTAGCAATATCGACAAAGACCTACCGAAATCGCCACACCAAAGGTAAGGTTAAATACACTGCCATTGAAAGCGCCAAGTCCACTTAAAGCAGGATTGTAATCATCTAGAGATGTAAAACCATAAATATAAGACGCATCTGTAAATATGGCTACTTTATCACTTAGGGCATAATTGAATTCAATTCCTACATTGGCATTAAGATAACTTTGCTTGTTATCTCCTAAATTCCCTAATGGTTTTACAATAGAATAACCAGGACCTGCATGAACAACAGTTCTCAAAAAAGGCGGAAAAAAGCCTAATAGATCGGTTGGATCAAATAAAGCCTGAATATTAATTCGTGAATAATTTATCTTAAACTCTGGTGTATCTTCATCATTGGTAAATCGGTTAAAACCATAATCTACTTTAACACCAAGTTCTCTCGTTATAAAATGTTGTAACCCAAGATTTATAGTTGGGAAGTTAATGGATTTCGCATAAGAACCATTTACAAAGCCATTAGATTCTGGGGAGTTTACTCCCACAGAGAACACCGCTCGCCATCGATCTGTATCTCTTAATTGAGCTTGACTACTGAAGGTTATAAATACGAAAATAAAAAAGAAAAGGTATTGTTTTAAATAGTGCTGCATCTGTCAGTTTTTGATTTAATTTGTAGTATGCCTTTGGATGTAACATACAAATCTAAACAATTCTTATTTGTACTTATAAAGATAAGTATTGTTGTTTGTGCTTTTTATTTTATTTACGCCAAAATTGCTAAAAACGACACTTTAAAAGTTAGCAGTTTTCTATCGTTTTTAAACCAAAACGATGCATTTTCTCCTAAACTCATTCTTATTTTACTTCTTCTAAGCATTTTTAACTGGTATTTCGAAATATTAAAATGGCAACACTTGGTCAAGACCATAATGCCAATTTCTTTTGTTTCTGCTTTAGAACAAAGTCTAGGAAGTTTAACCGCTTCATTGATAACGCCAAATCGGATTGGAGATTATGGCGCTAAAGCCATTTATTTCAGAAAAGGATTTAGAACTAAAATTGTATTATTAAATCTCCTCGGCAATTTAGCACAAATGAGTATCACCCTAATTTTTGGGGTTATAGGCTTATTATTACTTATACAACGTTATGCTCTTGATGTTAATTTTTCAAAGCTTATTCTATTGTTTGTAACTCTAATAGCCATAGGGTTTATAACTTGGCTAGCAACTAAACATAGGCTCATTAATATAAAGGGACAAACACTTTCAACCGTTATTGACTTTGTTAAACACATTCCTTTAAAAAGACATGGCTTAATTCTTCTGCTTTCTCTTTTACGCTATGCGATATTTTCATTTCAATTCTATTTTTTATTGGGATTATTTGGTGTAAACATGTCGTATTTTGAAGCTATGATTATTATATCAAGCATGTATCTCCTAGCTTCTATTGTGCCGAGCATTTCACTTTTTGATGTGGTTGTAAAAGGTAGTGTCGCTGTGTTTTTATTTAGCTATGTCGAAGTGAATGAACTTGTCATCTTATCTATCACAACACTGATGTGGTTATTTAATTTTGTAATTCCGAGTCTATTCGGAAGTTATTTTGTACTTAATTTCAAACTACCTAAAGCCGTAGCCTAATGTTAAGTATCTTCATTATTGTAACAATCAGTGCTTATGCTATACTCATTGGACTTTTTATTTATGGATTTGATAAGGTAGAAGATTTTAAAGTCCAAGCAGTTTCTCCTAAAACGAAGTTTTCAATTATTATCCCATTTCGGAATGAGGCTGAAAACCTCCCTGATTTATTAGATTCAATTGGTCAGTTGAATTACCCTAAAGATTTATTTGAAGTGCTACTGGTTGATGATGAGTCGGAAGACAATTCAGTTTCAATAATTCAGGACTTTATTGACACATCTCATTTTAAACAAAATGGCAATCAATTCAACACATTTAGCATTATTAAAAATAATCGCAAAACAGATTCACCCAAAAAAGATGCGATTAGCTCGGCTATACGTCATTCAAAATTCGATTGGATAATAACCACAGATGCCGACTGTATTTTACCTAAAAACTGGCTAATAACTTTTGATGCATTTATTCAAAAAAAAGATACTAATTGTATTGTAGCTCCTGTTTCTTACCATGGAAGTTCTTCATTTTTGGATCGATTTCAAACCTTGGATTTTTTAAGTTTGCAAGGTGCTACCATGGGAGGATTTGGCATTAAAAAACCTTTTATGTGTAATGGTGCTAACTTTGCCTATCGTAAAGCTTTATTTATTTCCGTTCATGGTTTTGAAGGTAACAATACTATTGCGAGTGGGGATGATCTTTTTCTTCTTGAGAAATTCATAGAATTGGACTCAAATAAGGTTCACTATTTAAAATCTGAAGAATCCATTGTAACAACGCGTCCTGCTTCAAGTTTTAAGCACCTCATTCAACAGCGATTACGTTGGGCTTCAAAAACGAGCAACTATAAGGATTGGTTTGCAAAACTAGTCGGTGTAGTGGTCTTATTTGGAAATTTAGTTTGTTTAGGATTAATTCCTGCAGTGTACTTTAATCTCATAGGACTAAAAATAGCCTTAGTTGTAATTTTAATTAAAGTGATTGTCGACTTTTTATTATTATATAAATCGTCACATATTTTCAAACAAGAGAAACTATTGAGCTCTTATTTATTCTCGGCTATTCTTTATCCTTTTTTTAGCGTAAGTATCGCTTTTCTTTCTTTTTTCACCTCTTACCAATGGAAAGGCAGGAAGTTTAAAAAATAATTATTTGAAGCTCTGCAGTGCTTCGTATTAGGTATAGAAAAAGCTGAGAGCTTAGTTTATTTTAACGATTACAGGTAATTCAAAGGCCGTAGTGACTTGCTGCCCTCTTTTGATGGCTGGATAAATCTTAGGAAGCTGATTTAAACTTTGATGAAGTAAACTATCAATCTCAGGAATTTCACGTACTGTTTCTGGTTTGATTTTAATAGATTGCACTTCTAATAATCCGGTTGTATTAATTTGAATTTTTAAGCTAATCGTATCATTAACATCGTTAGAAACTACAAAATTTTGTGCTTTTAAATAGTCATTTACATTGGCTATCAAAGTATTTTGAAAACAAGCTTGCAGGTCTTCCTTGGTCGTCATAGAGTCACAATTACTAAAGGTTGGATAAGTATCCACTTCGTTCCAATTAAAGGTTTGCAACTCTTCCTTGAGCAAATCTTCAGGATAAACTTTCTTTTTTTCAAAATAATCGCATGAGCTTGCGAGAAGTAAGATTAAAAGACAAACAATTCGATTCATTACTAGAGTTCTGATACCGAAAAGTACGAATATTTTATCTAAGAAAGACAAAAGACTATCTACTGAAATAAATTCAGCATAATTTAAGTTTAGATTAAAAAAACCAAGACGATGCTATAGGTCTGATTCACCTTATATATTTAATGTTCTTCTAAGAACTTTTCTTGATTCAACTCTTTGAGACGTCCTTGAGCGAATTTAATAAACTTACTTTTTGGGTGCTTAGCCATAAACTGCTCATACATCTTAATTTTAGAATCTACGTCTGCATAAAACTCATCCTTAGTTCTGAGAATAAAAAACTCAGACATAATATTTGACGGATCTTCTTTTAGGGATTTCTGAAAAGCTTTAATAGCCATTTCGTATTTCTTCTGACGATTTAAGATTGTGCCCAATTTCTGGTATTCATCGGATAGGGATTGGTCTTGAAGCTTTAATGCCTTGGAAATATACTCCTCTGCCATTTCAAAATTACTAAGCCGTTCATAATACGTCCCAATCACATAAATGGCATTAGCATCGTTAGGACTAAACCTTAAGGCCTGTTTTCTGTGGTAAATAGCATCGTCGTAATCTAAATTTTGAGCATAGCTCAAACTCAATTTTTCGTGAATAAACTCGGATTCTTCTCCTAGCTCCAACAACTTTTTAAACCAAACCACGGCATGTGTATAATATTCTTGATAATAATATGCTTGTGCTTTTAGGCTTATGAGCTCTACATTAGTTTCATAACTTTCTAATCCTCTATCTATAAAAGCATGGGCATCTAAAAAGTTACGTTTCACAAGATGGTGTTTTGCTATTTTAAATATGGCTTTTTGGTGAGTGCCATCCAAATTATATGTTTTTAAGAATTGATCTATTGCAGTAGTGTCCTTCTGTTTTTCCAAAACTACACCCAACTCGTAATAATAATTTGGGTTTAAACTATCTAAGGATATCAAGTTTTTTAACAATCGACTGGCTTGCTTATGATTTTTTGTTTTCGACAAAAGCTTTGCGAATTCATAATTTATTAAAAGGTTATCTGCATTAGCTTTTACGGCTTTTTCATAATTATTTAAAGCTTCTCCATAGTTTCCTATAGCAACATAAGCCTTTGCAATATCGTGATAAACATCATCTAAATTATCAAGGGACTCATAGGCTTCAATGGCTTGAGTATACTTACCATTAACAAAGAAGTTATTTCCAATTTCCTTTATGCTTTGAGCATTTAATCCCAAGCTAAAAACCAAACCTATTAATCCTAGATGTAATTTCATATGCAACTTAATTACTCTTTCTTAGCCCCTACAGTTTCAAACACAATTGGTAGAGAATAAGCCACATCTACCACGTTTCCATTATGTTTTCCAGGTGTCAGTTGAGGCAATAGTTTTATTACGCGTATGGCCTCTTCCTCCAGTTTTGGATGTGGACCCCTAGCCTTAATATTGGTGACCTGTCCTTCTTTACTTATCGTAAATTGAACAAAAATTCGTTTTTTTCCTGCTGGCAGACCTAATGAATTGGCTAAATCAGTATTAAAATTTTTTCCAACCTGTTTATTAATTGCAGAAGTTGTACACTGTTTTTGATCAGACTTATTTGAAATTCCTGTGCACTCTGGATGTATTGGAATTTCTTCTACTTGACTGAATGGCACCTTATCATCTTCTTGTTTTAATGTATCATCATCACCTTTCACCTCAAAAGCAATAGGAATAGAAAAGGGCATTATCACAGTCTCACCACTTTGCTTACCTGGGACAAACTGAGGTAATGTACCTACCACCCGTTTTGCTTCTTGCTCTAGTTCTACACTTGGCCCTCTAGCTTTAATATCTATGACATTACCATCTGTATCAATTTTAAATTGAACAAATATTCGCTTTTTACCTGGACTTAAACTATCCGCAACACTTGTATTAAAGTTTTTTCCAATGTGTTTGTTTATAACCATATTCATACATTTTTTCCGCTCCTGATTGGTAGGCAAATCTTGACACTCTGGTAAGGTGGCAACTTCTTCTATTACTGAGAATGGGAATTCTATGGTTTCTTCAATTTCAGTTATTTTAACGGAATGATCTGGCGAATTAATTATAACTCTAGATGAACTATCACAAACCACTAACATTTTAAAATTATTATCGGTTTCAAGTTGTTTCATCAATGCATTATATCGTTTTTGTTCTGTTTCTGTTTTATTTCCAAAATTTTCAACATAAAGTTTTAATATTCCATCTTGTGTGCTTTTTTCCCAAAGTTGTTTTGCTTCTTTGGTGTTTTTAAAAGCCTTAAATTCTTTGTATGTTTTAAATTTATCCATTCGCATAAGATCTGCCGTAGCAAAATCTGCTTGGGTTAATGTGCCGTTTTTAGTTTTACTTTTAATAATACCATCTGAAATATATTGCATATAAGCTTTTGATTTCAAGAATTCTGATCTAGATGGTAAATATTTTAGTAAGATGTCTTTATTTATACCTGCTGCATCTGCAATTTCGAAAAAACTAGATCCATTTTTTTTCATCGCAACAAACTCTTCGTAATATTTCTTAACAAGTTCGGCATCCGTCAACTCTTGGTCAACAACAGTTTCTTGTGTTTCAAACTTTTGCTGTGCTCTAACTTCCGTAGAGGTGTATATCAACATCGCAAAAACCATCGGAATTAATAGGCCATATTTAATGAGATTAAACTGTTTCGATTTCGTTTTTTGTAACATAACTATTCGTTTTTTGATTAATGATTGCTTAAAAAAAGTATTAGTAAAAGAGACCTGATTAACGTCTAATACTTGATTGAGTAAACTCGTGTAATACTCTGCTTTTCCGCTTTGTTTCACCGCTTTAGCATCGGCGATGAATTCATGTAGTTCTTTAATTCTATTTTGATAGATATAGACGAGTGGATTAAACCAAAAGACAATTCTAAGTAATTCAAAAAATAGTAAGTCTAATGTGTGATATTCTTTAATATGAACTAACTCATGTTGAAAAATGGTTGGTGTTTCGGTTTTAGGGATTTTCTCTCCTAAGAATATGGTGTTAAAAAATGAAAAGGCCGCACTACTTTTTAATAATTTTACAATGAGCACATTCCCATGCCAGCGTTTCGGGTTTCTATGTTTTAACCAATACAGTTTTGTGATTTTTATCAAAAAGATGAGTGAAGCAATTGCGATACCCATAATCGCAACGATTTGCCATATTGGCATTGAAGGTTGCTCTAAGACTATTCCAGCCTGTTCTGCAATCTGAATATCGTAAACTGTTGGCGACTTAGTTCCAATAAATACTTCGGGTAGATGAATCACCACATCTTTTGTGGCTATAGTTTTTAATTTTGGGAATTTTAAAAAAGGTAACACCAACGCAAGAACAGATGTGATAATTAAATAGGCTCTATTGCAATTAAAGAAGGTTTCACGTTTTAAAAACAAATCGTAAACCAATAAAAACAAGGCTTGAAATGCGATAATTTGAAGAATAGAGTACAACATAAGATTCTTATTTGTTGATGTTATTATTATATAGCGCTACGATTTTTCTTTATTAATTTCATCTAATAGTACTTCAATGTCTTTCACATCAATATCATTTTTTTGAACAAAAAAGGATACCATACTTTTAAAAGAGCCTTGAAAATAATTATCCACCAACTTATTAATAGATTGGTTACTGTAGGCTTCCTTTTCGACGATTGGAAAATACAGATGGCTCTTTCCCTGCTTTTCATAATCCACAAAACCTTTACTTTCTAAAATCCGCACGATAGTAGATACCGTATTGTAGGCTGGTTTAGGTTCTGGCAATTCTTCAATAATCGCTTTTACGTTGGCTCTTTTTAGCTGCCACAAGGTTTGCATGATTTCCTCTTCCGCTTTTGTTAATTGTTTCATGATTAAATATTCAGTATTCGATATTCAAATATAACTAAATTTTTAGTTCAAACTAAGTTTTTAGTTGTAAAAATGTAACATTGCTTTGCCTTTTGCGTCTAATTACTGAAAGAAATAAGTAAATATGGAAATAGTTTTAGTGCTCCTTGCCCTAGTTTTAATGATTTTAGGCGTGTTAGGAAGTTTTTTACCGGTTTTACCCGGACCACTTACTAGTTGGGTAGGACTTTTAGTTTTACATCTGACTGAAGGTGTTGAAATGAGTCAGACCTTTTTAATTGTCACACTTATAGTTGCCGGAGTTATTTACGTCCTTGACTATATTATCCCTGCTATTGGAACCAAAAAATATGGTGGCAGTAAAGCTGGCATGATTGGAACCACTTTAGGCTTAATAATTGGCTTACTCTCGCCTATTCCATTCGGAATTATTATAGGACCTTTCGTTGGCGCCTTAATTGGTGAAATGATGAGTAGAAATGATTTGGATAAAGCCTTAAAAGCAGCCTTTGGTTCATTCTTAGGATTTATAGCTTCAACCTTTTTGAAATTTATAGTAGCTGTAGTGTATTTAGGATTCTTTATTGTAGAACTATCCGGTCATAATGCGAATTGGTACTAATGACAGAAAAGAAAAAACCCAGTCTTTAGGTAAAGACTAGGTTTAATTTTCTTGCTATTAACTCAACAATTACTTAACGAGGGATTAATTAATTAACTAATGTTGACTTCTGTAAATATAGTATACATAATTCACTTTTCCTTGTGGTAAAACCGCAAACTTGTTGTGGAAAAAACGTAATTTATAGCATTCGCAGTATCTTAGAGCCTATTTTTACAGGGTTCAAATACTCGTTTTTTATACTATTTTTATAAAAATCCTTTCTCTCTAGCCTCTTTTAGTAAAGTTTCGTCCTTTCCATCCGATACAGAGAATAATAATTTCAATTGTTTTTTTCGTTTTTCTAATGCAGAAGTAGACAAGGAAATATACTCATTCAAACTTTTCGTTTTAATTCCTTGAGATAATAAGTGAAGGATTTTTCGATTGATATCATCTACATAAATTTCACTTGTAAATGTTTTCTTTACATAATTATTTACCGTAGTGCTGTAATAAGGCGGAGATTTTAAAATATGCTGGAACGCATCTGCCAACTCCATAGACGTTAAATCACTTTTAATAAGAAAACCGTCAGGATCTATTTCTTTAATAATATTATGAATTCGGAAGGATTCATTGAACATTGTGAGAATTACAATTTTAGCATTTGGCAATAATTTCTTCGCCAATAAGGCCAAGTCCTCTCCTGAAGCATACTTTCCATCGTCTGATGCCGGAAGACTGATGTCAAAAAAGCAAACATCGTAAGGCGTAGCTTCTCCTGCACGCTCAATCATTATGGCAGCGGTATCACAATTATTTGCGGTATCTATACGTAAGGTTTGATCGTCATCCTTTGTTGCCATTAATACATTTTGATAGCCTTCTATAATTATAGGGTGGTCGTCTACCATTAAAATGTTTAAGTGTTTCATGTTGATTGGTTTATATAGGGAATCTTAACATTAACTTTTGTACCATGACCAGATTGCGATGTAAAACTTACTGAACCAGAAATATCCTTTACTCGAGATTCCATGTTTTTGACTCCAATACCTTTTCTACTTTTTGTTGTATCAAAGCCATCGCCATCATCTATGATATCCAAGCAAATTAAGTTTTTTTCTAGTGAAATGCTAATTTCAACAGTTTGCGCATTGGCGTGTTTATAGATATTCTGCATGGACTCCTGAATAATCCTGTAAATGTTAATTTTAGTTTTATTGGACACTAAATCCCAACTAATATCATCCGTGTAATTAAATTCATATTCTAAATCATAGGCTTCTGTTTGAGTTCTGATTAACTCTGAAACAATTTCCATAAATCCTGAGCCAGAAACAAAATCGGTATTTAACTCATGTGATATTTTTCGAATATCTTCTTCAATAATTTTAAGCTGACTAATATAATTGGCCCTAGTTAGTTCAGCTTCCTTACCTTCTTTTAAATTAATACTATCTAAACTCAACCTGGTTCCGAAAAGCCTACCTAATACCCCATCGTGCAATTCCTTGGAGACCCTCATTTTTTCTTTTGCCCTAGCTTCATCCACTTTATCTTGTTGAATCAACATTAAGTTATAAATATCTTCATTGGCTTTTTGCTGCACTTGATTCAGCTTTAACTTTCGGTTTTTTGCTCGTTGAGAAACAATAATAAATGAGAGAACAGCCGTAACCATAAGGCCCATTGATAAGATAAGAAGATATAAGTTTTCCTTAGATATTTGTTTGTTCTTAGCCTCGAGCTCTTCAGTCTCTAATTCAATTCTAGCAAACTTATTCCTCACATTTCTTTCAACATTTAAGAGACTATCACTAAGCTTTATATGTTCATTAAAATATCTTTTAGATGTTTCTCCTTCATTAAGTTCTGCCAATAAAAGCATTGACTGAAACAGAATTTCATTCACTTCTAGATTTTTAGACAGCTGATATGCTTCTTCTGCTAAATTGAGAGCTTTATCTTTTTCATTTATAGAATTATAAAATTTCGCCATGCTAATTACCGTCCCCGTCTTAGTGAGGTCATCGTTTAAACTATCGGCTATTGCATAAGACTTTTCAAAAGATGAAACTATATTTTCCCTATCATATGTACCAGTCAGGAATTCAGTAAAAGCTAAATTCTCTAATATTAGAGCATAAAACGAAGGGTCATCTTCATATAAATTTGAGGTAGATAAGACCTCCTTGAATATTTCCTTTGATTCAGCGTACAACCCTTGTTTCCGTTTTACATAGGCAATATTGTTCAAGGAGTAAATTCCATTATTATAATCATTCTCCATGCGTTTAGCCACTTTTAGAGCCTCATCATGATACTCTAAGGCCTTTTCATTTTCACCAATAGCGTCTGCAATATTCCCCAATAGATTGTAAAGAATCCATTTACGATCTAAAATAATATTAGTCTCTTGTACACCTTCTAGTAAACGTAAGGCCTTGATCGCATTTTCGTCAGCTCCAAAGTAGTCTTTTCCATCCACTTGTAAAGTCGCTAGACTACTCAGACTATTCGAGAGAAATATATTATCATTAATCTCATCAAATACATTAACTGCCTTGAGGTAATAATGGTAAGAGCTGTCTTTAACGCCAGTATGAAAATAGGAAAACCCAAGAGCATCATAAGCATTTCCTAAGGAGCTAGAATCGGCTATTTTTACGGCAAGGTTTTTAATCTTTTGGTTACTTTGGATGTAATCATCCATTTGCCCCATGTCGAAATAATAATTCCGAATTTGTTTAGTCGTTTCTAACTGAATAGAATCATTTTTTAAGCCCTGAGCTATACGATCCGCTCGTTGAAGAATCTCGAGTCGTTCATCATCTGAATATTGATCGTTTTCTGCAACTTTAATAAGCTGAGTAATACTGTCCTTTAATTTCCTTTCAGACTTCATTTGTGAATTACCTACACTTGGTAGATACAAGAGGAAAATGAAGAAAAGGAGATTTAATTTCAAAATATTATAGTTCAGTATTCACTTCAAATTTAAACTAAAATATCTTGTTTTCAATACACTAATTTTAACAAAGCAAGCCCTTACTTATGAGTAAAGGCTTATGTATTAAATTTGGTTAAATAATTATCCGCGAGTAGGCACAGACAATTTAGTCTTTCTATGCGCTAACAAGTCAATTTTAGTAGATCTTTCTTTGATTTCAGTATCTACATCTGCTACTGTTGTTACAGACTCTCGATTTACTACTGAAACTGTTAACAATAAAACGGCTACTAGTGCAAGGGTAATTTTTAGGGTTTTCATAAGTATTTAATTAAAGTTTTAAAATTTAGTTACATAATAATTTACAACGCAAAGCGCTGCTTAATTGGGAGGGAATGGATTATTAATTATTTAGGTTAAACCTAAAAAAGCACTAAAATTAAAACGAGGGACGTTTAAGTCTTAAAGTAAAATGGATTAATTCTTTCCTTAACAAGTGATTTTTAGACTCATAAAGGACTACAAATATACACGGAAAATTAAATTACGCAAATTTACCATCGATTAAATGCATATTTCATCCGACAAAGTTCCTTTTTTGTAAGTATTATACAAATAAATGTCTTTAGACATAGTAAAACTTCTAAAGCACATACTAATGAACTCTTGTGGATTTATTGGTAGAAAATAATAACTGGAGTTGCCGAATACTTAACGTATTGATTTTCAGGATTCCCTGAAATAATTTTTGGGCACCTGAAGAAAAAATGGGACACCTAATAGGACACCTTTTTATTTGGTTTTTGAAGATAAGAACCATCCTAAAACAAAAAAGCATCCCAATCTTCTTATTCAGAAAAAAGGAAAGCTTCTCATTGGAATTTCCAACAACATTGGAAACTTCACTACTCTAGGACTTCTCCTAGAACAACACAACATTTTCAAATTCCCAAAACTCTGGAAATCTCGCGAAAAAAAAGCCTCAATTTCTTGAAGCTTTAGTTTTGCAATTTTAGCGGTCTGGACGGGACTCGAACCCGCGACCTTCGCCGTGACAGGGCGACATTCTAACCAACTGAACTACCAGACCGTTGCGTAATTGCGAGGGCAAATATACACCGCATTTTCAATTTCACAAACAAAAATCAAAAAAAAATTAAATAAATTTTTGTCGCTCTATCATATATGAGGTCAATATGCTATTGAAACCAGCGCTAATATCGGCTTCTACATACTTAATTCTATATTGCCCACAACGAAGCTTCAAATTTGTAAAATAGTCACGTACAGCCTTTTCATAGTTATCCCTTATGGTATCAGCGTACAAATTAATGTGCTCTCCTGTCTCAATATCTATAAATCGTTTAGGTCTATTATCAAAATCAAAAGAGAGCTCTCTTTTTTTGTCAAACACATGAAATAAGACCACCTCATGCTTATTATGCTTTAAGTGACGTAATGCTTCAAATAGTTTTTCGTCATCTTCAGCCGATTGAAACATGTCCGTAAATAAAAATATTAAAGATCTGCGATGGATTTTTTCTGCAATCAGATGTAAATATTTATAAGTCTCTGTTTGTTTTGCTTTTGGATTCGAAACTACGGCTTCATTTAATTGATGTAACAACATATGATGATGACGCTCACTCCCTTTTTCAGGTGCATAAAAATCATAATTATCACTGTAAATACTTAATCCTACAGCGTCACGTTGCTTTTTTAAAATATGCATCAATGAGGCACTCGCTAAGGCCGAGAATGCAATTTTATTAAGGTTTTCTAAGGTTGTGCCGGCCGATTCAGGATAATGCATAGAACTACTGTTATCGACGATGAGATGACATCTTAAATTAGTTTCCTCATCATAGCGCTTGGTATATAAACGATCTGTCTTGGCATACAATTTCCAATCTATATGTTTGGTGCTTTCACCTTGATTATAGATTTTATGTTCAGCAAATTCGGCAGAAAACCCATGAAACGGACTTTTGTGCATACCTGCAATAAAACCCTCTACGACTTGCTTAGCGAGTAATTCAAGATTCTTAAAACCTCCTGCTTTGTTGAGTTCTTGTTGTAAGTCCATTTATTAAAAGATAGAATACGGTCTATTGAGCTATGATCCTTTGAAATTATATATACTACTAAAAAGGTATGTTGACTGTTAGGCAATATGGGACTTGACTTCTATGAAAACGCATTAACAATTTCCAAATTTCTAATCCTTAATATCTAACATCTGTCCAAACTAAAAAAGGTTTGCCGTATAGGCAAACCTTTTATCAATTCTTTTAGAGTAAAGACTATAAAAGTGCGTCGATAGCGTCTGAATATGCGTTTTTAGGCGCCACTCCAACTTGACGACCAACAACTTCACCATTTTGAAAAATCAAAACAGTTGGGATGTTTCTAACACCATATTTTGCAGCAAATTCTTGATTTGCATCAACATCTACTTTACCAACTACAGCTATCCCTTCGTATTCTGTGCTAATTTCGTCAATGATTGGTCCAACCATACGACAAGGTCCACACCAAGCAGCCCAAAAATCAACCATTACTGGCTTTTCGCTCTTTAATACTGTCTCTTCAAAATTTGCATCTGTTATTTCTAATGCCATAATTATTATTTTTTAATTGTATTGTACTTCAACTTAAACCTACCTTCTACCGGCAGATTCACAAAATTAGTCAAAATATTTCTGAAACCTTACAAACCCCGTATATGTTTTACTTATAGCTTTATTGAAGACCTATATATTCGGCTAATCCTCCATTAAATCAGCCTATTAATTCAACTTATACATCACATCATGTTCCGTTAACTGATTCAATAATTCTTGAGATATTTTAATCTTATTTTTTCGACTAGGCATTTGAACCTTTATCTTTTCAGCATTGTCATAGACTACAAAATTTAGAGTCTGATTACCTTCATGAGTCTTTACTAAATCGTACAATATGGAAACAGTATCCTTTTCTAAATCTCTAATATTTAGTTGAATTGACAATTTTTTCGCATAAGTATCCATCACATCATGCAGCAATTGGAAACTATTAAACTGAATCCTTGGATCACCTTTTTTACCAGTATCTCTATTTGTCCAACCTTCTCGGACAAATGCTCTCACATAGACGAAGGAATTAATTACAAAGAAGTGCCTGAATTTCAAATAGTCCTCACCAAATATTCTGAATTCAAAACTATCCGTATAATCTTCTATAGTGAATAGAGCCCAACCTTTTCCTTGTTTACTAACACGATGTTGCACATCAGTAACTACACCACCAAAAGTGACTTCCTTATTAACAATGTCTTCTAAATTATTAAATAGAGCTACGGTTCCATTACAGAAGGTTTTCATTTCGATTGAGAAATCATCTAAAGGGTGACCAGAAATGTAAATTCCAACAACTTCTTTTTCTCTAGATAGTTTTTCCATAGTTCCCCAATCTTCACATGGTGGAACTTGTGGTTCGGCAATTTGTACATCACTTGCTTCTCCGAACAAACTTACTTGAGCCGAATTTTCATTCTCCTGATGTTTTGCTCCATATTTCACGGCTTTTTCCAAAAAGGTAATTCCATCACCATCATGCGCAAAATACTGTGCTCTATGTGTATCGGTAAAACAATCAAACCCTCCTGCGTTTGCTAAACCTTCAAAGGCCTTTTTATTGGCTGCACGTAAATCGATACGTTTGGCTAAATCGAAAATAGATTTATAATGACCGTCTTTTCTGTTTTCAACAATAGTCTTAACAGCACCATGACCTACACCTTTTATGGCTCCCATTCCAAAACGAACGGCATTATCTTTATTTACAGAGAATTTATAAAAACTTTCATTGACACTTGGTCCTAAAACAGGAAGTCGCATCCGTTTACACTCTTCCATAAAGAAGGTTACAGACTTAATATCATTCATGTTATTAGAAAGTACCGCTGCCATATATTCTGCAGGATAATGTGCTTTTAAATAAGCTGTTTGGTACGCAATCCATGCATAACATGTAGAGTGCGATTTATTGAAGGCGTAACTTGCAAAGGCTTCCCAATCCTTCCAGATTTTTTCAAGTTTTGTCTTGTCTAAACCTTTAGCTCCTGCCTGATCAATAAATTTCGGTTTCATTTTATCCAAAACCGCAATTTGTTTTTTACCCATGGCTTTCCTCAAGACATCGGCTTCACCCTTAGTGAAATCTGCCAATTTCTGAGAAAGTAACATCACCTGCTCTTGGTAAACCGTAATACCATAAGTTTCCTTAAGATATTCTTCCATTTCAGGTAAATCGTATTCGATTTCTTCATCACCATGTTTACGAGCAATAAAGCTTGGAATATACTCCATTGGCCCTGGACGATACAAAGCGTTCATTGCAATTAAATCATCAAAAACCGTGGGTTTCAGATTTTTCATGTGTTTCTGCATACCTGGTGATTCATATTGGAACACACCAACAGTTTCACCACGTTGGAAAAGTTTGTAAGTTTCCTCATCATCTAATGGAAACGTATCAGGATCTAATGTAATACCGTGTTTAGCCTTAACAATTTTCACGGTATCCTTAATTAAAGTCAAGGTTTTCAATCCCAAGAAATCCATTTTCAACAAGCCTGCGCTTTCTACCACCGAGTTATCGAATTGGGTCACATATAAATCGGAATCTTTAGCTACAGAAACCGGTACATAATTCGTAATATCTCCTGGCGTAATAATAACACCACAAGCATGAATCCCAGTATTTCTAACCGAACCTTCTAATATTCGTGCTTGATTTACGGTTTCGGCTTGTAAATCTTCACCATCGGATATATTAAGAAGTTCATTGATTTTTTCTAAATCTTCGGATCTAAACTTTTTAGCTAATTCCTTTTCTGAAAGTCCAAATATCTTTCCAAGTTTAGACATCAGTGGTATTAACTTCGCGATATGATCGGCTTCATTTAGTGGCAAATCCAAAACTCTCGCAGTATCTCGAATAGACGATTTTGCTGCCATGGTTCCGTAAGTAATAATCTGAGCCACTTGGTTTGCTCCGTACTTATCAATTACATATTGCATGACACGACCACGGCCCTCATCATCAAAATCAATATCAATATCGGGCATACTCACACGATCCGGATTCAAGAAACGCTCAAAAAGTAAGTCGTACTTAATGGGGTCAATATTCGTAATCCAAAGACAATAAGCTACTACAGAACCTGCTGCAGAACCACGTCCTGGCCCCACAGAAACATCCATATTTCTCGCTTCACGAATAAAATCTTCAACAATTAGGAAGTAACCAGGATAACCTGTATTCTCAATTACGCTTAACTCAAAATCGAGACGCTCTTCTATCTCAGGGGTAATTTCACCGTAACGCTTTTTAGCGCCTTCATAAGTTAAATGCCTTAAATAAGCATTCTCACCTCGCTTACCATTATCTTTTAAATCATCCTCATGCTTAAACTCATCTGGAATATCGAAAGCGGGTAATAATACGTCACGAGCTAACTCATAAGGTTCAATTTTATCTATAACTTCTTGAATATTAACAATAGCTTCAGGAACATCTCTAAACAACGCCTTCATCTCTTCCGAAGACTTAAAGTAATATTCTTGATTCGGTAAACCGTATCGGTAGCCACGACCTCGACCAATAGGAGTAGCTTGTTTTTCTCCGTCTTTTACACACAGTAAAATATCATGGGCATTGGCATTCTCCTGCTCGACGTAATATGTATTATTTGTAGCGACTAATTTAACATCATGCTTTTTAGAAAACTCAATAAGCACTGGATTCACACGATTTTCATCTTCTTGATTGTGTCGCATTAACTCGATGTACAAATCGTCACCAAAAGTCTCCTTCCACCACAATAGGGCTTCTTCAGCTTGGTTTTCACCAATGTTTAGCACCTTACTAGGCACTTCACCATAAAGGTTCCCTGTTAAGCAGATGATGTCTTCTTTATATTTTTCAATTAATTTTTTATCAATTCTCGGCACATAATAGAATCCATCAGTAAATGCTGCAGATGATAATTTTGCCAAATTGTGATAGCCTTTTTTATTCTTAGCTAGCAAAACAATTTGATAACCATTGTCTTTTCTAGTTTTATCAGTATGATCTTCACAGACGAAAAACTCACAACCTACAATGGGCTTAATGATTCTGCTTTTTTTCTCTAAACCGCTTTCTTCTGCGGCTTTATGCTGCGCCATTACGCCTTTGTTGTGATTAGAAACCGCCGCCACAAAATGAAAAGCACCCATCATATTACCATGATCGGTTAAGGCCACAGCAGGCATATTTTGTTTAGCTGCTGCTGCAACCAAATCCTTTATGCTAATTGTAGACTGAAGAATGGAAAACTGAGAATGGTTATGGAGATGCGCAAAGTCCGCTTCGCCTATTTGTGAAGCCGCCTCTTTATCTATTACAATTGGATCTTCTGCAGCTTGCTCTTTTTGAAGTCGCGCATTGATTTTTGCACTCTCTTTTTTAAGATTGATATGCTTTAAACCAATCAGCTGAATCTCCGCTGGATTTGCTTCAGTAAATTTCTCGAAATAATCTGGCGCAACATCCAATTCCTCTTTGGTGTATTCTTCTCGTCTAATTAATTCTAAAAAACAACGAGTTGTGGCTTCAACATCGGCAGTGGCATTATGCGCTTCTGCGAATGGTTTATTGAATAAAAACTGATGTAACTCGGTTAATGTTGGGAGTTTAAACTTCCCATAACGACCTCCCGGAAGCTGACACAATTCAGCTGTATGCTCCGTACAAGTATCTAAAACTGGTAATTCTTGAAGAGGATTATCTACATTTTCTCTAACAAATTCCGCCCCCATAATGTTTAAATCGAACTTCACGTTTTGTCCGACCACAAATTTGGTTTTAGATAATGCTATATTAAATTTCTCTAAAACCTCAGAAAGAGGAACCCCTTTTTCTTGAGCTAATTCAGTGGAGATTCCATGAATTTTTTCGGCATCGTACGGAATATTAAATCCATCTGGTTGCACCAAAAAATCTTGATGCTCGATACAATTCCCCATAGCATCGTGAAGTTGCCAAGCAATTTGAATACACCTTGGCCAATTATCTGTATCAGTAATTGGTGCATCCCAACGTTTTGGTAATCCTGTGGTCTCGGTATCGAATATTAAATACATCTTATTGTTTCGTTGTTTTATATTGTGTTTATGCTTTTTTGTTCTGTTTTGAAATGACTAGAACAATTTGCCGAGTACAGTTGAAGTAAATTTAACTACAACTGTAATAGCTCTTAGACGACTTTTAAAGCGAAAACTTTCACCTTTAAACTTGGTAAAAAGTTAGCGAATAAAATTACATAGAATTTGTACTTATCTGAAATGATTTTGTGAAGAGTTTTGAACATAAAAAAAGCGCCACTTAAAAAGTAGCGCTTTTTTAAAATATGTTTTACTTGACTTATGCTGGCTGTAAATAATCCGGAACTCCGTCACCATCTGTGTCCAAAGCATCATCAGGGTTACCATCGCCATTAGGATCAGCATTTTCATTTATAGTTAAAATACCATCACCATCATCGTCATTATCTAAATAATCTACGTCACCATCTCCATCTGTATCGATTGGATTTCCATTCTCATCTTTAGATTCATAAATTGTTAAAATGCCGTCACCATCATCATCATTATCTAAATAATTAGGAATACCATCACCATCTGTATCGTCATTTTCAAGATTTCCATCTCCATTGAAATCTTCAAATGCATTTGGAATACTGTCCGCATCATCATCACCACAATCTAAAGCATCTATTTTTGCTTGAATTACCCCATCGGCATCTCCACAAATTGCAATCTGATCTTCTAAATACAATAAATACTGAGCACATTTGTCCATAAAGTTCCCAATAGTTGCGGTCACATATTGCGACTCAGCTTCTGTAACATTAGCTATCGCTTGATCACAAGCAATTTGGCAATCACCTAAATTATCAATTATAGTTTGTATAGATCCTGTTTCGTCTCCACAAAAGGTTTGCTTCATAATTAAAGCATCCTTATAATTAGCACAAGCCGTTGCATACTCTGCACTATTAATAAATTCTAAATCTGTAGAAACAGCAGCCGAATAAGCTATTGCTGCATCATCAGCAGCTATTTGCGCATCAACACAGGTTGTAGCATTATTTGGTATTTCGCCAGATATTAAAGGCACTCTATGAAAAATGCCATTCGTAAATCCAACTGAATTTAAACCAGATTCATCAAAGGCTAAAAACCTATAGGTTCCAGTGAATGTTTTACTTGTAACATCAATTTCTTCAATAACTATCTCTCCTAATTCTGGGTACAAGGAAACACTTTCATCAGGACGATTAGTCGTTGAATAAGTAACCCCAAAGCCATCAACATAATCTGCTGAAATGGTATTTACTGACCCCACTACATAAGTACCTTCGGTTATTGATGGAACTTTCAAGTGTACAGATTCAGCATTATTTATTCCTGTAATGGTTAAGAATCCATTTTCTGATATACTAGCTGAATAAGCCTTAGCTCGCCAGAGTTCGTTCTCACGATCACCTTGAAAGGCAGGATCATTAAATTCAACATCATCACCACAGCTAAATAAGGTAACAAAAACAAGAGTTAAGAGGATAAGTTTTTTCATTTTTATAGGACTTTTATCGATGTTTCAAATATAAGGAAACAAGAATGTCAAAAGTATAATATTTTTAAATATTGTTATTTCATGTTTTTTTCTGTTGTATAAATTACATTAAATCAGTGTAAATAAAAAAAATATAGTATCTTTGCGCCCTCATTAATAACAGAGGTCGAGAACCTCACTAATTAATAATTTATGCCTGTAAAAATTAGATTACAAAGACACGGTAAAAAAGGAAAACCTTATTACTGGATTATAGCTGCGGATTCACGCGCTAAAAGAGACGGTAAATACCTAGAAAAATTAGGTGCTTACAATCCAAACACAAATCCTGCAACTATCGAATTAGATGTTGACGGAGCTGTGAAGTGGTTACAAAACGGTGCACAACCAACTGACACTGCTAGAGCAATTTTATCTTATAAAGGTGCTTTACTTAAACTTCATTTAGCTGGAGGAGTTAGAAAGGGTGCATTAACTGAAGAGCAAGCAGAAGAGAAATTCAATGCTTGGTTGGAAGAAAAGGCAGCTAAAATTGAAGCGAAAGCTGAAGGTTTAACTAAAGCTCAAGCTGAAGCGAAAGCTAAAGCATTAGAAGCTGAAAAAGCTGTAAACGAAGCTCGTATTGCTGCGGCAGCACCAGTTGTTGAAGAGGAAGTAGCAGAAGATGTTGCAACTGAAGAAACAAATGCTTCTAACGAAGAAGAGTAGAAAATTTATTTTTATACTTTTGAACCCAGACCATTTGCGTCTGGGTTTTTTTTGTTAAATAGTATTTTTATTTAAAATATGTAAATAAACATATCCCGTTTTTACGGGAACAAGATTTGTTATGAAAAAGGAAGATTGTTTTTATTTAGGTAAGATTGTAAAGAAGTATAGCTTTAAAGGTGAACTTCTAGCAAAATTGGATACAGACGAACCAGAATTGTACGATGAACTCGACGCTATTTTTATAGACCTAAAAGGAAATTTAGTACCGTTTTTAATAGAGTCTTCTCAATTACATAAATCAGATTTATTACGCTTAAAACTTGAAGATGTAGATTCTGAAGCAGACGCAGATTCACTTTTAAAAACCGAATTATATCTTCCTCTAGATTTATTACCTAAACTTGAAGGTGATAAGTTTTATTTTCATGAAGTGATTGGCTTCAAAGTAAAAGACAAGAACTTTGGCGATGTTGGAATTATTACAGGAATTAACGATACTACAGCTCAAGCTTTATTCGAAATTGATAGAGATGGCACAGAGATTCTCATACCATTAAACGATGAGTTCATTGTGAAAGTTGATCGAAAAAACAAAACTATTGAGGTAGACACACCTGAAGGTCTGATTGATTTATATCTCGAAGACTAATTTCTATATATAGCTAAACGTAACCTCTGAGAATGAGATTGCTATGTCTTTGATCATCGCAATGACACTAATACTATGAGCAAACCCTTCAAATTCAAAGAATTTACCATTAACCAAGATCGATGTGCCATGAAAATTGGTACCGATGGCGTTTTACTTGGCGCATGGACTTCTATAGACAAGCGTCCTTTTTCAGTTTTAGATATAGGAGCTGGAACTGGAGTTTTATCATTAATGATTGCACAAAGAAGTTCAGCAGAAAACATAGAAGCTATTGAAATTGATGCCGATGCCTACGAGCAATGCGCTGAAAATTTTGAAAACTCACCATGGTCAGACCGTTTATTTTGTTATCACGCTTCATTATTAGAATTTATTGAAGAGGTAGATGACGAATTCGATCTTATTATTTGCAATCCTCCGTTCTATTCTGAAGATTATAAAACCCAAGACAAATCAAGAGACTTGGCTAGATTTAATGATGCCATGCCTTTTGAACATTTAATTTATGCCGCGGCAAAACTACTATCTGAAGATGGTATCTTTTCTACAGTTATTCCATTTAAAGAAGAATCGAACTTTGTAGAATTAGCTTCAAAAGTAGGCTTATTCCTTAACCGTTCACTTCATATTAAAGGGAGCCCTGAATCAGAGATTAAGCGAAGTTTGTTAGAGTTCTCTTTTCAAAAGAAAGAAACTTCGGCTTTAGAATTAATTATTGAAACTTCAAGACATCAATATACAGATGACTACATCAATCTGACCAAAGATTTTTACTTGAAAATGTAATTTGGCAGTTGGGCAATGCAAACGATTTCGTTACATTTGTTTCGATAATACCTTTTGAATTTATTCAACATAAAATAAAGTTAATAGAGAACAAGTGTAACAAGCATATATGCGGATTTCACTTGACCAAAACAACAATAAAATGAAACCAGATTTATTCGAAGCACCTGATTATTATAACCTTGACGAATTACTTACTGACGAGCATAAATTAGTACGTGATGCCGCAAGAGAATGGGTTAAACGTGATGTATCTCCAATTATTGAAGAATATGCGCAAAAAGCAGAATTCCCTAAGCAAATCATTAATGGTTTAGCAGAAATTGGAGCCTTTGGACCTTATATTCCTGAAGAATATGGTGGTGCTGGATTAGACCAAATTTCTTATGGTTTAATAATGCAAGAAATTGAACGTGGTGATTCTGGCGTTCGTAGTACAGCTTCTGTACAATCATCATTGGTAATGTATCCGATTTGGAAGTACGGAAACGAGGAACAACGCAAAAAATACTTACCGAAATTAGCTTCTGGCGAATGGATGGGTTCTTTTGGACTTACTGAACCAGATCACGGTTCTAATCCAGGAGGTATGACTACGAATTTTAAAGATATGGGCGACCATTATCTTTTAAATGGTGCTAAAATGTGGATTTCTAATGCTCCTTTTTGTCAAGTTGCTGTAGTATGGGCAAAGAATGAAGAAGGAAGAATTCACGGTTTAATCGTAGAGCGTGGTATGGAAGGTTTTTCTACACCAGAAACTCATAATAAATGGTCATTAAGAGCTTCGGCAACTGGTGAGCTAATTTTTGATAATGTAAAAGTTCCTAAAGAAAACTTATTACCAAATAAATCTGGTTTAGGTGCTCCATTAGGATGTTTAGATTCAGCTCGTTTTGGTATTGCATGGGGAGCTATTGGTGCTGCTATGGATTGTTACGATACGGCCTTACGTTATAGCAAAGAACGCTTGCAATTTGGCAAGCCAATTGGACAATTCCAACTACAACAAAAGAAGTTAGCTGAAATGATAACTGAAATCACTAAAGCACAATTATTAGCTTGGCGATTAGGTGTTATGCGCGAAAACGGTACAGCAACCTCAGCGCAAATCTCTATGGCTAAACGAAACAATGTGGATATGGCTATCAATATTGCACGTGAAGCTAGACAAATGTTAGGTGGTATGGGAATCACAGGTGAATACAGCATTATGCGCCACTCTATGAACCTTGAAAGTGTCATTACTTATGAAGGTACTCACGATATTCACTTACTTATTACTGGTTTAGATGTTACAGGTTTAAACGCTTTTAAATAAGCCGCTAAGCGACGATTGATTAATTCACTCAGATAGAATTGAAAATAAAATTATAAAAATGCTTCTCATAATTGGGAAGCATTTTTTATTTAAATTTACTTTATGTCTTCAAGAACTCGTTTAGATCGCGCTTATAAAAATGCAAAACGCTTAAGTTTTGATGATTCCTCTAAATTTATATTATTTAGCGATTGCCATAGAGGTGATAATAGCTTTGCAGACGACTTTGCTAATAATCGAAATATTTATTATCACGCTTTAAGACACTACTATCTTGAAGGATTCAGTTATTGTGAGCTCGGCGATGGTGATGAGCTATGGGAAAACCTCACCTTTGAATCTATCTTTTACGCCCACAAGAACGTGTATATGCTCATGAAGCAATTTCATGATGAAGACCGATTACATATGATATGGGGTAATCATGATATGGTTTATCGGAATCCAAATTATGTAGAAAAACATTTAAGCACCTATTTCGACCCTAAAACAGGTAAAGACGAAGATCTTTTTTGTGATATTAAATATCATGAAGGCATTATCTTAGAACATTCTGAAACAAATCAACAATTATTTTTGACCCATGGTCATCAAGCCGATTGGTGGAATTTCTTGTTTTGGAAATGGAGTCGGTTTATGGTACGTGTGTTGTGGAAACCTTTAAATGTGATGGGAATCGCGGACCCCACAAGTCCAGCTAAAAATTACACTGAACTCATTAAAATAGAACGCAGAACTAAAAAATGGATTATTGCCAACAACAATTTAATTACTATTGTTGGTCATACACATAGGCCACGTTTTCCTGAGCCAGGCGATATCGCATATTTTAATGATGGGAGTTGTGTTCACCCAAGAAGTATTACTGGACTTGAAATTGAAAATGGTGCGATTTCCTTAATTAAATGGCAAATCGTTACTTCTGAAGACGGCAATTTAAAAATCGACCGATTTCTATTGGAAGGCCCAACGAAATTGAGTGATTATAAAACGAACTAATCCCTTGGCATAAAACACCAAAAAAACATCATACTTGTAATAGAAACTGAATTTAAGACTCAGGGGCTAACTCTACTGTTAAGCCATCCATTTCAGGAGTCATTTGAATTTGACAACCTAAACGCGAATTATCTTTCACATAAAAAGCCTCAGAAAGCATCGCTTCTTCGTCGTCTTGCATTTCTGGCAATTCCGTATTACTTAACACATAACATTGGCAAGAGGCGCACATAGCCATTCCTCCACAGACACCAATAGTACCTTCTGGAGCAAGCTCATAGGAACGAACCACTTCCATTAAGTTCATTGCCATATCTGTTGGTGCTTCAACCTCGTGCTTTACACCTTCCCTATCTATGATGATGATTTTTATATCTTGTTCCATACGGTATAACGAACTCTAGATTTTAAAACCTTAAATGAAGTTTTATATTAATTAATCAAATGCCTTTACAACAGCTTTAGGTGCTTCTTTTCTAGTACCATCAAACCCATCTACTCCAGCAACCGTTGTATATTTTAAAACATAACGTTTACCAGGATTGATAATCTGATATGCTGCTTGACACATCAAAGTTGCTTCATGAAAACCACAAAGGATTAGCTTTAATTTCCCCGGATAGGTATTAACGTCTCCAATGGCAAATACACCAGGAATATTGGTTTGGTAATCTAAAGAATTATTAACTTTTATAGCGTTTTTCTCTATTTCAAGTCCCCAATCACCAATTGGTCCTAACTTAGGCGATAAACCAAATAATGGAATAAAATGATCTGTTTCTAACAAATATGGTTCTTCACCTTTTTTAGTAACCTCAACAGTTTCAACTCTTCCATCACCATTGATAGCTGTGATTTCCGCTGGCGTAATTAGGTTCACTTTACCAAGATTTTTTAATTCTTGAACTTTTTCAACAGAATCTAAATGACCTCTAAATTCATTTCTTCTATGAACCAATGTTACTCTATCTGCTATATCACTTAAAAATATACTCCAATCTAAGGCAGAATCACCTCCACCTGCAATAACCACATTTTTACCGCGATACATTTCAGGTTCTTTAATCATGTACTCCACACCCTTATCTTCATAATCAGCAATATTGTGAATTAAAGGTTTACGAGGCTCAAAACTTCCCAATCCTCCTGCAATAGCCACCACAGGTGCATGATGTTTTGTACCTTTATTAGTGGTTACAATGAAAGTTCCATCTTCCTGCTTTTCCAATGTTTCAGCGCGTTCACCTAAAGTAAATCCAGGCTCGAACTGTTTACATTGTTCAAGTAACTTCTCCGTTAGATCACCAGCAAGAATTTCTGGATAAGCTGGAATATCGTAAATAGGTTTTTTAGGATAAAGCTCCGAACATTGTCCACCAGGTTGTGGTAATGCGTCAATCAAATGACATTTTAACTTTAAAAGGCCTGCTTCAAAAACAGTAAACAATCCTGTTGGCCCTGCTCCAATAATTAGTATATCTGTTTTAATCATTTTATTCCTTCGAAGACGGTCATATAAAGACAACCATCAAAATTTTTATTATTAAAAAATTCACAAGGATAACTGAAATGCCTTCAGCATAAAACCTTGTCAATTATCTTATTTAGCTATTATATGTGTGCAAAATTACTAATGTCATTTGATATTAAATGTGACAAATGTCACTCTATCTATTCTACATTAATAACACTTTCGATTTGTGGAGCGTACTTTTTAATCGTCATTTCCACGCCAGACTTTAAGGTCATCTGGTTTACGCTGCAAGATGTACAAGCACCGACAAGTTGAACTTTAACAAACTTACCATCATCGATAGATAATAGGTTAATATCTCCACCATCATTTTGTAAAAACGGACGGATTTCATCCAATGCCTTTTCTACATTTAATCTTAGTTCTTCTGTGCCCATTTATTTCTTTTTAACAGCAGAGCAACCTGCCATGGTTGTAATTTTTATTGCTTCAGTAGCCGGTAAGGCTTCATTTCTATACACGACCTGTTGAACAACTTCACGAGTTATATTTTCAAAAGCTTCTTCAATTGGAGTCGCTGTTTGCATAGCTGCAGGTCTTCCAACATCACCCGCTTCTCTAATACTTTGTACTAATGGAACTTCTCCTAAAAACGGAACTTTTAAATCTTCGGCTAAATGCTTAGCACCCTCTTTTCCAAATATATAATATTTATTTTCTGGAAGTTCGGCTGGTGTAAAATAGGCCATGTTTTCAATGATCCCTAACACTGGCACATTGATACTATCTTGTTGAAACATGGCTACTCCTTTTTTAGCATCAGCTAAAGCTACATTTTGAGGTGTACTTACAACAACCGCTCCTGTAATAGGTAAGGCTTGCATAATACTCAAATGAATATCTCCTGTTCCTGGAGGTAAATCCAATAACAAGAAATCTAATTCTCCCCAAGCTGCATCAAAAATCATTTGATTTAATGCTTTTGAAGCCATAGGTCCTCTCCAAATCACCGCTTGATCTGGCTTAGTAAAGAAACCGATGGACAACACCTTAACGCCGTAGTTTTCTACTGGTTTCATTTTAGATTTACCGTCTACATTCACTGAGATAGGGCGTTCATTAGCCACATCAAACATAATTGGAATTGACGGTCCGTAAATATCTGCATCTAAGACACCAACTTTAAATCCCATTTTAGATAAAGTAACCGCTAGGTTTGCAGTTACTGTAGATTTACCAACACCACCTTTACCAGACGCTACAGCCACAATATTTTGAATTCCAGGAATCGCTTTTCCTTTAATTTCATTTTTAGGTGCTGCCGCAGCTGCTTCAACTTTTACATTTACTTTCACCTTCGCCTTTTCATAAACTTTCTTATGAATGGTTTGCATGATTTCAACTTCAGTCTTCTTACGTGCCTGAAGTGTAGGATTCTTTATCGTAATATCTACAATGACTTCATCTGCAAAAGTAACCACATTTGTTACCGCACCACTATCCACCATATTTTCACCTTCACCAGGAGCTGTAATCGTTTTAAGCGCGTTAAGTATATCTTGTTTGTTCAGTTTCATATCTATGATGATTGACTAGAGTGGGCTAATGCACCTGACTCTGTTCTTATTAAGATTAATTCTAAATGCAAAGATACTGCAAAAGGATTAGAAATTGAAAGACTTAAATTGAATTGTGTAATCGATGGATTGTTGTTATTAATCGTGCTGATTATTAGTACAAATTCGTTTCAATCTCTAATGATTTGTCTGATCAAATTATCACCTTTTTTATAGATAGTAATCTGAATTAATACAGTAATAAATAGCCTTAAAGTTCCTTAGAGGGATCCCAAAATAGAGTTTCAAAATTTTGAATCTGATTCTCGATGACCTCAATGCCTTCACTTTCTAGAAGCTGTTGCATTAAATTAGTTCCTTCGAAATGATGTTTTCCAGTTAAGAGTCCCTTTCTGTTGACTACTCTGTGAGCTGGCACCTCTTTAGTATGAGAATTATTCATAGCGTAACCAACTATTCTAGCACTTCTTGCCGCTCCTAAATATTTTGCAATTGCGCCATAACTGGTAACTCTGCCGTATGGAATCTGTTTGGCAACCTCATAAACTTTTTCGAAAAATCCAAGGGTTTCAGATGTCATTTAAAGGTCTCTTATAAGATTAATTAAGGTAACCAAGGCAACGAGACCTGTTATAATTCCGATACTGAGATTCATGCTTTTTTGAGAAGTAAAAGCCCGATCTTTAATTTTATCAAAGAAGAAAATATAGAAATAGAGCATCACAAAGGTTCCTGTTGCCGCTCCGGTGACATAAGTAACAATACTTAGTTTTTCAAAATCCATCCACCCAAAAGACACTAAAGTAATAGTCATATAAGCTTGATAAGGGATTGGAAAGACATTAAGCACAGACAGTAACATTCCGTGTAATAATCTGCCGTGTTTACTTTTAATTTCGGTTTCAAGTTTAGGCTCTTTTTGCTTAGAGGCTAAAACCAAAAAATAAATAGTAATAAGAACAAAAATCACTAAAGCAACGCGCTTTAGAATTTCAACTATATCGGGATGATTGGATAAATATCGCGCAAAAATAGCAGCCACATACGTTTGAATATAAACTACAATACACACACCAACCGAAAACATGATACCGCGTGCTGCTCCTTCTTTTAAGCTTATTCTTGCAGCTGTCATGTTGAGTAAACCAGGTGGAATTACACCAATCAGCGCAACTAAAAGACCAAGAAAGAAAATTACGGTTATACTCAAACTTTAGTTGATTTTAAATCTAATATACGTAATTGCCTTATCTTTTTCTAAATACTGACTTTCGTAAAAGGTTTGAATTTCAATAACTTCTTCTGGACTGCCCTCTAATTTGTAGACATTATGATTAGAGTAAAGCACCTCGTGACCTAAACCGTGAAGTAATCCTAGGGTATAACCATGCATAAATTCACTATCCGTTTTTAAATGCATTAAGCCTTCAGGCTTTAAAACTTTTTTATAACGTTCTAAAAACGCCATATTGGTCATACGGTGTTTTGTTCGTTTGTATTTTATTTGTGGGTCTGGGAAGGTGATCCAAATTTCATCAACTTCATTTTCAGCAAACACGTATTCTATGAGTTCTATTTGCGTTCTAATAAAAGCAGCATTAGGAATGTTTTCTTCAACAGCAGTTTTAGCCCCTCTCCAAAAACGAGCACCTTTTATATCTATTCCGATAAAGTTTTTGTTAGGATAACGTTTAGCTAAACCAACAGTATATTCGCCTTTGCCACACCCTAATTCTAATACTAAAGGGTTATCGTTTTTAAATACTTCCGACTTCCATTTACCTTTCAAAGGATATTGAGCATTCACCAACTCGTCTCTTGTTGGTTGATACACGTTATGAAAAGTTTCATTTTCTTTAAAGCGTTTGAGTTTGTTTTTACTTCCCACCTATCTTAGATTTTCGTATTTTAAAATAATTCGGTAAAATTAAGCAAAGATTTTAGGTTTACCTTTGTTTCAGCCATTCATATCCTAAATAAAATCCATAAGAATTAATCAAAACAAAAAAGATTATGACCATTCATCACAAAAAACGGATTTTAGTAGCGCCATTAAATTGGGGATTAGGTCATGCAACACGATGTATTCCTATTATAAATGAACTCATCCAAAATAATTTTGAACCCATTATTGCGAGTGACGGCGCATCACTTGAATTATTAAAAAAAGAATTTCCTAATCTTGAAGCTGTTGAATTGCCTTCCTACAATATTAGATATTCTAAAAATCCCAACCGACTTCGATTAAAATTTTTGAAAAATGCCCCTCGACTTCTAAAAATTATCAAAAAAGAAGAAAAAGTTATCCGGGAGTTAGTCAATTCGAAATCGATTTCAGGAATTATTTCCGACAATCGTTTTGGGGTAAGACATGACAATATTCCTTCTGTATTTATAACACATCAGTTACAAGTATTAAGTGGAAACACGACTTGGCTGAGCACCAAATGGCATCAAAAAATCATTTCACAATTTGATGAATGTTGGATTCCAGATTATAAAACCGAAAAAAACCTCAGTGGAATTTTAGGTCATGTAGAAAATTTCAAATCCACCGTAAACTATTTAGGGCCTTTATCTCGATTTGAAAAACACAAGTCTAACATCAATTATCAACTTCTAGTTATTCTTTCTGGTCCAGAACCACAACGAACCTTTTTAGAAGAAATCCTCTTTGAAGCGTTGAAAAACTTTAAGGGAAAGATTTGTTTTGTCAAAGGTGTTATTGAATCGGAACAACGTAAAATTCAACATAATCACATGACCATTTATAATTTTATGACGAGTGCTCAGCTTGAATCGACTATTAATGAAAGTGAATTAATTGTGAGTCGATCTGGATATACAACGCTTATGGATTTAGCAAAACTTGAAAAGAAAGCCTTTTTCATTCCTACTCCAGGACAATTTGAACAAGACTATTTAGCCAAAAAAATAGAATCTGAAGGAATTGCTCCATATTGTACACAACATGAGTTTACTTTAGAAAAATTGAATCACGTTGAGAAATATTCAGGCTTTAAGTTTGAAACTTTTGATGTGAAGTTCGCTGATTTATTTCGACTTTTCTAGTGTAAAAGAGAATTCACTACCTACACCAAGTTCACTTTCGATATAGATTTTTTCTTCGTGCGCTTCAATAATATGTTTTACTATAGACAAGCCTAATCCCGAACCACCTTCTTTACGAGAACCACTCTTATCCACACGATAAAATCGTTCGAATAAACGCTGAAGATTTGCTTTAGCAATGCCTTCGCCATTATCTGTCACTCTAATAATGGCCTTGTTTTTAATTAAATTTTCAATGCTTACTTCTGTTGTCCCCTTTTCCCTTCCGTACTTAATTGAGTTTACTATTAAATTAGTTAATACTTGTTGGATACGTTCTTTATCTGCATAAACCATAATAGGATTGGGGTAGTCGATATCAAAGGTTAGAGTTATTTGTTTTTTACTTGCTTTCATTTCAAACAAATCAAAAACATTCTGAACGAGCTTCACCATATCAAAATTTTCTTTCTCCAAACTAAGATCTCCAACTTCTAATTTGGTGATCATGTCTAAATCTTTAACGATATAGGTTAATCGTTCTACACCTTTACTCGCTCTTAAAAGGTATTTTTTTCTGATTTTCTCATCCTTAATCCCACCATCCAACAGGGTTAGAATATAATTTTGAACCGTAAATAATGGTGTTTTAAATTCATGAGAGACATTTCCAATAAACTCTTTCCGATACTCCTCCCTGATTTTTAAAGTTTCAATTTCAAACTTTTTAGTCTTTGCGTATTTTTCAATTTCTTTTGTTAAAGTTCCCATATCTGTAGTTATGGGTTGCTGCCTTAAACTTGTCGTTTCCAAAAGAGTCAGGTCGTCATAAATCTTTTTTACGCGTCTATAGATAAATCGCTCTACTCTATACTCGATAATAATAAAGCAAATTGGAAAACATAATAATGGATAGACAATTATATGCCAACTAAGCACATTAAGAAATAACATAAACCCACACACCAACAGTGACGAAAATATGGTCACCAATAAGGCTGTTCGCAACGCGAATTTGTAGGTTTTCTTAAAGTTCTTTTTCTTCATTAGTCCATGAACTTGTAGCCAACACCTTTAACTGTTTTAAAGGATTCGTCTCCAATTTTCTCGCGAAGTTTTCTAATGTGAACATCTATGGTTCTTCCGCCAACAACCACTTCATTTCCCCAAACATTATCTAAAATTTCTTCACGTTTAAAGACTTTACCAGGCTTAGTTGCTAACAAAGATAGTAATTCAAATTCCTTTCTTGGCAGTGTAATTTCTTCGCCTTTTACCGTGATTTTATATTCATCTTTATAAATTATCAGATCACCAATTGTTAAAACACTTTCTGTACTATTTTCAGCAGATTTCAGACGTCTTAATAAGGCCTTTACTTTACTAATTAAGACTTTTGGCTTTATTGGCTTAGCGATATAATCATCGGCACCAGCATCAAATCCGGCAACCTGAGAATAGTCCTCTCCTCTTGCAGTAAGAAACGTGATAATTGTTTCACTCAATTGAGGAAATTCTCTAATGCGCTCGCAAGCTTCAATCCCATCCATTTTAGGCATCATTACGTCTAGGATAATTAAGTGAGGTTTATGTTTCTTAGCCAGCTTTACTGCCTCCTCTCCATTTTCGCCTTTTATTACTTGATAACCCTCGGCAGATAAGTTAAAACCAACAATTTCTAGAATATCTGGCTCATCGTCAACCAATAAAATTTTAATGTCTTTCTTTTTCAATGGTGTTTATCTTTAATTAATATGTAAATATAAAATATATCTGCATTAAGCTTCTACGGTATTCAATTGATAACAATTCCCTAACATTAAGATTACAATTTTATAAAATAAAGAAGTGCCTGACCTCTACCATGTTATCTCATTATCAAATTAACAAGTATTAACGCTTCTGATTCTGAAAACTCACTATTTGTTATTATATTTGTTTTCTAACTTTTATATAAATCAATTATGAAGAAAATTTACTTTTTATTTACTTTATTTACTCTTTTAAGCCTTACTGCTTTTGCCCAAGGGACTGAAAACTTTGACAATAGTACAGTTCCTGCTAGTTATAGTGATGGTAGTTTTACTGGAACGGATGCCACATGGACGTATACTCACTCTAGAGATCAAGGTGACTACCCAATTAATGGAAATGGCATTATGCTAAGAAGAGCTAACGAACCAAGTAGCCTATCTGCTACTATTTCTGGCGGAATTGGAAACTTCTCAGTAAATACTAGAAAAGCTTTTACTGGTGGTGCTCAACGTAAATTAGAATTACTTGCTAACGGCGTTGTTGTTGCTCAATTTGAACCAGAGTATGGTGCAGGAGAAGACACAACCGTGATTCCTTTTATTGTTGAAGATATTAATATCCCTGGAGATGTTGATGTTATGTTAAGACTTTATGGAAGTGACGGAAACCAACAAATGGTTCTTGATGATATCTCATGGACAGGTTATACTGGTGTAGCTATTCCTACTGTTGCAATTACTAGCCCAGGTGATAACGATGTCTTAATCGCTGGAACAACTTCAACGAATGTTGAATTTACAACTGCTAATTTAGCTGGTGGAGAAACTGTTACTGTAACTGTAAATGGTACTGCTACTGCAAATGCAACAAGCCCTTTTGAAGTAGCAACTACTGATGGTGAAACTTATGTAGTTAATGTTGATTTATTAAACGGAACTGAAATAATTGATTCAGATACTGTGACTTTTACTGTAGGTACTGTTAATCAAGTAGCTAATATTTCTGAATTAAGAGCTAGTAATCTTGGAGAAGTATACGAATTAACTGGCGAAGCTATCATTTCTTATATTGTTACAGAAAACACAAGAAACCAAAAGTATATTCAAGATGGTGGAGCTGGAATTTTAATTGATGATTCTGCAGGTACATTAAGCACTCAATTTAATATTGGTGATGGTATAACTGGCTTACAAGGTGAACTTTCTAATTTCAATGGAACTCTTCAATTTGTTCCTACTGCAAATGTAGATGCAGCATCTTCAACAGGTAACACATTAGCACCAATAGTAATTACTGCTGCTGAATTGATTAGCAGTGGAGACACTTACCAAAGTAGATTAATTGCATTAAACAATGTAACGTTTTCTGACGCAGGAGTATTCACTGACAACACAAGTTATGACGTCGCTAATGGTTCTGACGTAACTGTATGTAGAGTTGCTTTTGGTGACGAAGATTTAATTGGTACTGATATCCCAACTACTGCTGTAAGTATTACAGGTATTGGCGCACAATTTAGTGGAACTACGCAAATTATGCCAAGATACTTAAGTGATATCGCTGAACCAATGAGCGTAAATGATTTTAACGCTAACGTATTTAGTTTATACCCAAACCCAACTACTAGTGGAAATGTAACTATTACAACTACTAGCAACGATGCGATGAACGTACAAGTTTTTGACATCCTAGGGAAGCAAGTTAAAAACGAAACTTTAACGAACAATACGTTAAATATTGCGAACTTAAAGTCTGGTGTTTACATCGTAAAAATCACTCAAAACAACACTTCTACTACTAAGAAATTAGTAATTAAATAAGTATAGTTTTTATTACATTTTAAAGCGTAGCTCTATAATTTGAGCTACGCTTTTTTATTTTCCATATTTTTGCATCATGATATCTAAAGAAGACATTTTTAAAATAAAATCACAGGCAGATTTTGATGCTTTAGCATTAGATGTTTTTAAATTTCAGTTTGAAAACAATGGCGTCTATCGTTCATTTTGCGATTTGCTTTATAAAAATCCTTCAGATATTAAAAGTGTTTTCGAAATTCCATTTCTTCCCATTCAGTTTTTTAAAACGCATGAGGTCATAAGTTCAAGAGGTTCAATTGAAAAAACATTTACAAGTTCTGGCACAACAGGAAGTATTACTAGCAAACATTTAGTCACAGATATAAAGTTATATGAAGAGAGTTATCTTAACGCTTTTAAACACTTCTATGGAAATATTGACGATTATGTAGTATTAGCTTTACTGCCCTCTTATTTAGAGCGTGACGGCTCTTCTCTTATTTATATGGTGAATGATTTAATTGATAAATCGCAACAGCCAGAAAGTGGATTCTATTTAAATAATCTGGAAGAGTTAGCTAACACTTTGAACTCCCTAGAAGCTCGCAAACAAAAAACATTACTTATTGGCGTTTCATTTGCGCTTTTAGATTTAGTTGAACAGTTTCAACTCCACTTAAAACATACTACTGTTATGGAAACTGGAGGTATGAAAGGCAGACGAAAAGAAATTATAAGACAAGAATTACATCAAATTTTACAATCGGGTTTTGGTGTCGAAAAAATTCACAGTGAATATGGCATGACGGAACTTTTGAGTCAAGCCTATTCTAAAGGACATGGTATTTTTGAATGTCCGCCTTGGATGAAAATCCTAACACGTGACACTGAAGATGCCCTCACTCTTCAAGAGCCCAATAAAACCGGTGGCATTAATATTATAGATTTAGCGAATATAAATTCCTGTTCATTTATTGCTACTCAAGATTTAGGAAGAGTTTATGACAACGGGCAATTTGAAATTATAGGTAGGTTTGACAATTCAGATATTAGAGGCTGCAACTTAATGGCTTTGTAAGGAATTAAAATTATTTACGACTTATATATCACTGTGAAAAAGATTGATTTTCATTAGTTGATTGATTGGTTAGTGAGTGCTCTGTAGAAATATTGAGCACTCTTTTTTTGCAAAAAAAAAGACGCCACTACATTTAGATTAGCGACGTCTTTAATATTTAAAAGCAAAGTTCTTAAACTACTTTCAAAATAAAATTAGTTTTCTTTCCTCTACTTATGATTACATATTTATCATGGATTAAATCTTCAGAAGATAAAATATAATCCTCTTTTACTTTTTCCTTATTCACAGCTACTGCATTTTCTTTCAAAGCTCTTCGTGCATCTCCATTAGAACTTAAGAAGTTTGTTTTTGCAGACAATGCACCAATCATATCAATACCTTCATTAAATTCTGCAGCTGAAATTTCGGCTTGTTTTACACCTTCAAATACATCTAAGAATAAACCTTCAGACAATTGTTTAATTTCATTTTTAAAATCTTTGCTAAACAAAATTTCCGAAGCCTTAACCGCATTTTCGTAATCCTCTCTACTATGAACAAATACTGTTATTTCTTCGGCTAAACGCTTCTGTAATAAACGTAAATGTGGCGTTTCTTTATGATCCTCGATTAATTTTTCAATCGTTTCTCTATCTAAAAATGTAAAAATTTTGATATACTTTTCAGCATCTTCATCTGTAGAGTTTAACCAAAACTGGTAGAATTTATAAACCGAAGTTTTATCGGCATCTAGCCAAATATTCCCACCTTCACTTTTGCCAAATTTAGAACCATCTGCTTTTGTGATTAATGGACAGGTCATAGCATATGCTTTTGCTTGATCTTCTCCATCATGCATACGTCTTACTAATTCAGTTCCTGTTGTAATATTCCCCCATTGGTCACTTCCACCCATTTGTAACTTACAATCCATTGTTTTGTACAAATAATGAAAGTCGTATCCTTGAATTAACTGGTATGTAAATTCTGTAAACGACATTCCAACACTTCCTTCTTCCCCAGAAAAACGCTTTTTTACAGAATCCTTAGCCATCATATAATTCACCGTGATTCGTTTACCAACGTCACGAGCAAATTCGATAAAACTAAAATCTTTCATCCAGTCGTAGTTATTGACTAACACTGGAGCGTTTTTATCATTTGAATTAAAATCTAAGAATCGAGATAAAACTCTTTTTATTCCAGCAACATTTCGTTCTAAAGCTACCTCATCTAAAAGATTACGTTCGTCACTTTTTCCCGATGGATCTCCAATCATTCCAGTAGCGCCACCTACTAAGGCAACAGGCTTATGACCTGCTCTTTTTAAGTGAACCAATAAAATAATAGGCACTAAACTCCCTATGTGTAGTGAATCTGAAGTCGGATCAAAGCCAATATAAGCTGTCGTCATTTCCTTGTCTAATTGCTCCTCAGTTCCAGGCATGATATCATGTACCATTCCTCTCCAACGTAATTCTTCTACAAATTTATTTGCCATTGTCTTTTAGTTTCAAAATTGATGTCGCAAAGATAGACTTCCCTTGCTAAAGACAAAAGACAATTTTAGCCCAATTTACAAGACTATATTTTTAAGAAAATAGCTTCAAAAAATGTAACTTTACCATATGATATTAGTTACAGGAAGTACAGGATTAGTTGGCTCGCATTTACTATTTAAATTAATTAGTGATAATAAAAAAGTACGTGCTATTTACCGTCGTGAAAAAACACTAAATCGCGTTAAACACGTCTTCTCTTATTATAGTGATGATGCTGAGGCGCTATTTAACAAAATTGAATGGATTCAAGCGGATATTAATGATATTCCTAAACTCCAAATGGCGTTTAAAGATGTAACTTATGTATATCATTGTGCCGCCTTTGTATCTTTTGAACCGGATAAATACAAGCAATTACGAAAAACTAATATTGAAGGTACTGCCAATATTGTAAACTTATCGATTAGTCACCAGATTAAAAAACTGTGCTATGTGAGTTCTATAGCCACTATAGGCCATCACAGCAATCCTGAAACACTTATAGACGAACAAACCGAATGGAATTCAGAAGGTGATAATAGCATTTATGGTATAACGAAATACGGTGCCGAACTGGAAGTATGGCGCGGAACTCAGGAAGGTTTAGATGCCGTCATTGTTAATCCAGGAATTATTTTAGGTCCAGGTTATTGGAATTCGGGTGGAAGTGGTAGCATTTTTAAACGAATTTATAAAGGAATGACTTATTACACCACAGGTGTTACAGGATATGTAGATGTTTGGGATGTGGTTGAAGTCATGAAAAGACTTACGGAAAGCGATATTAAAAATGAAGGCTATATTTTAGTATCTGAAAACATGAATTTCAAAAACTTCATTCAAAAAACTGCTGAAGCCTTAAAGGTGGAAGCCCCGACAAAAGAAGCAAAATCTTGGTTGCTAAGCGTAGCTTGGAGGTTAGATTGGTTGAATTCTAAACTTTTTGGTAAACGCCGAAGTTTAACTAAACAAACTGCCAAATCATTGCAAAACCTAAAGAGATACGATAATTCTAAGATAAAAACCGCTTTAAGTTTTGAATTTAAACCAATAGAAAAAGTTATCGAGGTGGTAAGTCAACGTTATCTTAACGATCTCGAAAGTTAGAGTTATTGAAAAACAGCAGTTTTATTTGACTCCTCATTTAAAGGTTCTTTTAGATTATCCCCTTCCTTTCTCAAGGAGTCTCTTCGTTTTCTAAGAGAGTCACTTTCCCGATCTCTTATAACTTCTAGAGCTTTCTTTTCTCTCTCAAGCCTTTCTTTAACCTTAACCACTATCTCTTTATATGATTCTGCGTCATAGGCATAATAAATATTGTTATCGGCAAACTGAGTACTATCTATATTATATTTTTCTAAAATATAAGTTTCCGGCTTAAAGCCATTAACCTCCAGCAATGTCCTATTCACACTCTTCGCTCCGTTAATTACATATAAATCATAAAGCAATTCAGACATTTGACTTTTAGACAGCAAAGGGTTTGGCTTCTTTGGTGCATCCGAACTGTTGCAGCTTATAAGAAGACTGCCAATTGCAACTATTATAATTATATGCTTTAACATCTTATCTATTAAAAGTTAGTCGTTTTCCTGCTTTAACATCTAAAACTTTAAAGTTATTATAGGCTAGTTTTCCATTAACAAAGGTATGTGTAATTCGACTTTTAAATGTATTACCTTCAAAAGGAGACCAACCACATTTGTATAAAATATTACTTTTATTAACTGTCCAAGGACTCTGTGGGTCTACAATAACTAAATCTGCATAATATCCTTCTCTTATGAAACCTCGTTTTTCAACTTCAAAAAGAATGGCTGGGTTATGACACGCTTTCTCAACGATTTTCTCTACAGAAATTTTACCTTGATGATGAGCTTCCATTAACGAAACTAAAGCATGCTGTACTAATGGCCCTCCAGACGGAGCACTTGTATAAGGGTTGTTTTTTTCCTCTAAGGTATGAGGCGCATGGTCTGTTGCTATCACATCAATTCTATCATCTAGCAAAGCTTTCCATAGTTGATCTCTATCATTAGATGTTTTCACCGCTGGATTCCATTTAATATGACTTCCCTTTCTCGCATAATCCTCATCTGAGAACCATAAATGATGTACACAAACTTCTGCTGTAATCTTTTTATCTTTTAAAGGAATTTTATTTGAAAACAAATTGGTTTCCTTTCCGGTAGATACGTGAAAAATATGCAACCTTGCTCCTGTCTTCTTTGCTAATTCTATGGCTTTTGAAGACGATAAATAACAGGCTTCTTCACTTCGGATTTTAGGATGCAACTCCATTGGAATATCATCACCATACTCCGCAATGTATTTATCTAAATTTGCTTTTATTGTATCCTCGTCCTCACAATGTACTGAAATCAACATTTTTGTACTTGTAAATATCTTCTCCAATACCTCAGGATTATCTACCAACATGTTTCCTGTTGAAGATCCTAAAAACAGCTTCAAACCTGCCACTGTTTTTGTATCTACTTTTAATATCTCGTCTAAATTATCGTTTGTTCCTCCAAACATAAATGAGTAATTAGCGTAAGATGATTCGGCCGCAATAGCAAATTTTTCTTCTAATTTTTCTATGGTCGTTGTTTGTGGATTTGTATTTGGCATTTCTATAAATGATGTAATACCACCAGCTATAGCCGCTTTTGATTCGGTTTCAATGTTTGCTTTATGTGTTAAACCAGGCTCTCTAAAATGCACTTGATCGTCAATCATTCCAGGAAACACATAATTCCCCTCTACATCGACAACTAAAATATCAGCAGATTTAACACTTATAGAAGTTTCAATTTCTTTTATAATATCATCTTCAATAAGAATATCACCTTCAAAGATTTTTCCTTCGTTGACTATTCTTGCATTTTTTATGAGGGTATTTCGTATCATCTTTTATTAATTAGCAAATAAACTTTTTAACTTTAAACTAATCACTCCAAAAATAGCTTCAGAAATAATACTTCCGCTCATTTTTGATTTTCCTTTGGTTCTATCTTTAAATATAACCGGTATTTCAACTATTTTAAACCCTTTTTTATGGGCTTTAAATTTCATTTCAATTTGAAAAGCATAACCAACAAATTTTACTTTTTTAAGGTTAATTGCTTCTAGAACTTCTCTTTTATAACAAACGAAACCTGCCGTGGAGTCTTTAACTTTCATCCGTGTTATTAGTCTTACGTATCGAGATGCCCCATAAGATAAGAGAATACGTGACAATGGCCAATTCACAACAGTAATTCCCTTTACATATCTAGAACCTACCGCAATATCTCCTCCGCCTGTTGCACAAGCATCGTACAGCTTTATTAAGTCGTCAGGGTTATGCGAAAAATCGGCATCCATTTCAAAGATGTAGTTATAAGATTTTTCTAATGCCCATTCAAATCCAGCTATATAAGCCGTACCCAAGCCACTCTTTTCTCTTCGTTCTAATAAATGTAGCTGGTCTTTAAATTCCTCTTGTAAAATTTTAACAGCTTTACTAGTAGAGTCTGGTGAATTATCATCTACAATAAGAACATGAAACCTTTTTGGCTGAGAAAACACAGCTCTTATTATGGCTTCGATATTTTCTATCTCATTGTATGTTGGAATAATGACAATAGCGTCAGACATAAACTCATTTTTAAATACTCTTTTGAGTAGCTATTAGAATTTCAACAAAAGTAAAGTTTTTAATGGATTATAGGGCGGAATTAACGTTTTTGATAGATAAGATTTTTGTTCATTGCTTATATGAAAATTTTATTTTAAGCCATTTTAATATTTAATTGGTATTAGCTTAATATTCTTCATAATTTAGCAGCATATGCGAAATTATATTACACACGAGTGGTTCACTATATTCACAATGATAGGGTTATTTTCCGTTGTTGTGGCTAAGTTTTTAAACACACTTAGATTTAACGATTTTATCTACGTAATCGGTAATTCGCGCTACCTTAAGATTTACTCTAAAGATCAAAAATTTATCGATCAATTTGACAGCGTCTTATTCATAAACCTCAGTGTCTCACTCAGTATTTTTACATATTTCGCTTATTCTACATTTGTCTCACCATTAAATTTTGAACTCGTTAGTTTCTTAAAGTTATTATTTGCAGTTTCAACCATAATTATAATTAAAACCTTACTAGAACGCCTCATAGGAAGCCTTTTTGAAATAGATAGCATGATTGATGATTATTTATTTCAAAAAACCACATTTAAAAACTATTCTGGTTTGCTCTTTTTTATGGCAAATTTGTTTTTATTATATACCAAATATTCGGCAGAAATTGTACTCATCATAGCGTTTACAATGGTTTGTATCATAAACTTTGTAGGATTTTTAATATCATATAAATCTTATCAAAAATCAATAAACCCTAACTTTTTCTATTTTATTTTGTATCTTTGCGCTCTCGAAATCGGACCTTATATTCTTTTGTATAAGGTAATTAGAGAATATAACGTTTAAAACACCAGGTTTACCTATGAAAGTTAAAACGATTTTAGTATCGCAACCAGAGCCTAAAATAGAGAACTCTCCATACTTTGATTTACAAGAAAAACAAAAAGTAAAAGTGGACTTTAGACCCTTCATTCATGTTGAAGGTGTATCAGCTAAGGATATAAGGCAACAAAAAGTGGATCTTAGTAAATATACAGCAATCATTCTTACTAGTAGAAATTCAGTAGATCACTTCTTTAGAGTTGCAGATGAGATGCGTTTTAAAGTACCTGATTCTATGAAGTACTTTTGCCAGTCTGAAGCAGTTGCGTATTACTTACAGAAATATGTAGTTTATAGAAAACGAAAAATTTATGTTGGTAAACGAACATTTGAAGACTTAATGCCTTTGATTAAGAAGTATAAGGACGAAGCCTTTTTACTTCCAACTACAGATAAGGTAAAACCAGAAATTCCAACTTTATTAAATGAATTAGGAGTTAATTGGAAACAAGCCACATTTTACAAAACTGTAATTAGTGATTTATCTGATTTGGCAGATGTGTATTATGATATATTAGTATTCTTCAGTCCTTCTGGAATAGAATCATTGTTCCATAATTTTCCAGATTTCCAACAAAATAACACACGTATAGCTGTCTTTGGAAACACAACAGTTAAGGCTGTAAAGGAAAAAGGATTACGTGTAGACATTTCTGCACCAACTCCTGAAACACCTTCAATGACTATGGCTTTACAGAAATATATTGATTCTGTAAATAAAGGCAAATAGTTTCAACAATAAGATAAAAAAAAGGGATTCTAAATTTAGAATCCCTTTTTTATTTATATATAACTAAGTACTAAAACATATAACGCTGCGGTCCACCACGTCTAACTTCTTCAGACGCATTAGATTCGTACTTTTTAAAATTCTCTCTAAAAGCATTTGCTAATTTAAATGCCATAGTATAATATGCTTTGTCATCTTTCCATGTAGCTCTTGGGCTTAATACTTCAGTTGGCACTCCAGGACAAGTTCTTGGTTGCGCTACTCCAAATACTGAATGAATATGATAATTCTCATAAGTATAGTCACCTAATTCACCATTTAATGCTGCATTAATCATAGCACGCGTGTATTTTAATTTCATACGTGTTCCTACACCGTAAGGACCACCTGTCCAGCCAGTATTCACTAACCAAACATTAACACCTGCATCTAACATCTTTTTACTTAACATATCTCCATATTCCGTTGGGTGTAATGGCATAAATGGCGCTCCAAAACAAGCTGAAAAACTTGGCACTGGCTCTACAACTCCTGCTTCTGTACCAGCTACTTTAGCTGTATAACCTGAAATAAAGTGATATGCTGCTTGGCTTGGTGTTAACTTAGATATTGGAGGCAATACTCCAAACGCATCTGCCGTTAAGAAAAAGATATTCTTTGGATTGGCTCCTACTGAAGGTTTTCTAACATTATCTATATGATAAATAGGGTAACTTACTCTCGTGTTTTGTGTAATAGAAGTGTCAGCAAAATCAACGTTGCCTTGCTCATCCAAAATCACATTTTCTAAGATTGCTCCTTTTTTAATGGCACCATATATTTCTGGCTCTTGCTCTTGCGATAAATTAATCACCTTAGCATAACATCCACCTTCAAAATTGAAAACTGTATTTTCTTTAGTCCAACCGTGCTCATCGTCTCCAATTAAGCTACGATTTGGATCTGTAGATAAGGTTGTCTTACCAGTTCCAGATAATCCGAAGAAAATAGACGTATCTCCTTCTTTTCCAACGTTTGCACTACAGTGCATTGGTAAAGTCTCCTTAAATACAGGAAGAATAAAGTTAAGCGCAGAGAAAATACCTTTCTTAATTTCACCTGTATAACCAGTACCACCAATTAGAGCTATCTTTCTAGTAAAATCTAAAATAGCGAAATTATGCTGACGTGTTCCATCGGCTTCAGGATCTGCCATAAAGCCTGGAGCGTTAACAACAGTCCATTCTGGTGTAAAATCTTTTAACTCTTCCTCTGTAGGACGTAAGAACATATTGTGAGCAAACATATTACTCCAAGGATATTCAGTGATTACCCTAATATTAAGCTTATAGTTCTCATCTGCACAGGCGTAGCTATCACGCACATATACATCCTTTTCAGATAAATAATCAACAACCTTATCGTAAAGCTTTTGAAATTTATCGCTATCAAAAGGAATGTTGATATCTCCCCACCAAACTCTATCTTTAGTGACATCATCCTTTACTATGAATCTATCTAATGGCGAACGCCCAGTAAACTCACCTGTATTAACAGCTATTGCTCCTAATGATGATTCTACACCTTGGCCTTTAGCAATAGTTTCAGCATGAAGCTCATCTGAAGATAATTGATACTTGACTTTAGCATTTTTAATGCCGTATTGATCTAACGAAATCGATTTCGTTGATTGTGTATGGTTTACCATAATTGTTGTGTTATTTTAGATTGCAAAATTATAATTTTATTTCAATAAAACGCTTAAGATTAACATTATTCAACTTTAGCTCTTATAATACCAACTAATAAAACCGTCCAACCCCCGATTAGAAGTAGTCCACCTAAGGGCGTAATCATTGCAATAGTCTTAAAATCAAAGCTTGACAATGTGTTTGTAGCTAATCCATAAATAGAGCCAGAGAAGAAAATGGCACCTATGAGCACCAAATAGAATATTACTTTTTTCAATTTAGAATTCAGAAAAGTCAAACGACTTACAATAAGAAGAAAAAACGCATGGTATATTTGATATCTCACGCCCGTTTCAAAAGTCTTAATCGCATCAGCATCAACCATTTTCTCCAAACCATGCGCAGCAAAAGCACCTAAAATAATTCCAAGAATACCTAATATTGCTCCAGTGGTTAATAGTGTCTTGTTCATAATAAAAATTACCGTTTAGGTTTTAATTGCCTATTCTATTTGTTACATTCGTGGCTTACAAAATTAGTCATATAAACCCAATTATGCGAAACATTTTAATTATTGGTGCAGGCAAATCCTCATCATATCTTATAAAATACCTACTCGAAAAATCTCAAACTGAAAATCTAAAAATCACTATCGGTGATCTTAATGTAGACAATGCTAAAAAACTCACTGGCAATCATCCTAATACAGATGTAATACACTTAGATGTATTTAATGCTGAATCTAGAGTGGCTGCTATAAAACAGGCAGATATCGTTATCTCGATGCTACCAGCACGTTTTCATATAGAAGTTGCTAAAGATTGTATTACCTATAAAAAGAATATGGTCACAGCTTCCTATGTGAGCCCAGAAATGCAAGCTTTAGACGAGGATGCAAAAGCCAACAACCTCATCTTTATGAATGAAATCGGTGTGGATCCTGGTATAGACCACATGAGTGCAATGCACGTCATTGATCGCATTAGAGATAAAGGAGGTAAAATGATTTTGTTTGAATCCTTTACCGGTGGTTTAGTAGCTCCTGAAAGCGACAATAATCTTTGGAACTATAAATTTACGTGGAACCCAAGAAACGTAGTTGTTGCTGGACAAGGCGGTGCTGCAAAATTCTTACAAGAAAATCAATTTAAGTACATTCCATATAACCGTTTATTTAGACGAACTGAATTTTTAGATGTGGAAGGTTTTGGTCGTTTTGAAGGTTATGCCAACAGGGATTCCTTGAAATATCAAGAAGTGTACGGCTTAGACAATGTTAAAACTTTATATCGCGGCACAATTAGACGTGTAGGCTTTAGTAGAGCTTGGAATGCTTTTGTTCAATTAGGAATGACAGACGACAGCTACACTATTGACGATAGTAAAAACATGAGTTATCGTGATTTTGTTAATGCGTTTCTACCTTATAGTCCAACAGATTCTGTTGAATTAAAATTTAGACATGCTTTAAAAATTGACCAAGACGACATGGTTTGGGAAAAATTTGTAGAGCTTGATATTTTCAACGATGATAAAATGGTGGAGTTAGATAAAGCAACTCCAGCTCAAATTCTTCAGAAGATTCTTATGGACAGTTGGACATTAGATCAAGAAGATAAAGACATGATTGTGATGTATCATAAATTCGGCTATGAACTTGATGGCAAAAAACATCAAATCGACGCCACGATGGTAACTCTTGGTAAGGATCAAACTTACACTGCTATGTCTAAAACAGTAGGATTACCAGTTGCTATTGCGACCTTAGCTATTTTAAATGGTAAAATAAAAACGCCTGGTGTTCAAATTCCAATTACAAAAGAAGTATACACACCTATTTTGAAAGAGTTAGAATCTCATGATGTAATCTTCAAGGAATACGAAGTCCCATACTTAGGTTATAATCCATTAAGTATATAGACCAGTTAATAATTAGATAAATATTATAAAGCGTTTCAAATTGAAACGCTTTTTTTATCTTTAACTTTCAATCTAATAGATTAATTATGAAAGTTAAGGACAACGGTATTCACATTGACGGAATTGATAAGAAAATTTTACGCGCTCTTATGGAAGACGCTAGAACGCCAATTCTAGAAATAGCTCGTAATGTTGGAATTTCTGGAGCCGCTATACATCAACGATTGAAAAAACTGGAAAAATCTGGTCTTTTAGCAGGTTCTAAATTTATCCTCAATCCAAAAGCCTTAGGCTATACAACAATGGCATTTGTTGGTATTTATTTAGACAAAGCCATGAGTAATCCTGAAGCTGTAAAACAATTACAAAAGATTCCCGAAGTGATAGAATGTCATTACACCACAGGGAATTGGTCTATTTTTATCAAGATTCTATGTAAGGACAATGAGCATTTGATGCATGTTTTGAATTCTGAAATACAAAGCATAAAAGGAGTTTCAAGAACCGAAACTTTTATCTCATTACAAGAACAGATCAATCGTCAGATTAAGCTATAGAACAATAAAAGCACTCCTTTAAAAGAATGCTTTTTATTTACGGTGCTGGATTTGGGATCTCAGCATGAACTTCATTGATAGCTTTAAGAACTTCATCCGATAAGGAGACATTAGTACTATCTATATTTTCCTTTAATTGATCAATAGCTGTAGCACCAATGATTGTACTTGTCACAAAAGGTCTTTGTGTTACAAATGCCAAGGCCATTTGAGCAAAACTCAAATTATTCACTTCTGCAATTTTCATATAACGCTTCGTAGCTTCTGTAGACTGTGGACTACTGTAACGCGTATATCTATTAAATAAATTTAGTCGTGATCTATCATTTGCGGTTCCTTTGAGATATTTCCCAGACAAAACTCCAAATGCCATTGGCGAGTACGCCAATAAACCAATATTTTCCCTGTGCGCCACTTCAGCTAAATCACCTTCAAATAATCTATTTAATAAGGAATAGGCATTTTGAATGGTAATCATTCGAGGTAAGTTATGCTTCTCGTGTTCCTCTAAATAGCGCATGGTTCCCCAAGCTTTTTCATTAGAAATTCCAACGTGTCTAATTTTTCCTGATTTTATAATGCCGTCTAAGCTGTGAAGGATATCATTAAAATTGTCCTCCCATTGGTCATTTTCATCAATCGAATAATCTCGTATCCCAAAAGTATTAGTTGTACGTTCCGGCCAATGGAGTTGATACAAATCTATATAATCCGTTTTTAATCGTTTTAAACTATGGTTTACAGCATCGTTCAATGCTTCTTTACTAAAACCATTCGTTCTGATATGAGCTGTATAATCTCCCGTACCCGCAATTTTTGTTGCTAATACAACTTTATCTCTTTGCCCAGTTTTCTCAAACCAATTTCCTATAATACGTTCTGTTTCCGCATAGGTTTTTTCTTCCGCAGGAACAGGATAGAGCTCAGCACAATCGAAGAAATTGATGCCACTATCTAAGGCTAAATCCATTTGAGTGAAACCTTCATCTTGGGTGTTTTGATTTCCCCAAGTCATGGTACCAAGGCATAATTTACTAACTTTTATATCTGTATTCGGTAATGTTGTGTATTTCATCTTTAGTTCCTGCGAACACAGGAATCCCTTTTAATTAAACTTAATTTTAGAGACTTCTCGACTAAGCTCAAAGTAATAGTTGATACATGCAAAAATAAGAAGACCTCAAAGGTTATAATAAATTTTGAGGTCTAAATTCTATTTACAAGATTCCTGCCTTCACAGGAATTTGTTAAATCTCATTCAATAATCTTGAAATCTCATCTAACTTAGGCGTTAAAATCACTTCAATTCTTCTGTTTTTAGCTCTACCTTCAGCAGTATCATTAGTAGCAATTGGCGCATACTCTCCTCTTCCGGCTGCTGTTAAGTTTTCTGGATTAATAGCTGCATTTTCTCTTAAAATGTTCACGATAGATGTCGCGCGTTTTGCAGATAAATCCCAGTTCCCACTTAATTGTGCATTTCCATTATATGGCACATTATCAGTGTGTCCTTCAATTAAAACAGATATTTCTGGGTTTTCAGCTAAAACACTTCCCAATTGCTTTACAGCTTGTTTTCCCTGAGTTCCCACATACCAACTTCCAGATTCGAACAACAATTTGTTCTCCATAGAAATATAAACTTTTCCATTGCGCTGTTCAACCGTAAGTCCTTTGCCTTCAAAATTAGTTAATGCTTTAGAGATTGCGTCTTTAAGCTTGTTCATCTCAGCATCTTTAGAAGCAATTACATTTTCTAGTTCAGCAACTCGTTGGGAGCGACTTTCTAATTCTTGTTTCAAAGTTTTTAAACGTTCGTTTTCTGTCGCTAATGCTTGTTCTTTAGCTTCTAATTGCGCTAAAAGTTCTCTATTCTTCTGTGAGTTTTTTGCAATTGCCGCCGAACTATTTTCTTCTAAAGCATTATAAGACGCCTTTAAGTTTTCAAGATTTGTTTTAGCCGCTGCATAATCGGACTGTAGCTTATCTCGCTCTGCAATAGCCGAATCATAAGACGACTGCAAACGATCTAAATTATTACTCAGGGAAGAATTTCGCTTATACAATTCATCTACTTCTTCAGATAAGTTTCGATTTTCTTTTTTTGCATTTGCGTATTTATCCTCCATTTCTGTGTAAAGCTTTTTGGAAACACAGGAGGTGAATAATGTGATAGTCAATACTAATAATGAAATTCTTTTTATCATGATCTAATTAATAAGATGTTCTTGTTTATAATTCAGTTTCGGGTTAAGTTTCAATTAAATATCCAATTCCAATAAAATTGGACAGTGGTCACTATGAACGGCTTCAGTGAGTATAACGCTGCGTTTGATTTTTTCTTGTAAAGGTTCACTCACCATTGCATAATCTAAACGCCAACCTTTATTATTGGCTCTAGAATTCGCTCTGTAGCTCCACCATGAAAATTCTTGACGTTCTGGATGCAGATGTCTGAAACTATCAACAAATCCACTATCAATAAACTCTCCAAGCCACTCACGTTCTTCTGGTAAAAATCCAGAAACACCTTTCATTTTTGGATTGTGAATATCAATTTCTTCATGACAAATATTATAATCGCCACAAACCACAAGATTTGGAAATTCTGATCGAAGCTCATTTAAATACTCATAAATGAGATTCATATATTCAAATTTATGTGATAAACGCGCATCGTTAGTTCCTGAAGGTAAATACATACTCATTATAGAAACCTCATCATAATCAACTCTAAGATTTCGTCCTTCAAAATCCATGGATTCTATTCCTGTACCATATTCAACATGATTAGGTTCTTTTTTACATAAAATAGCGACACCACTATAGCCTTTTTTCTGAGCGCTAAACCAATAATTATAGTGATATCCAGCTTCTTTAAACAAATCAAGATCGAGCTGATCTTCCATAGCTTTTATTTCTTGTAGACAAATAACGTCTGGAGCTGTTGCTTTTAACCAATCAATAAAACCTTTATTTATAGCGGCTCTGATGCCGTTTACGTTATATGATGCAATTTTCATATTTGAATTCTTGTGTTTTAGCGAAAATAAATAATACCCTACTTTTACACTATTAATTTAAGTATGATTTAACGAATATATCTCGTCGTACTTAAGCATAAAATATTTAGAGCTTTCCGCAGTTATTATTCTACATGAAAAACGCAGTCCTTTTTCTATTTTTTCTATTATCATTTTTGGGTTTTTCTCAAGAACAGAATAGTAATTTTAGAATAAAAAAAGTTGCGGTTAAAGATTCCATTCGGATTGATTCGGTGAGTATTAATCCTTCGCGATTTCTAATTAAGTCGATAGAGAATACCATCATAGATTCCACTTTATATTCAGTAGATTTTGCCAAGGCCATTTTACATTTCAAGCAACCAATTAATCTAGACACCATTCAAGTTGAATACCTACGCTATCCCAACTTTTTAACCAAGGTTTACAAACAGTTAGACGATGATGTAATTATTGAGCGCTCCTCGGAGTTTCAGCGCTTTTATCAACTTCAAAATACGACGTCGAAAATAAACTATACGCCTTTTGATGGTTTAACGACCTCTGGAAGTATTTCTCGAGGTGTCACTATTGGAAATAATCAAAACTCCGTTTTAAATAGCGAACTGGATTTACAGATATCAGGAAAACTGAGTGATAAAGTATCTTTACGAGCCTCCATACAAGACGCGAATATTCCCTTGCAAGAAAGTGGTTACTCTCAACGATTAGATGAATTTGACCAAGTTTTTATTGAATTGTTTAGTGACGATTGGAATATACGAGCTGGCGATATAGACTTGGTAAATAACAACAGCTATTTTGCCAACTTTTCTAAACGTGTGCAAGGCTTATTAGTGAATGCTAATTTGAGCGAAAAAACCTCGGCATTTGCTTCAGGTGCTTTGGTTCGCGGACAATTTACAACCACTCAATTTACAGCACAAGAAGGAAATCAAGGACCTTATAAGTTACGTGGCCAGAATAATGAATTGTATGTTCTTGTGGTTTCTGGTAGTGAAACGGTATATGTCAACGGCGTGCCTTTAACACGTGGTGAAAACAATGATTATATTATAGATTATAATGCAGGTGAAATTATATTCAATTCCACATTTCCTATCACTTCTGAAATGCGAATCACCGTCGATTACCAATTTAGTGAACGGAAATATTCAAGATTTACCGTTTTTGGAGGCGCGCAATATGATACCGAAAAACTAAAAATGAATATTTCAATATATTCTGAATCTGATGCAAAAAATCAACCCTTACAACAAAACCTATCCACTGAACAAACGCAGATTCTAGCTGATGCAGGTGATAATCGGGATTTGATGGTGGCGCCTTCTGCAACAGCACAATCCTATTCTGAAAACCGAATTTTATACAAAAAGGAATTTATTGGAACTGAAGAGATCTTTGTGTTTTCAAATAATCCACAAGACGAATTATACAGTGTTAAGTTCTCCTTGGTCGGTGCAAATCAAGGAAATTATGTGTTGAGCAATTCAAATGCCATCAGTAATATTTTTGAATACGTTGCACCAATATCAGGAGTTCCACAAGGTAATTATGACCCCATTATTCAACTCGTTGCGCCTGAACGATTACAAATTGCAGTGATTAATGGCGCCTATAAACCTTCTGAAAGAACAGATGTCTTTTTTGAATTAGCAGGTAGCAAAAAGGACAGTAATTTATTTTCAACTTTAGATGATGAGAATAATGATGGCTATGCCGGTAAATTAACTTTAAATCAAAACATCATTCAATCCGACAGTCTTTGGAATTTATCAGCTTCAGTGGATACGGATTTTATTCAAAAGAACTTTAATACCATTCAACGCTTGTATCGCGCTGAATTCAATCGAGATTGGAATTTGGACACCACTGAAAATCAACCCGAAAATATTAATAGAGCCAACCAGTTGTTGATCAATTCAGGACTTCGACTATCACATTCCAAAAAGGGCTATGCCACCTACAATTTTGAGCATTTAAACTATTCAGAGCAATTTAACGGTAACCGTCATCATGTAATGACCAACCTGCGTCTAGGTGATTTCAGAATATTTTCAAATTCAAGTCTGTTAAATAATGAAAGTTCTATTAATCGCTCTACGTTTTTACGTTCATTTAATCGCATAGTTTATGGTAAAAACAACAAATGGACAGGTGTGAAATTTTCTACTGAAGACAACGAACAACGCGTGATTTCAACGGATTCACTTACGCCTTTAAGTCAAAAATTCAAGGCTTACGAAGCTTTTGTAGGTATTGGAGATAGCACTAAAGTTTTTGCTGAAGTAGGTTATATAAAACGTTTTAATGATAGTTTACGAAACAACTCATTAGCCCGCGTCAATAATTCAAACACCTATTATTTAAAGTCACGATTAATTCAAAATAAAAATACTAACCTTCAACTTTTCGTAAATTATAGAGATTTAAAATCAGAAGACAACACCATTGAAGACGAACAGAGTTTAAACAGTCGATTACACTACAGTCAAAAATTATTCAACAATCTGATTATTTGGAACACGAGTTTTGAGACCAACTCAGGAACCTTACCACAGCAAGATTTTACCTATGTAGAGGTTGAAGCTGGGCAAGGTGCATATACTTGGATAGATTATAACGACAATGGAATTCAAGAATTAAACGAATTTGAAGTTGCGCAATTTGCTGATCAAGGCAGTTATATTAGAGTGCTTTTACCTAATCAAATTTTTATACGAACGCATCAAAACCGATTAAGTCAGACCCTAACATTCAATCCGCAACAATGGAGTACTTCAGAAAATAAAACCGAGAAATTCTTTTCACATTTTTACAATCAGTTGTCATATTTAATCGATAGAAAAATAAAACGTGAAGGAAATAATTTCAACCTCAACCCATTTAAAGAGGATGAAGACAATCAGCTAGCCTTAAATAATAGTGTTCGGAATGTATTGTTTTTTAATCGTGGAAAACAACGATATACAACCTCTTATACTTTCCTTACTAATACGAGTCGGAATTTATTGTCTATTGGATTTCAAGAAAATAAATTAACCAATCATCAATTGAACTTCACGCATAAATTTGCAGTGAATTGGTTAGCAAATGCTCTTACTAGTTTTGGAGTCAACGAAAGTCTAAGTGAAAATTTTTCTAACCGAAATTTCAATATTAACGAAGCTCGATTTCAGCCTAAATTATCCTATCTATTTAACGAAAGTGCACAGTTCGATGTGTTTTATCAATACACTTCAAAGGACAATTCAATTGGAAGCTTAGAATCTTTAGTTCAGAATAATTACGGCTTATCCTTCACTTATAATAATACTCAAAAGGTAGCATTGACAGGCGAGTTCAATATTTTTCAAAATGAATTTGAAGGCAATGCTAATTCACCTGTAGCTTATCAAATGCTCGAAGGTTTGCAACCAGGAAAAAACTTTACTTGGAGTTTATTAGCGCAAAAGAAGTTGACTAAATATTTAGACCTGAATTTGAATTATTTTGGACGAAAAACAGAAACTTCTAAAACCATTCATACCGGAACTATTCAACTAAAAGCCTATTTTTAAGCTATGTGACATTTATCACATTTAGTACTTTCTAAAATTTGTATATTCGTAGCAAATTATGAGAAAACTATTAGCTTTATCATATTCATTTTTGATACTTATACAAAGTTTCAATATCGGCTTAGAGGACCTTTCTAAGTTCGGCATATTATTGGAACATGCCGAGTATCATAAGGAAATGTATGGTGACAGTTTTTTCGAATTTATAGCAGAGCATTATGGTGATGCGGAAGTCGAGCATAAAACTGATCATGATGAGCACCAAGATTTACCTTTTAAAGATGCCCATCAACTATGTTCTCATATCAGCACAGCTTTTATAAATCCTATAATTTCTTTTGAATTCTTACATCACGAATTTATAAGCATTCCATTCAATTTTTTCTACACTGATTCTCATACTAATTTTGAGAAACCTTCTATTTTTCAACCACCAAAACACGCATAATTCACTTTAGACTATACTCCTGGTTCTATTTAATCAGGCCAATATTATTTCCTAATTTTTGAATTATGTTAGAAAGCATTATCAAATTCAGCTTAAAAAACAAGCTGATTATATTTCTGTTTACCGCCTTTATAATAGGTTTTGGAATTTTATCCTTAACTCAAATTCCCATTGGTGCTGTACCAGACATTACGAATAACCAAGTTCAGGTTATTACTACTTCTCGAAATTTATCCACTCAGGATGTCGAACAATTCATTACCTATCCTGTAGAATTGGAAATGGCAAACCTACCTGGAGTAGAAGAAATTCGCTCTGTATCTAAGTTTGGCCTTTCTGTGGTGACCATTGTTTTTGAGGATAAAATGGGTACTTATTTACCAAGGCAACTTATTGCCGAAAAAATTAAGTCAGCCTCAGAGAAAATCCCAGAAGGCTTCGGAAGTCCGGAAATGGGACCAATTACTACAGGCTTGGGTGAAATCTACCAATACATTTTAGATGTAAAACCCGGTTATGAAGATCGCTATTCCATTACAGATTTGCGAACTATCCAAGATTGGGTTGTGAAAAGACAACTTTCAGGAATTCCTGGTGTTGTTGAAGTGAATACTTGGGGAGGATTTTTAAAACAATATGAAGTCGCCATTAAGCCACAACAACTAAATGCTATGAATATTTCAATTTCTGAGATATACGAGGCTTTAGAAAAAAACAATAGTGTTGCAGGTGGTGGTTATATTGAAAAAAACAACGAGGCCTTCTTTATTAGAGGTGAAGGTTTGGTGAAAACTTTAGAGGATATTGAAAATATTGTAGTAAAAAACACCTCCACACCTATTTATATTAAAGATGTTGCTAAAGTTGGTTTTGGTAGTGCTACGCGTTTTGGAGCCATTACAGGAAATGGTGAAGGTGAAAAAGTTTTAGGGCAAATTATGATGATTAAAGATGGTAATTCCAAAGCCATTATCGATGCCGTAAATGAACGTGTTGCCTCCATTGAAAAATCCTTACCAGAAGGTGTGTATATCAATGGATTCCTCGAGCGAACAGAACTTATCGATAAAACAACTTATACGGTTTCTGAAAACTTAATCCTTGGGTCACTAATTGTAATTTTTGTAGTGGTTTTATTATTAGGAAACCTCAGGTCTGGCTTGGTGGTCGCTTCAGTGATTCCACTTAGTTTATTGTTTGCTATTTCCATGATGAACGTCTTTGGTGTCGATGCCAACTTAATGAGTCTTGGCGCCATTGATTTCGGGATTATCATTGATGGCGCTGTGATTATTGTAGAATTTATTGCATTCCGGATTATTTCTCAAAGTGATAAGTTAAAAGCTCTCAGTAAAACAGAAAAACAATCAGAAATTGATTCAATTACACTAAAAAGTGCTTCAAAAATGATGAATTCTGCCATTTTCGGGCAATTAATCATTCTAATTGTATTCATCCCAATTTTAGCCTTAAGTGGTGTTGAAGGTAAAATGTTTAGACCAATGGCATTAACCTTCAGTTTTGCTTTAATAGGTGCTATGTTATTATGCTTAACCTATGTTCCTGTTGTAGCTTCCTTATTTTTAAAACCAACTAAACCTTCGCCAAAAAATATTTCAGTAAGAATAATGAGTTTTGTAAGCAGAAGGTATCAGCCTATTATCAATTGGTCCTTAGCACACAAAAAATCTGTAATTATTCTTTCATCTATATTATTAGCAGCGAGTGTTTTAATTTTTACCCGAATGGGAGGCGAATTTGTTCCAACTTTAGACGAAGGTGATTTTGTAATTCAGCCCGTACTTAAAACAGGAACGTCTTTGAGTAAAACCATAGAAATCACCACAAAAATCGAGCAAATATTACTTGATAAATTTCCTGAAGTAGATCAAGTGGTTACGCGAATTGGAGCGGCGGAAGTACCTACAGACCCTATGTCTATGGAAGAGAGTGATGTTATTATTAAACTCAAACCTAAAGATGAATGGGTTTCTGCAGAAAGTAAAGACGAATTAGCTGAAAAGTTTAAGGAAGCCTTAGCCATAATCCCAGGAATGGACGTAGAATTTACGCAACCGATTGAGATGCGATTTAATGAATTAATTACTGGTGTTAGAGCCGATGTGGCCATTAAGATATTTGGTGAAGATTTATCCGTATTGGCACGCAAAGCAGATGAAGTTAAATCATTAGTTGAAAATATTGACGGTGCCTCAGATATAATTGTTGAAAAGGTTGAAGGTCTACCTCAAATGAGTGTGAATTATAATCGGAATAAAATTGCCCGTTATGGTTTAAACATTGCCGATGTAAATAGATTAATTACGATGGGATTCGCTGGAGAAACCGTTGGAAATGTATTTGAAGGTGAAAAGCAGTTTGATTTGGTTGTAAGATTAGATGAAGGAAGTAGAAAGAACTTATCCAGTCTTCAAAATTTATATGTCGATGTTCCTAATGGGCATAAAATTCCACTTAGCGAATTAGCCGACATCAGCTATACCGAAGGACCTGCTCAAATTTCAAGAGATGATACCAAGAGACGTATCGTAGTCGGTATCAACGTTAGAAATCGAGATTTAGAATCCGTAGTAGATGATGTAAAAACTATTCTTGATGACAAGCTGAATTTACCTATTGGCTACACCATCACCTATGGCGGTCAATTTGAAAATTTAGAAAGTGCTAAAAACAGATTACTAATTGTTGTTCCAATTGCATTAGCCTTAATTTTTGTGTTGCTTTATTTTGCTTTTGGCTCTGTGAAAGAAGCCTTAATTGTGTATTCGGCAATTCCGCTCGCCGCAGTTGGTGGCGTCTTATTACTATGGCTACGAGATTTACCTTTTAGTATTTCAGCGGGAGTAGGTTTTATTGCTCTTTTTGGTATTGCTGTACTTAATGGAATTGTATTAATCGAACATTTTAAAGCTTTAAAAGAGGAAGAAAATTTCGATACCATTGAAGATCTAATTAAGCGAGGCACGACTGAGCGTTTACGCCCCGTTTTACTAACAGCTTCGGCTGCAGCTCTAGGATTCTTACCTATGGCCATATCTACCAATGCTGGTGCCGAAGTACAACGCCCTTTAGCAACGGTTGTTATTGGCGGTTTATTTACGGCTACGATTTTAACCTTAGTAGTTCTACCCGTGTTATACGCTTGGTTTCAAAAGAAAAAAGAAATGAAAATTAATATAACAGTAATCACAACTATACTTGGCTTTTTATTTATGTGGAATGGGAATGCGCAATCTCCACTAACCGTTGAACAAACCTTAGATTTAGCCATTGAAAATAATGCCGGATTAAAAGCCTCGAATCTACAAATTGAGCAGAGTGACGCTTTGGTTGGATCGGCATTTAGTTTTGACAAAACCGAAGTGTATTACAACTACGACGAAAGTAATATGCAGGTTAATAACGAAGTTTTAAAAGTATTTGGTATTACCCAAGATTTCAAATTTCCAACCCGGTATTTTGCTGATAAAAAACTTAACAAAGCACAGGTACTAGTTGAAGAATCTAAATATGACCTAAAGTTTCAACAACTTAAAAAGTCGGTATATTCTAATTATTACCAATTGCGTTATGAAAAAAACAAAGCGGAAACGTATCGCTTTTTGGACAGTTTATACCAAGACTTTGCCACTAAAGCAGCAAGACGTTTTGAACTAGGTGAGACAAATTACTTAGAAACCATCACAGCAGAGTCTAAACAACAGCAACTACAGACGCTTTACAAACAAGCGTTGCAAGATGTAGCCTACGCTAAAGAACGCTTAAAAGCTATTGTCCAAGTGGATACTCTAGAAATTATTGAACAGGAATTAGAACAATTAGAATTACATAGCCCGTCTATGCAAGAGAATGCCGGTTTACACTATTTTGAAAATGCTAAAAATTATCAAAATGCTGTTCATAAAATGGAAAAACAGCAACTACTACCAGACTTAAGTTTCGAATATTTTCAAGGCAAAAATGACCAGCTGAATACCAATATTAAAGGCTATCAAATTGGATTAAAAATTCCTTTATTGTTCTTTGGAAATTCTTCAAAAATAAAAGCTTCAAGAATCGCTAAAGAGGTCATTTCAGAACAGCAAAATGATTATAAAGTGCAGTTAAATGCTGAATATCAATCACTGCTTACAACACTGAACAAGTACGAAGAAGCTATAAGTTATTATGAAAGTCAAGGCAAACGACTAAAAGATGAAATTATTAAAACAGGCAACAGAACCTTTAAGGAAGGTGAAATTGACTTTTTTCAATACATCCAAAGTTTGGAAACAGCTAAAGACATTGAATTGTCTTATTTGGATAATCTAAATGCTTACAACCAAACCGTTATCAATATTAATCACCTTATTTTAAATATATTTTAAAGATGAAAAATCTATATATCATAATATTCGCAATGCTTTTTATAGCCTGTGCAAACGAGAAGACCAATGAAACGGACGTTACAACAACCGAGGTTGATCACGATCATATCACCATCACTAAAGCGCAATTTGAAAGTGAGAACATGGCATTTGGTACTGTTTCTAAATTCGATTTTAACCAATCTATAAAAGTAAATGGCATGATAGACGTGCCACCACAGAACAAATCGACGATTTCTCCATTTATTGGTGGTTATATAACTCAAACCCCACTATTGGTTGGAAGTGAGGTTAAAAAAGGGCAGCTTTTGGTCACACTTCAAAATCCTGAATATGTAGAGATTCAACAAAATTATCTTGAAGTAGCGGAGCAATTAAGCTATCTAAAATCTGAATTCGAACGTCAGAAAACTTTATACGATGAGCAAATCACATCCCAAAAAAACTATTTAAAAGCAGAAAGCGATTATAAGAGTAATCTCGCTCGCTTTAATGGTTTACGTAAAAAACTCCAAATGCTTAATATTAGTCCAGCCCGTGTAGAAGGAGGTACTATTTCTTCAAGTGTAAATCTTTATGCGCCTATCGATGGTTTTGTGACTAAAGTAAATGTGAGTAATGGATCTTATGTATCCTCTAGTGATATCATCTTAGAAATTGTAGATACACATCATATTCATTTAGAATTGTCTGTGTTCGAAAAAGATATCATGAACATTAAAAAAGGTCAAAAAATTCTCTTTAAAATCCCAGAAGCTTCAGAGGAAACTTTCGAAGCTGATGTTCACTTAATAGGTACAACAATTGACGCTGCAAGCCGACGTGTACAAGTTCACGGACATGTTAATAATGAAGAAGGTCAATTTATTGTAGGTATGTTTGTAGAGGCTGAAATAATTACGGAAAGCTCAAAACAGATGGGTTTACCACAAGAAGCGATAGTCGGTTTAGAGGATGGCACTTATGCTTTAGCTTTAGAGAATGATGAAAACGATGTATTTCATCTTGAAAAAGTAAAATTAGAAGTTGGCAAACAAACTGAAGATGCTGTTGAAATTTTAAATGCAGACGACTTTAAAAACAAACAAATTTTAATAAAAGGTATTGGTATGTTGCTCAATGAAAGTGAAGGTGGCCATAGCCATTAATTGATAAGCCAAGTCACCTTACAATTAGACGTTATTTTCAATTCTCGTTTTTAGAAAAAATGCCATCCTTATAAACAAAAACACCCAAACTAAAAGCTTGGGTGTTTTTTATACTCGTTAGATTCCCTTTTCCAAAGGAACTTATTTACTGCATTTTCTTAAGCCAATGCTTTACATCGACCTCAGCTTTAATAATATCTCTTAAATCTTCAATCTTTACACGTTTCTGCTCCATAGTATCTCTATGACGAATCGTTACTGTGTTATCTTCTAAAGTATCGTGATCTACAGTAATACAGAATGGTGTTCCATTAGCATCTTGTCTTCTATAACGTCTACCTACTGCATCTTTCTCATCGTAAGTGACGTTGAAATCCCATTTTAAATCGTCAACAATCTGTTGTGCAATTTCTGGAAGTCCATCTTTTTTAACTAATGGTAAAATCGCTGCTTTTGTTGGTGCTAAAACTGCAGGTAATTTTAAAACCGTTCTGGTTGTATTGTTATCTAATTCTTCTTCAACCAAAGAATTTGCAAAAACCGCTAAGAACATACGATCTAAACCAATAGACGTTTCTAAAACATAAGGTGTATAACTCGCGTTGTCTTCATGATCAAAGTATTGTAATTTTTTTCCTGAAAACTCTTCGTGTTGTTTTAAATCGAAATCTGTACGCGAATGAATTCCTTCCAATTCTTTAAATCCGAATGGGAATTTAAATTCGATATCTGTAGCAGCATCTGCATAGTGTGCTAATTTTTCGTGATCGTGGAAACGGTAATTATCTTCTCCCATTCCAAGAGATAGATGCCATTTCATACGTTCTTCTTTCCAATGCTTAAACCAATCCATTTGTGTACCTGGTTTAATGAAGAACTGCATTTCCATTTGTTCAAACTCACGCATTCTAAAAATAAATTGTCTTGCAACAATTTCGTTTCTAAACGCTTTTCCTGTTTGTGCAATTCCAAATGGAATCTTCATACGTCCTGTTTTCTGAACGTTTAAGAAATTCACAAATATCCCTTGAGCCGTTTCTGGACGTAAATATAAATCCATAGCATGTTCAGCAGAAGCACCAAGCTTAGTACCAAACATAAGGTTAAATTGTTTTACTTCTGTCCACTCTCTACTTCCACTCAACGGACAGGCAATTTCTAATCCTTCAATTAGAGCTCTAACATCAGCTAAGTCTTCTTTTTCTAAAGACTGTCCTAAACGTTTTAAAATGGTATTAATTTGTTCTTGATAACCTAAAACGCGAGGATTTGTAGACACAAATTCATCTTTATTAAAAGCATCACCAAAGCGTTTTTGTGCTTTTTTGATTTCCTTTTCAATTTTAGACTCAATTTTGGCACAATAATCTTCTACCAATACATCTGCTCTATAACGTTTTTTTGAATCCTTATTATCAATTAAAGGATCGTTAAAAGCATCGACGTGGCCTGAAGCTTTCCAAGTGGTTGGATGCATAAATATAGAGGCATCAATGCCCACAATATTGTCGTGCATTTGTACCATGGCTTTCCACCAATAGTCTCTAATGTTCTTCTTTAATTCTGCTCCGTTTTGAGCATAATCATAAACTGCGCTAAGTCCATCGTAGATTTCACTACTTTGGAAAACGTAACCATACTCCTTTGCGTGAGAGATTACTTTTTTAAATTGATCTTCATTTGCCATAATACTGCAAAAATAGAAAACCGCTCTGATTAACAGAACGGTTTTAGGAAAATTATATGATTAGATTATTTTAACTCAATATTTGTACTCCCCAAGCTCCTCTCTTTATGAAAAACGTGAACAAAATAGTAGCCTTTCTCAAAAGGCTTGTCATCATCACCAGTTACCACTTGTGCACAAATCTCCATGCTTTCATTATTGTAGTCTACAGTCTTTTTATTGCTATAAATCAATGAAGAGTTCCCAAAAACTACCTCTCCTTTATCTGCAACAACATTGCCGTCTGGACCAACAATTTGAATATAAATATCTTTTCTTCCGTTTAGGGCCAATGGGTTTTCTGTTAATGTAACACATACATCTATAGCATTAGCTCGTCTTGCGCGATCAGTAAATTTCTTTTTACCAGATTTTAGTTTGTATGGCCTAGCATTAATAGAAACAGCGTTTAAAAGTGACGCATTATTAATAGTTCTATTCAAAGAAGCATTTATTTCTTCTAAATTATTGATAGTAGCCGTTTTGTCCTGAATCGTTTTTAATGCATACCGTTTATCATTCTGTAGTTTTTCATTTGCTAAACTAAGGGAGTCTATAGTCCCAAGAAGTAGTTTCGACTTTGATTTTAATACAAGAAGTTGATTTTTAAATTTACTAACTATGGATAATTCACTCTTTAATATTCGTAATGAATCTAGAGTTTTTTGAGTTTCCAATTTTGCAGCTTTAAGTTCTAAAGCCATAAATTCGTAATCTTGACTTAAGTCTTCATAACCTAATAATAGTTCTGACAATTCAGTCTCAATCAAGACTTTCTCTTGCTTTAGGAATTGCTCATAGGATTCTACAGACTGATAATTATTATAGCTGTATACTCCTAAAACCGTTAAAACTACTAATAAAGATCCTATAATTAACCGATAGTTAAATAGTAGGGGATTAACAATCATTATTAATTTCTTAATTTAATGGCAAAACTATAATATATTAACGTTGGGCGTGATTTTATTCGACTAAGAGGTGAAAAACTTGTTAAACTTATTTTTTCCGGCGGTTTGTGAGGCCTGTAACTATGTTTTGAGCGACAACGAACTTGTTTTATGCACAAGATGCAGACATCATTTACCAGTTACTAATTATCATTTTGATGACTCTGAAACTGTAAAAAAGGTCGTTTATGGTCGTGTTGCCCTAGAACATGCAACGGCTCTATTGCATTTTTCGAAAAAAGGAATTGTGCAACAAATTCTTCATAATTTAAAATATAGAGGTCATGAACAAATTAGTGAGTTTTTTGGCAAATGGTTAGGGGCAGAACTTGCTACTTTAGAAGCTTATCAGAAAATAGATATCGTGATTCCAGTACCCTTGTATAAAACTAAGCTTAGAAAACGTGGCTATAATCAAGTTGCTAAATTTGGTCAAGAAATCGCAAAGTCATTAAAGGCCGACTATAACGACACCGTTTTAATAAAGGTTAAACCATCTACAACACAAGTTTTCAAAGAGAGAATTAAACGCTGGAATGATGATGGTGCCTTATTCGCCATTTCCGAAAATCAATCCTTAATAGGAAAACATATTTTATTGGTCGACGACATTATTACCACAGGGGCCACAGTAGAAGCATGCGCAACTGAATTACTAAAAATCGAGAATATCAAGTTAAGTCTTGCCACCATGGCCATTGCAGATTGATTTTTACGATTATATTGGAGCAATAGAAATTAAGAGAAAAAAACAGCAATAACTTATTTGTAAAAAAAGACACAAATTTCACTGATTCACACGAATCGTATAGATTAGAAGGATATCCATACTGAAAATCTAATATTGGCTGAGTAATAATTTCTGAAGATTTGTTTATTTCTTGATAAACAAAAGACACAAGTTTCATTTATTGTCACGTCTATTAAAATATAAAAGATTTAAAAAACTTAGAGATAATTGGTGAAATTCGTGTCAAAAGGAAAATCTAAAAATGAAACGTTTTGGCTGTTATCATTTATATCGTTTCTTTGTGCTAAATTATTTTCAATAGATGCATTTCTCTGTGATACGAATATTAGGTCTAATTATTATAGCTTTAAGTGTTGCTAGTTGTGCCAATCGCGGGACACCTTCTGGAGGCGAAAAAGATGTAGATCCACCTGTAATATTAGAGTCTAGACCTGAAAATTTCTCGACTAACTTTAAAGGTAATGAGATTGTTATTCGCTTTGATGAATATGTAAAAATCAAGGACCTTCGTAAACAACTTATCGTTTCCCCTCCAATGGACACTGACCCTATAGTAACTCCAATGGGTGGCGCTAGTAAGTATATCACTATTAAAATTCAGGACACTTTACTTCCTAATACTACTTATGCTTTTAATTTTGGAGAGAGTATTGTAGATAACAACGAACAGAATCCATATCCCTACTTTCGTTATGTGTTTTCTACAGGAAATACAATCGACTCTCTTTCTGTAAAAGGATATGTTGAAGATGCCCTACTTAAAGAGCCAGAAACCTTTGTTTCGGTAATGCTTTATGAAGTAGACTCAACGTACAATGACTCTATTGTTTATAAACAAAAACCAAGATATATTACAAATACATTAGACAGCTTAACTACGTTTAATATTGAAAATATAAAAGCTGGAAAGTATAAATTAATCGCTTTAAAAGATAAAAACTCAAATTATTTATTCGATCAAAAAGCAGATAAGATTGGTTTTCATGAAGGCTATATCACAGTGCCATCGGACTCGATGTATCCTTTAAAACTATTTAAGGAAGAAATTAATTTCAAAGCCATAAGACCATCACAGGATGGAGAAACAAGACTTATCTTTCCTTATGAAGGAAGTTATGAAAATATGCGAATTGACGTCTTAGGCGATACACCTGAAGGTTATAAAACTCGAATTGTTAAAGACCAAACCAAAGACACTTTGTACTATTGGTATCAACCTAAATTTGAAGCAGACTCTACATTTTTTCTTGTCACTAATGAAAAATCAGTTGACACGTTTAAACATCGCTTCAGAAAGCTTAAAGCAGATTCTTTAGTATTAAAATCCTTAACATCTAGCATCTTAAACTTTGAAGACGAATTCACAATAGGCGCTAACATTCCATTATCTAAAATTGATAGAACAAAAATTAAGATCATCGATAAAGATTCTTTAGAGGTAGGCTTCGAGGTGGAATATGATTCAATATATAATAAATACAAATTTCCAATTGCTAAACAAGAAGGTCAGACCTACAATTTCACCTTCCTTCCTGAAGCTTTTACAGATTTTTATAATGCTTCGAATCAAGACACACTGACTTATAATCTGAGGACAAAAATGAAGTCTGAATATGGTAATGTACGTGTTAGACTTAAAAACGCTAAACTTCCACTAATCGTTCAATTGGTCGACAACAAAGGAAATGTGATGTATGAAAAATTAGCCACAGAATCTCCCGTGGTAGACTTCAATAATTTAGTCCCAAGACAATATGCATTACGTGTGATTCATGACACTAATGGAAATGGAAAATATGATACAGGGAATTTCCTTTTAGGTATTCAGCCAGAACGTGTAAGTTATTTGGAAACAGAAATGGACGAGGTACGTTCCAACTTCGATCAAATTATAGATTTTATACTTTTAGACTAAAAGAGTCTCTATCTTTTAAAAAACTAAGTTTATCTCTATAGGTTTTAATTTGATCTTTCTTAAGGGTTACAATTTCCGTGGCATCTTCAGATTCCTTTAAAGTATCTAATCGGTTCCCTAAGACATCGTAAGCCACAGAATGACCACTGTATTCATGATTGTTTCCGTCGAGCCCTACTCTATTGACACCAATACAGTAAGTCATATTCTCGATAGCTCTTGCTTTTAACAATGTATCCCAAGCCGTAATACGGACTTTTGGCCAACTCGCTATATAAACTAGAAGGTCATAGTCTTCCACATTTCTTGCCCAAACAGGAAAGCGCAAATCGTAACAAACAAGCGGACAAATTTTCCAACCTTTGTATTCAAAAATCACCTTTTCAGTTCCTGCTGTATAGACTTTATGTTCGTTTGCTAAAGTGAAGGTATGGCGTTTATCGTATTTTGTAATAGCGCCCGAAGGCTCTACACAAACCATACGATTATAAAAGTTGTCATTTTCAGTAATTACAAGACTTCCCATTAAGACAGCTTGTTTTTCTTTAGCTTTCTCTTTTAACCATTCTATAGTTCTACCTTCCATAGTTTCAGCAACAGCCGAAGGATTCATAGTAAATCCTGAAGTAAACATTTCAGGAAAAACAATAAGATCAACTTCGCTAGAAAGCGCGTTGATCTTATCATCTAGTAAACGTCTATTGGCCTCAGGATCTTCCCAAACTAAATCCGTTTGTACTAAGGCAACATTTAATGTCTTGCTCATTGTACTTATAGTTTTCTTTTTGCTACTTCCATTCTTTTTGAAAGCTTTTCAAGTTGTTTAAGCCACTTGGCTTCATCAACAGGAGACAATTTACCCTTATCTTTTAATCTTTCAAATTTCTTCTGTGAATTTTGGAGATTGCGCTGCGCTTTATCGTAGTTCCTCTTAAGTTTTTGTTTTTGTTTTAATTCTTTTTCAGCTTTCTTTTGAGCTTTTTCAGCCCTCTTCTGTGCCTTTTCTGCCTGTTTCTTTTCTTTTTCTAACTTTTCAGATCGTTTAATAGCCTCTTTTTCTAATTTCAGTTTTTTAGAAATTGTTGTAGCTTCTAATAAAATCGCGTCTTTTAATTCTAGATCTAAGGTTGAAGTCACCTCTTTTCCTTCCAAAAAGATTTTCTCCTTTTTAACCTCATAGGTTTTTCCATCTTTCACTACTTCTTGCGCGTTTAAAAACAACGCAAATACAAGACAAATACTAGTAAGTATATATTTCATGTTTTCTACTTATTTAAGTTATCCATTTCTATTTTGGCTTTTTTTAGATCTTCTTCCCAACCTTCAAATCTTTTTTGCCATTTTTCTTCGTCACGAGGAGATAATTTCCCTTTAACTTTAAGCTTTTCGTAGCGCTCTAGCTTACTAGCGAGACGTTTTTCCGCCTTCAAATAAGCCTCACGCGCTTTTTCTTGAGCTTTTAACTTTTTTTCTAAGTCTGCCTGCTTCTTTTCAATTTCCTTACGCTTTTCTTCAGCTTCTTTTCTCTTCTTCTCAGCCTCCTTTTGAACTTTCTCTAACTCTTTCTGCTTCTTGTCTAGTTCTTCTTGACGTTTTAAAGCCTCTATTTTCGCTTTTCGTTGGGCCTCTACGGCAGATTCAATTTCAGCTTTTCGTTCTTCAGATAAACTTTCAGCAACGTCAATGCCATCATTTATAATTTTATTACCCTTTAGTTCGTAAACGGTTCCGTCTGAAGTAATAACACGTTCGCTACTACCACAAGATACGATTAAGGCCAACAAAAGACAAGTTATTAAGTATTGATATTTCATGATATAATAAGTTATTTGGTTCTTAATAATAAGACCCAAATAAACTGGAACGTCACAGCATTACCAAAGATTTAACATTAAATTTCATTAATGATTTCAGCAGCCTGCACTAAGGTTTCGTTAGTTTTGGCAAAACAGAATCGCAAGACCTTATCATCTTTACCTTTTTCGTTAAAAACTGACAGTGGAATTCCCGCAATTTTATGTTCCTCAGTTAATCGTTTAGCAAAATCTACGTCGTATTCATCCGTTATTTCGGAATAATCTAAAACCTGAAAATAAGTTCCTTTAGAAGGTTGAAACTTAAATCTAGACTCCGAAATTAAATTTAAAAACAAGTCACGTTTACGTTGGAAAAATGTATTCAGACTTAAATAGGTTTCGGCATCTTGCATATAATCTGCAATGCCTTTTTGCGAAGGATGATGAACGGAAAACACATTAAACTGATGTACTTTTCTAAATTCCACCATCAATTCTTCCGGTGCACAACAGTACCCAATTTTCCAACCTGTATTATGAAATGTTTTTCCGAAGGAAGCTGTAATAAAACTGCGTTGTTTTAAACCTTGAAACAAACAGGCACTTTGGTGTTGTGCTTTGTCAAATACAATATGTTCGTAAACCTCATCACTCAATACAATGATATTTGTATTCTCTGTTAATTTTTGAAGTTGAAGCATATCCTCTTTAGACCAAATTGTGCCGCTTGGATTATGAGGCGAATTAATAATAATCATCTTAGTCTTCGATGTGATTTTTGAAGCGACTTCATCCCAATCTACTTCATAATTTGGTGCCGACAATTGAATAGGAATCGTTTTTCCTCCATTGATTTCTACAGCGGGTTCATAACAATCGTAAGCCGGCTTAAACATAATAACCTCATCATCTGATCTTATAAAAGCCGAAATAATTGTATAAATAGCCTGGGTTGCTCCAGCTGTAACCGTAATTTCTTTTTCCGGATGATAGGTGTTTTTATAAAGCAATTCGTATTTATGAGAAATCGCCAATCGCAAATCTAAATTCCCAGCCATTGGCGCATATTGATTGTAGCCATTATTCATTGCTTCAGCGACTAGGTCATTCAACTTTTGTGAACTAGGATAATTCGGAAATCCTTGTGATAAATTTATAGCATTGTGCTCTTTTGCCAAGGCACTCATCACCGTAAAAATAGTAGTGCCTGTATTTGGTAATTTTGATTTGAAATTCATAAAATATCGTGCTTTATTAGCTAAAACATTAAAGATATGAAACAAGCTTTTCTATCTTTACAAAAAATCAAAAAATACGAATCATGCGCTTTTTAAAAATTATTTTCTTTTTTATTGTCGTTCAAGTTTCTGCCCAACAAGGAGGCATGTGGATTCCTTCATTATTAGAAGGAATGAACGAAGATGAAATGCAAAGTTTAGGCAGTAAATTAACTGCAAAAGACATTTACGATGTAAACAATTCAAGCCTTAAAGATGCTATCGGTCATTTTAATGGTGGCTGTACAAGTGAGGTTATTTCTCCAAAAGGCTTATTATTAACGAATCACCATTGTGGTTATAGCCAAATTCAATCGCACTCCACTTTAGAAAACGATTATTTAAAAGATGGTTTTTGGGCTATGAATTTGAAGGAAGAAATTCCTAATGAAGGCTTATTCGTAGAATTCATAGTTAGAATCGAAGACATTACTGAAGCTATGTTGAAAGATGTTTCCGATGACTTAAGTCCACGTGAAAAGCAATCTAAAATTGATATCAACAGAAATAAAGTTGAAAAGAATATCAAAAAAGAAGACTGGCAAGATTTTAAAATAAAAGCTTTTTACCAAGGCAATCAATACTTCTTATTCATTACAGAACGTTATGAAGATGTTCGTTTAGTTGGAACTCCACCAAACAGCATTGGTAAATTTGGTTCAGATACAGACAACTGGGTTTGGCCAAGACATACAGGAGATTTCGCTTTATTTAGAATTTATGCTGACAAAAACAACAAACCAGCAAAATACCATAAAGACAATGTACCATACACGCCAAAACACTTTTTACCAGTGTCTTTAGATGGGGTTGAAGAAGGTGATTTTACAATGGTATTTGGTTTCCCAGGAAGAACTAATGAATATTTACCGTCAGTTGCTGTAGCTCAAATTACACAAAAAGTAAATCCATCAAATATTGCGATCAGAGAAGCCGCTTTAAAGGTAATTGATGCTAATATGAAAGCAGATGATCAAATTAGAATTCAATACGCTTCGAAACAAGCACGAACTGCCAACTCATGGAAGAGATGGATTGGTGAAAACTTAGGAATCGAAAAAAGTGGTGCTGTAAAAATTAAGCAGGATTTTGAAAAAGAATTCACAAAAGGACTTAAGGCGCAAGGTAAAGAAGCTCAGTACGGACATCTTTTACCAGAATTTGAGCGCTTGTATAAAGAGTTTGAAAATGTCAATGTAACTCGCAACCAATTTGTAGAAGTTTTTATTCGCACCAATGAATTAATGCAAATGATGCTGCGACTAACACAATTGGAAATGGCCGCTCAAGGTGGCGAAGCGACTTTTGCAAAAGCCAAAGAAACTGTGATAAACCAATTAAAAGGAATTCACAGGAATTATAATGTCAAGGTTGACAAAGGTGTTTATGAAGCCGTTATGCCTTTATACAAACCTAATAATGTTGATGCTGGAATATATGACAAAACCATCTTTACAGATTTAGATAAAGCGTTAAAAGCATTAGAAGGCGATTCTAAAACCGTAATTCAAAGAATTAATAACGATCCGGCTTATGCCTATGCGAAACCAATGGTTTTAGAATTCTATAGCTCTCTAGACCCAGAATTTCAGCGCATAAACACAGAAATAAATGCTTTACAAGCAACCTATATGAAAGCTTTAATGGAAGTGATGCCAGAAGAACGCTATTTCCCTGATGCGAATAGCACTTTACGTGTGACGTATGGTAAAGTAAATGGATATGCGCCAAGAGATGCTGTTCAATATGAGCCTGTAACTTATTTAGAAGGTGTTATTGAGAAGTACGTACCTGGAGATTACGAATTTGATGTACCTCAAAAGTTGATTGATTTATACGAAGCAAAAGATTACGGACAGTACGCCGATAGTAATGGAAAAGTTCCAGTTTGTTTCTTAGGAACTAATCATACCACAGGTGGAAACTCTGGTAGTCCGGCCATTGACGCTGAAGGTAATTTAGTTGGACTAAACTTTGATAGAGTTTGGGAAGGAACTATGAGTGATATTTATTACGATCCAGAAATCTGTAGAAATATTATGGTGGACGTACGTTATGTGCTTTTTATTATTGATAAATATGCTGGAGCAAAGCATTTAATTGATGAAATGAAATTGGTTCACCCAAAGAAGAATAAGAAGTAAAAAATACTCTTTATAACTATTAAAAGACCTCATGAGTTTCAAAATTCATGAGGTCTTTATTTTTATTTCATTACATCAGATGAGTTAAAGCCTTACCGATTGAAATAAGCTATAACAGATGATCATTAAAACTTCTCGATACAATTCCTCGTACTATGGCATCATACCAAATGACAATTTCAGGCAACAAAAAACCCTCACATTACTGCGAGGGTTTAATTTTATAAATCTATTAAAGCATTACGCTTCATTCATCTAATAACGATAGTGTTCTGGCTTATATGGACCTTCAACCTCAACACCAATATATTTCGCTTGGTCTGGTTTTAATTCAGTGAGCTCAACGCCTATTTTCTCAAGGTGTAATTTCGCCACTTTTTCATCTAAATGCTTTGGTAGCATATAAACATCGTTTTCGTATTTATCGCTGTTCTTCCAAAGTTCAATTTGCGCTAAGGTTTGGTTTGTAAATGAATTACTCATTACAAAACTTGGGTGACCAGTTGCACAACCTAAGTTTACTAAACGCCCTTCAGCTAAAAGGATGATATCTTTACCATCAATAGTATACTTATCTACTTGTGGCTTGATAGTATCTTTAGTATGACCATATTTTTCATTTAACCAACCTACTTGGATTTCATTATCAAAGTGACCAATATTTGCAACGATTACTTTGTCTTTCATCGCTTCAAAATGCTCAGCTCTTACAATGTCTTTGTTTCCTGTAGTAGTAATAATGATATCCGAATTTGCAACCACAGTTTCTAATTTCTTCACTTCAAAACCATCCATAGCCGCTTGTAAAGCACAAATTGGATCAATTTCAGTAACGGTAACAATACTACCAGCACCTTTAAAAGAAGCAGCAGTTCCTTTACCAACATCTCCATAACCACAAACCGTTACACGTTTTCCAGCTAACATAATATCTGTTGCTCTACGAATCGCATCTACAGCAGATTCTTTACAACCATATTTATTATCGAACTTAGATTTAGTTACAGAATCATTTACGTTAATAGCTGGCATTGTTAAAGTACCATTCTTAACACGCTCATAAAGTCTGTGAACTCCAGTCGTAGTTTCTTCAGATAAACCTTTAATTCCAGCAGATAATTCTGGGTATTTATCTAAAACCATATTCGTTAAATCACCACCATCATCAAGAATCATGTTTAATGGCTTACGATCTTCACCAAAGAATAATGTTTGTTCTATACACCAGTCAAACTCTTCTTCTGTCATGTCTTTCCATGCATACACAGCCGTTCCTGTAGCAGCAATTGCAGCAGCAGCCTGATCTTGTGTAGAGAAAATATTACATGAACTCCAAGTCACTTCAGCACCTAAAGCTTGTAGTGTTTCAATTAAAACAGCCGTTTGAATCGTCATATGCAGACATCCAGCAATACGCGCTCCTTTTAAAGGTTGCTCATCCTTATATTCTTCTCTTAGACTCATTAAACCTGGCATTTCTGCTTCAGCCAATTCAATCTCTTTTCTTCCCCAAGCCGCTAACGACATATCTTTTACCTTATTAGGCACGTAAGTAACTGATTTTGTACTCATATTATTTTCTCCTTGTTTTTTTAAATTTATACTTGCCTTTGGCTTTATGGCTTAAATAACTAAATTCGCTACATCAAAAATACCAAACTCGCCTAAGGCGATGCAAAGATAATCAATAACATTCAGAATCCTAAATGCCACTTTATAAATCCATTAGTGTTAATTCACAAACTACTGTTAAAATCTGGAAGATTGAAGAATCGTATGACGAATTAATGAAGCCTTTAGATTTAAGACCACAAAGTTTACAACGTGTATTAGGTATGAAAAGTGAACTGCACCAACGTGGCTTTTTAAGTGTGAGACATTTGTTACGTGAATTCGGTTATACGGATCCGGATTTGTTTTATGACAAGAATGGTAAACCTCATCTTAAAGATGGAAAGCATATTTCGATTACACATTCATTTACATTTTCAGGTGTAATAGTTAGCGAGTCTCCTGTGGGAATTGACATTGAAAAGCAACGTGAGAAAATTGGGATTATCGCACATAAATTTGTGGATTATGAGTACAATTATCTGAAAGAAACAGACGAAGATTATATAAGACGACTAACCGTAATTTGGGGAATAAAAGAGTCCCTTTATAAACTTTTCGCCACGCCAGGAATGTTGTTTAGAGAGCATTTTTTAGTGATTCCGTTTATGATGAAAGACGGTAATACCATCGCATGGATAGATTATAAAAACAAAAAATACAGATATAATACTGCGTTTTTAGAGTTTGAAGGTTTTACTTGCGCCTATGTGGTTCCCTAATTAGGGATAGTTGGTGAGTGGTGAGAATAAATAATGACGCAAGACATAGGCCGTTTTATGAAAATTGAGACTACAAGAATTTCAATTTTATTTCTTGAGCTTTTTTTAATGGCAATTTGTGATAACTAAATGAATTTAAAGCGTAATACGATATTAGAATCAATACAATCAGCTAAAAAAAATTTGGCCGTATTAATCGATCCTGACAAAATGAAGACTCAGGATGTGTCTGGATTTATATCAAAAGTCAACCAGTCATTAGCGACACATATTTTTGTTGGAGGAAGCGAGGTCGATGAAGGCCAAACAGACGCCTTAGTTGAGGAGATAAAAAAGCATACTCAACTTCCTGTTATCCTATTTCCTGGCGACGTGATTCAAATTACAAATAAAGCCGATGGTATTCTATTTCTGTCTTTAATTTCAGGACGAAATCCTGATTATTTAATAGGAAAGCAAGTAGAAGCTGTTTCAAAACTTTCTAATACCCATCTCGACATCATTCCAACGGGTTATCTCCTTATTGAAAACGGAAAAGAAACAGCAGTTCAACGTGTTAGCCAAACAAAACCAATTAAGCGAAGTGATATTCAAACTATTAAAGACACCGCTAAAGCCGGCGAATTACTGGGCATGAAACTCATATATCTCGAAGCTGGAAGCGGCGCAACGCACCCCATTGAACCTCAAATTATTTCCGAAGTAAAACAACAACTCAACATTCCTTTAATCGTAGGCGGAGGCATAAGATCTAAATCGGAAATGGAGTTAGCTTATAATGCTGGAGCAGATGTAGTAGTTATTGGAACGGCATTTGAAAACGACGAAAACTTCTTTGAAGAATTAAAAACATAAATACTGAAGTGAACGAAGAAGGCCATCATCTGATTTGTATGTACTATCTTCTTAAGCAAATTATAACAACCATTGGCAATAACTATTATGAAAATATCAATAGAATTAACCCTTACACCGCTTAAAGACGATTATGAATCACATATCATCGACTTTATAAAACGTTTACGAGCATCAGAGTTTACAGTTTTAGAAAATCCTTTAAGCACACAGATTTATGGTGACTTTGATAAGCTAATGCCATTTGTTACTCAAGAAATAAAACAATCTTTTTCAGAGATTGATATAGCAGTGTTAAATATGAAGATTGTAAAAACAGACCGAAGCGATTATGAGCCAAATTTCTGATTTTTTTCTTGAACCCTATCGGACTGCTTCAGCCTTCAATATCATTCTTGAAATTATTGCGGTGACTTTTGGAATTGCTAGTGTGATGTATGCCAAAAAAGAAAACATCTTAGTATTTCCAACAGGTATCATTAGTACAGCTATTTTTGTCTATGTCTGTTTTATCTTTGAACTTTATGGAGATTTCACCATCAATATCTACTACACCTTAATGAGTGTATATGGTTGGTATATGTGGAGTCATTCATCGCAAGGGGACATCCTTGAAATCACAAAAGCAACTTCAAAAGATTGGCTAAAAACAGGGATGATATTCTTAGTGACCATAATCTTTATTGTTGCCGTCTATTTATACTTCAATCGATTCGACAGAACTACCGATTACATCGATACAATAACAACAGGAATTTTCTTTGCAGCAATGTGGTTAATGGCCAATAAAAAAATTGAACATTGGCTGTTATGGATTGTTGCAAATTTCATTTCAGTTCCGTTGTACTTTGTAAAAGGTTTGGGCTTTACTGCAATTCAATTTATTATATTCTTAATTTTAGCAGTTCAAGGCTATAACGAATGGAAAAAAAGCTTAAACAAGAAGCAGCAGACTGCATAAAAGTAGTTTTATTTGGCCCCGAGTCTACTGGAAAAACTGTACTTGCAAAACGATTAGCGGAACATTATAATACCGTTTATGTCCCAGAATATTCACGAGAATATGCAGAAGCGAAACTTAAAAAAAAGGAAACATTAACGAAAGAAGATGTATTGCCAATTGCTATTGGGCAAATGAAAAATGAAAATGAGTTCGCTAAAAGAACAGATTCTGTTTTAATTTGTGATACCGATTTGTTAGAAACAAAGGTGTATGCTGAAGTCTATTATCCAGGAACATATCATCCGCTCATTAAAAAATATGCCGCAGAAAACACTTACGATTTATACTTTTTAACGTATATTGATACCCCTTGGGAAGCCGATGGAATTCGTGATAAACCTAATGAAAGAGAACAAATATTTCAAGCTTTTCAAAAAGCTTTAATAGACTATAACAAACCTTATGTTTTACTAAAAGGCGATTTGGAAACGCGGTTTAAAAAGGCAGTAAAGCTTATTGATGACTTATTAAGTAACAAGAAATGAATTTGACAGAAAAAGATATAAAACAAATTGAAGATAAAGGTTTAACTATTGAAAAAGTTAAGGCACAAATAGAACTTTTTAAAACCGGAATTCCTTTTGTAAATCTGCAAGATGCTGCAAATATAGGTTCTGGAATATTAAGACTATCAGAAACTGAAAAAGATCAAGCTATTAACTTTTTTGAAAGTAAAAGAAATGCTAAACGCATTCTGAAATTTGTTCCAGCTTCTGGTGCGGCGACAAGAATGTTTAAATTTTTGTTTCAGTTTTTACATGAATATGATTTAACTAAGGAAACCATTAATTCTTATATAAATAGAAACAAAGCCAGCGATTTATCTTTGTTTTTTGTCGGATTAGAGAAGTTTCCATTTTATGAAGAAGTCATAAATGAATCCAAAAAACTTTATCCTGATTTTAAATCTCTTTCGGAAGACGAAAAAAAGGTAATTATTATTAAAGTGCTATTAGATTCAGACAAACTGAATTACGGCTTCTATCCCAAAGGTTTATTGCCTTTTCACAAGTATGAAGATCATATTTCAACCGCTTTTGAAGAGCATTTATTTGAAGCCGCATTATATGCATCCTCTAATAATAAAGCAGATTTACATTTTACTGTTTCAGAAATACACAAGCATATATTTGATGAGGAATTTAATCGAATTCAAGAAATTGTTGAAGATAGAACAAATACAAAATTCAATATTTCATTTTCATACCAATGCCAATCAACAGATACAGTTGCTGTAACACCAGAAAACGAATATTTCAGAGAAGAAAATGGAGAATTATTGTTTAGACCATCTGGTCATGGCGCACTTTTAAACAACTTGAATAAGCAAGATGCTGACATCGTTTTTATAAAAAACATAGACAATATAGTCGTCTTTAAATATGACGAAAAGCTAGCGGAATACAAGAAAATGCTAGGTGGGATTTTATTAGAATTACAAGAACAGTCTTTTGAGTATTTAAAACAACTAGAAACTAATAATCTAAAGGACAATCAACTAAACGCTATTGTAGATTTCTTAAAAAACAAACTCTATGTCGTGTTTAGTAAAGAGTTCGAAAAATATTCTACCGAAAATCAAATTGCCTATTTAAAAGAGAAACTAAATCGACCTATTCGGGTTTGTGGAATGGTAAAAAATGAAGGTGAACCAGGAGGCGGCCCATTTTGGATTAAGGATGAAAACGGGGATGTTTCTTTACAAATTGTGGAATCTGCTCAAATTGATAAAACAAATAAAACGCAGATTAAAATACTCAATAATGCTACGCATTTTAATCCTGTAGATTTAGTTTGTGGTATTAAAAATTATAAAGGTGAAAAGTTTGATCTTAACCAATTTGTAGATCCCAATACTGCTTTTATTACCATGAAAACTAGAATGGGAAGAGATTTGAAAGCACTAGAGCTTCCTGGACTTTGGAATGGTTCTATGGCGCATTGGAATACCATTTTTGTAGAAGTCCCATTAATTACTTTTAATCCGGTAAAAACGGTCACTGACTTGCTAAAAGCCACCCATCAAATTAACGGCTAATGTTTTCTGATAAAGCACTTATTTCAGAATTAAATTATAAGTACGTTCGAAGCTCAGGAAGTGGTGGTCAAAATGTGAATAAGGTTTCGTCTAAAGCCGAGTTGTATTTCGATATTGAAAACTCTACGGTCTTTAGTGATATTGAAAAAGAAAGGCTTTCCAAATTCTTTCAAAATAGATTAACTAAAGAAGGGATTTTAATTTTAGCAAGTGACGAAAGCCGCAGTCAGTTTAGAAACAAAGCATTAGTTACTCAGCGATTTTTAGAATTAATTAAGGAAGGACTGAAAGTAGAAAAGAAACGGATATCAACTAAAGTCCCAAGAGCAGTCAAGAGAAAGCGTCTAAAGTATAAGCGCATAACTTCTGAAAAAAAAGCCAATAGAAAGCCTCCGGAAATAAATTAATGCTATTATGAGACTTAGAGTGATTTTATAAAAAGTAAGATTACAGAGTTAGGTTTCTTAAAATTCCAACAAATTCTTGAACCTAAACCACTAATCCGAGCAAAATGAACTAGTAAAATCGATTCATTTGAAATATTAAAAATCAATAACTACATCAGTGTTAGCTCCTTCCGAAAATGCCTTTCAATACTATTTAAAAAGTCTAAAATCAGCTATTGATATTCTAAAATCCATTGTACCTTTGCAGCGTTCTCAAAAAAGGGGTGCTAAAATTAGTTAAGCAGTCTCTGTAAACAGTTAAAAGTAATTCTAGAAAACGATTAACTTTTACAAGACCACTAACTTTTCAAGCTGAGATCATACCCATTGAACCTAGAACAGGTAATGCTGTTTAGGAAAATAAGGAATAATGTTCCTAATGTTATATCGAGTGCAGACGAAGTACTTGAAGAGCATTAGAAAACAATTCCAAAATAAATCAATAATTAACCAAGAATAATTACCTCTTTTTATTCGATTATAGACTTATAGTCGTATGAAATCTAGTATTCTTAAATTTCAATCTAGCCATCAATTTTCAGTAGCTAGATTCAGTTTCGTCTTAAAAAATAGATTAGCCGAAACCAAATCATTATTCAACAATCTCTCACCAACAAGTCGACAGAGATTAACATTATCCATTTTTTTATTAAGTCTTTGTTCTGTTTATGGACAAGAGAAAGTACAAGACACTACTAAAGTTGAACAACTAGACGAAGTTCTTGTCAAAGCAGTAAGAGTAGATGCTAAATCGCCAATTACGCATTCCAACGTTACCAAAAAAGATTTACAAAAACGTAACTTAGGTCAAGACATTCCTATGCTACTTAACTTCTTACCATCGGTTGTAACTACCACAGATGCTGGAGCTGGAGTTGGTTATACTGGAATTAGAGTTAGAGGTGTTAGCTCACAATCTACAAACATTACTATTAACGGTATTCCGTATAATGACGCCGAGTCTTTAGGAACGTTTTGGGTAAATTTAGGTGACTTTGCTTCCTCTACTGAGAGTTTACAATTACAGCGAGGTGTTGGAACTTCAACAAATGGTTCTGGTGCTTTTGGTGCAAGTATTAACGTATTAACAGATGCGGTTTCTAAAGAGGCTTCAGGTGAAATTTCTAATTCCTTCGGAAGTTATAATACAAGAAAACACACTGTAAAATTCAGTACTGGTCTATTGAATGATCATATTGAAATTGCAGGACGTTTATCCAATATTGCTTCAGATGGTTATATCGATCGTGCTTCAGCAGATTTAAAATCTTACTTTTTACAAGGGTCTTATGCAGATGACAACACGTTAATCAAGGCTATAACCTTTGGTGGAAATGAAGTCACATATCAGGCTTGGAATGGCCTTGAGGACCCAGACAAATTAGAAAATGATCGGACTTACAATACTGCTGGAGAATATACAGACGACGAAGGCAATATTAAGTTCTACGATAATGAAGTAGACCATTATAGTCAAGATCATTACCAATTACATTGGAACCAACGCTACAATAATCAATGGTCTACAACCCTTGGTTTAAACTATACTTATGGTCGTGGCTACTTTGAACAATACAAAGAAGACCAAGATTTTGACACTTATGGTTTTAACCCAATAACTATTAACGGCGAAACTATTGATGAAACAGATGTGATTAGAAGACGTTGGTTAGACAATGATTTTTATGTTCTTAATGCCAATGCGAATTATAAAAACAACAATCTGAACTTGATTTTTGGTGGTTCGTTAAGTCATTATTCTGGTGATCATTTTGGTGAAGTAATTTGGGCGGAATATGCAAGTCAAAGCGAAATAAGAGATCGTTATTACGATGGAAACAGTCGAAAAAATGATGTATCTGTTTTCACAAAAGCAAACTATAGACTGAATGATAAGTTAAGTTTATATGGAGACCTTCAAGTGAGAAACGTGACATTCAAAACTGTTGGAACCACATCAGATTTAGTAGATTTTGAAATTGATAAGAATTTCACATTCTTCAACCCTAAAGCCGGAATCACTTACAGTCTAAACACTAATAACAATCTTTACTTTTCATATGCAAGAGCAAACAGAGAAGCTAACAGAACGGATTTTGAAAGTGACAACAATATAAAACCAGAACAGCTTAATGATTTCGAATTAGGTTGGAGACATAAAAAAGGAAATTTCGTTTTTAATGCTAATGCGTATTATATGTTATACAATCAACAGTTAGTGTTATCTGGTCGAATGGATGATGTTGGAAACCCAATTAGAACCAATAGTGGTGAAAGTTACCGCTTAGGTTTAGAGTTAGAAGCTATTATTCCTGTGACTTCACAATTAACGCTTCAACCAAATATGACGTTAAGCACGAATAAAAATAAGGAAACCGTGATTTCGTTTGATGATGAATTAAAAAACTTAGGAAAAACAGACATTATATTTTCACCTAGTTTAGTAGCTTCAAATGCTATTGTTTTTCAACCTTTAGAAAGCCTTCAAATGTCTTTACTAAGCAAATATGTTGGAGAACAATACATGAGTAATACGGAAGCTGAATTATCTAAATTAGATAGTTTCTTCATCAATGATTTCAACATTAATTATACCATTTCATTCAGAAATGACGATGGTTCAAAATCAATTTTCGATTCAATCATGTTATCAGGATTGGTAAATAACATTTTTAATGTGAAGTACGTTTCTAATGGATACTACTATACTTATGATGATAGTTGGTCTAATCCTGGCGCTATTTCAACAATTGAAGGCGCTGGTTTTTACCCACAAGCCACCACTAACTTTTTACTTGGTGCAACTTTGAAGTTCTAGTTAGTCACCAAATACACATTATTACCGAGATCCTCAACCCTGTATGGTTTTAACGTACAAGGTTGAGGATTTTCGTTAAGAGCAGTTCCTGTAATTAAACTATACTCATTACCATCGTCGCAGCCACAAGTAGCATTAAAGCCATTAATGGTCAATGTAGAACAAGCTGAAGTTGGGTGATTTGGATCTCCACCATCCCAAGCTAAAATTGAATTGGCATTAGTTCTGACTAGAATAATACCTTTATTACCATAGCCTTCTACTCGAATAGCATTCACCGGAAATAATAGTTGATTGTACTGTGGTAGATTTAAGTTTACGGTAAGATTAACACCAACATCTATCAAATAATTACAATTATAAATAGGATCGTTTTTACTACATCCAAAAATGATTACACAACTTAATATTAAAATTAACTTCTTCAATGTCTATTTTTTTTAATGATTTGAATTTTAACGAATTAAGAAGCCACATCTTCAGAACGCACGTAAATACTCGCTTTGTGAGCAAAAACCTCTGACGTTGAAAATTTTTAATGCATTTTTCTCAATAAAATTCAACCCGCAATTTACAATTATTCGAACTATACCGTAAATATTTTATATATTTGTAAGGTAATCTCGTCAGCGCGAGATTTTTTTTATGCTAATATTATAATTATAAAATAAACGACTTTTAAATAGTAAAAATATCTTACAGTTTTTTTTGAGCCTGTCTGTTCTTCAGACAGGCTCAAAAATAATAAAGAGTTTACTGTTTGGTTTTCGTTATTTCTAAAACGATTAAATTATGAGTAAAGTATCTTATTACACAGCTGAAGGTTTAAAAAAATTAAGAGAAGAATTAAACCATCTTAAAGATGTGGAGCGCCCTAAGGCATCGCAAGCAATTGCTGAAGCTAGAGACAAAGGTGATTTAAGTGAAAATGCAGAATACGATGCTGCAAAAGAAGCACAAGGTATGTTAGAGTTGAAAATTTCTAAAATGGAAGAAACTTTAGCTAACGCAAGAGTTATAGACGAGTCACAATTAGACTTGACTAAGGTTCTTGCCTTGTCGAAAGTAAAAATCAAAAACCAAGTAAATGGTATGGAAATGTGCTATACTTTGGTTGCAGAAAGCGAAGCCGATTTAGCTGCTGGAAAAATCTCAGTAAACTCTCCAATTGGAAAAGGTTTATTAGGTAAATCTGTAGGTGATACTGCAGAAATACAAGTACCTAGTGGAATTGTAAAATTTGATATTTTAGAAATTTCAAGATAAGCAGCTACCTACTTTAGCGGTAAACTTATAGTTAAATCATAAAAAGATTCCTTATTAAAGGAATCTTTTTATATTTATATAATAACTTTAATAACGTTTATAATCATTATAAGTCTAATTTAGAGTCCCTTGTTTTAAAAGGTCGATTTAGTCGAATGATGAAATTTATAAATTTATTCCAATTTAATTATGGCAACGCTTTTTACTAAAATAATTTCAGGAGAAATCCCTTCATATAAAGTCGCAGAAACCGAAGAGTTTTTTGCTTTTTTAGATATCAACCCAAACTCTAAGGGTCATACACTCTGTATTCCAAAAAAAGAAGTCGATAAAATTTTTGATTTGGATGAAGCCACCTATATGGGCCTAATGAAGTTCTCACGACGTGTAGCTTTAGCCATTGAAAAAGCGATTCCTTGTGAGCGCGTTGGTATGTCCGTTATTGGATTGGAAGTGCCTCACGTTCACGTCCACTTAATTCCACTTCACACTATGGAAGATGCGCGTTTTACGAGTAAACAAAAATTAGAAAAAGAAGAGTTTGAAGCTATAGCCAATAAAATTGCCTCACACTTTTAATTTACAGATATTATTCCTGTAGTGAATAAGATAATTGCGATTAAAAGAACAACTCCTAAGGTTATTAAAATCCATGAGATGGGTTTTAATTTAATAGACTTGGGTTTTGTTTTTAATGCTCTTTTATGATAATCTACTACGCGATCTATATCATCATCCCAACGAATTGGAAAAATCTCTACTTCGCATTTAAGACAATATAAATTACACACCGTATCTTCAGTAATGGCTTTAAAAAGTTTAGTCTCTTTAAGTTTTTGTTTAAACGTGAGCTCTAAGCCATCATTAGAATAGCATTCTGGGCAGTTATTACTTAACCTGGCTTCTTTTAAAGTGAAATATTTAGACGAACTCATGGTCAAATTTAAACTAAATTTTCAATATTAAAATTTAAATACGATTTGGATATTAACTTAGTTTTTCATGTTGGCAGTCGGAATGCACATTATGATTGAAGAATCTTAAGACATATAAAATTTAATCAATTTATATCTTAAATAAACATAGAGATTCTTCGCATTATACTCTGAATGAACAGGACTTAAAAACAACCTATACCTGCTTCAACATAATCTGAATGGTTGTTCCTTTGTTTTTTTCAGAAGTCAAAACTTTAATTTTGCCATCGTGGTAGTCTTCAATAATACGTTTGGCCAATGATAAACCCAATCCCCATCCTCGCTTCTTAGTGGTATAACCTGGCTCAAAAATTTTATTAAAAGACGATTTTGAAATGCCTTTTCCTGTATCTGTAATATTGATGAACACTTGATTTTCGAGTTGAGTGAGTTCTAATGTCAATTCACCTTTCCCTCTCATGGCATCTATTGCATTTTTCACAAGATTCTCAATGGTCCAACCAAAGAGCTGCTCATTCAAATTAACCCATATTTCACGGTCAGGAGTGACAATTTCGAAATTAATTAGCTTCGATGATCTCGATTTCAAGTACTCATAAGATGACTTGGTCACTTCAACAATATCCAAGTTTTGAAGTGTCGGTGCAGATCCAATTTTACTGAAACGTTCTGTAATAGTTTGAAGTCTATCAATATCTTTTTCTATTTCAACAATATAATCTGGATTAACCTGTTCTGTTTTCAAAATTTCTGCCCAACCCACTAATGATGATAATGGCGTTCCAATTTGGTGAGCAGTTTCCTTGGCCATTCCTGTCCATAGTTTATTTTGTTCGGCGATTTTAGAACTTCGATAAAAGAAATACACTACGGCTCCAAACAGCACTATAATCAATAATAAAGCTAAAGGGTAATATTTCAACTTGTTTAACAAAGCCGAATTTCCATAATATAATGTCGATAACACCTTGCCTTCATATCGAATTTCAATTGGTTCATTTTCACTTTTAAATTTCTCAATCAATTTTAGCAGGTAGAGAGAATCTTTAGCCTTTTCTTCATTGATATTATTATATTCCATACTACCATCATTACTAACCGTAATCATTGGTGTCGTTGTATTACTTGTAATAATTTCAAAAGGTAATTCTCCTAAATCAGCATCGAGATCAGTGGTTTTACTCAATTCCTTTTGAGCGAAAGACCAGTTTTTCATTTTTGAACGTTCTTCAGCTTTAAAGTTTTGAAAAAACGAATACGTATTCCAGAGAATCAGAGAAATAATTATGAATGAAGAGACAATTATAATCCAACGGATTACGTTTTGGTTGAAGCTAATAGTCATTGAATTATTTAGTTGCAATTTTAAATATAATGTAAATATGTTGAAAATATTGCGTCAATACGGAACTAAATACTTTCAATCATAGTCTAATATAATTATCTTTGCTATAAATCAACAGATTACATGGCATCATTCAATCCTAAAGACCTTTCAACCGGCGTTTTACACGCTTATTTATTAAGTGCAATTGCACCAAGACCAATCGCTTTTGCAAGTACTATTGATAAGGATGGTAATCCTAACTTATCGCCGTTCAGTTTTTTTAATATGTTTAGTGCTAACCCACCGATATTAATTTTTTCTCCGGCGAGAAGAGTTAGAGATAATACCACAAAACATACTTTAGCAAATGTTGAAGCCATGAAAGAAGTGGTGATTAACGTGGTGAATTACGATATGGTTCATCAAGCATCTTTAACAAGTACAGAATATCCTGAAGGCGTAAATGAATTTGAAAAAGCAGGCTTAACGATGTTAGCTTCAGACCTAGTAAAACCGTTTAGAGTAGCTGAATCTCCTGTTCAAATTGAATGTAAAGTCAATGAAATAGTTCATTTAGGAACTGAAGGAGGTGCTGGAAATTTAGTAATATGTGAAGTTGTAAAACTTCATATTTCTGATGACGTTTTAAACGAAGACCAAACCGTCAATCAAGAAGCCTTAGACTTAGTGGCAAGAGCTGGTGGCAGCTATTACAGTAGAGCTAAAACTGGTTTTTTTGAGATTCCTAAACCATTAAGAAGTATGGGAATTGGTGTAGATAGCATGCCTGATCATGTGAAAAATAGCATGATTTTAACAGGAAACAATCTTGGGATGTTAGGTAATGTTGATAAATTGCCAAATAAAGAGGATGTTAATAAGTTTATTGATGACATCAGTGAGCGCTATCCCGACATCAGGACGGCATCTCACAGAGAAAAGCATAAATTGGCTCAAAATTATTTGAGCTATGGAGACGTAGAAAGTGCTTGGAAGTTATTACTTTCGTAGCCTGAAAATAAAGTATTATATAAATTATAGATTAAGCAAAAATGGAAGTACAAGGAAGAATTAAAATGTTAGGAGAGACTCAAACCTTTGGAAGCAATGGATTTAGAAAAAGAGAGGTTGTAGTTACGACGGAAGAACAGTACCCACAACATATTATGGTGGAATTTGTTCAAGATAAAACTGATTTATTAAACAGTTACCAAGTTGGACAGCAGGTTAAAATTAATATCAATTTAAGAGGAAGAGAATGGGTTAACCCACAAGGTGAAACAAAATACTTCAACTCTATCCAAGGTTGGAGAATTGAAGCCGTACAATCTGAAGCACCAAGTGGAAATATGCCTCCTGTTCCACCAACAGAAGCTTTTGAGCCAGTTAATGATATTAACGATGGTGACAACGACGATTTACCGTTCTAATTAGAAGAACATAAAATCATATAAAAAGACTTGTTTTTATTTAAAGCAAGTCTTTTTTCTGTTTATACCTTTACTATAAATTTGTTGAAAACACATAAGTCTCAATGGATGGGTTTAGATTCCTAGTTGATGAGACAAAACCTAGTATGATAAATCACGAATAGAAATCTACAAGGTATTTTTAACTCAAAGTCACTATCCAAAATTACGAACCCTATTTAGTCAAGATATTTTATAAATTCGTCATTGATATAATTTGAAACCCATGCATTTCTTAAGTCATAAAATTGAATTTCCTGATATTTCTGAAGCATCGGCAGATGGCCTTTTAGCCATTGGAGGTGATTTATCTCCAGAGCGAATTCTACATGGATATACAAAAGGAATATTTCCGTGGTATCAAGATGAAGAACCTATTCTATGGTGGTCTCCAGATCCACGCTTCGTCTTATTTCCTGAAGATCTTAAAGTGTCGAAGAGCATGAAACAGATATTAAGAAAGGGGCTTTTTGAAGTTACAGAAAATAAAGACTTCAAAGCAGTGATTGAAAATTGTGCTGAAGTCAAACGCGAAGGCCAACAAGGAACTTGGATTACAGACGAAATGATTGAGGCTTATCTCAAATTACATGACATGGGCTTTGCTAAATCAGTTGAAGTTTGGCAAAATGATAAATTAGTAGGTGGCTTATACGGCATTTCATTTAACGATTCTCTTTTTTGTGGTGAAAGCATGTTTGCCAAAGTAAGTAATGCCAGCAAAGTTGGTTTTATAAGCTTTGTTCAAAACTCTAATTATAAATTAATCGACTGTCAATTACACACTAGACATCTTGAAAGTTTAGGTGCGAAAAGTATGCCTCGTTCAGAATTTCAAAACTATCTTTAAACCTCGTTATATCTAAAGCAAGACACTATATGATCGTTTACCATTCCTGTTGCTTGCATATGCGCATAAATTACAGTTGAACCTACGAATTTAAATCCTCGTTTTTTTAAGTCCTTACTAATCCTGTCACTCAAAGGCGTATTTGCAGGCGCATCTTTATGATTCTTCAGCTTATTTACAATAGGTTTACCATCAACAAAACCCCAAATATATTTAGAACACGATCCAAATTCATCTTGAATTTTCATGAAAGCCTGGGCATTACTAATCGTTGCCTTGACTTTGAGTTTATTTCGAATTATTCCAGCGTCTTGTAACAAGTCTTCAACTTTAGAGTCATCGTATTTGGCTATTTTCCTATAATCGAAATTATCAAAAGCTTTTCTGAAGTTTTCCCGTTTTCTCAAGATAGTTATCCAACTTAAACCCGCTTGAAAAGTTTCAAGAATTAAGAATTCAAATAAAGTGTCATCATCATAAACAGGAACTCCCCATTCTTCGTCGTGATAAGCTTCATACAAAGGATCACCAACACACCAACCACATCTATTTTTTTCCATTATGTAAGGTTTATTCTTTAGTCCTACTAATGTAACAACAGTTACCAAATAATTAGCAATAGAATCTTATTTTTGTACTATGAACACAGATACACTTACAGTAAACGATATTATTTCAGCAAGTTTAAAAAACAGTATGACTTATGCTGAATATAGAACTTTAGTCACCACCTTAGTTCAAGAAAAATCAACAACAGGTAACGACAAATCAGAGGCTATGGCCGAATATACCCAGCTTAATGATAAACGTATGCAACGTTGGGATAAAACCGCTAAAGTGTCTGAGGCAATGAAAGCCAAAATTGAAAACTTTGATAGAAAAGTAATATGGTTGGTCATTTCAGAGAGTTGGTGTGGTGATGCAGCGCATATTATGCCAATTATCAACAAAGTCGCCGAGCTTAATGACAATATCGATTATAGAGTTGTATTAAGAGACAATAACGAGGCGCTTATGAATCAGTTTTTAACCAATGGCGGAAAATCTATTCCAAAGTTAATCATGATTGATTCTGAAACTAATGAGGTTTTAAACACCTTTGGGCCAAGACCACAGGTTGCTACGGCGATGGTTGAAGAATTTAAAGCGAATAATGACACGATAACCGAAGAATTCAAAACCGATTTACAACGTTGGTACAATACCGATAAAGGTCAGTCTACGATTGAAGATTTAGTTAGTCTTCTAAGCTAATGACCTATTTAGAGTCGAATTAATTTTTGCCTTTAAATAAAAACGTAATGGTGCCTAATTGATTTTTTTTTGTGGATGTATCAAATCGAACAGATTTAGCATAAGCAATCGCATGATCAATTAGGCATTGATTTTTGGAGTTCGACGAGCCATTAATAGAAGCATCAAATACATCGCCATCTTCGTCAACTTTGATACTCACAACGATTTTTCCACCTGTTTCACATAAATAGCGCGGCGTTTTATAAGACGTTAAAGTTCTTCCTTTTAAAGAATAGCTTAGTGTACTTTTTGTTTTAGCGTGCTCAGCCGCTTGTTTCTTGTTTTCAAGACGCTTTTTAAGCTCCTCTTGTACTTTTTTGTAGGATTCCAACTCCTGGGAGTTTAAGGCGTATGCGTCGCTATTAGCGCGCGACTCATTGAGGCTTGTTTTTTCAACAATCTCTTCACTAGCTTCATTTTCTTCGACTTCATTTGTAGGGCGCTCAACATCTTCCGATTGTACGGTTTTGAAATTCCGCATTAATTCTTCAAAAGCTTCATCTTCATTGAAAGCTTTGTTTGTTGATTTTGCATTAATGTCTTCTAATTCTTGAAGTTCTTTCTCTTTTTCCTCTATTTCAGGTTCAGGTTCAATTAGATAATAACTTTCTGTAATTAAATCCTTGTGAGGTTTAAGCTGGATACTAAACATAGCAAGGACTACAATTCCTGTAAGAAGGAACGTAATAACTACGGCTTTATGTTGTTCAATAAATTTCAGAATTTATGTTCTTATTCGTGTATAGTGATATACGAATATAAGAAAGAAATGGATTAACAAGACATCATAAACCCTTGTTAAATCAATCTTTAGAAGGCAGACTCTCAATAAATACCTCAGGAGTTAAAGCATCCTCAACTTTAAAATCGCCTATTCGTGTTCGTCGTAAAACGGATAGATGTGCACCTGAATTTAATGCTTTTCCAAAATCGTGAGCTAGGGATCTTATATAGGTTCCTTTGCTACAAACCACCCTAAATTCTAATTCTATATGAGCTGAGCTACTCTCAGTTGAAGAATTTATTTTCGTGATCTCGAATTCAGTTATTTCAACTTGTCTCGATTTAATTTCAACATCCTCCCCTGCTCTTGCAAATTCATACAAACGCTTGCCATCTTTTTTTATAGCAGAAAACACTGGAGGAAATTGTTCAATCTTACCAATAAATTGTTCTGTAGTTTTATGAATTAATTCGTCTGTAATATGTTCGGTTGGAAAGGATTGATCAACCTCGGTTTCTAAATCGAAAGAAGGTGTTGTACCACCAATAACAAAGGTTCCTGTGTATTCTTTTTCTTGACCTTGAAAGGTATTGATTTGCTTGGTCATCTTTCCTGTACATATCACTAATAACCCCGTCGCTAAAGGATCTAAAGTACCGGCATGTCCGACTTTAATTTTCTTGATGCCATAAGCTTGTCGTATTGCCCAACGCAACTTATTCACAACTTGAAATGACGTCCAGGTTAATGGCTTATCTATTAGTAATACTTGTCCGGATTTAAAATCTTCTTCTGTCCTCATTAGCTTAAAGACCAGATTATCGCTGCGATACCAACAATTACACAATAGATAGCAAAATACGTTAATTTACTTTTCTTTACTAAAGCAATCATCCAAGTACAAGCAAATAGTCCTGAAATAAAAGCGGCTATAAACCCAATACCTAAAGCCGGGAAACTTGCACTATCATAAGTTAATTCACCACCTAAGATATCCTTTGCGATTTTTCCAAAAATAAGAGGCACCACCATTAAGAAGGAAAAACGTGCTGCTTTAGTTTTATCGTTACCTAATAAAACTGATGTTGAAATTGTTGCACCAGATCTAGAAATTCCCGGTAACATTGCAATAGCTTGTGATATACCAATAATAAAGGCATTTGAAAAAGTCACTTTCTTTTGTGTATCCTTTGCCTTATCTGCTAAGAAAAGTAAAATTGCAGTAACGATAAGCATACAACCTACAAGGAGAATATTACTACCAAAAAGTTGCTCTAATTCTTTTTCAAAAAATAAGCCAACTATTACGGCTGGAATCATAGATAAAGCAATCTTAGCAATGAATTGAAGGTCTTCATTCCATTCAAATTTTAAAGCTCCTTTTATCAGTTCAATAATATCTTTTCTAAAAACAACCATGGTACTTAATGCTGTCGCAAAGTGAAGTACTACGGTAAACAATAGACTTTCCTGAGGTAAAGACGTATCACCAAGAATCGCTTTTCCAAGCTCTAAGTGACCACTAGAAGAAACAGGTAAGAACTCCGTAAGCCCTTGAATAATTCCTAAAATAATAGCATCAATAATTTCCATAGGGCAATAGTATCAATTTTAAGTATAGGTAAGTTGTAAATTAAAAGTGGGTTATTTTTCGGAAGATTTATTCGGATTTAAAAGAATGGCATAGACTTCAATACCAAAACCAATAAGTACTAAAGTTGGCGCTAATCTTATCCTTGTCCAGCTGTAAATGGATGGATCAAAGTAGTTAGGATCTTCATGCGAACCTGCATACGTAAAATCTAAACCATAGGCCATAATGATAAACCCAACAACAATAAATGCTAATCCAATAAATAAGAATTTATAATTTTTCTTACCGAAAATAAATTCAGGTTTTGAATCTTTATGAAGAGTCACATTCTTATTCTGATTTGGTTCTTTTTTCCTGGATTTTAAGTCTTTCATGGTCTTTTCAACTAAGATTGAATAATATGCAAAGTAACTGTTTTATTTACAATGGATGCGTTAAGGGTTTGTGAATTTCAAACCTAATAATACAAGTGATCTGTCTTCAGATTTAAGAAACGCTGAGTCGCTATAAAGGTACTAATCCATGTAATTAAAATTCCTAACAAAAATATTCCAGCAAATAAAGCAGCGATTAAAACAGTGTTCGTCAGCAACTCTAATTCTGGAAAGGAGATGTCTAAATAATATAATACTACTGCCATTCCTGCCATAGCTACAAGTGCACCCACAATTCCCAACTGTACACTTTTCCAAACAAAAGGTCTACGAATAAATCGTTTTGTAGCACCAACCATTTGCATTGTTTTTATAATAAAGCGCTTAGAATATACGGCTAATCGGATAGAACTATTAATAAGTAAAACAGCGATCAAAGTAAACAGGCCGCTAATAATCAATACCCAAAACGTAATTTTCTTAACATTATCATTCATTAATTCTACTAAGTCATTATCATATCTAATCTCTTCAATAAAGGTTTTATTAGAAAGACTTTCGGTGATTTCTGATAATTGCTCTGTTGTTACAAAATCGGCTTTGAGATGCACATCAATTGAATTCTTTAATGGGTTATACCCAACAAAATCCATAAAATCTTCACCTGTTTCAGCCTTCATGTATTCTGCTGCTTCTTCTTTAGACACATAAACTGCATCTTTAGTATAATCGGCCATAGCCAAACTCTTATTGAGTTGGTTGACTTCAACTTCTTTCGCTGTATCGTTTAAATAAATAGTCATTACAACTTGCTCTTTAAAGTGATCTGCGACTTTTTTAGAATTGATGACTAAAAGTCCTAAACAACCTAAAAGAAACAAAACCAAAGCGATGCTTATTACTACAGAGACGTAAGATGATATTAGTTTACGTTTTTGGTATTTATCAAAAGATGATGCCATGAATTACTACTAATTTATGATGTAAAAATATAAAACTATTTGCTTATGCTAACTATTAGAACGACTAACTTTTAATAGTGTTGTAAATGCATGAAAAAACCTATTAAATAGACATGTCTATTATAAATGTATACATCAGTCCGCTACAATTTGGAATAAGAATTTTCTCTAATTAATTTTTACGATGGCATACTTCTTGAAGAGAATCTATCCAATCAATTAACAATTAAATCAATTATTATGAAAAAATTATGTTTTGCAATCTTATTTGCAACTGTTGGATTAATGCAACAAACTAATGCTCAAGAAGTACAATTTGGTGCTAAGGCAGGACTCAATGTCTCTACTTTTTCTGGAGGAGATGCAGATAGAAATAGTCTCATTGGTTTCCACGCGGGATTCATTTCCGAGATCCCTTTAAGTGAAAAATTTTCTCTTCAACCTGAACTCTTATATACAACTCAAGGGTCTGAAGCCAATGGTAATGTAAAAGTAAAAGTCGATTATATAGCACTTCCAATAATGGCAAAATATTATTTGGCTGATGGATTTAGTCTTGAAGTTGGACCTCAATTCTCTTTTTTAGTCAATGATAAAATTGAATTTGAAGATAGTATTTTACCAGAATTTGATACTGACGCAGCAAATATAGATGTCGGAGCGAATATAGGACTTGGCTACAACCTTGGAGATAATATGCTGGTTCAAGCGCGATATAATTTTGGAATCACAACAGTAGCGGAAAATCCCGACGTTAAGAATAGTGTCTTTCAGGTTTCTTTAGGATATAAATTCTAGATTTCTGTAACAAGAATTTACCAAAGCATCTTGCCAAACGCAAGGTGCTTTTTGTTTTATAAGACCTCTTAACAATTAAATAGGCAGTTTAGTAGGTTATTGTTAAATTTGCGCCTTATTTGAGTCTGCAGAAAGTAGACTATAGCTGGCAATAATTTGAAAAAACAAAATTGATATGAAATACGATTTCAATCAAATTGAAAAAAAGTGGCAAGACCATTGGGCAAAAAACGAAACGTTTAAAGCCGAAAACAAAAGTGATAAACCAAAATATTACGTCTTAGACATGTTCCCTTATCCAAGTGGAGCTGGTCTTCACGTTGGACATCCACTAGGCTACATTGCCAGCGATATCTATGCGCGTTACAAGCGCCATAAAGGATTTAACGTATTACATCCACAAGGTTATGATAGCTTTGGTTTACCTGCAGAACAATATGCTATTCAAACCGGTCAGCATCCCGCTGTCACCACAGAAGAAAATATTAAAACTTACAGAAGACAATTAGATCAAATTGGATTTTCTTTCGATTGGAGTCGCGAAGTAAGAACATCGGATCCAAATTATTACAAGTGGACACAGTGGATTTTTATTCAGCTGTTCGAATCTTGGTATAATAATGATTCGAATAAAGCGGAGCATATTGAGACTCTAGTTAGAACTTTTGCTTCTGAAGGAAATTCAAATATCAACGCCATTTGCGATGATAATATTGAAATCTTTTCAGCTGAAGCATGGAATAATTATTCATCTGAAGAACAACAAGAAATACTGTTAAAATATAGACTTACGTATTTAGCCGAAACAGAAGTTAACTGGTGTCCAGCATTAGGAACCGTTTTAGCTAATGACGAGATTGTAAATGGCGTTTCAGAACGTGGAGGTCATACCGTTGTTAGAAAGAAAATGACACAATGGAGCATGCGTATTTCGGCTTACGCTGAGCGTTTACTACAAGGCTTAGATACTGTAGATTGGACAGACTCTTTAAAAGAAAGTCAAAGAAATTGGATTGGAAAATCTGTTGGTGCTTCAGTTACTTTTAATGTTATCCCAGCAACGACTAGCGATGAGGAGTCTCATAAAATTGACGTTTTCACTACAAGACCTGACACTATTTTTGGTGTAAGTTTTATGACCTTGGCTCCAGAACATGAACTCGTTTCAAAAATCACAACTTCAGAACAAAAAGCAGAGGTTGAAGCCTATATTGAAAAAACAGCAAAGCGTAGCGAACGTGATAGAATGGCTGATGTAAAAACCATTTCTGGTGTGTTTACTGGCGCTTATGCCGAGCATCCATTTTCTAAAGAACCAATTCCAATTTGGATTGGTGATTACGTATTGGCTAGCTACGGAACAGGTGCTGTCATGGCAGTTCCTTGTGGTGATCAGCGTGATTATGATTTCGCAAAACACTTCAATATTGACATCCCAAATATATTCGACAATGTAGATATTTCAGAAGAAGCTTATGCTTCAAAAGACAATGTAAAAATTGCTAATAGTGATTTCCTTGATGGAATGAACCTGAAAAAAGCTACTAAACGTGTTATTTTCGAATTAGAAAAATTAGGCCAAGGGCTTGGGAAAACAAATTATCGCCTACGTGACGCTGTATTCTCAAGACAACGTTATTGGGGAGAACCATTCCCTGTATATTATGTAAATGGAATGCCTCAAATGATAGACGCAGAACATTTACCTATTCACTTACCTGAAGTTGAAAAATACCTACCAACAGAAGAAGGTGAGCCGCCTTTAGGACGTGCCGACGTTTGGGCTTGGTGTACAGAAACTAATTCAGTTGTAAGCAACGATAAAATTAATAATACCACTATTCATCCTTTGGAACTGAATACTATGCCAGGTTGGGCAGGAAGCTCATGGTATTTCTTCCGATATATGGAGGAAGCTTCAAACAGAGATGACTTTTTTGCTAGCGAAGAAGCACTCAACTATTGGGAAAATGTAGATTTATATATTGGTGGTAGCGAGCATGCTACAGGTCACCTACTCTACTCTCGTTTTTGGGTAAAATTCTTAAAAGATAGAGGTTTCGTTAATGTTGAAGAACCTTTTAAAAAGCTAATTAACCAAGGAATGATTTTGGGGACAAGTGCTTTTGTATATCGAGAAGAGGGAACAAATACTTATCTGTCTGAAGGCTTAATCAAAGACAAAAACGTAGTACCAATCCATGTTAAAGTACAGTATGTAAATGCCTCTGATGAATTGGATATTGAGGGCTTAAAGAATGATGGTGAGTTTGGAGAGGAATTTAAAAATGCTGAATTTATCTTAGAAGACGGTGTTTATAAAGTAGGTCGTGAAGTTGAAAAAATGTCTAAATCTAAATACAATGTGGTTAATCCGGATAGTATTTGTGAAGATTACGGCGCAGATAGTCTAAGACTTTATGAAATGTTCTTAGGGCCATTAGAACAATACAAACCATGGAAAACTTCAGGAATTTCAGGAGTTCACGGATTTCTTAAAAAGCTTTGGAAACTTTATGTAGATGATAATGGTTTGAAAGTTGATAATAGTGAACCGTCAAAGGACAGTTTAAAAACCTTACATAAAACCATAAAGAAAGTGGAAGAAGACATTGAGAGTTTCTCTTTCAATACGTCGGTGTCTACCTTTATGATTGCTGTAAACGAACTCACATCTCAGAAGTGCGCGAGTAAAGAAATTTTAGAACCATTATTGATTTTAATTTCTCCATATGCCCCACATATTGCTGAAGAATTATGGTCTTTATTAGGAAATAACGAATCCATATCAACTGCGACTTTCCCAGTTTTTGAAGAAAAGCATTTAGTAGAAAGCAGCAAAACCTATCCTATTTCATTTAACGGTAAGATGCGTTTTACCTTAGAATTACCATTAGACATGTCTAAAGAAGATATTGAAAAAACCGTAATGGCTCATGAAAAAACCATAGCGCAGTTAGAAGGAAGAACTCCTAAAAAAGTGATTATTGTTCCTGGTAAAATTGTAAATATCGTAGGATAAATGAGGTTTCGGCTCAAAAGAAATGACCAAATTGGATTGATCCTATTTATTGCATTTGTAGCGAGCACGATTTTAATTTATGAATTTGAAGAAAAATTTGATCGGGAGAAATGGAAAAATCAGCCTTCATTTCGCTATGAAATGGTGGAAGACATTATTGATAATGAGTTACTGTTAGATAAAACAAAGACTGAGGTTATTTCACTTCTAGGCAAGCCTAATGATTCTTACTCGGATGGAAAGAATTATTTCGTTTATTATTTAGGTAGTAAACCAAGTTTTTCAAAAGAAGAACTTACGCAACTGGTTTTAGTTTTTGAAAATAATCGTGTCATTAAAGCTACTGAAGAACTTCGTTAGACTGACAATATTTCTTAACTAAAATTTGGCTTAGAATTTGATTATCTTGTAATAGATTTACATTACTAAAATTTAAAATTATGATTGGATATTATATATTAATTGGAGCTATTGCTCTTGTGAGTTGGTTGGTGAGTAGTCAGCTTAAAAGAAAGTTTGCGAAATATTCTAAAGTGCAATTGCGAAATGGACTTTCTGGTCGTGAAATCGCGGAAAAAATGCTAGCAGATAATGGTATCTATGACGTTGAAGTGATTTCTACTCCTGGAAAATTAACAGACCATTATAACCCAAAGAATAAAACAGTAAACTTAAGTGAATCAGTTTACAACCAAAGAAATGCGGCTGCGGCTGCTGTTGCGGCTCACGAATGTGGTCATGCTGTACAACATGCACAAGCCTACAGCGCACTAGGTATGCGTTCTGCCTTAGTTCCAATCGTTAGTGTGACTTCTGGAATGTCACAATGGTTAGTCATTGGTGGTTTAATTTTAGGCGCAGGAGCAGGTATGGGCTTAGGCTTTTACGTAGCTGTTGCAGGTTTAGTATTTATGGGCTTTGCAACATTATTTAGCTTCATCACCTTACCAGTAGAATACGATGCAAGTAATAGAGCCTTAGCCTGGTTAAAGAACAAAAATATGGTAACTCCTGAAGAATATAAAGGTTCTGAAGACGCACTTAAATGGGCCGCTCGAACTTATTTAGTAGCTGCAATCGGAGCTTTAGCTTCACTATTGTATTGGGCACTTCAGATATTTGGAGGTAGAGATTAGTCCTTAATATTAGGAATAGATCACCTATAATTTATATAAAAGCTCTGTTTATCAGAGCTTTTTTTTGTGGAATACAGCGAAAACTCTTACTTTGAGGGTTCTAAACTCAAATAGTATATGGAAAATCATTACCCAAATCAATTACCAGACAAAATTATGGTGAGTAGCTTGTCAGATGTTGAACGCGCTGCTTTTTACAAAAAGACGTACTCTCATGTAGCCGGTGGCGTACTTGTATTCGTATTATTCGAATACCTACTCCTTCAAAGTGAAACTATTGTAGAATTTATGCTCTCGATGACAGAAGGCTATAATGGTTGCTATTATTAGGTGGCTTTATGTTCGCTACAAATTATGCTGAGAGTATGGCAATGCGAACATCTGACAAGAATGTACAATATATGGCTTACGGACTTTATATATTGCTCCAAGCTTTAATTTTTGTACCTATGATATTCATTGCTGCATTTTATATGGATACGGGTATCGAAATTCTAAAACAAGCGGCCATAGTCACACTCGCCTTATTTACAGGGTTATCAGCAGCCGTATTACTCATCCAAAAAGACTTTTCTTTTCTAAAAACAGGATTAACTATAGGATTCTTTATCGCTATAGGTTTAATTATAGCAGGAACTCTATTTGGATTTAATTTAGGTCTCTGGTTTTCTGTTGGAATGTGTTTATTAGCTGGAGGATCTATTTTATATCAAACTTCTAACTTAGTTAAGACCTATGGGGTTGACGACTATATACCAGCTGCATTAGGTTTATTTGCCTCTTTAATGCTATTATTTTGGTATATACTTCGAATTTTCATGTCTAGAGATTAAGGAAGAAATTACTTAAAAAATAAAAAGCCCAATTGAAGTTTCAATTGGGCTTTTCTAATAGATATTATGTGATTTTGTTACCATCTTTATCGTAAAAATGGTATTCAAGATATGTGTAAGCATCTCTAGGTAAAACTTTTACCCATTTTTTGTGTTCAAGAAACCACTTTGAACGTACTGATGGAAACCCTTTGGTTAGAAAGGCTGCTACAAAAGGATGTGCATTTAATGTTACTTTTTTGTAGTCTTTTTTCAAAATCCTTTCAAGGTCTTGATTTATTCGTTCCACCACTTTTATTGGTGCTTCGATTTCATCTCCTCCAATTGAATTCGGATTCTGTTCTTTCGTTTTTATATTGCGTTCTGGCCTAACGCGCTGTCTGGTAATTTGCACTAACCCAAACTTACTCGGCGGCAATATTTTGTGTTTTGCTTTATCATCTTTCATCTCATCTCTAAGATAATTGTAAAGCTTTTTTCTGTTTTCGACTTTTCCCATGTCGATAAAATCGACAACAATAATTCCTCCCATATCACGTAATCGCAATTGGCGAGCAATTTCTTGGGCTGAAATTAAGTTTACTTCTAAAGCCGTGTCTTCTTGATTCTTTTCTTTATTAGAACGGTTACCACTGTTCACATCTACAACATGTAGCGCTTCAGTGTGTTCTATAACCAAGTAAGCTCCTTTTGCCATAGAGACTGTTCTACCAAATGATGTCTTAATCTGGCGTTCAATGCCATATTTTTCAAATATCGGTACACCATTTTTGTAGTACTTCACTATAGATTCTTTTTTTGGTGCAATTTGTTGCACATAATCTTTTACTTGTACATACATTTCTTCATCATCTACAACTATTCCGGTGAATGAATCATTAAAGATATCTCTCAAAATAGAGGATGCTTTGTTCATTTCTCCCAATACTTTTGTAGGATGATTTGCTTTGTACAACTTTTTACACATTGCTGTCCATCGATCCAGCAAATTCTGTAAATCACTATCGAGCTCGGCAACTTTCTTGCCTTCAGCTACTGTACGAATAATAACCCCAAACCCTTTAGGCGTGATACTTTTTACTAATCTTTTTAAACGGTCCTTCTCTTCTTGCGATTCAATTTTTTGAGAAATTGATATTCGATTAGAGAAAGGCACCAAGACTATGTATCTTCCTGCAATAGACAATTCTGAACTAATGCGTGGACCTTTAGTAGAAATCGGTTCTTTTACTACTTGTACTAGAATGGATTGATTTCCTTTGATAGCATTTGCGATGCTACCATTTTTGTCTAAATCCTTTTCGATAGGAAAGTCTTTAAGGGTGTAATCCCTTAATTTCCCTGTGCTTACACGCTTAATGAATTTTAAAAGTGAAGGCAATTGCGGTCCAAGATCATGATAGTGTAAAAAACCATCTTTCTCATAGCCAACGTTAACAAACGCGGCATTTAAACCAGGAATAACTTTACGTATTTTGGCAATAAATATATCGCCAACCGCAAAGTTGTTGTCCTCATCATCTTTATGTAATTCAATAAGTTTTCCATCTTTTAATAAGGCAAAATCAACAATATCTGAACTCGATCTTACGATTAATTCATTGTTCATAATGTTAATTTATATCTAGCTCTTCATTGAGTTAGATGGATTTTACTAAATTATTTGACACAGGATGTAATATCCAACAAATCTAGCAACACTCTATTAAATGCCGCTGAATTCTATATCAAAGAACGTTTCTTTAAAACTGAAAAAAGTAGTTCCAAAACTACTTTTTTCAATTTATTTCTTTTTATGACGATTAGCGCGTCTACGTTTTTTACGCTTATGCGTCGCTACCTTGTGTCTTTTTCTTTTTTTACCACTTGGCATAATATATTCTCCTTTTTAATTAATATTTGTTTAAATGCTTTCTTAGTTAACCTCAACATTAGTCTTAACGCCTTCTAAAAATACTTTAGCTGGCTTAAACGCTGGTATGTTGTGTGCTGGAATTTTTATTGTAGTATTCTTTGAAATATTACGACCTGTTTTTTCAGCCCTTGTTTTAATGATAAAACTACCAAAACCTCTTAAGTAAACGTTATCTCCGCTCTCTAAAGATGTTTTAACTTCTTCCATAAAGGTTTCTACTGTTGCTTGTACGTCACCTTTTTCAATACCTAACTTGTCAGATATTTTTGCTACCAAATCGGCTTTTGTCATTGTTATTAGTTTTAGGGTTACTATAAATTATTAAGGGGATGCAAATATATGCATTTTAAATTCAATATTTCAAACGTAATTAATTAAAATTTAAGACTATAAACATTTAATTTTGCCTTCTCATCAAAAAAATCAAATGGATTTTAAAGATACACTAATTATCTGGTATTCAGCAAATAAACGTGAATTACCTTGGAGAAAAACCAAAAACCCTTATCATATTTGGCTGTCAGAAATTATTTTACAGCAAACTCAAGTTAATCAAGGCCTACCATATTACGAGCGATTTATAGCTCAATATCCAACGGTTTTCGATTTAGCAAATGCCTCTGAAACCTCTATTCTAAAATTATGGCAAGGCTTAGGATATTACTCGAGAGCAAGAAACCTTCATACTAGCGCAAAACTAATAGTAAATGAATTTGACGGTGAGTTTCCGAACAACTATAAAGACCTCATAAAACTTAAAGGAGTTGGTGACTATACCGCTAGTGCCATTGCTTCATTTGCATTTAACGAAGTTGAAGCTGTTGTAGATGGAAATGTGTATCGCGTATTATCACGTTACTTCGGTATAGATACACCTATAAATACTACTGCAGGAATTAAAGAATTTAAATCCTTAGCGACTTCTTTAATAGATACCGAACAACCAGCTACATTCAACCAAGCTATTATGGAGTTTGGAGCTATTCAATGTAAACCGAAAAACCCCGATTGCTCTATATGTCCTTTACAGGATAGTTGTGTAGCACTTGAAAAACAATTAGTCGAGGTTCTTCCTGTAAAATTGAAAAAAACGAAAGTCACTAAAAAGCACTTCAACTATTTAGTATTTATAGATCCACATAAAAACACACTTTTCGAACAGCGCACCAAAAAAGGTATTTGGCAAAACCTATATCAATTTCCATTAGTTGAATCTGAGAGAAGTCTTAATGCCGAAGAATTCCACCTATTAAATATAGACAGTGAACTATTAGACATTTCTAACTTTGATCATTCCTTATATAATGAAGCAGATATTGTTCATAAATTATCGCACCAACACCTTTATACAAAATTTTGGATTATCGAAGTAGAAGAGCTACCAAAGGAGGCCATTCCTACTAAAACCTTAACAAACTACCCCGCACCTGTTTTGATAAGTGATTTTATAAATGAATTCCCGTTTTAGAACCTTAAAATAATCACATTTTTTTATTACTTTTAAATTAGTAGTTACACAATTGAGTAACTTTACAAATTATTTATAAATTATTTATTATGTCTGGAACGTTAAATAAAGTGATGTTAATTGGAAACTTAGGAGACGAAGTAAAAATGCATTATTTTGATGATAAAAACTGTGTTGGCCGTTTTCCAATAGCAACAAGTGAAACTTACGTAAGTAAGCAAACTAATGAGCGCGTAACTAACACTGAATGGCATAACATTGTGGTTAGAAATAAAGCCGCTGAAATTTGTGAAAAATACCTAACTAAAGGTGACAAGGTCTATATTGAAGGCCGTATTAAAACTAGAAAATGGACAGATGACAAAGGCATGGAGCGCTATTCTACGGAAATTCAATGTGATGAATTTACGTTTTTAACTCCTAAAGGTGACCAACAACAGTCGCAACAGCCGAAAAAAACCAATACACCAAATGCTAATCCTCAACCACAACAATCTGCACCTACTAACGTAGAACCAGACGGTGATGATGATTTGCCATTCTAACCATTTAATATAACATTATCTTGGACCCAGAACCCACGATTTTATTTTCAAATTTAATAGTCATTAGTACCCCCATTATAACGAGTATCATTATACTCATTATACTATTAATTTCCTCTGCTTTAATATCTGGAGCTGAAGTTGCTCTCTTTTCTTTAACCAAATCTAATATTAAAGATGGTTTAGAGAACAAGTCAACCTCTATGGAAGTTATTGCAAGACTATTAGAACGTCCGAAAAAACTATTAGCTACGATATTGGTTGCAAACAACTTTATAAACATAGCCATAGTTTTACTCTTTGCTTATATAGGTGAAACCGTTTTTAGTAGTATATCAAATACGCTTGTACGGTTTTTAGTAGAAGTTATCTCTGCCACCTTTCTTATTTTATTATTTGGTGAAATTATTCCAAAAATCTACGCTAGTAGGAATAGTGTAAAATTCTCATCGTTTATGGCAAGACCTTTACAGGTTTTAGATGTTATTTTCTCACCATTAAGTTTGCCTATGCGATATGTGACTATTCAGATTCAGAATAAGTTCGGAAAAAAGAAATCGAATAACCTAAGTGTAGACCAGCTATCTCAAGCATTAGAATTAACTAATGAAGAAGACACCACAAAAGAAGAACAAAAAATATTACAAGGTATTGTCTCTTTCGGAAACACAGATACCAAACAAGTAATGCGTCCGCGCATGGATTTGTTCGCCTTAAATATTGAATCACCTTTTGAAACAGTTATAAAAGACATTATAGAAAATGGTTATTCTAGAATTCCGGTTTATGAAGAAAATATAGACACTATAAAAGGTGTGCTTTATGTTAAGGATTTATTACCTCATTTAAATAAGAAAACATTTGATTGGACTTCTATTTTACGTGAACCTTTCTTCGTTCCAGAGAATAAGAAGTTAGACGATTTAATGGTCGAATTTCAAACGAAAAAAGTACATCTCGCCGTCGTGGTTGATGAGTATGGTGGAACCTCAGGATTGGTCTCTCTTGAAGATATTATTGAAGAAATTGTAGGTGATATTAGTGATGAATATGACGATGAAGATTTAGTGTATACCAAATTAGACAATAATAATTATAGCTTTGAAGGTAAAACACCTTTAAAAGACATGTATAAAATTGTTGGTATTGAAGATGATGCCGAATCGTTTGAAGCTAAAAAAGGAGAAGCTGAAACCCTTGCAGGTTTTGTTCTAGAAATTTCTGGTGGTTTTCCAAGAATTGGTAGTAAAATAAATTTCAAAAATTACGTTTTTACTATAGAGGCTTTAGAACGCAAACGTATAAAGCAGATTAAATTAACTTTATTAGACACGTAAAAGTCTAATATTAAATTAAATTGAATTCCACCTTTGTGGGATATATGTATGAAACGAATAGTACTACCTATATTAAGTTTATTTATGCTAGGTTGTGGTGACGATACCTTACCTAAACCAAAAGCATATTTAAGATTAGAATACCCAACCGCAAAATATGAAAAGGCAATAGTTCCACTTCCTTTTACATTTGAAATGAACAAATTAGCCTCACCAATAAAATCTGTTAAAACATCTGAGAGCGCGAATGGTGTAGATATTAAATACCCATCAATGAAAGCCACGATTTATTTAACCTATAAAGAGGTTAAAAACGGAAATTTAGATAGCTTACTACGAGACGCTCAAAACCTCACACAAAAACATACCATAAAGGCTGATGCCATTTCTACGAACCTTTTTAAAAACGAAGAAGAAAAGGTCTACGGAATGTTATATGAAATAGGAGGCGATGCAGCTTCTCAATCTCAATTCTATGTTACAGATAGCTTAAATCACTTTTTGAGCGGTTCATTGTACTTTTACGCAAAACCAAATTATGATTCGATCTATCCTGCTTCAGAATATTTAAAAAAGGACATTAAACGTATTATGGAAACTGTCCGATGGAAGGAGTAACAAGTTTTACTACTTACTAAATATTATTATAAAGAAAATGCCTATCGAGTTTCGATAGGCATTTTTTTATTCATTAGTTAATTTACCCTTAGTTTTGGTAAACCCACTCGCCATTCATTTTAATTACAGCGAAGTCTTCAGTAGTATTACTACCATTGTAAACATTTATTGTTACAATATATTTTTGCTCATCTTCAGCAGAAGGATCAATAATATCTAAAACAACTGCAATAGCATCTAATACCATAGCATTTGTCCATTCGTTACTGTTTCCAACTCTTCTGTCCATGTTACCATAGTTCTCCATACTACTAGTAGCATTTGGATATTCAGTAGCTAAAGCGGCAACAACTGCAGCATAATCAGCATCTGTAAACGTATGTCTAATCGTGTTATCTGGAACCCAGATACCATCTTCAAAACCAAATTGAAGAGATGTAGAAATTGTTGACTGATGTGGCATCCAAGCACCATTCTCAAACATATAAGATTGTCCTCTTAAACCTAAACCGCTGTTTGAAGAGAAGTATTTGTAGATAACAAAAATTTGATCTTCCTCTTGAGCGTAAGGATATTTTATGCTTAAGAAAGTTGGGATATAACTATCAGCATCAATTGAACTACTAAAGTTATCATATCTTCCTGGCTGACCAGAAGCTTCACCCATTGAATCGTAATCTGAAGTACTTAAGTAATACACATTTTCAGCTAATTCCCAAGAACCATCTTCATAAACAAAATACTCACCTTTAGAATCGTACTCTCCTGTAATTCCTAAAGCGTTAACTGTAAGGAAATCTATTTGCCAAGTTGCAGATTCTGAATCTGTAGACTCATATTTTAAAGCGATATGAATAGTTTGACCATCGTAAGCTGATAAATCAAAATTTTCAGATAAAACATAGTTATAGTTGTTTCCTGCTGGCGCATTTGCGAAATCGATAACTTCCCAAGTTGCAGCTGAGGCATCACCACCTGTAGTATAATCTGAAGACACCATTACATTAAGTAATGATAAATCAGTAGCAAAATTAATAGCTTGACTAATTTGTAAACTCACATTAGATTCACCATCTAAATCAATAGCAGGAGAAATTAACCAATCTTCATTTGCAACAGAACCAGTACCACTAACGTAACCACTCATTTTTGCAAACTCTAAGCCATTATAGCTTGAAGGGTGCCATTCTTGATCATCACCGATAACACTGATGTTTTCGAAACCAGATAAATCTCCATTAAAACCAAAGTTAACTAATTCAGAAATTCCAACATCAGGAACTTCAGTATAGTGCTTATACTTTACTAAAAGCATATCTCCTTCTTCTGCACCAGCAAATTGAGCATCTAATACAGCTGGAATTTCAGCAGTAGCATTTACATCTGGATAAAATCCGAAAGCATCACTTCCTGCAGAAGCATAATCAGCCGTAGTTAATTCGTATTCAGTTGCTGAAGTATAATCGTTAACACCTTCTGCATTTCCTACGTATAACTGATATCCGATTGTTACAGAAGAACCTTCTCCCCAAAACGGATATTTATCTGCGATAAAACCTGGTAACATAGTTTTTGCATCTTCAACAGAGCTAAAACTACCGAATCCTAGTTCTAAATCAGCATAATCATCACTTGTTAAGGTGTAGTTGTCAATTCCGACAATAATGTCTTCAGACGTTTCCATTTCGTCATAGACATCTTCCATTGGGTTACAACCTACAAAGGTTAACCCAAAAATTACTAAACAATATATTATTCTTTTCATATTAAGTATTTTTTAAAATTTAAGTTTTAGACCTACACTATACGTTCTACCAGGACCGTAATAAACTTGAGCCTTATAAGCAGTTCCGTCTAAATCGTTTGCGTCTGAAATATATTCAGTATTGAAAACATTGTTTACTTTACCGATTAAAGAAGCTTCAAAAGATCCTAAGTCAAATGAATGTCTTAAACCAACATCAAATAATCCGAAATCAGGAATTTTCCACACATCTGGTAAATCATTACTTCCTCTGTTTGTAACATCATAAGAAGCATAGTTATCACCTGCAAAGTTATAATCTACATAGATATTAGATTTAGCAGCTAATTTATAATCTGCACCTAAAGCAAAGGTAGTTTGAGCAGCATCACCAACTTTTAAGTCTTTTGCGAACACCTCAACTAAATCAATTTCATCACCAGATTGGTCTTTTACACTTGCAGAAACATTACTCTTCCATTTCCAGTCTCCTAAAGAAGCCATACCTGTTAAAGTTAATTTATCAGTAGCGTTATATCTTAAATCGATTTCAATACCTTGGTGTAATGCATCAATTCCTAATAAGTTATAGTAATAGATGTTATCACCTGAACCGATTCGACCAGAGTAAGTCTTATCTAACCACTTCGTGTAGTATACGTTAACATTAGCTGTTAATTTTTCAGAACGGAATCCGTAACCTAATTCAGCACTAAATACTTTCTCATTTTCAGCATTTTCGTTAGCATCTAAAGTATCTTCATTTAAGAAAACTCCAACTAAGAAAGGTGCTTTTGAGAAATAACCAACATTAACAAAAACGTTATTTGAAGCATCTAAGTTATAGTTACCACCACCTTTAATACCGTAACCTAAAAAGTCTACAGCTTCAGAAGTTCTACTTCCTGTGATGTCACTATTCATAAATTCTTTTTTCTTGTAATTTGTATTTGAAATATCACCTGCGATAAACAAGTTTAATTTATCATTTACTTGGTATTCAGCTTGACCAAATAAACCAGATCTTAATACAATACCATCGTAATCTTTATTATACTTATCACCTACTCTAAGTGGCTTACCATAAGCAAACGTATCTCTTTCATTATCTAAGAAGAATTGACCTCCTAATAAATCATCTACTTGGTACCAGTGAGAACCAACATAGTAACGAGCATCTAATCCACCAGAGATTGTTAATCTGTCATTCAATTTATTCTTATAAGTTGATAAAATTCCGTACCAGTTATGAGAGTTTCTTGAAGATGAAATAATATCAGTAGAACCGTTTACACCATTTGCTCTGTTTTCAGCAATAATTTGATCAAAATCAATTGGCTGTAAACCTGAAGCACCTAATCTGTAGGCATCGTCACCAATTTTAGAACCTTCATCTCTTCTTCCTCCACCAGAACCAAATGAAGCATATACTGCAGTAGATAAAGCAGAGTTATCATTGATGTTCCATAAGTGATTAAGAGATAATTGTGGTTTTTGGTAAAAGTTGAAAGACTGGTGATAAACTTCACCATTCTTATAACCCCAATCTTTATTAGCTTTTTGTGGGCCTGAATCAGTATCTCTTAATTCAGCAATTGTAGAACGGTTATAACGCTGACCGTGTTCTTGCTGTGCTCCAAAAGCTGTAAAAGATAATCTATTTGATTCATTAATTTGTTGAGATAAACTTACGAAGTAGTTGTAACCAGAAAATTCTGTTCCATCTACATAACCATCTCCACCAATTTTAGAAGCACTTACTGTTGCAGCAAAACCTTTATCAGTTAAACCTGTTGAGTAAGTCATTCCGTATTTTAAATACCCATCGTTAGCGATACTTGAATTGATATTACCACCTTGAACAGCATCTGTTGTTTTAGTAATAATATTAATTGTACCACCTACAGAAGCTACAGCTACTTTAGAAGCACCTAAACCTCTTTGAACTTGCATTGTAGAAGTTACATCTCCTAATCCAGCCCAGTTACTCCAATATACACGACCATTTTCCATATCGTTGATTGGCACACCGTTAATCATAACAGCTACGTTTTCAGAATTAAAACCTCTAAGGTTAATTCTACTATCACCGTAACCACCACCTGCTCTTGTTGTATACACACCAGGAGTAGATTTTAAGATTTCAGGAAATTCTTGAGTACTTAATTTTAAGGCGATATCTTCGGCCTTAATTGTTGAAACCGCTACAGGTGTTTTTCTATCAACAGCTACAGAAGCTACAATCATAATTTCATCTAATCCAACATTACTAGACATTAAAGTAATTGTACCTAAATCTGTATCTCCACTAAAAGCTATAGTTTGAGTTACATAACCTACGTAAGAGATGACAATCTCTCCTGAGTTAGATTCAGCTTTTAAGGTAAAGTCACCTTCAAAACCTGTAGTTGTACCGTTAGTTGTTCCCTTTACTACAATATTGGCTCCGGGAAGCGGCGAATTCATGTCACTATCAATAATTTTACCCTTGATAGTGCTTTGGGCATATGCAAATGTTGTTAAACAAGTTAATACAACAGTACACAAAAAAAGACTAAATTTTTTCATATAAAATTTAAGTTAATTGGTTTCAATAATTAGTGCAAAATTACACATAACTATAATTATATTGTTACCTAAGTGTTAAAAATATTAACAGAACAAAGGTAACAATACGTTAAATAAGAATTATGCACGCATAAGGATTCTTATTAAAACTTTTTAACAACTTTTAACAGTTTCTTTTGTAATATGACAACAAATTCTGTGTAGACGAGTCATGCTGTACGTTGTCAGCACCTTCATTAAGTTCAGATAATATGGATTTTGCCAGTTGTTTTCCTAATTCAACACCAAATTGATCGTAACTATATATATTCCAGATGATTCCTTGAACAAAAATTTTATGCTCATACATTGCAATAAGTTTCCCTAAACTCTCTGGAGTTAATTTCTGAATTAGGAGTGAAGTCGTTGGTTTATTTCCTTCAAACACCTTAAATGGTGTTAATTGTGAAATCTCGGTTTCAGATGTGGATTGCGTTTTTAATTCTGATAAGACCTCCTCTTCGGTTTTACCATTCATTAAAGCTTCGGTTTGTGCGAAGTAATTAGACATCAATTTATCATGATGATCTTTGTTTCCATGCAGCGATTCTACATAACCTATAAAATCCGCAGGTATAAGTTTTGTCCCTTGATGGATGAGCTGAAAAAAAGCGTGTTGAGAATTCGTCCCTGGCTCTCCCCAAATTAGTGTTCCCGTTTGATAGTTCACCGGATTTCCATCTCTATCTACACTCTTTCCATTACTTTCCATAATGCCTTGCTGCAGATATGTAGCAAACTGATTTAAATACTGTGTATATGGAATGATTGCTTCACTTTCAGCATTAAAGAAGTTATTGTACCAAACAGTTAATAAAGCCGAAATGACCGGAATGTTTTCTTTAAAATTAGCGGTTCTAAAATGGGTATCCATTTTATGAGCACCATCTAATAAACTTTCAAAGTGCTTATAACCTAATGCTAAACTTATAGATAATCCGACTGCACTCCACAATGAAAAACGTCCACCAACCCAATCCTTCATTGGGAAAATGTTTGCTTCATTAATACCAAATGCCTTTACACTTTCAATATTAGTAGAAACCGCAACAAAATGTTTAGCTACAGCTTCCGGTGGAAGTGTGTTTAAAAACCATGATTTTATAGAGTTAGCATTAGATAAGGTTTCTTGCGTTGTAAAGGTTTTAGACACAATCACAAAAAGTGTCGATTCTGGATTAAGACGTTTAATTACTTCGTTAAAATGATCACCATCAACATTGCTAACAAAATGTGTATTTAGATGGTTCTTATAATATTGAAGCGCATCAACAACCATTGCAGGCCCAAGGTCCGAACCTCCGATTCCAATATTTACAATATCTGTAATGGCTTTTCCTGTATGCCCTTTATGTTCACCACTAACTACTGAGTTTGTGAAATTTTCTATCTTCTTTTTAACCTCATGAACTTCAGGTATCACATTACCCCCTTCAACAAAAACCCGTGCGTCTTTTGGTGCCCTTAAAGCGGTGTGTAATACCGCACGACCTTCCGTTGCATTGATAATATCCCCATCAAAATATTTAGAAATAGCATCACTTAAGTCAAGCTCCTCAGCTAGTTCTATTAGCAGGTCTAGAGTTTCAGAAGTCATTCGGTTTTTCGAGAAATCGGCATAAAAATCCTCCCATTGAACGGTTAAGTCATTCGCTCTTTCAGGATTTGAACCAAATAAATCCTTAAGTTGTTTAGATTTAATGGTTTCAAAATGTGCTTGTAACTTTTTCCACGCGTCCGTGGTCGTTGGATTAATTGCCTTTAATGCCATGATAAATCTATATTATTGGACTTTCAGAAATAGTATTCTCTTTGTCTTTTGGTTCTGCTTCTAAGAAGTGAATATTATCTAATCGTTGTTTTATTGGTTTAATAAACTCTAAATAATGCACTTTTAGGCTATCTGAGATGGGCTCAGCGTCTGGTAAATCTTCTTTAAACGGATCGACTTGCCTGCCATTTTTCCAAAAACGATAACAGACATGAGGTCCGCTTGTGTTCCCTGTCATACCTACAAAACCGATAATATCCCCTTGCTTCACATATTGTCCTTTTTTCACATTCCTTTTACTCATGTGTAGATATTGTGTGGTATAAGTATCGTTATGTCTAATTTTTACGAATTTACCGTTTCCTCCACGTCTTGTTGATTCTACAACAGTTCCGCTTGCCGTTGCCATAATAGGTGTACCATTTGGTGCTGCAAAGTCGGTACCTTTATGCGGACGAACTTTATACCCATAAACAGCAATTCGACGTTTTAAATTATATCTCGATGAAATTCTACTAAACTGAACTGGCGCTTTTAGGAATGCACGCCTAAGGTTCTTTGCATCCTCGTTAAAATAATCTACAATACCCTTAATAGAATCCGTTTGATATTGAAATGCGTATAAGGAATCCTTATTGTGTTCAAAATATGCGGCCTTTACATTTTGCACTCCAGCATAAATAGTATCGTCGATATACTTATCGGTATAAATCACTTTAAAACGATCGCCTTTTTGCAAACGTCTAAAATCTATGGTCCACGCATAAATTTCATCAGCCATTTTATAGGCTAATTTTTGACTTAAACCTTTCTCTTCAAGCGTTTTTGAAATACTACTTTCTATAACTCCTGTCGCAATTTTTTCAACATAAGTAACCGGCTTTCTGCTAGTATAGGCATGAATAGAATCTTTTAATCCTATAACCACATACTCTTCTTGATTTGGTTGATAAATAAAGGTTTCAGGTTGTGGAAGGCTATCGTTTTCAGAATCTTTTGAATACAATAGCGTATAAGGTCTACCGGGATGAAGTTTTCTTATATCGAAAGTGTCCTTAGCAACTTCAGCAATTTGAAATATATTTGGATAACCGATATTATTTCGACCTAAAATTTCTCCAAAGCTATCACCCTTTCTTATGGTGTCGCGTTTTACAATATAATTATTAATATCAAAACCAAACTCGAGAATCTTTTCTTCCTCTACATGTTCTGCCTCTTCTTTTTTGAAAGCTATCTCAGCCGAATTATCCTCTTTACAAGCATAAATACTTACTGCAATTACAGCTATTGCTACTAATTGTTTTAACTGCATTAATTAAGTTAATTATAAATTATTTCCCCAGTTCTCTAATTCTTCATTACTCCACAATTCCGGAAAGAAAATACGTCTTTGATATTTAGGATGCATGTACTTTTTCCAATCACTGCCTCCTGTAGCTTCACCATCTCCTATACCACTTTCAATATAATGTTTAGCTGCATTGTAATGAGCCATTACCCATGAGATGTTTACCGTATAATCATAGTGACGCATGGCTTTTACAAGCTTTTCGTTTTTCTGATCTTGCTCTGGTAACTCCTTAAAACGTGTCCAAAGATTCTTCGTATTATAGGCTTCCATAAACCTTAAAAACTCGTCTTTATAACGTTTTTCAAAATTAACTAAAAGTGTGGATTTTTTGCCCGTTTTATAATCTTTTCCTGCAGCTTGCCAATATAAATGCTCAAATGCGTGAGTATAAGGTGTGTTTCTGTCAATGTCCTTTCTAAATCTATAATCGATTAAGTTGATGAGTTCTGTTGAAGCAAATTCAATCTGTCTATATTGTGCACTTTGGAATCCACTCGCTGGAGTTAAGGTATATCTAAACTTCATATACTGTTCTACCGACATTCCTTCTCTCATAATATTGAAAGAGGTTGAAAGCATATCGAAATAACGACTTATACGCATGAGTTTTTCCTCAAAAAACGTCACATCTAAATCTTCTTTCTCTGCCACTTGAGAAAGTTCCCAAAGAATCATTTTAAAAAGTAATTCATTAATTTGATGATAGGCAATAAATACCATCTCATCAGGAAGGGTTGTACGCTGGGTTTGAAGACTTAGTAAGGCATCGGTCTGAATATAATCCCAATAAGTAATAGGCTTGCTATAAAGCAAGCCGTATAAATGGTCGTCTGTATCTTGATCTATTTTGTCGTACTTCTCTTGAAGTGCTTGTATAATTTCGTCGTAGTTAGGTTGGTTTGACATAATTAATCTTTTAATCTTTATAATCTATTTGAAAGGAGTGCTTTAATCCTTTAAAAGCGACCAATTCTGCTCTAAGAGAACCTACTGCTAAATTGGCCCTGATTCTTAAAGGAATTTTATTGTCGTCTGCACTCACCCACAGTGTTAAACTTTCTTCTTCTTTAAATACACGACCTGCCATAACGTAAGGTCTAAATTTTAGTGTTTCTACTCTACCAAATTTTGTCTTAATCGTTTCTCTTCCTAAGTATTTCAGTTTGAAGCCATAATTTTCTTCATCAAAAAACATAGTTAACTGAACAACATCACCAACAGAAATCTTTTCGGTATCATAATTATTTCTGAGATAGTAAAAAGCAGATACCATATCCTGAACATCCTTTTCGGTGGCTACAGTGGTCACTTTTTTATGTTTTTTATTAAAAACCTCAGCTTGTTTCTTCTCATGGTCAAACGTAATTTCTATATCTTTAGTGTGACCTCCTTCATCTATTTTCCTAATAAATTTATAAGGTAATAAGGTTTCTTTATCAAAATAACTTTCATACCTATCTTCTACTTTGAAAAATGCTTTAATAAGTCCTGTCGTCCACCCTTTCCCCACCACATGGTAAACGTCTTTTCCATTCATTCTCGACTCTTTTACAGATAAAGTTGCATTACCTGCTTTTAAGAAGCCACTATAACTCATTTCAAATTTAAACCATTCCCCTTTTTGAAATGCTGATTTCTTTTCAACCTTTGGCGTTTGAAATCCCGCTAAGAACAATATGATAGTAAATAAATATTTCATGTGTTTTGGTCTATTGAGCTTTGACGTTCATGTGCCCTTTGTCATTAATCACTTCAATAAGCGATAAAACTTTTAGCATAGTCGTTTCAAAATCTCAAGTTTGTAAATATAATTAATGTAACTCAGTTTTTGTGTTACAATTAACTTAAATACAATATCCATTCCAAACCCGACAAATCCATTTATTACCACTAAAAACAGGTGCTATTTCAAAACTAAATGATATAATAGACTTACTTGGCACATCTCTAATAAAATTAAAAAAAGCCCCCCTTTATTCTAGCTAAACCCAGAATGAAGGGGGACTTTTAATTAAGTTTGTTTAGTTATAATACCAAACACAATACGTTTTTCTACAACGTTCCTCTTTTCGCTTGCTCTCTCTCAATAGATTCGAACAACGCCTTAAAGTTACCTGCACCAAAACCTTGAGCTCCCATTCTCTGAATAATTTCAAAGAATAATGTTGGTCTGTCTTGTACTGGCTTCGTAAAAATCTGAAGTAAGTACCCTTCTTCATCGGCATCTACTAGAATAGACAGTTTTTGAAGTTCTTTAATATCTTCCTTCATCATATCCATATGAGATCCTAAACGTCTTGGAATATCATCGTAATAAGCTTGAGGTGGTGGTGGTAAAAACTCTACTCCTCTTGCTTTTAATTGCGCAACAGTTTCAATAATATCATCTGTAGCTACAGCAATATGCTGCACTCCTGAATCTTCATAAAAATCTAAATATTCCTCGATTTGAGATTTTTTAGCAGCTTTGGCCGGTTCATTAATAGGAAATTTGATTCTTCCATTTCCGTTACTCATCACCTTACTCATAAGCGCAGAGTACTCGGTATGGATTTGTTTATCATCGAAAGATAGGAAGTTTACAAACCCCATAACGTCTTCATACCATTTAACCCATTGGTTCATTTGTCCCCAACCCACATTTCCTACCATATGGTCTATATATTTAAAACCTACTGGTTCTGGGCTGTAATCACTTTCCCACTTTACAAAACCTGGCATAAACACACCGTCATAATTTTTGCGCTCTACAAACATATGCACAGTTTCACCATAGGTATAAATTCCAGCTCTCACCACTTCACCAAATTCATCCTTTTCAACCGTTGGTTCCATAAATGATTTTGCGCCACGCTTCGTAGTTTCTTCGTAAGATTTTCGAGCATCTTCAACCCATAAGGCTACAACTTTAACACCATCACCATGCTTTACGATATGTTCGTTAATAGGCGACTTACTATTTAAAGGTGTCGTTAAGACTAAACGAATTTTATCTTGTTTTAATACATAACTCACGGAGTCTCTTGAACCCGTTTCTAAACCTTTATAAGCATAGGACTGAAAACCAAATGCCGTTTTATAATAATGAGCCGACTGCTTTGCATTACCCACATAAAGTTCTACATAATCCGTTCCTAAAAGTGGAAGGAAATCTTGAGCACCTTCAAATATTTTTTCTAATCCGTAGTTGACACTTTTTACTTCTTTTTTACTCATGTTTATTTATTTAAAATCGAAAAATTAGAGCGAAGATTCAGATGAAACTTATTTTAATAAGCCCATTTATATCTTCTCATATATTTCTAATTTTTCTTGAATTATTAATATTTTCTATTGTTGTTGTTTTTTTATTCAAGCCAAGATTTAAAGTATTCTTCATCTGCAATTTTTAGTGCCTCTTCCGTTACTTTTAAAGGCTTAAATGTATCTACCATTACCGCCAATTCATCGGTTTTCACTTTACCAATACTACGTTCCATAGCTCCTGGATGTGGCCCATGAGGAATACCTGCTGGGTGTAATGAAATATGACCAGCATCTATATCATTCCTACTCATAAAATCGCCATCTACATAATACAAAACTTCATCACTATCAATATTACTATGATTGTATGGTGCAGGCACCGACAGTGGATGGTAATCGTATAACCTTGGCACGAAGCTACAAACCACGAAGGCATCGGTTTCAAAAGTTTGATGCACTGGAGGTGGTTGATGAATACGGCCCGTTATAGGTTCAAAATCGTGAATTGAAAAGGCATACGGATAATTATAACCATCATAACCTACCACATCAAAAGGATGTGAGGCGTAAACCATTTCAAAAATATCGTCTTGCTTCTTTATTTTAATTAAAAAGTCTCCCGACTCGTTATAGGTTTCTAACTCCTGTGGTTGTCTTAAATCGCGTTCGCAAAACGGTGAATGTTCCAATAATTGCCCGAACCAATTTCGGTAACGTTTTGGCGTGTATATAGGACGCTTAGATTCAACTATGAATAATCTATTATCTTCAGTATCAAAATCAATTTTATAAATAATTCCTCTTGGCACTAAAAGATAGTCTCCATATTTAAAATCGAGATTACCTAACATAGTTCTCAATTTACCCGTCCCTTTATGGATAAAAATTAGTTCATCCGCATCGGTATTTTTATAAAAATAATCTTTTATAGAAGTTTTAGGTGCTGCTAAAATAATACTACAGTCGCTATTTGTTAAAACTACTTTTCTACTATCTAGATAGTCGGTCTCTGGTTTGACTTGAAAACCTCTAAATCGATAAGATTGTATACTGTTTTCTTTAGCAATTTTAGGTGCAACGCTATATTGCTTTCTTATTTCTTTAACCTGTGTTGGTCGTTGTTCGTGATAACTATTGGTGTACATACCGTCGAAACCTATAGTCCCAAACAACTGTTCGTAATAAAAATCGCCATTTGGTTTTTTAAACTGCGTATGGCGTTTTGGGGGAATTTTTCCTAATTTATGATAAAATGGCATGTTTTGATAGGTTTAAAAGTTGAATTGTTTATGCCTTTATTTGGTATAAATAAAACTGTGCTTAAAGGTACAAAAAAATGATTTTAAGTTGACCCTATGTTTTCCACTAAAAAAAGTGAAATTAGAGAGACTTCTGCTTTCACAGGAATTCATGAGAATTTATTCTGGCTTCCTTTTAAGAAGGTAATGAAGATATAGTTTTAGGTTGGGCCAGAATGGTTTCATGCTCACAAATATCGAAAAAAATTGCGATTTAAAATAAGGATTTGTAAAACCAACACTGACACTACTACATATTATAAGATTTTACTTGTTCATTTACGGTTTTTCCACAGCAACGTTACGAGAAAACCGTAGATATTAAAATTACTCACATTAGATTTGGTAGTTTCCATCTCGCTTTTTTTTTAGATTTGCCTTGTTAATAACTGAAAATATGTGTTTTAACCTGGCATAATATTGCTGTTATTGCCATTGGTTAAAAAAAAAGCTGTACAGGTTTATTTTTTTCTCGTAATTCATTACTCGTTAGTAAATACCTCGTTAGTTTAATCTCGTTATTATTTATTAACCAACCTCTCTTAAAAAATGTGATGTGGTTTAAAAATCTTAATTTCAATCTCAACACCAGTTTTAACAAACGTTTAAAAAGTATAAAAACGGTTTCGGAACTCAACGGTATAGAATCTTTTAATACTGCTATTATGTTCGATCAGCCAGAACATAATTGGATGCTTAGTGGACGGATTTCAAAAAAAATTAAAAAAATACGCTACAACTTAAGTTCTCGCTTTAGCTATAATGATACTTTTCAGATTTTGAATGATGAAACGAACCTTAATATTTCAAAATCGATTTCTTCAACTGTTGGTATAGAAACGTTTTTTAAAAAGCATCCCACTTTAGAAATCAATTATACCAAAGGTTTTAGCAACTATAAAGCGCGAGGTTTAAATAATGAATTTGAAAATGACCGATTTGAAGTGATTCTGGAATACGATTTTTTAAACGACTTTATCTTCAAAGCAGATTATACCTTTGAAAATTATAATAATAAAAGTCAAAACACAACCAACACTTTTGATACTGCTAACGCTTCATTATTCTATCAAAAAGAAGATAGTCCTTGGGGATTTGAAGTCAATGCTACCAACTTATTTGATGTAAAATTTAAACAACAAAATTCCTTTAATGCTTTTGTAATTAGTGATATCAGAACATTTATCCTACCGCGCATTGTGATGTTTAAGCTGAGTTATAAACTGTAGAAAACATCTGGACTACGCTCGATGTGACCGTAGACGGAGTTTTTAATAATTGGAATTCTGACTAGGCAGGAATTTAAAACCAAAACCCAAGGTTAAAATACCAATAACCATCACCTGTATCTGGTGAGTAGCTGTATTTTCCTTCTAAAGGTCCCAAAAAGGTTTCTAAAGAGTAACCTATGGCATAGCCCGTATAATCTGGAGAAGAAAAAAATTGTCCGGTTTCAAACAAACCATCATCTATATTGGCAAAATTTGCTGCCAAAAGAATATGGTGCTTTTTAAAAACCTCATAATCCAAAGTTAGAGTCCCTCTTACAAAACTATCTCCTGTTAAGGATAAATAGTCGTATCCATAAAATGAATAAAAGTTATTTATAAAGTTAGCTCCGTAACCTCCAATAGCAAAGCCTAAAGCTTTTGTTGATTTATCACCAATTTTAAACCCACCATTTGCTTCCGTTTTTAAGGCCAACTTATCACTAAAACTAAACGCATATCCTATATCTGCTTTTGCTATTGAATACTCTTCAAAGTCGGCATTAAAACTAGAAGCATTTAAATACAAATGAAAATAACCATTGAAATAAAATCCGCTTTTAGGAAAGTGAGCATTATCAAAATCGTCGAATTTTAAATTTCCAAAAACACTATAATAGTCTGTATTTTCAAAAGTTACCTCATTACTCTGATTATCATCTACGATAGTTTCTGAGGTAATTTTTAAACGCTTATGCTCAATGCCTGCTCTAAGAGCAAAATCTTTTCTAAAAATGGTTTGCAAATACAATTGGTTTGTAAAATCTGACACCTCAGCATCTAGCTTATTTAAGCCTAATAGTATTGGTGAATCTTCCTCTAAGGCCAATAAGGGGTTTACATTTTTATTAAATTGATTATAACGTGATTTTAATCCGACACTGATATAAAAACCTTTATCAATAAAATAGTCGAAATTATATCTAGAATTATCACCTAATATTAAATCTAAAGAGGCAATATCGTTATTGAATAATAATTTCTTTTTAGTAAGATTGGCGAGAATGGCACTTTTATAAAGTCCATCATAATGAAGTCCAAGTCTTAAAAAAGTAGAGGTTTCAGTCTCTTTTATTTCCCCTTTAAGGTTAAACTCATTTTCATCCTCTGTAGACTCCAATTGGTATCTAAACGTATCAAAATTATTGGTTGCAATAAGGTTGTTTACCCCTTGTTTAAAGTCTTGATAACTAATTTTTCTATCATCTTTTAATTTCAATCGCCCTATAAGGTAAGATCGTGTATAACGTTCATTCCCTTCAATACTCACTGCATTTATCTTTAAACTATCTAAAACTTGCGCTTCTGGTCGCTTAAAATCCCTAGGCTGTTGTTGTCTTACTTTTTGTAATTGTGTGAGTTCTGCTCTTGCAGCCTTTTCACCATTAGCAATAATATCTCCACCTTCATCAAATGAAATCACCGAGAAATTAGTAATATCTGGTTTTATATAGATATCCGTCAATTCGGCCTTGCTTTTCATAGCATTTATGGTACGGAAATTACTAATTTGCATCAATATATCAGGTGCCGACTTTAAAGACTCCCTATCTTTTAAAGCATCTTGTACATCAACACCTATTATTATATCCATACCCTTAGCGCGTAACTCTTCTACCGGAAAATTATTAGTAACACCGCCATCAATTAAAATATTTCCATCTATAATCACAGGTTGAAATAAAGACGGTAAGGCACCACTTGCAGAAACCGCCTCAGCTAAACTCCCCTTGTCCATAATTAGGGACTCGCCAGTTTCAACATTTGTCGCCACGCAGAAAAATGGTATTGGCAGCTTTTCAAAATCATTAATATCCTTCACAGGAAGCATTAATTGATATAGTAAATTGTAAACGTTTTGTCCACGAGATAAGGCTGATGGTAAAGAAATTTTAAATTTATCGAATGGTAAGGTAACTGCATATTTTTCCGCATTTTCTCGCTCATAAAACGATTTTGACGCTCTAGGAAAAGCATCATTGATTAACTCATTAAAATCTTGAGTTTGAAACAAGGCTTCCAACTGATTCCCTGAATATCCTGAAGCATACAAAGAACCAATAATGGCTCCCATACTTGTTCCAGCTACATAGTCTATTTTTAATCCTAAACTGTCTATAACCTTAAGCACACCAATATGAGCGAAACCTTTAGCTCCTCCTCCACTGAGCACTAATCCTACTTTTGGCTGAGGTTTCGTTTTCTCATTTTGCGCATTCAGAGAAAAACCCACCATTAAAATTAAGACTATTGTAAGCGTATTGATTTTCATATTCGTTTTTACTCTCATCATTTAATTTATAAAAAAAACAACTCTCACCTGTGTTTTCAGAATACAGTAAATTTAATGCATTTTATTGTTACTAATAATCAGTTCCTTTAGGAATTTATTCTTTGTGATAGTAGTGATAAACTTTATTTGCTCGAGATACCCCCACCACTGCCTCAAGTTCATCTAATTTTGCATTCGCAATCCGTTTTACGGTTTTGAATTCCTTCATTAAATTAACTATGGTTTGCTCTCCAATTCCTGGAATATTTTCCAATTCTGTAGTTAAAGCACTTTTGCTTCTTCTGTTTCTATGATGCTCAATCCCGAAACGATGGGCTTCGTTTCTCAATTGCTGAATAATCTTTAAGGTTTCACTTTTCTTATCTAAATACAATGGAATTGGATCATCAGGATAAAACAATTCTTCCAAACGTTTTGCAATACCAATTATGGCGATTTCCTGTCTTAAACCAAGTACATCTAAACTTTTTAAAGCTGAAGACAACTGCCCTTTTCCTCCATCGATAATTATCAATTGTGGCAAAGGCTCATCCTCTTCTAACAATCGTTTATAGCGTCTATACACCACCTCTTCCATCGATGCGAAATCATCGGGACCCTCAACCGTTTTTATATTAAAATGACGGTAATCTTTTTTGCTTGGTTTTCCATTTTTGAATACCACACAAGCGGCAACAGGATTGGTTCCTTGAATATTGGAGTTATCAAAACATTCAATATGTCTTGGCTCTTCAGATAAACGTAAATCGGCTTTCATTTGGGCCATTATTCTATTGGCATGTCGATCTGGGTCTACAATCTTTATCTGTTTCAACTTATCCATTCGGTAATATTTTGCATTACGTATAGATAAGTCTAAAATATTCTTTTTATCACCTAATTTTGGAACAGTTATCTTAATATCTTCTCCCAAATTCACCTTAAAAGGCACGTACACTTCTTTTGAATTTGAATTAAATCGCTGCCTAATCTCGGTAATGGCCAACTCTAATAATTCCGTGTCGGTTTCTTGTAGTTTTTTCTTTAACTCCAAAGTATGCGACCTAATAATTGAGCCGTAACTCAATTGTAAAAAATTGATATAAGCATAGGTTTCATCACTGACAATAGAGAAGACATCGACATTGCTAATTTTAGGGTTTACAATTGTCGATTTGGCTTGGTAGTTTTCTAAGACCTCTAATTTTTCCTTTATTTTCTGAGCGTCTTCAAACTGCATAGCTTCTGCATGATCCTTCATTTGTTGTCTAAATTGCTGAAGGGAATCTTTAAAATTTCCCTTTAGAATTTCTCTAATAGCAGAGATATGCGCTTGGTATTCGTCTTCTGTTTCGTAACCCTCACAAGCACCTTTACAATTACCTAAATGATATTCTAAACAGACTTTGTATTTTCCTGCTTCAATCTTGGATTCTGACAAATCATAATTACAAGTACGTAACTGATACAAACCTTTTATCAACCCTAATAGCGTTTTGACGGTTTTCATGCTTGTATAAGGACCAAAGTACTCTGAGCCATCTTTAATCACCCTTCTTGTAGGAAATACGCGTGGAAATCTTTCCTTCTTAATACAAATCCAAGGATACGATTTATCATCTTTTAATAAGACATTGTATTTAGGCTTGTATTTCTTAATGAGGTTGTTTTCAAGTAATAGCGCATCATTTTCAGTTTCGACTACAATATGTTTAACTGAAGCGATATTTTTTACCAAGACGCGCGTTTTACCATAATCGTGATGCTTGGTAAAATAACTACTCACTCGTTTTTTTATATCTTTGGCTTTGCCGACGTATATTAAACGTTCATCCTCATCAAAATACTGATACACTCCAGGCTGATGTGGAAGGGTTTTTATCTGTATGTCTAGGTTCGATTTCGGCATTTAATCAAAGGTAATAATTCGGTCATTTATTCCTGTCTTTTAAATGGACTTTATGATTACCTTGCGCCTCTTTTTTAAAAACAATTTATGACTAAAAAGATTTTGGGTCGAGTAGATAAAATCGACTTTCCCGAATTAAAGCTTTACACAATAGATGTAAAAATGGACACAGGAGCCTATACTTCTGCTATACATTGCTCTAAAATTAGAGAAGAAAACAACAAACTGTATTGTATTTTTGAAAGTAAAGGGCATCCTAACTTTAAAAGTGATGAGGTTGTTTTTGATAATTATACATATACAGATGTAAAAAGTAGTAATGGCTATAAAGAAAACCGTTATAAAATTAAAACTACCGTTGTTTTCTTTGAAAAAACTTATAAGATTAACTTAACTTTAAGCACAAGAGACGATATGAAATTTCCTGTCTTAATTGGACGTCAATTTTTAAGTAAAAAATTCCTAGTCGATGTCGATCTTGAAAATCAATCCTTTAATCAAATAAATAAATGAACATAGTAATTCTTTCTCGCAATCCTGAACTTTATTCTACTCAACGTCTTGTTGAAGAAGCAGAAAATAGAGGTCATAAGGTCGAAATTATAGATCCTTTAAAATGCGATATTATTATAGAAAGAGAAAAACCAACCATCTATTATAAGAATCGCTATTTAGATTATGTCGATGCGATTATCCCAAGGATTGGTGCGTCCATAACCTTTTATGGTTGTGCTGTAGTTAGACAGTTTGAAGAAATGGGTGTTTTTACAATTGCACCTTCAGATGCTATTACACGTTCTAGAGACAAATTGCGAAGCTTACAGCGCTTAAGCAAAGCCGGAATTGGGATGCCTAAAACGGTATTTACAAACTATTCACGTGATGTTGAAGAAGTCATAGAACATGTTGGTGGTACTCCCGTAATTATAAAATTACTTGAAGGTACTCAAGGTCTTGGAGTGGTTTTAGCCGAAACTAAAAATGCAGCCGAATCTGTATTAGAAGCCTTTAATGGTTTACAGGCTAGAGTGATTGTTCAAGAGTATATTAAAGAAGCTAAAGGTGCCGATTTAAGAGCTTTGGTTGTAGATGGCCAAGTGGTTGGTGCTATGAAACGTCAAGGTAAAGAAGGTGAGTTTCGTTCAAATTTACATAGAGGCGGATCGGCCACTATCTTTAAATTAAGCGAGGACGAGTTGAAATTAGCCATGAATGCAGCAAAGGTTTTAAAATTACCGGTTTGCGGTGTAGACATGTTACAATCTGAACGTGGTCCTTTATTATTAGAAGTTAACTCTACGCCAGGTTTAGAAGGTATTGAAGGTGCTACTCAAAAAAATATTGCGAAAGCAATCATTACTTTTATAGAACGTAATAAAAAAGAGAAATCTTAAGTTTAGCACAAGTCTTTAATGCCTTGAACTATCTGAAGTAATACCAAACAAAACCTGATTTATTAATAATCGGAACATATATGATTGAAAACGACGTACTACATATTTTAGGTAAAAAAGTTGGTCTTGGACAAAGCGCTACAGTAAGTTTCAATGTTGCCAAATTACATACCCAAAACACGATTGATGTTCCTGTTATTATTGAGAGATCGAAAAAACCTGGTCCCATCGTATTAATTACAGCAGGTATTCATGGCGACGAAATTAATGGTGTTGAAATTGTAAGACAGATCATTTCTAAAGGCATCAATAAACCGAAGCGTGGTACTATAATCTGTATTCCGGTTATTAATGTATTTGGATTCATTCATATGGATCGTGAATTTCCAGACGGACGCGATTTAAACCGTGTATTTCCAGGAATAAAAGGTGGCTCATTGGCTAGTAGAGTAGCCTTTAAATTAGTCACAGAAATTTTACCTCATGCCGATTTAGTTTTAGACTTTCATACGGGTGGTGCAGATCGGTTTAATGCGGCTCAAATTAGAATTATTAAGGGGGAAAAATCCTTATATGAATTAGCGAAAATCTTTGGCGCTCCTTTCGTTTATTATTCTAAAAATTTAAATAAATCTTTCAGGAATACCTGTCATAAATTAGGAATTCCTATTCTTTTGTTTGAAGGCGGAAAATCTTTCAATATAGATAGTAATATTACAAATACAGCAGTAAATGGTGCCAAACGTGTTTTGCATCATTTAGATATGTTGAATCGAAAATTCAAAGTATCAGAACCAAAAAAGGAATGCGTTTATATTGCCGACAGTAAATGGATACGTGCGAAATATTCAGGAATGTTTAAAGCAACCGTAAAGATTAATGCTGAAGTAAAAAAAGGAGATGTTTTAGGAAATATCACAGACCCTTATGGTAGCTTTAATCATTTTGTAAAAGCACCTAATAATGGTTATATTTTCAATATAAATGAATCGCCAATTATCTATCAAGGTGATGCTATTTTCCATATCACTACAAAGTTGAAGGAATGACAAAATCAGAACTACGACAGAAATACAAACAGCTTAGAAAAGAACTTAGCGACCATCAAGTTGAAGACTTTAGTTTAGAGATTGCGAATCAACTATTGAAAATGGCTATTTGGGACAAATCCTTTTATCATATTTTTTTATCTATTGAAGAGCAAAAAGAAATCAATACGGACTATATTCTGAATATTCTAGCCGGAAAAGACAAAAACATTGTCATATCTAAAAGTCATATTCAAGATTATAGTATGACGCATTACTTGTTAACTGACAATACCACACTTAAAAAAAGCAAGTATAATGTTCCTGAGCCTGTAGATGGAATCGAGATTCAGCCATCTCAATTAGATGTCGTATTTATTCCGCTTTTAGCCTATGATCAATCAGGAAATAGAGTTGGCTATGGTAAAGGATTTTACGATCGATTTTTAGCGCAGTGCAAACCGGAAACTTTAAAAATTGGCTTATCATTTTTTGATGCTGAAACAGATACTTTTGAAACTTCAGAAAATGATATCAAGTTGGACTATTGTGTGACTCCGACTCAAGTGATTCAGTTTTAGGCGTATCTTCAAATACCTTATTATTAAATACAATTAAAATTCCAATACCTGTGCTAATAGCCACATCTGCTACATTGAAAACAGGATCAAAGAAAGAAAAGTATCTACCACCAATTAATGGGATATGATCTGGAATTAATCCACTCCAAATTGGAAAATGAAGCATATCAACTACGCTGCCATGAAACACACCAGCATATCCTCCGTCTTCTGGTAAAAATGTAGCGACTTGCATGGAGCTATCACTAAACAAAATGCCATAAAAAACCGAATCTATAATATTTCCTAAGGCGCCTGCAAAAATCAAAGCAATAGCGAAAACTAAAATTTTAGAATTCTTCTTCTTTGTAGCATTAACTAACCAAATACCAATTCCGATTACAGCGATGATTCTAAAAAGTGTCAGAATCAACTTCGCCAATTGATCTGAAACAGACGGAATAAAATCACTCAGTTTCGTCCCCCAAGCCATGCCATCATTTTCTATAAAGGCAATCTTAAACCACGAAAACACAGTAACATCCTCACCTAATTGAAAATGTGTTTTAATATAAATTTTACTGACTTGATCTATCAGTAGAATTATAAATATAAGAAGTGTTGCTTTTTTTAAGGACATACTATTTCCCTCGAAAGTGAGAACCTATTTTGGTTAGAACCTGATATAAGAAGCAAAAATAATGGTTTAATATCGCTTTTCAACAGTTATATCGCCATTTATAGAGGTCAAGGTCCAGGTTGAGGCTGACTTAGGGAAATAATCGACAACAACATTGCCATTATTGGACAGCGCATCTATAACACCACTATTAGTTTCAACCTTAATGTCTCCATCAATGGTATTAATGAGAGCTGATTTTGTTTCACCATCGACACGGCAATGACCTTGTAATAATTCGACATAAAGAGAACTAAAGTCACCTTCAAGATTCACAGAACCGATATCACTAGTTATAAACACGTCTAAATGTTGTGGAATTTCTAATTGTAAAGTTGCAGCAATCACTTTATGTGCATTTCGCTTATCGTCTGGGATGACGTCGAATGAAAAACGTTCTAAACTTAGATTAAGAGTAGTGTTTTCTTCTTTTATGTCAACTTGAAACTCGTTTTGATATTCGCCATCTAGAACAGAAATTATTTTAATCTGATTAGAATTTGAGCTAGAAACAGAGATTGAAAATATTTGATTTCCATTGATAGAAATACGCTCAATATGTTCAGCGGATAAATGAGTTACCAGTTTATTTTGGGAGATGGTTTCGATTGAAAACATGATAAAGAGCAGAAACAAAAAAGACCTTTTAAGTAGGGACAACCTAAAAGATCTATTAGTGTTATAACAAAAAGCCTTGGAGAATAAACACCAAGGCTTTATGTTTTTATATGTTTTCAAAATGACATCTCAATTTTGAGATTCCTGGTGTATCAGGAATTATTGTTGCATATTTTTAGCTTCAATACTCAATGTAGCATGAGGAACTAACTTTAAACGTTCTTTGTTTATTAGTTTTCCAGTCACACGACAAATACCATACGTTTTATTCTCAATACGAATAATAGCATTCTTTAAATCTCTGATAAACTTTTCCTGACGAATAGCTAAAGCCGAATTTGCTTCCTTACTCATAGTTGCACTTCCTTCTTCAAAAGCTTTGAATGTTGGTGATGTATCATCGGTACCATTGTCATGGTCATTCATATATGCACTTTGAATAAGCTCTAAATCATGCTCTGCCTTCTTAATCTTCTCTAAAATCAGGCCTCTGAATTCCTCTAAATCCTTATCGGAATACCTGTGGTTCATTTCTGTTGTCATAATATATTAATGTTTTTGAATAAACAATTTCGTATTGACCTCGTCAAACACAATATCTATACCATCGTTTACTACGTCTATAATTTCTAATGTTTCAGTTAGAGTTTCAGACTTAATATAGACCTCATTTGCAGATACTGCTTCCGCAACTTGAGTATCTTTCTGAAGTTTTACATCTATTCTGTCTGTAACCTCAAAACCTGAATCTTTTCGTAAATTTTGAATTCTATTGATTAGCTCACGAGCAATCCCTTCTTTACGTAGATCATCGGTAATAGTAACATCTAAAGCTACGGTTAAGGCACCTTCATTTGCTACAAGCCAACCTTCGATATCTTGAGAGGTAATTTCTACATCTTCAAGTCCTAATGTAAGCATTTTTCCATTAATCTCTAAGTCTAATTGACCTTTTTGCTCAATATTTTTAATGTCATCTGCCGAAAGGTTATTTATGGCATTTGCAATGGATTTCATATCCTTTCCAAAGCGAGGTCCTAAAGTCTTAAAATTAGGCTTTATCTGCTTTACTAAAATATCTGAAGCGTCTTCTAAAAGTTCAATTTCCTTGATATTGACTTCATGTTTTATCAAATCGGCAACCGCTTGGATCTCTTCCTTTTGTTGTTTACTATCAATAGGAATCATGATTTTTTGAAGTGGCTGACGCACTTTTATCTTTTCCTTAGCTCTTAACGATAATACTAAAGATGATATAGTTTGCGCATTTTCCATTTTACGCTCTAATACCTTATCGATAGCACTTTCATCTACTTTAGGGAATTCCGATAAATGCACACTTTCAAAAGATTCTTTATTAGTCACTGCATTTAAATCTAAATACAAACGATCCATAAAGAAAGGTGCAATAGGCGCTCCAAGCTTAGCGATAGTGACCATACAAGTATAAAGTGTTTGGTATGCCGAAATTTTATCGGTTTGGTAATCGCCTTTCCAGAAACGTCTTCTACTTAAACGCACGTACCAGTTACTCAAATAATCTTGTGTAAAATCTGAAATGACACGCGCCGCTTTTGTCGGCTCGTAATCGGCATAATAATCATCAACTTTCTGAATCAATGTGTTTAATTCTGAAAGTATCCAACGGTCTATCTCTGGTCTTTCATTTAAAGGAATATCTGCTTCTTCATACTTAAACCCATCAATATTGGTGTAAAGCGTAAAGAACGAATAGGTATTATATAGAGTTCCGAAGAATTTTCTACTGATTTCAGCAATTCCTTCGCTATCAAATTTTAAGTTATCCCATGGGTTCGCGTTACTAATCATATACCAACGCGTCGCATCGGCACCATATGTAGATAAAGTTTCAAAAGGATCTACCGCATTTCCTAAACGCTTAGACATCTTTTGTCCATTCTTATCTAAAACAAGTCCGTTTGAAACGACATTTTTATAAGCTACAGAATCAAAAACCATAGTGCCTATAGCGTGAAGTGTATAAAACCATCCACGCGTTTGATCTACACCTTCAGCAATAAAATCTGCCGGATAAGCTTCATTCTTATCAATAAAGTCTTTGTTTTCAAAAGGATAATGCCATTGTGCATAAGGCATAGAACCAGAATCGAACCACACATCAATTAAATCGGCTTCACGTTTCATCGGTTCTCCTGATGCTGAAACTAAAACAATCTTATCTACCACATTTTTATGTAGGTCGATAGTCTCGTAATTTTCTTCCGACATGTTTCCAACTTCAAAATCTTTGAAGATATCTTCAGACATTACTCCTGCTTCAACAGCCTTTGCCATTTCTGCTTTTAATTCTGCAACAGAACCAATACATAGTTGTTCTTTACCATCTTCTGTTCTCCAGATTGGTAATGGAATTCCCCAAAAACGTGAACGAGACAAGTTCCAATCGTTAGCATTGGCTAACCAGTTTCCAAATCGACCTTCTCCTGTAGATTTTGGTTTCCAGTTAATCGTTGTATTTAATTCGTGCATTCTCCCTTTTACATCCGTGATTTTAATAAACCATGAATCTAATGGGTAGTATAAAATTGGCTTATCAGTTCTCCAACAATTAGGATAACTGTGCTTATATTTTTCAACCTTAAAGGCTTTATTTTCTGTTTTTAATTTTATAGCAAGTTCAACATCTACAGAGCGCTCAGGTGCTTCACCATCATCATAATATTCGTTCTTCACGTATTTGCCTGCAAATTCACCCATTTCTGGTCTGAATTTCCCTTGTAAATCTACCAAAGGCACTAAATTACCATTGTCGTCTTTTACTAACATTGGTGGAATTTCAGGAGTGGCCTGTTTAGCCACCAAGGCATCATCGGCACCAAACGTAGGCGCAGTATGTACGATACCTGTACCATCTTCAATTGTTACGAAGTCTCCAGAAATAATTCTGAAAGCATTTTCAGGATTGTCATTTGGTAAAGCGTATGGCAATAATTGCTCATAGGTAATCCCAACTAAATCTTTTCCTTTGAATTCTTTAACGATGTAGAAAGGAATCTTTTTATCGCCCTCTTTATACTCTATTAATTCCGGCTTAGTTTCAACTTGTTTGAATTTACCATCAAATTGTTTTGAGACTAAGTTCTTAGCCAAAACCACATTCATTGGTTTGAATGTATATTGATTGTAAGTCTCAACCAATACATAATCAATCTTAGGACCAACCGTTAAAGCTGTGTTACTAGGGAGTGTCCAAGGTGTCGTCGTCCAAGCTAAGAAGAAAATATCGCCTTCATTTTGAAGAAAATCTGGTAAAGATTCTTCTTTAGCCTTAAACTGAGCCACAACGGTAGTGTCAGTAACATCTTGATAAGTTCCTGGCTGATTCAGCTCATGAGAACTTAAACCTGTCCCCGCTTTTGGTGAATACGGCTGAATCGTATAGCCTTTGTATATTAAGTTTTTATCGTAAATCTGTTTCAATAACCACCAAACACTTTCCATGTATTTGGATTTATAGGTGATATATGGATCATCCATATCTACCCAATATCCCATTTTTTTGGTAAGGTCGTTCCAGATATCTGTATATCTCATAACTGCTTTTTTACAAGCTTCGTTATAGTCTTCTACAGAAATTTTTGTTCCAATATCTTCTTTGGTAATACCTAGTTCTTTTTCTACGCCAAGTTCAACAGGTAAACCATGTGTATCCCAACCAGCTTTACGTTTTACTTGAAAACCTTTCATGGTTTTATAGCGTGGAAAAATATCCTTAATCGCACGTGCCAAAACGTGGTGAACACCAGGCAATCCGTTAGCTGAAGGTGGTCCTTCAAAAAACACGAAAGGTGGTTTTCCTTCATTAGTAGTTACACTTTTCTCGAAGATGTTATTAGCCTCCCAATAGTTACCGATTTCTTCTGCAACTTTTGGCAAGTTAAGTCCTTTGTATTCAGGGAACTTTGTACTCATGTTTCTGGTTTCTTATAAGTCTGCGAAATTAAGGATTTTTAGGAGAAATATTAAAAGATTTATAAGCTATGTATTTAAAGCTGAATTTTTAGTTTTTTAGCTTCAAATTTTTGAAAGACAATTTATGATTTGACGATCAAAAAAAAGGGATTTACAAATACTGATTTTTGAACCTAATTGGCGCGTAATGTTATTTTACGATCTGAGATGAATTGAATATTCAACAACTCTAATTTCGCCCCTATTAAAAAAAACAATCTTCAACGAATGACAATGTTTCTGTTCTAATTATTTTTTTAGTAAAATTACATAGATGAAGATTCTGAAAGCCAATTCATACCTTTTATAGAATAAATTATAATACCAACTGAGGGAATCAAAAAAGAATCTCAGACCTCTGCAAAAAATTGTCTCAAATTTGACGTCAATAGTATTTATACCTTTGATTTAGTTCTAAAAACCAAGAGATTCCTTTTTTCAAAGGAATTTATTATACTAAAAACCCTACCAAGTCTTCAATTTTAGATATAAGTTGAATTTTAATAACCGTATTCTTCAGTGCTATTTTATTGTATTTAGATACGAAAATAGTTGAGAACCCTAATTTTTCGGCCTCAAGGATACGTTGTTCTACACGTTGAACTGGTCTTATTTCTCCAGAGAGACCGACTTCTGCCGCGAAGCAATATGTGCTTGGTAATGCTACATCCTCATTAGAAGATAATATTGAAGCAACCACGGCTAAATCAATCGCAGGATCATCCACCGTTATACCTCCTGTAATATTTAAAAACACGTCTTTTGCTCCCAAACGGAAACCTGCTCGTTTTTCTAAAACAGCCAATAACATGTTTAATCGTTTTGCATTAAATCCCGTAGCAGAACGTTGTGGCGTACCATAAACGGCTGTACTTACTAAGGCCTGCACTTCGATCATTAACGGTCTTAACCCTTCTAAAGTAGCAGCTACCGCATTACCAGAAAGCTCTTCATCTTTTTCTGAGATTAGAATTTCAGAGGGGTTAGTCACTTCACGCAATCCTGAACCTTGCATTTCATAAATACCTAATTCGTTTGTGGATCCGAAACGGTTTTTATTCGCTCGTAAAATTCTAAACACATGATTTCGGTCGCCTTCAAATTGTAAAACCGTATCTACCATATGTTCCAAAATCTTTGGTCCAGCAATATGACCATCTTTGGTAATATGGCCAATTAATAAAACTGGTGTTGCCGTTTCTTTAGCGAATTTTATAAGTTCAGTGGTACATTCTTTTATTTGTGAAATACTTCCGGCCGACGATTCTATATAATCGCTATGCAAGGTTTGAATAGAATCAATAACCACAATATCTGGTTCTAAAGCTTCAATTTGCTTAAAGATATTTTGAGTCTTGGTTTCGGTTAAAATATAGCAATTGTTGCTATTAGATTGAATACGCCCGGCGCGCATTTTTATTTGTTTCTGACTTTCTTCACCGGAAACATAAAGGGTTTTATACTCCAAATTTAAAGCAATTTGAAGCAGCAATGTACTCTTTCCAATTCCTGGTTCACCACCTAATAAGGTTAAAGACCCATGTACCATTCCGCCTCCTAGCACTCGATTAAATTCGCCATCACGCATATCTAATCGGGCTTCTTGAGACGTGTCTATTTCATTTATGAGTAAAGGTTTTGAAACTCGTTTCGTCGAAGAGGTTGGGAGTTTCCAATCGCTCTTTTCGGGTTTCTGAATAACTTCTTCAGAAATAGTATTCCACTCCTTACAAGAGGTGCATTGTCCTTGCCATTTGGCATATTGACTTCCACAATTCTGACAAAAAAACGTTGTTTTTACTTTAGCCATATCTATCTCTCAAGGTTTAAAAAAACCTGATTTTTAAAATTTCAAACAGCTAAATTAAAACAATTTTAATTGATGTCTTTAAACCAACCCACTATAGCTAAAACTTTAAGTGCTGTTATTTTCGAAGGCAAGTTGGACATTACTAAATCTTTCGCTTTTCCGTACATTGACTCAAAGAAATAATCTGTGGCCAATGAATGTTTTCTAGTTTTCCTCATCATCTCCCTCCTCTTCATTATCTGTACCAGCAAGTATGACATCTAGTTCGTCAATTTTTGAAAAAATATAGTCTCGGTTAATATGACTCACGTCGTTTAAGGTAAGTGCAGACTCATAGAGTTTTTTAGCCTTTTTATTCTTTCCAGATTTCTCAGCACATTGCGCTAGATAATACGTTCCTAATAAAGATTCTGGATGAAGCTTGCTCGCCAATTTTCCAAGTCTGTCTAATGATTTTATATCATCTCGTTCTACGGCAATTTTAGCTACTTTTTCAATTTCTTCTTCACTTATCGTTTTCTTTATACCAAATAACTTTTCAATTCTAGCATATCTATCTATCAGATAACGATCTAAAGTTCCATCATAAGGCAGCACTTTTTCTTCAAGTTCTTTTTCTCGGAGTGGATTATAAATATCAAATATTTTCTCGAATGATTTGGCAATTGCACTTGTAACTAAAGTGTAGTGATTTTCATTTTTAAAATCGTCGAAATAATAAGTTAGATTCTTATTATCTATTTCATTTATTTGGTCGTTTGTTGCTAAAATATTTTCACGAATTTCAGGTATATCCTTATCTGAAGTCGCTAAATAATAGAAGACATCTGTTTTAAAAAGTTCTAAACGTTTTGAAATATATGATTTTAGTGAACCTACTAAATCTGGACTAATGCTAACATAAGCTTGAAATGCCAGATCATCCTTAAAGAGATAGGAGTTTATAAAGTTCCCCATTAAATCATGACCAACGGCTATTCTGAATTTACTAGTATTGTACTTCTTATCTAAATAAGGCAAAAGCTCATCAGATATAAAATCGTGAAACCTAAGACCTGATTCTGTAGGAAGCCCTGTTAATCCGTCGTAGTAGCCATCGAAATAGCGTTCTTCACCTTGCATTATACCAACAACAATAGTGCTAGGCATATTATCAAAATAGGTTTGGAAATCGACTTGACCTGCTACAGGCTCAAATAAATAATCACCATCAAATACAACTACTATAGGATACCTTGCATCTGATTTAGGATCGTAGTCTTTTGGTAATTTTATTTTTAATTTACGGATGGTATTTAATCGGGCTGACGATATTTCCTCATAAGTTACTTGAGCAAATGTCGACGCATAGATAACACAGGCAAGAACAACTAATATAGTTTTTCTCATAATTAAATAGGTTTAAGTTTAGGTTCTCAAACATACTTAATTATCGTTAAGTTGTCAATTTTTTTCGATGAAATACATCTAATTTTTCAGTTCGTCTTGTATTTGATACATCTTTTCAAGGATCATCTCCTTATCGATAAACTGTGAAGGCTCTAAAAGAAGCCCTCCTTTATAGCGTTGCAATGCACGTTTTAAATTACCTTCTTTTTCATGATACAAGCCTTGGTAATAAGCACTAATCATAGATTCTGAAAATTCCTTTCTTACTAACTTGGCGAGTTTATCAAAAGAATCTAGATCATCTCTCTTATCGCTGGCCGCTGCAATAGCTCTAATATCGTTTTCTATTAACTTTTTTTCAAAACCGTAAAAATGCTCTATGGTTTCGTATCTTTTTATCAGATAATCATAAGGCGATAATTCAGAAGTAAGAATTTCTTCCTCATATTCTCTCACACTTATAGGCTTAAATAGTGCAAATATTTCATTTAACGATTTAGGAATTCCTCTACCAACTAGGGAATAATGATTTGCATCTTCAAATTCATCAAACGCATACAACAATTTATCATTTTCTATAACGGAAAGCACACTATTAGCTTCGTTGATTCCTGTTCTTAAAGATTTGATATCGTCATCTGCAGTTGCCATATAATAAAACGTTTCTCGTTTTAAAATTGAAAGACGTTGACTCAATCTATTTATCATTTCAGGTGCGAAATCTGGACTTAATGCAACATAAGCTCTAAAAAGCGGCTCGTCCTTAAATAAATAATAGTTTATAAAGTTAGCACTTAAGTCGTGCCCAACAATAATTCTAAAGTCAGAAGCATTATAGTTTTCTTCAATAAATGGCAGCAGTTCTGCAGCCATAAATTCGTAGAACGACGCACCATTATGCGATGGGAAAAATGTTTCACTATCATAGAAAAAATCATCATTACGAGTAGCTGCTTGACTAATCCCTACAACAATACAATCTGGAATATCTTCCCAATACGATTGATAATCTATATTCCCAGCTACAGGTTCAAACAAATAATCTCCATCTAGCACGATGATTAATGGATAAGAACGATTATCTTCAGGATTATAATTTCTAGGCAACTGTATTTTGAGATCACGTGAACCTTCTAATTTATAAGATTCAATGGTCTTATAAATTGCCTGAGCCTGAACATTCAAGGCCACTAGCAAGACTATAATTAGCGTATATAATTTCTTCATATAAAATATGCTATATTAATATTTAAGCAAGTTAAAAAATATTTTTATAAGGATGATTTTCTTCTATTGTAAATAGGTAAATATAAAAGAGATAGTCCTCCTAAAATGATAATTACGAGAGTTTGTGTAGACCACATAATCCAACCAAATGCTCTACTTGGTTCCTCTAATATATCAAATAACATAAATGCGATGACTATAGCCTCAGGAAAGGATCCGATACCACCATTTGTTGCTGCGATACTAAAACTCGCTAATATAAATGCTATTAAGACCGCTGTTAATGATATATCATGCAAATCGGATAATGCAAATGTAGTTACGTAAAACATGAGTACATACATTAACCAAATAAACAAAGTATGACCAATAAAAGCCCACTTTTGTTTCATTTTGAAAATACTGAGAGCACCTTCAATAATGCCAACTATAAAGGCCTTTATTTTTAAAGCAATCTTAGACCTGCTCTTTTTTATAAATAAAAATATGGTTAATGCGCCTACTATTAAAAGCGTACCAGCCAAGATCAAGGATGTTGGATTAAATTTTTGAGCAAAAAAGTCATAAATGAATTCAAACTCTAAAATAAATGCTATAGACACAATAGACAATAGCATAATCGTGTCTGCAACACGTTCGGCTACTATGGTTCCAAAAGCTTTTTCAAAAGGAATACCTTCGTAGTTAGTTAAAATAGAAGCTCGAGCTATTTCTCCTGCTCTCGGGATTGTAAAATTAATAAGGTAAGCAGAATATACTGCCATAAAACTATTACCAAATTTAGGCTTAAACCCTAAAGGTTCTGCCATATACAACCAACGATATGCTCTAGAAGCATGACTTAAAACACCAAAAGCAACACCTAAACCAATCCAACTATAATCCGCATCCTTAAAATACTGAATTAAGGTTGGAATTGAAATCTGAGACAATGAATACCATACTAAACCAACTCCTAAGAGAAGAGGTAAAACTACTTTTAGGATGGAATTAGGCTTGCCCAACTGATTATTTTAGAAGATTTGTAGCTTCGTTTGGGAATACTAAAGAAGGTTTAAAAACCTTAGCGTCTTCAATATCCATTGTCGCATAGGTTATTAAGATTAATGTGTCACCAACAGCAACTTTACGTGCCGCTGCCCCATTTAATGTGATTTCACCACTATTACGTGGACCCGGAATACAATAGGTCTCTAAACGCTCACCATTATCATTATTGACAATCTGAACTTTCTCACCCTGTATAATATTAGCCGCTTCCATAAGATCCTCATCAATAGTAATACTACCAATATAGTTAAGATCTGCTCCTGTAACTTTTACACGATGAATTTTTGATTTTACAACTTGAATTTGCATACCACAAAGATAATTAATTTAAAGCGATATTATCTATCAATCTTATATCGCCTGCATATACCGCTATAAACGCTCTATATGACTTTTTTGTTGATTTTCGTTTCGTTGGTTTTAAGGTTGCTTCGTCTGCAATGATAAAGTACTCCAAATCTAAAAGAGCCTGATTCTCAAATTGCTTAGTAACCCAATCCGTTACATTTTTAGCACTTTTTGTGCCAAACTTAATTTTGGCAGATGTTAATGTTTTATAAATAAAAGGCGCCGCTTTTCTATGTTCCGGAGTTAACCTTGCATTTCTAGAACTCATCGCTAAGCCATCATCTGCTCTATGAATTGGACAACCTACCACATTTACTGGTAATCCATGCAATTCAACTAACTTCTTGATAATCTGTAATTGTTGAAAATCCTTTTCTCCAAAATATGCAGAATCTGGCTTCACTATTTCAAATAATCGTTTAACTACGGTCCCTACACCATCAAAATGACCAGGCCTAAACGCCCCTTCCATTTCATTTTCTAAGCCGTCAAAACTAAAAGACTGTGATTCAACTTGATCTCCATACAAATCTTCGGCTGTCGGCGCATAAACGATAATTTTTTGATCACTAATGGTTTCTAAAAGTGCAATATCAGCCTCTAATGTTCTAGGATATTTAATTAAATCGTCTTTATTATCAAACTGAGTAGGGTTAACAAATATACTAACCACCACAACATCGTTTTCTTCTAGTCCGTTTTTCACTAAAGATAAATGCCCATTATGAAGGGCCCCCATGGTAGGCACAAAGCCAACCGAATAATCTTTAGATTTTAAGTCGGTAATATGACTAGCTAATTTGGTTTTATTCTGAAAATGTTTCAAGTATAACAAATATTTAACGGGTGCAAACATAATATAATACTATCAATCTGCACAAAATTTTGTACTTTTGCATGTTTTTACTATTAATTTTCAAAAGCAGACGATCTATGAAAGATAAACGAATATTATATGTGTCCTCGGAAGTTGTTCCATATTTACCAGAGACTGAAATTTCTTCAATGTCATTTGAAGCACCACGTATGGTTAATAAACAAGGAGGGCAAATTAGAATATTTATGCCTCGCTTTGGTAACATTAATGAAAGAAGACACCAATTACACGAGGTCATTAGACTTTCTGGTATCAACCTAGTCATTAACGACTTAGACATGCCTTTAATCATCAAAGTTGCATCTATTCCTAAAGAACGTATTCAGGTTTATTTTATCGATAACGAAGATTACTTTAAAAGAAAAGCCACTTTAACAGATGAAAACGGTCAACTCTTTGCAGACAATGACGAACGTGCAATCTTCTTTGCAAAAGGCGTTATTGAAACCGTGAAAAAGTTGAATTGGGCACCAGACATCATTCATGTTAATGGCTGGTTAGCTTCCCTATTACCATTGTACTTAAAAGAGTTCTATAAAACCGAACCTTTATTTACTGAAAGTAAAATTGTGACTTCTGTATACAATCAAACCTTTGAAGGTACGTTAGATAAAGACATGCTTTCTAAAATAAATTTTGACGAAATAGACCCAGAAGCAACTCAACTTTTAAAGAAACCTGATTATAATAATTTAATGAAAATTGCTATAGATAATTCTGATGCCGTTATTAGAGGGTCTGCAGAATTACCTAAGGAATTAGATGATTATATAAATGATTTAACGATACCTGTTTTAGACTACCATTCTATTGAAGAATTCGCAGATCCATATACGGAGTTTTACAATAATGCCGTACTGAAATTAAACAGTTAATATTACTTATGAAAAAAAACAAAATTGCCTTAAAAATATTAACCTTTAGCCTTATTACTTTCAGTTTTATTGCGTGTGAAGAAGATTATGCTACCTTAGAATCTGATGTAATTGACAGAGACGTAGCAACAAATTTTGAAATTTATTCTGAACCATCAGATATTGTTGCTTATACCAAGGCATTAGCTCCAGTTCAAACGAACCAATTAAGTCTTAGCACTTTAGGTATCTATGATGATGTATATGGTAGAACTACAGCTAGTTTTCTTACTCAAGTAAATGCAAGCAGTTACAGTCCAGATTTTGGAGAAGACGTTGTTATAGATTCTGTTGCACTAACTATTCCATATTTTAGCAAACCAAAAGGTTTTGATGAAGATGGCAATTTACAATACAGTGTAGACTCTATTTTACCAAAGGGTGATATTTACAAACCGATCAACTTACGTTTGTTTGAAAGCAATTACTTTATCAGAGACTTTAATCCTGATGGTGATTTCAATGAAAGTCAAGCTTATTTTTCTAATAAGTCAGCGTCAGCTAATGAACCTATTTCAGTGGCTGCTTTAGAAAGCGAAGAATTGAATTTTGTTGAATACAATGATAACGGCGAAATGACAATCGCTGATAATATCATAAATATTAACGAGTTAGATGGTAGCGGGAATCCAGTAGAAACTTTTAGTCAACTTCCGGCTCTAAGGGTGTTTTTAGAACCTAACTATTGGAAAAACAAAATTATAGACAAAGAAGGTGACCTCGTTTTAAGCGGTCAAAATAATTTTGCAGATTATTTTAGAGGCTTATACTTTAAGGCCGAACCGATAAATAATGACGGTAGTTTTCTATTCTTAAACTTGAATAATCAAAGCGCTAATATTACCATCTACTATTCAAGACTTACACCAAGCACTGCTGATGATCCAGACGAAAGAGAGCAAGCCACTTACACTATAAACTTCGGCCCTAATAAAATCAATTTCATGGAAAATGATTTTACAACACCTATTAATAATGGTGATGAGGATTCTGGAGATAGCAGAATTTATTTAAAAGGTGGTGAAGGTTCAATTGCTGGAATAAAATTATTTGATGGCTTTTATGACGAAGATGCCGGTATTACAAACTTTGAAAAATTCAGAAGTGATTTTGTCAATTTAGAAGATAATAAGTTTGTGAGCTCTCGACGCTTAGTTAATGAAGCTAATCTAGTATTTTACTTAGATGAAACCATAGGGCAAACAGGAGAACCTGACAGGTTATACTTATACAACTTAAATAATAAAACGCCATTGGTAGATTATTACTTAGATGTAGCAAATAATAGTTTACCTGCTGTTTCTCTAACTAATCATCTTGGACCATTACAACGTGTAGATGACGAACCAACAGGAGCAGGCGTAAAGTATAAATTTAGAATCACAGAACATATAAACAACTTATTAGTTAGAGATTCTACGAATGTAGAATTAGGCTTAGCTGTTTCTTTAAATGTTAACTTAGAGGAAATAATGAGACAAAGAGCAGTACAAGATCCAAATGAGGAAGACGTTAAAGCCCCTGCTAGTTCAGTGTTATCGCCAAGAGGTGTCGTACTACACGGAAACAATACAGAAAATGAGAATAAGCGTGTGTATTTAGAAATTTATTACACCGAACCAAATAACTAAAGAACAAATCTATGTGTGGAATTGTTGGATATATAGGCCATAGAGAGGCTTATCCTATTATTATAAAAGGTCTACAACGACTAGAATACCGAGGCTATGATAGTGCCGGTATTGCTATATACGACGGAAACTCTATTAAACTTTCTAAGACCAAAGGAAAAGTTTCTGATCTTAAAGAAAAAATAGAAAATGAAATCTCAACGGATGGCACCTTAGGTATTGGACATACACGTTGGGCAACTCACGGAGAACCTAATGATGTTAATTCACACCCTCATTATTCTAATTCTGGAAACTTGGTTATCATCCATAACGGCATTATTGAGAACTATGATTCCTTGAAAAAGGAATTAATAGCACGTGGTTATACCTTTAAATCTGATACAGATACAGAAGTCTTAGTAAACCTTATTGAAGAAGTACAGAAAAGTAATAACCTTAAATTAGGGAAAGCCGTTCAAATCGCTTTAAACGAAGTCGTTGGCGCTTATGCCATCGCTGTTTTCGATAAAAACAAACCAAACGAAATTGTGGTTGCAAAACTTGGTAGCCCTTTAGCTATTGGTGTTGGAGAAGATGAATTCTTCATTGCAAGTGACGCATCCCCTTTTATTGAGTTTACTAAAAATGCTATTTACCTCGAAGATGAGCAAATGGCTATCATTAGAAGAGGAAAAGACATAAAAATTAGAAAGATTAAGAGTGATGATTTAGTCGCTCCGTATATTCAAGAGCTTCAACTTAATTTAGAGCAAATTGAAAAAGGTGGCTATGAGCATTTCATGCTTAAAGAAATCTATGAACAACCTCGAGCTATACTAGACACGTTTAGAGGTCGACTTTTAAGCAATGAAGCTATTATCAAGATGGCTGGTATTGAAGACAACATGAAGAGATTCCTTGCTGCAGATCGTATTATCATAGTGGCCTGTGGAACCTCATGGCATGCTGGATTAGTCGCAGAATATATTTTTGAAGACTTAGCAAGAATTCCTGTCGAAGTGGAATATGCTTCAGAATTTAGATATAGAAACCCTGTAATTTCAGAAAAAGATGTGGTTATCGCAATTTCACAATCTGGTGAAACTGCCGATACTTTAGCAGCTATAAAATTAGCACGATCTAAAGGCGCATTCGTATTTGGTGTGTGTAATGTTGTAGGTTCGTCTATTGCTAGAGAAACGGATGCGGGAGCCTACACTCATGCTGGTCCTGAAATTGGAGTCGCTTCTACAAAAGCCTTCACCACTCAAATTACCGTTTTAACTTTAATTGCACTTCGTTTAGCAAGAGCTAAAGGAACAATATCAAGTTCAGAATTTAGACAACATTTAATAGAACTTGAAACTATACCAAATAAAGTTGAAGAAGCTTTACAGTCTGACGAAGCTATCAAAGTTATCGCTGATATCTATAAAGATTCTAAAAACTGTTTATACTTAGGACGTGGATTTAATTTCCCAGTGGCTTTAGAAGGCGCTTTAAAATTAAAAGAGATTTCCTATATACATGCCGAAGGTTATCCTGCTGCAGAAATGAAGCATGGTCCTATCGCTTTAATCGATGAGCAGATGCCAGTTGTTGTTATTGCAACTAAAACCGAGCATTATGAAAAGGTTGTAAGTAATATTCAAGAAATTAAATCGAGAAAAGGGAAAATCATAGGTATTGTAACCAAAGGTGACGTTAGCGTGAGAGAATTAGCAGATCATGTTATTGAGGTTCCAGATACTTTAGAATCTTTATCTCCATTGTTAACAACCATACCACTACAACTATTGTCATATCATATTGCAGTGATGTTAGGTAAAAACGTAGATCAGCCTAGAAACTTAGCCAAATCAGTGACTGTGGAATAGCTGAAGGCATATAATAAAATTTCTAAAAACGCTTTAGAACTGAACAATTCTCAGTTTTAAAGCGTTTTTTTTAACTAATTTTCTTATGCGTGCATACATTTTTAACAAAATATTATCTATTATTCATATATTTATTTAAATTGCTAATTATAATAAATTAACTAACTCACTAAAATGAAGACAATCTTAAAGCTTTTCACGATGCTTTTTTGCGTGGTATCTTTTGCTCAAACCACAATAAAAGGTGAAATTTTTGACAATACTGGGCTTCCCTTGCCTGGTGCAAACGTTGTAATAGTTGGAACCAGCACTGGTACAGTGTCTGATTTTGATGGTAACTTTACACTAACAACTGATCGGACTCCTCCTTTTTCAGTACGTGTAAGTTATGCTGGTTTTACAGCACAAACTATTGAGATCACAACTAACAATCAAACTTTGACCGTCACTTTAGCTGAGGGTAATGAGTTAGATGAAGTAGTTATCTCTGCATCACGTACACCAGAACGTATTTTTGAATCACCGGTTACCGTTGAACGTTTTGGACTTAAAGAAATTAAAAACACAGCGTCTTCAGATTTCTATGATGGATTAGAAAACTTAAAAGGTGTAGATATAAACACTAACAGTTTAACATTTAAATCTATAAACACTCGTGGTTTTGCCACTTTTGCAAACACTAGGTTTATGCAGTTAGTGGATGGTATGGATAATTCGGCACCAGCACTTAACTTCCCATTAGGGAATTTATTAGGAATGACAGAAACTGACGTTCTTAGTGTTGAGCTTTTACCAGGTGCATCTTCTGCTTTATATGGAGCGAATGCTTTTAATGGTATTTTATTCATGAGAAGTAAAAACCCTTTTGACCATGGTGGCATTAGTGCTTATATGAAAAAAGGTATTACATCTCAGGATGCAGGTGGTGATAATGAATACACCGATTACGGCATCCGAATGGCTTATAAGTTCAGTGAAAAATTTGCGGCTAAAGTTAATTTCGGCTATTTAAAAGGTACGGATTGGAATGCTATAAGTGAAAAAGACAAACTTAATCGAGGCCTTACTAGAGCTGATATCGATTATGATGGTGTCAATGTTTATGGTGATGAAGTAAGCACTAATATTAGAGAAGTTGCCGTGGCACTAATCGATCGAGGTATTTTACCTGCAGGTGCTGAAATGTTGGTACCTTCTGTAAATGTGAGTAGAACTGGTTACAACGAAAGAGACTTAACCGACTACAGAGCTGAAAGTATTAAAGCCGACTGGGGATTATATTTCCGTCCTTGGGAAAACGATTTTGAAATTCAATATGTAGGTAAAGTGGGTTCAGGTAATACAATCTACCAAGGCGCAAACAGATACAACATCAAAAATTTCTTTTTACAACAACACAAAATAGAAGTTAAAAACAAGAATTTCTTTGTGAGAGGTTATGTCACTGAAGATAATGCCGGTGATTCTTACGATATGGTCTTTACAGGTATTAACATTAACAGAGATTGGAAAGATGATAAAACTTGGTTCGGACAGTACACAGGGGCTTATTTCCAAGGAACACTTTTAGGTGGTTTAACCGATAGTCAGGCTCACGATTTCGCAAGACAAACTGCAGACACAGGTCGTTATTTACCTGGAACTCCTGAATTTCAGAACTCTTTCAATAAAGTTACCAAAGATCCCGACCTAAGAACAGGGTCATTATTTCAAGACAACTCTAAAATTTATCATGCAGACGGTAATTACAACTTTGCTGATATGATCGATTTTGCTGAAATTCAAGTGGGTGGTTCATATAGACGATATAAGTTAAATTCTTTCGGAACCATCTATACAGATATAGATGCTCCAATTAACTATTCTGAAGTTGGTGTTTATACACAATTGCAAAAATCTTTAGAATTATCTGAAAATGTAAAATTAAAATTAACGGGGTCGCTTAGATATGACAAGTCTGAATTATTTGATGGCTTCTTCTCTCCAAGAGTATCTGGTGGATTTACAATTAATGAAAACCATAACATTAGAGCGTCATTCCAAACAGGTTTTAGAAACCCTACTACCCAAGATTTATACATTGGTTTAGATGTAGGACGTGCTATTTTAGTTGGTGCAGCGCCTGACAACCCAGAGAGAGATCTTAGAGATTATAGTGTTGCCGATGAAACATTGAGTTCATTTGGAGCTGCTATCCTTGGTCAGCAAGCAATAACAAGAAATGGACGTGATGCTTATAGCAATTCATTCTTCGCTAGTTCTGCACAAGCCTTTGGTAACTCTGGAAACCCTGCAGATTTAGAAATTGCAAATTCTGAAATGGTAAAACCAGAACAGGTTACTTCAGTTGAATTAGGATACCGTGGTAAAATCAATGATTTCATTATTGATGCTTCTGCATACTACAATGCTTATAACGATTTCTTAGCAAACGAAACTGTAGTAACACCTTTTTATGGTAATGTTTCATTAACTGATAACGTACCTGGAACTAACATCCCATTAGCAGTTGCGGCTCTTGCGAATGGTGATTACCAAGCTTATCAAACTTACACTAACACAGATGAAAAAGTTAATTCTTACGGAGCAGCTATTCAAGTGTCTACAAAAGTATTCGATGGTTTCGATTTAAGCGCTAACTATACTTATGCTAAATTAGATTTTGATGTTAAGGAAAATCCTGATTTCAGAACTAACTTCAATACACCAGAGCACAAAGTAAAAATGTCGTTTGGAAAAACACAGTTATTCAAAAACTTTGGTTTTAACGTTGCATGGAGATGGAGTGATAATTACTTCTGGGAATCCTCATTTGGTGATGGCGACATTCCTTCAATCAATGTCTTAGATGCACAGATTAACTATATAGTTCCAAGTTTAAAATCAACATTTAAACTAGGTGCAACTAACTTATTACAAGAAGATTACTTTACGGCTATTGGAACAGGATATGTTGGTTCTCAATACTATATTTCTTGGACGATTAATAACCTATAATAACGAAAAAGCATTTATACGATGAAAAATATTAAATATATAGCGTTGTCACTACTCACCGTAGGCATGATGTCTTGTGAGAACGACACCCTTAACGACCTAAGAGACAGAGGTAATGAAGACAATCAACCCTTACCAGAGCTATCTGTAGGTGATGTGGACTTCTCAAATTATGTTGCTGTTGGTGCTTCTTTTACTGCAGGCTATACAGATGGAGCCTTATTTGTAGCAAGTCAACAGAATTCATTTCCTAATATCATGGCAAACAAATTTGCTCTTGCCGGCGGTGGCACTTTTACGCAACCCTTAATGAATGATAATTATGGTGGATTAGCTGTAGCAGGAAATAGAATCCAAAATCCAAGACTTGTATTTGGTGGTGCTGGACCAGTACCTTTAGAAAGCGTCATTGGACCTGTTACCGTAAGCACAGATATTGCAACAAACAATCCAACCGGTCCTTTTAATAATTTAGGAATTCCTGGAGCTAAGAGTTACCATTTAGTCGCAGAAGGCTATGGTAATTTAGCAAATTTATCAGCTGGATTAGCTAATCCTTATGCAGTACGTGTTACAGGAAGCACGCCAGACGCATCTATAGCTCAATTAGCAGCTGCACAAAATCCTTCATTCTTTACATTATCAGAAATTGGAGGTAATGATGTATTAGGCTATGCATTATCTGGTGGCGATGGTAGTAATCCAATTACACCAACAGCATTATTTGGTGGTGCATTAAACGCCTTAGTCGGAGCTTTATCTGCAAATAATACAAAAGGCGCTATTGGAAACTTACCTAATATTACGAGTTTATCTCACTTTACTACGGTACCTTATAACCCATTAGATCCTTCGAATCCAGCTTTTGGTCCTCAAATTCCTATGTTGAATGGTGTATTTGGAGCTTTAAATCCAATTTTTAACGCTGTTGACCCGAGTCGTGCTATTGTTTTTTCTGAAACAGAAGCAAGTCCTGTAGTGATTAAAGACGAAAGCTTAGCCGATATTTCTTCGATTATTATAGCACAGTTAAACGCTAGTCCAACTTTCCCTGCATTTATTGCTCAGTTTGGATTACCTGCAGAGGCTGCACCTTTAGTGGCGAATTTATTAGGAAACACCTATGGACAATCGAGACAAGCTACAGCTGATGATTTATTTGTATTACCAAGTAGTAACGTCATAGGAACTGTAAACACAACTAACGTTGCCTTTTTAATGGGACAAGGCTTACCACAAGCACTTGCTGGACAATTCTCTATTGAAGGTGTAACATTACCTTTAGAGGATAAATGGGCATTGACTCCAGACGAACAAGCTGAAATTGCAACAGCCACTCAAGCTTATAATGCAAGTATAGAAGCTGCTGCTAACCAAGCCAATTTAGCCTTAGTAGATTTAAACACTATATTAATGGAGGCTACAAGTTCAGGTGTACAGTTTGACGACTATACATTAAGTACAGATTTAGTATTTGGTGGCTTAGTTAGTTTAGATGGTGTTCATTTAACCGCAAGAGGATACGCTTTAATGGCCAACAGTTTCTTAAAAGCTATTGACGCTAAATATGGTACAAATTTCGAAGCTTCAGGCAATTTAGCTAAAGCAGGAGATTTCCCAACTAATTACGCGCCAACACTTCAATAAAGAAGCTTTTCAAATTATATTAAAAACACGCTCTTTTGGAGCGTGTTTTTTTATACAAAAAAGACTATTATTTTTTAGAATAAAAGTATATCTTTGCAGCGCGAAAAACATAGGCACTCAACTTGATTGAGAACGTTGTTTTTTCATATTTAAACTATTGCAAAACAAAAACATATAAGTAATGTCAAAAGTTACAGGTAAAGTTGCACAAATCGTAGGCCCAGTTATCGACGTTGAATTCGCTGCTGGTTCAGAGCTTCCAAAGATTTACGATTCATTAGAAATTAACAACCAAGATGGTTCAAAATTAGTATTAGAAGTACAATCTCACATTGGTGAAGATACCGTACGTACTATTGCTATGGATTCTTCTGATGGTTTAAGTAGAGGTACAGAAGTTCACGCTACTGGTGCTCCAATTCAAATGCCGATTGGTGATGATGTTTACGGGCGTCTTTTCAATGTTATTGGTGATGCTATTGATGGATTAGGAAACTTACCTAAAGCTGGTGATGCTGGTTTACCAATTCACAGACAAGCTCCAAAATTCGAAGATTTATCAACATCTACTGAAGTTTTATTTACAGGTATTAAAGTAATCGATTTAATTGAGCCTTATGCAAAAGGTGGTAAAATTGGTTTATTTGGTGGTGCTGGTGTAGGTAAAACAGTATTAATTCAGGAGTTGATTAACAATATTGCAAAAGGTCACGGTGGACTTTCTGTATTCGCAGGAGTTGGTGAAAGAACACGTGAAGGAAACGATTTACTTCGTGAGATGTTAGAGTCAGGAATTATCAAGTATGGTGATGACTTTATGCAATCTATGGAAGAAGGCGGATGGGATCTTCAAAAAGTAGATAAATCTGCTATGAAAGATTCGAAAGCTACTTTCGTATTCGGACAAATGAATGAGCCTCCTGGAGCTCGTGCTCGTGTAGCCCTTTCAGGATTAACTATAGCAGAATATTTCCGTGATGGTGCTGGTGAAGGACAAGGAAAAGACGTATTATTCTTCGTTGATAATATCTTCCGTTTTACACAAGCAGGATCTGAGGTATCTGCATTATTAGGTCGTATGCCTTCTGCGGTAGGTTACCAACCAACATTAGCCACTGAGATGGGTGCGATGCAAGAGCGTATTACTTCAACAAAGAGAGGTTCTATTACATCTGTACAAGCGGTTTACGTACCTGCGGATGATTTAACGGATCCAGCTCCAGCAACAACCTTTGCTCACTTAGATGCTACAACAGTATTATCTCGTAAGATTGCTGAGTTAGGTATTTACCCAGCGGTAGATCCATTAGATTCTACGTCAAGAATTTTGACAGCAGATATTTTAGGTGAAGAGCACTATGCTTGTGCACAAAGAGTAAAAGAGTTATTACAACGCTATAAAGAATTACAAGATATTATTGCAATTCTTGGTATGGAAGAATTATCTGAAGAAGATAAAATGGCTGTAGGTAGAGCAAGACGTGTACAACGTTTCTTATCTCAACCATTCCACGTAGCTGAGCAGTTTACAGGTATTCCTGGTGTATTAGTAGATATCAAAGAAACTATTAAAGGATTTAATATGATTATGGATGGTGAATTAGATCACTTACCAGAAGCAGCATTTAACCTTAAAGGTTCTATTGAAGAAGCTATCGAAGCAGGAGAGAAAATGCTTGCTGAGGCCTAAGCCGATGTAAGTGCTGAATTTGTTTCAGCATCTGTATAACTATAATGAGACTTCCGATAGCTCGGAAGCTTTTAAATAAAATTTAAAAGATGTATTTAGAAATTGTATCACCAGAAGCCACATTATTTAGAGGAGACGTTACTTCAGTAACTGTTCCTGGAGTAAATGGTGAGTTTGAAATGTTAACGAATCACGCCCCTATTGTTTCTATCCTTAAAGAAGGACATGTAAAGGTTACTGGTACTAACATTCAATTAGAAGAAGATGTTGAAGCTAAATTCACAAAATCTGATAAAGGTGTTTGGTTAGCTATCAATTCTGGAACCATTGAAATGAAAGATAATAAATTGATCATTTTAGCGGACTAGTACATCGTCTATATAAAACACAAAAGCGCGAAATAATATATTTCGCGCTTTTTTTATGGCCGTATATAGCCTTTACTATACTGTTAATTCCATTTCCAAATTATTAATTCCCAGTGATCATTTTCTTCTATATGACGATCTAAACACTCAAAACCTATGGCTTTATGCGCTTCTAAAGAACGTAAATTCTTAGCATTTACCTCAGTGATTACAGCTTCATATTCATGCTCTAATCCCAATCTATAATTATTGTATAAGTTTCTAAACACACCTTTTCCTCTATACGCTTTATCAACGCATATTTGCCCCATAACGAGATAATGTAATTTAGAGAGCTCCTTAGACTCTAAAACTTTATCTATATAATTAAACATGCCTTCTAATACAGGTACATCCCTTCTGAATCTTTCAAGCATACACAAGGCATAACCAATAACTTGATTCTCTTTTATAGCTATAAAATGTGGACAAGCCTCGTTCATACGTTTAAGAACAGCAAAAGTGTGTTCTACATAAACAAAACCTTCGGTATGTATAAAGTCTTCGGATAGATTTTGCTTTAAATTCAATTTTTGAAGTTCCAAAATCTGTCTTAACTCTGTATCCGTTTCTACTCGCTTATAGATAATTTCACCCATTTTGTATCTAAATAAATCGATAGCTATATAATACTTATACCATTACTGCATCCGTTTTACAGCCTCTAATTCTACCTTCAACTCTTGAAACATGGTTAGAATACTGCTCATTTTTAACTCCTTTTCATCGTATTCTTGAGTATTAATACAACATGTAAATTCCCAAAGTTCTAATACGCTTTCTCTAGGAATTAAATAGGGTTTATAACTTCTGTTATCTGAACTCAGCATCAAGTTTGTAGTATCGCCTTCAGGAATATAAACCCGCTTGTACACCAAACCATCATCTTTAGTTAATACGATATACGTCCGGCCACTTTTTATATCGGCTATGTCTTCAACAAACTTAGCGACTATAAAGGCACCATCTTTTACAGGCAACATAGAATCGCCTTTAATAGGAAATGCTCTATGCGTTCCTGTTGGTAAAAATGGCAATTTAATTTTCTGAAGCTGTTCTATATATTCTGGATCATCGTAACCCGACAAGTAACCTGCCGAAGCTTTTGCTGGTATAATCTCTATCAAATCCTCGTTATCTTCATTTACCGTTACCGGAAACAATACCCGCTTATTCCCTACTTCAATAAACGAAGTGTCTTTTGCCTTGCGCAAATCGTTTTTCACTAAGATGTCAATAGGAATATCAAAGTAATTAGACAAGTCTATTAAACGGTCTATTGGAGGCTCAGAACGCCCTTCTTCATACGACCCCACTATAGAGCGAGTCCAGTTGAGTTCATCTGCAAAACGCTCCTGAGACATCTTCTTTAAAGAGCGCAAATGCTTTATGTTGGCTTGAATTGGTTTCATCTGTTTATATCTACTGTGTTTAATCGGATATACGGTACATCCATATCAGCATTGTCCTTGAGTATTGCGCTTTTGCTTATGAATGTATTCCATGTAATTCCCATAAAAAGGGATGCCGATTTTAAGTTTAACATTTATTACTACAAATATAAGCAATACAAACTACATACAGTAGCTAATTTTACAATCTAGCTTCTTAGCTCTAAAAGCGAAGCGATTTTTTATCAGTTGTCGAACAACAATGTTTCTATTATGTATTTAAATTGTCACACTTATTACAGCCTACGCTATGGCACTATAAAACCAGAGCAATTACTTGCTATAGCTTCAGAAAATGGCGTTCAAACGCTTGCATTAACCGACATTAATAGCACATCTGCCTGCTTGGATGTAATGCGATTATCTAAAAAATATCAGATAAAACCTGTACTTGGTGTCGACTTTAGAAATGGTGTTCAACAGCAGTTTATTCTTATTGCGAAAAACAATCAAGGCTTTCAACATATTAACACCTATTTATCTAAGTTTCTTCATAATCAGAATTTACAAATCCCGGAACGTCCTGATGAAGACTTAGAGGATTGTTTCGTCATTTACCCTTATCAGAACGATAAACATTTCGACCTAAAACCAAATGAATTTTTAGGCATTACTCCTCAAGACCTCAACCGTTTGAAATTTTCAAAATGGAATCAATTCAAACATAAACTCGTGGTTTTAAAAACGGTTTCATTTCAGAATAAAAAAGGATTTAACACGCATCGCTTATTACGTGCTATCGACAATAATACCTTATTAAGTAAACTTCCAAAGTCTGAAGAAGGCAACGAAACCGACCAAATGTTACCTTATAATGACCTCTGTGAAACCTATGCTGAGTTCCCAAAACTGATTAGTAATACTGAAGCACTTTTAGACCACTGTACTGTTCAATTCGATTTAGAAAATGCCGAACCTAAAAACCAAAAATGTCTGACAGAGAATGAGGTTTCAGATTATGAATTATTGAGACAATTAACTTACGATGGTATTCCTTATCGTTACGGAAATGATGTGGATCAAAAAGTGTACGACCGTATTGAAAAAGAACTCGACATTATTAAGCAAAAGAACTTTGTGTCTTACTTTTTAATCAATTGGAAAATTTTAGAATACGCTAGAAGCAAAAACTATTATTATGTTGGCCGTGGTAGTGGTGCCAATAGTATTATTGCTTATCTATTGCGAATTACAGATGTAGATCCTATTGAACTCGATTTATATTTTGAGCGTTTTATTAACTTATTTCGACAAAACCCACCCGATTTTGATATCGATTTTTCCTGGAGAGACCGAGACGATGTCACTAAGTACATTTTCAATACCTTTAAACACACTGCGCTAATTGCGGTTTATAACACCTTTAAATTCCGAGCTTCCATTCGCGAATTAGGGAAAGTGTTTGGTTTACCAAAAACTGAAATAGATAAATTAACGAGAGGAAAATACACTATTTATCAGCTCGATAAGCTATCGCAACTCGTTATTAAATACAGTAAATACATTGAAGGTTTTCCTAATTATTTGGGTATTCACGCCGGTGGTATTTTAATTTCAGAGAAGCCTATTCATTATTACTGTGCCACATTTATGCCTCCAAAAGGCTTTGCCACCACACAATTTGATATGGTTACCGCTGAAGATATTGGCTTGTATAAATTTGATATTTTGAGTCAACGTGGTTTAGGAAAAATTAAGGAAGCCGTTGAAATTATTGATGCCAACTATACAGATCAAGCTCCTATTGATATTCATGATATTAAAGGCTTTAAAACAGACGAACGCATAAAAGACCTCCTCAGAAACGCCAAAGCTATTGGTTGTTTTTATGTAGAATCGCCAGCCATGCGTATGCTGTTAAAAAAACTACAGGTCGATAATTATTTGGGCTTAGTAGCAGCGAGTTCTATTATTAGACCTGGCGTTGCTAAAAGTGGAATGATGCGCGAGTATATTCTGCGTTATCGCTATCCTGAAAAACGTAAAGAGGCACATCCTGTTTTACAAAAGATTATGCCCGAAACCTATGGCATTATGGTCTATCAAGAAGATGTGATTAAAGTAGCCCATCTGTTTGGTGGCTTAGATTTAGGCGAATCCGATATGCTGCGTCGCGGTATGTCTGGTAAATTCAGATCGCGGGAGGAATTTTTAAAAGTGAAGCAAAAATTTTTTGATAATTGTGAAAGAGATGGGAAGCCTCAGGATTTAGTCGCTAATATCTGGAGACAGGTTGAAAGTTTTGCAGGATATGCTTTCGCTAAAGGGCATTCGGCATCTTATGCTGTAGAAAGTTACCAAAGTCTGTTTTTAAAAGCGTATTACCCCCTGGAATATATGACTGCCACTATCAATAATTTTGGTGGGTTTTACGATACCGAATTGTATGTTCACGAAGCTAGAATGCATAACGGTATTATTGAAGCTCCATGTATTAATCAATCCTATACCGAAGCTATTATAAAAGGGAAAACTATTTATTTAGGGTTTATGTTTTTACAGTCTTTAGAAGCTAAAACTATTCAACGGATTCTCAATGAACGCCAATTGAATGGTGCATTTGAATCCCTTCATGATTTTATAGAACGTGTTCCTATTTCTATTGAACAAATTTCTATTCTCATTAAAATAAACGCCTTTCGTTTTACAAAAATCAATAAACGTGAATTGCTTTGGGAAGCGCATTTAAAAATTAGCAAAACGGTGCTAAAAGAAGAGCATATTAGCTTATTTAAAACCGAAAGAATTCATTATAACACACCAGAACTGCCAAGTTCAGAGCTTGAAAATGCTTTCGATTCGATTGAATTATTAGGGTTTTCACTTTGTAATCCATTTAATTTATTAGAAAAACCTTCGATTAGTAATTTACGAGCCAAACACCTCATACAATTAAAAAATAAGCTGATTCGTATTGAAGGTTATCTCATTACCATAAAAAACACCAAAACTACGAATGGAAAAATCATGCATTTTGGAACGTTTTTAGATCGTGATGGTGATTTTTTAGACACAGTTCACTTCCCTCCTGTTGCCGCCAAATATCCTTTTAGAGGAAAAGGAATTTATGAAATTATAGGAAAAGTGATGATGGAGTTTGATTGTGTAACTATTGAAGTTTCAAAATTAGAGCGCTTAGCTATTATTGAAGATCCGAGGTATTCTGAGAAAGCAACTCGCCCTCTACATTTTCTTCCTAAAAGGAAAGAGACTTTGGAAGCGGTTCTCGATACAACGATTTCTTCGCTTTAGCTCCAAAATCGTCACTCGAACTGACCATAGCGTACAGGATATGAACATAAAAACTAGTTCTTGATACAACGAACTGACAGCCTTATTCAACCTGTGCTTGGATTAGGCTTGGCATGACTAGGAATAAATTTCAACATATAACATAAGACAGATTACTAATAATGAACAACAACCGCAATATCGTACATATGGATCTCGACACGTTTTTTGTGTCTTGCGAACGCCTTAAAGACAGTCGGCTTATAGGGAAACCCGTGCTTATTGGTGGTACAAGCGACCGAGGTGTTGTGGCTTCATGCAGTTACGAAGCTCGAAAATTTGGTGTGCATTCTGCTATGCCCATGCGAATGGCTAAACAGTTATGCCCAGAAGCAATTGTACTGAGAGGAAACTCTGGTATTTATACGAAATTCTCTAATGATGTTACTGATGTGATTAAAGAGAACGTTCCGCTTTATGAGAAATCGTCTATAGATGAATTTTACATTGATCTTACAGGGATGGATAAGTTTTTTGGTTGCCATAAATTAGCTTCCGAACTCCGTCAGAGAATCATTAAAGAAACCGGACTTCCTATCTCCTTTGGTTTATCACTTAATAAAACGGTTTCAAAAATAGCCACAGGCGAAGCTAAACCCAATAACGAAATCCGAATACTTTCCGGTACCGAAAAACCTTTTTTAGCACCTCTTTCGGTTAAAAAGATTCCTATGGTGGGTAATGTTACCTATAAATCTTTGTGCGATTTGGGTGTAAAACGCATTCAGACCATACAAGACATGCCTATGGAACTCATGCATAAAGTGCTTGGCAAAAACGGTTTGGTAATTTGGAAAAAAGCCAATGGTATAGACAATTCACCCGTAGTGCAATATCACGAACGCAAGTCTATTTCTACAGAACGTACTTTTGGACAAGACACTACAGATGTTACTAAGCTTAAAGGCTTGGTCATTGCGATGACTGAGAATTTGGCTTATCAGTTGCGTCGTGGCAATAAATTAACAGCCTGCGTTACGTTTAAGATTCGCTATTCCGATTTCCAGACTTATACGCAACAGCAACGTATTCCGTATAGCGCCATGGACCATACACTGATTCCTGTAGTCTTAGATTTATTTAAAAAACTATATAACCGCAGGTTATTAGTTAGGTTAATCGGTGTGCGATTTAGCCATTTAGTAGAAGGCGGACATCAAATTAATTTGTTCGATGACGACGAAATGCACCTCAACCTCTGCAAAGCCATGGATAAAATGCGCGAACGTTATGGCGATCGCGCTGTAATGAGCGCTGCCGGAATGGAAGCTAAATCTATAAGTCGCTGGAATCCTTTTAATGGGGAGCCACCTCCTTTATTGGCTAATCGACGACGTTAGGTTGTGCGGGTTCTTTTGTATACACCCCTATGGTCCCCTCGAGGGGACAATGGTTGCGTTAAACTTTGTGGGTTGTTTCTACATCACACCTCTAAGGTCCCCTCAAGGGGACAACTGTTGCGTTAAACTTTATGGAATGTTTTCTAAATGGGACAACGGTTGTATTAAATTTTATGAGTTGTTTCTATATTACACCCCTGAGGTCCCCTCGAGGGGACAATCGATTATTGAACAATACCGTCTATTCTTTAAGAGGACACTTGTTTGATTAAACTATACGGAAGACTCACTCACAAGCGGACAAGGGTTTGATTGAAACGTACAGAATGTCCCCTTGAGGGGACTATAGGGGTGTTTTTCATGCTTTACAAACCTCATAGCTCTATAATTTGTTCAAGTACTTCGAAGATTTATTAATATCAGAGCCTTCATTCAGTTCTATATTAGCAAGCCTCACCACTTATCCTCTTTTCACGTATGGTTTTGTCTCCCCTAAAGCTTATGGTCAAATTTTGATTAATTAGGAGTAAACCGAAGGTGGGTTGTTCTTTAATAATACACCCCTAAGGTCCCCTCTAGGGGACAATTGTTTGATTTAACTTTACAGAATGTTTTCAAATGGAGACAATTTATGCTTTAGACTTTGTGGGTTGTTCTTTAACAATACACCCCTAAGGTCCCCTCAAGGGGACAACTGTTTGATTTAACTTTACAGAATGTTTTCAAATGGAGACAATTTATGCTTTAGACTTTGTGGGTTGTTCTTTAATATTTAATAATACACCCCTAAGGTCCCCTCAAGGGGACAACTGTTGCGTTAAACTTTGTGAGGTGTTATCTTAGGAAGATAATTTTACATTAAATTTTATGATGGGTTGTTTCCTATATTACACCCCTAAAGTCCCCTCGAGGGGACAATGGTTGCGTTAAAATTTGTGAGGTGTTATCTTAGGAAGATAATTTTATATTAAATTTTGTGATGGGTTGTTTTCTATATTACACCCCTAAGCCCCCCTCTAGGGGACAATTATTCGATTTAAACTATACGGAAGACTCACTCACAAGCGGACAAGGATTTGATTGAAACGTACAGAGTGTCCCCTTGAGGGGACTATAGGGGTGTTTTTAATGTTTTGCAAACTTGTTAAGTTTCAACTTAGTTTATTTCGCACCTAACCAATCTGCTCTGTTGGCTTTCATGCTTTCAGATAATTCATCGAAACTAGACATTGAATACGAAGTGTCTGCATCTAAAGTCATTTTTACAGAGTGACGCTTACCTAGTCTTTCGAAATCTATTCTAACGGTTTCGTTAGGTTTTAATTTATCTAAGATTTTATTGAGATCAGAATTCTCATTGAGTTCTACACTTGCAATCCTTACCAACTTATCCCCTTTTTCAAGTCCGGCATTGTGAGCCGCAGAACCGACTTTCGTGTTGCTTATAATCACTTGATTTCTTAAACGTAAACCGAAGGCTGGTTGATCTGTATTCTGTTTTAATTTGACACCAACAGTTTCAAACAATGTTTTGAAATCTGGCATTTCACTTTTATAGATATACTTATTGAAGAACTGATTTCCGAATTCTTCGCCAGCATATTCATTTAAGGTATGATTTAAATCCTCAATAGTATAATTATTAAAGGTCTTCCCGTAGGTTTTCCAAATCAACTTCATAAAATCGTCGAGGTTTAAACCTTGATTTCTAAGCGACAGGTCTAAAGCTAAGCCTAACATACTTCCATAGGAATAATACGAAATGAATGTATTATCGCGGTTGATATCATCGACCGAGCGTGCTGCATCTACAAATGGTGCTTGGTAGCTCATTTCAATTGGGTTGAAAAACTGACGTCCAGGTGAATTCCATACATAGTTAAAGGTACCTGTCAGTCCTTTTATATAATCTTCTTCTGAAACTAATCCCGCTCTGGTTATGGTTAAATCATCATAATAACTTGTAAAACCTTCAGCAAACCATAGCTCACCACTCATATTGGCTTTTTCAAAATTGAAAGGCTCTAAACTTTTAGGTCTAATGCGTTCTACATTCCAACAATGAAAAAACTCATGAGATACCGTTCCAATATTTCCTTCAATTCCACCATCAGCCAAACTTCTTGTACTTGTTAAAATGGTCGAGTTTCTATGCTCCATACCATCACGAGTGGCATTCGGGATATAGCATCCTATAAAAATATACTCCCCATAGTCGTATTCTGGCAATTCTCCAAAAACCGCTTTTTGTTGTAAGACTACCTTTTTTACATTTTCCCAATAGGTATCAAATTCTTCGGCTGTTCCGTTGTGATGCAAGGCAAATTTTATCGTTTGTCCATCAACATCGAATGAACGCAACATATGATTACTGATTTCTGTAGGACTATCTAAGAAATATTGCAGATTTTCAGCATAGAATTTATGATCTCCTAAAGGTTTTAACTGCGTTGCCACTTTCCAATCGGAACCTTGAGGTACATTAAATTTTATTTCAATGTCATTTTGTGCCAAGTCTGGCACATACATAAAGGTCGCCGGCATATTAAGGTGTGCGTGGGTTTCATCGACTTGCGCATAAGTACCATCACCATGATTTGCGTAAAGTGTATAGGACAAATTAATGGTACCGTCGTGGTTATGCACTTCCCAAGAATAGGGATCTGGTCGTGTGATTTCTAGAGTCTTGCCCTCACTATTTGTGGCCACCACATTATAAACATTCTTAGCAAATTCGTGAATAGCATAACGCCCTGGCGAGGATCGGGACATTCTCATTTCTGTAGCTCCAGGGTTTAAACCCGTGAAGGTTGCTTCAATATGAGCTTCATGATGCACTGCATTTTCAAAAGAAATGGAATAATTAGAGACTCCCTTATTCTGAGCTTGTTTTTCAGTGCTCGTTTCTTGTTTGCAGTTAACTAAACAAAGTAGTGATAGTAGTAAGATTAGGCTTCGCATGCTATAAAAAATTTAAAACCTCCAAGATAGTACTTTTTAATCTTCTACATATTCTAATATATCACTTGGCTGACACTCTAAAGCTTTACAAATAGCCTCTAGAGTTGAAAACCGAATCGCTTTGGCTTTTCCTGTTTTTAAGATAGACAAATTAGCTGTGGTGATACCTACCCGTTCAGCCAGTTCGTTACTTTTCATGCCACGTTTGGCTAGCATAATGTCTAAGTTGACTATAATTGACATGATTATATGGTTAAATCGTTTTCTTGTTTGGCATTTTTTGCCACTTTAAATACTTCACTCAAAACCATAAAAAATAAGCCTAAACATATGAGCATAAGGCTTGGTGTGATTCCTAAATGAATTTTGAATTGTCCCTTAAATAGAAGTTGTGCGACAACAAACAATACTGAGGCAGTAACTCCAACTCCTGAAAGTAAGTATCCTATTTTATAAAAATTTTGAATAACCTGATCATGAAAGGGTTTTACCTTTTGAAAATATCGCAGCGTTTTTCTGAATAGATAAAAACAATAGATTGAAATAAATGCCAAAATTACTGAAAGCAAAGCAAATACCTGAACCGTTATTATAGGTGTTTTTAAGATTGAATAATCTATATCAAATAGGATATCTAAAGCGTCTGGATTGATGAAGATAAAGACTGTAAAAAACAATAGTAATGGTATGGCTGGAATACAAGTTACAATCCAGATAAAATCTACCACACTTTTTAAAACCACTAGTTTTCTCATATTTATATCGTTAAATCGTTTTCTTGTTGAATTAAACTTCCGTTTTGTAATATGTCTGCAACAATATAGAGGCTAAAACCTATGACCATAAGAAGAAAATCTTGGCCTAAATTGCCTAATAGATTAAAGCTTTTAGAATCGTAAAGTATTGAGAAGTCAAACAAAAAACTCAATAATCCCGATACCAAAAATAACTTTCCCCCTGTCTTAAACTGCATCCCACTTTTTAGATTAAAAAAACCTTCTTTTATAATGGTAGATAAACCCTTTTTAACAAATAACAATCCTAAAAAAGTAAATACAGGCAAAACAGTCACAATATATTGGGTATAATTTCCAAACAGAAAACCCTTACTTAACGCACCATATGGTTCCATTATATCTGTTAGAAAAACCACCGCTATGTTCCCAATAAAATAAAGCAGGTAAATTATGATCAACATAATTACAAATACATTTAGATATTTAATTCTTTTCATAACAGAAATATTATCGTTTTACAATAACAAATATATAATAATTATCGAATAACAATAATTATTTATTGAAAAAGGATAATTCTTGTTATTTAAGAGAAGTGTTTTAATAATGAAAATGGTCTCACTATATTTACCAAATGAGCCAGACCTTTGTTACCATTGCTAGATTTCCCTACTCCACAGAAGCTGAAATTATAAAAGGCCGATTAGAGTCGGATGGCATTCAAGTATTTTTAAAAGACAATATTACTATAGATACCGACCCCTTGGTGAGTCAGGCTATTGGTGGCATCAAACTAAAAGTGCTTGCCAAAGACGAAGACAAAGCACGAGAGATATTAGCGTCTATTCAGGCTTATTCTGTAAATGACGATGGTGAACCTATTAGTTGTCCGAATTGTGGTAAGCACCGTATTGAACTATATTCTACCATCACCAATTTTAAATCTTTAGTCTCTTTTATTATTGGATTTATCTCAGGCACATTACCATTTAGTACCCGATATCAATACAAATGTGAAGATTGTCATACAGAATTTCCTATTAAGACTTAAGCACTTCATCATAAGCGCGTTTCAATTTATTAATCACTATTTCCATCTCGTCTTCATTTAAATGCCCGAAGCCAAATCGAATAGCACAGGTGTTTTTATCTTGATATAAAATAGTCTTTGGCAAGAACAGGTCTATTTTCTCAGCTTCTTCTGCTAGTTTCACTAAGGAAATGGTATTCACAAATTGCAGCCATATCGCTAATCCGCCTGATGGCATTTCCCAAGTTAGCTGATCTCCAAAATAGTACTTTAAAAACCAACCTAAGGTATCGCGACGCTGTTTGTAAATGATGATGCTCTTCTTTTTAAGTCGATCTATTTCACCTTCAGAAATCAACTCAGACAACATTTGCTCTTGAATTAAATCGCCCTGCTTATCTAATAATTGCAAATAATTTTCGGCTTCAGAAATGAAGTTTTCGGGAGCTACGACAAAGCCTGTATGGAAGCTTGGAAATAAGGACTGCCCTAATTTGCCTAAATAAATGACCATTCCATTGGCATCTGCACTTGCCATAGGTAACATGGGAGAACCTTCGAACTGAAAATCGTAATCATAATCGTCTTCTATAATCGCGAAGCCATAGGATTTTGCCAACTGCAATAATTGCAAACGTCGCTCTGCACTTAAAGTGATGGTCGTGGGATAATCTCTATTGGCGCAGATATACACGCATCTAATCCTTTTCTTTAGGAAGTGTTTTTTAATATACTCGACATTTAATCCGTCCTCATCTACCGGAATGGTTCTAATGGTCGCGCCCGCTTCTTGGAAAATCATGTTAGAAGCGTAATTACTCAGCTGTCCGACTAAGACCAAATCATTTTGTTTGATGAGTAATTGCGACACCATATAAAGACTCATTTCGGTACTTCGTGTGCTGATAATATTGTTAGGACTAATATGAAAACCCCGTGTGGCATTTAAATAATTACTCAGCTGGGTTTTAAAAACGGAAGGCCTTGAGGCCGAAGTTCGGTTCCATTTATTGATTAGTGGTTTTCGTTTCATGGCAGCACTATACCATCTCGAAAACTGATGTATCGGATGCAAACGCAAATCGGGTTTACCATCGTTAATGGCGTATTTCGCCTTTGTTTCTTCTGCAGTTGAAGCCAAAAGAAATGATTGTTGAAACGGAAATCCTGCTGCTTTTGGGTACTTATAAGCCTGATCTATATGGTGGCTCGTTGCTTTTATCTTTGCTTCGGTCTGTTCTGGCTCTATCACAAAGGTGCCTTTATTCGCTATAATTTCTACCCAACCTTGTGAAGCTAATTCTTCATAAATAGCCACAGCTGTTTTACGATGAACCTCTAATAACTCGCTCAACACCCGAGTACCAGGCAGCTTGCTACCCTTTACTAGATAACCACGTTGTATGGCATTGATGAGTTGTTGTGCGACTTGAATATACACAGGTTGCACAAGAGTTCTATCGAAGGTAATCAGTTGTTTTAGGACTTCGTTAACCGGACTACTTGTCATTTTGAAACTGGACTATTTTTATCGTCCGGAAAGTTACGACATTTGCACCGCTTTTAAAGAAGCAGCGCCCATAAACCATACATTATTTAATCACCCTAATACAAACTATTGCAAAACAACTATTGATGACAACTACAATTAAGCTTTTTATTTTCTTATTCATTTTCGTTTTTAAACTTCAAGCTCAAGAGCCCGTTATAAAAACAGATTCATTACAAGAGGTTGTAATCACCTCCACTCGAATTGATTTGCCATTTAAGGAGAACTCAAGAACCATCACTATTATCTCTTCAGCAGATATTAAAAACAGTGCTGCTATTACGGTTGTAGATTTGTTACAACAATTTGCTGGTGTAGATATTAGACGTCGTGGTACAGGTGGAAGTCAGGCCGATTTATTCATTAGAGGAGGTGGATTTGACCAAACACTCTTATTAATTGACGGTGTAAAAATGGACGATGCGCAAACCGGTCACCATACATTAAACGCAGCCGTACCACTTGAGGTTATTGAGCGTATTGAAATCATTAAAGGCCCTGCCGCTCGTGTTTTTGGACAAAATGCTTTTACAGGTGCTATCAATATTGTTACTAAGTCGCGATTAGACCATTCGGTTTCGGCTCAAATTGAAGCCGGTTCTTTTGGTCAACTTAACGGATCAGTGACTGTTGGAACAGCATTAGAGAACTCATCGCATATTCTTCATGTTGGAAAAATGACGTCTGAAGGTTATAAAGCCAATACGGATTATGATAACACGAATTACTTCTTGAAAAGTGTATTCAACAAAAACAAACAAGCCATTGAAATGATAACGACGTTTTCTGAACGTAAGTTTGGTGCTGAGCATTTCTACACGACTAATCCCGCCTTTGAAGAGTATGAAGAAACTCAGAATAGTTTAATTGCTTTCAGCACCACATTCCAAACTGGGAAGTTTAAAATTCAACCACGTATCTATTGGAAACGCAACCAAGATATCTTTCTTTTAAAGCGATTTGAACCTAATTTCTTCAGAAATGTTCACCTATCTAACAAAATTGGAGCGGAAGCTAATGCTTCATACACTTCGGAATTAGGTGTTACAGGTTTTGGCGTGGATGTATCTAAAGTCTATCTAAGAAGTAATAATTTAGGCGATCGCCATCGTTTTATGACGACGCTATTTTTAGAGCACAGGTTTCAGTTTGCCGATGATCGTTTAGATATTACACCTGGTGTTGCTATGACTTATTTTTCAGATTTCAAATTTAATGCCTTTCCTGGATTAGATGTTGGGTTTGCTATTACCGACCATTTAAAAGCCTACGGAAATATTGGGTTCACTTATAGAATCCCTACCTATACCGACTTATATTATAGCGATCCTAGAACGAATGGTAATGCCGATTTAGAACCAGAAGAAGCCTTTGCTCAAGAAATAGGACTAAAGTATAGCTCTACAAGAATCAACGCTAGTGTTTCCGTTTTTAATAGAGACGCCAAGAACCTTATTGATTATATCAGACCAAATACAACTGAAGAAATCTTTACAGCGACCAATATTGCTGAAGTTAATACGAAAGGTGCCGAACTTGATATTGCTTATCATTTCACATTGAATGATTATAAACAAACTTTGGCCTTTGGTTATGCCTTTTTGGAAGACGATATTTTAGAGCAGAATGAATCGCTGTCGCGTTATTCTTTAAACACTTTGAAACATCATTATACCACACGTTTAAGTACTCAATTATTTAAAAACATCAGTCAGAATATCATTTATAAGTATGCGGAGCGCACCACGGGTGACACCTATAATGTTTGGGATGCTTCGATAGTCATGAACTTGAAACAGGTAGAACTTTCGGTAACTGCTAGCAATATTTTTGATGCGGATTATATCGAATCGGGATTCTCACCTATGCCACCGAGCAACGTATTATTTGGAATGCGTTATAACTTCTAGTTAGTTGGTTTAGACGACGCAAGCTTGGTCAGTTGCACATCACCTTCTTATCAACATACTTGCAAGTCTATCATTTAGCAAGCCCTATTGGTGTTATTCACTTGTAGGGCTTTGTTATACTTATATAGCAGAACGACGGTTTAACACCCTTTCGTTGATTGGGTTCTCAATTTTTAAGTTCCTTTAGCCTTTTCAGAAGGTCTATGCCTTTGATGGTTTTTGTTTTCGGTATCTGTCTTTTTTTCATTTGGATTCTCGGCCATCGTCTTTCTGTATAAGGTCTTTTTATTTCTTCACATGGAATGAATTCCATAGTTCCCATAGGGCTTATACGGAGTTACTATGGAGTATCCTCAAGGTATATACGCTATACATACGCTATACCTATATAGCATCTCGCTGATTTATAAGGATTTAGCGTTTAGTTAAAATGACTTCAAAATGAGCTTGATTTGACAGTTAAGTGGGTTATTTAGGTGTTGTTTCAAACCCTTCTTACTGCTATGGCACTGGTATAGTTGTGCTTCGCTCTCTGCTGCCTATTTCGGCCGTTTTGCATCCGTTTCATTCGCCCTTCAACAAGAGCAATTCTTAATTTTTTGCAAAGTTCAATTCCATTTCCTTAGCTTTACTTAATTTTGTCGGCTAAATCATTTGTCATTTGAAACTCAATCTTGAAGACATACCTCGTGTAAAGAACATTTCTAAGGACGATTTTATAAAGCACTATTTCAAGCCTCAGAAACCTGTGGTTATAGAGCAGTTTATAGAAGATTGGCCGGCTTATAGTAAATGGAGTTTGGACTATATGAAGGAAGTGGCTGGCGACAAAACCGTTCCGCTTTACGACGATAGACCCGTAGACTATAAGGATGGATTTAACGAAGCCCATGCCACCATGAAGATGAGTGAGTATGTGGATTTGCTAAAGCGTGAACCTACCAAATACCGCATCTTTCTTTGGAATATTTTAAAGGAAGTGCCTCAGCTTCAAAAGGATTATTCCTATCCTGATTTTGGCCTTCGACTTATGAAAGGCTTACCAATGTTGTTCTTTGGAGGGAAGGATTCCTATACTTTTATGCATTACGATATTGACTTGGCGAATATTTTCCACTTTCATTTTGAAGGAAAAAAGCAATGCATTTTATTTGACCAAGACCAGAACGATTATTTGTATAAGGTCCCGCATTCGTTAATTACAAGAGAAGATATCGATTTTAACGATCCTGATTTTGAAAAATGGCCTGCTCTAAAAAAGGCCAAAGGTTGGGTTTGTGAATTGAACCATGGAGAGGTGCTGTATATGCCCGAAGGTTATTGGCACTATATGCGTTATATCACACCTGGATTTTCTATGAGTTTACGCGCTATTGCTCGAAATCCTAAAAATTTAGGCAAAGCGATTTACAACGTTTTTATCATGCGAAGTATTGATAATGTGATGCGCCGTATAAAGGGTCAGAAATGGATTGATTGGAAAAACGAGAAGGCTATTAGCAACACCCATCGTTTCAACTAAATTTCTCATATTAAATAGAATAGTATTTGTATATTTGCCCTCATTTTTAAAAATATAAACATGAAAAAATTAGTATTAATAGCAGCGTTGATCGCTTTTAGTTTTGGACATTCACAAGCTTTTATTGGTGAAGGTGATAATAAGTTTCAAGTTGGTGCCAACATTCAAGATAATGGAACAGGTGTAAATATTTCTTACGACTACGGTATTGGCGCGAATATGTCTATTGGTCTTTCTACGTCTTACGCTTTAGGAATTCCTGAAGAATTAAAAAATGATATTGAACTTAATGACGGAACAACACAGGATAAAGCTAGCTTTATCGATCGTTATGATTTAAAAGCTCGTTTTAACGCGAATATTGGTAACATTCTTAATATTGATGAGAATTTCGATTTTTATCCTGGTTTAAACTTAGGATTAAAGAACTTTGGTGCGCATCTTGGTGCTCGTTATTTCTTTTCGGAAGGCTTTGGTTTGTATACGGAGTTAAACCTTCCTATAGCCAAATACAATACTGATCACTTATCGCCTGCTGAAAAATTACACAATCAGTTTACGGTAAATATTGGAGCGTCTTTTAATATATAAGACCTCTTCTTAACCTATATCATGAAGCCCTTTCGTATTTGAGAGGGCTTTTTTTTGGGCTGATTTGTTTGGGCTGTGCTTAACGTGAAATTATAGTTCCCGTTGACTTTATGTAGATTTTTAAGAGCAGGCTTTTCTGGAGTTAAAAGTGCTATGACTTAATTGAGATACTCATTTAGTTTATCGTAGACCAGGTGAGATTCCCAGCCGCGATACAGGAGGTAGTCCGCTACTTTTTTCTTCTTTTTATACTTATCCTTTTCTTTGACTTGTTCTATACGTTTTTGAACTAATTCGTCTAAGGTTTTATAATAATCGTCTAGATCAATTTCTTTTAGGGCTGCATCTATACTGTATTTTGAAATCTCTCTGAATTTGAGTTCTCTAAGCAGTCTGTTTTTTCCCCATTTTTTAATTCTGAATTTCCCACTGACGAAGGCTTTAGCAAAACGTTCTTCATTGAGGAAGTTATGCTGAATTAAATGCACCATAATATTATCTATAGCCTCCGGAATCATGCGCATATTCTCGAGCTTTTGTCGTACTTCTTTATGGCAGCGTTCTTGGTAAGCGCAGTAGCTTTCTAGTTTTCTTTTAGCCTCTTCAACCGAATATGTTTTATGTGTCTGCATTAGCCCAAAAATACAATAGATCAGGGGAATTTGAGAGTTTTTTCTAGGTGTACATTATTTAATTGTTAATAATGCCCATTTCCCGTGGTATTGTATGTCCCGAAAACACAAGGGGTTACGAGTAAGAGTCTAAGAATCATGGCTTTATTGTTCATAAAATTAATTTTCACAACATCCTGATACGCAAGGAGTTTCGTATATTTGTAGTCCGACCCCTATTAATAATACCCTTATGATGAAGAAATACTCCCTTATATTTTTGGCATTTCTATGCTTTAGTTGGTCTGGTTATGGGCAGACTGAAATTTTTAATTTAGCTGGAGGCGGTGTGTTTCCTGCAGACTGGACTGGCACCAATAATGTAACTGGTCGACCTATTGACGAAAGCACTTATTACCATTTGCAACCCGGAAATCCTGGTGATATAATTGAAACCGCTAGCTATAATTTAAGCGCTTATACAAGCGCAACTTTTGAAGTCGATATTAGATCCTATGGTAGTGGGGAACACAGTGCTCTCTTAGTTGAAGTTTCAACCGATGGAGGTGCAACTTTTACGCAATCTTATACTACTCCTGTTACTACTACAGAATATGCAACACATACAATTAACATCCCTACAGTTTCAGCAAATACTGTATTAAGATTATCTGTAAATTCCTTCACAGGAAAAGGCATTCGTTTACGGAATTTAGTTTTGACTGCTTTTGGTGCTTCAGGACCCACTATCACAACATCACCCACTGCCCTTACCGGTTTAGATTATGTTGAAACTTTAGGTCCTTCAGCAGAGCAAACTTTTAATGTGCAAGGGGTTTTATTAACAAATGACATTACATTAAGCGCACCTACAAATTTTGAGATTTCTACTACCTCTGGAAGTGGTTTTGGACCTACAATCACCTTAACAGAAAGTGGTGGAACTGTAAATACTACAACGATTTACACAAGGTTAATAGCTGGTTTAACAGTCAATACATACATTGGAGATATTACTGCGACAAGTGCTGGCGCAACAACTAAAACAGTTTCATTAGAGGGAATAGTAACCTTAACAGGAGGTAGTAATTGTAATGAGCTTTTTATTTCGGAATACGTAGAAGGCTCAGGTAACAATAAATATATTGAGATTTATAATCCAACAAATGCTGTAATAAACATATCCGGATATTCATTAGCCTTGTACTCAAATGGTAGCGCATCACCCTCCTCAACACAAGCCTTAAGTGGCACTATTCCTCCGTATGGAACTATTGTGTATGCTAATTCTAGCGCAAATATTTACACGGGAGCAGTAACAACTACAAGCGTTTGTAATTTTAATGGAGATGATGCCATTGCTCTTCTAAATGGTTCATCTTATATAGATATCATTGGAACCATTGGCGAAGACCCTGGATCCGCTTGGACAGGTTCAGACGGTCGCTCTACTGAAAATAAAACAATTAGACGAAATTCGAGTGTGCAGAATGGTGTTTCCTCAAATCCTGTTACTGGTTTTCCAACCTTCAACTCAGAATGGGAAGTTTATAATCAAGATGATATTTCAGGTTTAGGAGCTCATCTTAGTGATTGCGAGGTTCCAAGTCCGGAACTACAATTAGTCGATGAGTCAGGAGATAGCCAAAGTTGTGGCTACACTATAGATTTTGGAGACACAGGAAGCAACTTTGATAACCCGGAAACTACTTTTGATATCAAAAATGTTGGCACCGAAGACTTAGTCGTTAGTGCACTTAACCTATCCGGTACAAATGCCGGAGAATTTTCAATAATTTCTCCTGTAGGTGGATTTACGGTATCACCAGGTGGTACGCAAACGGTAACCATTCAATTTACACCCACCTCTAATGGTTATAAGACCGCAGAACTAACTATCTCGAATAATGACTCTAATGAGGGCACATGTGTAGTTAATCTTACAGGAAACGGTGTACCCCCTACTCCGGAGATACGAGTGGAAACTAACTCTGGAAACAACATTCCTAATGGTGCAGGGATTGCTGTTGCCTATAACAATACTTTTGCAGCCACAATAGAGGGACAAACCTCTGCTTCCAAAACCTACTTTATTGTTAATTTAGGTACTGGAAATCTAGATCTAAGCAGTATAACTGTATCTACAACAGAATTTACAATCATAAGTAATCCAGCACCAACAACCTTGGCTCCTGGAGACTCTGCTCCTGTCACAATAGTATTTAACCCCTCTTCTCCAGGTGTAAAAAATGCTATTGTAACTATTAATAATAATGACGTAACTCCGTATACCTTCGCGGTTAGAGGAACTGGTATTTGTGGTTCGAGCACTATGATTTCAACACCAAATTCCGGACCTGTTGGAACTGTAATTACTTTAACAGATAATAGTACTGATATTAGTACTGCAACAGTCACTTTAAACGGCACTGCTTTAGCCACAACAGTTATTAACACAAATGAAATTGAGGTTATTGTACCAGCCGGTGCTCAAACGGGAAATCTTGTAATAACAAATAATTTTGGATGTTCTAGTTCGTTTCTCTTTAATGTTATTGACAAGCAAATTGGTGGTTGTGAAGGCAGCGCAACTTTAACAGATATATTTATTAGTGAAGTTACAGATGCCACCTTAGGAGGATTGACCTATATCGAACTTTATAACGGAACCGGCAGCACAGTGAACCTTTCCGACTATTCTATAGGTATTTATAATAATGGGGATGCAACACCAATTAACACAGTTAATTTAACCGGGAGCATGGCACACAATACCACTTTTGTTGTAGCCATTGGTGCCACAACTAATCCATCGACCAATAATAGTTGTCCTGTAAATGGCAATGGAGAATTAGCAGACCAAGTATTTTATGTAGGAGGCATAAATATGACGTTTGATGAACATGATGCCCTTCGTTTATTGAAATCATCGGGAACTGTAGTTGTTGATGCTTTTGGTGTTTATGAAAGTAATAATTGGATGGATAGCGTTCATACTCCAATTTCAGGAGATCGTGGTTTTAACTTTAGACGATTAAATACAGCAAGCCCCTTGCCAAATCCAACCTTTGACGATAACAATTGGTTAATTATTGATTGGGCTGGCAAAGGTGCAAGTTCCTGTGGTGGGAATGATTATTCAGACATCGGGACATATGATTTTTCTACGGGTGTACCACCCTCTATTACTGCACAGCCTAACCTACCTACAACGAATTGTGATATTACAGCATCAATTAGTGTAACTGCTGAAGAAGGCTTTACAGGAGGAAACCCATTAACCTACCAATGGTATTATAGTGCTCCAGGAGATTCTGGATGGACCGAGGTAAGCAATGGCGCCCTGTATAGTGGTGCTACTGCTAGTACTCTAGATATATTAGACGCTATAAACCTTAATGATTACCAATACTACTGCCAAGTTAGAGAGGATTCAAACACCTGTTATACCGCTAGTAATGCCGTAAGATTACATATAGAACGTACCGTTTGGGATGGCAGCAGTTGGTCTAACTCCGCTCCGGATATTAATACAATCGCTTATTTAGATGGAAATTATACGACTAGTACTGATGGTAGCTTTAGTGCTTGTCAGTTAATCATAAATGCAGGAAACACCTTAAACGTAGGCGATGGTGATTATGTAAATGTAAATTTAAATGTCACCAACAATGGGACGTTTCACATAGAAAACAATGGGTCCTTAGTACAGATAGATGATTCTGGAGTAAATACAGGTAATATAAGCATGTTACGAGACACACAAATCAGACGTTTGGATTATGTCTATTGGTCGTCGCCCGTTAGTGGATTTAATGTGAATAACATTTCTCCAGGCTCCCCAACGAGTCTTATTTTTAGATGGGGTCCAACGACTGCTAATGCCAATAGCACGCAAGGAGATTGGGTTCCTGCTGCTGGGGAAATCATGGCACCTGGGGTTGGTTATATTGTAAGAGGTCCTAGCTCGTATACCAATACAGCTGCAGTATATACTGCGGAATTTAATAATGGGGTTCCGTTTAATGGTTTGATTACACTTAATGTTTCGAGAGGTGACATCTCTGCAAACGAAGATGATGATTGGAACTTATTAGGCAACCCTTATCCGTCTGCGATTAACGCCATAGAATTCCTTAACAACTCTGTTAATACTTCAGTATTAGATGGTTTTGTAAATATTTGGACGCATGGTAACTTACCATCTAATGCCTACGCAGATCCTTTTTATCAAGACTTTGTATATAATTATACTGCGAATGACTATATAACCTATAACGCATCAGGAACATCCTCTGGTCCTTCCACTTTTAACGGCAATATCGCTGCTGGGCAAGGCTTTATGGTAAACATGAAAAATGGTTCTGCTGCTACCCAGCAAATTGAGTTTAGAAACGATATGCGCGATAAAAGCTACGACAACTCCCAATTCTATAGAAATGGCGGTACAGAAAAACACCGCGTTTGGTTAGATTTAATATCCGAAAACCAGTCATCAGCCCGTATTTTAGTCGGCTATGTAGAAAATGCAACGCATCAGCGTGATCGTTTATATGATGCCATTACAGATAATCAAAATTTTTATTCCCTAATTAACAATGAGAAATTTGTTATTCAAGGAAGAGGCTTACCATTTACAGATACAGATGTTATTCCTTTGGGAGTTAATATTACTAAACAAGGCAACCATACAATCGCTATTGCATTTGTAGATGGTTTATTCGAAACTGAAAATCAAACCGTGTACCTAAAGGATAACGTGTTGGGTATTGTGCATAATTTAAACGAAAATCCTTATTCGTTCAATTCAGATATCGGCGAATTCAATGATCGTTTTGAGATTGTGTTTAATCCTATTTCTTTATCTATTGATGATCCATTCATAGATTCCAACGCGATTAGTATTATTGAATTTCCGAATGGTGATGTTCAATTTAGTGTTGCTAAGCATCATAGTATTAAACATGTTGAAATTTTAGATGTTACCGGACGTCGTGTTTATAATTTGAAAGGTCGTAGTTCGGTAGAGGTTTATGATTTGTCTAATTTGAGTCAGGCTGCTTATATTGCGAAAATTACGTTGTCTAATGGGCAGGTGATTAGCAAAAAGGCGGTGAAACAGCGGTAGGTTCTTTGGGGTTTTGGTTGTTCCCCCCAAAAAAAATGGGTGGATGGTGGTTTGAATTTTAATGTTGTTAATTTGTTTATTAATATGTCTCTATTAATATGTTGCTCCTCTGGAGGCCTATTAATATGCCGCTCCTCTGGAGCTGGTATGAATTCTGATGTTGTTAGCTATTAATATTTCTCTATTAATATGTCGCTCCTCTGGAGGCCTATTAATATGCCGCTCCTCTGGAGCTGAATACAATTTCTGATGTTGTTAGCTATTAATATTTCTCTATTAATATGTCGCTCCTCTGGAGCTGAATACGATTTCTGATATTATTAATCTATTAATATGCCGCTTCTCCGAAGCTTTTTGGATTGTGGTATTATATTCTATTAATATGTCGCTCCGCTGGAGGCCTATTAATATGTCGCTCCGCTGGAGCTGAATACGAATTCTGATGTTGTTAGCTATTAATATTTCGCTCCTCTGGAGACCTATTAATATATCGCTTCTCCGAAGCTTTTTGGATTGTGGTATTATATTCTATTAATATGTCGCTCCGCTGGAGCTGAATACGAATTCTGATATTATTAATCTATTAATATGTTAGGCACAATGCTGGAAAAAAATACGGTTGAAATGAAACACAGAAAACAGAAATTATTACGTAACCATAGCACACCAAATGCATATATTTGGAATACAATAACAAACTTTAAAAACAAAATAACAATATGAGAACATTATTTTTCTTTTTAGTAGTAGCAACTTCAGTAAGTTTAAATGCACAAATAACCAAAGGAAATTGGCTTATTGGAGGGAATGGGGAATTTACTAGCCAAAGTTTTGAATTTGACAATGGTTCAAGTTCTAAGCGAGAATACTTAACAATAAAACCAAATGTTGGATATTTTCTTAAAGATAAGTTTGCCGTTGGTTCTTCATTACGATATGAGAATTTTGATAGTTTTAACATATATGGTGTTGGTGTGTTCACTAGATATTATTTTCTCAATTTAGAGAAACAATTTAATCTGTTTGTACAATTGCATTATGATTTTACCCATACGGTTTCTGATGTTAATTCTATAGATGACAATGCTTTAAATTCTAGTTTTTATGGAATTAGATTAGGGCAAGTTATTTTTTTTAATAATGTTGTCGGTATGGAATTTTCTTTGGTCTATGAAAAAGGAAATTTGCAGGACTCAAATTCTGACTCATTCAAAGCTGTATTAGGATTTCAAATACACTTATCAAAAAATTAATCTAAAAACTAAGAATATGACATAGAATAGATACAAAAAGAGAAAGCTCTTATTAGATAAGAGCCTCTCAAGTTTAAAAATCACGTTCAAATAATTAATAAACTTTTACAAAATTATTAAGAAAAATAACAACTTAAAATCAATCCTTTTCTATTTATTCATTGCGTCTTCAATTAGTGTATTCTCGCAAATGGATGTAAAAATGGAAAATATAGAGTATTTAAATAATGAATATGATGATTGTGAAACAATCAACCTGGATGCATTTAATAACAATGACATATCGTTCGATGCATATGTTAGAGTACCTCACAATACTGGTCCTGGTGGATATGTATATACTTATGGAACTTTAACAGTATGGTATAATAGTGGTTCAGCTGCGGTTCCTCTTCAAGAATATGGGATTAATGACACTCATTGGACATATACTGATTCATTTGCTTATCTTGATATTCCAACTATATACTTATCTCTTGATTATAGCCTATTTGATGATACTGAAGGTGGTGGTATTTTTATTGTTTATCACGAAAGTATTCAGGAATTTATGCGAGAATCGTGTGAGAACCAAATAACATTTCCTAAATTTTCTATCTCACCTGAAAACGTTAGTCTAAACTGTGGAGATGACTCAGAAATAACATTTTATGTTGAGAATGAAAACAATACACCAGGAGAGTTAATTTATGTATGGAACGTCGGCAGTGGTTGGTTAAGGGATGGAGAACCTGTTTCTTATTTTGAAACTACAACAAGTTCGGTAACCTTGCAGCCAGTTTCATTTCCACCTAGTGATGTTAAAGTAGAACCTGAAGTTGTTAATGGTGAAAATTTTCAGCAGCTAATAAGTAGTGTTACAATAAGTGATTTTAACCCAAACTTTGATATTTCAGGAGATAATTACGTTTGTGATACAGGAATTTACGCTTTTAACAATCTTCCTAACGGTATTTCAATTCAATCAGTAAGCACCTCAAACCCAAATATTGCAACAGCAACGTTAGATGGTAGTACTGGCGAAATTACAGTTACAAAAGTTGCAGATGGTATTATTACACTTTCAGCTGTTTTACAAAATTCTTGTAATCAAACAGCAACCCAAACAAAGGAGAATATCCAAATAGGTTTGCCTTCTTCTGTTTTTAATGCAACAATCACAGGCAACAACTTTGTATGCCAAGGGCAGAATTACACTTACACGCTAAGTGGTGCAAACCATCCTTGTGTTAGTTCGGTGGTTTGGAGCGTTTCATCCAACCTGAACATTGTTTCCCAAGATTCCAATACCATAACGGTATCCCAAAACATCTTTGACAACCAATACGCAGGATTGATTACCGCAAGTATTCCGGGGACTGCCATTGAAGTGGAACAAGGGGTTTGGGTAGGTGTACCAAGCAATGCAGGGTTGACAATTCAAAAAATTGACACCTATGATTTTTATGTGGGTACGTGGACACAACTAAAAGCAAATTTTACACCACTTACTTATGAGGCCAACGACCCATTGGACGTCACATTTGAGTGGCAAATACCAAACAGTATGGTCAGGAATTATGCAGACACGGCATATAAGGACGTTAATCCAAATAGTTCGGGACAGTTGACCATTGGAGTGAGAGCCGTATGCGATTGCGGAAACGGTGAGTGGAGCTACAGAACGTTTGAAGTAGATAGCGACAGTGGTGGTGGAGGTAACGAGTTGACACCTATAGATTAATATTAAAAAGCACAGTGCCTAACAAAGAACTGAGTTAAAAAACAAGTAATTTTAAGCTAATCTAGAAACAAAATTCTCATCATAAGGTAAACCTGATTTAGCAATAGCAAAAGCCTGTTTTAACAACTTATTAGACACTGCAATTAACGCTAACTTTTTACTCTTTCCTTTTGCTACAATACGATCATAAATTTCTCTACAAGCTCGGTTGTGTTTACATGCTGAAAAAGCACATAAAAACAATAAGTTTCTCAACTTCTTATTCCCTACTTTACTAATCCTACTTCTTCCTCGAACACTGCTACCAGAAGCTCTAATTGTTGGAGTAATACCTACGTAACTACAGAGTTGTGCTGCGGTCTCAAACTTTTTAAAACCATCTGTTATAACTATTAAAAACAATGCTGTTTTTACTCCCATTCCAGGAATACTCTTAAGCAACGTTAATTGCTGCTGTTGGTCTTGTTTTACGAGTTCTAAAAGACGCTTCTCAAGCATTACTATTTCTTTATCTAGATGTTTTAACTGTCGTTTTAGAGAGCTATAAACCATACGTGAAGGAATACCTAAAACATCTTCACCATGAAGTTTGTTCTTGGTTGCTGTACGTTGTTTAATGTAGTTATCTAACAATCTAAAAAGCTGTAAGCACTCTGCCTGCACTTCTGTATAAGCATTATAAATTGGCAATTCATTCATGGTCCCGTATTCACATATAGCCTTAGCATCACTCTTATCTGTTTTTACCTTAGCTAATTTCATCTGGATAAAACGCTTAACCGATAAAGGATTAACAACAGACACTGTTACATCGTGCTTATGTAAAAACTGGGCAAACCTATAATGATAATAACCTGTAGCTTCCATAACTACTAATGCTGTTTTAGGCAGTGTTTTTAAAAAACTTTTAAAGCCCTTTTCATCATTCTTTAATTGCGTATGTCCGGTTGCTACACAATACACATCAAAGACATTTTTACTAATGTCAATACCATAAATTTTTCTATCTTTAGTCATAAGAACTGAATTTGGAAAGGACATTCTACTTTACTTTCAACAACTTAAAATCGAGATCTTGGTCTCACAGAACTGAACGAAATTTAGGTAGAAAAAGAGAGAGGATTATCAATGTTGTCGAAGTCTAAGCTTCACCGTATATACTAACCTTAATTCTCTCTTTTGTTCTTTCTGATTATCTAATAAATTTAATGAATTGTAAACTTAAGCCGTATATAAAAAATAGCAGTTAAGGGCTAAGCCAAGAGTTTGGTTCTTTCTGCTATCTTTATTCTACACGGAAAAATGGCACATACAAACCTGCTACTTTTCAAGATATACAAACCGTTGCTCCTCTGGAGCTGGTGTGGATTTATAGGGTGTATTTTACAGACACAATTAGGTTTCTCCCTGCTGCGGCGATTCCTGAGGAGTAGGTTTTGTAGCGTTGGTCTGTGATGTTTTCTAGACTTGCTGTGAGACTCCAATTTTCATTGTATTGAAATTGACTTCTTAAATTGAGCGTATGCCATGCTGGGGCGAAAGGATTGCCGTTTTTATCCAAGGCGTATAAATAATCTTTAGATTTTTCAGACCTTGCTAATTGATTAAATGATAACTCGTTATTATAAACTACAAAGGCATCCAAGACTAGCTTATCTGCTTTCCAAATGAAATGGGTACGACCAAAGCTTGGTGCTACATGCCTTACTGGTTCTTCAATCCCATTATTATCTTCAGTTCCTCCAATAATATTGTATTGGGAACGCAGCTTTAATTCTTTGCTAAAGTTGACTTCCATGCCTGCTTCAAAACCGTAAATCCAGGCTTTTGAGGCATTCTGAATGGCTTGGATTGTACTTAATTCGCCATCATAATCCATTTCCGTTTCACCATTCAATGTGTAATTTCTTCGGATTAAAACATTATCTAAAAAGGTGTAATAGGTGGCTAAATCGAAAATGACTTTGTTGTCGAAGTTTAGTTTTAATCCTAATTCGCCACCATAAGCATATTCGGCTTTTAAGTTTTTATTCGGTACCACGACGGCTCCTGGTTCTGAGTCGAATACTTTTCCTATGTCATCTATATTCGGTGCTCTAAATGCTGTGGAGGCATTCAACTTCCACTGGATCATCTCACTTGGTGACCATGTAATTCCTGCCATTCCGGTTAGCGCTCCTGTATTGACCTCAGCGTCTGAAAAAGGAAGGTTTAAATAGGTATTGTTCTGTGTGAAATCGGCCTGAGACATCACCTGGTTATATCTTAGTCCTGACTGGAACACGAACTTTCTATTGGGTTTGTATTTTAGTCCTGTATAGGCTGCGGCAGATTGCCAAGTCGAGCCATTGGGATAGCGTGTGACACTTGGCGTGCTTGTATTTAAATCTAAGTTCTGCACCTCAGCTTCTGAGCCTACGGTATTGTATAAATACTCCGCTCCATAGAATAATGTGGTTTTTGAGCCTAGTCGTTTTTCAATATCGAGATTAAAGGAAATGGCATCTACATTTTCAGCTCTTTCATCTCTCAACTCTGACCCGAAATCTCTATCGCTCCTACTTTCTTGAAAGTTTTGATAGGCTAATGTCGTCTGAATTTTATCGTATAGGTTTGAACTACTACTCAGCTTGGTGATTTGAAAATTTCCCATGAACCATTGTTGCGGCCCATAATTCCATTCGGCTGAGCGTAAATTATCTCCTTTGTAGCGTACTAATCTGTCGTACCTTGAATAGTCTGACGTTGTAGAGAAATACAGTCCTAAGTCGAAATCTAAATTATCTGAAGGTTCATAACGCAACTTTTGCATCACATTAATCTGATCGTAACCTGTTGGGGTTTGAACTTTTGGGTTTGCATTCACGATAGTCACATCTTCTCCGTTTTGCTGTGCAACCACATGTTGACGGAGGTATTCTTCCGGTCCATGACTCCCCATTCTTAAATCGTCGAAATCGGTATAACTAACACTAGTTAAAAAGGCCCATTTTCTATAACCCAAATTAAAATCTAAATGTCCCGTTTTTTCATGGCTTGCACTGGCATACCTTGTTAAGGCGTTTCCACTTAAGAACACGTCATCTGTATAGGACACCTGTGGTTTTTTGGTATAAAAGCTCATTACACCACCTATGGCATCACTTCCGTAAACGACAGAACCTGCTCCAAGAGTCACTTCGGTATTTTGGATGGCCAAGGGATCTATAGAAATTACATTCTGAAGATTACCGCCTCTAAAGATAGCATTATTCATTCGCACACCATCGACAGTAATTAATAGGCGATTCGTAGAAAAGCCTCTTATCATTGGACTTCCACCTCCCATCTGGCTTTTCTGAATATAGATATTTCCGGTTCCTTCTAAAAGGTCTGCACTAGTTTGCGGATTAGCTAAAGCAATTTCAGATGCATTTATACTCACCACTGATTTTGGAATATCCCGTTTGTTCTGCTCGAACTTAGACGCCGAAATCACGATCTGTTTTAAATCTTCCACCTTTGGAGAGAGATAAACGATATAGTTGTTTTGGGCAATTTCAGATTTGGTGAGTTGGAATTTTTCATAGAGGAAGTTTTTAAAAAAAATCATCTCATCCTCATCAAAAATATCTAACGAGGTTTGCCCATCTATATCGGTAACCCTTGTTTTATTTTTATTTAAATTATATAAGGCAATACCCGGAATAGGTTCAAGGGTATCTTCTTCTAAAACCGTCACCTTTTGCGCGTAGGTTATCTGTAAACAAAGCATCAAGAAAATGCTAAATCTAACCGTGCTCTTTATAATTGAACTCATTATCAAAATCTAATTTTGGAATTACAGCTTAATGAAACACATCGTTAAGCACTTGTAATGATCTCGGTTTTTTAAAACTACCCAAATGTAATTCAAAATAATACAGTAGCATATTCAAAAATTCTTGCCTTTGCTTTCCCGTGATTTTTACAGCATTTAAAGCATCAAAATTTGTGCCCAACAGCTGTTTTAGGATTATTAAATTTTCCCCTGATACGGAGTATATTCCGTGATTAGAATTTTCAAAAACTCCTGTTTCTAAATTAAAATAGGAAAAATCAGTATTTACACTTTCAGGTTGAAAGCCTAAATAGCGTGTTAGCTTCAATAAAAACAATAAATGAAAGTTTGAAAATTGGTCTTCGTTATCTAAATATTGAAGGGCTGTAGCCATAAAATGAAATAAATCTTCATTCTTTTCTTCTTCTTTTAAAACGTTAGAAAGGATTTCAGATAAAAATAAGACGATAGAACTTTTGAAGATGTTGTTGTGAAGGGTGCTGTAAACATAACTGAACTTGACTTCCTTAATCGCATGAAGGCTTTGGTTGGGTTTGTAAACCTCTTCAATTTCTAATTGCGATAGGGCCTGAAAATAAACCGTTTTAGACAGTCCTTTTTTTGATTTTAAAACCCCTCTAAGCAAATAACTGACCACCCCTCTTTGTTCGGTATAGCACTTAACGATAAGATCGTATTCTCTATACTTTAATTTTGAAAGGACGATGCTGCTATTTTTTGAAAGCATGGTTTATCTAACGATTAGAACTTTAAGCACTTTAGTTTCGAAGGATTCCAAATCTGAAATCATAATTAAATACACTCCTGTTCTCACCACATTATTGGCAAGGTTTTTTCCGTTCCAAATGGCTGTACCGCCATCTATGGCGAAGTTATAATTAGAGTTAGACGCTCTTAAATTTATATTGGACTGGGCTTCGGCGACTAGATTTCCTTCGACATCCGTGATTTTTATATTCACCCGATCTGTAAGTCCTTTTATTTTAATGCCTTTATTGATATCGTTCAGGTCGTTATAGCCTAGAATATCATATTCTGGACGCACTGGGTTTGGATATACGAACGCCTCTTCTAATGTAGATTGCGGCTTAGAGCTTCCCGCTTTAAAAGACATTAATCCCTTATCTGTCCCGATATAAATCTCACCATTATTAGGGTTTATAGAAATATCATTAATACGATTAGAGGGTAGTGGCGAATTGGTAGTTGTAAAATGATAAATGGTTTTTTGACCATCGGGAGAGAAATAAAAAACTCCTGAATCTGCTGTACCCACCCATTTATTGTTGGAGCCATCGACTTTAATATCGGTGACCGATTGACCTTCCAAAAGCTCTTTAGGAATACCATCTTCTAGAATAATAATAGATCGTAAAATCGGATTAGGGTCATCATAAAACCCAGAAGTATTATATAAAACTCGTATGCCATTGGTGGTACCTAGCCATAATTGATTTCTATTATCCATAGTTACAGCAATAAAGCGCGTATATGGCGAGATGTTTTGAGCTTCGGAATTTAAATTTCGGATTGGCGAATTTGGCACAGTTTCGTTATATGCTATTAAACCGTTGGAATAGGAACCAATCCATTTCGTCCCGTTATTATCGATAGCCATATCAAAAAAACCAGTTTCATCTGTAAAAGGATCATCGATGATATCTGAAAAACTATATGCTTGCCAATTCCCACTAGTGGGATCATAAGTTTTTAAAGCAGCATCAACTCTACTTGTTAGAGACCATAACAACCCATTCCTATCAAATTCCAAAGCTGAAACTCTGACTTCAGTAGCGTCAGGGTTATTGGGGTTAAAATAAGATTCCAATCCACTATTAGTTTCATCTAAACGCTGTGTGGCTTCAAACTCATTTAATTCTACAATACCTTCATGAAAAGAACTAATAAATACGTGATTAGTATTGAAAGGATTAACGGCTATTTCATTTAATTCTAGAGTTCCAAAAAGACTATCTACAGGAATAGTATTCCACAGGTCCTGTGAGTAGTAACTCACACCTTTAGAAGTCAACGGATAGGGGTTTAAGGCTGCTGTATATTTACCATAACTCACCCATACCACACCCGTAGTGGCATTTAGTCTAAAGACTTCATTGGCCAAAGGCCCGTTGGGTTTAATCACGGTATAAAGTTGGTTTTCCGCCATCGGAATGTTTAGTACACCTAAATCCTTTGTACCGATAAATATCTCATCATCCGTTATAGTTGCAGAGGTGAAATTTGTTAAAAAATCTTGTGTTGGTTGATAGTTATGAAGCAGTTGTAAATTTTGATCATAGACATATACAGCATTTGATGTGCTGTATAAAAGGAATGAATCGACCACATCTGCATCTAATGGAAGAGATGCTAGGGTAAATAAATTAGTGGTTGTAGTTCCGTCAATTTCATAGAGTACTCTATTACTACGTACCGCATACACCTTGTTATTAAATGTATTTACGCTGTGATAATTGCCAAATAGAACAGTTTGCCATTGGGCAAAATCTATTAAATTTGGATTATTTAAATCGGCTTTCTTTAAACCATTGGCATCTAAACAGGCCACATAAATCTCGCCATTTAATATTGCAACTTGTTTGACAGTAATTTGTGTGCCACCATTGCCTAAAAAGTAACTGTCTCCGAATTCTAAACCCTCTAAATCATATATTGAGATACCATAATCAGTTGAAATATAAACCAATCCTTCAAACTCATAGAAATGGTTGATCCGCTTATTTACAGGCGTGATATTGGGTTTGTCTAAAATATCTACAACAGTCAATACGGTGTCCTCTGTTTCGGAATACACTTCAATCAAACCAGTTTCATAACCTATAAGTAAATACTGATAAGTTTCGCTGTAATAAATCGTGGTAATTTGCTGACCTGACAGCCCATCAACTGTGGTAATTGTTTTTAATTCATTGGTTAAAGTATTGTATTCGAATACCGCATTTTGTGCCGCCGCATATATTTTATTTTCACCACCTACCACATCGACAATAGAGTTGTACGAAAAATGTCCTTTCCACAGGGCTGAGAAATCTTGACTATAACTTGAAAAAGAAAGTCCAAATACTAGTATAAAGATTTTAAAAATAGTGCTACGCATTCGTTAATTAGGTTTGCTCAAAGATATTAATAGTAACGATAATATGAGGCTAATCATATATTATGTGATAAAAAAAGCTTCCATGAAAACACAGAAGCTCTATATAAAATGAATGCAAGAGTTAAACCACGCCTTGTGCTAACATGGCATCGGCTACTTTTACAAAACCAGCAATATTTGCTCCCTTAACGTAATCTACAGAACCATCTTCGTTTCTACCATACTCCACACAGGAGTCGTGAATGGCTTCCATAATTCCTTTCAATCTAGAATCTACTTTTTCTCTAGACCAACTGTACCTTAATGAATTCTGACTCATTTCTAAGCCTGACGTTGCCACACCACCCGCATTTGCAGCTTTACCCGGTGCGAATAAAATTTTTGACTTTTGAAATTCATCTATAGCTTTAGGTGTTGAGGGCATATTTGCGCCTTCAGCCACACAGATACAACCATTAGCGATTAACCGTTTGGCTTCTTCGGCATTGAGCTCATTTTGAGTAGCGCAAGGAAGAGCAATATCACATTTTACGGACCATGGTCTTTGGCCTTCAAAGTATTTTGCTTTTGGGTATTGCTCTAAATATTCACTTATTCGTCCTCGTTTTTTATTTTTTAAGTCCATTACAAATTTCAGCTTGTCTGAATCTATCCCTTCTTCATCCAAAATATATCCTCCCGAATCCGAAAAAGTGAGCACCTTAGCGCCTAATTCTATCGCCTTTTCTGCGGCGAACTGGGCTACATTTCCCGCTCCGGATATGACCACAGTTTTATCTTTAAATGAATCATTTTTTAATTCAAGCATATTCTGGGCAAAATACACGGTACCATAACCGGTAGATTCTGGTCTAATTAAAGATCCACCCCAAGTTGGTCCTTTACCCGTGATGACGCCTGTAAACTCATTTCGAAGTTTTTTATACATTCCAAACATGAATCCCACTTCTCTAGCTCCCACGCCAATATCACCAGCAGGCACATCGGTATGCTGACCAATATGTCGAAATAATTCACTCATAAAGGCTTGGCAGAAACGCATTATTTCATCGTCTGATTTTCCTTTTGGGTCGAAATCAGATCCGCCTTTACCTCCACCCATAGGTAAAGTAGTTAGGGCATTTTTAAATACTTGCTCGAAGGCTAAAAACTTCAGAATACTCGCATTTACGGATGGATGAAAACGCAAGCCACCCTTATATGGCCCTATCGCCGAATTCATTTGAACTCTATAACCTCTGTTCACATGGATTTCACCCTCATCGTCTACCCAACTCACTCTAAAAGATATTAAACGTTCAGGCTCTACCATTCTAAGTAAAAGATTTTTACCGCTATATTCTTCCTTCCCTGCTATATAAGGTATTAATGACTCTGCGACTTCTTGTACGGCTTGTAAAAATTCGGGTTCATGGCTATTTCTGGCTTCTACCTCTGCTAAAAACCTATCTATTTTCTCTCTCATATCTCTTCTATTTTAGTGACATTAAGTTAGTTTAAATATCTCTAAAAAAACAATTAATCGATTATTCTAAAGGAAAAAAAATGTAATATTGAATGAATATTAGAAATTTGTAATATATTGTATACAATTATCCTTTATATCATAAAATTATATAGGGATTATTTTATTATTCTTAAGTTATTTTTTTAGAAAACAATACTAACTTTTCTCTTAAATATTAATTAAATGCGCATTATATCTGTTTTATTTAGTGTTTCGACGAGTTTTTATATATTTACTCCGTGAGAGTCTGAATTTTAGCGTTACATGATATCACAAATAAAAAAACGAATCTTTATAATTGTATTGTTTTTATTATCTATTCAATACAGTTATTCTCAGTTTGCCTTTTCGCATGAAGTGGGTATTATTACCGGTCCTGTAGCTTTCCAATCTGATTTTGGTGAGCGTCATGACTTTGATACAAATTCTGGTAATACTGGAATAGGGATTGGTATAGTTTATTATTTGAACTTTGATTATCTCACTAATTACTATTACTGGTCTGCAAACAATTATTTTACGGATCATTTTAAAATTCGTGCAGAACTCTCTTGGAATAAAACAGAACTTAATCACTTTGGAACTTGGGTAGATAAAAGTAGAACAAGTGCAGCAGCCGATAAATTAAGAGCACATTCTGGTGAAGCTCAAAACTTTAATGTTGGAGCACAATTAGAATATTACCCTATTAGTATTAAAGCCTTTTCTCAAGGTAACCATTACCTAGCTCCTTTTGTGAGTTTCGGTGTACAGTTTGTTTCTTTCAATCCTAAGGTAACAACTACCTACGGCGACTTAAACGTTAACAATCCTAATAATTTTTACCCCAATTGGGAACCGGGTTCTATTGATGCGAAAAGTGGCACCACTTGGTCGCTAGTTGGAAGTGTTGGAACACGCTATAAGCTTAGTATACTTTCTGATTTAATGCTTGACTTAAGGGTTCAAAGCTATTTCAGTGATTACACAGATGGATTAGACCATCAATTACCCTCTAATAAGTCTAACGATTGGCTTGTTTGGCTAAATGTTGGATATATCTATTATTTCGACTAATTTATTTAATTACATCCAATAACGAAAGACCACATTAAATATGGTCTTTTTCGTTTTATAAACTCTAGGTTGAATTAATTTATTGCTTGTTTTAAATCGGCTATTAAATCGTCAACATCTTCAATACCTACACTCAAACGAATTAAAGAATCTACGATTCCTGTTTTTTCTCGATCTTCCTTTGGAATGCTGGCATGTGTCATGCTTGCCGGGTGTCCTACTAAGGACTCCACGCCGCCAAGAGATTCGGCTAAAGTGAACACTTTTAAATTTTCAACTATTCTGATGGCCTCTTTGTAGTTATTGCCTTTAGTTGAAAAAGACAGCATTCCCCCAAAATCTTTCATTTGCGCTTTAGCTATATGGTGATTGGGATGAGTCTTGAATCCTGGCCAGTATACCTTTTCTATTTTTGGATGTTGTGCCAAATACTCTGCGACTGCCCTTCCGTTTTCACAGTGACGCTGCATTCTAACATGTAAGGTTTTGATACCTCGAAGTGCTAAAAAGGCATCTTGAGGACCACATATAGCACCACTGGCATTCTGAATAAAATATAATTGCTCTGCCAATTCCTTATTCTTTACGATCAAGGCTCCCATAATTAAATCGCTATGCCCTCCTAAATACTTTGTGGCCGAATGCATTACAATATCCGCACCTAAATCTAGTGGTTGCTGCAAATAAGGGGTTGCAAAAGTATTATCTACCGCTAACAGCACTTGATGTTTCTTAGCTATTTTAGATACTGCAAGAATATCTATGATACTCATCATAGGATTAGTAGGCGTTTCTATCCAAATAAGCTTTGTGGCATTACTTATATAGTTTTCAATTTGCGCCGGATCTGCCATACTCACAAAGCGAAAAACAATTCCAAAGTCCGCAAATATTTTAGTGAACAAACGGTAAGTCCCACCATAAAGATCACTTGTTGAAATCACCTCGTCACCAGGTTTCAACAGCTTTAAAATCGCATCAATAGCAGCCATTCCAGAACCAAAAGCCAATCCATAAGTTCCATTTTCAATACTTGCCAAAGATTTTTCTAATGCATGACGGGTAGGATTAGACGATCGTGCATAGCCATAACCCTTATGCCCTCCAGGTATGGATTGTGCAAAAGTTGACGTTTGATAAATTGGCGGAATAACAGCACCATAGGCAGCATCTATCTCTTGACCTCCGTGAATTGTCTTAGTGTTAAATTTCATCATTGCGTGGGTATAAATTTTGAACGCTTATCCTTTTATGGATTAAAAAAACATTGATTTTGGCACAATAAAATTAAGCTATAATTCGCTCTATTCAAAAGTAAGTAATACCTTTATCTAATGATTATTTAAACGCAATGACTTTGAAAAAACTAATCCCGTTTGTTGTCTTTTTACTTGTTTTAAGCGCTTGTGATAACGAAGTAAAACCATTAGAATTTAAAACAAATACCATCAGCACAGCTTTTGAAGCCGATATTTCGGTAGCTTATGATGAAGCTATCCACAGCAACGATCTCAGCAAAGCAATTAATAAAAGTATAGAAACCGCTATTTTACATACGGTCAATTCTGCAGATAAAGAAACGGATATTGATGCTGTTTTAAAACATTTCAATGATGAATATTTAAAGTTTGTTCAAGAATACCCTGAGGCTGCTGAGCCTATTTGGGAGCTTAATATCGAATCTGAACTTACCTATCAGTCTCCAGAAATTATCACTATAGCTATTTCTGCTTATGAATTTAAGGGAGGTGCTCATGGAAACGATCAGGTGAAGTTATTAAACCTCGATGCTAAAACGGGAAACACCTTAGAAATTAATGATATAATAAATGATGTTGAAGGCTTTAAGAAATTAGCTGAAGCCAAATTTTTAAAATCAATAGAAAAGGATAAAAACAACTTAACTATGGAGAGTTTCTTCTTTGGCGAACCTTTCAAATTACCGGAAAACATTGGATTCAGTGAAGAAGGCTTGATTTTACTCTACAATGTTTATGAGGTGGCTTCTTATGATTTAGGTTATACGGAATTCATGATTCCTTTTGAGGATGCTGAAGCCTTTTTGAAGGTGCATTAAGAAGGCCTATTTGAGGTGTATTGAAGTTACGACTGCATTTTTGAGTGACCGTTGGTTAAATATATATGTGTGTTATGCTTCATGCAAGAAATACCGAAAAATGAGATTTTGGATTAAAAGAATATTAGTATTAAGTATTGTTTGCTTGTCTTTTTCCTGTGGAAAACAAGAGAAATTTGATAGCGGAAAATGGAAACAAGGCGGAGGGGAAAATTTGTTGACAGAAATGAGATTAAAAATGACCGATGATCTAATTAATAGTAAAATTCTCGTTGGGAAGAATCAAACAGAAATTCACGAGTTATTAGGAAATTCTGAACAAGTCAACACTTATACAGAGCCAAGCACGGAATTTTATCCTGTAATGGAAAAGTATAAATGGAATGTTGATCCCGATGAATTAATATATCTTGAAATAAGATTTAACAAGAAGGATTTAGCTGAAGATATAAAAATTTATAAAACAAAATAAAGCACGAAAGCTCAAGAATGTGTCTAAACAAAGGCTAGTTCTCACCTACTTGGGAAAATCCACACTGCCTTTTGCTTCTCAACCCTCTCTTCGCCATCTCTATTTGTGGTTTATTTCATAAATTAGGTAAACAAAACACATAAGATACCAGGTAAAAGACGTTACCTGATTGAAGTGAATATGTATCATCAATGAGTCTCGACGGGATTATGAAGTGCGTTTAAAATGATCTTTTGACTGCGTTATTTGGGGAATCGTTGGTTAAATATTTATTTGTGTTGGCTACCATTTGAAAACAAGAACATTGAGAAAAATACACTTACTGACTTTAATGTCAATTATTTTATTTAACTGCCAAAACAAAACGGAATTGAGAACTGATTTACAGCCAATTTATTCAGATTCGAAAAACGCTTTACAAGGAAACAATCTATATGGAAAAGTTAAAAAAATTGAATATTACAAAACAACTTTTCAGAACACAGAAAATGACGATAAACCTGTCCTGAACAAAATAGAAGAATACACCGATTTTGGAGAATTGAAAAAAGTGGAATACTTCGATAATTATGGAGAACTTACACAAACCAATGTTATTGATTATAACAAAAATCAAGAGTTCATAAAAAGTGTTTCAATTAACAAATCAAACGAATCAAATATTATTCAAACTTCGGAATATGATACTATCAAAAACACAAGTGAATTGAGTGTTTTCGTTAATGATACAATTGACCATAAAACAACTTTTTATTATGGAAAAAATGGTTATCAAATAAAACGAATTTCTATTAAAGGAAATGATACGACCGAAGTTAATTTAGAATACACTTTTGACGATAATGATAAAATAATATCTTCTACACAAAAAGAAAAAGGGAATGACAAATCAACGACAACAAATCTGTTTAAATATGACCATAACAACAATTTAATAGAATCGTCATATAAAACAGAAAGGATGGAAGTGATAAGCGAAACGGAATGGAAAGATGGAAGAATTTTTAAACAAACTTCTTATACAATATCAGCCCATTTAAAAAAGCATAAAAACAACATAACTGAATTTGATATTTTATATAATCCTATCAATTCAAAAGAATTCGAGGATTCAAAATTAAACCGAGAATTGAAATTTGACTATGAATTTGACAAAAACGGAAATTGGATTAAGAAAAATGTATCTATGAAAGAACATTTTAATAAATCAAAGGAATTCGTTCCAATTTATGTTGATACGAGAAAAATAAGTTATTGGAAATAAAAAACGTGTGGGAACACCGTGTATAGTTAATTGCTTGTTTTAGATTACTTACGAACATTCCTGCGGAATGTTCTATCTGTGATTTATTTGCTTACTTTAGTGCTTAACCACGCAACTAACTATACACAAAACCGTTGTACAACATTTTGAAAAAAACTTTCGTAATCATATTGTCCCTAATTGGAATTCTTGTTTTTGGACAAGAAAACAAAATGACTGAAATTGATAATCAATCAAAATCAATCGATTCTGACACTGAATTAATCGAATCAAATTTTGACTTGACTAATGAATCTAGATTAAAAGTTTGGCATAAGGAAAATCGAATTTTTAAAATAGTCCAAGAAATGAATGTCGATTACGGTGAAATAAAATCGGAAATATATTTAGTCGGAAATAAGCCCGTTAAAATTATCGAATCTGAAAGCACGAATTTCTTTCTTACTGACTCTATTGCAAAAATAAAAGGTTACAGTATAGACATCGAAGAAAATTTTAGAGCTGTTTCATATATTACTAATTGGAATAAAAAACAAAGGGAATTAAAGGTTTCGGGAGAACCAACAGAAGAAAAAAACATCTCGTACGAACTGAATAAATATATTGGAATTATCAGAAAAGCCGAAAATTTAATTAATGAATAAAAAACGTTGTACAACAAAGAACTGAGTTAAAAAACAAATAAAACTGTATTAATTTTTCACAAAGGTACTTCTGTAGCTATCCTAAAATATTTCTCCAGCTTTAGCAATAGCAAAAGCTTGTTTTAAGAGCTGATTGTATACTGCAATTAGTGTTAATTTTTCACTCTTTCCTTTAGCTATTAAACGTTCAAATATACCTCACCAAGCATTAGTGTGTTTACAGGCTTTAACACTGCATTTCAATAATAAGTTTATAGGTAATTGCCAGGGCTAGACTACTTACAAAGAGTGGTTCAACCTCATCAGTCCCCTCGTTTCTTCTGTGATTTTTTCTTAACTTAGACAACTAAAACCTTCAATATAAGCATATTGCTAACCTTAAAAATAAACCAAAGACATCTATGAGTTGTAAGTCTTTTTGATTCCCAGATAAATAAGTAACCTGCAAAATTAAATTTTTTAAAAAATGATTTATTATTGGTTACATATGATTTATATCTACATTGGATCAAGACTATTTTGGAAGAAAGTGCCCCCCACTTCTGATTTTACTAGAACTAGAAGCGTGCATATATTGGATTGTGACGCGTTACGATTCATGGCAAATTCAAAATATTTTTATTACATGGACTTCATAAGATACGAAGTCGTTTTTCGATCAACCTTATATGACCATACCGTAAAAAAAGGAATGTTTGGAGTTTTAGCCTCTCAAAAAATAATCTATAAAAAGCCCTTAAAACTATTCCACAAGTTTGATATTACTCTTAAACTCGAGGGGTCTGACGAAAAATGGGTTTACCATAGACAAACTTTTGAGCAGAATGGACAAGTATGTGCCATTGGATTCACAAAAGCTGGATTTTGGAAGACTAAGAAAGCTCAAGATATGAGAGACATAATATCTCATAGTGATTCCGACTATAAAATCAGAGCGCCTTCCGCTGAAGTGATAAGTATGTTTAAAGATGACTATGACACTCTAAAAGCCAGGGACAAAATTAATTGAAAATAAATTATGCGTCTCAACGGCATGATCAAATGCGATTAAATTTAGCTTTTGGTTGGGCTGAAGAGGACTATTGATTAAATTTATACGTGCTGAAAAACATTAAAGACAAAACTGAATGAAAACAATAATGCCATTTTTCTTAATTCTAACCATAGGATTTTCCTCTTATGCTCAAAATAAGGATTCCAAATTAAACACACAGGGAACAGCGAAGCCAATTTTAATAATAAACGATAGTATAATTGGAAGCATGGATTTGTTAAAAAATATCTCGTCTGACAAAATTTTAGACCTTAGAGTATTTAATGACAAGAAATTAAGTTCCACATCCCTTTTTATTGAAAACGATAAGATTGCAGGATTAATAATAGCTCATATCAATCACGAATTTAAACTCAAATCGCAAAAGGAATTAAATCTCTTTTTTGGACTACATGAGAAAAATGATGTTTATGTCAACGGATATTTAGTTGAAAATAAAAGTCAGCATATTTCGTCTGAAAGCATCGTATGCATTAAACTGATAAAAGCCGATCAATTTAGATTGAAAAAGCCTGTTTTGAATATAGAAATTGAATAGTAAGGCTTTACAACTCCGTAAATTATTAATGTATACGTATGAAAATTGCTTTGTATGTTTAATTTGCGAGCATCTTTTAGATTTGTACCTCAACGGCCTCTTAATATGAGTTTAACCCTACCTATAGACTGGGCTGAAGAGGACTTATAACTTAAAGCGACTTTCGCATAGCTAAAATATAACCTAAGTGAATGCCTTCGTGGAAATTATTAAATTCAATAGCTTCTTCAACCGTACTTAATACACTTTTGGTGGTTACCGTATATTGGTTAAACGTTTGAAAGATTTTATTGTCGTAATCCTCTTTAGATTTTTCAATTGTAGAGAATAACATCCCTTTAATCGTATCTACTTCAGATTGCGATAAATCACGTTCTGTCTTTGTTCCTTTTCTAAACGCCGCTACCATATCGTCTGAAACTACCATAGGTAGTCCTGATAGGTTATAGACCAAAAGCTGCTGCGTCACTATAGTGTGCGCAATATTCCAAATGATATTGTTATTAAAACCTTTTGGTACTTTATTCAGTTCTTCTAAGGTGTGATTTTCAATAAAACTTTTTAATAGTTTTCTGTTTTTTATTGCAATGTCGAAAGCCCAATCCATAATTTCATATTTTTCTTAAATGTAAATAAAATTCGTTATAATTAAAGTTTCTTTGCACATCGAAAACAAACAAACTGGTTTTATTATGAACAAATTCTACTATCTAAGCACATGTAATACTTGCACTCGCATTATGAAGGAACTCAACTTGCCTGAAGATTTTCAACTTCAGGATATAAAGTCGGAACCTATTACAAAAGCTCAGATTGAAGAAATGAGAGCATTGACCGATAGTTATGAAAGTCTCTTTAGCAAGCGTGCAAGGCTTTATAAGGAATTAGGTTTAAAAGAAAAGTCACTTACTGAAGACGATTACAAACACTATATTTTAGATCATTATACATTTTTAAAACGCCCTGTTTTATTATTGAATAATCAAATCTTTATTGGCAACTCCAAGAAAACGGTTGAAGCTGCGAAACAAGCCTTAAATGAGCAGTAGAAACTTCGCCATTTTTGCACTATTCATGGTGCAACTCCTCTACGGAATCAACTATACTATCGCCAAAAATGTAATGAACGAAAACTTCATTAAGCCTTTTGGGTTTGTATTATTACGTGTTTTAGGAGCCACAATTCTTTTCTGGGTTGCAAGTCTGTTTTTACCCAAGGAAAAAATAGATAAACGGGATTATTTAAAATTCTTTGTAGCGGCGCTTTTTGGGGTTGTAATTAATATGCTATGCCTCTTTACGGGCTTAGAATATACCACACCCATACACGCTTCTACCATATCTACGATTACGCCTATCATCATTCTCATACTTTCGGCCTTAATTTTAAAAGAAAGTGTCACTAAACTTAAGGTGATTGGAGTTATCATTGGAATTACAGGCGCCTTAATTTTAACGCTCTATGGCAAATCGGCAAGAGCCGCAGATAACGTAGCTTGGGGAAATGTTTTTGTATTTATAAATGCTGTTTCTTATAGTATCTACGTGATATTAATAAAGAAACTTATAGCCAAATATCATCCATTCACCTTCATTAAATGGTTGTTTCTATTCGGTCTTATTATTCTTATTCCCTTTGGATATAAGGATTTTGCAGCCATCGAATGGCAGTCGTTTACACCAACCATGACTTGGTCGGTTGTATTTGTAGTGGTGGGAGCCACCTTTGGAACTTATTTACTGAATCCTTTGGCCTTAAGAAACTTAAAAGCCTCAACCGTAGGCATCTTTATTTACCTACAACCCGTTCTTGCGGGATTATTTGCGGTCTCTGTTGGCGCCGATTTTATTGATGCTGTAAAGATTGGCGCTATGTTGCTTATTTTCTTAGGGGTTTACTTAGTCTCCAAGAAGCAGGACGAAGCGGTTTAATTGTAGCGGTTTATATAGATTGACTTATAAAAAAAGACCTTTCTTATATTTAGAAAGGTCTTTTTTTAAGTTATTAGGATAAGGGCATATTCTTAGGTCTCACCCCATGTTTACGGGTATCTTCTTTTGTCAAAACTTTAAAGTTTTCTGACTTTGGAAATTTATGTGCTATTTCCAATAAAGTATCTGGTAGGCCAGTTAATTTTCTTTTCTTTAGATCTATCCAACCGCCTTGCATTTCACAATAGGCTAAGTTTTCACCTTTATGGTTATAGAAATTATGTTCAAACATAAAAAGCATACCATCTTCACTTATACCTGAAACTTCGATAGTCACTGTAATTGGCGTTCCTATAAATGATTCTTTAAAATAGTACATATGTTCATAAAACACTACAGGTCCAACATTGTATTTCATGATTTCTGGCATAGAAAATCCAAGCTCATTAAAGAAGGACATCCTAGCGTGACTCATAAAATTGGTATAAGCAGAATTGGCTAAATGACCATTTGCATCAATATCACTCCAACGAATTTCAAACTGTTTTTTATACATAATTCTCCTATAAATTTAGGTCAGCAAAGTTATAAAAGACTTTTTGCTCCAATCAAATCTTTAACAAGTATTTAATGCAAGGCTAAAACCATTGAATTTTGTACCTTTGCGCAACTTTAATAGCAAAGTTTTTATGATACAATCCATGACCGGTTATGGGAAATCTGTTCTTCAGCTCCCAACCAAAAAAATCTCTATAGAAATAAAATCACTTAACAGTAAAAGTCTTGACCTCAATGCTCGTATGCCATCGATGTATAGAGCCAAAGAATTAGACATAAGAAAACTTATTGCTAATCATCTTGTAAGAGGAAAGGTTGATTTTTCACTTTTCGTAGAAATTACAGGAGAGGACACCAGTTCTAAAATCAACAAAACCGTAGTTAAGGAGTATATCAAGCAATTAAAAGAAGTGGTTGATGGTGATGCCACTGAGCTTTTAAAAATGGCTATTCGTTTACCAGATGCGGTAACTACAGAGCGTGATGATATTGACGAGGAAGAATGGGCCATTATTAGTGAAGAAATCAATAAAGCTATTGCTAATATCATAGACTACCGTAAAGATGAAGGCAGCACTTTAAAACAAGATTTCATAGATAGAATTGCTACGTTAAGACGTTTGTTGCAAGAGGTGATCACAATGGATCCAGAACGTATTGAAGGCGTTAGAGCACGTTTAGAAAAAGGTATTGCTGATATCAAGGAAAAGGTAGATGAGAACCGATTTGAGCAAGAATTAGTCTATTATATTGAGAAATATGATATTACCGAAGAAAAAGTCCGCTTAGAGAATCACTTAGATTATTTTATATCTTCTATAAATTCTGAAGATTCCAACGGGAAGAAATTAGGATTTATATCACAGGAAATAGGTCGTGAAATCAATACGATTGGCTCAAAATCTAATTATGCACCCATGCAAAAATTAGTGGTTCAGATGAAAGATGAACTTGAAAAGATTAAGGAACAGTTATTGAACGTACTTTAAATTAGTTGACCATCGTCGTCGTAGTCTTCAATAAAAAACATATTTATTTTGTCAGAAATTAAGAACGAAAAACAAGGCAAACTTATCGTATTTTCAGCACCATCTGGCTCTGGAAAAACGACTATTGTTCGTCATTTATTAAACCAACCAGAACTCAATTTAGAATTTTCTATTTCAGCGACATCGCGTGAAAAGCGCGGTAATGAAGTTCACGGAAAAGATTATTACTACCTATCTCTTGAAGAGTTTAAAAACCGAATTAAAAACGATGAGTTTTTAGAATGGGAAGAAGTGTACAGAGATAATTTTTACGGGACTTTAAAAACCGAAATCTCAAGAATTTGGGCACAGGGAAAACATGTCATTTTTGATATTGACGTTTCTGGTGGATTGCGTATTAAACGAAAATTTCCTGAGCAAACTATTGCGATTTTTGTGAAGCCGCCAGATTTAAATGAACTGGTAAGACGACTAAAAGATCGTGGTGAGGAAAGTGAAGACAAAATTAGTATGCGTGTAGCAAAAGCGCCTGCAGAATTAGCTACTGCTCCACTTTTTGACGAAATTGTAGTTAATGCGAACTTAGACGAAGCCTTAGATAAAGCTTATAACTTGGTTTCGGATTTCTTAAAGAAGTAATCATGAAAATAGGTTTATATTTTGGCACCTTCAACCCCATTCATATGGGGCATTTAACCATTGCCAACCATTTAGCTGAGCATAGCGATTTGGATCAGGTTTGGTTTGTGGTGACGCCTTTAAGCCCTTTTAAAAAGAAAAGTAGTTTATTAGATAATTACCATCGCTTAGAGATGGTTTATTTAGCCACTAAATCATACGATAAGCTAAGACCAAGTGATATAGAATTTGGTTTAAAACAACCCAATTATACCATTGACACCTTGACTTATCTTCAGGAGAAGCATCCTAATCATGAATTTGCTTTAATCATGGGTGAAGACAATCTGAAGAGTTTTCATAAGTGGAAGAACTATGAGATTATTTTAGAGAATCACAATATCTATGTCTACCCTAGAATTTCTAAAGGTAAAATTGAAACACAATTTAATGATCACCCAAAAATTATAAGAGTTGATGCGCCTATTATGGAACTATCTTCAACCTTTATAAGACAGGAAATCAAAGATCAGAAAAATGTAAGACCGATGCTACCGGAAGACGTTTGGAAGCTTATTGATGAAATGAACTTTTATAGATAAGTTTGGTGAATGTACCTATAGAAGAGCTAACAAAACACTTCAAACCTTTACACTAGTAATATCACTGCAATTAGAAATTAAAAAAAGAGTGACTTAATAAGCCACTCTTCATTTATTAAAGTTTTTAGTTGATTTTAATCACATGCTGACTGAAGCGCTTCGATATAGGTTGCCCAACTTCTTCCGCCGAAATCTCTAACGGTATATCCGGAATTCAAATTCTTTGAAACTCTGTAAGCCGGAACACCACCACCATCATCATTATCATCATCATCATCATCGTTTCCATCATCATTTCCTGCCCATGCAGTTTCCTCGCCATTAGGACCATTCACTTCTGCATGTGCTGCAAAGCAATACAAATCTGACCCTTCAGGTAACGCCTCTAAACTAATAAGGTAAACGACTTTATTAATATCGGCACTGTGCGGTTCTTTATGCCCGAATTTTCCGACTTTAGGATTTCCTTTTTTCGTTGTAGGCACCCATTGCTCGTTACAGTCTCCAATACTAACATGCGTTGTGCCAATAGTCCACTCCGGAATTGTGCTGTAAGTAAGCACTAAATCTGTATCGGTTTTTGAGATACTTACCGTACCAACATTCATATGTTGCCCTGCCATTAAATCGACACTAAAACAAGGCTGATCTGCATTTTTAGAATTCACATGATCTACACGATATTCTGTGACTCTAAAATAATCTTGACCTATGGGGTCATCTTCAAGTTGCTCATTACTACAGCTAAATATTAAGCCTAAGCATAATGCACTAAGTAAACGTAGGTTAAATTTCATTTGGTCATTATTTTGGGGTTATGACCTAAATTTAAAACATTTATTGCTGAATGACGAAAGTTTTCGATTAAGCAACCTGATAAAGACAGTTTTTTCTTACCTAATGATTAGTAGACATTCTCAATACCACTGAATTAAAAGTGATAAAAGGCATTCTCTAAATGTTCAATATGATAGCGCTTTCCTTGTTTCACAATAGCTATAATATCAAAACGTACCTCTATATTTAAATCATTCGCATTGATATACTCATCGACAGCTTTAACTAAGTTTTGAATTTGCTTTGGTTTTACAAAATCCTGAGGGTTTCCAAAATCTATGGTTGAACGCGTTTTAACTTCAACCACAGCTAAAACCTCATCCTTTTGAGCAATAATATCTACTTCCGCTTTCTGAAAACGGTAATTTCGTTCAACAATTATATAATTATTTTTAAGTAAAAAATCTACAGCTAATTGCTCCCCTTTCTTCCCAAGTTCGTTATGTTGTGCCATGTCTCTTTACCGCATGAACGGTATTGTTATAATTATACTTTAATTTTCAATGGATAATTATTATAAAATGAATTCCAGATTTAGACTCAATATAACAATTTGTTTTAATCATTTGTATCTCAATCTCTTATATCGATATTGAATTATTCGTTTTTACTTTTATAAGTTCATACTATAACCTCGTATTTCTACAACTTGAAACCGACAACTTCTTTGAAAGACTTTAGAAACCTTATAATTAGTCTTACCTTTGCTTTTATTTTTAAAAATTGCGATATGAGTAGCCATATTAAGTGCCCTAATTGTGGTGTCTATAACACTAATGTAGACTACTGTACCAATTGCAATACACTATTGTCTCCTAAGAAAAGACGTGAATTGGCTCAAGCAAAACAATTGGAGGAGCGGCGAGAGCGTGAGCGAATTCAAAAAGAAAAATCCCCTTCATTCTATGAAAGACATAAGGATCATCGTTTTTTAATTGTACGTGTTTTTGTAAAAATTATCCATTCTATCTGGATGGGATTCATGGCTATTGGAATGTTTATTGCCTGGTTGGTTTCTACAGTTGTTGCATGAAAATTTTAAAACACCCTATATTTTTTATTAGCCTTATAATGGCTACACTTATTTATAGCGCTCAACGTTTAGAATTCCCACTACCTAATTGGGTTAATTTTTATATCAATGATTTCTTGTGTATGCCTATAGTACTAGGTTTGTGCTTGGCTATTATAAGACTCATTAAAAAAACCGAATCACTTTATGTTCCTCTGACCGTTGTGCTAGGTTTAACCGTTTATTTCTCTATATATTTTGAATGGCTCATGCCAAAAGTCAATCCACGTTATACAGCCGACCCCATTGATGTGGTACTCTATTTTTCTGGTGCCTTACTGTTTTATAAATTTCAGAAACGTCTATTCTAAATATCTTACAGTTGATTCATCCTTTCCAACTTTAAGCTCAATCTTTTTACCTAAAATTAAAGCTCTGTTATCATCTTCATGACCTGCAGGCATATTGAAAGTAATTGGGAAATCGTATTCGGCAAGCGCATCTAACACCAATTGTTCTATGGACGATCCCCAAGCTGTCGTATTTTTACGCATTTTAGACATATCGCCAACCACGAGACCATTCAAATTTTCAAAATAGCCCGCTCGTTTTAGGCTGACTAGCATACGATCTATATGATATTTATATTCTCCAATTTCTTCAATAAATAAAATTTTTCCAGAGGTATCAATACTTGTATCAGAACCTAGCATGGTATGTAAAAGTGTTAGATTTCCACCGACCAATTCACCTGAAGCTTTACCCGTTTTATTATAATTAGACCCTTTAAGTGTGTAGTTCACTGGTTCTCCAAAAATAGCCGACTTAAAGGTTTCTACCGTTTCCTTTATCTCGTCTAAATCATTAGTTAAACTCACACACATTAGCGCGTGCATAGATTGAAAGCCTTCATTATGCATTTGATTATGTAGCGCGGTTATATCAGAATAGCCTATAAGCCATTTTGGATTTTTCTTGAATTTTGTATAGTCCAATTTGTCTAAAATTCGCACGGTTCCATAACCTCCTCTAGCGCACCAAATCGCACTAATCTTAGGATCGTCCATAGCTTTTTGCAGATCTTCACAACGTTCGTCATCAGTTCCTGCAAAGTGATTGTTCTGTTTAAATACGTTTTTCCCAACTACAGCGTGCAATCCCCAACTTTTAAGCAGTTTTACAGCTTGTTGCACCTCTCCTTCTCTACTTTTTAAAATTCCCGAAGGCGCAACTATAGCTACAGTATCGCCAGCTTTTAAATATGGTGGTTGTATAGTTTTGTTAGTCATTTCTGAAGTATTTCTAATTTCTGATTGCGCGAATAAATTTAAATTCAGGAGTAAAACAATTGCAAAAATGAAGTAAAAAATGCGATGTCTCAAAATCATAATTTAGGCTTTTTGTAAAAGTACATTTTTTTTCTAATTCGCCTTAGAATTGTTTACTTTTGTGGCTTGTAAAATAGTGTAAACACTAGTCATTCCGAATACGCTCTAAACCTATAAAAAGCGAGGTTTCAACAGCAAATTTAATGACCTAAATTTAAATTCATGAGTACACCAAAACGATATACCATAACCGCTGCACTACCTTATACCAATGGTCCCATTCATATTGGTCATTTAGCAGGTGTTTATGTGCCAGCAGATATTTATACGAGATATTTAAGATTAACCGGAAAGGATGTTGCCTTTATTTGTGGTAGTGACGAGCACGGTGTACCTATCACAATTAAAGCGAAGAAGGAAGGAGTTAGTCCACAAGATATTGTAGATAAATATCACGCGATTATTAAAAAATCGTTTGAAGATTTCGGAATTTCGTTTGATAACTACTCTCGTACCTCAGCGAAAATTCATCATGAAACCGCTTCTGAATTCTTTAAAACCCTTTATGATAAGCACGAGTTTGTTGAAGAGGTCTCTGAACAGTTATATGATGAAGAAGCGCATCAGTTTTTAGCCGATCGTTTTGTCATTGGAACCTGTCCAAAATGTGGCAATGAAGAAAGTTATGGCGACCAATGTGAAAATTGTGGCACTAGCCATAATGCTATGGATTTAATTAATCCTAAGTCGGCCATCACAGGAAACGTCCCAACATTAAAAGAAACTAAACATTGGTTTTTACCTTTAAACAAACACGAAGACTTTTTACGTGAATGGATTTTAAAAGGTCATAAAAAAGATTGGAAATCTAATGTTTACGGTCAGGTTAAATCATGGATAGACGATGGATTGCGCCCGAGAGCTGTAACTAGAGATTTAGATTGGGGTATCCCAGTTCCTGTTGAAGGTGGAGAAGGCAAAGTTCTTTACGTTTGGTTTGATGCGCCTATTGGTTATATCTCTGCCACTAAAGAATGGGCTGCACGTGAAGGAAAAAATTGGGAAGATTATTGGAAAGATGAGGATACTAAGCTTGTTCACTTTATAGGAAAAGACAATATTGTATTTCACTGTATTATTTTCCCTGCGATGTTAAAAGCAGAAGGCTCTTATATTCTACCGGATAATGTACCAGCCAATGAATTCTTGAATTTAGAAGGCAATAAACTTTCTACTTCTAAGAATTGGGCCGTTTGGTTACCTGAGTATTTAGAAGACTTTCCAAATCAGCAAGATGTATTGCGTTATGCCTTAACCGCCAATGCACCTGAAACAAAAGACAACGATTTTACTTGGAAAGATTTTCAAGCTAGAAACAATAATGAATTAGTCGCTATTTTTGGAAACTTCATTAACCGAGTGGTTGTATTAACTAACAAATATTACGACGGATTCGTTCCTGAACCTTCAGACTATTCAACAATTGACGAAGACACTTTAGCTGCAGTAAAAGCTTATCCTTCGGTTATTTCAAGTTCTATAGAACGCTATCGTTTTAGAGAAGCGAGTCAAGAATTAATGAATTTAGCACGTTTAGGAAATAAGTACTTAGCCGACGAGGAGCCGTGGAAAACTGTAAAAACTGACGAAGCACGTACAAAAACGGTGATGTTTGTAGCTTTACAAATCGCTTCAGCGTTAGCTATTTTATCTGAACCTTTTTTACCATTTACTTCAGACAAGTTAAAAGGTATTTTAAAAGCGAATAATAACGCTTGGGATGACATTTCATCAAAAGATATATTAGTTCCTGTTGGGCATCAAATAGGTCAAGCCGAATTATTATTCTCTAAAATTGAAGATTCACAGGTGGAAGCACAATTAGAAAAATTAGAAGCAAGCAAAAAAAGCAACGAAGCCGCAAATAAAGTTATGGAACCACAGAAAGAAGAAATAGCATTTGAGGATTTTACGAAGTTAGATTTACGTGTAGGAACTATTCTCGAAGCTGAAAAAATGCCAAAAACCAAAAAGCTACTTGTTCTTAAAGTAGATACTGGTATCGATGTTAGAACTATTGTTTCTGGTATCGCTGAGAGTTTTTCTCCGGAAGAGGTTATCGGAAAACAAGTTACGGTTTTAGTCAACTTAGCACCAAGAAAATTAAGAGGTGTTGAAAGTCAAGGTATGATTTTAATGACTGAAGACGCATCTGGCAATTTAGTCTTTGTTAATCCAGACACTTCTACTGAAGGCGGTAAAAACACTGTTGCTAACGGTTTAAAAATTAGCTAGTTAAACGACTTATCATATTATAACATTAGAGGATAATGTTTTGGTTTCAAATGAATGTTGACGCCAAAATATTATCCTCTCCTTATCAATTGCATTAACATTTTCTTCTTTACAAGCAAGGTATAGTCTATCGTTTGGGTAATTTTGAATTGAACCATTATTTAAAAACGAATACCATGAAAAAAATAGCAATCTTATGTTTAACCTTCTGTTTTTTAGTTTCTTGCGGCGCTTCAAAAACAGTTCGTGAATCTAAAAAGACCATTAAAGGCGATTGGACGTTATCTTCAATTACCACCTCTGCTATTGGTGATTTTAAAATCACACTTTTAAACGATGCCGATAAAGCTTGTTTTGAAAATAGTACCTGGCAATTTATTCCTAATAATAATACAGGAACTTACACACTTTCAGGATTAGACTGTTCGGCAGAACAACGTTATTTCGTTTTCACGATAGATGAAGTAGATGAAACAACGGGCTTATATAACTTTCTATTAAAACCTACTAATGAAAAGGGCAAATCTGAAACCGATGTTGGTTTTAGACTAAAACTTTCGTCTTTATCAGACACGATGATGCAATGGCAACAAGTGGTGAATTTAGACGGAAAACCCATGACAATTAATATGAACTTTACAAAACTTTAAAAATTATGAGATTAATGAATTATAAATCGAATTTAGCCGTAACTCTATCCTTATTATTAGTATTGATGACGAGTTGTAAGGCTGTAGATAATGCTAACAACAAACAAAAAGGTGGTGTAATTGGAGCTGCTGGTGGAGCCATTTTAGGTGCCATTATAGGAAATAATGTTGGTAGCGGTAATAATAGTGAATTAGGCGCTGTAATAGGTGGTGTTGTTGGTGGTACTGCAGGTGTGCTTATTGGAAAGAAAATGGATAAGCAGGCTCAGGAAATTGAACAAGAAATTCCAGGCGCTGTTGTAGAACGTGTAGACGACGGAATCGTGGTTACTTTTGACGAGAAAAGTGGTGTGTATTTTGATACTGAGAAATATAATATCAATGCAAAATCTCAAGAAACACTTAATAAATTAGCTGGAGTTTTTGCTGAATACCCAGACACGAATATCTTAGTTGTTGGACACACAGATAGCTCAGGACCGGCTTCATATAATATGACGCTTTCGAAAAATAGAGCTGAAGCCGTAACTAATTACTTAAGAGGAAAAGGGCTTGCGAGTAGCAGATTCACAACACATTGGTTTGGAGAAGAACAACCAAAGTACGATAATAATACAGCTGAAGGTCGTTCTAAAAACAGACGAGTAAATATTGCTATTGTTCCTAATGAGGATATGATAGAAGAAGCACAAAGAGAATCTAACTCGAGCCAATAAACTTTTGTCAAAACTATTCGGCAATTAGCGTTGAGTTAGATATATTACAGACCTTATAAATTAAAACTTATAAGGTCTTTTTTTATGATGATAACATACATAGTACAGCACACTCAACTACCAAAACACAGTGTTGAAAACACCATTCAATTACTCAATGAAGATTGCACTATTCCTTTTATTTCACGTTACAGGAAAGAGGCTACTGGGAATTTAGACGAAGTTCAAGTTGGCGATATTGTTAAATACAAAGACCAATTTGAAACTTTAGAAAAACGAAAAACAGCGATCTTAAAAGCTCTTGAAGAGCAAGGGGTTTTAACCGAAGACTTAAAACTTAAATTTGAAGGCCCTAAAGACCTCACGACGCTCGAGGATTTATATTTACCCTATAAGAAAAAACGAAAGACAAAAGCTGAAACCGCTCGCAAAAATGGTTTAGAGCCTTTAGCTAAAATCATTATGTCACAAAATGCAAATGATATAGAATCTATTGCGTTTAAATATGTGAAAGGCGATGTCAATTCTACTGAAGAAGCCTTAGAAGGTGCACGACATATTATGTCTGAATGGATAAATGAACGCACTGATATCCGTCATTCATTGAGACAGCAAATAGAGAGTTATGCTCAGATTACAACCAAAGTAATAAAAGCCCAAGCTCAGGAAGAGAAAGCTCAGAAGTTTAGAGACTATTTTGACTGGTCTGAAAGTCTCCAGCGCATTCCTTCACATCGCCTGTTAGCTATTTTACGTGCCGAAAACGAAGGGTTTATTAGGGTAAAGATTGAAATAGATAACGAACGCGCTTTACAACATATAGAGCATAAAATTATACGAAGCCGAAATGCTTGCGCTGAACAGCTAGAATTAGCCATTTCTGATGCCTTTAAACGTTTACTTTTCCCATCCCTTAGCAATGAAGCACTAAGCCTTGCTAAAGAAAAAGCTGATGACTCTGCCATTAACGTTTTCGCAAAGAACTTAAAACAACTACTATTAGGTTCTCCACTAGGAGAAAAGCGTGTTTTAGCTATCGACCCAGGGTTTAGAACAGGCTGTAAGGTGGTCTGTTTAGATGCTCAAGGCAATTTAAAACACAATGAAACTATTTATCCTCATCCTCCAAAAAATGACAGTATTGGTGCCATTAAAAAGATTTCATCATTAGCTGAAGCTTATCATATTGAAGCCATTGCGATAGGAAACGGAACAGCTTCCAGAGAAACAGAAGCTTTAATCCGAAAAATTCAATTTAAAAATGACATTCAAGTTTTTGTAGTCAGTGAAGCTGGAGCGAGTATTTATTCGGCATCGAAAATAGCACGTGAGGAATTCCCAAACTATGATGTCACCGTTAGAGGCAGTGTTTCTATTGGGAGACGTCTTCAGGACCCTTTAGCAGAATTGGTAAAAATAGATGCAAAATCAATTGGCGTTGGACAATATCAGCATGATGTTGATCAAACTAAACTTCAAAAAGAGCTAGACACAGTGGTTGAAAATTGTGTGAATGCCGTTGGCGTTAATATCAATTCAGCCAGCAAACCATTACTAAGTTACGTTTCTGGTATTGGTCCGAAATTGGCTGAAAACATTTTTGAATACCGACAAGAACACGGCGTTTTTAAATCTAGAAAAGATATTCTTAAGGTACCACGTTTAGGCGGGAAAGCTTTTGAACAGAGTGCCGCTTTCCTTAGAATAAAAGGTGCCAAAAATCCATTAGACGATTCGGCCGTTCATCCAGAGCGTTATGACATCGTTAAAAAAATGGCAAAAGACGAAGGTGTTTCGCTTCAAGATTTAATTGGAAATAAAAATATTCTTCAACAAATAGATTTAAAGAAATATGTTTCAGAAGACGTTGGCTTATTAACTCTTGAGGATATCATTAAAGAATTAGAAAAGCCAGGTTTAGATATTCGTGAACAGGCCAAGGTATTTACTTTCAACCAAAACATAAAATCTATTACCGATTTACATGAAGGTCAACTTTTGCCCGGTATTGTTAATAACATTACAAATTTTGGCTGTTTTGTAGATATTGGCATAAAAGAAAGTGGTTTAATTCATGTTTCAAATCTGAGCGATAGTTTTGTGAAAGATGTGAATGAACATGTTCATCTACACCAGCAAATTATAGTGAAGGTTTTGGAGGTTGATATTGCTCGTAAACGCATTCAACTCCAACTTGTAAAATAAGCTATTCTATATTTTAAAAAGATAGCAAAATATTAAGAATTCAGTTAAGTATTTCTACCTTTAGGACCATATTTTAAAAACCAATTCTAATCAATTTCCAAAACACAATCATGAAAAAACTTTACACAACATTAATTTTAATTTTAACGGTTAGCTTAGGTGTTCAGGCTCAGGATTTTCCGACAACTTTTTGGTCGAACCATGCTGACATCAGTTGGTATGGCCCAACTGAAACCGAATATACGCTTACCACTGCTTCTCAATTAGCTGGTGTTTCACAATTAGTCGCACAAGGCTACGATTTTGAAGGCATCACTATTATTTTAGGCGCTAATATTGACTTGGATGGCAACTTATGAGCACCGATTGGTGTAAATACTAACCTCCCTTTTTCTGGTCATATTGATGGCGGCAACCACACTATAAGTAATCTTTGGATAAATTCACCTGTAAGTGATTTTGTCGGTTTATTTGGTCAGGTCACAGGTGGAACCTTATCAAATATTAAAGTTGACACCGCAACAATTGCAGCTCGTGATACTGCGGGAGTCTTAGTTGGTAATTTTTCTACAGGCAGTACTATGGTAAATTGCCACGTTACAAATGCATCTGTACTTGGAGAGACTGTAAATTACGACTCTTATAATGTTGGCGGCTTAGTAGGTGGTATATTAATAGGATCTACAATGTCTAATTGTTCTTTTGAAGGTGATGTTGTAGGTGTTAGTCAAATTGGAGGACTTGCTGGTTCTGCTTGGGACACCACTTCAATTACAGAGTCTTACTCTACAGGATCTGTTTCTGGAGGGTATTTAATTGGTGGGGTTGTTGGTTATTGCACCATGTCTTTTGTTCCCAACTCAAACAATATTGTAAACAATTGCTATTCTAGATCTACTGTTAACGCTTCTTTAGGAAGAGCTGGTGGTATTTATGGTGGCGCTGATTCTAATTTAGTCTTAAACAACTCTTATGCTACAGGCACCGTTACTGCACCAGAATTTGCTGGTGGAGTTGTTGGCTATTGGGGCGGAGGCTATAATGTTGTTGAGAATTGCTATTTTGACACAGAAACTTCTCAACTTACAGATGGCGTTGGTGGTTTCGGAGCTGCACCTGCAGATTACAGCATTGAAGGTAGAACAACTTCAAACATGAAAACAACCGACTTAGTGGATCTATTAAATGCTGGTTCAGAAGATGGCCCATGGACAATAGACGCGACCATGAATGATGGCTACCCTATCTTAAACAATAATTTATCAGTTAACACTACTGTTTTTGAGACGGTAAATGTATTCCCTACCGTGTTTACTAACGAGATTACTGTAGATGTTCCTGCATCTGTTCAGTTAAAATCATTTAAAATGTACAACACTATTGGAGCATTAGTATCTGAGGGAGACTTTTCTCAAGCTCATAGTATTAATACTACGAATGTTCCTGCTGGAATTTTCATTCTACATATAACTACTGAAAACGGAACTTTTACTAAAAAGGTGATGAAGCAATAGTTTATAGTCAATTTTAGGTATCACACCTAAATTTTCAATCTACTTATTAAGCCAAAGAAATTTAAATTTCTTTGGCTTAATTTTTATGAGTATTTTACATATAAAATCATCCTTTATGACAATTCGAATCACATTAAATACTTACTTGATTATTTTTTCCCTAATCGCATGCGGAACTTTCAGTGGTCATACTCAAGAAACATCTGAAATTACCGATAAGTATAAAACGTACACAAAGGCAGCTCGCGAGATCGCCTATCTACATTTAAATAAGTCGACATTTATCAAAGGAGAAGATGTTGGGTTTACAGCTTATATTTTAGACAAGAAAAGCAAAAATCCGTCATTAATTACTACAAATCTCTATGTAAGCATAGAAGATGATAAACAAAATATAATCAAACAGAAGTTAATTAAAGTTGTCGATGGCGTAGCTTCAAATACATTTGAATTAGATTCTCTTTTTACCTCAGGTTATTATAAAATAAAAGCCTACACGAATTGGATGCTTAATTTTAATGAAAAAAATTATTTCACAGAATCCATACGTGTTATTGACTACGATAATGAAGATTCTAGCAACAAGCCAATGATAGCCGACAAGATAGATGCACAATTTTTACCAGAAAGTGGACATCTTCTCAACGGCGTTCTTAATGTTATCGGTGTGGTTATCAAAGATAATTTTGGTTATGGTATTCCTTTTGCCAAAGGTGAAGTTTTAGATAAAAACAACACGCTTATCACCACCTTCGAAACTAACCAATTTGGAATTGGGAAATTTCAACTCATCCCGGATCTCAATAATGAATACAAAGTAAATATTATAAGTACTAAAGAGACCTTTAGCTTTAATATCAATCAAAAAATAGAAAGTACAGGTATTATTATCTCCTTAAAAAGTTTACAATCTAAAGTTTTCATTTCCCTATTGACTAATCAAAAGACTTTAGAAATTTTAAAAAACAAAAGGCACACTTTAATGATTCATAATGGGGATTATTTTGATATTATGGACGTCTATTTTACAGACAGCACTGAAATCACAAAAGCCATTGATTATAGCAATACTGCAAGCGGCATGAACATTTTGACCTTATTTAATGAAGATGACCTACCTATAGCCGAACGCTTATTTTTCAACCATGAAGGGATTGAAATTTTAAAATCTGATCATGTATCTGCGACCAGAAGTAATGATTCGTTAAATTTAAATCTCAATTTTAAAGACATAGACACGAACGCTTTTAACTCCCTTAGTATTTCGGTGTTACCACAAGACACTAGGTCGTACAAAAGACATCAAAATTTAGTTTCATATAGTTTTTTAGAACCCTACGTTAATGGAACTGTAGAACAAGCCAAATATTATTTCACTGATGTTGATGCTAAAAAGAAGTACGAATTAGATAATTTACTCATTACACAAGGTTGGAGCAGTTATGACTGGAATGACATATTTAGTGAACCTTTAGACAAAAAACACAAATTTGAACAAGGCATTACAGTTAAAGCCAATTTGATTCCAAAGGAATTGAATAAAAACTCAGAAACCAATTATCTAATGCATGCCATAGGCACTGAGGCCCCTAGAACTTTTTCTGTACAACCTAATGACAAAAGCTTTTTAATTGAAAGTATATTTCCTGAGGGAACTAATACTCTATTTTTATCAAAAGCTAGCGCATCTAAAGGTTTATTGCCTGCCAAACTTTATTTACAGTTTTTCCCAAATTCCATTCCTCCACTAGATGACACCTATGGTTTGCTAGCACCTAAAATGGATTACAGAATATCAGAAACAATCAATAGCTACAACAGTAAAACCATCCTTAATAAAAGTGTTAAAATTCAAAAACTAGATGAGGTTACTATAAAATCTATAGCAGCGAAGAACAGACAGCGAAAAGAAAAATTTAGTAAGGGTCGATTTGGTCGTGTTTATTTAATTAATGAAGAAGATGAAAGGACGTTTTCCTCTTTAGCACATTTCTTAAGTTTCAAAGGTCTATTAGTAGAGGAGTCTACTTCAAAGAGCGCTCCTAATAATCCATTTATTGAGGAGTCTATTTCGGGGAGCACTTCACCTGAAGACTTAAACATAATGAGAGAAATTCAAGGCGGATTTACTGTTTCATCTAATAATGGAAGTTTAGCCATCTATTTAGACGATATGCGCTTGATTGACACCAGTTTTTTAATGAGATACGACTTATCTTATATTGACGCTATAGAGATTAATAAATTTGGAGTAGGCGAAGGTCTAAGAGGAGCCACAGGAACGCTTCGTATTTATTCAAATAAAGATTTACCTAAAGTCATCAATAGAAAGTCGATACAAGACTATAAAATCCCTCTCACTTTTAGTGAACAGAAGAAAATCTACATACCAAAATACAGTTCTTATAAAGACGACTTCTTTAAAGATTATGGAATTATTTCTTGGGAACCAGAACTTAAAACTGACCACAATGGCAATGTGAGTTTTAAAATTGCATCGCCAAAAGTACCAATCACACTTTATATTGAAGGGGTTACTCTTGACGGATCATTTATTTTTGAAGAGAAAGTCTTACAACTAAATTAGAACATCCCAAGCACTCCAATTTCAAATGCTCAAAATAGCCTATCATCCTATTTTCAAACATTCTTTGCCCAAAGGACATCGTTTTCCCATGGAGAAGTATGACTTATTACCTCAGCAATTATTGTATGAAGGCACCTGCAATGAAGCTAATTTTTTTGAACCTGAAAAACCCAATGACAAGTATATTGTAAGTGTTCATGACCCGGAATATTATTACGATTTAGTGAACCTAACCTTAGATCAACGCGCAGCTCGAAAAATAGGATTCCCCTTGAGTAGAGGTTTGGTTCATCGCGAAGTTCTCATTGCAGATGGTACTATTAAGGCGAGTGAATTTGCTCTTGAATTTGGAATTGCTATGAATATTGCTGGAGGAACACATCATGCATTCAGTGATCATGGAGAAGCATTTTGTCTATTAAATGATCAAGCTATTGGAGCGCGCTACCTTCAACAAAACGGTTTAGCAAAAAAGATATTAATTGTCGATTTGGACGTTCATCAAGGTAATGGCACTGCTGAAATTTTCCAGAATGATTCTTTAGTGTTTACCTTTTCTATGCATGGTAAAAGTAATTATCCATTCAAAAAAGAGAAAAGCGATTTAGATATAGCTCTAGAAAACGGTACAGAGGATGCCACCTATTTAGATATTCTAAAAACCACATTGCCTCAACTTATAGCAGAACAAGAACCTGATTTTATTTATTATTTATCTGGCGTAGATGTTGTTGCTACTGATAAACTAGGTAAACTCGGCCTTAGCATAGAAGGCTGTAAAGCACGAGATCGCTTTGTTTTAGAACAATGCAAAACTAACCAGATTCCTGTTATGTGCAGTATGGGTGGCGGCTACTCTGCAGAAATCAAAACTATTGTAGAAGCTCATGCTAACACCTTTCGATTAGCTCAAGACCTATATTTTTAGGCAATTCTTATTTCTAAAAAAGACTTCATAAACCTTTTAAGTATGCGTATCTTCGTGTAAAACAACTTATATCATGTTATCAAAATCTATTGAATCTGCATTAAACAATCAAGTTAGAATTGAGGCTGAGTCATCACAAGCCTATTTATCCATGGCCGTATGGGCAGAAGTAAAAGGTTTAGAAGGAATCTCTAGCTTTATGTATGACCAATCTAATGAGGAGCGCCAGCACATGCTGAGATTAGTTAAGTTTATTAATGAACGAGGAGGGCATGCCCATATTTCTGAATTAACGGCGCCCAACGTAACCTTCCGTTCTTATCAAGAAATATTTGAAAAATTCTTAGAACATGAAGTGCTTGTTTCTGAAAGTATTAACGAACTTGTTCATATAGCTTTACAGGAAAAAGATTATGCCACACATAATTTCTTACAATGGTATGTTTCTGAGCAAATTGAAGAAGAAGCTGTAGCCAGAACTATTTTGGATAAGGTGAAAATGATTGGAGATGACAAAGGAGGACTCTATTTATTTGATAGAGACATCAAGCTACTCACTGTTAAATAGTCTTCCTATTACTGAACAGTCTTATGAATAAAAAGTTAAGAAACCTTCTAAAAACATCCCTAATCAATGGCCTTTTATATGCTGTAATTATGGCTTGCTTTGACTATTCTGACGGATTAGATTTTAGAATTTGTAGATTTCTTATTAACGCCATGGTAATTGGGCCAATAACAGGACTAATCATATTCTATTCCATTAAGAAACAAGGAACTCAAGAAAAAAGTAATAAATAAGGGGTAGGTTGTATCCTAAACTACTTAATACAATTTATAAGCCTGCCATTTTCATCATATCAGTATAATTCCATCTCATCCCCTATCATTTCAGATTTTATTTCCTAAATTTAGTGCTTTATCTCGCCATTAATCGAATTCAAACTTATTAGTAGCAACAAACACAAAACATGCAATTAAAAGATACAACAGTTTTAATAACAGGTGGAGCATCTGGTATTGGCAAAATTATGGCTCGTCTCATGTTAGAACGACAAGCAAAAGTGATTCTTTGGGATATTAACCAAGAAAGTATAGATGCTACTATTTCTGATTTTTCAAATCTAGGAACGATTGTAGGCTATAATGTCGATGTATCTAATGGTGAACAAATTAAAGCAACGGCAAATCGGGTGAAACAAGAACATGGCATGGTGGATGTTCTTATTAATAATGCCGGGATTATAGTTGGTAAATATTTTCATGAGCATAGCACATCAGACATCCTTAAAACCATGGACATTAATGCGAATGCACCGATGCTCATCACAGCCGAGTTTTTACAGGATATGATTCATAAGAACTCAGGTCATATTTGTAATATCGCTTCGTCTGGCGGACTTATTTCCAATCCAAAAATGTCGGTTTATGCCGCTAGTAAATGGTCGCTTATCGGATGGTCTGACAGCTTACGATTAGAAATGCAACAACTCGAAAAGAAGGTTAATGTCACCACTATAATGCCCTATTATATTAATACTGGCATGTTTGATGGCGTAAGATCTAAAATTCCGATATTAGATCCTGAGGCCGCAGCTTTAACCATTGTTAAGGCCATTGAAAAGAATAAAGTTATGGTCACTCTTCCCGGTTATGTTTACCGATTTACAAGATTAGGTCAAGCTATAATGCCAATTAAAGTATTTGATTGGTTTGCCGGAAGTGTCTTAGGAATTTATAAAACTATGGAGCATTTTACTGGTCGAAAAAAGTAAGATTATCAGTCAGAACAAACATAACTTATGACTAAAACGTATTATTCAAAAGTCTCATACCTCCTTCTAGGCTTTATATTTGTTGTCTTTTTCGGACCACTTATATTCTACGCCTTCGATGAAGGTACGGACAAGAGTTTATTAGGAACAGGATTATTTCTGCTGATTATTTTTGCATTTGTTCTGCATATGTTTTTTTCAACCACCTATACCATCAAAGACAATATCCTCAAAATTAAAAGCGGATTTATACCCTTTAATCCTATTCATATTTCTGAGATTACGGAAATAACAAAAACGAATAGCATCTTATCCTCGCCAGCCGTTTCTTTCGATAGAATTGAAATCAAGTACCAAAAGGTGAACAGCATTATTATTTCTCCAAAAGATAAACACAGCTTCGTTAAAGATTTGAGTACAATCAACCCAAATATTAAAATCAATATTTCTTAACTCTGAAACGTCAGCATTGAATCCCAAAGCCACTTATTTAAAAGGCAAGTCTGTATTTATAGTTTCCTTAATTGTGATAGGGATTACCATATTGACGGTTTATTTAAGTGGGATAAATTATAATAGATCGTTAACTTCAAATCTTTACTGGTCTTTAAGCCTAATTGCCACAGCTCTGTTTTTATTCATGACTTATGGCCTTTACAAAGGCGTTGGACTCGTAGATGATTTTCCAAAATTTAGAAATTTTAAAAGAGGTGAATTAATTAACAGCACGACACCAACTTTTGACACTCCAGTTGTTTCCGTAGGCGATGGTATTGGCGGATTTATCTTATCTATATTGCTATGGATTGGAATGACCATCTTGTTTGTGATTTTACTCCTTTTACTTGAAGCTATATTTTGGTTTTCTCTTTTTATAATTTTGGCCATGCTATATTGGTTGGCTTTTTGGAATCGTATACCTCACTGAAATCATGAGATAAAACGTATTTTAAATCATCTTCTAACTTTATAGTCATACCTAACCATCATATTGATATATTTGACAATAATCACGCTCTTTAAATAATATTATTAAAAGTCACACCCCACAAACCACAATTTAGAAGACTTAAAATAATTTAAAGATTGTTATTTGTTTTCAAACACTTTATTTCAAATGATAGCATCAAACGAGTTAGTCACTTATATGTGGATTTTATTAGCAGTATATGCTGCAGTAATTTTATTTTTTGTGATTCGAGGGGCACGAAAAAACACAAGCATGAAGGATTATGCCGTAGGAAACATTGGCTTCCCTTCATGGGTGGTTGGTTTGTCTTTAGCAGCATCCATGACCAGTGCTGCTACTTTTATTATTAATCCGGGGTTTATTGCGCTTTACGGACTTTCTGGTGTACTTTCATTTGCAGTTGTCATGCCTATTGCGGCCTTTATTTCTTTAATCGTTTTTACGAAAGGCTTCGTTAAGCAAGGAAACGCCGTGAAAGCCACCACGATGGCACAGTGGATAGGCAAACGCTATAAGAGCAAAAGTTATTCACTGTTCTTCGGAATTATAGCATTGTTGCTCATCACCTTTATTGTACTAATCAATGTGGGTTTAACCCAAGTGATTTCTAAGTCACTAAATGCAGATCCTTTCTATGTTCTTATGGGAATCACTGCCTTTGTCTTTGGTTATATGATGTTTGGAGGTGCTAACTCTATGGTTTATACCAATACCATTCAAGCGATAATCATGTGTATTGTGGCACTAATTTTAATCTTTTCTGGTGCCGAATATTTTTCAGATGGCATTAGTGGTTTCCTTGAAAAACTTAAGGCTATCGACCCAAATCTTATCAAAACCACCAATCCAGACAGTTTTCTGTTTAGAGATTATTTTGAAATAATCTTAGCTCAAATTGTTATTGGTGTTGCTATAGTTTGTCAGCCTCATATCATCACAAAATCACTTTTACTTAAGGATTCCAGTAAAATAAACACTTACTTATTCAGCGGCATTGCCTTTATGATTGTGTTTTTCTTAGTGGTTATTGTGGGTCTATACGCACGTATTAGTTTCCCTGATTTTATGGCTAATGGCGAAAAACTTAAAATGGATGAAATTGTTCCCACTTATGTGGTCACCAAGTTTACCGTTGGTGTTGGGTTGGTTATTGTAGTTGGTTTAATTTCTGCTGGCTTATCTACTTTAGAAAGTCTTATTCAATCCCTATCTGTAACCATAACCTCAGACATTATTAATCCTATATTCAAAGATAAATTTTTGGATAATAATGTTTCTATCAATAAAGTGGTTATCATTGTTCTTGGTGTCGTCAGCTTTTTATTAAGTTGGGATCAGATTAAAAATCCAGATGTGAGCGTTGCCATATTTGCGCAGAATGGTGTTTACGCCTATTTTGCCGCAGCTTTCGTTCCTGTATTGTTTGGAACTTTCTTAACCGATGTTTCAACACGTTCGGTATTTATAGCCAGTATTACGGCTATTGTTGTTCACTTCGGAATTTATTACGGAAGAATCACCCCTTATATGCAAGAACGTGTAAACAACCCAGGCGTTTCTGCAGCTATTGGAATTGTTTCATCCCTTGTTGTCGGTTATATTATTTATAAATTAGATTCGAAAAAAGTAAAACTTGGACACACTAGATTGGACAGCTAAATGGGCAGATTATACGCCTGAAAAGATTGCTATTACCTCGTATGACTCAAATGAGACTTATACCTATAGCGATCTCAACAGCTATGCCAATAAGTTAGTTGAAAAGTTCAAAGAGCTTCAGCTTGACGAAGGCGATAGAATTGCAGTTTTAGCCGAACACGGTTTAGAATACATGGTGCTTTTTGTAGCTTGTCAGCGCATGGGACTTATAATTGTTCCGCTAAATTACCGTTTGTCTACCCATGAAGTATCTAAACTTATTTTAGACTGTACGCCAAGAGTCCTTATTTACAGTGACAATCATAAAGACAAAGCGACACAATTACAACTTCAAGACATAAAAGCATTCTCGTTTAAAACTATAAAGCATTATTATAAAAAGGCAGAAAACCGATCCATAAAATCCTTTCAGATTAAAGAAGATAATGCCTTATTTATTTTCTATACCTCTGGAACTACAGGTCTGCCCAAAGGCGTAATTTATACTAATAAAATGTTGTTTTGGAACAGTCTTAACACCTCCATGCAACTTGGAATCACTTTCAGAGATTCTACCATTAATATTTTACCACCTTATCATACTTCAGGTTGGCATATTTTCGTCACACCATTATTGCACAAAGGAGCTCACATAGGTATGTTAGAAAAGTTTGATGCCGAAAAAGTTTTATGTCTTTTAGAACTCAATAAGACATCACTATTTATGGCTTTACCAACCATGCTACTAATGATGCAAAAGACCGAAGTATTTCATAAGGTTAACCTTAAAAAGCTTCGCTATATTATTTCAGGAGGCGAAAAAGTACCGTCAGAACTCGTCACGTTTTGGAAAAAGAAAAAGAATATTTTTATAAGACCAGGCTATGGACTTACAGAAGCAGGACCGAGTATTACATCCTTACACCATAAAATGGCGCAACTCAAGCCAAATTCTATAGGAAAACCAAACTTTTATTTAGACTTAAAAATTGTTGATGAAAATGGTGAATGCGTCGAAACGAACCAAGTTGGCGAATTATGCATTAAAGGTAATATTGTCACTCCTGGCTATTGGAACAACTCCGTAAAAACTAGTAACAAAATAAAAAAAGGTTGGTTATTTACTGGGGACTTTGCTTATAGTGACGAAGAAGGTTTTTTGTATATGAAAGGGCGTAAAAACGATATGTACATTTCTGGTGGTGAAAATATTTATCCGCAAGAAATTGAAGCCCAATTAGAACTCGTAAAAGGCATAAAAAAGGCCGTAGTTTTAAGTGCCAATGACGAGACATGGGGAGAATGTGGCATAGCCTTTGTAACCACCACCAACGATGATGTTTCTGTTGAATACATTCGCGAAAAGCTCAAATCAAAACTAGTCGCTTTTAAGCACCCAAAGTATATTTTTATTTTAGATGATATTCCATTAACGAGTTTAGGAAAAGTGTCCAGAAAGCATCTTTATTCCTACTTTAACACTATAAAATCTCAAGAATGAAACGATTAGCATATCTATTTCTCATAACACTCATAAGCACTAACGCATTTTCGCAAAACTCAAAGAAACTCATGAAAGAGATACTTTCAGAATATAATTTTAAAACCTACACCACAACTTTAGATAGCATAGACATTAGTTATATTAAAGAAGGTGAAGGTGAAAAAACCTTATTATTCATCCATGGATTAAGTAGTAATTCGGATGCCTGGGCAAAAAATATTGAGAGCCTGAAAGACGACTATACCTGCATTGCGATAGATTTACCTGGTTACGGAAAATCTTCAAAGCCTGATGCCGACTACACACCAACGTATTTTGCAAAAATTATTCATCAGTTTATTGAAAAATTAGAGTTAAAAAACATCATACTGATTGGACATTCGATGGGCGGACAAGCCAGTATTAAATTTGCCACGACCTACCCAAATACTATTGAAAAACTAATATTAGTAGCACCAGCAGGATTGGAGCAGTTTAGAGATGAAAATGCTAAGTTTATGAAAGCATTTTTTACGCCTGAATCGGTTAAAAACACTCCGGATGCACAAATTGAAAAAAATTATGCCCTCAACTTTTACGAACAACCTGAAGATGTTTCAAAAATGATTAACGACCGGAAAAAAATTATTGAAGCTTCAGATTTTGACGCGCATTGCGAGGCGATAGTAAAAAGCATTTCCGGTATGCTAGACGATCCTGTTATTAAAAATTTAGAAAACATAATACAACCAACTTTGGTTATATTTGGAGATAAGGACATGTTAATACCTAACCGCTACTTTAATCCAGATTTAGATACTGAATCGGTTGCTAATGTGGCTACTAAACATATTAAAAACGCAAAGGTAGAACTCATAAAAGACGCTGGGCATTTTGTACAATTTGAAAAGCCAAACGAAACTAACGTCCTCATTGAACAATTTGTAAATGAGTAATGAAAACTAAGCTTAAAAAATTCACAGAATTTAGCAAAACCATTCTTCCACATGAAGCTAAATATCTTGAATCTAAATATCAATTTACAGACCCAGAAAAGCTAAGCATTATCTCATTAGTCATTTCTAATGCCGTATCTCAGCAAGGGCGAAAGGATTTCGATACAACTATAAATAAACGCAAATACTCCTACATTAAAGATTGGATTGAAAAGCGTTTATTAAGCATAGATGTCGATGCTACTATTGCTTGGATTATGTCGTTAAAGGAAAAAATTCTGACGGATGCTATTTCCTCACAAGAAGAAAAAGAGTTTCTTCATTATATTTCAACCTATAGAGCCGTAGATTTTAATTTTCAAAATTTATTTGATCTTGCTAAAGAGTATAAGTCATACCTCTTGGTGAGAATGCGCTATAAAGACCATAATATTGTAGCCGACTTTATAGAAAATTATAAATCTCATTATTCTGAAGTTAAAGCAATCAAAGACAAACTCTACGATGCTACAACAGAAATCACTAATCAATACACCTTAAACAATCACGAAACCAAGCACCTTGAAGATTGGTTACTACAGGTATTTAATGACAAACACATTGACGGCAAAAACAGATATCAAGCCTTTGTTTTATTAGCTTTCATGTACACCAATTACAGTGAAAATGATAAGCTAAAAGCCATTCTTGATCAGATTGACGATTATTTTAGTTTAGGCGAAATGTATTCTCGTCGATTACTTTCTAATTATTATGCTAGTCGTGTTTTGCTTCATTCAAAACAAGATGAATTTAAAGAAGCTGAGTTTTACGGTTACCTCTCAATCAGACAAAACAACAACGACACCTTGATGTATCTGAATAATTTGGTTGCCATTTTATTACGAAACAACACCCCCAAGAAAGCGTTCGATTTATTAGAGAAATACAAAGAATTGTATAGAGACACTCATAACTATCATCAGAAAATTGGCTACTGTTCTTATCAGATTCGCGTGCTATCTGAGCTTCAAAAAAATGAATTGGCAGAATCCACCGCCAAGACCTTTCTAAAGAAATATAAAAATGAAGTTCTCAACCATCGTTGGCATCACTTTTTCACCTCGTACATTAATGTATTAATCATTCAGGAGAAGTATGAAGAAGTTCTAAAACTCGCTTCAAAATTTAACCTTAACACTAAGGAGAGTGAGCGTCAAAAACAGAACAATTACGTGCCTAATATTTCTTGGAGCATATCACTTTCAAGATATATGGAAGGTCAAATTAATTCATCACGGCTATTAGAAGAAATAAAAGCACCTCTTAAAGACACTCAACCTACTAAAAATCAGAAACAACTGATGATTAAGGTGATAAATAAGCTTTCCAACAATTTACCTGAAGCCTTTTTAGAGTTAAAGTCACACATTTAACTTCTCCCTCTATTATTGACACTTTTATCGACAATTACCGATTAAATTGAACTATATTTTTAAAAGTCACACCTATTAGCTTGTGATTTTACATGAGTTAATTTTCTTTTTCATAATAGATTGGCTCTACAAACTAACTTAATCAATATTCTAGTATTATGAAAAAACTATTTTTTGTACTCACCTTAATTAGTTCTTTTTTCATGTCTGCCCAAGAAACGGGTAGCATTAAAGGAGTAATTACCGAAGACAGCGGCATGCCCCTTTCTGGAGCTACCGTATATATTAAAGCCTTAGATAAAGGTACAATAACGGATTTTGACGGGAAATATATGCTCGACAATATCGCAGAAGGCACTTATGATGTGACGGTATCTTATGTGGGCTATGGCACATCTACTCAAAGTGTTTCAGTCACTGGCGGAAAAGCAACGACATTTAGCGTTAAGTTAAACGAATCTAATAGTATTCTAGATGAAGTTATTTTAACAGCAAACAAGCAGCCTCAAAAAATTACGGATGTTCCTGCTACAGTAAACGTCATTACAGCTAGAGATATTGAAGAGTTCCCAAGTTTTAATGTTGGTGAACTAGCAGCAAGACAGAAAGGTGTAGATTTCGTTAGATCAGGTGTTTTAGGAACAGGAATTAACATTAGAGGATTCAACTCGGCTTTCAACTCAAAGAACTTACAAGTTACTGATGACAGATTATCTACATTAATCGCGACAGGTTTACCATTAGGATCATTCTCTACGGTTACTAAGGATGATATTTCACGTGTTGAAATTTTATTAGGTCCAAATGGAACACTTTATGGTCCAAACGCTCATAATGGGTTAATAAGCACTATTACGAAGCACCCAAGAAAATCTGAAGGAACTACTGTTGCTTTAGGCTTAGGTAATCAAAGTGTTTTTACTGCACGTTTAAGACATGCAGAAGCTATTAATGATAAGTTCGCTTATAAGTTTCACTTTGAACATTCTCAAGGAAAAGAATACAACTATACCGATAGCGTTTATGTTGGAAACAAAGCCTACAAAGAATTGGATTTAGATCGTGATTTCTCTTCAAGAAAATATGGGGCTTCTTTATACTATAAGCCAACTAAAGAATCAGAACTTATTGGTTATTACGGACATAGTAACAACAGCAATATAGGAATTACAAGTGCCGGAAGAAACCAAATTAAAGATTGGACTATTGATATTGCTCAATTAAAATTTGTGTCAGAGCATTTCTTCGCTAATACCTATTATACATGGAGTAAAACTGATGATACTTACGCTATGAACCAAAGAACGCAAAACTATGTATCGTTTATAGAAAATGGATTCTCAGAAGAAGAAGCTCGTGAACGTTCTTTTACTGAACAATGGTTCCCAACAGGCCCTGGAACAGGAGTCGCCTTACAAAGAGGAGCACTTTTTAAAGATGACTCACAACGTTTTAATGCAGAAGCACAGTATAACAACAATTGGAATGATTTCTACGTCACCGTTGGCGCACAGTACCAATTAGACATGGCTGATTCTGACGGGACTTACCTTTTAGATCAAGATGGAATTGATTTAGCACAGACAGGAGTTTATACACAGTTAGAATATAAATTAGAAGATTCTGGATGGGGCTTCTTATTTGGAGGACGTTACGATAATCACGATTTATATGGCTCTAACTTTATTCCAAAGTTAGCAATCACTAAAAAAGTTAATAGTGGTACATTTAGAGCGACTTACGGAAAAGGTATTGCAGTACCTTCAATATTAAACCTTAAAGGAAACTTATTCGGAGGGTTAGTATTAGGTAATGGTGAAGGATTCACTTTAGCAGACGGGACTAAAATTCCTAAATTAGATGTTGAAACTATTAATTCTTACGAGATTGGTTATAAAGGTCAGTTAAGCGACAAATTATTTATAGATGTTAATGCCTATTACAACCAATCAGACAACTTTATTAGCCCATTAGTTAACGTGGCTGACACGGCCAACGGAAACTTTGTAACTCATGTAGGAGATCAACCAATTGGTGATGTTATTGAAGGGTCTAACGGCTCATTTGTCTTAACCTATTTAAACTTTGGACATGTTGATACTTATGGTGCTGATATTGGCTTAAACTACTACTTCAGTAATTCATTCAGATCATCTTTCAACTACTCTTACTTCGGTCGTGAATTAGACAAGGACGATTTAGCTAATGACGGTAACTTAGATGGTGTTGTTTTAGAAAGCGAACTACCAGTAAACACTCCAAATCATAAATTCAGCTTAGGATTTCACTATAATAGCGGAAAATTCTATGGGGCGATCTACGGAAGGTTCGTTGAAAAATACGATTTCTTCTCTGGTATTAACGTAGCTGCCGAAACTCAAGATATGGATGGTGATGGTGTTAATGAGATTGTTGAAAATGCACGTGTAGGAAGAACTTGGAACTACGGACAATTAGGAGGTTTCACAATCGATGCTAACGCAGGTTATAACGTAACTGACCAATTATCTATGGGACTTAGCATTTCTAACTTATTAAATAATGAAGTTAGAGAGTTTGTAGCGTCACCAGCAAGTGAAACTTTAGTTTCTTTTGAGCTTAAGTACAAATTTAACATTAAGAAAAGTAACGCAGCAAGCAACAACTAAGTTTCATAACTATGTCAAAAGCACAAGTTAATACAATAGAACTTGACTATGAAGACAGTGGAAAAGGGAAGGTACTTCTATTGCTTCATGGGTTAGGATCCACAAAAAAAGATTGGGACGCACAGGTCCCTTTCTTTTCTAAAACGCACCGCGTAATTACGGTCGACTTAAGAGGTCATGGTAATTCTAGCAAGCCAGAAGATGATTATGGTGTAGAATTAATGACGGAAGACGTCATACAGCTTTTAGATCATTTAAATATTAAAAAAGTAACAGCTGTTGGCTTTTCAATGGGCGGCGCTGTTGCTTTTGAAATGGCAGCCAGCCATTCTGATTATCTAGAAAATTTAGTGATTGTAAATAGCGGTCCGGATTTTAACGATATGGGTAAAATCGGTGAAGATATGCTGAAAAGCAGAGTCGAATTCTTAAACACCAAAGGGTTAGCTCCTCTAGCCAAGGAGATTGCTTTCAATATGTTTCCAGAAGATCATCAAGTTGAGCTTCGAAACGAATTTGAAACACGATGTAAAAACAATGACTTTAATTCTTATTTCAAATCATTCGTCACCTTAATGGCTTGGGGTTTAGGAGACAGAATTAAAGACATTACAACGCGAACTCTCGTGGTAGCATCGGACATGGATTATACACCTATTTCTTTTAAAGAAGAATATGTGAATCGCATGCAAAATGCCAGATTAACTGTGGTAAAAAACTCTAGACATGGTGTTGTGATCGATCAGCCTGAAACCTTCAATTTAGAACTTAAAAAATTTTTAAATCATGAATAAAACCGTTCTTATCACAGGAAGCACAAGCGGAATTGGCTTAGGAATTGCAAAGCAATTTGCTAAAGAAGGTTATAATATTATGTTCCATGGTTTAGAAAGCAATGGTGCCGAAATTGCTGAAGCGGTTGGAAAAAAACAGCATATAAACGTCGCGTTTTCCAATGCCAACTTAATGCAGTCAGATGCCATTGAACAATTAATAGAAGACACGATTTCAACTTTTGGAGCACTGCATGTTTTGGTTAATAATGCTGGAATTCAATTTGTATCACCTATTGAAGACTTTCCAAACAGCAAATATGAAAATATTATAGCTATTAATATGAATGCTGTTTTCTATGCTTCAAAAGCCGTTTGGAAGCAAATGAAAAAACAAAAGTTTGGAAGAATTATCAATATCTCTTCTGTGCATGGCATTAGAGCCTCAGAATATAAATCGGCATACGTCACCGCTAAGCACGGTGTCATAGGAATGACGAAAGTCTTAGCCTTAGAAGGCGCTAAATTTAATATTACCTGTAACGCTATTTGTCCTGGTTATGTTAAAACACCTTTGGTTGAGGGACAGATTAAAGATCAAGCTAAGGCACATCATATGACAGAGGCCGAAGTTGTAGAAAAAGTGATGCTAATAAAACAAGCCGTAAAGCAATTTGTGCCTTTAGAAGCCATTGCAGACATGGCGATTTTATTAGCGAAAGAAAGCTCAACAACCATCACAGGAACCGAATTTGTGTTAGATGGCGGATGGAGCGCTCAATAAACCCTAGTATGAATTTATAAAACTGCTAAGTATAGAATCGTACTTTAAATAAAATTAGGCATCAGAAACCTTTAAGTGTTAGTCAAAAATCTCTGATGCCTTTTTTTATATCGAACTTGAAAAGTTCTCTAAATGCTTGGTTTACTTCCCTAACATTAATAACTCGTTACAAACCACTTCTGTGATATAACGCTTTATCCCATCTTTATCTTCATAAGATCTTGATGTTAATTTACCTTCAACAGCCACTTCTTTACCTTTTGTAACATATTTTTCTACAATCTGCGCTGTTTTTCCCCATGCCACAATATTGTGCCATTGCGTGTCTACTACTTTTTCACCTTTGGCATTTTTATAGCTATCGTTAGTTGCTATTGAAAATTTTGCCATTGTTTTTCCTGATTCAAAATTGGTGATTTCTGGATCATTTCCTAAGTTACCAATCAACTGTACTTTGTTTCTGAGCGTGTTCATAATAAATAAATTTAATGGTTAAACAGTTAATACTATCGAGTTCTTATGTTTCGACAATGCAAAGATGTGAGAGCTTGCAAGTACTAGTCGGTATTTAACCACTTACATTCGTTTGTAATCGTTTGTAACTAATTAAAACCACCTATACAATTGAAATTATTGGGATTTATTGTATTTTTATTATGATGTGTAAAAAGTAGATTTACATAATAGTTGTGCGGCAGCTAAAAAACGACACCTAAGAAAACTGACAAATTGAAATTAAAACGTTGGACATATTTAATAATCGGACTGCTTATTTTAGGATTTGCAGGACTTTGGACATTTAAGAATTTCAACTTTAACTCTGATTTCGAAATAGGACAACAAATTGACGAATTCAATGGAGTTTATGTTTACTTCAATGGTGGCGTTGGTAATGTAACCGAGAGAAATACAACAACTGACGGCTACAACATTGGACTAAAATATCAGTGCGTAGAATTTGTAAAAAGGTACTATTATGAACATTTAAATCATAAAATGCCTGATAGTTATGGTCACGCAAAAGACTTCTTCAACAAATCCCTAAAAGACGGACAGAAAAACAAGCAACGTAATCTAATACAGTACTCAAATTTCAGTCAGACAAAACCGAAAGTTGACGACTTATTGATTTTCGAAGGAACAGTATTTAATAAATACGGTCACGTTGCGATAATTTCAAAAGTGACTGATGACGAAGTTGAAATTATCCAGCAAAATCCAGGACCATATGGACAATCAAGAGAAACCTATGACTTGGAATTTGAAAATAATAAATGGACAATCGAAAATGACCGAGTTTTAGGATGGTTAAGAAAAGAAAAATAAAGCCGACCGCACAACAACGGCTATACGTAATGCGGGTTTTGGTGCTAAAATGAAAGTAATTGAATATTAACAAACATATCGTTAGGCGGACACTGAAGTGCTACTCAATCCCGCACTACGCATAGCCAAACCGTTGGCATTAATTAAAACCGAAATTCATAAATGGGGAAAAAATTAACAGTATATATGATTGATGGAACTGCTTACGGTCCAAGATTAAGTGAAATTGGAAATTGGGTAGGAAAAGCAATTTATAGTCCAAGAGCAACTGTTAACAAAATAATGAACAGAAGTGAATTCGATAATCCTGGAATTTACTGTTTAAAAGGAGACCCAACAGACGATGCTTTTGATGAAAAAATATACATTGGAGAAGCTGAAAATATAAAAACTCGACTAAAACAACATTTGAGTGACCCTAATAAAGATTTTAAAGAACTTATCTTTTTCGTCAGTAAAGATGAATTATTGACAAAAACACAAATAAGGTATCTGGAATCAAGGCTTGTTCAATTAGCGATTGAGGCTAAAACTGCTCAAATTGACAACGGAAACTCACCAAGCTTACCGACTTTACACGAGGCTGACATTTCAGATATGGAATATTTTCTTGAACAAATTAAGTTAATTCTTCCTGTTATGGGCTTCAAATTTCTCATTTCGTCAACAGTAAAACAATTAACTGAAAATGAAATAGAAAAATCTAATTTTACTCACGAAACATATTTTATAAAGACCAAGACATTTAAAGCTTCAATGAAAGAAACTGACCAAGGTTATATAGTCCTGAAAGGAAGTGAAGCTAAAAAGAACTTATCGAATTCTTGCACAGAAACTTATAGGAATATGAGAAGAAAATTAGTTGAAACTGAAATTATGGTAGAAAATAAAGACAAGCTAATTTTCGCAGAAGATACAGTTTTCAATAGCCCAAGTGCAGCATCGAATATGATTTTAGGAAGAAACTCCAATGGATTTACTGAATGGGTTAATGCTAAAGGACAAACATTTAGAGAAGTACAAGAAATAACTAATGCCAACAATGTATAACCGCAATTACGGCGGATTCGACTACGTCCGAATCCACTCGGAATTGCTAAAGTCTGTGCTTAACCGAAAAACATTATCTTTAATCCCGTAACTGACGGTTATACGAGACCGTTGTGGTGCATTTAAAAAAAATCGGAAAAGCATCAAAATTTAGAAAAAATATTGTAATTCGAAGAACAATTTTTGAGAAATATAAAAAAATAAAACTGACTGAATAACCAATGAATAAAAGGACACTCGAACAGCAACGAATTGAATTTTCAAATCAAAAATTTCTTGCTACACCTTTATCAGGACTAATAGTTTGGACAATTATCGGAATTTTTGGGATTTTTTTCTCTGATTTTATAGCAGTTTGGTCTATTTTTATTGGAACTGGTAGTATTGTGTATTTAGCTATGTTCATTTCAAAATTCACAGGTGAAAATTTCCTTGATAAAACAAAACCAAAAAATGAATTTGATAAGCTTTTCTTTTTTACGGTTGGACAAGCACTTTTAGCCTATTCTATTGCAATTCCTTTTTTTATTATAGACTATTCTTCATTGCCTATGACAGTCGGAATTTTGACAGGCTTAATGTGGTTACCATTTTCTTGGATAATTAATCATTGGGTTGGGATTTTCCACGCAACTTTTAGAACGACAATAGTTCTTGCACTTTGGTATTTATTACCTGAACATAGATTTATTGCTATACCATTCGCAATCGTACTGATTTATATAATAACAATCGGAATTTTGAAAAACAGGCGAAATAAAGAAGAACGTGGAAATAAAAACGCACCACAACACTGTGTATAAAAAATGCTTATTTTAGTGCTTAATCAAAAGGAAAGTTCGTGTTTGCTTACTTCCGATTTTCGTTCCGAAAATCCTCTGACACAAACACGCACTTTTCATACACGAAACCGTTACCACACATTTGAGAAAAACGCTATTCATATTGACCATTTTGATTTTCCAACAAAATCTTTACTCTCAAAAAGAAATTGTTGGAAAGGTGGAATTTTACAAATCTGTGGAAAGCGAATACCGAATTTTAGAATCTTTTCCAGATGGAACAATCAAGAATTTGACAAACAGAAAACATAAAATTAAGATTGAACAAAAAGATAGCATTTCTGAAATAGTAACTGATTCAACCGGAATTTTTAAATTTACAACGGACTTAAAAAAAATTATCCGAATTAAAGTAAACGACCACTCACCTGTTCTCAATGAAACTTTTGAGTTTGACTTTAATGAAATTCGAGATACTTTAAAACTTCGAATATCTGACAAAAAATTAGCTGTTTACCGAGATTCAATAGCAGAACCTGAATTTTATAAATTGTATAGTGAAAAACAAGCTGAATTGGATTTTGAAAATGGAATTCGCAGAGTTTTTGGTGGTGGCGGATTTTTGGCGGATGAAACTTATAAAAGAAATAAATTATTAGCAAAAAAATATAACCTTAAATACGAATATCTATTTGGCTGTATAGTAGAAAGAAATAAAATAAGAATTATAAATCGTTACAACGAAGTAATGAAAAAACTAATCGGAATAAAAGAAAACGTGTGGTAACACCGTGCATAATTAATTGCTTCTTTTAGCTCACTTACGAACATTACTTCACCAGTTCGCTTTGCTCGAGTCCTGTGAAATATTCTATCTGTGATTTATTTGCTAACTTAAGATACACAAATCCGTTAGCACTCATTTGAGAAAAACATTATACATATCTACAATTTTATTGGTTTTAAGTTGTGAAAACAATCCAACTGAAATTCGATATTATCCTACCGACCGAGATTTCTCTGCTGAAACTTCACAATTAATCCTACTTGACACAACCAAATTAAATTTTAGACAAATAACAAACAGGGTTGGAACTTACGATAAAGATTACGGAAAATTGGTCGTGGAATTTAATGATAAAAAAATCAAAAAAAGAATTACACCATACATCTATGATGGCGGATTAATTAGATCTAAAAATATATTACGAATTAAATCTGACTCGATTCTAATTGATGAAAATTATCCGATTAGTGACCTAAAACAGATTTTGAAAAGACATTACCTGAATAAAGGAAAAGCTCCTTATTACCCTGATTTACCGCGAAATGCTATTGTCGAAGTCACAATAGATACAAATAAAACTGGAAAAGAGCTCAAAAAAGTTTTAACTCAATTGACACGGACATTTGACGAGATAAAAAAAGAAACAAAAGATACTATTGAATTGAGAGTGTTTTTCGATTATTTAAGGCAAATTCCACCACCTCTACCGCCACCGAAAATGGAATCTAAAAATGAATAAAAAACGTGTACTGACACCGTGTATAATTAATGGCTTGTTTTAGCTTACTTACGAACATTGCTTCGCCAGTTCGCTTTGCTTGGGTCCTGTGAAATATTCTATCTGTGATTTATTTGCTAACTTATTCACTTAAACACGCAACCAACCTCAAACTTAATTACAATAATCTTCGTACTTTTTTTGAAATAAAAGATCCTGAATATGTAAATAATAAGGAGAAAAGAACTTGAACTAAATTCTATAGAAGAATTTTCAAAATCAGTAGGCGTTCAATAGAATATAAGTCAAAAAGACGATTCGTAATTTTAGCTTAAGTTTTGTGTTCATTTCATAATCAACAAACTTTAATTGTTAAATTCTGAAATGGTTTTCTTCAATATTTATATAGAATTAACTCTCTACAAAAAGTCACGTTCCACCTCCTTCTAAAAACTAATTGAAAAATTTGTAAAGACGATTATAAATTGGTATAATGGATGCTTTTCCATTAATTATAACCTCTAGTATGATGACTTCTAAAATCAATAGTTTCATAGTTAATAAAACATCCTTAATTATTTACAGAACTTTTTTTCGGTACTTAAACTCAAGGTAAGTTTTTCTAAGATTTTAGGATTCATTGAATGTTTTTTTTCCACAACCTATTAATCCATAGGAGCACGTAAGGGAAAGAAATTTGTTTCAAATTATTATTTTAAATATCAATTTTTTATATGTCTATTAAAGTTTCTAGAGAAGAACCTACGTCTAAATTTTTAGGTCTCGTTGTAAACAAAACTGTGTTTTTTGCTACAATCGCAGTTATTGTTTTCACCGTTGGATTTACATTACTATTTCAGGAAGAAGCAGATTACTATTTCGGAATAGCACAAACCGCTGTCTCTGCACATGGTGGTTGGATATACACATTATCTGTTAACCTATTTATCGTTTTTTGTCTATACATGGCTTTAAGTAAGTTTGGAGCCATAAGAATTGGAGGAAAGAATGCCAAACCTGAATTTAGTTTATGGGCGTGGTTTGCCATGCTCTTCAGTGCAGGAATTGGTAATGGATTAGTGTTATTTAGTATTGCGGATCCTGTTCGTGACTTTTTAAATCCACCTCGTTTAGCAGGCGAAGAGCCAGCACTTATAGCACAAGAGGCCATTAATTTCTCATTTCTACACCACGGAATTCACGGTTGGGCTATTTACTCGGTAGTAGGTCTTTCATTAGCCTACTTCACCTTTAATAGAAAAATGCCACTCACCTTGCGTTCGGTATTTTACCCAATTCTAGGAAACAGAATCTACGGATGGATGGGTGATGTCATTGATATCATGGCCGTCATTACCACGCTATTCGGACTAGCAACGACCATCGGATTTGGAGTTGGGCAAATTAATTCAGGATTCACTCATGTTTTTGGAATTCCGAGTTCATTATTTTATCAAGTTATTATCATCTTAGCTGTAACCTTAGCGGCCACCATTTCGGCATTTAGTGGTGTTAACAAAGGAGTTCAAATGTTAAGTAAACTGAACGTAAGAGTAGCCTCAGCAATCTTTTTATTGGTTTTAATATTAGGGCCAACGACGTTTATTTTTAAATCATATATCCAAAATATAGGAAGTTATTTAGTTCACTTTGTAGACATGTCAACTTGGACAGAATCTTTACGTGGCACGGACTGGCAAAAAACCCGAACAATTATGTATTGGGGATGGTGGATATCATGGTCGCCATTCGTTGGGACCTTCATCGCAAGAATTTCCAAAGGACGAACTATTAAAGAGTTCATTCTTTGTGTACTAATTTTACCAGCCTTAGTCACTTTCCTTTGGTTTAGTGCCTTTGGCGGAACGACTATGCGTGATATTTTACTTGGTGATACCGCCATGATTGCTGCAGTAAACGACAATATTTCAACAGCACTTTATGTGTTTTTCGACAAATTCCCATTAGCTGTTGTGCTTAAAAGTTTAGGTCTTATACTAATCTGTAGTTTCATTATTACTTCAGCAGATTCAGGCGCTATTGTTGTAGATAGTATTACCTCTGGTGGCCGATTAAAAACGCCAAAATACCAACGCGTAATTTGGGCAATTTCAATTGGTATAATCGCCTCTGTTTTAATGTATGGTGGTGGATTAAATGCTTTACAAACGGTAGTCACCATTTCCGGACTTCCATTTGCTATCCTATTAGTTATGATGTGCTTTTCACTCTATAGTGGAGTTAAGGAAGACACTGAAAAAGCAGAGCGCAAAGAGAAGCTTGCAGAGCGTGAATCCTATAGAAAAAACATTCTTAATTTGGTTAATAAAGAACGTGAAGAGAAAAATTTAGAGAGAATAGATCCCGATACGAAAACTGAAAAGATATCAGACCCAACTGACCTATAAGTTTTCAATTGGTGAAATCATTAAAGAATACATTAAAGCATAGAAACAAATGAAAAAGGCGATAAAATTAGAAAATGAATTAGTGTTAATGGTCGCTTTGGACCTAACTGAAATGGACGCTATTCTGTTAAAGTATGTGAGCTACCTATGTAAGGTGTGGAATATTGAGCATTTATATTTTACACATAATATTAAGCAGTACAAGTTATACGATTTATACGACGATTTACTTGAAGAAGGTATTACGGTTGAAGATATCGTAGATCGAAGTATACAAAACACCGTTGATAAACACTATACAGGCTCAGTGCCAAATACAGTGCTTATCACATCAGATGATTATACCGAAAGTATTTTAACGCACTTGGCAAAAAAATACAAGGTTGATATCATGGTTACTGGTAATAAGGATGAACTTCAAGGGACAGGAGCTATGAACCAAAAACTTGTTCGAATGCTTGACACTAGTGTGCTTTTAGTTCCTGAAGAAGCAGAACATAAGATGGAAAATGTATTAGTTCCTACCGATTTTAGTTCAGCTTCCGCAAAGTGTTTTTCAGTAGCCGATAGTTTAGTAGAACGTTCTGGCGGTAATATTGCAGCCTTACATGTTTATAATATTCCATCGTTTTTCTACCCTTATATCAATCAAGAAAAGGCAATAGATAAAACTGAACGTCATCTCAAGGAAAAAGTACAACAGTTCCGAAAAAAGTACAAAATCTCTGAAGACATTCCTTTTAGATATACCTTAAGAGAAGACTTATCTGTCGTTGATGCGATTACACGTCATGCTGAAAAAGGGAAATTCGATATGATTGTCACCTCTGCACGAGGAGGAAACAAAATTACCAAACTCTTTATTGGAAGCGTAACCAATGATTTATTAGTAAGTCATATCAAAGTTCCTTTATTGGTTATTAACTAAAGAAAAGCATAACTTTACATTTCTTTAAAAAACAGAAAAAATCGAATATTTATTCAGACAAAACACCTCCATTACAAACACGATTGGTTATGAAAAATGCACTTCTAATTTTAAGTATCATGTTGAGTAGCACATTAGCAACAGCACAGAAAACAATGACGCCAGAATTACTATGGTCTGTTGAACGCCTTAGCGTTATGGGACTTGACAAAGATGGTTCTACCCTATTCTTAAAAGTATCAATTCCAAATATTGAAGAAAACAATTTCGATTCTAAGTATTATAAAATGCCAGTCTCAGGCGGAGATTTAGTCGAAATTAAAAAGGAAGAGGTCAAAGCAGTAGACAAAAATGTATCGTCTGATGGGAAATACCAACTATTCCACAAAGAAGTTCATATCGAAGATATAAAAGGAAAAGACGTTTATAAACATTTAGACAAATCTGATGTTTATGTATTTTCAGATTTAGACATTCGTCATTGGGATACTTGGCAAGATGGTAGCTACAATCACTTATTCTACAAAAAAGTAGGGTCTGAGGATGAAGAAGGTACCGATATTATGCCTAACGAACCTCACCACACGCCTCAACGTCCTTTCGGTGGCGATGAAGATTATGTTTGGTCTCCAGATGGAAAAAGCATTTATTACGTAAGTAAAAAATTAAAAGGAAAAGCATACGCTAACAGCACCAATACAGACATTTACAAATACAACCTAGAGACTAAAACCACGGAGAATATTACTGAGGATAACAAAGGTTACGACACCAATCCATCATTCTCTACAGAAGGTGCTTTAGCTTGGTTACAAATGAAGACCGATGGTTATGAAAGTGACAAGAATGATATCGTTGTTTTAAACCAAGGTGTAAAACAAAACTTAACTGCAAACTGGGATGGAACAGTAAGAAGTTTTTTATGGAGTAACGACGGAAAAGACATTTACTTCACAGCGCCAGTAGATGGAACTATTCAGCTTTTCAAAGTCAACTATCCAGGTAGAAAACGAATTGCTCCTATAGTTGAACAACTTTCAAAAGGTCAATTTGATGTGACAAGTATTGTAGCTCAGCAAAAAAACACGCTATTAGTAACTAGAACAGACATGAACCATGCGGCTGATGTGTTTAGCTTCAATATGAAAAATAGCGGCTTTAAGCAATTAACGGACATCAACAAAGATTTATACAATAGCGTTGATTTACCTAAAGTTGAAAAGCGTTATGTGACTACAACAGACGGCAAACAAATGTTAGTTTGGGTTATTTTACCTCCTAACTTTGACGCATCTAAAAAATACCCAACCTTATTATACGCTCAAGGTGGCCCACAATCGCCACTATCTCAGTTTTACTCTTACCGTTGGAATTTCCAACTAATGGCTTCACAAGGTTATATTATTGTTGCACCAAACCGTCGTGGTATGCCAGGACATGGTGTAGAATGGAACGAAGCTATTAGTAAAGATTGGGGAGGACAAGTGATGGATGATTACTTATCTGCTATTGATGAAGTTGCTAAAGAACCTTACGTAGATAACGACCGTTTGGGCGCTATTGGAGCGAGTTTCGGTGGATATTCTGTGTTTTATTTAGCAGGAATTCATGAAAATCGTTTTAAAACCTTTATCTCTCATGATGGCGTTTTCGATACAAGAACTATGTATGGAACTACCGAAGAATTATTCTTTATCAACCATGATTATGGCGGACCATATTGGGATAAAGAAAATGAAACCGCTCAAAAGGCTTATAACGAGTTTAACCCAATCAATTTGGTGTCTAAGTGGAATACGCCTATTTTAATTATTCAAGGCGGAAAAGATTTCCGTGTGCCAATTGAGCAAAGTTTAAGTGCTTTCCAAGCAGCACAAATGTTAGGTATTAAAAGTAAGCTATTGTATTTCCCTGAAGAAAACCACTGGGTACTACAACCACAAAATGCTTTAGTATGGCAAAATGAATTCTTTAAGTGGTTAAAAGATACCCTTTAGAATTATTTTTTTAAAATAGGGTTAGGTAATAGAGGTTCTTATTAGATACCCCCTATTATTTAACCCTATCTTTATGCACTATATGAAGCGACTATTCAGTTATATTTATCCTGTCACCAAAACTATTGATTCCAAATACAGTGGAACACTAGAAATCACTTGGTTTAACGGTAAAAAGCACCTTAATTCTGAAAACGCTAATTATAGCTATGGTTCCCTACAACGTATTTTAAAATTCGGACTTACCAAAGTTGACTTAGACACTATCAATTCAGTATTAGTCTTAGGAATGGGCGGCGGAAGTGTCATTGAAACCCTTCGGAAGGATTTTAATTTCAACAAACCTATTGAAGCTGTTGAAATTGACCCTGTTGTTATTGAAATTGCTAAAACTGAATTCGATATCACCGAAGACGAACATTTAAAAATACATTGTATTGACGCATCGGAATTTGTTAAAACGAATACTAAACCCTTCGATTTAATCATTGTAGATCTTTATATCGACCTAACGGTTCCTACTCAATTTTTAAGTACAGCGTTTTGGGATCTTGTATTAAAATCAAAATCTACAAAAGGAACAATAATTTTCAATGCTTCAGTTAAACATTCCAATCACGAAAAAATTAATACTTTAGTTAATTATCTAAAGACAAAGGTCTTTAAGGTTCTGGTTCACGAGAATGTGAATAAAACCAATACCATAGTCATTGCCAGTGGTTTATAATCATATTTATTAGTATATTGTCTAGACTTAAGTTTAGATTATGCGAAAGAAATGTCCAGAGTGTGGTGATGTAATAGTTGGCAGAATCGATAAGAAATATTGTAGCGATGGTTGTAGGAACGCCTATAACAATCGCCTTAACAAAGATTCTAAAAACTTCATCAGAAACACCAATAATCGTTTAAGGAAGAATTACCGAATTTTAGAAGCGCTCAATCCTAATAAAAAGATGAAATGCTCTAGAGCAAAGCTAATTGAAAAGGGATTCGACTTTAATTATTTCACAAGTATTTATACCACTAAAGCAGGTACGGTATACTACTTCGTGTATGACCATGGGTATTTACCCTTGGAAGGAGAGTATTATGCTTTGGTGAAGCGAGACGATTAAGCGCCACCTTTTGTAGTGCTATTCCAGTTTTCACCCTTTAGTTGAAGCGCTGCCACTAAAATATCTTTTTGACTAATTTGACCCGCTAGTTTTCCATCGACTATTATAGGAAAGCGACGTCTTTTTGATTGTAAAAACTTATTAGCAGCGTCAAAGACATCCATTTCACCATCAATAGTTTCAACATCTTTTATCATCCGTTTTCCAACATTGTCCTGCTGTAAAGGCATATTATAATACCTACTTTCACTTAAGTGTTTTAAGCAATCGCCTTCAGAAATAATACCTACCAATTCATTATTATCATTTACTACCGGACCACCTGAAATTCTGAACTTTATTAAAGCCTCTACAACCTCCTGTACGGACTGTTCTGGTTTGAAGGTTATTAATTTAGTAGACATATAGTCTTTCACTTTTAATGCTGTAGTTTCTGCGGTTCCTTGCTGCCTTCGAGAGCCTTGAAAATTTTTTATTGCCATAATTATTTAATTTAGAGTGCCTTTTAAAGTTACTGAAAATTAATCAGTTATCATTAAAAAATCGACATAGCGTTAATAAGTTGTATTTTTAACCTTTAATTTTAACCGTTTAACTTGAAAACACAAATTAGCATTATTGGCTGTGGTTGGTTAGGCCTACCACTAGCTAAAAACTTAATAAATGAAGAGTATATTGTCAAGGGCTCTACCACCTCATCAAATAAATTAGAAGTCTTAATAAGTCATAATATCCAACCTTTTCTAGTGTCGTTAGAAGAATCAGGAATAAGTGGAAATTATTCTGAATTTCTTAAAGGCAGTTCTATTCTAATTATAAATATACCGCCAGGATTAAGAAAAAACCCGAATAAAAATCATGTTAAAGAGATTAAACATCTTATCAAAGCTGCTGAACAGCAATCTATCGAAAAAGTACTTTATATAAGTTCTACTTCGGTGTTTGAAGATGAAGCTCATTTTCCAATTATTACAGCTGAAACTCCTCCTAATGCCACATCAAACAGCTCCAAACAACTTATTGATATTGAAGCCCTGCTTCAGACTACTCCTAATTTCAAAACTACAATTCTACGTTTTGGAGGATTGATAGGCGACGATCGTCATCCTGCGAAATATCTGGCAGGAAGAACCGGGGTTTCTAATCCAAAAGCACCTATAAATTTAATACACCAATCCGATTGTATTTCTATAATAACTTCAATTGTTAAAAAGAATCATTGGGGTACCGTTTTCAATGCGGCTTTTCCCTTTCATCCTAATAAATCCGACTACTACATTTCCTATTGTAATCAAAAGAATTTAGCAGCTCCAAAATTTAATACTTCAGAAGAAAGTAAAGGAAAGCTAGTTGATAGTTCTAAATTGGTACAGCTTTTGAACTATAGCTTTAAGGTAAGACCTTAGAAATTATTAGTTTTTTAAGACCAATTCCTATTAATTTTTATAGATTTAGCCCAATTAATTAAAACAAAATACAACACATGAAGAAGATTACAATTATTCCAATTACTATTGGAATCATGCTATTCTCAGTAAATATGTTTGCACAAAGTAATGCAGAATTGAAAAAACATTACGAAGCATACTATAAGCAAATGAAAGCACAAGGAGATATTCAAGGTATTATTAACGCTATGACTCATCTTGAAGTTATTGAGCCTTCTGTTGCTAGAAAAGACACTTTAGCATACATCTATGTTTCTGAGGGGAAATATATGCAAGCCTTAAATACCATTGGTGTAGAAAAAAACGTTTCCGATTCTGATTTAAATGTGCAAGTGAAAGCTTCAGCATTAAAGGAACTTAATCAACCAAAAATGGCCTTAGAGCACTTCGAGGTTTTATATAAGCGTAATCCTAATGTATATTTAGCTTACGAAATGGCAGATATGAAAATTCAAGTGAATGATTTAGCAGGTGCTAAGGAAAACATAGACTATGCGATGGCAAATGTTAAGGATGATATGAAGCGTGCGTTTTACGATCAACAACAGCCTTATGAAACGTCTATGAAAGCAGCTTTAAAATATTTAAAAGCACTATTAAAATTCTCTGAAAATAAGACTGAAAATATTGATTCTGCCCTAGCGCTTTTAAACGAAGCTTTAGCTATTGATTCTAATTTCAATTTAGCAAAAGTAAGTCGTGAAGCCTTAGAAGCTCAAAAAGCACAACAAGCTAAAAATGCTGCAGCTTCAAAAAACTAATTTCTTATAGTAGTATTATAAAAAAGGCAGCTCAATGAGCTGCCTTTTTTATTACATTATGTTGCAATTGAATTACCAGATTCTAACACGTTTTTCTGGTTCCAAGTACATAGCATCACCTTCCTTGATATCAAAGGCCTCGTAAAAAGCATCGATGTTTTTCAATGGCTGAGTGGCTCTATAAATTCCAGGCGAATGCGGATCTGTTTTAATTTGAGTTTCTAAAGCATCAGGTCGGCTTAGTGTTCGCCATACGGTTGCCCAAGACATAAAGAAACGTTGCTCAGGTGTAAACCCGTCGATATCTTCAGGTCTTCCATTTTCTTCAAAATACAATTGTAATCCGTCGTAAGCTCCTAATAAACCACCTAGATCACCTATGTTTTCTCCCAGTGTATTGCGACCATCGATATATAAACTGTCTGCAACTTGAATAGCGGAATACTGTTCAACAAGTTGGTCTCCTCTTTTCTTAAATTCGGCCAAATCTTCAGCCGTCCACCAATTTACTAAGTTACCATCACTATCAAACTGAGAGCCTTGATCGTCAAAAGCATGTGAAATTTCATGACCTATAACAGCACCTATTCCTCCATAATTAACGGCTTCATCTGCAGTATAGTTATAAAAAGGTGGTTGTAATATTGCCGCAGGGAAAACAATTTCGTTATTCATTGGATTAAAATAAGCATTCACCATTTGTGGTGGCATTCCCCATTCTTTTTTGTTAACAGGCTGCCCTAAATCTTCCAAGGACTTTTTCATACTCCAATCTGTAAATGCTAACATATTTTCAGCATAGCTATTCCCTTCTTCGATAGCTAATTTCGAATAATCTTTCCACTCATCCGGATAAGCAATTTTAACGGTGAATTTGTCCAGTTTTTTGATGGCTTCTTGCTTCGTTTCAGGAGTCATCCATTCCAGGTTCTCTATTCTACCTTTAAATGCTGTGATGACATACGCTATCATTTTTTCAGCCTTTTCTTTTGCTTCTGGCGGAAATTTAGCATCAACATATAGTTTCCCTATAGCTTCTCCTACACGTCCTGTAACATTATCCATTGCACGATCTTCAGCAGGTTTTTGCTTTTCAGTACCTCTTAAAGTTTTACTATAGAATTCCCAACTAGCAGTTTCAATTTCTGTTGATAAGGCTGAAGCGGCATTATTTAAAGTACTCCATTTCATAACTGTCTTAATATCTTCAATTGGTGTAGATTTTAAGATGTTTTGAAGCTCTTTCATATATTTTAATTCGACAACATAAACTGTATCTAATTCTTGTTCAACCCCAATATCTGAAATAAACTTAGTCCAGTTTACCGCTGGTGTCAGCTGAGATAATTCTTTTAGCGTTCTTGGGTTATTGATGTTTTTAAAATCTCTTCGCTCCGCTTTATTTAATTGAGGTTCGGCGAGTTTGGTTTCAAGAGCTAAAATCATTTCAGCAGCTTTCTTAGCATCTGCTTCATTATAATCTATAAACTGCATCATTTTAGTCATATGATCTACATATTGCTGACGACGCTCTTTAGATTTTTCGTCTTGAAGCACATAATAATCACGATCAGGTAAGCCTAGTCTACCTTGAGTGATATACGGCGCATTCATACTACTATCATTGAAATCTGGAAACACTCGAAAACCAAAAAATGGCGCTGCAACTCCTGTCTTAGTGGCATAAACAGTTTGCATATCATTTAGATTCTTAATGCCTTCAATCTCATCTAAGAATGGTTGTAAAGGCTTAATGCCTAATTCGTTTCTTGTAACCGTATCTAATTCCGATTCAAAAAATAGTAAGGCTTTTTTTTGATCTGAACCTTCTTTATAAGTTCCTAATTCTTTTGATGTTTTAACGATATCCAACACTTCATTTCGAGTTGACTTTCGCAAAACATTAAATCCACCCCAACCCGATTCATCCTCTGGGATTGTAGTGTTCTTCATCCAATTACCATTTACGTAATTGTAAAAATCATCTTTCGGATTCACTAAAGTATCCATATTCTCTAGAACAATTCCAGGAATTTTTTCTTCGACCATCATAGTATCTTTCTTCGTTTCTTCTTTACAAGACAAAACGGTAAATAAGCTTAAAACCGAAAGCACTACGACTTGGTTCAAATTGATTTTCATAAGGTTATATTATTTAAGTTAATTAAAGGTACTGACTTATATGTCTTTAGAATAATATTATAGTTACAACTTACTGAAACTAAAATTTCTGATTTGGTAATTATTCGGGTTGAATCTTATCGAACATATCACGTTCTAATTTCTTATTAATTTGATAATTCAAATTGGCAAAAGACACTAATACCTCTTTGATTCCAAACAATTTATCTTTCCTTTTAATATTGTCTAAGGTTAAATTTTCATTCAACTTTAAGAGTGCCGTTTCAATAATTGCAACTCTCGAAATAATAGGATTTGTTTTTAAATTCTCTGGCAATCCTGCTTTAAACCCATCAATAAACTTGGTTAACAGCTCTATATCACCATTAAAAAATGAGAAGTCAGCCTTCTTCAAATAACTGATTTGGGTATCTAATTCTCTATACTTCTCCCATGTGGATACAACGTCCTCCGCTTCACTACTTAATACGTAATCTGTATATTTTAAATCTTCAATAGTTTTAGCTGTAATTCTTGAATGTCCTTCCGATTGCTCTTGATTTTCAACTTTTATTTCGGATTTTGGGTCATCGCCGCAACATAATAATACGGCACCACATAGAAATAATACTAGAAATTTAATCTTCATAAAGGCTATTGTTTTAAACGGTAAAGATACTAAACTATCTATTTCAGGGATTTAGTGCCGTAACTAAAAAATTAACAAGTGTGTTTCACAAAAAAAAGACATTTATTTATAAAAATATTAATATTGAAACGCCTTAATTCTTATTACTTTTGGCGTAAATTTAATAGAAATACATGTCTTCAAAAATACTAGTCATTGGTGCCTGTGGGCAAATTGGAACGGAACTAACCACAAAGTTAAGAGAGTTACACGGAACAGATAACGTTATTGCTAGCGATATAAATACCAGAAATTTAGAATTAGTTAACGCTGGACCATTCGAAATCCTAGATGCTAAAAACTTTAACGCAATAAAGGATTGTTGTGTCAATCACGAGATAGATACTATTTATTTAATGGCAGCCTTATTAAGTGCTACAGGAGAAAAATATCCAATGGAAGCTTGGGATTTAAATATGAATTCACTTTTTCATGTTTTAAACTTGGCAAAAACAGGTCAAATTAAAAAGGTTTTCTGGCCAAGCAGTATTGCTGTTTTTGGACCAACAACACCAAGAGAAAACACGCCACAACATACCATTTGTGAACCAACCACGGTTTACGGTATCACGAAACAAGTTGGCGAGCGTTGGTGTGAATATTACCATGAAAAATATGGTGTAGATGTAAGAAGTATTCGTTATCCAGGAATTATTAGCCATAAAGCCATGCCAGGTGGTGGAACAACTGATTATGCTGTAGAAATCTATCATGAAGCCATAAAAGAAGGGAAATACGAGTGTTTCTTATCTGAGGACACGAGTTTACCTATGATGTTTATGGATGATGCTATTAAAGCTACAACAGATCTTATGGCGGCTCCATCAGAGAGCATAAGTATTAGATCTTCTTATAACTTATCGGCTATTAGTTTTACTCCGAAAGATATTTTTGAAAGTATTAAAGCTGAAATGCCAGAATTTACCATTACTTATCAACCAGATTTTAGACAAGCGATTGCAGATAGTTGGCCTTCGTCTATTGATGATAGCGTGGCAAGAAAAGATTGGAATTGGTCACATGATTTTGATCTTGATACGATGACTAAAGAAATGTTAAGTCAGTTGAAGAAGAAATATACCGCTTAGCTTGGATTATAGTTATAATTGTCCATTAATGCTTATCTTATTAAACTCATATAAGCATTAATGGATTCAATATTAAAAAAGAAGGAGTTCCTCATTTCTCTTTTTTCATTTATTCTCCTAAATCTCATTGTTCTATTTTTATGGAACAGGTCAATCAAGGAACAAAAATTAGCACTTGAACATCAAGTTAATAATTCCGGGAAACTATTAACTACTAAGTTTAGCTCCATCATTAATCGTGATATCCAACGATTAGAAAATCTCAAGCAGCGACTCCAAATTACTGACGGTGAATATTTCAACTATTGGGAACATGATGCCCAAATCATATTAGAACAAAATCCGTCCTTCAAGTTTCTTGAATGGATAGACAGTTCTATGGTCATAAGAAAAATAAATCCGCTTAAAGGGAACGAAGCCGTAATAGGCTTAGACATATCGACCGTAGAGTATCGTAGAGATGAATGGATACGACATATCAAAGACAGCTCAACTAATATTACTCAATGGGCCGACCTAAAACAAGGAGGTAAATCTTTTTTAGTGGATGTTCCGGTCTATTTTAAAAACAGATTTCAAGGGACAATTACAGCTGGAATGGATTTTAAAAAAAATTTAGATAGTTTCGCTGTTGGCTTACCCGACTATGGAATTGTTATGCGGGACGAAAAAGGCTCGATCTTTTATACACACAATTCCGTTTTAAGCGATTCTTTAGACTTCGTGTATACGCATAAGTTTTCTATAGATGAATTAGATCAACAGAATTGGTCAATGAAAATTACCCCTGCATCTTCTACCTTTTTAATGGATAAGAGTAAGGCAATTTCCAACATGCTTTACTTCGGAGTATTAATTTCATCACTGCTGAGTCTTATCATCTATTTCTATTTAAGAGCAAAAACAGAATCTGCTTTAGTCTTGAAAGTAAATGAAGATTTAAAAATCATTAATAAAAAATTAGATAAAGCAAGAAGCAAAGCCGAGAAAGCTTCGAAAGCCAAAACAGAGTTTTTATCTAATATGAGTCATGAGATAAGGACACCATTGAATGCTATTTTAGGCTTTATTGAAGTGCTTAAGCATTCTAAAAACAAAGATGCTGATAAAACCTTTTTAGACCTAATGGATAAATCTTCACAAACCTTAATGGGTTTAGTGGATGATGTATTAGAAATAGATAAAATTGAAGCTGGTGATATAAAAATAAAAAAAGTACCCTTCTCTCCATCACAAGAATTGGCTGAAATTATAAAGGATTTTAGTTTTGAGTTTGAAGAAAAAGATATCGTTTTGGATTTAGATTTTGTCTCTAACTCCGGAACAACAGTACTAGGCGATAAAGAGCGTTACAGCCAAATTCTTATACACTTACTAAAAAATGCCTTAAAATTCACCTCTACAGGTGGTGCTTATGTTTCATATCAAGAATCTTTTACTAGCGAAAGACTTATTGTATCCATTAGTATTAAGGATACAGGAATAGGTATTCCTAAACATCGCTTAACTAAAATTTTCAAACGATTTACTCAAGCTGATTACGGTTTAAAGAAAAAACATGAAGGAAGTGGTTTAGGACTTACCATTTGCGATAAGCTCGCAAAACTAATGGGCGGTAAAATTTCTGTGAAAAGTGAGGTCAATAAAGGAAGTGTATTTACTATCGAAATACCTTTTCAGGTACTAGACGATAATAAGAGTAAAAAATTAGACCTAGCCCCTGTCATCAAGGAAAGTCTAAACGTATTAATTGTTGACGATAATAAAGTCAACATTTTGGTCCTAGCTAAAATATTAGAGCAATTGGGTATTAAAACTGAACAGGCCGAGAATGGTATTGTTGCATTGGATAAAATAAAACAAAAAGAATTTCAAGTTGTCATTATGGATATTTACATGCCTTTAATGAATGGTTTTGAAACCACTAAAGCCATCAGAAGTACTGATAAAGATATTTTAATTTTCGGCTTATCAGCAAATATCACTCAGCAAGCCAAGGACGAATCCTTACTCGTAGGCATGAACGATTTCCTCTGTAAACCTTTATCTAAAGAGAAACTTCAATCTACATTATCAAAATATTTCTCCTTACAGTAAACTCTTTTTTCAACGGTTTAATTACTGTACGATTGACACACAATACTCCAAGAAAGGTTTGAAATTCGGAAAGATAGTAAGGAGATACAAGGCAGCAGAGCCTATAACAACTCCAGAAATAATCTTAAACACCTCCCAACCAAATCTTTTATAAATAGCAAACGAATAAATCAAAGCGGGAACCAGCACACACAAATACACCGAAGCATTGATATAGTTTGAATTAAATACATCGGCATAACTATTTAAGAATACCACAGCATAGTCAAACCAAACTACAGAATAGTCTTCTATTCCTGGAATTAAAAAAAATAGAAAGGTTAATGGAAGTATCAAATATTTGTACTTCGATTTAAAAACAAACAGGAGTAACGAAGCAGGAAACAGGACAAAATAACAATAGATATTCACGGCTTTATAACTAAAGCCAATTACGATAGCCATAGCATATAATAGACCCATCACAATCATAAATATTTGGGTGAATAGAGAATCGGCATGGTTAATAAAGTACTGTAAATCCATATAAAATATTTGACGTTAAAATTAATTTAGATAGATATCGAGATGAATTCATAAAAACTTAGCAAAAGGAGATTTCCTTATAGATGATAGAACAGCAAATGGAGCCGGTAACTTTACAGGTAAACATATTCACTTCGCTGCAGAAGGAAAAGGTTTCCCCGACTGGAAAGCTGTAATTGCTTATATGAAAAACCTAGCTCACTAGTTCACTTTAAAGAATTCAAAATAAAATATGAAGGTAAGCCTTAAAAATATTGAAAACTTAATTATAAAGAAGAAAAGCGAATCAACGCTTGCAACTATACTAATGGAATATGCCGCCTTAAGTCAAAAACTTGCAACCGCAGATAGTCAATCTTGGTATTTTAAGCAAGCACAGGAAGCAAACCATCAAAAACTTGAATCATTGATGGCTAGCTATGAAGACATCAAAAGTTTATTTAATAATACTTCAATAGATTATTTCATCCATAAAATTAATGTAAACAATTCTCACATCGCCAATTTTAAAGAAAAGGGCATAAATTTCATAGCCAAATTGACCTGTACTTCATTAAGGGAAGAAAATGAATTTTTCACAGAACTGATTCGTCTTAAAGCAAAATAAAATCTCTAATGCCAATAGCGTATTACTTACAAAACCCAGAAAAATCATTGAAACTTATAAATTAAAAGTCAACCTGTTTCTGACAATCAGGATGTGATAGAAGATCATAAAATTTGATGGGCTTATATAATGTTAGACAGTATTAAGAGTTACTTTCATTTATCATTTCTTCACAAAACTTAATGGCTTTTTGGCATTGATCAATAGTAAACATTCCAAAATGCGTGTGTTCAATTGGCAATTCCATTTTGTCTGAAAGCCATTGGTAAGCCTCTTGTTGATTTTTGAAATGGATTTTATTTTTCAATAAAGGGTCAAATGCACGATGTCCTTTATTTTTCCATCTTCTTAAATCAGTATCTGCGATTCTCCCAAGCGAGGTTTCATTATCTTTATAAGTCCCGACATAATGATTCGGATTATTTATACATTGGTAAAACATTTTATCCAAATAGTAAGGCCTAGGCGTTTCATTTATTTTATGAGGATAAACATTTTCACCCTTAACTAATTTACTTTCGCATTCACAGTAAGGGCATATTTTTCCGTTTATAATTTCTAAATAGGTATAACTCATAAAGCAAGTGTTATTTTAATAAAAGTCGACACATTACAACACTTCATACTTGATTTATCTTGACAAAATACTTCAGTTTTTCTTTATCTATAGGACGAGGTAAAAATTCTGATTCAGCATAGCCTCCGAAATAGGCTTTTATTTTGACACCATTATTAGTTATCCAAATCATGGTCCTACCCTCTCTAGAATCTTTAACAAATGCACCAGATCCATCACTTTTATATCCCATTTTTTTAATGGTTCTTTTTGCTAACTCATACTCTGTGAGTTCTTTGGTACTAAAGAGGTTTTTTAGAAATTTTAAAAAGCGCATAATTATAAAATATATTGAATGTTGAAAAACACCTTAACTATTGAATTTCTGTCGTGGTAAAATCAGCTTTTACTTCATCAACTCTATTTGAAATTTTGTGGCATTAAATGCCATTTTTAAGCCTCTTAAGTTTTTTTGAGATGCATTTGCATCAAATAAGTCATTCAAATACTTAACTTGCCTATCTGCACTTTCGGTATTTCTCTGAAATATTTGATACTTTAACAGTATTAGATTGGCCATTATAGCGTCACTAACATTTAAACCTTCTACTTTTAAAATCTCTCTAAGCGTATCTTCTATTTCGGAATCGTTTTCTCTTATTTCATCTAATAAATAGGCGTTTGCTAAGTCCGATTTACTCATTATAGAATAGTCATTTTGATCTGACATATCCTTTCTATACGTCATTTTATCTCCATTTAAAAAATACCATCTTGTATACGAATCGTTTTTAATCTTTATGTCATCTTCAAACAGCCTTTTTTTTGTGCTCCAATTTGTAAAGGCAATTAAAAGTTCTGTACCGTCTTCTTTTTTTAATATGGATACTTTAATCTTATAGTTTTTATCATCAGGTTTAACAATTTCAATATTCAATGGGTGTTCTGGTGAAACATATTTTTTTATAGCACCCAATACATAAGATACATCCTTTGGACTAGCCTCTGGAAATAAATTCTCTCTTAAGAACAAATCGATATACAAATAATGAGTTAAGTAGAAATCGTCCATTTGTAAATAATTAGATGCCTTCAAATCATCTGAGTAGATTTTAATTTTATCCGATTGAGCGTTTCCGATACTTGTGAATAAGATTAGTAAGGTAATTATAGATACAGCTTTTTTCATTCTAAATTATTGTTGGATATTACAGAAAGACTTTGTGATTCTGCTTCTTGTCAGATTAGCTTCACGTTTGAGCAATTAACTTAATAAGAATAACATAAACTTCAGAAGTTCTCCTTGATTTATTTATGCTAAAAAATTAATTAGAGACTTTGGTATAAGCAGATTTTGTAATGTATCCTAGCTCTACTAATTCCCCCTCACTTACAATTTCTTTTAGGTAGCCATTCTTTAAAAAATAATTACTATCTGCTAAATTTAGAACATTTTCATAGTCATGATCAGTAATAATAAAGCCTTTAGATGATTTCATTTCGAGAATATAGGTCATGATATATTTTTTAAAAATAGGACTGACTCCGTTGAAAGGCTCATCTAATAAAATAAACTTCGCATTAGAATGAATAACTAGCAATATTTCAACTATCCTTTTTTGACCTGTAGATAATTCTTTGTTTTCCCTATTTAAAAGTGGTTTAACATGTTCATTTTCTAGTAGAACTGTTCTACTCTGTTTTGGCAAAAACAGATTTATTAAAGTTTTAATTTTTACGCCATTGGGAAGAAAATTGTCTTGAGGTAAATAGTTAATAAGGCGTCTACCCTCTGATAAATTTTCAACTATTTTATTATCGACTTTCACATACTTAAAATCGGCTTGTTCTACACCAAAAACTATTTTTAAAAGCGTCGATTTACCGGAGCCATTTCTTCCTATTAATCCTTTAATCTCTCCTGTTTTACATGTGAGAAAGACATCACTTAAAATCACTTTATTATTATATGATTTTGATAAACTATCTATATGTAATTCACTCATACTAATGATAAAACTATTAGATTAATAAGGGCAATTACAATAGTAGACAGCCATAACCTATACTTATCCAAGCCTAAATTGTAGTAATAATAATACTGGCTTTTATTCATTATTTCATAAACTAATAGATGAACAAAAGGAGAAACTAACAGAAAAAACACACCAAATATTGTTGGAGTTGCACTTATCAGTACGGTTAGAAGGAGAGCTATAAAATAAGATATAAAGAAAATTTTACTTTGAAAAAGTAATATGTTTTTAAGTATCCTCAATTAATTTGTTTTACTGATGCGTTTATAGAAACAGGCCATTAATACATTAAATGTTGTTTTGATTTATTGCGCCATCCTGCCTGATTTTGATAATCTACAAAGTATATTTTTAAATCCGCTTGATTCTGATAATCTACGTCATAAATTTTCTTGTCGGCTTGATTGGCATATTTTGTAAAAAACCATTTCCCATTATTTTTTCCTGCGAGATTAGCATAATCGACTTTATATACTTTTAAATCGGCCTGAATTTCATAATCAACCACAAACACTTTCACATCGGCTTGATTAGCATATTGAACCGAAAACACTTTTTGTGCAGAACAAGTTAGTCCAAAGCACAAAGCAAACAATAAGCTGATTTGAATTTTCATTTTGTAAGATTTAAAATATGAATTTAAAGATACGCAAATTGAATTTATTCTATTTCCCAGAAAAATTTCAAATTGAATGGTGCATTCAGTATTCTTAGGATGATGTTCTTATATGCTCTTCCAATCAGAGCTTATTCAATAATAAAACATTGATCATTTCGGACATTATAAGGTCTAAAGATTACGAATAATAGCTGACATTTGGGTGCTCTGTATATTATTACAAACCACTATACCTATTAAAATGCTAGCGTTAGTTAGATCTGTTGAGTGCATTAGGGTTTTTATAGAATGATTAAAATTTCTAAGGCTAACCCAATGACTACGAATTCTTCATCTTAGTCCACAATTTAAAAATAGAATAGTATTTTAGTGCTGATGAAAGTTATATTCTTTATAATTTGCTATTTATCAATAGGTTTTATTCAGGTCTTTGGACAAATTATCGCTGATTCAATCCCTCTTCATGTTGATTTAGCTGGCAATCCACATGTAAATGTTTTACAAACGGAAAGAGAAGCGTCTTTTGAAGAGATAAAACAACAGTCAACTTGGAAACCTTACAAGACAAAATATAGAGCAACTACAGACACCTCGCTATGGCTCCAATTTATAATTGAAAATCATTCGAATGAAAGTGTCCCTATTTATCTTCATAGCCTATATGATTTTACAACTGTCTATAGAAAAAAAGGACCAGATTTTGAAAAACTAACTAATGGTGTTTTTGTACCCTTACTTGAAAGATCAAATACAGTAAACACTTCTTTTATAAGACTAAATTTTGCACCTTATCAAAATTCGCGACTATATATAAGACTTGACAGTGAGAACCTGAAACCTAAGGGTCCACCAATTATTTATTCTGAATTAGGGTATTGGCAAGCTTATGTTCAAAATTATGAAAAACAAACTAGTAGTATAGGTTTCATCTATTTTTACATTATTTCACTAATCACAATTTCAATATTCGCACTCATATTTTGGATACGAATACGTGAAAGACTTTACCTCTATTATTTAGGATATCTCCTTTTCCAACTTATCTACGGATTTCTTGTGCTCGGCAATACTCTTGCGCCTATCGGCAATTTTATGGCGTATAATCCTAGCCTAACATCTGATTTACTTGAACCCATTCAATTTATTTTCATAGGATTTTATGTGTTGTTCATATTACACCTTTTAAAGGTAAACACTTATGACCGATTACTGGCTACAGTCCTCCGATACTTGAGTTTAATATGTTTTCTATATGCAATAACAAATTTTGCCGCTAGCTATTATTTTTTGAATGAAAAGTATACTATCCGCATTTTTTATATAGTACGCTATATAATTTTGCCGACCAATTTCATCTTGATATTTTGGATAATTTACAAAGTAAAACACCCTTTATTAATCTATTTTATTATAGGTCAAACCTTCTTTTTTATAGGCGCATTATTGAGCACTTATATAGCCTACTCCGGAATGAGTTTTGTACCAGGGCATATTTTTAATTTCGTTGAAGCTCCAAATATTATCTTCCAGATCGGCTTATTAGCTGAAGTATATTGCTTTTCACTGGCATTGGGAGAAAATATATTTTTACTTCAAAAAGACAAGGCGAAGGCCAGTAACGAACTGATTAAGCAATTACAGGAAAACCACCGATTACAAGAAACTATGAATCGGAAACTCGATGAGAAAGTTCGACAAAAGACAGAGGAGCTTATTCATCTATATTCTGAAATAGAACGTGATAAAACACAAAAAACAAAAGATGATTTTACAAAGAAAATAAGAGAAACCGAAATGATGGCATTACGCTCCCAAATGAATCCGCATTTCATTTTCAATAGCATGAACGCTATAAAAAACTTAATTATGAGCTCTCGGAATGACGATGCTGTAACTTATCTCGACGATTTTGCAAGTCTACTTCGGGAGATATTGCAAAACACTAACCGTAAAAAGATTAGTGTAGAAGAAGAATTGGAAATCTTAGAACTATATCTTTCCATAGAGCGTAGTCGAATTGGTAAAAACTTCAATTATACCATAAAAGTTGATAACACAGAGGTGCTTTCACAATACGAAATCCCCCCTTTGCTATTACAACCAATTGTAGAAAACGCAATTTGGCATGGGCTACACCCAAGCCCAAAGGCTGAGAGGAAATTGACCATTATTTTCGATACTACTAATGATTTAAAAATTATAATTGAAGATAACGGTATTGGCAGAAGAGCAAGTGAAAGGAATAAAAAGCTACATAAGTCGATGGGCACAACAATTGTACAAGAGCGCTTAACATTATATAACTATTTGAATGACCACTCTATTTTCCTTGAGATTTACGATCTCGAGGAAAATAATCAGGCGTTAGGAACACGTATTACCTTAACTTATAAATATTGAACTATGATAAATATAGTAATAATAGACGACGAAGAACATTGTACAAATGTCTTGGGAAATTTGATAAAAAAAGTCCACGCAGATTACAATATTATTGGAATTTTCACAAATCCAATTAGTGGACTAGAATTTATAAAGCACACGCCACCCGATTTATTATTTTTAGATATAGAAATGCCCAACCTCAACGGGTTTAAACTGTTAGACAAAATTCAACCTATAAACTTCGACGTCATTTTCACAACAGCTTATGATCAATATGCGATTAAAGCCTTTCAATATAGCGCTATCAACTACCTCTTAAAACCAATTACAGTAAAAAACATGGTAAAAGCACTGTCTAATTGGGAAAAGCGACGAAATAAAACGAGTTCAGAACAATGGAAAATTTTACAAAAACAATTAGAGAACTCTAGTAAGAATTATTCACAAATTGCGTTGCCCACTGGCAGCGGCTATCAGATTACAGTTATTCAAAATATTGTTAGGTGTCAATCTGATAGTAATTATACCTTTATTTTTTGTAAAGATCAAACCAAGATATTAATCAGTAGAACCTTAAAAGAAATAGAAGAACTTTTACGAAATCATGGATTTGTCAGGGTCCATCAATCACATTTAATAAATCCTCACCACGTAAAAGGTATCTTAAAACAGGATGGCGGCAGCCTAATAATGTATGACGAGGTTGAAATCCCAGTTTCAAGGCAGAAGGCACAGCATATCAATGAAATATTGGAAACCATGATTCGTTTTAAATAATTAAATCACTGACTTGTCATAGTACCATTTAAAATCATGCTAAACGACAACTTTAATAAAACTTAACACAAGGGCCATTCTTCAAGTGTAAGCATTTTAGATATAAGTCAATTATCTTCTAAAATTCACATCCCTAACTTAGACAATAGTATTTTTTAGCCACCAATGGTTTCTTTACCAAATTCTAAGTCAGTCTCTTCAAATTCTAAATTTATCTTGCCAAATTCTTATTTCATCCCGTATTAGCAATGACCTCTGTTACATTTGTAGGAATAAGCGTTCTTTTATCTGACCTTTAAAAATTTTAAAAGGACAATTTCAAATTGATTAATAGTCATTTTAAGCGTTGAATCCCCGTTCAAGACATGAGTTGAAAGCTAAGCACTTTAGACTCTTTATTTAAAAAAAATTAAAATCTCTCGACGATGGTTCAATTTACACAATCTATATTCCAAATATCAGCCTCTATTTTATCCACAGGCCACCTTATAACTACTCCTACTCAAGGTAACTTATATATACATCAAGACGACTTAAACAACTAGTTACAACCACCATTAAAATAACTACGGTGAGGTCCCATTTTAAATATAATGCAATGAATACTCTACTCCTCCTACTCATTATCATTCTGCACTCATTAGCTCGTGCAAATTTTAAAACAACATCAGAGTCATCTGGAGCAGCTACAAGTTAAGTAAGATAAAGAAAAACCGAGCTATACCTTCATTTTTATAGCAAAAAAGAGTCTCCTTCAAAGCCTAAAAATATTTCAAAACTATTTAGACAAAAATAACAAACCTCAAAACAATCAAACCTCATGAAACAACAACGACTAAATTTATTAGGATCTAATATTAGAAATACAGTTCTCTTAGTTATATGCTCCATTTTCTCTACTCAACTTATGGCTCAAACCTTTGAAATGGTGAAAGACATCAACAATGGACAATATGGTAGTAATCCTAGACATTTATATGTTTATAATGGTAAATTATATTTTAAAGCCTATGATAGCGATGGTCTTAATCCATGGGTTAGTGATGGAACGACAGAAGGAACACAGAAGTTAATAAATATAAATTCCATTGGCAGTGGCTCATTCCAATCAACCGTCAATTTTTTTGGTTTCAATGACAAGGTTTACTTTAAGGATGTCACAGCAGAATACGGCACCGAACTTTGGATGACCGACGGCACAACAGAAGGTACAGAATTAATGATGGATATTTCTCCAGGAACTGAAGGTTCTAACCCTTCTGAACTCACAGAAATGAACGGACAATTTTTCTTCCGCGCAGGTGATGGAACACATGGAAGTGAACTATGGGTGAGTGATGGTACAGCTACAGGTACAACAATGGTTAAGGATATTAATCTTGGTCCTGATAGTGCCATACCATATGATCTTACAGAATTTAATGGAAAACTTTACTTTAGAGCAGACAATGGCGTTCATGGAAAAGAATTATGGGTAAGTGACGGAACGAGCTCTGGTACTTATATGTTAAAAGATATTTATCAAGGTGCAGAAGGTAGTGATCCAGCAGAATTTACTGTGGCTAATGGCGAATTATTCTTCGCTGCTGATGACGGGATTCATGGCGAAGAACTTTGGAAGACCGACGGTACGCTTGAAGGTACAGTCTTGGTTAAAGATATTGATGATGACCACATTCCGAATGGCCTTCCAAGAGATAGTGAACCCAGAAACTTTGTGGAATATAATGGAAAACTGTATTTTTCAGCAAATCTAGCTGATGAGGGCAGAGAATTATATGTAAGTGATGGCACCACCCAAGGGACATACCTATTCTTTGATTTTTATTCTGGTATTCGAAATAGTGGCTCCCCATCTTTTTTCCATGAATTTAATGGAAACCTATACTTCCGCGCTACAGATGGCTCCCATGGAAGTGAACTTTGGGTTACTAATGGCACAGTAGAAGGCACTTCTCTTGTAAAGGATTTATATCCAGGACCGCAATCTGGTGGACCTATGGAACTCATGGATTATAACAACGACTTGTATTTTATTGGTTACACTACAGATGATAACTCAATTAATCTTAACAGTCAACTGTGGACAAGTGATGGAACTGAATCAGGAACAACACCTATTTTTCCTGAAGATGCCACTTATACATCAAACTCTGTGGAACGTATGTACAATAAGATAGTAGAATTTAATGGTTCCATTTATTTTAGAGCAAAATATAATGGTTATGGTTTTGAGCTATGGAAGTATACAAGCAATAATCTAGGTATAGAAGATGCGTCTAAACGAAAGGTTACAGCCTATCCCAACCCCGTTAATGATATATTGTACTTCAACACAACTACAGAAACGATTCAAAAAGTAGATCTTTTTACAGTTACCGGTCAAAGATTAAAAACTTGGGAAGATCAATCCGATATTGATATTTCAGAATTTGCTCCTGGAATTTATTTTGTAAAAATCACCACTAATACCCATCATACAGAAATAAAACAGGTTATTAAAAATTAAGCAAAATGAATAATATGAAAAACATCGGTTAACAATAAGTGTTATAGCACTCATGATTATGTCACTATCCTTTTCACAAATTGGCAGAACGTATCCTGACGGACATGGAAATAGGGTGTTTTTTCCATTTAGCGATATTTCTTTTGCAGATGAGGTAGTGAGTTTTAAAGTGGGTAATCCAGCTCCGATAGACGGCGTTGGACCTGAAAATGTTATAGGTATACCTGATTATGATGACGCGAAATCAAACAACTATTGCACCCTTGGGTACGGTGGAGAATTAATCGTGAAGTTTACCGATAACGTTTTATATGACATCGAAGGACCAGATTTATTTATCCTGGAAATCGGGCCATTGACAGAACCTGTTGATGTTTTTATTTCACAAGATAGTGACGATTGGGTTTCTGTAGGCAGAACCGGTGGCGGTTTCTCGTCAATAGATATTGCCGAATATGTTGAGAAAACAGATGTTTTTAGATATGTAAAAGTGATAGATATCAAGGGTAAAAAAAGTGGTAAATGGCCAGGTGCTGATATAGATGCCATTGGCGCCATTGGCTCTAGTGTTAACTTTCAGTTAAACGCTTCAGTTTCTTTTGATACCGGAAAATCCACGCTTAAAGAGACCTCAAAGGAGTTGACCGATATGGCAGAAAAAACTGGGTTTCTTTAGTCCTTGAGTTCAATGACGACTTAACAGAATATAAAGGCAAATGGGGCTATTGTGACACAAAAGCTACTCATACAGGTTGGAACGGAAATAAATAATGTCTGACTCTAAATACATATTATTATGAAATACATAAAAACAACAGTAAACACTTTGCTATTTACCACATTAATGCTCACGTCTGGATGCCGCGACACTAATGAGGACAAAAACCTCTTGGGTGAGCAATCCAATGAACTAAATGAGCAAAATAAGAATGCTGACGATATCCGAATCAGCACCTATGAATTTCATATCTCTGGAGGTGACTTTGACGGACAATCATTTACAGGGGAATTCCCTAATAATGGAGAACATGGATCTAGTAGTTTCTCATCAAAAAAAGCCAAGAATATCGAGGATGACATGGTACGAATACATTTCAAGGATAAGACTAAAGAAGGAATGACGCTCGCTGCAGAGTTAAAAATCGCTTTAAATACTGATGGGAAAGCCTACGCCATTTCCGATTTTAGTTCAGCTAAGAACGATATTAAACAAAGCTCTATAATATTTATGCTCTTTGAAGAGTCTGAAGACAATGGCGGCTATTATCAGTTTTCTAATACATCAGGGACAATAAATCTAACTAATTTAAAACTTGATCAAGAAACTGCCCAATATTTGACCTCAACAGCCGATTGTGATGTGGAATTTGATGCTGTTTTCAGAGCTATTCAGATGTTCAATACTGGAGAAGCCCCTAAGACAGAGTCGGTAAAAATTAAGGGGGTTATCCATATGCAATCTATCGAAGGCATTAATTAATCTGAAATAAATAATCTTAATATAACAGTGGAACTATTTCTATTATAAAAATGCACCTATATCGGATTTACTTGATGGTCTTAAGATCTATACGAGAAGAAAAGTTTCCGAAAAAAAAAGTTTTGACTTGGGTACCTTGTTATTAATAATCTAGCTCAAAATTCTAGAATACAGATATGTACTAGTCAAAATTAGAATCATTTAAATGGAAAACGCTGTTAATGGCAGTTCCATCACATTAATCTTAAATTAATAATTATGAAAAAATCAATTTTAAATGTAGGAATGCTTTTTTTCCTGCTCATTTCTTTTCAATCCTACTCACAGAGAACTATAGGAAAACTTGTTAAAAACAAAGCAGATGCCAGTACTCAGTTAACCATCACAACACCAACTAACAACGGCAGGGTGTCATCACCCCTAACGATTACAGGTACGGCCTCAAAAGACACTAACGTATCTATAAGCGTTAAGGCAGCTTTTACGGGAGGTAGTCAAGATTTGGGAACCTTCATGGCAACACCTAACAGCAACGGGACGTGGGAAAGCACTCCAATCAATTTGTGGGCACCAGAAGATGCAAAGAACTTACGTTTTGAAATCCTGGCTTCAGAATCGGTTGTGCAGAAATCTAAAATGCAGACCTTAAAGAAATCCAGATCAAAAAAAATTACCGTGTTTCCTGTCAGCGATATTCAAACCATCGCTCGCGTTGAATTGACTGAGAACAAGGTGATGGAGCTCAATCCTACAATAACTAAAATGCCTGAAAGAGTGAGCCACGGCCCTATTGATCCATTGACAGGACATCAACGAACACGTCAACCGTCATCCAGTGTGCCTAATACGTATATCACCTCTCCTATCGAGAACACAACTATTGATATTCCAATAATGGTTACGGGAACTGCTCAGAAGAATAGTAAAATTAAAGTTATAGTAAGCCGAAGTTACACCCAATATGGCCAAAATAAAAATGACCACACAAAACTAACGGTAACCTCAGATGAAAATGGCAACTGGAATACTGGCAAGCTCTACTCTGTTAAAACGGATGAAGCTGACGCCAATGTAACCATGAAAATTTCAGCCGTTAGAATTGTAAACGAACAGGAAAAAGGCAACACAGATATTGTTACAGTAACTTCTGAACCAAAAGAAAAGCTTGGAATCAAGATAACATCCCCAAAGAGCAATCTTTATCAAGGTGAAAAGGTAACGTCGCCTATAACAGTTAGTGGACGGGCTATAAAAAATCACACTTTAGAAATCAGGTTACAAACAGGACAGAGTAATGCCAGCAACTACCAGCGACAGGGCAACGGAAGGCTAATCAAAGATTGGACATCTGTTCCAGTAAATTCTAGCGGACATTGGAGCACGCAATTAAACACGGGAAAACCACAAACAACCAACGGACGAGCGTCTCAGGACGAATATAAACTCACCATTTTGGTTAGAGATAAAAGCAAGCCGTCGGAGATTAAAGTGTTGCATTTAAGACGATAAAATAAATAAGGCCATGGCATTTCATCAAGTTCATTTTAATGAATGGATTCTGAAGTCTTCAAGTGGCGTGTAATCCTTTTAAAACAATTAAAATAAAAATTATTAATCATGAAAAAAGTAATTTTATTCTTAGGAGTTTATTTTTTCCTAATGGTCTCAACGCCCTTTTATGCTCAAGTTATTAGGGACAAAAAGCCACAAGTGAAATTCCGAAATAGTATTGATCTTTCTATCACCTCACCAAAAAACAACTCAAAAGTCTCATCACCTTTGATTATTGCTGGGACAGCGCCAAAAAAAACAACCGTTTCCATTAAGGTCAAAGCCATTTACAGTGGTGGAGACCAAGGCTTAGGAACATTTACTGCAACACCGGACAACAATGGGAAATGGAAAAGCACACCCATTAATTTATGGGCTCCAGAGGGCTCAAAAAATCTTCGTTTCGAGATTATAGTTACAGATAATTCAAAATCCAATAATTCAAAAACAATCAGTGTTTCTACCAATCAGACCATTCAAATGATTTCTCGGGTTGATATGACAGAAAAGAAATTCAGGGCACTCAATCCAAAGCTCACCTTAGTGCCTCAAAAAACCACGTCATCCAACGTTGAGCGGCGCTTGGTTAAACAGCCCACAAAAATGAAGACACCTGTAAAAATAGGTAAGAAAATAGACGTTAACAACGCCATCAATTTAGATCTTGAGGACACTGAAACACGCATCATTTCTCCGCCGCAAATTTCATCATATACCAAAATTCCTGTTGTATTTGAGGGAACTGCCAAAAGAAATAGTGATATTCAACTCATAATAACAACTTCCTATAAAGAAAATGGCAAGGTGATTACAAAAGTAACAAAAACCAATCTATCCACGGATAACAAAGGACAATGGGGCAAGGTTAAACTCTATTCAATAAAGGTGGACAAAGCAGATGGCAAAGTAACACATGATATCACTGCAGTACGAGTAGAAAATGGCAAGGAAGTAGGCAACAAAGCAACAAGAACCATCTATTCTGAGCCAACCACCAAGACGATGTGGAAACCAACTCCTAATCTGAAATTAAAAGTAACCCTTCTTGAAATTCAATGTGCGGTATCAATAGATGGTGACAAAATAGATGATTATGGCATGACTCAGCACGTAAAATATAAAGCTGACGGAAAAGTAAAAACACCAATCAGCACTGACATTCAAAAGTTCTCAAACCATAGGAAATGTAAACCAGGAGATCAAAATAGGTATTGGGCTGGGTCAACAGCTTTGATTTGCGGCAATAGAGATAGGCAAATTCAAGTACAAGAATCAAAAGTTACTGATAGGCGATCGCCAAATATTAACAATTCTGTTATTTTTGAAATTACCCCTAACGAAGCCAATGACAAAAATGCTGAATTCACAATAGACACCTGGATCACGGAATATAGCAGTACTACACTTACTGATATCTTTAGCAATGACAATTATGATAATGTACTCAACAACGACCCTCGAAAAACGCGGGTTGCTATCTATGACGTTCTTGCCATTCTGAAGGGGACAAAAAAATTAAATGCCACACATAAATATTTTGATGGTGATGTGAGTCAATCTCTAAGATTCGATAATTTTGACAATGCCTCCTTACCGCTTAGAGAAGTTGATTATTCTGGAAAGACCATTTTAGAAGGCCCTATCCGTGGCCGAATGAGACATCGTTCTAATAATAGGAAAGCCTTTGTTTGGATGCGTTTTGAGCTCATTGATTAGGGCCATAAATTAATTGAGCAAGACAGAATCTTAATAACTGATCGTGTATTTATAGTTAACGGCTTTACCAACGCCCCTTTTAGTGTGTAATTAGAAGGGGTTTTCAACTTTGATGGATCTCAAATGGTTTCTTTTGATGATCATAGCTAACTTACTAAATCACCAAGCCATCCATAATTTTGTTCGATCAAAAATTTTGTAGATATCCTTCTTTACCAGATCTTGAATTGTTATACTGACCTTGTACTGATGTAAAAACAAAAAAGCCACTACTTTCGTAATGGCTTTGTTTGCTCCTCTTCTTGGGCTCGAACCAAGGACCCTCTGATTAACAGTCAGATGCTCTAACCAACTGAGCTAAAGAGGAAGGTTATTTTCGCGTTAGCGAGCGCAAATATATATTATTTTTTCATTTTCCACAACTCAAACTAAATTTTTTTAAAACTTTTTTTAATTCGTTATGGCTTTGAATATGTCATTCCCATTGGCAAATAAGACTAAAGCTATCAAAATGAAGAATCCAACGACTTGAGCACGTTCTAAAAACTTTTCACTTGGCTTACGTCCAGAAATGATTTCATATAATAAAAACACCACATGACCACCGTCTAAAGCTGGAATTGGTAATAAGTTAAGAATCGCCAACATAATTGATAAGAACGCTGTTAATCCCCAAAAGTATGGCCAGCTCCAAACTGGTGAAAACTGATCGTAAATGGCTTTAAAACCACCTAAACCTTTATAAGCTCCAGTACTTGGGTTGAAAATTGCTGCTAACTGATCGAAATAGTTATAAATAGTTTTGGTGAATTTCTGTCCACCTGCCACAAAACTCTCTCCTAAAGAATATTCTTTTCTAAAAACATCAAAATAGCCCAATTCTTCAAATCGTGCAGGATCATATGCCGCATGTATTCCAAATTTACCTTCAGCATCTAATTCCAATTCTTTTGTAATAACAGAATTATCCTTTTTAAGAATTTCAACCGTTATAGTTGAACCCTCTAAGCCCTTTGTCATGTCTTCAACCTGATCAAAATACTTTAATTCTTTTCCATTAATGCTTTGAATAACATCACCTAACTCTAATCCCTTATTAACGTTTAAGGATGTATCTGCAACCTGACCAACCATAAAAGGAACACGTAACTCAAAATTACGCTTACTTTTACTTGAAGAAAACTGTCCTAAAAAGTCTTCTGGTAATTCTATGACTTGGTCTGTACCATCTCTATTAATTGTCACTCTTTCAGCTGCAATAAGGTTAAAGCCAATATCTGAATCATTGACCACAGGGATATCATTAATCGCTAATATCTTATCACCTGTCTTAAAACCAAAATCTTGTAATACTGGGTTATCAATCCAATAGCCATCCTTTAAACTTTCAACTTTAACATCCGAATCTCCATATGCAAAAGAAATACCTACATAAATAACATAAGCTAATATGAAGTTTACAGTAACACCACCAAGCATTATAATTAAACGTTGCCAAGCTGGTTTAGAGCGGAATTCCCAAGGCTGTGGCGGTTGTGCCATTTGTTCCTTATCCATACTCTCATCAATCATTCCGGCAATTTTCACATAACCACCAAGCGGCAACCAACCAATACCGTAGACCGTGTCTCCAATTTTCTTTTTGAAAAGCGAAAACTTTACATCAAAAAAGAGGTAGAATTTTTCAACCTTAGTTTTAAAAAGTTTTGCTGGTATAAAATGGCCAAGCTCGTGCAACACAATCAGCAATGATAAGCTGAGTAAAAATTGAGATATTTTTATAATAAATTCCATGTAGTCATTTTCAAATTTCGATTTGCAAAAGTAACGTTTTACACTCATTTAGAAAATTATAGTATTTCATAATGATTTATTTTTAACATGGATTTATAAATCTATCGCAAAAACCCTCATAATTGTGTTAAAAAGGTTCTGAAAAACAGCTACTAAACGTACCTTTGTAGCTTGTAATTTAACCTATCTGAAATGTCATTTCTATCTTTTTTTAAAGGCTACAAAAAATTCGGAATATTCTTTTTAGTCCTATGTGTTATTATCATGACTATTATCTATAGTGTATTAAATGTAGAAAAGCCGCTTCCCGTTTATCAACCTGCTATGGTAAGTGAAGAATTGGTAGACAGCACCATTCAGCATCAATTAAAATATCATAGGATTGCCGACTTTAGCCTGACCAATCAAAATGGCGAAACCATCACTCAAGACAACTATAAAGACAAAATCTATGTAGCTGACTTCTTTTTTACGACCTGTCAAACCATTTGCCCTATAATGACAGATCATATGGCTCAAATACAGGAAGAAATAGTTAATGATGATGATATTATGCTTCTCTCCCATTCCGTAACACCAAAGATTGATGATGTTGCGCAGTTAAAGAAATATGCACAGGAGAAAGGTGTTATTGATGAAAAGTGGAACTTAGTCACTGGAGACAAAAAACAAATCTATGAACTCGCACGAAAAAGCTATCTCGCGGTTAAAACCGATGGAAATGGTGATGAATACGATATGATTCATACTGAGAACTTCATGCTTGTAGACAAAAAACGTCAAATTAGAGGGTTTTACGATGGCACTAAACCGGAAGATATTGAACGTCTTTTAGAAGATATTGAAGTTTTAAAACATTTTGGAGGTTCATGAGAACCCAAGATATTTAGAAATACAGGCTTATTTTATTTTAACCACTTCATTGAACTTTAAGTCTAATATTTTTCACACTAATAAAATTCTCTTACTTTTGCTTCTTTAAAACAATTCTAAATAAGCGAGAGGTTGACATTAGCAGAATTAAAACGCGGACAACGAGGAATTATAGTAGATGTTTCATCTATTCACATTCCTTTAAAACTGCTTGAAATGGGATGTTTACCAGGTAATATGGTAGAACTTGTCCAAGCTGCTCCTTTTGCAGATCCGATGTATCTTAACATAAACGGTTCTCATTTAGCCATCAGAAAAGAAACTGCGATTCACATTATAATCGAAACAGTACATGAGTAAGCAGATTAATGTCGCCTTAATAGGGAATCCAAACACAGGGAAAACCTCTGTTTTTAATGCACTAACAGGATTAAATCAAAAGGTTGGAAATTATCCTGGTATAACCGTAGAGAAAAAAGAGGGTATTTGCAAACTCCCTCGAGGTGTAAAAGCACATATCATTGATTTACCCGGTACATACAGCTTAAACGCATCATCTTTAGATGAAAATGTGGTAATTGAACTTCTTCTTAATAAAAACGATAAAGATTATCCGGATGTCGCCGTTGTTGTTAGCGATGTAGAGAACTTAAAACGAAATCTGCTCCTCTTCACCCAAATAAAAGATTTAGAGATCCCAACGATTTTAGCCATAAATATGTCAGATAGAATGGCATATAAAGGCATTAGCTTAGATATTGCTTATTTAGAAGAGGAACTTAAAACGAAAATAGCTTTAATCAGCACTAGAAAGAATACTGGTATTGACGAGCTAAAAGAGCTAATTACAAATTATAAAGATTTATCCGTAAAACCTTGTTTACAGGCCTCTGAAATTGAGCCAACTTATTTCAACGATTTAAGGAAAGCCTTTCCAAACCAGTTATTGTATAAGCTTTGGTTGGTGATTACTCAAGATGTGAATTTTGGTAAAACCGATAGACAAACCTTTGAAGCGGTTGAAGATTTTAAAACTAAATCTAAGGCAGACTTAAAAAGACTTCAACAAAAAGAAACCATAAAGCGCTATCAATTTATTAATGAAACGCTAAAAGCAGGTCAAACTATCGACCTCAAGTCGGCAAAAGATTTACGAATAAAATTAGACCGTATTCTAACACATAAGGTTTGGGGTTATGTCATCTTTGCGTTCATTCTCTTACTCATTTTTCAAGCTATATACGATTGGTCGAGTGTCCCTATGGATTTCATTGATAGTTCCTTTGCTTCCTTAAGTGAATGGGTAAAAGATACTCTTCCTGAAGGCGCCTTTACCAACCTCTTGGCAGAAGGTATAATTTCAGGGCTTGGCGGAATTGTTATTTTTATTCCTCAAATTGCCTTTCTATTCCTCTTCATTTCTATTCTCGAGGAAAGTGGCTATATGAGTCGTGTCGTATTCCTAATGGATAGAGTTATGCGTCGTTTTGGCCTAAGCGGAAAAAGTGTGGTCCCCCTTATCTCAGGAACAGCCTGTGCTATTCCAGCTATTATGGCCGCTCGTAATATTGAAAGTTGGAAAGAGCGTTTAATTACCATATTAGTAACTCCTTTCACTACCTGTTCAGCGCGTTTACCAGTGTACTTAATTATTATCGCCTTAGTCATTCCAGAAGGTCGAATTTTAGGTCTGAGTTATCAAGCGCTTACCTTAATGTTACTATACCTCATCGGGTTTGGTGCAGCAGTAGGTTCGGCTTGGATTTTAAATAAGGTACTGAAAATAAAGAGCAAAAGTTTTTTTGTGGTAGAAATGCCAAACTACAAAATGCCTTTAGTTAAAAATGTCGCCTTAACCGTTTTAGAAAAAACAAAAGCTTTTGTATTTGGAGCTGGTAAAATTATTTTAGCTATATCCATTGTCTTATGGTTCTTAGCTTCCTACGGTCCTGGTGAAGATTTTAATAATGCCGAAAATATTGTTTCAGAACAAGTGGCTTCAGAGAACTTAACCGAAGATGAATTACACCAAAGAATAGAGTCTCATAAATTAGAACATTCTTTTATTGGTATTGCCGGACATGCTATTGAACCCGCGATAAGACCTTTAGGTTACGATTGGAAAATTGGAATTGCTATTGTTAGTTCTTTTGCTGCGCGCGAGGTGTTTGTAGGAACCTTAGCTACGATTTACAGTGTTGGAAGTGATGAAGAAGAAACCATTAAAAACCGAATGGCAGGCGAAGTAAATCCTATTTTAGGAGGACCACTTTTTAACTTTGCTTCTGGAATTTCCTTATTGCTGTTTTACGCATTTGCTATGCAGTGTATGAGCACCTTAGCGATTGTAAAACGCGAAACGAATACATGGAAATGGCCTATCCTTCAATTAGTTATTATGAGCACATTTGCGTATATTGTAGCATTAGTTGCTTTTCAAGTATTAAAATAAGTTCACCTTAAACTAATTCTATTAAATGATGAATCGCACAAGAATTATCGGCCTCATTCTTTTGATTATTGGAGCAATTCTACCATTTACAGTAGAAACAGACCTTACCGATTTTGTCACTGGTTTACTTATCGGAATTGGAATAGCTTTGCTAATTATAGGGAAAGGAAAACGAGTTAAAAACGACTCATTAGATAGTTCTCAATAAAACTTATAAGTGATGAATACAATTATTCAAAACATATTAGTCTTTGCCGCCTTAGGCTTTGCCTTGCTTTTTTTAATTAGAAAATTTATTTGGTCACCCAAGAAAAAGTCGACTAAAGCTTGTGGTGGAGATGATGGCTGTGGCTGTCATTAAGAGCTATTTTCAGGAATAGATTGAACTATAATTAACTTCTAAACCTAAGGACGACTATATCTTTTTCAAATAGAGATTCTTAGCTACACTTTGAGAAACCACAATATCGCCATGTTCTAATTTAATAGAAATAGAATTATCAAAAGGTTCTTTATGGTTTATGGTAATTAAGGTTCCTAAACCAATATGATTACTGTCAAGATATTGCAAAAATGTGGTCGATGTATCCACAACACCTACACATTTATAAGCGACACCAACCTCAGCTTTAGACAATACTATTTTATCTATATGCGTAAAGTTTCCATCTTTATCTGGGATAGGATCACCATGCGGATCATGAGTTGGATAATCTAAAAAGGCATTTAATTCATCTATTAATTTTTCAGATTGAATGTGTTCTAAATGCTCAGCAACCTCATGAACCTCATCCCATGAAAAATTAAGTTTTTCAACCAAGAACACCTCCCATAATCTATGCTTTCTGATAATATTCACCGCCACACGTTTACCAGCTTCAGTCAACGTCACACCTTGATACTTTTTATAATCCACAAAATTCTTCTCAGATAGTTTTTTTATCATATCTGTCACAGATGAAGCCTTTGTATTGATAGCTTCTGCGATGGCATTAGTATTAACTGTATTCACCCCATTATTGCCTAAGTGGTAAATAGCCTTAATGTAGTTTTCTTCTGTAAGTGTGATCATAATTATCTAGTGAATAACAAATATAAAGAAGATATCTTTCTAAAGATAAATTTAGATTACCCTAAATATATTTTTATGTTTGCATAAAATAATTTAAAGATGAAACTAAATTTTATTTTATTATTACTTTTTTGCAGTTTTACTCAAGCTCAAAATATGTATAAAATTAACGGAAAAGTAACGTCAGAAGGCTCAGAATTACCCCTTGCTAATGTCTACTTACAAAATACCACTAAAGGGGCCACATCAGATAAAAATGGTCACTTCATCATTAATAATCTAACACCAGGCACTTATACAATTTCAGCGTCTTTTACTGGATATACCACTCAAAAAAAAACTATTAAAATTACAAACGAAGACCTCACCATAGACTTTGATTTAAATTATAACGACAGCCTAGACGAAGTCATTATAACCGGAACCCTTAAAGCAGTATCACGCTTAGAAAGCCCTGTACCGGTCGAAGTTTATACTCAATCCTATTTCAAGAAAAACCCTACGCCAAATATTTTTGAAGCCCTTCAAAACGTTAATGGAGTCCGTCCTCAACTCAACTGTAACCTATGTAATACTGGCGATATTCATATTAACGGACTAGAAGGTCCATACACTTTAGTTTTAATCGACGGTATGCCTATAGTAAGCGGTTTATCAACGGTCTATGGTCTTTCAGGTATCCCAAATTCACTTATTGAAAAAGTAGAAATTGTTAAAGGTCCGGCATCTTCCTTATACGGAAGTGAAGCTGTTGGTGGACTAATAAATGTAATTACAAGATTACCTGAAAATACACCTCGTTTTTTCGCCGATGCTTTTGTAACCGGATGGGGAGAAGTTAATGCAGATGTAGGTTTTAAAGCTCGTGTAGGAGAAAAAGCTAATGTGTTGTTGGGCGCTAATTATTTCATTTACGATAATCCAGTTGATAATAATAACGATAATTTTACTGATGTCACGCTCCAAGATCGTATATCTTTTTTTCAGAAATGGGATTTTAAAAGAAAAAACAATCGTAAATTAACTGTTGCTGGACGTTACTTTTATGAAGATCGTTGGGGAGGAGATATGAATTGGAACCCGAGTTATAGAGGTGGCGACGAGGTTTATGGTGAAAGTATTTATACTTCACGGTTTGAGCTTTTAGGAGATTACCAATTACCGGTAACAGAAAAAATCAAATTTCAATTTTCATATTCCGATCATGACCAAAATTCGGTGTATGGAAACACAGCATATTTAGCGCAGCAACGTATTGGTTTCGGACAATTTATTTGGGATAAGACCATAAATAATCACGATCTGTTAATCAGTACCGCTTTGCGATATAACTATTACAATGATAATACAACGGCAACTATTAAAGCCGATGAGATTACAATTCCTTCTCTTTTTATTCAAGATGAAATTGATTTCTCAAAAAAACAAAGTTTATTGTTAGGTATCAGATACGACTACGATAGCAGACATGGCAACATCTTTACACCACGATTAGCCTATAGAGTTAAACCAACTGATGATGATATTATTAGACTAAATGCAGGAACAGGTTTCAGAGTCGTGAACCTGTTTACAGAAGAACATGCCGCACTTACAGGAGCAAGAGAGGTTATAATTAAATCGAAATTAGAACCGGAAAAATCCTTGAACATCAACCTCAATTACTTAAAAAAACTATACCTCAACAATGGTATGTATTTCACTTTCGACACTTCGGCATGGTATACCTACTTCACCAATGCCATAATTCCAGATTACGACACCAATCCAAATCAAATAATCTATGACAATCTAAATGGACACTCCATATCAAAAGGACTTAGTTTTAATGTAGATGCTGTTGTTGGATCCGGTATTAAAGGCTCCTTAGGTGCCACTTTTCAAGATGTTTCACAAACCGAAAATGGCGAACGCAAGCGTCAAATGCTCACCGAACGCTATTCAGGCGTATGGTCATTATCCTATAAAAATTATGCCTCGAACCTCACATTCGATTATACAGGAAACCTTTATGGGCCTATGCGACTCCCTTTATTAGGAGACTTAGATCCAAGAAAAGAATACTCCCCAACGTGGAGTGTTCAAAATATTCAAGTTACCTATGACGGATTCCATAATTTTGAAGTATATGGAGGTATAAAAAACCTCCTAAATTGGACACCAACACAAGGCAACCCATTTATAATTGCCCGAGCAGAAGACCCTTTTGATAAAAATGTACAATTTGACAGTCAAGGAAATGTAATTCCTACCCTAGATAATCCATACGCTCTAACATTCGATCCCAACTATATTTATGGTCCAAATCAAGGAATCAGATTATTCTTTGGTCTGCGATACAGACTCCATTAAACCATATTTTTTAGTACCTTCGCAATAAATTTTTAGATACATGAAAAAAAGTGCTATTATACTAAGCTTCATTATACTACTTTTCAGTTGTAAAAACGATTCCGAATCTAACGGGAAGCTCAATATCGTGACCACAACCACTATTATTACCGATTTGGTAAAGAATATTGCTGGTGACTCTATAAATCTGCAAGGTCTAATGGGTAGTGGTGTAGATCCGCATTTATATAAAGCTAGCGAAGGTGATGTCTCTAAATTAGTTAAGGCTGACATTATTTTTTATAACGGTTTACATTTAGAAGGAAAGCTTGTCGATGTGTTTGAAAAAATGGGAAGTCAAACGAAAACTCCAGTTGCATTAGGCGAAGCATTAGATAAGTCTACCTTAATTGGTTCCGAATATTTTGCGTCAAACTATGACCCTCATGTATGGTTTAATATTGAATACTATAAGCAGTTTGCTCAAGAAGTCTCGAAAGTTTTATCTGAAAATGATCCTAAGAATGCGACGGTCTACCAAACGAATACTATCAACTATTTAACTAAGTTAGATGAATTACAAAAAAAGATTAAAGCTAAAATAGAAACACTTCCTGAGGACAAAAGAATTTTAGTAACTGCGCATGATGCCTTTAATTACTTCGGAAAAGCTTTTGGATTCGAAGTCGTAGGATTACAAGGGTTGTCAACAGCTACTGAAGCAGGTGTTCAAGACGTCCAAAATTTATCGGATTTTATAATTGAAAAAAAAATTAAAGCTATTTTTATTGAAAGCTCTGTACCGCAACGAACAATTGAAGCTTTACAAGCCGCAGTAAAATCAAAAGGTCACGATGTAGAAATTGGTGGCACTTTGTACTCTGATGCTCTTGGAAATGCTGGTACCGTTGAAGGTACTTATATTGGCATGTTTGAACACAATGTGAACACCATAGTTAACGCCCTTAAATAATGAGTAAAATAGCCGTAAAAGTTGACGATTTAACCGTAGCCTACAACTACAAACCTGTACTTTGGGATATCGATCTAGAAATTCCAGAAGGGGTTCTAATGGCTATTGTTGGACCAAATGGCGCAGGGAAATCCACATTAATCAAATCCATCTTAGGTATTTTAAAACCCATTGCTGGTAGTGTGAGTATTTACGGAAAACCTTATGACAAACAACGACCACTTGTTGCATACGTTCCACAAAAAGGTAGTGTAGATTGGGATTTTCCAACCACAGCATTAGATGTGGTAATGATGGGAACTTATGGAAGCTTAGGTTGGATAAAACGACCTGGACAAAAGGAAAAAAAAGCCGCACTCGAAGCTTTAGAAAAAGTAGGTATGTTAGCTTTTAAAGGCCGACAAATAAGTCAGCTTTCTGGGGGACAGCAACAACGTATTTTCTTAGCTAGAGCTTTAGTTCAAAACGCTTCTATTTACTTTATGGATGAACCATTTCAAGGCGTAGATGCTTCAACCGAAATAGCGATTATTAATATTTTAAAATCGCTAAGAAAAGCTGGAAAAACAGTAATTGTAGTACATCACGATTTACAAACAGTTCCTGAATATTTTGATTGGGTTACTTTCTTAAATGTCAAGAAAATCGCTACCGGACCAGTGAGAGATATTTTTAATGATGACAACCTCACTAAAACTTATGGTATTAATTATAAAGTGAGCATTCAGGAGTAACTATTTCCTGTGAAATCAGGAATAACAAGAATACATAATATAATATAAAGAAATTGATCGCTACAGAAGGAAACTATTCCTTCTTTCGATGGAATTTATGGATATAACAGAATACATACAATTGGTCTTCACCGACTACACACTAAGAACTATTACACTTGGAACGGCCATTTTAGGTGCTGTAACAGGTATGTTAGGTAGTTTTGCTGTACTCCGAAAACAAAGTTTATTAGGTGATGCGATATCCCATGCCGCATTGCCCGGAATTGCTATCGCCTTTTTAATAACAGGAGCAAAAGACAGTAACACCTTATTACTTGGAGCCTTAGTGAGTGGATTGATTGGCACCTTTTGGATTCGAGGAATTGTTACTAAAACCCATTTAAAATCTGATACCGCTTTAGGCCTGATTTTATCCTTGTTTTTTGGATTTGGTATGTTATTACTCACCTTTATTCAAAAGCAACCCAATGCCAACCAAGCTGGATTGGATAAATATTTATTTGGTCAAGCCGCAACTTTAGTGGAAAGTGATGTTTGGATAATGGCTATTGTTACCGGTGTTTGCTTACTTGTAATGTTGTTATTTTGGAAGGAATTCAAAATATTATTATTCGATGAAGACTATACAAAAACATTGGGCTTCAACACGAAATTCATTGATATTCTCATTACCACATTTATTGTATTGGCTATTGTTTTAGGTCTTCAAACTGTAGGTGTCGTTCTTATGAGCGCCATGCTATTAGCACCAGCCGCAGCTGCACGACAATGGACAAACAGCTTAGGAGTAATGGTGTTTTTAGCGGCTATTTTCGGAGCGCTTTCAGGTGTCTTTGGAACTGCTATCAGTGCGAGTCAGAATAACTTATCTACAGGGCCAGTGATAGTATTAGTTGCAAGTGTGTTTGTAGTGGTTTCATTTATATTTTCACCGAGTCGTGGAATCCTTTTTAAGCATATCCGGTTTGTTCAAAACCGAAACGATTTGCAACTACATAAAACCTTAGCCTTTATGTATCATATTGCGGAAACACATGAAGACATTTCACATCCTCATACCATTAAGATACTTAACAACTTTAGGGGATATACTCGAAGTTCACTTAAAAAACTAGAGGACAAAGGCTACATTATAATTAAAGGCAATATGTGGAGTTTAACCGATCATGGATTTGAAACGGCTTCCAACCTATATAACCAACAACATAGAACTGATGAGTAACGCGCAATTTGAAATACAGCTTATAGCAAGTCTTGTTGCAGTGGCTTGCGCTATTCCAGGGACATTTTTAGTTCTTAGGAAAATGGCCTTGATTAGTGATGCTATTAGTCACTCTATTTTACCAGGTATTGTCGTTGGATTTTTTATTACACAAGACCTAAATTCCCCTTTACTTATTTTATTAGCGGCTTTAACCGGAATTATAACCGTGGTGCTCGTAGAGTACATTCAGAAAACAGGCTTAGTTAAAGAAGATACGGCAATAGGTTTAGTTTTTCCTGCTATGTTTAGTATTGGCGTCATTCTCATTGCAAAAAATGCCAATGATATCCATTTAGATATCGATGCTGTATTATTAGGTGAATTAGCCTTTGCCCCTTTCGACAGATTAACAATTGGAGACACAGATGTTGGGCCAAAATCACTTTGGGTTGTTGGATCAATCCTACTAATTACCATTACCCTTTTATTCCTGTTTTTTAAAGAACTTAAAGTCAGCACTTTTGATAAAGGTTTAGCAGCATCTCTAGGTTTTTCTCCTGCGATTATTCATTACGGATTAATGTCTGTTTCTTCTATTACAACCGTAGGCGCCTTTGATGCCGTTGGCGCTATTCTGGTCGTCGCATTGATGATAGCTCCTGCAGCAACCGCTTATTTATTAACAACGAATTTGAAGAAAATGTTGGCACTAGCTATAAGTTTCGGAATTTTTAGTGCCATTTCAGGGTATTGGGTAGCGCATTGGTTAGATGCGTCCATTGCCGGTTCAATTACAACTGTTTTAGGATTAGTGTTTTTATTAGTGTATTTATTCGCTCCTTCAAAAGGTATTATCGCAGTAATTTATAGACAAAAACAACAACGTACAGAAGTCTCCTTACTTACATTTTTACTGCATCTTAAAAATCATGATGAAATTGAAGAGCGACACGTCAATCACCTCAACGAACATATCAATTGGCAAAAGGTACGTTCTAAAAATGTTTTGGATTTGGCGCAGAAAAACAACATGATCCAGATAGATAATAATATTGTTTCCTTGACTAAAAAAGGAGATGAATTCACTTCAAAAGCCATCGATTATATTATTACCAATGAAGATGCTCAGATTGAAGACATGAAGGATGATTTCTTTTTATTTAGAGGATAGGCAGATTGAAGAGTTTCGATTTACGATAAAACTATTAGACACTTCATAAATCAACAATGATTTTTGTACTCTGCGACTTTAAAAACAAACACTTGAAAATTTAATTTCAGCTTCATTTTCAACTTTAATTTCTATTTCACCTATTTAAACCCTCGCTCCTTCTGAATATGTTCATAAGCTTCTTGCACCTGTCTAAACTTAGCCTCTGCTCCTTTTTGATGTTCCTCTCCTAAATGCCCAACTCTATCGGGATGGTATTTTTTAGCCATAGCACGATAAGCTTTCTTTACTTCAGCATCTGATACCGACTTATCAATTTCAAGAATCTTATAGGCATTATCACTACTATTGTAGAACATCGCCTTAATACTCTGGTAATCTCTATTACTAATGCCTAGATAACCTGTAATGGTATAAATTTGACGTAATTCTTCTTCAGTAACCATCCCATCGGCTTTTGCTATTCCAAATAAGAAGTGAAGCAACTGTAATCGTGATGGATGATCCATCATTTGCCTAATTTGTAAACAAACTTGTCTGGTAGAAATATTCTGCTTATTGATGCGCTTAAACAATTCAAAAGCACGATTCGCTCTCTCTTTACCATACATATTCACAAACTGATTTCGAACAAAATCTAACTCCCGTTGATCTTGTTTACCATCAGCTTTAATCACAATCGAAGCTAAAATTAGTAAACTAACTTCAAAATCGCCCGACAGTGTTTGTGGTCTCGATCCTCTTTGTCCGTAATTTGGTTTTCTTCGGTATGGACCATCCGTTCGTTTGTCCGATTGACGATCACCAATTAAAGGCGATCCACTATCCGTTAAATTATCAACAAAACTTCCAAGAGCCAATCCAATTATAGCACCAATTGGGCCTCCAAATGACCAACCTAAAGCACCACCAATCCATTTTGCAAAACTCATATCTTTCTTTTAATTTTCTGAGGGTATAAATATACTATATGTTAGTTGCTTGAGAAGGCATTTTGTTACGATTTGTACGCAACCCTTTCTCTAAAATCGTATCTTACAAGTATAATATATACCTCAGTATTTTGAAAAAGTCTACTTATCTCATGGTGTTATTGCTGCTCTCTTTGAGTTGTAACCAAAATGATGACACCCCACAAAACGACGAATCAACGCTCCATGGTTCTTGGTCTTTAACTCATATTCTTGGCGGATTAGCAGGAGTTAATGATGATTTTGAAACAGGAATAATTGTTTGGGATTTTAACGATAACGACCATACCATCAACATCACAAATAACAACACCTCCAACGTAATTCACAGTGGTTACCCTTCTGGTGTCTATAATTATGAAGTGATTACGACAGCTAACGATACAACTTTAATAATTGAAAACACTGAATTAAAAATAACAAGCCTTACCACCCATCAGCTCATAATTGATGAAGGATATATTTCAGATGGTTTTCAATATACTTTCAGTAAATAGCCCTTATTGTTTCGATTTAATGCTATAGAAAACCACAATAGCTCTATTTAAACTGCTTACTAAAGTCTTAATGCAGCGGACTATTTTTCCTTATCTTTGTAATTCAAATCAGATTAATTAAAAATTATAAAATATGTATCCAGCAGAATTAGTAAAACCAATGCGTGAGGATTTAACCAACGTAGGTTTTGAAGAATTACATACCTCAGAAGCTGTGGATAACGCTATAGCAAAAGAAGGAACAACTTTAGTAGTTGTAAATTCAGTTTGTGGTTGTGCAGCAGCAAATGCTAGACCTGGTGCTAGTATGAGTATAAAAAACGATAAACACCCAGATCACCTTGTAACTGTTTTTGCAGGTGTAGATAAAGAAGCAACGAACAAGGCAAGAGAATATATGGTTCCTTTTCCTCCAAGTTCACCATGTATCGCTTTATTTAAAGATAGGGAATTAGTTCATATGTTAGAGCGTCATCATATAGAAGGTCGTCCTGCAGAATTAATTGCAGACAACCTTAAAGATGCTTACAATCAGCATTGCTAAGAAAATTAGAATTTTAAAAGCCACGACATCAATCGTGGCTTTTTTATTTAAAGAGTTAATTACTAAATATCTTCACATAATTAGTCAAAAGTACAGCAAGGCATTCCTTGGCTTTAGTCTCTAAAAGCCTAAGATTTTAATTACATTTGTCTTTAATAAATTTTATGTTGTGCGAAAACTATTAGCCTATCCCATATCCGTTATATATTATATATGTTTCGGTTTAACCTTGGTCATTTTTCACCCGATTCAATGGCTTACATTTAATGTATTCGGTTACCAAGCACATAAGAAAACAGTAGATTTCCTGCAGTTTTTCTTAATGCGTTGCCTCAATGTTTTAGGAACTAGAATTACATTCAATAACCCACATGATATTCCTACAGATAAAGCATTGATAATTGTTTCTAATCATCAAAGCATGTACGATATTTCTCCCATTATGTGGTATATGAGAAAACACCATGTAAAATTTGTGGCTAAGAAAGAATTAGGAAAAGGAATTCCGAGTGTCTCCTACAATTTAAGGCATGGAGGTTCAGTTTTAATAGACCGAAAAGATCCAAGGCAAGCCTTATCTGCCATGATGAAATTTGGAGACTATATTAAAGACACTAAAAGAGCAGCTGTTATATTTCCTGAAGGTACGCGAAGTCGCGATGGTCAACCAAAACCATTCAAAACCAAAGGTCTCGAAATGTTAATGAAGAAAGTTCCATCAGCGCTCATTGTTCCTGTGACGGTAAACAACTCTTGGAAGATGCTACGATATGGTAATTTTCCAATGGGCATAGGAAATCATATGATATTTACTGTACATAAGCCCATAGAAATTGCTAACTTTACAGATAAAGTCGAATTAATTAAGCAGGTTGAACAAACAATTGTTGATTCGATCAAAGTATAACAGCCAAAAAGTAACATTAAGATGTCGCTAAAAAACGTAAGACTAGAAGTGATGCAGCATCTCGAAAAAGATGTGGATTCCCTTATTGAAAAGTATTTAATTCCCGTTGAAAAAATCTGGCAACCTACAGATTTCTTACCAGATTCTACAAAAGACTCGTTTTTTGAAGAAGTGAAAGAAATCAGAGAGCTATCTAAAGAATTGCCTTACGATTTCTGGGTGGTTTTAGTAGGTGATATGATTACCGAAGAAGCATTACCAAGTTATGAATCTTGGTTAATGGATGTTGAAGGTGTTGACCAAATAGAACGTAATGGTTGGTCCACGTGGTTAAGACATTGGACAGGTGAAGAAAACAGACATGGTGATGTATTGAACAAATACTTGTATCTATCTGGCCGTGTTAATATGAAGGAGATTGAAAAAACCACACAGTATTTAATTAATGACGGCTTTGATATTGGAACCGGTAGAGATCCTTATAAAAACTTTGTATATACCAGTTTTCAAGAATTTGCAACGTATATCTCTCATAATCGTGTTGCAAAAATCGCAAAACAAAAAGGAAATAAGCAATTGGCTAAGATGTGTAAAATTATCTCTGGCGATGAAATGCGTCACCACCATGCTTATTCAGAATTTGTAGAACGTATTTTTGAAGTGGATCCAAGTCAAATGATGATGGCTTTCCATTATATGATGAAGCGTAAAATTGCTATGCCAGCGCATTTCTTAAGAGAATCTGGAGAAAGCATAGGAACTGCGTTTGAAGAATTTTCTAATACTGCACAGCGTATTGGTGTCTATACCGCAAATGACTATGTTGATATTCTCCAAAAACTTATTGAACGTTGGAAAATCGATAAAATCACTGGCCTTACAGATGAAGCTGAACGAGCACGTGACTATTTAATGAAATTACCACCGCGCATGTATCGTTTATCTGAACGAATGAAAATTCCTGAAAATTCATATCAATTTAAATGGGTTGAACCTGCCATATAATCTTGAATGGACAACTCAGAGGAACAACTTATTGAAGCCACCATCGCATTTGTGAAAACCAAACTTCAGAATGCCGAAGGTGGCCATGATTGGTTTCATATTGAACGTGTGTATAAAAACAGTCTGCTGATTGCTAAAAACGAAAAGGTAGACACTTTAGTCGTTTCGCTAGCCGCTTTACTTCATGATATTGCCGATCCTAAATTTCACGATGGCGACGAAACCTTAGGTTCTAAAATAGCAAGTGAATTTCTTTTAAGTCAGAATGTAGATAGTCAGGTCATTCAACATGTGACCCAGATTATTGATCATATGTCCTTCAAGAATTCCTTCGATGTAAATGGTGCCTTTAGTTCACTTGAAATGGAGGTTGTTCAAGATGCAGATCGATTGGATGCCATAGGTGCTATTGGTATTGCGCGTTGTTTCAATTATGGCGGATTTAAAAACAGAGCGCTTTACGATCCTGAAATTCAGCCCAACCTCAACATGACAAAGGATGAATATAAAAGTTCTAATGCGCCTACAATTAATCATTTTTATGAAAAATTGTTATTGTTGAAAGATCAAATGAACACTAAAACAGGCCAACGAATTGCTTTAGAACGTCACAAGTACATGGAAGGATTCTTAAAGCAGTTTTATGGAGAATGGGAAGGAAAATTATAATTTCATCTGAAACAGCACGACGCTTTAGCTAATCTAAGTCGACCTTAATTTTTAAAGTTTTTCCATTACGCACCTCTAGGTTTTCATCTAGAGTGAAATATTTATTCAGCGGATGACCATCTTCAACGCCTCCTCCTCCAAAATTATTTTCTAATGCCCATAATTCAAATAGGTAGTTATAAGTTCCAGAGGAAATGTTTAAAAACTTAATTTGCAAATCACCTGTTCCTTGTACTTCATCGTAAATCCCAAGATCCGGTAATTCCACACTAACCTTCCCCGAAGCATAATGTCGTGGAATTTTAAAATTAAACTCTATAGCACCAGTGGTCTGAGATGTACCGATCCCACCAGAAACATATTCGCTATTGCTAACTTTAATATCGTCCTTTTCACAACTTAAGACTAGCATCGTTAAGCAGATTAGGCCCATTTTAAAATATGTTATGAGTTTCATAATGCTGATTTTAGTATAAATATACGAGTTTATCAAAATGAAATAGACTTAGCGATACTTTAAATTCAAGTATCACTAAGCCTAGTGTATTTGACTGTAAAAAGAGATTTAAAGCCTCTTTTCAATTATCTAATTTACTTCCCAGGAAAATCAGCTTTACGTTTTTCTAAAAACGCTGTTGTGCCTTCCACGAAATCTTCGCTTCCAAAACACTTTCCAAATTGCTTAATTTCTACTTTATAACCGTTTTTACCATCTTTAAAATTAGCATTAACGGCTTTTATCGCTTTTCCAATGGCCACTGAAGAATTACGCATAATTTTATTGGCAATCTTTTCAGCCAATGGCAATAATTCGTCTGGTTCAACAACATGATTGACTAAGCCGTAATTTAAAGCCTGATTGGCATCAATCATTCCAGCAGTCATTACCATTTCCATAGCTCTTCCTTTACCAACTAATTGCGGTAAACGCTGCGTTCCTCCATAGCCAGGAATAACGCCTAACGACACTTCTGGTAAGCCCATTTTTGCATTGCTACTGGCAACTCTAAAGTGACAGGCCATAGCTAATTCCAATCCGCCACCAAGGGCAAAACCGTTAACAGCTGCAATTACTGGAGTACTTAAGTTTTCGACAAAATCAAATAATAATTCTTGTCCTTGTGCGGCCAACTTCGCTCCTTCTTTTTCATTAAAATGAGCAAATTCGCTAATATCTGCACCAGCTACAAACGCCTTATCCCCACTTCCGGTGACAATAATTACTTTGGTGCTTTTGTCTTTATCTGCTGCTTTAAATGCATCGTGTAGCTCCTCGATAGTTGCTTTGTTTAATGCGTTTAACTTCTTTGGTCTGTTAATGGTAATGGTTGTGATCCCATTTGATGTTTGAGATAGAATATTTTCGTAATTCATAAAAATGTCGTTTTACTCTCCTAAAGAGAATTTATATATATTTCGTATTCCACTGTCGTGGAAACCATGATTTGATTATTTCCAATTATTCAAAAGAATAAATATACATACGTCCTTGCGTAGAAACTTATTCCTTTGGAAAAGCGACTTTAAAAATGGTTCCTTTTCCTTTCTGAGATGTAAAGGTAATACTTCCATTATGAGTTTCCACAATGTTTTTTACCATGGCTAAGCCTAATCCCATACCACTAGATTTCGTCGTGAATTTAGGTTCAAAAATCTTAGCTTGAGTATCCTCTGAAATACCCAAACCATTGTCTTCAATAGTAATCACGACATTGTCATCCTGACTAAACACACGAACTTCTATTTTCGGATTTTTAGAGTCTTCAGGAATAGCTTGAATGCCATTTTTCACCAAATTAGTGACCACTCTAATTAATTGCGTTCTATCGAACTTAGCTACTAATTCCTTCTCTTCAGGATAGTATTCTATATAATCTTCATTAAAAATATCGAGTGCCAATTTTACAATATGCACCACATTAAGTTCTTCACTTTGTTGCGCTGGCATTTTAGCAAAATTTGAAAACGCCGAAGCAATAGAACTCATCGTATCAATTTGCTGAATCAATGTATTGCTATACTCTTCAACCTTTTGATGAATATTTTCGTCTTCCGGATTAAACTTTCGTTGAAAGCTCTGAACACTCAGTCGCATTGGTGTCAGCGGATTTTTAATTTCGTGAGCGACTTGTTTTGCCATTTCACGCCAAGCTTGTTCACGCTCATTAGTCGCTAATTTAACAGCACTCGCTTCAAGCTCATCAATCATACTATTGTAGGAATTGACCAAGGTTTCAATTTCCTCACTTGAAGAGTCTATTTGAATTTTCTTATTGCGCTTTTCAAGGCGCGTCTCATACATCTTATCGCTTATGGTTTTTAACGATTTAGTGATGTATTTAGAAATCAAGTAAGCAAACCCTATAGCCACTAGAATCATCACCAAATAGGCATAACCTAAACGCATTAAAAATTCCTTCAACTCTCTATTTAAAAAGTCATCATTCTCTAAATAAGGTAAATTTAAGATGGCTAAATTTTTAAATCTACCATCTGTGATATAAGTATAAGACGATTGAAAGGTTTGTCCTGCTTCAACATTTTTAACTACATGACGATGATCTAATGTATTGGCTAAGGCATTTAAAATTGAAGCATCTAAGAGTTGCTCGGTGGTGTCTTTTTGAATGGTTCGTTTGGAACTTATTAATAATTCACCTTTGATATCATAAAGGTTGACCTGCAAATTGTGAATCGCATCGATATCGAAAATTTCATCTTTAAAAATAAGTGGAATATTCTCCGTTGTAACCGGATAGGTTGTTTCTCTAATGACGAATTCAATACTACGTCTAATCGCTCTTTCCTTACGCTCTAATCGTTCCCTATGATAGTCTTTTGCCTCTTCATTATATTGATAAATAGTAACCAAAGCTATCAATACGGAAGCCATAAGTACTAAAAGTATCATGGCCACAAATATTCGAGCTCTTAAGGATAGACGTTTTATTTTCATAGAAACACCCTGAAAATTGGGCTTCTTTTAATTCTGATTTATTAGTCTTTAAATATAACAATAATCAATCCAAAGACCTCAGCTCTCAACTTCAAAATTCTTAAAATTGGTTTTAAACGGTCGTTTTAAATTAAGCATCAGGATTCTTTGCACGTATGTTCTTATACAGTTTAAAGCCAAGCATCAACAGCACTCCTAAAACGAAAATTCCAATTACACCGTAAATCCAATTGATAGCATTTTTAAGAATGACTAAAAAGACCACTGCAAACAAAATAAATGTTGCGCCTTCATTCCAAATTCGCATAAAATTTGAGGTCACTCGAACATCATCCTTTTGAAGTTGTTTAAAATAAACATGTGTTTTGTAGTGATAGATGAACAATAAAAGAACGAATCCTAATTTCATATGCATCCAAGCGTCGCCTAAGTAAAAGGGTCTTAGAATTAATAGCCATGTAGCAAAAAGTGTGGCTAAAATTGCTGAAGGCCAGGTAATGATAAACCATAAACGTTTTGCCATTAGCTTAAGCTGTTTGCCTAAAATTTCTTTATCTGGCGATGGCTTGTGAAAAGCCTCAATTTGATACACGAATAATCTCGGAATGTAAAACAAACCTGCAAACCAAGTGATAACAAAAATAAGGTGAAGCGATTTTATATAGTAATATTCCATAATGTAAAAATCGTAAATTTATGTCGATTTAACCTCCGTTTTCGGGTTGAGATTTGTCTTGACCTCACGATGTAAAAAATAGGCCGTTACAATAGTTGATAATACATCTGAAATTGGAAAGGCCATCCACACACCTAAGGCGCCAAAATATTCGGGTAAAATAAAAATCAGAGGAATAAAGAAAAAGCCTTGTCGCGTTAAGGTTAATAATAAGGCTGGAATCGCTTTACCAACGGCTTGAAAATAAGCCGCACCAATTAATTGAACGGCAATAATCGGAGTTGCCGCAAATACCCAACGCATCGCTGGCGGAGTTTCAATAAGCACATCGGCATCTTGGGTGAACAATTTTGTAATCACCTCTGGAAAGACCATTAAAAATACGAATATGACTGTGGCTAATAAGGCTGCATATTTAATAGCTGTTATAATGGATTCCTTTACTCGTGCATATTGCTCCGCGCCATAGTTAAATCCTGCAATTGGTAAGAAGCCTTGAGTGATACCGTATACGGGGAAAAGTGCAAACATTAACATTCGGCCTACAATGGCATAGGCGGTAACTGAAGTTTCACCACCTAAATCGAAAAGAATATTATTCATTAATAAATACGTCACACTTACAATGGCTTGACGTGTCAAAGTCACAAATCCGAGAGAACTAATCTCTTTCACAATGGACGTATTTAATCCAAAATGTTTTAAATCGATTTTTAATTCTGAGTTTTTAGATAGAAAGTACCACAGAATAAATCCAAAACATAAAGCATAAGAAATCGTTGTTGCCCATGCTGCTCCCGCCATTCCCCAATCAAAAATCTTAATAAAAAGAACATCTAAAATTAGGTTCCCCACGGAAGGAAACATCATGGCATACATCGCGAATTTAGGTTTCCCTTCAGCTCTAATTACCGTGTTTCCCATCATACAAAGCGCCAAAATTGGAACGCCGTACAAAACGATTCTATAGTAGATTTTAGCAGGTTCGAATATGGCACCTTTCCCTCCAAAAGCAGGAACAATATCATTGATATACACCAAACCAAAAATCACAAATAACACCGTTACCAGAATGGTCAAGGTAATCTGATTTCCAAAAGTTTTAAGGGCTTTGATTTTATTGTTGGCACCTAAGGCTCTTGAAATTATGGAAGATCCACCAATACCAATCGCCATTCCCAAAGCAGCGATAAAAAAGGATACAGGTAGCACCACATTAATCGCAGCAATAGCCGTTGAGCCAATCCAATTACCAACAAAAATAGTATCTACCAAGATGTTTAGGGACATCACCAAAATACCAATAGATGCTGGTACGGCTTGCTTAATCAGTAATTTTCCAATCGGCTGATGTCCTAATTCTTGTGAAGATACTTTTGGCATTTCTAAACGGTAGTTGTTTCAGTAGTTGCCCATTCGTTAATCCAATTGGCTAAAAGGTTGACCCAATTTTCATCATCATTAAGACAAGGAATGGTAGTAAATTCTTTTCCACCCATTTCATGAAAGATTTCTTCACCCTCCATAGCAATTTCTTCCAAGGTTTCTAAACAATCACTTACAAAGGCAGGAGTAACTACGGCTAACTTTTTCAAACCTTCTTTTCCAAGACGCTCAATTGTTCTATCAGTGTAAGGTTGTAACCATGGATCGAATCCCAATCGCGATTGAAAACTTGAAGAATACGTACCTTCTTTTAGATTCAGCTTTTCAGCTACCAATCGTGTGACCTCAACACATTGATGTTTATAGCAAAACTCATGGGCTGGTGAAGGTGTAGAACAACAACTTCTATCTATTTTACAGTGAGATTTCGTAATATCTCGTTTCTTGATATGACGTTCTGGAACACCGTGGTAAGAGAACAATAAGTGCTCGTAATCCTTAGCTTCCAAATGTTTTGAAATACTTTCTGAAAGCACGTCAATATAATCTGGCTTATTATAAAAGGCTGGTAGATCGGAGATTTTCAAGTTCGGAAAATGCTGTTTTCTAATCTCTTCGGCTAATACCAAAATTGTTTCTGTGGTGGCCATAGCAAACTGAGGATACAACGGAATTAAAAACACCTCATCAACACCTTTGTCAACCAATTCTTGAAGTCCATCCTTAATTGTCATACTGCCATAACGCATTGCCAAAGCCACTGGATAGTCAACTTTTTGTTGAACTTTTTCCTGTAAACGTTCAGAAATTACAATTAAAGGCGAGCCTTCTTCCCACCATATTTTTTTATAAGCTTCGGCAGAAGCCTTAGGTCTTGTGTTTAAGATAATACCTCTTACAATTAAGTTTCGAGCCCAAAGTGGAACATCGATAACGCGTTCATCCATTAAAAATTCATCCAAATAACGCTTTACATCTTTTGGATCTGGACTGTCCGGAGAGCCCAAATTGACTAATAAAATTCCTTTTGACATGCTATAAATTTTCAAATACAAAAGTACAATACTTAATGTAATTCTATACACTCCTTCGTATTGCTTTTATTTATCACACTATCGTTAATACTTCTTTTGAATTTCACTTTAAAACAGAAGTCATTGTTCTGATATTTAACGAGTTTTTAAAAATCTTGGAGTCTGTTTAAAGGAATTAAATATCTTTACAAGCCTTGACTATCTATTTATTATGAAAAAAACCCTGTCGCTACTACTTATTTTATTTTCATTAACTGCTTTCTCACAGCAACAATATCAAAGTCTTCTTTGGGAAATTACAGGAAATGGTCTAGAAAAACCATCCTACCTCTATGGCACTATGCACGTAAGTAAAAAAGTAGCTTTTAGGTTAGATGATGTGTTTTATAAAGCTTTAGAAGAAAGTGACTGCATAGCCTTAGAATCTGACCCAACGACTTGGCCAGATTTTAACTACAAATTAATGCTCGGTCAAATGGCCGCTTTCAACAATTATAACAACGATTTTTATACCAACTTATTCAAGTTGCATCACCCCGAAGAAATGGCTATTCGAGGTTCAATTCGTATGGATAATAATGCCGTTAACTCCTATTTATATCGAAAAAATAACGCTTCAGATAATTTTGAAGAAGAGACTTATTTGGACATGTTTATTTTTCAAGCAGGAAAGAAACACGGTAAAAAAATATATGCTTTAGAGGATTTAGAAGAATCGAGTTATTTAACGACAAAAGCGGCTTATAATGCCAATAAAAAAGAAGTAGATCCTTGGATTCAGAAACTATATGCTAAAGAGAATCCTTATTTAATTCAGGAGAACCTATATCGTGATCGGAATTTGGATTTATTAGATTCCATTGGAGCTGGAGTCAATACTGAATTTTTCCGCGAGAACATGCTCTATATTCGAAATGAAAACATGGTGATTTCTTTAGAAGAACTCATGCCAAGCAAATCTGTTTTTGCAGGTGTTGGCGCTGCTCATTTACCAGGCGAACAAGGCATGATTAATATGTTACGTCAAAGAGGTTATACCGTTAAAGCTTTGACCTCAGAGCAAACCGAATACAGTAGAACAGAAAAGATAAAATTAGATAGTCTTTTTGTTACACCTAAACTTAAAAGACATAGTACGCCTGACGGATTTTTAAGCATTAACACCTACGATAAACTTCGTGAATTCTCATACGGCGGACAAAAATATTATTTAGATCCCGATATGACCAATGGTGCGTATTTAACCATTAATAGAATTAGTCGTTTTAACTATTTACCTAATGAAAAACCACATATCACTTTAAAGGATATTGATCATTTACTTTATGAAGATATCCCTGGAGATATCATTAGAAAAGAAGAGTTAAGGCAACCTTACCCAGGCATAAGCATTGTAAATAAAACAAAAAAAGGAGAATTTCAGAAGTACCATATCTACGAAACACCATTAGAAATTATTATTATAAAGTTTGCTGGGCGCAGTGATTTCGTATTGAAGCATGAAGATAAAATTTTCAACTCCATAATCTTAAAAGAACCTTCAAACCAACAGCAGTTATTTGTATCTCCGAATAAGAAATTTCAAGTTAATTTCCCAGAGTATCATATTTCAAGTAATATGCATAATTACGGCAAAAAACTATTAGAAGGCAGCAGCAATAATGCCTATTATTTCTTAGAAGAAGCAGTATTAAATGATGTCACTTACATCGAAGAAGATAGTTTTGAAGCAAAATATTTTCATCATGCCTTATATAAAAATTATAAGCTAACTGAAGCTAGTGGTGGTTTTAAAGCAGGTGATTATAAAACTTATGAATCTTATGCTGTATTAGATTCAGCCTCCCAAAAACAATTACACCTTAAAACGATTGTTAAAGATGGCAGCTATTATTTATTAGGTTATGTTGGTACTAATGTGGATGAAAAATCTTCCTATTTTAAGTCGTTTAAGTTCAATGCGCCCAACTATAGAGATTTTGAAAAGGTGGTTGATACGTCGCTTCATTTTTCGGTAAGAACAAATGCGAAAGCTCCAGCACCAAATCCTTATAACCAAAATCAGAACGGAAGACAAAAACCAAAAGATTACGAACAAACTTTAAAAGAAACGGTCTACTCTACTCCAGCGAATGAACAAATTCTCGTTTCTCGCACCAAGTTTCACGATTTACAAATGTTTCATAATGTGGATAGCTTATGGAAAGATGTTGAAGAAAAAATTAACTATCGATCACGCTATTATAAAAATGAAAAACCTTTTCATATCGCTAATCGCAGTTCATCAATCACTGATGATTATTATATACACCAATTTAGTTACGCAGACTCGGCGAGTTCCAAGCAGGTTCTGGTTAAAAATATTCTGAAAGAAGGTGTGCTATTTGAGTTAAAAACTCTGATAGATTCTATAAGTGGACCTTCACAATTTGTAACCGAATTTTACGACTCTTTCACACCAATGGACACGCTTTTAGGAAAGAATGTTCTTGAAGATAAAACCGACTTATTTTTTAAAGCCTTAAGAGCAAAGGACAGTATTGTTTTAGAATCGTACAATCTCGTTAAATTCAAAAAACATAACAGTAAAGATATAGTTTCCGTTTTAAAGAATTTTGAATTTTATAAAGAGCGTCTTGAAATAAAATCTCATCTCGTAGAACAACTTATTAAAATAGATTTAAAGAACAATTTAGCCTTTATAAAACAATTGTATCACGATAGTTATTCGGATCCTCAAACTCAAACATCTATTCTTGAAGGTCTATTAGATTCTAATAAAAAGGAGTCTTATAAAATTGCCTTAGAACTGATGGAACGTGATTTGCCATTGGGAAATGTAGGCCGTATGTTTTATAATTATAATGGAAAAGATTCTTTAGAATTAAAAGCATCCTTATTTCCAAAAATATTGGAATACAGTACCATTCAAGAATATAAACAACCACTTTACAATTTGTTAGCTAAGGTAAAAGACAGTGGCTTAGTAAAAACAAAGACGTATAAAAAGTACAAGAATCAACTGATTAATGATGCTAAGATTGTGATAAAGCGAAATCTAGGTAATCAAAATAATCGCTACAATCCATATTCACAAAATTTAGCCACTTATGTAAGACTTATTTTCCCGTATAGAAATGAGCGAACCGCACAAGATTTCTTTGACAAATTATTGAATGTCGATGAATCAAAGGCCTTGGTAAAATATTATGCTTTATTAGCAGCGAAAAAAGAAGCCATTCCTGAAAAGTTAAATAAAAAATTATTAGAAAAGGAAGAAAATCAATACTTACTTATAGAGCACTTAGATAAAGCCAATCTCTTACACAAACAGAAACATATAAGTATCAGTCAGCAACAATTTGCCAAATCAAAGCTACTTTCTAATGCCAATTTTGAAAAAGAAAAAGACGCTATACAATTTCTTTTTAAACGTGATTTTATTACTGATAAAGGCAAAAGTGCTGTGATGTATTTTTTTAAAATTGATAAAGTCGATGACTATTCTGGTAAGGTTGAAGCTTTACACTACATCTCATTTATTAAACCAAAAGATCCAAACCAACTGGTTGTGGATTACTATTCTAAATCTGAAAGCTATGGCACCATGGTAGATAAAACCAAAGAAAGAGAAGAGCAATATACCGAAATTATTAACCTTGCTATTTATAAGGATAGAAAACGTGTAACGCCAAGTGGTAATGATGGGTATTATGATTATTAGCTTGTAGCCTGAATATACTTCTTAGGCGTCGTCCCAAATTTCTTTTTAAAAGCCGCAATAAAATGGCTTCCTGTGCTGTAACCTACCTTTAGTCCAACTTCATTAACATTATAATCGCCAGATTCTAAAAGTTTACGTGCTACTTCCATTTTATAATCAAACAGAAAACTAAAAACCGAATCGCCATAAATCTGTTTAAAACCTTCTTTTAATTTTTTCAGGCTTAGGTCAATTTCATCTGCCAACTCTTGCAAAGTTGGTGGTTCTGCCATATTAGCTATAATTATATCCTTTGCCTTTTTAAGTTTGGCAACATTAACCTCATCCACTAAAAACGGACATTGTTCAATATCGGCATCTTCACTTCGGTTAAAAAACAGACTTAATAATTCATAGGCCTTTCCTTTAAAATACAAGGGTTTAATTGAATTATTAAGGTTAAAACTAATAAGCTGATTCAACACCACCGCCATAGAAGGTGATATTTTACCGTCCTTATAATATTTTTTGTCCTTATTATCGTCCGTTAAAAACGTGACATAATTAGCATCTTCTGAAAATAAACCATGAAATTTCTTAATAGAAACGACTAAAGACACCAACCAAGAATGAGGTTTTAACTCTAAATTTATAGGTAAGTCGCGTTGTGGATTATAAAGAAGCAAGGAGGTTTCTTCATCAATATTCAAAGTATAATTGCCTTGATTAAACACAAAAGCCGCAGTTCCCTTGGTACAAAAATGAAACTGAATATAGCTACTATCAATCTTACGCTCAAGATTTTTTAAGTCATCACTGTCATTTTTGCAAGTCAATACAAAAAAGCCGTCCTCAATATAAGTTTCATCAAAAGTACCTATAGCGTTACTTTTAGACGCTGATTTTTCTAAATTCATTTCATTATTATTTAGACTGATTCTAAACAAAGGCATAAAAACACCTTGATTTCATTACAAAAATATGATATTTATCAGGTTTTAATGTAAATTAATCTTAAAAAACCAGAAACGACACTTTAAGTTCTTCTAGCGTTGTTTTTATATGAATAAGCCTATTATTTTTGCTCCGCACTAATCTCATGTCAGGTAAAACGAGCAAATGCACAATAAAAGTAAATTTTTCTATGCTATAGGCCTCAGCTATAAAAAAGCAGATGCCGTGGTGCGTGGTCATTTTAGTTTAAGCGACACCGCTAAACAAGAGGTATTGTCTCAAGCTAAAGAAAACGGGATTGAAAGTTTGGTGTTAATTTCTACATGTAACCGTACAGAAATGTATGGCTTTGCAGAGCATCCCTACCAATTGATTCAGTTACTCTGCGAAAACACTAAAGGAACTGTTGAAGAGTTCCAAGAGGTTGCTTATGTATACAAAAGCAAAGAAGCGATTAATCATATGTTTCGTGTAGGATCTGGTTTAGACAGTCAGATTCTAGGAGATTTTGAAATTATTTATCAGCTAAGATCTAGTGCAAGAGCCTCTAAGAAACTTGGTTTATTAAACTCTTTTACAGAACGTTTAGTAAATCACGTGATTCAAGCAAGTAAGCGTATTAAAAACGAAACGCAATTATCTTCTGGCGCAACTTCAGTCTCTTTTGCTTCTGTTCAGTATATCATGAATAGTGCAGAAAACATTTCTGAAAAGAACATTTTACTCTTCGGAACTGGAAAAATAGGACGAAACACTTGTGAAAACTTAGTAAAACATACTAAAAACTCGCATATTACTTTAATCAACAGAACAAAAACAAAGGCCGAAGAAGTGGCTGGAAAATTTAATCTGATTGTTAAAGATTATGAGAACTTACAGGAAGAAATCAATGCTTCCGATATTATCGTTGTAGCAACTGGAGCGCAAAACCCAACGGTTTATAAAGAGCTCATTACAACCGATAAACCATTATTAATTTTAGATTTATCTATTCCAAAAAACGTGAACGAAGATGTTAGAGAATTACCTAACGTAACTTTGGTTCATATGGATGATTTAGCTAAAATAACAGATGACACTTTAGAGAATAGAAAAGCTTTTATTCCAGATGCTGAAAAGATTATTTCAGAAATTTCGGCAGAATTTAGCGCTTGGTTACAAACTCTGAAATTTGTACCAACTATTCAAGCCATCAAACATAAATTGACAGATCTTAAAAACTCTGAACTCAACAATCAACGTAAAAAATTACCTGATTTTAATGAGGATCAAGCCGAATTGATTAGTAATAATATCATTCAAAAAATCACCAATCAATTTGCGCACCACCTCAGAGAAGATATCGATTCTTCAGATGAAAGCATTGAGCTTTTCAAAAAAATATTTCAGTTAGAAACTACCCAAAATGTCTAAAATTATTCGCATTGGCACACGCGACAGCCAGCTCGCTATGTGGCAAGCTAAAACCGTTCAAACTCAACTTGAACGATTAGGTCACAAAACTGTCCTTGTCCCTGTAAAATCTACAGGAGATTTAGTTCTCGATAAACCTTTATACGAACTCGGAATCGTAGGTGTATTTACAAAAACTTTAGATATAGCTATGCTTAATGGCTCTATTGATATTGCTGTACACTCACTTAAAGATGTTCCAACAGTTTTACCAAAAGGTATTGTACAAGCTGCTGTTTTAAAACGTGGTAATGTTAATGACACTTTAGTATTTAAAGACAATGAAGAGTTTTTATCTGCAAAAGAAGCGGTTATTGCTACAGGGAGTTTAAGACGCCGTGCACAATGGCTAAACCGTTACCCAACGCATACGGTTGTAGGTTTACGAGGTAATGTGAATTCAAGATTAGAAAAATTAGAAACCAATGACGATTGGAATGCCGCCATTTTTGCAGGAGCGGGAATAGGCAGATTAGGCATTACACCTGAAAACTCTATTAACCTTCATTGGATGATTCCTGCACCAGCTCAAGGTGCTGTTATGATCACTGCTTTAGAAGCGGATGAAGAAGTAAGAGCGATTTGTGCTGAAATCAATCATGAAGAAACAGAAATCTGTACATCTATTGAACGTGAATTTCTAAACCGATTAGAAGGCGGATGCTCTGCTCCTATTGGTGCTTTAGCTTTTATTAAAGATGAAGAAGTTAATTTCAAAGGAATTCTTTTAAGTACGGATGGCACCAAGAAAATTGAAGTTTCAAAAGTGGTTCCTTTAGGAAAGCACCATGAATTAGCAGAATTTTGTTCAGATTATATCATTGGGAAAGGTGGAAAAATATTAATTGATGCTTTAGACAGAAGAGATCAAGTCACTAATATTTATTCAACCAAAAAATTGACCAATGATCAGTTAGCCTTATTTAACGAAAAGGTCGTAGCTGAAAGTAATGACGATATTAAGATTAATCCAAATCGTCTTTCTAAAAATATTGTGAGAAACGAAATAGAAAACGTAATTATCACAAGTCAGAATACAGTGGATTCTTTACTCACTAACTATTCACCTGCTGAACTACAATTCAAAAATATTTATTGTGTTGGAAGACGTACAAAACGTATGGTTGAAAAACGCATTGGGAAAGTGAAGCATCAAGAATCTTACGCTAAAGATTTAGCCGAATATATGGTTGAATATATGGATGGGACTGAGGTGACTTATTTCTGTAGTAATTTAAGATTTGATACGATTCCAGATATTTTAACAAAGAACAATATTAAAGTTAATGAAGTTCAGGCTTACGAAACTAAGCTTGATTCTAAAAAAGTTGAAGGGGATTTAGATGGTGTTATGTTTTATAGTCCATCTACGGTTCAAAGTTTTATGCAACAAAACGAAGCTAAAGGTATTGCATTTTGTATTGGAACAACAACAGCAGCAGAAGCTAAGAAACACTTCAAAGAGGTTAGAGTAGCAAAAGTGCCGTTAGTTGAAAGTGTTATTGATTTAGTCAATGAATATTACAGCTAGCTAATAGGTATTAGGTTTTAGCTATTAGCCAAAACATTAAGAAAAGATATATAAACAGATTTAAATAAGGCAATGAGCTAACGACTAATAGCTACGAGCCAACATCTTATCATGATAAAGAACGATTTATTTTTAAGAGCATTAAAAGGTGAAACTGTAGACCGTCCACCAGTTTGGATGATGCGTCAAGCAGGACGTTATTTACCTGAATTCATGGAAATCAAAGCAAAATACGATTTCTTTACACGTTGCCGAACACCTGAATTAGCGAGTGAAATCACAGTGCAACCAATTCGTCGTTACGGAATGGACGCTGCAATATTATTCTCTGATATTTTAGTGATTCCGCAAGCCATGAATATCGAGGTGCAGATGAAACCTAATTTTGGTCCTTATTTACCAAATCCTGTTCGTACTCAAAAAGATGTAGATAATGTTATTGTTCCTGATGTAAAGGAAGCTTTAAGCTATGTTTACGACGCCATAAAAATGACCAAAGAAAAACTGAATGATGAAGTTCCATTAATTGGTTTTGCGGGGTCACCTTGGACAATTCTATGTTATTGTGTACAAGGTCAAGGTTCTAAAAACTTTGATAAAGCTAAGGAGTTCTGTTTTACAAATCCTATTGCTGCACACCAACTACTACAAAAAATCACAGATACAACAATTGCTTACTTAAAGGAAAAAGTAAAAGCTGGAGTTAACGCTGTACAAGTATTCGACTCTTGGGGAGGTATGTTATCACCTGTAGATTATCAGGAATTTTCTTGGCAGTATATTCAACAAATCATCGATGCTTTAAAAGATGAATCGCCAGTAATCGCCTTTGGAAAAGGTTGTTGGTTTGCCTTAGATACTATGGCAAATTCTGGAGCATCTGCTTTAGGTATCGATTGGACATGTTCAGCTAGAAACGCACGTTACTTAACAGGAGGTAATATCACCCTTCAAGGTAACTTTGATCCAACTCGTTTGTTTTCGCCACCTGCAGAAATTAAAAAGATGGTGACTCAAATGATTAACGACTTTGGAAAAGATAAATATATTGTGAATTTAGGTCATGGAATTTTACCTAATATTCCTTTAGAAAATGCCAAAGCGTTTATTGATGCTGTAAAAGAGTACAAAGCCTAAAAACGCTTTAAATCAATGTAATTGTAACTTAGAATTCCTTTTTACGTCTATTAACTAATAGCGAACTAAAAACAATAATATGATACAAAACATATTAAAAGGTATTCAAGCTTACATTGGAACGATTGCCCTAATTTCTAAACTAAAACTTTGGAAGTTCTTCGCAATCCCAATACTTATTAGCATTGTTACAGCTACCATTATAGGGTTTTCAGCATACGGACTTTCAGATAATATGGGCAGACTTATAGCCAAAGTCTGGTTTTGGGAGTGGGGAAAAGAAACCTTTACCACCATTTCTACAGTAATTGGAGCTATTCTGATTATTGCCGTAGGTTTAATTTTGTATAAACATATTATCATGGCATTGTCGGCTCCTTTTATGAGTCCGGTTTCAGAAAAAATCGAGAGGCATTTAACAGGAGTTGATCAGCATAGCCATAGAAACACAACGTTTCAAGAACAATTATGGCGAGGTATTAGAATTAACCTTAGAAATTTAGGAAAGGAATTATTAATAACGCTTCCTATTCTCTTACTTAATTTTATTCCATTGATAGGTAATATTACCTCAACAGCACTATTGTTTTTGGTTCAGGCCTATTATGCGGGTTTTGGTAATATGGATTACACCTTAGAGCGCCATTTTAATTATCGCGATAGTGTTCAGTTTGTTAGAAAATATAGAGGTGTTGCAATAGGTAATGGTATTGTTTTTATGTTGTTTTTATTCATTCCACTTATTGGGGTGATTATCGTGTTGCCCTTGAGTGTAACAGCAGCAACATTGAAAACAGTAAACCTTTTAAAGGATGAAAACCTATTGAATCAAAATCCTTCAAGTTTAGAAAATCTGAAGGCATAAAAACGATATTAAAGTTCAAGTATTGAACAACTTTTAGATATCGAGTTATATTAAATTTATAAATAACACATTTTGAAAGACAAATTCTTCAAATACATACATCAGCTTCAAGACAGCATTACTGCAAAACTTGAAGCCATTGACGGAAAAGCGACATTTCAAGAAGACCTTTGGGAACGTCCTGAAGGTGGAGGCGGAAGAACTCGCGTTATAGAAAACGGAAATGTTTTTGAAAAAGGTGGCGTTAATATTTCTGGTGTCCACGGAAAATTACCAGATTCTATGCAAAAGTATTTTGGTGTAGAAGATGCCGATTTTTTCGCTTGCGGTTTAAGTCTGGTACTTCATCCTAAAAATCCAATGGTACCAACGGTTCACGCCAATTGGAGATACTTTGAAATGTATGATCAAGAAGGTAATATCGTGGATCAATGGTTTGGAGGTGGACAAGACTTAACACCCTATTATTTGTTTGAAGAGGATGCTAAACATTTTCATAGTGTTTGTAAAACAGCTTGCGACAATCATCATCCAGAATTTTATCCAAAATATAAAGCACGTTGCGATGAGTATTTCTACAATTCGCATAGAAATGAAGGTCGTGGCGTTGGTGGCTTATTCTTCGATTATTGCAAAAAAACAGAGGAAATGAGCATGCAAAACTGGTACGACTTTGTTACTGAAGTTGGCAATAGTTTCTTAGAAGCTTATGTTCCTATAGTTGAAAAACGAAAAGAATTACCATACTCCGAAGAGCAAAGAACTTGGCAAGAAATCCGAAGAGGTCGTTATGTAGAATTTAATTTGGTACATGATAAAGGCACCTTATTCGGACTGAAAACAAACGGAAGAATTGAAAGTATTTTAATGAGTTTACCTCCACATGTACAGTGGGTTTATGATCATCATCCCGAAGCTGGTAGTGAGGAAGAAAAACTTCTTAAAGTACTACAAAACCCGGTAGATTGGGTATAAGATGAACTATTACTGCGGAAATAATAAACCCTATAACGAATGCTGTGAACTCTTTCATTTAAACGGTGGAAAAACAGAAACAGCAGAACAGCTAATGCGTTCAAGATACAGCGCATTTGTTTTGGCAAATGGTGATTATTTAATGCAAACTCACCATAGTTCTACACGACCAACTTCAGAAAAGAAAGCCATAGAAAAATGGGCCAAATCTGTAAATTGGATACGATTGGAGGTTCTTGAAACCACAAAGGGTCTGAAGAACGACACTGAAGGTACAGTAACGTTTAATGCCTATTTTTATGAAAACGGAAAAGTTGATGTGATTCATGAAAAATCAGCTTTTATAAAAGAAAATGAAATCTGGTATTACTTAGGTTATGCCAAAAATTAAAATAATATGTTCCCACTTAGAAGAAATAGAAGATTAAGAAGTAACGAAGCGATTAGAAGTTTAGTTAGAGAGAATTTCATCTCTGCAAACGATTTTTTAGTGCCACTTTTTGTGGTGGAAGGCAAAGGTGTAAAGGAAGAAATTGCATCAATGCCCAACTATTACCGTTTCAGTTTAGATTTACTAAAAGAAGAGATTAAAACGCTTTGGAGTTTGGGTTTAAAGTCAGTTTTACTTTTTGTAAAAGTGGATGATAAATTAAAAGACAATTTTGGTACAGAAGCGCTTAATCCAAATGGACTTATGCAACGTGCTATTAAAACAGTTAAGGATACTTGCCCTGGAATGTTAGTTATGACCGATGTGGCTTTAGATCCTTTTTCATCTTATGGTCACGACGGAATTATAGAAAATGGCAAGGTTATAAATGATGCTACAGTAGATGTTTTAGCGAATATGAGTATCTCTCATGCTGAAGCTGGAGCTGATTTTGTAGCACCTAGTGATATGATGGATGGTCGAATTTTAGGTATTCGTGAAGCTTTGGATCAATCTAACTTTATTGACACAGGCATTATGAGCTATTCGGCAAAATATGCTTCTGCGTTCTATGGCCCTTTTAGAGATGCTTTAGATTCTGCTCCTGTTGATTTAGTTGATATTCCAAAAGACAAAAAAACCTATCAAATGGATTTCGCTAATAGAGATGAAGCGATTAGAGAAACTGAAATGGACATCCAAGAAGGTGCAGATATCGTGATGGTAAAACCAGGATTATGCTATTTAGATATTGTACGCGATATTAAAAATAATTTCAATGTTCCTGTTGCTGTATACCAAGTGTCTGGTGAATATGCCATGCTAAAAGCGGCTGCTGAAAAAGGATGGTTAGATCATGATGCTGTTATGATGGAGCAGGTGACATCTATTAAGCGTGCAGGCGCAGATATTATTGCTTCATATTTCGCAAAAGATGTTGTAATGCTTTTAAATAAGTCTTAACAATCAGCAACTTATCCAATCTTTTTCATTAAGTTTGGTTTCGAATCAATTGCTTAATCATTAAATTACTTTCGAATCAAACATGGATGCTATCGACGAGAGAATTATAGAAATGCTACAAGCTAATGCTCGCGAATCATTTGCGACCATTGGAAAATCCGTAGACCTTTCGGCACCTGCTGTTGGAAAACGGGTAAAACAATTAGAGGAAAAAGGATTTATTCTTGGGTATTCTCTTCGACTCAATCATGAAAAGTTTGGTGTTAAAACTAAAGCTTATATCAATCTAAAAATACATCAGTCAAGCACCATTAAAACAGCACTTAATCAAATTAAGTACTGGAATGAGGTTCAGCGTTGCGATAGAATTACAGGAGAGGATAGTTTACTAGTTTTAGCTTATTTTAAAAGTAATAAAGAATTAATCACACTATTAGAAAGAATCTCACAGTATGGTATTCCAACAACTCGCATTATTTTAGAGAGTTGATTTTTATATTATTCTGAATGAACTAACTCTGTCTGTTTATCGGTTAAGAATTATCACTGAAAAGTTATAATATAGCCTATTGTAACTATTCATTTTTGTAAATTTACACGAACTAAACCACTTTAAATTAATGGGCTTACTCATTTTTTACGCTTTTATATCAATCTTTTTTTCATTCATTTGTTCTATTATAGAAGCAGTGCTATTAAGCATTACACCAACGTTTATCAATCTTAAAAAGAAAGAGGGAAAATCTTACGCTCTAGACTTAGAAGAGTTAAAACAGGATGTAGATCGTCCCTTAATTGCTATTTTAACTCTTAATACCATTGCACATACTGTTGGTGCTATTTTAGTGGGTGTACAAGCCAAAGTGGCTTACGCCGAAATTTACGGTAGCACAGAGCGCACAATTTTAGGCATACAATTCACGGAAGATCTTATGGTTGGACTGGTTTCAACCGTTATGACTATACTAATATTGGTTGCTTCAGAAATCATTCCTAAAACTATAGGTGCAACCTACTGGAAGCAGCTCTCTAATTTCACCTCAAAAACACTTAAAGTCTTAATTTTCCCATTGCAATACACGGGTATTTTATGGTTGCTTCAGCTTACAACAAAATTAATTGGAGGTAAAGGCCACGGAAGTGTTTTAAGTAGAGAAGGTTTTGTTGCCATGACAGAAATTGCTCATGAAGAAGGCGTTTTTGAGGAAAGTGAAAGCAAGGTGATTAAAAACTTACTTAACTTTAAAGAAGTACAAGCTAAAGATATAATGACCCCTCGTACCGTCGTAAAAACTGAAGACGAAAACACAACCGTAGAAAATTTCTTTAATGCCAATTCTAATATTCGCTTTTCACGAATTCCTTTATACACTGAAAATTCAGATAATATCACAGGAATGGTTTTAAAAGACGAAGTGTTTAAAGAAATGGCTCTTGGAAATGGCTCTAAAAAGTTAGCAGATATCAAACGAGATATCATCATTGTAAACCGTAACTTATCCATTCCTATTCTATTTGAAAAGCTAGTTGAAGACAGAAAACATATGGCATTAGTAGTTGATGAATATGGTTCTGTTAGCGGTTTAGTCACTATGGAAGATGTTATTGAAACACTTCTAGGTCTTGAAATTATGGACGAAAGTGATAATGTTTCAGACTTGCAATTATTAGCAAGAAAGAGTTGGGAATCTAGAGCGAAACGTTTAGGCATCATTGAAGATGAAAAGCCTGAAGAATAAATGCTAAGCTGTACGATTGAAACACCATTAGGAGTTGCCAAAATTATTGGTGATGTGCATCGTATTTCTTCTGTTTTAGTTTTAGATCAATCCGAAGAAGTTTCCAATACTATTCCTGAAGAATTATTAGAGGCTGTTTCCCAATTGAAAGCATACTTCAATTCCACTAGAAAAACCTTCGACTTAAAATTAAACCCTATGGGAACCACCTTTCAAAAAAAGGTGTGGAAACAACTCGAAACTATTCCATTCGGAAAGACGATATCTTATTTAGAATTATCGAAACAACTCGGCGATGTTAAAGCCATAAGAGCTGTGGCCAACGCCAATGGTAAAAATCCATTGTGGATAATTGTACCATGCCATAGAGTTATAGGAAGCGATGGAAGTCTTACAGGCTACGCTGGCGGCTTACACCGAAAGCAGTGGCTGCTTAATCATGAAAGTGAAGTCAAACAACAATCTCTTTTTTAATGTATAAAATAGCTACTGATTTTTTAACTCGTTTTTTAAAACCTTCAACTATTTATAAATACGGTTTTAATTGGTCGCCAATGTACAGACGTACCACAGCACGACTTATTGAAGTAAGTGACGATTTATACTATGTAAAAATCAGATTAAAACTCAGTTATAAAAATCGAAATTACGCCGGAACTATGTTTGGCGGTAGTATGTTAGCGGCCACAGATCCCGTATATATGATTCAGCTAATTCAGATACTTGGCGACGCATATGTCGTTTGGGATAAAGCCGTTGAAGCACGATATAGAAAACCTGGTAAAGGCACTCTTTATGGCGAATTTATATTTACTCCAGAAGAAATTGAAACTATAAAAAAAACGGTGGATGATCAAGGTGAAACGGACTTCCACAAAAGCATGTCCCTTGTTGATGAAAAGCAAAATATAATTGCTACATTTAATAAAACACTTTATATCGCAGACAAGCACTTTTATAAAGAAAAGATTAAAAACAGAAAGAAGACCAATTAACTATTCGCTCAATGAAATTCCTTAAGAACACCTTTAAATTTATTGTAGTCATTCTCGCGCTGACTATAGCTATTCTTTACATTACTGACACGGATTACCTTTTAAAAGCCGTAAGAACCATTTATCTCAAAGGGCATAAAACTGCCTATTTAGAAGATTATAAGCAGTTCGATAACCAGGTAATTGAAGCTAGTAGTCAGCCTCAGCCTTGGCCAAATCATGTGGATTACAATACTGCAAAAGAAACCGAAACTTTGACTAAGCTCAATAATGCATCGGGAACTGTAGCTTATATGATTATTAAAAACGATAGTATATGGTTTGAAAATTACTATGATGGCTTTGACGAAAATTCAAAATCGAATAGTTTTTCTATGGCGAAAAGCTATGTTTCTGGATTGATGCAAAAAGCCATTCAAGATGGATATATTAAAAGTTTAGACCAACCTGTTTGCGATTTCTTACCTGCATTCTGTGAAGGAAAAGCAGCTAAAATGACGGTTGGTGATTTATCAAGCATGAGCTCTGGGACCAATTGGGATGAAGCGTATTATTCGCCACTATCCATTACAACACGTGCTTATTTTGATGACGATTTAGCAAAGGTCATTAATGGTTTAAAGATGGAGACAGACCCTGGACAAAGCTTTAAATATGCGAGTGGAGACACTCAAATGTTGGCTATGGTAATTGAAAAAGCTAGTGGAAAAAAAATCTATGATTATTTTGAAGAAAGCTTTTGGAAACCTTTAGGCTCGGTAAATGAGACGCTGTGGCAGGTTGATAGTGAAGATCATGATTTAGTAAAAGCCTACTGCTGCGTTGCCAGTAATGCCAAGGATTTTGCGCGCTATGGTAAATTGTTTAAAGACCATGGCCAATGGAATGGAAAACAAATATTAGACTCTGCCTTTGTTGCCAAGTCTGTAAAACCTCGTTTTGAAGGAGGTGAAATTTATGGTTACGGTTGGTGGCTAGCGCAACATAGAAACAAAGAGATTTTTTATATGCGTGGCCATTTAGGACAACTTGTAATCGTTATTCCAGAAGATAATCTCATCGTTGTTAGACTTGGACACACCATCAAAAAAGTTGAAGGCGATGACCACTCACCAGATTTTTATACCTTTATAGATGAAGCTTATGCGATGATGGGAGCATAATTTAATACCGAGTAAACATGTTGCGCAAACTCAACTTAGAAAACATTCTATTCTTAGATATTGAAACGGTTCCTGAAACAGAAAACTTTACCGATTTGGATGCTACTAAACAAGAGCTTTGGGAAGCAAAATCGCGTTACCAGCGTAAAGATGAGTTTAGTGCCGAGGAATTTTATGATAGAGCAGGCATCTGGGCCGAATTTGGAAAAATTATCTGTATATCGGTTGGGTATTTTAAATATCAAGGTGAATCGAGAACCTTTCGTGTGACCTCGTTTTATGGTGATGAAGATAAAATTTTAAAGGATTTTAAAAATCTATTAGATACACATTTCAACTTAAACACTCATCTACTTTGTGCGCATAATGGAAAAGAATTCGACTTTCCATATATCGCTAGACGTATGATAATTCACAATATCGAATTACCAAACAAATTGAATCTCTTCGGCAAAAAACCATGGGAAGTCCCTCATTTAGATACTTTAGAACTATGGAAATTTGGCGATTATAAAACGTATACCTCTCTAAAACTAATGACCCATGTCTTAGGTATTCCTTCACCAAAAGATGATATCGACGGCAGTGAAGTGTATAGGGTTTATTATAAAGAAAAAGAAATTGATCGCATTATTATCTATTGCGAAAAAGATACAATTGCGGTCGCACAGATATTCTTAAGATTACGAGGAGATGAATTGCTCGATGATAATGAAATAAAACACGTATAAAAAAAGTCCAGATTTAAAATCTGGACTTTTAATTTTCACAATTGACTAATCAATTTATTAGTCTTTAATAAATCGTTTTAATTTAGATTTCTCACCAATGTTTAATTGTAAAATATAAACACCACTATCCAACTGAGACACATCAATCACAGATGTATAACGTCCTTTTGAAACTGTCTGTCCTAACATATTTTTAATTTCAAAGCTTTGAGCTTCATAACCGAGTAAATCAACATTAAGCGTTTGCTTAACCGGGTTCGGATAGATATTAAAATATTGGTTTGGATTATCTGAAATAATTCCAGGACTACTATCAAAATTAGAGTTTGAATTACCTAGACAGAAATTAATTGTTTGAGAGCTTGTAAACTGTGCGCCTGAAGCCAATGTCACTCCTGTATCAGAATTGGTCAATGTATAAGAACCATTGCCATATGAGCAGCAAATTCCATCACCATAAGCATCAGTAATTACGAAGTCGTAACAACCCGTATCTAAACAACCTAAGTCTATATTTAATGTTGAACCATCTGGTTGAGAACCATAAGTTCCTCCCGAAGCTACCGTTGTACCTGAAGCATCTTTAACACTCCATGCAGTTTCTTCCGGGTAATTATCAAAGGTTATTGAAAGTGACACATTAGAACATGTAGTACCCGATCCGCCACCTGTTGATAAACTCACAGCATCTACAGCCATATCACCTTGCCAAGTAGTACCTGTAATTCCGTTAAAGCGCAGTTGAACTGAACTTCCAACATAAGCAGCTAAATTCACAGTTGCCGTATTCCAAGAGTTACCTTGGTTTCCAGCTTTACTCCAAACAGAGGTCCAAGTCGCACCATTATTCGTACTCAGCTCTACAGCTAAACTTCCCATAGATGATGTGCCGTACATATGGTAATTAAACTGGAATGTTGCTTGAGTAGCCGCAGCTAAATCGAAACAAGGTGAATTTAAAATGGCTCTTTTGGTCGAGTAGTTTGGTGAAGACGATTCCATATAAATATAATACGAACCTGCCGAAGCACTCGATGGTCCTGTATTACTTGATGGAGTGCTTCCAGATCGTAATGACCAATTGAAATCATCGCCCGAACTTTGAGACCATGCCCCTAAAGTGTTTTCAAACCCTTCAGTATATGGAAATGTTGAAACTCCATTAGTACACCCTCCTGTTGAAGGTTTTGAAACAACTACAGTTCTAGTGCGTTGGGTTGCACTGTTTCCTGCGGCATCACTTACATTATAATAACGCAAATAAGTTCCTTCTGAAGCTGTATTAACAGTCCCTGTAATAACTATACTTGAGGTTAAATCTCCATCAACGTTATCTGTAGCGGTTGCACCTAACTCATTATACGTGTCTCCCACCTCTAAATTAATCGTCGATGCACCGTTTAAAGTAATTACTGGGGCCGTCGTATCTGCAGGCTGTGAAACAATAATGGTTCTCGTACGTTGGGTTGCAGCATTTCCAGCGGCATCACTAACATTATAATACTTGGTATAAGTTCCTGCTGAATTTGTATTAACAGTTCCTGTAATAACTATACTTGAAGTTAAGTTTCCATCAACATTATCCGTTGCAGTTGCACCTGGCTCATTATAGGTATCGCCAACTACTAAGTTCATTGTCGAAGCACCAATTAAGGTAATTACCGGTGCTGTAGTGTCTGCCGTTCCTGTTATTAGATTAACCGTATAATCTTCAACTTCACCATAAGTAAATGACTGGCAAGCTGTAGGAACCGCATTATAACTCATAGATACACGCATTCTAGTATTTCCAGAGTATGTTCCAGAAGGCACTGTAAAACTTCCACTTACCGGACTAGTCTGAGTGGCTGATTGACTCAATACCTGTTCTCCCACATCAGAAAAATCACCATCATGATTATAATCAATCCATACCGAATAACCTTCATTATACGTAGTTCCTGTCCAAGTTGGTGTTACCGTAATCGTATACGTTTGCCCTTGCGTTAAATTTGTTGAAATATTTGTAAAGTCAGAATAATTCTGTGCTCCCGACGAATTGTTAATTGTTCCTAATTGAACGCGACTAATAAATTCGTCATTAACATTACTACTTGTAGATGTACAGTAGTTAAGTTGAACTTCAGTCGTTGTAAAATTCACAGTAGTTGAATAAGACGAAGTTGAACCATCTGTACATTTACTTCTCACTTGTACTTCGTAAGATGTTTCAGGCGTTAAACCTGATAATGATGTTGATGATCCCGATACAGATGATGTTGTCCAAGCAGAAGCTCCTACTTGACGGTATCTAAAATCATATGAAGCTCCAGAAACAGCATCCCATGATACTGTGGCTGTAGACGAACCAAACCCATCAATAGAAAGCCCGGTTGGGGTCGTCGCACTACATACAATAGGTGTTCCTGATAATCCAGTAACAATTAACGAGTAGTTTTGACTTCCTCCTGTTAAACTACCTTTATGAGTCACTGTAATAGTGTAGGTTCCCGAAGCGTTAGTTACATCTACCCTTTCATAAGGATCCTTAGAATTATCACCCTTTCCATTAGTAGTTACCCCGGTTAATCTCCAAGGCGAATGCGTAGTACCTCCTTTCGTTACTCTAATATCTAAATCATTCACTAAAACAGCCGCGTTAGAATTAGCTGTAGTTGTAGCAACTCCTGCTCTATCTGTCCATGATATAGAGGCATACAGATCGTTAATTCCATCTGAATCTACTGTAATTTGATAAGACTGTCCATTCATCAAAGTCAACTCTTCAATCTTAGATTCGTTTCCATTATTAGTAATTGCTTCTGCTGCGCGCTTCGTATTCATTAATCCCCAACCATAAATCGCGTCAGGCCCATTAGAACCTGCATCATCAGCAGTATGAAGTGCTAAACCTTTTAAGGTAGCCGCTCTCATATAACTTCCGCTTACATTATTGGCATGTTGTTGAAGTAGCAATAATGAACCTGCGACATTTGGAGATGCCATTGAAGTTCCTGTAATGCTATTATATGCTGTATTGCTCGATTCGTAAGTTGAATACACAGAAGTTCCATTTCCAGTAATATCTGGCTTTATTCTGTAATCATCTGTTGGTCCTTCGCTACTACTACTATTAATAGAAACACTAACTAAATTTCCGTTAGTATCAATATTAGCATCCTGCGCGTTTGCAACAACCATATTGTTTTTTGCTGTAGCATGACCTGAAAGTTTATCGTAAGACGAATTTCCATCTAAAGGCGCTCCATTTGCCGAATTGTCAGACCCATCATTTCCTGCAGCCACTACCATTAAATAGTAAGGAGCGTTAAACATAATGTCATCCCAATCTCTTGAGGTTGTAATATAACCTCCAAAATAATAATCTGGCAACTGAGGTTGACCTTGCGCATTTCTAGCGGCATAGCCATAAGAGTGATTTGATACAAGCATACCGTTTCCTGCCGCAGTTGTACCTTCAGAGGTGTCGTTATTCCAATCGTATCCAATAGCTCTTGCTTGTGGCGCCATTCCTTTTGAATTTGAAACAACACCAGATGCGATTATGGTTCCTGTTACATGTGCCGAGTGGTAGTGTAAGGCTGTTGATCCGTCACCAACAGAAAATCGGTTAGTACCGCCTGGCCCATCGTATTCTTGATGCGAAGCACGTGCCAATCCACCATCCCAAACATGAGCTGTCATATTTTGACCATCTAAATTTAATCCTAATGAACCACCAGAATTTAAATGATTCGCACGAGTCGATTTCGAAGCTGCGATATTAAATGTAGTATAATAAATGGGTCTTCCATCAGAAGAAATTTTTTGAATCTCTTGATAGGAGTCTTTCGTACTAATAATAAGTGGCCAACCATTTAATAATGCCATTTGTGTAGCTTTATCTTTTTCAGCTTTGGCTTGTGCGTTAAACTTTTTGCTTAATTCTTGAATGACCTGTTGATCATACCGGCTCGTAATTTGTTCTTTTTCTTGGGTAGTTTGCGCAAATACCGATGCCGTTGACAGCATTAATAAAATTACACTAAATACACTTAAATAGTTTTTTTTCATACACATTTGCAATTTAAAGGGTGTTTTATTTATAAAAATCTATTAAAAGTATTAATTTAATAACAAAAACATAATTATATAGCAGGTATTTCGTTAAAATACATACATCTTTTTTTCGTTATGGTTTTTCCACAACACTATTGAAGAAAATAACTACATTTACCTATGGCAAAAGATGATTTACTCAAAGTTGAAGGTTTAGAAATTTCCTTTTTTAAAGACAAGATTGAAAAACAGATTATTAAAAATATTTCATTTGAAATACAAACGAATGAAATAGTTGCTGTGGTAGGCGAATCTGGGTCAGGTAAGTCAATTTCCTCACTAGCACTAATGGGATTATTACCAAAACAGATATCAAAAATCACATCTGGTTCTATTACATTCGATAATAAAAATTTGGTTAGCCTATCTGAAAGAGATTTTCAGTCTATTAGAGGACAAGAGATTGCGATGATTTTTCAAGAACCTATGAGTTCATTAAATCCATCTATGCGCTGTGGAAGACAGGTTGAAGAAATCTTGCAACAACACCTTAAGTTATCTGCTTCAGAAATTAAAACTGAAGTTATAAACCTTTTCGACAAAGTAAAACTTCCTTATCCAGAACGCATGTATAAGGCTTATCCTCATGAAATTTCAGGTGGACAAAAGCAACGTGTTATGATCGCAATGGCAATTGCCTGCAAACCTAAATTACTTATTGCTGACGAACCTACAACAGCTTTAGATGTAACCGTTCAGAAAGAAATTTTAGAGCTCCTTAAAGACATTCAAAAAGACACTAAAATGTCCATTTTATTTATTTCACATGATTTGTCTTTAGTATCAGAACTTGCCGACCGTGTTTTAGTAATGTATCAAGGGGAAATTGTTGAACAAGGGACGACCAATGAAATATTCAATTCTCCAAAAAACAACTATACAAAAGCACTCATTGCAGCACGACCTTCTACAGATTATCGTTTAAAACAACTCCCTACCATTTCAGATTTTATGACCAATAAGGTGAGTGACGCTGTAATTTCAGATGTGGATAGGAGGAAAAATCATGAAAAATTATATGCTCAAGCACCCTTGATAGAAATCATTAATGTAGAGAAAACCTATTTTTCAAAAACGGGATGGTTTTCTAAAGATCGCTCTTTTAATGCTGTTGATGGTGTAAGTTTTAAGGTGTATCCTGGAGAAACTTTAGGTTTAGTTGGAGAATCTGGATGTGGAAAATCAACTTTAGGAAATGCCATTTTACAATTAGATAAAGCCACTTCGGGACAAATACTATATAAAGGAAAAGAAATTACTAATTTAAGCACTTCAGAAATGCGTGCTCTACGAAAAGACATCCAGATTATTTTTCAGGATCCTTTTGCATCTCTGAACCCACGATTAACCGTTGGTAATGCTATTATTGAACCGATGAAAGTTCATAATATTGGGACCTCTAATGCCTCAAGAAAAGAAAAAGTAATAGATATTTTAGAAAAGGTTGGTCTTGATGCCTCTGCCTTCGATAGATATCCTCATGAATTTTCTGGTGGTCAACGTCAACGTGTTGGCATTGCCAGAACTATAGCATTAGAACCTCAACTGATTGTTTGTGATGAATCTGTTTCAGCTTTAGATATTTCAGTACAAGCCCAGGTTTTAAACTTACTTAACGATTTAAAACATCAATTTGGATTTACCTATATATTCATATCACACGACTTAGCGGTTGTAAAATATATGGCTGATCAATTATTGGTAATGAATAAAGGAAAAATAGAAGAAATTGGAGATGCTGACAAGATTTATGCATCGCCAAAAAAAGAATACACCAAGAAATTAATTCATGCTATTCCAAAAGGATTATAGCATGAATATTTTTCTGGCTAACTTAAAAACATTTGTAACTAACTCCATTGTGTCTTCGATAACTGAAAACTCATGGTCATCATTTAAAGTAGGTTCTGGTAGATTTGGTTTAGTGGTCATTAGTTAAAATTATAGTTTGGTTTGGGGCAAAAAGGCATTTACGTTATAACAAACAATCTTATTACTTGTGTTTTGCTAATATGAAACTTATTTTCAAAATATCAGTCAAAATACACAACAAATCGATATAATGCGTATTTTTTTAACATTTAACATCTTTTACGAAGATTTTACTTACAAAAAAAACCGCTATGATTTAGCGGTTTTTTTTATATTACACTAGTAACTATACGTCCATTTCAGGAATTTCACCTTCAATAATTAACTCTCCTTCGGTGGCCTTTACAATTTCCTCTACCGAAACTCCCGGTGCACGTTCTAAAAGTTTAAATCCTTTAGGAGTTACTTCTATTACAGCTAAATTTGTTACAATTTTCTTTACACAACCAACCCCAGTTAATGGCAAAGAACATCTTTTTAATAATTTTGATTCTCCTGCTCTGTTGGTATGCATCATAGCAACGATAATATTTTCGGCACTAGCAACTAAATCCATAGCACCTCCCATACCTTTTACCATTTTACCTGGAATTTTCCAGTTAGCAATATCGCCATTCTCTGCGACTTCCATAGCGCCAAGAATCGTTAAATCTACGTGCTGGCCTCTAATCATTCCAAAACTCATTGCGGAGTCAAAAAAAGATGCTCCAGGTAAAGTAGTAATGGTTTGTTTACCTGCGTTAATAATATCGGCATCTTCTTCACCTTCGTAAGGAAAAGGCCCCATTCCTAAGACGCCATTTTCACTCTGAAACTCCACTTCAATATCGTCTCGTACAAAATTTGCTACTAATGTTGGAATACCAATTCCTAAGTTAACATAGTAACCATTTTTTACTTCTTTTGCGATGCGTTTCGCTATTCCGTTTTTATCTAACATAATTATGCTCTTTGTCTTACCGTTAATTGTTCAATTCTCTTTTCATATGTTTCACCTTGAAAAATACGTTGAACAAAAATACCTGGAATATGAATTTGATTTGGATCTAACTCACCTACAGGAACCAATTCTTCAACCTCAACTACAGTTATCTTAGCGGCTCCGCACATTACAGGATTAAAGTTTCTCGCTGTTCCTTTGAATATTAAATTCCCGGCAGCATCACCTTTCCAAGCTTTGATAAAAGCAAAATCGGCTTTGAACGCATGTTCTAAAACATACATTTTACCATCAAATTCTCTTGTTTCTTTTCCTTCTGCGACTTCTGTTCCATATCCTGCAGGCGTATAAATAGCTGGAAAACCAGCCTGTGCCGCTCTACAGCGCTCTGCCAAAGTCCCTTGAGGGATTAATTCTACGTCCAATTCACCAGAAAGCATCTGACGTTCAAACTCATCATTTTCACCCACATAAGACGATACCATCTTTTTAATCTGTTTTTGGTGTAATAATAATCCCAAACCAAAGTCGTCTACTCCAGCATTATTGGATATACAGGTTAAACCTTTTATATTTCTTTTTACGAGTTCGGCGATGGCATTTTCTGGAATACCAGACAAGCCAAATCCACCAAACATACAGGTCATATTGTCTTTCACACCTTCAAGTGCTTCAGTAATATTCGCTACTTTTTTATTGATCATATTTAAAAAATTTTGCTTTTGAAAAATACGAAACTATACGTTAAAATTATAATTTTCCAACCTTAATTATAGGTGTGACTATTGATGATTTTTTAAAAATCTATCTGAATATCTCCTTCGGAACCTCCCTCAGAATCAGTACTACCTTCACCTGTAGAATCACAGTCAACGTTAATAGACAGGTTTGCTGGTTTTTCAAAATTCCCTTTAGAAACTTCTAAAGTTTCATCTGCATAACAGGCTTTCATGAACAAACCAAATATTGGTAGTGCCATAGAGGCTCCTTGACCATACCTAATAGATTTAAAATGTGCGGCTCTATCCTCTGCTCCAACCCAAACTCCGGTTACGAGATTTGGCACCATACCCATAAACCAACCGTCACTTTGGTTTTGTGTAGTACCAGTTTTACCCGCTATAGGATTATCTAGTTCGTATGGATATCCCGTCATAATTTCTTTGTACAACGGTGTGCTTTTTAGCCATGAGCTATTATGCCTAAGTCTGGTACCCGAGCCTCCTTGAGTAACACCTTCCATAAGGTTTACAGTTACATAAGCAACTTCCTCACTTAGAACATCTTTACTTTCAGGAACAAATTGATACAACATGGTCCCATTTTTATCTTCAATTCGCGTAATCATTACAGGTTTATTATACACCCCTTTATTGGCAAAAGTCGAATAGGCCGCCACCATTTCATAAACACTAATATCTGCTGTTCCCAAAGCAATGGCTGGCACAGGTAATATTTCTTCTTCCACGCCTAATTTTTTCGCCATTTCCACAACAGGCTGTGGTCCAATTTCGTTTATTAGACGCGCTGTAATTGTGTTAGTTGAACTAGCTAGAGCGTCTTTTAACGTCTGCTTTCCTGAATAGTTACCATCTGAATTTTTTGTCGTCCAAGGTTCTGGGTTTCCAAATTTATTCGCTTCAATGGTTATAGGTGTTCTTGGAAATGAATCACATGGTGAAAATTGCAACTGATCAATTGCTGTAGCATAAACAAAAGGTTTAAAAGTAGATCCCACCTGACGTTTACCTTGCTTAACCATGTCAAATTGGAAATGTCTATAGTTCATTCCGCCAACCCAAGCCTTTACATGTCCCGTCAATGGATCCATAGACATCATCCCTGGACGCAAAAACGATTTATAATAGCGCATAGAATCGATTGGCTTCATAATGGTATCCACTTCACTTGCTTTACCATCTATCCATTTAAAAACTGTCATTTCCGTTGGTACGTCAAATGATGCAATAATCTCTTTATCAGATTTTCCTTGATTTTTTAATATTCTCCATCGTTCACCTCGCCTCATTCCATTATTCATCAGCGTATTTACTTCTGATTGTGTTAGCCCTACAAATGGCGCTGTTTTATTTCGCTCTGGTGTATTTTGATGATCAAATTCTGCCTGCAACCTTGGCATATGTTGTTCAATCGCGTCTTCAGCATACTTCTGCATGCGTGAATCTATAGTTGTAAAAATTTTAAGACCATCAGTATATAAGTCATATTTACTTCCATCTGGTTTTCTATTGTTTTCGTCATTTGCCCAATCTCTCATAAAACCTCTTAAATATTCTCTAAAATACGTGGCAATTCCTTCACGGTGAGATTCAGGTGAATAATTTAAATCTAAATCCGTTTTTTGAAGTGAGTCTTTTAGTGCTTCAGAAATGAAGTCATATTTGGCCATTTGCGCAAGCACCACATTCCGTCTATTTCTTGTCCCTACAGGATTTTTATGTGGCCTTGGGTTATATAATGATGGATTTTTTAACATCCCGACAATCATAGCCGATTCCTTGATATCTAAATTTTTAGGCTCTTTACCAAAATAAATCCTAGCGGCACTTCGTATACCGTCTGCATTATTATTAAAATCAACGATATTAAAATACATTGCTATAATTTCTTCTTTGGTATATTGACGTTCTAAACGAATGGCAATGACCCACTCTCTTACTTTTTGAGAAAGACGTTCTATGATATTTGCAGAAACTTGCTTAGTAAATAAATTCTTAGCTAATTGTTGAGAAACAGTACTGGCTCCACCTCCTTTTCCTAATTTATAAATAGCTCTTAGTGTACCTCTGCCATCAATACCTGAATGTTTATAATACCGAATATCTTCTGTTGCAATCAAAGCATCCACTATATTTTGGGGTAAATCAGCATAGCCAATAGGTGTTCTATTATCATTAAAATAGAATTTTCCTAATGTCTCACCATCTGAAGAAATTATTTCCGTCGCTTGATTCGTTTCCGGGTTCTCCAACCTAGTGTGATCTGGCATTTCACCTAAAAACCCCCAAGATGCGAATAGAAACAATAACACTACAGATAGGATTCCTCCTAAGAATACTATCCAAAACCAACGTACATATTTTGAAAAATCTAAAGTTTCAGATTTAGATTTTGAAGTTTTCTTTTTTGCCATATTTACTTGTTTTGAACCTGTTCTACCCTAAAACCAATATCAGTTATACCTTCTAAATACTCTAAACCATTAACGTCGCCATTTTTACGCATCGCATGTTGAATGTTTATGGTATAATCGCCTTCTTCGTTAAATACAAAGGGCTCTTTATACCCTCTAAACCACAATTTATTTTCCTTATGATCTGTGAAGCCTGTTCCTAATAACTCACCACTTGGTGCTGCCATTTTATACTCTAAAGTATCTGTTACAGCTTTACCATTTGGATAGTTAAGTTCTACAATTAAAAATAAATTATTAAACTTATAATCGTCTGTATTCCTTAAGTTCACATATAAATTATAGTTATTTATAGTGTCTGGAGCTTCAAATTTAAAGCTTGCTATAGAATCTTTATGCCATTGATTAGGCACTGATTTATAGGAATCGAAAACAGCATTTGAGTCGCAACTAAAGCATAAAAAACCACTGATTACTATAAGAAATAACCCTTTAGCTCTTCTTAGTTTTGGCATTTGTCTTGGCATTTGGATTTTTACTGCGATTTCGAGGTGTATTTTTGTTGTTTCTGCTCTTGGTATTTTTCTTACCCTTATTGTTTCTACGTTTTTTATTGGACTTTGGACTATCAAAACGCGTTAAACTATCTTGCCCTACAACGTTCTCAAATTCGTTTTTAGTGTCTTGGATGTGCTCAGCAGCATATTCTTCTAAACTAGATACTTTTTCTTTCTTCTTGTTTTTAGCTATAATTTCATTGGCTTGATCTGTATTGATGACATGCCAATTCATCCATTCCCCTTCATAAGCATACCACATTAAGCCTTTAAAAATATCGGTCTTTTGACATACTGCATTTCCTTTTTCGGTATATAATTTTATATCAGATTTTGGAAACGCTTTTAAGGCGTCTAAATAGGCATCTAACTCATAGTTAAGACAACATTTTAATTTACCACATTGTCCCGCTAATTTTAATGGGTTTAAAGATAATTGCTGGTAACGTGCAGCAGAAGTACTAACCGATCTAAAATCGGTTAACCATGTAGAACAACATAGTTCTCTTCCACAAGAGCCAATACCACCAAGTCTAGCTGCTTCTTGTCTGAAGCCTACTTGCTTCATTTCAATTCGCGTTCTAAACTCGCGTGCAAAAACTTTAATCAACTCTCTAAAATCTACACGTTCTTCTGCGGTATAATAAAAGGTTGCTTTGCTACCGTCTCCTTGAAATTCTATATCCGAAATTTTCATTTTCAGATTTAAGTCTATAGCAAATTGACGTGCCTTCACTTTCATTGGTTCTTCTCTATCTCTAGCTTCAGACCAAATGTCAATATCTTTTTGAGACGCTTTGCGGTAAATTTTTAGAACATTCTCTGCGTCGTCCATACGGACTTTCTTACGCTTCATTTGTACTCTGACTAATTCACCAGTAAGAGTAACCATTCCAATATCATGACCGGATTTTGCCTGTGTCGCCACAATATCTCCGATGCTTAAAGTGAGGTTTTCAGTATTTTTATAATATTGTTTTCTGCCATTTTTAAAACGAACTTCAACTCCAATAAAGGGGTCTTGTCCGTTAGGAAGCGACATATTAGCTAACCAATCAAAAACAGTAAGTTTATTGCAGCTATCTGTACCACAAGTTCCGTTGTTTTTGCATCCTTTTGGTTGGCCATCTTTACCAGTTGAGCAACTGTTACAAGCCATAAAATTTTATATATTTAATCTAGATTTTAATCTTCGTTAAACTTTCCTAAAAGCGAAAAATTTTTATTTCTAAAATACTAGATATAGGATTCGTAAAAAATAATGAGTAAAGATAATATTATTTCTTTAGTTATCGTAAGTATGATTTGTTATTGACGAGCAAGGAAATGTAATTGAGTTATAAATGCTCACATTTTGAAAATGTTACGATGATAGTTTGAACCAATACAACATATTATTATGAGAACTAAAATTACCTTCGTCGTATTCTTACTGTTTTTTTTAACTTTTAGTACCGCACAAGCTCCGAGCACAGCTATTGGCGGTGGAGAATTTGTGTTTAACCCTACTAAAAACTCATGTTTAACAACGGCACAGAGAACTATTATTAAACAAGACCTCAAAACTAATGTTAGTGCCCTAAAACTTCAGAACAAATTAGCATTCCGATCCTCTACTAATAGTGAAAACCATCCTCTATTTATTTGGCCTGTTCAAAAAGCCAACAATGTAATTTTTAATGATGTTTGGGCTATATCTGGCTACGTGGACCATAATTCTAGTTACCCTAACCAACTTACAGATTATAATTGTGGTACAAAAACTTATGATACTGCAGATGGTTATAATCATCAAGGTGTTGATATCTATAACTGGCCATTTTCTTGGAAATTAATGGATGACGATGCAGTGGAAATTATTGCCGCGGCGCCAGGGCAAATATTAGCGAAACATGATGGTGAATTTGATAGGAGCTGTAGTTTCAACAATAACATTTGGAATGCTATATACGTTCAACATGACGATGGTAGTGTAGCCTGGTATGGCCATATGAAAAACGGATCATTATCTCCAAAGAATGTTGGTGATAGTGTAGCTCAAGGTGAGTATTTAGGCATTGTTGGAAGTTCTGGAAACTCCACAGGTCCGCATTTGCATTTTGAGGTTTATACAGATGCCTCTTTCACACAATTAGTAGATCCTTTTGCGGGCGATTGTAATAACATGAATTCAACATCATGGTGGGCAGACCAAAGACCTTATATAGATAGTAATATCAATGCACTAATGACACACAGCCAAGTACCTGATGCTTTCCCGGAATGCCCTACTACAGAAACCACTTATGAAAGAAACGATTTTGATATTTCAGAAGATATTTATATGTCACTTTACCTAAGAGATCAAGTGAATAATATTCCACTCCTATTGAAAGTCATACGACCTGATGGAAGTTATTTGTACGAATGGTCATATACGCCAACCGGCAATTATTCCTCTGCGTATTATTATTGGTATTTTCCTGTTGATGCGGTTGGCACATGGACATGGCAAGTTACCTACCAAGGCCAGACGGAGTCTCATACCTTTAATGTTACTGATCAATTAGGAATTGATGACCTGATTTTAGAAAACACTTCTATTTACCCTAATCCATTTAATACAACAATAAAAATTGAATCAAAAACAAAGATTACTTCAGCAAGTATTGTTAATGTTTTAGGAAAATCGATTTTAGAATTCAAAGCTAATTCCGCAGAAGGAATCAGCCATTTGAACTTAGCGGAGCTCTCTAATGGAATGTATTTTGTAATACTTAAAGGCGATGATAACCAAAAAAAAACAGTGAAGATAATTAAGAAATAACACTAAATGTCGTGTTGAGCGCCGTTGAAATATTTTATTTACAAAAGGCTTTCAACGGCGCCCAGTCCGACATTTAAGACTTTAAAGTTTCAAAGATATTCCGCAAATCCTTCTTATATGGTAAGTGATCTGCACGTCCTTTTTTGAAAATATCATTACTATTTCCTTGCCCTTTTCTTAATTCCTTCTGCTCTTCGTATGGTAATCTATTTATTTCCATACAATTTGTTGAACAGCAGTTCTCCATTTTCTCTTTACATTCATCACATTGAATGAATAATAAATGGCAGGCTTCATTAGCACAATTGGTATGTAAGTCTGCAGGTTTACCACATTGGTGGCAATTAGCTATGACATCATCGGAAATACGCTCAGATCGTCTTTGGTCAAACACGAAGTTCTTACCAATAAATTTATTTTCTAATCCTTCAGCCTCAATTTGTCTCACGTAATTAATAATCCCTCCTTCAAGCTGATACACATTTTTAAAACCTTTATGCTTGTAGTAAGCACTTGCCTTTTCACAACGAATTCCCCCCGTACAATACATGACCAGTTTTTTATCTTCTTTGTGTTCTCGCAGGTCTTCTTCAATTAAATCTAAAGACTCTCTAAATGTATCTACATCAGGCGTAATCGCATTTTTAAAATGTCCGATTTCACTTTCATAATGATTTCTCATATCAACCAAAACTGTGTTTGGGTCTTCAATAAGCTCATTAAATTTTGCCGCATTTACATGCACTCCTTTGTTTGTAACATCGAAAGTGGCATCATTTAAACCATCGGCTACAATTTTTTTACGCACTTTCACTTTCAGCTTTAAAAAGGCAAAATTATCATGCTCAATAGCGATGTTCAATCTTACATTTTCTAAAAATGAAATGGTATCTAAGTGTTTTTTAAAAGCTTCGAAATTTTCTGCAGGAACAGAAAGTTGGGCGTTAATTCCTTCGTGAGCAACATAAATTCTACCTAAGACTTCTAATTCGTCCCAAGCCAGAAACATGTGGTTTCTAAAGATTTCGGTATTTCCAATTTTGGCGTACTTGTAGAAAGAGATAGTTAAGCGTTCTTTTCCCGCTTGTTCAATAAGTTCTGCTCTCTCTTTAGCACTTAAGTTATTGTACAGTTGCATGCTATACTAATTTTTAAGGTTAAAGAATAAATAATTCACATCTATTCATAAAATTTTGATGTGCGAATTGCAAAGGTATTAGTTTTAGATTAAAGCAAAAAAGTAGTTTACAAAAAAAGCACTTTGAGACGTTCAAAGCGCTTTTTCGATTAACTACTAACTTAAAACTAATTTAATGGTTAATCTACATCGGCTTAACAATTAATGAAACTTAAAACAATAACTGAAACACCTCATGCTTTCACCATTTTTTCTTAAAAAGAAGAGCTCTTTACATAAAGAATCTCTTAATCTTTTTAACGGTAATCATAGCAATTTTTTCCCTTTTCATTTAGTAGATGTAAAAAGTATAAAATGGTTGCGTCATTAAATTGAAATAATTAAAATAAGTGGTATTTTTGAAGACAGTTTAATAAAGAATATAGAACAATGAGTAGTGAAAAAGACGCAAAATTAAAAGCTTTAAAATTAACTTTAGACAAGTTAGATAAGGCTTATGGAAAAGGAACAGTAATGAAAATGAGCGATCAAGCGGTGGTGGATGTTGAAGCCATTCCTTCAGGCTCATTAGGTTTAGATATAGCATTAGGCGTTGGTGGTTATCCAAGAGGCCGTGTCATTGAGATTTATGGTCCAGAATCTTCTGGTAAGACAACTTTAACGTTACACGCCATTGCAGAGGCACAAAAAGCAGGTGGAATTGCTGCGTTTATAGATGCAGAACACGCTTTTGACAGATTTTATGCTGAAAAATTAGGTGTGGATATTGATAACTTAATTATATCTCAACCAGATAACGGGGAGCAAGCTCTAGAAATTGCAGATAACCTTATTAGATCGGGTGCTATTGATATTGTCGTTGTGGATTCGGTTGCTGCGCTAACCCCTAAGAGTGAAATTGAAGGCGAAATGGGAGATTCTAAAATGGGATTACATGCTCGTTTAATGTCTCAAGCTCTAAGAAAGCTAACCGCTTCTATCAGCAAAACTAATTGTACGGTGATTTTCATTAACCAATTACGTGAAAAAATTGGTGTAATGTTTGGAAACCCAGAAACAACAACTGGTGGTAATGCCTTAAAATTCTACGCTTCTGTACGTTTAGATATTAGACGTTCAACACAAATTAAGGATAGCGACAGTAATATTATGGGTAATAAAACCCGTGTGAAAGTGGTTAAAAATAAGGTAGCTCCACCTTTTAGATTAGCTGAATTTGACATTATGTATGGCGAAGGCATCTCTAAAGTAGGAGAAGTTTTAGACTTAGCTGTAGATCATGACATTGTGAAAAAGTCTGGTTCATGGTTTAGCTATGGCGACACAAAGCTTGGACAAGGTCGTGATGCCGTAAAAATGTTAATTAAAGACAACCCTGAATTGATGGATGAACTTGAAGAAAAAGTAAGAGCCATTATAAACGACGCTAAATAAAAGCTAAAAAAATCCTGATTATTCAGGATTTTTTTGGTTTAAGACGCAACCATTTTACATCTTTTGCATCTATAAAATGTAATTAATTGTAATTAACTATGAAAAGATTCGCCCTTTTGGTATTGGTTTTTATTTCAGCATTTACATCTTGTAGCTTAGATGAGGATACCGTAAGTGTTAGAACGGAGACCATGGCAATTGAAAGTGTTGACATGCCAGACCATTTTGTGCAGGGAGAGAGTTATGAAATTCTCATAACATATAACAGACCTTCAAACTGCTATCTATTTTATGATTTCTTCTATCAAATCACTGGAAATGAACGTGTCATTGCCGTAATAGATACAGTTTATGTTGATAGCGTATGTGTTGAAGAATCCGTATCTGCAACTGTAAGTCTTAACTTTAAAGCAACAGGAACAGAAACATATCTTTTCAAGTTTTATCAAGGAGTAGATGAATCAGGAGAAGATCTTTATTATTTAGTTGAAGTACCTGTTATTAATAGCAGGCCAGTCTCCAAATAAACAGTAGAATATTAATTATTATTTAATCCCTTAACTGATGTGAGTTTAGACAAGCTCATAAAAAATTGTATTAATAACGATGCTCAAGCTCAAAGCCAATTATACAAGCGTTATGCAAGTAAATTATTTTCGCTTTGTCTTAAGTATTCAAAAAACTATGCAGAAGCAGAAGATAACCTGCATGATGCATTTATAACGATCTTTAATAAAATAGAGCAGTATAATAATAAAGGTTCTTTTGAAGGTTGGTTAAAGCGTATTACAATTAACACCGCATTACAACGCTACAGACAAGACGTTGGTGTGTACGATATAGTTAACGAAGGTAATATTGAAGATGTCACCGTAGATATTGATGATGATGGCATAAGTATAGATTATCTACTAAAAATTATTCAAGAATTACCGGATAGATATCGTTTGGTATTTAATTTGTACGTGTTAGATGGATATTCTCATGTTGAAATAAGTGAATTAATAAATATTTCAATAGGAACGTCAAAATCTAATTTAGCGCGTGCACGTATAATTTTAAGAGACAAAATTGAAGCATTTAAAGCGAAGTCAAATTCGTTATAATTATAATGGATAGTAAAAAAAACATAGACCGCCTTTTTCAGGAAAAGTTTAAAGACTTTGAAGCTGCTCCTAGTGATGCTGTTTGGGATCGTATAAACGAAAGTCTTCCTAAGAAAAAGAAAAAACGAAGAGTTATTGCTCTATGGTGGCAATTTGGAGGTGTTGCAGCCCTTATTGCGCTATTACTAACGGTTGGAATTTCTGTATTTAACTCAGATGACAATAGCACCCATGATTTTCCTATAGTAAATACCGAAGGCGAAACTGATTCTAAACTAGAAAATAATGATTCAACAACCAATGAAACTCAAAGAGTGTTGCAGGCTACGGAGGATGACAGCATGAAGATCGTAGAATCTACTCCAGATTCTGATGATCAATCGGATATAAAAGATTCAGAAAACCCATCTACTCAAAAACCAATTTCACCGCATCAATTAAAGACATCGAAACAACAGCTTGATGCTATCGCTAATTCTTCCAAAGAGAATAACAATCGATCGACGAATAAACAGCATAACTTAATAACAGTTCCTAATAAGAATGCAGGCAATAAAGTTGCCAATCAAATTAAAACTGACTCTAATTCAAAAGTTGATAAAAGGAATTTAAATTCTAAGGAAGAAATAAAATCAACGGTAAATAAAACCATTAGCAAAAGAGAAACTGCCATTGTGGATAATACCTCAACTAAACAAGTAGATGATGAGTCGGCAGCATCTGATTTAAACAAGACGGATCTTACGGAAACAGAAAAAGCTCTACTTAAAGATTCAGAAAAACAATCTATTGAAGAGGCTATTGCAGAAAACAGGAGTTATACTAAAGAAGAAGAAAAAGAGATTAACCACAACCGATGGAGTATCGCGCCAAATGTTGCTCCTGTTTATTTCAATTCCTTAGGTCAAGGGTCGCCCTTGGATCAACAATTTAATAAGAATTCCAAAAATAGTGACGTTAGCATGAGCTATGGAATAACAGGAAGCTACACTATTTCTAAAAAGCTAAAAGTTCGTACTGGAGTTAATCGTGTCAACCTAAATCAGACCACTTCAGGTGTATATGCTTATACAGGAGCACAAACTGTATCTAGAGGTGAAAATGCCCAGTTTAAAAATATTGAGTTTACAGAAAACGCACCAAATGTGTCTCTTATAAGTTCAAAAATGATGAACACTTCCTCTACTCCACAGCTATTAAACAGCAATTCACCTGGTCATATTGAACAGAAATTTGGATTTATAGAAGTGCCGTTAGAACTAGAATATCGCTTAATAGATAAAAAAATTGGGATTAATGTGATTGGTGGTTTTAGCACCTTCATTTTAAATGAAAATGAAATTTATGCTGATGTGAACGGAGCTAGTATCCTAATTGGAGAAGCCAACAACTTAAACAACACAAGTTTTAGCGCCAATTTTGGTTTAGGAATGGATTATAGTCTTTCAAAACAATGGAACATCAATCTTGAGCCAACATTCAAGTATCAAATAAACACCTTTAATAATACTTCAGGAAAATTCAATCCCTTTTTTATCGGAGTTTATACTGGATTACAATTTAAGTTTTAAGTAAAGTTGCTGAAACAAATAAGCTATGGTGAAGCAATAATGAGAAAAGCCACTCTTGGTTAGGGTGGCTTTTTTTTATGTTAGTTTGAACTATCTATTCTTTTAGAGACACACCACCCAGTTCGTTTAGAATTAAATTTCTAGTTTTTTGATTTAAAGATTTCGTGTCTGCTGAAGTCAAACCCTTTGTCGGCAAAAAAGAGTGAATTCTTGCTCGCATTTTCCCAGGACTTCCACTAAAAAAAGTATATGAAAAACGTTTTTTATTATCATAGAAGGTAATTGGAACCACAGGTATCTGATGATTGATAGCCAAACGAAAAGCACCATCCTTGAAGTCGTCTAACACTATATGCTCTTCAGGAACTCCACCTTCCGGAAATATACAAATACTTACCCCCTGCTTCAAACGTCGTTGCGCTCTAAGGAATACCGCTTGTCTACTTTTTGCACTACTTCGATCTACCAAAATACAGGTCCGCTTATAAAAGAAACCGAATAACGGAATCTTAGCCAGTTCTTGCTTACCAACAAATACAAATGGATTGTCTACAGTAACTAACATCATCATAATATCGGCCATAGAGGTATGGTTAGCTACAAACATATAGCTCTTTTTAGGGTCAGGGGTTTCATCGCGCTTAATAATGTATCTAAATCCCATTCCTATTAGAATAAACTTCGCCCATATTCTAGCTAGCTTAAAAAAATACGGATACCACTTCTCTCTAGATATTGAAATAATAAGTAAGGGAAACATTACAATAATAGGAATGGCCACCAAAAGATGAAACCAAATACGATACAAAAGCCACAGCGGGTATTTTATTATTGCCATAGCGTCAAAACTAATTAATTAAATTAAATGGCTTCTTATAGTTGGACTAAAAAATTTATCTTTGCTTTTAGTTCAATTTTGAAGTTTAATTTAATGAAATACCTGTTTTCGCAGGTAATGTTATGGCAAGAATTTTAACAGGAATACAAAGTACAGGCACACCACATTTAGGAAATATTTTGGGTGCAATATTACCAGCAATTGAAATGGCAAATGATTCTAAAAACGATTCATTTCTATTTATTGCTAATCTACATACGTTAACACAAATAAAAGATGCTGAAGCCTTGAGAAATCACACGTATTCAGTGGCGGCGACTTGGTTAGCTTTTGGTTTGGATATTGAAAAAACCGTATTTTACAGACAAAGTGATGTTCCTCAAGCAGCTGAATTATCTTGGTATTTAAGCTGTTTCTTTCCATATCAACGATTAACCTTAGCTCATGGTTTTAAAGACAAAGCAGATCGTTTGGAAGACGTAAACGCTGGTTTATTTACCTATCCCATGTTAATGGCTGCAGATATTCTTTTATACGATGCTGAAATTATTCCGGTAGGAAAAGATCAATTACAACATATTGAAATGACACGAGATGTCGCTTCTCGTTTTCATGCTAAAATGGGAGAGACGTTTGTTTTACCAAAAGGAAAAATTCAAGAGAGCAATATGCTCATTCCTGGTACAGACGGAGAAAAGATGAGTAAGAGTAGAGGTAATTTTATCAATATCTTTTTACCAGATAAACAACTGCGAAAAAAGGTAATGTCTATTGAAACTGATAGCACTCCTCTTGAAGATCCAAAAGATTGGTCTACCTGCAATTGTTTTGCAATTTATAGTTTACTAGCTAACGACGAACAAATAGCAGAAATGAAAGCTAATTACGAAGGCGGAAATTATGGATACGGTCATGCTAAACAGGCCTTATACGAATTAATTATTGAGCGTTTTTCTGAACAAAGGGAGCGATACCATTATTATATGGATCATCTAGATGAGGTTGATGCTGCTTTAGCAAAAGGAGCCGCTAAGGCCAAGGTTGTAGCCGATAGTGTTTTACAACGTGTTAGGAAAAAAGTTGGATATTAAGCGCAACCTTTTCCTTTTAAAGTCATCTATCTATTAGATAATAATAAAATATTTTAAAATGAAAAAAATTGCTCTATTAATGTTCTTAGCTATAGGTTTTTATAGCTGCAACAATGATGATTTAGGAACTAGATTGAATTATTCAATTGCTGAAATTACCGGTGCGGAATTACCCGAGTCTTTTGATTCAGGGGAAATCTATAATATAGACGTACATTATGAATTAGTTAATGCCTGTCATAATTTTGTTTCATTCAACTTTAATGAATTCGAAGATCCAGAAAGTGAATCTACATATGTTATCGAAGTGGCAGCTATAACTTCTTATGATGCAAATATAGTTGAATGTACTCAAGAAGGAGAATTAAGTGGAATGAGCACTATTCAGAATATCTCGTTTAACAATATGAATTATTCTACTTATAGATTCAAATTCTTAACAGGATATGGAGAAAATGAAGATGAGCAGTTCTTAATTATTGAAGTTCCAATGCAAGAGGTAGAGAATTAAATAACCTCAAACAATTTACCGGGCAAAGGTCTTACTACACCTTTCAGTTCCATATTTAGTAAAATGCCAGCGAGTTTATACGTTGGCATTTCGCATTTCAAAGCAATTACATCTAATTGCTCTTTATTATTTTCCTTGAGGAACTTATAAATAATTTTTTCATCAGGTTCCAGCTCGACAAATAATTGTTGTTGTATGGCTGGTTTTTTATCAGATTCTAATTTCCAATTGAGCATATACGGCACATCCATTGGTGTTGAAAGCAGGTGCGCTTTTTGAAATTTAATCAAATTATTACACCCCACACTTTGACTATCTGTAATTCGACCTGGCACAGCAAAGACCTCTCTATTATAGGAATTCGCAATATCTGCAGTGACTAAACTCCCACCTTTCTCAGCTGATTCTATGACGATGGTTGCTTCACTTAATCCTGCAATGATTCGGTTTCGTTTTAGAAAATTGTTTCTATCAAAAGGATCTGTACTCCAAAAATCAGTATAAAACCCGCCATGTTTTTCTATATCTGCGACATACTTTTTATGAACTTTAGGATACACCTGGTTTAAACCATGTGCCAAGCAACCGATGGTTTGTAAATTGTGTTTTACTGCTGCCTTTTGAGCTGTAATATCAGTTCCATAAGCAAAACCAGAAACTATAATAGGATTGAATTGTGCTAGTTCTTCCACCAATTTTTCACAAAAGGCAATTCCGCTAGTTGTTATTTTTCGAGTTCCAACGATACTAATTATGGGTTGTTGCTTGATATTGATATGCCCTGACTGAAATAAAACAATAGGTCCATCGATACAATGTTTCAAGCGTTCTGGGTAGCTATCTTCGGTAAAATAATGAGCTTTTATATTGTTTTCCTTTATAAATTTTAATTCTTGTTCAGCTTCTTCTAAATGGATCTTATCATATAATCCATCGATAGTTATTGCCCCAATACCAGCAATTTTTAGAAGCTTAGATTTCTTTTCTTTAAAAATAGCTTCCACCGTACCACAATGACTAATGAGTTTCTTAGCTGTTGTAGATCCTATTCGTGGTACGTGCTGTAAGGCTAAAGCATAAATAAGTTGCTGATCAGTCATTGAAAATGAAATACTTAAGTAAATTACACCATATCTCTACGAATATAATTATTTAATTTTTGATTTGTAAATCATCCTAATTCAGCGTAAATTGTTTTAGCGTTCATTTTTTGAAGTTAGTATAATCAGGAAGCACGCATTATTTCGAAATACAAAAAAATATCAACAAAATTTAATTTTTGAAACTAAAGAAAATCAAACAGATAGAACAGGATTTTTTATGATGTTAATAACTAAATTGGACTTAACGACAATCAGAATTAAAAATTTATAACTTTGCTTTATTATGCAGTTAGAGACTTACATTAGCGACCTATTATACCGTTACGATTGTGTTACAGTTCCTGGATTTGGAGCTTTTTTAACCCATCGTGTTTCGGCGAAGATTCATGAATCGTCACAAACATTTTATCCTCCAAAAAAGGCATTAGCTTTTAATGAGCAATTACAACAAAATGATGGCTTATTGGCTAATTATATGGCTGAGGTTGAAAACATCCCTTATTCAACTGCTGTAAATAAGATTTCTAAACATGTGAAGTCTATAAAGTCCTATTTAGTTGAAGGGGAAACTATTCAATTTAAGAATATTGGTGAGCTTGTTTTAAATACAGACGGCAAAATTCAGTTTCATCCTTCTAACCAAATTAATTTTCTTACTGATGCTTTTGGTTTATCTGACTTCAATTCACCGAATATTTCACGTGAAGTATTTAAAGAAACGGTTGAAGCGGTAGAAGAAACAGCACCTATTTCTCTAACACCAGAAAAGCGATCTAACAGAAATTGGTTAAATTATGCCGCAGCCGCTGTGGTTGTATTAGGCTTAGGTGGAATTGGAGCAGCAACGTACTATTCTAATACCATTGAAAACCATAATCAATTAGCTCAAGAACAAGCTAATGACCAACTTGACACTAAGGTTCAAGAAGCCACTTTTGTAATCAGCAATCCGTTACCTGCAGCTACATTATCTTTAGAAAAGCAAAGTGGTAATTTCCATATTGTTGCTGGAGCGTTCAGAGTGGCCGAAAATTCAAAAAAGAAAGTGAGCCAACTTAGAGAACTAGGTTTTAAGGCACGTACCATTGGTGAAAATCGATATGGATTACATGAGGTGGTTTATGGAAGCTTTGAAACAAGAGCCGAGGCACAGCGTGAGCTTAATAATATCCGCCGTAATCACAATCGCGATGCTTGGATTTTGATTAAGAAATTAAAATAAATTTACAGCTACTCAATCTTATTAATAATTAAACGATTGATTGACTAATTGACGTCTGTCCATATTGAACTCGTTTTGCGTGACGATATCGTTATTTGTCCACTAGATAGACCCTGAATCAACGATAAATTCTGTTCTCATTTATTGATAGCATAGCGTCTTTTTAACATAAACATACATTTACATTCTAAAATCGCTCTATCTTTGCATAAATTTCAATTTTTATGCAACCTAAAACCGCATTTCAGTCTAAAACTGTTGCTACAGATTTAGTATTACCTAGTGAAACCAATCCTATCAATAATTTATTTGGTGGTGAGTTATTAGCCCGTATGGATAGAGCTGCAAGTATTGCTGCCAGAAGACATTCAAGACGTATCGTAGTCACCGCATCAGTTAACCACGTTGCTTTTAATAGAGCCGTTCCTTTAGGAAGTGTGGTAATGATTGAAGCCAAAGTATCTCGTTCATTTAAGTCGTCCATGGAAGTGTATATGGATGTTTGGATTGAAGATCGTGAGTCTGGAGACCGCATAAAAGCCAATGAAGCTATTTATACATTTGTGGCCGTAGATGAAACAGGCCGCCCTGTGAGAGTGCCAGAACTCATCCCTGAAACCGAATTAGAAAAAGAACGCTATGATGCTGCTTTGCGACGTAAACAATTGAGTTTAGTCTTAGCAGGTAAAATGAAACCATCTGAAGCTACTGAATTAAAAGCTCTTTTTGAGTAATTTTATGTCATATAGTATGTAAGTATAAACGCCTAAAATGTTGTCATTTTAGGCGTTACTTTTTTGGAATTTAATGTCTCTTAAAACCTAGCCAACCAAGGTTCTGGATTAATCACCTGATCGTTTTTATAAATTCTAAAACCTAATAGCGATTCGCCTTTTATTTTATTAGTAAACACTTTACCAATCACCTGTCCTGCTTCAACCTTATCTCCTTTCTTCACATTCACCTGTGATAGATTCATATAAACACTAAAATAAATTCCGTGTCTAACAAATACCGCAGGATTTCCATTCTTAATAATCAAAACTCTTGAAACTTCACCACTAAAAACGGATTTAACATCTGCTTGTGCTTCAGTGGCTATGTATATACTTTGATAGTTTTGGGTTACTGTATTATCAATTAATGAGCGTTGTTTTCCATATTTTATTTTAACAACACCTCTAGAAACCGGCCAACCTAATCGTCCTTTATTCGATTCAAAATTTGAAGATAATTTCTTAGCTTCAGGTGTTAATACAAATTTTCCTGAAGATGAGGTTTTTCCTGTTTTCTTATTAGAAGCCGCAATGGTTTCTTTAATAATACGATCAATCTCTTTGTCTAAACGAGCAGCTTCTCGTTGCTTCTGTTTCACCTGATTGGCGTATTTGCTCATTTCCTTCTTTAGCGATGCTACTAAAACTTCACGTTGTTTTAATTCTTCTTCTAACTCCCTCTTGGCAATTCGGTTTTCTTCTATGAGCTTATCCTTGTCTTTTTTTTGTTTAGAAAGCTGAATATTTAAATCCTGCAACTCTTTAGTTTTAGTCTTAATGGCTTCGCCTTGTTCCTTTTGATAATTGGTATACTGCTTTATGTATTGAAGGCGTTTGTAGGCTTGTTTAAAGTTATCTGAAGACAATAAAAACATCACTTTGCTTTGCTCAGATTTGCTCTTATAAGATTTTACAACCATCGCTGCATAATCATCTTTCAATTCCTGTAGTTGTGTTCTTAAACTCGTTATCTCCTTTTGGTTAGCATTGATTTCTCTTGTCAATAAATTAGCTTGTTCATTGGTAATCCTGATGAGATTTTTTCTAACACTAACTTTGTAATTTAAGTCCTCAATTAAGGTTACAGCAGACTTTTCCTCTTTCTTTTTAGAAAATAATAAAGCATTAATCTGCTTCATTTCTTTTAAGACCTGTTGTCTTTGTTGCTCCAATTCTTTTTGTTTTGCACTTTGTGCGAAGATTGAGGAACACGACAATAATAGTCCTATTATGAGTGTTGTATAAAAGCGGTTTTTCGTCATTATTTTATCTCAATTTCTTTATAGCCTGAAGGAATATTAAACGGAAAACGTACAGCTTCATTCAATGAGACCGATTTAAATTCCATAGTAATAATCACTTCATCAGTATCTTCAACCGCTATTATTCTTATATACTCTGGAATTATTTGATTCTTAACCTCTTGGTAAGAGGCATAATCTGCTTGAAGCATCCTATTTTTCGATTGCTGGTACAATTGTAAACTATTCATTTTAAAATGCGACGGATTAATTAAATAAAACAATTCTAACAAGACATTTTGATCTTTAGGGTGAAGCGCATAAGAATTATTACTCACAGAAACTTCGTGAGGCTCATCTTTCAAATCATATATAGCTTGACCTAATAAAATGTTTTGAACTTTGTTAAAATCCAAATCAACGCCTACAAAATCGCTTAATAGTTTATAGTCACCATCAAAAAATTCGTTGTCTAATTTATTATAAAACCTTACCCTATTTGGAGTAATCATCATACGTGCCATTCCAATTGGCGCACTTAACCATATTACCTTGTCCTTTTCCATTCTAAGGCTAAATGTATGACCTTGCTCTTTATCGCCCTCTATGAGTTCTATTTTCACTCTGGCTTGCATGGTTTTAAAATCCGCATCGTTTTTATAATGTTGTTTTATCACCTGCTTAGCTGAAAGCTTATCACTGGCCTCTCCAGATTCAATGACACTTTTGGTAGAACTACAATTAAATGCGAATACCATTAGAAGCGCACAGAGTGTAAGTTTGGGGAATTTATAAAATTGGAATAATTTCATTTATAGTTGTGCTTTTAGAGCTTTTGCCTTCTTAGCAAACGTTTCTGATTTACTAATATTATTCAAAGCTTTGTAGGCTAAGCTTAATTCTGAATAGAAATCGGCTTCCATATTTGGGCTATCAACTAAAAAGTCTAATCCCATTTCAAGATTATCGATAGCTTTTTGTGGATGTCCTAAATTATTATGAGCTACCCCATTTACTAAATATAAAAGAGGTTGTGCAGGATACAGAGTTAGAGCACGCTCACTTTCCGTTAATGCCGAATTATAGTCTTTTATATCTATTTGAAGTAATAAGACATCTTTAATTAATTTGTAATCGTTAGGGTTCTGCTTTAGGGCTTCTTTAAAATTAGACAGGGCCTTAACCTTATCTCCTGCCTTGAGATAATACTGTCCTAAATCGTGATGTGTTTGGGCGTCTTTATTTTCATCCACTAACGACGTGATGTCTATTAAATCGGTTTCATACTCCGGGTTTTTAGCTACAAAAGCTACAAAATCTTTAAGCACCTTAGCTTTGGCGTTTGCATTAATTTCCGGACTGGTTAAAACGATTTTTACAGAATTTATAGCCTCTTTAACCTTATCATCCTGAAGATAAAACTTATATAAAGCTAAGTGCACAAATTTAGAATCGGGCTTTATCTTTAATAAATTTGTTGCTGCCTTATAAGCATTTTTAAAATCTCGTGTTTGGCTATATCTATAGATAAGTTTTAAATGATTATCCTCATTATTTGGACTATTGGCGATTCGTTGCTTTAAGTTATCAATACGATCGTCTGCATTTCCTGTAATGCTATAAATATCATTTCGCATAGCGTCTCTCGATTCGCTAAGACCATACTCCGCGTCTAGCTCATCTAGTATACTTAAAGCTTGTTTATACTTTTCTTCTCTTACATATAAGGCCGCTAAATCTTCTTTATAATCTGGATGATACTTTACTAATTGCTTAATTGTTTTTAAGGCATTTTTTATATCATCTTGCTGATAGTAAACGTCGTAAAGTTCATCTAAAAACCACACATTATCCGGTTGCATATCGATAGCTTTTTTTAAAGCATCTTCTGCTGCTCCGAAGTTTTTCAGTTTATTATAGTTTTTACCTAGTTCGAAATAAATCACAGGTAATTTGCTATTGAGATTTAAACACTTTTGAAGAGCCACCACTGCTCTATCATAATTCTCGATGCCTTTTTGCTTTAAAGCTTCAAAAAAATGTTCTTGAAATTCATCTTCAACATTTCCTAAATCGTCATCAGGCCTTTTATTAAAATCAACTTGAGCATAAGACGACTGCGGAATAAATAATATTCCGATGAGCATTACTAGTATGTAGAAGTTTCTTTTCATAGTTATTCCTAAAAAAAAGGAATCTGTTTTTCTGAGCTTTTTCGCATTAACTATTTGATAGTTCGGGTTCAAAAGTTATTCCAAACTACAATTCATAAAATTAAGACGATTAAGGCACGTTACTCTATAACGGTATAATCCCCAATACTAATCTTAGTAAACTCACCATTATATTTAACGTGATTTCCTATCATCGCTTCATCTAAATTAGCGTTTTTAATAGTGCTTTGGTTTTGTATTAAGCTATTTTTAACGGTTGAATTTTCAATGACACAATCTTTACCTATTGAAACATAAGGGCCGACCGTTGTGTTCTTCAATACGGTTCCTTTTCCAATATAGCATGGTTCAATGACTTTTGAGTTTTCAAGAACCACAGAATCATCTATTAATTGTTCTTCTTTGTCTGCTGTTAAAAAGCCCAACATTTTAGCATTGGTATCTAAAGTAACAGCTTTATTTCCACAATCCATCCATTCGTCTACCGTTCCCGTCTTGAAGACTCTACCATCAGCCATCATTCGTTTAATCCCATCGTTTATTTGGTATTCTCCACCGTTCATGATGTTTTCATCTAAAACTTCCTGTAGTTTTTCTTTTAAAACCGCTACATCTTTAAAGTAATAGATTCCGATAACCGCTTGATCACTAACAAAAGTCTCAGGTTTTTCAACAAGCTCTACAATGTTTTGTTCATCGTTCAACTTAACTACACCATAAGCTTCTGGATTCTCTACCGATTTGGTCCAAATTACAGCATCTGCAGTAGGGTCTAAATCGAACTCCGCTCTAATTAAAGTATCTGCATAAGCAATCACTGCAGGACCTGTTAGAGACGGTTTTGCGCTCATTATAGCGTGACCTGTACCCAAGGGTTGGTCTTGTCTATAAATGGACGCCTTAGCTCCCAAATCTTCAGCTAATTCGGTTAAACTATTGACAACATCATCACCAAAAAATGCTGGATCACCTAAAACAAAAGCTATCTCTTCTATCGGTTGTTTTAATACCTTAGCAATATCTTTTACTAAACGGTGTACAATAGGTTGCCCTGCAACTGGGATTAATGGTTTTGGCACGGTTAAACTATGTGGTCTTAATCGAGATCCTCGACCAGCCATTGGTACTATTATTTTCATATTTATGCCTGTGAAATCAGGTATCTTTTAATTGTTAAACTTAATTTTTAATTTTATTATAATTCAGATTCCAATTGGTACTTAAATCAGCCCAACTAGGATTCATTACTTCTATATTATCATTCTCACCTTTGTAAATTCCGCCATTAGCTTATTTGTCATTTTAATAGACATACCAATGTTTCATTCTTAATTGTGTTGAGATTCTTACGTTCTCAGGAATTGGTCACTTAACTCCCGTACTCCCAAAACCACCTTCACCACGATCGGTTTCAGAAAGCTCTTCTACTTGAACCCAATCTGCTCGTTCGTGTTTAGCAATTACTAATTGAGCTATACGTTCTCCACTTTCTATAGTAAATTCTTCGTTAGATAGATTGACTAAAATCACTCCAATTTCTCCTCTATAATCGGCATCAATTGTTCCTGGTGCATTGAGTACGGTGATTCCTTTTTTAGCTGCTAGTCCACTTCTAGGTCTTACCTGAGCTTCGTAACCAATTGGCAATTCTATAAACAAACCTGTTCCAACAATACTTCGTTCTAAAGGCTTTAAAGTTCTTGGTTCTGATAAATTGGCACGCAAATCCATTCCCGCAGAAGCGATAGTCTCATAATGTGGTAATTGATGATTGGATTTATTTATAATTTTTATTTTCATAGGTGTTTTTCTTTTAAACTGTAGCCTTTATATAGACTCATACATGATATAAAAACAATCGTATATCTACTAACGCATCAATTATTTATTTAGCGCCTGTTTCAGTTGATTCTTTTCTAAGAACACAACCATTCCCAAAAATACAATTATCATAGCAATTCCAATAAAATATTCACCTCGATACTGATAAAATGAAAGAACAGCAAAACTTATAGAGGTGGCCATATAAAGTCCGATTTTCTTCAAATTATAAGGAATTGGATAATATTTTCTTCCGAAGTAATACGAAAGCAACATCATAACACTATAGGCCGCTAATGTTGCTACGGCCGATGCTTTATAACTATAGGTTTCAATAAACAGGAAATTAATAGCCAAAGTAACTAAAGCGCCTACAACAGAAATATAGGCTCCAAATTTAGTCCGATCTGTAATCTTGTACCAAACGGAGAGGTTGTGATATATTCCAAGACAGAAGTTAGCTAAAAGTACAATAGGTACAATAGACATGGCCTCCCAATAATCTTCACTTCGAATAATGTATGGTTTTAACAAATCGGCAAACACCACAACAAAAAGTAAGATAACAGAACCAAAAGCTACAAAAAACTCTAAGATACGTGCATAATTTTTCTGTGGATTCTTTGTTTTAGCATGACTAAAAAAATAAGGTTCAATTCCCAATCGATAGGCCGTTGCAAAAAGCGTCATAAACAAGGCTAATTTATAACAAGCAGAATACATTCCTATATCGGTTTCTGCAACATCTGCAGGCAATAATTCTTTCAGTAATATTCTATCGAAAGTTTCATTGATTGAAAAAGCAACACCAGCAATTAGCACAGGTATTGCATAGCGCATCATTTTCTTCCATAAGATTGTATTGAATTTATACTTAAGTCTAGTATAAAAGGAAAGCATTAAAATTAGGGTGAAGGCACTCGCTACTAAATTGGCTATGAATATATAACTGACCTCATAGTTGGGCAGGTATAGTATTTCGAAAACTCCTCCATTTTCCGCAAGGTCTTTTAAAGCCAATAAGAAGAATAGATTTAAGCCTAAATTGATGACAACATTTAGAATTTTTACAATGGCATAACGCATCGCCTTTTGATTCGCCCGTAACCATGCAAATGGAATGATGACTAAAGCATCTAGGAGCAATATCCAAATCACCAAGTTGATGTATTTTACATCTATATCAATATAGGAAGCTATTTGATTTTGAAATATTAAGGCTACCGCGAAGAAACCTAATGAGGAAGCTATTAATGATATTGTTGAAGTCCCTACTACTGCATCCTTATCTTCATCTTTGTTGAAAAAACGAAAGAATGCAGTTTCCATTCCATATGCTAAAATCACATTAAACAATACAAAGTATGAGAAGATGACGGAGACTTTACCATATTCAGCAGGACTTGAAAGTACGTCTGGACTAGTATAAAGTGGCACTAATAAAAAGCTCAACATTCTGGGTAACACCGTTGCTAAGCCATAAATAAATGTCTGTTTAAAAAGTGATTTGAATCCGCTCAATGCTATAGTTTTAAGTGGATAAAAGTAAAGATATAATGTTTCGAAACAAAGATGAATATTATCTATCTCAAATAATGCGCTTTCACTTTTATAACCTAAAAGTAAAACAATTAATATACTAAGACGGAGAAAGTAAGAAATACTGTAATCCCATAAAAAAAGCCCTACTAAATCATTAGTAAGGCTTTGGTTATATATTTTAAATTATTTATTCCTCTTCTTCGTCTATAGATGCTAAAACTTCTTTATTAGGAGTATAGATAGTTGGTGGTCCATTTTCATAATATGTGCCAGCTACTTCATGCACTTGTGCAATTTTCATATGCTTTAAAACTCCATTTTCCTTATAGCTAATAACACACTCTTCATCATTTAAATCAAAAGGATAATCAGCTGGTTTTTCAGGTTTCTCAAAAGTGTAATAAGGAGACGGATTTTTAAGCAACGCAAAATACTTATTTCCTTGTTCTACTAATTTCCCTTCAAGATTTCTAAAGTAAATCCTTTCTAGAGTGACATTCTCAGGTTTGTCCACAACGGGTACGAAAACATTCATACCTGTTCCACCGACTTTGATACCTGCATACCATTCTTGAAAGACAACAGGTTTTACTTCAAACGAATTAGGTTCCTCAAACGATTGGGTAACGGCTTTAGAGCTTGAACATTGATAAGTTGAGGAAAAACCAATGGTCAAAACAATAATTAAACTCGCCTTTCTTAATAATTTCATATTCATGTAGGTTAAGATTAGGAGCTGCAATATAATTAATATTTTAATACAAACCCTATTAAACACATTTTTTTCCGACGTAATGTCGTTTTCTGTAGGAATTTATCTATTTTTTTAACTTTTATTAGTTTTAAAAGAAAACTATTTATTCTTGTCGGATTATAGCTGAATGTATAGTCTTACAATAGTTTTCTAATTGTTCATTAAATATTTCCGCTAAAAATTCCTTATAATTTTTCCTACAAATATGATTTTTTATAATCTACCTAAAACACTTTGTAGAACCTTAAAAATTAAAGATTTATGACACTAACTAATCAGAATAATATTGTTTAAATCAGTTAAAACCACAAAAAAACCTAACTCTTTCAAGTTAGGTTTTAGTTTATTTAGCCAATCTTCATTCAGAATCCGAATGACTATATATGTATTTTAAGCTTATAGTGACAAATTTATAAGACTTAGGTCTAGTTATTAAGTGCTTCCGCACCACCAACGATCTCTAAAATCTCATTTGTAATTGCTGCTTGACGTGCTTTGTTATATGTCAATTTCAACTGATCTCTTAATTCAGTAGCATTATCAGTTGCTTTGTGCATTGCCGTCATACGTGCACCGTGTTCCGAAGCAAAAGAATCTCTAATACCTTTGAATAATTGTGTTTTTAACGACTTTGGAATTAACTCTTCTACAATTTCTAACTTAGAAGGTTCAAAAACGTAATCGACATTAAGCTCCTCTTCCCCTTCCATTGGAACAATCGGTAAGAACTGCTCTGTCATTACTATTTGTGTGGCTGCATTTTTAAAGTGATTATACACTAATTCAATTTTATCAAATTCACCAACCACAAATTTCTCCATTAGCATTTCAGCTATATCAGAAACATTATTAAAGGTTAAATCATCAAATATCTCACTATAGTTTCCTATAACTCGATTTTGCTTAGCAAATGCATCATTCGCTTTTTTACCAATAGCTAAAACAGACACGTTTTTATCCGCGTAAACATTGTTTATTAAGTGTGACGTTTGTTTAATTATATTTGAATTAAACGCACCACATAAACCTCTGTTTGATGTCACCGCAACAAGAAGTACATTTTCTACTTCACGTTGTTCTGCATACTTACTTCCTACATTTTCATCTAAGGTTGCACTTAAGGTCTGAAGTAACTCTGTTAACTTATTAGAGTAAGGACGCATTGCAGTAATTGCATCTTGAGCTTTCTTTAACTTTGCAGCAGATACCATTTTCATGGCACTAGTAATCTGCATCGTTGAAGATACCGATGTTATTCTGTTACGTATTTCTTTAAGATTAGCCATTCTTAAAATGTATTCGAATGTTATACAAAAGACTCTTTGCTTACGCTCTGAGTGACATTCCGTTTTTAAATCTATTTATGTATTTGAATTTAAAGTTATGAATAAACATTGCTGAACTCATAACTTTAAACTCTGTATTTATTATGCTCTATACTTACCTGAAAGGTCTTTTGCTACACTTGTTAATGTATCAATAACCTCATCAGTTAATTTACCTGCCTTAAGCAAGTCTAGTGTATCTCTATGCTTAGCGTTCAAGAATTCGATATAATCTCTTTCAAATTCTCTTACTTTCTCTACAGGTACATCTCTCAATAAGTTCTTAGAACCTGCATAGATAATCGCAACTTGATCTTCTACTTTGAAAGGATCGTTTTGTGCTTGCTTTAAGATTTCAACGTTACGCTTACCTTTTTCAATTACGTTTAAGGTTACAGCATCTAAGTCAGAACCAAACTTAGCAAACGCTTCTAATTCACGGTACTGAGCTTGATCTAATTTTAATGTACCAGATACTTTCTTCATCGATTTAATCTGAGCGTTACCACCAACACGAGATACAGAAATACCTACGTTAATTGCCGGACGAACACCAGAGTTAAATAAATCACCATCTAAGAAAATCTGACCATCTGTAATCGAAATTACGTTAGTTGGGATATATGCAGAAACGTCACCAGCTTGAGTTTCAATAATTGGTAAAGCTGTTAATGAACCACCACCTTTCACCATAGGTTTTAAAACGTCTGGAAGGTCATTCATTTCTTTTGCAATAGCATCATTATTGATGATTTTTGCAGAACGCTCTAATAATCTTGAGTGTAAGTAGAAAACGTCACCTGGATACGCCTCACGTCCTGGTGGACGACGTAATAATAAAGATACCTCACGGTAAGCCACCGCTTGTTTTGATAAATCATCAAATACAATTAAAGCTGGTCTACCAGTATCTCTAAAATATTCTCCAATAGAAGCTCCTGTAAACGGTGCATAAACTTGCATTGCCGCAGGATCAGACGCGTTTGCAGCTACTATTGTTGTATAAGCTAAAGCTCCTTTTTCTTCTAAAGTTTTAGCAATTAAAGCAACTGTTGAAGCCTTTTGACCTACAGCTACATATATACAATATACAGGCTCACCTGCATCGTAAAATTCTTTTTGATTTAAGATCGCATCAATACAAACAGCTGTTTTACCTGTTTGACGGTCACCAATAACCAACTCACGTTGACCTCTACCAACAGGAATCATAGCATCAATAGCCTTGATACCAGTTTGTAATGGCTCTGTTACAGGCTCTCTATAGATAACACCTGGTGCTTTACGCTCTAAAGGCATTTCATAAGTTTCACCAGCAATTGGACCTTTACCATCGATAGGGTTACCTAAAGTATCTACAACACGACCAACGATACCTTCACCTACTTTCACAGATGCGATACGTTCAGTACGTTTTACCGTAGAACCTTCTTTTACTCCTATTGAAGTACCTAAAAGTACAATACCTACGTTATCTTCTTCAAGGTTAAGAACGATTCCTTCTGCACCACCTTCGAATTCAACTAATTCGCCATATTGCGCATTAGCTAAACCGTAAGCACGTACGATACCATCACCTACAGTTAATACTGTTCCTACTTCGTCTAATGAAGCACCTGCTTCAAAACCTGAAAGTTGTTGTTTTAAGATTGCTGATATTTCAGCTGGATTTACTTCTGCCATCTTTATTTAGTCTTTAGCTTTTAGCTGTTAGCCTTAAAAAAAAGCCAACTGAAAACTATATTAATTTAATGTAAATTCTCTTTTTAATTTCTCGAGTTTATTTGAAATACTTGCATTATACTGTGTATCTCCAACTCGTAGTATGAAACCACCTAAAATGCTTTCATCTATAATATTTTTTACTTCTGCTTCTTTTCCTGTAAGCTCTTTAACTTTCGCTAACACCTTAGATTTTAAATCATCTGTTAAAGGAACTGCCGTAGTTACAATCGCCACTTGACTTCCTCTCATTTGATCATATAAATGATTATAACTTGAAGCTACGTCATTTAATAATGCTAACCTTTTATTAGTAATTAAAGTATCTATAAGGTTATTTGTATTAGCTGTTGCTTTTGAAAACACGGCTGATAATACAGCTTTTTTCTCAGATGATCTTACAACAGGACTTTGAAGCATCTTATTTAAATCTTCACTTTGAGAAATAGTATTAGTGATTAATGTCATATCACTATTCACCGCCTCAGCTGATTTTTGATCTACTGCTAAGCTTAAAACCGCTTTAGCATATCGTATTGCCGCTCTTGATCCTGACATCTTAAAATTAGTTTAAAGTTGCTTCAGCTAACATATCTTCAACCAACTGAAGTTGCTTGTCTTTGTTAGATAATTCATTACGCACTACTTTTTCAGCGATATCTAATGATAATCCTGCAACATGACTTTTTAATTCTGCCATAGCTGCTTTCTTTTCATTTGTAATAGCCTCTTGTGCTTGTGCAATCATTTTATTGGCTTGCGATTGTGCTTCTGCTTCTGCATCTGCAATCATCTTACTTTTTAATTCACGAGCTTCTTTAAGCATAGCTTCTCTCTCTAATCTTGCTTCTTGCAATAACCTTTCGTTATCTGCCTGAAGATTAGCCATTTCACGCTTTGCTTTTTCCGCCGCATCTAAAGCTCCTTGAATACCTTCTTCTCTTTCGTTCAAAGAACCAAGAATAGGTTTCCATGCAAACTTTACCATTAAGAAAATGAACAATAACAATAGTACCGTTTGTACGGCAAATAATCCTGGTGAAAAATCGTTTAATAAAGTTTCCATTCTATAGTGGTGTTATTTGTCTAATTTTTGTTTAAAAACACATCCTATAACCAACCGTTATAGGAATGTGTTCTTTGCTTTCACTTTTGAATCTTATCTTCCTAAGATTAAAGCTCCAAAGGCTAAACCTTCTAAAAGTGCTGCAATAATAATCATTGCTGTTTGGATTTTACCTGCTGCTTCTGGTTGACGTGCAATACCTTCCATTGCTTTTCCACCAATTTGACCAAGTCCAAAACCTGCTCCGATTACGATTAATCCTGCTCCAATTAAATTGTACATAGTAAATAAATTATATAGTTAAATTAAAAAACTCAAATTAAACAAAATCCCCTCTGATGTCTTCTTCATCAGGAATTTCTAAACCACTTGCCGTGTGCTCATGCTCGTGATCGTGTTCTGCAACAGCCATACCAATAAATAAAGCTGAAAGCATAGTAAAAATATAGGCTTGTAAAAAGGCCACTAATATCTCAATAAACATGATAAGTACCGCTAACATAAACGACAATCCTGTCGCACCAGCTACACCTAATGAATCCTTAAGCACGAACATAATCGCGATTAAGCTCATTACAATAACGTGTCCTGCACTAATATTAGCAAACAAACGAATTAATAATGAAAATGGCTTAATAACGAATGTCCCTACTAATTCAATTACAGCAAGCACTGGTCTGATTAAATATGGTACACCTGGCATCCATAAAATATGTTGCCAAAAATCTTTGTTTCCACTAACAGCATAAATCACTAAGGTAAACAATGCTAAACATGCTGTTACTGCTAATTGACCTGTAACGTTAAATCCTAATGGTGTTAAGCCCGCAAGGTTAAGAAACCATATAAAGAAGAACACCGTTAATAAATAACCCGTAAATCTTCTATAATGCTTATCTCCAATATTTGGCTTCGCAATTTCATCTCTTACATAAATCACAAGAGGTTCTAATATACGACCAAACCCAGTTGGAATTTGTCTCTTTTTATATTGTTTTGCTAAACGAAAGAACCAGAAAAACAATAAAGCACTGATTAGTAAAATTCCGAAAACACTTTTAGTGATTGAAAAATCTAATAATCTTTTACCATTGGTCACATGGTGCTCTTCATCGAAAGCAACCGTTTTGGCACCTGCTTCTAATTCGTAAATTTTTGAATGACTTTTAACGAATTTAAGTCCATCTTTCTCTACAACAACGGTTCCATCATCATTATGGTGAAACTCTGAAGACATAAATGTCACTAATCCTTCTGATGACCAAATGATTACTGGTAACGCAAAACCAACATGTTTACGCTCTCCTGCATCATTAGTATATGAGAAAAAAGTAAAGTCGTGAGAATCTTTTATATGGTGCTGAATATAAGCATCTACCTTTTCTTTGGTATTGATTTGACCACCATCTTGTGTAGCGTTATTTGCAAAGATTGATGTCGGTAAAAACATTAAAATTGCAAGTGCTAAACATTTAAAACTTTGTTGAACTATCTTCATTGTTATAAAATCAAAAAAAAACCTCTTCTCAAATTCCGTGCAAAAGTACGGAATTAATTAAAATAACAATGCTTAAATTCACATAAAATTCAGCCTGTCTTTTTGCTTATTATTTTAATTACAAAAAATGCTTCTAGGCCAAGAAATAAGAGCATAGGTATAACAATGCTTAAACGCTCAGCTGTATTAAGGGTTTCGAGTTTGAAAACTGATGATTGAAATGCTAAAAAAAATAAGCCTCCTTTTATAAAAAGTGTAGGTAAATAAATGAAGCCCAATTGTGTATCTAAGCTTTTAATAAGCGAAAAAAGCTCAAAATGAACACATATAAATACAGAAACAAATGCAAAAAACAAATTAACATCCCAGGTACTAAACCTAACCGAACGATCTGCCTGTTGCAGAAAATAATCTTGAGTGAAATGAATTAGAAAGAACAATATCGTAAATGATATTATATAAACTATAATAGATTTAATCATCTTCTTTAGACACTTTTACAACTTGCGAAATTACTAAATACATTGAAATAAAAACAGAAAGAAGCGTTACTATACTTTCTAAATAGTCCGTTCCATATTTGGCATCTAACCATTTTCCAAGATAGTTACCTAGAAAAATAGTTCCGCCCATTTGAAAACCTACAGCAGCAAATCTTAAATATTTGCTAGGGTTTCTATTTGTTTTCGATTTTTTGGGTTGCTCCGGTTTGTTGGGATTGACTTGGCTCATGTGCTAATGCTTTTACAGTGCCTTTCATACTACAGGTAGCATTGAAAGTAGCACCAGGCTCTACAGCCAATTTACTAATATGTACTTCGCCTTCTATATGAGCCGATGATTTTAATGTTAAGGTCCCAGATAGAATAAGCTTTCCTGCAAATTTACCTTCAAAATCGGCATTTTCACCTTGAAGTGTTCCTTTAATATATCCCGATTTTCCCACGACTACTTTTCCGGAAGTTTTCACATTGCCTTCTACAGTTCCGTCGATTCTAAAAGGGCCTTGACTTGCAATGTCTCCTACGATTTTAGTGCCTTGAGCTATTATATTCTGCTGAGTGCTTGATTCCATAGTTGAATGTAGTTTTGATTTTTTCTTATCTGGAGAAAACATGATTCTTGATTTTTTATTACTGTAATTCTAGATACGTATTTAAATTCTTATGTCGTTGAACGATAGCATAGTTTGGAGATGAAATTGCAAAGTAATCCTTTGTGATTTTTGGTTTCACGGGACGCCCTCTTTTATCTTTCTCTTCGGACTTTAGCAATTCAACGAATCCATTTGCTCCTTGAATACTCTTAAGCCCATGAACCACCACAAAGGTAGTGTTTTCATCATAAACATCTTTTGACGTGGAAAGGTCGAAATATTTCACCTTAGCCACCTCTTCATCTAGAATTTTGATAAATGCATCTATATCTTCTTCTGAATTGTTATCAAATTGAAAAATAACATTAAAGTTTGATGCATCCTCATCTGAAACAAAGTCCTTTTTAGCCAATACAGGAAGTGCCGTATCCATAATTTCCTGAGCTTTCTTACCTTCTTCAGAGTTACCATAATTTAGAGCAATATAGCTAATACTCTCTTTATAAGCATTGAAACCATATAGTCTTCCTTTAGCCGAAGCTTTCAAAATTTCAAACTTAGGTACATAAATATCACCTTCCAATCGGTTTATTTGTACATCTGCTTCAGCAATAACCTTTGCGTATTCTTCGTTTGTAAATTGCTTATAAAGTTTGGTATAAATAGCTTCCGGACTATTTTCATCCTTAGCTAATTCAGATTGAGGGTTAAGTAAGATTTCTGCATAACGAGAGTCTGGGTAATCATTAATGATTACTGTTTTCATCTCTTCAGCTTTATTGTTTAAACCTAATTCCTTATAAATATGGTATAAGTTATATTTTGAAGGTAAAATTAATCGGTCTTCAGGATTGTTCTGTAACAGTTTTTCAAACCTCGTTTGAGCCAATTCTAATTCCTTGAATTTTTCCTTATAGATGATTCCCAATTGATAGTAAGCAAAGTTTCGCTCTTTCGCAATACTATCTATTTCCGTTTGCTCAGTAGGTAATGACGCTAAGTATAGATCTGGATTAAAACGCTCATCTAATTCACTCTCAGCGATTAATTCACCACCAATCGCAATGTTTTCTGAACTTCCTCTTTGATTGTTAAGCCTCCAATTATCCTGTAGTTTACGCTCGCCCCAAAGTTTTAAAAACTCATTTTTACCATAAGCTACTGTGGTTGGATTATAAAAATAAAAGCTACTGCTTCCGCCTTTTGGCGATTGACCCGGAGTTTGAAGGTTTCTTGAAGAACCCGGTAGTATCATCGCACTACTTTTCGACCTCATCATTTCAGCTTTTCTATCTACACCAGGCGACATGGTCACTTGGCTACTTTGCTTCTTAGAGGCTTCTTCTTGTCTTTTTCGTTCCTCTTCGGCTTTCAACCTTTGGTCTTCTGCATATTTAGTATAAATGGCTAATTGCTCTTCTTTAGGCAAACTTACCATTCTTAAAATACTGTCATTTACTTGAGCAATACCTTCGTAAAGAATAACATCATCTAGGTTTTCGCGCTTCTTTTTAATGATTCTATATGGTTTACTATTTAAAACCATTGCTGTCATTGTACTATCATAATAGGCACCAGCCGTTTTATATATGTTTCTATCGAAATACATATTTCCTAAAGTCTCATAACTCAAAGACCTTAAATACTTGTCTTTCGTAGTTTTTCTTAATGACTTATTATAGTACACCTCCGAAAGACTATCTGAACCTTTGCCACGGTGGTATTCTGCAATTCGGTAATAAATCTTATCTAAGAATGGCCTGTTTTCTCTATTCTCCTCTAAATCGCTAAGGTATTCTTCAAAAGCAACAAGATCTCCGTTTGAAGTATCGAAGTTATTTGATTTTTCTAGATGCGCATTGATATAAAATGATCGTGGTATTTTACGATGCATATCTATAATCTTATCAAACTCTATATTAGCACTGTCTTTATGACCAAATTCATTATATAATTGACCTTTTATATAACGGTATCGTGCTTTTTCTCTATTAATTTTGGTGTTTTGTGCAGCAACCTCTAAATGGACCAAAGCACTATCTTTCGCCTTAATATTTATATACGCCTGAGCTAAAGTTGCTTGAGCATCTGCCAAATCTTGATCCTCGAGTTCTTCTTCTTCGAGTAAGCGCTTTAATTTATCAATAGCGCCTTGATCGTTATCTAAACGCATGCTCGTTTTTTCACGCCAAATTTTAACCTGATTGATTTTATCACTCGTTGGATATTTATTTAAGATATTGTTGAAAGCTGCCATTGCTGGTACAAATCGCTTATCAAAATAACGCGCTTGACCCAACAGAAGATAGGCCTCGTCTATTTGCGGATTTTTTTCCTTGCCGTTGATATTCATTCCGTGGCGTTGAATAGCTTTAATAGCTTTTTCTTCAGCACGTTCAAAATCAGCATTTTTGGTTTGCCCTGGTAGAAATGCATCTTCAGTAACCTTCATGCGTTCTACTGGCAAGAGTTCCCAAAAATTTTCAGTGTATTCATTATTAACACCTTCTTTTCCACGTTCTAAGGCAATATTTCCATTATAAAGCACATTGTATTTTGTGCCCATAGCATGGAAATTTCTATTAATGAATTTATCTTTTTTACGTGAGCAACTTTGGACAAGTATCAGCACACAAAAAAGAGATAATATAAGTTTGTAATAGGTCTTCAACGTTGATTCTATTTGATTTATAGATAACTAAAATCCACAGTTTTTAGTGTGTTAGGTGGTAAAAATAAGCATCTTTTTCAAATAGGACGTTGATTTCAACAGAATTTAGATTCTTAAAAACTCGTGTTTTATGCTAACGGTATGCGACACATTAGACTGTAGTATTATGAAAACCACAGCTTAAAATGGACATTTACTCTTCTTCTTGAGCAAGCAAAACACTACTACCAAAATGAGCTTCAAGTTCTTTTAACGTTGCCGGATTGGTTTCTAAATCTTTAACCACATTACCTTTTTCTAAAACCACTATGCGCTCACACACCTCTGTGACATGCATTAAATCGTGACTTGACACAAGCACTGTAATCCCCTTCTGTTTAGCTAAATCTTTAATAATTTGCTTCAATCTAATCTGAGTTGTAGGGTCCAAGTTAGCGAAAGGCTCATCTAAAATAATAACTTCTGGATTTCCAATTAAAGCAGCTACAATTCCGGCTTTCTTCTGATTTCCTTTACTTAAATCTCTAAGGTATTTCCTTCTTCCTATAATTTCACCATTGAAAAAGTCTTCAAAATTAGATAGTAAGGCATCTACGTCTGCTTTATTTTGCCCACGCAGTTCTCCAATGAAATAAAAATATTCTTCTGGTGTTAGATAGCCAATTAAAAAGCTCTCGTCTATAAATGAAGATGTGAATGGCTTCCAATCCTCACTTTCATCAACAACAACGTCATGGTTAGTTATGTTTCCTGTAGTTGGTTTTATAAGATCTAATAGCAAACTGAAATAGGTCGTTTTTCCAGCACCATTGTTTCCGACCAAGCCAAAACTTTGGCCTTTTGGAATGGCTAATTCGTCAATATTTAGAACAGTTGTTCCTTTAAAAGATTTAGTAAGATTTTTAGTATATATCATGGTTGTAGTTGAATTAGTTGTCTTGACTGAAAGCGTCAATCATTTTATATTTTGAATTGAGAAACTTCTTAACAATCCATTTCATTAGTTTTTTGTGAAATACTATCCCTAAAACACCAAGAATGATTAATAAAGCTACCGCAGCTTCGAAACCCACAAGCCAATTGGTAAGACCAAACATAGCCATTGGCAATAGCATAAGCGGTATTCCTATAAGCCATTGGACTGCACCGGTCCCTTGATAATTGAAGGCAGCCTTTTTATCTAAATCGATTTTTTTTCGGTTATAAGCTCCACCTAAAAGAATCACATGCGTATTAACACCAATATTATAAACCGCTGCTGCGAAATGTGCAATTAATATTTTATAACCGAAATACACATAGGGAATTCCTAGAATAAATATGACAATCACACTGATGGTCATTAAAATAATTTTTGAACGTAAATATTGTTCGTATTTAATATTTTGACTCATCAATAACTTATAATATCCACTATCCCAAGCGGGAATAAATTGTCCGAAATTGATCAGAAATATTCCTGTTGAAAATATACCGACAAATGCAAACATGAATTCCATTTCTAGGAACTGCTTTTGTGTATAAAAGAACAAGCCATAGAAAATTCCAAACAACATCATCATCGCCATAGATTTGGTGCGCTTGTTTCTCCAAATAAGTTTAAGATCTAATTGCATAAATGGCGAAATATCCCCAAAACGTCTGGTCCATGATAAGTCTGAAGCATTTACTTCACTCACCTTAGATTGAAGCGAACTATCTAAAAACAGTTTTCCTCTTAAAAGTTTAAAGTTGAAGGCATAACATATTATTAAAATGAGAACAGGAATTAAAATGAAAATTGAATTGTTTGCTACAGCTATTAATCCGTTTCCAAGTAAGGTGGTTAATGGTAATATTTCAAAATAATTAAGGCCAATTAACACACTTACAATTACCAAAATCGGTAGAAAGGAAAACTCGGATTCTGCTGAAAATGATTCGATAATAAAATTTAGGAAATTTATAATAAGAACTAAAATAATCATTGTAAACATCCAAGTTAATATCATAGGTGATGCATAACCATCACGAATAAGCATGATACTAAATGGGATAATGGCAAATAATGGCAGGAAATTAAAAAACGACAATGCGGACTTTCCTAAAACATAATTAACAACGGTTGAACGTTTTATAGGAAGTGTTAATAATGGTTTTACACTCATTACTGGCAGTTTCTGTAAAAAGAAACGCATTAATAAGTCGCCAATAACCCAATAAAAGATGTACTTATTAGCTAGAACAAAAGGATCTTGGTCTGGAAAACCTTCTTTTAGAAGAAACAGTAATCCGAACCCTAATGCTGCAAATGAGACCATAAAATACAGCGCAAAGAATACCATTAAGATATTAATGGCCATATTTTTTTGCCAATAAGACGAACGGAAATACTGTTTCCACTGGAGGTTAAGAAAGTGTTTTATCATAGTTTGTAGGTTGGATGTTGCTTATAAGTATGATAAAACAGAAATTTGTTACATACTAAATTCCGGATAAGTGTCGTTGAGCAATTCTTCCGCTTTATTAGGAATAACTTCAAAGCTTATATAATTTACCAACACTAAAGCTGTAAAAAGTAAAGAAAATCCAATAAGTAGGTAAGTATTACTTAATAACTCGTCTGTAATCCTATAAACATTAAACACTTGGGATAAAAAAATAAACATAGTACCTCCTACTTGTTTAAATATCATTTCTTCGAGCATCCATTTTTTATTCGAGATTTCTTTTCGTCTTCTAAATTGCCTATTCAATTGAATACTCTTATAAACGCACCACACCATAATCATTCCATAAAATAGTAATGCAAAAACGGCCGGGTAACTGGTCGAAAATGTGAAATAAAACACTAAGAATAAGGCTATTGTTGTAAGTAGTTGCGGTAGCTCAAACCACTTTTTTAATTCAGTCCAAAAATAGCGCATATATCGTTTATTCATGGCTTTCGCTTTTTGGTCAATGGCATCCATAAAACCAAAAATTCCGAATTTTTTGAAGGCTTTGTTTTTAGCGTCTTCAAAACTCAACTTCGGTTGAACTTCCCACATCGCTTCAATATCATTAGCTAAGTGGTCTACGAGTTCAGTTTGTAGATCGTAGTGCTCTACAAAATGTTGCCTGGTAAAGGCGTAGAGTTCTTGAATTTGGGATTCGGTTAGTTTCATGTGTTTATTTATAAAAACTTAAGGTTAAAAGTTTCCTTACTCTCTTTATATACGTTCTGATACACGTCAATATTGACTCTAATCACAGGATAAAATAAGCACGTTACAATAACAAAGAAACCATGAGGCATATTTGCAACATTCCCATAACTATCCTTTAAGATATAAAACGAGAGATTATATAACGACCATACTGCCATCGCAGAACTTGTAGCCATTGCAAAATTTAATGATTTTCGAGTAGACTTATCTTTTATAGAATAATACGCAGAATATATTGTAGGTAGAATTAACACTAATAAACCGATGAGAAAACATGCTTTAGGCTTAAATTGATAAATGGAAATAAATGACAAAATAACAGCAAAATACTCTAACCAGAACTTAAAGGTGGAAAACTTAGCTTTAAGATGGTTCCATGTCATTTTTCGGTATTTCCTACCCAATTCTTTCTGTTTATTTCTCGTGAACTTCTTAAATCCAATATTACTTTGAAATAGTCCGCTTTCAAATATTTTGCTATTAGGGACTCCAAATTCTATAAACTGATTACCAAAACCTTTATGTACTTGGAGCAGCGCCTCATTAAAAGAAATACCTATATTGCTCATTTTATCTTCAACCGCAGAAACAATATGATCTAACAATTCTAAACGCACATCCCAATACTTCACCTCGTTTTTAATGAGGTAGTTATCTATGAATTGTATTTCTTCTTTGGTTAGTTTCATTGTTAATTTACTTTTAGACCTGCAAGGTTTAAAAATCTGCTAGGTCTCCTTCCATTTAGGCAATATTTTTAAATCGGGTTTCGTAACTCATAAATAATTTTACACTTATAATTACCAGCACCAACATTAAGGTAAGCGCTAAACTCGCTCCGCCAATTGTCCAAAATAAATCGCTTGTTTCATTTAACTCTCTTGTTCTAATTAAAAAAATATTAGGTAATTGGTAAAAGGCTAAAAAAGGAAAGGCTAATCGCTCAACCACAGAGAACCTTTTATTGTCTTTTACTCCTTGATAAAACACATAGGTTAATATAAATCCTGTTAAACCAATCAATGGAACAATTGACAAACAGGCCCTAAACGTCTCTAAATTCGAGTTTTGATATAAAACATAATAGCCAATGCACGACGCTAAAAACAATAAAGGTGTTATTGGCTTTTTAAGTTCCTTTAAAAATGTTTGTCCTATTTTTTTATCTGCAGATTTTAAAAATTGTCTATTTTCTTTTAAAAGTTGCGCTTTATTTTCAACCATATAATCCTTAAATACATAATAAAATCCGCGCGTATCTCCGGATTTCATTCTAGATTCAATATCCGAAGCCACATGATCTACCATTTCCATTCGGATGTCTGCGTAAATGACATCAGAATTATCTAAGTAGTTATCTATAAACTGTATGTCTTCTTTGGTTAGTTTCATTTTAATTTTTAATACCTACAAGGTTTTTAACTTCGACCTCGCTCAGCCACCAAATACCATTGTAGGATAAAGATTTATGCCAATTTCGGATTCACTAAAGCCTGCATCGTTTTAATATACTCGGCTAATTCTTCAAGCTTATTAACGGTTTCTTTAGTGCCGCTTTCGGTGAGCTTATAATATTTACGCAATCGGTTATCTACTTTTGCGACCTCAACATCTAACAAACCTTCAGCCTCCAATTTGTGTAACGCAGGATATAATGCGCCTTCCGTGATTTTAAGTTCACCTTTAGTTAATTCCTTTACCCTTTGAGTAATTTCGTAACCATACATTTTATCGTTCTCATTTAATAACTTTAAAATGATAGTGGTTAAACTCCCTTTATATAATTTTGAATTGCTCATTGTATTACAAATATATACATAATTTCCTTATGTATAAGAATCTTAGGTATCAAAAAAGAACGACTATTTTAAAAAACTGCTTTGTATCTAATACATTTGCTATTTTTGCACAAAATACTATTCTATGTCACAATTTCATACACTCTCTATAAAATCAATTGATAAAGTAACAGATAAATCAGTTGCAATAACCTTTGATATTCCTGAAAATCTTCAAGAAAATTTCAGCTTTAAAGCCGGACAATATGTTACCTTAAAAACGACTATTAATGGCGAAGAAATCCGTAGAGATTATTCTATCTGTGCTTCAAAAAGCAGTGGCAATGTCACGGTAGCTGTAAAATCTGTTGAAGGTGGAACCTTTTCACTTTACGCGAATAACGGCTTAAAAGCTGGCGACACTTTAGAAGTAGCCGAGCCAAATGGTCGATTTACATTTGAAGCTAATGAAGCTAAAACCAGAACTATTGCTGCTTTTACTGCCGGAAGTGGAATTACGCCAATTCTGAGTATTGCTAAAACACTTTTAGAGGATGAGCCCTTCAGTAATTTCATTTTAGTGTACGGAAATAAAACTTTGGAAGATGCTATGTTTATGAAAGACATCCTTCAACTTAAAGAACAATATGATAATCGTTTCCATGCACATTTCATTTACAGTCAATCTCATGAGACCGATGCGCTTTTTGGTCGAATTGAGAAAAGCACGGTAAACCTCATCGTTAAAAACAGATACAAGGACGTTACTATAGAAAACTTCTACCTCTGTGGACCTGCAGAAATGATTCACACCGTTAAAGACGTATTAGTTGAAAATGGTGTAAAGGAGAAAGCAATTTCATTCGAATTGTTCACGGCTCCTGAAACGGATGACGTGCCTGCAGGCGAATTACCGACAGGTCAGACAAAAATTAAAGTTTTAGTTGACGACGAAGAATTTGAATTCAACATGTCTCAAGAACAAAGTATTCTTGAAGCGGCTTTAAAACAAGATATTGATGCGCCTTATTCTTGTCAAGGTGGCATATGCAGTAGCTGTATTGCAAGGCTTACTGAAGGTGAAGCTAAAATGCGTCAAAACAATATTTTAACGGATAGCGAAGTTGCTGAAGGGTTGATATTGACTTGCCAAGCGCATCCTACTTCTGCGAATGTTGTTGTAGATTATGATGACGTATAAAAGATCTAAATCTCTTTTATTTTAGACGATAAACAAAAAGACCTTTTGAGATTTTCATACTCGAAAGGTCTTTTTTATTGAAATCTTCGCATTGAGCTAAATAACAGACTTAATTTTAAAAACAATATCCTCAACTGAAACACTTCCTGAAGCATTCTCATAACCCTCAGGAAATTTGTTCCCGTAAATTGAAGTGGGTATTAAAGGAAACTTTTCTCTATCTGCGACAAGTGCATAATCCTTTGGTTGATTAAAAGGTGCAAACCCAGCAAAAGGATGTGTTACGCCCCAAATCGTTATTACTTTTTTGCCAAACATAGCTGCCAAATGTGCATTTCCAGAATCCATGGAAAGCATGACATCTAAATTGGAAATAAGTACTAATTCTTCTTCTAAATTCAATTTTCCAGCAACCGACTGAACATTGCTGTAGGTCGCTTCCATCTTATTTAAAACTTCTACTTCCTTGGCACCACCTCCAAATAAAACCACGTTAAACGTCTGGGAAAGCTTAGAAACAACCTCTTTCATTTGGGTTAATGGATACATTTTGCTTTCGTGCGCCGCAAAAGGTGCAATTCCAATGGTTTTGAGTTCCTTATTGGATATGTATGATTTTAGTTTTTCTGATAATGGCTTCGGGTTTGGAAACCTAGGTTCTGATAAGTTTACGGGATATCCTAAATCCTTAAAAACCTCAGCATAACGTTGATGTGTGGTTTTTAGTTGTTGGAATGATTGTCCGGTGATAAGTGCTTTTTTTTCAGCTCTGCCTTTATCTAATTGTGCTACTTCTTTTCCTATTAAAAAGAACTTTAAAATCTTAGTTCGGAGTACGTTGTGCACATCTGCAACGGCATCAAACTGTAATCCTCTAAGTTCTTTAGATAATTTAAAAAGCCCTAAACCCCCTTTGTGTTTTCCTTTTAAATCGGCTTCATAAACAGATACATTTTTTAAATCCTGAAAGAATGGTTTAAAAAAGGCTCTTGTAACAACCGTAATTTTTAATTCAGGATATTGAGAGGTCAGAGCTCGCAATACAGGAACAGTCATAGCGACGTCTCCCATTGCAGAAAACCTAAAAACTATTATGTGTTTTGGTTTGTTGGCCATTAATTTAAATTGTCAATTTGAATTAATCTCACCTGAAATTCATCGCTTTGCTCAGAATGACATTGGATTTAAATTCGAAATGTGATTCAAAAATAAACGTTGTTGATGTTTCCACCAACAACGTTTTTGATTTTATATTTAAAGAACCTCAATAACTTAAATGAGCTTCCTGCCTGCGAATTTATTATTTCTGTCCTCTAAGAACAGGGTTTAATTCGTTGTCATTGTACATTTTCATCTGCTTGTACACTTTCATGTACTTATCGCCATTTGCGATATCGTTTAGCAAATCGTCAATGGCTGTACTTAAATCTACACGTTGCTCTAATAAAACGTCTAATTTCTTTTGGCAAGCAGCCTTATGAGCCTCACTTGCATCTTCTCTTACAGTTTCAAGATGCATATGATATATTTTTAATGCTAAAATTGAAAGTCTATCAATGGCCCAAGCTGGACTTTCAGAATTGATTTTTGCATTTGGTTTTACCGTTACGTCTTTGTATTTATCTAAGAAATAACTGTCTATAAATTCTACCGTATCCGTTCTGTCTTGGTTTGAAGCATCAATCTTACGTTTCAATTTTAAAGCCGCTACAGGATCGATATTTGGATCTCTAATGATATCCTCATAAGCCCACTGAACAGTATCAATCCAACATTTTCTGTACAATAAATGTGCGATAAGATCTTGGTCTTTATTGTACTTATTTGAGAATGGTTGATCTACTGTATTTAAAACTTTATAGGTCTTAATAACGTCTTGAAATATTGCGTTTGCTTTTTCTGAAAACATAATGAATGTGATTTATAATATGCAAATATAGTTGGAATTATTAACTTTAGCGACTGAACCAATTTCCATTATATGCAAATCAATAACCTATCTGAGACGCCTTCAATTTTAAATACCTATATGTCTGAACTTAGAGATAAGGACATTCAAAAAGACAGTATGCGCTTTCGAAGAAACATTGAGCGTATCGGTGAAATTATTGGATATGAACTCAGTAAATCCCTTCATTTCGAACCTCACACGATTGAAACACCTTTAGGTTCTTCGGACACTGTTCTACATAAAAGTGACATCGTATTATGTTCGATTTTAAGAGCTGGAGTTCCACTTCATAATGGCTTATTAAATTATTTCGATGGTGCTGAAAACGCCTTTATTTCTGCCTACAGACAACATCAGAAAAATCCAGAAAGTTTTGAAATTATAGTGGAGTATTTAGCCTGTCCAAGTTTAGAGGGCAAGACTCTAATTTTAGCTGACCCTATGTTGGCCACAGGACAATCTATGGTGGCCACTTTTGACGCTTTAAAACCGTTTGGAAAGCCAAAAGACATTCATATTGTTAGTGTTATTGGAGCTCAACAAGGTGTCGATTTTATCTCGAACGCATTTGATGAGGACACCAAACTTTGGATTGCAGCTATAGATAAAAACTTGAATGAGAAAGGCTATATAATTCCTGGATTAGGCGATGCTGGAGACCTTGCATTTGGTAATAAATTACAGCAATAAACCGATAATTGGCGTTATAATTAAAAGGGCAACAAAGCCTTCTTTGAACCATCGTTCTGAACTTATCTCGATATAATTTGCCATAATTATTGAAAATGGAGCGAACACAAATAGATACTCACTTCCGTTCTTTACTGGTGCAATAATCGCGATTAGGATGGCTATGATTGAAGCCCATGCCATTAGAAAATAAGAGGGTTTTAATCTTTTATTTTTTTCAGGAATACTTTTAAAATAATAGATAAGCGTCCATATAAATGCGCTAAACAAGACGGTAAACTTTAAAATACTTTCCTTATTATTATAAGCCGTATAATCTAAACTCGCGAATCGTTGAAAATCTGTAGGTCTTAGATATGTATCGTAGACTAAAACGTTATATGTTAGCAATAGAATAGCCACAGTAGCAACGCCAACGAAAGGAATTAGAACATTTTTAAAATCGTTTTGAGAATAATAAATTAAGGCTACAAGTACCAATGCAAAAAACAAGATAGACCAGAAAAAGAATAAAGTAGCTAAGGCTATCCAAAAGGCAGCATCAAATAGTTTTTTCTTAATGTTTAATTTAGAATGAAGGCTTACTAACCGTCTTAAAGCGAAAACAATAAATAAATTGGATAGCAATAAATCCGAATACTTCATTACTTCTGGAAACATTCCAAAAAGTAAACCGAAGGTCATGATCGCGTAACTGTTTCCCTGTGTGATATTGTTTTTTGAAACTATAAAGTCTAATAGAAAGACCAAGAAAAGAGCAACAAACCACCTAAATAGCGTTGATAACGAGGTGTTAACGTCTGAAAAAAGAAAAGAATAATTGGCTAGAATAAAAAGCAAAGAGACATAAACGACGACTATCACGAAGTTTATAGGTTTAGATTTACTAAAAATGCTTGTTATCATTAACTCTTTTTGTATTTTTGCTACTCGATTTCAATTCTACTTCAAATTAGAATTGGTGTAAATTTATAAAGTTATGAAAGATTTCTTTTACGGAATAGAAGATTTATTTAGAGCGTTAATGTTAAACCCACTTGATTCGCTTAGAGCTTTAGAATTAGAGAGCTGGTTTGCCGCTAATATTTTCAATTGGGTTTTAATGATAATTGGCGCTGTAGCGTTTGTATACTGGATGCTTCAATTGAAAAAATTCAACGATAATAACGAAGAAGATAAAAGCATCTCTTCACATTCTTATCTATAAAAAATTTATTGGTTTATAAATCGAAACCAATATCCTTACGATAATACATCTTATCAAAGTTTAGTTTTTCTATACTTTGGTAAGATTTTTTTATGGCCTCATTATAGGTGTTTCCATAGCTGGTAATCGCCATAACTCGACCTCCAGAGGTCACAACTTTACCATCTTGCAGCTTCGCTCCTGCATGAAATACTATAGAATCTGAAATTTTTTCGATTCCTGTTATTTCTTTTCCTTTTTCGTAAGCTTCAGGATATCCACCAGATACCAACATGACTGTTGTCGCAGCACGCTCATCAATTTCAATAGAAATTTCGTTTAAAGTTTGATTACCCATCGCTTCGAAAATAGAAACCAAATCGGTTTTTAGTCTAGGTAAAACAACTTCTGTTTCAGGATCACCCATTCTCACGTTGTATTCAATCACTTTTGGATCGTCACCAACTTTTATTAAGCCAATAAATATAAATCCTACATAAGGTAAATTATCCTTCTTTAAACCTTCAACAGTAGGCTTTACAACTCGATTCTCTATTTTTTCTAAAAATTCCTTTGTTGCAAATGGTACAGGAGACACAGCTCCCATTCCACCTGTATTTAAACCAGTATCACCTTCACCAATTCGTTTGTAGTCTTTTGCTGTTGGTAAAACTTTATAGTTTTTACCATCCGTAAGAACAAAACAACTTAGCTCAATACCGTCTAAGAATTCTTCAATAACCACTTTAGTACTTGCCTCTCCGAATTTAGCATCAACTAGCATACTTTTCAATTCGGTTTTAGCCTCTTGTAGATCATTAAGAATTAAAACACCTTTTCCAGCGGCTAGGCCATCGGCTTTTAAAACATAAGGCGGATTAAGAGATTCGAGGAACTTATAGCCATCTTCTACATTATCTTTAGTAAAGCTCTCGTAAGCTGCTGTTGGAATGTGATGACGCATCATAAATTCTTTAGCAAACTCCTTAGATCCTTCAAGTTCTGCCGCTGCTTTTTGAGGGCCAATGACGGAAACATTCTTCAAAGCATCGTCTTGTAAAAAGAAATCATGAATTCCTTGTACTAATGGATCTTCAGGACCAACAACTACAATATCGATATTGTGAGCCAAAACTGCCGATTTGATAGCGTCAAAATCAGTTACAGCTATATTTAAATTGGTTGCAATAGCTTCAGTTCCTGAGTTTCCTGGAGCCACATAAAGTGCCTCACAACGGTCGCTTTGAGCTATTTTCCAAGCAAATGTATGTTCTCTCCCTCCTGAGCCTAGTACTAAAATATTCATGGTTAAAATTTGTTTGCCCAAAAATAATTGGTTTTAAGTTGAAAAAACAATTATTTTACAGAAACCTTAAAGGTAAAACTACTTGCAACTATTTAATCTTTCACTGAAATTAAACGGCTTTGATATTAACAGAGCGAAATCGGCTTTATCTGCCATTCAATCTAAAAACGATTCTGAGTTTGAATCTTATGTTGGCCAACAAAAAAATGCAATAATTACTTATCATTTAAAGCATAATCCGTTTTATAAAAGCCTAGGAACATCCATAAACCTCAACGATTGGAATTCGGTTCCCATAATGACTAAAAATCATTTACAACAGCCGTTAGAACAGAGGCTGAGTGCGGGATACACTTCAAAAAATGTCTATGTAAACAAAACCTCTGGTAGTTCTGGCGATCCTTTCATTTTCGCAAAAGACAAATGGTGTCACGCCATGACTTGGGCACAAATTATGGATCGATTTTCTTGGTATGGTATTGATTTTAATAGTTCAAAACAAGCTCGATTCTATGGAATTCCATTGGATAAGAAAGGGTATTATAAAGAACGTTTGAAAGATTACTTTAGTAACCGTTTTCGATTTTCAGTATTTGATCTAAGCGATGAGTCTTTAGAAAAAGCCTTAGCTAAATTTAAGACTTCAAAATTTGACTATATCAATGGGTATACAAGCTCTATCGTTCAGTTCGCAAAATATTTGAAGAGTCACAACCTTAAGCTAAAATCTATCTGTCCAAGTTTAAAAGCTTGCATTGTAACTTCAGAAATGTTGTTTGATGACGATAAGCTTTTGATGGAGAATCAATTTGGAGTACCTGTTATTAACGAGTATGGTGCTTCAGAATTAGATCTCATTGCCTTTCAAAATATAAATGATGAATGGCAAGTTAATAGTGATACCCTTTATGTAGAAATTCTTGATGAACACAACAATGTTCTGCCTTATGGTAAAGAAGGCCGAATCGTAATTACCTCACTATACAATAAAGCACATCCCTTTATCCGCTATGATATTGGAGATATTGGTATTTTATCGGAAGAAAGCAGTATTAAAAAACCAATTCTTAAAAAATTGATTGGTCGATCTAATGATATTATTGTTTTACCCAGTGGAAAAAAGGCGGCAGGACTTACATTTTATTATATTACCAAAAGCGTTATAGAAGACGATGGTAATGTTTCTGAATTTATAGTTGAACAGTTGAAATTAGACAGTTTCATTATTAGTTATGTCAGTAAATTTGAACTTTCTGAAACTCAAAAAGCAAAGATTAAAAATGAAGTCATCCTCTATCTCGAGCCCAATATAACCATTAACTTTAAACGCTTGGATAAACTTCAACGTGCAAAATCTGGTAAGTTGAAACAATTCACATCTCACATAAATTAAGTTATCAGTGAAGGAATTAATGATTATTACGAGTTATTTTCCGCCAGAAATTGGTGCGGCTTCTAATCGCATCTTTCACATGGCAGAAGGTTTAAAAAATGATTATGATATCAGTATTGTTACTCCTTTGCCTAATTATCCAACAGGAAAAATTTTTAAAGATTATAAAGGGAAGTTCCGTTCTACAACTGAGGAAAACGGCATCAAAATTAACCGATTATGGATTTATGCCTCCGTTTCTAAGAATAAGTTTCTTCGTCTATTCGCTATGCTTTCTTATAGCTTTAGTTTGATTTGGTTTTTTATGTGGAATAATATTCCGGATAAAGTTATCGTGCAGTCACCTCCTCTATTGGTTTCGTTTACCTGTATGTTCTTTTTAAGATCTAAAAAACGAAAACTCATATTAAACGTTAGTGATTTGTGGCCTAGTGCAGGATTGGAATTGGGTGCTTTGAAAGAAGGGTTTTCATATAAAATCTTAAAGAAACTAGAAGCTTATAACTATAATAATGCAGATCTTATTTTAGGACAAAGCAATGAGATTCTCAGTCATATAAAATCTATTACGACAAAACCTGAGTTGTTTTTATACAGGAACTTTCCTCAAATTGAATTTCCAAAATTACGAGAAACCAGCTCTCAAAACGGCAAAATAAAAATGGTTTATGCAGGTCTTTTAGGAATAGCACAAGGGATATTAAAACTTTGTCAAGAATTAGATTACCGTACTATTGAATTTCATATCTATGGTTCTGGCGCTGAAGAAGAGGCTATTAAAACTTTTATAAATTCCAATAAAAATTTACCAATTTATTTTCATGGACGTGTGAAAAGAGACGACTTACATCTCGCACTTTTAAAATATGATCTGACCATAATTCCGCTACTCAATAGAATTTATGGTTCTGTTCCTTCAAAAATATTTGAATACGCAAAATTAGGTTTACCTATGTTGTATTTTGGAGGAGGTGAAGGTGAGGACGTGATCAAGACACATCAACTTGGCTGGATAGCAAAAGAAGGCGATTACAAGCACTTAAACGAGGTTTTAAGCGGTATTCACCTTAAAGACTTAAACCATGGCTTAAAATCCTCAATTCAAGATATAGCGAAAGTGCAGTTTAATTTTGAAAAACAACTAGAAAAACTGAAACAGACCCTTTAGTAGGCTTTATCATCACCTTTAACCGCATTGATAAAAGTTTGAAGAATGATTTTAAGGTCTAGTAGAAGCGACCAGTTTTCAATATAAAAGATATCTAATTTCACTCGTCCAATAATATCCTTATCAGTTTCTACTTCCCCCCTAAATCCACTAGTTTGTGCCAAACCTGTGATGCCAGGTTTTACGAAGTGCCTTACCATGAATTTATCAATTTTCTTAGCATACATATGTGTATGACTCACCATATGGGGTCTCGGACCAACCACAGACATATCGCCAAATAAAACATTAAAAAATTGTGGTAATTCGTCAATACTAGTTTTTCTAATAAACCTACCCACTTTAGTGACTCGTTGGTCTCCTCTGGTAGCTTGATACAAATGCGCGTCTTTATTAGGCATCATAGACCTAAATTTATAGCAATCGAATTCTTTATAGTTAAATCCATTTCTAGACTGTTTAAAAAACACAGGTCCTTTAGATTCTAATTTAATAAGAATAGCGATTAAAGGTGTTAACCATGACAAAACAAAGATAATTACCAGACTTGAAAATACTATATCAAATGCCCTCTTTAAAAAGGTATTAACCGGTTCTTCTAAAGGAATGGTTCTTAGCGTTAGAATAGGTATATAGTCGTAATACTCATATCGTAATTTTTTAGAGTATATCTCCTTACTATCTGGGATAAACTTTAGGATTTTTAAGTTGTTATCGGCGAAGTCGACGATATCAGCAATTTGTGAATTAGTCATTTCTGAAATTGAACAGTAAAGCTCGTCAATCCCTTCTTTTAAAACATATTCAAAACACTCGGTTAACGAATGCTCTTTGGTTTTTAAGCTAAATGTCTTTTTATGTGAATAACCATACTCCGGGTTCTTGTTGAAAAAATTCTCTAAGGCTAAGGTCTTTTTATTAAAACCTAATATCACTGTCGTCCTATAATTACCACCAAAAGAAGTTCTATATTTTTGTAGTAAGTAATAAATAGTAAACTTAATGATTGTAAGTAGGAAGAAACAGAGAAGTACATACTTTACAATTGGTCTTGGATAAATATGTAATTCATGATACAATCCGGAAAAAGCAAAAACAATAAGTAAAAATAAGATGGATTGTTTAACTATAAGGGAAAGAATGTTTACAGGGCGAGTGTACCTATAAACTTCATAAAATTGAGAATAAAGAGACATTAATATCCAGGATACGGAGATTATTAAACAAAATATAAACGAATCTTTCTCCTTAAAAATAGACAGTATTGCTACGCCATTAATTATAACTAAATCAATAATATAAGAAATAGGCCTTAAATATCCTGAATACCGTCCTTGTTTAAATGTGTTCAATTTTTTTAATTCTGTGTTTATATGAATGTATTTCTCTCTATTATATGAATTTACGTCGAAAAACGCTTAATTTATTTAAATAATTTAGAGTGGTATTTTTAAAATCTACTCTTAATTGAGGTGCTTATTCGATATTTACCTGCAAATTAAGGTTTAATTGTCTTTTACTTATAAAATATCATATTTCAATAAAGCAATCTAACTAAAAACGATAAATACTATCTCAATACTATTTTGCCATTTGTAAACCTTGTTTTCACATTACGTTTGTACAAAGAAATACAAATAAGCATGTTCTTACGACATATCCTGTCCAAATCGTAGTTGTTTTATTTCTTTGTTTTTACAAGGTTTTTATATTGTTGCTCCAATTTTTCAATATTTTTTGTTAAATCGAAATTATCTAAAAAATATTGAAAAGAGTTTTCAGAGAACTTTAATTTCAATTCCTCACTGTTTAAAATATTTTCAATATAGCCCGACATCTCAACAACACTTTCATTTTGAACCAAGTACCCATTATATTCGTGTTTTACCAAATCTTTGTTACCATCACAATTTGTTGCTACTATCGGTTTTCTTAAAGCCAAGCTTTCTATAACAGAGTATGGAAGCCCCTCATATCTTGAGGTTGAAATATATAATTGACTGTCTTTTATAATATTAAAAATATCATCTCTAGATGTCCAATCTAAAAGGGTTACATTTTTTACTAAATCTAATTCTTTAATTTTCTCTTTAACTACGTTTAAGTTTGGTGCGTGAAAACCAACTCCCATTAATACTAAATGAATATTATAATTTGATTTTTTTAGCTCATAAATAACATCAATCATAAATTCAATGTTTTTCTGATAAGAAGGTCGGCCGACCGAACAAATATAATTGTCTGGCCAACTTTTATCGATGCTTAATTCCTTGAAAGTTTTGATAGGTAAAATAGAGTTATTAAACAGTAAAGCTCTTTCTTTTTTATAGCCCACTTTTACTATGCCTTGTTGTAATTCAGACTTTGATGTTGCTAATAAATAAGAATTAACATGTTTAAAGATTCTTTCAATAGTTAGAAAAACACTTTTCTTAAAATTAGATTCAGCACTTAAAAAAGAATATGCATGAGGTGTATGTAATACATTTACTCTATAAAATAAAGAAGCTGTTCTGGCTATAATACCCCCCTTTGCACTGTGTGCATGAATAAGATCTGGTTTTTCTTTTCTTAATATTTTAATAGTAGATATTATAGATTTGAAATCTTGTATTAAGCTAATTTCTCTTTGAATAGGTAGTTTATATTCTCTAACTTGAGTTTTATCCTTAGCAAAGTAATTTAACTTGTCATTTTCTTCTTGTTGGTGAATAATAATATTTTCAATTTCATTCGGATTAATGTTTTCTGTTACTAATCTTAAATAAACATCTACACCTCCAACAGAATGTAATACGTGAGCTACTTTTATTTTATTCATTATTAAATTTTAGATTGTCTTCACCTTAATTTTCAAGACTTTTACTATAAAGTTAAATCTTAACTAAATGCATTTATAAATCAGAAAACGATTTTTTTTCGGTTACGCCACTATATATAGCAAAAAAGATACTAAAAAGGTAAACCCCTAACTGCCTGTGCAAAACGTTTTCAACAAAAAAGAAAGCTAAAAACAATGCTAAAATAAACTTTAATTCAAATGCACTATTCTTAGAAAAACATATACTAACAAAAGTATATACTAATAAAATAAAAGGCACAATTCCTCCAACTAACAAGAAGTCTAAAAATTGATTATGGGCGTTAAATTTAGCGTTTAAATAGTATTTTTTTTTATCATCATTATTTGTAATCGTGGCTCCATAACAATTAACAAGTTTATTTTCGAGGGTCTTATAACTTCCTATTCCTTTGAATATAATATTCTCAGTATCAATTATATGTGTAGCACAAGGCCAAATAACAAATCTTGGTTCATAATCTTTTATCAAGTGCCAAGAAAGTTTTAAATCATCCGTTCTATGCATCCTAGAAGAAATATTTTCACTTAGGCTTATGGCTAAAACAAATACCCCCAAAAACACAAAAGTAGTAACTCTTTTAACTTTCACACTAAATGAAGTACTCTTATACAAAAAAATCAAGATTAAAATAATATTCAAAATAATACTTAATCTGGCGGAGATATAAATATTAAATCCTACAAATACCAGAACTAACATATAATACCAAATCCGTTTATGATTATTTTCTGCGATTTTCAAACAGCAAAAGACAGAAATAGATATCATAAATCCCAAGTATGGCCTATCTACCCAAAGTAACATATTAACCTCTCGACCCGTATCTAACAAAAAACTAGGGTTATGAATAATTCTATTTACAATAGCATAAGTCGATCCAATTACAGCAATAAGTACACCTACAATAAAAAAATGTTCTAACACTCTTTTATTTTTTACTTGTGAGAATAGTAAAATCACTAATACTATTAAAATGTAGCGAGAATATATTGCTAGATCATTAATGAAGCTCGAATTTAGCACTCCAACTATTAATATAAATAATATACTAGCTAAAAAAGCAAGTATGTATTTAGAATAAACTACAACGTAGCTTCTAAATGTAAATGCTACAATTACAGCTAATGGTATTAATAATAAATTAGGAATTGCTGTAGAAATGGGTAAAAATAGCGCAATTAAAGCTGCACAGTAATCTACTATTGTTTCCCGGTTTTTATTCAAATAAACTAAAATATTCTCCATAATTATCTTGCTTTAAACAAGAATTTCTAAAAAGTAACACTATCCAATAGCCTTGTAAAATCACCTTAATTTAGTGATTATAAACCTTCTTATATATTTAAAATAAGAGAAACAGCTGATAAAACAATATTCTAAAAAATTCACAAATCCAAGCTTATAACCTAACTTTATAGCTTTAAGTTCTCCTCTTTCCATTTTCCATAAATTAGCACTTAATCCTGAATGTCCATAAGCAGGTTTATCTGTTACGGCATAAACCAAACTTTCATTATATAAGTAACAATTAAACTTACTCGCTATCCTTAAAAAAAACTCTAAGTCTTCACTATAACTCATTGTTTCATTCATATAACCAATAACAGGAATGATTTCTCTTTGAAAGACCACGGAAGATGTCATAAAATAATTCTTATATAATAACTGTCTACCAGAAATTTGATTGATTCTTCTAAATTTTACACCAAAAAATGATTTGAGTTTTAAGCCGTCCCTATTTGCCCCTAAAAAGTCGATATTAGAATTATTTTTCATAATTTCTAGCTGACGCTGTATTTTATCTTTCACCCACAAATCATCACTATCTAAAAACATAATATACGCTCCCTCTGCATTTCGCAACCCGAAATTTCTTGCAGCGGAAACCCCTTTATTCTTCTGATAATAATATCTAATGTTTATCTCAGAATTTAATTTAAAAAACTCTTTAATTATTTTTTCTGAACCATCAGTAGATCCATCATTTACGACAATAATTTCAAAATTTTGATATGTTTGATTTACTACAGATTTTAGCACTTTTTCTATGGTGTTCTCTGAGTTATAAACAGGTATTATTACACTTATTAATGCATTCATTAAAAGTTTTGAATTTATTTTATTATTAAGCCTGCTAAAATAAGAAATATGAATTTTTTAACTGTTTCAAAAACGAGTTATTACACTTTTATTAAGTAATACGTTACAAATAAATTGATTTAATAATTACTTTTACGATTAATTCATATTAAAAAAATAATGAAAATAGTTTTCGAAGGATTCTATGGTTTTAAAAACGCAGGAGATGATGCATTCGTTGAAGTTTCGTCTTGGGGTGCAAAAAGATATTGGAATTGTAAAAACAGTACATTTTTAGGGGCTTCACTTCCAAAAACAATTCATGAAATTAACAACAAACAAATTTTTTCAAAAATTAAAGGCTTTGATCGAGTAAATTTGGTATCTCATTTAACTAATTCTGATTACCTCATTTCTTCAGGCGGCTCAACATTTAGTGAGATACCAATACATAGTAATAAATCACTCGCTAGACACTTTAAAAAAATTAATAAACGACTTAAACTTGGTGCTATTGGAGTTTCGATTGGTCCTTTTATAAACTCAAGAGCAGAACATGATGTCGTAGATTACTTACAATCATTAGATTTTTTATCCGTTAGAGACAATCGTTCATATCGTTATGTCCAATCGTTAAATTTACCATATAACCCCATAAATGCATTTGATTTAGCAGCATTACTTCCTTCTGTGTATAAGCACGACTTTAAACAGACCGTTTGTATTAACCAACATCCAACAATAGGAATTAGTATTTGTAATTACGAAAGTTATAAGGGAGGTGATATTTTAAAAGAAAAAAACAGAAACACTTTTTTTAAGGAAGTTATAGATTTAATTACTAAACAAACTAATGCTCATTTTAAAGTGTTTATTATAAATGGTAATGAGAAATTTGGTGACCATGATGCCACTTATCGATTAATTAAAGATATTGATAACAGTAGAGTTACTATAGTCCCTTATTTAAATGATGTACAAGAAACCTGGAATGAAATCAACACATGTAGTCTAATGATATCTACGCGTTTACACGCTAGTATTTTTGCTTGTTATGCTCAAATACCATTTTTTTTAATAGAATACCATGAAAAATGTTCTGATTTCCTTACAGATGTGGGGCAAGACGAAAGCTATAGAGTTTATGACGCACAAGTAAGTCCAAATAGCGTAGTGCAGAAAGTCTGTGAAATTTTAAATGGCTCATACGTTAAACCTAAATTTATCAAAAAAACTATAGCACTTTCTGAAAAGAATTTCACTTCTCATAAAATAAGTTAAAACGTAGCACGCTCCTTTAAATGGCTTTTAAAAAGTACCAATATTGCTAAACATAACCAAAAACCATAAATCCTAAAAGAGTCGATTTGTAACCAATTAAATAAAAAACCCACAAAACCAATAAATAAGGTTACAGATATATTTTTATTTTGATCACTCATTTTGTAAGTTAGATTAGTTCCTTTTATTACTGAAATCAGAAAGCTTATAAAGACAATAATTCCTATGATTCCCGTTTCTGTCATTATTCGCAAGTAAAGATTAAAACCTGGAGGAAATGACTTAACATTTTCATTTTGAAAACTGGCCTTAAATTCATAATTGTTTTTTAGTGCCCATTTTGGATAATAATGTCTCGATACATAAGACTGTTGTCCCCAACCAGTACCAACAATCGGATGTTGCTTAAATGCCTCAAACATGGCAACTTGAATTCCTAATCTAGATTTATTGGATACAGAATTATCTTTTGAACTATATTCTACCTTAGTTATATTCAAACTATCAATTTTTTTTGAAACCACATTGGATATTGGTTTCCAAAATAAAAACATTGTAACCAAGACCAAAACGAAACTCAACACTACTGCCTTAATAAATAAAATTCTAAATTTAGGATACGTTTTAAACGCAAAAAACACCCCCACTAAACACTGAATTAATATAACAACAAGTGCAGTTCTGGATTTTGAAATTAAAGCTAATAGCACAACAAAAATAAAAGGTAAGAATCTCGTGTATTTTTTAGACGAAGTTAAAATATAACTAAACATAAAACCTGAAATAGTTATGATATAAGTTCCCAAGGCTGGAGGTTCATATGTAAGTGATGATACTCTTAATAGTCGATAATCCAACTTAATTTCAACAAAAGGTAAATAATCATAAACCTTAATTAATGGAACTAAAAAGTTCGCATTATAAGTTATTATCAAATACTCCAAAATTCCACAACTAAAAACAATGATAAAGCTTATTAAAAACGTTCTTCTTATTTTTTTAAAAAAGACTAATACACCTAAATCTCTACCTACATTAACAAAAACAATAAAAAATAAAAAACCAGATATTGCAAGAGAAATTAATTGTCGAATAAAGCGCTCTACTCCAGATGTGTGTTTAAAGTAGTTGTCTACTATAGTTGGCATTTTTAAGAGTGTAGATAAGCTCAACACAAATACAAATAATAAGAAAAGACTATATTCCGTAGATTTTAAAGGAATAAATACTCTCCCTTTAAATACAGTATAAATTAGAAAGAAACTGAAAGAAATTAAAAAGAATAGAGGTGAAGAATCACTACTATACTCCCCTAAAAACTGAAGCCAACTCGGCATATCTGAATTAAAAGGAAGGAAAAATATTCCTAAAATAAAAAATATGTGATATCCTTTTTTTATAAATTTCATACAGAAGTTTTTTGTAAGTTTTACTATAATGTAAATAGTAACAATAATTATAGTCTGGAAAAGAACATATAAAAATACATTTAAAAATGTTGTTAACTATTTACAACCGACGTGCGCATTTTTCTATAATAAAAATAGATTAGAATTAGTGAATAAGATAAATTCGACATCAAAAAACTTAAAGCCATACCGTAAAAATCAAAAATGCTAATCAAAAAATATCCAATGACAATCATTGTTAATAACGCTACAATATGTGCTATAAAGAAAGGATATGTTAACTCAATTGCTTTTAATGCAATTGAAATAGGTCTAATAAAAAACAATAATAATTGTACAAGTAAAAATATTACTATTAGAAAAAGCCCTGATCCATATTTTGATTCGTAAAGTATACTATAGAAAACAATAGCAAAAACAAAAACAGCCAATATTAACATCAATGTTTTTTTATAATTCTTACTATAAAGATCCCTCACAAGGCTATCTAAATTTTGAATAGAATTCTTTTTTATAAATTTTGAAAAATAAGGAATGTAATAGTTTTCTACAGAAAGTATAAATATATTAACTACACCTAATATGTTTTGCACAGTCCTCACTTTACTAATACCAAAATCATTTACACCAATCGCTTTTGATAAAATAAATAAACCTTGACTATAACCCCAAAATGCAACACCTCCAATAATAATCCATTTAGAATAATCATAATGTTGCAGTACAATGTTTTTATATGCTTCTTTCTTTGTTATATTAAGTTGGACTATTTTACTTGTAAAGACTTTATGAAAAATCAAAACTAATAATAAATAGACATTTGCTATTAAAAAGGCTAGAACTAAAACATTTAAGATAATATCAAACCCAAGCGAATTTCTAAGCATAAGTATACCTGCAAAAAAAGACACATTTAAAAGTAAAGATGCTATTACTGTGTGAGCAAGATGAATACTGTAGCTACTGAATAAGAATTTTTTAAAAATATCGAATGTTGTCATCAGTAAAGGAGCCAAGAAAACAAACCATGGATTTATATTTTCTCCTGAAATATGAATAAAAAAATAACATATACTTGATAGAGCTCCACTTAACAGAAAGTTACTAATCAAAATACTTACAATGTAGATTCCCTGGTTTTCCTTCCATTTTTTAGAAAAAATCACCATAATAGGTGAAGAAAGAAAGAAGGTAGAGAAAATAAAAACAAAGTTTATATAACTTAAAAATATAATATAAGAACTGAAACTATTAATTGAAGCTAATTTTGACAACAGAAAAATAGATCCAAAATTAAAAAAAGCATAAAGTGATTGATCTAAGAATATCAAAAGCTTTTCACTAAGAAGTTGCTTATATAATGAAATTATTTTTGTCTTATTCATTTTTTAATACCTGAGCGATATCCTTCGGACTCACTTATTGATTCTTAAATATCTTTTAATATTCTTTTTTATAAGTGGCAAATATAGGTGTTTTAGACTACGCAAAACTTATCCTAATTAAGTGAAAAGCATCAATTAATGATGAATAGCTTAAAAAAATAAATACTTTTTTGTGTAACCCACACTATTCGAAATTTTAAATCTTTTCGCTTCCTAATATTTTTATAATGTAATAATTAGCTTGTTCACCAAAGGAATTAATTATTTCATATGACTTTTCTTAAGCTTTCCTTCCAATATGGAATTTCAATTCGTAAAGATTCTTCGATCTTAGTAGTATCTAAAACACTATACTTCGGTCGAATAGCAGGCGTTGGATATTGATTAGTATTGATACGCTTTAGTTTTATTTTTGAATTACTCAAACGAAAAATTTCACTTGCAAAATCATACCAACTAGCCACACCCGAATTACTGTAATTATAAATCCCATACGATACGTTTTTAGCTCCTATTAGTTTTAAGATAACCTCAGCTAAGTCTTTTGCGTAAGTAGGTGATCCTAATTGGTCATTAACTACACTGATTTCATCGTTTTCCTTGGCTAACCTCAACATCGTTTTTAAAAAATTATTACCAAATTCCGAATACAACCAAGATGTTCTAATAATGAAATAGTTTGACAATAATTCTTGTATAACTAGCTCTCCCTTTAGTTTAGTTTCTCCATAAACATTTAGCGGATTTGTTTCACTCTCTTCGGTATATGGATTTAAAGAAGTGCCATCAAACAGAAAATCGGTTGAAATATGTATTAATGTCACTTGGTTTTCAAAACATGCCTGAGCAATATTTTTAACGCCTTCAACATTTATTTTATAAGCTTTTTCAACTTCACTTTCAGCCCTATCAACTGCTGTATATGCAGCACAATTTATACAGAAATCTATTTGACCAAGACTCTTAAAGACCTCTGTTACCTGAACCACATTGGTTATATCTAACTCACGTGACGATTTATAAATAAAATTGAAATTTGGAAAGTTAGCGGCAACACTTTGAATACATTGTGCCAATTGACTATCCTTACCTGTAACGAGAATAGTTATCATAATTGAGCATTCTTAAGAGTAGGTAATACTAAATCTTTGTCTGAAATGATTAATTCCTCAGTATTACAATTCCAATCTATTCCCAATTCTGGATCATTATAAATAATACCCGCTTCCGATTCTTTATTATAGAAATTATCACATTTATAACTAAAAATAGTATGATCTTCTAAGACTAAAAAGGCATGTGCAAAACCACGAGGAATAAAGAGTTGCGTTTTATTTTGTTCTGAAAGTTCTATTGAAAAATGTTTACCATAAGTCAATGACTTAGGCCTTAAATCAACTACAACATCCAATACACTCCCTTTAATTACCCTCACAAGTTTAGCTTGGGCATGTTTGCCTAATTGATAGTGTAGCCCCCTTAAAACACCTTTAGACGATTGAGATTCGTTATCTTGAACGAAGTTAATATCTATATCTAAGGCCTCGTTAAATCGCTTCTGATTAAAACTTTCAACAAAGTAACCACGTTTATCCTTGAAAATCGTCGGCTCAATAATAAAACAGCCTTTTAATTTTGTTTCTTTCACGTTCATATTAGTCCAACACTAAACTTAATAAATGCTTACCATAACCACTTTTAGTCAATGGTTCTACGACTTTTTTAAATTGTTCTTTATCTATATATCCCATCCTATAGGCAGCTTCTTCGATAGATCCGATTTTTAAACCTTGTCGTTCTTCAATAACTTGAACAAATTGTGAAGCTTGCATTAACGATTTAAACGTTCCTGTGTCTAACCAAGCTGTACCTTTATCTAATACACCTACTTTTAATTTACCTTGACTTAAAAAGGTTTTATTAACATCAGTTATTTCTAATTCACCACGTTTACTAGGTTTTATACTTTTAGCAATTTCTATTACCGAATTATCATAAAAATAAATACCTGGGACTGCATAATTAGATTTTGGTTTTATTGGCTTTTCTTCAATAGAAACAGCCACTTCATTAGTATCAAATTCTACAACCCCGTAGCGTTCAGGGTCATGAACGTGGTAAGCGTATATAATTCCACCATCAGGATCATTATTTTGCTGCAGCAGTTCTGCCAAACCTGTGCCATAAAAAATATTGTCTCCAAGAATCAGTGCTACCTTATCGTCACCAATAAATTCTTCACCTATAATAAAGGCTTCAGCGAGTCCGTTTGGAGACTCCTGAACCGCATACTCAAAATTGCAACCATAGGACTTACCATCACCTAAGAGCTTTTGAAATAGAGGTAAATCTTGAGGTGTAGAAATAATTAGTATTTCTCTAATACCTGCCCACATTAATGTTGAAATAGGGTAATAAATCATGGGCTTATCATAAATAGGCATCAGTTGTTTGCTTACCGCCAATGTTAATGGATGTAATCGCGTACCAGAGCCCCCTGCTAAAACTATTCCTTTCATGACTTACCTATTTTCAGAATTATTATTTTTTGTATTTATTTAAATACCATTCAACGGTTTTAAGGATACCAGATTCAAAATTTTCATCGGCCTTCCATCCTAAATCTTTTTCAATTTTGGACGCGTCAATAGCATATCTAAAATCGTGTCCTGCCCTATCCTTAACAAAGGTAATTAGTTTACAATAAGAATTATCTCTTGGATTTAATTCATCTAAAATATCACAGATTTTGTGAGCTATGTATAAATTATTTCTTTCGTTTTTTCCGCCTATATTATAGGTTTCCCCTGCTTTTCCTTTTTGAAAGGCTAAATCAATTCCTTTACAATGATCTTCTACATACAACCAATCTCTAACATTTTTACCATCACCATAAATTGGTATAGGTTCATTATTTAAAGCCTTTCTTATAATGGTTGGAATAAGTTTTTCATCATGTTGCTTAGGACCGTAATTATTACTACAATTGGTAGTTACCACATTCATTCCATAGGTGTGGAAATAACTTCTAACTATAAAATCTGAAGAAGCTTTAGAAGCACTATAAGGACTATTTGGGGCATATGGCGTATCCTCCGTAAACAATCCTGTTTCTCCTAGAGTACCATAAACTTCATCTGTTGAAATATGATGGAACCTATTCGATTCACAACCCTCTTTAAATTGAAACGGAGCTTCCATCCAATTATTTTTTGCCGTATTTAACAAGTTGAAAGTCCCATAAACATTGGTATTTATGAATGCATCCGGATTTTCTATAGAATTATCGACATGAGATTCTGCTGCAAAATGAATAACATCTGTGAATTGATACTTCTTAAACAATTCCTCAACAAGAGCCGAATCGCATATATCTCCTTTTATAAAAGTGTAATTATTATCATCTTCAACATCCTTTAAATTAGAAAGCTCACCTGCATAAGTGAGCTTATCTAAATTAACAACTGAAGTGTTTTTATACTTTTCTAAAAAATAGTAAATAAAGTTTGAACCGATAAATCCAGCTCCTCCTGTAATTAAAACTTTTTTATTCATAATTTTTAATATAATTGAATGCCTTTAGAACCAGAAATAACAATAAGAAAGCTATTACCGTTAATATTGGAAAGAGTATTGAATAACGATATTGTATACTACGTTCCTCTATACCAATTCGATTAAATCCAGACAATATATCGAAATATGTGTTTTGCTCCGCTACTTCCTGATCTAATTTATTTATACGAGCTCTAATATCTTGTTCCTTTAAAAATAAATCGTATTCTTTGGTAGCAGTTTTCTCTTCTTGTAATGGTAATGAATTACTTAAACTTAAGGTCTGCTTTGACTTTTTAGATTCATTTCTAATAACTTCTAGATATGTTTTTTGAATACTATCTAATCGGTCTAATTGTGTAGTTAAAGTTAAGCGATTGATATATGCTGTCGTATCTCTAACTTTCTTTTGATGAATAGAAAACTCATTTATAAAAGTTTTTTTAAATCCCTTTTGCAGATGTGTAAATATATCACTTTTATGAGCCGTTGCCTTTATTGAAAAAATTCTCCCTGACAAAAGATCTCTGTTTTGCACATAATCTACATAACTTAATTCATCTACTAAAGACGTATCAATAGACTTCACATATTCGTCATATTCTATAAATAAATCGTTTTGTGTTTCTGGACCAGCTTTTAATTCAAATCCTTTTAACACTTTAGCTTCTGAAGAATCAATTTCAAAAATAGAAGATAGCTCTGAAAAATTATTTGATTTAATTAAGGAGTTAAAATAATCGATGTTACTAAAAAGCTGATATTTAGAATCAAAATGAGGCTTAACCACCATATTAGAATAATATAATGGTGCCTTAGTCTCTTCATATACATAACCAACCACAGCCGCAATAATAAGCGCTACTGCTACAATTTTAAAATAAACAACAAGCGGTTTGATCGTATAAATAATAGCTGAAAAAATAGCTTTAAAAATACGGCCTATAAATTTGAATAATTTTTCAAATAATCTGCCTATTGCATTAAATAATTGCCCTAAATCAACCTCTTCGTTTTGTGGTTGTTGTGGTAATTTATCGCTCATTTATTAAGAATTAAATATTTGTTCTAGAATCTTTCTTGTAATTACATATGTCGGTTTTACACCTGAAGTTCCAAGCCCACCTGAAGCCAATGTACTTCCTGTTTCTAATGGATTATCACTCGCATAATAAGCATATCTTACCTTCACATCTTCATTAATGTTTTTTCTTACTTTAGATGCTGCTTGAATGGCTTTTTGGTAGTGTGCGCCTTCCATTTCTAATCCAATAACATTCCAAGTAGAGTTTTTAAAGAATTTTAAAATTTCCTTATTTTGAAGGGATGTTCCTAAAACAGTCACCATTGTACCTTCATAAACTGACACTCCGCAATCTAGTAAGTCGTTTTTACTTAACTCATTTTTAAACGGATAATTATCTGCTGTACCCTCAAAAATATGTGCTGTTGGAATCATTACATCTCCTTTTCCACCTTCTAAAATACCCGCTTTACCCATAATAGAAATTGACTTCACGTTCAAGTGAATATCTTCATCATTGACCGTAACAGGCTTTAAAAGTTCATCTAATGTTTCATAAGCTTGTTCTCCAAAGGCATAATCCATGACAAAAATCACAGCCTTGTTTTCCTTGGCTTCTTCGAGATACTTAAAATCTGTTTTTGAAAAATCTATTTTATCTGTATCGAAAATCTGAACATCTATATTAGTTCCTGAAGTATCTGGTATATAGATCATGCCATTTTGTAAAGCAGACTTTTCTACTTTACTTCGTAGAGCTCCGTTGTTAGAATCACTTAAAGCTTCATAGGTTTGGAAAATATCTTTCTTGGCTTCATTAGCTTTTAAAACCCCTTTAGCAAATAAAGAATTCATAACACTATGCATATTGGCACTTATAATATGAATTGGACGCTCTAAAAGTCCATTTTTATGCAATGTGGACTTAATAGTATCTGCCCAAACCTCTCCATGAATATGATGCCCTAACCGTTCTCTTAAAACAGGACTGAATGTTATGGTACGTTTAGTATTATTTATAGTTTCTTCAATAGCTAATTTCCCTAACCAATACACAATATGTAACAAACGCTCTGGTTGACTTTCCGTTGCAAATTTTGGATAAGCCACTGTTAGCTCATTAAATGTTCTTCCTAAGATATTTGCGGTGTGAGTAATAGCTATTTCACGTTCCTTTTGGGAAAGCTTTTGCTTATTTAATACGGCATTTTCAAGCTTCTGCCAATCTCTTACCGTAGAGCCATCTTCATCTATAATAACACGTTTGCTAATTTTATGCGACTCCACAAAAAGAAAGGTAAGATGCGTTAAAATATCATAAATTTCAGAACGCCCTCTGGTGATTTCAATATTCATTTGCTCGTCGTCTATGCGATAACAATTACGACGTCTTTTTGGTGGAACGATAGTTTTGAAGTGCGAGTTAGCATAACCCTCGTCACTTGTAAGATTGATAAAGGTACATTCCTCTATCCCTTGTGGCAAACGATCTATAACGTAAAGTAAACCTTCTAATTCTGCTTTTTCTTCTCCAATAGAACCATAGATTTCTGGACGAAGAAGCAGCAGAGCTTCACGTAGTGTTTCTCCAGAAACTCCCATAGGCTTATAAAAGCCACGATTAAATAAATGTCGCATGGTAATATACATGCGTTCTATAGCACTGGAACTCTCTTGAGCTCTCGTTCTTCCTTGTTTCTTCTTAGTTGTACTCATACGTTAATTTGACCTACAAATATAGGTTTATTTCGTTAAATTAAGTTTATGCAAGCTATCGGCAATTTTTCTATCGTTAGATAGTCTCGGAATCTTATTTTGTCCGCCTAATTTTCCTATAGATTTCATATAGGTTTGGAATCCATCTTTTTTAATCCTCGTAATTTTTAAAGGTCTTAAAACTTTTCCTTTGATCAAATCCAAATAATAACTGTTTTGTCGTTGAAGTGATTTCTCCAAGGCTGCTATTAATTCTTCTTCACTTTCAGGTTCATTTTCAAACTCAATTAACCATTCGTGATACGGTAAGCCCTCTGAAGGATTAATTTGAGGTGCTACCGTGAATTCATTAACATATATAGACGTATTTGCCGAAGCTTCCTTCAAGGCTTGCTCTACTTCCTTCCCTATGACATGTTCACCAAATGCTGAAATAAAATGTTTTATTCTTCCACTTACAATAATTCTATAAGGCTCTAAAGACGTAAATTCTACCGTATCTCCAATATTATATGCCCATAGCCCTGCAGTTGTAGAGATAATCATCACGTAATTAACACCTAATTTTACCTCTGCAATAGTGAGGCGCTTAGGATTCTCATCAAAGAACTTATCTGCTTCAATAAACTCATAAAATATACCTGAATTGAGTTGAAGCAACATGCCTTTCTCATTCTGTTTATCTTGAAAAGCAAAGAACCCTTCACTAGCAGGATACAACTCTATGCTATCCACTTTTCTTCCTATAAGGTTTTCAAATTTGGCGCGATATGGTTCATAATTAACACCTCCAAAGATAAAAAGGTTGAAGTTTTTAAAGAGTTCTCCAACGTTCTTACCAGACTTTTCAATTAACTTTTCAAAATACATCTGAACCCAAGATGGAATACCAGAAATGATGGTCATATCCTCGTTAATCGTCTCCTCTACAATTGCCTCTACTTTCGTTTCCCAATCATCTATGCAATTGGTTTCTAAACTTGGCATTCTATTTTTTTGAAGATATTTAGGAACATAATGAGCTACAATACCTGAAAGTCTACCGAGTTTAATACCATTCTTTTCTTCAAGAATAGGACTACCTTGAAGAAAGATCATTTTTCCATCAACAAAGCTTGAGTTTCCTGTTTCGTTAATGTACATTAAAATCGCATTCCTCGCAGCTTCCACATGGGTTGGCATGCTTTCTTTAGTGATAGGAATATATTTAGCTCCAGAGGTGGTTCCAGAGGTTTTAGCAAAATAAATAGGTTTACCTTTCCAAAGAATATCTTTTTCACCTGCAACAACACGTTCAACATAAGGCTTTAAGTCCTCATAATCTCTAATTGGAACGTTTGCTTGGAAGTCCTCATAAGAGGTGATAGCATCAAAATTATGATCTTTTCCGAAGGCTGTATGTTTAGCCTGAGATATTAAATGTTTAAATACCTTTTGCTGCGTTTCAACAGGTCTTGATGACCATTTTTTGATACGCTTAGCCACAAATTTTGCGAAAGGTTTAGAAAGTGCTGCTTTGATTGATATCATTACTGAAAGTCGATAAAATTAGTTGGGTTTATAGAATAGCCCTTGCTCCAAAGTTCAAAATGCAAATGTGGTCCTGTGGTTAATTCTCCTGCATTTCCAGACATAGCAATAACTTCACCTGCCTTGACAATGTCTCCTTGAGACTTAGTAATTGCCGAATTGTGCTTGTAAACCGAAATCAATTCTCTATTGTGTTCTATTATGACCACATAACCCGTTTCAACCGTCCATTCTGCAAAAATCACAGTACCATCTGCGGTGGCTTTAACAGGTGTATTAACAGGTACAACGACATCTACCGCAAAATGTTTTTCTTCTAAATTATAACCTTCTGAAATAGATCCATTAACAGGTGGAAATAAAACATAGTTCGACTGATCGCCAGACATCTCAAACAAGTTATATTTATCTTCCTTAGCTACCTTTTCTCTTAATAGAGAATCTTCTCGACTAATGGCTACATTTAATTCTCCTATATCCTTTTTGGCGGCTTCTATAATAGAATCTTTATTGAATTTCAATTCAGTAACCTCTCCTTTAAGAACTTTTTTAATTGAAGCATAATACCGTTGATTCAATTCCAGTTCTCGAACTAATGAGTCTGTTTTATAATTGAGCATGGTTGCCTTTTTTTTCAATTTTGCTGAGGAATACCCTGGAATAAACTCTCTGAGTGGCGTAAATGCAATTAATAACACTGTAAAAAATACCAGTGTTATTGCTGATAATGACGTTAAGATAAATACATTAAGTCTTGTAAGTTTTATAGCAAAGCGCTCCTCAAAAGTATCTTCATTCAAAATGACTAAACGATACTTATGAAGTAGCTTCTTAGCGAATTTCTTTTCTTTCTTTTTCTTTTTTGCCATCAAAACAAAATTAGTTAAAATACTGAAATAGCATTGTTATTAAATCCTAAAGTTGCCTTAACAACGTTATTATTAAACTATAATTACTAACTTTGCAGTCTAAATTAAATATTATGACTTTAAACATTATACCTTTAATGATTGGTCCATGGCAATGGGTGATCATTGGTTTAGCAATTCTTCTATTGTTTGGCGGTAAAAAGATTCCTGAGTTAATGAAAGGATTAGGTAGCGGAATTAAAGAATTTAAGGACGCAAGTAAAGAAGAGTCTACCGATATCAAAGAGAAAGAATAAACCCTTTTTTAATAAAATTAAAAAGAGGTCTTCTAAACATTATGTTTTAGATGACCTCTTTTTGCATTTAAAGTATTGTATCTCCAACAGATTTAAACCTATTAGAGTCTATATATTATTTGATTTTAATTGACTTAATAATAGATTCTAATTCAAAAATGTAATCTCGTTTTTCTAAAGACGGTGCATAAACATAACCATCAGCCACTAAATAACGGTTATTAATTTTATCTTCAATAGCGTAAGTTATAAACGGACCTGCCATAGTATAGCCTTGCATATCCCACAATCCTCGAACTTCATAAGCTGGTTTATTATCTATGATTGTTTTAAACATTGACGGCGCATAAGCGTCTTCAACAGCCATATATATTCCATCTTCGCCAGGAATTTTAGTTTTAGTTATCTCATCCCTCATTTTTACAATATCTACAATAGTACTATCTCCATTAGATATGGTTTCAAAAGGAACTTCATAAAACATTAATTCCATCGTCTTTGCATTAGATAAATTTTTTCTAACCCAGAAAAACTTGTCTTCTGCTTTACTAATTCTATAAACTGAAGGAATATTTATGGTAAACCCTAATTGGCTTTCCATTTTCTTCACGTCTAATAAGGATAGTTTAATACGTCTTTGTTTCTCTTTTACTTCTTCTTTGGTTAGCGCATCAATTATTTTTTCTTTATGTTCTTCTAATTGTGCTATAATTTCCTGATCTGTTTTACCTGTAATTAGAGCTACAGTTTGTGGCTTAGCATAAACATCATTTTTAATTTCTGTAGATGCTTCAACATTAGCTTTATCAATTTTTATTACAATTCTATTTCGAGCAGCAAAGCCGTCAAAAACCTGAGTTGGAATTTGCTTCATGCTGAATAAAGGTTCGTCGGTAGGTAGACCGGTTAAAGGTGCTGCAAAAATATTTCGAATTGATTCACCTACGGCGCCCTCCCAAACGATATTATCTGAAACAACAGAAATAGTGTTTAAATTACCGTTTGAAGCAGGTAAAAAGTTTTGCTTGTCTCCTTCCTTTTTATCTCCACATGCCATTAATAGCACACAAAATAATACAGTGTAAAAAGCTCTCATAAGTTTAAGTTTTTGATGGTTTATTATTTCGACACAATTAGCGTCATTCCTATTTTGAGTTTATTACCACTAATATCGTTCCAATCTTTAATATCTTGAACAGAAACACCAGAAAACTTCTGTGCTATGGACCAAAGTGAATCTCCTGATTTCACTTTATACGTTTTTTTCCCCTCGGTATTAACCACTTTTTTAGCCGGGCTCGTCGTATTTGAAACGCCATGATTCTTTGGGTATATTGTTAGACGTTGCCCAATTTTCAAGTTATTACTCCTTAAATTATTCCATTGCTTTAATTGACTCACCCTAACCCCATATTTTCTAGCAATTTTTCCTAAATAATCACCATTTCTTACACGGTATCTTATTTTAGTATCATCATTAACCACTTGAGGTAAGGGCTTTTCGCGCTTATTAAATTCAGCATTGGCAAATGCGTAAATTTTATCTTCGTTAGTAACAAAGGTTCCCACAGCTTTTCTGGGCAATCTTAAAGCATAAATTTTTCCTTCAACCTTAGGAATTATATCTAATTTGTACGAGGGATTTAAAAACTGTAATTCTTCAAGATTTATACCTGTTGCTTCAGACACATGTTTTAAAGAAATCATTTGTTTTACGTGAACTGTATCTGTCTGTATCAATTGAAATGCTGGTCGTTCTGGTTTAAAACCATGCTCTTCGGCATATTCAAAAATATACATAGTCGCTAAAAAAGCGGGTACGTATCCTGCTGTTTCTCTCGGAAGGTTATGACGGATATTCCAATAATTTTTAGAACCTCCTGATCGTCTAATCGCTTTATTTACATTGCCTGGCCCAGAATTATACGCTGCCAAGGCTAAATCCCAATCATTGAAAATACGATACATTCTTCCTAAATATTCAGCCGCTGCCGTAGTTGATTTTATAGGATCACTACGATCGTCTACATAACTGCTCACATCTAAATTATGCTCCTTCCCCGTTCCGTACATAAATTGCCAAATCCCAGTTGCTCCCACACGAGATCGAGCTCTTGGTTTTAAAGCCGATTCAACAATCGCTAAATACTTCATTTCAAGTGGAATATTGTGATTGTCGAATTCTTGTTCAAACATTGGGAAATAAAAATGACTTAAGCCCATTAAACGCTCAATAGATGTACGTCTGTGCTTCAAGTAACTTTTAATAACACTTTCTAAAGATGTATTGTACTCAACATTAAAAGGTGTCCTTGCATTTAGTCGTTCTAACCGTGCTTTTAAGGTATCTGTAGAAAGTTCTGGATAGTCAACTGGGTCATATTTAAGTTCGGTAACCGATTTATAAATAGTATCGAAAAGAGAATTGCTATACAGCTCTTTTAACCATTTTGCATCCAATTCCTGAGCTTCAGGTAAATCCTGAAGATCTTTTATTCCCAACGAATCCACTATAGCTTCGATCTTTTCATCAGTAGAAAGTTGTTTACTGTCTAAAGATTTACTGTTTTCTGCTTTAGATGATTTGTTTGAGGTGCTATCTGTTTTAGGTTGGGAAAATCCAAGATATCCCAAACCAAGTAGACAAAACAATACATATGTTTTTAATGTCATGGTTTACAAAATGTTTCGTAAAAATTCAACGTCTCATTAAAACGTCGCAATCTCTAAAAATAGTATATTTTTAGTTGTTAGTTTAAAATAGCAGCTATTCCAGGTAAAGTCTTACCTTCTAAGCTTTCAAGCATTGCGCCACCACCTGTACTTACGTAGCTCACCTTGTCTTCAAAACCAAATTGTTTCACAGCCGCAACAGAATCTCCACCTCCTACTAAAGAAAAGGCTCCATTTTTAGTTGAATTTGCGATAGAATTTCCTAACTCTATAGTGCCCTTAGCGAAATTTTCCAATTCAAATACACCTAAAGGACCATTCCATAGTATAGTTTTACATTCGTTAACAATACCATCAAAAAGTTCTATCGATTTAGGTCCAGCATCCAAACCTTGCCAACCATCAGGAATTTCATTGACCGCACAAATTTGGGTGTTTGCATCATTACTAAAAGCATCTGCGGCTACCACATCTACAGGAAGATGAATTTTTACACCTTTCGCTTCAGCTTGTTTTAAAATATCTAAAGCCAATTCCATTTTATCGTCTTCGCAAATAGAATCGCCAATTTGACCGCCTTGAGCTTTAATAAAAGTGAATGTCATTCCACCACCAATAATCATATGATCCACTTTATCTAAAATATTTTCAATCACTGTAATTTTTGAAGATACTTTAGCACCACCTAGCACAGCTAAAACAGGTTTCTCTCCATCTTCCATTACCTTTTTGATGCTTTCAATTTCTTGAGCTAAAAGATGACCAAAGCATTTTTTTTCTGGGAAAAATTCCGCTACAATTGTTGTAGAAGCATGCGCTCTATGCGCAGTACCAAAGGCATCATTTACATAGATATCACCTAATTTTGATAATTGCTCTGCAAAATCTCTATCACCTTGTTTTTCTTCTTCATGAAAACGTAAATTTTCAAGTAATAAGATTTCACCTGGCTGTAAGGCATTTGCTTTTTCTTCTGCTTCAGCTCCAACACAGTCTGAGGCAAACTTCACCTCTACTCCACATATATCTTCAATTTTCGGAATAATATGTTTTAGTGAAAATTCCTCTTGTACACCATTTGGACGGCCTAAGTGCGACATAAGTACACAACTACCACCATCTTCTAATACTTTAATAATTGTTGGTTTTGCCGAATCAATTCGTGTCGCATCAGTGACATTAAAATTTTCGTCTAATGGCACATTAAAATCAACACGTATTAATGCTTTTTTATCTTTAAAGTTGAAATCGTTTAGTGTTTTCATCTGTTTGAAGTTTTTATTTAGTTGATAGTGAGTAAAATGATATCACAATCAGGAATTTGGTTAAAGAATCTTAATCCACAAAAATCTAAATTCATGGTAGAAAACCTTTTAACTTAATTCTTAATTAGAATTCTGAATCGCAAATATAAAGATTAGAAACAGAATTTTTTATATAGTTTTGCTTTCATACCAAGTTTACTGATTAAGTTAAAGAAACGCGGTAAATTAACCATTGAATCAATAACATGTTATTTTCTGAAGTATTAGGCCAAGAACATATTAAAAACCATCTTACAACAAGTGTTGATGCCGGTAGAATTGCTCATGCTCAACTTTTTGTTGGTCCTGAAGGATCGGGCACTTTGCCAATGGCACTGGCTTATGCCCAATATATTTTATGCGGTAATTCTAATGGTGAAAATACAGGAGGTAATGAATCGTGTAATCTAAAGTGCAAGAATAATTCGCATCCAGATATGCATTTTGCTTTTCCTGTTACCACAAGTGATAAAGTAAAAAGTAAGCCTGTTTCAAAATACTATATGGAAGAGTGGCGACAATTATTGGAGCAACAACCTTATGGTAATTTATTCGATTTTTATAAACTCCTAGGTGTAGATAATAAACAAGGTTTAATTAGTGTAGAGGAGGCTGCAGAAATTATGAAATCTCTTACACTAAAATCTTATGAAGGCGGCTACAAAGTTATGATTATTTGGATGGCAGAAAAGATGAATTCTGCCTGTGCCAACAAGCTTTTAAAGCTAATCGAGGAACCTCCTAAAAACACTATTTTTATTTTAATTGCCGAAGACGAAGAACAAATTATAAATACCATTCGATCACGTTGTCAAGTCTTACATTTTCCTCCATTAGCAGAGGAAGCTATCACTAGAGCTTTAGTTAAAAACTTTCATATTGAAGAAGCCGTTGCAACTAAAATTGCCCACCAATCTAATGGGAATTACAATAAGGCTGCCGACTTGATTTATCATGATAGTGAAGATATTCAATTTGAAAAATGGTTTGTGTTTTGGATTCGTTCTGCTTTTAAGGCTAAAGGAAACAAAGCAGCGATACATGATTTAATTTCTTGGTCTGAAGAAATTGCTAAAACAGGTCGTGAAACACAAAAGAATTTTCTAAATTTTTGCTTAAATTATTTCAGACAGGCTCTATTACTCAATTATAAAGCTGATGAATTGGTTTATTTAGAGCCGAAATCAGACGATTTTAAACTTGAAAAGTTTGCTCCTTTTGTGCATGATTCAAATATTATGGAGATTTCTGAAGAACTTCAAGATGCGATTTATCATATAGAACGAAACGGTAATTCGAAGATAGTACTTACCGATTTATCAATTAAACTAACACGTTTATTGCATAAAAAAAGCCAAGCTTCATAGCTTGGCTTTTTAATTCAATTTAACCTTGAGAATTATTCTTCAGTCTTAGTTTCTGATTTTTTATTCAGTGATTCAAGAACTTCTTCAGTAATATCGTTAGCATCTGTACCGTATAACACAGATCCAGCTTCATTGGCTCCTAAAATATAAGTGTAACCATTAGTTTTACCGTAATCTTTAATAAATTCTTTTACTTCCTTAACCAAAGAATCAATTTGAGCTTGACCTTCAGTTTGTAAAGCTTTCTCTTCAGAACCTAGTTGGTAATCTTGCATTTGCTTTTTCTGAACTAATGCATTGTACTCTTCTTCTGCTTTTGCCTGACCAATTTTTGCTGCTCTCGTTTGAAAAGCTTGCGCTTCCACTTGAATCATTTGCTGAAGGCTATCTGCTTTCTTATTAAATTTTTCAATCTTAGTTTTAAACTTAGCTTCAAAGTCTTTTTTCTTATTAAACTCGTTAACCACTTTTGTGTTGTCAACGAATGCGATTTTTTGCTGTTCTTGACAAGATGCAGCAGCAACTAAGACCATTAGACTTAAAATTATTTTTTTCATAGTTTATTTTATTAATTAAGTAATGTTGAAATTTTTTAAAATTTCCAATTTAGTATTCTATTTAAATTTCTGCAAATGTATAAAAGTTAAGTACTGATTTCGGAAAAACTTTTAATATTGAAAATATCTATAGTTATTACAAATAACTATTCCTAAAACCAATTAAAAATGAAGTCAAATAAAGCGTTTTAAGCGCGTTTTGAAATTTCTTACTAGAATCGGATGTTTTATTGTTAAATAACGCATTAAACGTCTTAAAATTAAAAATCAGCTCTTTTTAGGACATAAATATGGGACGAATACTCTTTGGAACGTTTTGCTTTCATATTTGAACGCCAACCAACCCAAAATGCCTTAATCGGATTCATAAATCCATTTTTATATTTTTCTGAAAGTAGACATACATAATAGGCGTCAAATTTCATTGGCAACGTTTTTACTATAGACATCTTCTCTACTTGAAATAATTTATCAATCGCTGTTTTAGAAAAATGCCAAAGATGTCTTGGTACATCATATGCCGCCCAAAAGTTTTTGTAATATTGAGCATCGTAACTTTTATAATTGGGAACTGCAATAACCAAAGTGCCATTTGGTTTTAACAAGCGTTTTAATAGAGCCACTTGGTTTTCTAAATGAGGCAAATGTTCCAAAACATGCCAAAGCGTAATTACATCAAAACTGTTTGCTTGTAATTTTTCTAATTCGCTTGTATCAAAAACGGAATTATTTGTTTTTGAATTTGCAATTTTCCTTGCACTTTCATTTGGTTCAATTCCGGTAATTTCCCAATTATTTTTTAAAGCTGTTTCTAGAAAATCACCTGTACCACATCCAATATCTAAAAGTGTTTTAGATTCTGCTTTAAAAGAGTTAATGAGTTTCAGTTTACGTTTTAGTGAAATTTCCCGTACGGTATGATAAACATATTCTAAGAGATTACGTTTTGTATCTGTATGAGAAATATAATCATCACTCTTGTAATACTCCGAAAGTTTATTTTCTTCCGGTTGCGGAAAAGTCTCCAACAGATCAAGTTCATTATTATATAATAATTGAAACTCTTCTCCAGAAATAGAATAATCCTTTACCCTTAAATATGATGATTTTTTATCGGACACTATATGATGAAAATTTTTTAGAAGTTATAATTTTAGAAGTTTGACAACACCTTATTAATTATTATAACGAATTGAATTATTATAAATGACTAAGAAATTATATCTATTTCTCTCAACTATTCTGAATTGTAATCTTTGATAATTGAGGTCTATTCTTCGTTAAAATTTATGATAATCGATAACTTCCAGGTATTCATTTTTAATTCAAAGAAAGTCTCAAAAATCAAATTGTTTCACGTGGAACAATTTTATTATCTACCCAAATAAACCAACAAAACGGAAATATCATTTGGAGAAACACCACTTATTCTGGACGCCTGAGAAATTGTAACCGGTCTGATTTTTTCTAATTTTTGACGCGCCTCCATACTCATAGATTTTAATTTTGAATAGTCAAAATTAGAAGGGATTTTTAAATTTTCCAGACGATTTAACTTATCTGCATTATTCTTTTCCTTCTCTATATATCCAGAATATTTCACCTGAATTTCGGTTTGCTCGATAACCTCAGAATCTAAATCATGTTCTTTTAAATACTTCTCCACTGATTCAAATTGCTTCATATCTTCAATGATAATATTCGGTCTCGCAAATAACTTAAACATTTTATCTTGCTGTTTTACTGGAGACGATTTTTTTGATTCTAATACAGGATTTGCTTCTTCAGGAGTCACACTAGTATCTCTAAAAAACTGTACAAATGCAGCAGATTTTGCCTGCTTCTCCTCCATTCTTTCTAAACGTTCTCTAGAAGCCAATCCTAATTCATAAGACTTAGGCGTCAATCTAAAATCAGCATTATCTTGTCTTAACAGCGTTCTATATTCTGCACGAGAAGTAAACATTCTATAAGGCTCCTCAGTACCTTTTGTAATTAGATCGTCAATTAAAACACCTATATAAGCTTCATCACGTTGCAATGTAAAAGCATCTTTTTCTTGTACTTTTAAACTAGCGTTAATTCCAGCCATCAATCCTTGAGAAGCCGCTTCTTCATATCCCGTTGTTCCATTAATCTGACCTGCGAAATACAGTCCATCAACCAACTTAGTTTCTAAAGTATGTTTCAATTGTGTAGGTGGAAAATAATCATATTCTATAGCATATCCTGGTCTAAAGAATTTCACATTTTCAAATCCCACTACAGATCGTAATGCTTTAAATTGAACATCTTCCGGTAGAGACGTAGAGAATCCATTGACATAAACTTCACAAGTATTCCACCCTTCAGGCTCTACAAATAATTGATGTTTATCTTTATCAGCAAAACGATTAATTTTATCTTCAATAGATGGACAATATCTTGGACCAACACTTTTAATTCTTCCATTAAACATTGGTGAACGATCAAAACCTTCACGCAACAAATCGTGAACTAATTCACTTGTATGCGTCATATGACAAGAGCGTTGTTCCTTTAATGGTTTCGTAATATCTAAGTAAGAAAATTTTTCTGGATGTTCATCACCAGGTTGTTCAATCATTTTAGAAAAATCTAAGGAACGACCATCCACTCTAGGAGGAGTACCTGTTTTCATTCTTCCTGATTCAAATCCTAATTCTACGAGTTGCTCTGTAATTCCTGTCGCGGCTTTTTCACCTGCTCTACCTCCACCGAAATTTTTATCTCCAATATGAATCAATCCATTTAAAAAAGTTCCATTGGTTAAGACAACGGTCTTCGCTTTTATTTCAATTCCGAGAGAAGTTTTAACGCCAACCACTTTGTGATTTTTTACTAAAAGTCCAGAAACCATTTCCTGATAAAAATCAAGATTCGGTGTTGCTTCCAATCGTAATCTCCAATCTTCTGCAAAACGCATTCTATCACTTTGAACTCTTGGACTCCACATTGCAGGTCCTTTAGATTTATTCAACATTTTAAATTGAATCGCAGAGGTATCAGACACAATTCCACTATAACCACCAAGCGCATCAATCTCTCTCACAATTTGTCCCTTTGCTATTCCACCCATCGCTGGATTACAAGACATCTGTGCGATATTCTGAAGATTCATTGTAATCAATAATGTTTTGCTTCCCATATTTGCAGCAGCTGCCGCAGCCTCACTTCCTGCATGACCTGCACCTACAACAATAACATCATATTCTTCGTTAAACATATTAACTTCTTTTAATAATCTTAAATATATATTTTATCCTTTTATAGAGTGTCAAATTCGATATACGAACACCATATAAAAATAGATTCCAACCGAATAATTTTAAATTGTTCCACGTGGAACAATTATATACTTCGTCTTTTTATCTTTTCGACAGATAATAATCCTCTTTCGATCGCATTAATTTCTCCTCATCATCCGACTTGTCTTTATATCCACAATAATGTAAAATTCCGTGAATCATTACTCGAGCAAGTTCATCATCAAAAGTGACCTTAAATTCTTCGGCATTTTCTTTAACACGATCTATGGAAATATAGATTTCACCATGTAGTTCTTTTCCTACTGAATAATCAAAACTAATAATGTCTGTTAAGGTATCGTGATTGAGAAAATCGACATTTAATTTATGTAGATAATCATCATCCACAAAAATGTAATGAATCTCGCCTTCTTTACAGCCTTCTTCTAATATGGTGTTTATAATCCAGTCAGTAACTTTCTTTTCGTCTTGAATTAAAAACTCGGTTTCGTAGTTAAAACTAATCATTGGTCTTTTTAAAATACTCTTGAATTTTCTTCATAAAATGATTTTGCAAAGGTAAGGCTTGTCTATTTAAAATTTCAGTAGTATTAAAATATTGTTTAGCTGTTGGAATTTGGCTAGGGTTGGTCTGATTAAATTCTTCTTTATTGGTCTCTGATTTACGTTTAGAATCTTGGCCCTGCATAAAGGAGGCATTTTCCAATTTTAACAATTGGTGTTGTAAATCCATCATTTTCTGAAGCGTTTGATTGGTAAATCCTGTATTTAATAAATCTAATTCAATCTCTTCCATCTGCTTTATAAGTGCTCCAGCAGATTCAATTTTTCCTTCTTTAGCTAATTTGTTTTCTAAGGCTTGACGTAATAATTGTTGTTGCTGATAAATTTTAAATAACTCACCATTCTGTTCTTCACTTCCACCCTCTCCATAACCATCATTCTTTTTACCTTCGCCATCACCTTCACCTTCCTTAGCTTCTCCATTATTTTTTCCATCCTTTCCATTTTTTCCCCCTTTGCCATTCTTTCCATTCTGACCGCTTTGATTCCCTTCGCCAGATTTTCCATCTTGACCACTTTTACCACTTTCACCTTCTTTACCGTCCTGACCTTGGTCACCTGGTTTTTTACCTTCTCCTTCCTTACCCTCTTCACCAGGGGCCTCACCTTCACCTTTTTCTCCTTCTTCTCCTTCTTTACCTTCTTCACTTTTCTTAAGTCCTTCTTCCATTTGTTTATTGAGCTCTTCTTGACTCATAATAATGTCTTGTAACTGTTCTTCACCCGATCCAGAACCTGAGGAAGGCATCATTTCAGATTCCATATTATCTAAAACATCACTTAAAAAACTCGCCAATTCATTAGTAGCTGTTATAGCGTATTGCTGTGCTCCTACACCTTGATAAATTCTGTTTTCTGTAAGTTCAGATAAAGCCTTATCCACGTTAAAATAGACGTCTGTAATATGCGTATTTACCTTTTCAGATAACTTAGGTTGTCTTAAAGATAATGCGAATAAACTATCATCTATATGCTCAAAATGTTCCCTTAGGTTGTTTTGTTGAATAATATATTTTCCATATTTATTATTATTTATATCAATGGATCTAAAGGTTTCCATCAAATCTTCTTGATCAAATGAATACAGCAGTAAATTCTTTAGAATTTTACGAAGCATATCAATGTCTTCAGCCATTTGGTCGCCACCACCACCTCCTCCTGCCATGGCCTGCATCATTTTACTCATCTCCTTCATTTTCTTAGCTGCCTTTTTTTGGCGTTCTTCAGCTTTCTTCTGATCTTCTTCGGCTTCCTGTGGTTTTTGGTCAGATTCACTCTGTTCTTTCTTCTCTAAGGCTTCCTTAGCCTCCTTTTGATCGAACTTAACGCCATCTTCAAGAAATTCGTCTCTTGGTATATCTAACGGCTTTTGTAAACGCCTATCATCGCGTTTCAATTCTTCAAGATCCTTTTGAATCTCGTCAAATTTCTTATTGAGTTCTTCTTGAGCCTCTTTAGTATTTTCGTTTTCCTTTTTAGCTAATTTTTCTTGCGCTTCAGATAATTCGTCTAATTGTTTAGAAATTTTCTCAGCCTTTTTCATCACATAAAAACGCTTAGTTAATTCCAACAACTGTTGCATACTACGTTGCTTATTCTTATTCTGCTTGGCTAATTCTTCCAGTTTTTGAGTAAACTCTTCCTTATTAATCTTGTCTTTTAATTTTTCAAGTTCTTCTAGAAGTTTTTCGTCTTGTTTTAGTTTCTCTTCATTTTCCTTGAGACGTTCCTTTAAATCTTCTTTAAATTGATCGTCTTTCTTTTCATCCTTTTGAAATTCCTCTAAATTATCTTGAAGTTTTTTGTTGAAGTTTTTCATCAACTGTTCTTGTTGCTTCTGACGCTTTAAAAATTCTTCAAACTTTTTCTTATCGTTAAAATTCAGACTTTCTTTTTCCTTTTGAGTCTTTGTTAACTCTTCAAGTTTTTTATCTTGCTCTTGAAGTTTATCAAAGGTTCTACTAATATCTTTTATGGTTTCATTCTGCTCATTAAGCTGCTTCTGCTCTTCTTCGTCTTTAGTTAACTTTCTATAGCTATAAATAGAACTTTTTGTACGCTTATAATTGTGAAGTGCATCATTATCGTATACTTCAAAATACAATTGATAACTTACGCCTTCTTCTAAATTAAATTGATTTGGAAAAGCACTAACAAACTCCGAAAAATTTGATTGTGATATATGAATCGGTTCAATCACTTTTTTACTTTCATCTTCCGAAGGATAATACACCAATTGCAACTTGCTTAAACCATAGTCGTCACTCGCCTGTCCATAGAAATAAAGGCTTTGCTGATCCAAGGTGTCTACTTGAACTTTAATATTTAATTCAGGATAACTGTCCTTAATTACATTTATATTATAGGCTAAATTTTCGTAATCCTTAAGCTCGTCATTACTCGTAGTTATGCTGTAATTATAATTGTTATAAAGACGTTTTGAAGCTTCAAAATTTCCGTTGTCACTAGCTTTAAATCTTAAGGTATCTTCAGCATAAATATGGACTCCCGTGGTGGATTTAGTTTTAGCTCTCCACGTCACATTTGTGCCTTCAGGAATAACCGCAGAACCTGTGCTTTTTAATACTTCATCTTGCTTTTTAGTATGAGATGGATAATCTAATACCATTTCAAAATTGAGGAGATTTGGTGTGTTCACCACGTTTAATTTATAAGGCTTTGAGGTGACGCCATTGGCCGATAAGGTAAATTCTACTGTCTCTTTAGGAAGACTGAAGGTATATTGAAATTCACCTGGTGCTACTTGTTGTAAAAAGTAAGATTGACCCTTAAATTTGATCTGTGCATTCTCTGGAATCACATCTCCAACAGTTGAAATATTCAATTTAAAATCCTTGTTTTCTATAGCTTGAAGCGATTCATTCAATACAAAAAACTGAAATGGTGCTGGCGGTTCATAAGCGGTTTTATAATTTACAACACGCTCATAACTATCACTGAACCAATTTATTTTACCAGTGACCAACGACAACAATAAAATAGCAATAGGAATGGCTGCATATTTTAAATATTTAGTATTCGATTTAAAATTTATGGCAGATTTAAAAGGAATCGGTTGCAATACTCTTGACTTCTGCTCTATACTCGCCATTAATAAATCTGACTGATGTGAACTTTGATTAAGTTGAAGCACATTCAGTAGTTTATCGTTTACTTCTGGAAAATGATTTCCAATTAATTTGGAAGCCGTTTCAAAATCAATTCCCTTTCTAAGTTTAAATAAGTGAGCTAATGGAATAGCAATAAATTTGACAAATAGGGCGAATTCTACCGCGATAAACGTCCAAAATAAAATAGTTCTAGCCCTTGGATTTAACCATAGTACATACTCTACAAATAAGGTCACAATAAGATATAACAAGCCAATAGCGAAAAATAGAATGGCGCCTTTTAAAAGTTCATTGGTATAATACCTTTTAATGAACTCTTCTAATTTGTTTTGTATGGTTTTGAAATTGCTCATTTTTAGCTGATAAGCCTCACTTTTATTTATAACTATGTAATCTACAAATTTATTTCAATTGCAATTTCGGTAAAATTGATAAGATTCTGTTAATTTAAGGCCTTTTGCTGTTAAAAAAGGAGTTTAGCGCCGATTTCGACCTTAGATAAAGGTCCTTATTATTTTCTTACTCAAGTTTTATCTACGTTCGAGAATCGAAATCACCTTATTCTCTCTCCTATTTTCTTTGTTCTATAATCTTATCAAACTATCTTTGCTGTATTAGAACTGCACCATAGCCTATCGAAAATACTTCGACTGCCTTCTGTGTGACGTTCAGTATAAATTCAACCTTTATTATGTCTAAAAAAGTACGTGTGCGTTTTGCACCAAGTCCAACAGGACCTTTGCATATTGGTGGTGTAAGAACTGCCTTATTCAACTATTTATTCGCTAAAAAACACGGTGGAGATTTTATCCTCAGAATTGAAGATACAGATCAAAACCGCTATGTTGAAGGCGCAGAAGACTATATTACTGAAGCTTTAAATTGGTGTGGAATTGCCTATGATGAAGGTCCAAATAAGAACGAAAAGTTTGGTCCATACAGACAAAGTGAGCGTAAACACATATACAAACAATACGCAGATCAATTAATTGCTAATGGTAAAGCGTATTATGCTTTTGATACAGCCGAACAATTAGACGCTGAACGAAAAGGTCATGAAGCTGAAGGCAAAACGTTTATCTACAACTGGCATAATCGTGAAAAAGGACGCTTGGTAAATTCTTTAGTATTAACTGAAGAGGAAACTAAAGCAAAAATTGAAGCTGGTGAAGATTACGTTGTTCGATTTAAATCACCACAAGATGAAACCTTACATCTTACAGATATTATCCGTGGAAATATTACCATTGATACCAATATATTAGACGATAAAGTTTTATTTAAAAGTGATGGTATGCCAACCTATCACTTAGCGAATATTGTAGACGACCATTTAATGGAAATTACACATGTTATTCGAGGTGAAGAGTGGTTGCCTTCTTTAGCATTACATAAATTATTATATGATGCTTTTGGATGGGAAGCCCCTGAATTTGCACATTTACCATTAATTCTAAAACCAACAGGCAAAGGAAAATTAAGTAAACGTGATGGTGATAAATTAGGTTTCCCTGTATTCCCATTAGAGTATACAGCTCCAGACGGAACAGTTTCTAAAGGTTATAGAGAAGATGGATACTTTCCAGAAGCTGTTGTGAATTTCTTAGCATTCTTGGGATGGAATCCTGGAACAGAACAAGAATTATTTAGTTTAGATGAATTAGTAAAAGATTTTGATTTAGCTAGAGTTAATAAAGCTGGTGCTCGTTTCGATCCTGATAAAACGAAATGGTTTAATCACCATTATATGCAAGAACAATTGGATTTAGATTTAGCGGAGCAATTTAAAGCCCTGCGTCCTGAGTTAACTGATATTGATGTAAACTTTGTGGCTTTAGTGGTTGGTTTAGTAAAAGAACGTGCGACGTTTATTCACGATTTTTGGGATTTAAGTCACTTCTTTTTCACTTCGCCATCAGAATATGATGAAAAAGCATTTAAAAAAGCCGTAAAAGAGGAAACTCAAGATTTACTTCAAGAAGTCATAAATTTAGTGACCTTAACTAAAGAATTTACGGTTCAGAATTTACAAGCAAAAATAAAAGGTTGGATTACAGATAACGAAATTGGTTTTGGAAAAGTAATGATGCCTTTACGCTTAGCTTTAGTTGGCGCTTTACAAGGACCAGATGTTTTTGACATCATGTTTATGATTGGTAAAGCCGAAACGGTGAAACGAATAGAACATCTTTTAGAGCACGTTTAAAGATTTTTAGTTCTCTTAATTTTTAGGTTTAATAATCAAGTATTGTAACAAATTATAGACTTTGTATACTTATACTACAAAGTGTATGATTTTCATACTATCTTTAAAAGCAGATAATATCAATTTCAAAAAATGCAAATTGACTTACTTTTAATCTCTTGTATTAATTAAACTTAAAAATCTTGTTATGGGTCAAATTATTCTAATTCCAATTATATTTTTTGGATTAATCATTTTAGCATCATCATTTTTTATGGTGAAACAGCAAACTGCTGCAATTATTGAACGTTTCGGTAGATTTCAAAGTATTCGTCATTCGGGATTACGTATGAAAATTCCATTAGTAGACCGTGTTGCTGGTCGGTTGAGTTTAAAAATTCAACAATTAGATGTTATTGTTGAAACCAAAACCTTAGATGATGTATTTGTGAAACTAAAAGTTTCTGTACAGTATAAGGTAGTTACAGAAAAAGTTTACGATGCTTTTTATAAATTAGATTATCCGCATGAGCAAATCACCTCTTATGTTTTTGATGTGGTACGTGCCGAAGTTCCAAAAATGAAATTAGATGATGTTTTTGTGAAGAAGGATGATATTGCTGTAGCTGTAAAAAGTGAATTAAACGACGCTATGATGGATTATGGTTTTGATATTATTAGAACTTTAGTAACAGATATTGATCCAGATCCTCAAGTAAAAATAGCGATGAACCGTATTAATGCTGCCGATAGAGAAAAAACAGCAGCACAATATGAAGGAGATGCACAACGTATTCTAATTGTTGAAAAAGCAAAAGCCGAAGCAGAAAGCAAGCGATTACAAGGACAGGGTATCGCCGATCAACGTCGTGAAATTGCAAGAGGTTTAGAAGAATCTGTAGATGTTTTAAATCGTGTAGGTATTAATAGTCAAGAAGCTTCTGCACTAATCGTTGTAACACAACATTACGATACTTTACAAGCTATTGGAAGTGAAACTAATTCTAATTTAATCTTATTACCAAATTCTCCACAAGCAGGAAGCCAAATGCTAAATGATATGGTCGCTAGTTTTACAGCGAGTAACCAAATTGGAGAAGCTATGAAAAACGCAAAAAACAAGAAAAAGGATGAATAAACTAAAATCAATAACTCTTGTAGTAGCATTAATGTTTGGTACAAGTGTATTTGCTCAAACTAAAACAGAGGCTTTAAAAGATGCCAAAGCAACGTCAAGCGCTACTATAAAAATGGATTTTGACACTGTTTTAAAATATACACTTCCATCTGCACTGGACATGATGGGAGGAAAAGATGCGGCTTTAAAAGTCATACAAGCCACTTATGAAGGCATGTTATCTCAAGGATTTGTATTTGAAAAAGCCGAAGTTATTGGTGTATCTGAAATTGTAAAAGAACAAGGTCAATACAGATGTGTGGTTGAAAATTTCAATCAAATGGTGATGTCTAACCAACGTATATCTTCAAAAAGTTATTTACTTGGAATTTATAATGAAGCGGATAAACATTGGTGGTTTATTGAAGCCAGTCAATTGAAAAATGACGCTTTAAAAAATCAAATTCTGCCAAATTTTGAAACGAAACTTAGTATTCCAGAAGATGATGTAAAAGTAGAGCCAATCCAAGATTAGATTATAATATTCTAACACTTTAGTATCAACACAAAAAAACCTCGAAACATTAATTTCGAGGTTTTTTTATTGGTATTCATTATTTCAAGCTTATAGATCAGTAGCTTCAGCGACTAAAATTTCATTTTTATCCTCTTTAGCTTTCTCTATAAATTCATTTATAGCGTCATTTCGTTCTAAGCCATTTTTAAGCAATTCTTTCAACGCAATTAAAGTTGCAATGCGTGTACCTGCTTTTTTAACAGCAGTGCCAAATAAAGGCTCTAAATCGTCATAAGAGACCTCTTTAGCAAGCTCTTGTATTTCTGCCTTAGATTTTAATTGCTTTTCTTCCGGTAAATTGGTGTATTTCTTACCTAATTGTTGAATCACACTAATCGCAGAACGTTTTTGTTGCTGTTGCTTAGGTTTATTTTGATTTTGATTCGTCTGCGGCTTCGGCTTTTGCTTTTCCCAACTATCTCGTAAACCTACCGTTTTATTGAAGACTAATTTTTCAGGAGTTGAATCGTTATCAACATTAAAATAACCTATACGTTGAAATTGAAACTGCTCTCCTACTTTAGCTTCTGCTAAACTTGGTTCTAAATAACCTGTTTTAATGGTTAAAGAATTCGGATTTAAATAGTCCATAAAATCTTTATCCTTATCACCATCTGGCGATTCGTGCATAAATAAACGATCGTATTCTCTAACTTCAGCTGTAATAGCATGTTTTACAGAAACCCAATGCAATGTTCCTTTTACCTTTTTAGAGGTATCTTCATCATAAGTACAGTGAACTTCTAAAATATTTCCATGATCATCCTTTACCACAGAATTAGCTTTAATGATGTAGGCATTTTTCAAACGGACTTCACCACCTAACTTCAATCTAAAGAATTTACTTCCAGCTTCTTCTTTAAAATCATCCTTCTCAATATATATTTCTCTTGAAAATGGCACTTTTCTGAAACCAGCCGCTTCATCTTCCTGATTATTTTCAGCTTCTAACCATTCCTCTTTATCTTCAGGATAATTAGTAATTACGACTTTTAAAGGATCTAAAACAGCCATCACACGATTAGCTGACTTATTTAAATCTTCACGTACACAAAATTCTAGAAGCGAAACATCTATGACGTTTTCACGTTTAGCTACACCCACTTTTTTAATAAACTGACGGATAGAATTTGGGGTATAACCACGACGACGTAAACCTGAAATGGTTGGCATACGTGGATCGTCCCAACCCGATACAATACCTTCTTCAACCAAACGTAATAGTTTACGCTTACTCATGATGGTATAACTTAGATTTAAACGAGCAAATTCTCGCTGCTTTGGTGCTAGAGGCAATTCATCCTTACTGTATTCATAAACGTGGTCTCTAAACCAATCGTAAAGCTTTCTATGTGGTTTAAACTCTAAAGAACATAAGGAGTGTGAAATTTGTTCTAAATAATCACTTTCACCATGTGTCCAATCGTACATAGGGTAAATACACCAATCATCTTTAGTTCTATGGTGATGTGCATACATAATACGATACATAATTGGATCACGCATAAGCATATTAGGATCTTCCATATCAATTTTAGCACGAAGTACATGTGTTCCTGCTGGAAATTCTCCTGCTTTCATACGTTGGAATAAATCCAAGTTTTCTTCAACACTACGATCTCTATACGGACTATTAGTTCCTACCTGAGTTGGTGTTCCTTTCTGTTCGGCCATAGCTTCAGAAGACTGACTATCTACATAAGCTTTTCCATCTTTAATCATCTGAACTGCCCAATCATACAAGGTTTGGAAATAATCAGAAGAATACAATTCATTTTCCCATTTGTACCCTAACCAAGCAATATCACGTTTTATAGCATCTACATATTCCTGCTCCTCTTTTGATGGATTGGTATCATCAAATCTAAGATTTACAGGCGCATTATATTTTTCACCCAAGCCGAAACTAATTCCAATAGCTTTAGTATGACCAATATGTAAATAACCATTTGGTTCTGGAGGAAAACGAAAACGAAGTTTTTCTTTTGGTAAACCATTAGCGAGATCTTCCTCTATGATATGCTCAATAAAATTGAGTGCTTTTGTTTCTTCTGACATCTTTTAGGTATTAGCTGTTAGGAATAATTCGATGATAAAAATCTAATAAAATTACAATTTCTAACCTCATTAATCCGGTTGGCAAAATTAAGCAAAATGTAACATTTATTCACTTTTTTACACTGATAGTATCAATGAACTTAAACTATTAAAAATGAATTATAAATGTCCGAAATGCGATAATCGTACCTATGAGCTTGGTGAAATAAGAACTACAGGTGGATTATTAACAAAAATATTTGATATTCAGAATAAGAAATTTAGCTCAGTAACTTGTAAAAGGTGCAGTTATACCGAGTTTTATAAAGCTAAAACTGGAGCATTAAGTAATATCTTTGATTTGTTTACTCATTAAATTTTTAGATATAATTTCTTGAAAAATTTAACACGAAGTGCCATTAGTAATATTACTTTTGACTTATGGGAATAATTAAAGTTGAAAATATCAGAGTTTTTGCCAATCATGGTTGCTTAAAAGAGGAAACCGCTATTGGTAGTGATTATAGAGTTGATTTGGAGATAAAAGCAAATTTAAAAAAGTCTTCAAAGACAGATGAATTAAGCGATACAGTAGATTACGTATTTTTAAATAAAGTGGTTAGAGAGGAAATGGCTATTCCTTCCAAATTGCTCGAAACGGTTGCACAACGTATCTTAAATCGTGTTTTTAAAGGCAATCGATTAATCACCAAAGCCACCGTTGCAGTGAGTAAAATTAATCCTCCGATTGGTGGTGATGTCGAGATGGTGACTATAAAAATGTCTCAAAAACGAAAATAGTGAGAGACTTTGAGGTGAAATAGCAATTAAACCTAGATTTTTTTAATACTAGATTTAAAATTTCACTTGCTATACCATATATAATTTTTATATTTGCGCTCTTGTTAGCCTTAACAAGAATCCTGATTTATTAGGGAATTAGGGTGTCGTGGCCGAGTGGCTAGGCAGTGGTCTGCAACACCATCTACAGCGGTTCGAATCCGCTCGACACCTCAGTTAAAATGAACCTTCAACTTTTGTTGAAGGTTTTTTTTATTTTAAATTTTTAGAAAATTTTTATTAAGAGTGGCGCGCTTCGAATCCACTCGACACCTCAGTTAAAATGAACCTTCTGCTTTTGTTGAAGGTGTTTTTTATTTTAAATTTTTAGAAAATTTTTATTAAGAGTGACGCGCTTCGAATCCACTCGACAACTCAGTTAAAATATACCTTCATCTTTTGTTGAAGATTTTTTTTATTTTAAATTTTTAGAAAATTTTATTAAGAGTTACGCGCTTCGAATCCACTCGACAACTCACTTAAAATATGCCATCATCTTTTGTTGAAGGTTTTTAATTTTAAATTTTTAGAAAATTTTGATTAAGAGTTACACGATTCGAATCCGCGCGATATTTCAGATTAGCCTTCAACAAAATATGAACTGTTCTTAATACTTAATTTTAAAAATAGTAGATTAAGTCCAACGCTATTAAAATTCTTAAATACTGTCTTTTACTTTTTGCTTATTAGTATTATTTACACTCAAATTTATTATTACAATTATCAATTGAAGGATTCCGATTAGCCAATAAATCGGAAACTTTAAATATGTATAAACCATTTCAAAACTGTCTGTCCATTCAGCTATAATTGACAGTTCAATTATCATTGAAATTAAGGGTAGAAATAATCCAAATAGGAGTGCAATACCAATACAACCTACAATTTTGGCCTAATAATTATTCCAAATCCTAATATTTATATATACTAAAATTCCAATAATTAAATAGTCAAAATAGCCTACTAGCATTAATTGTCTTTATAGATTGTTATATTGAAAAGGAAACTTTAGATTTTAATAATAATCTATATTTAAATAGGATTAACCCGTTCAATTTGTTCCTTACTTTTCTCGTAAATTTCTGGGAATAGTCCTTGTGTTAATAGTAAAATTCCAAAGCCCAATATCACTAAGGCTACAATTTTCTTGGTTTTAAAAACACGTCGAGGAGTGAGTTTACTTTTTAAACGTTTTGCGGCTGCTATCTTAAACAGATCAGTTATAAAATAAGTGATTAACATGGTTGTTATAAAAACCATAACTCCATTTTCTGACTTAGTTATTGAAGTCCCAATAACTATAAAACCTAACCAACCTAATAATACACCAATGTTAATAAAGTTAAGTAAAAACCCTTTTATAAACAGTTTACCATAATCCTTCTTTGGGAGATGAATTCTATGGTGTTCTCGGACGATTGACCGAAATGATTTAGAAGTTTTTATAAAGGAAATAAGACCATAGACGATTAAGAGAACGCCACCAAAAATTAAAATATTCGGATCGTCTTTTATCTTGTCAATAAGACGGTTAGTACTAAAAAAGGCGACAGCGATAAATATGATATCGGCCAAAATTACACCTAAATCAAAAATAAGGGCACTAGTAAATCCTTTGGTTGCACTGGTTTCCAATAAAACAAAAAACACAGGACCAATAGTAAATGCTAAAATTATTCCGAAAGGAATCGCTGCAAATATATCGTCTAACATGTAAATCTCGCGGTTTACACAAATGTAAGAAACTCAGACGAGTTTACATACGTTTTATTGAACCACCAAGTACAGTGTTTTCTTCTATTTGCTTAGGTTTTCCATAAATATAAACCGATCCACCAGCTTTAACCTTAACGTTTGCCGATTCTGTAGTATGAATATAAGCTTCACCACCGGCATTTATATTGATCTCTGATGTCTTGGTAATAAAGTCTTTACCATTAAAGAATCCTCCAGTATAAATAGTAATATTCTGTTGATCAGAACTTCCTGTAACATTGATAATACCTCCTGTAACGGCTTTAAAATTTGAATACGTAGTTTTTAAGGCCGCAGTAATTTCAGCGCCTTCTTGAACTCTTAAATCCACTTCATACTGATCTAAAACATCCCTTACCGTTACTTTTGAGCCTTCATTAGCATCAATCACATCTACAGCATTGTAATATAAAATCACTACCGTATCATTTCCATCAAATATTTTTTGAAAATTCATGCGAATTTTAAGTTGTCCATTTTTAATTACAACTTCAACATCGTTTCTATTTCTTCCTGAAACAACTACTTTATTTTCCTTCGATTTAATCATTTTAAGATGGATTAAATCATAGACTTTTACTGTTGAAAATTCTCCAATATTTTTTTCAATAGATTCTTGAGCATTTAACGATATACCTAAAGTTAATGCTACAAAAAATATAAAATATTTCATACTTGAATTCTTATGTTATGGTAATTACTTTCTTACTGAAAAACCACTTGAGTTTAATTTCATCACCATTTTTCTTTTTTATTATACGTCTTTGTGGTGTAAATATCACGGTTATCATTGCTGATATTACAGCTAAAACCATTTGATTAATATCTACAAAAAACGCTTGTATACTAAATCTAACTGTTATATAAATAACGGTGAATATTAAAAAAACGTATAGACCAGCTTTTGTACTTGTTTTCATATATTTTTTATAAAATTCATATGCAATTCGCAATTACTTACGAATTATTAATAATGAACGGACTGATTAATTACTTAGACCACTTTAACTGCAGTACCCGTAACAGAAACCATGGCATAATTAGAAGTAGTAAGTTCTATTTCAACTTTAATACCAACTACGGCATTTGCATTCAGTTTTTCAGCATTTTCTTGTAAACTCTGAAATGCCTGTTCTTTAACTATATCTACACTTTCCTGCATTTTTGTATAGTATTTAGCCATACTAAATCCCATAGAAATCACTTCTTTATTAATAGATACTCCAGTAACTATACCTAGGTAATTAATAATTTTGTGACCTTCAATTGAGTTGGTTGTAGTAAGAATCATTGTACTAAGTTTTATTTAAACAAATTTCACCAATACTAATGAAATTCGTCTCTACATAATTTGTTAATAGAAGTTTTGGAATTATTCAGGTTTTCCAATCATATAAAAGTCTAAATGCTTTTTAACTAAATCTGCATTTTTAACCTTCACAATAACTTCATCACCAAGCTGATACATAGTTCCAGTTTTTTTACCAATCATAGCATATTGATCTTGGTCGAATTGATAATGATCGTCTTTCATATCTCTAACACTCACCATTCCTTCACATTTATTCGAAATAATTTCAATATAAATTCCCCAGTCAGTAACCCCAGAAATTACACCTAAGAATTCTTCATCTTCATGATCTTGCATAAAACGAATCTGCATATACTTGATAGAATCACGCTCTGCTCTAGTGGCTAAGTATTCCATATCACTAGAATGCTTACATTTTTCTTCATAAACTTCTTGGTTAGCCGAAGGTTCGCCATCTAAATATCGCTGTAATAAACGATGCGCCATGACATCTGGATAACGTCGAATTGGTGAGGTAAAATGACTGTAATAATCGAAAGCTAAACCGTAATGACCAATATTTTCAGTCGTATATTCAGCTTTAGACATGGTTCTTATCGTCAATGTATCTACTAAATTTTGTTCTTTTTTACCAACAACATCTTGTAATAAATTATTTAAAGATGAAGCAATACTACCTTTAGTTTTAAAATTTAGTTGATGTCCAAATCTTGCTACTACCGTTTGAAGTTGGGCTAATTTAGATTCATCTGGTTCATCGTGAACACGGTAAACAAAAGTTTTTTCAGGTTTCTGTTTTCCAACAAATTCCGAAACTTTTCGGTTAGCTAATAACATGAATTCTTCAATCATTTTATTAGCGTCTTTACTAGTTTTGAAGAAAACTCCAACTGGATTTGCCTCTTCATCTAAATCGAATTTTACTTCAACTTTATCAAAAGAAATTGCGCCTTCTCGCATTCGTTCTGAACGCATTTTTCGGGCGAGTTGGTTCATTTTAATCGTTGCCTGAGCGACTTCAACAGAGGTTTGATATTCTTTTCCAGTTAATGAAACTTCTGCCGGAATGGTCGTATCAATTTTTTCCTTGTTCTTAAGCACCTCATCAGCGCTTAAATTTTCATTATTTTCTATAATGGCTTGAGCTTCTTCATAAGCAAAACGCGCGTCTGAATAGGTGACCGTTCTTCCAAACCATTCATTCTTAATTTCGCATTTATCGTTCATTTGAAAAACCGCAGAAAAGGTATATTTCTCTTCATGTGGTCTTAACGAACAAGCGCCATTCGATAAAATTTCTGGTAACATTGGCACTACTCTATCTACTAAATACACAGAGGTAGCACGTTCATAGGCTTCATCGTCTAATATAGTTCCAGGTTGTAAATAATGAGAAACGTCGGCGATATGAATTCCTATTTCGTACAAACCATTATCTAAAACTTCAAAGGATAAGGCATCATCAAAATCTTTAGCATCTTTTGGATCAATGGTAAAGGTTAAATCTTTACGCATATCTCGACGTTTTGCGATTTCTTCAGCAGTAATCGACGTATCAATTTTATTAGCAAATTCCTCTACTTCCTGAGGAAATTCCATAGGTAAACCATATTCTGCTAAAATCGAATGAATTTCAGTACTATGTTCGCCAGGTTTTCCTAAAACTTTAATAACTTTTCCGTTAGGCGAATCTGCTTTATCTGGCCATTCTTCAAGAGATACTAACACCTTGTCGCCATCTTCAGCTTTGTTTATTTTATTAATCGGTACAAAAATATCGGTGTACATTTTATTGCCATCAACAACGACAAAAGCGAAATTCTTTTTTTCGTGAATTTGAATAACACCAACGTATTCTGTTTTTGCGCGCTTAATAATTTTAGTGATTTCACCTTCTTGCTTACCGCGATGTTTTCTTTTGTAAGCATGAAATTCAACTTCATCGCCATCTAAGGCTTTATTAATATTATTCGATGCGATGAATATATCTTCTTCGAAATCGTCCGAAATAATATAACCGTTTCCTTTAGAACCTAAATCTAAGACACCTTTATGGTAGTCTGAATTAGCAACTGCGGAAAATTTGCCACGTTCTACTTCTACTATTTCTTCTTTAGCCTTTAATTGCGCTAATTTTTTTATAATCTGATTGCGACTACTGGCATCATTAACGCCGAGTTTAGCTGCAATTTGCTTGTAATTAAAAGATTGATTACTATCTTTTTTTAAAATACTAAGAATTGTATTTGTAAGGTTGGAAATCTTATTATTTGAAGGTTTCCTTTTTTTCTTTTTTGTCATTTAATAAATGTAATCTAATTATATGTAATTGCTATTCTAGGTTAACTTGAAAATCGATGAGATTGTTACTCAAGTTAGGAATAACTATGTTCTTTAAAACTTAACTTTAGCGAAGAGAGGTTATTAAGTTTCGTACAAAGTTACGTTTTAATTTCTTAATCGTGTTTAGCTAATGTTAAATTAATAAAAAGAGATTCAATATAGACAGATCTTAAAGTTTAATTGAGAATTTTTCTTCTTATCGTTTTTAAAAGAAATTTCATTCCAGAGATATTTTTTCAGTTATCAACATATATATACATATAATCAGTTTTCTTTTAAATTTTAAAAAATAAAATGATGTTTATTATAGGTTGTTAATAATGGCTATAACTTTTTGATGTTTTATTTTGATATGATCCAATTTACATTCTGTTAGCCTTTAGTTAACAATTTATTCATCTGTAAAGACTTCATTTCTAAGGAAATCTTAAAAGCTATTAACAGCTGTTAATAAGTGTTGTTAATAGAATTCATTGATATGTTTTTTGTAAAATACTGTTCATACTGTCCAATTTTAGTTTGATAACTTATTTTAAAAAAGTAGCTAACTAATTAGGTTATTACAACCGAGTTTTGGTTTGAAAAATTTTATGAATATTCCTAATTTTTCTTTTCAAGACTTGTGAACAGTTATTAACAAGTAATGAGCATTTCTATTAACCAACTTTAATTATTTGTAACTTTGTGTTCTTAAAGTTAATTAAATAATTGTCTATCAGTATGAAACGTAAAAAATTAATATACTAAGGATATTAACAAGCTTATTAACTACTTTAAAAGACAATAAAAAATATTAGAAAATGACTATTTCAATAGGTAACGATCACGCAGGGCCAGAGTATAAATTTGCTATTTTAAAACATTTAGAAGCTAAAGGACATACTATAACTAATTATGGTACAGATTCTTTAGATAGTGTTGATTATCCTGATTTTGTTCACCCTGTAGCTAAAGATGTAGAAGCTAAAAAAGTTGATTTTGGTATTTTAATTTGTGGAAGTGCTAATGGTGTAGCTATGACCGCTAATAAATATCAACATGTTAGAGCTGGGGTTTGTTGGACAAATGAAATCACTGAATTAACAAGATTACATAATAATGCTAATATTATTTGTATTCCAGCACGTTTTACTTCTATTCCACAAGCACTTAAAATGGTAGATACTTTCCTAGAAACTGAATTTGAAGGTGGTCGCCATCAAAACCGTGTTGATAAGATTCCTGCTGGATGCTAGATAAAGCTAATAGTTTACTTAAAATTCAAGTTAGATCTTTTGAAGAATTAAGTACTCAGGAATTGTACGCTGTGCTTCAATTGCGAAGTGAAGTTTTTGTTGTTGAGCAAAACTGTGTGTATCAGGATATTGATGGAAAAGATCAAAAAGCCTTGCACATATTAGGTTTTAAAGATGATAAATTAGTGGCCTATACAAGAGTTTTTAAGCCAGGATTTTATTTTGAAGAAGCAAGTATAGGAAGAGTTGTAGTGTTAATAAGTGAAAGAAAACACCATTATGGTTACGATATCATGAAAGCTTCTATTGAAGCTATTAAATCACGTTATAACGAAACAAAAATTAAAATTTCAGCTCAAACTTATTTGAAATCCTTTTATAATAATTTAGAATTTTACGAAGTTGGCGAGGAATATTTAGAAGATGGAATTCCGCATATTGCTATGCTACGATCTATTTAGTTTCGTAGATACGAGTGACTAAAATCTCTACACGTCTATCTAATCGAGGTTCGCCACCAAGCGGCATTTTTCTACGCATACCAACAAACTTCATGCGGTATGGTCTAACGCCTTTTTTTGCTAGATAATCATAGATATATTTAGCACGGGCGACTGAAAGATTGCGCTTTTTCGTTTTACGATCTATAGCATCTCTTTCACCTTGAGTACAACAAACATGTCCTTCTATTGTAAAATAAATATTTGTGCGTTCTGCGAGAATATCGGCAATTCTATCTAATACAACCTTTGATTCATTAGTGAGATAGCTATAACCTGTTCTAAATAGTAAATTATCTAATAAAATCTTATCACCTTCTTTTAAATCTCCTTTTAAAAGGTCTTCAGCATTTAGTTTTTCGGGCTTTACTTCCTTTGGTTTAGGTGGGAAAACTGGAGTGACAATAATTTCAACTTTTCGGTTTAATCCTCTAATTTTTTTAAGATCATCTTCACGAATGATGTTGAGTAAAATTTTACCTTTTCCATCAACATTAGTCATTTTAGATTCGTCAAATTCGTTGTTCGAAAAGACTTCTTTAATTGCATCAGCACGTTGTTGGGATAAAACAAGGTTATAATTATCACTTCCTCTATCATCAGTAAATCCGTAAATAGATATCTTTTCGATATCCATATTTTCTATTTGAGATAAAAATAAGAGAAGTCTGCTGTGCTCTGTTTCGGGAATATGATATTGGTCGGTCTCAAAATAGACTGCGTGTTTCAATTCTTGCTGAGCAAATGAAAGCTGAAAACACAGACTTAAAAAAACAATTAGGGACTTCATGTGTTGTTTTTATAATTTCAAAGGATCAAGCCAATAGTCATAATTTATCAAATCTTTTGCTTAAAAATAAGATTTTGTTAGTTACAATATCGTCATAAACTAAGGCATTTTCTTAGCATTTGAAAAAATTTGCGATGTTAAATATAGAAAAAATTAACTGCTATCTCAAAATACTTGCATATTGAATTGGATTATTAAGAATACTTAAGGCACGATTAATTTCTGTATTATTAGCCGAATAGTAAGTGTATAATCCTTCACTGTAAAAATATCTTTTAATAATTTCGTCTGTTAATAAGTCTACCAACTGAGCTTTATTTTTATCTATAGCATTAGTTTTATAAGATTTTAAGGCTTTTGTTAATTCTTTGAATTCAGTGTTAATAAGATCATCAAGAGCCTCTTCTTCAGCAATTTTTATAGCATTTTGAAGGGCTTCTTCGGTCTTAGTTTCAAAATCGAAACCGCTTGTGTTTATATAGTTTTTAAATTTTTTGAATTCTGAATCAGATAATTTGAAGTTTTTTAAATCGTCAACCTTATTGTTATAGTAATAATTTGTAGCAAAATCGAAGATTAAATTTTCATTATAAATCGCTTTTGTTATCGGTGTATGTTTAGAATTTTCTACCTCAATATCTGGTTGAACTCCTCCTCCATCAAAAACATCACGTCCATTTCTAGTTTTAAATACATTATAATTTTCTTGTTGAGTTCTCTTAGCTTTTCCACTTTCATCTCTATCAGAATAATCTAAAGATTGAATGCAACGTCCTGAAGGCGTATAGTATCTAGAAATGGTAATTTTCATTTGTGTGCCATAAGTCAAGGCTTTTGGACGCTGAACTAAACCTTTTCCAAAACTTCTTGTACCAACAACCACGGCACGATCCATATCTTGTAATGCACCTGAAACGATTTCACTTGCCGAGGCACTTCTACCATCAATTAAAACCACTAAAGGCATCTCAGTATCTATTGGATCACGTTGTGTATAATAGGTTTTATTGTATTTCTTTACTTTGGATTTAGTGGTAACAACTAATTGGTTTTTAGGCACAAAAATGTTAGTAACATTCACAGCTTCATTCAATAAACCACCTGGATTTCCTCTAAGATCTAAGATTAATTGAGTGGCTCCTTGATTTTTTAATGCACGAATAGCACTAATTGTTTCTGCAGACGCCTTATCATTAAATTTTCTTAAAACTATATAACCTGTTTTTTCATCTACCATAGAGTAGTGAGGAACAGCTTTAATTTCTAAAGATTCACGAATAATCTTAATCGTATTCGTTTTCCCTTGACGTTTATAAGTAATTGACACTTCGGTTCCAGCAGCTCCTTGTAAAAGGTTGGCCGCATCATCTTTAAAATCGGCTACGGTAACATTATCTACTTTAATAATTTCATCTCCGGCTTTTAAACCAGCTTTATCCGCCGCATAATCTTTATAAGGCTCTACGACAACTAATTTATCTTTTAAGGTTAATATCTTTGCTCCTATGCCTGTATAATCGCCTGAATTATTTATTCTCGATGCTTCTACGTCTTGTTCGTTATAAAATTGGGTATAAGGGTCTAAATCGTTTAACATGCTCTTAATGGCGGTGTCCATAAGTTCTCCAGGATTGGTCTCATCGACATAATTCATGTTAATTTCCTTATATAAGGTTGTAAATATTTCTATCTGTTTAGCGATTTCAAAAAAATCATTCTTAAAGGCCGTGGTTCCAAAGAAAATAAGCAAGGCTAAAACAGGAAGTATTATTTTTTTACGAAGAAGTGTTTTCATGTGTCAATTTTTAATCTGTGTTTAGGTCACATGGAATCTAAAATATTTAAACGTTGATTTTAAATATTGGATTTCATTGGTCAACATTTTTACTCTCTAATTCTTTTTCAAACTTCTTAATTTGGGTAAAGAATTTTTTAAATAAATGTTTCATGCTATGGTTCAGTTTATCAAAACTTGTTCCATCCTTACTAAGGTACAAAATCATAAACGCATAAGATGAAGAACTATTGTTAAAATATAAGGGCCTATTGAGTCGGTAAGCTTCACGCATTAAACGTTTAATTCTATTTCTAGACACCGCAGTCTTATGCAAACGTTTACTAACAGAGACTCCAGTTTTTAGTTGAGAACCATCATCAAAATCAGTTTTAAGATACACCAAACGAAGTGGATAAGCGGTTACAGCCTTTCCTTCAGTAAAAAGCTGCTCAATGAGCTTTTTGCTTTTTAATTTATCTTTTTTTGAATATTTGAAGTTCATTACACGAATATCTATAGTCACAAAAATAGAAAACCGCATCAACTTGATGCGGTTTTATTATACTTATCTTTAAGTTGTTTATTTTATAGTAAAAATATTGTTATCACGATTAACATCTGCCATCATTTGAGATGGATCAATTTCAACAGATTTTACAGCTTTATTAGCATCAAAGGTATACGTTGGGTATGCCCAAGCCCAATCTTCAATTACTTTAGCTGTAGTAGGCTTTACACCACGCATCATACGTAAGGGAATATGATAGGCTTCTGTAGTTCCATCGGTATATGTAACCGTTAAATCTATTGGCATTGGCATTAATCCAATTCTTTCTAATGTAATCGACGTTCCTTCTACGTCTTTCACACCGTAATCAACAGTGTTTGTTGTTTGAGTGAAATCTATAAAATACCAATCTAATTCGAAATCTGTAATACGTTCTGCTGTACGAATTACATCAAATGGTTTTGGATGTTTGAATTTAAAATCTTCGAAGTATTTCTTGATTGTAGCATCACGATTTTCTTCACCAATCACATAACCCAATTGTCCTAAAAATACAGATCCTTTACTGTAAGCAGATGCGCCATAAGCTTGGTTAAATTCATATCTGTCTGCATGAGTTGTTAATGGTTGCTCAACGCCAGAATTAGCTAAGGCAATATAGTTTCTATACGAACCTGCTAAAGGATTTTCTTCCTTGCCACCTTGAACGTGATTCATTGCTAAAGATGAATAATAACTTGTGAACCCTTCGTCCATCCATTCGTGTTTAGACTCGTTAGTTGCTAACATAAATTGGAACCATTTATGCGCCAATTCATGAGCGGTAACTCCTAATAAACTTCCGTAACTTCTCTCTCCAGTGATAAGTGTACACATAGCATACTCCATTCCGCCATCTCCACCTTGAATAATTGAATATTGATCATAAGGATAATCTCCAATATGCTCGGTAAAATAGTCCATAAGTTTAGCAGTATCTTCTTGTAATTTTTTCCAATTGTCAAGATACTTCTGTTCTAAATCTTTTTTATAGTAAAAATGAAGTAAAGGTCCGTTTGGCATTTGGTAAGTATCGTGTATATAATCAGGATCGGCTGCCCAAGTAAAATCGTGAACTTTAGGTGCTCTAAAATGATGTATTTTCTTTGATCCTGTTACTTTAGGTTCTCCTTGAAGATAGCCAGTTCCACCTACGATATAATTTTTATCGATAGTTAGTTTTACATCAAAATCTCCCCAAACTCCGTAGAATTCTCTTCCTATATAAGGATCTGCATGCCATCCTTCATCATCGTATTCAGCTAATTTAGGATACCATTGTGCCATTGATAAAGCCACACCTTCAGAACTATTTCTTCCAGAACGACGAATTTGAACAGGAACCTGAGCATCAAAATCCATATCAAAAGTAACTTTCTCACCTGGTTGAATAGGTCTATCTAATTGTACTTCTAAAACGGTACCCACAGTTTCATAATTCAGTGCTGTTCCGTTTTGTTTTAATGAATTTACATGGATATAACCAATTTCATTTGGCTTCAATTTACTAATACGGTCGCCTACTCTACGGTCTGGATCTTTAATTGTTCGAGAACGTACATCCATTTCACTTCCAGGTTGGAAAGCATTAAAATACAAATGGTAATACACACGATTTAGAACATCAGGCGAGTTATTGGTATAAACCAATTTTTGCTTTCCTTGATATTGGTAATTATTGACATCCATGTCTATTTCCATAGAATAATCTACATGTTGTTGCCAATAGCCGTTAATTGCTTTACTTGCTGGCTTAGCGTCTAAAATTGGTGATTCTGAAGCACCACAAGACGTTATTAAAGCAAGTGAAAAAAGGCTAAGAATAAAATGTTTCATAATATTTAATTTTAATCAATTTACAGTTTGAAATACAAGTCCTCTGAACGTTAGTTAAGAGGGTTTTTTATAAACATTATTGCGAGATGAATTACTCTAAGTAGGTAACGCATCTCGCAATAAAATTATTAATTATAAAGGCTTATTTTATTTTTGAAGCCATTATTAAAGCATTGTAAGCATTTACTATTCTTCCAGATTTTGATAGATCTGAGAACGGTTTTACATTAGAAGTATCACCTCCAACAACGACTTTAGTTGTTAATGGAAGGCCAGATTCTAAAATAACTTGCTTTACTTGAGCCGCTGTTAAATTAGGATAGTATGAACGTACTAAAGCAACAACACCTGCAACTGCAGGAGCAGCCATAGAAGTTCCACTTATTGCTTTATATTCATTTTCTGGAAAAGTTGAATAAATAGCAGAACCAGGAGCAAAAACATCTACATTCTTTTTACCGTAGTTAGAGAAATTAGAAACCATTTTAGATCCATATTTAGAAGTTAATGAACCAACTCTGATATAAGTATCTGATACTTCTACAAAATTTACATTATCATCTGGGAAGTTAGGTTCCACATCAATATTTTCACTTGAATTTCCAGCAGCATGAACAAACACTACATCATTATCTGATGCATATTTAATAGCTTCTCTTACTTTATCGGCATGTGGAGAAAAAGATTTTCCAAAGCTTCCATTAATAACTTTCGCTCCATTATCTACAGCATAACGAATAGCTAAAGCAACATCTTTATCGTACTCATCTCCATTTGGTACTGCTCTAATTGACATGATTTCAACATTGTTTGCAACACCATTCATTCCAATTCCGTTATTACGCATTGCAGCAATAATACCTGCAACGTGAGTTCCATGAGATTCGTCTTTCTTAACTGGTTTTACGTTATTATCTCCGTACCCAATTTCAGAAAAATCATTGATATCATCACCTGTAGTTCGTCCAGAGAAGTTAACATTTAAGTGAAAGTTTAAACGCTCGTTAATACTCACTAAAGCGTCGTTAATTTCTTCAGTAGCTTCTTGTAAAGTTAATCCGTTTGCATTCATTCCGTTTGCCACTTGAATAGCTTGTGACAATGCTTCATCTTCTGTTTCAATTTTATTAACTTCTTCAAGCGTATAGTCTTCTTTACCTAAATGCTTAGCTAAAGCTTTATCTGCACCAATAACTGCTTGTGAAATTTGATCGTATTGTGATTTACGACCTGTCCATAATTGGTAGTCTTCATCGAGTTGTGCTTTTGCAGCATCATAATCAGGATGCGATGTATCACCAGCAGCTACAATCCTTGTATGTTCTAATTGCTCATCGTAGGCTTCACCTAAGAAATTCCAACCGTGAACATCATCAACATATCCGTTTTTATCATCGTCAATTCCATTGTTTGGAATTTCACCTTTGTTAGTCCATAGTACACCATTTAAATCTTCATGATCGATATCAATACCCGAATCAATCACCGCAACGATCACTTTTTTACCTTTTTTGTTTTGTATGATTTCAGTATAAGCTTTTTCAACGCTCATTCCAGGAATCGTATCTTTTACAAGATCGAGATGGCCCCATTTATTTTTTTCAGCCTCTGTTAAGTCAGTAACTTTTAAAGGTAGTGTATCTATATTTTCAATTGGAGTTGAAAGGATTTCACCAGTACTACCACAACCAAAAAATAGTGATCCGGCAAAACCTAAATAGGCAATAAATCTGTAATTAAATTTCATGAGTTTTTGTTTTTATGTCTTAGTTAAATAATTGTTGAGTAGTAAATGTTTCGTCTAGTCGCACCCCTTTTTCAGTGTGCTTTACCGTAATAATTTGGTTATGTGCATCGTGTTCTAGAAATAGATAGAAATTTTGATCAGCAGCCATATTTAAAAACGACTCTTTTTCATCTAGAGTTAATAATGGTCTTGTATCGTAGCCCATCACAAATGGTAATGGTAAATGGCCAACGGTCGGTAATAAATCTGCCATAAAACAAATGGTTTTCCCTTTGTATTGAATCATAGGAATCATTTGTTTGTCAGTATGACCATTAGCAAAGAATATATCAAAACCTAATCCTGAATTTTTTAAAATACGGTTATCAGGAACATCAGTAAACTTTAGCTGTCCACTTTCTTCCATTGGTAAGATATTTTCTTTTAAAAACGACGCTACCTCTCTCCTATTTGGTTCTGTTGCCCATTTCCAGTGGTCGGCATTAGACCAAAAGTGTGCATTTTTAAAAGCTGTTTCGTATCCTGTTCGGTCTTTATTCCATTGAACAGAGCCACCGCAATGATCAAAATGCAGATGCGTCATAAACACATCTGTAATATCGTCTCGGTGAAAACCGTGAGCTGCGAGTGATTTGTCTATGGTATCGTCTCCCCAAAGGTAATAATAGCCAAAAAACTTCTCACTTTGCTTATCTCCCATTCCGGTATCAATCAAAATAAGACGGTCGCCATCTTCAATTAATAAACAGCGAGCGGCAATATCTATCATATTGTTAGAATCAGCAGGATTAGTACGTTGCCATAAAGATTTTGGTACAACACCAAACATAGCGCCACCATCGAGCTTAAAATTACCGGTTTCTATAGGATATAACTGCATTCTTGTAGTTTTAAGATAGTAGTCGCAAAATACTAAAAGTGCCTAAATTAAATCGAGTAAAGTCTAAATAATTAGTGGATATTTAACAATTGAGAGGATTGCATTTTAAACTCACTTTAAAAATAATTACATTTAGGTAACTATTCGGATGGCAGGTTTGATAATTTTGCTATTTAATTAAGTTTGAATTTGGAACAAAATAAAATGAAGATGAAACGTATATCGAAATCACCGTTGAAAATAACGAAAATGAAATTATTGCGATTTGGACGGGATTTTGAGCCAGATCAAGAAGTAATTTTAAGAGACTATCTTGCCATAGAACGAACGCGCTTGGCTAACGAACGTACTCTTTTATCTTATATACGTTCGTCTCTCTACTTACTCTTAGGTGCGATTGGATTTTACCAGGTTAGAGAATTTACAAATTTTGACTATTTAGCATTAACCGCCTTAGTTTTCAGCATTATCTTTTTTATAATAGGCATATATCGTTTCACTCTTTTAAAAAAGAGTTTAAAACGAGTTTATTACAAATCTGAAGAAAAAGAAGCAGAAAAAAGTGAGTAATTTCATACTAATTTTATAAATCGTTTTAGATTTAATAAGCATTTAATATTTGATTAGCTCCATTCTATATTTTATTGAAAAACAGATAAATTCAATAAAAAACAGAGCATTTATTCCCTTTTTTGAGCATTTATATGTCTTTTTCAGGACTTTTATAAAAACAGAATTTAGTATTTTCACCAAAAACAAATTATATGATTGAATTAGCCGGAATTATAATTCTTGGAATATTAGCGCAATGGGTGGCATGGAAATTCAATATTCCAGCGATTTTACCTCTAATATTAATTGGATTACTGGTTGGACCTATAGCTGCAGAATTTTTAAGTGCAGATGGAACAAAATGGATTGAACCCATTTGGAATGGTAAAAAAGGATTATTTCCCGGTGAGAGTTTGTATTACTTCGTCTCGTTGGCCATAAGTATCATATTATTTGAAGGTGGTTTAACCTTAAAACGATCTGAAATTAAAAATGTAGGACCAGTAATTACTAAGCTAATTACAGTTGGGTCTGCAATCACTTTTTTCGGAGCTGGAATTACAGCGCATTATGTTTTTAATCTAAGTTGGGATATCTCATTTCTATTTGCAGGTCTTATAATTGTAACCGGACCTACGGTTATTACCCCAATACTTAGAAATATTCCGCTTAAAAAAGACGTATCAACCGTTTTAAAGTGGGAGGGTATTCTTATAGATCCTATTGGTGCTTTAGTGGCGGTTTTGGTGTTTGAATTTATTAGTGTTGGAGGTGATAGTGGATTCACAAAAACAGCTCTTTTAGAATTTGGTAAAATTGTATTGTTTGGAACGACCTTTGGATTTACGTTCGCACATGCTTTAGCTTATGCTATTAATAAAAAATTTATACCGCATTATTTATTAAATGTGGTGTCACTTTCAACGGTTTTACTGGTATTTGTTGAATCGGAATTATTTGCACACGAATCTGGTTTATTAGCTGTTGTGGTAATGGGAATGGTTTTAGGAAATAGTAAAATAGAGAACCTCAAAGAATTATTATACTTTAAAGAATCACTTAGCGTATTACTAATTTCCATTTTATTTATTCTATTAGCAGCAAATATCGATATTGATGATATGTTACTGCTTTATAATTGGAAAACGGCGATTCTTTTTGCAATAGTTGTATTTGTTATAAGGCCTATTTCAGTATTTGTAAGCACTCATGGTTCTAAGCTGAATCTAAACGAAAAAATCTTTATTAGTTGGGTGGGTCCTCGTGGTATTGTTGCTGCCGGTATCGCTTCACTTTTTGGAAGTAAACTAATGCGTCAGGGTGTTGAAGGGGCTGAATATATTACACCCTTAGTTTTTATGATAGTTTTAGGAACCGTTCTTCTTAACGCTACTACAGCGCGTTTATTTGCGAGATTAATTGGTGTATTTTTAACGAAATCAGATGGAATATTAATTGTCGGTGCTTCTAAATTATCACGATTATTAGGTCATTATTTGGTTAATAACGATAGACACGTGGTGTTAATAGATAACAACCAAAATAACATTGATAAAGCTCATGAGTTAGGATTAGAGGCTATAAACACTAATATTTATTCAGATTCATTATCTGATAATATCGAATTGAATGATGTAGGATATATCATGGCTATGACCGGAAACTCGGATATTAATGCTTATGTGATTGAAAAGTTTGGTAAAGAATTTGGAGAAAACGGGGCGTACAGATTAGTGACTTCAGATGAAATGAATAATCCAGATGTGAGCCCAAAAGAAGGATTATTTTCACCTACAGATGATTATATTAATCTGATAGAAGTGACTCGTAAATATCCGGCGATTCAAGAGATAGATATAGAGGATGTAGAGCATTATAAGAGTCTTATAGCAATGGCAAGTAAGGACAATAATATGATTCCTTTATTTTTGAAGGATGATGAAGGCGAACTTCATATTATTTCACTTCATAATAACGAAGCCGATAAGGTTGGTCAAAACTTTAAATTAGTATACTTGGGTAAACCTTTTGATGTTGAAAAGTTGGCTAATGATGATGAAGATGATATGTAGTCTTCCGTTGAAATAGCTATAATAAAAAAGAGATTCCTTCATATAGGAATCTCTTTTTTTTATTGTTAATAAGAACTGAATTTAGTCATTCAATTTCAAAACAGCCATAAACGCTTGCTGTGGGATTTCAACATTACCTATTTGACGCATACGTTTTTTACCTTTCTTTTGTTTTTCTAAAAGTTTACGTTTACGAGAAATATCACCACCATAACATTTTGCCGTTACATCTTTACGAAGGGCTTTTACAGTTTCACGAGAAATAATTTTTGCACCAACCGCTGCTTGGATTGGAATATCAAATTGTTGTCTCGGGATTAATTCTTTCAACTTTTCACACATCTTTTTACCAATATGTTGCGCATTATCTGCGTGAATTAAAGCAGAAAGGGCATCAACAGGTTGCGCATTTAATAAAACGTCTAAACGCACTAATTTAGATACTTTCATACCTATTGGCGAATAATCGAAAGAGGCATAACCTTTAGACACTGTTTTTAAACGATCGTAAAAATCAAAGACAATTTCTGCAAGTGGCATTTCAAAGGTCAATTCAACTCGTTCTGGAGTTAAATAGGTTTGATTAATGATCATTCCACGTTTTTCAATACATAAACTCATTACGTTACCAACAAAGTCAGCTTTCGTAATAATGGTCGCTTTTATAAATGGTTCTTCTACACGATTTACGGTAGTTGGTTCCGGTAAATCACTTGGATTGTTCACGATAAAAGGAACATCTGGATTCTTGTTTGTGTAAGCGTGATACGATACGTTAGGGACTGTGGTAATTACAGTCATATCAAACTCACGTTCTAATCGTTCTTGAATGATTTCCATATGTAACATACCTAAGAAACCACAACGGAATCCAAAGCCTAAAGCTGCTGAGCTTTCAGGTTGAAATACTAAAGACGCATCATTTAGCTGTAATTTTTCCATAGAATTTCGAAGCTCTTCGTAATCTTCAGTATCTACAGGATAAATCCCTGCAAATACCATTGGTTTTACATCCTCGAAACCTTCAATAATATTTGTAGTTGGATTAGCGAAATCTGTAATAGTATCACCAACTTTTACCTCTTTTGCAGTTTTAATACCAGTAATTAAATAACCTACATCACCAGCTTTTACACTTTGTTTTGGGTGTTGCGTTAATTTTAAGGTACCTACCTCATCGGCATAATACTCCTTATCCGTAGCAACGAATTTAATTTTTTGACCTTTTTTAATTTCACCATTAAATACTCGGAAATAGGTTTCAATTCCTCTAAAAGTATTGTAAACAGAATCGAAAATTAAGGCTTGTAAAGGTTCATCGACATTACCTTTTGGAGCAGGAATACGTTCAATAATCGCTTTTAAGATATTATCTACACCAAAACCAGTCTTACCACTAGCATGGATTACTTCAGAAGGATCACAACTTAGAAGGTCAACAATATCGTCTGTAACTTCTTCAGGATTAGCACTTGGTAAATCGACTTTATTTAGAACTGGAATGATTTCTAAGTCATTTTCTAAGGCTAAATATAAATTTGAAATAGTTTGTGCCTGAATACTTTGAGCAGCATCTACAATCAATAAAGCGCCTTCACAAGCGGCAATAGATCGAGATACTTCGTATGAGAAATCCACGTGACCAGGAGTGTCTATAAGATTCAATACGTAATGTTCGCCTTCATAGATATAATCCATTTGAATGGCGTGCGATTTAATAGTAATTCCGCGTTCACGCTCCAAGTCCATATTATCTAATAATTGATCTTGTTTTTCTCGAGCGGTCACAGAACCTGTATGATCTAATAAACGATCGGCAAGAGTACTTTTTCCGTGGTCAATATGTGCAATAATGCAAAAGTTACGAATGTTTTTCATGTGTTGTTATTAACAGTTGTTAATGATCTAAAAGTGGTGTTAGAGATAGTTAAGTGTTAGATTAGTTAAATTTTTTCTAATCTAAGATAACTAAAGATGTCCATCTAAACCTTAATAATTTATGTTATCTAAGTAAATAAACCCCTTTCTCTCTGACATTTTCTTTCAATATATACCTTTTAGACAGCAAAAAAATTGTTTGCAAATATAGTTGATTTCTATGGCTTTGTCGTATCAAAAAGCATAATTAAAATAGTAGGATTTTACGGTAAAACCTCAATAAAATGTTAAAAACTATTTATATATTGCGATTCAAATCTATGTTATGTTTTTATACCTGCGTCAATTTTTTAGTGTGGTTATTTCACTATTATCACTTACACTATTTGCACAAGACTATTCTATATCAGGACGTGTGGTAGATAATAATAATGCTCCAATTGAATTTGCTAACGTTATAATTTCGTTAGAAAAAGAGGGTTCTACGCTTAAAGGAACCTCTACGAATGAAGACGGTGTTTTCAATTTAACCAATTTAGATGAAGGTACATTTAATATTAAAATTAGCTTTATTGGTTTTGAAGAATTCAATCAAAAAATTGTTTTAACCGGAAATTTAGATCTAAAAAATATTCAACTTAATGATGCTTCAGAAAGTTTAGATGAAGTCATGATTATTGGTAAGAAACCAACTTTAACACGTCAGCCTGATCGTCTAATTTTCAATATAGAAAATACGGCTTTGACAGAAGGTTCAACCTTAAGTGTTTTAAAGAGCACACCTGGAGTAATTATTTCCGATGGATCTATTAACATAAAAAGTGCTGAAGCAGATGTCTATATTAATGGGCGCCGAGTTCAGCTTAGTTCAGACGAGTTGATGCAGCTTTTAGAAAGTTCGCCGGCAAATAGCATTAAGTCTGTTGAAGTGATTACGAACCCTCCGGCAAGTTATGATGCCGATAGTGGTTCTGTTATAAATATTATAATGAGTAAAAATCTTATAGCCGGCTATAGAGGTAGTGTGTTTTCAAATTATACACAAGGTGTTTTCCCTCGATATATTGCCGGAACAAGTCATTATTTTAAAAATGATAAGATTAACTTAAACGTTAATTATAATTACACACAAAATAAGATAAATAGAGATCAAGAAGAGAATATTGATTTTTTCGATAATTCTAATAATATCGATCAAATTTGGAGGTCAGAAACTAATAGAAATACATGGTCTCAAACTCATAATTTAAATTTAAATTTTGATTATTATATTGATGATCAGAATACTTTGAGCCTTACTAGTACAGGACTTTATACACCTTATTTTAAATATAAAGTAACAAATAACACTTCAATTTTTGATGAGAATTTAGATTTCTCATCACGCTTTACTGCAAATAATTTATCAAGAGATAATAAGTACAATATTGGTAGCGACCTTATCTTTAAACATGATTTTGAAAATAGTGCGGATTTAACTTTTAATGCACATTATACAACTTATGATTACGATCGTGATCAAAACGTTCTGAGTAACTTTTATGATGTGAATAACGATTTTATAAATAATTCAGAATTTAAATCATTAGCAAATCAGAAGACAAATATTGTAATAGGAAAACTAGATTATTCTTTACCTATAGAGGACTCTGGTAGTTTTGAAACAGGACTTAAATACTCTAGCGTAAGTACTGAAAGCGACATAACTAGGTTTGACATTATCAACAATTCCGAAGTTATTAACGCTAATAATACAGATGCATTTAATTATAATGAAAATGTACTTTCAGCTTATGCTGCTTTTAGTAAATCTTGGGATAAATGGAATTTAAATCTTGGCTTGAGAGTTGAAAATTCTAATATTGAAGGTGAATCCTTGAGTTTAAACGAAATCAATACTCAAGATTATACCGATTGGTTTCCTAATGCTAGTATATCCTATGATATTTTAGATAACTTAGCTATCGATCTTAATTATAATCGAAGCATTACAAGGCCAAGTTATACGAGCCTAAATCCATTTTCATTTTTTCTGAACGAAAGTACAGTGGTCGTTGGTAACCCTAATTTGACTCCTACTTACAGAGATTATTATAAAGTAGGTGTTAATTTCTTAGATTATTTTACGGTTGAAGCCTATTATATGAATTATGATGGCCCTATTGAAGAGTTGCAAAGACAAGATAACCAATCTCATATTATTGCCTATACACCTACTAATTTAAATAAGTCTGTCGATTACGGTTTCGACTTTATTTTTAATTATTACCCGTCAGCTAAATGGGGAGTTTATGCAGTAACGTCGTTTTATAATATGACTGAAGAAATTGATTTTGAAGATGGTTTTGTGGAACAGAGTCAGTGGACTAATCTTAGTATTTTATCTACTTATTTATCACTTTTAGAAGATAACAGTTTAAACTTCAATTTATCTTTGCACTACGTGAGCAAAAACCTCCAGCGTCTTCAAACAGTAGAAGGTATGTTGTTCTCGGAATTAAGTATTTCAAAATCGATTATGAATAAAAGAGCTGTAATATCACTTTCAGCTGAAGATTTATTTAATCAACAATATTATAATACTAAAGTGAGATACTCTAATCAATCAACAACAAGTCTTCTAGATTCAGATAGTAGAACTATTAAATTAGGCTTCAGATACAACTTTGGAAATACTAAACTTCGTACAAATCAACGCGCAACTAGTGCTGAAGAACGTGATAGGATTAAGGACTTGCAGTAGTGCTTAATTTCCTACAGATTTCGCTGATTGAGGTAGGTTTTTGATTGACTTATCTAATGTATGTATAGGAGTATTTTTGCTTTTAATCTTGCCATTCTGCAATAAACAAATTCGTATCTCGTCCTCCTCCATTGTTTCTGTTAGAAGAAAAGGCTAGGTATTTACCATCGTTAGAAAACACAGGAAACGCATCGAATGTTTCACCATGTGTTACACGTTTTAAATTCTTCCCATCAATATCAATTAAATATAAGTTGAAAGGAAAGCCACGTTCGGCTTCAAAATTAGAGGAGAATAAGACTTTCTCACCAGAAGGATGAAAAAACGGACTCCAATTCGCATTACCTAAATCTGTTAATTGACGTAAATCAGAACCATCTGCATTACAAATATAAAGCTCCATCTCAGTAGGTTCTACGAGACCTTCAGCCAATAAATCTTTATAATTTTTAATTTCTTCTTCAGTTTTTGGTCGTGATGATCGGAAAATTAACTTACTACCATCTGGAGAAAAGAAGGCGCCTCCATCATAACCTAACTCATTTGTAATTTGTTTGACATCTGAGCCATCAATATTCATGGTATAAAGCTCTAAATCACCACTTCTTGTTGACGTAAAAACAATTTTATCACCTTTAGGAGAAACTGTTGGTTCTGCATCATAACCTACTTCATTTGTCAATTGCTTTACAATATTACCTTCTAAATCGGCTACAAAAATGTCATAAGTATCATAAATTGGCCAAATATATTTTCCGTTTTTGCGGAGTGGAGTTTCTGGACATTCTTCACCACCAAGATGTGTTGAAGCGTAAATAATATGTTTGTTATCTGGTAAAAAATAAGCACAAGTAGTTCGTCCTAAACCAGTACTGATCATAGGTGGAGCTATACTATCCGTAAATGTCTGTGTAGCATCCATTAGAAACATTTGGTCGCAGCCAACGTTCCATTTTGTATTATTAGATTGAAATACCAGCTGTTTATCATCAAAACTCCAATATGCTTCAGCATTATCGCCTCCATAAGTGACTTGCCTGATGGATTTAAAATGAATTTCTTCAGGATAAATTAAAGATTCTTGTGTTTTTGTAGCACCTGATGTTGTCTCAGCAGCGGTTTTAGAGGTTTTATGGTTTTCGTTCTTGCAAGATGCACATATCAATAAGAGAAGAAGAATAGTGAAGAATTTGTTCATAAGAAGAAATTATAATGAGAGTTTTTGATACCCGATTTTACGTAAATGTAAGATTTTAAGTCAAAGATTCCTGAAAATAAAATACTTAATAGTTCTGATTATTAATGGTAAAGTATAAATTAGAGGAATTTATTAAAGATATTTTAAGATGAAGAGAATAATATATTTATTGGCTTTGGCAGGATTTTTATCTTGTAAAACTGAGCCAAAAGTGGCTGAAAATAAAATTCAAGAAGACGTTGCATATTTAGCCGATGATAAATTAGAAGGAAGGCAAACGGGAACCGAAGGTGAGGTCTTAGCTTCAGAATATATTATAAGTCGTTTTAAGGCGATTGGACTTCAACCTAAAGGAACAGGAGGGTATTTGCAATCGTTCTCTTTTAAGCCTAAAACAGACCCTCATAGTGAGGTTGAATTTACAACTAATGCAGATAGTACAATTACAGGTCATAATGTCCTTGGTTTTATTGATAATAATGCAGAAACTACTGTGGTTATTGGTGCTCATTATGACCATTTAGGATATGGAGGAGAAGGGTCATTATATCGGGAAGAAAATAAAGCCGTTCACAATGGTGCAGACGATAATGCGAGTGGAGTTGCCGTGATGTTAAACTTGGCTAGCCGATTAAAAATAAAAAATGATGATGCCAAAGTAAAAGACAAAAACAACTATTTATTCATGGCGTTTTCAGGAGAAGAAATGGGCTTGTTAGGATCCAATTATTTTTCTAAAAACCCAACGATTGAAGCACAATCTATTAATTATATGATTAATATGGATATGGTTGGCCGTATGAAAGCCGATAGCACTTTGGCCGTTTACGGAACAGGAACCTCACCAAGGTTTAAACAAACTATTAAAGCTAATAATAATAAATTTAAAATTATTGAAAACGAAAGTGGAGTAGGACCAAGCGATCATACCTCATTTTATTTAATTGATATTCCCGTATTGCATTTCTTTACAGGTCAGCATGAAGATTACCATAAGCCAGGAGATGATCCTGAGAAGTTAAATTATGAAGGCATGAATCTGATTTCAGATTATATTTATAATATAATTAAAGATTTGGATGATGATGGCAAATTAGCTTTTAGAAAAACTAAAAATGAAAGTGATGAAACACCAAGATTTAAAGTCGGTTTAGGTGTTGTTCCAGACTATTTATATGATGGAAAAGGTATGCGTATTGATGGCACACGAGAAGACACTCCCGCAACTGCTGCCGGCCTACAAAAAGGAGATGTGGTTTTAAAACTAGGTGATAGTACTATTACAGATATGATGAGTTATATGCGTGCACTTTCTGTATTTGATAATGGGGATGAAGCTGAAATTATTGTGAAACGTGGCGAAGAAACTCTTGAGAAAAAGGTGAAATTTTAAGTATTTTATCAATGGATTTAACATAAAAATTAAAAGCTTTAGAATTCTACCTTATAAATTAATGTAAATTTGTTATTCAACTAAACCAACTCAATAATGAAAAAACTTTTACCACTATTCTGCCTATTTACCTTATTAACAGCTTTTACTTGTGAAAATGAACCTTTAGATGTTGGATTTGATTTAGGTGAAAATAATAACAATAATTCTGAATTAATTGGCACTTGGGAGTTAGTTGATTTTGATGTAACTCTCGTTAGCTCATCAACCTTTGGTGATCAGTCTTTTACTTCAGATATTGCCATTATTAGTACGGAAGAAGATTATACTTTGAATTTTACTCAAAACACTTTCACAACATCCGGTAATTACACCTATGATACTCAAGTTGCGGTAAACGGAGATACGGTTTCTACAGATGCTTATTCGATGGAAAGTGTGAATGGAAACGGAACATATTCTACGGTCAACCATGTAATGACTGTAGATGGATCATTTTTTGACTTCGAATTTGAAGGTATGGATCAGTCGGCATTACAAGGAGAACAGACCGTGACATTCTCAATTTCGAATGACGGACAAACACTTACGTTCTCTCAAGATGAAACCACATCTCAGACAGACCCTGCAACTGGAAATGTTACAGATAATACTACGACTTCAACATCTGTTTGGATAAGACAGTAAGTTATGTAGTGTAATTAAATTAGAGTTTTAAACAATTTGTTTTTAGATGTTGTAAACTTTGGAGATTAAGATTACATCATCATACTCCCACAAATACCAAAACTTATTATAATATAAACAGCAGCTAAGATAAAGCATATTTTTGCTGCTTTTTTATTCTTTCTTATAACGGCAAACCCAATGATTGTAAGCAGAATTGCAGGTCCAAACATTATGGCGAATATTAGAGTCACCAAACCATCTAAATTTACTTCTATAGGTATCATACTATTTCTTGTCTAAGTTCTTCTAATCGTGCTTTTTTATCATCGCGATAAAATAGATTCATGGTTTCAAAAGGAATAATTTTATTGTCTTTATTCACAATATGCACACAAGATTTTTTAATCGCGCGTACATCGAAATTATAAGCATCTATAAATTGCATGATAATAACTCTAAACAAATTATCATAACCCAAGTTTGGAGCATCAATATGCGGTAAACAACACATGATGGATTTTAGATTTTCTTCAGCAACTTCTACTGAATTTCCTGTACTAAATAGTTCTATCATTTTATCTTGAAGCTGTGCATCTTGTTCATAAATAATAGTGTTTTTGCTATTATCTAATAAATCATTTGGGTTAATATAACGTGTTAATGGAAAGACCTCTCCATCTAGTTTTAGTGCGTAACCCATTACTAAAGCATCCGGATTACAAGGTACAGGTAACAAATCATCTGGATTAAAAATATCTGTTTGCTCCATTATTTTTCGCCGCACCTCGGTTAAGGTCATTCGATCAGTTTCAGGATTAAAATTCTCTAATCGACCAGCAATTTGTGTAGGTTGAAGCGTCACTCCTCGCACGCATTTCTGTTTTAAGCCATAGTCTATAATTTTCCCTATCTCGTCGTCATTTAATCCTTTTTGAAGCGTAACGACCAAAGTTGTTGATAAATTCAGTTGATTTAAGTGCATTAGCGCTTGTTTTCTTATTGAACTCAAATCTGCGCCACGTAATTCACGCAATACACTATCCTTAAACGAATCAAACTGTAAGTAAATTTCAAAATCTGGTGCGTAGGATTTTAAGCGTTTAGCAAATTCAAAATCTTTAGCAATTTTTATCCCATTGGTATTCAGCATTAAATGCCTAATGGGTAGAGATTTAGCATAATCCATGATTTCCCAAAACTGAGGGTGAATTGTAGGTTCTCCACCAGAGATTTGAACCACATCAGGTTCTTTTTCATTTTTTACAATAGCGTCTAACATCGCTTTAACCTCTTCTAAAGAGCGATGCCTTCCGTATGTTGGTGATGAACCAGCATAACATGTTGGGCAGGTTAAATTGCAACGATCCGTAACCTCTACAACCGTTAAGCAACTGTGTTGCTCATGATCTGGACATAAACCACAGTCATAAGGACAACCGTAATGTGTTTTGGTATTAAATGTGTAAGGCGTTTCGCTAGGTTTATTGTAATTTCTAATGTTTTTATAATACTCAATATCATCCGCAATCAACACTTTTGAATTGCCATGTTCATTACAACGTTTTAGCATATAAACATTGCCGTTTTCAAAAACAATTTTAGCATCGACGCGTCTCAAACATTCGGGACATAGGCTTAATGTAAAATCGTAGTAAGTGTAATTTCTAACTGGCATTCTTAAGGTTTTGGTGGTTGAATTTATAATAATATAGCCAACAAATTACACATAATATTTGAATGGAACTTAGTCCGAAGACATAAAACACATTTGGTTTTAAAAACTCGATACCAAATCGAAATCCAAAGTAACTCAACATAAATAGCTTAAAAAGATCGCCATTCTTTAAGTTTGAATTCTTTTGAACCCATTTCATACCGAAGTATAAAATAACAAGAAACACCAATTCATATAAAGATGTTGGATGTCTTAATAAACCATCACCTAAATCCATTCCAAACACTGAATTTGTAACCTTTCCGTAGGTGAATTCATTGATACCAGATAAGAAACATCCAATTCTACCTATAAAAATGCCGACGATAATAGGAAACACAAATAAGTCACCAGATGACTGTTTCTCTCCTATAATTTTTTTTATCAACTCCACACCAAGCAAACCACCAAAAAGTCCACCCATTATGGTTTTAGTATTGACTAGTTGTAATAAGTTTTGTGTTGTAAATTCGATCATGGGATTTTCTAAAACTCCCACCAATCGCGAACCAATTAATGCACCTAATGCCGCTCCGAGAATAATAGATAATCGATTATTGGATGAAATAGCATCGGTCTGTTTTCGTTTGAGATACACGTAATATCTAAAGCCTATAAAGAACGCTAGATATTCTAGGATAAGGTGACTATTAAGTTGGTAACCAAATACGGTCGGTTCAAAAGGTATTTGCAAATTATACGCCTAAAATTTTAGCATCGACTCTAAACTTCGTGTCTATAGTTATGTCGTGAGTTTGATTAAGCGTTTCATCAGTGATCGTTTTAATACGAAGTTGATAACTATCTTTTTTGATATATGCTTCTAATTCTTCACCCAAAACATCCAATTCCAAATTATTTGAATTGGTATTTTGAAGATCATAGATATTTGCAATTTCAACCTCTTCAACATTATCTGCTTTGATATAGACATGCATTTCTCTAAGAAAATTAAAATTACCTTCGGTTGGGCTATCAATGGTAAGTTTTATACGCTTTAGTTTAATACTTTCAATTAAATTGCTGTTGGTGTCATTGTTTTCAAAGGTAGATTCCGACTCCGTAGTAACTTCAGGTGTATTAAAGTTAAATGGTGTATCAATTAGTGTTGTTGCAGGTACAGAATAATTGGTCTGCAGGTCGATGTCGAAATGGGTTAATTCGTCTATAACATCACAGTTTGAAAGCATTACAAAAGATAGACAAAGTAAAAGTAGGTTGTTTTTCATAGGATAGATTTAGTACAAATATAGGTGATTTGAAAAAAACACTTTAGAAGGTATTTTTTGAAAGCAATAAATAAAGAATAATAAAAGACGTAATTTTGCACCAAAATTTATTCAATTGGTTAAAATAGGCGACATAGAATTACCAGACTTTCCATTGCTTTTAGCTCCTATGGAAGATGTAAGTGATCCACCGTTTAGAGCGCTTTGTAAAGAGCAAGGTGCAGATGTGGTATATACTGAGTTTGTGAGTAGTGAAGGATTAATTCGTAACGCGGCAAAAAGTGTTATGAAATTAGACATTTACGAAAAGGAGCGACCGGTTGGCATTCAAATCTTCGGAGCCAATTTGGAAAGTATGTTGCAAACTATCGATATCGTCGAAAAATCCAATCCAGATATTATTGATATCAATTTTGGATGTCCAGTAAAAAAGGTAGTTTCAAAAGGAGCAGGAGCGGGTATTTTAAAAGATGTCTGCTTAATGGAAAAATTGACTGCTGAAATGGTAAAGCGCACCAATTTACCTGTGACTGTAAAAACGCGTTTAGGTTGGGATCACGATTCTATAAAAATTGTTGAGGTTGCAGAACGTTTACAAGATGTAGGATGTAAGGCTATTGCGATTCACGGTAGAACAAGAGCTCAAATGTACAAAGGCAATGCCGACTGGAATCTTATTGCTGATGTAAAAAACAATCCACGAATGCATATTCCTGTGTTTGGAAATGGAGATGTAGATTCGCCTGAAAAAGCTATGGAAATGCGTGATTCTTATGGATTGGATGGTGCAATGATTGGAAGAGCAACTATTGGAAACCCATGGTTCTTTAAGCAAGTCAAGCACTATTTTGAAACAGGTGAGCATTTAGCTCCAATTTCATTAGCTGAACGTGTAGAAGCGGCAAGACGTCACCTTCAAATGGCAATTGATTGGAAAGGTGAAACTCTAGGTGTTTTTGAAACACGAAGACATTATACGAACTATTTTAGAGGTATTCCACATTTTAAAGAATACAGAATGAAAATGGTAACTAGTGACGATTCAAAAGATGTTTTTGCTGCATTTGATGAGGTCTTAGATAAGTTTTCTGATTACCAATTTGTATAAATCGAAAGAGAAAGAGCTGATTCATGAAATTAGAATCTAATATTTTCTCTATTGCTCTCTGCATGACCTCTGCGCAACTCTGGGTAATAGTTGTCTGTTGTGGGTTTTCCCCCGTTATCAGTTGTGGGTTTTCAGTTGTCCGCTGATTAGTGGAAATTAGTGTCTTTTTGAGTTGTTAGATTTTAGTTGTTAGCCGGTAGTGCAGTTTCATTGATTGTTTGTGAAATTAAAATCAAATATTTTCTCCTCGACTCTCTGGGTAACCTCCGCGCATCTCTGGGTAACAGTTGTCTGACGTGGGTTTTCAGTTGTCCGCTGATTAGTGGAAATTAGTGTCTATTTGAGTTATTAGATTTTAGTGGTTAGTCAGTAGTGTGGTTTCATTGTTGATTCGTGAAATTAGAATCTGATATTTTCTCCGTGACTCTTTGTGTCTCCTCCGCGCAACTCTGGGTAACAGTTGTCTGTTGTGGGTTTTCAGTTGTTGGTTGATTAGTGGAAATTAGTGCAATTAGTGTCTTTTTTAGTTATTAGATTTTAGTTGTTAGCCGGTAGTTCAGATTCATTGTTGATTCGTGAAATTAGAATCTGATATTTTCTCCGCGACTCTGGGTAACAGTTGTTTGTTGTGGGTTTTCAGTTGTCCGTTGATTAGTGGAAATGAGTGCAATTAGTGTCTTTTTGAGTTATTAGATTTTAGTTGTTAGCCGGTAGTTCAGATTCATTGATTATTTGTGAAATTAAAATCAAATATTTTCTCCTCGACTCTCTGGGTCACCTCCGCGCAACTCTGGATAATAGTTGTCTGTTGTGGGTTTTCCCCGTTATCAGTTGTGAGTTTTCTGTTGTTGGTTGATTAGTGGAAATTAGTGCAATTAGTGTCTTTTTTAGTTGTTAGATTTTAGTTGTTAGCCGGTAGTGCAGTTTCATTGATTATTTGTGAAATTAAAATCAAATATTTTCTCTGTGGTTCTTTGTGTCTCCTCCGCGCAACTCTGGGTAATAGTTGTTGTTGTGGGTTTTCAGTTGTTGGTTGATTAGTGGAAATTAGTGTAATTAGTGTCTTTTTGAGTTATTAGATTTTAGTGGTTAGCCGGTAGTGTGGTTTCATTGTTGATTCGTGAAATTAGAATCTGATATTTTCTCCGCGACTCTCTGGGTCACCTCCGCGCAACTCTGGGTAATAGTTGTCTGTTCTGGGTTTTCCCCTGTTATCAGTTGTGTGTTTTCAGTTGTCCGCTGATTAGTGGAAATTAGTGCAATTGGTGTCTTTTTGAGTTGTTAGATTTTAGTTGTTAGCCGGTAGTGCAGTTTCATTGATTATTTGTGAAATTAAAATCAAATATTTTATATGTGGCTCTTTGTGTCTCCTCCGCGCAACTCTGGGTAATAGTTGTCTGTTGTGGATTTTCAGTTGTTGGTTGATTAGTGGAATTAGTGACTTTTTTAGTTATTAGATTTTAGTTGTTAGTCAGTAGTGAGGTTCCATTGCTGATTCGTGAAATTAGAATCTAAACTATCTCCGCGACTCTCTATGTCACCTCTGCGTAACTCCGCGTAATAATTTTCAGATCGCAGGTCTCCAACCTAGCTTTTTATCAATTCCTTAGTAATACGCTGTGAAGCGATTTTAGAAGCTACAATCCCCAAAGCAATAATCGTCGCTAATACAATGAGAACATTCAAGAAATTTAGTCTTACAGGATAAGCCAAATCAGGTGTGAGCATCACCAATTCAAAAGACTGTTGTAGATATACCACAATCAACCCAATCGTCACTCCAATAATTCCACTTACAATAGTCATTAGACTCCCTTGTAAAAAGAAAATTGACTTAATCGTCTTCGTTTCAGTTCCTAAGTTGAATAGGGTATTCAGTGATTTCTTTTTATCCAGAATCATCATAATAATTGCGCCAATCACGTTGAACAAAGCAATAATTATCACCAAAGTAAAAATAAGGTAGATTGCAAGATTTTCCGTATTCAACATTTTAAATAAAGCATCGTTAAGTTCAGCTCTGTTTTTTATGGTGAATTTATTTCCGAAGGTAGCTTCAAGTTTTGATCTAACTTCCGATTCGTTAGCATCAGGTGTCAACTTAAGTTCAATAGCACTGAGTTGATTGTCGTTATAATTCAGTAATCGTTTTGCCAATTCAATGGTTGAAAACACATATTTATTATTCAGCTCCTCGTTAATTTCAAAGAGACCAACATTATTTACGTAAACCGAGTTATAATAACCTTTTAAAGTACTTGCTTGCCCTCTACCGACCTTTGGAACGTATAATGATAACGGCTTTAAATAATCTAAAACTCCAAAAGATAGATTATTAGATATTCCCCAACCTGAAACCACATCATTACTTTCAGGAGTAAGCCAATTTCCTCTAGTGACCATAGTATCAACGCTAGTCACATTTAGGTAATTGCTGTCAACACCTTTTAAGGTGGCGAGAAGATTTTTGTTTTCGGACTTAATAATGATGCGCTCTTCAACAATTTTTGAATGCGCTTCAATACCTTCAATCTTTAAAAGTGAAGATTTATCATTTTCTGTCCATTGAAAAGATTTTCCTTCAGAAGGAATGAGTTTTAAATCTGGATCTACAAAAGACGAAAAGTTGAGACTATAATCTTTTAAACCTGCAAAAACAGATAATACAATAAAAAGTGCTGCAGATGCAATAATAACACCACCAGAGGCAATCCATGTCATTATATTAATAGCATTATTACTGCTTTTAGAAAACAGGTAACGTTTTGCTATATAAAGAGGAAAATTCACTTAAGATTTTTTTCGCTTACCTAATAAATCCGGATTTTCTATAGGATTGTCTTCACCTCTTAAGGAACGTTCAATTCCGTCGATGTACTCAAGCGAATCATCGATAAAAAATTCTAATTGTGGCATACGTCTAAGTTGATGACGTGTACGTTGGGCTAATTCGTGTCTAATTAAAGGTTTGTTAGACTTAATTCCTTCCAATAAAGGTTTTGCTTCTTTATTAGGAAATATACTTAGATATACTTTCGCTACCGTTAAATCTGTAGTGACATTCACTTTACTTACAGAGATTATAACGCCTCGTAAACCACCATCAGTCGCTGCTTTTTGTAAAACCTCTGCTAAATCTTGTTGGAGTATACCTCCTATTTTTTTCTGTCTTTGTGTTAATTCTTCCATAATGACTATAATAACTAATCATCTGCAAAAGTAGATGTTATTTAAAGATTATCTTATTTTTGAAGGTATAAATTATTAATGAGATTTCCGATTTAGCGGAAACTGAAATAAGAATTAATGAAAAAAATTGAACATATTGGAATTGCTGTAAAAGATATTGAAAGTTCAAATCATCTTTTTGCCACCTTATTTGGAAAAGAGCATTATAAAACTGAAGAGGTTGAAAGTGAAGGTGTAAAAACCTCATTTTTTGAATGTGGACCGAATAAAATTGAATTGCTTCAAGCTACTCATGAAGATAGTCCGATTGCTAAGTTCATAGAAAAAAAGGGTGAAGGCATTCACCATATCGCTTTTGCTGTTGATGATATTGAAAAGGAAATTGAAAGATTAACCGAAGAAGGTTTTACCATGATTCATAAAAAGCCGAAACAAGGGGCTGATAATAAGTTGATCGCTTTTTTACACCCTAAAGCGACTAATGGTGTATTGATTGAATTATGTCAGGATATTAAAAAATAAAAATACTTTGTCGGTAAAAAAATATGTAGTAATATTGCACTCTCTTTGAAAAAAGAGTAACTTGAAGTTAGCTCTATGCTAATGGGTCCTATAACTCAGCTGGTTAGAGTATCTGACTCATAATCAGAAAGTCCCTGGTTCGAGCCCAGGTGGGACCACAAGTAAAACCAAGCCTTTACAGAAATGTAGAGGCTTTTTTTTATGATGATTTTTTTGTTTTTTCTACTTAATCACTTCTGGTATTACTAAAAAAAATCAGCTTATAATTTTGGAGGAGCTTCTCTTATTATTAATATTGTGATTTTCAGTCTTTAAATTGTGAAATTTTAAATAAATAGATGACAAAATATACTTTTTGTGCCTTTTTGGCATTGTTTTTCGTTTTTTCTAATAATACTATAGCTCAAGTTCAATCTACTGATGAACTAGTTGTGAACGTAGAATTTCTCAATCCTTCTTCTGAAATTAATGATGGAGTAGCTAAGGTTGAAGTTCAAGGCGGAAAACCTCCTTATCAGTATAAATGGAGTAATGTTGAAACCTCTTTGAAATCTAAAGAATCTGATGGTTTAATTGAAGGTATGAAGCATTCAGTCCTTGTGAGCGATGCTAATGGAAATAGTGTTTCAAAAGAATTTAAAATTCCAGCCGAATCAATTACGGAAATTTTCAATAGTAAGGTACAGCCTGCTGTTGATGTATTAGGCGCTATTCTATTTTGGGACCCTTTTGCAGCCCTTGGAGTATACGACCCTGTGGTTTATTCTTCTTCAATAAACATTAAGCTTCCTCTTAAAAATAAAGTTACCAACTTAGACTATGAAGTTGAGAAGTGGTTAGTTGCGGATGGTAGTTCTGTTAAAAAGGGAGAAGACATCGTTGTACTTTTAAGTAATCAAAATGAAAAATCTACAGTAGTCGCTTTGGCAGATGGAACTATAAATCACATAACTAAAGAAGGTGAATTTATTTCAAGAATACCTGAAACAGGCTCATTCAAAGCCCCACTTTTAGGAGTCATTAGTTTCGATTCCGCCAAACCACTTTTACATCCTAACGGTGAGGTTAAAACAAACACCATTCCTTTTATTGTAATTTGGCTTATCCTAGGTAGTATATTTTTTACACTTCGATTGAAGTTTGTGAATATTCGAGGATTTAAACACTCTTTAGAATTAGCACGGGGTAAGTATGACGATCCAGACGCACCAGGAACAATTACGCATTTTCAGGCTATGGCAACGGCTGTTTCCGCTACAGTGGGATTGGGAAATATCGCTGGAGTTGCAGTAGCAATTTCTTTAGGAGGAGCAGGTGCTACCTTTTGGATGTTTCTGGCAGGATTTTTCGGGATGTCTTTAAAATTTGCCGAATGTACACTTGGTGTTAAATATCGTTTTATAGATGAAGAGGGACGTATTTTCGGTGGACCTATGAATTATCTACGCTACGGATTGGAAAAACAAAACTTAAAGAAATTAGGTAAGTTTTTAGCTATCCTTTTTGCTGTACTTGGAGTAGGAGCTTCATTTGGAGGAGGAAATATGCTACAATCTAATCAAGCCTTTAAAATTGTTTCTGAACAAATTCCATTTTTGCAGGGGCAAGGGTTTTGGTTCGGAATCGGGTTTGCGCTTTTAGTAGGAGCGGTAATTATTGGTGGAATTAAGAGTATAGCTAACGTTACCGCGAAAGTGGTGCCTATTATGGCCATTTTTTATGTAGTAGGTTGTTTAGTTGTAATAGGATATCATATAGAATATATTGGAGGAGCTGTCCTTGCTATTGTTGATGGTGCCTTTTCTGCCGAAGCCTTAAAAGGAGGCTTTATTGGGGTGCTAATTATAGGATTACAACGTGCAGCATTTTCTAGTGAGGCAGGAGTTGGATCTGCGGCAATTGCACATAGTGCCTCTAAAACCAATCACCCAATTGCTGATGGCTTTACCTCTTTAGTAGAGCCGTTTATAGATACTATGTTAGTTTGTACAATGACCGCTCTTGTGTTAATTTTCACCGGAATGCATGAATCTAATAGTGGATTAGGTGGCGTAGAATTAACAGCCGATGCTTTTGGTTCTGTTGTGTCGTGGTTCCCTGCGGTTCTAGCTATAGCTGTTTTTCTTTTTGCATTCTCTACAATGGTATCGTGGTCGTATTACGGTATGCGCTCATGGACTTATTTGTTTGGGAGAAGTAAAAAATTAGAGTTAGTTTATAAAGTCATGTATTTGGTATTTGTAGTATTAGGAGCTTCAGTTAGCTTAGGGGCGGTACTGAGTTTTGCTGATATGATGATACTAGCGATGTCTTTTCCTAATATAATTGGCTTATATATAATGGCCCCAGAAATAAGTGCCGATATGAAAGTGTATTGGGATAAATTAAAAACAGGTAAACTGTATATCAATCCAAAATTTATAAAATCTGATGATTAGTTGTTAAGAATTGCGACATGTCTTAAAATTTAATACACTAAGAATGCTGTATCTTGATTTTCAGCACTTAGTACTTAAGAGTGTCTTTTAAAATTATTAGTTACTTCAAAGACATTTATTGCTGAAAATAATTATATTTGTTATTGAGCTAACATAAAAATTGTAGGTGTTTTCCCAATTCAATCTTATTTTTTTTTTGCGTTTTATCGATAAAACTTACCTTTCGTAGATGTTTTTTATCGTGATTAATTTTGTTAACTCAGTTTTTTTTATAAATTTACACATTATCTAATATATAGAATGCAGAACAATAAAATGTTAGCCTCAGCTTTGCTTTTTCTCGTAGGTTTCGCATCTATGTCTCAGAATGTTGGTGAAGGCGTGCCTCAACCACCAGCGCCACCGCCACCGCCGGGTCTACCGATTGATAGTGGTATTGTCTTACTTATTGTTGTAGCATTGACTTACGGTGCCTACAAGACTTATCAGTTATCTAAAAAAACGGCTTAATTACGTAATTCATTTAATCGAGTTACATACTTACCAATGACATCAAACTCTAAATTTACGGTATCACCGACTTTTAATGTTTTAAATGTTGTGTGTTTAAAGGTATAAGGTATAATTGCCACAGAAAAACTATTTAACTTTGAGTTTACGACAGTTAAGCTCACTCCGTTAACTGTTATAGAACCTTTCTCTATTGTAATATTGTTGAGCGCTTTATCATATTCAAAGGTGAATATCCAACTGCCATCTTCTTCAGTTACATTAATACAAGTAGCAGTTTGATCGACATGACCCTGAACAATGTGGCCATCTAATCTATCACCAAGTTTCATTGCTCTTTCTATATTTACTAACTGACCTTCTTTGAGTGTACCAAGATTTGTCTTGTCTAAAGTTTCTTGAATCGCTGTGACAGTGTAGGTATCTCCGTCAATAGCAACAACCGTTAAACATACGCCGTTATGAGCTACACTTTGATCTATTTTTAATTCGTTTGTAATCGACGTGTGCATCGTAATATGTAAATTACTACCTTCTTTAACAAGATTGTTTATTGTACCCAAATCTTCAATTATACCTGTAAACATAAATTGTGCTTTATTTAGTTAAATTTGCAAAGACAAAGTTAAGTCCAAATTATGAAATATAACTTTGTTCAATGAATATATAACGAGCGACTATATTTTTCAATTAAACGAAATTTTAGGAGCTTAAGTTTGAAATGAAGCATTACTAAAACAGTTGTGTTTATTTATTTAGGACTAATTTTCATTTGCCTTAAAGGGCGTAAGGTTGACCTTAATTGGTCATATAATTTATAGTATTTTAGAAAAAGTTAGCATAATCATATGAAACAAAAAGAATCGGTCATTGTTGGAATATCAGTTGGAGATCTTAATGGAATTGGACCAGAAATTATTATAAAAGCTTATGAAGATCCTAGGACTTTAGAGCTACATACACCCGTTATCTTTGCTTCGGGTAAAATAATGCAGTTTTTTAAGAACCACTTTAAGAGTAAAATTAATTTTTTCAATATCGACTCTCCTGATAAAGTAGTATTAGGAAAAGTGAATGTAGTTAATGTTTGGAACGAAGCTGTAAAAATTGATTTCGGAAAAGAAAATAAAAAGATAGGAGAATACTCAATTAAATCACTTGAAGCAGCAACTAAAGCTTTAAAGGATGGTGATATTGATGTTTTAGTAACAGCCCCAATTAACAAGCACAATATACAGTCTGATAAATTTAATTTTCCTGGACATACCGACTATTTAGCAAAAGCATTAGAAGGAAAAAGTCTTATGTTTATGGTTTCTGATGCTTTACGTGTTGGATTGCTTACTGATCACGTTCCACTTAAAGATGCAAGTAATGCTATTACGGAAGAGCTTATTAAAGAAAAAGTGGCTACCGTTATAACTTCTTTAAAACAAGATTTCGGAATTAGAAAACCGAAAATAGCTGTTTTAGCCATTAACCCTCATGCTGGTGATAATGGTGTAATCGGTAATGAGGATGATACTATTCTAAAACCTACATTAGAAAAAATTAAATCTGACGGTAGTTTAGTTTACGGTCCGTATTCCGCTGATAGTTTCTTTGGGTCAAATACTTATAAAAATTTCGACGCGATTATTGCCTCATATCATGATCAAGGTTTAATTCCATTTAAGACAATCGCTTTTGGTCAAGGTGTTAATTATACTGCAGGCTTAAGTAAAGTAAGAACATCACCAGATCATGGAACAGCTTATGAAATTGCCGGAAAAGGTATTGCAGACGACAGTTCAATGAAACAAGCCATTTTTACAGCGATTCAAATTTTTAGGAAGCGCGAAGAATATGATTATTATAGTAAAAACCCTTTAAAAAAGGCTTCTCGATAGTTATAAACAAAAATTGTTGATATCTAGGCTATAAATAATTAAAAATTTATATATTTGCAGGCTCAAAATGAGTGTGGCAATGAAGGCATTAAAATCTTATACGATTCCTTTCGTAGGACTAAAAGTAGGAGAGCATCATTTTGATTATCAAATTGATAACACGTTCTTTGAACATTTTGAATACGATGAATTCAATGCAGTTGACGTAAAAATCGACCTTGTGTTAGTAAAGAAAGCAACTCTTTTAGAGTTCTATTTTAAAGCAAAAGGATCGGTAAATGTGAATTGCGATATTACAAATGAACCCTATGATCAAGCGATTGATGACGAATTTAAATTAGTTGTTAAATTTGGTCACGAGTACAATGATGATAATGAAGACATATTAATTCTACCACATGGCGATTACGAAATTAATGTGGCACAGTATATATATGAACTTATTATTTTAGCGGTTCCTATAAAACGAGTTCATCCTGGTATAGAAGATGGCACATTGCAATCAGATATACTATCAAAATTAGAAGAATTAAGTCCTAAGCAGGAATTAGAAGAAAAAACATCTGAGGATATTGATCCTCGTTGGAATAATTTAAAAAAACTATTAACGGATAAATAACATTTAAAATGGCACATCCAAAGCGTAAAATATCAAAAACAAGAAGAGATAAAAGAAGAACTCATTACAAAGCTTCTGTACCTCAAATAGCAACTTGCCCAACAACTGGTGAGCCACATTTATACCATAGAGCTCATTGGCACGAAGGTAAATTATATTATAGAGGTCAAGTTTTAATTGACAACTCTGTAGAAGAAGAAACTGCAGCATAATTACTATGCGTGCATACAAGAAAACGCTCCTTTGTGAGCGTTTTTTTTATTAATATTTTTTGCTTAGCACAAAAACCACTTACTTTGCGTTAATATTTGCCAAAAAACAATGAAAATTGATCGAAACACATCGGATTCCTCCAATTTTCTATATTTTTAATTTTCTAAATCCTAACAATGAGTAAAATCACAGCGGCAATTACAGCTGTCGGAGGCTATGTTCCTGACTTTGTTTTAACCAACAAAATATTAGAAACAATGGTCGATACCAATGACGAGTGGATTACCACGAGAACTGGAATAAAGGAGCGTAGAATTCTAAAGGAGGAAGGAAAAGGAACTTCTTTCTTAGCAATTAAAGCTGCCGAGGACCTAATTCAAAAATCGAATTTAGATCCAAAGGAAATAGATCTGGTTATAGTTTGCACTGCAACACCAGATATGAAGGCTGCATCAACAGCAGCATACACCGCTACTCAGATAGGTGCAGTTAATGCATTTTCTTATGATTTGGAGGCGGCTTGTTCTAGTTTCCTATTCGGAATGTCTACTGCAGCTGCATATATAGAAGCGGGCCGCTATAAAAAGATTCTTTTAATAGGCGCGGATAAAAATTCATCATTTATAAATTATAAAGACAGAGCGACCTGTATCATTTTCGGTGATGGAGGAGGAGCTGTATTGTTTGAACCTAATAACGAAAACTTAGGTTTACAAGATGAGATTCTGCGAAGTAATGGCGTCGGTAGAGAATTTTTACAAGCCACTTATGGTGGATCAGCTTATCCTATAAATGAAAACACCTTCAAAGAAGGTAAACATTATGTCTTTCAAGATGGCAAAACAGTATTTAAAAATGCTGTGTTTAATATGGCTGATGTTACGGTACGGATAATGGAAAGAAATAATCTTAAAAATGACGATATTCAGTGGTTAGCAGCACATCAGGCGAATAAGCGAATTATCGATGCTACTGCCAATCGAATTGAATTGGAAGAATCTAAGGTTATGATGAATATTGAGAAGTATGGAAATACAACTTCTGCAACATTACCGTTATTATTATCAAATTATGAATCACAACTAAAAAAAGGTGATAATATTATATTTGCTGCCTTTGGTGGTGGATTTACTTGGGGCTCTATTTATTTTAAATGGGCTTATAATTCTTAATTAAAAACTAACTAACAAATATCTAAATATTATGGATTTAAAAGAAATTCAGAACTTAATCAAATTTGTCGCTAAGTCAGGCGCAAGCGAAGTTAAGTTAGAAATGGATGACGTTAAGATAACCATTAGAACCGGTTCAGAGAACGATACTACATACGTACAGCAAGTGCCAATGCAGGCAGCTCCTGTAATGCAACAGCAAATGCCAGCACAACCAGTTGCTCCAGCTCAAGAAGCACCGGCTACTCCAGCTGCTCCGAGTGAAGATTCAAAATACATCACTATAAAATCACCTATTATTGGGACATTTTATCGTAAGCCAGCTCCTGATAAACCTGTGTTTGTTGAAGTAGGTACTGATATAAAGGAAGGTGATGTTCTTTGTGTTATTGAAGCTATGAAATTATTTAACGAAATTGAATCAGAAGTCTCTGGTAAAATCGTAAAAGTATTGGTAGATGACTCATCTCCAGTAGAATTTGATCAGCCATTATTCTTGGTAGATCCTTCATAACAATTGAAAATTCCAATCCACAAATCCCAAAACCAAAATATTGGAATTTGGTGCTTGGAAAATGAATTTTTTAAAGAGAAGTTATGTTTAAAAAAATATTAATTGCCAATAGAGGGGAAATAGCTCTACGAGTTATAAGAACCTGTAAAGAGATGGGAATCAAAACCGTGGCGGTTTATTCTACGGCAGATGCAGACAGTCTTCATGTGAAGTTTGCAGATGAAGCCGTTTGTATTGGACCACCAGCGAGTAGTGAATCTTATCTTAAAATATCAAATATTATTGCAGCTGCAGAAATAACAAACGCAGATGCTATTCATCCTGGTTACGGCTTTTTATCTGAGAATGCTAAATTCTCTAAAATTTGTGAAGAGCATGGAATTAAATTTATCGGTGCGTCTGAAGAGATGATTAACCGTATGGGTGATAAGTCAAATGCTAAAGCTACTATGAAAGCGGCAGGTGTACCATGTGTACCTGGAAGCGATGGCATAATTGAAAGTTTTGAAGACTGTAAAAAAGTAGCCAAAACCACTGGCTATCCAGTTATGCTTAAAGCATCTGCTGGTGGAGGTGGTAAAGGAATGCGTGCGGTTTGGAAAGCAGAAGACCTTCAAAGTGCATGGGAGTCAGCACGATCAGAAGCTAAAGCAGCCTTTGGAAATGATGATATGTATATGGAGAAGCTCATCGAAGAACCTCGCCATATCGAAATTCAAATTGTAGGCGACTCTACTGGTAAAGCTTGCCATTTATCGGAACGTGATTGCTCTATTCAAAGACGTCACCAAAAATTAACTGAAGAAGTACCTTCTCCATTTATGACCGATAAATTGAGAAAGAAAATGGGTGAAGCTGCGGTTAAAGCAGCTGAGTACATTAAGTATGAAGGAGCAGGAACAATTGAGTTTTTAGTTGATAAGCACAGAAACTTTTACTTTATGGAGATGAATACTCGTATTCAAGTAGAACATCCCATAACGGAGCAAGTTATAGATTTTGATTTGGTTCGTGAGCAAATATTAGTGGCTGCAGGTGTTCCAATCTCTGGAAAAAACTATACGCCAAAATTACATTCTATTGAATGTCGAATTAATGCTGAAGATCCATTTAACGACTTTAGACCTTCACCTGGTAAAATTACAACACTTCATGCACCAGGAGGTCATGGTATACGATTAGATACACATGTTTATGCAGGTTATAGTATTCCTCCAAATTATGATTCAATGATTGCGAAGTTGATAACAACTGCGCAGACTAGAGAGGAAGCTATAAACAAAATGAAGCGTGCCTTGGACGAATTCGTTATAGAAGGTATAAAAACTACAATTCCATTTCATAGACAGTTAATGGAGAATCCTGATTATTTAGCGGGTAATTATACCACTAAATTTATGGAAGACTTTGAATTGACAAAGGAAACGGAAGAATAATAAGGAACCCAAACTGCTAAGTTTGGGTTTTTTTATATGCTAATTTTTATACGTTTCTAAAATCCTGCTAATTTATTTTTTTAGCTGTTGTATAAATACCTTAATTTTAGAAACTCTAAATAGAATAACTAACTAACTAATTATGAAAAAACATTACATTTTACAATTTATAATTGTAGCAATAACTTTGTTTTCGTTTTCAGCTCATTCACAAAATACTTCTCAAATATGGAAAAGTGTAAGTGATGATAGAGCGAATCAAATGGAACAGGTTGTTCGAAAAATCAGTTTAAAAAACGAAAAATTCTTTCAATTAAATATTGAAGAACTAAAAAATAGCCTGCAAAATGTTGGCAATCGTGAGAATACTGGCAATACTTTAATTTCTTTTCCAAATTCCGATGGACAACTAAATCAATTCAAAGTTTTTGAAGCTTCCATAATGGAGCCAGAGCTACAAGCCAAATATCCTAATATGAGAACCTACACAGGTCAAGGTATTGATAATCCTACAGAGATTATTAGGTTTAGTATCACACCTAAAGGGTTTCATGCCATGATTTTAGGAACATCAAACGGAACCCAATTTATTGATCCTTTTTCAAAAACCGGAAATATTTATACGGTTTATTCTAAGAAAAATATTGAAGCTAGAAACTTTGATTTTGAATGTGGAGTTATAGATGATCCTCTTTTAGATAACGTTAATATGGATAGCGTTGATATGGAAAGAAATGCCAATGATGGAACACTTAGAAATTACCGTATTGCTATTGCTTGTACTGGAGAATATACTCAGTTTCATGGAGGTACAGTTGAAGGTGCTTTGGCGGCTATAATTGTAACATTAAATAGAGTGAATAGTATCTATGAGAGAGATTTATCAATAACAATGACTTTGGTCGCTGATAATACTAATATAATTTTTACTGATCCTCAAGACGATCCATTCAATAATAATAATGCGGGTATTCTAATAAATCAGAGTCAGAGTATTATTAATGGTACTATTGGTGCTGCAAATTATGATGTAGGTCATACGTTTAGTACTGGAGCTGGAGGATTAGCAGGATTAGGAGTAACATGTAACCCTTATAATAAAGCAAGAGGGGTAACAGGTTTGTCTCAACCAGTTGGAGACTCTTATGATGTAGATTTTGTAGCTCATGAATTAGGACATCAATTCGGTGCACCTCATACTTTTAATGGAACCGTTGGAAGTTGTAGTGGAGGAAATAGATCTGCTTTTAGTGCTTATGAACCTGGAAGTGGCTCTACTATTATGGCCTATGCAGGTATTTGTGGCTCTGATAATATTCAATACGGAAGTGATGCTTATTTTCATCAAAACAGTATTAGTAGAATTTGGTCTCACGTTTTAAGTACAGGCGTTTGTCCCGTAGATCGTGTGACAACAAATAATACAGAACCAGTTGCCAATGCGGGCATGAATTATACAATTCCACAAGGAACACCATATAAACTAGATGGAAGTGGTTCTACAGATATTGACGGTCAAGAAACCTTAACATATACTTGGGAACAATACGACTTGGGACCAGCAGGTTTACCGTCGGAAACAAATACATCAGGACCGTTAGTTAGGTCTTTTGAAGGCACAAGTAACCCTGTTAGATATATACCAAGGCTTCCTGACGTAGTTAGTAGTGGAGGTACTTCTACAACTTGGGAAAAATTAGCCATGGTTAATCGAAATATCAACTATAAATTAACGGTTAGAGATAACGATGCTCGAGGAGGACAAACGGATGCAGACGAAATGATAGCTACTGTTACAACAGCAGCGGGACCTTTTATCGTTACCTCTCAAAATACTAGTGGTATTACTTGGGAAGCTGGGGCTACTGAAACTATTACTTGGGATGTTGCAGGAACAACTTCTAATAACATTAATGAAGCAAATGTCAACATTTTAATGTCAACTGATGGAGGTGAAAATTTTGATATCGTTTTAGCAACGAATACGCCAAATGATGGTTCTCACAATATCACTGTTCCAGATGTTATCTCTGGAAGCTGTAGAATTATGGTAGAAGCTGCGGATGGTATATTTTTTAATGTGAACACTAAAAATATAGCGATAGGCGTAGACATTTCATGTACATCTTTTGAATCAGGAGATTTAGGCTTAGCAATTCCAGATGGAACTGGACCAAATACCCAAGGTGCGGTTGTCAGTCACACTATTAACGTTCCTTCTTCTGGGACTATTACAGACCTAAGGGTCTCATTAGATATCACACACCCATATATTGGAGACTTAGTTGTTCAATTAATGCATCCAAACGGGGTCGATTATGTGGTACTTTGGGGAAGAAATTGTACTACAGCGAGATATGGTAATATAGATGTTGTTTTTAAAGATAACGAACCAGAAATTGCCTGTGCAAGCCCAACTACAGGGACTTATGAGGCATATGAACCGTTGAGCACATTTAACGGTTTAGATATGGCAGGAGATTGGATGATTTTAATGGCTGATTTTTATAATGGAGATTTTGGTACGTTTAACGATTGGTCAATGACATTTTGTACAGAAACTATGAGTGTTCAAGAGGACGAAATAACTAATTTAAGTATTTATCCTAATCCAAATAATGGAGAGTTTAATATCAATTTCACGCCACAATCTGGTGAAGCAATTACTATTGATGTTTTTGATATGAGAGGTCGATCAATCTATAACCAAGTGTATAGTAGTGTTAGCCGATTTGAAGAAACTATTCAACTTCAAAATGCTCAGTCAGGAATTTATATGTTAAGAATTTCAGACGGTTCACAAAAAGTGACGAAGAAAATAGTCGTAGAATAAGATTATAATTTATACTTTAAAAGCTCCTATATTAGGAGCTTTTTTTGTGTTATGAATTTATCATATTGGGAAATAAAAACGTGGTTAACTAACATTGATTTTACAATCATAGGTAGTGGTATTGTAGGCCTTAATTGTGCTTTGGAATTAAAAAAACGCTATCCTAAATCAAAAATTTTAATTCTCGAAAAAGGAATACTTCCGCAAGGTGCAAGTACAAAGAATGCAGGATTTGCATGTTTTGGAAGTCTAAGTGAGATTATAAATGATCTTAGCCGTCATTCCGAGGAAGAAGTTATGAAGCTTGTTAAAAGCCGTGTAGATGGCCTACAAATGCTTCGAGAAAATCTAGGGGATGCATCTATTGGATATCAAAATTTTGGTGGATACGAATTGTTTTTAGAATCTGATGAACAACTTTATGAATCCTGTTTAAATAAGCGGAATGAAATTAACAAACTGCTTCACCCAATTTTTAATGCTGAAGTTTTCTCTTTCACAAAGAATAAATTTGGCTTCGAACATATAAAAATAAATTATTGTTATAATCCATTTGAAGGGCAGATTGATACAGGTAAAATGATGAATGCTTTATTAAATAAAGTTCAGTCTCTAGGAGTGAAAATTCTAAATAACACCATGGTTGAGTCCTTTTCTGAAAATTCAAATTCAGTAACTATTAAGACGAGTCATTTCAACTTGAACACAAACAAACTTTTTATTGCCACAAATGGCTTTTCAAGGCAGTTTGATGTTTTAGACCTCAAACCTGCAAGAGCACAAGTATTAATAACAAAACCAATACAGGATTTACAGATTAAAGGAACCTTTCATTTAGATGAGGGATATTATTACTTCAGAAATATAGACCAAAGAATTTTACTTGGAGGCGGACGAAACCTTGACTTTAAATCGGAAGAAACTACAGAATTTAAACAAACAGATCTTATACAGAATAAACTTGAAGAGATATTGAAAACAATTATTTTACCTCATACCAATTATGAAATTGACCATCGATGGTCGGGTATTATGGGTGTAGGTTCACAAAAAAAATCAATTATAAAGCAGTTGAGTAATAATGTGTTTTGTGGTGTAAGACTTGGTGGTATGGGCATCGCCATAGGAAGTTCTGTCGGAAAGGATTTAGCCAATTTACTTGATTAAGGCATGAAAAGTATATTTAGGTTCTTTATCAAACTATTTCTCTGGTTTGTTGTTCTTTCGGTGGGATTCGTTGTTTTATTCAAGTATGTTCCAGTACCGATAACACCATTAATGGTGATTCGTTATTTTGAGACTACTGAGAACACTAAATTGTGGAAACATGATTGGGTTTCTATAGATAATATTTCTAAGAACATGCAACTTGCAGTTATTTGTAGTGAAGACCAAAAGTTTTTAGAACATAATGGTTTTGATATTGAAGCCATTGAAAAAGCCTATGACTATAATAAAAAGGGAAAAAGAATTAAGGGAGGAAGTACCATCAGTCAGCAAACTGCAAAAAACCTTTTTCTTTGGCCTAATCGGAGTTGGCTACGCAAAGGTTTAGAAGCTTACTTTACATTTTTAATTGAAGCTATTTGGACTAAAGAGCGTATTCTTGAAGTTTATTTGAATAGTATAGAAATGGGCGAAGGTATTTATGGTGCAGAAGCTGCGGCCCAGCATTGGTTCAAAAAGTCGGCTGCAGGTTTAGATACTCACGAAGCTGCTGCAATAGCTGCTATATTACCTAATCCAAGGAATTATCGGGCTAATCCGGCTTCAAACTATATTCAAAACCGAAAAGAATGGATTGTTAGACAGATGCAGTTTTATGGAAAACTTGATTTAAAATCTGAAAAATGAAGCTAAAAGAAGCCTTATATAGTTTGTGTGAAAAGTTTATTAATGATAGGCTACAAACCGTTAATAACACTATTTCTGAAATTCAAATTTCGTTACAGTCAGAAACTAAAAGTAGTGCAGGTGATAAGCACGAAACGGGAAGAGCCATGTTACAATTAGAAAGAGAAAAAGCTGGTCAGCAATTATCTGAAATTGAAAAACAAAAACAAATTCTACAGAAACTTAATCCAGAATCTGAGCATGAAAAAGTTACTTTGGGTTCTGTAGTGATAACTAATCAATCTAATTATTTTATAGCTATTAGTGCTGGAGAATTGGTGGTTGAAGACAAGCACTATTATGCAATTTCTACTATGACCCCAATAGCACAATTATTAATTTCAAAACAAGTAGGTGACGAAATTGTGTTTAAAGAACATAAATTCATAATAAAAGAGATTCACTAGAAAGCTCAAAGTTCTTACTTATTTTATAATATCAACTTCACACTTTTAAAATATTACTTTTTCTTTTTAGACCCTGTACGTTTTTCACGCTTTACTCTCCAAGGTGCGTTTTTCTGCCAGTCGCCGGCCATAATAGAACCATAAGGGATTACTTCATCTATCACCTGTCCTAAACCAAATTCTTTCATTTGAGTTCTTACGGTTTTCGCATTTTTGTAGGCAGAAGGCAATTCGGTTATGTCAATTTCTTTAGAAAAAAACCGAATATCTAAGCCGCGAGTTTCTTCCTTGAATATTTGCATTGTGCTACCTGTTTTGCTACGTCTATGTTGAGTTCTGCTCATATTTCGACCGGCGCCGTGTGGTGCAAAACCTAAATTGGTTTTTGTAGTCTTGCCTTCAACTATTAAAACCGGTTCACTCATATTTAACGGAATTAACCTAGGCCCTGTTATATCTGGCATAAACTTAGGGTCTAATGGGGTAGCGCCTTTGGCATGGTAGAATAAGTCGCCATCCCGAAAGACAAAATTATGCTCGTTCCAATATCTGTTTTCAATATCAATTCCTAATTCTTCAGAAACCGAATTATGAAGCACTTCATGATTCAATTTTGTCCATTTTCTCATTATCTGCAAAGCTTCCCAGTATGACTGTCCTTCATCCGTTTCAAAAGGAATCCAAGCATTTTGTTTTTTAGTGTCTGGTGATAATTCTTGCCTAAATCGTTCAGCAATTTTCATGCCTTTGGCGTATAATCTGGCACCTGGGCCTCTTGAACCATGATGGGTAATTAACATGGTATTTCCTGTGTTTTCAGAAGTTCCAACGAATAGAAAGTGGTTACCATCGCCTTGAGTTCCCAAATGAGATTTTGCAATTTGAATCATATATTCTTCATTTAAGAGCACATTAGATTTGAAGGCTTCTAACAATTCTTGTGGAAATTGAAATTGTGATTCTCTATCGCGTCCGCCAGGACCAAAATGTGTGTGAGTATGTGCAACGTCTAAAATAGTTTTCGGGTCTATTTGTCCAAAATCGGTTAGCAAAACTGAACAACATATATCAGCACTATGCATGCCTGGATGAATGGCTTTTTTTGCAACAGCAACACCTCCCACAGGAATAGTACCGTCGGGTCCTGCAGGGCAAGCATCAGGCATAATAGCCCCATCAACTAAGGTCGGCGTTTTCATTAAGGTTTCCATTGAATTAATAACATGGTCAACATTGTCTCTCTCTAATTCATTTTCAGCTCTAATATTAATTGAAAATGGCTTTGGTGTAGAGTGCAACGCAATTGGTTCTGGTGTTTTAAATTGCTCTAAATAGGATACTAGAGCGTCACCTTGCAGTTGGTGGAGATTGATATGCTTGATGGCTTTTTTCATCCATTTCCCTTGCTTATAACCTAAAGCGATTAAATCGTGACCTGTTATTTTTATATTTGAGTTCATAATGGAAATAGTACTTCTTTAAAAAGTGCTTCATCGATTAAAGAGATGTCTACAATTAGATTTTTAAAATTATAGCGATTTAAAGTACTTAAGATAAGATACTAATCATTTTCGTCCTTAACAAATGACTGGAGAGAGAGAATGAAATGTGAAATTTTAGTGCCTTCTTAATTAGATTGAGTAGCATACACTGACCATTATTCAGGACTTAAAAATTGAATTGAGTCCAAGAACTTAATTTAAATTTCTTAGAGCTGTATGGTTAAAACTACATCAGGACAGTAAAGTAAATATCTAAATCGATATCCAATTCGTTTTCATGTTGAATAAATATAATATCCTCTTTGAACAAAGCTTCAATTAACCAAGAGCTTCCGTTAAAATAAGATTGTTTTACAATAGCTTTTAATTCGGAGTGCTCGACTATTTTTAATTGATTAGCATATACAATTCCATAAGGTTCTATGATATTATACTCCCCAAAGAATGAAGCTATCAATGCACTTTGAGGGTTTTTATATAAATTTTGAGGTGTGTCTTTTACAATAATTTTGGAGTTGTCTAAGACAATCATTTGGTCCGCAAAACCTAATACATCATGTTTGTCATGGGTTGCAACCACACAGGCTATATTTTTTTCTTTTAAGTAGTTAAATACATTGCGTCGTAAACCTTGCTTTTGAAAATTATCTATATGACTAAAAGGTTCGTCTAATAATAGTATTTCAGGCTCTAATGCTAATGCTCTTGCTAAAGCCACACGTTGCTTTTGGCCGCCGCTTAACAGTTTAACTTTCGTTTTAGCAAAGGCTTCCAATTCTACAACTTCGATAAGCTCTTTTGTTCGTATACGTTTTTCTTTACGAAAAAAATTAGACAAGTATTTTCCTATGTTTTCTTCAACTGTGGTGAATGGCATCAAATCAAACTCTTGAGTCACATATTTCATAAAATCATAACCCACAACCAGGTTGTATTCTGGCCCTAAGATTTGTTCATCTTTCCAATAAATTTCACCTTGTTTTAAATCATATTCACCATAGAGGAGTTTTAATAAGGTGCTCTTTCCTGAACCGCTTTCACCAATTATAGCGAGGTTTTCTCCTGGTTGAACCTTGAAATTAATTTCTTTTAAAACTTTAGTTCTTGAATATCCGAAGGTAAGGTTGTTTACTTGAAGCATGTTACAAATATATAAGTTTCATCTAGTATTAATTATAAAAAAAACTGTTAGAATTATCTAACAGTTTTCAACATAAAATAGAGAATTTTATTTTTTAATAAACTTACGTTTAATACTTTTTCCTTCAGATTCTATTCTTAAAAAGTATATGCCACTGTTTAAATTTGCAACGTCAATAATTTTTGAATCAAGTTTTTTACTCATAACTCGCTTTCCATTGACATCAAAAACTGTAGCAACTTTGTTCACTATGTCTGCTGAGGTTGAGATATTAAGTTCTTTTTCAACTGGATTTGGATAAATAGTGACATCGACTAAGGTCTCATCTATAATACTTAAGGCTGTACCTTCTTCAATGTTATGAGTTGTATTTATTGCAGGGTTGGTAATATGATCTACCGTTCCAGAGGGCCAATATATGGTGATACTTTCAACACTTTCGTTGGTGCCAATTCCAAAATGTGTAGTGAGTGAACTCATAAATTCAAAACCCTCACCACTTCTTACATCTCTTATTTGTATGCCTGAAGGTGTTTGTATTTCAACCCTTGCCCCAATTCCATTTATATTACTAAGCGTTCCAATGGTATTAATTTTAATCCAGTTATTTGAATTGGCATTGTTAAGATAAATTTTTCCATTTCGAAAAACATCTAAAAAACCATCGTTATTAGTATCTCCAATAGCACCACTTTGTGGCATGTAATCATTATAAGTGGTAAATGTAAAATCACCATTATTAAACAGAATATTCCCATTAGATAAAATATCTACGTAACCATCATTATCAAAATCAGCTGGCGCATTTTCCACACCTAAATTAGCGTTTAATACACCGGAGCCTGCAGTGACATCTGTAAATGTTCCATCGCCATTATTTCGCATTAATTTTGAATAGCCATTCGCCGTACTACTTGCACCAACAAATACATCCATATAACCATCATTATCAAAATCGGCCCAAGCCGAAGACCAAGTTTGTACATTGTCTCCTAAATTAGAAGAATTATCATGTCCTGCTTCAGGGTAATTATTACTATACCAATTATTACTATCTGCCACATTTACAAAGACGCCGTTTCCGTCATTTCTCCATAATTCATTAGTGCTAATCGTTGTTGAACCCCCTCTACATTTAGCTATAAATAAATCCATATCACGATCATTATCATAGTCGACCCAAGTTGTTCCATAATTTCCTCCACCTGGAACGGTACCAATACCGTTTGGAAGTACACCTTCACTAGGCCCTTGATAAAACTGTAAATTTCCTGAGCCATCGTTGATATAATAAACATTTGCTTCAACGTCATGACAGACGAAGGCATCTAAATGCCCATCATTATTAATATCTATAAAGTGCGAGCGTTGTGAAAACACGTATTCGGATCCAGATATTTCTGTATAACCTGTTCCTGTATCATTAGCTTTCATAAAAGTGACACCTCCTTGTCCACCGTAAAGAAGATCGTTATAACCATTGCGATCAAAATCTCCAGCAGCTAAACTCCAATTTGGAGAATACGTGGCTTGTGGTGTTGGGACATTAACCATATTAAATCCGCCTGAAGCTAATTGGTAATGGATGTTTAAATTATTAGCACTTACAGAAACCACGTCATCTAAGAAATCACCATTTAAGTCTACTAAGGCAATATCGTAATTCCCTGTTGTGTTTATAGGGTTTGTTGTAAAGGTAACTGGGTAACCAGAAGTGTCTTCTCCTGTTGTAAAGTTCTGACTTTTCCAATTACTAAAGCCTTCTGTAGGGCAAATAGCTCTAACATAGACTTTATAATTTGTGTTTGGAGTTAAGTCACTAAGACTATACGTATTAGTCGATGTTGTTTCACCTGAACTAGGAGCGTCCTCTGTGGCAAGTAGGAGCGCTACTTCCCATGCTGTTTCTGTTCCTTCTGCTATCCAATTAACAGATGCACTATGAGAGTTTATATTACTAACTGAGATTGAAGTTACACTGGCACATGCAGGAGGTATCGATGAGCTTATTGATGGTGAGGTCACGCAAAAACCCCATCCATAAGAATAATTATCGTTATATAATATTCGGTATTTAAAATTGGACAATTGTACACTTGAAAAAGAGGATATGTCTAAATCTTCGCTGATATAATTGTTAGGGGTACCGCTACAAAAATCTGTTGATAATGCAGAATTATCTTCAAGAGCAGGTCCCCAATTTATCCATTCACTTGCATCGGCATTCCAATATTGTAACCTTAAAGATTCAGTTTGCCAAATGTTTAAGACATAAGGAAATGTTACTTTAATGATGGATTCATTCGCATTATTAGCGGCATTTAAATTTATAACTGGAGATTCTGCCGCCACATTATTTATCGATATGCCACCTGCCAAATTATCATCGAATGAAAAAGAGCTGCTTGAAGAGCTTCTTGGGTCGCCTATTAGATAATTAGCATTATAGTCTCCTGTAAGGGTCCACTCACTATTAGGCCAGTTGGCAGGCTGATTTAAAACTTGTGCGCCACCATGTAAGCAAAACAAGATTATAAGCGTTGAAAGGTGTAGAATTTTTTTCATTTTTGGTTGAATTAATTACAGGTTATATTTAGTGAGTTAATCCATGCTTCAACAAGTTCAACTCCTTCAGTATGTATAATAGTGCGCGCTAATAAAGGCATTCTGTTTGAGGGTTCTACAGAGTTAATTCTATAATGTAATACGGAGCCTCTAGCGTATCCAGGCTCTACAATATGTCCAAGACCTAAGCCAAGGTCTGTATCAGGATCTACACAAACACCTAGATTAGTGTCATCTTCTGTCGACGAAAAATCCAAGCGAAGAGGACGATAGGCACAATGCGTTTCTTCTGAGTGACAGTGGGCGCAATTAATATCTAAATAAGCTCTTAATCTTAAGTCTAAAGGTTCAGAAGAATCATTATAATCCGGTAGTTTTAAAATAGAGGCGGGAAGAGTGTTTTCTAAATAGCCAATATCCACTAACTTCTCTAACTGATTTGCAGTACCATCATTATAATCATAACTTAAGTTTAAATTCCTTGGCTTTGGACCAATTGGTCTCGCTGTTTCTGTAACTTTGTGACAGGTATGACATTCAGCTCCGGAAGGGATTCTGTATTCTACGGATTTTTCTTCGTTATTTTGAAGCCATTGCACATCTACATAGCGTCCATTCATGTCTAAAATCGCTTCAGTTTGATCATTGTTCCATGCATAATTCGCAAAAACCCAACCATTTTGCTTCTTTATAATTAATCGAGTTTCTAAGATCTGAGTGCTGTTATCTGGTAAGACATTATCGTAATAAAAGTTTTTCACCAAAATAGTTCCAACCGGAAAGTTTAAAATGTCGTCTTCGTTTACAAAGACGGCTTTGCTATTGTTGGGCATCCATATAAAACGTTTTTTCTTGGCGTAATCACTGAATAAAGTGGAATTTAAAGTATAGGGAATAACATTGAACGATGGTTCAAGGTTTTTTAAGTCTCCTTCAAACAATTGGTATTCTGAAAGCGTTGAAAAAGGCATGTTTTCTAAATCGTAAAGAACACTTGTACTTGAGGTAATTGTAACCGTTATAGTTTCTGTTTTACAATCTCCCGAATGACTACAAATTGTATATTGAAAGGTATCTACACCCACCTCATTGGAATTTGCGATATATTTTATGCTATCGTCACTTGGATTATTAGGCGTGTTATTAATATCCAAAATTGTTGCAATTCCACGCGAAGGAGAGGTTATAGTAATCTCGCCAATTGTTGGAATATTTACGTCGTTTGCGAGTATAAAAATTTCGACTTCTGAATTTTGGGTAATAGTAATATGATCTGGTTGTGTTTCAATAAGTAAAGGAGTTAATCCATCGTCCTTACCACAAGCAAACAGGAATAAAATTAAAATTAAAGCGAAAGCGTAATGTTTATTCATGCAGATGTCTTAAACAACTTTAAAAAGTATTTTTAGTGGCTAAAAATGTTTCTAAAGACAATAATTAGATTTAAATATAGTTGTTTTTTGTTAAACTTTAATTAGTTGTCTATAAATTAGAATGATACATTGTGAATTAACTTCCTTTTTAGGTGATGACATGAGTGGTAAAATAGGTTCAAGTATAAGCGTTATTGGTCTTTTTATTAGACAAAAGGCTAAAACGAAACTTGCCTCATAAAACAGATATTATCTGCATTATGAGGCAAGTCTAAATTGTAGTTTCGAATTTTATTATGAAATTGATTTATTCTTCAATTTCATGTTATTTTCCTTCGATATTATTTGGAAGATTTTCAAATCCCATATTGTAAAGTGTGAATCCGAATATATCAGCAAATTGCTCGATAATTTTACTAACAGGTGTACCAGCACCATGACCAGCATCTGTTTCAATTCGAATTAAAGTTGGATTGTTTCCAGTTTGCTTAGCTTGTAATTCGGCAGCAAACTTAAAACTATGAGCAGGAACTACTCGGTCATCATGATCTCCAGTAGTTATCATTGTTGCAGGATACTGAACGCCTTTTTTAACATTATGAACAGGAGAATAACCTTTTAAGTATTCAAACATTTCTTTGTTGTCTTCAGCGGTACCGTAATCATAAGCCCAACCAGCGCCTGCAGTGAAAGTGTGGTAACGTAACATGTCTAAAACACCAACAGCAGGTATAGCAACCTTAATTAATTCTGGACGTTGTGTCATTGTTGCACCCACTAATAATCCTCCATTTGAACCACCTCTAATGGCTAAATAATCTGAAGAAGTATACTTTTCTGAAATTAAATACTCAGCGGCTGCTATAAAGTCGTCAAATACATTTTGTTTCTGAAGTTTAGTACCTGCATTATGCCATGCTTTACCATATTCTCCACCACCTCTTAGATTTGGTACAGCATAAACTCCACCTTGTTCCATCCAAACTGCATTAGCAATGCTGAAAGATGGCGTTAAACTAATGTTGAATCCTCCATAACCGTATAGAATCGTTGGGTTTTTACCATTAAGTTCTAATCCTTTTTTATGAGTAATAATCATAGGTACTTTTGTACCATCTTTTGAAGTGTAAAATACTTGCTTACTTTCGTAATCTTCAGGATTAAAATCTATACTTGGTTTTTTGTATAACTCTGAAGTTCCATTTTCTATATCATATTTATAGATACTTCCTGGAGTTACATAATTTGTAAATGAATAATACAATTCTTTTTCATCTTTCTTAGCACTGAATCCAGCAGCACTACCAACACCAGGTAATTCAACTTCTCTTATTAATTTACCATCATAATCGTATTGTTTCACTTTTGAAACAGCATCAACCATATAATTAGCAAAGAAGTAGCCTCCAGCTGTGGATGGTGTTAAAACATTTTCAGTTTCAGGAATTACATCGACCCAATTTTCAGGAGAAGGGTTGGATGCATCAACCGTAACAATTCTTTGATTTGGAGCATCTAGGTTCGTCATTATATAAAGCTTTGAGCCTACATTTTCTATAATATTAGAATCTGAATCCGTATGCTCTAATATTTCAACTAAAGGCGCATTAGCTTTAGTCAAATCTTTGATATAAAGTTTATTTCCTGATGTAGAAACACGAGGAGTAATAACTAAATAACGGTTATCTTCAGTAACACCTGCATAAATATAACGGTGTTTTTCATCTTCTGTTCCACCATAAATAAGTTTATCTTCAGATTGTTTTGTCCCTAATTTGTGGTAATAAACCTTGTGCTGATCTGTTTTGGCAGATAACTCACTTCCTTCAGGTTTATCGTAGCTTGAATAGTAAAAGCCTTCGTTTTTGTACCAAGACATACCACTAAACTTAATGTCTACTAAAGTGTCTTCAACAATTTCTTTATTCTCAGTGTTCATGATTAGGATCTTTCTCCAATCACTTCCGCCTTCAGAAATAGAATAGGCTAATGTTTTACCATCTCTAGTAAAGCTTAATCCATCTAATGAAATTGTACCGTCTTCTTTAAATGTATTTGGGTTTAAGAATACTTCTGCTGTTTCAGGATCCGCATCATTTTTATATCTGTAAATCACTGATTGGTTTTGTAAACCATCATTTTTATAAAAATAGGTATAGTCTCCTTCAACAAAAGGAGCTCCGAATTTCTCGTAATTCCAAAGTTTTGTAAGTCGGTCTTTTAATTCTTCTCGGTAAGGAATGTTATTTAGATACCCAAAAGTAACTTCATTTTGAGTTTTAACCCAAGCTTCAGTTTCTTCACTACGGTCGTCTTCTAACCAACGGTATGGATCGGCAACAGACTCCCCAAAATAGGTGTCAATAGTATCAACTTTTTTAGTTTCAGGATAATCAACAGTAACGGTTTTCACTTTTTTAGTTTCGTTTTTACAAGACATAAAAATACTCAGTACTACAGTAGCGAGAAGAGATTTTTTCATAATTAGATTTTTTGATATAAAGTAATAGTAACTCCAAAGATATGAATTATCCATTTGAGTTAAATTAAATAGTATTAGACAAGACCATTTTTAATAAGGTATTCTGCAATTTGAATAGTGTTAGTTGCGGCTCCTTTTCTTAAGTTGTCACTTACAACCCATAGATTTAAAGAGTTAGGTTGAGAACCATCTCGTCTTATACGACCTACAAAAACATCATCTTTTCCGTTTGCATACATTGGCATAGGGTAAACATTAACATCTAAATTATCTTGAACGGTAACACCTTCGGTTTCGTTAAGTAAATGTCTCACGTCACTAAGGTTAAAGTCGTTTTCAAACTCGACATTAATAGACTCACTATGTCCGCCAGCCGTTGGTATTCTCACCGCAGTTGCTGTTACAGCAATTGTACGATCGTCTAATATTTTTTGAGTTTCTCTAACCAATTTCATTTCTTCTTTGGTATAGCCGTTTTCCTCAAAAACATCACAATGTGGAATTGCATTTTTATGAATAGGATAAGGATAGGCCATTTCGCCATTTTTACCTACGATTTCATTCTCCATTTGCTCAACCGCTTTTACACCAGTTCCCGAAACAGATTGATAGGTTGAAACAACGATGCGCTTAATTTTATATTTTTTATGAAGGGGTGCCAATGCCATGACCATTTGTATGGTTGAGCAGTTTGGGTTGGCAATAATTTTATCGGTTTTGTTTAATTGATGTGCATTGATTTCTGGAACGACCAATTTTTTTGTCAAATCCATTCTCCAAGCTGAAGAATTATCAATTACTGTGGTTCCTCCTTCAGCAAATTTTGGTGCCCACACCTGTGATGTGGCTCCACCTGCAGAAAATAAGGCGATGTTTGGACGAAGTTCAAGAGCTGTTGGAATACTAATTATTTCAAGGTCTTTTCCTTTGAACTTCATTTTTTTACCGACGGAACGTTCTGATGCTACTAATAATAATTCATCTACAGGAAAATTACGCTCTTCTAAAACTTTAAGCATAACGTTACCAACCATTCCTGTTGCACCTACAATTGCTACTTTCATAAATTAAATCATTTAACTGCTCAAAATTATGTATTTCTTTATTTAAAAGGGTTTAATGGCTCTTAAAAATATGATAATATTTATGTGTAGAGGTTCCTGTTTTATTAAAAAGAAAAACCCAGACTTTTGGAGTCTGGGTTTGGTTAAAGTTTAGTGTAGCGGTGTCGCTATACGTGATTTATTTTTTTAAAGAATCTCTGATTTCTTTTAAGATATCAAGCTCAGTTGGACCTGCAGGAGCAGCTGGAGCTGGTGGAGTTTTCGTTTTATTGTAAGCTTTTACAATCATAAACAGTACAAAACCAACTATGATTAAATTGATGATTGAATTTACCCATTTTCCATACATGATAGCATTTTCTGGTTTTGTAATCTCACCATCTGTACCAACGGTGGCTGGAGATAATACGTACTTCAAATCTGCAAAATCTACGCCTCCGGCAAAATTACCAACAATTGGCATCATGATGTCTGTTACAAATCCGTTAACAACCATACCTACAGCACCTGCAAGTATTACAGCAACCGCAAGGTCAATGACATTACCTGTCATTATAAAATCTTTAAATTCTTTAAGCATAATTTTGTGTTTTTTTATAGTTAGTTAATCAGTTAATAAGACACAAGTTAATCAAAAAAGTCACACGAAGAAAAAACGAATAACTATTCATTTTTAAAAATTCGGGGTATGCGCTGTGAAATTGAAGTCAATATTTCATAAGAAATCGAGTTTGCAGACTCTGCGAGGTCGTTTGCACTGTGCTTAGGACCAAAGATAATAACCTCATCACCTTCTTTACAGTTTATATCAGTAATGTCAACCATAACCATGTCCATACAAACATTTCCGAGAATAAATGCTTTTTTACCATTGATGGTAACGTAGCCTTTACCTTTACCATAGATCCTATTAAGACCATCTGCGTGTCCAAGTGGAATAGTGGCTGTTTTTTCGTCACCCTTAGCCTTATACGCTCTATTATAACCAACAGATTCTCCCTTTTTAATTTGATGAATTTGCGAGACTATAGATTTTAAGGTAGCGATTGGTTTTAGTTTTTGGTCTTCTTCAACCGAATTCCCATAGCCATAAAGTCCAATACCGCATCTTACCATATCTAAATGCGCTTCGGGATAATTTATGATTCCAGAGGTATTACAAAGGTGTAACCATGGTTTATAACCTGCTTGCGTTTCAAATTTTTGGGCGATAGTTTTGAATCGACTAATTTGAAGTTTTGTGAATTCTTCTTCATTAGGATCTTCACTTGCCGCCAAATGTGAAAACATAGATTTCACTTCAATAGCTGAGGTGTTTTCTAGTTTAGAAACAACATCCCCAATTTCGTCTTCACTAAACCCAAGTCGATTAAGACCTGTGTTAAATTTAAGATGAACAGGGTAATTATTTTGTGATAAAGATTCCGCTGTTTTTATAAACTCTTTTAAAACATAATCACTATAAATGCTAGGTTCAAGGCATCTTTCGATAATGGTTTTAAAATTAACGGATTGCGAATGTAAGACCAAAATAGGCCTCTTAACTCCAGCATCTCTTAAAGCCACACCTTCCTGCGTATAGGCGACAGCGAAATAATCAACATCTAATTTTTCAAGATGTTTAGCAATTTCAACAGAATCACTTCCGTAGGCGAAAGCTTTTATCACGCCTAAGACTTTGGTTCCAGTTTTTAATTTAGATTTGATATAATTATAGTTGTGCGTTAGAGCACTTAAATCAATTTCGAGTTGGGTTTCGTGAGCTTTAAGCATTAAATTTCTTTTTCTTTAGAATCTATTTCTTCCGCATCTTTCACCGTCATTTGTCTTAGTTTATCTCGTTGCATGCTCTTATAATATGCAGCTCTACTTAAGGGTTCGTATTCGTCAACTTCACCAAGCAATACTAAATCGTCGCTCAAGGCTTTTCTATAGCTGTACTGTGCTAAATTTCCAGTTTTGGTACAGATGGCATGTACTTTAGTAACGTATTCAGCGGTTGCCATAAGATTAGGCATTGGACCAAACGGATTACCTTTAAAGTCCATATCTAAACCTGCAACAATAACGCGGATACCTTTATTAGCTAAATCATTACAAACACGTACAATCTCATCATCAAAAAATTGAGCTTCGTCAATTCCAACCACATCACATCCATCTGCTAAGATGGGAATATTGGCCGCAGCAGGAACAGGCGTAGAGCGAATTTCATTAGAGTCATGAGAGACAACCATGTCTTCATCATAACGTGTATCAACAGCAGGTTTAAAAATTTCAACCCTTTGTTGTGCAAATTTTGCACGTTTTAATCGGCGAATCAGCTCTTCGGTTTTACCTGAGAACATGGATCCGCAAATCACTTCAATCCACCCAAATTGTTCTTTATGATTTACTGTATTTTCGAGAAACATTTTGTAATTTTAGCACTAAAACAAAGACGTCCTTTGTTTTTATAAAGGTTACGCAAATTTATTAAAAATCAAAAGTAAAACTTACGAAAAGAGGATAAAGAAATTATATTCTTATTTTATAAGGTGTATATATTGATTGTCAAAGTTGAAGAACATAAAGTCTCTCCATTATAATAGTATTAAAATTTAGAACAAATGAAAAAGAAATTAGAATCAGAGTTAGTGAGCATTGCGCATAGGATTCTAAAATTAACAGGCCGAGGAGATGTAGATAAACTTCATGCAGAAGTATCTCAACTCTATGAAAAACTTACAGTTTTAAAATTTGCTCAAGAAAATTTTGACGATAAAATGCCAACTATCGGAAACGATTCTTCGTTTTTTGATATGTTAGATACAGCCTTCAACAATAAGGTGAGTGATAATATTGAAATCGAAAATAGAACCTATGTAAATGTAGACGAAGTTGAGGACGATGATATCATGGAACCTGTGATGGAGAAGATAAAGGATATGGTTGCTCAAATGCCAGAGGAAACACATCAGGTTGACGCTTTAATTGAAAAAGCCATTCCAGTTGAAGATAAGAAATCGGCTTCTAATGATTTTGACGATATCACTTCGGGCTTTGGTAATATGCCAGAATTTGAACCTGTTGAAGAAGCTCAGAAACGAGAAGCGGCTGAAGAAAAGAAGTCGTTGAACGATAAACTAAAAGGTCAAGGTCTTCAAATAGGACTAAATGATAAACTTGCTTTTATTAAACATTTGTTTGACGGTCAAAATGAAGATTACGACCGCGTAATTTCTCAAATAAATACATCACATTCATTGGAGGAAGCTAAAACCCTAATTGAACAATATGTGAAGCCCGATTATAACAATTGGGAAGGCAAGGAAGAATATGAAGAGCGATTTTTTCAGATTGTCGAAGGACGATTTAGTTAAGCCATTAGTTTAAATTGATACTTTAAAATCAACCTCACTTTAGAAGAATTAAACCGAAATAATAGAGGTAATTATTTTCACTCTTATTAAAATCATTCAGATAAATATTTAAAAGATTAATGAGCAAACTTTACCTCGTTCCTACACCAATTGGTAATTTAAAAGACATCACTCTTAGAGCTATAGAAGTTTTAAAAGAGGTCGATTTAATTTTAGCCGAAGATACTAGAACTTCGGGAAAACTTTTAAAGCATTTTGAAATCTCTACGCAAATGCAGAGCCACCATATGCATAACGAGCATAAAACGGTGAATAATTTAATTGAAAAATTAAAATCAGGTTTAACCATTGCTGTGATTAGTGATGCCGGAACGCCAGCAATTTCCGATCCTGGGTTTTTATTAGTTAGAGCCTGTGTTGAAAATAATATTGAAGTAGATTGCCTTCCTGGTGCAACAGCATTTGTTCCGGCATTAGTAAATAGTGGCTTGCCTAACGATAAATTTGTTTTTGAAGGCTTTCTTCCGGTAAAAAAAGGAAGACAGACAAGACTTTTGCTACTTGCCGAAGAAACGAGAACCATCATTTTTTATGAAAGTCCGCATAAACTAATAAAAACCCTTGGTCATTTTTGTGAGTACTTCGGTGAAGATAGATTAGTATCAGTATCGCGTGAATTAACCAAACTGTACGAAGAAACCATAAGAGGAACAGCAAAAGAAGTTTTAGAACATTATACCAATAAGCCGCCTAAAGGTGAGATTGTAATTGTGGTAGACGGGAGAAAGTAAATAAGCACATTGCAAATGGACTAACTTTAAGGTCTACAGCATTATATATTCACAACAACATTGCGTAACTTCATAGTTGAATTTAAGACTATGAAACCTAAACATTACGATATATTTGTTATTGGTAGCGGAATTGCAGGACAAACGGCAGCAAAAGCTTGTGCGAAAGCTGGATTAAAGGTTGCTATTTCTGATAAGCGTGAATTTGGAGGCACCTGTGCTACACGAGGCTGCGATCCTAAAAAAGTATTACTTCAATTTGCCGATTTTTATCAAAAGGCAAAACATTGGAATGGAATAGGAGTTTCAAAATTACCGAAATTAAATTGGGAAGCTGTTCAACAATTCAAATCCTCTTTCACCGATCCTGTACCTTTATCTACCGAAAAGAACCTCTCAAAATTAGGTGTAGACTTGTATCATCAATCTCCAAGATTTATTAGTGAATCAGAAGTTATAGTAGAAGGTAAAACTATTTCCGCTGATAAATTTGTTATCGCCACAGGTTTTGTGCCCAGGTCCTTAGATTTTGAAGGTGCTGAACTATTGAAAATTAGTGACGATATTCTCAATATGAAAAAAATCCCCAAGTCGGCCCTATTTATTGGGTCAGGTTATGTGGGAATGGAGTTTTGCTATATGCTTTCTACCTTAGGCTGTAAAGTCACAATGATTGATATTGGCGAACAAGCACTCTCGCAATTCGATTCCTATTTAGTTGAAAAACTGACATCGGTTTTAAAGAATAATGGAGTAAAATTTATATTCAATGCTCAAGCTTCAAAAGTTGAAAAATTGAACAAAAACTTTTTACTTACTTATAAGTCGAATGGTAAAACTGAAACGATTAAGGCCAGAAAAGTGTTTAATACTTCAGGTAGAGTTCCGGCAATTCAAAAATTAGATTTAGATAAAGCCAATATAAAGTCCGATAACACCGGAGTTTTAGTTAACGATTTTATGCAGAGTGTTAGTCATAAAAACGTATATGCTTGTGGTGACGTTTCAAGTAAATCACTGCCTTTAACACCACTTTCGGGCTTACAAGGCTATATTGCAGGACATAATATTATAAATGGTAATTCTAAAGTATTTACAAATCCATTAGTGCCATCTGTTGTTTTTACTCAGCCGCAATTAGCAACGGTTGGTTATTCTGAAGAAGAGGCGAAAAGAAGATATAAGTCGGTCATTGTTTATAAAGGAGATTCCAAAAACTGGTTTAATGCTAAAAAAGAGAATGCTGAAGCTTATGCCTATAAAATTATAGTTAATGAGCGAACTCAAAAGATTGTAGGCGCTCATATACTGAGTTCTCAAGCCAATGAAAATATTAACATTTTCGCAATGGCAATTAATTCAGGATTAACCGTAGATCAGTTTAAAAAGCAGATTTTTACTTATCCATCATATACCAATGATTTAAAAAGTATGATGAAAGATGACGATTAGATTATGAAACAATTGCTTGAACATATTAGTCAATGCACCATTTGTAAAGCACATCTTCCATTAGGCCCAAAACCTGTAGTTACTGCAAATTCCAAATCTAAAATTGTAATTATTGGTCAGGCGCCAGGAATAAAAGTTCACCAATCTGGAATTCCTTGGGACGATCAAAGTGGAAAACGACTAAGAGAATGGCTGAATGTTACTAACGAACAGTTTTACGATACTCGAAACTTTGCCATTATACCAATGGGATTTTGTTATCCAGGTAAAGGGAAATCAGGAGATTTACCACCAAGACCTGAATGTGCACCACAATGGCACCAGCAATTATTTGATAAGATGCCGAATGTGGAATTGATTCTTTTAGTTGGTGCTTACGCCCAAAACTATTATTTAAAAGACAAAGCTAAAAGAACATTAACGGAAACCGTTGGCGACTATCAATCGTATTTACCAAGATATTTTCCTATTCCACATCCTTCACCAACCAATCGTTTTTGGCGAAGTAAGAATCCATGGTTTGAAGAATTGGTAGTACCTGAGTTGCGGAAGAAAATCGCTAAGGTTTTAAAATTAGAATAAGGTTCCTTCTTTTATAGAAAACCGACTAATATTTTGAACCATCATGTTTTCCTACTTCAAAACCGTGTTTTCCTAAGATTTTATTTCCGCTGTCAATAGCGTCTTCTTCAAGTGTAGTTCCCATAGAATCGTTCCAACGGTTAAGGTATCCAAACAATGAAATTACTCCCAACATTTCTACAATTTCACCTTCATCCCAATGTTGATATAATCGCGCTTTAATTTCAGCATTTACAGCATTTGGAACTTGTGAAGCAGCCAAACTAAAATCTAATGCCGCACGTTCAGCTTCGGTAAATGCAGGATGAGTTCTATAATCCCAAATGTTATCTAACTGTTCTTGCTCTGCACCATAACGTTCTGCAGCTCTAATGGCATGTGCTTGGCAATAACGACAACCGGTAGCATTACTACTCACCCAAGCTATCATACGTTTTAAGGCTGAGGTGACACGACCTTCATTGGCCATAACGGCTTTGTTTAAATTTATAAATGCCTTACTTATTGCTGGTCTGCGTTGCATGGTTAAGACTGAATTAGGGCAAAAACCAAGTGTTTCATTGAAGAATTCCGCTAGTTCTTTTGTTTCTAAATCGTGTTCCGCAGATAAAGGAGTTACTAATGCCATTGTTTTTCTGTATTAGAAGATTATAATCGATAATTTTTTTAAATTTAATGAAATTATCAATCTTTAGTAGCATGAAAATGACTTTAAGGAGTTTCGATTTGCAATTGAAACACACCTTCACCATCTCAAGAGAATCTCATGACGTTCAACCTTCTTTAATTGTCGAACTCAGTGAAGATGGACATTCTGGTTTTGGTGAAGCTACTTCTAACCCCTATTATAATATATCAGTAGAAAATATGGTTAATGATTTAGAGTCATTACGAGAGATGATAGAGGGTTTGAATAATGTTACTCCTGAAGTGTTTTGGACGAAAATGCAGCCACATCTAAAGAATAATATGTTTGCACTTTGTGCTTTAGATTTAGCTTTTAACGATTTATATGCTTCTAAAAAGAAGAAGAAATTATATGAATTATGGGAGTATAATATTGACAACAATCCCTTAACCGATTATACTATAGGATTGGATACCATTGAAAAGATGGTTGCTAAAATGAAGGAGTTGCCTTGGCCAATTTATAAAATTAAGCTAGGCACCAAAGAGGATATAAAAATCATTGAAGAACTTCGTAAACATACCGATGCTGTATTTAGAGTAGATGCGAACTGTGGTTGGACAGCAGAAGAGACTATAAAAAATGCGCCTGCCTTAAAAAAGTTAGGAGTAGAGTTTATAGAACAACCTTTAAGAGCAGATGATTGGGCAGGCCATAAAGAAGTTTATGAGAAATCAGTATTACCAATTATTGCCGATGAAAGTTGCCAAGTTGAAGCAGATGTAGCTAAATGTCATGGTCATTTTCATGGCGTTAATGTTAAGTTGACTAAATGTGGAGGTTTAACGCCAGCAAGACGAATGCTTAACGAGGCGAAAGAACTAGGAATGAAAACTATGGTAGGTTGTATGACGGAATCTACCGTTGGAATTTCGGCTATTGCACATTTATTACCTTTATTGGATTATGTAGATATGGATGGTGCTTTACTTTTAGCTAAAGATATTGCAAAAGGTGTTACTATTGAAAACGGAAAAGTTATATATAGCGATGGACTTGGAATAGGTGTTTCTTTAATTTAAACTTAATGAAGGTAGATGCGTTTCCAGACCGAACTATAACTGTTGATGATAAAAACTATCTCTATTTTGGAGGCACAGCTTATTTAGGTTTAGCAACACATAAAGAATTCCAAAATCACATTATAGAAGGTATAAGGAAATGGGGCGCTTTTTTTGGAAGCTCAAGAAACGCTAATGTTAAACTGTCCATTTACGATATTGCTGAAAGCGAATTAGCAGAATGGGTAAAAGCAGAAGCTACGGCAACGGTCTCTTCAGGAGCTTTAGCGGGAAAATTAGTGCTAGATTATTTGTCTAAAACATCTTCATCATTTTTCCATTATCCTAAAACTCATCCGGCTATTGTTGCAAAGGATAGTTTACCCTTATTTGTGAATGGAAAATTACATCCTAAGCTTACAGATCAACACAAGGAACATATTATGATTTCGGCAGATGCAATGTTGGCCCTTGAAGTTTATCCAACCTCATTCAGTTTTTTAGAAACTATTTCAGAGTATAAAACAATAACTCTGTTATTAGACGAATCACATTCTATTGGTTTACTAGGAGAGTCCGGTTGTGGAATCTATTCTTCGATTAACTCTGCGCGGTTAAAGCAAAAAATAATGGTCAGCTCGTTGAGTAAAGCTTTAGGATTATCTGGTGGATTAATAGCGGGTAATCGTTTAATGATAAATGATATTAAAAATGAATCAGCATTTATCAGCTCATCAAGTGCAAATCCTGCATATCTACATGCTTTTGTTAAGGGGCATGATATTTATGAGGTTCAGCAAAAGAATCTAAAATCTAATATGGCCTTTCTATTCTCTTTACTGAAACCCGAAATTGTAGAAAGTCAAAATGAAGGGTATCCTGTTCTGTATTTTCAAAAAGAAGGGTTTTATAATTCACTTTTAAAGCGAGGAATAATAATAACAAGTTTTGAATATCCGTCCTATACTTTGCCAATGAATAGAGTTGTTATTACTGCTAATCACACTAAAGAAGATCTTAAAACATTAGCCTCAGCTCTAAATCAAATGGCATAAAAAAAGCCGCGAAGAATCACGGCTTTTAAAAATTAAGATTATACTTTTTATTCATCCCAACCAACTGGCGTTGTAGGCAATTGTTGATTTGCTAAAACCACATCTTCATTTCTAATTAACTCTGAAGATGGGTATGTTGCTCTTCTAAACCATTCTCCAGCGTAATCTCCTTCACTATCATCTTCTTCTCTTATAGTTAAGCCTACAAAGACTTCATCTGAGAAATCATAACGTCTATAGTCTACAAAAGTTTCAGGATTAAGGAAATTATGAATGTATTTTTCTTTCATAATATGATTCAACATTAACCCACCTTCACCAACAGCAACAACACCATCGGCTAAGTAGTCTGATCCGTCAACACCGTATTTATTCATACTTGCCGAAATTCCTTCCAAATAAGCTTCATAAGCAACAGAAGTAGAACCAACACTAGTTTCATTACCGCCATTTGCTAAAAATGCAGCTTCTGCCTTTATAAATTGAGCTTCAGCATAAGTGATTAGAACCAATGGAGCGTCAATTCTAGTAAAGTATCCTCCATCAACAAATTGCGCGTTTGCAGAAGTTCCATCAGGTGCCAAACCGCCTCCACCACTTACAAATCCTTTCCATTCTTCTTCACCACCATTAGTAGCAAAAACAGGAAGACGTGGATCGATGGTTAGGGCGCCACTTTGGAACGGGTAATAATCGCCATTCATAGTGCTTACAATTTGGCTTGCGATGTCGTGATAAAAATTACCTGTTGCTCTAGCTAAAATTTCGCCAGAATACCATGGGTTAATATTACGATCATCATAGTGCATTTGAAAATCATCATCATTAGATGTGAATCCGTTATTAATATTATTTAAAACCTCTGTAGCACTAATAGAACCATTGCCAACCATACGCAGTTGATAACGCGCTTTTAGTGTATAAGCGGCTCTAAGCCATTGATCTAAATCACCTCTGTAAATTAGGTCTTCATTGCCTACAAAAATTCCAGAATCGTCAGTGGCTTGAAGGGCTGCAATGGCGTTATCTAATAAGTTGAATATTTCCGCATATATTTCCTCCTGAGTATCAAAAGCAGGAAATAAATTTTCTTGACCAAGGTTAGCTTGAGAATATGGAATATTATCCCAAGTATCCGTCGCAATTCCTAAATTTATAGCTGTCAAAACATCCGCTACAGCACCAAAATGAATAGCGTTTTCTGCAGCAGCTTTTTCCTTAATAATCTTTATATTAGGTAACACATAAAGATATATTTGAGACCATAAACCACTGGCTTGGGTTTCCCCAACAGCGCCTCCTTGTTGACTCACAAAGTTTTGAACATAGTTGCCAAAGGTTAATTCTGCAGAGTATTGGCCTTCCATTGTGCTGTGAATCACAGGCGCCAAAAGGTCATTCATTCTTAATTGGTCTTCATTTACTGTTCCGGAGGGCGTATTTACTTCGAAATAGTCCTCACTACATGCCGTAGCGCCTATCATTAAGAGTATTAGAAATAGGCTTTTTGTTATATGTTTTTTCATCTTGTCTTTTTTTTAAAATCCTATATTAATACCAAATGTGTAACTCTCAGAGATCGGTGTTCCTAATCCGGTAAAACCATACACATTAGAACCAGCACTATATTGGCTTCCTTCAGGATCAAATCCATCGTAAGGGGTCCATAATAAAATATTTTGTGCACTAGCCGAAATAGCTAACTGATCAATTTTAAGTGTTTCTAATATGGTGCCTTTAAAGTTATAAGTTAAACCAATATTTCTAAGCTTTACCCATGAAGCATCTTGTACAAGAATTTCTGAAGCTCGGTTAAACTGAGTTGAACTTCTATAGTAATTCTGGTCAATTAATGTTTCAGTTGTGTTTGGAACAAATCCGCCATTACCATCATCCATAACACCTTCTAATACGGTTGTAACGTCTCTAAACTCGGTGAATTTCGGATTACCATTTCGTATGGAGTTACGTCTTCCGGCATCATAAATATCTCCGCCTTTTTTCCACTCTAATAAAAAGTTGAATGATAAATTTTTGTAAGACAATGAGTTTCCAATAGAAGCGACGAAATCCGGGAATGCATTTCCTACCTTTTTACGTTCTGTTAAATCCACTTGTGGTTTACCATCTGCATCAATGTAGCGTTGTCCATTTTCGTATCTCCAAGTCCAACCATATAAAGTACCAATTTCATCTCCTTCACGAACTTCAGAAGTTACACCAGCAAATCCTGAATCCGCAAAAACTACTGATTCTATATCGTCTGGTAAATCAATTACTTCACCTTTATTGGTAGAATAGTTTAATATAAGTTCCCACCTAACATCGTCTGTTCTAATAATATCAGCACCAATTAATAATTCATGACCAGAGGTTTTAAAATCTCCAGCATTTCTATTTAAGGCAGATATTCCTGTTGAATGCGCCGTAGCCACATCAAATATTTGATCTTTAATTCTTGTGGTATAATAGGCATAATCTACCCGTATCTTATTATCTAAAAACCTTAAATCTGTACCAATTTCAAAAGATTGATTTTTTTCAGGTTTAGTGTTAATATCACCTTCTAGAGTACTATATCTAAAACCTCCAGAACCTCCAAAAGGAAAGTCTCCATCAGCCACAAAATATCGACCAGTTCTTCCGAAAACAGGACCTTTACCAACTTCTGCCCAAGACGTTCTAATCTTAGCAAAATTTAAAAAGTTATTATCGCCGATTAAGTCTTTAATATCATAAGCTAAACTTACAGAAGGATAAAAGAATGATCTGTTTTCCTTTGGTAATGTTGAAACCCAATCATTTCTTCCTGAAATGGTTAAGAATAGACTATTGTTATAGTCCATTTTAAGTTCACCAAATACACCCACATTTCGAAGTTGTGTAATACTATTTCCTCCAAACATATTTATAGTATTCGCTATATCATTGACTCCTGGAACATTTAAAGTTTCTCCTCTTAATGATGTGAAGTCCGTTTTAGAATCTGAAATCTGATTACCTAAGGTTAAAGTAGTTCCAAATTTATCGGACCAATCTTTTTCCATTGTGACTAAGAAGTTAGATTCTAAGCCAAGAAAATCGATGTCTTGCTCTACGATAAAACCTCCAACCTGCGTACCTACATCTAAATCTGGCGGTACAAATCTATTTCGTTGATCTGAAAAGTTATCAACTTGGGCTGAGTATGTTACGTTAAGCCAATCTTTTGGAGCCCAATTAAAAGTCACGTTTCCTACCCAACGATTTACATCGTCTTGAAGATTACTTTTCTCTAAAAAGTATCTTGGGTTATCTGTGATTCCATTCGTATAGTTACGTTGTGATCCATCAGCATTTTGATAATCATTAATCGGAATAGTTGCAGACCAATAGGATAATGCACTAAATACGGATTTATCACCACTATTAGCACGTGTTCCTCCAGAATTTGTATATGAAATTGAAGAGTTAATCTTAAACTCAGGTGTCACTTGGTAACCTCCGTTCACTCTAAAAGAGGTTTTATTGTATTCTGAATTTGGAAGAACACCTTCTTCACTATTATTACCCATAGAAAAGAAATAATCCATTTTTTCTGTGGCGCCACTAATATTAAAATTAACCTGGGTATTGAAGCCTGTTTTAAATAAATCATAAGGATCGTAGAAACGATCATTAGATAAATCTACCACAGTACCGTCATCTAAAGTAAAGGAGTCTAAAGCATATTCTGGTCCCCAAGAATAAAAGGTAGTCCCTCCAAATCTTGTAAAACCTGTCTCCGAATCAGGGGTGTACAATAATCTAGGGGCTCCATTATAACCTTCTCTATATTTAGTTTGTAATTCTGGTGTTGTTCTAATTTCTCTAAAAGTAGAAGATGCTGTTACAGAAACTTTAGGTTTACCTAACTGTCCTTTTTTCGTTGTAATAATGATAGCACCATTCGCTGCTCTAATACCATATAGAGCTGTTGCAGCTGCTCCTTTTAAAATGTTAAAAGATTCAATGTCTTCAGGATTGATATCTGCGGCTCTATTAGTGAATGAAAATTGCTCATTACTTCCCGTAGAGTTTGAACCAGCACTTGGCAATACGTTACCTGCAAAAGTGTCATTGTTTAAAGCAATACCATCGACAATTATGAGCGGTTGGTTGTTTCTACTAGGGTCAATAGAGGTTACACCACGTATTAAAATATCTACACCTCCACCAGAAGAACCTGAGGTCTGATTAACTTGTAATCCGGCAACGCGTCCTTGTAATGCCGTAATAGCATTTGCTTGACCTGCAAGTTCTAAGTCTTCAGCTTTTACTTGTGTAATAGAATAACCTAACTCACGAGTTTCTTTTTCAATACCAAAAGCTGTTACAACCACTTGGTCTAACTGATTAAGGTCTTCTTCTAAAACAACATCTAGTTTCGTGCCAGTGACTGCCACTTCTTTTGTTTTGAAGCCTAGGTAGGAAATAACTAAAATATTTCCTTGAGATGCTTTAATTTCAAATTCTCCATCAAAATTTGTAGCCGTTCCTTTGGTTGTTGATTTGATGAGAATATTCACTCCAGGCAACGGCATGCCGTTGGTGTCTTTTACGGTTCCGCTTACTGTTATCTCTTGCGCAGAGAGCGCGAACGAGAAGAGTAAGAAAAAGACCGCAAGAGATTGTACTGCGTTTTTTTTCATAAAAAAATAATTTTGGTTGGTTTCTCTTACAAGTTATATAAAAAAATCAAATTTTGAAGTTAAATTGCTTTTTATATTAATTCTAAATTCCTGAAACTATATGAGTCCAGTCATATTTGAACAATAGAAGGACATCGAAATTCTAATTTAATTTAATAATGGTATTTTTGAAAAAGAATCTAAAAAAATAACGATATGTCACATAAAATAACAACACAATGGAAGGGTGGATTAACCTTTGAATCAGATAATCCAAGCGGAAAAACTGTAATCATGGATACAGATATTGAAGGACAAAATGAGCGTTTTGGTTTATCGCCAAAAGCTATGATGTTATCCTCATTAGCAGGCTGTTCTGCTCTTGATGTCATTTCGATTTTAGATAAAATGAAAGTTGATGTCGAAGATTTTAAAATTGATGTTTCAGGAGAATTAACTGAAGAACATCCCAAGTATTATCACTCGGTAGTTGTAGATTATCATTTCTATGGATCAGATTTAGATGAAAAAAAATATGAAAGAGCTGTGAACTTATCCATTGAAAAATATTGTGGAGTTATGGAAATGTTTAGACGATTTTCAGAAGTAAAAACAAACATATACTACCATACTTCATTGGAAAAATAGTCACGTGTCGTCACTATATTTAAAGTTTATAAATTGAAGATTTATTTTTAGAGAAAATCATGCGTTGGACATTAAAACCAATACCAGAACCGTCAAAGGTTGAAAGATTAAAGAATGAGCTTCAAGTCGATGACATCATTGCGACCTTATTAGTGCAACGTGGTATCGACTCTTTTGATATCGCCAAAAAGTTTTTCAGACCAAGTTTTGAAGACCTTCATGATCCCTATTTGATGAAGGATATGGATAAGGCAGTTGCGAGGATAGAAAAAGCCTTGGAAGATGGAGAAAATATCATGGTTTATGGTGATTATGATGTCGACGGTACAACGTCGGTTGCCCTAATGTCTTCATACTTAAAAACGAGAACCGAACAGATTGCAACCTATATTCCGGATCGATATGATGAAGGTTATGGTATTTCCTATAAAGGCATTGACTTTGCTCATGACAATGATATTTCATTAATTATTGCTCTAGACTGTGGTATTAAAGCCATTGACAAAGTTGCATATGCAAAAGAAAAGAATATTGATTTTATTATTTGTGATCACCATAGGCCAGGAGATAAGATCCCTGATGCTGTTGCAGTTTTAGACCCCAAACGAGCCGATTGTAACTATCCTTTTAAAGAGTTATGTGGTTGTGGTGTAGGATTTAAGTTGATTACCGCACTAGCCTCAAATCAAGGACAAACAGTTGAAGATTTAACGGAGTATTTGGATTTAGTAGCCACTGCAATTGGAGCGGATATTGTTCCTATTGTCGATGAGAACAGGGCTTTAGCGTATATGGGTTTAAATGTGATTAACACCAATCCGAGACCTGGCATGAAAGCTATTATTGCCGAAGTGAAAAAGGATATACTCACTATTACCGATGTGGTTTTTATCATCGCTCCAAGAATAAATGCAGCAGGTCGTATGAAACACGGTAATCATGCCGTGACACTTTTAACTGAAACTGATTTTAATCTTGCTGCTAATTTTGCTGTAGAAATTGATGAATTCAATACAGACCGACGAGAAACTGATAAGCGAATTACAGAAGAAGCCTTAGTTCAAATTGAAAATAATGATGAACAAGAAGGTTTTACAACTGTGGTTTATGACGAAACTTGGCATAAAGGTGTGATTGGGATTGTAGCGTCACGATTAACAGAAACTTATTATAGACCGACTTTGGTATTTACTAAAAGTGGTGATAAGTTGGCGGCTTCAGCACGTTCTGTTTCAGGATTTGATGTTTATAATGCACTGGAAGTCTGTTCAGAATATATAGAACAGTTTGGTGGCCATAAGTATGCCGCTGGTTTAACCTTAGATCCGAAAAACTACGATGCTTTTAAAGCTAAATTTGAAAGTGTTGTTAAAGAAACTATCGACCCGAAATTGTTAACACAAGAATTAAAAATCGATATGGCAATTGAGCTTGGACAAATCAATGAAAAGTTAATGCGAATTCTTAAGCAATTTGCCCCTTTTGGTCCAGGTAATTTATCTCCAGTTTTTATGTCTCAAAATATTAAAGATACGGGTTGGGGAAAATGTGTAGGTGAAGATGATAAGCATATTAGATTAACGGTAACACAATCTTTCAATGATAGAATAGTGTGTATTGGATTTGGTTTGGGAGATAAATTAGATATTACTAAAAACAAACGACCATTTAGAGCAGCCTACGCTATCGATGAAAATCATTGGAATGGAGCAGTGAGTTTACAGTTAAAATTGAAGGATATCAAAGAATAATTTTCGGAGACAAGATTTTTAATTTAAAATAACAAAAAAATTAAGAGGTTTCCGTTTTCACGCAAAGTAAACATGGCAAAAAATGATCCTTACGCAGCTCTTAGAATAAAAGAATTTAATATTTTTTTATTAGTTCGTTTTGCCTTGGTGTTTGGATGGTCAATGCAATTTGTAGTTATCGAGTGGCAAGTTTATTCTTTAACGCAAGACCCATTATCACTGGGAATTATCGGACTGTGTGAATTTGTACCAGCTTTTTTATTAGCGCCTTTCGCGGGTCATATTGTAGATAAAAAAGAAAAGCGAAACTTATTCACGCTTTGTATTGCCCTTTTTTCAATAATCAGTTTTGGTTTATTTTGGTTGACTACAAATTATATTGAAACGTCCTGGAAAACAAATACGATACTATATGGTATCTATGGTTTAGTATTTTTTGGTGGTATCTTGAGGGCGTTTTTTGGGCCTACAATTTTTTCGCTTATTGCCTTAATAGTTCCTAAGAAAATATATCCTAACGCAGCGACATGGAGTAGTAGTACTTGGAAAGGCGCAAGCGTTTTCGGTGCATTAAGTGGAGGTCTTTTAATTGCTTGGATAGGAGTTAACTATACCCTAGGCATAATTTTTTTACTTGTAGTAATTGCCTTTACTTTAGTTTTTCAAATTAAGAAGAAGCCGATTTTATATCAACAGACTAATGAGTCTGTTAAAGAGAGTTTAAAGGCTGGACTTCAATTTGTGTTTAGTGATAAAGTTATTTTAGGAGCACTGACCTTAGATATGATAGCTGTACTCTTTGGTGGAGCCGTTGCCATTTTTGCCGTTTTTGCAAAGGATATTTTAGATGCAGGACCAAAAGCTTTTGGTTTGCTGAATGCTGCTCTTTCTTCAGGTAGTATATTAACTATGTTTGCTACAACTTATTTGCCAATTACTAAGAATACAGGAAAAAAGCTGCTTATTGCGGTGTTCGGTTTTGGGGTTTGTATGATGATTTTTGGTGCGTCAAAAGTGTTGTGGTTGAGTTTAGTAGCACTTTTCCTTTCCGGCGTATTTGACGGTGTATCTATGGTAATTCGTCAGACAATTTTACAAATTAAAACACCAGATGCCATGCGTGGGCGAGTAGGAGCTGTAAACTCAATGTTTGTCGGTTCCTCTAATGAGCTTGGTGCTTTGGAGAGCGGTATCGCCGCAAGGATTTTTGGTGCGCCATTAGCAGTGATTCTTGGTGGAGCAGTGACATTACTTACTGTCACGACGATAAGCATTAAAAACAAGTCATTAAGAGACTTAGATTTGCGAAAAGATATCGCAGACTATGAAATAGGGGAGGATTAGAATTTCTTTAACTTGAAGTTTTTCCCATCAAAAACACCATAAGTATAATACTGAATCCAGTCTCCTAGATTTATATATTTAGAATGATCTTTAAGTGGAATTTCCAAAGGGAGGTGCCTATGACCAAACACGAAATAATCACGATGTTTTTCTTCAAGTTTACGCTTGCAATAAGCGACTAACCATTCATTGTCTTCACCTAAAAATTTAGCATCTTCATCACCTGAAATCAGCTTGTTTTTTACAGACATATACTGTCCAACTCTAACTCCAATATCTGGGTGCACCCATTTAAATAGCCATTGAAAAAGCGGATTGGTGAATACTTTTTTCATTCGTTTATAGCCTTTGTCTTCAGGGCCTAAGCCATCACCATGACCGATAAAAAAAGAGGTTTTAGAATTAGGTGTTCCAGCTCCAGAACTAATGATGAATTCTCTAGGCTCATGATAAACAGGAATGCCAAGTTCTTCTTCAAAATAACCATTCATCCATAAATCGTGATTCCCAACAAAAAAATAGATAGGAATTCCAGAATCACTAATTTCTGCCAGTTTTCCTAAGGTTCGCGTGAAGCCTTTTGGTACAACTGTTTTATATTCAAACCAAAAATCGAATAAATCGCCTAGTAGAAAAATTGCTGCAGCATCCTGCTTTACTTCATCTAACCAAGCAACAAATTTTTGTTCACGTGGTTTGGAGGCTTCAGTAGTTGGAGCTCCAAGATGATTATCTGATGAGAAGTAGATTTTCTTTCCTTCGGGAAGTGTTATGTGATGCGGTTTATTCATTATCAGAAGCGTACCATTCAGCAAAGCTGGACGTTGTTTCTTGAAGTTTTAAAGAATGAAGCTTTATTGTTTTTGGTAATCGCTCTTTTATTTTTTCAGCAAAATCTATAACCATCATTTCACTTGTTGGTTGGTAGTCTACTAATAAAACATTGTGATCTCTCTGTTGCAGCTCCTTAGCAAGCTCAACATGTGGCGTGTTTTTATTAAAAACCGTAGCGTGATCAAAAACATCTACAATTTCTTCTTTCACAATTTTCTTTAAATCACCAAAGTCTATAACCATTCCAAATTTCACATTGGTATTATCGGAGATCGGTGTGCCAATTACGGTAACAAACAGACTGTAACTATGTCCATGAACATTTTTGCACTTACCGTCGTAACCATAAAGTGCGTGGCCTGTTTCAAAAGAAAACTGTTTTGTAATACGAATCTTGTTCATGCAAATTTATTTAAGATACAAAGATATTATAAATGTAAAAGGAAATGGTTTTTAGATTACATTTGCGCACTTTTTTTAAAATAGGAGTATATAATGAATCAAATTCTTATCTCTAGTCTAGCGTGAGCAGCCTGTTTGAAGCTATTCCGTTTGTTGAAAATACGCTGTATGAATCTATCATTTCAGACATTTCGACTCAAAAATACAGTATTATAGATAACTTCTTTACAACTGAAGAGGTTTTAGCCTTGCGTGATTCTCTACTTCTTAAGTATGAAGAAGATGCGTTTAAGAAATCGGCTATAGGTAATAAAGACAATGAGGTTGTAAAAAAAGCAGTAAGAGGCGACATTATTCTGTGGATAGATGAGCGTTCTTGTAATGCGGCTGAGGAACTATTTTTTGCTAAAATTAATGACTTGAAAGATTACCTCAATCGCACTTGTTTTTTGGGTATTAATCAGAAGGAATTTCACTATGCAATTTATCCTAAAGACACCTACTATAAGCGTCATTTAGATACCTTCCAGAATGATGACAGACGAAAACTATCATTTGTTTGTTATCTAAATAATGAGGATTGGAAACCCGAAAATGGTGGAGAACTTGTACTATATCTCAATAGTGAGGAAAAGGCTATTTACCCTTTCCCTGGAAAGGTTGTTATTTTTGAAAGTCAAGTTTTAGAGCATGAGGTTAAACCTGTTAATACACCAAGGTTGAGCATTACAGGTTGGTTGAAAACGCGATAACAGAGAATTAACGACGCTTGTTTCTGTTGTAGAAATACACAATAATAAGTACAAGCGCAAGTAGGAGAAAGAGACCATTGCCTCCTAAAAAACTAAGTATATCCATATTATTCTTCTTTAAATCTGTTTTTATTATATCTATAGACGGCGTAAGCAATAGCCACTAAAAGAACAAAAGGCAAAAGTGTACCTATAAATACGCCAATCCCATAGCTGCTATCAGGTGCGTCCTTTAGCTTTTCATTTATATCTACGTCCTGTAGTAATGTAATTAAAAGGTTCATCTATAAAATTGAATTTCCACCAAATTTACATGTTTTCGGCAAGTGGTTTAAACGTTTTTCTAAATTTTATGATTAGAGGTAATCCTCGAGCAACCATCCATAAGGTGAAGGCAGTGAAAATTCCATATAATTTGTAATCTAAAGCATCCGTCCATAAAACTATTGGAATAAATACAACAAGTGTAGAAAAAAGTAAAACATTTCTAAGGTATTTCATGCGTCCAAGTCCTTTAAATACACCATCGAAAATAAAGGCTAGAGCACATAATGGTTGCATGGCTAAAATAATCCAAAAGATGCTGTAAAATTCCTTTAGAACTTTGTCATCATTGCTAAAAAGATGTCCGATAGGGTAATAAAACAAGGCACCGATTACCGCGATGATTGAACCAGCAATAATGCCATATTTAATTAATTTATTACTTAATTCAATAAGATTTTTATAGTCTTTAGCTCCTAATAATTTCCCTGAAAGAATATTTCCCGCACTCGCATAACCATCAATAAGAAAAGCACCTAAAAACCACAGGTTAATAGCAATGGTATAGGCGGCAATATAGGAAGCGCCATATTTAGTAGCAAAGCTAGTTCCGAAATATAAGGCAATATTTAAGGCAATAGTTCTTATAAACAAATTAAGAATCATCAGGACAAATCGTTTGATCTCTGGATTAAATGGAAATTTCACGATTAAAGGAATATCTGTTTTTTTTAGAATAAAATAGGCAGAAAGTCCTGCCATTAAAAGTTGGGCTATAACACTCGCGTAAGCAGCTCCTTTGATATGCATTGCAGGAATAACACCATCAACTCCATAAACAAATGCGAAATCTAAAATTATATTGGCAAGTGCACCTGAAATAGCAATTAACATGGGATAATACGTGTTTTGAAGACCTCTAAATGTACCAAATACAGCAATGGTAAATAAGGTAAAAGGAAAGCCAAACACTCGAATACGATAATAATCTACACTATAGCTTAAAATCGTATCTGAAGCATTATAGAACTTAAAAATATGAGATGCTAGTGGGTAGGTTATGACTATAATTAATAGACTTAAAGAAGTAATTAAAAAGATAGCTTGTGCTGGGAGATTTTTAACAGCTTCAATTTTTCCAGCCCCTAAATATTGAGATACAATGGAAGATATAGCACTTCTAGTTTGTCCTAAAACCCAAATTAACATGGATAAAAAAGTAGTTACAATGCCAACAGCTGCTAATGATTCTGTTGCGTTATATTCCATATTACCAATAATAGCAGCATCTGTTAAAGACAGGATAGGTTCAGAAACGCCCGCTATTAATGCGGGTATAGCTAATTTATTAATCTGTTTTAAGGTTATCGTTGAACTCATAGGACTAATTCGTAACAGTAAAATGGGTATTTGCTTTGATTGGGAAAATAAATTTCGCCTAATCGATTATAGCCGCGAAGTTCGTAAAACTTTTGATTTCTTTTGTTTTGAGAGAAAGTATCTAATCTAATAGATGTATAGTTGTTTTCAATAGCAAATTGTTCAGCAAAGTCCATAAGCTTTTGAGCATAACCTTTGCCTTGATGTTTAGGGTGAATAGCTAAACGATGAATATAAATATTTCTATCATTTTTGGTCAGCCAATCTATTGATTCGTATTCAGAATCCATAAATGTGGAAATAACAATACAGCCTTGAATAGTTTTATTGTTTTCTAGTACAAAAAGCTCATGTCTGTTGATATCATTCTGAAAAGCTGCCCTATTTGGGTAGGTTTCATTCCACTGATATATTTTATTATCAACCATTGATTTAGCACAGGCTTGAGTAATACTAAGAATTATTTCAATATCTTTTTCTTCTGCTTTACGTATCATTTTTAATGTTTACTTTTGAAGGATTAACCTTGTAATGAATAAAAATATTAGCACATGAAAACAATTTTAGTTCCTGTTGGTACTTCGACTAATGCGCAATCGCACTTAAAATATGCTATAGATTTTGCAAGAGCCATTAGTGCTAAAGTTTTTGTGGTTCAAATATATAATGTTTATAGTAAAGCAGGTTCAATGATTAAGGTTGATCAAATCTTAGAAGCAGAATCTAAAGCCTTTTTAGAAAAGCATGTGGCTTCAATAAACACAGAAGGGGTTGAGGTGCATACTAAGACCTATAAGGGAAAGTTAATTAAGACCTTAGAAAGAGTTTGTCAGGATTTAGAGGTAGACTTAGTGGTATTAGAACCTAGAACTAACTCAATTAAAGATGAAGTGTATTTAGGAAAAACCTCAGGTAAGATTATTAAGCGAACTCATATTCCCGCTTTAATTGTTCCTGAAGGTTGTGAATTTAAACCCTACTCTAATATTTTAATGGCTGTTAAATCTGCTTTGATAAAAAAAGACAGAGTTTTACAACCTTTAAAAACTATAAAAGCGCATTTTAAATCGGTAGTAACCTTGTTATTGGTGAAAACACCACATCATAAGGAGTCAGATTTTGAAATAAATAAGGAATTAGAATCTATTATTTCAACCACTCAAATTACCGAAAGTCCTACAACCTTTATGGCTGTTTTGGAGCATCACAAAGAAAATGAAGCTGATTTATTATGCGTAGTAAGACGCAAACGTGGATTTTTTAATAAGCTGTGGGAAAAGGATACTATTTTAAAGAAAGATTTTTATACGAAGACGATGCCCGTTTTGGTGTTAAGTGAATTGAAATAATAACTTCTTCAAAATGGTCTTTTAGGATAATAGTTCTATTAAATAAGTCTATATTTGAAGCATATTTGGGGATGTAGCTCAGTTGGCTAGAGCGCTTGACTGGCAGTCAAGAGGTCGTCGGTTCGAGCCCGATCTTCTCCACAAAAAGCGTGTTTAGAGCACGCTTTTTTTTATGGAATAAAGTCAGTGATAGTATTTATTACAGACTGCAATTCCTTAGATAGTTTCTTATCGTTCCAAGGATGTTTCGTATTAAAAACATGATCTGCATTTTCAATAATTTTCAATTCGCTATTGGGATTCCATTGATGCAATTCTTCTGCTTCGCTTAGATTAACAGAGGTATCCTTTGAACCATGAATAATTAACCAAGGGATATTAATCCGTTTTGCTGCCGATTCAATATGAAGACGGTTTTCATTCGCTTTAAAATCTTCATAAAATTGGAAAAAATGTGGCATTTTCTGCTTGGTTCTACCATTCAAAATATATTTCACACCAGTTTCTTTCCATTCTTTTAAATCGCCAATCGTAGAAGTGCGACGCCCAAAATCACTCACACTAGCTAAAGTTATAAGATTAGTAATTCTAGGGTCTTCTGATGCTTTTAGAATAGCAATACCACCGCCTCGGCTATGACCTATCAAACAAATCTTGTTGGTGTCTATATTAGAATTGGTTTTAAAGTGCATTTGAATCCATTCTATTACATCATGGAGGTCGTCAAGCTCTTTTGTATAGTTGTTGTTTCCGAAAGCATCTAGGTCAGGGAAATCTATAGGATTATCTACCGTACCACCATTATGAGAAAAATTAAATTTTACAAAACAAAATCCTGTATTAGTGATATGTTCTGCCATTATATTCCATGAACCCCAATCTTTAAAACCTTTGTACCCATGACAAAATATAACGATACGTTGATTGGTCCGTTCTCTAGAATAAAACGTATCAATGAGAATTGGTTTCTTTCCTTCTCTTTCTAAAACTATGTTTTTATCAATGTGCATTAGTCGAGTTCTTTTTCAATAAAATTTGTATCAGGATTACAGATTTCTGCAATGAGTTTTTTTAGTTCTATCTCAAAATTGTCAAGCGTTTCTTCTGTAATCATTTGGTTTTTTAAACGACCTCCAGGTTTTTCCTTTTTACCAAATTTAAGAAAACCTCCATTTAAATTTTTAAAAGAGATAATTCCGGCTTCAATAGGTAATTCTATTTGGTTCTGTTGGCGCATCATATAGGCATAACACAGAATCTGAAATGGCTTACTGTATTTTTTATAATCTGTAGTGATGTCTTCCCAATCAACGATTTCAACTTGGTTCTGTGAGACCTTGCCAGATTTGTAATCTATAACCCTTGTAATACCATTACACATGTCAACCCTATCTACCTTACCTTTTATCTTAATAGGAAAGTCTAATTCTTCTATTTTAATTTCAATGGCCTCATCTGCTTCTATAGAAAGGATTTTTATTTCATTACCCTCTTTAAGGCTTTGTATTTCTAGATTTAAAAAATTTAAAATATAACGTTGGGCAATTTCAAAGATGATGAGATTTTTCCCTTTAGAGAATCCGCCTTTATTGTATAAGTCTTCAAAATGCTTTGTAACCATTGGCTTTATCTGACTTTTGAATCCTTGAAGGTGTTCAATAGTTAAAAAAGCTCCCTCCAATGGTTTGTAAAAATCTTCTAAAGAATTATGAATAACAGAGCCCAAGGTGTTTGCTGCGATGTTTTCTTCTACTTCTTCAAATTCTTTAATGCCAAGTACTTTTTCATAATAGAAATCCATAGGGTTTCTGATATAATTAGTTAATGAAGATGGAGAAAAACCTTTTACTGCAAGAGTTTTCAATTGTTCAATAACTAGAGGAGTTTTTGAGATTTGTTTTAAACTTTTTTCTATTATTGGAACCTCTGGAGAAACAATACTGTGTTTAACATCATGAATGCCTTCAATTTCTAATTGGGTTAAAAATCTACTTTTTTCACCACCTTTTAAGGCGTCAATCTCTGTATTGTATAAAATATAGACGTTTTTCGCGCGTTGCAAAAGTCTGTAAAAGTGATAGGTATATACGGCGTCTTTATCTTTAAAAGTAGGTAGTTTGTTTTCAATCTTTACATCGAACGGAATAAAAGAATTGTTCGTTTTTCCGGAAGGTAGAATTCCCTCGTTTACAGAACTTATGATGACGGTTTCAAAGTCGAGTACACGAGACTCTAACATTCCCATAATCTGAAGACCTTCTAATGGCTCTCCTTTAAAATCTAATGTTTCTGAACTTAATAGCTCTCTATAGATAGTTTGTAGGGCATCTATAGAATTTAGGTAGTCGTATTTACTGTTTAATTCAGAGAGTTGATTGAATAATATATTAAATCGGTAGAGATACTCTAATTCTAATGCGTTATGTTGTTTATTAGTGTCTAGGTGCTCTTTCATCTTAAATATAAGGTCTGAGCACTGTTTTAAAGTCAGAGTAGGACTATTATTCCAAGATTGAAATAATAAGGTGATAAGTTCTTTATGAGACTTCGATAAAGTTTCTAGTTCATTAACACTTATATAAACTAAATTGTTTTTCTGAATATGCGCTACTAATTCATTCGAAATATTTGAGGTTTTGGTTTCGAACAAAGGATAAATTGAAGGATGTGAGAGTAACCCGATAACATCTTTATAATAAAAATGCTCCGGATTGTTTTTATGTAAAGTTAAGAGTTGTTCGAAAAATGAAGCCAATGGTACAAACTGCAATGACAGTCCCATGGTGACATTGAGTTTAGTTATGTGTTCAGGAATAGAATTTAAAACTGGAAGTAATAAGTGTTCTTCACCTAAAACAACGGCAATATTAGATAAATTGGTTTCGTCTTTAGTAAGATCTTCTAACAATTGCCCAATATATTTTGCCTGCCCTACTAATTTGGGAATTCCAATAGCTTGGATATTTTTTGGCTCGGTATACAATGAAGTTGTCCAATTAAATGGATGTGTATTGAAATAGTTCCATTGTGTTCGATGTTGTCTTGTAAACCAACCGGCATCATGAATGGGGTCATCAATAAATGATTTATCTATATCCCAATAAATATGGGCACGATTATTTTCTAATAAACTTTGAATAATTTCTGATTCAGCGGTATTGAGGGCGTTAAACCCTAAAAACACATGGGTTTTATTTTGTGAAAGTTGAATATAGTTTTCTATTCCCTTAGCAGCTTCTCTATAGATAAGTCCTTGATAGCCTTGTTTAGATTGTATAAGACTTTCGGAATATTCAGCATAGTAGTTTTTTAGATGCTTCCAAAACTTTAAATGATTCTTAATCAATTCTGTTTGATTGGCCTCGAGTGACCAATGGTCGAGTTCCTTTATATCGCTGAGGTAATCAAATATTTGTTCTTGAGGTATAAGATAGCGATCTATTTCGTTAAAGTCTTGTAATAATATTTGAGCCCATTTTGAAAAAGACTCGAAGGGCTCTAGATCTTGACTATGAGTATTGTTTTTATACGTCTCGTAGAGCTTAAATATTAAGTCTGTATTTGGAATATTTTTCAACCCAGAGAGGTCTTCAACAAACTCTTCGATACTTTGAATTTCTGGAGCAAAGATAGGTTGGTCTAATAAAGTTGAAAGGTGATGTTTAAGAAATACACCAGCTCGTTTACTAGGAAGTATAAATATGAGTTCTTCTAAGTTGAGTTGTTTCTTTTGAAGATCTACTAGTACGGATTTTATAAAAGTTGTCATATTATAAAAATAAAAAACGCCCCGAATATCGGAGCGTTTTTCTGAATTATATTTTAGATGTGATTAGTTTTTCAACTTCACCTCTACACGTCTGTTTTCTTTTCTTCCAGCTGCAGTTTTGTTGTTTGCGATAGGATTATCTTCACCGTAACCTTTAGCTGTTAATCTTTCAGCTTTAATTCCGTTAGCGATTAAGTAATCTCTTACAGCATTAGCTCTTCTGTCAGATAACGCTAAGTTACTTGATTTAGAACCTACACTATCAGTATGACCTTCGATTGAGAAGTTAGCTTCTGGGTAATCTTTAAAGATTGCAACCATTGCTTGTAATACTTGATCAGCTGATTTTTGGAAACTAGCTTTACCAGTTTGGAATAAAATAGTTCTTGCGTAGCTATTTAATGTTTCCATAACTTCTTCAGTTGGCTTAACTTCTGGACAACCGTGATTAGCAACAGTACCAGCTTCATTAGGACACTTATCGTCTTTATCTAATACACCGTCACCGTCAGTATCTGGCCAAGGACATCCGTTGTTAGCTACAGGACCTGCTTCGTTAGGACATTTGTCATCAACATCAGCAACACCGTCACCATCTGAATCTGGACAACCAGCTAATTCTTTTAAACCTGGAGTGTTTGGACATTTATCATCTTTATCCATTACACCGTCACCATCAGTATCAGGACAACCGTTAAATTCAGCTAAACCTGGAGTGTTAGGACAATCATCTTTAGAATCTTGGATGCCATCACCGTCAGTATCAGGACAACCGTTAAAGATTGCTAAACCAGCTTCTTCTGGACAAGCGTCTTCATGATCGTAAACACCGTCACCATCGGTATCAACACCACCAAACTTGAAAGTAAGTCCAACTGAATGTTGGAAATGCTTTGGTAAGTAGTCTTCGAAAGCGTGCTTGTAAGTAGACTGTACATCAAGGCCTAAGTTTTCAGATAACCAAAATTTGAAACCTAAAGTACCGTTTAAAGTACCAGCTCCTATGTCATCTAACCAAGTGTAACCACCACCTACTCCTAAGTAAGGATCGATTGTTTTTGAGTTAATTACATTCATAAAACTGTAAGAAACTCTACCGTCAATACCATAGTAAGTTAAATCGTCAACTTTGTTAGTTGTCTCTTCACCAGTCATTGGGTTAGAGTTTGAACCAAATTTGTCAATTTTATTTATAGAACCTTTCGCAGTAAAGGTAAAACCATCACTAAGGTATCTTGAAACTGATACTGTAGAAAGAGATGGGAAGATATTCCAATGATCTTCTAAGTTGAAGTATTCATCAAGAAACTCTCCTTGTGGTGCATCTTCTCCTACTGGGTAGAAGTCAACTGCATTGGCTCCAATAGTAATAGCCCATGGATTGTTCTTGTCTTGAGCGTTAGATGTGCTAAAGCTCGCGATAAGCACTGCGACAAAAAATAATCTGCTAAGATTTTTCATATTCTAATTAATTTTTAGTTTTTAAGTGTTAATTATCTGCAAAAGTAAGTTGTTATACTTTATTAACAAAGGCAAATATATAAAATTATTGTTATAATGCCCTAAATTAGAGCGATTGAGTCAACTTTAAAATCATATCAGATAACATTTAATTCCTTTCCAACCTTAATGAAAGCTGCGATGGTCTTATCAAGTTGTTCCTTTGTGTGTGCAGCAGATAGTTGTACTCTTATTCTTGCTTTATCTTTAGGTACCACTGGGTAAAAGAAACCTATTACATAAACACCTTCCTCTAGAAGTTTGTTCGCCATATTCTGAGAAAGTTTGGCGTCATAGAGCATTACAGGCACAATGGCAGAGTCACCGTCAACAATATCAAACCCAGCTTCTTTAATTCCTTTTTTGAAATACTTTGTATTCCAGTCTAACTTATCTCTAAGAGTTGTATCATTCTTAAGCATGTCAAAAACTTTGATTGACGCGCCTACAATTGCTGGAGCTAAAGAATTTGAAAACAAATATGGTCTAGAACGCTGGCGTAAGATTTCGATAATTTCTTTTTTTGCAGTTGTATACCCTCCCATAGCACCACCCATAGCTTTTCCTAGGGTTCCGGTAATGATATCGATTCGACCAAGTACACCTTTTTCTTCAAGTGTTCCGATTCCTGTTTCTCCAATGAATCCTGTTGCGTGACATTCGTCAATCATAACCATAGCATCATACTTATCTGCTAAGTCACAAATCTTATCCAATGGAGCTAATAAGCCATCCATAGAAAATACACCGTCAGTTACAATAATTTTAAATCTAGCACCTGCTTCATTTGCAGCAATTAGTTGTTTTTCTAAATCGGCCATATCATTATTTTGATAACGATATCTCGCCGCTTTACATAATCTTACACCATCTATAATAGAGGCATGATTTAATGAATCGGAAATTATGGCATCTTCTGCAGTTAATAATGGTTCGAATACACCGCCATTTGCATCAAAAGCAGCAGCATATAAAATGGTATCTTCTGTACCGTAAAAATCTGCAATCTTTTGTTCTAACTCTTTATGGATATCTTGAGTACCACAAATGAATCTTACAGATGACATTCCAAAACCATGTGAATCTAAAGTGTCTTTAGCGGCTTGAACTACATCTGGATGTGATGATAAACCTAGGTAGTTATTGGCGCAGAAATTTAAAACCTTCTGACCTGTATTTAAGGTTATTTCAGCACCTTGAGGTGATGTGATAATTCTTTCTTCTTTATAAAGCCCAGCGTCTTTAATAGATTCTATTTCTTCCTGTAAATGATATTTAATATCTCCGTACATAATATTAATATTGGTTATTTAACAAAGATACTATGAAAATTAGACTTCAAGAACTTCAATAGTATCATTTATATAAACTAATAGTTTTTGAGTTACCTTCAAATTCATACGATTTAATACGAGCTCATAATCATTAAGCTGATTAGCGTGAAAGGCTTTAGCATCACCAGTTTTATAATCAATAATGACAGCTTCATTCTTTAAGTTCACATTTAATCGATCTGGTCGTAAGAGTTGACCTGAATGGGTAATGATATCACGTTCGTTAAAAATTTTAAAACCATCTTTATAGAATTCGGCCAATTTTGGATGTTCTATAACCTTTAATACTAAAGTTTTTAATGCTACAGTATGGTCTTTTGTTATTTCTCCTGAAATAATTAATTCGCTAAACGCATGGTCTAAATCTTCTATTGTTTTAATTTTTGAAAGTACTAAATGCACTAAATTCCCGCGTTCTATAGCGGCTTCTTGTTGTGTGTCCCATAGTAATCCGGATTTAGTAACGATATTAAGGTTATGTGCTTCCTTAGGTACAGATATAAAATTCAGAGGTTTCGATTGCGTTTCTTTTTCCGACTTATTATTATTGTAATTCAAAGTGCCAAAACTGTAGTTTAATTGCCCCTCAGTCCATTTATTATGGTATTGTAAAAAGTTCATTAATAGACCAGCATAGGATTTCTTTTTTATTTCTCCTTTTGTACTTTCTTGTAGTTTAGATATTATGTACAGTTGTTCCACGGCACGTGTTAATGTCACATATAGCAAGTTGATATTATCTAATTCTAATTGTGAATTATGAGTGTTATATATTAGAGTTCCGTTGTCACTATAGAACTCGATTTCTTTCTTGTAATTAAGAAGTAGTAAATTGAAGCCATTGTGTTTTTCTGGGTCAACTGGATACCAAACTTTAGGCTCGATTTCATTATATATATCTAAATCTGCATAGGGGAATATAACGACAGGAAATTCTAAACCTTTCGATTTGTGAATGGTCATAATTTGCACAGCGTTCATGTTTTCGGGCGTAACTACGCTTAAACTATCTTGCTTTTTTTCAAAATAATTGATGAATGCCGATAAATCTGAATTTTGCTTTTGCGTAAACTCTAACACAACATCTAAATAAAATTGCAGATAAGCATCAGAGACCTCATTCAAATTAAAAATCCTAACAAGGTGTTCCACTAATTCGTATAATGGTAATTGAAGACAATTTTTTCTGTCAATATAAATCTCTAATTTTTGCAGAGCAGAAAACATTTCGTCGAGATTCTTCTTGAGATAGGTGGTAAAGAAGAGATGTCTATCTTCAATAGTTTTTTGTGTTGCCAAATAGGAAAGAACTTCAACTTTTAAGCTGTCATTTTCGGGCTGTATTAGTAATGCTAAAAGTGAATTAATGAAATTAACTTTATCTGAATTTTTTAAAAGTAAAGTTTCAGACGATGTGATTTTAATGCCATTTTCATTGAGGAAATTAGCAATGGCCACTCCATCTTTTTTTCGTCTTACTAAAACACAAATATCATCTAATGGATAACCGTTTTCTTGACATTGCTTGATAGTTTCTAAGACCGAAGTTGTATACATTTCATCTTTATCGTCTTCTTTCTGAATATCCAAAAACTCAATGTTTACATAGCCCTCTGAAGCACTATGCGTATTTTGCTTTGCATTTTTATACAACTCAGCATAAGCGGTTTCACTAAACGCGTTCTCACTTAAATAATCGAAAAAGGCGTTATTAAATTCAATAATTGCTTTTGCACTTCTATAATTGGTATCTAAAGCTAATACATCCGCTTCAACTTGAAAGGGGTTATCGAACTTATTATAAAGTTTTATGAACTGTTCAGCCTCTCCGCCTCGCCATCTGTAAATGGCTTGTTTAGCATCGCCAACCAGCATAGCAGAACCTTTAACTGTTGAAAGTGCATTGTCAAGTAGGGGTACTAAGTTTTCCCATTGGAGATTAGAGGTGTCTTGAAACTCATCGATGAAGAAATGTTTGAATTTTTCACCTAAGCGTTCATAAATAAAGGGTGTCGGTTGGTTTTTAATTTCATGACTAATAATTGTGTTGAATTCTGAAATCAACATTTTATTTTGATCTGCTTTTAACTTGTCTAACTCGTTTTTAATAGCAGTTAAAACAGAAAGTGGTGTGATGTTTTTATAAAGCCCTTTTTTGAGTTGTAGTTTATAAAAAAGTGCTTTAGTTTCCAAAAAAGCTTCCGCTAAACGTGGTTGTAAATTGTCTATAGTTGCTGCGTCGTCTCCTTTAATTCGTCCAGGATATAATTTTCCACCTTCAACGAGAGCAGTTTGCCAAGCAGAATCAAAACTAGTTGGATTCTGTTTTGTGCTTAACTTTATAAAATAATTTGGCAGAGAGCTCCTATTAAAGGCTTTGTGATCTATGTTGGCTTCGTCTATTAATGTCAAAGCCAAATTCGCGGTATTAACAAGACTACTTTCTGTTTCTTTTACGTCTAATGCTAATTGCTTTTTTAATGCTTTAAAATCATCTAAAGATTTTTCTTTTAAAGTTTGAATAGCGAATAGATCATTTTCATTTACTAATAATTTTGAAATTTTATTAAAATCGAAACTAATATCCCAGCTTTTGTCGTCATCTGCTTTTTCTATGGCAAAATCAACCAAAAGTTTGGTAAGTGTTTTGTCGCTTCCAGCTTTAGCGATAAGACTATCTACAGCTTCATTTAAAAGTCGTTCTTGATCTAATTCGACTTCAAAGTTGATGGGTAATTTTAAATCGTGCGCAAAAGTTCTTATAACACGATGTGTAAATCCATCTATCGTCGAAATATCAAACGCTCCATAATTGTGAATAATATGATTAAGGATATGTTTAGATTTATCATGTAGATGTTTTGGATCTATATCTAATTCGTTGCAAATAGCTACAAACATTGGGTGTGGATCCGTAAGACTTTTTTCTGAAGAGAAAGACTTTAGCATATCTACAATTCGCTCCTTCATTTCTCCAACAGCTTTGTTAGTGAAGGTTATAGCCAATATAGACTTGAATTGATTGTAGCTATTTGATTGAATTAAAATTTTTAAATAGGCTTTTGCTAGTGTAAACGTTTTTCCACTACCAGCAGAAGCATTGTAAATTTGAAAGGCTGAATTTTGCAAGAGATATTTTTTATACCAAAATAGGTAATCTTAATAGTTTATTAAGAATATATTACGTACAAAATTGTAACTTTGGGTAGAAACAATTTATTAACCAATTAAAAATATAAATATTATGGCTTTCGAATTACCGAAATTGAAATATGCATATGATGCTTTAGAACCACATATTGATGCTCGTACAATGGAGATTCATCATTCTAAGCACCATCAAGGATACACTAACAATCTTAATGCTGCAATAAAAGGAACAGATTTAGATGGAAAAACTATAGAAAACATTCTTATTAACTTAGATATGGATAATAAGGCTGTTAGAAATAATGGTGGCGGATTTTATAATCACTCATTATTTTGGGAAGTTATGAATCCAGAAGGAAAAGGACGTTTATCTGGAGAGTTAAAAGATGCTATTGAGGCAGCTTACGGTTCTTTTGATGCCTTTAAAGATGCTTTTTCTAAAGCAGCGGCTACACAGTTTGGTTCTGGTTGGGCATGGCTATGTGTGCACAAAGGTGGAAAAGTTGAAGTTTGTTCTTCTGCAAACCAAGATAACCCATTAATGCCAGGAATTGGTTGTGGTGGTACACCTATCTTAGGTTTAGATGTATGGGAGCATGCTTATTATTTAAATTACCAAAACAGAAGACCAGATTATATTGAAGCTTTCTTTAATGTAATTAACTGGAATGAAGTTGAAAGACGTTATGCTGAAGCAAAATAATAGCTTAAGTAAATAAAGTAAAAATCCGAGTCTTAAAAGGCTCGGATTTTTTTATGCCTTAAAATCAATTCATAATAAAATGAGAGGCCTACTTTTGTAGATATAAAATGAAAAAGGATGAACTAGATGTTCATCCTTTTTGCCCCAAATCTACCATAAACTTAACCTACTTATGTTATGGTGGCTCAAATATAAGTGGACCATAAGTTAAATAATGAATTTTATGGATAAACGACGTATTTATTAGTCTAAGAGTGAAAAGTGACGTTTTTCATACAAAACTAAGATGAAGAGCTTTGTTGAGTAAGGAGTGATCTAATGCACTAATACTTAATAATAGAGCATAAAAAAAGGTGAACAGAAGTTCACCTTTTTTTGCCCCAAATCTACCATGAACTTAACCTACTTATGTTATGGTAGTACCAATGTATATTTAATTTATTAAATAACATGCAAATAATAGATGAAATGCATAAATCTTTGATAATGAGCTTGCTTTTTCGGACAAAGTGTTTTTTTGCCAATTTAAATCTAATAAGCTCTTTCGTTTTTACCTTCATAAAAATTAATAAAGGCTCTGTTAACAACTCTGTTTCCTCCAGCTGTTGGATAGTCACCTGTAAAATACCAGTCACCTAAATTATCCGGACAAGCCTTATGTAAGTTTTCTACTGGTTGAAAAATGATTTTCACCTCGGCGTTTATATCTTCACTACTTAACATTTCTGAAATTTTATCAGAAATTTGCTCATTTGTAAAGTTGGAGTAAATTTCCTTGACGTAGTTTACGACATTCTTATCTTTCATATTGACCTGTTTCAGGCATTTCTCGTAAACTTCTTCTACAATATGATATAGGTTGTTGTCTTTCAATAATTCTAATGCTGCTCTGAAAGCAACAAGAGTATCAAGGTTGGCCATATCAATTCCGTAACAGTCAATATAACGTATTTGAGGAGCAGAAGAAACCACGACTATTTTCTTTGGGTTTAATCGGTCCATCATTTTAATAATACTTTTCTTAAGCGTTGTACCTCTTACAATACTATCATCGATAATTACTAAATTATCTTTTGGTTTAATAACGCCGTAAGTAACATCGTAAACATGCGCTACTAAATCATCTCTACTACTATCTTCAGTAATAAAGGTTCTAAGTTTAACATCTTTAATTGCTATTTTTTCTATTCTTGGTCTTTCTGCTAAAATTTCCGTAACCCTTTCAGCAGATAGTTTACCGTTTCCTGCAAGAATAGAGTTTGTTTTCTTTTCATTTAGGTAGTCTTCAATAGTTTCAATCATTCCAAAAAATGACGTTTCTGCCGTATTAGGAATATATGAAAATACTGAATTTTTGGTATCATAGTCTATGGCTTCAAGAACTTTAGGCATTATCAGTCTTCCTAGCATTTTTCGTTCTTTGTAGATTTCAGCATCACTACCACGCGAAAAATAGACGCGTTCGAAAGAACAGGCTTTTCGTTCTAAAGGCTCTAAAATTTTCTTTATTTTAGTTTCTCCAGATTTCTTAGTAATGATAGCGTGGCCTGGTTTTAATTCTTTTACGGATTCAAATGGAATATTAAAAACAGTTTGAATTACCGGACGCTCTGAAGCAACTACAACAATTTCATCATCTTTATAATAATAAGTTGGTCGAATTCCAGAAGGGTCTCTTAATACAAAAGAATCACCATGACCCAATAAGCCAGCCATTGCATAACCACCATCCCAGTTTTTTGCAGCTCTTTTTAAGATTTTAGCAACATTTAAACGCTCTGCAATTAAAGGTGAGCATTCCACTTTACTATAACCTTCTTTTTTAAGGTCTTTATAAATTTTACCAACGGAATCATCTAAAAAATGTCCGATTTTTTCCATAACAGTAACGGTGTCAGCTTTCTCTTTTGGATGTTGACCAATTCTTATGAGGTCATCAAAAAGTTCATTGACATTCGTCATATTAAAATTACCAGCGACAATTAAATTTCTGTGCATCCAATTGTTTTGTCTTAAAAACGGATGAACACTTTCTACGCTGTTTTTACCAAAAGTTCCATAACGAACATGCCCTAATAATACTTCTCCTATATATGGAATGTTCTGTTTTTGTAAGGCAACATCATCTTGGTAATGCGGATTCTTAGTCAACTCATCGTTTATGCGTTCGTTGATTTGAGCAAAAATATCTTGTATAGGTTGCTGTGCAATAGATCGTACTCTACTTATATAGCGCTCACCAGGTTTAACGTCTAATTTAATACTTGCAAATCCAGCACCATCTTGACCGCGATTATGCTGTTTTTCCATCATTAAATACATTTTATTAACACCATAAAAAGCACTACCATACTTTTCCTTGTAGTATTCTAATGGTTTTAAAAGTCTAATAAGTGCAATTCCGCACTCATGTTTTAAAGCGTCACTCATAATTGTTTATCCGCAGTTAGTTGTGTTATTATAAAATAAAAAAACGCGCTCAGTTTAGAGCGCGTTGGTTTATGATAGTTCAATATCAAATTGGGTTAGACTTTTAAATTGGTCTAATCGATTATAAATTTCTTTGTCCGTTAAACTAAGCATTCGTTCTGTGCCGAATTTCTCGACGCAAAAGGAGGCTAAAGTAGAACCATATATTACGGCTGTTTTCATATTTTCAAATGAGAAGTCACCTGTTTTTGCCAGATAGCCAGCAAATCCACCAGCGAAGGTATCTCCAGCACCTGTTGGATCAAATACTTCTTCTAAAGGAAGTGCAGGAGCGTAAAACACATTATCATCATGAAATAATAAAGCGCCGTGTTCTCCTTTTTTAATTACAACATATTTAGGACCCATTTCATGAATCTTTCTAGCGGCAACAACTAAAGAGTATTCTCCAGTTAATTGTCTCGCCTCTTCATCGTTGATAGTTATAACGTCAATATGCTTAATAGTATTGTGTAAATCTTCTAATGCGCAATCCATCCAAAAATTCATGGTATCTAAAATCACTAACTTTGGCTTGTTGGCCATCTGATTTAAAACACTCATTTGTGTTAAAGGATGTAAGTTACCTAGCATAACCACTTCAGCATCTTTGTAATTCTCAGGAACTACAGGTTCAAAATCTGCAAGTACATTTAATTCGGTGGCTAAGGTATCGCGAGAGTTCATATCGTTGTGGTACTTACCACTCCAAAAGAAGGTCTTACCATCTTTAACGATTTCTATTCCAGAAACATCAATATTTCGGTCAGACATCAAGTCTAAATATTCTTGAGGGAAATCGCCCCCAACTACAGAAACTACAGCAGAATCGACATTAAAATTCGATGCAGCAAGACCTATAAAAGTTCCAGCGCCACCTAAGATTTTGTCTGTTTTTCCGAATGGTGTTTCAATAGCATCAAAGGCTACCGTACCAACAATCACTAATTTACTCATAAAAGAATTTTGAATTACGGTGCAAAAGTACGTGAAATATAATTGAAATTGAAACCCAAATTGAACTTGAACTAGAAATTGAAAAAAGACAATTTAGATCCTTTAATAATTAAACTAGGATTTTAAAGGTGGTACATCAAACATTCAATTCAACAATGAGTAATTTTTAGAAAAAAAATAAAGGTGTCACCAATTAAGCTTGTGGATTATTAAGAGTAGATTTCATCAAATAATTCTTTGTGAAATACGACAAGAAGCTACAACTGCTAGAATTATTTTCTTCCAAAATCAGCAGGAATTTCTCCCCAGGCCTTGGTTTCCCATTTTACAATCGTCGTAGAATACTCATTTGTTTTTAGCCATTGCACGGCACGATCTACCAAATCATATACTGGTTTATTTTTAGCATTTCGCGGAAGTTTAGAATTACATGTTTTTTTTCGAACCCAGCTCATTGCTGTTTTTGAGTCCGTATACATTATTCTGTCACTATTATGTTGTTTGAGAAATGCTAAGCCATGAACTAAAGCTAAAAATTCTCCAATATTGTTGGTGCCTTCTTCAAACGGACCTTGAATAAAAAGTTGCTTTTTTGTTTTAGTATCCACGCCTCTATACTCCATAATGCCTGGATTTCCGCTTGAAGCAGCGTCTACCGAAATAGAATGGTAGTTAGGTTGACCAATTTTTTTGAGTTGTTCATTAGAAAGATCGCTTTTAAAGGATTTATTCTTTCCTATATAGTCAAAATAATTACCCTTAAGAGCTTCTTTAGCCGCGGCAAAAGTAGTAAAGGATTTATATTGGGCGCCTTCGTAATCTTTAATTTGAGCTTTACAGTCGTTCCAAGAGTCGAAGACTCCTGTCTTATGACCTTTCCAAACCGCGTAATATTTCTTTTTCTTTTTAGACATCGTTAGTCTTCACAAAAGTGAGTGTCTTTTTACTATTCCTACGATGGTAGGAATCTATATTATGATTAATTTCTCTCTGAGACATTTAACTGTACTCGAAGTAACAGGTCGTCTATTTTAATAATTCATCCACAATCTTCGGAAAATACTCCATCTCTAACAAATGAATTTTTTCAGCGACATCTTCGGCCGTGTCGTTTGCTGAAACATCACATTTTGCTTGAAATATAACAGCGCCTTCATCATAATTCTCATTTACATAGTGAATAGTGATTCCTGTTTCTTTTTCTTTATTTTTAACCACTGCTTCATGAACATTCATTCCGTACATTCCTTTTCCTCCGTAGTTTGGCAATAAGGCAGGATGAATATTAATTACTTTATTCGGAAACTCTTTTAATATGAATTCAGGAAATTTCCATAAAAATCCAGCTAAGACAATTAAGTCGGGTTGTGTAGCTTTTAAAATATTTAAAACATCATTGGTCTTTGTAAATGCTATTCTATTGAAAGATAAGGCGCTTATATTTAGGTTTTTACATCGATCTAAAACTTTGGCACGAGGATTGTTAGTTAGAACCTGAATAACAGACGCATTATCGCTGTTGTGAAAAAACTTAATTAAATTTTCAGCATTAGATCCACTTCCGGACGCAAAAATTACAATACGTTTCATTTACAGTTATATTTGTTTCTTATATTCGAACAAAAAAAAGAATAATAATTAACAATTAGAGGTTAAAATCAAATACTTCTATCGATTTTCAGTAATTAACTGCACATTTTATCGGTAAAGGTGTTTTTTAAAATAAAGTTTTTTATTTTTGCCTACTAATTAAAACTTAAAATTAAAAAATTATGTCAGACATTGCATCAAGAGTAAAAGCGATTATCGTAGACAAGTTAGGTGTTGATGAAAACGAAGTTGTAACTGAAGCAAGCTTCACAAACGATTTAGGAGCGGATTCATTAGATACTGTTGAATTGATAATGGAATTTGAAAAAGAATTTGATATTCAGATCCCAGACGATCAAGCTGAAAATATTGCAACAGTTGGTCAAGCTATTTCTTATATAGAGGAGGCGAAAAAATAATTCAATTTTTATGGAATTAAAGCGAGTCGTAGTTACAGGTTTAGGTGCACTTACACCAATAGGAAATACCAAAGATGAATATTGGGATGCTCTTGTTAGTGGCAAGAGTGGTGCTGCTCCCGTGACACATTTTGATGCTGAGAAGTTCAAAACACAATTCGCTTGTGAAATAAAAAACTTTGAGGTTACTGACTTTATTGATAGGAAGTTAGCGCGCAAGATGGATAAGTTTTCGCAGTACGCAATGGTGGCTTCAGATGAAGCTATTATAGACTCAAAACTTGATCTTGATAAACTAAACAAATTAAGAGTAGGAGTCATTTGGGGAGCCGGAATAGGTGGTTTAGAAACATTTCAGGATGAGGTGTTAAACTTTGCCGCTGGTGATGGAACTCCACGATTTAACCCATTCTTCATCCCCAAAATGATTGCGGATATAGCACCAGGAAACATATCTATAAAATATGGTTTCATGGGACCAAACTATACCACAGTATCAGCATGTGCCTCTTCTGCCAACTCAATGATCGACGCATTAAACACTATTCGTTTAGGGTCTTGCGACGTGATTATTACAGGTGGAAGTGAAGCAGCAGTTACTATAGCTGGTATGGGAGGTTTTAATGCTATGCATGCTATGAGTACTCGAAATGAAAGTCCTCAAACAGCCTCAAGACCATTTGATGCTAACCGTGATGGTTTTGTATTAGGTGAGGGGGCAGGAGCGATTGTCTTAGAAGAGTATGAACATGCAAAAGCAAGAGGAGCGAAAATCTACGCAGAAGTTGTAGGTGGAGGCTTATCTTCGGATGCGTATCATATGACGGCACCACATCCTGATGGAATAGGTGTTGTAGCGGTGATGAAAAATTGTTTAGAGAATGCAGGTTTAAAACCAGGAGATGTAGATCATATTAATACACACGGTACATCGACACCTTTAGGTGATGTTGCCGAATTAAAAGCTATATCAGAAGTGTTTGGAAGCCATGCTAAGAACATTAATATTAATTCAACAAAGTCTATGACAGGTCACCTGTTAGGTGCTGCTGGAGCTATTGAGGCTATTGCTTCTATACTAGCGATGGAACATGGTATTGTTCCTCCAACAATTAATCACGAAACAGCTGACGAAAACATAGATCCCGAATTAAATTTAACCCTCAATAAAGCTCAGAAACGAGATATTAAAGTCGCAATGAGTAATACCTTTGGATTTGGCGGTCACAACGCCTGCGTATTATTTAAAAAATTAGATTAAATCCCGAATGAGCTTCATTCGTAACATATTAAATTCCCGCTCTCAAGAGGACGGGAATTTTTTTTTACAACTTAAGGAAATTTTGGGCTTTAAACCTAAGTCAAAGTTTCTTTATATCACTGCATTTACACATCGTTCAATGAACCTTACGGACGAAAAAGGAAACGCTATGAATTATGAGCGTTTAGAGTTTGTTGGTGATGCTATTCTTGGTTCAGTCATTGCTGGTTATCTTTATGAAAAAGTACCACATGGTGATGAAGGTTATCTCACTAAAATGCGTTCTAAAGTTGTCAGTAGAGAACATCTCAATAAATTAGGTGAAGAATTAGGTCTTATTGATTTAGTTCAAAGTAAAATACCAAAATCTAATTTTGGTAGCAATATTCATGGTAATTTGTTCGAAGCCTTAGTGGGTGCTATATACTTAGATAGAGGCTATAAGGCTTGCGAAAAGTTTGTTTATAAACGTGTAATAAATCCTCATGTAGATATTGAGGCCTTAGAGGGAAAGGTCATTAGCTATAAGAGCTTACTTATTGAATGGTGTCAAAAAGAGAAAAACACATTTGATTATCAGATTTATGAAGATACGGGTAATGACGAATTAAAACACTTCTCGGTGAAGCTGATTATCAATGATAAGGTCATTTCTAAAGCACGAGCTACCTCTAAGAAAAAGGCAGAAGAAAAAGCTTCAAAGCGAGCATTTTTTGCGCTTCAAGAGCGAATAACAAAGTCTTAATTGATTTGAAAATTCAGATTTAAGCTAAGGGGTATTCAACTACATCGATTTCGTTTATTTTAAAATTTAAGATTAACCTATTCTTAATAATTTTCATTTTTTAAAATGCTATATTTACCATTCAAAGTTATATTTGTATGGCTTTACACAAGCTTATATTAGATGATTTTTACGACGAAAGCTATAAACTTATTGCAATTCATTGTAGATTAGAAGATTATCGAATAGCTTATTTACTCAATAAGTATATAAATCTCAAGTTAAGACGCACAGAAAATGATTTGGACTTCAAGTATTTGGAGTCTTCTTACAGTCTTTTTGAGTGGTATAATGACACGGAGTATGTCAAATGGAATTTGGTCTCCAATGTTTGTCAAAAGGAAGAGGATAGTTTGTATAGCTCAGGTACTTTATTTAGTGATAATTCCAAAGTATTGAAAACTTTCCATCTAATTCCAGAATACAAGAAAGTAGATTTTTTTTTAAAAATTTCAGAAGAGATTCAAAGTGTGGATGAAAAAACTATCTTAAGTAGATTACAAGCCATACCACAAATAATAACAAGTTATACGGTAGATCCGTTAAAAATAAAGTCGAAAGACAATTTAATTTTTTAGATTGATGATAAGTAAAAAGACAAAAATAGTAGCCACATTAGGACCAGCAACAAGTACGAAAGAAGTATTAAAAGCCATGTTGGACGAAGGTGCTAATGTATTTAGAATCAATTTTTCTCATGCCGATTACAAAGATGTAGAGGAGCGTATAAAAATGATTAGAGAACTGAACGAAGAGTTTGGTTATAACGCATCAATTTTAGCGGATCTTCAAGGGCCAAAATTACGTGTAGGTACTATGAAGGGCGAGGTATTTGTTAATGAGGGTGATGAAATTATTTTTGCGACTGGGAAACGTTTTGAGGGCACAAAAGAACGTGTTTATATGACTTATGACAATTTTCCTCAAGATGCCAAACCTGGAGAACGAATTCTTTTAGATGATGGTAAATTAATTTTCGAAGTGGTTTCTACCGATAAGAAATCAGAAGTTAAAGCAAGAGTTATTCAGGGAGGTCCTTTAAAGTCAAAGAAAGGCGTTAATTTACCAAACACTAACATTTCACAACCTGCTTTAACGGAAAAGGATATAGAAGATGCTATTTTTGCTATTGGTCAAAAAGTGGACTGGATGGCCTTATCATTTGTGCGTCATGCAGAAGATTTAATGCAGCTTGAAAAACTAATTAGTGAACATAGTGATCATAAAATTCCCATTATAGCGAAAATTGAAAAGCCTGAAGCGGTTGAGAATATTGATAAAATCGTTGCTTATTGTGATGGTTTAATGGTAGCTCGTGGCGATTTAGGTGTAGAAATTCCTGCAGAAGAAGTCCCGTTAATTCAGAAAAAGTTAGTGCTTAGAGCTAAACGTGCTCGTATTCCTGTAATTATTGCGACTCAAATGATGGAGACTATGATTACAAGTTTAACACCAACACGTGCTGAGGTAAATGACGTAGCAAACTCTGTCATGGATGGAGCAGACGCGGTAATGTTATCTGGTGAAACCTCTGTTGGTCAATATCCTGTACAAGTAATTCGTCAGATGGCGAATATTATTCGAAGTGTTGAAGATTCGCCACTTATAGAAGTGCCACAATCACCTCCTCATATTCGAACTAAACGCTATATCACGAAAGCTATTTGTTATCACGCAGCTAATATGGCGAATGAAATTAATGCTAAAGCTATTTCTACATTGACTAATAGTGGTTATACAGCTTTTCAAATTTCAGCTTGGAGACCATCAGCTCACATTTTGGTATTCACATCGAACAGACGTATATTAACACAGTTAAGTTTACTTTGGGGTGTCACAGGATTTTATTATGACAAGTTTGTAAGTACGGATGAAACCATTGAAGATGTCAATAATATAGCTTGTAAAAAAGGTTATTTAGAAGTTGGAGACATGCTTATTAGTTTAGCGGCTATGCCAATTCAAGATAAAGGTATGGTAAACACATTAAGAGTTACAGAGATTGAAAGTTGTAGTTTTTAAAACTCGAATTTGAGTTGAACACTTACGGCATCTTTAGCTTTTGATACCTTTGAATCTGTATTTAAATTAGATAAAGATATACCTAATAGTCTCACCGAGTTATTTAATTTTTCTTGGTATAATAAATCTTTAGCGGTTTCTAAAAGGACATTTTTATCACTTACAAAATAGGGTAGCGTTTTACTTCTAGTTTGAAGAGTGAAATCACTATACTTTATTTTTAATGTGACCGTTTTACCGGCGACTTTACTTTTAAGTAATCGTTTAGAGACTTCTTCGGCGATATGCTCTAATTTTTCAATCATGAAAATTTCTGATGATAGGTTTTCACTAAAAGTACGTTCTGCGGCTAAGGATTTTCTGATGCGGTTAGGTTTTACCTCACTATGGTGAATGCCTCTAACCACATCGTAATAAAACCTACCTGATTTGCCGAAATGTTCTTCTAGATATGCTAAAGGTTTGGATTTTAGGTCGTTCCCAGTAAAAATACCTAGTTGATACATTTTTTCGGCGGTGATTTTACCAACACCATAAAATTTGCGAATATCTAAGGCTTCCAAAAATTCTAAAACCTCTTCTGGGTTTACCGTTTTTTGTCCATTTGGCTTATTGTAATCACTGGCTACTTTTGCGATAAACTTATTAATGGATATGCCAGCAGAGGCCGTTAAGCCAACTTCGTCATTAATACGTTGTCTTATCTTTTTAGCAATTAAAGAGGCGCTAGGAAGGCCTATTTTGTTCTCTGTGACATCTAAGTAAGCTTCATCTAAGGATAAGGGCTCAACTAAATCGGTATAATCATAGAATATCTTTCTAATTTGATTAGAAATCTCTTTATACCTTTCGAAGTCAGTTTTTACAAAGATAAGTTCTGGACATAATTTTATAGCTAATTTTCCGGACATGGCACTTTTAACACCAAACTTACGGGCTTCATAACTCGCAGCGCTCACAACGCCACGCGTACCACCGCCACCTACGGCAATAGCTTTCCCTTGCAATTCGGGAAAATCCATTTGAGCCACAGAAGCATAAAAGGCATCCATATCTACATGGATTATTTTTCTAATTGGGAAAGGCGCGTCCATCATTCAAATTTATAATATCTTTATCAAAGACAATTAAATATAGGAGTAAATCAGGAATATAATGGTATTTATAATTCGACTTTTAATAGGTAATCTAGCCAAGTATAAAACGATTTAGGATAAAATTATAGATGCAGGAATGATGAATTTAGTAACAAATAAATTTGAAGCCCCAAGTGCTAGTCCATCCAATAGAATTAAGAAAATTCTTCAAAAATGAATATAGAGATAGAACGTAAATTTTTAGTAAAATCAGAAGATTTTAAAAACGAAGCTTTTAATAAATACACTATAAAACAGGGCTTTTTAAATAGTCATAAAGAACGTACTGTTCGTGTGAGATTGAAAAACGGCCAGGGTTATTTGACAATTAAGGGAAAATCAAAATTCAATGGAATTTCTCGTTATGAATGGGAAAAAGAAATATCAGGTTCAGAAGCTGAGGAACTTCTAAAACTTTGCGAACAAGGAATAATAAATAAAACACGATACGAAGTAAAATATGATGAACATATTTTTGAAATAGATGTGTTTTTAGATGATAATTATGGGTTGATAGTGGCTGAAGTAGAATTATCATCAGAAGATGAACATTTTGAAAAGCCAGAATGGCTAGGAAAAGAGGTGACGGGCGATTTAAAATATTTTAATTCTCAGTTAAGCAAAACACCATATTCGGAATGGTAAAAAAATAAAGCCTATTCTTTTAAAGGAATAGGCTCTATTGGTGAATAATTGGTTGGTTATTATTCTTATTCTTTGACTTCTTGTGTTCCTCCACTTACTATTAGGAATTCTGAACGTCTGTTTTCTGCATGTTGTTCTCTTGTACAACCAGAAGAACAATCTACTTTTGGTTCAGACTCTCCTTTCCCTTCACCAGAGATACGAGACTCATCTATTCCCTTAGAAATCACATACTGAACTGTAGTTTTAGCTCTACGATCAGAAAGTCCTTGATTATAAGATTCAGAACCTCTATTATCTGTATGTGATGTTGCTTTTATAACTAATTCAGGATACTTCTGCATGATTTGAACTAATTTATCTAATTCAAAAGCTGCAGCAGCGGTGATATTAGATTTGTCGAAATCGAAGTAGATAGTTTCTAAATCAATGTTATCAGCAAGTATCAATTTCTCAATAGGATCTAAAGAAATCTGAACGTCAGTTTCTTCTTCGCTTGATCCCTTAACAGAGACTTTCTTGCTATCAAAACCGTCCATAACAACTTCTAATTCCGTATCCTCTTCACACTCTACGATAAATTCAGCGATACCTTCGGCGTTTGTAGTTTTAGTAACTACTTTATTGCCTTGCGAATCGTGCAAAGAAACCGTTGCTCCACTTAATGGTTCACGTGTTGTGTCATCTAAAACAGTGGCTGTAATTAACACATCACATAAAGGTTGAAGTTTTTTAAATATGTAGATATCATCACTTCCTTTACCACCTGCTCTATTGGATGAAACGAATCCTTCACCAGTTTCTTCGTCAATAGTAAAAGCAAAATCATCTGAATTACTATTAATTGGAATACCAGCATTACGAATAGGTGCAAATTTTCCATCTATTTCTTTTGTATAGAATACATCTAAACCACCTAAGCCTAAATGCCCAGTAGATGAAAAATAAAGTGTGTTATCACTACTAATATATGGGAACATCTCTTGTCCTTCCGTATTCACTTTTTGACCTAAGTTAACTGGTTCTCCAACAGTACCATCATCATTGATAGGTGCTTTATAAATATCGTAGCTTCCAAAACCGCCTGGCATGTTTGAAGAGAAATATAAAGTCTTTCCGTCTGAACTAACAGAAGGGTTTTTAACTGTATAGTTTTCACTGTTAAATGGTAAACTCTCTACAGTATCCCAATCATTACCTACTTTAGTCGCTTTGTATAAATAGATTTGACTAAAACGAGTAGTGCTTAAAGAATCCTTCTCGTAATCTTTTTCGTAATAACTTTCTCTTGAAAAGAACATAGTCTTACCGTCAGGAGTAATAGATACTAAGCCTTCATGGTGTCTAGTGTTTAGAGTACTATTAGCTAATTCTGGTTCTAAATATGTACCATCAGTATTCTTACTTACCGAGTAAATATCTAAAAATGGTTCTTCGTTCCATCCGTAAGTCTTTCTACTATCATTACGAGCAGATGCAAAATATAACTTTCCATCATGTAATGTTCCACCGAAATCAGATTGCTCTGAGTTAAAAGGTGCATTCTGAACATTAAACTTTTTACCTTGTTCTAAAATTTTAGGTAAATAGTCAGGATTCTTGTTAAATGCAATAGCTCTGGCATCTGCTGGTCTCATTGAAGCGAAGCGCTTCATTTGTTGATTAGAAGCCTCATATTTACCATTAGCTTTAAGCATTTCAGAATATCTATAGATCATTTCTGGCTTATCCGAAGATTCTAATGCTTTTGCGTACCAACGTTCAGCAGCTTGAGTATCGAAAATATTATAATAACTTTCTGCTAATTGGCTGTATACATAAGCATCTCCTTTTCCGTTTTCAACTAACTTATTATAGCTTTCTGCTGCTTTAACAAACTCATATCTAGCAAAATGTTTATCTGCTCTTTGAGTGTCTTTATTCTGAGCAGTTAAGCAAAAGCTACTCATCAACGTAATAAATAATAATGTTTTAAAGTTTTTCATAATTGTTTTAGCTTAACTGTGATTAAAAGTATCTAGGTGAACGTGAAACACGTTTTGCGAAATTAAGATCAAATAACAACATGATCTCATGCGATGCCGGTGCATAGGCTTTAATATCAGATGATACTGCATCATATGCGTAGCCAATTCTAATTGCTGGTGTTAATGCAAAATTAACTAATCCTGAAAAAGAATCATCTAACCTATATGAAGCACCAATTTCAAATTTCTTATAGAATCTAGCGTTTAAATTAACATCGAAAGATGTTGGTGCATCAAATGCAGACTTCACCATAAATGAAGGCTTTAACTCGGTGTTCTCAGATAGGTCGAACACGTAACCACCAGTTAAGAAATAGTGCTGTGTTTCAGAACCTATTTTGTACCCATTAGCATCTAAATGAACAGATGATAATAAGTTAGGTACAGATAGAGCTAAATAATACTTGTTGGTATAGTAAAAGAAGCCTGCTCCAATATTAGGAGTTACCTCACTAATATCATTTGCGAAAAATGGATCGGCTGGGTCTATTAAATCTAAACCTGACAGTCCGATATCGTGGAAAGTCGCTCCAGCTTTCACACCAAATGCTAATCTATGTTCACCTCCTAGCCTAAGAGTATATGATAAATCGACATAAGCATTTGTTTCATTTACTGGTCCAATGTGATCTGAAATTACAGATACACCTAATCCAAGATTATTTCCCAGCGGCGAATGACCGAAGAATGTACCAGTTTCTGGTGCACCATCAATTCTTGCCCATTGATTTCTGTACAATAGTCCAAAGGAGAGGTTCTCCTTTGACCCAGCATAAGCAGGGTTGACTATATTCATATTATACATGTACTGCGTGTACTGAGGGTCTTGTTGCCCATGCATCTGAAATGCCATAAGCAAAACCACTATAATAGAGAGTTTTTTCATTATATAAAGTTGATTCTGTTAGTTGATTATCTGTTAATATATACCCAAGCCGATCTTGTCTTAGTACCACCTTCATATTCCATAGTGTAGAAATATGTTCCAACTGGTAACTCGTCGCCATCATTAGTTTGACCATACCATTCATTAGTATAATTTTTCTTAGAATATACTAAAGTACCGTTTCTATTAAAAATTTCCAGCTTAGTAACATTATAACTACTTAAGTCGAATACATCATTTTGTCCTGGTGTAACGCCTGGTGAGATACCTTGTGGTATTACACAGTTTTCTAGTTCTGTAACTTCAATAGCTAATGTATTAGAACAACCGGTTTCATTAAAGGTTATGGTTGCTGTATAATCTCCTGCTAATAATACCCCAAATGTTAAACCACTTCCTCCAGATATTGGACTTCCATCTAGTGTCCAAGACACGGATACTTCTTCTGCCGTAAAGTTAGAAGGGATGATATCTATCACATTTGGAGATGTCGCGTTAGGACAAACCACATAATTTAATTCTGGATTAAATTCTGCTAATGGAACGTCATTGATAACTAAATCAAATGATGTTGTTGTATGACAGCCCGTTTCTAAGTTATGAGCTCTAACGTAAACAGTTTCTCCTTCACTTGAATATGGACTCGCTATAGCTGCATTCCCATTTTCAGCATCTTCTTGAGATGTATGGTATGTGATTTGAATATTAGCATCAGTAGTGATTTCTGCATCTATCGATGTTAAATCAAACTCAGTAATACCGTCAACGACGCCGTCAAGGTCATCACAGACAATAAAGTCTACTGGTTGATTTATTTCTGGTAGAGGATTTACAATTAGCTCTACAGATGACAATTCACGACATCCTAAGTACCCATCTTCTGCAGCTGCACTATCTTCAATTCTAATGATTAATAGTTCGCCAGTTGATACATAAGGTGAAGACACAGCGTTAATAGCTTGGTTAGCATCAGTAACGTTAGTGTAATAACTAACCGTAAAACCTTCACCAAGAGCTAATGAATCAGTAAAAGCATCTAAGTCAAATGCTACGGAGCCATCTTGTTCCGGTCCATCACATACTGCAAGAGTTTGAGGGTCAAGAGGTGTAGCACCTTCATATAAATTAACAATGACTACTTGAGAATAAGCATCAGATCCACATTGTGCATCGTATGCATATACTTGATAATTATCTGATTCTGTTACCACTAATGTAGAAGATGTTTCTCCTTCCATTACAAACCCGTCTTTGTACCATACAAATTCATCTGCGAAAGGTGAATTAGCTTCGATCGTAATAGAGTCGTAACCACAAACACTTGTTTCAAAAACAGTTGGATTATCTGTTGGATCGAATATTACTTCTTCACTTACAATTTCAGCGGTAATTTCAGCCTCAATAGTACCATTATCTCCAGCTGTAATATTAGTCTGTTCAATAGTTATACTACCAGCACCACCGTTAAAGTTAGTTACTAATAACATATATATTTCGCCTGTTTGCGCGTTGTCGATAGTTAAATCTTCGACAGCTTGAGCAGAATAGCTACAATCCACGATATTTCCAAATGGGTAAAAGTTTGGGCTCGATGTATTATTAGGACATGTTGGACAATCCTCAAGTAGTATATCTGTACAAGCTTCAGACACTGAAGTAAATGGACCCCAAATAACAAAGTCTACGTCAATACCATTACCATTTTCATCTTCTTGAGCTATTTGAATTTCGATTGGCCCTGATTGACCTATTTGAATAATATTCCATGTTGGGTTAGGTGTAGAGTATAAACATGCAACTGACCCAAATCCAGGAACACCTATAACGTTAGGAGCTGTTAAAGCACCACCTACAGAACAGAAGTTCTCAGCACTTTCACAAATAATATTTGAAGGTGCAGGTCTAATACATAAATCGAACGTAGAAGATTCTTGTAAGTTTCCTCCACTAAAAACTCTAACATAATAGGTAGAACCTACTGTTAAAGGCGGTGTAATTGAAGAGTCATCTGTAGAACAGTAAACTTCAGTTAATTCACCACAAGAACCTTCGTATACAGCATGATGTAAGTTAGAGGTACCATTTTGAATATTTTGTAATGAAATAATTTGTAATTCATTTAATGCTTCAAATGTAAACCACACATCATCATTAGGTGAACCTGTACAACTTCCATTAGGAACACCTGAAGGTGTAGCGGCAAGTATAGTTCCTGGTGTTACGGCATCACAATTTGCGAATTCATTAACCACTGCCGTAATAGCGTCTACACAATTATCATTTTCTGGAGGACAAGCTATAATATTGTATAAAGGACTGCTGATTACACAATCGTTATCTTGAATATTCGTAACCAAGGCTTTCACAGAAGATCCAAAAGGAAACGGTCCCGCTTGGTAAGTATCTACTGTCTCAACTAAAACAGTTCCAGCATCATAAGTGTTAGTGATTTCTAAAGATGTTGCACTTCCTAAGTCAGTAACATCGACTTCTATATAGTATTGATCTCCGTCACAATCAGCCACAGTTGTATAATTTGCAGTAGGCAAGGTACAGTTAAGTTGCTGTACGTTTAATGTAAAGTCTAAAGTTGTTCCCCAAGACCCATTGTAACATGGGTTCGGAGTTGATTGGCCACTATAAGCGGCTCCGATTCTCATTCTGTGTTCTCCTATTGGTGCTGTTAAAGGCATTACAAAAGAGGCATCTAATAATTGTCCGGCTCCACCTGGAGATTCTCCTTGAAACACTAACTCAGTCATATCAAACACTAAATCATCATTGAAATCTATCCAAATGTTTGTATCGTGTGAGAAACCATGAGCAAACTCTATTTCAACAGTTGTATCAAGGCCTTGGTAAACATTTACGACAGGTGTCGTGTGATTTTCATAGGTTACATCACCATAAGAAGGGAAGTCAGTTACTCCAACTGTAACATTTGCTACACCTGTTCCATCATTACTCGTAGGATTCGATTCACAATATCCTGTAAAGAATTGGAATGGTCCATTAAAAGAACTTTCATCTCCAGGGCCACAAATCGCTTGTACATAAAATTCGTAAAATGTATCAGGTGTTAAGTCATTGATAATATAAGGATTTGTTGAAACGTTTTCAATAAATGTTCCTGTTCCTAAGGCAAAACCAGCTTCACCATATTGAATAGTCCATTCAGTTGATATACCTGCTTCAACCCAAGTAACCTCTGTAGACGTTAAACTTAAATTGGTTGCGGATAAATCTGTAGGTTCAGTACAAGTAGGAATTCCTCTTACTCTAAAGTTATCTACAAAAACTTCAACATCTTGAGGGTCGTTTACTGTTCCCTCAGAAGCTAAAATACCAAATTGTACTATTTGACCCTCATAAGCCGTAAGATCTACTACAGGGTGCTCTCCTGTTGCACTAAATACTGAAGTATTGTCGTATGTTAATAAAGTAGTCCATGTTGCACCAGCGTCACTACTCATTAGTAATTTTACGGTGTCATCAGACCCTAAAGTTCCTGGTGCTGTTGAACTGTTGTAGTTCATAACTCCAAAATCAAATTCAACTTGGAAAGGACCTCCTGTTAAATCAAATAATGGAGAAAGTAACCAATCACTTTTATTATTAGAATATAAGTTAATTCTATAAGCTCCAGTATTCCCATTATTAAGGAATCCATCAGAGCTCCATGAGCTTCCACCTATTTCTAAAGGACCTGTGGTTTCATCACCATTATGAGCTTCGTCCCAACAATCTGGGATAATTGTGGTAAAAGCTTGAATATAATCTGGACTGAATACATCGCATAGAGTGGTAAATGTATATGGACCAGACCAAGCACTTGTTTCACCAGTACATATGGCTTGTACATAATAGTCGTATGTACTTAATCCGTCTAAATTAGTTACTGTATAAGGGTTAGAGACATTACTATCTGTAGGCATTCCAGTTGGTGCTGTTCCTGTTGGTAGAATTTCGATATTCCACTCAGTCACATTACCAGGTTGAGTCCAACTAAGAGAAGCAGAATCATATAAAATATCTGATGCTGTTAGTTGATAAGGAGGAACACAATCAGGAGCCTCTGTTACATTAATAACAAAATCAGCCGTTACACCATAACCACCTATATAACATGGATTAGGAGTTGTTTGTCCAAAATCAGCCGTTCCTATTCTCATATTATAAACTCCAAGAGGAGTTTCTGGCATTACGAATGAAGCATCAAGAGTTGTTGGGTTAGCATTTGTAGACTCACCTGAGTAAACAAGTTCAGTATCGTTATCAAAAACTAAATCATTATTGAAGTCAATCCAAACGTTTACATTGTACGTGTATCCTGTTTCAAAAGTAATTTGCAAATTTGTATTAATACTAGATGCTAAATCTACTGTTGTACCAGTAAAATCTTCGTAAGTAATATCGCCACCGGAAGGGAATACCTCGGTGCCTAATACTATTTGTGAAATTCCGTTACCATCGTTTGAACTCGGGTTAGAAATACAATATCCGGTATAAAAAACAAATGGGCCAGCCCATTCACTTAATCCATCCTCAGTACCGCAATTTGCTTGATAATATACAAAGTACTCTGTTGATTCTGTTAAATCAGTAAGGGAAACAGTGGCAGTACCCGAAACAGCAGTCGTTCCTTGTTCTTCACCATTACCAGGAGTAAAATCGGTAGTGCTATATTCAATATTCCATTCTGTTTCTGAATCTCCAGCAGTCCAAGTTAAGTCTGCGGATGTTGTAGTAAGCATTGAAGTCTCCATACCTGTTGGAATAAGGCATGTAGGTGATTCAAATATGGTTACTACAATATTCGAATAATCTGCTTGAGAATTACTCCAACTTTGATCGAAGATTAAATCAATAAAACCATCAGTTGTTGGATCATACGGACCAGCAAACTCCCCAGCAAATGTAAGGGTAGTATCATTTCCTGTGCCTGCGCCTGTTGTAGGAGGATCAATTATTACTGAACCAGCAGTGGTTACAACCGTTAATGCCGCTTCACTAGAGAATGGGTTACCAGATCCAGCAACCCAATCAGCAGATACTGAGAAGGAACTATAGGTTCCTGTTGAAGACGCTGGAACTCCTACTGAGTTAGCAACATCGTTTAGATTAATAGGAGTGTTCGCGCCGGAAACTACGGTGACAGGTCCTACTATCGGATCAAAATCATACTGTGCACTCGCCGTGAGGAAAAAGCCTAGCATAATTAAAAATAGAGTAATCTTTTTCATTATTATTCTGTTTGTTAAAAAATAATTATTTATAATCGTTTGATTATAAGGGGTTTGTTGGTTTTTGTTATATTGTATGTTATTTTACGGTACAGTTAGCGTTATTTGACGAACAGACTATACAAGCCCGAATATATAAAAAATGACTATTAACAAGATGTTAACAATACTATAATAGATTAAGTACTGTTTTTATCGACAAATAACACTAGAAATATTTAGCTCATTTTTTTTCATTAAAATTCGGGTATGACCTAATATAGCTAGGATAGCTTTTTCCTATGATTTTTATTCTTACCACCCAAAATAAGTGTTTTGACATAATTTTTAGAAAAACTTATTGGTTAAAAATTAACTGTTTGTAAATGATGGGTTAATACATGGTTAATACGTTGAATTATATAGTTGGAAACAATAAAATTATAGGAATCTACTTTGTCTAATGATTCATTAATTAAAATAGGAGATCTTTTAAGAAATGTTAACTACAAACAAAATATAGATATTAAAATCATTATATTGGAATTGTGCATTTGATTAACTTTGTACTTTAATTATTATATGATAGAAAAACAAGAAATAGATTTAGAAAAGACGGTTCTTATCGGTGTGATTACACAGAATCAAGATGAGGAAAAGTCAAATGAGTATTTAGATGAATTAGAGTTTTTAACTTATACAGCAGGTGGTGAGGTGATAAAACGCTTTACACAAAAAATGGCGATACCTAATCCTAAAACTTTTATAGGAACAGGTAAAATGGAAGAGGTCGCAAATTTTGTTAAAGAAAATGAGATCGGTACTGTAATATTTGATGATGAATTAAGTCCGGCCCAAGAACGAAATATTAGTAAAATTCTAAATTGTAAAATTTTAGATAGAACTAACCTTATCCTTGATATTTTTGCGCAACGGGCGCAAACGAGTTACGCTAGAACCCAGGTAGAATTGGCGCAATGTGAATATTTATTACCAAGATTAAAAGGAATGTGGACTCACCTTGAGCGTCAAAAAGGGGGGATTGGAATGCGTGGACCTGGTGAAACTGAAATTGAAACAGATAGACGTATTGTTCGTGACAAAATCGCATTATTAAAAGCCAAGATAAAAACAATTGATAAGCAACAGGCTGTACAACGTGGAAATCGCGGTAAGATGGTGCGCGTAGCTTTAGTGGGGTATACCAATGTTGGAAAATCTACCCTAATGAATGTGATTAGCAAAAGTGATGTTTTTGCAGAAAACAAATTGTTTGCAACCTTAGACACTACAGTAAGAAAAGTGGTGATAGGAAACTTACCATTTTTAGTAAGTGATACCGTTGGTTTTATTAGAAAATTACCAACACAATTGGTGGAATCCTTCAAAAGCACTTTAGACGAAGTAAGAGAAGCTGATTTGCTTTTGCATGTTGTTGATATTTCGCATTCTAACTTTGAAGAGCATATCGAATCTGTAAATCAAATTTTAGATGAAATAGATAGTAAGGATAAACCTACAATCATGGTCTTTAATAAAATTGATGCCTATGAGCCGGAACCTTACGATGAAGATGATTTGATAGTGGAAAGAACCAAAGCCAACTTTACGATTGAAGAATGGAAAAAAACATGGATGTCTAGATTAGATGGAAATGCATTGTTTATTTCAGCTTTAAATAAAGAAAATATTGAAGATTTCAGAAAGCGTGTATATGAAGAGGTTAGAGAAATTCATGTCACTCGTTTTCCATACAATCATTTCTTATATCCAGACGTTGAAGATCTAGAATAAGAAACATAATTTTCTTTATATGGCTACATCTTCAAAAACCTTTAAGTCAAGAGTTTTAAGAGCAACAAAACGTAAATGGGTCAAGTGGTCCATTAGTGTATTGATTGCGGTCATTTTATTTTTCGTAGGATTATACATAAGTATATATTTAGGAGCCTTTGGTAAACTTCCAACTAAAGAAGTTTTGAGTTCTATAATCCAAGAGGAAGCGACTCAAGTATTAGATAAAGATTCTAAATTAATAGGGAAGTTTTATATCTACGATAGGCAACCTGTGAAATTTGAAGATTTTCCTAAGCATCTCATTAATGCTTTAATAGCTACTGAAGATTCTAGATTTTATGAGCATGACGGTATAGACAATATCAGTTTAATGCGCGTATTCGTAAAAAACTTAATTCTGCAAGATAAATCAGCAGGAGGAGGAAGTACCATTACGCTTCAATTAGCTAAAAATCTATATGGAAGGAAGAATTATGCATTTTTTAGCATGCTCATCAATAAGTTTAAAGAATCTATAATAGCTAAACGCATTGAAGAGGTATATTCAAAGGAGGAAATACTAACCTTGTATCTTAATACGGTGCCATTTTCAGATAATACATATGGTATTGAAAGTGCGTCACGAAAATTCTTTAACTTATCTGTTTCTGATATTTCTATTCATCAGGCAGCGACTTTAGTAGGTACTTTAAAAGCGAATACCTATTACAATCCAAGAATTCATGAGGAACGTAGTAAAGGCCGAAGAAACGTTGTGCTTAATCAAATGGTGACTTATGGTTACCTTTCAAAAGATTCATTAAAATATTATAGCAATAAAGAGCTTAAATTAGATTACCGTTCATTTAATCACGACTTAGGTTTAGCGCCGTATTTTAGAGCAGAAGTTAAAAAACAACTAGCTTCAATATTAGATACTTTAAAGATGCCAAATGGTGAGTCTTATGATCTTTATAAGGACGGATTGATTGTTCATACTACTTTAGATTATAAGATGCAGGAATTAGCGGAAGCTGCTATGAAGGAACATATGACCCTACTTCAAGCTGATTTTGAAAAAGCCTATGGAAAAAACTCACCATGGGAAACCAATTCAATACTTATAAAAAGCGCTATTAACAACTTGCCTCAGGTAAAGGCTTATAAGGAAAAAGGACTAACGGATAAGCAAATCGACGATTCCTTGAAGGTGAAAAGACTTGTAGATTTATTTAGTTGGAAAGGTGATACTGTACAAAAAATATCCACTATTGATAGTTTAAAACACCACCTCAAATTTTTAAATACAGGAATGCTGTCTGTGGAGCCAAGTACTGGAGCCGTTCGAACCTATATAGGTGGCATTGATTATAGGTATTTTAAATACGATCATATTTCGCAAAGTGAAAGGCAGGTGGGTTCAACTTTCAAACCTTTTGTATATACCGCAGCTATAGAAAACGGCATGGATCCTTGTACCTATTTTTCACTAAACAAGGTCACTTATACCAATTATGATAATTGGACACCAAGTAATTCGGGTAGTAGTGAGGAGGACCCCTATATCAATTATACTTTAGAAAAAGCCTTAAGTAATTCTATTAATACCATTGCGGTTAAAGTTCTAGAAGAGGTTGGAATTCCAAAGGTTATAGAACAAGTGGAAAGAATGGGCATTTCAAAAGAACTGCCTAACCAACCATCCTTAGCTTTAGGTGTCGCTGAAATTAACTTGAGAGATTTAACAGGAGCATTCTCGAGTTATCTCAATAAAGGAAGAGCTGTTAAAGCCTATTATATTACGAAAATTGAAGATAAACATGGAAATGTTATCGCTTCATTTGAGCCAGAGATATCAGAAAAGGAAGCTTTCAGTGATTACACAAGACAAGTACTTTTAGAAATGATGAAATCGACCGTAAATAATGGTACAGCGTCTAGGCTAAGAAGTACGTATGGGTTGAAAAATGAAATAGCCGGTAAAACAGGAACCACTCAGAATAATAAAGACGGCTGGTTTGTTGGCTTAACTCCGAATTTAGCGACTATCACTTGGGTTGGTAATGATAATCATGCCATTGGATTTAAGTCGACAGGATTAGGTCAAGGTGCCAATTCAGCCTTACCAATTTTCGCTAAGTTTTATCAGAAGTTAAATAGTGATTCTGAATTTAATTCAATTACGAGAGCTAAGTTCGAAAGGCCGTCACAAAAAGTCTTGGACGATTTAGATTGCGAAGACACTAAACGCGATGGATTCTTTAAACGCCTTTTTAAGAAAAAAGAGAAAAAGAAGAAGTTTAATTAAACTCAGTATTAAGCATAAAAAAACCTGTCTAAAATACTATCTAGACAGGTTTTTACTTGGATGAGAGCCTCTTATTAGAAGTTATAGCTCATACCAATTGTATAATAAGTCTGTAATTTATTATCAGCATCTTTTAAATCAACAGCTTGGTAATTAGCCGCTTCTTGTTTGTTGCTTCTTAAACCAAAGTCAAAACCAACACCTATCATCTTCCATAACTTGTAGCTAAATGAGTTTGTCCACGTAAAGTTTGATAAGTCGCTATCTTCATAACTTTGGAAAGTAGAGAAGTTAGATTTAAAGTTGATGGCACCAATTTGTCTTGTATAATCTGCAACAATTTTCGCACCTGCAGAAGATTCGAAAGCAGCATCATTTTTAGCAAAAACGAAGTTATAATTTAATGGGTGAATAACTACCACTAAATTACTTGTAGGAGTCCATGTCGCACCAACACCTAAATCTAAAAACCCAGGATCGTTAAAGTTATCTAAAAGTGTAGTTCTATAATCAGCTAAACCAGAAATAGCCCAAGTTTTGCTAATGTTTCTTCCGTAAAGCGAAGAGATATTAAAAACATCGGTTCCAGTTCTAAAGCTATCATCATCATTCGGATCGTCTTTATCATCAAATTTTGTCCAAGCTAAATTTGTAGTTAAAGAGTTTCTCCAGAAATATTTATCTTCAATTTTGTTGGCAAATGCATTAAAAGTAATACCAATATTACCAGAACTATTATTAGGAGTTCCTTGACCATACCAATTGTTAAAGTTAGATAAGCTACCACCAATTGTTCCAAATGCGCCAATTCTCCAACCTGGTAAAGCGTCTATTTGCGCTTGAATAGCGTTAGCTTCACTTTGAAACTTATCTGCTTCGGCTTGCTTTTCAGCTTTTTGAGCTTTTAATTCTTCTTTCGTTTGCGCAAAACTAAAAGCTATAGCAAACATAAAGAATGCGGATAAAATTAATTTTTTGTTGATCATAATTTTTAAATTTTAATAATTTAAAGTTGTTATTAATTTGCAAATATAAGTGTTTGTTGACTTCTGCTAAATATCTATTTAAAAGAGGCCACATTGATTAAGACCCATGAAAGTCTAAGAAGTCACAAATAATTTTGATTAGCGCCTTTTGTACAAAGGAACTGAAGAACAGGCTTCGCCAAACATGATAGATTTTGCGATGGGTTTTAATTTTTGAGATAATAAAACCAAGGCATTAGCAGGTACTGGTTTATGGGAACAACCTTTGATGATGACGGGTAAATCTCTATAAACTTCAAGGTCTAATTCTGAAATAATTGAAGTGTAAATTATAGATTCCAAATCCACTAAAGACCCTGTGATAGTTAATTTTGCATAGTCTTGTAGCTCCATAGAAATGAGCATATAAGCCCAATCTGGAACAATGGCGTCCGTGGAACAGTATAAGGCCACATAGCAATCTTGATATTGCGACCAATCATGAGCTGCCACCTGCGCTCTAAAGTCTTTCTCGCGGAGTACTAAGCCTTCCATTAACCAATCTTTTATATCAAAAAGAATGCGGTTACCTGCAGGATAATAATCCTCTAAATCTACAACCTTGAGTTTGCTATTTGCTACTCTATTTATAATCTCATCTGCCATGTTACAAAGGTAATTAATTTACTGATAGCCTTCAGCCTGAAGCGTAAACAATTCGGCGTATAAAGACTGATTTTCCATGAGTTCCTCGTGGGTTCCAATCTCTGTGATTTTGCCATGCTCAAGAACCAAAATTCTATCAGCCTGTCGCACTGTACTAAATCTATGTGATATGATAATGCTGGTTTTTCCTTCTGTTAATCCTATAAATCTTTCAAAAACCTCACTTTCTGCTCTAGCGTCTAATGCTGAAGTCGGTTCGTCTAATATCATCACTTCGGCATTTTTCATATAAGCTCTTGCCAAGGCCACTTTTTGCCACTGACCACCAGATAATTCTTGACCATTAGTGAAACGTTTACCTAATTGCTGATTGTAACCATCTTTTAATTCGGCTATAACATCATCGGCTAAACTTTGTATTGCAGCAGTTTCAATTTTTTGTTGATTATCAATTTCTTCGATGTCGCCAATGGCTATGTTTTCTCTAACGGTAAATTCATATTTAAAGAAATCTTGAAAAATCACACCAAAATACTCTTGATATTCCGCAAGATTAAATCGATTGATGTTTGTACCATCTAGCAAAATCTCACCAGAGGTCGGTTCGTAAAAACGCAATAACAATTTTACCAATGTGGTTTTTCCAGCACCATTCTGTCCCACAAAAGCTAGTTTTTCTCCTGCTTTAATTTTAAAGCTAATGCCTTTTAAAATTTCAGTTTCTGAATTTGGATAGGCAAAGCGTACATCTTTAAATTCAAAACCATATTGAATTTTCTTTGGTAGTGGCATATCTTCCTTGGCTTTAGGAACAATAGAAATATCTGTAAAGTCGAAGTAGTCCTTGAGGTATAATGCACTTTCTGATATTCGCGTGAATTTGGAAAAGAAATCTTGAAGGTTTCGCATTAATCGGTTAAATGAACCTGATAAGAACGTTAATTCTCCAAGGGTAATGGCTCCTGAAAGCACACGATATATAATGAAAACATAAGCACCGTAATAACTTAAAGAACCCAAAACATTGAATAGAAAACCTAAAGCGGAACGTTTAATCGCTAAAGTTTTGTTGAGTTGGTAATATTCTTCAGACAGGTTTTTAAATCGGTCTACAATAAAGTCAGTTAAGCCAAAAAGTTTAATTTCTTTAGCTGTTTTGTCATTGGCTCCAATAAAACGCAAGTAATCGAGTTCGCGTCGTTCTGAAGTCCAGCTTCGTGCTAAGGAATACTGTTGTTGACTAAATCGAACTTCGTTAATAAAGGATGGAATAATACTAAGGACTAATAATATAATGAGGTAGGGTTCAAAATATATTAAACCAGCGACAAGTGTCGCAATTGAAATGGTACTTTGGGCTTGACCTAATACGTTAGACATAAGTCCAACACGACCTGAAGTTTGAGTTCTTGCGCGTTCAAGCTTATCATAAAACTCCGAATCTTCTAATAAACCAATATTTATCTGATTCGTTTTTTTAATAATAGTAATCGAGGTGGCAATATTATATTCATCACCAAGTAAACCATCAGTTAAGGATATTGCTCTACTAATTAAGTCGCTTAGAATAATTAAGGCAAACTCAGCAGCAACATAGGTCCAAAGAGAAGTGTAATCAGGGTTATCTAATGAAACTTGTAATATAATTTCATCAATAATAAGTTTTCCAACCCATAAGATGATTACAGGAAGTAAGGCTCCAATAAGCCTACAGAACGCTGATACTAAAAACAGCTTTTTATTAACACTCCATATTTCTCTAAAAAACCTCGGAATGTAAACTAGAGCGTTAAAGGACGATTTTATGTTTGTTTTCTTATCGTCTTTTATGGATGTAGGTCTACGTCTGGCCATGGTTTAATCAGAGCATACCAAGCTCCAATCTAGCTTCTTCACTCATTAATTCTTGGCTCCATGGTGGATCGAATGTAATTTCGACTTCCGCATTTTTAACCTCGTTAATCGATTTTACTTTTTCTTCCACCTCTAATGGTAAAGTTTCAGCCACTGGACAGTTTGGTGTGGTTAAAGTCATTAATATTTTTACCTCTAAATCTTCGTTGACAAAAACATCGTAGATTAGTCCTAATTCGTAAATGTCTACAGGAATTTCAGGGTCATAGATGGTTTTTATGACTCTTAAAATTTTTTCTCCTAGTACAACTGTATCTATTTTAGTATCGCTCATTTTTATAAAGTTTTTAGTTTATAGGTTTTAGATGCAGGTGATAAATCACTAACATCTACACTGTACCTACGAAACTTAGTTCAATTGTGTTTGGTATGCAATGGCATACATTTTTAATTGCTTTATCATGCTTACAAGCCCGTTAGCTCTTGTTGGTGATAAATGCTCTTTTAATCCTATTTTATCTATAAAATCGGTGTTCGCTTCAATAATATCCTTTGGATGTTGATCAGAAAACACACGAATCAATATAGCGATAATTCCTTTAGTAATTATAGCGTCACTATCGGCAGTAAAGTTCACCTTGTCATCAACCATATCAGCATGTACCCAAACTTTACTTTGGCAGCCTTTAATGATATTATCCTCCGTTTTATATTTGTCTTCAATAAGTGGTAATGATTTACCTAAGTCTATCATGTATTGGTAACGTTCTTCCCAATCTTCAAACATTGAAAATTCATCTATTATCTCTTCTTGTACTTCTTGAATCGTCATAGTGTGTTGCTTTTATGCAAAATTACAAAATCGCTATTGTTTTAATGTATTTTCTTTTATGGATAACACTTTATTAACTAATGCGTCTATCTCTGTAGGTGGATTGCCATGATCAAAAGTTGGAGACATGTATTCTATATCACCAATTTGAATAGCTAAAGTTGCATGGGCAGCACCATCAAATTGATGTTGCGTAGAGGGTACATTCAAATTCTGAAATGTCTCTAAATCTACCTTTTCAATTAACGCATTTAATCCGTCCCAATCTTTTTGATTAATACTGTGTTTATCTAACTTCTGAAGACTTTGATCATTAGAAGTTATAATTTCAGAACTTGAAATAAGAATAAAATCAAAACTACCTCTTGTTAAAGCTTGGTACTTAATAGAAGTTCCACTTGTATTACTCTTTGCGGCTGGACGTTGAGAAACCATTTCAGCTTTACTAGCTTTAATAAGTATCGTAGATTTACCTGAAAGCGATAATATGGAATCATCAATAGAAAATGAATCTACTATACCTAAGGCTTTTAGAATATGGTCTTCTATGGTCATAGCGTCACCATGACATAGTTTTTTGGATGCGCCAACATTGTTCAACAATAAGGAATTGTTGTCTATTGAATACGCTCCGAAAAATTGATTACAACCTGCAAATCCTGAAAATTGATTGGTACTTTCATCAAAGGTGATGGCTAACTTATGCTTAGACACATCATTATTGCCTACATGAGTGATAAAGTAAGTACCAGAAAGTGTTTCTTCTTTTTGCATCTTCTGATTTGAGTCTATGGTCTTTTTAGTCGAATCACAAGCTGTGACCGCTAATAATAGTGTGAATAGGCTGAGTAGTAATTTCATGTGTATATTATTTAACCATTAAATTACACATTTAGTGCCAAACTCAGGATAGCATCATTACAGCTTTTTTTAATGCTGTGATAAATGTGTCAATTTCGTCCTTGGTATTATAAAACATAAACGATGCTCGTATAGTGCCAGGAATCTTATAGAAATCCATAATAGGTTGAGCACAGTGGTGTCCCGTTCGCACCGCAATTCCCATTTTGTCTAAAATAGTACCAATATCGTAGGGGTGAATATCATTGACATTAAAAGAAATTACAGAAGTTTTTTCTTTAGCCGTACCATATATTTTTACACCCTCGATCTTCTCAAGTTGCTCTGTAGCATAAACTAGAAGTTCATTTTCGTACTCCGCAATAGCATCAAATCCTAAGTTATTCATATAATCTAATGCGGCACCAAATGCAATTCCTCCAGAAATATTCGGTGTTCCTGCTTCGAATTTGTGTGGTAAACCTGCGTAAGTGGTTTTTTCAAAAGAAACCTCCGCTATCATTTCTCCGCCACCTTGATATGGTGGTAATTTTTTCAACCACTCTTCTTTCCCGTAAAGCATTCCAACACCTGTTGGTCCGCAAATTTTATGAGCAGAACAAACATAGAAATCGACATCTAAAGCTTGAACATCTGGTTTTAAATGTGGACAAGACTGAGCGCCATCTACTAGAACAGCTGCTCCCGCCTTATGGGCTTTTTCAATAATATATTCTATAGGGTTTATAGTTCCTAAAGCGTTTGAAATATGGTTTACGAACACCAATTTGGTATGCTCATTTAGAAGGCCATCAAATTCTGAAAGAATAAGCTCACCTTTTTCATTCATAGGAATAACTTTTAAAGTCGCTCCTGTGCGCTCACAAAGCATCTGCCAAGGGACAATATTGCTATGATGTTCTAAAGCCGAAACTATAATTTCATCACCCTTTTTTAAGAGGGATGAAAATCCATTAGCCACTAAATTAATACCGTGTGTTGTACCAGCAGTATAAATAATCTCGTGACTATGCTTAGCATTAAAATGCTTCTGTATTTTTATTCGTGCTTGCTCGTAAGCATCAGTAGCCTCTTGACTTAAACTATGAACACCTCTGTGGATATTAGCATTGTAGTTTGTATAATAATCTACAATAACATCTATGACTTGTTGAGGGGTTTGTGAGGTTGCTGCATTGTCAAAATAGATTAAAGCCTTACCATTAACCTTACGATGAAGGATTGGGAAGTCTTTTCTTATTTCTTGGATATTAAGCATGATAATAATTTAAAATAATGTAGAAATAGTATTTAAAAATATAACAGCATATATAGACAATGATGCAACAACGACTCCTAATTTATAAAGTCCTTTTTTATAATCTCCGGTCAACAAATCAATAGTCGTTAGAAATATAAGAAACAGTGAAATTATAAGTAGGGCAGTGGATGCTAAACCAAAAAAGGTTAATATGAAACCTTCAAAAAATCCGTTCTTAAAATAAAGTTCTAAGATTCCTGATACTAAGGCAATACCTAAAATTACCGCAATAATTTTAATAAATAATTTTAAAGGTAATTTTAAAATGTCTACCATAAATTATAAGTCAAACCCAGTACTCACACCCAACTTATCAGCAATAATTTTGGTGATTCTCTGTTTAATTTCAGGAATTTTAACCGATTCTAATACCGTATTACTAAAGGCAAACATTAATAGTGCTTTAGCTTCTTTTTCAGGAATACCTCTAGAACGTAAATAAAACATCGCGCTTTCATCTAACTGACCAATAGTACAACCATGAGAACATTTTACATCATCTGCAAAAATTTCAAGCTGAGGTTTTGTATTGATACTTGCTTTATCGCTTAACAAAATGTTATTATTAGCTTGGAAAGCATTCGTCTTTTGGGCTAATTTTTCAACAAGGACTTTTCCGTTAAAAACACCCGTTGAGTTGTCTGAGTAAATCCCCTTATAATCTTGGTGGCTTTCACAGTTAGGTTCAATATGGTGAACTAAAGTATTGTGATCTACATGTTGTTTATCGCCTATAATAGTCACACCTTTCATTGTAGAATCGATACGTTCTCCGTTTTGGTAGAAATTTAGATTGTTTCGAGTTAATTTTCCACCGAAAGAAAACGTATGAACTTTAGCTAAACTTTCTTGCTTTTGATTAACAAAAGTATTGTCTATTAAAGTAGCACTCTGTCTGTCATTCTGAATTTTGTAATAATCTACAATAGCACGTTTATTGGCGAAAATCTCTGTAACACTATTTGTTAAAACAGGGTTATCTGTTAAACTCTGATGACGTTCAATAATTTGAACATGTGCATTTTCGTTAACAATGATTAAGTTTCTAGGCTGCAACATTGTAGCCGCTTCATTTCCTGTCGAAAAGTGTATAATTTGAATAGGCTTCTCAACCACTTTATTCTTGGGAATATTGATATAAGCACCTTCGTAAGAAAACGCTGTGTTCAATGACGACAAACTATCTTTACCAGCAATTTTATTGAAATAATTATCAATAATCATCTTGTATTTAGGCTTTGTTAATGCCGATGACATTAAGCAAACATCTAAACCATCATGTGTTGTTTGAGATAGGTGTGATGCATATTTACCATCAATAAAGATAATTTTGTAGGCATCGATATCATGAATGAAATATTTCTTTACATCTTTAAATTCCAGATCATTTTCGTGCTTTGGGAACACGCTATAATCATGCTTTAAAATTGAATTTAAGGATGTGTACTTCCATTCTTCTTGACGCTTAGTAGGAAATCCTTCAGCCTCAAAAGTTTTTATAGCTTCAGTACGAATATCATGGACAGAAGAGTGCACATCTACCGTGTCCTCAAAAGCCATAAATGACGATACTAATTTTTCTTTTAAATTCATGTGTTTAAGTCTTCAGTAATCAGTCTTCGATACGCTGAAAATTAACGTTTCAAAATTGATTACTATTTTAATATTAAAAAAGGATGAGTGTCTGAGTAAACAATTAAACAGGTTAGTGTTTAAGAATTTATACGCCTACTTCTTCCTTAATCCAATCGTAACCTTGAGCTTCTAATTTGTGAGCTAATTCCTTAGTTCCAGATTTTACGATTTTACCATCGTGTAACACGTGAACAAAGTCTGGAACGATATAATCTAATAAACGCTGGTAGTGGGTAATTACAATAACCGCATTGTCTTTAGATTTTAATTTATTAACACCGTTAGCAACAATACGAAGCGCATCGATATCTAATCCTGAATCCGTTTCATCAAGTATAGCTAACTTAGGCTCTAACATAGCCATTTGGAAAATCTCGTTACGTTTCTTTTCACCACCTGAAAAACCTTCGTTTAAAGAACGAGATAAAAATTTACGATCAATTTCTAACATTTCAGATTTCTCACGAATCATTTTCAACATATCCTTACCTGGCATATCCTCTAAACCTTTCGCTTTGCGAGTTTCGTTGATAGCTGTTCTAATAAAGTTAGTTACACTAACTCCAGGAATTTCTACTGGATACTGAAATGAAAGGAAAATACCTTTGTGTGCACGCTCTTCAGCAGCTAATTCGTCGATATCTTCTTCGTCTAAGAATATAGAACCTTGAGTTACATCATATTCTTCTTTACCAGCAATTACAGATGCTAAGGTACTTTTACCAGAACCGTTAGGTCCCATTATTGCATGCACTTCGCCTGCATTAACTTCGAGATTGATACCCTTTAATATTGCTTTTCCTTCTACACTTGCGTGTAAGTCATTTATCTTTAACATAATCTTATTTTGCTAATTTTATAACGTCTTTTGTTTCTGGGTCAGGTGCTTCCACCTTTAAAATTTCTTTAATTTCTACTTTAAACTGCCAACCTTCTTCGTTTTCGTCTTTTTCAAACTTTCGAACACGAACGGTTACAGGCACCATATCTGTAGCTTCTTTTTTAAATGCTTGCGCTTCCTTATCTAAAGCATGCATTTGCTCATCGATTACTACACCGTAAATTTCAGTTGGTGTTTGGATAACAGCAGCATCCGCATAATAAACGAAGTCACCTTTAATAGTTATGAGACCATCATTTTGATCGTATGATTTTGAACGATTTTCCTCAAGGCTAACTTCTTGTTTGCCTTCATTTTTACAAGCCACTAGCACTAAGGCTAAAATGATAATGAGACTGTTTTTTATCATATTACTTATTTACTAATAAAAACTTAGTGAAATATTTTATCCAACACTTCCTTCTAAACTGATTTCTAGTAACTTCTGAGCTTCTACAGCAAACTCCATTGGTAACTTATTAAGAACCTCTTTGCTAAATCCATTTACAATAAGTGCAATGGCTTTTTCAGTATCTATTCCTCTTTGGTTACAATAGAAAATTTGGTCTTCACCAATTTTACTTGTGGTTGCTTCGTGCTCCACCATGGCGCTTTTATTTTTCGCTTCGATATAAGGGAAGGTATGTGCACCACAATCATTACCCATTAATAAACTATCACATTGTGAAAAGTTACGAGCGTTTTCTGCACGAGAATTAATTTGTACTAATCCTCTATATGAGTTTTGCGACTTACCTGCCGAAATACCTTTAGATATAATCGTTGATTTTGTATTCTTACCTAAGTGAATCATCTTAGTACCTGTATCGGCTTGTTGATGATTATTAGTAACTGCAATCGAATAAAATTCACCAACCGAATTATCGCCTTTCAAAATACAAGATGGATATTTCCATGTTACTGCAGATCCAGTTTCAACTTGAGTCCATGAAATTTTTGCATTTTTCTCACAGATACCACGTTTGGTTACAAAGTTGTAAACACCACCTTTTCCTTCAGCACTTCCTGGGAACCAGTTTTGAACCGTTGAATATTTTATTTCAGCATCGTCTAAAGCAATTAATTCTACAACAGCAGCATGAAGTTGGTTTTCGTCACGGCTAGGAGCAGTACAACCTTCTAAATAAGAAACGTAACTACCTTCATCGGCAACAACCAATGTTCTTTCAAACTGACCGGTGTTTGCTTGGTTAATTCTGAAATATGTTGATAATTCCATTGGGCAACGAACGCCTTTTGGAATATAGCAGAAAGAGCCATCACTAAATACTGCAGAGTTTAAGGCCGCATAAAAGTTGTCTTTCTGTGGAACAACTGTTCCTATATATTTTCTAACTAATTCTGGATGTTCTTTAATAGCATCAGACATACTCATAAAAATGATGCCTTTTTCGCTTAATGTCTTTTTGAAAGTTGTTGCAACAGAAACAGAATCAATAACAACATCCATTGCAACACCTGCAAGCGCTTTTTGCTCGTCTAATGAAATCCCTAATTTATCAAAGGTTGCTAAAAGCTCAGGGTCTACTTCATCGAGACTGTCGTATTTTGGTTTTGTATTTGGCGCTGAATAATAAGAAATAGCTTGAAAATCTGGCTTTTCATATTTAACATTTGCCCACTCCGGTTCAATCATTTCTTTCCAAGCTTTAAAAGCTTCAAGACGCCACTCAGTCATCCATTCTGGCTCTTCTTTTTTCTTAGAAATTGCAATTACAACCTCTTCATTTAGGCCAACAGGAAACGTATCAGACTCAATATCTGTATAAAAACCGTATTCGTATTCCTTGGTTTTTAACTCTTCTCTTAAATCGTCTTCAGTATATTTACTCATAATTTCTTCAAAATTTTAAGATTCTTTCCTCTTTGGAAAGATTAGATAGGGTTACAGAGAAAAACTTTCTCCGCATCCACATGTGCGATTAGCATTTGGATTGTTAAAGACAAATCCAGTTCCGTTTAACCCACCTGAATATTCTAAGGTAGTGCCTATAAGGTACAGGAAGCTCTTTTTGTCCACAATAATTTTGATATCATTGTCTTCAAAAACTTTATCGCTCTCAGTTTGATTTTTGTCAAACTGTAAATCGTAAGACAAACCAGAACAGCCTCCACTTTTCACACCTACTCTTACATAATGTGTAAATGGGTCAAAGCCATCATCTGTCATAAGTTCTATAACCTTCTTCTTTGCTTGTTCAGATACTTTAATCATATTCTTTAAGTAGATTAGTTCTAAATAGAATGCAAATATACAATATAAGAAAGGTATAACCATAGCTAGTAACATTATATTAGCATATGATTATATAGGGTGAAGTTATAAATGTTATCCCGATTGAAATCGGGAATTAAATACTCACTTTTAATTTAGGAATTCGTCGGTTAAGACGATAGAATTCTTGTAGAGTATCTTTAATTTGTGAGTTGGAAATGGTGTGATTTTCGAAATTTCCTTGTTGATCCGTTATAACTACCACATCACAGTGTGAACAGGTTAGCTCTGCAGTCTGATCTATATTAGTCTTAGATCTAACATAGTTGTGTCCAAATATAGCACAAGGCAATATTTTGTCTGAGGAGTTTTTCATTAAGTTAGTAGGTTTAGGGGCTACGAAATTATGAAACTGTATGGAACTGGAATATAATTAGTTGGTTTTTCGATGAAATACATAAAATTGAAAGATTTTCGTACTTAGAAATTGCACCAACTGATGAGGTAAAAGAAAATTGACTAGATGAACCTAATATTTTGAGAGACGCACAAGGAGTTTAATTTATAAAAGTTTGATGAGATTCCTTAAATTTGTGCAAGGAACTAAATAAGATTAGTAAAGTGCTCTTATATCAGAAAAGCACAATATTTTTGCAATATGATTGAAGATAAAAACCCACAGCGAACTCCATTGAGTGAATTAGGAGAATTTAAATTGATTGAGCATTTAACGGATCATTTTAAAATAACTCAAAAATCAACGATTAAAGGAATTGGTGATGATGCAGCCGTACTTAATTTTGGTAAAAAACAAGTTGTTGTTTCTACCGATTTACTCATAGAAGGTGTGCATTTCGATTTGAGTTATGCGCCTTTAAAACACTTGGGCTATAAGGCTATGGTGGTTAATTTGTCCGATATTTATGCGATGAACGCTATGGCAACACAAGTAACTGTTTCTATTGCTGTATCTAATCGTTTTCCGCTAGAGGCTCTTGAGGAATTATATGCAGGTATCACAACTGCAGCAAAAATTTATAATGTCGATGTGGTTGGTGGAGATACAACATCATCTACTTCTGGATTAATTATTTCTGTAACTGCAATTGGTGAAGTAGAAAAAGGTAATGAAGTATTGAGATCTGGGGCAAAACCAAATGATCTATTAGTAGTTACTGGTGATGTTGGTGGTGCTTATATGGGCTTACAAGTCCTTGAACGTGAAAAGGAAGTGTTCAAAGTTAATCCTCATAACCAACCAGACTTATCAATGTACACTTATATTATAGAGCGACAGTTAAAACCTGAAGCACGTAAAGATATTGTGGCGTTATTAAAAGAATTGGATGTGAAACCAACAAGTATGATAGATGTAAGTGACGGCATTTCTTCTGAAGTTATTCATTTATGTAAGCATAGCAAGGTTGGTGTAGATTTGTATGAAAATAAATTACCGTTAGATCCTCAAGTTATTACTACTTGTGAAGAATTTAATTTAGATAGTACTACAATTGCACTTAATGGTGGAGAAGATTACGAATTACTAATGACCATCTCTCAGGAGGATTTTCCAAAAATAAAAGGGAATCCAAATTTAACCGTAATAGGATATATGACTGAAGAAGATAGAGGAATGCATTTAGTAACTAGAGCTGATCAAAAAATTCCAATAATTGCAAAAGGCTGGAATGCATTAAATCAACAAGAATAAAGTTTATTGAATGCTATAATAATCACTTCATTGAATTAAAATGTCGTGTAAATGAAGCGTTACTTATAACAATTATTAGTAAGCTGGTGAATTGTTCGATTTACGTTGTGAACGCATCATTCTCCCGTTGTAAAGGCGCTCTAAAGCATAATTAATTTCTTGGCGTTTTGGAGTTAATTCGGTTAAGGTCCCGTTGCTATTCGTCGTTAATTGTTTTTTACAGCACTTACAAGTGTATTCGCTCACGTGGTTGGTTACTTTTTTGGTCACACGATAATTATGTCCAAATAAGTCGCAAATTAGTTTAGTTGGTGTCATAGTAGGATGGTTTACAATATCACTATTAATTTCTGAGATAAATTTATATAAAAAAGATTAACAAAACGTTAAAGGGGTGTATTATTCGTTGAATTGCAATAAATTGTAAGTTAATTCTGATTTGTTTTCAATATGACTCATGTGACCTTCCGAAAATTCTACATATTCTATATCTGTATCCTTAATTTGACTAATTATTTTCTCACCATCAATTAAATTGTCCTTTTTTCCAATGATAATTAATTTTTTACCTTTTATGCCATTAAATACTATAAAGCGATTCGGTCTTAAGGTCATTCCTTCTTGTGCAGCAATATAACCTTGTACTGGAGTTTTAAGTGCTATTTCTAGTGCAGCGTCAAATTCGGTTTTAAACTTATCCTTATTTTCTGGAGCAAATAGATTTGCGAATGACATTTTTACTAAAGGTTCATAATGTGATTTAGCCATTTCAGCAGCGCGAGATCTAATTTGTTTTCTTTCATTGTCGTCGGCTTCGTAGGTGGAATTCATCAAACATAATCCTTTAAAAAGATTTGGATGATTTTCGGCCAAAGCTAGAGCGACATAGCCGCCCATAGAATGTCCCACAAAATTTGCTTTTTTAATCTTGAGCTCAGCTAAAACCGTGAAAACGGCATCGGCCATATCTTTCATTCTATGAATATAACCTAAGCACCCCGTTTTTCCATGTCCTAATAAATCAATACAAACGACTTGATGTTTTTTAGTTAACTCAGGAACTAAATTATGCCACATTTCAAGAGATTCAAGAAATCCATGAAGCAAAACAATGGTTTCTCCTTTGCCTTCAACTGTATAGTGAATACTACTATTTTTATAATCTAAAGTCATAATGACAAAGATAAAGTTTGAAATTATTATGTCCCACTAATCATTATAACATTTTAGTATCTTTGAGTCTTCAAACTAAATTCAATATTTAATGTTCTTAAGACAATTATTTACTTCAGCTTTTATTATTTCTGCATTACTCTTAAATGCGCAAATTGAAGAAAAACAATTAGACAACCTTATACAAGAAACTCTTACAACTTTTGATGTTCCTGGTATATCCGTCGGAATCATTAAAGATGGCGAAATAGTGTATTCTAAAGGGCACGGCTTACGTTCATTAACGAACCAAAAAGACATGAACGATGAAACTATGGTTGGAGTCGCTTCAAACAGTAAAGGATTTACATGTTTCGCTTTAGCTATGATGGTTGATGAGGGTAAGTTGAATTGGGACGATAAAGTGAGGCAACATATTCCGGAGTTTAAATTACATGATGCTTGGGTGACTGAAGAATTTACCGTTAGAGATTTGGTGACACACCGAAGTGGATTAGGTTTAGGCGCAGGGGATTTAATGTTTTTTCCTGAAGGCAACGACTTTACGGTTGAAGATGTAATTTCTAATGTGCGTTACTTAGAGCCTGAAAGTTCATTTAGAAGCGAATTTCAGTACAACAATAATATGTACATCATCGCAGGAGAGGTTTTAAAACGTGTGAGCGGTTTATCTTGGGAAGAGTTTATTGAAAATAAAATTATGAAGCCGGTAGGCATGGTAAACAGTAAGGCATCTTATAACCGTGTGTCTGATAGATCTAATATTATAGATGCACATGCTATGACTGAAGGAAAAGTAGTTCAGATTCCTCATGATTGGAGTGCAATTGCAAATCCTGCAGGTGGAATTATGAGTAATGTTACCGATATGTTGACTTGGGCAGAATTCTTAATGAATGATGCGGTAACTAAAGACGGCGAGCGTTTATTGAGTGAGAAACAATTTCATGAATTATGGCAACTACAAACGCCTTTACGAGTGGGTAAAGAAGATGTTTATAATTCAAACTTTAGAGGTTATGGTTTAGGTTGGTTTGTAACTGATGTTAAAGGTGGTTACAAGCAAGTGTATCATACAGGTGGTTTATTAGGAACAGTGACACAGTTTACTTTGATTCCAGATTTAGACTTAGGTATTGTGGTGCTAACCAATCAAATGAACGGAATGGCATTTAACACCGTAACTAACACCATTAAAGATTCTTATCTAGGTTATGAAAACCGAAATTGGTTAGATAAATACGGAACGAGAAATGCTAATTATATCAAATACAACGACAGTATAAAAGCTGCGGTTTATACAAAGGTTAAAGACGCTAAAAAACTTAAAAGCTTGCCTAAGCCAGAGCAGATTGTTGGGACTTATAAAGACGACTGGTTTGGCGATGTTGTTATAACACATGATGAAAAAAAGGGATATACTATAAAAAGCAAACGTTCATCGCGATTATTCGGTGAGTTATTGCCTTTAAATGCTTCAACTTTTGTTGCCAAATGGAATGACAGAAGTTATGATGCAGATGTTTATGTGCAATTTACATTTAACGAAAAAGCTGAGGCAGTTTCGGCAACAATGAAATACATTGCGCCAATTACAGATTTTAGTTTCGATTTTCATGATTTGGAACTAAAGAAAATCAATTAGGTGAATATTCAGCAAAAAGAACTTTTAATCACCAGTTTTGCCTTGTTTTCATTGTTTTTTGGAGCAGGCAATCTGTTGTTACCACCTTTATTAGGCTATAATGCAGGTGAAGATTGGATTTGGGTAACCATAGGTTTTATGATTACTGCTGTGGTGATTCCGATATTTGGAATATTGGCACACGCAAGATTGCAAGGAACCTTATATGATTTCGGAAAGAAGGTATCGCCAACTTTTAGCTTTATTTATTGCATTTTAATTTATGCGATTGCTGTGGCAATTCCCTCACCGAGAACGGCAGCGGCAACTCATGAAATTGCTGTATTTCCAACATTTGGTTCGTCTCCATTACTTACAAGTGCTATTTATTTTTCATTGGTATTGGTTTTTGTACTAAACCGGTCAAAGATTCTTAACCTCATTGGAAAGTTTCTAACGCCATTTATTGTTATTATGTTATTGGCGGTAATTTGCATCGGATTATTTTCTTCTGAATACAGTACAGGATTAGCGCAATTTGAAACACCATTAGCTACGGGAATTTTAGAAGGCTATCAAACCTTTGATGCTATTGCAGCAGTGGTTGTAGGAGCCGTTATAATTATATCTTTGAATTTTAAAAATATGGCTGTTGAGGCCTATGGTTCAAAACGAATTTTAATTCGGAAATCAGGATTTATCGCAGGCTTTGGTTTGTTTATTATTTATGCCGGACTCATTTCAGTAGGGGCTTATTATGGTTCACAAATTAGTATTGATGCCGAATTGAGTAATGATATGCAGCGTGCTAAATTGTTACGAGGTATAAGTATTGCTTCTCTAGGAGAATTCGGAAATACGGTATTAAGTGTACTTATTTCATTAGCCTGTTTTACTACTGCCATTGGAATTATAGCTGGAACAGCAGATTATTTTAAAGGCCTGTTTAAAGATTCTCAAAAGGTATATGTGATTAGCGCTATTTTATCTTGTGTTGTCGGCGTAGTCGTTGGGCAGTTAGATTTTAACTCGATTATTATAGTCGCTCTTCCTGTATTACTATTTATTTACCCAATTACTATTGTCTTAATTTTATTGAATGTCTTACCTGAAAAGTTAGCTACTCCTTTAGTGTTTAGAGCTGTAGTTATTACAACCTTTATATTTAGCATTCCGGACGTCATAGGGTTTATAAGTCCTATGGAAGAGTTAGATGCCTTTGTTGAAGATATTCCATTCTCAAATCAAAGCTTAGGTTGGGTTTTACCGGCACTCATAGCCTTTTTGATTTGTGTCTTATGGCAAAAAAGAAAAAAGTCTCAGATTAAAGAGTGATGTTGAGATTTAATTTTAAAACAAAAAAACCAAAGCAAATCAATGCTTTGGTTTTTTTATCTAGACACTGTACTCTTTTTAAGAGTTCATGATGTCTTCAATCTCTTCAATCTCAATTGGAATATTGCGCATTAAATTAAAAGGCTCTCCAGATTTTTGAATTACAACATCGTCTTCTAAACGTATACCGAAACCTTCATCAGGGATATAAATTCCTGGTTCTACGGTGAACACTTGGTTTTCTCTCATTGGTTCTGTTAAAATACCATAATCATGAGTATCTAATCCAATGTGATGAGATGTTCCATGCATAAAGTATTTTTTATAGGCAGGCCAATCTGGGTTCTCATTTTGTACATCAGCTTTGTCTAATAAACCTAAACCTAGAAGCTCAGAAGTCATTATTTTACCAACTTCAACGTGATATTCTTCCCAAAGAGTTCCTGGGACTAACATTTTTGTGGCCTCATTCTTAACACGATTTACTGCGTTATAAACTTCTGTCTGACGATCGGTGTATCTTCCTGAAACAGGAATTGTACGCGTCATATCACTTGCGTAATTCGCATATTCTGCACCAGCATCAATTAATATTAATTCGCCTGCTTTACATTGTTGGTTGTTTTCAATATAATGTAGAACGTTAGCATTATTTCCTGAACCAATAATTGGAGTATAGGCAAACCCTCTAGAGCGATTGTTTAAGAATTCATGCATAAACTCAGCTTCAAGATTATATTCCCAAACGCCAGGCTTAGTGAATTTTAAAATTCGTCTAAATCCTTTTTCAGTAATGTCACAGGCTTGCTGCATTAAGGCTAATTCAATAGGATCTTTTACGGAACGTAAACGTTGTAAAATAGGATTACTCTTAGCTACAGAATGTGCAGGATATTTTTCTTTTAGCCATTTTGTATAACGGTCTTCACGTGTTTCCGTTTCAACGTTAGCTCTGTAATGTTCGTTAGTGTTAATGTAAACGGTGTCACATTGAGTCATTAATTCGAACATAATTTTTTCCATGTCCTTTAGCCAATAAACCGTTTTGATACCAGAAGTTTCAAAAGCTTTTTCTTTGGTTAATTTTTCACCTTCCCAAACAGCAATATGGTCATTAGTTTCTTTTAAGAATAAAATTTCACGATGTTTTTCTTTTGGGCAATCAGGGAACAGTACTAAAATACTTTCTTCCTGATCAACGCCACTTAAATAAAAAATATCACGATGTTGTTGAAATGGCATGGTGCTGTCTGCACTAATTGGGTAAATGTCGTTTGAGTTAAAAACGGCTAAACTGTTAGGCTTCATTTGAGCCATGAAGTTTTTGCGGTTTTTGATAAAAAGTTTGTTATCTATTAAATCGTATTTCATGTGAATGTAATTTTCAAAGTTGGATGCCACACTGAGCGCAGTCGAATAAATATGGTAGTAAAGGCTCAAGGTTTTCGACTGTGTCCAAACTGACATTTGAATCTGTGTTTTTGAGCGTCCCAAAAATAATCAAACAAAACGGCAAGGAAAAGTGAAACGCTACAATCTCATAAATTTTAAGAGACTTTTAAGAGGATTCATTCGTAATTGGTTAAATATGGGTTTTACATTTCTAATTAAATTCATTCTAAATAAATCAATTATCAAGAGCCGTTGTTGGGAAAACGTTAATTGCAATGTATCTTTGTTTGACTAAAAAAATAAAAACTACAATGAGCGGAATTCTAAATTCGTCGATTGGAAGAAAATTTGCCATGGCACTTTCGGCTTTCTTCCTAATGATTTTCTTATTACAACATTTTGCAATTAACCTATTATCTGTATTTAGCGCAGATACCTTTAACGAAGTATCTCACTTTATGGGTACCTTTTGGGCGGTTCAATATGTTATGCAACCTATTTTAATTTTTGGTGTTATTTTCCATTTTATAATGGGATTTGTTTTAGAAATTAAAAACAGAAAAGCGCGTACAATTAGCTATGCTAAAAACAATGGAGCTGCAAATTCTACATGGATGAGCAGAAACATGATTTATAGCGGCTTGGCAATTTTAGCTTTTATGGGTTTACATTTCTATGATTTTTGGTTTCCAGAAATAAACACTAAATATATTCAAGGTGATATGTCTGGATTGCTTGCCAATGGTGACTACAGATACTTTGAAGAACTACAACATAAGTTTGTAGATGTATGGAGAGTAGCTTTATACTGTGTTTCTTTTGTATTCTTAGCACTTCACTTATTACACGGATTTAGCTCTGCATTTCAATCAGTTGGAGCAAATAATAAATACACAAAAGGTTTAAAAGGATTTGGAAAAGCTTATGCTATTATAATTCCATTAGGATTCATTTTTATCGCATTATTCCATCACCTTAACAACTAAAAAACATCTAATATGGCTTTAGATTCTAAAATACCAGATGGTCCAATTGCAGACAAATGGACTAATTACAAAAACAATATCGATCTTGTAAACCCTGCAAACAAACGTAACATTGATGTTATTGTTGTTGGAACAGGATTAGCAGGTGGTTCTGCTTCAGCGACATTAGCTGAATTAGGTTATAACGTAAAAGCATTTTGTTTCCAAGATTCTCCAAGACGTGCACACTCTATTGCAGCACAAGGAGGAATTAACGCAGCAAAAAACTACCAAGGAGATGGTGATTCAACTTACAGATTATTTTACGATACTGTAAAAGGTGGAGATTACCGTTCTCGTGAAGCTAACGTATATCGTTTAGCTGAGGTTTCAGCAAATATTATCGACCAGTGTGTGGCTCAAGGGGTTCCTTTTGCACGTGAATATGGTGGATTATTAGATAATCGTTCGTTTGGTGGAGTATTAGTATCTCGTACTTTTTACGCTGCTGGACAAACAGGACAACAATTATTATTAGGAGCTTACTCTGCTATGAACCGTCAAATAGGTCGTGGTAAGATTAAAATGTACAACCGTCACGAAATGTTAGACGTGGTGATTGTAGATGGAAAAGCTCGAGGAATTATAACACGTAACTTAATTACTGGAGAAATTGAAAGACATTCAGCTCACGCTGTTGTTCTTGGAACTGGTGGTTATGGTAACGTATTCTTCTTATCAACTAACGCGATGGGAAGTAACGTAACAGCGGCTTGGAAAGCTCACAAACGTGGGTCTTACTTTGCAAACCCTTGTTATACACAAATTCACCCAACATGTATCCCGGTTTCTGGAGATCATCAGTCTAAACTTACGTTAATGTCTGAGTCTTTAAGAAATGACGGACGTATTTGGGTTCCAAAAAATATTGAAGATGTAAAAGCAATTCGTGAAGGTCGTTTAAAGCCAACTGAAATTGCTGAAGAAAATAGAGATTACTACTTAGAGCGTCGTTACCCTGCATTCGGTAACTTAGTGCCTCGTGACGTTGCCTCTCGTGCAGCTAAAGAGCGTTGTGATGCTGGTTACGGTGTTAACGCTACAGGTGAAGCAGTTTATTTAGATTTCGCTTCTGCTATTGAGCGTTACGGAAAAGAGCAAGCTACCGTTAGACACTTAGATGTTAACGATAAAGCACTTGTTAAAAAATTAGGTCAGGAAGTTGTAAAGAACAAATACGGAAACTTATTCCAAATGTATGAGAAGATCGTAGATCAAGATCCTTACAACACCCCAATGATGATTTATCCTGCGGTTCACTATACTATGGGTGGTCTTTGGGTAGATTATAACTTAATGACTACAGTTCCTGGATTATACGCTATTGGAGAAGCAAACTTCTCTGACCACGGTGCCAACAGACTTGGTGCTTCGGCATTAATGCAAGGTTTAGCGGATGGTTATTTTGTATTACCATACACTATTGGTGATTACTTATCAGATGATATTCGTACAGGTCCTATTTCTACAGATTCAAAAGAATTTGAAGAAGCAGAGAAAAACGTAAGAGATTTACTTAACCGTTTATTAAATAATAAGGGTAAACATTCTGTAGATTATTTCCATAAGAAATTAGGAAAAATCATGTGGAATAAAGTTGGAATGGCTCGTAACGTAAAAGGCTTAACGGAAGCAATTCAAGAAATTAGAGAACTTCGTGCAGAATTCTGGAAAGATGTTATGGTTCCTGGTACAAATGAAGAATTTAATGAGGAATTAGCAAAAGCAACTCGTGTAGCAGATTACTTAGAATTAGGTGAATTGTTTGCAAAAGATGCTTTACATAGAGAAGAGTCTTGTGGTGGTCACTTTAGAGAAGATGCTGTTGAAGAAAGCGGTGAACAAAAAGGTGAAGCAAAACGTGACGATGAAAACTTCGCGTATGTAGCAGCTTGGGAATACAAAGGAGAGCCAAGTGATGCTGTTTTACACAAAGAGCAGTTAGAATTTAAAGATATTGAATTAAAACAAAGATCATACAAATAAGGAAAACTATGAATTTAACACTAAAAATTTGGCGTCAAAAAAACGCAAGTGATAAAGGAAAAATGGTTGACTATAAGGTCAATGATATTTCACCTGATATGTCTTTCCTTGAAATGCTCGACGTTTTAAACGAACAACTAGTTTATAAAGGAGAATCTCCTGTAGCATTTGATCACGATTGTCGTGAAGGAATCTGCGGAATGTGTTCTTTATATATTAACGGAGAAGCTCATGGTCCAGACCGTGGCGTAACAACTTGTCAATTGCATATGCGTATGTTTAAAGATGGCGATACGATTACTATCGAGCCATTTAGAGCAACTGCATTCCCAGTAATAAAAGATTTAGTTGTAGACAGAACAGCTTTTGACAGAATTCAACATGCAGGAGGTTTTGTTTCTGTAAATACTTCAGGAAATACTATTGATGCAAATGCAATTCCAGTAAACAAACATGATGCAGATGACGCTTTTAGCGCAGCAACATGTATTGGTTGTGGTGCTTGTGTAGCTAGTTGTAAGAACTCAAGTGCTATGTTATTTGTTGGAGCAAAAGTTTCTCAGTATGCATTATTGCCACAAGGTAAAATTGAAGCTACTGACCGTGTATTAAACATGGTAAAACAAATGGACGAAGAAGGTTTTGGTAACTGTACTAATACTGGAGCTTGTGAGGTAGAATGTCCTAAAGGAATTTCTTTAGAGAATATTGCACGTATGAATCGTGAGTACTTAGCAGCAAGTCTAAAAGGTTAATAATTTCCTGTATCTACAGGAACATCATTTATATAAATCCCAAGGTATTATCTTATCTTGGGATTTTTATTTTCATATATCTCGAATACAATTCACCACTATGCAAAAGCCAAATACATTTTATAAAGAACAGATAGATCTTAATCAAATAGAGTCTAAACGCATTTTTAAACATCTTAGCTTATTAAGTATTCTAAGACTTTCTGTTTTTGTTCTTACGGTTTTTGGAATCTATTCGATGCTCCCAAATTGGCAAATAGTTGTTGGAATTACGGTCGTTGGGATTGTAGCATTTTTATTGCTATTATCAAGATATACTGATTTAAAGGCAAAACGAGATTTATATAAACGTCTTATTAATATTAATGAAGATGAATTAAAAATAGCAAATGGTGATTTTTATGATCGCCCTGATGGTGCGGAATTTCAAAATCCAAAGCATTTTTTTAGTCTTGATATCGATCTATTTGGAAAAGGTTCTTTCTTTCAATTTATAAATAGGACGGCCATTAATGAAGGCACTTTAAAACTGACGGAAAACTTATTGTCTAACGATATTACCAATATATTGGAGCGTCAAGAAGCTATTAAAGAATTAGCAAGCTTACCAGAGTGGCGTCAAAATTATACAGCAGTCGCTCAAGGCGTCGAAATAGAACATTCGGCCAACTCAATTATTAATTGGCTTAAACATTATAAATCCTTTTTAGGGAAATTTCAATATGGTCTAACAATGGGTTTCAGTATCGCATCCTTAGTTGTGATAAGTTTGGGAGTTGCTGAAATTATTCCAATGTCAATCATGGGCTATTGGTTATTAGTTGGGCTGGGTATAACAGGTGTATATTTTAAAAAAATTGGCAACCTCGCACAACATACAGGCAGAGCGAAAGATACGTTCAGACAATATGCCTTACTATTACAAGCTATTGAGAATGCCGAATTTGATTCTGAATTATTGAAGTCAAAACAAGAACTTATTCAGTCTGAGAATGTAAAAGCGTCAGAAATATTTTCGAAATTCTCAAAAGCTCTTGATGCTTTAGATAATAGGAATAATTTGATTTCATTGGTGTTGTTTAATGGGTTCTTCCTCGTGGATATTAGAAACACGTATAAAGTTGAACAATGGGTATGTAAATATTCGCATAAGGTTGAAGATTGGTTTGAAGTAGTTACATTTTTTGATGCCTTTAATAGTTTTGGCAATTATGCATTTAATCATCAGAGTTTCACTTATCCTAAATTAACTGAAGAACCAATTACGATATCCGCAAAAGGCTTAGGTCACCCACTTTTAAATCCTGAAAAACGAATTGATAGTGATTTAGATTTAAAAGAGGAGCAGTTCTTTATTGTTACAGGAGCTAATATGGCAGGAAAAAGCACATTTTTAAGGACTGTAGCGCTTCATATTGTTATGGCTAATGTTGGACTTCCTATTTGTGCAAACCAAAGCAAATACAAGCCTATTAAGTTAATCACAAGTATGAGAACGACGGATTCTTTAACGGATGATAGTTCGTATTTCTTTAGTGAACTCACTCGATTAAAATTTGTCGTAGACACCATTGAGAATGATAAAAACTATTTTGTAATTCTTGATGAAATATTAAAAGGCACTAACAGTACAGATAAAGCCATTGGTTCTAGAAAGTTTGTTGAAAAGTTAGTGAAGCAAAATGCCACAGGAATTATAGCAACACACGACTTAAGTCTTACAGAAATAGAAACGGAATTAGAGGCGGTAAAAAACTATTACTTCGATGCAGAAATTATAAATGACGAATTATTTTTCGATTATAAACTAAAGCAAGGCGTTTGCCAAAACATGAATGCGAGTTTCCTCTTGAAGAAAATGGAGATCATATAGGAATGATAGTATGTCATTCTGAAAGAATAATAACAACGTAAAAACAATCACTAAATAAAAAACCCTCTCTATTGAATAGAAAGGGTTTTTTTATTGGATAAGAAAGAAATTCTTAAGCCTCAAAAGGCTCTATAGAAACGTAAGACTTATTGTCTTTTTTCTTAGTGAATTTCACTAAACCATCAACTTTAGCGTGTAAAGTGTGGTCTTTTCCTTGATATACGTTTTCACCTGGGTGGTGAGTATTTCCACGTTGTCTTATGATGATGTTACCAGCAACAGCAGCTTGTCCACCAAAAATCTTAACGCCTAAACGTTTCGATTCTGATTCTCTACCGTTCTTCGAACTACCAACTCCTTTTTTATGAGCCATAATCTTAAGGTTTTATTTTGTTAATATTAATGCAATTGAAAATATTACTTTTCAATTCCACCGTCTAATCTGTCTTGTAATTCTTTTAACTCGTCCCACTTACCGTCAGCAGCTAATCTTGCTTGCTTTGGCCAAGTATCAGTAACGATGTGTGCTAATCTAGAGCTTGCTTCAGAAAGAACATTACTTAATTCTTCTGGCTTAGCGTTAGCAACTTTTTCGAAAGTTTCGTAACCTGCGTTTACCAATGCTTCAGCAGCTTTTGGTCCTGCACCTTCAATTTTCTTTAAATCATCTGCCTTACCAGTTGCTTTTTTAGCTTCTGCTTTTGGCTCAGATTTTTTTGCCTCTTTCTTAGGGGCAGCTTTCTTAGCTCCAGAAGCAGTAATGCCTTCAATTACGATTTCAGTTAAAGATTGTCTGTGTCCGTTTTTCACACGGTAACCTTTACGTCTTTTCTTCTTGAAAACAATAACTTTGTCACCTTTAAGGTGCTTTAAGACTTTTGCACTAACCAGTGCTCCGTCTATAGCTGGGGCGCCTAAAGTAACATTGTCACCATCACCTATTAAAAGAACGTTGTCAAACTCTACGTTTTGACCTTCTTCAGTAGATAAACGGTTAACAAAAACTTTTTGGTCTTTTTCAACTTTGAATTGATGCCCTGCTATCTCTACAATTGCGTACATAGCGTAACGTTTTTATTAATTTGTTTATAAAAAATGTACTTTCTTTTCTGAAAGCGGATGCAAATATACTTCTAAATTATTAATGTACAAACGTTTTGACCGTTTTCGGATAGATTTTAAGTCCGTTTTTTTGATAAGATGAACTATATTTATTATAGTAGGTACTATAACTGACCGAATTTTCACATTTAATTATGTTAAAAAGCATAAGGTTTCCCTATTTTTGTGAAAGTTCCTGTAACATATTACATTAACTATAGACCTATACTTAAAACACAATCTAATTTTAAAGAAAATTACAATGAAAAATTATTTACTGGCTTTAGCTTCTTTGTTGCTGATTAGTCATCAAGCAAAAGGGCAAGAGGTTAAATTTGAGGAATTTGACCTAGACAATGGATTGCACGTTATCCTTCATCAAGATAATACAGCACCTGTTGTGATTACATCTGTTATGTATGATGTTGGAGGAAAAGATTTTGGAGGTACTGCAGATGCGCCTCGTACTGGTTTCGCTCACTTTTTCGAACATTTACTTTTTGAAGGATCAGAAAATATTGCACGTGGTGAATTCATGAAAATTATTCCTGCTAACGGAGGAAGATTTAATGCAAATACGTCTCAAGACAGAACTTATTACTATGAACTTTTTCCATCAAACAAATTGGAGTTAGGTTTGTGGTTAGAGTCAGAACGTATGTTACATCCCGTAATTGACCAAGTTGGTGTTGATACCCAAAATGAAGTAGTAAAAGAAGAGAAACGTCAGCGTTACGAATCTCCTTACGGTAAAATATTTGAAACTCTAGGAGCTAATCTTTTTGAAGTTCACCCATATAAGCACCCAAATATTGGGTATGCAGAGGATTTAGATGCTTCTACACTTGAAGAATTTAATACTTATTTTAAAGATTATTATGGACCAAACAACGCGGTTTTAATTGTTGCGGGTGATATTGATACTGCTAAAACAAAAGAATTAGTAAAGAAATATTTTAGTGAAGTTAAGAGAGGTCCAGACGTAGTTCGTAATTTCCCAAAAGAACAACCAATCACTGAAACTAAAAAAGCTCAAGCTTTCGATAAAAATATTCAAATTCCAGCGATTCTTGCAGCATACAGAACACCTGGATTTGGAACAAGGGATGCTTATATTTTAGATATGATTTCTACGTATTTAAGTGGAGGTAAAAGTTCTGTGCTTTATAAGAAATTAGTTGATGAGCAAAAACAAGCTTTACAGGTTGCAGCTGTTAATATTCCACAAATGGATTATAACATTTTTGCGATGTTTGCTCTTCCTTTAGGAGAAGTTCCTTTAGATACTTTGTTAACTGAAATAGATGAGGAAATCGTCAAAATGCAAAACGAATTAATTACAGAGCGTGAGCACCAAAAATTGATCAATCAATTTGAAAATCAATTTGTAAACGCTAATTCTAATATTGAAGGTATTGCTAGTTCACTTGCAACTTATTACTTGTTATATGGTGATGTAAACCTAATCAATAAAGAAATTGATATTTACAGATCTATCACAAGAGAAGATATACAAGCTGTAGCTAAAAAATACTTAAGTCCAAATCAGAGAGTAGAAATTGAATACTTACCTCAAAATGACGAACAATAAGATGAAAAAAACATATAATATGAAAACTAAACTATCTGCATTTATTTTGCTGTTTTTAATATCAGTAGTAAATGTGAATGCGCAATTAGATCGTTCTAAACAGCCTGAAGCTGGGCCAGAACCAACGATATCTTTAAAAACTCCTATGGAGTTTGAATTAAAAAATGGATTAAAAGTTCTTGTTGTTGAAAATCACAAACTTCCAAGAGTTTCTTATTCTTTAAATATTAATAATAAGCCAGTTATCAATGGCGCGAAAGCGGGAGTTGAAAGTCTAATTGGAAGTATGTTAGGAAACGGAACTACATCTATTCCTAAAGATGAATTTAATGAAGAAATTGACTTCTTAGGTGCAAGTTTAAATCTTGGAATTTCTGGTGGTTATGCAAGTTCTCTTTCAAAATATTCTGAAAGAATTTTGGAACTTATGGCTGATGCAGCAATTAATCCATTATTGACAGAAGAGGAATTCAAGAAGGAAAAAGAAAAACTTATTGAAGGTCTTAAAACAGAAGCTAAAAGTATAGATGCTATTAGTGGTCGTGTGGGTGATGCCTTATTATATGGTGCAAAACATCCTTATGGTGAATTTGTAACGGAAGAAACAATTAACAATGTATCTTTTGGTGATGCTGTTGCTTATTATGAAAAGCACTTCAACCCTAACAACGCTTATTTAATAATCATTGGTGATGTAGATTTTAAAACGGTTAAAAAGCAAGTAAAGAAATATTTCAAAGATTGGGAGCAGTCTGTTGATGTATCTTCTAATGTTCCTGCTGTGACTCCAAATGCACAATACACGCAAATCAATTTTGTTGATTTACCAAATGCATCTCAGTCAAGTATCTCTATTCAAAATAGTGTTGACTTCAAAATGAATGATAAAGATTATCATGCTGCTCTAATTACAAACAACATCCTTGGTGGTGGAGGTGAAGGTTACCTATTTAAAAACTTACGTGAAACACATGGTTATACTTACGGTGCCTATTCTAGAATAAGTGCTAATAGATATGGAGCAGGTAGTTTTAGCGCATCTGCTAAAGTAAGAAACATGGTTACTGATAGTGCTGTTGTTGAAGCTTTAAAAGAAATTAAAAGAATTAAAACGGAGCCAGTAGATCCTCAAACTCTTGAAGACGCAAAAGCTAAGTATATTGGTAATTTCATTATGGGATTAGAAAATCCTCAAACCGTAGCGCGTTACGCTTTAAATATCAGACTGAATGATTTACCTGAGGACTTCTACGCAACCTATATTCAAAAAATTAGTGAAGTAACGGCAGAAGACGTTCAACGTGTAGCTAATAAATATATTAAGCCTGAAAATTCAAGAATTGTAATAGTAGGTAAGGGTAGTGAAGTATTAGAGAATCTTGAAAAAACGGGAATTCCAATCATGTATTACGATGCTTATGCAAATCAAGTTGAAAAGCCTGTATTTACGAAGCCGTTACCAGAAGGTTTAACTGCTGAAGCTGTAATTAATAATTATATTACTGCTATTGGTGGAGCAGATAACTTAAGTAAGGTGAATACTTTATTGGTTAATTCTGATGTAACTATCCAAGGCGCTCCATTCAAGCCAAAAGCTACAGTTAAGCAAATGGCACCAAATAAATCTTCTATGGAGATTGTTGTTGAAGGTATGGGAACTTTAATGAAGCAAGTATTTGATGGAGAAACTGGATATATGGAGCAGCAAGGTCAAAAAAGACCAATGGATGAAAAAGCATTAGCTGCAAAGAAAGCTGAAAAAGGATTGTTTCCAGAATTAAGTATGGACCCATCATCTTTAAAACTAGAAAGCGTCATGACAATTGAAGGTGCTGACGTTTATAAAGTTAAAGTTGAAAAAGAAGAAATGGATTCTTACAGATATTACGATGCAAAAACAGGTCTTTTAGTGAGAACAGAAGAAACTGCTGAAATGCAAGGTATGACTATGACAACAGTAACAGATTTCTCTGATTATAAAGAAGTAGATGGTTTAAAGTTACCAAACACGATGACAGTAACTACAGGGCCACAAGTTTTATCTTTTGAAACTACAGAAGTTAAAATTAACGAAGGTGTATCTGATGCTGATTTTAAATAATCAAAAAGTACTTTTATAAATAGAAGAAACCGAAGCGAGAGCTTCGGTTTTTTTGTTTCTCCTATTTTTTAAAATTTGATGGAAGCTTAAAATCCTTAGTTTAAGTGCGATTAGATTATTTAGTTCTATTGGATAAATACACACCTACCAAAATAAGTAATGCTGCTAAAGCCTGTATAAAGCTAAATGCCTCTCCATCTAAAATCCCCCAACCTAAAGCGATAATTGGCATTATGTACGTTACTGAAGATGCGAAAACCGGTGTGGATAATTGTACCAATTTAAAATAGAGCACCTTTGCCATGGCCGTTCCAAAAACTGAAAGAATGGTGACATACAATAAAGCATTTCCGAAGGCTGGCTTATTAAATGTTTCTGAAGAAAAGAAATTGCTAAATATGAGAATAATTAAAGCTGGTATTGTAATAAACACATAATTACCTGCAGCAATAGCTAATGGCTTCACATCTTGTAAATAGCGTTTAATAATATTAACATTGGCCGCATACATTATGGTAGATGCAATAACAAATCCCGCATAAAGATAATTTTGACTTGGGTTAAGTTCAGATCCTTTTAATATTAAAATAGCTGTACCAATAAATCCAATTAAGACACCAATTATTTGTCTTTTGGTTGATGTAATTTTAAAAATAGCTAAGCCAAGTAATAATGTGTTAAGAGGTACAAGAGAATTTAAAATAGAAACAATCGCGCTGTCAATTTCCGTTTCTGCAATAGCGAAAAAGAATGCAGGTATAAAAGATCCTAGTAGGCCGGAAACTAATAACCACTTCCATTTAGATTTTGGAATTGTTTTGAGTTGATTAAAACCCACAACAATTAAAATAACACCAGAAATAATTGTTCTTAAAGCTCCAAGTTGATAAGCGTTTAATCCAAGCAGTGATTTCTTAATTAAAATAAATGAACTGCCCCACACTAGAGATAGTGTCATGAGATAGACCCACTTAGGATTAAGGTTTTTCATACAAATAGATGATAAAAGAATCACAAAATTCGTTAATTGTCTCGCAAGGAACATCAATTATTGGTAGATTTAACCAAAATATTAATAGTTAAAATCTATGAAGACATTTAAGACATTAAGTATTGTTGCAATTATTGCTTTAGTTTTTACTTCTTGTAAGAACGAATCACAACCAGAAGTTAAAACAGTAGAGGTAGAAGTGACTAAGAAAGAAGTGGCTTCAACTCTCGATCCTAATGCTACTTATGCAAAGGTAGAATTTGGTATTGATGGTATGACTTGCGCAATGGGTTGTGCTAAAATCATTGAAAAGAAAATGGCGAAGATGGAAGGTGTAAAGTCGGCAAAGGTTGATTTTGACAAACGCTTAGCAATGGTTGAGTACGACGAAGCAAAAGTAACTCCAAAATCTTTAGAGGAAGCCGTTGGAAGTGTTGCAGATATTTACAAAGTAAAAGATATGCATAAAGTTGAAAAGTTCGGGACTGAAGCTAAAGTATGTAAAGAAGACTGTAAAAAGGAATGCTGTGCTAATAAAACCGAGGCAGAAAAGAAGACTTGTGCAAAAGATTGCAAAAAAGCATGTTGTAGTACAGAAGAAAAGCAAGCAGAGTAATTAACATACTCAATAAAATTATATTAAAAATGCCATCCTTTCGGATGGCATTTTTTTATGGTACTTGAAGTAAAATAAGAGCTAAAATAAAGCATCCAACAGGTAATAACCAAAGTAGGTAAATGGATGTGTCATTTCGTTTGGATTTCGCATTTAAAACAGTTCTTTTGCGTCCGTTATATCGCATCCAATTCTTGAATATAATAAATAAGGCAATTAGACTGTATATTACCCAAAACTTAGTAGAAGACATTAAATCCATTTTCATTTGACTGGCAAAAGCCAAAAAGAACGCGGCCAAAGCAAGAATGATAGATAGCTCTAGTATAATGATATAAAAGAGAGCAATACTCAAGCTTTTCTTTCCAGACGTTTTCTTATAATGGTTAAAAACAGATATGTAATAATTATCAATAAACGATGCCATAGATATAAGGTATAAAAAAACAAAAACCTGCTAATTCACTAATCAGCAGGTTTTGTCACTATTTTAAATTGTTTAGTTTGGAGCTATAATCTCTAAGTTATCGATTTGGTAAGCACCATCTAAAATTTCATTAGTACCTGAACCTACATATTTAAAAGCAACATATAAGGTTCCAGAGTAAGAAGATATATCAATTAAACCTGAGTCTACCCACTCATACCATGAATTTGATTGTGTCGCTAAGTCAGCTGCTACAGGAATCCATGTTGCAGATAAAACATTAGAACCATCGTAATCTGTAGAAACAAAAACTTCTAAAGTATTTTCAGGAGAATCTAAGTGATGTTGTGCTGTTTTAAATTTCAAGAACTCATTGTCTTGAGCGTCCATATCAATACCAGGTGTTACTAACCAAGCAATATTTTCAGGATTACCTGATCCAAATGAACTTAACTCAGTATAACCATTACCATCAAAAGTTTTTTCTCTCCAAACTCTAGATCCAGCTTCGGCAAAGTTTGTCCATCCTGGGAAATCTAAATTTGTATTATTTACCGCAGATTCAAAATCTTCTGAAAAGATGGTGCTGAAATCAGAAGGATCTAATAAAGAACATCTCTCACCATTCATATTCACATCGTCAGTAGAGTTTAAAGCTAAGATTAAACTAGCGCCATCAAAAGTTTTACCAACAACAGCTGAAATAGTTCCATTTCCTGTAGGTAAAGATTCGTTTTTGAAGGTTGCAAAACCACTAGTCTCTAATTTAAAGTAAGTGTAATCAAAACCACCACATGCTTGCATAGTTCTTTTAGTGTCATATACTTCATTTGGATCGAAATATGTTTGTCCTGCTAAACTTTCAGGGAACTCAACATTTTCAACACTAACAAAGATTCCTACGTGGTCGTTAGTAAGTTCAGAAAAAGTAACAACTTTTGGAGTGATTTCTTCAGTTACAGCAGTTCTAAGAACTTGTTTTTTAATTTGAATTTCGTTTAAACTTAAAACTTTCGTTCCAAATTGATCAGTTTGAATAGCACCACCTATTGTAGTAACACCATTTCCAACGCGTTCCTCACCAATGTATAAGCCTTTAAGGTTAATAACCACTTCTCTTCCTAAGTTAAACTGGTTATAAGTATCAACTTGGTTTAAAATTACCTTAATACCAGCTGTTGGATTTGATGGGCTGTCTTGAATAAAGAACTCTTTAAAAAAGTTACCTGTGTGATCTGAAGAAGACACATATCCTTTAACATAAACATCTGTATCAATTGGTTCTAATACACTTCCAGGTGTGTAAAGTGCCTTAACTTGCGCAAAAGATATCTCAGTTGCTGTAGCCATTAGTTCTTCAACTGCTGCGTTTTCTTCGTCTCCTAAGCTACTTGGAATCGTATAATCATCATCTTGAACACAAGATGTAATAGCTACAGAAGCTATTAGGACCATTATAAATTTTAAAATTTTACTCGTTTTCATAATTGTAGTATTATTTATTAATTTTTCTTTTTCTAGAATCTTACGTTTAAGTTAACAAAATAATTGGCACCACGACCATACCAGTATTTTGAACCGAATTTTGGTTTACCGTTTGCGTGGTCATCTCTTAGTGATCTGAAGTTGGCATTTCTACCTTGTTCAAATCCACCAGTTCTATAAACTTCGTCTAAAACGTTACCTACACTTGCAAATAAACCGATAAAATAATCGCCTACTTTCCAAGATTTTCCACCCACAAGGTTAACTACCATATAGTCGCTAAACTTTTCTTGCTTTAATAATTCAGTTGCCAATTCTTCGTCGTAATCGTTCATTGGTAAACCATCAGAATCTAAGTAGAAGTTTTTCGTTCTAGTTAATGTGTTAATATCTACGTAAGTATTTGAAAAGAAGTTTGCTGTAGCTCCAAACCACCAGTAGTCAGGATCTCTGTACTCAAACCCAACAGATGCGGCTCTTTGAGGACCTCCTGCTAGTTTGTAATCTTTCAAGTTCGCTTGACCAAATGAAATTGAACCATCTGGAGTGTTGAAGCTTGAAGACGTTAAGTATAAGTCTGGATTATTGTCATAAGTGTATTGTCCAACAGAAGCAGCACCTTTTAATTTAATAGTTGGAGTTACTTGTGCTTCTATACCAATTTCAGCACCAAAATGCTTCTTATCTACACCTTGTAAAACTTCTTGTACGAAAGCTGAAGTATCATTATCTTCAATAGCGTTTCCACCACTTAAACCATCAGCATAGTAAAATCCTACTTCGTTTGCGTCTTCTATTTTAGAATAGAATCCAGTTAATTTAGCAGTAACAATTGGTGATCTGAAAATATAACTAAGGTCTCCAGAAGTTACAATCTCTTCACTTATATTCTTTACAATTGTATGGTTTTCTCTTGAGTTAGAGAACGTATTACGTAAGTTAGGAGCTCTTGAAATATAACCAGCATTAGCATCGATTAAATGTTTTCCAGAGATTTTATAAGTTAAACCGGCTTTTGCACCAACACCTGTGAAAGAAATCTCATCTCCTTTACCGTAAGATTTATCTCCTAGGAATCTACTGTGTTCCCATAAACCTTCTCTTTGATATGTAGTGTTTGTTACGTTAGCAGATAAGTAAAAATCTACTTTGTTATATTTAAATTGCCCTTGAGCATAAGCAGAAATTACATCAGCATATAAGTTGAAGTTATATCTGTACTTGTCACCTTCACCTAAAATTCGATTTGGGTTTTTATTATCGTACTGGAATCCGTCAAAAGTATCAACGTTAGAAAGTCCAACTTTAGAACCTAATAAGTCAATAATATTTCCAAAATTTTCAGACTTTAAGTTCTTGTAGTTAATAGCTCCATTAACTATAATATTATCATTTATCTCAGTGGTTAAGATAGAGTTTAACGTTAATTGAGTATCATCCGATCTGTCTTCGTATAAGGCATAGGCAGCACTAATATCATTGATGTTATTAGTAACGTTTGCATCTAAGATTCGGTTCCAATCAATCTGACCATCATTTATAAATTCTTGCTCCGCTAAATAAGCACCAGCTAAATCATCTCTGTCTATATAATAGCTTGGTAATTTTTGATAATATGCTGGACTTGGATTTGCACCACCACCATAATCTAATCTACTATTACTCAATTTACCAAATTGGTACCCAACGTTGGTGTTAAGTCTTGTTTTAGAAGAAATATCCCAATAGTGGTTTAACATAAAAATTGGCTCTTCAACTTCTTTAATACGAGAGTTGCGTTGTTCTCCATCTAAATGCCCCCAGTATTCGTTATATCTAATGCCTTTAAGGTCATATACTTCTTGAGTGTTTGGAGAAGATTTTCCTCTTCTGTTAGGTGTGTAAATAGAAGTAAAGTTTAAGCTGTGCTTATCGTTAATTTTCTTTTCAATTGAAGCAAAGAATGAATTAGAATCATAAAGAGTAGCGTCTTGATAACCTTCTTCACCCCAACGTCTACCAATCATAAAAGCATAAGACCAGCCTCCTTCAACTAAACCAGAAGCATAACTTGCCATTGCACGGTTCGTATAACTTCTATTAGAAGATGAAAAAGATAAACGTCCGCCTTTTCTATAGCTTGATGCTCTTGTAATAATATTAGAAGTTCCTAAAACTCCACCGAAATTATATTCTGAAGGGGTTAAACCAGACGTTAACACTTGGTTACGCATCATATCATTTAAACCTCCCCAATTACTCCATTGTGGTCTTCCGTTGAATAGTTTGTTCATTTCAATTCCGTTAACTAAAACAGAACCATTTTCAGAATCTAAACCTCTTACTTTAAAGAATGACGAACTAAATTCGAAGGCCGCTGTTCTTTGGAAAATGTCTAATGAAGATGATAGTAAGCCGGAAATGTTATCTGCTCCACTAGTATCGTCATTAAGTTCATCATCTGAAAGCGTAATTGTAAACATGTCTTGTACGTCAGATACATCAATATCTAAAGTCATATCAGTAATGTTTACCGTTTGTCCTTCATTTACAACAATAGGATAACGTTTAGTTACATATCCCAATTTAGAGATTTGTAAAACCTGCTCTCCTAATGGTACATTGCTAGAGAAAACGAATTCTCCAAACCCATTAGTTAAAGTGGTTTGTTGTGTGCTTTCAATCGTAATTGTTACATCAGGAATTGGTTCTGAAGATGCAGCGTCTTTTACACTACCCTTTACAATAGTGCTTTGAGCCATCATTGTAAAAGAAGAAAAAACTCCGAATAACAAAATAATTAAACTTTTTTTCATACCTAAATTTCAAGTTAATAATCTTTTTGTCCTAAATAATAGTTATTTAGGGCTTGCAAATTTACATTATTTATAATAAATATCTACTTTTGGCGTAAGATTTGTAATGTAAATACTGTTAATTAAAAATCCTTTAAATGAAAAGCTTAAGAGTCAATTTAATAATATTATTTTTCTTAGCATTTATAAGTATAAGTGCACAAGAAAAGAAAAAGTACAAAATCCATACAGTTGCTTTTTATAACTTGGAGAATTTGTTCGATACGATCAATGACCCCTTGAAATATGATGAAGCTAGTCCTATCATGGAAATGAATGCGTCCATTAGAGGAGAAGTCTATGAGAAAAAAGTAAAAAATATGGCAAGAGTTATTGCCGATATTGGTGCTGATGATACTAAAAACTCTCCTGTAATTTTAGGTGTTTCAGAAGTTGAAAACAGAGACGTCCTTGAAGATTTAGTAAATGATCCACAGTTGTTAAAAAAGGATTATGGGATTATTCATTATGATTCACCAGACAAAAGAGGTATCGATGTAGCTTTATTATATCAAAAAGCATTTTTTAAGCCAATTACGACAAGTTCACATGAGCTTTTAATTTATGACGACCTTTCTAGAAAACGTGTTTATACGAGAGATCAATTATTAGTTTCTGGGGAATTAGATGGAGAGTTAATTCACGTAATCGTTAATCACTGGCCGTCTCGAAGTGGTGGTGAGGCTAGAAGTAGATCTAAACGTGTTGGTGCTGCAAAATTAAATAAACGTATTATTGATTCGCTTCAATCTATTGACCCTTACGCTAAAATTTTCACTATGGGCGATTTTAATGATAATCCTACAAATGAAAGTATAAAAGGTGTTTTAAAAGCAGAGCGTAAAGAAAATAAGGTGGGTTTAAAAGGTGTTTTTAACCCCTACGAAAACATGTTTAAACAAGGTCTAGGATCGAACGCGTATAGAGATGCATGGAGTTTATTTGATCAAATCTTATTTACACAACCACTTTTGGAAAAAGATTACTCTTCGTTTAGGTTTTATAAAGCAGGAATTTTCAATAAACCTTATCTAACTAACAAGCAAGGGAAATATAGAGGCTACCCATTTAGAAGCTTTGATTTTGGAGGTTTTACTGAAGGCTTTAGTGACCACTTTCCTGTGTATGTATATCTTATTAAAGAAGTAGAATAAACACAGTATTGAATAAAATTGTAAAGTAATAGTTTACCACAAAAAAAGCGTCTAGAAATTAATTTAGACGCTTTTTTTTGTGGTTTGTTGGATTAGATTAAAACCAAAGATTCCATGGAATTTTAGCTAAAACTAAAACTAAAGCTAGGGTATAAAAAATAGCCAATAACTTAAATTTTGGTTTCGATGTTAGTTTCTTTTTATGTTTAGAATAACCGATAGTTACTAAAGCAACAGCAATAGTCATAGTTAAAGGGTGCTCAACAATAAGATTCCTTAATTCGGAATTCTTCATAATTTCGCCCATACCACCGACTTCTTCTATTACGGAAAAATAGTCCTTGACAAAATACAATACAATACCAATTAATAGTTGGATATGCATTGCAATTAAAGTGAATAATGAAAGTCTAAAATCTTTTGCGTCGAATTCCTTATTTCCAAAGAATTTAATAAGCGCATTAAACGTGGCAAGTACTAATACTATAAGTACTAAATAAGCCCATTTCGAATGTATAAATTGAACAATTTCCATATTTTAAAGTTGATTTGTTTCTGCAAACATAAGGATTTGCACTTGAAAGTAATTACTCCGAAATCGTAATTTTATGTTTCAGCTCATTTCCAAGCTCGTCTGTAACAGTTACCATATAGGTTCCTGGACTTGGTAAAATGGCCATGTCGTGCATATCCTTAGTGCTTCCTATATAGTAGTCATCAAGATACCAATACACTTCCAACTCTGGTTTTGAATGGGCTAATTTCAAGATTAAATCATTCGTTTTGCCATCGAAATCTTTAGGTAAATAAATGGTACTTTGTTGGTTAGGATAAATGAATTGCATTGAAACTTCTGAAGATTCTAAACAATCACTTCTATAAGGTGGAAGCGGTTTGTAAAACGGATTCTTAGTTTTATAATAATAGGCTTGTAAAGGAGGAAGAATGAACCAAGGCTTACTATTGATATTTGAAGTGGCCTCACAAGAGGAGTTGATTTGATAACGCTCAGATTCATCTAAATGAACGAGTTTGTGAAACGGACAAGCTTGGGTTTTTTGACCACTTGCTTGAATAAATCGGAGTTCTGTATCATCGCAGATTGAAGACGCTCGATAACCACTTTTCTTGCAGATATTTACTTCTAACATTTCGTCAAAAGGTTTGGCAAACCAATCACTTTTTGGTAATAAGTCGAATACTTCAAATAAAATCGGAGCTGCCGTTTGCACACCAACTAAGCCTGGTCGACCTTCACCATCAGCATTGCCTACCCAAACGCCAACGACATAATCTGATGTGGTACCAATGGCCCAAGCATCTCTAAACCCATAACTAGTTCCGGTTTTCCATGCAATTTCCTGAGAAGAATCGTAGTATTCCCAACTTTCATCACTTTCTGGTCGGTTCACTTGTTTCATACTTTCATAAGTTAGAAAGATGGATGCGGCATCAAAAACTTCTTTTTCGTGAGTCAATGTTCCAAAATCGACGGACTGATTAGCATTGAAAATAGGTTGACGAAATTCATTCGAATAATACTGACTCGAATTGGCATTAAAATGATTTAAAGTTGAAGACATGGCGGCATAACTTTTACACATATCCCATAAACTGCTTTCTGCGCCACCTAAAATTATAGATAAGCCATAATGATTAGCATCGTAGGTGAGATCTTTAAGTTTAAGAGCTTTTAAATAATGGTAAAATCGAGATAATCCAAACTCTTGAAGCATTCGAACTATCGGAACATTTAAGGAACGAGATAAAGCTTCATTAGCATGGACTGCGCCATCAAAAGTTTGATCGTAGTTTTGAGGTTGATAAGTCCCGTAATGAGTGGGGACATCAGCTACCAAAGTATGGGGTAATAAATCACCAGCATCAAGCATTGCTGCATATAAAAACGGCTTTAAAATACTCCCTGTACTTCTGGGTTTATCTATAATATCTACATTGTTTTGATGTTCTTTATCCGTTGGAGAATTGCCAATATAGGTTAGAACTTCTCGAGTTTTTACATCTAAAACCAGGATGGAAAGGTTATGAATTTCATTTTGTTTTAAATGATTATGATGTTGTTTTGCTATAGCATTCGAACGTTCTTGAAGTGCAAAGTCAATCGTTGTTTTTACGCGTTCTCCTTTATGGGTTTGAGCTATTTTTTGAAGTAAATGTGGCGCAATTTGAGGGAGTGGATACGGTTTTTGTGGTAAAGTCTCTGCAAGCGCTAATTCGTAGGTTAGCTTACCAATCGTGCCTTTGTTGAGTAGTTTTTTTAACAATCGATTGCGTTTTGCTAATAAAAGTTTCTGATTGTTTCCTGGATAAATCAAGCTTGGTGCATTTGGAAGCACGGCTAAGGTGGCACTTTCTGCCCAAGAAAGGTTCGAGGCATCGCGATTAAAATAGCGCCAAGAGGCCGCATCAATTCCCACTACATTTCCGCCAAAAGGTGCATGACTTGCATAGAGATTTAAAATCTCATCTTTCGAAAGTCTGAACTCTAATCGCGTGGCAAGTATTAGTTCTATGAATTTTTCGAAGTAGGTTCTTGATTGTCCTTTTCGAGAGAGTCTAATCACCTGTTGTGTTAATGTACTTCCACCTCGTTTTACAGTTCCAGCACCTAAATTTTCTTTTAAGGCTTTAAAGATTGAAACCGGATTAAATCCTGGGTGCTTGTAAAAATATTCATCTTCAAAAAGGAGTATACAATTTTTGAATTTATCCGGAATACTAACACTTGCCGGAAATCGCCATTGACCATCGTCTGCAATTAGTGCTCCTAATAATTCATCGGATTGGCTGGTAATGACCGTTGCGGTTGGATCTTTAAACAACTGCTTCGGTAAACAAAAATAGTAAGCAACAAGAGTTAAAAGGACTACGGCCGATTTAATCTTGTTGCGTCTTATGAAGTTAATAATCGATTTCATTTACAGATTACTGTCGCCTTTTGCACAGTTGAAGTATGTCGTAATTACTTTTTTACTTTTCAACAGTAATCCATTTTCCTTTATTTCTTATAAGATAATCATTGTCGTACATAGCTTCAGCCTGTGTTCCTGGTAGATAGTAAGTTCCTAAGTAGGATGCATTCAGTAATACACTAAAGGTTTTGGTGCCTTGTTTTCCTCTAGCGTCCAAGTCAAAATAGAAATTAACCCTATCATCTCGTATGTCTGTGAATCTCGCTTGACTTACTGTGGTATCGCCAAAATCTGTAAATCGTGTGTTGACAATATCCCATCCTGAAGGGAAAATTTGCGTTAAAGCTATATCGTTTACATAATCATTGGTCATGTTTGAAATACTAACCGTAGCAACAAAATCTTGACCTTGTTGAAGTTTGGATACATCAATCGTGTTGCCTTGCAGATCCTTATAAATTGTTGAAATAGTTAATCCGCGTTGTTCAATTAATTCTTCACCAAGTTTTAATTTTCCTGAATTTAAAATTCGCACATAAACCAAATTGCTATTTGTATTTGTAATTGAAATTTGATTAGTGCCATTATTAATCGGAATGCTACGTTGGGCTATAGGGTTTTTACTGTCAATCGTTTCAGATTTACCGTTAATACTATAGTTTAATTTTAAATCCTTACCACCATTTTTAATCACCATTTTTCCCATAGCCAATAAACTATAAGCTGTGGTTTGTGTGCTCATCCATTGGTTTTTCGATAATTCTTTGGCAATGGTTTTAGCCAATTCCTTAGCTTTCGGGTCATTTAAAATCACCATAGTTTCTAAAGCCATGGCTCTATTTCTATTTACAGAACCATAAGTGTAATAATCAGATTTAGGTGGTTGAAACTCGATATTAGCCGTTTTTGAAATGGCTTCACTAGCTTCTTTTTGTCCGGCTAATGCATAAGCTGCTGCTAAGCGCCATTTGGCTTCATTAGAAATTTCATCGAATTCTCTAAGTCGGTTCATGCTTGCTAAATCCGGACGTCCAGCTAAGGCTAAGGTGTATAAACGATAGGCCTGCGCTAAATCTGAATGATAGACTTTATAACTAGGTCTCCATTCTCTTGATGCTTGTTGTTGATAAGCAATCCAGTTTCTCTTAAAGGTTAATGGTAAAACAAAACCTTTCTTCTCAGCTTCAATCATAAAATGACCAGCAAAACTTGTGCTCCAATCATTAGCTGAGTTTTCTCCCATCCAATAACTCATTCCGCCATTAGGCAATTGGTAGTTACCTAAACGCTTGATGCCTCTTTCAATATTATTTTGAACTTCTCTTTTCTTTTGAGATGTCAAATCGAATATATCTGATAGGAATAATTGTGGGAATAATCCTGAAGTTACTTGTTCTAAACATCCATGAGGGTAACGAATAAGATAATCTAATCGTCCTGTAAAATCCATAGGTGGCAGGGTTGAAAATTCTACCGTTGCCGAATTAGTGCCTTCAATTCCAAATGTGGTTATGTCTATTGTTTTCTTAGCATTAGCCTCTAATTCTTCATCGATTATCCGTGATGTTATAGAATTTGGATTTTCAACATCAATTTCTACTTTGTATGTTGATTTTTCGCCATTTCCTGAAGCGATAACCTCGACGGTATTTATGCCTTTAGCTTTGGTCACATCCAATTCAAAATACAGCATTTTTTCATCGGGCTTATCAAACTTTAACGATTGTGAATGATTTCCTTTTACTTCGATTCCATCACTTAACTGTAATGAAACCTTTACGTTTTTCACTTTGTCTTCCATAGAAAAAACTGTAACTGGAAGAGTTACTTTTTCACCAGGACTCAATTTACGAGGTAAAGTTGCCAAAACCATTAATGGTTTTTTAACCTGAACAGATTTTTCTGCATTTCCATAGGCTTCTAACACATGGTCTCCAGCGACCACCATAGCTCTCACGGCACCAATATAATTAGGCATTTTAAGCTGATGTGTTTTGGTTTTTCCGGCATCGAGAAGAAATGGTCCTAAATAGGTAACTACAGGTTTAAATCGATTGGCCTTTTTATTCTTTCCTTTGGCTAAACTTTCGTCTCCACCAATAGCAAAAACTTGTTCAACGCTACCAGAATAAGCGCCAATAATATCATCGAAAATATCCCAGGTTTTTACTCCTAAGGCTTCACGAGCATAAAAGTCGTCCCAAGCATTTGGCGTTTTAAAACGAGTTAAATCTAATAAACCTTCTTCAACAACCGCAATTGTATAGGTCATTGGCTTATTATTCTTTTCAGATACTTTGATTTCGTAAGATGTTTCAGGTCTTATTACATCTGGCATCTTTATTTGAGGTTCTAATTTGGTTGAAGGATCTTCAACCATCATTGGAATCACCCCAAACAAACGAATTGGTAGATCGTTAGAGGTAATAGCGTGCGGCTGTAATAATGAAATATTAATAAACACGTTTGGCGCCATTTCTAGAGTTACAGGAATATCAATAGTTGTTTCTCCAGGATTTGTTTTTACCCATTGATGCTGTAACACTTCTGAGCCGTTTTCAATACTGACTAAAGCTCGGCCTTCGGAACCTGAAGGGAATGTGAGTCGAGCTGTTTCGCCAACATTATAATTTTGTTTGTCAGTTGAAAACACTAGCATTTTAGCGGCTTCTTTATCTGAAGACGGACTTGATTCCCACCAATTTTTATAGAAATAAGCGGTTCTTCCCGTAGCATGACCACTTTTCGGGTCCACAACTCTAATTAAATAACGACCACGTTCGTCTTCCGGAATTTTAAGTTTGAATTTAGCTTTTCCGTTAGCATCAGTATTTACTACAAATGACTGAACAGGTCTGTGATAATCACTAGATACATAGCTTGAAAGGTTATCGTAAGAGGAATTCCACCACCAACGCCATTCCACTTTATAGACTTTTACTTCTACATTATTTCTTTGAATAGGTTGTCCTTCGGCTGTAACCGTTGCGATATCAAAGGTGTGGTTTTCGTCGGTATAATAGGATCCATAATCATTTCCTTTTGGCGATTGTAAGCCCACAAAACTTTGATATGGTGCGTAAGGAATAGTGAAAGCGTCTAAAGAGAAGTCGCCACCATTTTCAAATGCTCTTACTAAAAATTGAGCATTTAACATTCCTGGTGCGTTTTTGCCAATATTCAATTTAGAGTTAATGGTTGCTTTTCCATTGGCATCAATTTTTCCTTCAAACACATTGATTTCTTCAGATTCAAAGGTTCTTGTTGGGTCTGAAAAAACGTAGTTTTTATAATTTTTGAAGCTTGTATGTGCTGTTGAGAATTTTGCTTTTACTTCAGTTTTTAGATGCTTTGCTGTAGCACCATGTAACCATGTTACTTCTAAATTTCCGTTTATAGGTTTATTATTGGATAACACTTCATCATTAAAATTGACTTTAATTTTTAAACGGTTGGGTTTTACGGTTTCAATTTTTAAAGTTTTCGAAAAGGTTGCGCCACCAACTGAAACTTTAGCTTTATAATTTCCCGTTTTATAATCAGATGATGTTGGAACGATAAAATCATAGAAATTGTTGAGGTTGTCTATTGATACTTTTCTATATACTAATTTTCCAACAGGATCTGTGATTTCTAATTTTACGGGGTGACGTTTTGGTAATTTATTAGCATTGTCATTTAGTATAAAAGTTAAGAATAAACTATCGCCAGGTCTCCAAACACCTCGTTCTCCATAAATATAGCCCTTTAGTCCGCGTTGTAATTTATTTCCTGAAACATCAAATTTGCTCAAGGAAAGAGAATTACCGTCTTGAAGTTTAATATAGCTAACATTGCTGCCTTTAGAGGCAATAGCAAAGGCCGCTCTCTTTTTTGCATCTACTTTAACAATACCGTCTTTGTTGGTAATACCTTCAGCTAATTCTTGTTGTTGGTAATTGTATAAGGTGATTTTTACGCCACCTTCAGGACTTGTATTTAAGATATTTGTCACTGCAAAAAAGTAGGCATTGTCACTTCCTTGTTTAGCAATAACTCCAAGATTTGAACTGATTAAATTCTGAGCAACTGTTCTATCTCCATAGTTGAAATAGGAGTCTGTACAAGGGTTGTTTCTATCACTCCAACGATACGATTTTTTATATCTATAATTTAAATTGTCCCAATAACGTTCCTCGCGTAAGTTCTCCTCTTCTTCGGTAATCTCGTCGGAAGCAAAATAATCTTCCTCATAATAATCATCGTAGTCATCACCATCCTCAACAGATGTTGTTTCCGCGTTAGATGAGCAGTCGTATAAAGAGTAGTCTTTTTTGAAGCTTAATTCCACCCTGTAAATGGCTCCAGGATCTGATTTCAAATACTTAGATAAGTCGATGCTATAAGCCTTCCATTTTCCTGTATTTTGGGCTTCATCCTGAATTAAAGTGATGGTTTCTTTTGCTATTCGACGACCTACTTTTTTTAATGCATATTCATTATTGCTACTGATATTTTCATCTTGCAAAAATTGAAGAACATTATCTTCAAAAACTTTAATAATCCGCACATCGACCTTGCTCAGGTTTACCGCTTCGAAATTGAATTTTAAGTCTTTTGAATTTGGAAGAATACTTCCGTTGCTAATAAGTCGGACTTCAGGTTTTAATTCTTCAAAATTTATGACTTCTGAATATGTTTTTTTAAGTTTAAAACCATCATTGCTTTTGATGCCAGAAAACACATTAATTTTCACAGCCCCAACTAATTTGCTATTAGGGTATACTTTCAGGACATTACCATCAACAATATACTTTGGATTATTAACACCTTCAATTGAAACTAAACCTGAAAAATTCTGTTGTTTTGCTAATGGGTCTGAAAAATTTAGGGATAGAAAGCGTTCTTGACTTTGGATAACTTCAGTATTTACAACTACGAAATTGTTTTGACCGGGAATTAGTATTGAATTTTCTCCTTTCGTTTCAGCGTTGATAGGAGATCCATTCCATTTTAAGTCGATTTTACTGTCTTCCACTAAGCGTTTAATACTATCAATTTTAAATTCGAAAAATTTCGAAGACGTATTTGTTTCGTTCCATACCAAATGGATTGCTTTATCGTTTTGTGAAGCACTTACTAATTTTTTTGCTTCGTCTAGTGAAATCACATCAGCAGATCGTAATTGTGCAAACATGAACTGCCATTCTTTGTTATAGGATTGTAAGTTTTGTGTGTTGATACTGAAACCAGGTGTAATGGTTTTAAACTGAAAAGTATAATCTTTAAAATCTGAAGGCATATGACTATAAATGTCATTTAATCTTAGAGTCACCGTATATTCTGTAGATGGTTCTAGATTTTCATCAGGCGTAAAAATTAATATATGATTGTTCATGGCTTTCAATTGACCTTGAACATGAGGTGTGATCTTCAGTATTTCTGAAGGTAATTCTTTATCTATTTCCCAGCCTGCAACAGAATCGGCAAGACTAATTTTGATGGGGTCTGCTACAGAAACCAAGCCTGAAGTTGTATAGCTGATATAGTCTCTATATTTATATATATTATCTACATCTGTAGTTTTGTTCTTACAAGATATTACAATGGCTAAGAGGAGAAGTATAATGAAGTGCTTTTTAATATGCATAGAAATAGTATATTTATAGTAAGATTTTGCTTCAGGTTAAAGTGCGTTCTTTCTTGTTCAAAAAGTACGATTAATTATTTAAATACGAATGGAATTGACTTGAAAAAAGCAACTTATGATGAAAAAGGCTATTTTAGTTTAGAGTTATAATACATATATTAGTTTTCATAAATGCCAATATGTAATTCGCCTTTGTCATTCATAGTTGCGCGATACATTCCAGCTGTATTAAATTCCATGACCATATTTCCATTTTTATCCACGGCAACGATGCCTCCTGTGCCTCCTAATTCGGTGAGTTTTTCTTGAATGACTACACGCGACGCTTCTTTTAATGATAAACCTTTGTATTCCATAAGTGCCGAAATATCATGAGCGACCATTCCTCTAATAAAATATTCTCCCCAGCCTGTGCTCGACACCGCGCAGGTGGCATTATTAGCGTAAGTTCCCGCACCAATTATAGGTGTATCACCAATTCTGCCATAACGTTTATTGGTCATTCCGCCAGTTGACGTTCCTGCAGTTAGGTTTCCATTTTTATCCAATGCGACACATCCAACGGTTCCAAATTTTGAATCCTTTATGTTTGGGTCATAAAAAGCAGTCTTCCCGTCATGGTCGAGTTCTGTTTTTTCTTTGTCTTTTATGTTCTTAAGGGAATTGAATCTGCTTTCCGTAAAGAAATAATCTGGCTGAACAATTTCTAGACCTTGTTCTTGGGCAAATGTTTCGGCTCCTTCTCTTGATAGCATAACATGTTCAGATTTTTCCATAATTACTCTTGCTAGATTGATAGGGTTTTTTACGGTTGTGGTTCCAGCAGACGCTCCCGCGTTTAGAGTTTTACCGTCCATAATAGAGGCATCTAGCTCATTGGTACCTTCGTTTGTAAAAACAGCACCTTTTCCGGCATTAAACAATGGTGAATCCTCCATAACATTGATGGTTTTTTCAACAGCATCTATGCTGCTTCCGCCATTTTTTAATATGTCATAACCGACTCTAATGGCTTCTTCAAGTTTAGCTTTGTATTCGGCCTCACGTTCTGGAGTCATATTTGCTTTTAAAATAGTTCCAGCACCTCCATGAATCACAATAGCGAAGTCTTGTTTTTCAACTTTCGTTTCAATAATGGTCTTATCTTTAGAGGTTTCTGTTTTTTGTCCATCCTTTTTGCAAGTAAAAAACAATAGAGATAGAAAAAGCAGTGTAATTGGTTTTTTCATTAGGCTAAAATATGGATTGTGTGCTTAAAATTACACAATTTAAGAATGTTGCGCTTCGACAAACTAACATTTTATTAGTAACTTCGCGGGAAAGTTTAATAATTCATAAAAAATAAGCAAATATGGAAGCAGTAGCTACCGATTTCGGAATTAAAGAGGCCTTAAAGCAATTAGGCGTAAAAGATATAAATGAAGGGACCTCAACGGGTTCAAATAATTTTTCAAACGGAGAAATTATTGAGAGTTATTCTCCTGTAGATGGTCAATTAATTGCCAAGGTTAAATCTACAACTCGTGAAGATTATGATAAAGTGATGGATGCTGCAACAAGCGCATTTAAAACTTGGAGAGATATTCCTGCTCCGCAACGTGGCGAAATTGTTCGTCAGTTTGGTAATAAATTAAGAGAATTAAAAGAGCCATTAGGTAAGTTAGTGTCTTACGAAATGGGTAAATCTTTACAAGAGGGTTACGGTGAAGTTCAAGAAATGATTGATATCTGTGATTTCGCAGTTGGATTATCAAGACAATTAAACGGTCTTACCATTCCTTCAGAACGTCCAGGTCACGTAATGAGAGAGCAATGGCACCCAATTGGGGTAGTTGGAATTATCTCTGCATTTAACTTCCCGGTTGCAGTTTGGTCTTGGAACACAGCTTTAGCATGGGTTTGTGGTGATGTTTGTGTTTGGAAAGCATCTGAAAAAGCACCTTTATGTTCTATAGCTTGTCAAAATATTATTGCCGAAGTATTAAAAGAAAATAATTTACCAGAAGGAATTTCTTGTATCGTAAACGGAGACTACAAAGTAGGTGAGTTTATGACAAAGGATAGAAGAGTTGCTTTAGTTTCTGCAACAGGATCTACAAGAATGGGTAAAATTGTTGGAGTAACAGTTGCTGAGCGTTTTGGTAAATCTTTATTAGAATTAGGAGGAAACAACGCCATCATTATTACACCAACAGCAGATTTAAAAGTAGTAGTTCCTGGTGCTGTATTTGGAGCTGTTGGAACTTGTGGTCAACGTTGTACTTCTACACGTCGTTTAATTATTCACGAATCGGTTTACGATAAGGTGCGTGATGCGATTGTTGGAGCTTACAAACAAATTAAGATTGGTAACCCATTAGATGAAAATAATCACGTTGGACCATTAATCGATAAAGATTCTGTAAACACGTATTTAGCGGCAATTGAAAAAGCTAAAGCTGAAGGTGGAAACGTTTTAGTTGAAGGTGGAGTTTTAGAAGGTGAAGGTTTTGAAAGTGGTTGCTACGTAAAACCAGCAATTATTGAAGCTGAAAACCATTTTGAAATTGTACAGCACGAAACATTTGCTCCAATTTTATACATCATGAAATACTCTGGAGATCTTGAAAACGCTATTGAAATGCAAAATGGTGTGGCTCAAGGTTTATCTTCTGCAATTATGACTAACGAAATGAAAGAAGCTGAAAGATTCTTATCATACGCTGGTTCAGATTGTGGTATTGCAAACGTAAACATTGGTACTTCTGGTGCGGAAATCGGAGGAGCTTTCGGTGGTGAAAAAGAAACAGGTGGTGGACGTGAGTCTGGATCTGATGCTTGGAAAGTGTACATGAGAAGACAAACAAATACTATTAACTACTCAGATGAATTGCCTTTAGCGCAAGGAATCAAATTTGACCTATAAGTATTATAATTAGATAAGGTTAAAAGCCGCATCGAGAGATGCGGCTTTTTTATGTTTTCATAACTTCGATAAAATGCATAAAAAAACCTTGTTTCAAATCCAGTTTTTGGGACTTTCAAGGAAACAAGGCTTAAAATAATTGATTAATAGCATTACAAAGATGTAAAATAATTTCACTCTTTAGCAATAAATATGATGAATGGTTAAAAAAAATGTATAATCAGTATGTTTTTTATATGTCAATCGGTAAAGTGTATAATATAGCGATGAAACGATTATAATTTCCGACCAACTAATTATATTTTACTTTTCTCAATATGCGAATAGTTTCTTTATAAGAAGAATACAGAGTAGAACTATAGTTCTTTAAATATGGCTTTACAGCTTCCAATTTTATCAAGGCATTTTCAAAACCAAAACCGTTGAGGTAACAAATTAAATAACTGGCCGCTAAATTATGCAGGTCTTCAGTTTCTATTTGCGTCAAAGAAACATTCTTTTTTAGTTTCTCAAAAATCACATTATTTGTGTTAAAAATATGATGTAATACTTTTTTGTTGAATTGAGGTGGATTAAAAACAAGATTGGTTTCTATGGAATAATGTGCATTATCTCCAAAATGAATAATCTTTTCTTCAAGCTTATAAAAGTTGAAGGACGATTGTAAACCTAATTTTACATACTCTGTTATTTTGAAAGCATCCTCGGTATATGAAATGGTCACTCTGTCTAGGGTTGAATAAAATAGCCGAACTTGTTCATTTACTAATTCAATATCAACCCTTGAAAAAAAAGTTTCATCGTCGATCTGTTTTTTATCTCCCGACCAACACAGAACAAAATATTCTTTAAAAACTTTATACTGAGGGTTAAGATCTTGGCGCTTGTTCATAAAATCAAAGACGCCATCCAGTGTCAATTTGATGTTATTCTGCGCATGTTTTTCTATCGCTTCAACAATCTTTGAATTAACATCTTTAATATCAATATCGAAAACCTTAGGCATACTCATGCTTCCATCTCTAAGAAAGACAGCACCACCATAATATTTCCAAATATTTTTCTTCAGTGAGGTAATTTCGCCATTAGGTCTTATGGTAACTAATCCCACTACCTTATGATCTGGTAAATGTGGAAAAGGAATATTTTCATATTGAACAATTGGCGGATTGGAGAGGTAAGCATTAATGAGGTTCTGTATTTTGCTATCATCAAAGAAGTCAGCGCCCACAATACTATTGTCTTCGTCTTCAACACCAATAACGATATACGAGTTGTTTTTGGGATTACTATTAGAAAGGGCGCATACATGCTTCAAGAACTTGGCTTTACCTTCTTTATGAGTAATATCAATTTGTCTCTTTTTATCATAGAAACTATTCTCATCATTGTGAGCGAGCAAATGTTTTATGAGTAAGCGTTTGTTAATCATTATACTTCCTTAGATCATTTCGAAATGTTAGAATTCTTTTTTCACAATTGTTGAACTCGCTTGAGCAGTACAAAACATTAAAATATCTGCAATATTCACATGTGCTGGTCTCGATACTGCAAAATAGATCACTTCTGCAACGTCCTCTGCTTGTAAAGCTTTATAGCCTTTATACACATTATCAGCGGCAGAATCACCTTTAAATCTCACTTCTGAAAATTCGGTTTCTACTAAGCCGGGATTGACTGCACCAACTTTAATTCCATAGGGATTTAAATCTATACGCATTCCTTCAGTTATCGCTAAAACTGCATGTTTACTACCACAATAGACATTCCCATTAGGATAGACCTCTTTTCCAGCCGAAGAACCGATATTAATTATATGACCAAATTTTCTTTCTGTCATTCCTGGAATAACGGCCTTGCTCACATAAAGTAAGCCTTTTACATTAATATCCATCATAGCATCCCAATCGTCTAAATCTCCCGACTGGATAGGGTCAAGACCATGTGCATTTCCAGCATTATTTATCAGAATGTCAATGTTTTTAAATTCTTTTGGTAAAGATGCAATCGCTTCAAGCGTTTTTTCTCTATCTCGTACATCAAAGTTTAAAGTATGCACATTGGTCTCTCTAGATAAGGCTTTTTTAATACTATCTAATCGTTGTTGTCTGCGACCACATAAGATTAAGTCGATGTTATGTTTGGCGAATTCGTGAGCAGTTGCTCTACCTATTCCGCTTGTTGCACCTGTTATTAATGCTGTTTTTCTCATAGTGTATTATTCCTGCGACGGCAGGAAGCTTTTTGTTAATTATTGTTCTTAGTATAGTGGAGGTTTCTGATTTCTCGGGAATTTATTAAGGAACCTTATGACCTTGACTAGCGACTAAAATCAAGAACCAATCCTCTAATTCTAAATTGATTTTTGAAGCTTCCACAGCTTGTTTTAGTCGTTCTTTGGAAGTTGTTCCAACAACAGGGTGAATTCCCGCCGGATGCTTCATAATCCAAGCTAGTAACAGCTGATCTTCTGTAGCATTGTATTTATCTTTTAATAGACCGAGTTGATTGTGTATGCGTCTAGTTTGTTCAGTATCTTCTTTAAATACTGATCCTAATGGCGACCACGCCATAGGCTTAATACCATTAGTCATCATATAGTCTAATGTGCCATCGTGCATTGCAGCATGTGCTGTGAGTGAAAATTCAATTTGGTTTACATCAATATCAGCACGTAATCCAATTAAATCCATTTGTGAAGCATTAAAGTTGGAGACCCCAAAATCACTAATCTTTCCATCTTTTTTCAAAATCGTGATGGCTTCAGCAATTTCTTCAGCAACCATCAAAGGACTCGGGCGATGAAGCAGTAATAAATCTAAATATTCAGTGTTGAGATGCTTTAAAGATTGTTCAACTGACCAGATAATATACTTTTTGCTATAATCATAATGCTTTACTTTGTTTGGTCTACTGTCACATAAGTATTGAATGCCACACTTGGAAATGAGTTGAATGTCTTTACGTTGAATTCCGGAATCCTTAAAAGCTTGACCAAAGGCTGCCTCTGTAGTGTAAGCGCCGTAAATATCAGCATGGTCAAATGTAGAAATGTTATGAGCAACGCAGAAGTCTATTAAATCTGCGGTCTCTTTTTTAGAAAGCTGTTTACCCCAGCTTCCCCAGGACATAGTGCCTGCAATTAATCGAGAATATGTCACTTTATTTTCAGTTTATATAGGTTTTTGTGCAATTCATGTATAAAAATACGCAAAACATAGATAATACGGTATTATTGAATAGTTATTAATCAACCTCTCATTTATGAATTCTATTACGACTTTCAGGTACGTCATTCTTGCATTTATTGTGCTACTTAGTGTGTCCAGTTGTTCAAAAGAGGATATGGATTCCAAAGGTCACTTAACAGGTGTTAACGTGAAACTAAAAAGTACAGCGGGAGTATTAGATAAGGTTTATGTAGATATTGCAGATGTTCAGTTGCAAGTAAAAGAGAATACAGATGCGCCAAACGCTTGGAGAAGTCTAAATGCTATCAGTGGAACGCATAATGTTTCTGACTTACGCGATGGTGTGGAGCTTGTTCTGGTGGAAAGCGCTGCGGTAGAGTCAACTTTTATCTATGCTATAAGATTAGTGTTAGGTGATAATAATTTTATAGACTATAATCATGTGTTATATAGTTTGGATGTTACAACAATTGGAAATGCTGCGCCTTCAAACTTAGTGCGATCGGAATTCATTTCTGATGGTTTTTATGACATTGTTATTGATATAGATATAGACAATTCCGTAAGGTATGACCAAGAAGAATCATTGATAATTTTAGATCCAAAATTATATACTGAAATCAGAAAAATTAAATATTAATTACCTAATCCTTAATTCATAGGACGTGTTCAAGTGCGTCCTAAAATTGAAAAGAGTAGTATGAAAGTACTGCTTTTTTTTGTGGGAATTTTTAAGAGACTGGCAGTCATTGAATTGTGGCAAAATTGATCCAAACACCACTATTTTCCGTATATACACTATAAACCTTAAAAATAGATAACCATGAAATTTTTAAAACAAATTGCATCAATTTTAGTAATATTCGTAGCATTTTCATGTAGCGATTCAGATAATTCAGATAATTCGGGTACAGCAAAAATGTCTGTAAAATTAGTTGACGAACCAGGTGATTATGAACATGTTTTTGTTGAAGTGGTAGATGTCATGGTGAAGTATCAAAATAATTCTGAAAACGATGACGATAGCGGTTGGGAATCTATAGGAATTGTGAACCCTGGAGTTTATGATTTATTAGAATTAACTGGTGGAGTTAGCCTAAGTTTAGTTGAAAATGCAGACATTCAAACAGGAACTATAAAGCAAATAAGATTATTATTAGGAGAGGATAACAGTGTTGTTTTAGCAGGAGAAACAGAGCCACGTTCGTTGAATACACCAAGTGCTCAACAGTCTGGATTGAAAGTGATGATTAATCAAGATATTGAAGCAGGTTATAATTACGATTTTATCCTAGATTTCGATGTAGATGAATCTATCGTTGTGGCTGGTAATTCTGGAAACATTAATTTGAAACCAGTTTTAAGAGCGAGTTTAGAAGTGAATTCAGGAACTTTGGCAGGTGTTATTACTAATGCAGATGTTGCAGTACAAGTTTCTATAGACAATGGTGAAGGTGTAACAGCATCTACCATGGTTAATGAAGCGGGAATTTTTGAAATACCAGGATTACCAGCAGGAGTTTATACTATTACTGTAACACCAGATCCTAATGCTTTACCATTATATCAAGCAGTAATTATAGAAAATGTTGAAATTACTGTAGGTACAACAAATACCATAGAAGCTATTACTTTGATGGAGTAATTAAAATGCTAAATCTTAATAATTTATATAGAGCGATACTTTAGTGTCGCTCTATTTTTTTAACCAATTGTTAACAGCAACTCACAAAAAAAAATGACACTTTGCAACGTCGAAAAACACTATAAAGTTAGTTTTGTTTTTAAAACCCTAAATAATGGAAGAAACGAGTACAGTTGATATTAAGTCAATTAACGAAAAGATAGAAAGAGAAAGTGCATTTGTTGACTTGTTAACCTTTGAAATGAATAAGGTCATTGTTGGACAAAAGCATATGGTAGAACGATTACTCATCGGTTTATTAGGTCAAGGTCATATTTTATTAGAAGGTGTGCCTGGTTTAGCAAAAACTTTAGCCATTAATACCTTGTCAAAAGCTATTGATGCTAGTTTTAGTAGAATTCAGTTTACACCAGATTTATTACCTGCAGATGTTGTTGGTACCTTAATCTTTAATATGAAGGAGAACGATTTCTCTATTAAAAAAGGGCCCATCTTTGCCAATTTCGTATTAGCAGATGAGATTAACAGGGCACCTGCAAAAGTACAGTCGGCATTATTAGAAGCCATGCAGGAAAAGCAAGTAACCATTGGTGATGAAACTTTTGTTTTAGACAAGCCTTTCTTAGTAATGGCAACTCAAAACCCAGTTGAGCAAGAAGGAACTTATCCGTTACCGGAAGCGCAAGTGGATCGTTTTATGTTGAAAACCGTTATTGATTATCCAACTATCGACGATGAGCAAATGATTGTTAGAGCCAACCTAAGAGGAACTTATGAAAAAGTGAATCCTGTGGTTTCAATTTCTCAAATTCTGAGTGCTCAAGAAGCCGTTAGAGAAGTTTATATGGATGAAAAAATCGAAAAATATATTTTAGATATCATTTTTGCAACGCGTTATCCTGAAAAATATAAGTTAGCGGATTTAAAACCATTGATTTCTTTCGGAGCATCGCCTCGTGGTAGTATCAACTTGGCAACAGCTGCTAAATGCTATGCCTTTATTAAGAGAAGAGGTTATGTAATTCCTGAAGATGTTCGTGCTATTGTACACGATGTATTACGTCACAGAATCGGAATTACTTATGAAGCAGAAGCAGAGAATATAACTTCTGAAGACATTATCAATAAGATTGTAAATCAAATAGAAGTACCTTAAAAAAACTTCCCTGTATTCAGTCAGCAGTGACTTACTAGGAACTGAATACTACGACTGATTACTGCAAATTGAAGAATGCATACTGCAAACTGACAAAATGGATACTAAAGAACTTCTTAAGAAAGTACGAAAAATAGAGATCAAGACGCGTCGTTTGTCTGATCATATATTTGGAGGTGAATACCATTCGACCTTTAAAGGACGTGGTATGACTTTTTCTGAAGTGCGTCAATATCAATTCGGTGATGACGTTAGAAATATAGATTGGAATGTTACAGCGCGTTACAACGAGCCTTATGTAAAAGTGTTTGAAGAAGAACGTGAACTCACCATGATGCTTATGGCCGACGTTTCCGGGAGTAAACTATTCGGAACTAAAAATCAATTTAAAGAAGAAATAGTGACTGAAATTGCGGCGACATTGGCCTTTTCAGCAACACAGAATAATGATAAAATTGGTCTGATTTTATTTTCAGATGATATAGAACTTTATATTCCACCGAAAAAAGGACGTTCGCATGTTCTTAGAATTATTCGTGAATTATTAGAGTTTGAACCAAAAAGTAAAAACACCAATATTGCGCAAGCATTTAAGTTTCTGTCGAATGTGATGAAGAAGAAAGCCATTGTTTTTGTGCTGTCAGATTTTATTGCCGACGACTATAAACACAATCTAAAAATTTCAGCGGGTAAACACGATATCACCGGAATAAGAATCTATGATAAACATGAAGCTGAGATTCCAAACTTAGGAATGGTGCAAATGCAAGATGCAGAGTCAGGCGAACTCCTGTTGGTTAATACCGCATCTAAAAAAGTAAGACGAGATTACAGTAAATATTATAACGATAGAGTTCAATATTTTAAAGAGAGCTTTAAAAAATCTGGTGCAGGTAGTATGGATTGTCGTGTCGATGAAAGCTATGTGAAGAAATTGTTAGGATATTTTAAACAAAGAGGGTAAACGAATGAGGTGTAAAGATTTTCGATATATGATTTTCGGCGAGAAGAAAGCTTCGGTGTTTCACTCTCGGTCAACCGAGTTTAGTCTATTCACAATTTTCTTTTTTCTATTCTCATTAGTTTCCTTCGCTCAAGTTTCCACTGAAATTGATACGACAACAATCAGGATAGGAGAACAGATTGATTATAAAATTAATGTTGAAGCAGATTCAACGGCTCTTGTCGTATTTCCAGAAGGGCAAACCTTTATGCCATTAGAAGCTGTCGAAGCTTTAAAAATTGATACGACTAAAAAAGAGTCTAAATTTTTCTTATCTAGAATTTACAAACTCACACAATTCGATTCGGGAGCTTATACTATTCCAAGACAAAAAATACTTATTGACGATCAACCATTTTTCACAGATTCCTTGAGAGTTGTTGTGAATACGGTTGAGGTGGATACAACAAAACAAAAACTATACGACATAAAACCTATCATTGAAGTTGAAAAAAGCGGAAGTGAGATGTGGAAGTGGATTATACTAGCAGTATTAGCCATTGTATTAGTAGCATTCTTATTGTATTGGTTTATCTGGAGAAAAAAGCCGCTCACGGAAGAAGAGGAAATCGCATTATTGCCACCTTATGATCGTGCAAAATTGGCATTGCAGAAACTTGACGAAAATGAATATTTAAGGCGTGATGAAATAAAGGAATACTATTCGGAATTAACCTTTATCATTAGGAAATACCTAGACGAACAAGTATATGATCGTGCTTTAGAAAGTACTACATCAGAACTTATAAATCGATTAAACTTGTTGAAAGATGGTAATCAAATTCCACTTTCAAAAGAGATAATTCAAAACTTGGAGTCTATTCTTCAACGTGCCGATTTAGTAAAATTCGCCAAGTCTGCACCAGATCCTGAACTTGCTGCAATGGATAAATCTACAATAGATAAAGCCATTGACCACGTTAAAGTTAGTTTACCAGAGCCTTCTGAGGAAGAAAAGCTATTAGACCAGAAATACAAAGAAGAGCAAGAACGTAAAAAGAAACGAAGAAAAATTTGGTTAACCATTGGTATAGCACTGTTCTTACTCGTAGCAACTTTTATTGGTTTCGGTTTAAAATATGGTTTCGGCTACGTAAAAGATACCATTATTGGTCATGAAGGAAAAGAACTTCTAGAAGGTAATTGGGTAGAAAGTGCCTACGGTTACCCTCCAATCTTTATTGAAACACCACAGGTGTTAAAACGTGAAGACGTTGAAATTCCTGAAGAGTATAAGGATAAAATTAAGTCAGCTTTATTCAAATATGCGTCAAAGAAATCAGGTGTCAGTATCGAGGTAAGTACTACAGCCTTCATTATGACAGACGAACAAGGTCAGCCCATTGAAATGTCGGAAGAAGAAAAAGCGCAAGACTTATTAAATGCCACCGAATCACTTCTGAAGAAATTTGAGGATCAAGGTGCAACGGATATCACGGTAAGAAAAGATAAATACACTACGCCAAATGGTGCGGAAGGGCTATATACTTATGGTTCTATGAATATTGCATTAAATGGCGGAAGTAGCCAACCTTATAAGTATAATGTCTTTTTCTTTAGAGCAGAAAATGTTAGGCAGCAAATTGTTTTGAGATGGCGAGCTGATGATCACTATGTTGAGGATATCATTCAACGTATTAAAGATTCCATTGAGCTTGTTCCAGATGAAGTCACAGAAGAAGAGAAAAAATGATGTTTGAGAATATAGAATTTTTAAATAAAGAATTATTCTGGCTGTTATTGCTTCTGCCAATAGCTATGCTTTGGTATGTGTTTAAGCATAGTAAACAAACGGCAGAATTAAAGATGTCTAGCTTAAAAGGCTTTAAGACTTCTTCGTCGTTTTGGTCAAAATTCAGACATGTGCTATTTGCTTTACGAATAATTGCTTTAGGCTTATTAATTATAGCTTTAGCACGACCAAGAACCGTTGATGTGTCAACAAAAACTAAGACAACTCGTGGGATTGATATAGTTATGGCTATTGATGTTTCTGCTAGTATGTTGGCCAAAGATTTACGTCCTAACAGGCTTGAGGCTTTAAAAGAAGTTGCCTCAGACTTTATAGATGGTCGTCCTAATGACAGAATTGGTTTGGTGGAATATGCAGGAGAAGCTTATACTAAAACGCCGATTACAAGTGATAAATCTATAGTAAAGCGCTCATTAAGAGATATCAATTATAATACTATTATAGAAGGAGGAACGGCTATCGGAATGGGATTGGCAACCGCTGTAAACCGATTAAAAGATAGTAGAGCCAAGAGTAAGGTGATTATTTTACTTACAGATGGTGTAAACAACTCTGGTTTTATAGATCCTAAAATCGCTAGTGAGCTTGCTGTAGAATACGGTATTAAAGTATATTCCATTGGATTGGGAACAAACGGAATGGCCTTATCGCCAATAGGTATTTATCCTAATGGTTCTTTTAGATATGGCAGACAGCAAGTAGAAATAGACGAAAAGTTGTTGAAGGAAATTGCAAATGAAACAGGAGGAAAATATTTTAGGGCAACTAACAATAAAAAGTTGGCTGAAATATATGAAGAAATTAATAAGCTGGAGAAAACTGAAATTGAAGAAAAGAAATACTACAATTACGAAGAGAAATTCAGACCATTAGTACTCTTGGCAGGACTCTTATTATTGATTGAATTATTATTAAGAAACACAATATTTAGAAGCTTTGTTTAGACTCGATGAAAAAATATGGTTTTGGACGTTACTGGTTATTCCGGTAATCATACTGTTGTTTGTCATACTTCAATATTGGAGACGCTCGACCCAGAGAAAATTTGCAGATACAGATTTGCTAAATAGGTTGAGTCCAAACCAATCCTTATTCAAACGTATTTTAAAAGTACTTGTGCTTTGTGGAGCATTTGCTTGTCTATCATTGGCACTTGTGAATCCTAAAATTGGAACCAAATTAGAAACAGTACGTAGTGAAGGCGTAGATATTGTATTTGCTGTCGATGTTTCTAAAAGTATGCTCGCTGAAGACATTGCGCCAAATCGTTTAGAAAAATCGAAACAGCTAGTAACTCAGGTTATTAACAGTTTGGTGAGCGATCGTGTTGGAATTATCGCTTATGCAGGTGCAGCATTTCCACAATTGCCTATCACAACAGATTATGCTTCTGCAAAAATGTTTTTGCAAAATATGAATACGGATATGCTGTCTTCACAAGGGACAGCAATCAGTGAAGCTATTCAACTTTCTAAAACCTATTTTGATGATGAGACGCAAAACAATCGTGTCCTTATCATTATTTCAGATGGAGAAGATCATGACGGCAATGCTGTTGATGTGGCGGAAGAAGCAAGTGAAGAAGGCATAAGAATTCTCACAATTGGTGTTGGTCAAACCAAAGGTGGACCAATCCCTATAAAACGTAATGGCGTTGTCCTCAATTATATGAAGGATAAAGATGGTGAAACGGTAATTACACGTTTAGATGAAACCACACTTAAGAATATTGCCAAAGAAGCCAATGGTATTTATATGAATGGTAGCAATACGGCAGAAGTGGTCAATGCAATTAAAGCCGAATTGGATAAAATGGATAAACAAGAATTTGAATCAAAACAAATCGCAGATTTTAAAGATCAATTTCAGTGGTTTCTTGGTTTAGGAATTTTCTTATTATTCATTGATATTTTCTTTTTAGAACGAAAAACAGCTTGGTTAAAGAAACTCAACCTGTTCAATGAGAACTTTTAGATATTTTTTAACGCTAAGTGAGTATTGGCTTTAGTAATTTAGAGGTCGTTTTCATAATCAAAATAAACATGAGATTTTACATACTACTTATCACACTTATAATAGGAAGTTTCGGGTTTGCCCAAGATCTCGATAAGCAGCAATTGGAGGCTGAAAAAAAAGCGGCGGACCTTGTTTATAAGGCTAACACTTTAGTGGAAGAAGATAATTATGTAGAAGCCGAAATGGAATACCGAAAAGCTATTTCGGAAGCACCTAACAAAGCCGTTGGCGCTTATAATTTAGCACATACCTATTATAAAAAAGGCAGTTTTGAAGAAGCTTTATTCAGAAGTCAAGAAGCAGCAAAAAATGCAACTACAAAAGACGAAAAACACAGAGCATTTCATAATACAGGAAATATCTTGATGCAAAGAGAGATGTGTAAGGAAGCTGTTGAAGCCTTTAAAAATGCATTAAGAAACAACCCGAATGATGAAGAAACGCGTTATAATTTCGCTTTAGCAAAAGAATGTGCTGAACAGCAAAAGCAAGATGGCGGCGGCGAAGAAGATAAAGAAGACGAGGACAAGGAATCCGAACAAGATAAAAAAGATCAAGAACAGAAGGACGAGAATAATAAAGACGATCAAGAGGATAAGGATAATAAAGACAAGAAAGACGAAGGCGACCAAGATAAAAAAGATGGAGATAAGGACGAAGATGAAGATGGAAAGCCTAAAGATGATAAAAATGACGAAGGCAAAGGCGACGATGATAAGAATGACAAAAACCAAAAACCAAAACCACAGCCTGGACAAATGTCTCCTCAGCAGATAAAGAATATTTTAGATGCTATGCAAAATCAAGAGCAAAAGGTTCAAGAAAAAATGAACGCTCAGAAACAAAAAGGCGCAAAAGTTCAGACTGATAAGGATTGGTAGATTAGTCGATGGTTTTTAGTTGTTTGCTCTTGTGAAAAAGTTATCAGTCTCAGTGGTTCTTTCTAGTGTTCTACAAGATTTTAAAACCTTGTAAGTATTTAAGATTAAAGATGAAATCAATATTAAAAAACATATTAATAGTATTCTTAATACTTGCGACAAGTATTGCTTCAGCACAAGTCAAGTTTGAAGCTAAAGTCAGCAAGAAAACCTTAGGAGTTAACGAACGTTTACGTATCGATTTTGAAATGAATCAAGATGGCGACAATTTTGTTCCGCCTAACTTTGAAGGTTTTGATGTGGTTGGTGGCCCTAATACCTCAGTAAGTAATTCATGGATTAACGGTAAACGAAGTTATACCAAAACTTACAGCTATTTTTTAGCGCCTCAAAAACGAGGAAAATTTACAATTAAACAGGCTATTATTGAGATTGATGGCGAGTCTTATAAAACTTTTCCCATAACCATTACTGTTACAGAAGCAGTGAATGCGCCTAACGGTAATGGAACTGTTTCAGATGTCGCCGCAGATAAGGTTCATCTGGTGGCTGAGGTTTCTAATTCAAATCCTTATTTAAACGAAGCAATAACAGTGGTTTACAAGCTCTATGTGGCAAGAGACATTGGTGTTAGTAATAACTGGAGAGAAAAAGATATTCCTAGGTATAATGATTTTTGGAGTCAGAATATTGAAATGCAAAACCTGACCATTGAAAGTGGAGAATATAAGGGGGAGGATTATCGCTATGTGGTTTTAAGAAAAACTGTCCTTTATCCACAAAAATCAGGAGCTTTAAAAATAGAACCTTTAGTTTTAGATGTAACCGTTGAGGTGCCAATCAATCGTACAGATATTTTTGGAAGACGATTAACGACGAATGTACCAAAGGTAGTAACTGCTGGAACAAGAACCATTAATGTAAAACCTTTGCCAGAACAAGGACAACCTTCCGACTTCAAAGGTGCTGTTGGTGACTTCTCATTTAATGTGACTACTTCCAAAACAGAATTGAACGCTACGGAATCACTTCAGGCTAAAATTGAAGTTTCAGGACGAGGAAATTTAAAATTATTCGAACTACCTAAGCTAACCGCACCGAGTTCATTAGAAGTTTATGAGCCGGAGCACGAAGAAAATGTTAGAACAAATTTAGGCGGAATGCAGGGGCGTATTTCTGATACCTATACAATTGTTCCTCAATACAAGGGGAAATATCCCATACCAACGATTTCATTTTCCTATTTCGATTTGAAGACGGAGAGTTATAAGCGAATCTCTTCAGAAGATATTGTAATTGATGTTTTAGAAGGCCCAACGGCTTCTGTGAATAATGAAAATAATGCAGGAGTATCTTCAACGAAGCAAGCTGTGAATCCTAACACTAATACCTTTGCCTTTATTAAAACATCTACAGATTGGTCAAGTATAAAATCAGAGCCTTTCTTTAAGTCTAAAGAATTTTGGGCCTTATTAGTCTTGCCATTTTTAGTTATTCCAATAGCGATTGCTATGAGACGAAATAAAGATAAACGCGATGCAGATGTTGAAGGCAACCGAATCAGAAAAGCAGATCGTTTAGCTCGAAAATATTTGAGTGAAGCTAAAAAAGCGATGGGTCAGAAAGAAAGTTTTTACCTAGCTCTAGAAAAAGCACTTCATAATTATTTAAAAGCAAAATTGAATATTGAAACCAGTGATTTCAATAAAGAAAAAATTGAAAATCTCTTAGTGGATCGTCAAGTGGAAAAACCAGTCGTTTCAGATTTTATATCAATTTTAGAGAATTGCGAGTTAGCACGTTACACACCAATTGAACAAGTAACCATGCAAAATGATTATGATAAAGCGGCAAAAACGATTTCATTAATAGATAAGCAACTGAGATAATATGAGAGCAATCACTATTTTACTTTTATGTTGTTTTAGCTTCATTGGTTTTTCTCAGAACGATAAAACGTTCAGTGAAGCTAATGACTTATATAACGATGGAAAATACGCTGAAGCAATTGATAAATACGAATCTATATTGGATTCAAAGATGCATTCTGCAGAATTGTATTTTAACCTTGGGAATGCCAATTATAAGCTCAACAATATAGCTCCGAGTATTTATTACTACGAAAAAGCATTGCAGTTAGATCCTAATGACAAGGAGATACAAAATAACTTAGCCTTTGCGCAAAATATGACTATTGACGCGATTGAAAAAGTACCAGATGTGGGATTTTCAAGAATCACAAAATCGGTTGTGAATACCTTTAGCGCAGATACTTGGGCAAAAATAGCCATTGGTGGTGTTTTCGTATTTGTATTGCTGTTTCTGATGTATCATTTTACATATACCAGTTCAAAAAAACGATTAGCATTTGTTGTAAGTGTGGTGAGTTTAGGGGTAGCATGTTTTTCGATAGCTATGGCATTTCAAAAAAATGGTTTTGATTCGAAAGATAACCCTGCTATTGTTTTTGCGTCTGAAAGTAGAGTGAAAGCTGATCCGAATCAAGCCAGCGAAGAACTATTTAGACTGCATGAAGGGACCAAGGTCCAAGTCATTGAGACCTATAATGATTGGAAAAAAATTGAACTTTCTGATAAATCTGTAGGGTGGATTCCTCTAAAAGATATTAAATTGCTGAAAATTTAATAAGTCAACAACTAAATAGAACTCATGAATTTATCTAAAGTATTTAAAAACAACGAAAAATGGATTAAAGATAAACTTTCTGCTAATTCAAAATACTTTGAAAATTTAGGAAAAGGACAAAATCCTGAGTTACTTTATATAGGCTGTTCGGATAGTCGTGTTACTGCCGAAGATTTAATGGGTCTTCAACCAGGTGAAGTATTTGTTCATAGAAACATTGCTAATATGGTCATCGGGACAGACGTGAATGCAATGTCTGTGGTGAACTACGCCGTAACAAACTTAGAGGTGAAAGATGTTGTGGTATGTGGACACTACGCATGTGGTGGCGTAGAAGCCGCAATGAAATCGGCAGACTTAGGTGTTCTAAATGGTTGGTTAAGAAATATTCGAGATGTGTACAGATTACACCGTGAGGAGTTGAATGCTATCGAGGATGAGCGTCAGAAATATGATCGTTTGGTAGAGCTTAATGTACAAGAGCAATGTATTAATTTACTTAAAACGGCTGCTGTTCAAAAGGCGTATAGGAATCGTGGATTAAAAGTTCACGGATGGGTATTCGATGTGCACTCTGGAAAATTAATTGATTTAAAAATTGACTTCGAGAAACATCTTAGAGATATCATGGAGATTTATCATCTCGATTAATCATCATTGATACGACGCTTAGAAAGTCAAAATATCAGCCCATTCTAAGATGTAAATTATCAGTATTGTAAGCAGGCTGCTTATGATAATGGCGCCTTCCCAATAGAAGGTTCGCTGTCCCCAGAGTTTTCTTCTTTTTTCACCATATTCTCTTTTGAAATGACCGATAGTAGTCTTCCAATATATAAAAAGGATGACTAAAAAAGTTAAGAAGACTATTCCTATTAGCTCAGTATTTTCCATAGCTATATCTTTAGTTTAAGCTATCTCATTTTGGCAGCTCAGGTAGTATGTAAGATAAGCTATTTATTTACTTAAACAGGATACTAAGTATTAAGTTTTTTAGGCCGTTGCCTCTTCTTGTTCCTGTTCTTCTGTAGAAGGTTCGGCTTCGCTTTTTATTAAATCAGGAAAAATCATCGGAGCTAAGGATTTTACAGGTTCGTACAGAGAACTTTGTTCCAGATCTTCTTTCTCCATAAAGGGTAAGTTGTTATTCATTTTGTGAAAAACGATCAAAATCACACTGAGGATTAGTCCAATTTTTACAGCTCCAAACACACCGCCTAAAAGTTTGTTGATTAAGCCTAATGCGGCAAAATTAGCAAGTTTTGTAAGTGCTTTTCCGGCTAAGCTAATTGTTAAAACTATGACTACAAAGGTGATGGCGAAGGCTACAATATTCATGGTTTTTTCATTCCAATCGACTTTAGGGTCTAGCCAGGCAGCGGCATAATGACTAAAGTGAATGGCACCATAAACACCTAAAACCAAGGCGGCCAATGAAGCGATTTCTACAAAAAAACCTTTGAATAAGCCGCGTATAAATCCAAACAACAAAAGTGCAGCTAAAATGATGTCTATTATGCTCATATAATATATTGTTTAAGCAAACCTACACTTTTTTTGGCATTTTAGAATAATATAGGAATTCAAGATGTTTAAGTTTCTTAACTTTGAAGCCTCATAAGAAAATAAGATTGAACGCTTTGTTGAAATTGAAAATCAACATAAAACGTTCAAATTTAATCTGTGAACTAACAATTAAAAGATTCCCGTTTATAGGGAAATGAGTGACTATGGCAAGAGACGAACAATTAAAAGAACGATGGGATTTGGTGGTAGAGAAACTATCCAATCAATTTGCAGATGGCGATAAGTTGGATCTGGATTCTATCATATACCTCATCGGAGTACAAGAGCTAGGTCAGCTGCATAGGGAGTTTAAAAAAGATCATAAACTCGATTTGATGCATATTGCGATTTGCAAAGTTTTAGAGCCTTATGGTTTTTATGAATTTGATTTTGTAGATGATGATGGGTGGCCGCATTATAAAGTAAAAGCACAATTACCGCATCTTAAAGCAGGTGAGCAAAGCGTTTTGATGAAAGAAGCAATTGTTAATTATTTTGTAGAAACGGAGTATATAGAATAAATTCATTGATTTATTCTTATAAAAATTTATATAAATTATTATTTTCGCAATTACTTAATAATTTATATATCAAAATATGAAAAAAATAATTTTACTTTTTAGCGTATTTGCACTTGTTTTTGCATCTTGTAGTAGTGACGACGACAATGGGTCTGAAGATCCTTTCGTTGGAACCTGGAAATATTACAAATATTTCGAAAATGGTGTAGAAATTCCTTTAGAGGAATGCGAGGAATTAACAACATTAGTTATAACCTCAAATGGTGTTTTTAAAACAACCGTTTATGAAAACATGGGCAATGGGTGCGAAGTAGAATATGTTGCCACGGGAACTTGGGAAAACGTAGGTTCAGGTATGTATTCGACAACGTTGGATGGTGATACTTATGTCCAAGAAGCTAAATTTGAAGGCAACACAATGTATTTTGAAGAAATTGATGGAGGTGAGACTTATAAAGATGTATTTATGAGACAATAACTAAAATCTTGAAAAATAGTTAAAAACGCCTTCAATTAGAAGGCGTTTTTTGTTCATAAAATCACTAAATTTGCCATCTATTTTTAAGATATCATGATAGACAAGATTAAAGAACTTATAGCTGAAGCAGAAGCTTTTAAAGCACAATCTAAAGAAGAGGTTGAAGCCTTTAGAATTAAATATTTAGGCTCAAAAGGCTTATTAAAAGAATTTTATGGCGAATTAAAAAATGTAGCGAATGATCAGAAACGTGAATTCGGACTCGTGATTAATGAACTTAAAAATACGGCTGAAGCTAAAGTAAATGACTTAAAAGAAGCCTTAGAAAATGAGGAAGAAGAGAAAGGAATCTACGGAGACTTATCTCGTCCAGGTGAACCGATTGCTATTGGGGCTCGTCATCCAATTTCTATTGTAAAAAATGAAATTATTGATGTGTTTTCAAGAATAGGCTTTAACGTCAGTGAAGGACCAGAAATTGAAGATGATTGGCATAACTTTACAGCATTAAACTTACCGGAATATCATCCAGCAAGAGATATGCAGGATACCTTCTTTATCCAAACCGATCCTGATATTTTATTACGTACGCATACCAGTTCGGTACAAGTGCGTTATATGGAAAACAATCAACCTCCAATTCGAACTATTTCTCCAGGCCGTGTCTATAGAAATGAAGCGATTTCGTCGCGTTCACATTGTTTCTTTCACCAAGTAGAAGGCTTGTATATTGATAAAGATGTGAGTTTTGCTGATTTAAAACAAACACTTCAATATTTTACAACGGAAATGTTCGGAAAATCTAAAATTAGATTGCGTCCTTCTTACTTCCCGTTTACAGAGCCAAGTGCTGAAGTAGATGTGTATTGGGGCTTAGAAACCGAAACCGATTATAAAATTACTAAAGGAACAGGTTGGTTAGAAATTATGGGTTGTGGTATGGTAGACCCTAATGTTTTAGATAACTGCGGAATTGATTCTAAGCAATATTCTGGATTCGCATTCGGAATGGGAATTGATCGTATTGCAATGTTACTGAATCAAATTAGTGATATTCGCCTATTAAGTGAGAATGATGTGAGATTCTTAGAGCAATTTAAAAGCGCCCTATAATTTGTAATACCATTCTATTAATTTTGTTATTCCGTATGAAAATGAGGAATCACAAAATCTCAATTAGCTTTTTGCGTTTATGAAAAAAGACATAAAAATTCCTGAGGTAAAGGATGTTCATGTGGCTGTTGTTCAAGAAGAACATTTGGAATATAAAACTCAAGATTGGAACGCCTATATCATTAATAATAGTGATAAGGATTTAGATACGGTTTTAATAGTAACTAAAGGATATAACGATAAAAAAATTACGCCTGTAATGCGACATACCATCGCAAAACTACCGGCGAGAAGTTACGCCAAAATAGAATACCTACAAGAACAAGTATTAGAGCTTAATAACGAGTTTAAAATTACCTTTTTTGAAGGGAATCAAATGTTTGATAAAACCTATTTGTTTAGAAAGAATACCATAAACGTAAAGGCTTTGCAAACTGTTCCTTTAATGCAGTTACGCGGTGTTTTAGTAAAATAAAATTCCTGCATGTGCAGGAATCTTATTTACAGTTTATGAATTTATTTCAATAGGAATACTCACTATTAAATTGAGCTTGGCACTAATCTAACTTTTCGGTTAATTTTTTAAATACCTTTTTCGGATCTTTATTTTCGTAAAGAATCGCATAAACGGCATTTATTATTGGAAGTTGAGCTTTCTTTTTATTGGTTTTATTAAGTAAGTGTGCACTCTTGGTGGCGTAGTAACCTTCAGCAATCATGTTCATTTCCATTTGTGCCGATTTCACCGTATAGCCTTTGCCAATCATATTTCCGAACATTCGGTTTCGTGAAAAAACAGAGTAGCCTGTTACTAATAAATCGCCTAAATAAGCCGAGTTATTAATGTTTCGCTTCATCTTATGCATTTTCTTTATAAAGCGTTTCATTTCGCGAATGGCATTACTCATCAGTACACTTTGGAAGTTATCGCCATAACCTAAACCATGTGCAATTCCAGCAGCAATAGCGTAAATGTTTTTCATCATTACAGCGTATTCAACACCAATAACATCATCGCTGATTTTCGTTTTTATATAATCGCTTGCTAAGTTATCGGCTATGGCTTGAGCTTTTACGGGATCAGCACAAGAAATAGTGAGGTAAGAAAGTCGTTCTAAAGCCACTTCTTCCGCATGACAAGGACCAGCAATAACAGCGATATTTTCAAAAGGAATCTTATAAATATCATGAAAATGCTCACCAACCAACAATCCCGATTCTGGAATAATTCCCTTTACTGCAGAGACAATAGTTTTATTACTAATATCTACAGTTAGCTTTTCTAATTCCGAATACATAAAAGCAGAGGGAATCACAAAAACAAGGACATCTGCCCAGTCTGCTAATTCATTAATATCATTGCTAAGTTTTAATTGTTCGGTATGGAATTCAACTGAACTTAAATAACTTGGATTATGTTTTTCTTTTAAGATGTGTTCTTTAGCATAAACGCTTCGCATATACCAACCGACTTCGTCTAAATTTTCACAAAGCATTTTCACAATTGCGGTAGCCCAGCTTCCTGCACCAAATACCGCGTATTTTGTAGTATCACTCATAGATCTTGTTCATTTTGTTAATCAAAAATACGTAAAATTTATAGAAAGATTATCTATAATAATAGGCTTTGCGCCGTGTAAGTAAAGTACCTCCATAGGTCTTCGGCTAATGAACTTATGAAGCCCTAAGCATAAAGCTTTCTAAACTTCAATTTTATTTTTGGCACATGTTTTGAAACTTACATTACAATAACTTTAAATTGTTGGATTATGAAATCATTAAAACTACTCTTAGGATTCGCACTTAGTGCAACCCTCTTCACCTCATGTTATAAGGAGGAAATACATTATGCAGATACTCCAACAGTTTCATTAAATCAGTTATTAAACTCTTACGATTTATGGTATGTAGATATTAATGCGACCCAAGGTTATGGTGAAACGCCATTTCTTCAAATTGCATTTACTTTATCGTTTAAGAACGGAAGGTTATATGCTAATAATAATTTAGTTGGATTTGGTAGTCAAGGTGGCGGCTATGGTGTGCAAATAGGAAATTACGACGCTTATGATATGATTTTGGATGTAGACCACGTTATTGACGGATTTGATAGTTTTGATGTGTATCAGGTGGACTACAATACTATAGAATTATATAATCCGTATAACGATACTTCTTATTTTTTAGATGGATATCAAAAATCTAATTTCGACTATGATTATATCTTCTATGATAATATTCATTATTTCTTACAGGAGTATGAAGCTTGGGAAAAGACATATACCAGTAATTATGGAGCGTTAAATGAATTTGATAATGAGAATTATTTACAGTTTTTATCTGGAGGAAATGACAATACGTTTAGAAGCTCTCAAGACGTGAATGTGTATAATTATGATTCTATTTATTGGGATTATACAGGAGCTTATGGAATAGGAGATGTTTCGGGCGATATGTATTTAAAAACATTAACATTAGATTATGATTTCTTCGATAATGAATTCTTTGAACTCGACGTTATTAATGATAGTACGATAGAGTTGTTCCATGCAAACTCTGGCACGGTTTATGAATTTAAAGGAAGAGGATACATACAGTATTACAGAAGTGCAGATGTAGAAGGAAAGTCAACTTTAGAAGTTGAAAGAGCTAAAAAGCGCAAACAAAGAACAAAGAAAGTAGAGAATAAAAGAACAAATACAAGAAGCTAAATTTTGGTTGGTTATTTAGTTTCAAAACGCCCAGATAAGACACTTGTTTTATTGGGCGTTTTTCTTTTGATAAGTTTTAATCAGCCAGGCTGAATTTGGAAAGCGAAGTTTTATAAATCTTCTAAAGCGGCCTTTACATCATCATACCCATAAGGCTTTGCAATAATAATTTTTGAAGCATCTAACAAAAAGTACATTGGTGTTGCTGAAATTCCATAGGTTTTTACTAGAGGATGGTCCCATTTTTCTAATCCTATGTCATGAATAAAATCGGGATAATTTTTAATCTCTCTTTCCCAATTTCTCTTTTCATTTTCTAAACCAAAAGCCACTACTTTTAAGTTGCTTTTACCTTCAACTAATCGTTTTACTTTTGGTAATTCATTTAAGCAATGTCCACATTCACTGCTCCAAAAAATAAGAAGGTAATAGTCTGCACCTTCTAATTGATGTAGACTTGTTTCTTGGTTATTGTAAGTGATTTCAAAATTTGGAGCTTTTGAACCAAGAGAAGTGTTTTTATAAGACATTAGAACGTTTTCTAAAACCTTATTATTGGTTGATTTTGCTAATTCTAATAAATAAGAATCTGCGATATAATTGGCCACATTATTGTTTTCTAATTGAACAAAACGCTGCCAGATCATTTCTAAAAGACTTGTTTTAATTTTTAAATCATCACTACCAATGGCTGCAGCTACATCATCGATATGAGATTTATAAATTTCATCAGTCGGATTGGCAACCATATTAAAAACATAAGCAGAAACACGCTCCGTTAAATACGATGAACTCTGTAATAAGTCATCACTAAAATTAACTTGGCTTAAATAATGTTGCTTTAAATTATTTGAATAGGTCGAAATATCTTCATAATTCTTCGGCATATAGGGTCTGTTAGAAACAATAAATTTTGAAACTAATTTGCCTTCAGCTAATTCTTCATAAGCTTCTTGGGTATCTTTTAAAGTCTTAAAAATTGCTTTAAAGCCTTTTTCATCTGAATTGGCTCTGCTGTAATAATTACTGATGGTTTGGTTCACCATATCAATACTCTTTAAATAGGATTCCCAAAGTTTATTTTCTTCAGATTCAGTGAAATTAACGCCTTTCTCTTGACTGAAATTAAACGCTACGGTTTCTTTACCATCGTAAATGAAATCGAAATTATTTTCTTCTGGTGGAATGGCATATACAATCTTATAAATTCCTGGTATCATTGTAGAATCTAAAGGAATTTCAAAATGACCTTCACTATCTAATTGCCCTCTATTAATATAATTCGCACTTTCCGGAGTTGCTTTGTATAAAAAGGCATAGGTATAGTCTTCAGCAGGAGAAAAAGTGCCTTTCACACTTTGAGCAATCGATACTAAAGGTAAAACCAAAAACAGCAATAATAATTTCTTCATAATTAGATATCTTTTTATTCTAGAATAGCCGCAACAACTGAGCCAGTAAATTTATTTACGTCTAGATCTTATACTTTCAATAACTACGGTTGCCAATATGAGACTTCCTCCCGCTAAGGTACTCATTGTAGGAATCTCATTCAAAAATAAATAGGCAATAATAATCCCAAACACAGGTTGCATACTTCCAATTATACTTGCGGTACTTACTTTAAAATGTTTTAAGCTATTTACAAACATCGTATGACCTATGGCTGTGGCTAGTAAAGCTAGTAATATAACATAAGGATACTGCGTTTTGATATTAGAACTATCCATAAAAAACAAAACAGGAATTAAGACAATAGAAATAATTACCACCTGGTAAAACATCAGCATCGTGGGATTGTAATTAGTAACGTGCTGTTTTAATATTAAAGTACGAATGGCATAACAGAAAGCCGAAAGAATTCCGAACAAAATGCCAAGAACATGATCATTCTCTAAACTAAATTCTGGCGCCAAAATATAAATACCTAAGAGAATGATAAGTCCTAAAATAATATGAATAGGATCTAACTTCACTTTAGAAAACAAAGGTTCTAATAGAGCTGTAATTATTGGATAAGTGAATAATGCTAATACAGAAAGAGCAACATTAGATAATTTTAAAGCATAAACATATGTAATCCAATGCGCTCCCATCAGGAGTCCGCTAATTATAAAGGTTCTATAATCCCTTGCAGAATTAATCTTTAGGTCAAGGCCCTTGTAGCGACAAAACAAGTATAAAATTCCCACAGCAAAAGCAGCTCTCCACCAAATTAAAACGGGGGCAGGTAAGGCGATATATCTTCCTAAGGCTCCAGAAGTGCTGATGCAAAGCGTTGCAACGGTAAGCCAAAAAACGTGTTTGATGTGACTATTTTCATTCATATAAAAGAGTCATTTTCCGCTTTAATCACGAAAGTTTACCTATATGTTAAGACTTGCTAAACGTCAGAAAGTGCAGCCAATGCTTGTTTTACAGATTTTATTTTGTCGAAAGTTATAATTAAACGCAAACCATTTCGGGTTGGTTTTTCTTTCATCTTGCATTTGCCAGCATTCATTTGAACAAATTGCAATACTCTCGAAAAATCCTCACTTTGATAGAATCCACTATTCTGATCTTGGATAAAATAACCGACCATCTTACCTTGTTTCATAATCAGTTTTTCAATACCCATTTTGATGGCTAGCCACTTCAAACGAACACTGTCTAATAAATCTGAAACTTGAGTTGGTAATTCGCCAAATCGGTCAATAATTTCAGTTTCAAACTTGGTTAATTCCTCTTCAGTTTTAAGTTCGTTTAGCTTGGTATAAAGGTTTAATCGTTCGGTAATATTATTGATATAATCATCTGGGAATAGCAGTTCAAAATCGGTATCTATGGTAATATCCTTGACATATTTTTTCGGCTTACCATCGTCTTTATATAAATCGGCAAATTCGGTTTCTTTTAATTCCTCTATGGCTTCATTCAATATTTTCTGATAAGTATCAAATCCAATATCATTAATAAATCCACTTTGTTCGCCGCCTAATAAATCTCCTGCACCTCGAATTTCTAAATCCTTCATCGCAATATTGAATCCACTGCCTAATTCGGTAAATTGCTCTAAAGCTGTAATACGTTTACGGGCATCGGCGGTCATAGCAGAATATTCCGGAGTTATAAAATAACAGAAGGCTTTTTTGTTGCTTCTACCAACACGACCACGCATCTGATGTAAATCACTTAATCCAAAATTATTGGCATTATTTATAAAAATAGTGTTGGCATTTGGTACGTCCAATCCACTTTCAACAATGGTGGTGCTGACTAATACATCAAATTCACCGTTCATAAAGGCAAGCATTAATTCTTCGAGTTTTTTACCATCGAGTTGTCCGTGACCAATTCCAATTTTTGCGTCCGGAACCAAACGTTGAATCATTCCCGCAACTTCCTTAATATTTTCTATTCTATTGTGAATAAAATAAACCTGTCCACCACGTTGAATTTCATAACTAATAGCATCTCTAATGGTTTCTTCCCCAAAACGAATCACATGACTTTCAATAGGGTATCTGTTTGGTGGTGGTGTTGTAATCACCGATAAATCACGTGCGGCCATTAAACTAAACTGAAGTGTTCTCGGAATCGGTGTTGCTGTTAAGGTTAAAACATCTACATTTTCCCTAATAGTCTTTAATTTTTCTTTTACAGCGACACCAAATTTTTGTTCCTCATCGACAATGAGCAGACCTAAATTTTTGAATTTTACATTTTTATTGGCCAATTGATGAGTTCCAATTATAATATCAACGGTTCCTTTTTCAAGGCCTTCTAGAGTTTCGCGCTTTTCTTTCGCTGTTCTGAATCGGTTCACGTAATCTACAGTGACAGGGAAGTCTTTTAATCGCTCCGTAAATGTTCTATGATGCTGATAAGCTAATATGGTCGTTGGTACTAAAACAGCGACTTGCTTACCGTTATCTACAGCTTTAAAAGCCGCTCTAATCGCTACTTCCGTTTTGCCAAAACCAACATCACCACAAATCAATCGATCCATAGGACGTTCACTTTCCATATCTGCCTTTATATCTGCAGTAGACGTCATTTGATCTGGAGTATCCTCATAAATAAAAGAGGCTTCCAATTCTAATTGCATATGGCTATCTGGTGCGTATTGAAACCCTTTTTTTAGTTTTCGTTTTGCATACAGTTTTATGAGGTTGAATGCAATTTCCTTGACGCGAGACTTGGTTTTTTGTTTTAGGGTTTTCCATGCTTTACTTCCTAACTTATAAACCGTTGGTGGCTTTCCGTCTTTTCCGTTAAACTTGGTGATTTTATGTAAAGAGTGAATGCTGAGGTATAATATATCACGCTCACCATAAACTAACTTTATAGCTTCTTGTTTTTTACCTTCTACATCAATTTTTTGAAGACCACCGAATTTACCAATACCGTGATCTATATGTGTCACGTAATCGCCAATTTCAAGGCTGGTTAATTCTTTTAAGGTGATGGCTTGCTTTTTAGCATAGCCATTTTTAAGATGGAATTTATGGTAACGATCAAATATTTGATGATCGGTGTAAACGGCAATATGATGCTCTGGATCTATAAAACCTTGGTATAATGAAAGGACAACGGTTTTATAATGAATTTCCTCTTGCTCAGCATCTTCAAAAATATCGTGAAAGCGTTTCGCTTGTTGCTCGCTTACGCAGGCGATATAATTGGTAATGCCATTCTTATGATTTTCATTCAAATCTTCAATTAACAAATTGAATTGTTTATTGAAGGCAGGCTGAGGTTGAGTATTAAACCTTATAATTTGACTATCATCACTTTTTGTTGAAGATGAAAAATAACTTTGAGTCCCAAATTCAACTAAAGAATAGTCTATAAACTCTCGCTTCAACATTTCAGAATTACAGAATAGTTCTTCAGGAGCAGCCCGTTTAATATCACTTGTTAAACCTCTAAAAGCCTCTTCTGCTTTTCCATAAAAATCATCAATCCTCGAAAACATTAATGAAGCATTCTTAGAGAAAACAACCGTTTTATTTGAAATATATTTTAAAAAACTTTCGCGTTGTTCTGCAATGAGTTTATTCGCTACATTCGGAATAATACTCACTTTTTTTATACGTTCTGTTGAGAGCTGTGTTTCAACATCAAAAGTTCTAATACTATCTACTTCATCTCCAAAAAACTCAATTCTGTAGGGCTCATCATGTGAAAATGAAAATACATCTACAATCCCACCTCTAACCGAAAAATCACCAGGTTCGGTAACAAAATCGACACGCTTAAATTTGTATTCGAATAATACCTCATTGACAAAATCGATGCTGAGTTCGTTGCCAACAGAGATTTTTAAAGTATTCTTTTCGAGTTCCTTTTTAGTGACCACCTTTTCAAAAAGGGCATCCGGATAAGTGACAATAATACAAGGTTTCTTACGCGAATTAATTCGGTTTAAAACTTCGGCACGTAATAGTACATTGGCATTATTAGTCTCTTCGATTTGGTAAGGTCTGCGATAACTTCCTGGATAGAATAACACATCTTTATCGTTGATGAGTTGTTCGAGATCATTAAGGTAATATGCCGCTTCTTCTTTATCGTCAAAAACTAATAAAAATGGTTTTTCGGCCGTTTTAAATGCTTCTGAAACCGCAATGGACAATGAAGAGCCAATTAAACCTTTTAAATGAACTTTCTGTTGAGATTGGGCAATAGCAGTTTGCAAACTTTGCAGTTGCGAAGTTTGTGCGAACGTTTGGGCAATAGATACTTTACTCAAGTTTCTTTGTTTGGAAGTGCAAATATAAAATTTTTGAAGCGGACCATACTGAATAATTCTACGAATAGAATTATATTTGTTCGGATTTAATAACAAGATACTTAAAAAAACATATATGTCATTTTCAAATTTATTTGATAGCGGATTTAAAAAACGTAACGAAGATCATTTTGCAGCAATCGTGAGAGTTGCAATGAGTGATGGTGTAATTTCGGAGAAAGAAAAAGCGTTTTTAGACCGTTTAGCGACCAGATTAGATATTTCAGAAAGCGAATACAAAGAAATATTAAAGGACTATAAAAGTCATCCAATAAACCCTCCGGCATCGTACGACAAACGTTTAGAGCGTCTTTACGATTTAGCGCGTATGGTTTGGGCTGATGATATCGAAGGACCAAATCAGCATTGGTTATTAGAGAAGCTGTGTGTTGGTTTAGGGTTTAACTCGGCCAATGTAAAGTATATCGCTGATAAGGCTTTATCCTTAGCTCATGATAAGGTAGATTTAGAAGCTTTTATTGATGGCATTAAGTCGATGAACGAGTAACCGTTAGTACGGCTTAAAAATATGAAGTGACCATAAATAACTAGTATTAGTTAAATTATGGTCACTTTTTTTATACAATTAAATGTTTCGGTTGTAGTCCGTGCAAGCCGATTTAATGTTAGCGAACCATTTTAAACCGAAAATAATTTATTGTTCGTTACGCATAAATTCTTCAGCTTTTTCCACCATATTTTTACTACCGCAAATAAATGGAACTCTTTGGTGAAGCTCAGTAGGTTCAATATCTAAAATCCTTGTGAAACCATCGCTCGCCTTACCATTTGCTTGTTCTGCAATAAAAGCCATTGGATTGCATTCGTATAATAAACGAAGTTTACCATTAGAACTTTTAGAACTCTTTGGATACATATAAATGCCTCCTTTGATCATATTTCTATGAAAATCTGAAACTAAAGATCCAATATATCTACTTGTATAAGGTCGGTCGCCTTCTTCCTCTTGGCAGTATTTAATATACTTTTTAATACCTGCAGGGAAATGAATATAGTTTCCTTCGTTTACTGAATAGATATGACCATCTTCAGGAAACTGCATATCAGGATGTGATAAATAGAAAGTTCCAATTGCTGGGTTTAATGTAAATCCGTTAACACCATGTCCAGTAGTATAAACAAGCATCGTTGAGGTTCCGTATACCACATAACCGGCTGCAACTTGTTGGTTTCCTTTTTGTAGAAAATCTTCTTTGGTTACAGGTGTTCCAATTGGCGTAATTCGTCGGTAGATAGAAAAAATAGTTCCAACTGAAACGTTCACATCAATATTAGAAGATCCATCTAAAGGATCTATTAAAACGACATATTTATTGTTGTAATTTTCATCTTGACTATTAATTGCGATAAAGTCATCTTCTTCTTCACTCGCAATACCACAAACAATATTTCTTTTTGTCATGGTTTGTATAAACTTGTCGTTAGCGTATACATCTAATTTTTGTTGGTCTTCGCCTTGTACATTAACGTCTCCAGCGGTTCCAATAATATCTACTAGTCCTGCTTTGTTAACCTCGTGGTTGACAACTTTAGCAGCTAAACGAATTGAATTTATAAGACGGGAAAGTTCTCCAGAAGTGTATTTAAAAGAAGATTGATTCTCAATTATAAATTCACCTAAGGTTTGATTTCTATTCGACATGAAATGGGTTATTGATTTATAGCTCACAAATATCGTGATTTTTAACAAACTATATCGTTTTCGAACTTGAAATAAATTGTGGTGTGAAGTCAGTTTAGATTATATTTGACCTCTCTTTTTTTTTATAGATAATGAACCAACCTCGATTAGCACAAAAGCAAGATGTACCGCGTATTTTAGAACTAATTCAAGAATTAGCCACCTTTGAAAAAGAAGCAGATGCTGTAGAATTAAGTGTTTCTCAGTTAGAAGAAGATGGTTTTGGAGAACAACCAAAATTTACCTGTTTTGTTTTAGAGGTAGAAAATAAAATTGAAGGAATGGCGTTGGTTTACCCAAGGTATTCTACATGGAAAGGTGAAGTATTGCACTTAGAAGACTTAATTGTGAGTGAAGCTAAAAGAGGACAGGGTTTAGGAACAAAACTCTTAGACAAAGTTATACGTTATGCTAAACAATTAGGTGTAAAGCGTGTGAGTTGGGAGGTCTTAGATTGGAATGACCCTGCCATAAAATTTTACGAAAGTAAAGGGGCAAACGTTATGAGAGATTGGGACGTAGTGCAATTGGATGAACAAGGAATTGAGCATTATCTCAATAATATTAATTAAAACGATTCCCGAATTTAAGGGAAATGTGTATGCGAGTTTATAAGTTTGGTGGAGCATCGGTTAAGGATGCTGAAGGCGTAAAGAATTTAGCTAAAGTATTACAAACTACAGGTTATACGAATACCTTAGTTGTGGTTTCTGCAATGGGAAAAACCACGAACGCTATGGAGGTGGTGATTAAAAATTACTTTGATAATAAACCTGAATTACAAAGTGCAATTCATGAAGTTATTAAATACCACAACCAAATTATATTGGATTTATTTGATAATGAAAACCACCAAGTTTTTAAAAAGGTAAAATTACTTTTCGATGAATTAAGTTTGTTTTTTAAGAGTAATAAGTCGCCAGATTATAATTATGTGTACGATCAAGTTATTGGATATGGTGAGTTAATTTCTTCTACTATTATAAGTCAGTATCTCAATGAAATTGGATTGAATAATAATTGGTTAGATGTAAGAGAATTTATCAAAACAGATAATTATTACAGAAGAGCTAATGTAAATTGGGAGCAAACTCAAGAGCATATTTCATCGAAATTAGATGCTTCTGTATTAAATATTACTCAAGGGTTTTTAGCGAGTGATGCCAACAATTTTACAACAACCTTAGGTAGAGAAGGAAGTGATTATACGGCTGCAATTTTTGCCTATTGCTTAAATGCTAATAGTGTGACGATTTGGAAAGATGTACCAGGCGTGCTCAATGCCGATCCACGCTATTTTGAAAATGCACAATTACTACATCAAATATCCTATAGAGAAGCTATTGAATTAGCCTTTTACGGTGCTTCGGTTATTCACCCGAAAACACTTCAACCTTTGCAACAAAAAGAAATACCATTATATGTAAAATCATTTTTAAATCCAGAAGGTGATGGTACGTGTGTGAGTAAGGTTAAGGAGCTAATTCCAGAGATTCCATGCTTTATTGTAAAGAAGAATCAAACTTTAATTTCACTATCTTCTTTAGATTTTTCTTATATCGTAGAGGAGAATATTAGCGAAATTTTTAGTTTATTGCATTTATATAAGATGAAAGTTGATGTCATTCAGAATTCAGCAATTAGTTTTTCTGTTTGTATTGATAACTTATATGATAATTTAGAGAAGTTACTTCAGCATTTAAGAGCGAAGTTTAGAGTTACCTATAACACTAATGTGAGTCTTTATACGATTAGACATTATAATACCGACGCAATTCAGGAGTTGGAGAAGGATAAGGCTGTGTTATTGAAACAATTAACACAAGGAACAGTACAGATAGTCACTAAATAAATAGTTATTACATTTGCTTCATGAGGAAAACGTCGGATAAGGGTTTAGTAACAGCTAAAGAAGTTGCAAAAGTTATTCATACAGATAAGTATGGGTTCTTAGGCACATTTTCTGGTTGGTTATTGATGAAGGTACTTAAAATAGATACCTTAAATAAATTTTACGACCGTAATAAACACCTTAGTAATGTCGATTTCCTAGATGCTATATTAGATGAATTTCAGATTAAATTCGAAATTCCTGAAGAAGACATGAAGCGCCTTCCAAAAGAAGGCCCTTATATTACCATATCTAATCACCCACTTGGAGGAATAGACGGTATTTTATTGCTGAAGCTAATGTTAGAACAACGCAGTGATTTTAAAATCATTGCTAACTTTCTTTTACATCGAATTGAACCGTTAAAGCCTTATATCATGCCTGTTAATCCTTTTGAAAATCATAAGGATGCGAAAAGTAGTATAGCGGGTTTTAAAAATGCAATTAGACATTTGCGAGATGGCCATCCATTAGGCGTGTTTCCAGCAGGTGAAGTTTCTACGTATAGAGACGGAAAATTAGTAGTAGACAAAGAATGGGAAGTTGCTGCAATGAAATTAATTCAGAAAGCTGAAGTTCCTGTAGTGCCTATTTATTTTCATGCTAAGAACAGCCGCTTATTTTACCGTCTCTCTAAATTAAGTGATACCCTAAGAACAGCAAAACTGCCTTCGGAACTATTGACTCAAAAAAGACGTGTAATTAAGGTAAGGGTGGGAAAACCAATTACAGTTAAAGATCAGCAAGAACATGAAAGTCTTGACGATTTCACCTCCTTTTTAAGACGAAAAACCTATATGTTATCCAAAACTTTTGAGGATAAACCGAAAATATTAGGCAATATTCAAAACCAACTAAAAGTTGCTAAACAACCTAAGCGAATTGTAACGCCTATTGCTCCAGAATTAATGATTGCTGAAGTAGATAAGTTACGAGATGGCGATGGCAGGTTGTTAATTAGTAAAAATTACGAGGTCTTTTTAAGTGCACCGACTGAGATTCCTAATATACTAAGGGAAATAGGTAGACTTCGTGAAATTACGTTTAGAGAAGTTGGGGAAGGAACTAATGAGGCAATTGATTTAGATAAATTTGATACTTATTATCACCATATGTTTTTGTGGGATAATGATAAAAAAATTATAGCTGGAGCTTATAGGATGGGACTAGGCTCTAAAATTTTCGAGCGCTTTGGAATCGATGGGTTCTATCTTCAGGATTTGTTTCGTTTTGAACCTGAGTTATACAAAATGATGAGTCAATCCATAGAAATGGGTCGTGCGTTCATCATTAAAGAATATCAGCAGAAACCAATGCCTTTATTCTTACTTTGGAAAGGTATTGTACATATCACATTACGTTATCCTGAGCATAAATATTTAATTGGAGGTGTGAGTATTAGTAATCAGTTTTCTAACTTTTCTAAAAGTTTGATGATTGAGTTTATGAAATCTCATTATTACGACCCTTATGTAGCGCAGTATGTACGACCTAAAAAGGAATTTAAGGTCAAGTTGAAAGATGCCGACAAAGACTTTGTTTTTGATGCTACTGAAGCCGATTTAAATAAGTTTGATAAGATTATAGACGAAGTTGAGCCAGGAGCATTACGATTGCCTGTATTACTTAAGAAGTATATTAAACAAAATGCAAGACTTGTCGCCTTTAACGTAGATCCGTTATTTAATAATGCTGTTGATGGTTTAATGTATATCAAAATAGAAGACCTTCCTGAAAGTACGGTAAGACCAGTAATGGAAGAGTTTCAAGAAGAATTAGAGCGCAAGTTTAATGATAACCACCAGGATAATCACGATGCGCCACAGGACAAAGAGAAAAACGAGAATTAATAAATTACCGCTCTCCTAGATTTATAATTAAAAAACCCAGAACGAAAGTTCTGGGTTTTTTTAATGTTTAAAGTCCTTTAAACCATTCTTGGAATTTGTCACCAAGAATGAACGTCGGTTTCATTTCGCCTCCTAAGGCACTCACTAAGCTCATTATCCAAGCGACAATTAGGACAATAGCCACGATAAATCCAATAATAGGAATCCAACCCACTAAAAGACCAATTAAGCCTAAGCCTAACATTTGTCGAATGTAGAAGGAACCAAATTCTGATTTGTTACTGCTGTTCATTATAAGCGCAATAATCCATCCAAATATGGTGATATGCGCAATGATAGCGACATTCTTTCCGTCACTTAAAACTTCTTTTGCATCATTTTTAAACTCCGAAGCTTTCTCTTTGGCGTCTCGTCCAAACTCTTTAGCATCGTTGGAAAATTCATTAGTCTTCTGGCTAATTTTATCCCCAGTTTTTCTAGCTCCTTCTTTAGCGTCGTCTAAAATATCATTTAGATCGTCTCCTAAATCTTTATTCTCATTTGACATTGTAAATTATTTAATTGGTTAGTATTATAAATTGATTACACGTCTAAATTTAGTAAAAAAAAGATTACAATTACTGAAAAGCAGCATCAATAGGTTCCCATAACTCAATCTTATTGAGTTCATTATCTAAAATCCAAGCGAATTTACCATAGTCGAAAGTTTGCATGTCACCAACAATGGTCACACCTTCCTCTTTTAAAACTTTTAGAAGTTCCTCTAAATTTTCAACTCTATAGTTGAACATAAATTGTTTTTCTGAAGGTTCAAAATACGTAGTATCCTCTGGAAAAGGACTCCATTGAGTAGAACAATCGCTTCCTTCTTTATCTTTCCACCAAAAGGTTGAACCGTAATCGTCCGTATTAAAACCTAAATGTTTTTTATACCAATCTTTTGAAGCTTTAGGATCTTTGGTTTTAAAGAATAAACCACCAATTCCTGTGACGCGTTTTTTCATTGAATTTATTTTTGCTCCCCTGAAAAAGAGAAGACAATTAAACTTATTTTAATAATCATTGGTCTTCAAAACCTCCCTTATTTTTTTATGGCAGTTTCATAGATGTTAATGTAATCGTCTGCAGACATCTTTGTGACTAATTCTCCAATCAAATAAAAAGGTATTTCGTCAATTTTCTTAAATCGAACACAACTTTTTCCCATGTCTAATTTGCGCTTACAGTGTTTGGGGTACTCTTTTACAAACCAATCGTGTAATTCTTGATTGGCATAAATGCCACTATGATAAAAGTTAATAGAATTTTTTTGTGAAGCAAAACTCATAAACGGTAATGGGATTTTGGGATCACAGTGATAACCATCTGGGTATTTTGAATGCGGTATGAAATAACCAACCATTCCATATTGAATGCCTTCTTCAAATCCTTCAGGTAAATTGTCGTTTATTGTTTTTCGTAATTTATTTAGGACGTCATGACGTTCTTCAGGGGTTTGACTAATATAATCTTCAACAGATGTAGCTTTGTATTGCATAAATTATAATTGTATTTGAGGTGTTTAGTAAAACTTATTTTTCACTTTGTTTACTATAGTTTGAGCTAATTTAATATTAGATTCTACAGACCACCCTGCCACATGCGGTGAGAGTAGAACATTTTCAGAATTGATTAAATATTGAAACGCTTCAGGCAAATTCTCAACTGAATGATGGTTGTCGCCTTCGATTGTATCTGATGGCTTAAACATATTTTCAAATGATGCTTTCTCATATTCTAAAACGTCGAGTCCAGCGCCTAAAATTTTGCCAGATTTCAAGGCTTCAACTAAGTCTTCCGTAACAACACTTTTACCACGAGCTGTATTTATAAGCCAAAACGGTTTTTTAAAATCGTTGATAAAATCTGAATTTACCAAATTTAAAGTAAACTCTGTTTGTGGTGTATGAAGACTTAAGACGTCAGCTTTCTCTTTAATCTCTTCAAGAATAACTTGCTTGGCGTTAGCGTCTCCGACATTGGTTTTAATATCATGGCAAATGACTTTGACGTCAAATCCTTTGAGTTTTTTTGCAAAAGCCTTGCCCATATTCCCATAGCCAATAATTCCTACCGTTTTGCCGTCTAATTCTAATCCACGATTTTCTTCTCGTAGCCATTTCCCTTGTCTAATTTCTCTATCCCCTTTATTGAGCTTATTGAATAGAGACAATAACATCCCTAAAGCGTGTTCCCCTACAGCGTTTCTATTTCCTTCGGGTGCTGAAATGAGATAAATCCCTTTTTTTTCTGCATAATGACAATCAATATTTTCTAAACCAGCACCGACACGTCCTATAAATTTTAGGTTAGTAGCAGCGTCTAGAAACTGTTGGTCAATGGTAAATCGACTTCTGATGATCAGTCCTTCATATTCAGAAATTTTGGCTTCAATTTCCGATTTTGAAGAGCTGTAATCTTTATGATTTGTGCATCCTAAAGCTTTTAATTCATTGATAAGAAGCGGATGATTGGAGTCTAAGTGTAGTACTTTCATGTGTGCTTCCCACGAAATTGGGAATCTGTTTTAAAAAGATTAAATTCTATAAAACCTGATAAGTATGGCTTATTGGTTTCTAAACATAAATTTAATCATAAAAATAGCTTGAAGCAAGTTTGAAACCTTTAATTGAGGCCTATTTTAAGAGAAAGTTAGGCATGTTTGCTCTAAGCACAATCGGGTATTCTTTGTTAGCAATGGTATCATAATTACTGCGTTAAGGATTGAACGGTATGTTTGAGCTCTTTTACTTTTTGTAAAAAGCGAGTAGTGAAAGCCTGACCCTTGTGGTAACGCCCAAAAAATATTAAATACCTAAAATAAGTTTTGCGATGAGAAAATAGGTTAAAATTCCAAATACATCATTGCTCGTTGTAATAAAAGGACCCGTCGCCACGGCAGGATCAATACCTCTTTTGTCTAAAAATATAGGAATAAAAGTGCCAATTATAGCGGCCATTACAATCACCGTTACTAGAGCAATACTTATGGTAAATGAAACCATATATGTAGTGCCAAATATAAAATGAGTAATTAATATGGCGATGAGTGCGATGGCAATTCCATTGACCAATCCAATTAAGAATTCTTTAAATAAGCGTTTGAATATTTTACCATCTATGGTGCCATTAGCTATACCCTGAACTACAATTGCTGAAGATTGAACCCCAACATTTCCTGCTGTTGCTTGAATTAATGGTACGAAACTTAGAAGTATAATAAAATCACCCATGTTGACATTGAACTGCTCAATAATAGTAGCCGCACCAAGACCTCCAAACATACCTATCAATAACCATGGTAAACGTGCAATGGTTAACTTGAATACACTATCATCGGCTTCAACGCCACGAGAAATACCTGCGGCTAATTGATAATCTTTATCGGCTTCTTCTCGGATCACATCTACAATATCATCAATTGTGATACGGCCTAATAAGACCTGATTGTCATTGACAACCGGTATTGCTTCTAAATCGTATTTTGCCATGATTTTAGCCACGTCTTCTACATTATCGTTAACATGTACCCAATCCACATTTTCTTTAGCTATATCTGCTATTTTTTGATCACTTCTAGAAGTAATTAAATCTTTTAATGATAATCTTCCAATAAGCTGCTCTTTTTTATTAACCACATAAACAGAGTGAACACGGGTCACATCTTTTGCTTGACCTCTAATTCTACGTAGACATCCAGCAACGGTCCATGTTTCATAAACTTTTACAAGTTCTTTTGCCATGAGTCCACCAGCCGTATCTTCTGGGTAAGCTAAAAGTTCTTGAATTTCCTCCCTATGATCAACGTCTTCTATCTGTGAGATCACTTCAGCTTGCCTGTCTTCTGGAAGTTCGGCAATCATATCGGCAGCATCATCGGTATCAAGTTCCTCTATTTCTTCGGCAATCTCTTTATTAGAAAGATTTTTAAGAACCTTTTCCCTGATGTCCTCATCGAGTTCAATTAATATTTCTGAAGTCGTTTCAGAATCTAGAAGCTTTATGACATAAACGGAGTCTTCAGGATCTAATTCATCAAGAATATCTGCGATATCTGCGTGGTGAAACTCATTTAATAAGGCTTTTAATTTTTTGTCGTTTTTATCTTCAACTAAGACTTCTACCTGTTCGATAAGCTCATCAGTTAGTTGAAACTGTATTTTTTCTTGGATTTCTTCCACGTGATGATAGATGTATTTTCTTATGCCTTAGATAAGGATCTTTATGGCAATAAGGAAGTTAATTAATGTCGTTTTCAATTAACGAAGTGAGCTCTATAAATGCCGAAACACTTAACTGCTCTGGTCGCTGCCCAAAGATAGTATTTGGTTTTAGATTATCCGAAAGATTGAAGATTTTTAAGCTGTTTCTCAATGTTTTTCTGCGTTGTTGAAATGCCGTTTTTACCACCTTAAAAAACAATTTTTCATCGCAGGGTAACGTGTAATTTTCTTTTCGTTTGAGTAACAAAACGCCCGAATCTACTTTTGGTGGTGGATTAAAGACTGTTGGGGGTACGGTGAATAAATATTCGGCATCATAAAAAGCCTGAGTTAATACAGATAAGATGCCATAAACTTTTGAGCCTTCTTTGGAACAAATTCTCATCGCCACCTCTTTTTGAAACATTCCAGAAAATTCTGGGATTTGATGTCGTAACTCTAAGGTTTTAAATAGAATTTGAGAGGAAATATTATAAGGAAAATTACCAATGATTGCGAAAGGTTTGTCTTTAAACACGAGGTTTAAATCGTATTTTAAAAAATCCTTTTCTATAATTCTATCCGCAAGGTTGAGGTAGTTGTTTTTAAGAAACTCTACCGATTCTGTGTCAATTTCAATAACATGTGTGGTCGTATCTTTCTTGAGAAGGTACTTGGTAAGTACCCCCATTCCTGGTCCAATTTCTAAGACATCGTCGTAGCCTTTATAAGACAAGCTGTCTGCAATGTCTTGGGCTATCGATTCGTCCGTTAAGAAATGCTGACCTAAATGTTTTTTTGCTTTTACTTGGTTATGATTTGCCACGAATACTTGAATTATTTAATTAGTTGTTTATAAAGAGACGTTAGCGGTATAAATTTGTCTCTTTATTTGGACTTCAAAATGAGATGCGATTCATATGATTAATGACCTCTACCGTTCTTAATTTATTTGAATGTAACCGAATATTCATCTACAACCTCTAACTCTGTCCTAAAGGAAAGCATTTTATCTCCAAAACGTTGTAAACCATCTGCTTTTAATCGCTCCGCATGATCAGCGTAGTAAGATTCTAATGCTTCTCTTGAATCCGCTCTGTACTGTACAGAATAAGTTTCGGCGCCTTCATCATCTACTAATACTTTAGTAAGTTTAGCTTCAACGAATTTACCTGTTGCTAAAACTTGTGGTATATGCTCTTTTATCCACTCTAACCATTCGGTATGAATGCTCTTATCTATGTTAAGGGTAACGTTGTATATGATCATGATATAGGAGTTAAAAGTACAAAAGTATGAATTTAGAGACGAAGTGGGCTTTGAATTGCGTTTTATAGTTCAATCAGCTTTGAGCTTAAAAACAACTAATTGATGGTATCTCCTCGCAATAGTCTAAACTTTCGCCGAGCTTCAATGAAATAGATACTGTCTTGATGCTCAAAAATGATTTTTTCATACAAAGTTTTAGCCTCTTCAGGTTGCGCTAAATGCGTGTTACAAAGTTCGGCTAAATAATAATGAGCATCATCTGATAAAATACCATCACCATAATCGCTTATAATTCGTTGGTAATTCGTTTCGGCTTTATGGTATTGCTTTTTTAGTTCGAAAAGTTTAGCCTGCTGATAAAGTGTTTGATCAATAATGCTTTCACCTTGATGTTCTTCAAGTATTTTATCTAAGAGTGTAATCGCCTCATCTGTTTTATTTTGAAAAGCTAATAAATCTGCTTTTGCATAATGCTTCAATGCGGTTTGAGTACTGTCTTCATACTTATTATCTGAAATCATTAGTTTTAATTCTAAGGCATCATTAGCTATTAATTGTGATGTCGATGACTTTAGGATTTTTAGTTGTGATTCTGCCCAATCAAAATCACCTTTATAATAACTTGTTTTAGCGACCTTAAATCGTGCTTCTTGAGCAATCGGACTGTTTTTAAGATTCACTTGAATTTGAGAATAAAAAATTAACGCTTCATTAAACTTTTCTTGAAGGACTAATATATCTGCCAAAAGTAATTTTACTTTGGCTTCTTGAAATTTAGAGAGGTTTTGTTTTAAACTCTCTCTTAGAAATAGTGTTGCAGTTTGTGTTTCTTTTAAGTTGAAAGCTAAGAATTTTCCAAAGGCTAATTGTAGAGGTATGGTACGTTCTGATCGACCAAATTCAGCGAATAACGAATGATAGGTTTTGTCAATTTCCGTTAGCATTTTCTCGTCAGCATTGTTGGTGTCAATTTCTAAGATATACTGATGCGCCGTTAAAGCCGTGGTTGCATTTTGGGTTGTTTGTAAAATATAGTTGAAAATGCTTTTAGCAGTATCATCGTCCTTATCGTTATGAGCTATGACTGCTAATTCGATAATCCGATCTAAACTTTCTGGCTGACGCATATATAACGCTTTCTCTTGAATGAAAGATTTATTATAGGCCTTTTCCTGTACATACAACCAGCTCAGTAATTCGTACCAATAGGTTTTAGGCTCTTGTTGAATTTTTTTTAAGAGTAATCGTCTAAGAAATATATTATTTTCGTTGTCTTTGTTTTCGGAAATAAAGTCGCTGATTAAACGTTTTATGGTGTTGAGGTAATTAGGTTGGTAATCAATGTATTCAATATAGTTGGCAAACATTTTTTCTATATTCCCTTGGTCACCATAGATTCTGGCCAACTGAATGCTGTAGTCTCTATCTGGTGATAATACCTTTCCTTTTTCGTAGGCTTTTATGGCGTAATCTAAAAGTGAATAATCTTCAAATTTTCTACCAATCGAATAAATATAATTTGGGTTTTTATCTACAAAGCCTAAAGCATCTTCATAAAGTTGATTTGCATATGTGATGCTGTCTTTAAGTTGATAATTGTAACCTAAAGTGATAACCATAGCCGGATTTTGACGTTTTTCTAATCGTTGTCGAATAAGATTTTCGGCATCATCATATTGTTCTAATTGCTGATGGATATCAACAAGTTTGTAGGTGAAGTTTGAATTATAAGGTTGTTCCTTTAGTAGATTTTCATAGATGATTAAGGCTTTTTTGAATTCACCTTTTTTATAATAACTATCAGCTTGTGCCTCGCTACTTTGTGCGAAAGTAATAGAACCGCTTAGTATAAAAAGCAGAATGAAATATAACCTAGGCATTTTTGTCTTTTTGTAAATATAGCGAATACCTTATTTGGAAATTCTAAAAATAATTATAAAAAAAATGTCTAAACATTGAGTTTAGACATTTTGACCAGTTAAATAAATGTGCTATTAATCATTATTTTGTAAATATGATTCAAGTATTCAAACCTGGTTGCGTTTATATATTTTAATTATTAAAAAAGTATTTTGCTTGCGATAACTATTAACGAAACGAGCAAAACAATTCGCTTAACATTTTTCATAATCAGGAGATTCACTTTTGGGTGCTACTAATGTCTAAAAATATATTAGATAATGCGGAGAAATACATAATTAATCGATAAAAAGCGCAATTATTTAACATTTATAGTTTGAAATAGGTTTAGATTAATACCTAAGAGATCATATCAAAACCTGTATAAGGTATTAATACATCAGGGATTTTTATACCATCTTCAGTTTGATAGTTTTCTAAAATACCCGCTAAAACTCGAGGTAGTGCTAATGAACTTCCGTTTAGCGTGTGACATAATTCGTTTTTACCTTCACTGTTTTTAAAGCGTAATTTTAAACGATTTGCTTGGAAGGTCTCAAAATTAGAAACAGAAGATATTTCTAACCAGCGGTCTTGGGCTGTAGAGAATACTTCAAAATCATAAGTTAAGGCAGAAGTGAAACCTAGGTCTCCACCGCATAGCCTTAAGATTCTATAAGGTAATTTAAGTTCTCTTAATAGTCCTTTTATATGCTCTACCATTCCGTCTAATGCTTTATATGAATTGTCTGGATGTTCTACACGTAAAATTTCAACTTTATCAAATTGGTGTAAACGGTTTAACCCGCGGACGTGTGCACCATAGCTTCCGGCTTCACGTCTAAAGCAAGGAGTGTAGCCAGTAATACCTATTGGTAAATCGCTTTCGTTTAATAAGGTATCTCTAAAAATATTTGTTGCCGGAACTTCAGCTGTTGGAATCAAGTATAAGTTATCAGCTGTGACATGATACATTTGACCTTCTTTATCTGGCAATTGCCCTGTTCCAAAACCAGAAGCTTCATTAACCAAATGTGGGACTTGGTATTCTTTGTATCCTGCTTCAGTATTTTTGTCCAAGAAGTATGAAATAAGTGCGCGTTGCAATCTAGCTCCTTTTCCAATATAAACAGGGAATCCTGCACCTGTGATTTTATTACCTAATTCAAAATCAATGATGTTGTACTTTTTTGCTAATTCCCAATGAGGTAATGCAGCACCATGGAGTTTAGGAATATCGCCTTCCCTGAATGTTTCCTCATTGTCCTCATCAGTATTACCAGCTGGCACAATAGGATTTGGTACGTTGGGGATTAGATATAATAATTGTGATAGTGCTTCAATTTTATCATTGAGCTCTTGCTCTAAGTTTTTAGTTGTTTCTTTAAGTTGAGTTGTTTTCTCTTTTAAAAGGTTAGCCTTTTGAGTTTCACCAGACTTGAACAAGTTTCCAATTTCTTTAGATAAGGTATTCGACTCCGCCTTTGTATTGTCTAATTCAGTTTGGAGTGCTCTACGATTTTCATCTAAATCAATCGCTTCATTAATCATTTCTGTAGCATCAATATTTCGTTTTGCTAAACGTTCTATGATGTCTTCTTTATTTTCTCGAATAAAAGCAACTTGTAACATATCTTTAATTTTAGTTAAGGCCAATTGGCGCAAGAAAAACAAGAAACAAAAGTATAAAGAAAATGACCAGGAAAAAACTTATAAGTTCTGTTTTATGATTAGAATTTAGAAATGTATAATAATAGTATTATTACAGGTATAAATTCCTGCTTCATATTTAATAATAAATACCGAAGATAGAGTGGAGGTTAGTTAAACTCTTTATGGGTTGAAGGTAAAATCCAATCGTGATGCTTAAAGTGATGCCATTTTTCATTAGCAAGGTCAACTTTTGGATCTATTAGTTGTTTTGATGCTTTTCCATTAACACTAACAAACGATTTTACATACACCTTGACAGGAACTCCTTTTTTCGCAAAGTCTTTTTTGAGATGTTGAGCAAACTGCCAAATAATATCGGGTTTATTACTTGCACCACGTTGCTGTTTCTTGGTTAAATAATCATCTAAATCAATGGTAATAGCTTCATTCGTATTGGTATTAACAACAGAATAAGTGGTACGACCTCCTTTAGACCGTAACATCATTCTCCAGGATAGACGATGACCCTCTTCCGTCCATAGAACATCATCTTTAAAAAAATGATGTCTTAGTGGCAGCGCTACTTGAATTATAAAATAAACAGAAGCGATTGAAATCAGCACAGGCTTGTATTTAGGTACAAAAACGTCGTGAGCTTCGTAAAGTGGTTTCTTTTTTAAGAAAATATTTTTAATGGTTTTGGGTTCGAAAAAGAATAAGCTAAATGCTAAAGATAAATAAGGGAAAATTCCAATTTGAAACACAAACGAATTAAACAAGTGAAAGAAGATTGAAGCAAAAAACGCATATTTTCTTGTCGGCTTATAAAGTAATAAAGGAATGATTAAACCATCAAATAAAATGCCGCCGTAGGCCATGAAATAATGTGCTGCTTTTTGTTGCAATAACTCACCCACTACATAGTAATTTGATTTGCTTCGCATTAATATTTCCATTACAGTGGCGTCTAGCCAATCTGGATATAATTTCGCGATAGAAGCATAAGAATAGAGTATAAATAACTGAAGAACAAAAACCCATTTACACCAACTAGGCATGGATAATTGTTTTAGAGAGGGATTTTGTTTTACATCTAGTGAAACATAACGGTTTGCAGGGAGAAATACCATTATAAAACTCAATAAACATAAGAGATAATAGTGATTATTATAGGAGGATTTTTGCATGAGATAAGTGGCTGACCACATTAGGGCAAACATGAGCATGCTAAATCTGTATTTATATCCTAGCATGATAAATAAGCCAAAAGTTCCCATGACCATAAAATAGACATACATCCAATTTCCTGGAAGCGGTTGTAACCATTCAAAACCAATAAATGAAAAGGTGAATTGAGGTTCAATTAAAGTACGTCTTAGCCATCCTGTGGCTATGGCTCCAAAAGCCTCTAAAGCACAGAGTAAACCAAAGACGATTCTAAAAACAATAAGTCCTGAATTGTCAATATGTTTGAATAAAAATTTATTCATTTAAGGTATCTATATAGGCCTTTGCATTTTGCATATCCGTTTGGAGTTGAAGTTTTAGAGCCTCTAAATTTTCAAATTTTTGCTCGCTTCGAAGACGTTTCAGAAATTCTATTTTCAATTCAGCACTATAAATATCAGCGTTAAAATTGAAGAAATGAACTTCTATAGATCGCGATTTACCATCTACCGTTGGATTTGTACCAATATTCATCATTCCAAAAATAGTTTTATCATCAAAATAGGATTTAACGACATAAACTCCATCGCTTGGAATTAACTTATAAGTTGCTGTAACCTGAATATTTGCAGTAGGAAAATCAATGGTTCTTCCTAAGCCTTTACCTTTAATAACAGTGCCTGTGATAAAAAAATTATAACCTAAATATGAATTGGCTAAATCGACTTTACCATGATCTAAAGCTCTTCTAATTTTTGTAGAACTCACCGTAACATCTTCAATATCTTGCGCTGAAATTTCTTGAACTTTAAAATCAAAACGCTTCGCAAAAGATTTAAGATCGGTGATATTTGCGCTTCGGTTTTTACCGAAATGATGGTCGTAACCAATGACTATATGTTTGGTATTAAGCTCATCAACTAAAATACCTTTAACGTAGTCTTCAGCAGATAGATTAGAAAATTCTTTGGTGAACTCTTTTACAATTACCTCTTTAATTCCCATTTTTTTTAACAATTCTACACGTTCTTCAATGGTGTTCAAGAGCTTTATAGAATCGTCTTTTTGAAGCACCATTCTTGGGTGAGGAAACAAGGTTAAAACAACAGGAACATAACCTTGTTCTTCAGCAAGTTTTACTACCTGTTTAAGTATTTTTTGATGACCAATATGAATGCCATCAAAGGTGCCTATCGTTGTTACTTTTGCTAGAATCGAAGTCAAGCCTTGAGATTTTGGATGGTTGATGATATAATTTCCTATTCAATTAAAGGTAAAACAAAACTACATTTTGTTTTGTCATTAATCCTATTTTATTGGTAATTTAAGTGATTAGATATTTCAATTGTGGGACATTTATTGCTGAACTATTCATTAGAAATGTTTGAATGTTCTTTTAGGTTTTCAATTGAAATCTACGACTATTTGCCATTAAATTGGTTCATAGTGTTGTTGACACCTGCTAATGCGAAAGATTTGATAAGTTCTGCAGAAACTTTTAAACGTTCATTAAGAAGCTTATTTTCTTCGTCATTCCATTCTCCTAACACATAGTCGACTTGACGGCCTTTGGTAAATTTATCACTGATGCCAAATCTGAATCGGTTATACTTCACCGTTTGTAGTTTATCTTGAGTGTCTTTAAGTCCATTATGACCACCATCACTACCTTTTGTTTTTAATCGAAGTGTTCCAAATGGTAGGTTTAAATCGTCAGTGACAACGAGTAAATTTTCCATGGGAATCTTTTCTTTTTCTAGCCAATATTTAATGGCTTTTCCACTGAGATTCATATAGGTGCTAGGCTTTAAAAGAATTAATGTGCGACCTTTAATTTTTAAAGTACAAATATCTCCTAGCTTGGCAGTTTCAAAGGAACCGTCACGGGTTTCCGCTAAATACTCGAGAATTTTAAAACCGATATTATGTCTAGTGTTGGCATATTTGTCACCTATGTTACCAAGGCCTACGATTAAGAATTTTTTCATTTTCTCTTCTTCTGTGAGTTCTGTTTTAATACTGGGAGTAAACCATTTTGTAAAAAACGTACACATGGTGTGTTTTTCTTTTTTATAAAAATAAAAAAAGCATCCTATGAATAGAATGCTTTTTTATTATTTGAAATAGTTATAATCTATTCTTGTGCAGCTGCAGTGTCTTCACCTTCAGTTGCTTCTTCATCTTCTTCTTCTTCATCGTCATCAGCGTCTACAACAGCTAATCTACTACGTCTTACTTGACATACTACAGTGTTGTCAGGGTGTAAGAACTTGTAATCTTTACTTTCTAATTCAGTGATATATAGTTTACTACCTATTCCTAAGTGAGTAATGTCTATTTCGATTGTGTCAGGAAGTAACGATGGGATCGCTTTTACTCTTAACTTACGGTATGGAGTTCTTAAGTTACCACCATTTCTAACACCTTTAGAAACACCTACAAATGAAACAGGAATTTCCATAGTGATTTCTTTATCCTCAAAAATTTGGTAGAAATCCACGTGGATAATTCTATCTGTTACAGGGTGAAATTGAATATCTTGCATAACTGCGTTATACTCTTCCCCATTATCCAATGTAATCACAACTGTGTGCGCATTAGGAGTATATACTAATTTTGAGAAAGCTAATTCTGGTGCTGAGAAATGCAAAGCTTTGTCTCTTCCGTATATAACGCAAGGAACCTGACCAGCATTACGTAAGGCTTTAGTTGCTTTTTTGCCTACGCTTTCTCTTTGAGATCCATTAATTGAAATTGATTTCATTGTTTGAAATGTTTGTTTATTAAAAATTTAATTCCCTCATTTTGAGGGCTGCAAATTTAGAAATTTTATATGATATTATTGCTGTAAGATCGCGTTTTTTTACAAAGCCGCTATTTCTTGTGGTTTAATGGCTACGTTTTAGCTATTTTAACTACTATTAACTCTGTAACAAACAGGTGATTTACATTACAAATGTATTACTTATAGACTTATTGTGGTGTACATTATGCATCACGTCTGCAAATAAGTTAGCACAACTTAAGACACGTAATTTTTTGCTCTCTTTTCTTAAAGGAATAGAGTTTGTTACTATAAGTTCTTCAAGTTTAGATTTTTCTAATTTTTCGTAAGCGTCTCCAGATAAGATAGGGTGTGTACAAATCGCTCTTACACTTAATGCACCTCGCTCCATCATTAAATCTGCAGCAGCAGTTAAAGTACCTGCGGTATCTACCATATCATCTACTAAGACCACATTTTTTCCGGTAACATCTCCAATAAGTTCCATATGCGAAATGATATTCGCTTTTTCACGTTGTTTGTAACATATAACAACGTCGCTTTTTAAAGCTTTAGAATAGGCATAAGCACGTTTAGAACCTCCCATATCTGGAGAAGCAATTGTAAGATTGTCTAAGTTTAAGCTCTGTAAGTATGGTAAAAATATTGTTGAAGCGAATAAGTGATCTACAGGTTTTTCGAAGAATCCTTGGATTTGATCAGCATGTAAATCCATGGTAATAATACGAGTTGCACCAGCAGCTTCGAGCATTTTGGCTACTAATTTTGCTGCAATAGGAACTCTAGGCTTATCTTTTCTATCTTGTCTTGCCCATCCGAAATAAGGTATCACAGCTGTGACGTGTCTGGCTGAAGCACGCTTAGCGGCATCAATCATTAAAAGCATCTCCATTAAATTTTCTGGGCCAGGATGCGTTGAACCAATGATGAACACACGTGATCCTCGGATAGATTCTTCATAAGATGGCTGAAATTCACCATCGCTATAAGTTGATGTAATTACATTGCCTAATTCTGCTCCATAGGCTTTAGCAATCTGTTCTGCAAGGTAAGTGCTCTGTGTACAAGCAAAAAATTTTGCTTCTGTAGTTTTGTAAGACATTTGTTATTAGTTGTTTAGTTGTTGTAGTGAAGCTTTTTTTGTTGCGTTCAAATTTAGATAAATATTTTTTCTACTTAAAGTATAAAACCTACTAATTTTAATAGTTTGCGAGAAATATTTTTATATTTTTGCGTTCCGAAATTGCTCAAGTGGTGGAATTGGTAGACACGTTGGATTCAAAATCCAATGTCGCAAGACGTGCGGGTTCGATTCCCGCCTTGAGTACTTATAATTTCTAAAAATGCCCTATTTTCAATATGTTTGAAGATAGGGCGTTTCATTTGTGCCGACATAGTGTACAACAATTGCATAAAACCTAATTGTATTTAATGAACTGGTATCGATTTAATTAAATTAAATATACTGGTTAAGATCATAAGTATATTATTCATTCAATAAACTAAGCCCCCCCTTACAAAGTTGCCGTGAGTATTATTCTGACTAAGTGGCGATGTACACTATTTTAAAAGTCTAGTGATTATACCCAACCCCTTGTTTTAGATTTGAAATAAAAATGTGTGTGAACTATATATACACTCTTTTATTAACTTTAGTATAAGTATATTATATATATAATACACCTACAGGTTGATTGCTATACACCTACAGGTTGATTGCTATACACCTACAGGTTGATTGCTATACACCTACAGGTTGATTGCTATACACCTACAGGTTGATTTTATTTTAAAACATATTGTTGAATTTCTTTTGTGTTGTTTCTTATATTCTCGAAAACTGTTTCTCTTTCCTGTTCTGATAATTCATGAGGTATTTTGTAAACATTGTGTTCCGTAGTAAGTATAAAATCCCCAACATCATTTTTATTTAAAAATACAGACCCCTTATCTAAATACGGACAATAAATAAGTCGTTGGTTTGTCTCATTTACTATTGATATTAGTTTGAGTGTTTTTAATAATTTAATTGTTCTATTTATATGATTAATAGATACATTAAATATTTTAACAAAATAGTCATCTTTTGCATAACATGGTTTCGGGTCGAATTGATTTTTTTTATTGTTGCACAACCCTCTTATCAAACAAAATAAATCTCTTTGAAATGGTGTTAAAAAAATTGGAGATTTTTTATTTGAAGTTAGTTTAATCAACCATATTGGAATAGCAATATATTGTTCTTTTTGATTTATATTCATTATCTTTACTTTGTATTAGCGTAGCCAGTTAGTGCAATTTGAACAAAAGAAAAGAGCCGTTTTATAAACGGTTCTTTTTTGTATAAATATGTTTTATGTAATGATCTCTTAAAAATAGAAGTAGGAGGGTTTTATCAGTTATGTAGAAGTCTTTAAATATATCAACTACAAACTTCTTTTTTATATCGGATCCATAAACAAAAATGAGGTGTTGAGGGTTTTCAAAATCTTTACCTTTATTTGTTTTAGTTATAAGGTTTAGTGTTCTAGGAATATCCCCATAAAATATATTAGTAATGTTTGAATTGGCTAAACCTGTTTTACTACTTCTTACCCATGCATCAGATTTAAAATATATCCAGTATTCAAAAAACCGACTTCGATCATGAAAACCATTGTCTAGTTCTAAACGTGCAATATCAGTTAACAATGTATTGTTTTGTGTTACTGGTGTGATTCGTTTAAAATCTATTCGGGTGCCATCTTTATTACTAGACGTTTTTTCATATACGCCCCTTATAAAATCAATATTAGCCGTTTCCATTGCTATGTGATTTATTAGAATTATAAAGGGTTTCTAGTACCTCTTTTCGACTAAAATATGTTTTGTTCCCCATTTTATAGGGTTTCAAAATTTGTTTATGAACCCATTCATGCAAGGTCACGTAGGATATTTTTAAAAGGTTTGCCGTTTCTTTTCTAGACATAAAGTCGTCGGGTTCCTTTGGCGTCCAGTTGGTTTTTAACTCATCTAATTGAGCCTTAATTTTTTCGTCGATGAGGTTTGCCAGTGCATTAGGTGTAGTGCCTAAGAATTGAATTGTTTCAGTTGCCATAATATCTTATTTATTTGTTATTATGGTAAAACTAAGACCTGAACTAGTAGATAATAGAAGTTAAATAGTAGTTATTAATCTACTCTTACTTAATTTGTTCTTTGATACTCAAAATCATTTAATGTATCTATTAATTTAAGTCTGTATTCTTTAGGTATATGATATTTGAATTTTGGCTGTTTTGTGTCTTTGAACTCATAAATATGAGAGAAATTCTTATTCCAATACTCGGCAAATTTTCTATGACCTTTTTTAATTCTATAAGGTAAATCTGCAATTCTCTCAAAAGTTGTATCTATCCATAAATATTGATATAAACATGCTATCGCTGTACTTTTATGAGGTTCGGTTTCTATCCAGTTACTCACGGCGAACATGAAAAATTTTTCACTATCTATATTTTCAAATGTTTCTCTATCAAAATCAATATCTTTTAGGGTTGTTATATTTTCTTTTATGTATTCTTTTATCTCTTTTGCATTATTAATAGAATAGTAGTTTGTTATTAACCAGTCGATAAGTTGTACACGTAAAATGTTTTGAAGTACTTTTTGTGCCCTTGCTGTATCGTCTAGAACCCTATATGTAGAAATAAAAATATAAAGGTTTTCATCTTGTTTGAACTCAACAAATCCATTTTTAAAATAAACAACATCTTTAAAACCCTCATTATATTCGAGATCGTATATAGTGTGATATTTAATTCTTTCAAGTTCTCGAGTTATGTTTTCATTAGTAACACAAGTACTTATTTCGTCATCTAAGTATATTTTTTCATCCTCAACATAATTATCTAGTGTTTTTTTGAGATTGGATAAATTTTCTTGAATTTGTTTTTTTTCATCCTCGTTAGGTATCCAAATACCCCATTTATTAAAATTAGATTTCATTTTAGCCAGTTTGTAAATTGAACGTAGTACTTTAACTACATAGAGTATTGAGCCTTTTTAGTCTTTTCTTTATGAGTTAAAAATATGTTTTTGATAGTGTTACCAGTTTATTATTTGAGCATAGTTTTACTTTTAAACTCGTTGAAGTCTTTAAAAGGTTTTTTACCAGTTATAAACTCAACTTCATTATTTAAGTATTCAAAGGTTTCAGTTGTGGTATTAAAAAACTTGAGTAGATCAAAATAGGTATTAAAAAAACCTAGAGTAGTTGTTATGTCGTTTTTCATGCGGTTTCAGTTTTAACAATATCAAGTATTGGTTTTTGTTGTTTCTTTTGTTCCTGTAGTTGCCAAAATTCGTTTAATGTATTCGCGTTATCATTGGCGGTTTTATTTATATAGTTTAAAAAAACACGCTCTGTTTTATGCCCTGTTATAGCCATTAAAACTGGTGTAGGTAGTTTGCCGTAATGGTTGGTTGCAAATGATCTACGACATATATGTGAACTTACTAACTCATGTTTTGAAAATTCCCCTTTTACTTTACGCCAAACTTTCTTTTTAAGTTTCTTTGATTTTGAGCCTTTTACCATTTCATTAATTCCCGCCAGTTCACAAACCTTTTTTATATAATCGTTAAATCGTTGACTTGAAATTTCTCGAGGAAATTCGCCTTTATTGTTTTCTAAAATTTCTTTGACTTGTGGGTGTAGTGGTAGTATTATTTTTTGATTCGTCTTTTTTGCGGTGTATTCAATAAAACCATTGTGTATATTATCTTTTGTGAATTTCAATAAGTCACTAACTCGGGCACCAGTCCAAACGCCTATAATTAACCAGTTTCGAGCATTCTCTAAATAGGGCGTTTCTGTAAAATCATGTTTAAAAATGGTTTGTATTTCAGTTTCCGAAAGTGTTATAAAATTTACTTTCTCTTTTGTGGCTCTAAATTCCCCATTCAATACACTAGGGTTTATTTTGATTCCGTGTTTTTTTGCATCAAGGCACAAAGTTTTAATGTAGTTAATATAACGGCCAGTTGTATTGAGGTTTAATTTTTCAACCTTAGAGAGGTAGTTTTTAAAATCATTATAAAATTTAAGATCAACCGATTCAAAAGTATAACGTCTCTTTTGGTAAGATTCAAACGCCGAGACTTTATTTATAATGGTGTTATATCGTTTTTTCGTGTTATCTGTTACGCCAGTATTCCCAGTATTTAAAACTTTAGTGTCGAGATTTTCTTTGTATTGTTTTGCGTAATCTAGTAAGTAATTTAAATCGGTATTGTCATTTTGATTAAAGTATTGTTTAATCGTCTTATTTAACCATTCTGAATTAATGATACCACCACTAGAGTAATGATCGTTAAAACTGTTTAAAATAGTTGTCTCGAGGTTGTTGAGGTCGTTTTGTAAATTCTTTTTGTTCACAAAACCCGCAATTTGTTTAACCGAGCCTTTTTGAGTATTCCAGTATTTCGGATTTATAAGTAATGAAGTAGAACGTTTTAAATCAATTTTACGCCCATGAGTAAAACGTAAATAAATAGTTGTTGGGTTTTGATTCCCTTTTGTGAAATACTTTAACGAAGCCATAATGTGTAATCTAATAATTGAACAAACCAAATATAATAAATAAATACAATGGTGCCGACATAGTGTACAACATTTGCCTAATTTATACGAACTATTGCTAATTTATACGAATAGTAAAATTTAATTATAATCTTTTGAAGTAGTAATAAAATCAAGGGTTTGAGGTTGTTTTTATAGGGTTTAAAGAACTATCTCAATTAACTGGGTTCTATTCCCGCCTTGAGTACAATTTAAAATCGCAACAATCTAATATAAAGACTGTTGCGATTTTTTTTTGATTTAAAGTCCAATTTATTAAAAAAAATACGATAGGCTGAAGTTTAATTACGAAGGCCTAGCTTTTTAGTTAAAACAACTTTGATGCGATGGTTCTTATATTATCACTTCTCCCCATAGAATAATAATGTAAAATAGGGATACCTGCTTTTTGAAGTTCTTTAGATTGCTCAATGCACCATTCAATGCCTACCTGTTTTACCGCTTTATTATCCTTACATTTTACAATGGCTATAATTAAATCTTCTGGTAAATCTACATGAAACCGATGTGGAATAAGGTTGAGCTGTTTACGTGTCGCAATCGGTTTTAAACCTGGAATAATAGGAACCGTTATGCCTTCAGCTCGGCATTTAGACAAAAAATCGAAATACTTTTGATTGTCAAAAAACATTTGTGTAACGACGTAAGAGGCTCCATTTTTAATTTTCTTCTTTAAAAAATGAATATCACTATCTAAACTTGGCGCTTCCATATGTTTTTCAGGATAGGCAGCAACACCAATACAAAAGTTAGTGGTTGATGAATTGAGTAATTCCTCATCTAAGTATTTTCCTTTGTTCAAATTTTCTATTTGGGATACAAGCTCATTGGCATAAGCGTGTCCATCTTTTTCTGGTTTAAAATAAGTTTCACTTTTAACAGCATCACCTCGCAAAGCCATGACATTATCAATACCCAAAAAGTCTAAATCAATTAAAAAATTTTCAGTGTCTTCTTTAGAAAATCCACCACATAAGATATGCGGAATAGCGTCTACCGCATATTTATTTTGAATAGCAGCACAGATTCCAACCGTTCCAGGCCGTTTTTTAACTACTTGTTTTTTGAGAAGACCGTTTTCCATTTCCTTAAAAACATACTCTTCCCTATGATAGGTCACATCAATAAACGGTGGTTTAAATTCCATTAAAGGATCTATATTATCAAAAATAGATTGAATATGTTGTCCTTTTAAAGGAGGTAAAATTTCGAAAGAAAACTGTGTCTTTCCATTAGCTTTTATGATGTGTTCGGTTACTTTCATATGTACTTCCCATGACGATAGGGTCTCTTTAAGGTGTTATGATGTTTTAATCAGCAATATTTGGACTTAACCATCTTGTAGCATCTTCTAATGCTATGCCGCGACGTTGACTGTAATCCTCAACTTGGTCTTCTTTAATTTTTCCTAAACCAAAATATCTAGCTTCAGGATTTGCAAAATAGTAACCACTGACACTTGCCGCCGGCCACATTGCTAAACTTTCTGTAAGCTCAACGCCAATGTTTTCTTCAACATTTAAAATATTCCAAATTGTTTTCTTTTCTAAATGATCCGGACAGGCAGGGTATCCTGGCGCTGGTCTTATACCTTTATAGCTTTCTTTGATTAAATCATCATTACTTAAATTTTCATTTTGATCGTAACACCAATATTTAGTTCTTACTTCTCTATGCAAATATTCTGCAAAAGCTTCGGCTAAACGGTCGGCTAAAGCTTTTATCATTATTGAATTGTAATCGTCGTTATCCTTTTCAAATTGTGCTGCTAATTCAGCCGTGCCAAATCCAGCCGATACACAGAAACAACCTATATAATCTTGCAGACCTGTTTCTTTTGGTGCAATAAAATCAGACAGAGCAATATTTGGCTTACCTGCGGCTTTTTTAGATTGTTGACGAAGGGTTAAAAATTTAACTGTGCTTTTACTAGCTTTAGACTCGGTGTTTTGAACTAAAACTTCAATGTCATCATCATTTACGGTGTTTGCTTCAAACAAACCAAAAATTGCTTTCGCTTTTAAAAGTTTGTTTTTAAAAATATCTTGTAGTAATTCTTGAGCATCAGCAAATAATTCTGTGGCCTGCTTTCCAACAAGTTCATCACTTAATATATTTGGATATTTACCATGTAAGTCCCAACTTCTAAAAAATGGAGACCAATCTATAAATGCTTCTAGTTTACTAATGTCAAACTCTTCAATAACCTGAATACCTAATGCTTTTGGTTTCACAATTTCCGAAGTGTCCCAATTAATATTAAACTTGTTTTTTCGAGCTTCTTTAAGGCTTAGATATTCTTTTTTTCGGGTGCGTTTTAAAAATTGTTCTCGGAACAAATCGTACTCCTCACGGATTTGATCTTTATAAAGCTGACTGTCTTTTTTAAGTAAATCGCCAACTACAGTTACAGCTCTTGAGGCATCATTTATATACACTACAGTATTGCTATAATGAGGTGCAATCTTTACAGCGGAATGTGCTCGCGACGTTGTTGCGCCACCAATAATTATAGGAATATCTAAATTCCGTTTTTCAAGCGCTTGAGACACGTAAACCATTTCGTCAAGCGAAGGTGTAATTAATCCACTTAATCCAATAATGTCCACCTTCTCTCTAATTGCCGTTTCAACAATTTTTTCGGGAGGTACCATGACGCCGAGATCAATAATTTCATAATTATTACAGCCTAGAACAACACTAACTATATTTTTCCCAATATCGTGAACATCGCCTTTAACGGTTGCCATTAAAATTCGACCTGCAAATTCTTGCTTGCCATCTTTCTCTGCTTCAATAAATGGTTGAAGGTAAGCGACCGCTTTTTTCATAACTCTGGCTGACTTCACTACCTGAGGTAAAAACATTTTTCCACTTCCAAATAAGTCGCCTACCACGTTCATACCAATCATTAAATGACCTTCGATAACATGAATCGGTTTTTCCGATGCTAATCGGGCTTCTTCTACATCTTCAATAATAAAAGTGTTAATTCCCTTTACTAGAGCATGTGTAATTCTATCTTGTAAAGGGTCGCTTCGCCATTCTAGAATTTTATCTTCATGAACTTTCTTCTGGTCTTTGATAGATTCTGCAAAATCTAATAAGCGTTCTGTAGCATCTTCACGTCTATCAAATAAAACATCTTCAACAAGTTCTAATAACTCTTTATCTATTTCATCATAAATTTCAAGCATTGAAGGGTTGACAATTCCTAAATTCATTCCGTTTTTAATAGCATGATAAAGGAAAGAGGAATGCATAGCTTCCCGAACGATGTTATTACCCCTAAATGAAAAGGAGACATTACTGACACCTCCAGATACATTTGCAAATGGCAGGTTTTCTCTAATCCATTTTGTAGCTTCAAAAAAATCAATCGCATTTCTACGATGTTCGTCCATGCCGGTAGCCACAGGGAAAATATTTGGATCGAAAATTATGTCTTGAGGTGGGAAATTGAGCTCGTTGACTAGTATATGGTATGTGCGTTTACATATTTCTATCCGTCTTTTATAAGTGTCTGCTTGACCATCTTCATCAAAAGCCATGACGACTACAGCGGCGCCATAACGTTTAATAAGTTTAGCATGATGTTTAAATTCTGCTTCACCTTCCTTTAAACTTATAGAGTTTACCACAGATTTTCCTTGTACTACTTGCAGACCTGCTTCTATAATTTCCCATTTTGAACTATCTATCATAATAGGAATTCGGGAGATATCAGGTTCTGAAGCTATTAGGTTGAGGAAGGTGGTCATGGCATATACGCCATCTAACATACCTTCATCCATATTGACATCCAAGATTTGAGCACCTCCTTCTACTTGATTTCGTGCCACTTCTAAGGCCTCTGAAAACTTCTCTTCTTTAATTAATCGCAGAAATTTTCTGGAGCCAGTAACATTTGTGCGCTCTCCTATATTAATAAAATTACTCTCTGGAGTAACCACTAGAGGCTCTAGTCCAGATAAAGTTAGATACTTGCGGTGGTTAGTTGTTGGGTGATTGTAGTAAGATGCACTCATAATTTTTTTGATTTCAGATTACTAAACTCTAAGAGCTATTTGTCTTGGTTGATAATTTTGAGCCACTTCAGCAATTGCTTTGATATGTGCCGGACTAGTGCCGCAGCAGCCTCCAATAATATTTATTAAGCCATTTTTGAGATAATCTTCAATAAATTGCTGCATCTGTTCGGGTGATTGGTCGTATTCTCCAAACGCATTTGGTAAGCCCGCATTAGGGTGCGCTGAGGTATAGTGATGGGTAGCGTTGGAAAGTCGTTGTAAGTAGGGTTTTAACTGTTCGGCGCCTAGGGCGCAATTAAATCCCACACTTAACATGGGGATGTGTGAAATTGAAGTCAAAAATGCTTCAACCGTTTGACCAGATAAGGTGCGGCCTGAAGCATCTGTTATGGTGCCCGAAATCATAATGGGTATCGTGATTTGGCGTTCTTCTTTAACTTCTTCAATAGCAAATAAGGCTGCTTTAGCATTTAAGGTGTCAAATATAGTTTCTACTAAAAGTAAATCTACACCACCATCAATAAGTGCTTCAACTTGCTCTTTGTAAGCCATACGCAATTCATCAAATGTAATTGCTCTATATTCTGGTCGGTTTACATCTGGAGACAAGCTTGCTGTTTTATTGGTTGGGCCTATGCTGCCAGCGACGAAACGAGGTTTATCAGGATTGTCATTGGTGAATTTTTCGGCGACTTGTTTGGCTATTTTGGCAGATTCAAAATTTAACTCGTAGACCAAGTCTTCCATATCGTAATCGGACATAGCAATAGACGTCCCGGAGAACGTATTAGTTTCTACAATATCAGCACCAGCTTCAAAATATTTGGCATGAACTTCTGCAATAGCTTTTGGTTGAGTTAAGGATAATAGATCATTATTGCCTTTTAATGAGGAGGGATAATCTTTAAAACGTTCGCCTCTAAAGTCTTCTTCTGAGAATTTATACTGTTGAAGCATAGTTCCCATGGCGCCATCTAACACTAGAATTCGTTTTGATAGTTCTGCTTCAATATTACTTTTTATTATACTCATAGTTATACTCTTTAGGTTAAACCAAAAGTCAAATGAGGCTCGCTGAGACGAGTTATTATGAAAATGCTAAAAAGAAATTGAATTACAGGCGTGTAATTTCGTTTGGTTATCTATCCAATTACTCGATTTATACATCGAACAATTAAGTAGAATTTAGCACCTTCTTAAAAAGTTTAAGGGTTGCTAAGGTTTCAAAGGGTCTAATCCCTCCACCTTTCTTGATAACAATTAAATAAGTTATTTGAACTTCGTGAATTGTAAATGTGCAAAAGAAATCAGTGAAATGCAAATTTTATTCACTTTATTTTTAATGTGAATATGTGGCTATTATTGTAACTTTGAGCACCCAAATACAAAATTATGTTAGAAAATTTTTGGTTCAACGTGCAATACGGAATGAACCACGTGTTAGATATTAACGGTTACGATCACATTCTTTTTTTAATGGTGCTTACAGTACCTTATGTATTTAATGATTGGAAAAGAGTTTTAATATTAGTGACCACTTTTACCTTAGGTCATACTTTATCCTTGATTTTGGCAGCCTATGGAGTAGTGAGTGTTAACGGTGAATTGGTAGAGTTTTTAATACCTATAACTATATTAGTTACGGCTATTTATAACGTATTCACAGCAAGTAAAAAGCCAAAATCTAATAAGATGGGGCTGCTGTTTTTTGCTACCTTGTTTTTTGGTCTTGTCCATGGCTTAGGGTTTGCAAGAGAATTTAAAATGTTTGCCGGTCAGTCTGAAGGTAAATTAAAACTTCTACTAGAATTTGCTTTAGGTATAGAATTGGCACAAGTTATTATAGTATTTGTAGTTTTATTTATCGGTTTTATTTGCCAGACGGTGTTTAGGTTTTCACGCCGAGACTGGGTGATGGTGATTTCTTCTATAGTTATTGGTTTAGTTATTCCTATGATTATGGGAAGTGATTTGCTCAATTAGGTAGAAAGATTGGTAAAACTTTAACTACAAGTACGTTGTATTTGAAATACTATCGAATTATATTCGTTATGAACAGTGTGCATGTATAAAATATTCATTATTAATGTCAAAGACAAAACAGTTACGTTACGATAAAGCTTATTTACGAATTGCACAAGAATGGGGAAAGTTATCCCATTGTAAACGCAAGCAAGTTGGTGCCCTAATTGTTAAAGACCGAATGATTATTTCGGATGGATATAATGGGACACCTACCGGATTTGAAAATTATTGTGAAGACGACGAAGGCTATACGAAATGGTACGTTTTGCATGCTGAAGCAAATGCAATTCTTAAAGTAGCATCATCTACACAATCTTGTAAAGGAGCTACATTATATATTACATTATCACCTTGTAAAGAGTGTAGTAAATTAATTCATCAAGCAGGAATTGTAAGAGTAGTTTATCATCAAGGTTATAAAGATGATTCCGGTCTTCAGTTTTTAGAAAAAGCAGGTATTGAATTAGAATTGATAGAGGATTTAAATAATTAATGGCAACGAAAAATAAATACATACCACTTATTGTTGGGGTTGCAATTGCGGCTGGGGTATTTATTGGCGGAAAATTAAATTTTACAGACACTTCAGATAAACTATTTACGACAAATAGTAAAAAGGATAAACTTAATCGTCTTATAGATTATATCGATTATGAATATGTTGAGGACGTAAATACAGATAGCATTGTCGATGTGACCGTAAATGGGATTTTAGATAATCTAGATCCTCACTCCACGTATATTCCTAAAGAGGATTTAGAGCGTGTCACTGAAAATATGAAAGGTGGTTTTGTAGGTATCGGGATTAATTTTTATCCTTATAAAGATAGTATAGCTGTAATTAAACCCACTGAAAACGGCCCAAGTGAACGAGCTGGAATATTGGGTGGAGATCGCATTTTATTAGCTGATGGAGATACCTTGTATGGTCGTAATGTTTTAGTGGATGATATTGGTGAAAAATTGCGCGGCGATAAAAACACTTCAATAAGGCTTACCGTATACAGAAAAGGTGAGGATGATTTATTGGAGTTTGATGTTGAACGACAAGCGATTCCAATTAAAAGTGTGGACGCCGCATATATGTTGACAGATGACTTAGGGTATATAAAAATTAATCGCTTCGCTGAGTCGACATTTAAAGAATTTAAATCTGCACTAAGTGAGCTTAAAGATTTAGGCGCTTCGAAACTGGCGCTAGATTTAAGGGATAATCCCGGTGGCTTTTTAGGTATTGCAGAACAAATTGTCGATGAGTTTTTAGAAGATGATAAATTAATCTTATTTACACGAGACAAGAAAGGCAAGGAGGAACGTATTTATGCCACGCGTAGAGGTGATTTCGAGGAAGGAGAGGTCTATATATTAATCAACGAAAATTCGGCATCGGCTAGTGAAGTTATTGCTGGAGCGCTTCAGGATAATGATAAAGGAATTATTGTTGGTCGTCGCTCTTATGGAAAAGGTTTGGTTCAAAGAGAAATGGCTTTAGGCGATGGTAGTGCAGTGAGATTAACAGTTTCAAAATATTATACACCTACTGGGCGATCTATCCAAAGACCTTATACTAATGGCGATAACGAAACCTATTATAGAGATTATGCCAAACGATTACGTACTGGTGAATTAGCTGATGAAGAAAGTATTGATGTCAATGACTCTCTTAAATTTACCACTCCTAAAGGAAAGGTGGTTTATGGGGGAGGAGGTATTATCCCAGATGTATTTGTACCTGTAGATCGTTTGTTTGATAATGAAACTATGAACTATTTAAGACGAAGAGGGCATTTTGGTTATTTCGTTTTTGAAGAATTAGATAAAGATCGCACGGCCTTTCAAGATATGGCTAAATACGATTTTATAAATAATTTTGAAGTCAGTGATGAGATGATTCTTCGTTTTCAAAATTTTGTAAATGCAAAAGAGCGAACTAACATCACCTTTGTTGCCTACAATAATGAAATAAGGCGATTAATTAAGGCCACACTTGCACTTCAGTTATACGATGATAATGCTTTTGAAGAGGTTATCAATAAAGAAGATCTTATGGTTAAAGAGGTGACTCTATTAAGTAGTGAATACCCTAATTACAAACAATAGTAGCAGTTAGCTTATAAAGGTTCAATGGCCTTATCGTGAACTTTAGAATGTTTGCCATCATTCCACAAGGTTAAAATATCAGTGGCAACATGCGATCCACTACCACAAGCGACTGAAAATTGACTCCTCCAGCCTGCTAAAGTACCAGCGACATACAAGTTTTCGGCAATAAGGTGATCTGTATTTTTTAGCCAAATTCTATCTTTTGCAATAGCCTCCCTTGGATGAGGTTCTGTATAGTCTTCAAGACCTTTTATGGTCATTAAACTCGTGTATCCTACTGCAATAACTGCTAATTTAGTTCTATAGGAGTTCTTGTTTGTGCTAACGATGAAAAAGTCTTTCTCCTTTTCAATAGATGTAACCTTTTCCTTATCTATTTGGGTGATATGTGGATAAAGATTCGAAAGTTGTTTTTTTCCGTCTTTTAAAATGTTAGTACCTAAAGTGCCAGGTGGCAATCCTAATACATTATTAAATAATGCGGTTTGAAGGTGGGATGATCTTTGGTGTACTATAATTCCAATTTTCTTGTCCTCTGCATAAGGTTTAGGTTTAGCAGACCCCAATATTAAAGCGCAAGATAATCCTGCGGCTCCACCACCAATAATTAAGGCATCAAAAATCATTTTCTCTGTTTATGTAGTTTTTCTATTTTTTTAGATAACCTAAGGATTTGTAAAAGAACTAGAGCGCAACAGGCAGCAACAATCGTGATTATAGCAGTATGGCTTTCACCTTCAAATAAGGCGTCAAAATTTAATTTTGTAGCATTAAAAATGACTAAGGCCACAGCTATGATGGATAAGATAAGAGTGAAAATTTTCATAGTTTAAGTTTTAAGCTAATAATTCTTTAATATTATGTGCAAATAATTTCACAGCAATCGCTAACAAAATTACACCAAAAATCTTTCTTATAATCTTAATTCCGTTGGCGCCAATTAAACGTTCAATTCTAGCGGATGTTTTTAATACTATAAAGATAACAATCACGTTGCTAATTACAGCTACAATGATATTTTCAATAGCGAATTCTGCTCGTAGTGATAGTAATGTGGTTAAAGTACCAGGACCGGCCATAAGAGGAAAGGCTAATGGAAATACAGAAGCTGTCATCGAGTCACCATCATCATCTTTATAAAGGGTAATGCCTAAAACCATTTCTAGAGCAATAAAGAATATAACAAAAGCACCGGCAACGGCAAATGAATTCACGTCTACACCAATAAGCGATAATAAACTCTGTCCAACAAATAGAAATATAATCATAATAACACCAGCTATTATAGATGCTTTTCCACTTTGAATATGTCCAACTTTCTTACGCAAATCTATGATAATTGGAATATTTCCAACAATATCAATTACTGCAAAAAGAACCATAAAGGCTGTGAATATTTCTTTAAAATTTAACTGCATTCCGTACTACTATTTTTATGTTTTTTAGTCTAAAACTGAGCAAAATACCTGTCATTTTTGATGCTTAAAGGGCTGATTTTAGGCGTCTTCCTCGATTTTTTTGCAAAGGTGCAATATTAATAGAGATTAACCATATTAAATTACGGTTAAGTTTAGCTATTTTTGCAACATGTTTCAACTAGGAAAAACCATTGTCTCAGAAGACATCATAGAAAAGGATTTTTTATGCAACCTTACGGCTTGTAAAGGAGCTTGTTGTATTGATGGTGATGCAGGTGCGCCATTAGATCACGCTGAAGTAAAAATTCTTGAGGATATTTATCCAAAAGTTAAGCCGTTTCTTCGTAAAGAAGGGATAGAAGCTATTGAAAAACAAGGCACATCTATTACCACCGAATTTGGTGATTTGGAAACGCCGTTAATTAACGGGGCCGATTGTGCTTATGTTATTTTCGATGATAAGAAAACGGCGCTTTGTGGAATTGAAGAAGCTTATAACCAAGGAGAGATTGATTGGGAAAAACCAGTCTCTTGTCATCTATATCCTATTCGAGTTAAGGAGTATACCGAGTTTTCAGGTGTAAATTATGAAAAATGGGATATCTGTGATGACGCCTGTACTTTAGGAAAGGAATTAGGAGTTCCTGTTTATAAGTTCGTTAAGGAAGCTTTGATTAGAAAATTTGGCGAAGATTGGTATGCTGAATTGGAAAAGGTAGCAGAAAGCATGAAATAAAAAGCGGTCTAGCCTTTTATTTATTACTTAATTTCCAGGAACTGAATTAAAGTTATGTGATCTTTAGAACTGGATTAGCTTGAAAAGTTTAAAGTTTTAACTGGGATAATTTTGGTTGGTATTTGTATGGTGACTTTAGTTCCACAAGGTTGGCCATTCTCGTATAAATCATCAATATCTAAAGTGTAACTATTAGAAAATGATTCTGAGAAGTTAGCGAGTCGAGCCTTAGTTATATCAATTCCTACAGATTTACTTTTTAACCTCTTGCGGTCGTTAATTTCCTTAGAGGCTGCTCTTCCTATTCCATTATCTATAATTTCTACAGTAATAAATTGTGGTGATTTTCTTTTAACGTTTATCTCAATTTTCTTGTTATCGGGTTTTGAAGATAAACCATGCCATAAAGAGTTTTCTAAAAATGGTTGAAGTACTAAAGATGGGATTTTAGTGATTTCTGTATTTATAGACGAATCCACATTAATTTTAAAGTCAATCTCATTAGAAAATCGAATATTTTCAATATTCATATAGAGTTTCATCGTTTCCAATTCGTCGGTTAAAGAGGTTTCCTTTTCTTTTGAAGCCATAAGGATTTTCCGAATTAATTTTGAAAACTTATTCAAGTAGTACACAGCATTTTCTTTCTCATTATTAATAATGTATAGTTTTATAGAGTTTAATGAGTTGAAAATAAAGTGAGGATTCATTTGACTTCGCAACATGTCTTGCTCTAAAGTTAAAATATGCTTATCTCTTTTTAGAGCTTTGGTTCTATGTATAATAAACATTATAACTCCTATAGCAGCCAATAATAGCGATGTGTATAATAGAATGCTTTTATTTCGCTCTAGTCGCAATCGTACGGCTTCATTTTCTAATGCTAAAGCTTTGATTTGGTTATTCTTGTCTTCGTTTTCATACTCAATAGCGATATCGTTAATATACTGAAGATTCTGTTCGGTTAATATAGTGCTTTCAATATCAACAGCTTTTTTATAATACTTCAGAGCAGATTCAAACTCTTGACTGTTTTTATATATGTCTGACAGAAGTTGGCTAGATTCCGCTATGCTTGATTTGAGATTGAAGGATTCCGCAATATTTAAAGCTTTCTTTAAATTGGTTTCAGCATCGGGTATTTGATTTAATTCAATATGAAGTTGACCTAGATTGATGTATGAAGAGGTAATATAAAATTGATCATCTAAGATTAATGCTTTTTCAAGTGCTACCTTTATATATGGTTCCGCTTTTTTAAAGTTCTTTAATTTTAGATAAACACCTCCAAGGCTGTTGTAACAAATGACTCGACCTATTTCAGAATCAATATTATTATTGTGACGCAATGAAGTTTCAAAATGCTTTAAGGCTTCATTCAAATTGCCTTTTGCTTCTTCGGCGTAACCAATATTGTGGTGGTTAATGGCTAAGCCTAATTCATTATTCAGCTCTTTCTCAATTTTCAATGATTTGTTGAATTGATTAATGGCCAAGTCGTATTGTTTTAGTGCTAAATAAATATTTCCAATACTATTTTGTGAAACGGCAATATTGTGTACAACAGTATTTGAAGGTCTAATAACGGAGTAAGCGATTTTGAGAGCTTCGGTATGGTAGTCTAGTGCTGGCTTAATCACATCCATTCGGCGATAGGCTACACCTATCATGTTCAAGCTGATTATTCTAAGCTCGGGATTTTTAGCGGCATCAGCAAAAGATTTTGCTTCTAAATGTAAGGCAATCGATCGGTCGTAATTTGAAATATTTCGGTATAAAACACCTAACGAATTTAAGGCATAACTAGTGCCTTCATTATAATTATTTTTTTTAAATACTTCAATTACTCGTTTTATTTTTAAACTATCAGTTTCAAAAGGTTTTAAGAGAGAGTCTATTTGGGTGAATTGATGAGGTTGTTTGTTTTCTAAATAATCTAAAGCACTTTCAAAATCTAATTCTTGTGAAAAACTATATGTTGTAGAAACAATAAGGAGGAGATAGAAACTGAATAGTTGAATGGGTAATTTTTGAGTCATGAACTATAATTTTTCTAGGAAGTCTGATTTTCGTTGTCTAGCCACAGGAATCTTGTGGTCACTATCCATGATCACATAACCTTCATTTTTTATAAATGCTTTTATCTTATTAAGATTGATGATATAAGAATTATGAATCCTAAAAAAGTAATGTTCTGGCAACATGGCATCAACCTCTTTCAGTTTTTTGGTTACAACTATTTTTTTGCGATTTTGTAAATATAACGTGCTGTAGTTGCCGTCCGATTCTATATATATGATATCATCTACATCTAAGAAGAGAAGTTTTCCATCAGCATTTATAGTGATACGCTTTTTATCGAATTGCGCATTAAAATTGGTGAGCATACGTTCTAAGTCTAAAGAATTGATATTGCGTTCACTGTGTTTTTTTATTTTTGCAATACAAGTTCTTAAATCGTCAGAATCAATTGGCTTTAATAGATAATCTATAGCTTCGTGCTTTAGTGCTTTAATCGCATATTCGTCATAAGCAGTAGTAATTACTACGGCAAAATTAATATGGTTTAACTGTTCCAAAAACTGAAACCCACCTATTGTTGGCATCTGTACATCGAGAAATAAACAATCTGGTGTATGTGATTCTAAATAAGTCAATGCTTTGTCTGGGTCTGTAAACGAAGCTATAACTTCAATTTCCTGATCGAAGTTACCAAGTTCCCAAACTAAACTCTGAATGGCCTTAGGCTCATCATCTAAAATTACTGCTTTTAACATGGTGGAAAATAATATATTGCTCATAAATATATGTAAATAATGAATGTTTTACACGAAAACATGTGTATTAAGCACGGTTTTATGTGTAGAATGACATTTTTAATAAAATCAGAATTTTAAAGACCAATTACACATGATTTAATACCAGGTATACATTGCGGGTAAATTTTAGAGGATAGTTTCTTGATATTTGAACTAACAAAATAACCTAATTAGGAGTAAATGGGGATTTGCCTTTTTAGGATTATGCTATTAATCTAAAAGTAAGGTTTGTAAAAAAATCGAACTTTTCGTTTAAATTTTAATTTTGATGAGTAGTTTTTAGGGTTACTCTAATTAAATTTAAGTTAGTTATTAGGGAAAAGAGCGTTATTATAACGCTCTTTTTTGTTTTTAATTTATCCAATGTGACTTCTCGTCACCGTCAATAAACTCGCTTGATGAAGGCTTATTCAGTAATCTAAATCTTACAAATTTGCAATTAGGTTATTTTTTATAAAATACTGGAAATCAGTGTGTTGGTCTAATATTTTGGATTGTTGTAAATTCTTTGTAGGTAAAATGCTTTGTTAAGAACTTGTTGACAATGTTTATAAAATCTCCTTTCTTTTTTGAGTACAATTGTCAATCTTTGTTCAGGGCAAAATATTATGACATTTTCTAATTTTTAGGTATTAGAAAATCCTATTGAAAGATCAATAATTAGATAATACGTCCACTTATATTCCTTGGTTTAGGAAAAAAATTAAACAGGTTTTTACCGATTTACGATTAAGTTTTGAACGATGATACATTGTTCAAATAACGAATTAGGCTTTAAATTAAAAATTATGGAGATTACGCAGATTATCAAAAGGGACTATGAGACAAGTCCATTTGTTTTAAATAAAATTTCAAATGCAGTTGAAAAAGCCATGCTTTCTGTTGGTAATGGAACTAAAGAAGATGCTAAGGAAATTTCTGTAAATGTTTTAAACGAACTTTTAGAACGTAAAGGCAAAGACGAGAACTATATTCCAACTGTTGAAGAGGTTCAAGATCTTGTTGAAATTAAATTGATGGGAAGTACTTTCCAAGATGTCGCTAAAGCCTACATTTTATATAGAGATGAACAAGCAAGACTTAGAAAAACAAATATCTTTGAAAAGCGCATTAACCTTAAGCCATACGAATATCCAGAGCTTAATGAGTATGTAGATGCCATTAGACACTCGTATTGGATTCATTCAGAATTTAACTTTACAAGTGATATTCAAGATTTCAAAGCACGTCTTACTGTCGTTGAGCAAAATGCTATTAAAAACACAATGTTAGCTATATCTCAGATCGAAGTAGCTGTAAAATCATTTTGGGGTGATATTTATCATAAAATGCCTAAGCCAGAAATTGGTTCTGTAGGAGCAACATTTGCAGAAAGTGAAGTGCGCCATCATGATGCGTACTCACACTTATTGGAAATCTTAGGTCTTAACAATGAATTTAAAAGACTAAAGAAAAACCCGGTTATAATGAGGCGAGTTCACTATTTAGAGACCGCTTTAAAGAATGCAAAAAGTGAAGACAATAAAGAGTATGCAGAATCTATTTTGTTATTCTCTCTGTTCATAGAGCACGTGTCTTTATTCTCACAATTCTTAATCATCATGGCTTTCAACAAGCATAAAAATATGCTTAAGGGAATCTCTAATGTTGTTGAAGCAACATCTAAAGAGGAGCAAATTCACGGTGATTTCGGAATTGATATTATAAAAATCATAAAAAACGAAAATCCAACTTGGTTTGGTGAAGAGCATAGTGAATCTGTTAAAGCATTATGTGAAGAAGCCTTTAATTCTGAAAGTAGAATTATCGACTGGATATTCGAAGCAGGTGAATTAGATTTCTTACCTAAGGATGTGATTAACGAATTCATCAAAAACAGATTCAATAGCTCATTAGAAAGTATTGGTATTGAAAAAGTATTTGATGTAAACGAAGAATTATTAGCACAAACTGAATGGTTTGATGATGAAATTATAGGAACAAAACACGGAGATTTCTTCGTGAAACGTTCCATCAATTATAGCAAAAGAACAAAAAGTATAACCAGCGACGACCTATTTTAAATCATGAACAACACGAACTTAGACTCCAAAGACACATTGAACCACGAATCAACTACAACTACATCTACTTATGATGAATTACTAACAGCGAGAAAAGAAGCTATAAAAGAGGCGAAGACGCAACCCGAATTTAAATGGTTAACAGATCATAGTCGTCAATTTTTAGCATCTGGTTACCTTACTGAAGGTACTAATCCGGAAGAAAGAATTAGAGAAATCGCTGATAGAGCTGAGGAAATCTTAAAAATTGACGGATTTGCAGATAAGTTTTATGGCTATATGGCGGAAGGCTACTATTCGCTAGCATCTCCAGTATGGTCTAACTTTGGAAAAAGACGAGGTTTACCAATTAGCTGTTTTGGGTCACATATTTCTGATGATATGGGGGATATCCTTTATACTCAGTCGGAAGTTGGAATGATGTCTAAGTTAGGTGGTGGAACTTCAGGTTATTTTGGAAAGCTTCGTCATAGAGGTGCTCCAGTTAAAAATAACGGGGAGTCTTCAGGTGCTGTTCACATTATGCAACTATTCGAAAAGATGGTTGATGTGGTAAGTCAAGGTTCGGTAAGAAGAGGTCGATTCTCTCCTTATTTACCAATTGATCATAAAGATATTCATGAGTTTTTAGAAATTGGTACAGAAGGTAATCCTATCCAAGAGTTAACACATGGTGTAACTGTTGGTAACGATTGGATGCAAGAAATGATTGATGGAGATGAAGATAAAAGAGCAATCTGGGCAAAGGTTTTACAAAGAAGAGGTGAAATAGGTTATCCATATATCTTCTTTAAAGACAATGCTAACAATAATGCAGCAGACGTTTATAGAGATATGAATTTAGAGATTTACGCAAGTAACCTGTGTACTGAAATTATGCTACCTACAGACGATAGATGGTCATTTGTATGTGTATTATCGTCTATCAACGTATTGCACTATGACAAGTGGAAAGATACGGATGCCGTTGAAACCATGGTTTATTTCTTAGACGCTGTACTAGAAGAATTCATTACTAAATTAGAAGAATTTAGAGATTCTCCAGATCGTGATGATAGACAAACGTTCTTATTCATGGAGAAGGCTTATAATTTCGCAAAAGAAAATAGAGCTTTAGGATTAGGAGCCTTAGGATGGCACTCTTTATTACAATCTAAAATGATAGCTTTCGACAGTCAAGAAGCATTTAACTTAAATAGTGAAATCTTTAAAACTATCAACCAGAAATCTGTAAAGGCATCTGAAGAATTAGCAAAGTTATTCGGAGAACCAGAAATTTTAAAGGGATACGGAAGACGTAATACAACTTTAAATGCTGTAGCCCCAACAACATCTTCTGCGTTTATTTTAGGACAAGTTTCTCAAGGTATTGAACCAATCTGGTCTAATAGTTATGTGAAAGACATCGCTAAAATCAAAACGACCATTAAAAACCCTTACTTAGTAGATCTTCTTGAAGAAAAAGGAATGAACACTAACGAGGTTTGGAGAAGTATCCGTGATTATGATGGTTCTGTACAACATTTAGAAGGTTTAACTGATCATGAAAAAGAGGTGTTTAAAACCTATTCAGAAATAGACCAAATGTCTATTATCTATCAAGCGGCTAACAGACAAAATCATATCGATCAAGGTCAGTCTTTAAACATTATGGTGCATCCAGATATGCCAGTTAAAGACATTAACAAGCTTTATATTACAGCTTGGAAACTTGGTGTGAAGTCATTATACTACCAACACAGTATGAATGCGGCACAGAAGTTTAAGCAAAAGAAAGAATGTACAAGCTGTGAAGCTTAATTCAATTTAAATAATAAAACCAACTCGCAAGGGTTGGTTTTATTAAATATTATGTAGAGTTCAGACAATAAAAAAAGGGACATAATGAAATATCCCTCTTGGTTTTGTTTTTTACAAATTGGTTTCGCGGCCTAAATTGTATTAAAAAATAGAATTGAGATTAACTCATCTCCTATTTTGTTCCTCAAACGTACAAAATAAGATTAATTCTTCCAAGTTAAATATTTCAATAAACAATTTTAAAGTTTAAAACATAGGTAGAATAAGGCTTTATGGACTTTATTTTTTATCAACCGTTTTTAGACTTATTAACAATTAGAGTCTAATAATAAAATAATAGTCTCTAATTAAAAATATTTAACATGAATTATAAGATTTCAGTTAATCAATTAGCAGATTTTGCTACAGGAAGTGAAGCTAAAAGGCGAAGAATAATAAGACAACAAAAAGTGCCAAATAAATTTAGAGTTTCTTACTATCAACTGGCGAAAGCTAGGATGAAGAAAGCCATAGAAAAACATGGTGATTTAGAACCTGTTTTTAAAGGTATTGAAGAATTAATTTCAAGAAAGCCGGAAAAACAGAGACAAGCAATTGATAGAATGGTATCTATAGAGGCAATGGCAAGATTTGTAAATTTAAAATTACCAAATTTACTTTGTAACATTCCTCATGAGGTCATTAAAAACCCTGAAATTAAATCGATAATTATCAATGGTGTTGAAATAATAATTTCTCCAGATGTAATTATTAGATTAGAATTAGACGGAAAGAAGTATTTAGGTGCGGTTAAAATCCATGTATCGAAAAACAATGTTTTTGATGCCGTACAATCTAGGTATGTTTCAACCTTACTTTATAAATATTTGAAAGATGGAATTGCAAAACAAGAGGAAGAGGTAATAGAAGAATTGTGTTTATCTATAGATGTTTTTGGCGATTCCGTCATTTCAGTACCTAAAAATATAGACACTTCTATAAGAGATGTTTTCCAACTTTGTGAGGAAGTGAAAACAATCTGGAACGCTGCTTAAGGGGTTCCAAGTATTTAAATAAAAAAGCATCTCATTTCTGAGATGCTTTTTTTATTTAAACAGAAGAGTACTCTAATTTTCAATCATGGTGTCCGTGCCTAAATAAGCAGCATCCTTATTATAATACCAAGCTCTAACCTTGGGCATTTTAATACCATTTACGAGAACTTCTTCAGAAAGCAATATGTACTCACCTGTATCCCTTTTGTCCTTTCCGTTAGCGTCAGTTTTAAAAAACTGATAAATTTCCATCGCATAGGTCTTTGGATCAAAATAGAAATACCAAATATCGCTACCAACTGATTCGTCATAGGTGACTCTTAAAACTAAATAGTCCTTGCCTTTAAAATGTTTTAACTCTACCGTTTCATTGAGGTGGGTTCCGGGATCGTCTAGCTTCATTGGCAAACCATATAAATACGTATAATAGTTTTTGTATAGTTTGGCTCTGTCACAGGACATTTCCTTTTCTGAAGCCGTTGAGCTATCTAATTCTCGGCCATTATACATCATTTGGCACTTGCCTTTATCTAAACTGTAAGTTGTGGTAATACTATCCTTAATAGCTGAAACACTAAAATAGTCTGCTGGTAGATTTATTGAAATAGTACTTGTGCGTTTTTCTGAGTTTGGATCGGTCATTATAACCGTAAACTCATTGTTGAAATGTTTCCAATTGTGATTAGGGTCGTGATAAGCTATAGCTTTTTCTAATAGTTGTTTACCAGTGATATTTTGAGCAATACTAACTGTAGAAAGGAAGATAGAAAGAATAGTAAACAGTAGTTTCATAAAATGTTTGTTATGCCACAAATTACACGTTTAATAAAACAAAAAAGCACCCAATGCCGACTTTTACGGGAGGATGCTTTTTTAGATTAATTACGATAGACTTGAATTTATTTTGCCTCCATCATAGCAAAGAATTTATCAATATTTGGCATTAAAATAATGCGAGTTCTACGGTTTTTAGCACGATTCTCTCTTGAATCATTTTCTACTAAAGGTTGGTAGCTACTACGACCAGAAGCGATTAATTGCTCAGGTGCCACTTTAAATTGATTTTGTAATTTTCTAACAACAGATGTTGCACGTAGAACACTTAGGTCCCAGTTATCTGCGATTTTCTCTGTACTGATGCTTCTTGAGTCTGTATGACCTTCAACCATTACGTCTAAGCTTGGCTCTGAATTAATCACATCAGCTAATTTCTTTAAGATTTTGTCAGCCTTATTTCCAACTCTATAACTTGCTGTGTTAAATAACATATCATCAGCAATAGAAATCATTACTACAGTTTCGTTAATATCTACAACGATATCTTCATCTTCGTTAAGATCGCTAGTGTCCATTGCTTTACTTAGATTGTACTGAACCGCTAAGTTCATAGAATCTTTTAAAGTTTTTGCATTAGCTAATTTTTCAGCATCAACATTTTTAAGTGTTTCACGCATTTTTTCTTTACTAGCAGTTGAAACTACAGCACCATCTTCAGAAACTTCAAATTTCGCTTTGTTCTCAATAGTTAAACCTTCTACATCTTCATTTAAAGATTGAATCTTAGCGTTGTATTGATTAACACGTGCTTCGATTACGGCAAACTTATTTTCTAAATCTTCTTTCTCTACTCGAGTCTTAGTTAATTCGCTTTTTATTTGACCATTCTCTTGCTCTAAAGCCAAGTATTTTTTCTTGGATACACAAGAGCTAAACAAAATTGCTGTAACTAATAGGATTGAAATTTTTCTCATTTTATGATTTTTGGTTAATCTCGTTTTAAAGTTATATATACGACGAAACTATGACTTTGGATGTTGAAGGATGAAATTTTTTTAACATTTCAACTTGGTGAGATAGATGAATTTCAAATTAAACGCAACGTTAGGTACTTAAAGGCGAAGTTGTAATAATCTGAAGTCGATTAAGTTGTGAGAATTGTTCTTGGAACAAAATTCTAGTTCGTTTTAATAAAGAAAAAATTAGATTTTACATAAAAAAGCTTCAAATCTTATAATGAATTGAAGCTTTTTTAAAATTAATGAAGTTAAATTATATTATTAATCGTCATCAGTATGGATCGTAGCCGGCTCTACAGAACTATCATGTGAGTTATAATACTCTTCTAACAGATTCATAGTCGCCGTTAATAAATCTTTAGTTTCTAAAAGTAAACTGAAGTAAAGCGTCGTATTCTTAGGACTTGATTCTTCTGTTCTCGTTCTTGCTACTTGTTTAGCAATCTTATCCGATACTAAGTCAAAGATTTCCTTTTTACCCTTTATGATGGTTCCGATCTGTTCAAATGAATGAGAGTCGAATGCCACTTTAGTTTCATTAAAGAGTTCTTCAAGACGTACGTCTATTTCTTTAAGCTCTTTTATCTGACTAAATTTAAGTTTCTTATGATTGTTATTAATATGCTTATGACTGGTCTTAGAAATGTATTCTAATGACTGCGTCATATCTTGTAAGTAGCCTAAGATATTAATGTAGAAGCTACTTGCTCTTAAACTTGTTTCATCTAAGTTTTTAATGAAATAGAATATATTGTCTCTTAAAGTATCTACTTCAGCAGATAGCTTAGTGACTTGTTTCTTATTCTTTTTAAGTAGGTTTAAATCTTGTTTTGCTAAACCTTCTATAGCATTAGTGTAAATTCGGTTTCCACGTTTAACGACGTTAGAAATATTTCCTGCACTTTCAATAATTACACCTTGTACCGAGCTACTTCCTGTTTTTGTTAAACTGTCTTCTTCTGCTGTAGCATTAGATTTTTTCTTATGAGAAAGATAGTTTCTAATTAATAAAGCAAATGCCGCAACTAACAATAGAGGAAACATCAACTCTAAATTAAGGTTAAGCAAGTACGCTACTAAGGCTGCAGCTACGAAAGCACTAAATGCTGTAAAGAACCATCCGCCAATAACATTTATCACACCAGCAACTCTATATACTGCAGATTCTGCTCCCCAAGCTCTATCCGCTAAAGAGGTACCCATAGCCACCATAAAAGTAACATAGGTTGTAGATAAAGGTAATTTATATGATGTAGCAATTGAAATCAATACAGCGGCTACCATTAAATTTACCGCCGCTCTAACCATGTCAAACGCTGGTAAGTCCGCTGTTTTTATCTTGCTAGAAACTTTGGGTTGCTCAAACTGTTTGTCAATTTTCTTTTGCCATGAATTAGGCAAGGTATATTCGGAAAATTGTGAGATTAACATAGCGCTTCTTACAAAACCTCTCGATAAAAAATTAGGTTGAAAACGCTCTTCTGTAGCACCTTGGCTAGATAAGTCTAAAGACGTTTTTACAACACTCTGAGCTTTAGTAGAAAACCACAAGGTTAATACCATGATCATACCTGCTGCAAATAGCAGCCAATTATTGGTTTGAACTTTGTCTGCAAGCACGCCCATTGGAAACTCCTCAGCGGATACACCAGAGGCAACCCAAGCTTCAAATGAGTTGAATGCTGCAATAGGAACACCAATAAAGTTAACTAAGTCGTTACCAGCAAAAGCTAAGGCTAAAGCAAAAGTACCAACGATTATAATTAGCTTGTATATATTCGTTTTTACCAGTGTAATTAAACCAAATGATAGAAGCGACCAAAACGCAAAACTTACACCTAAAATGGTAAGCGTTCTTGTTTCCAAGAAGGTTTTCATGGTCATTCCACCTAAAATAGAAAAGCTGTTTTCAGCGTATGGAGTTCCTTTTAAACCTTTTATAAAAATGAAATAAGTAATGGAGGTTAACGCGATTCCACCAAAAACAGCACCAATCCATGATGCTTTTTGTTCGAAATTATAGGATAAAAGCAATCGAGACACCCATTGGACTGCCGCACCGACGGAAAATGCTATGACCACAGACAGCAGTATTCCTAAAATGATTTCGGTAGCTTTAGATGTGTTAATATAATTAATAATGTCTGTAAAACTTCCGTTAGCATGACCAATTTTTATAAAGGCCATTGCAACAGATGCGCCTAGTAACTCAAATACTATGGATACTGTGGTTGAAGTTGGTAATCCAATAGTGTTGAAAAAATCTAATAACAGAATGTCTGTTATCATTACGGCCATGAAAATGATCATAATTTCATTAAACATGAACTCACCAGGATTAAAGATTCCTTTTCTAGCAACTTCCATCATTCCGCTAGAGAATATGGCACCTACGGCAACACCTAAACTGGCAATAATGACTACTGTTTTAAAGCTGATGGCTTTAGAACCTATTGCTGAATTCAAAAAATTAACAGCATCATTACTCACGCCAACAACTAAATCTGCTATCGCCAAAATGGCTAAAGCAATAATCATTAATAAGTAAATATTATCCATAACGTTAAGTTAATTAAAGAGTGCAAATATCTCCATAGAAATTAAGTGCAATGTTACCTTAATGTTATCTTTTTGATTAGAAGTGGATATCAAAGCCAAGTCTAAAACTAATATTGTCGTCATTTCCGTCTAAAGTTCTATAACTTAAATCGGATTGTACTTTAAGTTTATGGCCTACGATGAATTTATTTACACCAAGTGTATATTCAGTTGTTGGTAGTAAATAAGTTATATCGTCATGATTAACATCGGTAAAACGTAGAGCGACTTCGTAATTATTTATAAATAAATAACCGGCTTGAAAATTAATGGCATCACCGATTAAAACCACATCTCCTGTTGGTGAAATTCCATTAGCTTCTCGTGCCATCGGATTTGCTGCAGTACGTTTTACATATTCTCCCATGAATGAAAAACCTTTATACTTAAACATAGCATCTGCAAAAATGCTAGTAATGTCAGTCTCATAAAGAGAGCCGTCTGTACGGATCATATACGAACCGGCACTGTTTTGTGTTCTTACCGCATCTTGATTGTAGTTGTAGGTGAATGCGAGCATTAACTTTGGCTGCTCTTCACGCTTTAAATCAGATTGAAAATACTCACCTTTAGACTTAAATTCCCCCATTGGCAAAAACTCTAGCCTTCCAGTATATTGTAGTCCACCTTCATTACCTGAGGTGACGTTACGGCCTTCACCTTGTGAAATGGCTACTTTTTCACGCATTAAAAATGTATCTCCTAATTTGGTTTTATGGTGTAATTGTATACCCATATCTCTTCCGAGATTAAATCGGCTGTTTAATAAAGATCTTTCAACAAATTGCATATTCCCCGAAGAAACCAATTGGTCTAAATTTCCGGGTAGTTTTGTTTGTCCTGCCCATAATTCCCAATCCTTAGCAAAGTTCCACATGATCACCGCGTCTAATATGTAACGAGGAGAATTTCTATTATAATCGTTAGCACCAGCAATGTCTCTATTTGAAAGTCCTAGTTGTAATTTGTATTTTAATTTTGGTGAATAGGCGAATCCGTCAAATTTTAATCGTGCGCGACGAATAAGTAAATTATGATTGGCACTGCCATATTGATCGCTCACATAATCCCATGAGGTTATAGAACGCATCTGGAAACGAGGAGCAAATTTTAAACTAAAAGAACTGTCCTTGGCCACGAAATTAATCATCCCTTTGCCAAACGATGTATCGCTAATGTCTTGTGCATTGATAGAATTAAAGACACTTAAAAAAACAATCGCAATTAGGCTAAATGTAGATTTCATTTTTAAAATATTAGTTTTTGTCACTGCAAAGAACCTATTTATTTTAAAAATAAATGCTTTTAGGAGTGTTAATATTTGAAACAAGGAAACTGCCCTGGTCAAAGGCAGTCCTTGAAATTCAAGTTATTTAGTCGACAAAAACCAATAATTAGTTAACCCTAATAAGTCTTATAAGACAAGGGCAAATGTATAAGGCTTGGTTAAAAGCTGTGTAAATTTAGTATTAAATGATTATTACACTTGAGTTAGGATTTGGTTGTTCATCATTGGATAAATGACTTTATTTTTAATTCACTTTAAATCCTAACGGGATGTATGGTTGACCAAAATTTGGTACAGGTCCACCAGATCCATAAAAATCAGAACTTAAAAACTCAACAGTTCCATAGTTTATTGGATAAGGCGTATTTGTATAATCAGATTTTCTTAATATTCTACCAACCGTTTCGTTAAGTGAAGAGCTGTTTTGTATGGTTCGCATTACTGTAATAATATCGCCTGAACTTACAGCAATTGGGCTAATGCTCTGATAATCTAATTGTGTTTGTGAAAAAGAATGTATACCCGAATAAGAAGCATTTGAAGTTTCATTAACGATGTCAATCAGATAATTGCCTGTCCAAGTGCTTGGGTTTTGATAACCAACACTACAAATTTCGCCATCGGCATTTATTTTTATCTGGTATTTGTGGGTTTCTAAATCCATGGTCTCAGGCAAGTCATCATAGCCATTTGCAATCGAAAAGGCATCTGTTATTGCTGTGCTTACATAAGTGTCATCACATAAATTATTTGTTGGGTCATGGTCATTATCGCAAGAGCTCATTGTAAATAATGCTATTGTAAATAGGGCGGATAAGTAAGTGATTTTTTTGTTTTTCATAATTTCTAAATATTTAATATTCTACCGTTTATGGCTTTTATAACCTTATATCAACAGATGAAAATATTTGTTACCCTATTTTTTAAGCTTTTATTTAGATTGCTCAAGCGAAACACAATTGTACTTAGCGAAAGTGGAGAGTAAAACCAATTGATGTAAAAAAGAAAAAGCACCTCCAAAGAGGCGCTTTTTATAAAATGGTTAAATATTAGCTTTTAGAATCTTGTCCAACCCGTTGCCCAAGATGGTACTTCAGCTCCGTTTCCAGCTCCTAAATTTGTTCCAATAGTATAGAACTCAGTGTTTGGTCCAGCGTAATCCGTGATTGTAGTTACATTGTCAAACTGAATATTAGATATTGAAATATTACCGTTATCAATGTTTGCATTTCCGGCAGGATCACTAGTTGCATTTTTAATTTTGATTCCTAAATCAAAGTTAGATACATAGATGTTTTCAAGTGTCCAGTGTCCACCACCTTCTTTAACGTAAAGTGCCCCTTCGTCACCAGAACCAATAATAGTAAGGTTTCTCAATGTTGCTGTGGTTGTTGGTGTTGCGTAACCATCATCACCATTATTAGAACCTTCAATACCTGCGTGAGTTCCTCCTTTAATATACCAGTACTCACCAGTTCCTGACCAACCATCTGCAAAATCGATAGAGTCGTCGCCACTATTAACAGATACTAAATATCTTCCGTTTACAGTTCCACCGAAAAATTCGATACCATCGTCTCCTCCTTCAAAAGATTGAACATACTCTACTGTAGTACTAGAACCTACTCCGAATAATGATAAACCGTTAAACTCTTTAGAACCATTAAATGTAGCTCCAGTATATTCAAGTCTTAAATAACGAATAGAACCTGAATTGTCTTCATTATTAGTTCCACCATAAGTTAAGTCCGAAACTTCAGCTGTTGCTGTTTGTCCGTCAGAACCTCCTTTATTTGTGTTTGCTCTACCACAAACGACTAATCCACCCCAATTTCCTGCAGAAGGATTAGCTGAGCCAGATGTCATAACTACTGGATTGTCTTGTGTTCCATTCACGTATATTTTAGCATCTTGTGCTACTGCTATATAAGCACTTGTTCCGCCTGTTGCTTCAATAACAGTTCCCGCTGGTATCGTTAAAGTTCCACCACCTTTTACGATAAACGATCCGGTTAACTTATAAGTTTCTGTTGGATCCAAGGTGACATTCTCACCATCGTTTACTACACCTTGAAAATTGTTAGGATCAATAGTAATAGAATTAGTTCCTCCATGGTCGTCATCATCTTTACTACATGAGGTTAATGCTAATGTAGCTATGGCTAACATTGATAAAAATACTTGTTTCATTTTGGTTTTTTTAAGTTTTATATTATTATACAAATCAACGATTCTATGTTTACTTAGTGATTACGTTGGTATTAATTAAGTATTAAGTTAGAGTGTTTATTTCAGCTTAATATTAATGGAATGTTAACTACAATTTGTAGGTTAAAGAGAAGCTGAAATCAATGCCTTTTGTGTACGACTGAACAATAACATTTTGGGTCTCTTGAACTCTTTCAATTGTAGGATCTAATAGATTTCTAACCTTTAAACCAAGACTTAAATTTTTGTTTAAGTTAGATTTGAATGTGAAATCTAATGTGCCAATAGCCTTATCAACTAAGTTGCCTTTATTATTAGTTCCAATCGCGTATAAACGATCTGAGAAATAGTTGTAGGATAATGTAGCTTGAAGGTTTTTCGATTCTGAAAATTCCTTGATGTAGCTAATATCACCATTCAATAATAAATCTGAAGCTCCTGTTAAATTCCCATCATCATTAGTAAAACCAACACTTAAGTCTGTTTCATTAATCACTTTATTTCTGTCAAAATCTTGTTCAGTATGCATATAAGAGGCATTGAATCCTAAAGAGATTTTGTTCTTTAAATCTTCGTCATCAGAAAGGTTGAATAGATTCTTTCTCAATTCTACTTCACCTCCAAGAGCAATAGCAGACTCTCCAGTGTTTACCCAAGAAATATCATTTGTTGCTGAAGCAATAGTAACTTCATTGATAGGATCTTGAATGTACTTTCCGAAAGCGGTTACCGAGAAAACTTCATCATTATTTGGAAATAACTCCCATTTTAAATCGGCATTATAGTCGGTTGAAGGATATAAATTCGGGTTTCCGAAAAACACTTGAGTCACTTCTTCATACTGGAAAGGTGCTCTTTCTTTAAACTGTGGAAGTGTATAAGTTTTACTCGCGGCAAAACGTAAATTCTGTTTGTCATTTAAAGCATACTTTAATGAAGCACTTGGTAAAATTTCAAACGTGTCAAAATCATTTTTGTCTCCATTCGGATCTAATGATGTTTCCCATTCAATCTCTTGGAATATATACTCGCCACGTAATCCGAAGACTCCTGTGAATTGAGGTGAAAACTTATATTCTAAAGATGCAAATGCGGCTTGAATTAACTGATTTCCATTATAAGTTTGCGGATTTAAAACGCCTGGTGTTCCTGCTGGACCTCTAAAAGTTTCAATAGTAAATAACCCCTGATTTAAACTGTTTTGGTTAAAATAAGCATCAAGATTATTGCGATCTACAACAGGTTGTGTAGTATTTCTATTAATTCTGAAGTTGAATTGTGTCGCTTCAAAATCTACATTTTTAAATCGTCCACTATAACCTAAAGTTACTTTGCCTTTATAAGTTTCGTCTTCAACTTCACCAAATTTATAAGATGACATAATGTTGGCAGCAATTTCGTCTTCTTTTAGATCTTGATAAAATCTATGGTTATCTGAGGTGGCTAAATCAGATACTCTTAAGTCGCCATTGATATTATTGTTATCTACAGGAACCAATGTGTTTTGCATTCTGTCCGGAATCACATTGTTCACCATGTTATAAGAAACGCCCCAATTTACATCGAGCTTTTCAGACAAATCATGCTTACCTAAAAGCTGATTAATGAAAATCGATGTTTTGTCAAAGGTTGAACGTCTTGTAAATCCACCACCTTCAGAGGCATTATCGTAAATATCAATAATTCCAGAAAACTCTTCGTGACTCTGGCTTGATGAGTTGATGAATAGTGAATTAAAACTTAATGAATTTGTATTATTGATCTTGTAGTTAAGGTTTCCTAATGCGGTAGTGTTGGTTTCATAAGCGAACTTGTCGAATGTGAAATCTTTACGCGCTACACCTTGAGTGCTAACAGAACCTCGTGCAATCCCTTCATTATACTTATAACCATTATCAAAGGATGCTGTTGCAAAAAAACTTAATCTGCTATCATTTTTAAATGTATAGGAGTCACCTCCTTTTAGGCCGATTTTATTATTAATTGGGCCATGCTTGCTAGTATTCCAACTCGTATCAAAATTATAAGCCGCTAAAGGGTTGTTAGGTTGACTTGGGTTATAGAATCCTATTTTATCCGGACCATCTTGCAAATAGAAGTTGTCCTCAGAAATTGCATTTGAGTTTCCCGAAATGCCTAGGTCAATTTCAAAAAATCCATTACCTCTATAGTCTTTCGAAATGATATCAATATTAGCACCAGCGAAATCACCATAATTAATAGGGCTAAATGTTTTTGAAATTGAAATGTATTCAACAATATCAGTGGAAAATAAATCTAAGCTGATGTTCTTTCTTGAAGGATTGTTTGAAGGTAATGGCAATCCATTCATAGTTGTAGAATTGTAGCGATCTCCTAAACCTCTAACATAGATATTCCCAGAACCTTCTTGCTTAGAAATACCTGTAGTTTTGGTTACGGCTGTAGCGACATCACTAACGCCTTTTCTAGAAAGCTCTTCTGTACCAATACTTTGTTTAAACTCAACAGCCTTTTTTTGATCGAGTAGTAATGCAGTTTCACTTTCTTTTCTGGTTTTTGTTTTAATAATAACTTCATCGAGGGTAGAAGAACTTGAGCCTAAAGGAACATTTAATGTTACCTTTTTGTTAGGTTGAACCTCTACTACGATTTCTTTGGTTTCATAACCTACATAACTGACTACGATAATATGTGATCCGACTTCTAAATTCTGAAGTTCAAAATGGCCATCCATATCCGAGGTGGTCCCGGTTGCTGTTCCTTTTACTAGTACGTTTGCAAAAGGAAGTGGTTCATTATTAAAATCCTTGTCAATCAGTTTACCCGAGACGGATCCTGTGTTTTGGGCAAAGGAAAATGCCGAAATAAATACAATAAATAGTGCTTGTAAGCTTTTCATTTTTTCTTCTTTTAAAGATGGCACAAAGAAACTCTGAAAGCCTTTTTTGTGTGTTAAAGCAGAATTATGGATTTGTCATTAAAAGGTTAGTTAACTGTTAGCTTAGTGTTAACTGAATTTACACGCAGGAAACATTGAGATAATATAGAAGTTGTTGTCATCTAACTTCTGTTTTTGTAAACAATTCAATACCATTTTATATATCTTGCAAGCTTTAAGATTTAAACTATGAACTGGGAACAATTACTCTCTTTAAAGCGCTACGGCGATAATTTCAAAAGGTTAAGAAAGGAACAAGACGAAACGCGTCTAGGTTTCGAGGTCGATTATGATCGTATTATATTTTCTACCGAATTTAGAGGTCTTCAAGACAAAACTCAAGTGGTGCCTTTATCTAAAATAGATTTTGTTCATACACGCTTAACACATAGTTTAGAAGTCAGTGTTGTTGGTCGTTCTTTGGGTAGAAAAGTAGGCCAGTTATTACTGAAAAAACACCCGCATTTAGAAAGCGTTCATGGTTATAAAATGAATGATTTTGGTGCTATTGTTGCCGCAGCAGCCTTAGCGCACGATATTGGGAATCCACCATTTGGTCATTCTGGTGAAAAAGCAATTGGAGCCTATTTTAAAGAAGGAGAAGGTGCGGCGTTTAAATCGTTTTTAACCGATAAAGAATATCAAGATTTATGTGATTTTGAAGGGAATGCTAACGGATTTAAAATTTTAACCGAAAGCAGAGAGGGTAGAGAAGGCGGTCTACGATTGAGTTATGCTACTTTAGGCGCTTTTATGAAATATCCTAAAGAATCTCTTCCTAAGAAACCTACCAATCATATTGTTGATAAAAAATATGGCTTTTTTCAAAGTGAAAAATCAATGTTTGAAGATGTTGCTTCAGAATTAGGCTTAGCTAAAAGGGATGAAAATAACCTTAATTATCAAAGACACCCTTTGGCTTTTCTGGTGGAAGCGGCTGATGATATTTGTTATACCATCATCGATTTTGAAGACGGAATAAATCTCGGGTTGATTCAAGAGGAATATGCTTTGGAGTATCTTATTAAATTAGTTAAAAGCAGTATTCGTATAGAAAATTACAATACGCTTAAAACCACAGAAGATCGCATTAGTTATTTGAGAGCTTTAGCTATTGGTGCTTTAATCGACGAGGCAGCTAACTTATTTATGAAGCACGAAGAAGCGATTTTAGCGGGTAAATTTGAAACGGCTTTATTAGATGTGAGTCAGTATAAAGCACAAATTAAGGACATCATTAATATTAGTATTAATAATATCTACCGTTCAAAAGAAGTGATTAATAAGGAAATTGCAGGTTATGAAATTTTGAATCAGTTGCTGAGGTCATTCGGGAAAATGGCGTACAACTATTATGAAGATAATCTGTCTAATTATGATAACTTGCTACTAAGTACTTTGCCGGAAACGGTTAAACTTGGACAAGAATCTCTGTATGAAAACTTACTAGCAATTTGCTTATATGTATCGAAATTATCTGATACAAATGCCATGTTATTACATAAGAAATTGCAAGGTCAGATTTTATAGATTATGCATTTCAACGAATAAATTTGTTTTTTAACGGAATTATAGTTTTATTTACTTTATAATCAACCCATTAAAAAACCTACTTATGGAAAATAATATACTTGGAGGGCTTGTCATCTTCGTTGTTGTTGTGACGTGCTTATTACTGCTTGATGATATTTCTAGTCCACAAGAACTTAATGTAGTTCATAAAAAATCAGAAGTAGAACAAGTTAATGTACAAACCGATTTAGCGATTGTTAATCTCAACGAGTAAAGTTTCAATTTGTTTTTTTATTGAAGAACTGTCCAACTTTTGAAGAAGGTGCAATTGGTCTACCGTACCATGTTCTATAAATTGGTCTTCAATACCCAATGTCATAATCTTTTGTTTGTATTGGTTCGAATTTGCAAAGGCTAGAATTGAACTGGCAAATCCACCCACTATAGTTCCATCTTCAATAGTAATAACAGCTTGGTACGATTTGAAAACTTCATGTAATAACTGTTCATCAAGAGGTTTTACAAATTGCATATCATAATAGCCAATAGCCTCTTTATCTTCTATTAATTCGATAGCATCTTCAACCGTTTTTAAAAGTGTACCGACAGATAGTATGGCAATCTGACTTCCTTTTTTAATACATAGGCCTTTTCCAATCTCAAGCTTTTCAAAAGGCAGTTTCCACTCTAAAAGATGGCCTCGTCCTCTTGGATAACGAATAGCAATAGGAAAATCAATGCCTAATTGAACCGTATACATCATATTTCGAAGTGCAATGGCATTACTTGGAGCGAATATGACCAAATTTGGTATGCAATTTAAGTAGGCTAAATCAAAAACACCGTGATGTGTGGCGCCATCTTCACCAACTAAACCAGCACGATCCAAACAAAATACAACCGGTAAATTCTGTAAGGCAACATCGTGAATGATTTGGTCATAAGCGCGTTGCAAAAAGGTGGAATATATATTACAAAACGGAATAAGGCCTTGTGTTGCCATTCCTGCTGCTAAGGTAACCGCGTGTTGTTCTGCAATCCCAACATCGAAAGCACGATCCGGAAGGATTTCCATCATGTACTTTAAAGAACTTCCAGTTGGCATCGCAGGTGTAATACCAACAATGTTTTCGTTTTTTAAAGCTAATTCAACAATGGTTTCACCAAAAACATCTTGAAATTTAGGAGGCTGACTATTTCCTGAGGTCACAACGAGTTCCCCTGTTTTGGCATCAAATTTCCCCGGAGCATGATATTTTACCTGATCCAGTTCCGCTTGTTTTAAACCTTTTCCTTTGGTGGTAATAATATGTAAAAACTTAGGTCCTTTTACGGTTTTTAATCGCTTTAATTCCGATAGAACTAAAGGTAAATCATGACCGTCAATGGGGCCGGAATAATCAAAATTTAAGGCTTCAAATATGTTGTCTTGTTTTTCTGTGCCTTTCTTTACGTTGGTTAAATACTGTTTTAATGCACCAACGCTAGGATCAATTCCTATGGCATTATCATTTAGAATAACTAGTAAATTGGCAGTGGTTACTCCGGCGTGATTCAAACCTTCAAAGGCCATTCCGCTGGCTATCGATGCATCGCCAATCACTGCAATATGATGTTTGTCTTCTCCTTTTAATTGTGAAGCAATCGCCATTCCTAAGGCGGCAGAAATGGAAGTTGAGGAATGTCCAACACCAAAAGCATCATAATCACTTTCGCTTCGTTTGGGGAATCCACTTATCCCCTGTAATTGTCTATTGGTGTCAAAAATCTCTTTCCGACCGGTTAGAATCTTATGACCGTAGGCTTGATGCCCAACATCCCAAATCAGTTGGTCATTAGGAGTATTAAACACATAGTGAAGTGCGATAGTTAATTCAACGACACCTAAACTTGCTCCTAAATGGCCTTCTTTCGTAGCAACGATATTAATGATAAACTCGCGTAATTCTTTCGCAAGTTGAGGCAATTCGTCAGGTTGTAATCGACGTAAGTCCTCTGGAAAATTAATATGATCTAACAGTTTTTTCATCCGTTTACAAATGTACTATATGCAATTGTATTTATTAATTCAATTAGAATTGTATTTTTACAATTATGATAAACCCATTTGACGATACATACTTTATGAAAAAAGCACTTCAGGAAGCTGAAGTTGCTTTTGATAAGGGAGAAATTCCAGTTGGCGCAGTAATTGTAGTAGAAGATAGAGTTATAGCAAGAACTCATAATCTGACGGAACTATTAAATGATGTCACTGCCCATGCCGAAATGCAGGCAATTACCTCAGCGGCTAATTTTTTAGGTGGAAAGTACTTAACGAATTGTACCTTGTATGTCACATTAGAACCGTGTCAAATGTGTGCAGGAGCTTTGTATTGGAGTCAGATTTCAAAAATAGTGTATGGCGCTTCAGATTTGCAAAGAGGATTTCAAACCATGGGTACGAAGCTACATCCTAAAACCGAAGTGGTCAGTGGTGTCATGGCGGAAGAGGCTTCCGAATTAATGAAGCGATTTTTTATCCAAAAACGAAATTTAAATTAAAACGAGATAATCACAGAATCAAATAATACTAAAAGATATGAAATTACAAGCATTAATTATACTATCATTACTATTCGTTTTTAGTTGTAAAACGAGTAAAAATGCGGCAAAAATGGCTAATACAGATTCAGTTTTAATTGCGAAAGGAAACCTTTATGGTTCGGGGTCAGAGGGTATCGAAAAGCAAAATACGATTATTGATAACCAATCAGATTGGGAAAATTTGATGGCTCAAATGAACTCCGTAAATAAAGTATCAGATACGTTTACCGAGACGAAGATTGATTTTGAAAACTATATTGCTGTTGCGGTTTTTGATGATGTTAAAGGTTCTGGAGGTCATAGTTTGGAGCTAGAGGTGACCACAACTTCGGAAAAGAGGATAGTAAATATTATTCGTACTAGCCCGGAAGGCCATGCAACCATGGTAATGACACAACCTTTTTGTATTGTTATACTGCCAAAGACGGATGCACCGATAGAATTCCAATAGAAATATAGATTCTCATTTCACATTAAAGCAAAAAAAACGCCCAACCATTGGTTGAGCGTTGAAACTTGTAAGATATATACTTAAAGTACCTGCACGTTAGCAGCTACTAATCCTTTTCTTCCTTCTTCTTCATCGTACTCTACTTGATCACCTTCGCGTAACTCTACGCCATTAAGGTTTGATACGTGTACGAAGATGTCTTTTCCTGTTTCTTCGTTGGTAATGAATCCAAATCCTTTTGAATCATTAAAAAATTTAACTGTTCCAGTCATTATAATATAAATAAAAATTAAAGCACAAAGATAATATAAAATTAAAGTCTTGTGAAACTTAATCGTTCAATTATTAAGATAATTGCTTCAATTAGTTGTAATTATAGTAGGAAATACCCTGCCTCGCCTTTATTGAAAGGCCTTGGTGGCTATTGGGTTTTTTTCGAAATGAGAAATTTTATTTTTTTGATTGGCGTTGACTTTCTCGCATTTTATCGAGATTCTCCTTAGTAAGCATATAATCTTTAACGTCTTTTCCTTTCCATCTATAATATGAGAATAATGGAAAAACAACAAGAAACATCCCAAGGACTCCAAAACCTATTAGTTTTTGATTGTAATCTACCTCAAGTGCAAGTCCACATATAATACTAGTTGTAGAAGCAATAAAGGCGATGAATGTGATGACTTTTATAGGTTTCATTCTATATATGATTAATAAGCTTTTAAGATGTAAAATTAATCAATTCAATTCGGTATGCCGTCAATAATTTAGATTTTGAAACAAAACCATAATAACAACCTTCTTTAATTACGGGTAAGTTCCAAGCACCACTGTCTTGAAATTTTTTCATGACCACTTTCATAGAATCCTTTTCGTAATTGATAATTTCCGGTGGATTATGCATAAAGGTTTCTGCAGAGGTAGAATCATATAGAGATTGGTCAAACATTATCGTTCTTATATCATCTAATAGAATAATTCCAACTAAGCGTTTAGCATTATCAACAACAGGAAATAAGTTTCTCTTCGATTTTGATACTGCATTATGAACCATGTCTCCTAAAGACATTTCTGGGTGTACCGAAATAAAATCGGTTTCAATTACACTATCTAATTCCATCATAGTAAGCACACTTTGATCTCTATCGTGAGTTAGTAAATCTCCACGTTCTGCTAATTCACGAGTGTAAATAGTGTGTTCCATATAGGTTTTGGTAATCATGTAAGATATTGCAACCGTAATCATGAGGGGGAGGAACAAAATATAGCCACCAGTGATTTCGGCAATTAAAAATATAGCTGTTAATGGTGCGTGAATTACGCCTGCAATGAGTCCCGCCATTCCAATTAGAGTGAAATTAGCTTCAGATACTTGGTGACCAAGACCTACATTATTTAAGATTTTTGCAATTACATTACCTAAGGCGCTCCCCATTACCATGGTTGGAACAATAACTCCGCCAACTCCGCCAGCAGCGAAAGTTGTAGTCATAGCGATGACTTTAAAAATTGTAAACCCTATAAGTAATAGAATAACCACCCATATATTATCCGTGTACTTATCAAACGGATTTGTACCTAAAGCGTGCAAATAGTTACCATCAAATAAGTCTCTTGTAAAACTTAAACCTTCACCATAAAGAGGAGGAATAAAATAGAGCATAATTCCTATAGCAAGACCACCGACTAACAATTTGGTAAATCTAGTTTTGAATCGGTCAAAAAAAGCATAAATAGCAAAATATATTTTGGTAAAATATATGGAGGCTATTCCTGTTCCTAATCCCAAAATCATATAGAAGGCTGTATCTCTTGGGTTGAATTTATCTGTAACATTAAAATCGAAAAGTAATTCATCTCCTAAAAAGAAATAGGAAGTTAATACTGAGGAGATCGATGCAATTAATAAGGGTAATAATGAAGCAAAGGTAAGATCCAAGCTGAAAATTTCTACCGCTAAAACTATGGCGGCAATAGGTGATTTAAACATGGATGCCACAGCCGCAGCAGTGGCACAAGCAATAAGTAAAGTTCTTGTTTTTCTGTCTACATGTAAAATCCGACTTAAATTAGAACTCAGAGCAGAGCCGGAAGTGATTGCAGGTCCTAATAGTCCAACAGACCCACCAAAACCTACGGTTAGTGGTGCGGTTATCAATGGATGATAAATAAGTTTATAGGATAATAACCCTTTCTGCCGTAATAATGAATATAGTAATGAAGGAATTGCGCGTTTTATAAAAGGTGGAATCGATGGTTCTAATTCTTTACTGAACATATATTTAGTGAACAGAAAAACAAGAAACAAACCAATAACTGGTAATATAAAATACAATTGGTTTTGAGAAAAAACAATGCCTTCTTCTAATAGGGATTGAATGGTATAAGTGATGTTTTTTAAGGTCACAGCCGCAATACCCGTTAACAGCCCTACCGTAACACTCAATATGTAAATAAAGTTTTTTCGCGACATATATTTATATCGCAATAAAAGCAGACGTTTTATGAAAGGGTTTGTTGGCATCTTTTAAAAAAACCTGTAAGCTCATACTTCGACTTTTCTCAGTAATCAACCTACAGGTTTAAATGTTTATTATAATTTGAGTACAATACTCTTGTTACCAAATATACAATTTTGGAAATGCAATTCCCAAAAGGCAACTATTATTGTTTCTTGCCAAGAATTAATCCTAGCTCTTCAAGTTGTTGCTTATCAATTGGTGCAGGAGCATCAATCATAACATCGCGACCTGAATTGTTTTTTGGGAAAGCAATGAAATCACGAATAGTTTCTTGACCTCCTAGTATCGCGACTAATCTATCCAATCCAAAAGCTATTCCACCATGTGGAGGAGCGCCATACTCAAAAGCATCCATCAAGAAACCAAACTGAGCTCTTGCATCTTCTTCCGAGAACCCTAAATGCTTAAGCATGATAGCTTGCGTCTTTTTGTCGTGAATACGAATAGATCCACCTCCAATTTCATTTCCGTTTAAAACCAAATCATAAGCATTGGCTTTCACTTCGCCTGGATTTGTATCTAACAATTCTAATTGTCCAGGTTTAGGTGATGTAAATGGATGATGCATTGCGTGGTAGCGTTCAGTGTCTTCGTCCCATTCTAATAATGGAAAGTCCATAACCCATAGTGGAGCGAATTCGTTTGGCTTTCTTAAACCTAAACGTTCAGCTAATTCCATACGTAATGCACTTAATTGTGCTCGTACTTTGTTGGTCGCACCTGAAAGTACACAGATTAAATCTCCAGGCTTAGCCCCTGTAACCTCTGCCCATTTCGCTAAATCTTCTTGGTCGTAGAACTTGTCTACTGAAGATTTAAATGTTCCATCTTCATTGCAACGGCAATATACCATGCCTAAAGCGCCTACTTGTGGGCGTTTAACCCAATCAATTAGTTTGTCTATTTCTTTCCTTGTGTAACTATTTCCACCTGGTACGGCAATACCAACAACTAATTCTGCAGAATTAAATACACCAAAGTCTTTATGTTGTGCAACCTCGTTTAATTCGCCAAACTCCATTCCAAATCTAATGTCCGGTTTGTCGTTTCCGTATAAACGCATTGCATCATCATAGAGCATTCTTGGGAATTTCTCTATTTCAACGCCATTGATTTCTTTAAGTAAATGACGCGTTAAGCCTTCAAATGTGTTTAGAATATCTTCTTGCTCAACAAAAGCCATTTCACAATCTATTTGTGTGAATTCTGGCTGACGGTCGGCACGTAAATCCTCATCTCTAAAACACTTAACTATTTGGAAGTATTTATCCATACCACCAACCATCAATAATTGCTTGAAGGTTTGAGGCGATTGAGGTAAAGCGTAAAACTGACCTTCATTCATTCGAGAAGGCACCACAAAATCACGAGCACCTTCCGGTGTTGATTTTATTAAATAGGGCGTTTCAATTTCAATAAAGCCGTCATTAGATAAATAATTTCTAACCGCTTGAGCTACTTTATGTCTAAAGATCAAACTGTTTTTTACCGGATTACGACGAATATCTAAATAACGATATTTCATACGTACATCGTCACCACCATCGGTTTTGTCTTCAATAGTAAAAGGGGGAACTAAAGAGCTGTTCAAAATATGTAATTCTGAAACTACGACTTCAATATCTCCAGTTGGAATATTAGGGTTTTTTGATGAACGTTCAACAACAGTACCTTTAACTTGAATTACAAATTCACGTCCAAGCTTTTGAGCCTTTTCCATAATGTCTTTTGGAGTGCGCTCTTCATCAAAATATAATTGTGTGATACCATAACGATCTCGAAGGTCGATATATATCATAAATCCTTTATCTCGAACACCTTGAACCCATCCCGAAAGTGTTACTTCTGTATTATTGTGTGATGCTCTTAATTCACCACAATTGTGACTTCTGTACATAATAAAATCCTAAAGTTTACATCATAATTAATGCATTACGATGATTGAAGGTGCAAATTTAATAAGTTAAAAGATTTAAAATATGTAATTGCCAATTATTTAATAGAAGTTTAGTGAATTGACTGTTTTAGAAGTTTTTTATAGTGTTAATATCCGGTGAGTATTGTAAGGTTGTAAATTCATTAATTTTTAAGTTATTTTATTAGATAATCATATTTTAATTATTAAAATATTGTTAAATCATTAATTATTGCGATATTTATCGGGACTAACCTTTTAAATATTTAAAATTATGAACTACACTTTCTCTTTAAAGGTGTTTTTGTTTTCAATTATTTTTATTCCGCTGTTGAGTTTTGGTCAGCAGGTTACGGGGAAAGTAATCGAAGGAGCAACAAATCAACCTTTACTTGGTGCTAATGTTATCATTAAAGGGACGGCGACAGGTACTGTCACGGACTTTGATGGCAGATTTAGTATTAACGTTGAAAATTTTCCTGTAACTCTAGTATTTTCTTCTCTTGGATTCGAAACAGTAGAAGTTGTCGTATCTGAAGCTAAGGAGATAAATGTAACCTTACAAGAATCGGCTACAGGGCTAGATGAGGTTATTATATCTGGATTAGCATCTACTGTTAAAAGAACTAATGCCGCGAATAGTGTTGCTACTGTTTCCGCAGAAGATTTGGCTGGTACAACACCTGCTCAAACTTTAGATGGCGCATTAGCCGGAAAATTTACGGGAGCTTTAGTTAGTGCAAATTCAGGCGCGCCAGGAGGAGGGTTATCTGTAAAACTTAGAGGTATCACATCTATTAACGGTAATTCACAACCTTTATATATTATAGATGGAGTTTATATAGACAATAGTAGTATTGCTTCAGGTGGTATCAATACCGTATCAGGCGCAGCTACTGGAGGTAATCCATCATCTCAAGATAACGCAACCAATAGAATTGCGGATATCAATCCAGATGATATTGAAAATATTGAGATTCTTAAGGGAGCTTCCGCATCGGCTATTTACGGTTCTCGTGGTGCAGCTGGTGTAATTATCATTACAACCAAAAAGGGTAAAGCTGGTAAAACAAGGTTGAACTTTTCGCAAGGCGTAGGTTTTAACGAAGTGATTAACTTACAAGGACAAAGAAATTGGACAGCCGCTTTAGCAGAAAGTGTTTACGGTGAAGGAGCTTTATATACTGCAGCATTAAATAATGGAACTTTACGTGACTATGAAAAGGAAGTGTTTGGTGAAAAAGGATTTATTAGTAACACCAGTGTAAGCATGTCTGGAGGATCTGAAAAGACTAAATTCTATGTTGGATTATCTAGAAATCAAGAAGACGGAATCGTTAAAAGAACAGGTTATGAAAAAACATCTTTAAGATTGAATGCAGATCATAACTTTACAGACAATATTAAGTTAGCAGTAACAACAAACTATATCGATTCTTCTGCAGATAGAGGGTTTTTTAACAATGATAATACTGGAGCAACTTTAGGGGTTGCACTAACTAATACTCGTCCATGGGATTATCTATTGCCAGATGAAAATGGAAATTACCCAGACCATCCTAATAACTCATCGAATCCTTTACAAACTAGAGATTTAATGACAAATAATGAATCGACACAAAGATTCATCACAGGTGGAACTTTAGATATCAACCTGTATAGAGGAGACAAATCAGATTTAAAATTTGTAGCTAAAGCTGGAGCAGATCACTATACTTTAACGGGTACAGTAATCTTTCCAAAAGAGTTACAGTTTATGAGACCTGATAATGGTGGTTTAAATGGTGTATCTGCCGTTTCAACAACAACTAACACAAATACAAATTACTCAGCGTTTTTAGTACATAATTATACTACTGATAATAATTTAAACTTTACAACGCAAGTTGGTCTTACCAATGAGCAATTCTCACAAAATGTGATTAGAGTTGTGGCTTCAGATTTAATTGCTTCAGAAACCAATTTAGATCAGGCATCTAATCAAACAGTAAATCAATTTAGATTAGAGCAAGAGGATTTTGGTTTTTACGTGCAAGAATCTATTAATTACCAGGATAAACTTATTGGAACATTAGGAATTCGAGGAGATAAGTCCACCAACAACGGTGACATAAACGAATTTTTTTATTATCCAAAGGCATCATTAGCGGTTAACTTACATAATTTTGATTTTTGGGGAGATATTAATGTGATTAATAGGTTTAAACCACGTATCGCTTATGGTGAAGCGGGGACATTTGCTGCCTTCGGATCATTATATACGGTTTATGGTAGTTCATCAATTGATGGTAATGTTGGAATCTCTGTTCCTTCAACTAGAGGAAATCCAGCGATTACACCGGAAAGACAAGGTGAATTAGAATTAGGATTTGATGCTGGCTTATTAGATAATAAAATAAGCTTAGAGTTTACATACTACAAAAAAACTGTTGATGATTTATTATTAAGAGCGAATATAGAACCATCAACTGGTTATAGTTTTCAATGGGTGAATGCTGGTAGTTTAGAAAATAGAGGTATTGAAATAGGTCTAAATGTTGCCGCTTTTGATAAAGGTGATTTTAAATGGGATACTGGAATTAGCTGGTTTAAGAACGAGTCTGAAATGACAGAACTAAATGTTCCTACTTTTAACTTAGGAGGATTTGGAAATAGTTTAGGTCAGTTCCAAATTGAAGAAGGTAAAAGTGTAACACAAATTGTGGGTACTACTGGACCTGGAACTCCTGTATCAGTTTTAGGTGATGCTGAGCCAGATTTCCAAATGACATTTAATAATAGATTTGAGTATAAAAACTTTACATTATCATTCTTATGGCATTGGAAAAAAGGAGGTGATAATATTAACTTATCTACTTTATTATCGGATTTCGGTGGTACAAGTGCCGATTTTGATGATATTACTCTCGATCCAAATGGCGTTATTCCTAATGGAGAATATCGTGTGAATAATGGAATTTTTGCAGGTAACGCAACACCATTTGTAGAGGATGCCTCTTACTTAAGATTACGTGAGATCGGACTTTACTACAGTCTTCCTACTTCAACTCTAGATCAAGTATTTAAAGGTGTAGTTTCAAGTTTAAAAATTGGTGTATCTGGAAATAACCTAATCAATATTTTTGACTATAATGGCTATGATCCTGAAGTATCAAACTTTGGTGGAACTGGTTTATCAACTGGTGTTGATGTAATGCCATTCCCGTCATCTAAGAGATACATGTTCCATTTATCAGCTCAATTTTAAAATAAAAAATCTATAAAAATGAAAATTATAAAAAAATATTATTTTATACTTTTAGCCATAAGCGTCACAGCATTTACATCTTGTGAACTTGAAGGTGGCGAAAGTTTAAACGGTGCAAGTACAAATTCTATTTCGGATGATTTGTCTCGAGGTGAATTGCCACAAGCAATGTCTGGGGTCTTATCCGACATGAGAAATAGATTAAATACTCAAGTTGATGTGCAGAGTATATTTGGAAGAGAGTATTATTATTGGACAAGTTCAGATCCAAGATTTGAAGGTGATGTTGTAACAGGTAATTTAGATAATAATACCTTTTATACAACTAGTCCATGGGGATCTAGGTATGCGGCTATTAAGGATATTAACTTAATGCTTCAAGGCCTTGATAATACGACTGCAGATTTTTCTGCTGAAGAGATTAATGGTATTAGAGGGGTGTTAAATACCCTTAAAGCTCATGAGTTTTTAATGGTAGCCAATAATCAATATACCAACGGAATTCGATTAGACACTTCAGATCCTGATAACTTAGGTCCATTTGTTACTCATGATGAAGCTTTAGCTCACATAAACGATTTATTAACTACAGCCGCTACCGATTTGGCTAATGCGGGATCTAGTTTTCCATTTGCGCTAACTTCGGGTTACTCAGGTTTTGATACGCCAAGTGGATTCTTAGAATTTAACAAAGGGTTAAATGCAAGAGTTGAAGCCTATAGAGGTAATTATTCTAATGTATTAAGTTTGTTGGATGATTCTTTTATGGATATGACAGGGAATTTAAATGATGGTGTATATCATACATTCTCTTTAGCGGGAGCAGATATTCCAAACCCACTTTACTTGGCATTAAATCAAACATCTAATGTGAGAGTAGCACATTCAAGTTTTGTAGATGATGCACTTCCAAATGATTCTAGAGCTAATAAGGTTGTGGAAAGAGAAAGTTCTGTTGAAGCAAGTGGATTAGTAGGAACTCATGATGTATTTATATATCAATCTAATGTTGATGTAATTCCTATTCTAAGAAATGAGGAGTTGGTACTTCTTTATGCGGAAGCGAATATGGCTAGCAATCCAGTTGATGCTGTGATGGCAATTAATGCTATTAGAAATGCCGTTGGATTAGGAGACTATAGTGGAGCAGTAACTCCAGATGCATTAGAAGATGAAATTTTATTCCAAAGACGTTACTCTTTATTTGGTGAAGGGCACCGTTGGGTGGATATGAGAAGATTTGGTAGATTAGATGAATTGCCAAACGATAGATCTACGGATGCTGTACCGGTTGCAGTTCCAATACCAGCTAACGAAAATCAATAATAATTTAGTTTTAATGATAAAAAAGCCCCAACAATAGTTGGGGCTTTTTTTATTAATGATATTGAAAGCATAAAACGTTTTTTGCTTAGGCTTGTACTTCTATTGCTTTAGCAGTTTCAACTTCATTGGCTCTTAGTGGCACGGAAGTGAACTTTACACGCATCCACATTTTTAGCCTTATACTTAAGTAAAATAGTATAGGCACTACAATTAAAGTTAAGAAGGTAGCCACTAACAAACCGTAAATAACGGTCCAAGCTAGAGGTCCCCAAAACACCACATTATCTCCACCTATATAGATGTGGGGATTAAAATCGGCAAACAGGGTAAAGAAGTTAATATTTAAACCAATAGCTAACGGAATTAAACCTAAAATAGTAGTAATCGCAGTTAATATAACAGGTCTTAAACGTGCTTTTCCTGCTTTTACTATGCTTTCAAAAAGATCTTCAGTCTTTAAATAGTCAGTTTCACCGAGGTCTAATAGATTCTTTTTTCTATCTATTAATAATTGGGCGTAATCTAAGAGTACCACACCATTATTCACCACAATTCCAGCTAGTGAAATAATTCCAACCATGGTCATCATAATCACAAAAGGTTTTCCCGTGATCACAATACCTCCAAACACACCAATAAAACTTAAGAAAATAGCAATCATAATAATGGTTGGCTTCGATATTGAGTTGAATTGAAAAATCAATATGAAGAAAATTAAACCGAGACCTGTAAAAAAGGCTCCCACTAAGAAAGTCATTTGTTTATTTTGCTCCTCAATCTGACCAGTATAATCGATATGAATGTCTTCCGGTAGTCCTTCATAGCTTTTCATTTCATTCTGAATCTGTGCCACAATAGCACCAGCATCAGTATAACCTGGAGATAATGCCGAATAAACGGTTACTACACGTTTGGTAGCTTTGTGTTTAATAGCGCTAAATCCAGAATTGTTTTTCTGTTTAGCTACGGTAGACAATGGAATTTCCTTGATCTGACCTGTATTATCTCTAAATGTGATATTTTGATTAAATAGAGCACTTTTATTATATCGCGTGTCTTCATTAAAACGCACATAAATATCATAATCGTCTCCAGCTTCTTTATAAATTCCAGCCTTAGAACCAAAGATAGAATTACGTAACTGATCGCCAATTTGTTTGGCTGTTATGCCTAATTCTCCAGCTTTCTCTCTATCAATTTCAACAAGCATAGTTGGCTTGTCTTTATTCACGTCTATTTTAAGTTCATCAATTCCTGCAATGTTTTTAGAATTGATAAAAGCACGCATCGATTCAGCGGTAGCAATTAATTCGTTATAATCTTTACCATCTAATTCAATATTAATTGGAGATCCAGCCGGTGGTCCGTTGGCATCTTTCTCTACTGAAATTAAGACACCAGGATAAATACCAACTAGTGCTTCTTGAACTTTTTGACGCAATAACTCACTATCCTCACCACGTCTGTATTTGTATTCGCGCATCGATGCTGTAATCTTTGCTTTATGAGGCATTTCTGCACCAGAGCCCATATCAGTTTGCGGATTTCCAGCACCTTCTCCTACTTGAGAAACAGCACTTTCTACCATGAAATTTACGCCGTTATCCATGTATTGGTTGGCATTGATAACATCGTATACACGTGCTTCAATTTGCTTGGTAATAGCATTGGTCTTTTCGATAGCCGTTCCTTCAGGGTATTCTATATAGACAATAATCTGGTTTGGCTTATTATCTGGAAAGAATTCTACTTTTGTACGTTGTTGTGATAGAGAAATTCCAAAAGCGACAAAGGCAGCTATTAAAAGTAGGAATGTGCCGCCACTTAAAAGGTAAGGACGCTTTTTCGATAAAGCTTTACGCAATTGACGCTCGTACCAATTTTCTAATCTCACTAAAGCCTTATTTTGGAAACTATTTGCCCATCCTCTAATAAAGAAGCGATAGGCCCAAAGCATTATAGCTGTAAAAATCATTATGGTTCCTAAGCCACGGTAATCACCTCCAAATAATAGGATAAGTAATCCTATAACGGCCACAATACTTGTGATTTTAATAATTTGCTTCAAAGGCATATCCTTGTCTTCCGTAGTCATATATCGAGATACCAATACTGAGTTGAAAAATATAGCCACGAATAAGGATGAGCCTAATACAATGGATAAGGTGATAGGTAAGATTTTCATGAATTCACCCATAATACCAGGCCATAAGCCTAGTGGAATAAATGCGCCCACAGTGGTAGCCGTAGAAATAATAATTGGGAAAGCGATTTCTCCAATCCCTTTCTTTGCAGCTTCAACACGCGTCATACCTTCTTCTTCCATTAAACGGTAAACGTTTTCAACAACCACAATACCATTATCTACCAACATACCAAGACCCATGATAAGACCAAAAAGAACCATAGTATTTAAACTGTAGCCAATTAATCCTAAAATCATAAGTGACATAAACATGGACATTGGAATAGCAAAACCAACGAATAAAGCGTTTTTAAAACCTAAGAAGAACATCAGAACTGTTACCACTAAGATAACCCCGAAGATGATGTTGTTTACCAAATCATCAACCTGGCCAATGGTAACCGAAGACTGGTCGTTAGTAATAGTCACTTCTAAATCTTGTGGAAATTTATTGTCAATAGCATTTTGAACGATAACTTGAATTTGTTCAGCCGCGGCAACCATGTTCTTACCTGCTCGTTTCTTTACATCAAGCATGACTACGGGGTCCCCTGACTTACGTGCGAAGGTTGTTTTGTCTTCTTCTTGAAATGAAACCGTAGCAACATCTCTTAAATAAATTGGATTTCCGTTTTCCGACTTAACTACAAAATGTTCAAGTTCTGAAGGGTTTTGAATTTCACCTAAAATTCTAATCGTTCTACGCTGTCCACTAGCTATTAAATTCCCCGCAGACTGCGTCACATTTCCATTGCCAATGGCACCTAAGACGTCGTTAAATGTGACTTTGGCAGCCATCATTTTATAGATATCAACAGCCACTTCAACTTCCTTTTCCTGAGCACCACGAATGTCTGCTTTTTTAATTTCAGACAAATCTTCAATTTCATCTTGAAGATATTCAGCAAATTCTTTGAGTTTTTGAATTGGGTAATCTCCCGAGATATTAATATTCAGAATAGGCATTTCTTCCGAAAGACTCAATTCAAAAACATCAGGTGTCACTTTTGCGCCGTTAAAAGTTGGCCAGTCTTCTCCAGCCGTTTCCGAATCGATTTCGTCCTTTACCTTTTGTTTGGCTTGTTCAACAGTAATGTTTTCATCAAATTCTATAACCACCATAGAAAAATCTTCCTGCGATGTTGAGGTGATTTCTACAACATTACTTACCGTTTTTAAGCGATCTTCAACAGGATCTGTGATGAGCTTTTCAATATCTTCAGCTGTATTTCCTGGGTAGATGGTGCTAACGTAAATTTTAGTTTCGTTAACCTCAGGAAATGATTCTCTAGGCATGCTGAAAAATGCCGAAATTCCTAAATAAAAGAAGACAGCAATAAGCACGTACATTGTGGTTTTATTGTTAATAGCCCACGATGCCCAACCAAATTCCTTTTCGGTATTTTTTTTATTTTTTTGAGTCATTAGATGTTAGTCATTAGATGTTTAAATTGTGAATAAAATTGACGTCTATTTCGTCTCTTCCATTTTAAGTACTTCTACAGACTGTCCGTCTTTTACACTTCGCGCTCCTTCTTGAATGATTTCAGCGCCAGTTTCAAGTCCTTTTAGAACTTCAATAATGTCGTCTTGAGTTTTTCCTGTTTTAATAATGACACGCTTTGCAGTTCCAATATTTTTATCAGATTTATCGGTCACTATATAAACATATTGTTCGCCCTCTGAGTTTTCTGAAACCACACTTTGTGGAATCAGTATAGCATTCTCATTGGTATAATCATTAATTTTTAATCGAGCAGTTAGGTTGGGTTTAATGCTCTTGTCATCATTAGGAATTTCCACTTCAACTTTAAATGTTCGGTTCGCTGGATTTATAAAATCACCTGCCTGGCGAATTTTAGTTTCAATAATTTTCCCTAAAACCGGAATGTTAACAGATACACTTTTTCCTTTAGTCACATCAGAAACGTAGCGTTCTGGAACCTCCGTTTCTATATACATATTATCCAAATTCACTATACGCATTAAAGGTGTTTGACCGGCTGCGACAACACTTCCTTGCTCAGTAATAATATCGTCGATAGTACCAGAGAATGGGGCTATCACTGTCGTTTTAGCAATTTGTTTATTCAGTTGATTGACTGACTCTTGCTGTGCTTGGTAGTTAGATTGTGCTTGTAAAAACTGAATTTCACTACCAATGTTTTGCTCCCAAAGTCGTTTTTGACGTTCGTAAGTTGTCTTGGCTAATTCGGCTTGAATTTTTAGTTGTGCTAATTGCTGACTCAATCCACCATCATCAATCTTAGCTAATATTTGACCTTTTCTAACCGATTGACCTTCTTTAACGTAGACCTTTGTTAAAATACCATTGAATTCTGGTGTAACCGTGAGTAAATCTTTTGTGGTTACATTTCCTTGCAGTTCTAAAACATGTTCAAAAACTTCGGTGTTCACTTTAATAGAGGTAACTAAAGGCACATTTTTAGTCGTGTCTAAGCTTTTGATCTTTTCATCAAGCAATTTTATTTTATCATTGATGACCTGTTGTTCGCTAACAAGCTCAACTCGTTTTGCTCTGATGGTTTCTAGATTTCCGCTTTCTATAACTTTTTCTACAGATTTCTTTTTTCCGCCAGAACAAGAAACTGCAAATAGAGCAATGATGATTAAGGAGTATATATATTTCATGTTTTTAATTTATTCTTTTTTTAATTTAATGCCTTCTATGGTTGTGACTTCCGTCCTTTTTTATTTTTGAATGATAGCTTTTAAACTCACTTAATTGGGGTGTTTAAAATAGTTTCCAAGGCGGCTTTAGAATTGATGACATCTAACATAGCCTGTAATAATTCTTGTTGTGCTGTGTATAATTGAGTTTGCGCTTGTCTTAGCTCGAAACTTGATCCTATGCCTTCAAAAAATTTAGTTTGATTTTTAGTTTCAATGCGTTCGGCAAGGGCGAGGTTTTGCTTCTTGTTCTCGTAATCTTCAATAGCGAATTGATAATCGCTTTTGGCCGAAGCTATTTGAAGCTTAATACGTTGTGCTGTTTCTGTGAGATCATCTACAGACTTTTCTAAATTAATTTGAGCACGTTGGGTGGCAGCACTTCGCATGCCGGAACTAAAAATTGGAATATTTAGGCTGACACCAAATAATGAAGAACCAAACCATTTTTGGTCGCTATTAAAAAAGGTAAAGTCATTTTCAAAAGCCGAATAACCACCATTGATAAAGGTGTTAAATGTTGGTAAAGCTTTACTCTTTTCAAGTTTTACTAGTAATTCTTTTGCTTTAGTATCATTAGCTGCAATAATATAATCAATGGAGGTTTCAGGATTGTTTTCAACTTCCAGTAAGGCTAGTGATCTATTGTTTTCAGCTAAAGTTTCAAGGTCATCCGTAAGTTCTAATTGTTTATAGACATCTAATCCTAAAGTAATATTGAGCATTTGATAGGCTAAAGTTTTAAGTCTGTTGGTGTTGTTCAAACTACTTTTAACGCCAGAAAGTGTGATTTGAAGTTGTTCTACATTTTCCTCTTCACCTAAACCGTTTTCATAAATTTTAGTGGTTTCAAAAAGGTTTTTTTCAAGGACATCAATATTTCTGTTTAAAATTTCAACGCTCTCTTCAGCAAGTAAAACATTGCCATAGGCATCGATAACCGATTTTCTGACTTCAAGATCTGTTTTGGTCTTAGCATTTTTTGAGATTTCTAAAAACACTTTTGCCGATTGTAAGGCAACAAGGTAAGATCCATCAAAGATTTTTTGACTTAAGGTGGCCGTTGCGTTAACACTCTGTTTTGTACCAAAAACAACTTCTTGAAATTCACCAGGATTTCCACCGAAAAATTCAGCAGGAATCACTTGAACTTGTTGTTTTAAAAAGTTTTGATAATCGACCGATGCATTAATTTGTGGTAAACCCGTTGCTGTAGTTTCCCATTTTTTCTGCTTGGCAGCTTCAATATCACGAGCGGCGTTAAGAGCGGTCCTATTATTTTCTAACGCATAGTGAATTGCTTCTTGTAAAGAAAGCGCAGAAGGTTCTTCTTGAGAAAATCCAATTTGAACTATGAGAAAACCAATCAGTAGCCTTAGTGTTTTAGTCATAATGAGTTTAGTTGTTGTGTATGTCTGTTAAAATTTCTAATCCTTTTGGAGAGCAAATCCCGCGTAAATGGTATTCAAAATAATTGTCCATTAACCTAGGGATGCTGAACGACTCTTGAGGAAAAATCTCTTGATCTTTTAACATGAGCATTCCGTTAAAGTATAATCGTGATACAAATTCTATGTCTATAGAATCACGATAAAGGTTTTGTTCTACACCACGTTTTAAATTACCTGTAACACAGTTGAGCATTTTGCTAAATTGTCTGTTTTTTAAATTGGTAAAAATCTTAGGGTAATATTTCTGGAGTTGATATTGAGGAGATGACTTCTCGTCTTTTAAATGAAGCATTACAAATTTTTTAATTTCAAAAACCTCTTCAATAGGATTTTTATTTAAATCACAAATGCAATCAATTCCATCAGAGATTTCTTTAAAAACGGACATCGTGGTAGCTTCAACCAGTTTGGTTTTGTTTTCAAAATGCTGATAAATCGTTTTTTTGGAAATACCCAAGTCATTGGCAATATCATCCATAGTCACGCTTTTAAAACCTAAGTTCAAAAACAAATCAGCAGACTTTTGTATTATTTTTTCTTTCATTTTGTCGGTGTTCCGGGCGTTGGAACCTTTTCGTTTTAAGATTGCAAAAGTACAACCGGAAACTTTTAAAACCAAAAAAGTTTCCAAAGTTTTAGTAATTATTTATCGTGATGAATAATGACCTATAATATGATGAAAACATTATTTTTGCCTCATGCAACATATTGAACAGTATCAAAAGCCATTTCTAAAGTATTTAGAGGGTTTTATCGTGACTAAAGAGCCTAAAAATTTATATGCTCCGATTAATTATATTTTGGAATTAGGAGGTAAGCGTTTACGTCCTATTTTAACTTTAATGACTGCTGAGGTCTTTGGAGAAACGGCTCAAAAGGCTATGGATGCGGCATTATCTATCGAGGTGTTTCATAACTTCTCCTTAGTGCATGACGACATAATGGATGATGCGCCTTTACGTAGAGGACAGAAAACCGTTCATGAAAAATGGAATTTGAATACCGGGATTCTTTCTGGAGACGCGATGCTAATTATGGCTTATCAACTCTTTGAGAATTATGATTCCGAAACTTTTCAATCCTTAGCAAAACTATTTAGTAAAACGGCTTTAGAAGTTTGTGAAGGGCAGCAATACGATATTGATTTTGAAACGCGAAACGATGTAAGTATTTCAGAATACTTAAAAATGATTGAATTTAAAACGGCTGTTTTGGTGGGCGCTGCCATGCAAATGGGGGCGATTGTTGCAAAAGCATCAGAGGAGGATCAGAAAGCGATTTATGAATTTGGACGACTTTTGGGAATAGCTTTTCAACTTCAAGACGATTATCTTGATGCCTTTGGAAATCCTGAAACCTTTGGTAAACAGGTTGGAGGAGATATTATCGAAAACAAAAAAACCTATTTACATCTTAAGACATTGGAATTAGGTTCGGAAGAGCAGAAAAAGAACTTGATGCAATTGATGTCGAATGAGAGCATCTCAAAAGACGATAAGGTTGAAAATGTAAAACAATTATTTACCGAATCTGGCGCTGCGGAAGCCACATCTCAAGCTGTAAAAAATTACACGTCTAAAGCGTTTGAAGTTCTAAAAGGGCTACATATCCCAGAAGATAAAAAACAGGATCTTAAAGATTTTGGTGTGCAATTGATGAATAGACGTGTGTAAAACGCTATGAATTTACCGGCAAATTTTGACGAATTAATAACAGAAGCTGAGGGCCTAAACCTTTATAAGAAGCTAATCGTTCAACTAAATAAGGATTTGTTATATGCAAATATCGATTTAGAGTTGGATGAGGAGACCTTGCCAACAAGTTTAAAATTAGTACTGCAAGAAACGGTGTTTCATCTCATTCAAGAGAAATTTACCAATTATCTCAATTTGCTTTATATTGTTGATGTTTCTGAAGCTAAAATTAGAAGTTTAGATGGGGAGGATACCATGAAACTGTCAGAAGAGGTTACGTTTATTATTCTTCAACGCATTTGGCAAAAGGTGTGGTATAAGGCAAAATTTTCCTAAGTCCTTGATTTTGATAAAGTCAAATTAATAAATCAAAGTTTAGTACTTTCGTAGACTAATAAATAATACAGAACTATGTTTTCAAAAGCTTGTCAATACGGAATCAAAGCAACCATTTATATAGCGGTAAATTCGGCAGAGGGCAGGCGTGTAACTCCAAAAGAAATTGCGGAAGAGATTAATTCTCCTCAGGCATTTACGGCGAAAATTCTTCAGGACCTCGTAAGGCATGATGTGATTAAATCGGTAAGAGGGGCTTATGGTGGTTTTGAAATCGATAAGTCTAAAATCGCAACTACTAAGCTTTCGGAAATTGTGAATGCCATAGATGGTGATCAAGTCTATAAAGGTTGTGGTTTAGGATTGGAAAGATGTAATGAAGATCACCCTTGTCCTGTTCATGATAAATTTAAAGTGGTGAGGGAGGAACTAAGGGATATGTTAGAAAACACGACTTTAGAACAATTAGCTACTGATATTACAACACAAAAGACTTTTTTGAAAATGTAAGAGAAATCCCAGAATCTTCATGTAATAAGATTCTGAGACTGATGTATGATATAGCAATTTCCTTTAAATTTAATTGAAAACCAAAGATAGATTTATATAAAAATTTCGTCCTTGTCTCGGAAAATTATTCCAATCGGCGTAGGTTGAATAGTTAGCGTCTAAAATGTTTTCTATACCATATTTTAATATGGTTTTTCCGAGTTTTCCGTAAAATGCATTTCCAAAATTAAGATTTAAAATCGCATATGCAGCCGTTTCATTTTCGCCATATTGACTACTAAAATTACTTTGGTTGCCATTACCATCTAATTGTAAAGCGGCATTAAACTTTGATGTGTAATAATTAAATTCGGCAAAATAAGAGAATGGTTTTACAAGTGGTAAATTTTCACCATCATTCCCTTTTCCATAATTGTAACCAACAGTTGCGTTTATGGCAAATCCTTCTGAAATTTTATAACTACTATTTAGATACATATCAAATATTGAAGCATGTTCCAAAGCATTATAAACACGTACGCCTTGAGCACCAATGGTCATCGAACTTACATTTGGTACAATATCTCCAATAATATAATCCATAATATAGAAGTATGAGGATTGTATGCCAATTTCAAAATCATTGAAATTCTGTTTGAAACTAAAGTTAGCCTCTAAGGCTTTTTCGTCCTCTAAATTTGGGTTGCCTATATAATCGTAATTATCAAAACTGTTGAATAAATAAAAGCCATAACCTTCGCTCACTGAAGGTGCGCGTTCGCCATAACCTAAACCAAAAGACAGATTATAATTCTCTTTTTTGAGTTGATATGCTGAAGCTAAACTGATGAGAAATCTATTTTTTTCATCATCCACACTGGGATGAAATATCTGAAGACTCTGCGCTCCAACTTCCTTTGCGATTTTGTTGTTATGATATCCTAATCTTACAGAAGAAACGAGTGATTCATTATCATTAAAATGAAATTCATCTTTTATAAACATACCAGAATATAAGGTTCTAATATCTGGCCATGTGTACATAAACATATCTGACTCGTTAGGATTGTTAGAAAACATGGTCATTTCTGCTAACGATTTGTTGTGAAATACATTAAGATTAAAAGTGAAGTGATGTTTGTTTTTCATCAGTTCTGCTTTACTGTAAAATCCAAAAGTATCACTCCAGCCTGGCATATCCATTCTTATAGGAACGATAGGTCGTTTGGTGTCGTCCATAATATGCGTTATGGTATTAAAATACAATTTAGTTTCTAAGGATTTTAATGCTTTATCTTCAGGATTGTAGTAATGTGTTAATGATGTAATTAAAGCTTCTGCTAAAGACACATCCATTGGTAATGCAGGATAACCAACATCTGTAGCTCTATCATAAATAATGTTGGCATCTATACTTTGTGTTTCAGAAAATTTGTATCCAGATTGTAGTGAAATGTTATGTTTTTCGAACTGAGAATATAAAATTTCTTGATTGTTGCCAGCATCGTAATTATCCGATTTTCTATAAATACCATCTGTACTGATAAAGAATTTATTTCCTGTATATTCTAAATCTAAACCTGTAGTTTTATAATTACCGTTGGTTTCGTAACCTAAATCTATTCCAGATTTAAAACCAGAGCCGTTAAATTTTGAAGTTGGTAACTTCAGGTCAATTCCGCCACCAATGACATGACCATTTTCTGTGCCTTCTTGACCAGAACCAATGGCTACTTTTTCTAGGTTTGAAACATCTACATAACTGGTTATAGGATCCATTTTATCAGTACATGCACCAAATATTTGCATGCCATCGATGGTAACTACCATGCGCTCGCTTGCCATATTATGCATCGTAGGTTCCCATGCATAATTGCCGCGTTTAATCATAGTCACATTAATAGCTTTTTCTAAGTAATCGTCTATGCTAGAAAGTGTCTTTTCTTGCCTATAATTACTTAACTTATGACGTGAAATTACAAGGACTTCTTTTAATTTTGTAGTATCTTTTATGGTTTCTTTAGTCTCTTCTTGGGAAAATGCAAACGAAGATATAAACCAACTTAAAATAACTGTTATTAGCGTTCTCATAGCTAAAGATTTTAGTGTTTAAATGAGTTTATGGAAATTATACTGCCTGTTTGAGCGTAGTCGAGAAACGTTGAAGCTGTGATTTCTAAAGCATTTCGACTGCGCTCAATGTGACAGTAAGGAAAAAATTAAAATTCTAGTTCTAAGTATAAGCTGCTAGATTCGTTTTCGTCCGTAACATCTTCGCCTTTTAAAACCTCATTGTTTGCATCCAAAAGTTTTAAGTTGAGTTTCCAATAACCTGTCATGGTTAAGGATAAATCGCCATAATAGAAATTGTCTGCATTATTAAACGTTAAATCTGTGTTGTTTGGTGAACTGTGATTTCCCATTCCTGGCATACGAGGATCTAATGTAATTATGTAATCTGCTACCACAGGAAACGTCATCATGTTTTCCATTTTAAACAGGCCAACTTTCATGTTATTTACAGCAATGCTTGGATCTGTAGGCTCAATTAATGCTAAGATATATCTGGTATCATCAGAACCCATAAAACTAGCTGTGTTTTGATTATCATATTGCATAACACTAATCGTTTCTGAAACTGAATAATCAACACCATCAATAGTGTAGTTTAGTGTTAGCGACCATCCAGAGCCATCTTCATTTGTCATTTGATAAATGATAAAACCCTCGTACACGGTATCTTTTCCTAAAACTTTTGTAATGTTAGATTTAGGGCAAGAATGTTGCATCGTAGGCATTTGCATGACTGGCATCCAAGACAAAGTAGCGTCTTCAATATAAGTGTCTGTAATGTTGTCTTTTAGTCTAAGGCTAATCATGTTATAACCTGTTTCAAAGAGACCTTTTTCGTTGTAAAGTTCTATAGTTTGTTCCCCATTTACTATGATTTGTATAAGTTCTAAACCTTCAACTTCGTTTACTGTTGGTGTAATGTTGTCATCGTCTGATGAGCATGAAGAGAATAACGCAATAAATGCGATTGGTACTATATATTTAAATTTCATTTTTATAATATTTGAGTTGTTTTTAAATGTAATTATCCTGTTTGAAGCCCAATAAGGTTTCAAAAAAGGAAGTTGACTCTAGTGAGTGCACTAATAAAAACTAACTCAAATTTGGAGGAGGTGTATCGATAGCATAAAATCCAGAAGTTGGTGTGTTTAATCTATAATCGATAGTGTTTTGTATGGTTGAAACTTGAAAATCAGCTTCAATAGTATAATTTGCTTTTGCATAAACAACAAAAACATCTAAACGTGTTCTATCGGTTGAAGGAAGTGGTGTTTCTGAATTGGAATCCGAATTATTCTGAACCAATTCTTTTGTTAGTTGACACTTACCGTTACAGCCTTTTTGATCGTCTTTTTGAATACAAAGTGTTTTGGCTATAAAATCTTGGTTAATCACAAAATCGGTTACAATTACCACATTGTTAATGTTGTTTGCTAATAAAACGAACGTCAAAAACAGGGCCGTGGCTTTAAAGATAACCTTTATAATCATAAGGCTAAATTCCGAATATTTAATCTTAAATTAAATGACATTTGTCAGCTAAACTTAAATTTTAAAATACTCAAAATAAGTAGCTGTTAATTGCTTTAATGTGGTTCTTTTTTTCTTCACTTCTAAAGGTTTTTTTATGTCTTTTAAATCTGTAATTTCCGCTAAAACAGGTACAAGAACCACATGAAGTTGATCGTGTGCTTCGCCTTCCATATCGCAGCTTTTAATGATATAACTTGTTTCTTTAGAAAGTGCGTCACCCAATATTTTTCCATCTGTTGACGGATTGCTTTTTAAAATGGAATCAATCTTTTTCATCCCAATATGAGTTTCTTCATTGGCAATCCATTTTTCGTTGTTGTTTAGCGTTAAACCTTCAATTTGAATTGCGGATTCTGTTTCAAGTTTAGATGCTTCGTTTTTACAAGAAAAGCAATTTAATACTAATGTTACGATAAAAATGGAATTTAATAATAGGCGATTCATAATTTAAAAGTCTTTATTCTTTGATTTGAATACAATACGTAAAACGGGCATTACAACCCAAACGGTGAGCATTACAAAGGACACAATAAGTCCAAAGCTAGTTCCAAAAAATTGTTTAAAAACGGCTCCTGTATAACCTAAAAGTGCTGAAATATCTAGTTTCAATAAAATTAAAGTTCTTGATAGATCTATTGGGTTTAACATAGTACCAAATAATGAAACTTTATCTAAAGGGTAATCTTCAAACATAATTAAAGTCATTAAAAACAAACCGTCATAAATAACGGCAAGAAACAACCACAGTAAAATAGCATAACCGAAGCCTTTAATTTTATTCTCGTTAGATAGAGCAATATTAAAGGCGAGTGCTGTGAATATTAAAGTTAAAAAGGCACCCGTAATTAATAATAGAGAGAAATCCCAAATCGCACTGCTTTCAAACAAGCCGTAAAACACAAAAGGAATACCTAAGCCTAAAATTAAACTCATAGTTAAGGATAAGACAACACCTAAATACTGACCTAAGAAAATGGATGAGCGCTTTAAAGGTTGTGCTAATAACAATTCTGTAAATTCTTTAGAATTATAATAGTACATCACGCCGAATATAGTACCAATTAATGGTACAAGTACAATAATCACATTCATTAAGGTTATAACGGCTTTAGACAGGTCGTTATTTAAAAACAATAATACAGTACCCAACAATAAATAGAATGCGAAATAGACGTAACTCCAACGACTGCGCATTAAATCGTAAAAACTATATTTTAATATTTTAAGCATGGTTATCGGATAATATTGACGCAATCGCATGTTCGAAATCGGGTTGATTGGTCTTGGTTTTTAATTTTTGAATGCTGCCTTTGAAGTAAATTTTTCCTTCTAGAATAAATACAATTTCATCTGAAATCTCTTCAACAAAGCTCATGATATGAGAAGTGATTAAAATGGTTTTACCTTTGGCTTTCTCAGCTTTGATTAAATCTTTAAGTCGGAGCATTGAAATAGGATCTAGTCCAGACGTTGGTTCATCTAAAATAACGATAGGGCTATTAAACATAAAGGTTAGTACAAGATTTACTTTTTGTTTGGTGCCACCTGAGAGCTGCCCTAATTTTTTATTTAAAAACGGTTCTAATCTAAAGAGTTTTATTAAGCGTTGATCGTCATGTGTAGGTTTGCGTAAATCCTTAATCATTTTTATTAATTCTTTCACCTTTAAATTACTGGGAAAGTTGGCGATTTGTGGTAAATAATCAATTTTATGCCTGTATGTAGAGTTCTTTTTTATATTCTCGGCCAAAACAGTTATCTGACCTTTGTTGGGGATTACCATGCCCAAAACAGCTTTAATCAAAGTAGTTTTACCAGAGCCATTTGGTCCCAACACAGCGAAAATTCCACCTTCGCTTATCGTTAGATCAACACCTTTCAGCACTTGGTTCTTGCCAAATTTTTTGTGTAAATTTTCAATAATTACCATGTTAGTCTCTGCATTTTGGGATTATTATCCAGTAAATCATCTGGTGTAAAAACAGGCGATACTTTTTCGGAAAAATCTATAATATCTATGAACATACTTCGCAATAAAATGATGGTTTCGGGCGTGCGGTTAACGATATAGGAGAACAGTTTTACAGGTCTATAAGGAATATCACCAATGCCATTCTTGTCTAGATCGTAACCGGTGTAACTACTCCAATAATTTTTATCAAATTCATTGTCGTTAACCTTACTGTTGTAAGCAATATCGAAAGAATTGTAAAGGAAATTATTTTCAGTAAATATGTTGGCATAACAAGCACCTTTTACTTTAATGGCCCAACCGTTGTTTTCGAAAGTATTATTTTTATAATTAATGCGGTTAGAGCCTTCTACATTAATACCAATGGTATTGTTTGAAAACGTATTGCCTTCTATTTGGCCATCGTTAATTTCTTTCAGTAATAAACCATAGGATGCGGTTCCCCAATTCTCCTTAAAAATGTTTCTATACATTTTAATGCGTCTTGAAAACATGACGGCAACGCCGGCACCATTATTCTCAAAAATATTGTCTTCGTAGGTGTCGTCATTAGAGAACATAAAATGCAAGCCATAACGTACATTTAATGCACTAACATTATTTTTAATTAAGCAATCGTCTGAGAATTCTAAATAAATTCCATCACGTACGCGCTGTACAAAGTTATGTTCGATATGAATATTTTTACTATACCAAAGTTGAATTCCATTGCCAGAATTGTACTCTTCTATTGCCTCACCTATTATTTTATTGTGAAATATTTTACCATCTCTAGATTTTTCAATATAAATTCCAAAAAACAACTTTTCTAAAATCAAATTTTGAATTAGAAAATGTTTACTGTTTTTAATGCGAAGCGCCGCATAATCTTCGATATAGCTGTTACCTACATTTATTATGTTTAAACCATCAATTGTAACATTATCGGAAATTACAGTGATAATTTCACCCTTTAATTCGCCGTCAATAACAGGGTAATCTATCCCTATGATTTTTACAGGTTTATTAACACTTATATTGTATTCTTTATAGAGTCCTTTCTTAACAATAATAGTATCGAAGTCCTTGGCTTGAGCAATACCATCTTTTAATGTAGAGATAGGACAAGTTTTACAAACTTCAATAGATTGTGCAAGATTAGCATTAGTCACAAAAACAAACAATAGTACGGTGATTACTTGTTTCATAAGACTATTGCTTAAGTTTAATTAAAAGCGATTCCCAGGTATAAAGAACACCGCCTTTTTCTTTTTGAAATCTTTCAGCTTCATATTTACGCTTAAACGCAGAAAGAAATGCACCCATTGGACTGGGAATATTTTCGCTGATTAAAAACGTTGCTTTCGTGGCATCGATTAAAACCTCGGGTTCTGTGTAATTGTTAGATAAATAAAGTTTGATTTCGGAGCTGTCAAAATCGTCCATAAAATTGATCATACATTCCGTCGCATCAAACTTATAGACTTTACCTTTATTGGTTACCACTTCTGCTGCATGAACTTTATCTACTATGGTCATTTGGCAAAAGTGACAAGCATCACTTCCGTAATTTATGGGCTTTGGCCCTACATTACAATCGAAAAATATCAGTAATAGTGTAATGATTGAACAGTGTTTTAGTGTTTTCATGTATGTAGTGTTTTGTATCTGTCGGCTTTATTGTGTTGTTTTTTTTAAGGTAAATTTTCTTCCCAACCAAAAAGCAATAAGGGTTAACACCATTCCAGTGAACATGAGGTATCCGCCTATGTGTGGCCATGAATCTACATCGAAATTAAGAAGTTTTTGATGGCCAATTAGCGGTGGTTTATAGGTCATTGGTGTTCCATCAGGATTGTTTAGTTTTAAAATGGCATTAGGATCTAGGTCGCTACCATATTCTGTGAGCCAGTTATTGAAATCGTACATGCCTAGAACGCCAAGAATTGACATGAGTAAAAACCATCCTAGGAAATATTTGTAGCTTAATCTATCAAAAAAACCAAGCGATCCAATAATAACACCTAGAATTACCATACCAATAATTACTTTAGGGAAAACTGAAAACTCCCACATATCTTCAGGTTTTGGAATGGTTTTCATACCAATATAATGGTTGAGACCATCTATATTTTGTAAGTCGAATTCTTCAACGCCTTCAATACCTTGAATGTAAATATTCATTCCTAGTGGATCAGGATATTGTGGTGCGCCAAGCATAATATTCCATAAGGGAAATTTAAAGAGTCCTAATAATAATAGGGACCCTATTATCATTATAATACTAGCCGTTTTCATAATAATATGTATAATCTAGTTAACCATTTAGTTAATAGTGCGTTAAAAAGTAAGGCGAGACCGACAAATCAACTCTCGCCTTATATAGGAAAATAAACACTAAAACAAAATTTCCCTAAAGTATTGTCGTTAGCAACCTAATCTTAATCTTCGCCGAACGACCAAGACAGTTCAATATCTGAGTCTGCTGGAGACACACGAATATAGCCTTGCATTTCTTGATGTAAAGCAGAACAGAAATCTGTACAATAGAAAGGCCATACACCAACCTGTTTAGCTTCCCAGGCTAAAGTTCGTGTCTGTCCTGGTGCGATTAACAAATCGGCATTGTTAGCACCGATCATGGCAAAACCGTGAGGGACGTCAAAATCTTGCTCCAAGTTAGTGATATGGAAGAAAACTTTATCTCCTACTTTTACACCTTCAATATTATCTGGTGTAAAATGACTACGGATCATGGTCATATAGACATGAACATTTTTACCATCTCTCACCACTTTGGTTTCAGATTCGTTTGTGGCTTTGCGCGGATGCTTGTTATCTGCTAGCTTATAAAACTTAAGTGAATTTTCTTTAATAATTTCCGCAGGAATAGCTGCCGCATAATGGGGCTCGCCGTGTGTAGGGAAGTCTAAAAGCAGCTCCATTTTATCTCCAGAAATATCATATAATTGTGCTGAATGCTCCATTTCTGGGCCAACTGGTAAATAGCGATCTTTAGTAATTTTGTTCATGGCGAACATGTATTTGCCGAATGGTTTTCTAGAGTTTCCTCCGGGAATAGTTAAATGTCCTACAGAATAATAAGTTGGCTTTCTGTCAATGACTTCCCAAGTCCCTAACTTCCATTTTACAACTTCAGATGATATAAAGAATGTGGTATAGGCATTTCCTTCACCATCAAATTCGGTATGTAAAGGCCCTAAACCAGGTTGTACTACCGATCCCGCTAAGACATCTTCGAAATTTAAGATTGGAATGCCATAAGCGTCACCAGCAAACTTTTCATTTTCTATTGCGTCTAGCATTTTTGTAAAAGAGTGTACGGTTAAGTTTGCTGATAATTTGCCATTACCTACAATGTACTCTCCAGAAGGGTCTACATCGCAACCGTGGGGTGATTTTGGAGTTGGTAATAAGTACACAGCTCCAGGAACTTCAGAAGGATTAATCACGCGTACTTCTTTTTTCATGGTTGAAGTTGTTGTGTGTGTAGCTTCATCCAGTAAGTTATGTGTATATTTAGCTGGCATCATGGTACCACCACCATTATTCACATATTCTTCAATTTTTTTCCAATTAATTGTTGCAATAAAATCTTTATCGTTCTGAGATGCATTAACCTCTAAAAGAGAGTTTGCTTCCTCTGTATTATAGGTTGTAAAAAAGAACCATCCGTGGGATTTTCCACGCCCAGGATGTGAAAGATCGTAGTTAAAACCTGGCATTAAAACTTGAAATTTAATGTCCATATGTCCGTGTTCTGGATCTACCGAGATAAAAGTCAATGCGCCTTTAAAGTTACCTTTATAGTCTTTTATGGCCATATCCCTTTGTGGTACTGGAACTGAAAAACGTGTTCCTGCTACTACATATTCTGTATTTTCAGTAATAAAAGAAGAACTATGGTTTCCTGCACTGTTTGGAATTTCAATAATTTCTTCCGTTTCAAAAGATCTCAATCCAATTCTTGCAATACGAGGTGTGTTGTTTCCATTTATAAAAATCCATCGACCGTCTAATTCACCATTAGTTTGTGAAATGTCTGGATGATGCGAATCGTCCCAAGGAATAAAACCATAAGAGGTTTCTAACATTGGTTTAGACTCCTCCGAATAGCCATACCCATTGGTAGGGAATTGCGAGAATACAGGGATTTCTTTAAACATTCGTCCAGACGGTAATCCATACACCGTTAAGTTTCCACTATAACCTCCGGAGAGAAATGCGTAGTGCGAATCGTGCTCCCCTGGTGCTACATATACTTTTTCAGCAATATTGCTTGCTAAGGCACCAGATTTTCCACCAGATTTTCCAGAGTTATTACAGCTTGTGAATGCGGCAAAAAGCGCTACAAGCGCAAGGGTTGATTTAAATATATTTTTCATATTAATGTGGTATTAATTAGTATTTAAGTTAATCAGTAGGAGGTAATAAAACTTTATCAATGACATGAACAATACCGTTTCCAGCAGTGATACTCGCTAATATTTTAGCGCCTCCAATCATCGGTTCCCCATCTACAATTTCTACCTGAACGTAACCGTTGTTGGCTTGTCCTAGTTTTTTAAACTTCTTTAAAAACTCTTTGGAGTAGTTGCCAGGCGTTACATGATACTTTAGGATATTAGCCAATACATCTTTGTTTTCTGGTTTCAATAAATTTTCAACAGTACCTTCTGGTAAAGTTGCAAACGCCTCATTGGTTGGTGCAAATACCATTAACGGTCCTGCATTGACCAAGGCGTTCTCTAATTGAGCAGCCTGTACAGCCGCAACTAAAGTGGTGTGGTCTTTAGAGCCTATTGCTAGTTGTAAAACGTTAGGTGTTGATCCGTCATCTTCAATAAATGCTTGTCCAGTTCTTTCTGTAGATTTCACTTCGGTGTTCTTATCGGAGGTGCTTGTAGATGCATCTGTTTTTGCCTCATTACAAGAGCTAAAAAGCGCTGCGATTGCAACTACAAGAAATAGGTGTTTGGTTAGTGTCATACGTTGTAATTATAAGGTTCTAAAATATTCTAATACAGCTCTAGCATCCTCCTCTGATAAGTTTTGATTTGCCATTGGTGCGCCATTAAATTCCATTAATAGGTCTTTTGCTAGTGGATCTTCCTTTACCATTTGCTCAGGATTTAAAATCATGTTCATCACCCATTCTGGAGTTCTTCTTTCTAAGATACCTGTTGGCGCTGGTCCAATAAATTTTTTATCTATTTTATGACAAGCTAAACACATCTTATTATAAACATCCATTCCGTGAGCTGCCATATCCTGATCAATTTCTGCATCTAATGTTAATGATGTGACTGGCCCAACGCCTTTACTAGTGAGGTCCACACGTTCAGAAGCAGGCCCTTTGTTTTCTGTGATTACAGGGGTTTTCTTACCGTAAGTTGATTCTTCCTTTTTCTCATTACCACCACAGCTAAAAACAGAAGCTATAGCAATTATTGCTACTAATTTTATTGGTTTTCTCATCGATGTAAAATTTATGTTTATACAAATTTAGAAATGAAGGAGGAGGTAAAACATGATAATTACCATATTTCAGACGTTTTTATCTTATTTAAATATTAAGTGTATTGTATTGAGATATAAGGAATAAGGTTAAAAAAAATAATTGCCGAACGCCTGTGTAATTAGAGATTGTTGTACTAATGATTCTTGGAGAAACTAGGACGTTGCACAGAGTGGCACTTTTAGTAGAGTAGGATTCATTTTAGCTATTTGACCTTAACACAAGAAATCTATTTAATTTGCAGACTATACTAGCATATTTTAAAGAAGCCGCTTTTCAAGTAATAGTTTAATGGAGAGCAATAAAATTGGCTAGATTTATCCTTAACACTTTTATAATTAAAGACTTAATGATATAAAACTATTAAACTGAATTTAAAATTGTAATTCCAAACCCAATTTTACGACGAGAATAGTCAATTCTTATCTTATAAAATCACCGTTATTACTCACGGATAAAATAACCACCAACCCTTTATTTTCCGATTGGATTTAATTAGTAAAATATGAAATTTATTTTTTAAATTATTGAGATGGTTTTTCAAGTTGTTCTAGCGACACGTGGCAAATCTTTTTAGGATATTTGTTGTTCTAGAAGTTCAAATTAGTCTTCTTATAAGTGGTTGTCAAACTTGTTAATATATTACTTCCACAAATTATTATCAATAAATTTGAAGACATACCAAGCTTTTTGTAGACTGCTGACTATATTTAAAACATAAACCTTACAAAAGGCATCCAAGCTTCTGTATAAATACTTTTATTCTTATCGTATAGGACGTCGTATCTTATTCCAAAAGTGACGTTTCTACTTGTATATCCAGCACCTAAAAACAAAGCGGGATACCAATAATCGGTACTCAGATTCGTATCGAATCGGTGATCAAATTTTCGACTTACGTGTAATTGCTCAAATTCAGTAGAAAGCTGTAGTTCTCTAATAGGGTTAAACATGCCTAAAATACTTCCACCTAAAACAGTAGATTTAACTACATCTTTCTGTGAACTGTAAGAAAAATTAAGTCCAACACCAGAGGCAAAATAAGGGTTGAATCTATATAGTGCAACAGGTGCTAATGATCCGCTAAAGTAACCATCACCAAAACTGAGTCCAATGCCACCGCCAAACTGCACATTATTCCAAAAATTATAGGTTTTAGTTGGTCTTTCTTGTGAGAAACCATATATACTGAATAAGCAAAACAGTATGGACGCCAATAGGATTTTTTTGGTAGTACTAACTTTTTTATGCATATTGAACTTTTGTGTTAAATTGTATTTGTTATAAATATAATAAAACTGTACCTATATTTGTTAAAAGTTGTATTTTTGACTAAATTTTGTTGAAACGACAACGTCTCATAAAGTAAAATGGATAAATATTCCTTTCTCAACGCGGCACATACAGCATATTTTGCTGATTTATACGACCAATACCTAAAAAATCCCGATTCTGTAGAGCCAAGCTGGCGCGCCTTTTTTCAAGGGTATGATTTTGGATCTGAAAGCTACGGTCAAGATGAAGAAATTTCAGAAGGTGTTTCTGCAGTAATACCAGAGCAACTTCAAAAAGAATTTCAAGTTCTAAAACTCATTGATGGGTATAGAAACAGAGGGCATTTGTTTACAAAAACAAACCCTGTTAGAGCAAGACGCAAATACGCGCCAACTCTTGAAATTGAAAACTTCGGATTGTCTCAGAGCGATTTGCAAACTACATTCTCAGCAGGTGAAGTTTTAGGATTAGGATCTTCGGCAACACTACAAAGTATTATAGACCATCTAGAAACTATTTATTGTTCGTCTATTGGTGTAGAATACATGTATATTAGAAAACCTGAAGAAATTCAGTGGATTCAAAATAAGCTTAACGTCAATGATAATCATCCGAAATTTTCAGTAGATGAAAAGAAAAACATCTTAAGAAAATTAAACCAAGCCGTCTCTTTCGAAACGTTCTTACATACGAAATATGTTGGGCAAAAGAGATTCTCTCTTGAAGGAGGTGAGGCTTTAATTCCAGCCTTAGATGCATTGATTGAACATGCGTCTGGCTATGATGTCAAGGAATTTGTAATGGGAATGGCACATCGTGGTCGTTTAAGTACATTGACCAACATTTTCGGAAAATCGGCGAAAGACATCTTTAGTGAGTTTGATGGAAAAGATTATGAGCAAGAAGTCTTTGATGGCGACGTAAAATATCACCTAGGTTGGACGAGCGATCGTGTGACGGATAGTGGTAAAAAAATAAACTTAAATATTGCTCCAAACCCTTCGCATTTAGAAACAGTAGGTGCGGTAGTAGAAGGGATTACTAGAGCAAAACAAGACGATAAATATCGTGATAACCCATCACAAGTACTGCCAATTGTGGTACATGGAGATGCGGCGATTGCAGGTCAAGGTTTAGTATATGAAGTGGTGCAAATGGCGCAACTAGACGGGTATAAAACCGGCGGAACTATTCATATCGTAGTGAATAACCAAATCGGTTTTACAACTAACTATTTAGATGCACGTTCTAGTACTTATTGTACAGATATAGCAAAAGTAACATTGTCACCTGTATTACATGTGAATGCAGACGATGTTGAAGCCGTGGTACACGCTACCTTATTTGCTTTACATTTTAGAATGAAATTTAATCGTGATGTCTTTATTGATATGCTTGGGTATAGAAAATATGGACATAATGAAGGTGATGAACCAAAATTCACGCAACCATTATTATATAAAGCGATTTCAAAACATAAAAATCCAAGAAATATCTATGCTGAACGTTTGTTAGCAGAAGGTGTAATTGATGACGGTTTTGTAGCTAAGATTGAAAAAGAATACAAGGATCAGTTAGAAGAAAAACTGGAAGATTCTCGTAAGGAAACAAAAACAGAAATTACACCATTTATGCAAAATGAATGGGGTAATCTTTCAACGGCTGAAGAAGATAAAATGATGCAGCCTGTGGATACGACCTATCCTGCAGAAACCTTAAAAGAAATTACTAAAAATATTTCTACACTTCCTAGCGATAAGAAGTTTATTAGAAAAATTCAAAGGTTAATTGAGTCTAGACAAACTATGTTCGATGAAAATCGATTAGATTGGGCGATGGCAGAACATTTAGCGTATGGATCTATTCTATTAGAAGGGGGAGATGTTCGTATTTCTGGTCAGGATGTGGAACGTGGTACGTTCTCTCACCGTCATGCTGTTGTCAAAGTAGAAGATAGCGAAGAAGAAATTATCTTACTTAATAAGTTAAGCGATAAGCAAGGTCGTTTCTTTATATATAACTCCTTACTTTCTGAGTATGGTGTTGTTGGTTTTGATTATGGTTATGCAATGGCTAGTCCAAAGACATTAACTATATGGGAAGCGCAATTTGGTGACTTTAGTAATGGCGCCCAAATTATGTTAGATCAATATATCTCTGCAGCAGAAGATAAATGGAAAATCCAAAACGGATTGGTCATGCTTTTACCACATGGCTATGAAGGTCAAGGAGCTGAGCATTCATCGGCTCGAATGGAGCGTTATTTACAGCTTTGTGCTAAAGATAATATGTTTGTGGCCGACTGTACGACTCCAGCTAACATGTTCCATTTATTACGTAGACAAATAAAAGCAGATTACAGAAAACCTCTTATCGTATTTACACCGAAGAGTTTGTTACGTCATCCAAAAGTAGTGTCTACTGTGGAGGAATTTGCAAATGGTAGTTTCCAAATGTTAATCGATGATGCCAATGCAAACGTAGATAAGGTGAAAACCTTAGTTTTCATGACCGGTAAATTCTATTACGATTTATTAGAGGAACAAGAAAAGTTAGGAAGAGATGATGTGGCCTTGGTAAGAATAGAACAATTATTCCCATTACCAATCGAACAAATTAGAGCGATTCTTAAGAAGTATAAGAATGCAGACGACATCGTATGGGCTCAAGAAGAACCAAGAAACATGGGCGCTTATAGTCATATGTTAATGCATATCGATGAAGTAAAACAATTTAGAGTCGCATCTAGAAGACCTTATGGTGCACCAGCAGCAGGAAGCTCTGTGCGTTCTAAGATTAGACATAAAGAAGTTATAGATTACGTTTTTGACAAAAGCAAAAACAACCAGAGATAAAGAAAGTTAATTAATACAACTCAAATTAGAGCTTAATAAAACGAACAAGCATGATTTTAGAAATGAAAGTGCCTTCACCAGGCGAATCAATTACTGAGGTGGAAATTGCAGAGTGGTTAGTGCAAGACGGAGATTATGTAGAAAAGGATCAAGCCATTGCAGAAGTAGACAGTGATAAAGCAACTTTAGAGTTGCCAGCTGAAGCTAGTGGAACTATTACACTTAAAGCTGAAGAAGGTGATGCTGTTGCCGTTGGAGCTGTTGTATGTTTAATTGACACAAGTGCTGCAAAACCTGAGGGTGGCGAAGCACCTGCAAAAGTTGAAAAGAAAGAAGAAGCGCCTAAACAGGAAGCATCAAAGCCTGCTGCAGCTGAGTCTAAAACTTATGCTACTGGTACGGCTAGTCCAGCAGCTAAGAAAGTTTTAGCTGAAAAAGGAATCGACGCCAATTCAATTTCGGGAACAGGTAAAGACGGTAGAATCACTAAAGAAGATGCTGTAAAAGCAGTACCTTCAATGGGAACGCCAACCGGTGGAAACAGAGGAACATCTCGTAGTAAAATGTCAATGTTACGTCGTAAAGTAGCAGAGCGTTTAGTAGAGGCTAAAAATACCACAGCAATGCTAACCACATTCAATGAGGTAAACATGACGCCTATATTTAATCTACGTAATCAATACAAAGAAGAATTTAAGGCAAAACATGGTGTAGGTCTTGGATTCATGAGTTTCTTTACTTTAGCGGTTGTTAGAGCGTTAAAAATGTATCCAGCTGTGAATTCTATGATTGATGGTAAGGAAATGATATCTTACGATTTCGTAGATGTGAGTATTGCTGTATCAGGGCCAAAAGGATTAATGGTACCTGTAATTAGAAATGCTGAAAACCTAACCTTTAGAGGTGTTGAATCTGAAGTAAAGAGATTAGCGTTAAGAGCAAGAGATGGTAAAATCACAGTAGATGAAATGACTGGTGGTACATTCACGATTTCTAATGGTGGTGTATTCGGAAGTATGTTGTCTACACCAATTATCAACCCTCCTCAAAGTGGTATCTTAGGAATGCACAATATTATTCAGCGTCCAATCGCTGTAGATGGAAAAGTTGAAATTCACCCAATGATGTATGTGGCTTTATCTTATGATCACAGAATCATTGATGGTAAAGAATCTGTTGGTTTCTTAGTGTCAGTTAAAGAAGCTCTAGAAAGCCCAGAAGAATTATTGATGGATAATGATATCAAGAAAGCTTTAGAACTATAAGTTTTAAATCGTCATATTTAAAAGCGCAATCTCTATAAGATTGCGCTTTTTTTATGAACTAGAATTAAGTCGAAATAAGTGGATTATAAGGGGAGTTGTTAATGCCATATTAAATAAAATCTAAAACAAAACTAATATAGGATAAATTTGTCCTATTACTAAAATTGGATTAAATTTGTCTTATATATTTAGAACAATAGTTTAATAATGAAAGATATAACAAATAGGAAGGACGTAGAGTTTATGGTAGATACATTCTACTCGGCCGTGCGAGAAGATGAGCTTTTAGGCCCGATTTTTAATCGTGTCATCCAGGATAATTGGCCTACGCATTTAGAGACGATGTACAAGTTTTGGTCTACAGTGCTCTTACAAGAAATGTCTTATAAAGGGGCGCCTTTTATGCCGCATCGAAAATTGCCAATTTCTCCTGAACATTTCGATCGTTGGATATATCATTTCTATACGACTATAGATAAACACTTCGAAGGAGAGGTTGCTGAAGAAGCAAAATGGAGATCAGCCAGAATGGCCGAAATGTTCATGTATAAATTAGAATCAAATAGTTACTAAAATTTAGATTATGAAACTTGCATCACTTGCTGAAGACCTGGTTTACAATGAATCAAAACCAGCTATAAACGTTCTTTTAGAAACAGAAAATTCTAAAGAAATTAGAATTGCCTTCAAAAAAGGTCAAATAATGAAAGAGCATAAAACACCTTATCCTATCGTAGTTGAGGTGTTTAAAGGAGAAATAGTTTTTGGGGTTAATGGCATCAAGCACCAACTTAAAACTGGAGGACTGATTGCTTTGGAAGGAGATATCCCACATGATTTATTAGCTAATGAAAACAGTATTGTTCGTTTGTCACTATCTAAAAAGGATAAGGTTGAGCGTGTAAGAAGTGTTGAAACCTCTTAATAGTACGACTGTTTAAGCGATTTTACAGCGATAAATAAAAGAGCGCAAATTCAATGAAATTGCGCTTTTCTACCTCTAACTAAATGTTGAAGAAACTAACTAAAATTAACTTAAGTAATTAACAGCAATATTGGCTGATATTACGATTATTGAACTTATGATTATTAAAATCATAAACGTTTTATCTGTTTTTGAGGTATTCTCTTTCATTACTTCCATAAAATAATTTTTTTAAAAGCTCCAATTTGAATTTCATTTTGGAGCTTTATAGTTTTTAACTTGGAGTTGATTAATAGCTGATGTAAAGTTGCGAATTATCAAGGGGCATTTCAATACGTAGTACTACGTATTTTTGAGAGCTTAGGATATAAAAAAAGCCTTAGACGAAAAGTCTAAGGCTTAGTAATCCCCTAAGAACTAACTAATAGCTCGTTATTAACCCTTAATTAATAACAGTGTAAAGGTCAGAAAAATATTAATATGTTGCTATACGTAGAACTACGTATATTAAAGAAATTCTAAACTTTCTTTGGCAAATAGGTATAAACTGGTTGGTTTTGAGTCTATTGAGAGTTTAGCTCTAATATTACTTTTGTGCTTTTCTACAGTTCGTACTGAAATAAATAACTCGTCCGCGATTTCTGTAGCCGTTTTATTTTCTCCTATAAGTTTTAGAATCTTCGTTTCGGAAGCAGTTAAAGTTGTCAATTTCTCAGGTGTTTTGTTCACCTTAATAAACGATACAAGCTCAGGGCTAAAATAACTCTTGCCGTTATTTAATGCTGAAATACAATTTTCAATTTCTACTAAAGCAAATTCTTTTAATACATACCCATAGACACCCAATGACTTGGCTTCATTATAAATCTTTTCATCCTTTTCAAAAGTGATCAACACAATTTTCGTAGGTATACCTTCTTCCTTACATTTTGCCGCAATTTCAAGACCTGAAAAAAAAGGCATTTTAATATCTAGAATAGCAATGGCTGGTGTGTGTGCTTTAATTAAAGTTAAAGCTTCTTTACCGTTTTTTGCACTAGCTATAACGTTGAATTTTTTCTCTGTTAAAAAGTCATGTAAGCCTTTAAGTACAAGAGGGTGATCGTCTGCAATAATAATGGTGGGATTCATATAGACTATTTCGTAGCTAATTAAGGTAAAGGGGTAAGAAGAATCTTAAACATTAAGTATGTTATTATAATTTTAAATATAAATATTTTTTCTCATAATCTATGATGGCTTTTCCTTTCCTTAATAGGTCGGCACCAAGAATGCCATCTACAGGTTCGGCGTTGTGATTGATAAGTCCATTATTAACATGTGATAAATTAAATAAAATTAAGGGCACACGTTGTTTTTTCCATTTCCCAATTTTTACATGGTTAGACTTCGAAATTTGAGTCAACATATCTGAAGCTCCAGCGCCTACCGCTTTAATTTCTGAGTCTTTAACTTTGAGATTAAAGTGCTCAATAGCCTCAAATCCTACACAGCTATTCGATGCGCCTGTATCTAAAATAAATCGACCTTTTACGCCGTTAATGCTTGCTTTGATTTCAAAGTGATTGGTTTTTGTGAATTTGAGTTTCACTTTAGAATAGCCTTTATGGGTAAGGAAGTCTTTTAGGGTTTCCATGTTTTTCTTTTTGTAATTAGTATCCAAATTAATAAGCCAACAATCAAGCCAATAATACAATAAATTAAAATAGGGATTGAAGGTGAAGATTTGGCAGGTGTTAGGTCGCCAAAATAAACAAATGCACTCCAATAATAGGGCGATTTTTTAATATTAGAAATATCAGGATGTTTTAAATAGGCTAACTTAGAATTTTGATTGGCGACAAATGCCGACTCGGTTTTTCGAAGTTCTCTATAGAAACTTGACATAAGTTGTGATGTGGACAAATCATTGATTTTCCATAATGACACTACCATATTAGGTACACCGGCGTATTTAAAACCACGAGCCAAACTCATAGAGCCTTCTCCTTTTTGAAGCATACCAACGCCAGTTTCACAGGCGCTTAAAACGACTAAATCATTTTTTAAATCGAGTTGATATAAGTCTTGCAGATATAATTTTGAATCTATAAAATCGATATTCGCCGCTATCTTAAAGTCACCACTATTGGCATGAGTAGATAGGTGCAAAATACTATAGTCTTTGGCGCGCTCTAAAACACCTTGTTTGGTCGCGGCCTCATACATCAAAAACTCGGTCTGGATCTCATCGTCTATACGATCCGCTTCATCTAAGGAGTACTTCAGTTTTAAATTGGTATTGTCAAATACCGGAAATACACCTAAAGCTGAATCCTTAAAACGATAAGGCTTTGATTGTGTATAAAACAAAGCGCTAGTATGGTAAACAATACGATGTGATTGAACCATAAATGGCATTTCAGAATAGTTTGAAGTGGAGGTCGATTGTGTTAATAAACTTTCGAATGGAATAAAGTTGAGCAGCCCATCAGCAACAATAATGGTATTTTTATAGGGCGAAATAGATTGGAGCTTTAATGCTTCATATAAGTGAAACGCATCCTCCGTAAACGCCGTGATATTATTATTTATAGTTGATGCTTTTTCGAAATAATTGATGAATTTCGAAATCTTCGTTTGCATTGAATTCGATAATTCAATATGTTGAAAATCGATATGTAGTGGTGAAAACACAAATTGATATAAACCATTTTTACCACTAAAATATTCCACTAAACAAGCCTGGTCTTTTTCTAATTTAGCTCTTAAACGCTCAGTATTTAGAGTGTTCAGATTGGCTAAATTATATTTTTTTTGAATAGAGTCCTGTAATTGTTTCAACACTAAACCTGTCCTAATAAGCTGCAACTGTAAACTATCACGTTCTATTAACTGAGCTCTATTTATAGGTCGGTTAAGAAGTTTGTTAGTATAATGTTGTTGCTGCTTCAACAAATGTTGTTCTTCAATAAGTAGGCTGTCATTAGGATGTTCTTCTAAAAGCTGCTTCTTAGAACTGTGCCATTTTAAAGCTATGGCTTTATTCAATTCGGCATAGGCAAAAGCGCGCTTTGCATAGGCACTCTTGCCTTTTACCTGATACAAATCATAAAGTAATGAAATACATTTTTCGCTTCGATCTTTATTAATACTAGCACTTAAAATATAGCTCTCTTGATCTGTATTCTCTTGCGCAAACTTTTGTGTTACATAAAAACTTAAATCATAATAATGCAATGCCTTTTCAGGATTGCTTTCTATTTCTGCCCACAAATCAAAAATATCTATAAAGGTGTTTTCAGGATATAAATCTTCTGTGGTAGGGATTTTAGTAGTTTCAAAATTGGGTAATAAGGAAGCTAAGCTGTTTTTTAACTTCACGATGGCTTTATCATTCTCATTTCTTAGAAAGTGTAATTGTGCTTCTTGAAAACTAAATTTCGCCCTATTTCTTGCAGAGGTTAGTGGATTGATTTTTAAGTTTTTCAAACGGTTTAAATACGAATAGGCTTTATCGTAATCACCTTTTTTTAAAGCCACTTCATAGTTTATCTCATGCTGCTCAATTTTCCCTATGTCAAATCGTGGTCCAACGAGATCATTTTCTAATAAGAAGTGATTCTGATTAATTTCTATAAGACGTTCGCTTTTTCTTTTTATAGAATTCAGTCTTCGCTCTTGATATTTCTTTAAGCCGTTAATCTGAAGACCCTTATTAGCGATTTCAATGACTTGTTTATGCTTGTATAGCGATTGATAAAGCTTTGCAAGATTGATATAACCAGAAATTTGCTGTGCATGGTTATTGTATTTTTCGGCAAGCTGAATATAATACCTAATCATCTGTTCAGCTTTTATATAAGAGTTGGTCTTGTGGTAAAGAATACCAAGAGGAATAAGTCCATACTCCACAATATCATAGGAAGTAATCTCATGATTTATATAAAGTTGATATGCTTTTTCGTAGGTTTTTATTGCTTCGGTTTGCCGATTAATTTTAGAGAGGTAATAAGCTTTGTTAACGAGTAAATTAATAAAAGCATAATAGTCGTCTTTCGTGTTTAGTTGAGATTCAAATTGAGAAATTTTTACATTCAAAGTCTCTAAACCTTCAAGGTTTTGGTGTTGTTGAAAGGATTCCGTAGCGACATATATAGACTCTTCAAGGTTTTGAGATAGGCTAGTGCTAAAGACAAAAACAAACAGTAAAAGAAATCCTTTTTTCATATGTGGTGAGATAGGTTTTAGAATTTCCAAATGGCGTAAAGTTGCAAATAGTCATAATGCTCCTTGAAATTAAACACGTATCGTACGCCGAGACTTGGCCCAATTCGAGCAAAACCCACTGTGGTCTCTACTAAAAATCCTGTTCTGAAATTGGTAAATGATTTGGATAATTCGTCATCACTTGTAATCGTGTTAAAGACGGGGGCATCAGAGCCTTGGCCTTCAAACTGCTCTATATAAACAGATTGCTTTTGTTTTTCATTTACAGAAATGGTTCCTAAAACACCAGCACCTAAACCTATATAATTGTTTACATTATAACGTATTAATGCAGGAACTTCCCAATCGATATTAGAGTAACGGCTAGTGGTAGTGCTGCGTTGAAAATACTCAAATCCTGCAGCATGTTGAACAAACTCTTCTTTAATTGATGTCTCACCATCAAAGTTGTGAAAACTATTTAAAAGTTCCACTTGCCAATACCAACGATAAGATTTATAAGGTGAAATGGTAGCACCTAAAAAGTAACTTTCGGAATTATTTAGATCAGCAAACGAATTATAGCCAGCTTTTACTCCAATAGATATTCCCGGTAGAAATCGAGTAGTCGAATAATTAGTAATGATAGGTTCGTTTTTATCAAAGATAATGGCAGTACGGGATTTGGTTTTCTTCTTATGAAAATCATCGGCAAACTTAATTTGATACTTAACAAAGCCTTTAGTAGAGTCGTAAACTTTCACATTCTTTTGTTCACTTCCTGGTAAGTATATATTCTTAAAGGTGAATATCGCTTGTTTAGAGGTATATGTAGTGTCCAAACAACTGTATGCGACATCGTATTTCGGACAGATTTTTACCTTCGGGTACAGGTCTAAAACCTCAATAGAAGATTTATCAAACATATCAGGAATATCCGTTTCTAATCGAATAGTTCTCGCAGGACCTTCGCCATTATTCTGAAATTTAATCTTAAACTTTGGACGTTTATGTCGAACTAACCTATAATTAAGAAAAGTTGCGTTTGTCGACATTTTGTTTGGGTCGTGAGAAGTAACAATCTCCATTTCCATATCTTTTACATGGTGATTGTCGTAATTACTATCAGGCACATAAACACCTCTAACTTTAATTATCGCCGAGGTGTCTTTCAACATTTCTTTAGAAGTTTTTAAGGTGTAAAAGACATGACGCTCCTCATTAGGTTGCATTTGATCAAAGCTTAACTGACTGGAATTTCGAAATTTTAATTTTGCCTCGTCTAAAGTTAAAGGAAGGTTTCTACGTACTGTGCTGTCTTGAGGTTGGGTTGCAAATGATAGCAAATCGTCTTCAGCGGAAGCATAATAAACATCAGAATCAAATCTTGAAGAATATACTATAGCTTCACTAGATATGTCTTTTTCATTATGATACGGTCGGGTTTCGATACTTTCGAAATTGTCTGCGTTATATTTCTCCTCATTATAAAATAAATACAACTTTCCGTTGGTTGTATAATCTTTGGTGTTTTTATAGCTAAATACCACAACAATGTCTTCTTCAGGCATGGGCTCTCTATTGCGTTGAAGGTTCATAACATCATCCATGGAGGCTTGCTCATTATAGTCGTCTTTAGCGTTATTGATAGTAATTTTTTTAGGACGTGTTTGAGGAGGTTTGCCTGTATCGTAATTATTAGTGGCCCATAATCTTACCGTATATGATCCGTTTTTGTTATAGGTCTTTTTAGGTTCTTTTTCCTTGCTAAATGTACCATCTCCAAATTCCCAAAAATTAGTGTAAAAGGCTTTGGGCGCTCCAGCAATTTGATTTAACTCAGGGGCATCGGCTTTAAATTCTACTTGTTGCCCTACTTGTTTATAGTTAATATTTGCAGTCCGATCTGTGCTGTCAGGGGGGATCTTTTGTTGAGCAATACTAATAATTGAAAAGCTTAAGGCTAATATAATTGAGATTGTAGGTTTCATTTCCGATAGTTTTGCGTGATTAAATTTAAGAATTTAATTCTAAGCATAGTATAATTCTTACTTGATGTCGATAAATAGAAATAATAAAAAGTCAGAAAACTTAATTTCTGACTTTTCTCAACTAAGCAGGATATTTAGATTTAAGGCAATTCATTTAATAAATCAATTAAGGATTCTTCAGTACCTACTATAGTTTCCTCTATATCGAATGTAATGATATCGTTCGCGACTATCGTTACAGGTTTAATGGCGTATCTCCATTGACCATTAGATTCTGTGACAAATATGAGGTGACACTCTAAGCCAATCGGGATTTGTCCATAGTGTTCACTAAACACATTCAGGCTATCGTCAAAAGTGTCTAACTGAGCTAAGGCTGGTCGTTCACCATCATAAGATAAATAAACATCACTATTTTCATCGTTATAACCAATTGGAGGTTGCACTTGTAATTGTGTTTTAGGTCTTGGATCGCTATAAAATCTATCGATGTTTGTCCAACCAAAACCTTCTGCCAAAACATAATAGCTTGTATCTTCCATAAAAAGTCCACCACCAGCAGCATCGTCCACTATTTCATCCCAAGTAAGGTTTCCATTATCATCAATAACGCCATTCCAAAGCGTCATGCCTTGGTCAGGACCATTAGTTAAATCAGAAGGCACGACTAATTGATAGCCACAGGTGGTTTCTAATATGTTTCCATTTTGACGGGCTTCTAAATAGAATTCTCCACCAGTAATTAGTAAAGCTTTGCCTCCATCAGGTAAGCGTCCCATAGTTGGCTTATTGGTGGTTAGCATGTTCCCTTTTTCGAAAATTTCGACATATTCTAAGGTGACATCTCCAGATACAGGATTCCCATTATGGCTAAGGCAATTAGCATTGATTTGGATGTCCACACCTTTTTCTGATGTTAATGTAATATAGCCATCATCAGCATTAAAATTAAATATTTGGGTATGGTTATCTAGGGCAATTGCTCTTATGTTTTCAAATTCCTGAGCTGTAGGAGGTGTTTCAACGAAACCTTCATGAGTGGCATCATCATTCGATTCGCAATTCGTAAATAATATAGCGGTCATGGCAATAACACCAATAACATTTCGCGAAGTTTTACTTAATAACGATGTAGTCATTGTTCTGTTTTTAAAGAATTTTGTTGTTTTCATAATATTGATTTTAAGCATTATTGATTCAGTTTGTTTTCACTGTTACACCCTTATATCAAAACACCTTAGAATTTGTTACCCTCATTCTATAAAGATTTTTTAAATTCGTTGAAAATAAAGGGTTCATGAGCGATAAAATTTTACACGAGGATCAGAAGTATATAGATGGACTAGCTGAAAACAATACCTTTATTATTCAAACCATCTATGATAAGTTTGCGCCTAAGGTGATTAACTATATAAAACAGAATAGTGGAGATGTTTATGACGCTCAAGATGTTATTCAGGAAACAATAATTACCATATATAACCAGGCCAAACAAAAACAACTACAACTCACTTGTCCCTTTGATGCTTATTTTTTCTTGCTCTGCAAACGAAAATGGCTCAACCAATTAAAGAAAGCTAATACAAAGGAGGTAACAATTAACGAGGAAATCTTATCTAAGGAAGAAGATGCACAGGTTTTATCTTTTGAATCAACAGTATTTGAAAACAAAGAAGCCTTATTTAACGAGATGTTTCAACAATTAGGTGAAGCTTGTAAAGAATTACTCAAAGCCACGTTCAAAATTAAATCGATGGAAGAGGTGGCAAAAAGTCTGGATATTAGTTATGCCTATGCGCGTAAGAAGAAATCACTTTGTATTGGACAGCTGACCAAATTAGTAAAAGCATCACCAAAATTTAACCAACTTAATTATTAGACCAATGGAAGACCAAGATTACATAATGTTTGAAGCTTATCTCTCAGGAGATTTGTCGGCAGACGAATTAAACGCTTTCAATGAACGGTTAAATACAGATGAGCAGTTCCAAAAAGCCTTTAAGATGTACCGAGACTTATCGTCTCATTTAGAACACAATATCACAAACGAACAAGAGTCTGCAGATTTTAAAGCCAATTTAGATGTAATTTCTAACCAGTATTTTAACAAGATAGACGATCCAATTGGTACGACAACGGACGAATCAGGGAAATCGAACTTTTATAAATACGCTATTGCAGCTTCAGTCATTTTATTATTAGGTATTTTCGTTTTTAACCAATTCAATACACCTACTTATAAGGACTATAACAATTTTGAACCTATTAGTTTAACTGTTAGAAGTTCAGATAACGCTATTTTTAATCAGGCGGAACAGAGTTTTAATGCCAAAAATTATGAAGAAGCTCTTGTAGCTTTCAACAGTATTTTAGAAGAAGATTTTTCAAATTTAGAAATTCAACTTTATAAAGGTATCGCCTTAGTTGAAACCAATCAATTTGAAGAGGCTGATGATTTACTCAAAAAACTATCACAAGGAAATTCGGCATACAAGCACAAAGCGAAATGGATTTTAGCCTTAAGTTATTTAAAACAAGAAAATAAATTGGCCTGTATAGAAACTTTAAAAACCATACCTAAGGAGGCGGAGGATTATAAGCGCGCCCAAGACTTATTAAAAAAGCTTGAGTAAAGTAGGGTCTTACACTATTATACGAAGTACATTGAAAGAAGTAATACTGATTTCAAACTAGTAAGGTCTTGTTTTTGTACAGGATTATAAACCAATAAACCTTGAGTGTACTTCATAAACAAATACTCCAAGGAATGTCATTATAACCAAAATGACTTTTTTACTTTTGCAAAATGATAATTACAGATACACACACCCATTTATATAGTGATGCTTTTGCTGAAGATCGTGCGGAAATGATCCAACGTGCCATTGATGCTAAGGTAACACGATTCTTTATTCCAGCTATAGATTCAACATACACTTCATCTATGCTTCAGCTTGAAAAAGATTTTCCCAAACATGTATTTCTAATGATGGGATTGCACCCCACTTCTGTAAAAGAAAATTATAAAGAAGAATTAGCTCATGTTGAAGAATTTTTAGCGGCGAGAAAGTTTATTGCGGTAGGTGAAATTGGGATTGACCTTTATTGGGATAAATCGACTTTAGGCATTCAAATTGAAGCCTTCAGACATCAAATTAATTTAGCCAAACAATATAAGTTACCTATTGTAATCCATTGTAGAGAGGCTTTCGATGAAATTTTTCAAGTATTGGAGGAAGAGAAATCCGATGACTTATACGGCATTTTTCATTGTTTCACAGGAACTTTAGAGCAAGCGAAACAAGCTATTTCTTATAATATGAAATTGGGAATAGGTGGTGTAGTAACCTTTAAGAATGGTAAAATAGACCAGTTTTTAAATCAGATAGATTTGAAACACATCGTTTTAGAAACCGATTCGCCTTATTTATCACCAACACCATATAGAGGGAAGCGAAATGAAAGTGCTTATATTACTAGGGTATTGGAAAAATTATCGGAACTTTATGGCCTAAGTCAGGAAGAAATTGCTTCCATTACCACTGAAAATTCAAAAGCTATATTCGGAATATAAATGACAAAACAACCTAACATCTTATTAATCTATACAGGCGGAACCATCGGTATGATTAAAGACGCCGATACAGGTGCGCTTAAAGCCTTTGATTTTGATAGTTTGCTGGATAAGATTCCAGAATTACGACTTTTAGATTGTAATATCGAAACGGTGTCTTTTGTAGAGCCTATCGATTCTTCGGATATGAACCCAAAGTACTGGGCCGATATCGTTAAAATAATTGAGGAACATTATTTAGATTTCGATGGATTTGTGGTGTTACATGGTAGTGATACCATGAGTTATACGGCTTCGGCTTTAAGTTTTATGCTAGAAAACTTAGCAAAGCCTGTGATCTTATCAGGGTCGCAATTACCTATTGGCGATTTAAGAACAGACGCTAAAGAGAACTTAATAACCTCCATACAAATGGCAGCGCTGCATATAGAAGGACTGCCAGTAATTAGAGAAGTAGGGTTGTATTTTGAATATAAACTTTACAGAGGAAATAGAACGACCAAGTTAAACGCCGAACATTTTGAAGCTTTTGAGTCACTAAACTATCCTTACCTAGCCGAGTCTGGTGTACATTTAAACGTGCATACCGAAAATTTATGGAAGCCAAAGCCAGAGACGTCCTTGGTAGTTCGTACGGCAATGGACACTAGTGTTGGTTTATTAAAGTTATTTCCAGGAATATCGAAACCTATCTGTGAAGCCATTTTTACATCTAAACTCATTAAAGGGCTTATACTAGAAACTTATGGGTCTGGAAACGCATCAACTGAACCTTGGTTTTTAAAATTAATTGAAGACGCTATTAAGAGAGGTCTTCATATTGTAAATGTCACCCAATGCGCAGGCGGAAGCGTAAATATGGGGAAGTATGAAACAAGTTCAGAATTAAAAAATATGGGGGTAATATCTGGAAAAGACATCACTACAGAAGCTGCAGTCGCAAAAATGATGTATCTTTTGGGTGAAAAGGTTCAAGCAAAAGATTTTCAGTTTTACTTTGAAACCTCCCTTAGAGGGGAAATGTCCTAAAAATAACAGAAAATAACATTATAAATTTTAGTGTTTGAAGATTTTTTCGTTATTTGCCCTACTGTAATTTTGGGTTAAAATTAATAGAGAGGTGGCCGAGTGGTCGAAGGCGCACGCCTGGAAAGTGTGTATACTCCAAAAGGGTATCGAGGGTTCGAATCCCTTCCTCTCTGCTGATATTTTACGCTTGATTTACATAAATTTTTTTATCTTTAACACTTTAACTAATAAAATTAAGATTAAGAACAATGAAAAGACTATTTTCTATCCTTGCCATAACATGTTTAATGGCTATCGGAACTGTTAATGCTAATGCAACGACGTTAGCTACTACAACAGCAACAGTAACAAGTGTAACTCAAGACGTAGACGCTGCTTCTGAAGACTTGAGCTTTCACCAAGAATTAAAAAAGCGTTTTATCGAAGGTGGTCCAGGCTTTATGGGTATTGTACTACTATGTTTAATTCTTGGGTTAGCGATTGCTATTGAGAGAATTATCTTTTTAAACCTTTCGACTACAAACACTAAAAAATTAACTCAAAATGTAGAGGATGCACTAAATTCTGGTGGTATCGAAGCGGCTAAGGAAGTTTGTAGAAATACAAAAGGACCTGTGGCTTCTATATTCTATCAAGGTTTAGACAGAGCAGACGAAGACATTGATGCTGCTGAAAAAGCTGTAGTGGCTTATGGAGGTGTTCAAATGGGACAATTAGAAAAGAATGTTTCTTGGATTTCTTTATTCATCGCTTTAGCACCAATGCTTGGGTTCATGGGTACGGTAATTGGTATGATTCAAGCCTTTGATAAAATTGAAGCAGCTGGTGATATGCAACCTTCTTTAGTAGCAGGTGGTATTAAAGTAGCACTTTTAACAACAGTATTTGGTCTTATCGTAGCGATTATACTTCAAATTTTTTACAACTATATCATTGCTAAAATTGATAGCATTGTAAATGATATGGAAGATGCATCAATCACTTTGATGGATTTATTAGTAAGACACAAAAAATAAAAATTAATTATGCACAAAATATTCAAAATATTAGCCGCTCTTCTAAGCTTATTTGGCATCATTTCTCTTGTGAGAATTCTAAGTGCTGGAGATGAAGCGATGGAAACTGGCGAAAAAGCAGGTCTGTTTGAGCCTATGGCTTACACTGCCTATATTATATTAGGATTGGTTATTGCATTTGTATTAGTTTTTGTTATTAAAAACCTTTTTACAAATACAGCTACCCTAAAAAATACTTTAATCGGAGTTGGTGCTTTTGTAGCAGTTCTTGTTATTGCTTATGTAATTTCTGGAGGAGATGCAATGGCTTACAAAAATGGTGATGTTATGGCTACCGAAGGGGAGTCACATTTAGTAGGAGCTGGATTGATTGCCTTCTATATACTATTGGCTGTTGCAGCTATAACCATGGTATTCTCAGGAGTTAAAAAAGTAATTAGTAAATAATATAATATGGCAAAGAGAGCAGCACCCGAAGTAAATGCAGGATCAATGGCTGACATTGCCTTCTTATTACTTATCTTCTTCTTGGTAACAACAACTATTGAAAAGGATAAAGGACTATTAAGAAGTTTGCCACCTATTGATGATACAGAAGTTGAACCACCGATTATTAGACAAAAGAACCTATTTACTGTGCTAATAAACCGTAACAACCAATTGTTAGTTGAAGACGAGCAAATGGAACTTAAGGATTTAAGACAAGCAGCAATTGAGTTCTTAGATAATGGAGGTGGCGAAAACCAAGCTGGTGAAACTTGTGATTATTGTCAAGGAAAACGATTAGATGATTCATCCGATCACCCTGATAAGGCAATTATCTCAATGAAACACGATAGGGAAACCACTTATGAAAAGTACATTGAAGTACAAAACGAGTTGGTTGCAGCCTATAATTATTTAAGAGAACGTGAAGCGTCAAGATTATACAAAAAGTATTATCCAGATGCAGAATTCGTTTATGCTACAATGCTTGAGGAAAAAGAGAAAAATCAGTTTAGTAAGGATGAGGTTCTTAACGAACGTATTGAAACCGTTAAGAAATTATTCCCAATGAAATTGTCTGAAGCAGAACCTGATAAAAATTAAAAGTAACAATTATGTCTAAATTTAGAAAGAAAGATAAAGGTGAATTGCCAGCGATTTCAACGGCATCACTTCCGGATATTGTTTTTATGTTGCTTTTCTTTTTCATGGTTGCAACGGTAATGCGTGACAGTTCATTAATGATTGAAAACATTTTGCCAAGCGCAGATCAAGTGGAGAAACTTAAAAAGGATAGAACCGTTTTTATCTTCGCAGGTAAACCAAGTAGTCAGTATAAACAATTTGGAACTGAGCCAAGAATTCAATTCAATGATGCTTTTATAGCTGTAGAAGATGTTAAACCATCAGTATTACAAGCGATTTCAGAATTGAATGAGGAATTACAAAGTAAAGTGGTCATCGGTCTTAAAGTTGATAAAAAGACCAATGCAGGTTTAGTATCCGATATCAAACAAGAATTACGAAAAGCAAATGCATTGAAAGTAATGTACATTGCAAACGTAAAAACAGAGTAAAAATAAAATTCTTAATTTTATATACTAAACGTCCTGAGAAATCAGGACGTTTTTTTTATGAATTAACATCTAAAGATTTTGTAGTTTTATCCATATGAAAAGTTATGTTTTCCTTTTAATGGCACTCACTGGGGTTTTTGGTTTTTCACAACAAGATGATACCGAGAAATCAGAACTTTATAAGAATTATAGAGAAGATCAATTCTACGCTGCTGTCACCTATAATCTTTTAAGCGAAAAGCCTAATGACGTTACTCAAAGTGGCTTTTCTTCTGGCTTTCACTTCGGGTTTATTAGAGATATGCCAATAAATAAGGATCGTGATTTTGCTATTGGATTGGGCCTAGGATTATCAGCCAACTCGTACAATCAAAAGAATATGTTGTTAGAAGAGACGGATCGAAATATACAGTTTCATATCATAGATGAAGGTGATTATAATGTATCTAAAAATAAGTTTACAACTTATGTCCTAGAAATGCCTTTGGAAATAAGATGGCGAACATCTACTGCCGCGAGTTATAATTTCTGGCGCATTTACACCGGTTTTAAAGTGGGTTATGTGTTTTATAATTCGACTAAGTTTCTAAGTGAGGCGGGAAATCAGAGACTGTCTAATATCGATAGTTTTAATCGTTTTCAGTATGGATTAACTTTAAGTGCGGGCTATAATACCTGGAACTTTCACGTGTATTATGGGTTAAATCCAATCTTCGATGCTAAAACCCAATCGGACAATAAATCGGTTGACATGAAATCCATAAAAATCGGACTTATGTTTTATATTTTATAACCAATAATTTAAGAATATAAGTTGCGGCATAAAGCCCGTAAATAGACCTAGTAATAACTCCTCATTGGTATGTGCTTTTAAATGTAAACGGGAGGTGGCAACAGCGCCTGTAATGATCATCATTAACGCAATGGTTCCGTTTATATTAATATGATAGTGTAAGCCTATAGCAACGGCAAACATGAAGAATCCCGTAACTCCAATCATATGAATACTGGCTTTCACCTTAAACATGGCCAAAATAAAACAGGCAAACGTTGAGCATAAAATTCCTAAAAAGAAGAAATATAATTCTATAATTTCATCAGGAGGAAGAACTCTAATTAGAATCAATAAAGTAATCACCGCATTTATAAATAATGGAATTAAACGCTCTTTGGTGCTTTTTAATTCTATGGTCTGAACCCTATTGATGGTCTTCAATAAAAAGTAAAGGAGAATGGGTAAGATAATCGTTAGAATAACTATAGAAATTATCTTTGCCTTAACCACATGTTCCGGTATAAAACGTGGTGTTTTAGAAAAATAAAAAAGGACGCCCAACAAGGGCATAATTATAGGATGAAAAACATAAGAAATAGCTTTTAAAATAAAATCTTTCATCCAATAGAGCTCTTATAATTCCTTTCTTAAGCGTGCTACAGGAATATCTAATTGTTCTCTGTATTTTGCTACAGTACGTCTCGCAATGGGATACCCTTTTTCCTTAAGGATTTTAGATAAGGCCTCGTCCGTCATCGGTTTCTTTTTATCCTCTTCTTCTATAACAGTTTCAAGAATCTTTTTAATTTCTCGAGTAGATACCTCTTCACCTTGATCGTTTGTCATGGATTCAGAAAAGAACTCCTTGATTAATTTCGTACCGTAAGGGGTGTCAACATATTTACTATTGGCTACACGAGATACTGTAGAAACATCCATTTCAATTTCGTCAGCGATATCCTTTAAAATCATCGGTCGTAAGTTACGCTCATCACCAGTTAAGAAGAACTCTTTTTGGTAATGCATAATAGCACTCATGGTTACAAATAACGTTTGTTGACGTTGTCTAACAGCCTCTATAAACCATTTTGCGGCGTCTAATTTCTGCTTAATAAACATCACCGCATCTTTCTGAGCTTTCGACTTTTCTTTACTCTCTTTATAGCCCTTAAGCATATTGTTATACTCACGAGACACATGAAGTTCAGGCGCATTTCTTCCGTTTAGGGTCAATTCCAATTCGCCATCCACAATTCTAATCGCAAAATCGGGAACTATATGTTCTACGATTTTGTTATTTCCAGCATATGAACCACCAGGTTTAGGATTTAAACGCTCAATTTCCTCGATAGCATCTTTTAAAGCTTCTTCGTCAATGCCGAATTTCTGCATCAACTTTTTATAGTGCTTTTTAGTGAATTGCTCAAAACCTTTATCTATAATAGCTGTGGCCATTTCAACATCGGGATGCTGCTCTTTTCGGTGCAACTGAATGCTTAAACATTCTTGTAAGTTTCGTGCACCAACACCGGCAGGGTCTAACTGATGTACAATTTTGAGAACGCTTTCAACTTCTTCTTCTGTGGTATATACATTTTGAGTAAATGCTAAGTCGTCTGTAATATCAGATAAAGAACGACGGATATAACCACTCTCATCAACACTGCCCACTAAGAAATAGGCAATTTCTTCTTCTTGTTCTGTTAATCTAAATGTGTTTAATTGATTGATGAGATGCTGAGTAAAAGAAGTTCCGGCAGCATAAGGTACCGTTTTCTCCTCATCATCGGCACTGTAATTATTAGCTTGAGTTCGGTATTCTGGAATTTCGTCGTCGCTTAAATACTCATCAATATTAATGTCTTCCGCGTCAATGCTTTCATTGTCGTTATAATCATCTTCCGAATTATCAAACTCGTCATAACTATCGTCTACCGCATCCGATTCTTTGCCAGTATCCAAGGCAGGGTTTTCCTCTAACTCTTGCTTTAAACGTTGTTCAAAGGCCTGTGTAGGCAACTGAATCAACTTCATAAGCTGAATCTGCTGCGGAGAAAGCTTTTGTGAGAGCTTAAATTGTAAAAACTGCTTTAGAGACATAATTTTTTAGATAATTATAAAAATAATAAAAAAACCTATCAGGTAATAATACCCGACAGGCTTAAATATAGTAATTAAAAGTCAGCATTCTGAGGTGTTCTAGGATAAGGAATCACATCTCTAATATTGCTCATCCCTGTAGCGAACATCACTAAACGTTCAAACCCTAATCCAAATCCTGAGTGAACCGCAGTTCCGTATTTGCGTAAGTCTAAATACCACCATAATTCTTCTTCAGAGATATCTAAAGCTTTCATTTTTTCTTTTAAAACATCTAAACGTTCTTCACGCTGAGATCCACCCACCATTTCTCCAATACCAGGGAAAAGGATATCCATAGCTCTTACCGTTTTACCATCTTCATTCAAACGCATATAAAATGCTTTGATATTTGCTGGATAATCAAATAAGATTACTGGACATTTAAAGTGCTTCTCTACTAAGAAACGCTCGTGCTCAGACTGTAAATCTGCGCCCCATTCTTCAATAATATAATTGAATTTCTTCTTCTTATTAGGTTTAGAATTCTTTAATATATCGATAGCTTCCGTATAGCTTACACGCTTAAAATTATTATCTACAACAAACTTAATTTTTTCAATTAAGCCCATGGCACTGCGCTCAGCTTGTGGCTTAGTTTTTTCTTCGTCCAGTAAACGCTTATCTAAAAACTCTAAATCTTCTTTATTGTTTTCTAAAACATAGCTTAACACATACTTTAAAAAGTCTTCGGCTAAGTCCATGTTTCCAGCTAAATCCATAAATGCCACCTCAGGCTCAATCATCCAGAATTCTGCTAAATGGCGAGAAGTGTTGGAGTTTTCTGCTCTAAACGTAGGTCCAAAAGTATAAACCTTCCCTAAAGACATCGCATAAGTTTCAGCTTCAAGCTGACCAGAAACCGTAAGATTAGTTTCTTTTCCGAAGAAATCTTCTTTATAATCAATGTTGCCATCTTCAGTCAATGGCGGATTCTTTTGGTCTAAAGAACTCACTCTAAACATTTCACCTGCACCTTCAGCATCACTTCCTGTGATAATAGGAGTATGCATATAGAAAAAGCCATTCTCATTAAAATACTTATGAATAGCAAAGGATAAGGATGAGCGTAATCGCATGACCGCACCAAAGGTGTTCGTTCTAGTACGTAAATGCGCATTCTCTCTTAAAAATTGGAATGAGTGTTTTTTTGGTTGAATGGGATAAGTTTCAGGATCTGAATCTCCTAAAACTTCTAATGTTTTCACTACCAATTCTACAGACTGGCCTTTCCCTTGGCTCTCTACCAATTCGCCATTAACCTTAATCGCAGCTCCTGTAGTGATGCGTTTTAGTAAAGCGTCGTCAAAATTTTCAAAATCGACAACACATTGAATATTATTAATGGTAGAACCGTCATTTAAAGCGATAAATCGATTCGCTCTAAAAGTTCTTACCCAACCTTGAATAGTAACATCTTGTAGGGTTACATCATTCACGGTTATATCTTGCGATAATAATTCTGCTACAGTTTTTGACTTCATTTTATAAATATTTTTATGCGATACTAAATAGTTAATCTTTTGTTTTATTAATCTTCATCCTCCGCAGGGATAACATCTATTGAAGGCTTTTTTAATACTTCCTTATTAGCAATATTTCGTTCTAAAGATAATAATAGCGAAGGTAATAACAGTAAGTTAGAAAGCATGGCAAAGAGTAAAGTAATAGATACTAAAGCGCCTAACGCTACGGTGCCTCCAAAACTAGAAATTGTGAATACCGAAAATCCAAAGAACAAGACTATAGAGGTATAGAACATACTTACCCCAGTTTCTCTTAGAGCACCATAAACGGATTTTCTAATCTTCCAATGATTGGCTTGTAGTTCTTGTCTGTATTTTGCTAAAAAGTGAATGGTATCATCTACCGAAATACCGAAGGCAATACTAAAAACTAATATGGTTGAAGGTTTAATTGGCACGCCAACAAACCCCATTATTCCAGCCGTGACTAATAGTGGTAATAAGTTAGGAATTAAGGACACAATAATCATCTTGAACGAACGGAACAAATAGGCCATAAACAAGGCAATAAGTACAATCGCTAAAGTTAGAGAAATCACTAAATTTTTTACCAAATACTTAGTTCCCTTTTGGAAGACTAAAGCCTTTCCGGTCATGGTAACGTTATAGCGTTCTTTAGGAAATACTTTATCAATTTCATTTAGAAGATCTTCCTGAATGCGCTCCATCTTGTCGGTACCAATATCCTTCATAAAGGTCGTGATACGGGCATACTGACCAGTACTATCAACGAAATTAGAGAGCATATCAACATTCGATGTAGAATTTTTAGCGTAAGAAAGGATAAAACTATTTTCCTGACTAGTTGGTAACTGATAATATTTAGGATTCCCGTTATAATAAGCTTGTTTACTATACTTCACTAAGCTCACCACAGAGATTGGTCTAGAGAATTCTGGAGTTTCAATAATTTTGTCTTCCAGTTTTTCCATGCGTTTTAAAGTGGCTAACTTCATAACACCTTTTTTACGCTTGGTATCAATCATAATCTCTAATGGCATAATACCATTAAACTCATCTTCAAAGAAGCGAATGTCTTCGAAGAAGCCGGTATTTTGAGGCATATCTTCAATAAGACTTCCAGAAATTTTAATTTGATAAATTCCAATAATACTTGAGACGATTAAGATAAGTGCCGTGATATATATGGTGATTTTTCTGTATTTCACCATACGCTCAATCCAATTCACAAAACCACCAATCCAACGTTTATTCAAATGCTCTAAATGGCGATCTTTCGGATAAGGTAAAAAGGTGTAAATAATAGGAGTGATAAGTAAACATAGCATGAAAATAGCCAGAATACTTAACGAGGCGACGATACCAAATTCCTTTAATAAAGTACTTTCGGTTAGGATAAATGTAGCAAAACCTGAAGCGGTGGTCACATTGGTCATCAGCGTAGCATTCCCTACTTTGGTAATCACACGTTGTAAAGATTTTACTTTGTTCCCATGAGATTTAACTTCGTGCTGATATTTATTGATAAGGAAAATACAGTTCGGAATCCCAATAACAATGATTAACGGTGGAATTAAAGCCGTAAGTACGGTAATTTCATAACCTAATAATCCTAATATACCAAAAGTCCACATCACACCAACACAAACAACAATCAGTGAAATAAATGTAGCTCGGAACGATCTAAAAAACAGAAAGAAAATAAAGGAGGTTACAAAAAGAGCGGCCGCAATAAAGATTGGGATTTCATCTACAATATTCTGCGCGTTCAAGGTTCGGATATAGGGCATACCTGAAGCTCTAACATCCAAACCGGTTTTGGCCTCAAAATCTTCAATCTTTACAATGAGTTCATCAATAATAAAGTCCTTTCGAGCTGCGGTATTTACAATGTCTTTCTTAAGATATATAGCCGTTCTAATCGTTTTTGTTTCAGCATTAAATAAGAAATTATCGTAAAAAGGGTATTGCTTAAATAATTGCTCTTGCAGGTGATCTATTTCCTCAATACTTGACACTGAATCCTTGATAAAAGGCTCTAATTCAAACTGCTCTTTTTCTGTATTCTTAACAAGTTTTTGAAGGTCTTTTATAGATAATACCGACTCCACTTCCTCATAACCCTTAAAAGAATCAGCAAGTGCATTCCAAGCATTAAGTTGTTTTACAGTAAAAAGCGTCGAGTCTTTAACACCGAGAACAATGAGATTACCTTCTTCACCGAAAACCTCTAGGAAATCATTATAGACAAGATTTACCTCGTGGTCATCTGGTAAGAGATTCGCTTCCGTAAATGTGAATTGCATATGTTTCCACTGCATGCTAAAAAACACGGTAGCTAAAACAATAGCAATTAGTATAAAGATTTTATTACGTAGGATGAGTCTCGCAACAGCTTCCCAAAATCCTGTAGTCAATAATTTAAACATACCTTAGTAACTGCCTTAGAGCACGCTCTTAAGACATGATTTGAGTTCATTATTAATAAAATGATGTAATCATCATAACAATTGCTCTCTATGGATGAGAGAAAATGTGCGGCAAAGGTAGAAAAAACCTAAGGATTTGTGAGGTAATTAACAGTATTATATAATACCTAACTTTATTTTAAAGAGCAAGATTAAAAGTAAACTTAAAAGCAAAGTTATCTCCAATACTAGGCAAGTGATAACTCCCATACCTGTACGCGAAACTAAGTCCAAACCCCAACAGTAATTTATTAATCTCAAAACCGGATTCTGAATAGAGTTTATCTAACGTATTAAAAGCAATACCTTGATGACTGTCTTTACTGTTCATATCACCAACGGCATGACGAGATATTAATACCAATTGTGGTTTAAATCGATGTGTAATGTTGAAAGGCTTAAAGAAATGTTTCAATTGTAAAGTGGAAAACTTATCACTGAAAAACTCATTAAAGTACATGGTTTCAAAACTATTTAAACCGGCTACTGAAAACCGTTGTAGTATAGTTTCTTTATTGATGTTGTTAGGGTAAGCGTGGTATAAATGGGTGAGAGGGGCTTCTCCTCCTGCAATTCCTGCCACTAAAGTTAAGTTAGTAACAGAGCCATTAAAATGCTTGAATTGCTGTATCGTTCTAAAGTCTAATTTTGAGAACTGGAAATCAGACCCAAAAACGGATTTAAACCCTTGAGTCAACTGAAGCGTAAACTTCGGATAACCATCTTTCGTCTCTCTAATTTTATCATTTTCCAATACATAAGTACTAAACGGACTCCATTGTAATGCAATTTTTGCAGTACTTAAATCGAAAGTTTTATAGCTCGTATCGTCTAATATATAAGTGTAATTGTAGGTCGGATTTACTTTTACATAAGCCACTTCTGTTTCCGACAAAAGATGATTAGAGATTTTATGCTCTAAAGCCACCGACTTCGTGATATGTCGGTGAAACAAATCGATATTTAATAAACGCGGTTCAAAAAAAGTAAAGAAACGCTTATCGGTTAGAAATGTAGAACTTCCTGTTTCTTGAAGATCATCTACATAAGCTAAGTTCACCCAGGTATTCGACTTTTCTTTAATTCTAAATCCGCCGCCAATTTTATACTTTAATTTTTTGTCTTTAAATCCGTAAACGATATAACCATCAATACGGTAACGCTCTGAAAAATTGTTGTTTGTAATGCCGCCTAATCCAGTTCTAAATCCTTCGTATTGGTTAAACTTTATAAGGTAACGTAAATCGGCATTAAAATATTTAAATGGAAGAAAGCCATTGCCAATATTGGTTAAGAAAGCTGCTTTTTTAATCGAGTCTTGAGCAACTTTTACGGAATCCTTTTCTTTTTGAATCGGTTCTTGCGCATAGCTGTTTGTTGCGAATATGAGAAGAAAAACAACAAACAGATGTTTTAACATTAGGAATGGTATTAAGGTAGAAGCAAATATTAAAGTACACTATCAATCCATCTCGAAACCACGACAGATTGATAGGAGTACTTATACTATTGAGAATTATACAGTCATAATCTCTTTTTCTTTAGCATCTAAAGTTTCATCAATTTTCTTCACATATGAATCTGTAAGATCTTGAATGTTTTTTTCTGCAGTTTTTTGTAAATCTTCAGAAACATCAGAGTCTTTTATATCATGGTTGGCATCTTTACGAGCATTTCTGATACCAATTTTAGCATCTTCAGCTTCAGCTTTAGCTTGCTTTGCCAAATCTTTACGACGCTCCTCAGTTAAAGGCGGTACGTTAATAATAATAACATCTCCGTTGTTCATAGGGTTAAAACCTAAATTCGCTAACATAATGCCACGTTCAATTTCTTGAAGCATATTCTTTTCCCATGGTTGTACAGTAATAGTTCTACCATCTGGAGTATTCACGTTTGCTACTTGGCTAAGTGGCGTTTTAGAACCGTAGTAATCTACCATTACACTTCCTAACATAGCAGGACTTGCTTTTCCAGCTCTAATATTTAAAAACTGCTTTTCTAAATGCTTAACGGCAGCTTCCATAGCCTCCTTGGCCGTATCATAAATAAATTGAATGTCTTCGTTCATTGTGTTAAAATTTTAATTGAGAGTTATCAAAATTTAAGCCAAAACTTATAGATTAACTTTTGTGCCAATAGTCTCACCTGAAACTACTTTTAATAAATTTCCTTTTTTATTCATGTCAAAAACGATGATAGGAAGTTTGTTTTCCTGACTTAATGTAAAGGCCGTTGTGTCCATGACTTTAAGCCCTTTTCTTAATACATCGTCAAATGTGATATCATCAAATTTAGTGGCTGTGGTATCTTTTTCTGGGTCGGCATTATAAATACCATCTACACGAGTACCTTTTAAAATCACATCAGCTTCAATTTCAATCGCTCTTAAAACAGCGGCTGAATCTGTGGTGAAATACGGATTACCTGTACCTCCACCAAAAATAACAACACGACCTTTTTCTAAATGACGCATCGCTTTACGTCTTATAAAAGGTTCTGCGACTTCGTTTATTTTTATGGCCGACTGTAATCGCGTTGGGATACCAGCATCTTCAAGAGCGCTTTGTAAAGCCAATCCATTAATTACAGTAGCAAGCATACCCATATGATCGCCTTGTACACGATCCATACCATTGCTTGCACCTGCAACACCTCTAAAAATGTTTCCGCCACCAATAACTATAGCGACTTGTACACCTTTGTCTGTAATAGATTTGATGTCTTCAGCATATTCAGCTAAACGCTCAGGATCAATACCATACTGACGGTTTCCCATCAAGGCTTCTCCAGATAATTTGAGTAATATTCTTTTGTATTTCATTAGATATTTTCTATTCCTATTTTATGGTCAAATGGAATTTGCCTTGAATCATAAATATTTAAATAAGATATGATTTCGGCTCATTTCATAGCTGTTTTGAAAGTTTAACAAAACTACGTAATTATTAGCATCTGTAAAAGTGAAAAAAATGCCAAAAATTAATATGATGACGTTTTAACTTTTTTGCGATGCCTAAGTAAAGTATTTAAAGATATAATTATGAATACATTCTTCACTCTATTATTTTTAATAGTAACAAATGGTATCGTGGCCCAATCGGTAAATTTTGCGCATGCCTATGGCGGCTCAGACTATGATTATGGTTCTACAGTTACATCAGATAGTGCTGGTAATATTTATACTGGTGGTTATTTTCGTGGATTAGTAGATTTTGACCAAAGTGTAAACGTTAATCAATTAGATTCTTATGGTACCAGAGATGGTTTTATATTAAAGTTAGATGCAGCAGGCAATTTTATTTGGGTGAAACAAATGGCTTGTACGAATCCTGTTTATATACAAAAAATAATTTTAAATGATTTAGGAGAAATTTATGTAGCTGGTCTCTTTAGAGGCACAATGACTTTAGAAACGACAACGGGCACTACAGACTTAGTGAGTTCGGGTAATTTTGATGCATTTGTTTTAAAACTAGATGCTAATGGCGATTTAATCTGGGGACAGAAATTTGGATCTCATGGACGAGATGAAGCCATAGATTTAATTTTAGAACCTAACGGTAATTTATTAGTTGTTGGTGGGTTTTTGCGTACGGTAGATTTTGATAATTCGAGTAATGAATTCCAACTTACTTCTTTTAGTACAGAGAATGCTGATATCTTTTTACTAAAACTGTCTCCAGATGGCGATTTTATTTGGGTAAAACAATTTGGAGGTACTGGTGAAGATTATGCCGAATCTATAACAGTTGGACAGAGTGGTGCTATTTATATGACGGGGTATTACAAAAGAGGTGAGGCTGATTTTGATCCAGGTCCAGATACGTATATCTTACCAAATCCCGGAACTTTTGATAAAATATTTGTTGTAAAATTAACAGCAGAAGGTAATTTTGTTTGGGCAAAACAAACCGATGGATTTCATCTCACACGAGGAAATGCTATTGAAGTTGATACAAATGAAAATGTGTATATCGGAGGTTATTTTTACGCTACTCAAGATTTTAACCCAGATCCTAATGAAGTTTTTGAACTCCATAATGATAATTTGGCTGATATATTTATTTGGAAACTAGATACCTATGGAAACTTTATTTCTGTACAACAAATTGCGAATTCTAGTTGGTCTCAAATATATGGAAGCGCCAAGAATGCACAGGGTGATATCTATTTTTTAGGAGAATATCATGAAGCGTTGGATTTCAACTTTAGTGGTGGAAGCCATATTATGACAAGCGTCGGACAAGCTTTCGATATGTTTGTACTTAAGTATAACCAAAATGATAGTTTTGGAGGAGCTATTTCAATTGGTGGAGAAAACTTAATTAATGGAACTGGTATCCATATTTCAAATCAGGGGAATATTTTAGTCACTGGTGGCTTTTATGCCGAAGCTATTACTATTGACACTGGTCAGGATGCACTTACCTTAGATAATATTGGTCTGTACGATGCTTTTATACTTTCATTTGGTGATGCAGCTTTATCGGTACAAGAGCCTTTTCTTGAAAACAACATTCAGTATTTTCCAAATCCAGTATCGCATACCTTGACTATAGATTCTAAAAATGAAATTAATGAAATTGCAGTATATGATATGTTAGGAAAGTTAGTAATGAAGTTTTCTGATTTTTTGAAAGAGCGAATAGAATTAGACTTCTCATCTTTAAGCAATGGTCTATATCAAATCTTATTAAAGGACGATAATTCAGTTTGGCCAATTAAAATATTAAAACATTAAGTCCTCTTAAAATGGACCAAAAAAACCACTTCATTTTTAAAATGAAGTGGCTTAATATATTGAGAATTCCTTTTAAGTATTAGAATTTGTTATCCTACTGAAGCACGTTTAAAGCCAACAACTTCAACGTCACCGTAAGTTTTCACGTATTCAGCAACAGTTTTCTTTTCGTCTTTGATAAACTTCTGATCTAATAAACATTGTTCTTGATCTAAAGTCGTGTTATCAGAAATGAAACGCTCCATTTTACCTGGTAAAATTCTGTCCCAAATTTGCTCTGGCTTACCTTCAGCTTTTAATTCAGCTTTAGCATCCTCTTCAGCTTTAGCTAAAACTTCAGGAGTTAATTGTGCCATAGAGATGTAGCTTGGTACGTTTTTAGGAGTTTTTCCTAAACGACCTAACTCAATATTATCTTTTTCAATTACTGCGATACGAGCCTCAGTTTCAGAAGCGATATATGCAGGATCAAAATCTTTGTAAGATAAAGTTGTTGCTCCCATAGAAGCTACTTGCATAGCTACGTCTTTAACTAATGTTTCAACGTTATCAACTTTTGCAGATAATCCTACTAAAGCAGCAATCTTGTTAATGTGAACGTATTGTCCAACATAAGGTGCTTCTAATTTTTCAAAAGCAGTGATGTCTAATTTTTCACCAATAACACCAGTTTGCTCAACTAATTTATCAGCAACAGTCATTCCACCAAAATCAGCAGCTAAGAATGATTCTTTAGTATCGTGGTTTAATGCGATATCAGCTAAATCGTTAGCAAGGGCTACGAAGTTTTCGTTTTTACCAACGAAATCAGTTTCACAACCTAATACGATAGCAACACCAGAAGTGTTATCTGCATTAATTTTTGCAATAGCAGCACCTTCAGAAGATTCTCTGTCAGCTCTCTTTTCTGCTACTTTTTGTCCTTTTTTACGTAATACTTCAATGGCTTTGTCAAAATCACCACCAGCCTCAACTAGTGCTTTTTTACAATCCATCATACCAGCTCCAGTAGCTTGTCTTAACTTGTTAACTTCTGCAGCTGTAATTTTTACAGTATTTTCCATAGTTTTTTGAATTTAAAAAAAGTCATTCAATTAATTTTCAATAATGAAAAGAACTAAATGACTTTTAAATATGATATAAATGTGATTTATTCTTCTTCTTCAGATGCTGCTTTTTCAGCTTTTTTAGCTGGCTTAGCTTTAGCTTCTGCTTTTTGAGATTTACCTTCTTTATCAGCCTTCTCAGCTTTTCTTTCGTTTAAACCATCAGCAATAGCAGAAGTTACGATAGATAAAACTTTGTCGATAGATTTAGAAGCATCGTCATTTGCTGGGATAACATAATCAACTTCACGTGGATCAGAGTTAGTATCAACCATAGCAAAAATTGGAATATTCAATTTTTGAGCTTCTCTAATTGCAATATGCTCACGCATAATATCTACTACGAATAAAGCACCTGGTAAACGCGTCATATCAGAAATAGAACCTAAGTTCTTTTCTAATTTTGCACGTAAACGATCTACTTGTAAACGTTCTTTTTTAGATAAAGAGTTGAATGTACCATCTTTCTTCATTCTATCAATAGAAGCCATTTTCTTAACCGCTTTTCTGATAGTAACAAAGTTAGTTAACATTCCACCTGGCCAACGCTCAGTAATATAAGGTTGGTTTACAGCACCAGCTTTTTCAGCAACGATGTCTTTAGCTTGTTTTTTTGTAGCAACGAATAAAATCTTCTTTCCTGATGCTGCTATTTTAGCTAATGCTTCAGAAGTTTCTTCGATTTTTGCTGCTGTTTTGTAAAGGTTGATAATATGGATACCGTTACGCTCCATATAAATGTAAGGGGCCATGTTTGGGTTCCACTTACGTGTAAGGTGACCAAAGTGTACACCTGCTTCAAGTAATTCTTTTACTTCTACTTTTTCCATGTTGTAATAGTTTACGTTCTGTTAAATTAGCAATGATTAAGTGGTTGCAATTGCTCGCCTTAACCATTTAGATGCTAAACTCATTGTCTCGAATTGATTCCGAGATCTTTTTAAAGGATTCCAAAAGTGATTTAGAATCGTTTCAATAAAATAAAATAATTCAGAACCTGAATAAACAGATTCTGAATTAAGTGTTGTTTGGATATTAACGTTTCGAGAATTGGAATTTCTTACGGGCTTTCTTCTGACCGAATTTCTTTCTCTCCACCATACGTGGATCTCTAGTTAATAGACCTTCTGGCTTTAATACTAGTCTGTTTTCTGGGTCTAACTCGCACATTGCACGAGAAAGGCCTAAACGTATTGCTTCTGCCTGGCCGGTGATACCACCTCCATATACGTTAACAGTAATATCAAAGTTGCCATCATTGTTAGTCAAGGCTAAAGGTTGGTTTACTTTATACTGCAATGTTGCAGTAGTAAAATAATCCGCCATGTCTTTTTTGTTCACTGTGATCTTGCCGCTTCCTTCAGCAACGTACACACGAGCAACAGCCGTCTTTCTACGGCCAATTTTGTGAATTACTTCCATTAGTTAATTTCGTTTAATTTCATTGTCTTTGGCTTTTGAGCTGCGTGAGCGTGCTCTGTACCAGAAACAACAGTTAGATTACGGAATAAAGTTGCACCTAATTTGTTTTTAGGCAACATTCCTTTTACTGACTTCTCTACTAATCTGCTTGGGTCTTTCTCAAACAATTCAGTAGCCGTCAGACTTTTTTGTCCACCTGGATAACCTGTGTGACGGATGTAACTTTTTTCCGTCCATTTGTTACCAGTTAAGTTGATTTTTTCAGCATTAATAACAATTACGTTATCACCGCAATCAACGTGTGGCGTAAAATTAGGTTTGTGCTTACCTCTTAAAAGTATTGCTACTCTTGAAGCTAAGCGACCCAAAGTTTGTCCTTCAGCGTCAACTAAAACCCACTCCTTATTAACGGTAGCTTTGTTTGCTGAAACTGTTTTGTAGCTTAATGTATCCACACTAATTTGATTTATAACTGTGCCGCTAAGCACAATAGATTAAACATTCCTCTTCGAAAAAAGAGTTTGCAAATTTACGATAAACTATTGGATAACCAAACCTTGACTAACTTTTTTTTAGCTGAAAACAAGTATGTTGTACTTTATTTCAATTATTGAAGAAAAATAGTACAACTTTATAGGCTTCGTCAACAAAATATCAAATTGGAAAGCCTTAAGTATTAATAAGATAATTAATCTATTGGAACAATTAAAACTGGAATTTTTGAGGCCTTAATTAAAGAATTGGAAACACTTCCATATAAGGCTTTGTAAAAAAAGCCGTGATCTTGATAACCCGAAATAATTAAATCAATTTTCAACTTTTCGGCTTCCTTTAATATCATTTCTATGGTAGCACCTTGAACTAATAAACCTTCAGAAGCAATTCCTTGTTTTTCCAAAGCTTCGGAAAAACGTTCAAGCTGGCGATGTTCTTGTTTTAATTCTGAAGCTCGACTGTCTCTTATATATTGTGGACCAACACTGAAGCCTACAAAATCGGGATCGGGTGCCGCAATGTGAATTATCCAAACCTTAGAGTTGAACTTTTCGGCAAAAGAAGTAGCTTTATCTATTAAGACTTGATCATTACCTTTTAAATCTATTGCGACTAATATATTTTTCATGGCTCTATCGTTTGTCCGTATAAGATAATGAATTATAGGGACTAAGCCAATGCAATAAATCTAAGAAATAATAAAAGGTGAAAACTAGTCTTAACAACTAAGAGGCCGTGGCGCGTTGCAATCTATCGTTAATAGATTTACCTAAACCGTGATCAGGGAATCGTTCGGCAATAATAATATCTAAGTCGTGCACATCTAATTGGTGAAGCGCATCATATAAATGTGAAGCTGCTTCTTTCATATCACCTGTTCGAGATAATACAATTTGTGTGTTAATGGAAGGGTGTTCTATTTCAGATGTAAAAACTAAAACACCAACACGCTTATCAGGAAAACCTTTAAGTTCCTCGGAAACATTATCAGTTAAGATCGTTTTAGTTTTAGGCGCATAATGACGATCTAACATTCCTGGGGCTTGTGGAGCCACATCATTTTTAGTCATCAATGTAATGGAGCCAACAACAGCTTCAATATCTTCTAAGGAGGTCGATCCTAATCTATAAATAATAGGCTCGTCATTTTCAAATCCTATAATAGTAGATTCTATGCCACTAGTACAGGCACCACCATCTAAGACCATTTTAATCTGATCTTTAAAATAGCTCTCAACATGTTGTGCTGTCGTCGGACTAATACTGCTAAAAGGATTAGCACTTGGTGCGGCTAAAGGAAAATCTAATCGTCTTAATAACTCTAAAGTGGTAGGATGATTTGGAACTCTCACCGCAACCGTATCTTTTCCGGCAGTAATCAAATCGGGAATACTAGCCTTCTTTTTAAGAACTAAGGTAATAGGTCCTGGCCAAAACGCTTCAGCGAGTAATCGTGCTTTTTTAGGTACATAAGCTGCAATATCAGATAGCTCATCTATAGACGATATATGAACAATAAGCGGATTAAAAAACGGGCGCTTCTTAGTTTCAAAAATAGAAGTGATCGCTTTTTCGCTATAGATATTTCCTGCTAATCCGTAAACAGTTTCTGTCGGAATAGCAATAATGTCTTCAGCACTTAGAAGTTCAATCGCTTTGGATATGTCTTTAGAAATAATACTCATCGTCTTAAATAGACTGCAATATTACTTCAAAATATCAAAATATGATGAAAAATATGTAGCCGACTTACTATTTTTAGAATCTAAGAATTTAAACGTTTCGCTTTCTTTTCTTGATTTTGCTTATAAAGTGCATAACCTAAAATCGCCATTTCAATACCTAAAATGGCCAATTTGGCTTTCTTACTTCCGGTTAAAGCACCGGTCAATCCTAATACTTTTGTAATAATCATAGTTCTGGAGTTTATAATTTAAGATGAAACCTCAAGGTAGGGATTTGATTAGCGTTTGGTTGACTTATATACACCAAGATTTAACTGAATAAACAAGCGCTTTTCTTTTCTAATTTTAATTTTTAAGCATAGCATTTTTATGTCGGTCCATTTAGTAATTTTGCAGTCTTAAAATTCAAAAAATGATTTCAGTAGATAATTTAGCTGTAGAGTTTAGTGGACATACCCTGTTTAGTGAGGTGTCTTTTACGATTAATGAAAACGATAAGATAGCACTCATGGGAAAAAATGGGGCTGGGAAGTCGACCATGATGAAGATTATCGCTGGAGTCCAAAAAGCCACTCGTGGCCATGTGCGTTCACCTAAAGATACCGTGATTGCTTACCTTCCTCAGCATTTATTAACGGAAGATAATACTACCGTTTTTGACGAAGCTTCAAAAGCGTTCTCTCATGTGTTTAAGATGAAGGCTGAAATGGACGAGTTAAATAAGCAGCTAGAAACACGAACCGATTACGAGTCGGACGAGTACATGAAAATTATTGAGCGTGTCTCAGATTTAGGGGAGAAGTACTATGCCTTAGAAGATGTAAATTATGATGCCGAAGTTGAAAAAGCACTAAAAGGATTAGGCTTCAAACAAGAAGATTTCACAAGGCAAACCAATGAGTTTTCGGGAGGTTATAGAATGCGAATTGAATTGGCTAAAATTTTACTTCAAAAGCCAGATTTAATTTTATTAGATGAGCCTACCAACCATATAGATATTGAATCGGTTATTTGGTTAGAAGATTTCTTAGTGAATAAAGCCAAAGCGGTACTTGTAATTTCACACGATAGAGCGTTCGTAGATAATATTACCAATCGTACTATCGAAGTCACTATGGGACGTATTTACGACTATAAAGCCAATTACACGCATTATTTACAATTGCGTGAAGAAAGGAGAGCGCATCAACTTAAAGCGTATCAAGAACAACAAAAATTTATCGCAGACAATATAGCTTTTATAGAACGTTTTAAAGGCACCTACTCTAAAACCAATCAGGTGACTTCAAGAGAGCGCATGCTGGAGAAGTTAGAAATTATTGAGGTAGATGATATCGATACTTCAGCATTAAAATTAAGATTCCCAGCAACGCAACGTTCGGGAGATTATCCAGTCACCGTAAAAGATGTATCGAAGTCTTACGACGATCATGTGGTATTTAAAAATGCAAACATGTCCATCGCTCGTGGCGAAAAAGTTTGTTTTGTAGGTCGAAATGGTGAAGGAAAGTCCACTATGATTAAAGCGATCTTAGGTGAAATCGACGTAGAAGGTACTTGCGCTTTAGGTCATAATGTCCAAGTGGGATATTTTGCTCAAAACCAAGCGGCTTTATTAGATGAGGACTTAACCGTGTTTCAAACAGTCGATGACGTAGCGAAAGGCGATATCAGAACACAAATCAAAAACATCTTAGGGGCATTTATGTTTAAAGGTGACGATATCGATAAGAAAGTAGGGGTATTATCAGGTGGTGAAAAAACCAGATTAGCCATGGTAAAACTACTGTTAGAGCCAGTCAACCTATTGATTCTAGATGAGCCTACCAACCATCTCGATTTAAAATCAAAAGACGTTTTAAAAGAAGCCTTAAAGAATTTTGATGGCACCTTAATCTTAGTGTCTCACGATAGAGATTTCCTTCAAGGGCTTTCAAATAAGGTGTTCGAGTTTAAAGATCAACGTGTGATAGAGCACTTTGAAACTATAGACGACTTCCTAGCAAGAAACCGAATTGAGAGTTTAAAAGCCATTAATTTGTAGAGAGCCTTTCGCTTTTAAATCATAACCCATTAATTTTTAAGTATTTTTGCACTATTATGCGAGAGTTACAATTATCAGATTGGTTACCTACCACAAACAAAGAGGTAAAAATACGCGGATGGGAAGAACTAGATGTCATCCTATTTAGTGGCGATGCTTATATTGACCACCCAACTTTTGGGGCGGCAGTAATTGGGCGTTTGCTAGAAAGTTTTGGCTTGCGTGTGGCCATTGTTCCGCAACCTAATGTTCATGATAATCTTCAGGATTTTGTGAAACTAGGGCGTCCTAAAATGTTTTTTGGGGTGACCGGTGGTTGTATGGACCCGATGGTGAGCAATTATAATGCGAACAAAAGAAAAAGGGATAAGGATGCCTATACACCAAATGGGGATATTGGTTTTCGTCCAGATTATGCAACTTCTGTATATTCAAATATTTTAAAAGAAAAATGGCCAGATGTTCCAGTGTTAATTGGTGGAATTGAAGCTTCTTTACGTCGTGTAACCCATTACGATTATTGGAGTGATGAGCTAAAACCAACCATTTTAGAAACTTCTAAAGCAGATATGTTGGTGTACGGAATGGGAGAACAGCCACTTCGTGAGGTAGTAAGATTGATGCAAAGAGGGGTTCCGTTTAGTAGCTTAACGACCATTAATCAAACCGCAGTACTTTTAGGAAAGGAAGACAAAATTCCTAAAAACAGTAATTGGGAAGATGTAGAAATCGTTCCGCATGAGGTGTGTTTGGTCGATAAAAAGAAATTTGCTTCCAACTTTAAAGTCATAGAGCAGGAATCGAATAAATTAAGAGCAAGACGAATTTTCCAGAAAGTAGGAGAGAAGACGCTGATGATTAATCCGCCATATCCTACCATGACCGAAGAGGAGATTGATGCGTCTTTCGATTTACCATATACAAGATTACCACATCCAAAATATAATAAGCGAGGGCCAATTCCTGCTTTCGAAATGATTAAGTTCTCCATCAACATTCACCGTGGATGTTTTGGTGGTTGTAGCTTCTGTACCATTTCGGCACACCAAGGAAAATTTATTGCCTCTCGTAGTCAGGAGTCTATTTTAAAAGAAGTAGATCTTGTGGCAAATATGCCAGATTTTAAAGGCTATTTGTCGGATATTGGTGGACCTTCTGCCAACATGTATAAAATGAAAGGGAAAGTACAATCTATCTGCGACAAATGTGTGGCGCCTAGTTGTATTTCGCCAGTAATTTGTAGTAATTTAGATACTTCTCATAAGCCATTAACCGAATTATACCAGGCGGTGGATAGTCACCCGAAAGTAAAAAAATCCTTTATTGGCTCTGGAATTCGTCACGATATGTTAGTGCCAGAATTCAATAAGAATGCCGATCCTAAAGAATTAGATGCGTATACTGAGGAAGTAATGACTAAGCACGTTTCTGGCCGACTAAAAGTAGCGCCAGAGCATACTAGTGATCCGGTATTAAAACTGATGCGTAAACCATCGTTTCAATACTTCCACAAGTTTAAAGAGCGTTTTGATAAGATTAATATCAAGAAGAACTTAAAGCTACAACTAATTCCGTATTTCATTTCCAACCATCCAGCTTGTGAAGTGGAAGATATGGCCAACCTTGCTGCCGAAACCAAAGACATGGGCTTTCAGTTAGAGCAAGTACAAGGTTTTACGCCAACACCAATGACGGTGGCTACGGTAATTTATTACAGTGGCTATCATCCGTACACTTTGAAAAAGGTGAAAACACCAATTTCGCAAAAGGAAAAAGAAGAACAACATCGTTTTTTCTTCTGGTATAAAGATGAAAACAAGGCGTGGATAAAAAAGACTCTAAACAAATTAGGTCGTCAAGATTTACTTAGTGTCTTACTTCCAGAGAAAACCGAAAGATGGCGTAAAAACAAACCAAAAGGAGATGCAAAGCATACTTTTGATGATGCTGTTCCGTTTAACAGAAGAAAGAATAAGGTTAAATACACAGGAAAGAAGAAAAAACGTTAAGTATAAGACCATATCAAAACAGCCTCAAATCAACATGATTGAGGCTGTTTTTTTACATAATAGTAGCTTTAGCAATAAACCCCTCAGGTCCCCTCAAGGGGACAACAGTAACCTCAAAATCCTGCTAATAATTGAACTTAAGGAAAAGTATCATCCATTACAATGCTAACCTAAATGACTCATAGTTAGAGATGTCCCCTCGAGGGGACTTTAGGGGTGTTGTGAAATTACCGAGCGCAGCTCTTAGGGGTGTTTTTTTAAAGATAATAAGATTTTGTTTTAAAATTACCGAGCGCAGCTCTTAGGGGTGTTTCGCAAAAGTATGCGTCTTACTTTAAAATCCATCGGCTAAATTATTCACTCCACTACAGTCCCAATCTAATAACAAAAAGGCAACAAATCATAAAACTACAAACTGTAACTTTTTAATTAACCACAATCTACCCCCAAATTAGTGTCTGGACGATACGAATAATACTGCAATACCTCCTCCAAAGCCATTTTAAGTGCTTTATTTACGGGCAATATCTTAGAGCCCAATTGGTAATCTATTTGGTTCAATTGCATATAGTAATCGGTAAATATAGGAACATACATTCCTTCAGAAATAGCTGCAACGGTAGATTTATAATTTGCAGCCTGTCCTTCTTTAATTATTTTACAAGTGGCTAATCTCAGTTCTCCGTACTTGTCTTTACTAGCTCCAAAACCAAACAAACGGCAAATTAAACCACGGTTTTATAATTGCTACAACGTCCTTGACCCGCAAGAGTTAATGGCTTATAAATAAAACAGCTTGGATTTTTAGTTTCTTTAAGCTTACGTAGTGTTTTTTCTGCTTCTCCATGCAAGAATAAATGAAAGGCCCAAGGTAAAAACTCTAAGGGGGAAGCTTCTATATCTGGATAAGTACAACATTTTCCGCAACCGGAAACACAAGCCAAGCCAGATGCTTTTTTAAACTTGCTAGCTTCTTGCTCCAATTCGTAAAATAACATTTCTACTAATTGCACTTTTTTTTCTATCGACATTTTTATTTTGAAGGTAGAATAATAAACCCAAGCATTTTTATTTTTTTAGTTAAATAAAAGGATGGGGTTTTAAGTGTGTTTTATGGATGAAATAGGGGGTGCTGGAGTTAATAAGAAACGATGTTAAGCGTTTTTAATATAATAGGATATTTTATTATGTTTATGGAATTTTAACGTTCATTAATTCAGTTAAGGTTGTTGTAAAAGGGATTCCTGCTCTTATTCTAGGATTTTTATATTTTTTTTCTAACTCTTTGTACTCTTTTGTATCATTACAATCAAACCTTGCCCCTTTAAACTCAGATATTATATCACTTTCAAATTCCACAACCAAATAGGCATCTTTCTTTGCGTCAGGATGTAAATCTGCTTCAAGTTTGCTTCCAGTGTAAACTTTTATTCCTTTTTTAAGTTTGTATAGATTAGTTGCTATACCATCTTTAGATTCTCTAATTAATAAAAACTCTGCTTTAGCTTCTTTTTCTGTAAAATGAAGTGCTCCATCTTCATCATTCATTCTAAAGTTATATTTACCTTCTTTGTGGAACCATTCCATTCGTTCTTTTCTTAATTCACTTTTAGCGTAACCAACTAAAACATAGGTTTCGTCAGGAATTAATTTTTTATTATTTACATATTCAGGAAGTGGTTCATTCAAAGGTTTAGATTTTCCATCTTTTGTGATTTCATAAGTTTTTGATGCAATATTCTCTCTTTGAGAAGCTCTATTTACAAGATGATTAATTACTTTGTCAATAAAATTAGACAAATCCTCTATGTTTTCTTTTTCATTATTCGGATTAATAGCAAAAGCACCTAGACCAGGAATGAGCTCATGAAATCCTTTGAATCTTGTTTGTTTAGTTCCTGGATATAATATATAGGCTCCTCCAGTTCGTCTAATGGCATCTTTGTAGGCATGCATTTTAAGTAAATCTGCATTTTTATATTTCCCAGCGCGCTCTTCTTTTTTAATTTTATTTAATACTTCTTCTTCCTCTTCTTTTGACAATTCTAAGTCGGTATCATTTGTTTTAACATTAAAATGATTGACTTTATACTTGGCATCAAAATGAATATGAACTATTTGTTCTTCAATTTCAGCTTTAGTTTCAGTCAGTTTTTTTGGCCAAATAGTTAGAGTATAATCTGGTCGCATTGCTGTAGTCCAACTACCAGCTTTTGGAAAACTATCTTTGTTTCCTGAGAAAGTTCTATTAAAGGAGAATTTAATATTTAAGGCTCTATTTTTAATTATGCTACTTCCTCTCAACGCAGTGTGTCTTCCAGATTTTATAATTAAATTTAATCCAGATTTTGTTGTTTCAAATAAATGCTCATAAGGTTTGCCTTCATGTTCTAAATGCGATAGATTGAATTTGCTTTTAAACAAATCATACAACACAAAGAATAACCAATACTCATATAAAGTAGCAATATCTCTTTTGCCAGCTATATAGTCGTCGTCTTGTGCTCCAGTCCATGTTAGTTTAGATGCCAAGTCAAACATTAACCAAGATTTTAATATCTGCCTATAGCCACTTTTTCTTTGTAAAGTTGGCGAGTTTAATTTTAAAGTTGTTGGTCTAGACACTTCTTTAAAAAAAGAATGATTTAGGTAATTTTCTAATGTATTTGCTAAATAGTCTGCCTCTTTTTGGTCTTTAGAATCTGGTTCGAAAGCACTACTACAATTTTCACAAAATTGTAAATAGGTTTCTAAAGCATGTTTTATAAATCTGTTTTCTGGAGTATCGAGAGAAGGTTCTTGTTTATAGCTGTTTATTTTTATAGGAACACTAGTAAGTTTATCTTCATTATACAAACTATGCTGCTTAGGTAAAGGCATTCTATTAGTTCCTTTTATAAGTTCTTTTACATTTTTATTAGTAAATTTTTTAATACTCCTAATATCCACATTTTCATTTCTATTAATCCAATTTGTTTTAGGACCAGAAAAAATTCGCATTATTGAGGCTTCAAATTCATCATTGCCAATTACTGACTTCACAAAACTAAATTTTTGATAAATGATTTTATTGCCTTTTGTAAAATCTGGCTCAAAATATTGGTTAACAGGTGAGTTAGATTGCATTAATAACTCGGTACATTTCTCTGTAATATCTTCAACCATAGAGCGATAATTCTCTCTATAGCTTTTGTCAAAGTTATTTTCAGAATCGAACTTGGTAGCTAATACTTCTAAATGATATTTTAGAGTTTCATTTTCACTTTTATTAATAATATTAAGTTCTAATGTGCCTACATAATTACCTGGAGCAATTATACCTCTACTTGTAGTTTCGCTATTTGAAGGTATAAATTCCTTCGAAGGAACTAATTGATATGCTTTATCTGAAAACTCATATTCGTAGCGTTTAGATTCTAGTATTTGTATTGTTGCTTCTCCAAATTCTTCGGCTTCTTGAGGTTCAATTTCAAAAATTTGAGCATTCTTTCCAATAGTATATATAGTTAGGAATACACCTTTTTTAAATTCAACTTTTATGGAAGGAAAACTTTCTTTCATTGATTACTATGCTTCTGCATAACTAGTAAAGCCATTGGCTATAACATTGTTGTACATACGTGTTATTTTATTAAGAGAAATAGGATAAATTACTTTTGCTTCTATTTTATCGGTATTAGTAAATATGTCTCTTTTTTGTTCATCATTAAATGCTTTTGATAAATCTCGATCATAACATAAAGTGGCTAATACCTTTAAAACGCCTACTAATTTATTTCTGCTACCATGCAATTTTGGAAGTAATTTTTGCATAATTGCTACGTCAATTTTAAAGTTGTCATTTATTGGGTAAACATTAGAAAAGAGATCTATTTTCTTTAAATTAGGATTAATGCTTTCTATCTGCTCAAACAATGTTTGTATTTCACTAACTGTTCTATAACCAAATTCAGCTCCTACATCTTGTAGTGCACTAAAAAATTCTTTTAATTCCGTATTTAATTTTTCAAGATTTTTATTTCTTGTTTTCTTTGTCTCTTCGTCTATTTCTTCATTAGATTTCAAAACAAAATCTTTTCCAAATTGAGCTCCTAAACCTATTTTTGTTTCATCATCTAAAAGCTTCTTCATGTCTAGCGGAATCACAGATTCAAAATAATCATTCAAATCTGTATCGCTAACTCTAAACTCAATCACATTTGCTCTATCTAAAACCTTTGGGCTAAACATATACGTAGTTTCGTCTATATTTACAGTGCCAATTACATATAAGTTCTTAGGCCAAGTAAGTGCATTTGGTACTTCAATTGCGTTTTCAAAGCCTTCAATGTCATTACTATTTAAATTAGTTTTTGTACTATGTAATTTAAATTCATTTTTAGATTCCATGACGCTTAAAAAGTCTGCAAAATAACGTTCTACATGACTTAAGTTCATTTCGTCTAGAATGAGAAAATAAGGTTTATCCTTGTTGACTTCATTATTTGCTTCAATTAGTAATTTTAAAGCACCATTTTCTGGTAAAATATATTCTTTATTATCTAAAGCATTTACATAACCTAAAAGTGGCTCTCTATTAGTCCAATCTGCACCAACAGGTATTAACGTGTATTGTTCATCACTCTCACATATCCATTTTGCAAAAGCTTCTGCCAGTTTAGTTTTACCAGAACCAGACAAACCACTTAATAATACAAATGGTTTTGTTGTTAATGAGGCGATGTATCTTGTTATTAGTTCAGGTTTGTAGATTAAGCCTGAGTTTTTGCACGCTTCTTGAAAGGATTCAGAATCAAATTTTATTTGTGTTATTTTAGGTTTGCAATTTCCTTTTAAAGTTAGGATAAAGGTCTTGCCATCTTGTAGAAGTATGTAACTAGGAAATCTATTTTCGATGAAATTTTTTAAATTTTTGAAGGATAGATTGTATTCGCCATTTGCATTCCACTGCGTTGTAAAATAGTAATACTTATCATCTTTAATATAAATTGGTTCTTCAAAAAATCGAATAGTATTTGCAGATGATAGTGATTCCTTATTTTGAGGTTTGTCAAATTTACCTATAAGATTTTTGAACCAATCATGGTCATAAATTATATACTCTTTTCCTTTTATAGTTGAATTCTTCGTTTGTGATTCACTCAATACAGCTTCCCAATTATCTTTATAAAAATGTTTAAAAACCATTAATGAAAAATCTCTTATTGAATTTGAGGAAATTTGTGCTTCTTCACTTTCATTGGAAGTGACAGGTTTAAATTTATCAGTTAGTTCGTCAAGTTTAGTAATAGCAAGTTCTATTTTAGAAATTTCAAGATTAATATATTGTTCAGGGTCAATATCCTTTAAAAGTGGGGAATTTGCCCACATAATTATCTTACTCAAAGTAGTAAACATTGGTTTTGTTTGGACAGTTATTTGTGCATTTGCTGGACCATCATTAAAAAATTGACTACCTAAATCTCTCCAATCTCGCTCAACATAACCTTCATGTCCTACAAATTCTGAAATATTATTTTTTATGTCTTTTAAACAATTCAAAAATGAGTCTAAACTCAAATTGAAGTATTTTTTATTTCCTCCTTTTCCCGAATTACTAAATGTAATATTACCACCTCTTTTTTCAAGTTCAGCTGTAAATTTCGAATCGGTATTTTCAAATTGTGAAAAATCTAATAAATTATTTGTCATTATTTAATAATTGTTTTAAAATTTCATTCGTAAGTGTTTTTACAACTGGAACGGAAACACTATTTCCAAATTGCTTATATGCTTGATTGTCTGAAACAGGTATTTTATACCAATCATTTATAGGATATCCTTGCAACCTTGCTGCTTCTATAGGGTGAAGTTTTCTAGGTCTATCATCTCTATCTTTTATGTTTTTCTGCTCAATAAGTATTTCACTTCCATCTTTATAATATCTAGCTGAAATAGTACTTGTGTATTTTGAGGTTTTGTTAAATAAAGAGTATCCAAAACCATTACCTTTAATTGCATGTTCTCTTTTCCTTCTTTTGTGACCTGTCCATAACTTATCTGAAATTGTATAAGTTTTATTAGCTTTCAGTTCTAGCTTTTTTAGTTGAGTGTTTGTAAGAAGAATATCCCCAAGTTTTGTTTTTTTTGCTAGTTCTTCGCGTTTACTTTTATCAAATATTACTTTGTTCTCTTCATCTAAACCAAATGGAAAATTAAATTCTTTTGCTTTTATTTGCTTTTTATGCCAAGCCACAATAAAAATTCTTTCTCTGTTTTGAGGAACTCCAAAATATTTGCTATTAAGTATCTCAGAGCTAACATGGTAGTCCATTCTATTTAGAATTCTTTCAATAGTTTCAAAGGTTTTGCCTTTGTCATGGTTTTTAAAACCTTTTACGTTTTCTAATAAAATTACCTTAGGGACTTTTACAGTTTTATCTTTTTTATTAGCTTTAATTTTGGAGTGTATAATCTCTTGAATATTAAAAAACAATGTGCCACGAGTATCTTCGAATCCTTTTTTTAATCCTGCGTTAGAGAAAGGTTGACATGGAAATCCTGCACATAAAATATCGAATTCAGGAATTTCATTGTAGTTCAATTCTGGGTCTGTTATATCAATATTGAAATTTCCATTCTTAAAAATTTCAGGAGATATTTCTTTAAAATTTTCCTCATAAGTAATTCTCGCAAACTTGTCCAATTCTGAAGCAAAAACACATTCTCCTCCATTTTCATGCATAGCTATGTGAAAACCACCAATTCCAGCAAAAAGGTCAATAAACTTAAATTTATTTTTCATCTAGGAACACTTTATCATTAAAAAAAGTTCCAAAGTTTGATTCTAGAGCGTGAATTATTCTCTCTAAGACCCTAACGGTTACATTTCGTTTTCCCGTTTCTACGCCAGTAATATAGGTTCTATCAACATTAGCCCTGTGCGCCAAAGCTTCTTGCGATAGGTTTTGGATTTTTCTAAGTGCAAGTATGCGCTTGCCAATTTTTTTGTTAATACTCATATAATTTGAAAAAAATATAAAATCAAATTTAGTCTGATGTTGTGTTTATTACAACGGACTATGAGTCACCTTTTAATAAAGTTTAGTTTTGTTAATTTTGTGGCAAAATGCAGTGTCAGGCCTTGTCTTTGTGATTTTCTATTTCATTTAATCAGCAAAAGAGCATGATGTAGTATATTAAAAGAAGTATAAGTAGTAAGTTTTTCAAATTTTAAGTGTTAAACGCATGAAAACATTAATTTTTTTTCAAATTAAAAAGTGAGGTAACTATAGTTTCAAAATTATTCACCATATTTATTTGCGTTAGGGAAAGTAGTGGAAAGCAGACAGTGAGGTAAGAACGAGGTCTTGCAACGGATAGCCTGACCTTTCTAGGGTACCGTCCAAAATATTAGATTTAATGCGCCTCCAACCAATTCACTCCTACATCCATTTCTACATCTAAAGGAACATCTAGGGTAAAGGCATTTTCCATTTCGGTTTTAATCAGCGTTTTCATGGTTTCCAGTTCTGGTTTATACACATCAAAAACCAATTCATCATGTACTTGTAAAAGCATTTTGGTTTTATAATTGCCAGCTTCTAGCTTATTATAAATATGAATCATGGCAACCTTAATAATATCTGCGGCACTTCCTTGTATGGGTGCGTTTACCGCATTACGCTCGGCAGCACCACGAACTACAGCATTTCTAGAGTTAATATCTTTTAAATAACGCCTTCTGTCTAAAACCGTTTTTACATAGCCATGATCTCTAGCAAAATCCACTTGCTTACTGATATAAGCTTTTAGTTTCGGATAGGTCTCGTAATAAGTGTCAATCAAATCTTTGGCTTCGCTACGCGATAAATCGGTTTGGTTGCTTAGTCCGAAAGCAGAAACCCCATAGATAATTCCGAAGTTTACCGTTTTGGCATTACTACGTTGCTCTCTGGTAACTTCGGCCAAAGGCACATTAAACACCTTAGAAGCGGTAGAGGCGTGAATATCTTCACCATTCTTAAAGGCTTCAATCATGGTTTCCTCTTCGCTTAAAGCGGCTATTATACGTAATTCTATCTGCGAATAATCGGCAGCGAGCAAGGTGTATTCTTCACTTCTTGGGATAAAGGCCTTTCTAACTTGTCTGCCACGTTCCGTACGAATCGGAATGTTTTGTAAATTAGGATTGTTACTACTTAAACGTCCCGTCGCTGCAACCGTTTGCATATAATCGGTATGAACGCGTCCTGTCAAAGCTTCAACCTGAAGTGGTAAAGCATCAACATAAGTACTCTTCAATTTAGCCAGTCCTCGGTATTCTAAAATATGTCGAATAATCTCGTGGTCTTTGGCCAGGTAAGATAAAATATCTTCTCCTGTGGCATACTGACCGGTTTTGGTCTTTTTAGGCTTATCTACCAATTTCATCTTCTCAAACAACACAATACCCAACTGCTTTGGTGAAGCAATATTGAACTCTTCGCCTGCAGCTTCGTAAATGCTCTTTTCAAGATGGGCAATATCGTTATTAAGTGCCTCTGATAACGAATTTAAAAAGTAGGTGTCTAAATTAATCCCTTCCAACTCCATAGCGGCTAACACACGTAACAGCGGAATTTCAATCTCATCAAATAACTTCTGCGTATTGGCTTCGCCTAACTCCTTTTCAAAATGTTCTTTGAGCTGAAGTGTGATATCGGCATCTTCTACCGCATATTCGGTTTGTTGCTCTAAAGGCACCTCTCGCATAGACAATTGATTCTTGCCTTTTTTGCCGAGTAAGTCCGTAATAGGAATTGGTGTATAGTTTAAATAGGTTTCTGCCAATACATCCATATTGTGTCGCATATCTGGATTAATCAAATAATGCGCTAACATCGTGTCGAAGAGTTTTCCCTTCACTTTAATATTATACTTGGCGAGAACTTTAATATCGTATTTTAAATTTTGGCCGACTTTCTCAATGGCTTCACTTTCGAAAAATGGTCGTAAAACTTCAATTAATTCTTGGGCTTCATCGCGGTCTTCAGGGAAAGGCACATAAAAACCTTTGCCCACTTCCCATGAAAAAGCAATACCCACCAATTCGGCCGTAAGCGGATTAAGTCCTGTGGTTTCCGTATCAAAACATACCGAAGTTTGATTCATTAAATTCTTAACAAATAAGGTCGTTGCCATGCCTGAAGCGACACTTTGATAAAAATGAGATGTGGTTTCGGCGGTTTTACGGGTGAATTCTGAAACCGTGTCAGCACCTGGTGCACTAGCATCCGGACTTCCGAAAAGCGAAAACTGACCTTCTCCGGCTTTAGAACTTGAACTTGAGGTTGAAGCTGAGGTTGAAGTCGAACTTGAACTTGTGGTTGTAGCCGATGCCGAAGAGGCTTCGTCTCTATCTACAGCAAAAGTCTTATTGAAATTATCAATTAATCGTCGGAATTCTAATTCTTGAAAAATCTCAGTCACCTTCGGAATGTCTGGTTCAGATAATTCAAAGTCTTTAGCGCAAAACTCCACAGGAACATCTAGCATAATAGTGGCTAATTGCTTAGAAAGTAAGCCCAGCTCTTTATTGGCTTCAATCTTTTCCTTCATTTTTCCTTTGAGCTGATCGGTACTCGCTAAAAGGTTCTCCATACTGCCAAACTGCTTGAGAAACTTCTTTGCGGTTTTTTCACCCACACCAGGGAGTCCTGGAATATTATCGGAAGAATCACCCATCATCCCCAAGAAATCAATCACCTGTAAAGGATCTTCTACTTCAAACTTCTTTTGAACTTCAGGAATACCCCAAGTTTCATAACCTCCTCCAAAAACAGGGCGGTACATAAACGTGTTCTCTGTGACCAATTGGGCAAAGTCCTTATCCGGAGTCACCATATAGGTTTTAAAACCTTCTTTTTCGGCTTGTCGCGATAAAGTTCCAATCACATCATCGGCTTCATAACCTTCCTTCACCATGATAGGAATATGCATGGCTTTCAAAATCTCCATAATATACGGAACAGCCGTTTTTATACCTTCAGGAGTTTCATCTCGGTTCGCTTTATAGGCTTCAAACATCTCCACCCTATCGGCACTTCCGCCTTTGTCAAAACAAACTGCCAAATGATCTGGGCGTTCGCGTTTTATCACATCTAAAAGCGAATTCATAAAGCCCATAATGGCTGAGGTATCTTCTCCTTTAGAGTTAATTCTTGGATTTTTTATAAAAGCGTAGTAACCACGGAAAATAAGAGCGTAAGCATCTACTAAAAAAAGACGTTTTTGGTCTGACATTGTATAAGTTTTGAAAGGATTTCAAAGCTACGAAAAACTTATTAGACCTTTAGAATTTTTGAAGGCTTCACTGCGATTTATTTAATTCCTTTATATGAAAAACATAAGCTGATTTTTGAAGGTGTTTTTGCCAATATTGTGATGCTTTAATTGAGAAGGCCTAATCTTCCATAGATACTCCATAGATACTCCATAGATACTCCATGGATACTCCATGGATACTTCATGGATACTTCATGGTGACTCTGAGGTGACTCCGAAGTGACTCCGAAGTGACTCCGAATAAGGAAAAAATGGAATGTGTTGAAAAAATAGGAGAAACGGCCGCTGTATTTTAACCCATATCTTCGGAAGAATTGCAAATGAATACTTTCATAATTAATGAAGAGTGAAATGGCCTTTAAATAAAAAAGCCGAAACTCAAGTTCCGGCTTTTTTGTCTAAAATATAGGGTGTATCGCTTATTAACAAAGCTTCGTAGTTTTTACTTTAATCTGAAGGCTTTTTCTATAAGCTTTAATACTGATAATCTCATTACTCTTTTTACGATTCATCCTTAAAATTTTCGCCTTAACTTCAGCAGAAATACGAACTGGTTCAAGCTCTAATTTTTCTGATGTCGTTGTTTCATTAAGTTCAGTATCATTGGCGTTTACAACTTCCTCCTGAGCGTAGGCTCCTAGTGAAAGCGTTAAAAATAATATGATAATTAAACTTTTTTTCATAATCAGAAATTGGTATTTTGTTTTAACTTCGACTCAAAGAAACAATAGATAGAATAGATACAAGAATAATTTAGATGAAACCATTCGATAAACGGTTAAGGGGAACTACCTCGTAAAAAATATCGATGAAATGCACAAAATGGCTTGATGGCCCTTTAAATACATAGATAGATTTGATGAATGATCAATTCAAAAGCTTGAAAACTAGAGTTTAGCAGAAGGTGTCGACGAAATACATAAGATGAGCCAATAAGGCTTATAAATAGTGATAAATTATGAATGATTATAGAGATAATCCATACTTCGAGTTGTTTTCGAAACAGAACGAAAATCAATTTGCAGTAGGAAATAGAACATTTAAAGAACGTTTTAAAACTTTAGATAAACTGCAGCGCGCCATTGAAGTTACCTATAGAACACAAATTCATGAGGCTCTGAAAAAGGATTTAGGGAAACCTACGGTAGAATCGGAACTTACAGAAGTCTATGCCATTATAGGAGATATAAAATTTGCGAAGAAGAACTTGTACCGATGGATGCGAAAGCAACGCGTAGGAACACCATTGTCTTTAATAGGGTCTAGTTCGTACATTAAATATGAACCTAAAGGGGTCTGCCTAATTATTTCACCGTGGAACTTTCCTTTTAATCTAACATTCGGGCCGTTGGTGTCAGCAATTGCTGCAGGAAATACGGCTATTATTAAGCCTTCTGAAATGACGCCAAACTGTTCGGAATTAATGGCAAAAATAGTAGCTGATATATTTTCCGAAGATGAGGTTGCCGTCGTGCAAGGTGAGGTCGAAGCCTCTACCGAATTACTAAAACTCCCTTTTAATCATATCTTTTTCACAGGATCACCTAATGTGGGTAAAATTGTAATGAAAGCGGCCTCTAAGCATTTGGCTTCAGTGACCTTAGAGTTAGGTGGAAAGTCGCCAACAGTAGTTGATAAAACCGCTGACCTCGATAAAGCAGCAAAGAAAATACTGTGGGCTAAATTTTTAAACTGCGGACAGATATGCGTGGCGCCAGATTATGTCTTGGTAGATGAGGCTATTAAAGACAAATTTATTGCAGCCTGTAAAAAATGGTTGAGCAATTTTTATAATGATAATTCTAAAACATCCGAATCTTATGCACGTATTGTAACGGATAAACATTTTGAAAGATTAAACACACATCTCGAAAATGCAAAAAGTGAAAAGGCTAAGTTTGAAGTAGGTGGTCAAACCGATTCGGAATCAAGGTATATCGAACCAACTATTATTTCCGACTTAGACCCTGAGTCTTCATTATTGGAAGAAGAAATATTCGGACCTATTCTACCTATAGTCACTTATAAGAGTTTGGATATGGCCATTGCTTATATCAACTCTAAACCACGACCATTAGCGCTTTATATATATAGTAAGAGTAAATCCAATACCAATAGAATAATCGATAATACCAGAGCAGGAGGTACCTGTATTAATAATAGCATCTTGCATTACGCTAATCACGAATTGCCTTTCGGAGGAGTCAACAATAGCGGAATAGGGAAGAGTCATGGATTCTTTGGCTTCAAATCGTTTAGTAATGAACGCGCTGTAATGAAACAACATACATTTGGAGTGACAGAATTGTTATTTCCGCCTTACTCTGGTCTAAAAGAAACCTTAGCGCGCATAACCATTAAATGGTTTTAGGTCATTCCTGACCCCTTTACTATCAAATGTTTAACACTTTCATAAGATAAGTCGCCCTGGCATATCCGTAAATTTGCAACTATAAATTTATGATATGATGCGTTGGGCAATATTTGCTATACTTTATATACTACTTACGGTTTACGGTTTTCAAGCTATAAAACGAGTAACTAAGAAAACATGGATATACTATGTGTTTTTTGGGATGGCCATATTGATAGCTGGAAATCTTGTATTTCAATTTGCTTCAGGTGATGCAGGACGGGTTTTAACACCGGGTAAAAGTTATGCTTTTGGGTTTGTATTAGCTTTTATGGCTTTTAACTTAGTACTACTGCCGTTCTTAGTTGGTGAAGACATTATTAGAGGAAGCTTTGGCTTATATAAGAAAGGCTTAAAAAAGGATAAGTCCTTCTATATGCCCTCGCGTAGAAAGTTTGTGAGTCAAGTTGCTTTAGGCTTAGCGGCTATTCCATTTTCGTCTTTATTATATGGGATGTACCAAGGGAAGTACAATTTTAGAGTGTTGAGGTACGTCCTTCATTTTGAAGACTTACCAGAAGCCTTTGATGGTTATAAAATCACTCAAATCAGTGATGTCCATTCCGGAAGTTTTGACGATAAAGAAAAGATAGAATACGCAATCAATTTAATTAATGAGCAGAAGTCTGATGTCTTAATGTTTACAGGAGATATGGTAAACAATAAAGCTTCAGAAATGAGGCCTTGGAAGGAAACTTTTGGCCGATTGAAAGCTAAAGATGGTAAATTCTCTGTCTTAGGTAATCACGACTATGGTGATTATGTCGATTGGGAGTCAGCCGAAGCAAAACAAAAAAACTTAGAAGAGTTAATAGGAATTCAAAAAGAAATTGGTTTCGACCTACTGCTCAATGAAAGTCGCTATCTAGAAAAAGAGGGGCAACGATTAGCATTAGTTGGCGTTGAGAATTGGGGAAAAGGTGGTTTTAAAAAAGCAGGTGATTTAGAAAAAGCCACATCACAAATTCAACCGGATGATTTTAAAATACTACTAACCCACGATCCAAGCCATTGGGAAGCTGAAGTTTTAAAAGATCCTAAACATTTTCACTTGACTTTAAGTGGACATACCCATGGGATGCAATTCGGCATAGAAATTCCAGGTTGGGTGAAATGGAGTCCTGCAAAATGGCGCTACAAACACTGGGCGGGTATCTATAAAGAAATGGGACAATACATTAACGTTAATAGAGGTTTTGGCTATTTAGGTTACCCAGGACGTGTGGGTATATGGCCTGAAATTACGGTGATTGAGCTCAAAAAAGGGACTAAAAGTGCGTAATTGTAAAGAATTGTTTATTTTTATGATATAAGAATTGAACTACTAACCATTATAGTCACGAATGTGAGATGGTTAATGGGCATTTTTTATTTGACTAAAATTATAACGTATGTCAAAATTTGGGGAATTAATAGATGTTGAAATTCCAGTGCTTTTGGACTTCTACACGGAAGAGAACGATCAGTCTGTGGCGATGCATACCGTATTACGGGATGTGGCGGCTGCATTAGGCGATAAAGCCAGAGTGATTAAAATCGATGTCGATAAAAATAAAGATCTGGCTGAAGCTCTACGCATAAAAGGGCTGCCTACTTTAATAATCTACAAAAATGGTGAGATGAAATGGAGGCATAGTGGTGGACAAGATGCTAATACCTTAATCAATATCATTTTAGAATATGTCTAAATGAGGACTACTTTCGCAAGTATAAAGCTCTAAGAAATACACTTTTTAGCAATTACAAAACGTCATTAAGAACAGGGTAATTCATTCAGATCTACAGTTTCTTAAACTCGTAACCCTTTACACTATAATAGTCCAATACCTTTGGAAGTGCATATTTTAAATTGCGAGAGGCTTTTACACTATCGTGAAATACAATAATACTACCTTCTTTTGCTGTTGAAGTGACCTTTTCTAGACAAGACGCTTCAGATACATTCTTATCCCAATCAAAGGATAATACATCCCACATGATGATCTTATAGCCTAAATTGCGAATTCTTCGAATTTGCTTGTTTCTAAACCTCCCATAAGGTGGTCTAAAAAGTTTCTGATAAGTAGGGTTGGTTTTTGAGTTGATGAGCTGCTGCGTGTTTTCAACACTTTCAACATAGGCCTTAGTGGTATGTTTCCAACCTAATAAATGATTATAGGTATGATTGCCTACGGTATGCCCATCGTCTAATAGGCGTTGAAAAATGTCTGGATGCTTTTCTATATTATTGCCAATACAGAAAAAAGTCGCCTTGGCATTATACGTCTTTAAAGTAGACAGCACCCAATCCGTAATTTCCGGAGTGGGGCCATCATCAAAAGTGAGATATAGTTCCTTTTTATGGGTAGGAATACTCCAGATAAAATTAGGGAACATTGTCTTAACAAAGCCTGGCGTCTTAGCTGGAATAATCTTCATAGCCATTTAATTCTCAGGAGCAATTTTTTCAATCGTGTCTTTTAGAGCTTCGTAGATATCAGCATCTAATGGCATTTCCTCTTCTTCCATTGGTTGTTCCATCAGCGCATCAAATAAAGTCAGATAATTGTTAAATCGCTTAGTTTCTTCAAGGGCAAAGTCTCTGTCGTTATGGATCACTAAAATATCTATCAGAGATCGGTAACGCTGAATATCCATATAGATGTCCTCGAATACTAAATTCTTTTGCTGCTCTATATCTAAACCACCATAATAAGTTAAGTTTTCTTGATATTTTTTAGCAACTTCTTTATACAAAGCACGTCCTTTATCAATATTACCTACTTCGTAGTAAGCACTCACATATGGCTCGAGTAGAGAATAGAATCCAAACTTATCTACAGGCATATTCTCCATAGCAATATCTGCAATTTCTTCCGCCTTGTCTAATTGGTCCTCATTGAGTAACTGCTCTATTAAACGTGCTAAGTTTCCTCTATAAGTAATACCATTTCTTCGGGTTTCAATATCGTGGTAGATGTCTTCTTTACTTCCGCCCCATTCCCAATTCTTCACCATGTCATACATAAGCTCAGAATCAACACGACCCATATCATACGGATTGGCTCTATCTACAGGTGTTTTAATTGGTACTAGTTTGTAGCACATACCATCCAACTGTAAATAGTCTTTTAACCAAATATAGTCATCAGCTCCAAATGCACCTCCTGTAAAATAAATTGGTCGTTCCCAATTATTATTAGCAAGGATATCTAACATTAACAGACGATTCTTGTAGATATAAGAACCTTCAATCTCCATAAATAAATGATCTTCAATTTTATCGGCATCCTTAGGTTTTACTAAGCCGGTTTTTAGAACCATTTCTTTATTTACAGGAATACTAATGTTTCTTGATGGGAAATAATTAGAATTCAAAATATGTCTAGGGTATCCATTTGGGTCTTCACCTTGTCTTTCAGCCACATATTTAAATTTCGTATTAGGTTTATCACTTGATATGAAATCAACAAAGTAATCAATAGATAAAGTGTCGTCTGTGATTTCTCGTCTAATTATAACATCTCTTGTTCCGCCACGGTATTGTTTATGGGTTAATTGAGACGGAATAGGATCACTTTCATAAGCTTTCCGCTTCATCTGATCGATATACCAATCGGTTTGGAACAAACTCGTATTCACCACGCGTACATCGGTACGTACACCTTCAATTTCTTGTAAATACCATAATGGGAAAGTATCATTATCTCCAATGGTAAATAAAATCGCATTTGGTGCACAGGACTCTAAATATTTTCGAGCCATTGAATTGGTGGTGTACTTTCCTGAACGATCGTGATCATCCCAGTTATTAGCCGCTAAAATACCTGGTACAATAATAATACAGGCTAAAGTGATAAGTGGTGCTAAAAGTTTTGTTTTTACTCGTGTCTTTAAGAAATCATAAATCGCATAGACACCAAAGCCTATCCAAATCGCAAATACATAAAAAGACCCTACTACGGAATAATCACGTTCTCTTGGCTCAAATGGTCTTACATTAGTATAAAATTGAATTGCAATACCAGTAAGTAAAAAGAATACTAACAGTACCCAAAAGCGTTTGAGATCAGAAAACATTAAAAAGAAGAACCCAAGGAGTCCTAAAATTAATGGTAGGAAGTAATACGTATTTCTGGCTTTATTTTCTAAAACATCTGTTGGTAAATTATCTTGTGAGACTCCTAAATGCATAGCGTCAATAAAGTTAATTCCAGATATCCAGTTGCCATTTTTATGATTGTATCGTCCTTGAATATCATCTTGTCTCCCTGTGAAATTCCACATAAAATAACGCCAGTACATATAGCCAAATTGATATTGGAACATATACATAATGTTATCTATAAAAGAAGGCTTCTCTATAATTAAATACTGCTGTCCGTAACGTTTTAGGAATTGATTATAATCGTCGTAATCAACCTCACCACGCATCACACGCATTCTAAAATCATTTACAATCTGATCTAATTGTTGTTTTTCTTGCAGCGCATATTGTCCAGCTTGTTCTTCTGTTAAGCCAGCACTTAAGGCATCGTTATAAACGCGTGTTTGAATCGCAGGATTAACTTTAAAGTCAATTAACCCGGTAAACATCATGTAGTTTTGAGCATGTTCGGCACTCCACATTCTTGGAAGTATAGAAGCGTGCTCGTGATTGTAATTTTGTTTACTCTTTTCCCAATCGTTAATAATAACGTATTTGCCTAGTTCTTCGTCGCGCTCGTAATTCTTTTTATCATCTATAAAAGGTTCATCTTTGTCTGCGCCAGAATAAACCTCTGTAAATAAAGGTCCGTAAAATAAATGCGTTTCAGGGTACTGCTCTAAATTGTAATATGCAAGAAGCTCTCTAGCATCCGATGGATTGTTTTCGTTGATAACTACATTAGCATTCGCACGAATAGGTAACATCGTCCAAGAAGAGAACCCGATAAAAATAAACATTAAGCTAAGCACCAAAGTGTTGGCATGAATAAGGCCTTTTTTACGTGTGTAATTCAATCCAAAATAGAACAAGGCAATAACTAATAGTCCGGCGATAATGGTTCCTGAATTAAAAGGCATACCCATTGAGTTCACAAAAAACACTTCAAAGTTTCCGAAGAGTTTTAATGTGGTTGGTAATAATAATTTAAATATAAAGAGAAGAATTGCAGCTGACGCAATATTCGCTATGATGAAATTTTGAACGGTGATCGTTTTATAATTCTTAAAATAATAAATCAAACCTATTGCTGGAATGGTTAATAATCCCATAAAGTGAACACCAAAAGACAGTCCAATGACAAAGGCAATTAAAATCAACCAACGATTTCCTCTAGCATTATCCATGTCTCGTTCCCAACGCAAGGCTAAGTAGAACATGATAGCCATAATCATAGTCGCCATGGCATAAACTTCCGTTTCAACAGCGTTAAACCAAAAAGTATCTGTAAATATAAAAGCTAAACTACCAACTAAAGCACTACCTAAAATAGCATAAGCTTTCCCTGAAGAGTTGCTCTCGTCATATTTGGTAAGTTTTGTAAGAAGCAAGGTGATGGTCCAAAACATAAAAAGTATAGTGAAGGCACTAGCCACACCACTCATCATGTTCATAATCATACCAATTTGTGAAGGTTCTAAGGCAAACATGGAGAAAAATGCGCCCAACATCTGAAACAAAGGAGCTCCTGGTGGATGCCCTACCTGTAATTTTGATGAGGTTAGAATATACTCGCCTGCATCCCAAAAACTAACAGTAGGTTCAATAGTAAGAGCGTAAACTACAAATGCCACTGTAAAAACAAGCCATCCTAGAATGTTGTTCCACTTTTTAAAGTTAAAATCTGTCATAAAAACCTTGCTTAATAATGCAGGCGAATTTACTATTTTTTACACAAACCCCTACCTTTTTAAGTTAAGGTTAATATTTTTCAAAAATTTTGTGTTTATTTTTTGTTCAAATGAAACTTTGTATTAAATTTGCACCCTCAATTTGAGAGATTGGCCTATGGTGTAACTGGCAACACGTCTGGTTTTGGTCCAGAAGAGTCTAGGTTCGAGCCCTAGTAGGCCAACAAAAAAATCCTAATCATAAATACTTGATTAGGATTTTTTATTTTATATAACTATTTGTTGATGAGCGATTTAGCGTAGTGCGCGTGAATTGTTAAAGACACTTAAATCTTAAAAGTGATCACCGGACGATTAGCGTGGTTGACTAAATCTTCACTGATACTGCCATTTAAAAAGTGAGCAATGCCTTGTCTTCCATGTGTGCTAATTCCAATTAAATCGGCGTTTAAATCTTTTGAAACATTTAAAATTCCTTGTTCAACGGTATAATCGTTGTGAATGGTAATGGTATAATAATCAAATTTTTGTCCAGAGATAAAATCGTTAATTCTAGTTTCTGCTTCATGTGTGGTCATAAAATTACTAGAAGTAATCACTAGGACTAAATGAATTTTCGCGTCAAAGGCTTGTGCAAACGCTACAGCTTGTTTATAAGTTTCTTTACTGTCGTTTTTAAAATCGGAGGCAAAAACAAAATCAGAGACTTCAAAATTATCATGGGCGTTTTTAATAACTAATACAGGAACATCAGACGTTCTTACCACTTTTTCGGCATTAGAGCCTACAAACATTTCTTTAAGTCCAGTGGCGCCGTGAGACCCCATGACAATTAAATCAATATTAAATTCTTTACACGAATCTTTTATTTCGTTAAATGTAATGTCGGCTTTCAAAGATTCATGAACAGGAATGCCTTTTAAATAATCTTGAGACATTAAGTCTTCAAATTTTTTCCTTGCCAATTTCATAAAAAATAAGGCTTCAGGAATATCGCTATGTGAATTTGCCGGATCTGTATGTTGCATGGGAATTTCCATCATATGCAAAAGGTAAATCTCAGAATTGTGCTTTCTAGCTAATATGGCAGCAACTTTTAAGGCGTTTTCGGCTTGTTCGGAAAAATCTGTGGGTACTAAAATTCTCTTCATTTTGGTTGATTTGTGTTAGTCCTATAAATTTAAGAAATTAAATCCATAATAGGATGCTTGGGAAAATTAATTTAAAATCGTATATTTGCACCGTTGTTTACTAAAAATAAATAAGCGAGAGGACGAAAAGTCCTCTCTTTTTATATCATTACATGTTTAAGAAAATAGTTGAAGACTTATTACAAGCCGCATTAGAAGAGAGAAAAGACCTGTTTCTTATAGATTTTTCACTCTCAGGAGATAACGCAATAAAAATTGTAATTGATGGGGATGAAGGGGTCTTAGTAGAAGACTGTATGTTTATTAGTAGAGCTATTGAGCATAATATAGATAGAGATGAGCATGATTTTTCTTTAGAAGTGTTATCATCTGGAGCAGCAACCCCCTTAACCTTACCTAGACAATATCATAAGCATGTTGGCAGAAACTTAGAAATTTCAACCTTAGATGGTCATGATTTTGAAGGTGAGCTAAAAGAAGTGAACGAAGAGGATGTGGTAATCAGCTGGAAGGCAAGAGAACCTAAGCCTGTTGGAAAAGGCAAAGTAACAGTGACAAAAACAGAAACTGTTAGGTTTGACAATATTAAAGAAGCAAAAGTTAAAATAAAATTTTAATACATATCAAATATGGAAAATGTAGCGTTAATTGAATCATTTTCAGAATTTAAAGACGACAAATTAATAGATAGAGTTACGCTAATGGCAATTCTTGAGGATGTGTTACGTAATGCATTGAAGAAGAAGTATGGTGATGATGATAATTTTGATATTATTATAAACCCTGATAAAGGGGATTTAGAGATTTGGAGAAATCGTATAGTTGTTGCAGATGGTGAGGTTGAAGAACCAAATCAAGAAATTGCCTTATCAGAAGCTCAAAAAATAGAGCCTGATTTTGAAGTTGGAGAGGATGTAGCAGAAGAAGTGAAGTTAATCGATTTAGGAAGACGTTCAATCTTAGCATTAAGACAGAACTTAATTTCTAAAATTCACGAACACGATAATACAAACATTTATAAGCACTTTAAAGAGCTTGAAGGTGAGATTTATACAGCAGAAGTTCATCATATTCGTCACAGAGCAATCATTTTGCTAGACGATGATGGAAATGAAATTATCCTACCTAAAGACAAACAAATTCCTTCAGATTTCTTCAGAAAAGGAGAAAACGTAAGAGGAATTATTGAAAGTGTCGAATTAAAAGGAAGTAAGCCGGCTATTATTATGTCTAGAACTTCACCGGTATTCTTAGAGAAATTATTCGAACAAGAAATACCAGAAGTATTCGATGGTTTAATTACGGTTAAAAAAGTAGTACGTATCCCTGGCGAAAAAGCAAAAGTAGCAGTAGATTCTTATGATGATAGAATTGATCCTGTTGGAGCTTGTGTGGGGATGAAAGGATCTAGAATCCACGGTATTGTACGTGAGTTAGGAAATGAGAATATTGACGTAATCAACTATACTAACAATATTCAACTTTTTGTAACAAGAGCTTTAAGTCCAGCGCGTGTTACATCTTTAAAATTAGATGAAGAGAATATGCGTGCAGAGGTTTTATTAAAACCTGAGGAAGTTTCAAAAGCAATTGGTAGAGGTGGTCATAACATTCGTTTGGCTGGTCAATTAACTGGTTATGAAATCGATGTATTCAGAGAAGGTGCAGAGGAAGATGTAGAGTTAAAAGAATTCTCAGATGAGATTGAAGGTTGGATTATAGCTGAATTCAGTAAAGCTGGTTTAGATACTGCTAAAAGTATCTTAGAGCAGGATGTTGTTGATTTAGTGAAGCGTACAGATTTAGAAGAAGAAACTATCCTAGATGTGATTAGGATTTTAAAAGAAGAATTTGAAGAATAATATCTTTTTAATTGAGAATGGTTTTTTATAAATCATTTTGAAGTTAAATAGGTATAACATATATTTAAGTATTTTACAGGCAATTTATGGCTCAAACAACAAGATTAAATAAAGTATTAAGAGAATTAAATATCTCAATAGACCGTGCTGTGGATTTTTTAGAATCCAAAGGTTTCGAAATTGAGAAAAGTCCTAATACTAAAATTTCCCAAGAGGTTTATAAAACGCTTTCAGATGAGTTCCAAACAGATGCATCTAAGCGTGAAAAAGCTCAAGAAGTCAGTGAGGCTAAACTTAGGGAGAAAGAAGAGCTTCGCTTGCAAAGAGAACGCGAGCAAGAGGAAAAAGAAAGACTAAGAGCGGAAAGAGAAGCTGTGGTTAAAGCTAAGGTAGAACTTAGTGGGCCTAAGCAAGTTGGTAAAATTGACTTAGATAATAAAGGAAAAGAGGAGAAGAAAGAAGCTCCTAAAGCGCCTGAAGTTAAAGAAACTCCTAAGGTTGAAAAGACCGAGGAAAAAACTGAAAAGGTTAAAGAAGAACCTAAGAAAGTTAAAAAGACGGAACCAGTTAAAACCACTGAAAAGGTTGAAAAAACTGAGAAGTCTGAGAAGTCTGAAACTGTAAAAGCTAAAGAAGAACCTAAGAAAAAAGAGGAACCTAAGAAGGAAGAGCCTAAAAAGGCAGATACTAAGAAAGAGGAACCTAAAAAAGAAGAGGCAGAAACAACTTCAAATGAACCTGTAGAAGAGACTTTAAAGACAAAATATCAAAAACTGTCTGGTCCTAAAGCAACAGGTCAAAAAATTGATTTATCTCAGTTTAATAAACCAAAGAAAAAGAAGGAAGATAAATCTAGTAGTACCGATGCTAACAAACGTAAGAGACGTAGAATTAGTAAAGGTGGAAATACTGGATCTAAACCAAATTTCGATAATAGAAGAGGTGGACAGAAACCTAGAGGTGGCGCAGCGCGACCTAAAGTGGTTAAAGAAGAGCCTAGTGAAGAGGATGTACAAAAGCAAATCCGTGAAACTTTAGAAAAGCTTCAAGGAAAGTCCAACAAAGGCAAAGGAGCTAAGTACCGTAGAGATAAAAGAGATCAGCACCGTCAACAAACGGAAATTGATCAAGAAATAGCAGCAGCAGAAAGTAAAACGCTGAAGGTAACTGAGTTTGTTACCGTAAGTGAAATGGCTACAATGATGGAAGTTGGGGTAACTCAAGTGATTTCGGCATGTATGTCTTTAGGTATGATGGTAACCATGAACCAAAGATTGGATGCAGAGACATTAACTATTGTTGCTGATGAATTTGGTTTCGATGTAGAGTTTATAAAAGCCGATATTGAAGAATCCATTAAAGTTGTAGAAGACGATCCAAAGGACTTAGTGCCTAGAGCGCCTATCGTAACAGTAATGGGGCATGTCGATCACGGTAAAACGTCGTTATTAGATTATATACGTAAAGAAAATGTAATCGCTGGTGAGTCTGGTGGAATTACACAGCATATCGGAGCTTACGGGGTTCAACTAGATAATGGTCAAAAAATGGCCTTCTTAGATACTCCAGGTCACGAGGCCTTTACAGCGATGCGTGCACGTGGTGCTCAAGTCACCGATATTGCTATTATTGTGGTAGCGGCAGACGACGCCATAATGCCACAGACAAAAGAAGCTATTGCTCACGCTCAAGCAGCAGGAGTTCCAATAGTGTTTGCGATTAACAAAATTGATAAGCCTACAGCAAATCCTGAAAAGGTAAAAGAACAGTTGGCACAAATGAACCTATTGGTAGAAGATTGGGGTGGTAAAATACAATCTCATGATATTTCTGCAAAAGTAGGTACTGGTGTTAAAGAATTACTTGAAAAAGTATTACTTGAAGCTGAATTATTAGAATTAAAAGCGAATCCAAATAAAGATGCTAGCGGTACTGTTGTAGAAGCATACTTAGATAAAGGTAGAGGGTATGTGTCAACCATCTTAGTACAAGCAGGTACGTTAAAAGTTGGTGATTATGTCCTAGCAGGAAAGAATAGTGGTAAAGTAAAAGCTATGCAAGATGAGCGTGGCCACGATGTGGAGTCGGCAGGTCCATCAACTCCTGTTTCTATTCTTGGTTTAGATGGAGCACCACAAGCTGGTGATAAGTTTAACGTCTTTGAAGACGAGCGTGAAGCGAAATTAATTGCGACTAAACGTACGCAGTTACAACGTGAGCAATCTGTAAGAACGCAACGACATATTACACTTGATGAAATTGGAAGACGTATTGCACTTGGAGACTTCCAAGAGCTTAATATCATTCTTAAAGGTGATGTGGATGGTTCTGTTGAAGCATTAACAGATTCATTCCAAAAATTATCTACTGAAGAAATTCAAGTGAATATTATTCATAAAGGCGTTGGTGCTATTACCGAAAGTGATGTGCTTTTAGCAACAGCTTCAGATGCGATTATTGTAGGATTTAATGTAAGACCGGTAGGTAATGCGAGAATGATTGCTGATAAAGAAGAAATTGATATCAGAACTTACTCTATTATCTATGCAGCAATTAACGATCTTAAGGACGCTATGGAAGGTATGTTATCTCCAAAGGTCAAAGAAGAAGTTACTGGAACTGCGGAAATCAGAGAAATCTTTAAAGTTTCTAAAGTTGGAAACATTGCAGGTTGTATGGTTATGAATGGTAAAATCTTTAGAAACTCTGGTATTAGAATCATTAGAGATGGTGTTGTAGTTCACACAGGTGAATTAACATCTCTAAAACGATTTAAAGATGATGTTAGAGAAGTATCTAAAGGCTATGATTGTGGTATGCAGTTTAAAAACTTTAACGACATCGAAGAAGGTGATGTTGTAGAAGCATTCCAAGAAGTAGAAGTAAAGAAAAAGTTGAAATAAAAACTTCATTATTATAAATAAAAAACCGACAAGTGATTGTCGGTTTTTTTTATGATTTAATTCTCGGTAAATAATCTAAGATTTTAAAGTTTAAGCCCCTTTTTTAAGGGGGTGTACATCGTATTCGGATTTCCTTCTAGATATATATTATGGTGCTTTAAAAAAGCCTTAAACAGTTGGTGTAATCCACGCTATCGACTGGCTTTATTTATCAGTTTTAGGCTGAAAGATAATAGCGTACATATACTTGGTTTTTATCTTAGCCCAAGCTCTATCGGCTTCTAATCGTGTAGAGAAGTTACCTACCCAAACTTTGTAATTTGGAGTGTTCCAAACGATATCTACTGGCCATTCGTTAAATTGTTCTAAGAATTTACTTTTTTCGAGTTGAGCTTTATCAGGATCTACATTTTGATAGACCTGAATTCTGTAAACGGTCGATGTAGTAATATCTCTCTTATATTCTAATAGTTTTTTAATATCGCTATCTTGGCTAACATTAACTGTTCCTTGCTGGGCTTGTAAGGAAAATGTGACTATTGAGCCTACTATAACGAGGCATAAGGTTTTTAATTTTAAATTCATCATTATCAAATTTTACACAAAGGTATGTTATTCAACGAAACAGTCATAAGTTTTATTATGCACTTTTTTAATGTAATCAATTGCACTTCAAGCAGTCGATATCTAAGCAGACTAAAATCATACAATGGCTTTTTAAAATAATTATTTAGAATTGTTATAAATTAGATATTAACACTTCTCTAAGATTTCTAAAATCCACTTTAAATGTTACTTTTGCCTGAGTTTTTATAACATCTTTTTTCAAGTTTTAATGAAAAAACCGTACCAAAGTTTAGAAGATAATTCAACTTATAATATGAAACAGGTGATTTACCGTAGTTTAACCACAAAGATCTCTCGTCTTTGTTTTGTTCTATTGCTTACGTTTTCAACCTCATTAATGGCTCAGGAAGGTGATCCAGTAAAGGGGAAGTCTCTCTATAATTCCAATTGTGCTGCATGTCATAGGTTAGATAAACCAATGACTGGTCCAGCTTTGCGTAATATAGAAGCAAGACTAGCTGATGAGCAAGGATTAGATAGAGAATGGCTTAATGCGTGGATTAGAAATAGTTCTGCTTTAGTTAAGGCTGGTGATGCTTATGCAGTAAAAACATTTAACGATCATAATGGAGTTCCTATGACTCCGTTTCCACAGTTAAGTGATCAAGATATTTCAGATATTCTTGCTTATACAGCAGAACCTAAGCCGGAACCAGTTGCTGCTGCAGGTGGTGGTGCTCAAGAAAGTGCTGGACAAGATCAAGGTGGTATCTCAAATGACCTTATACTCGGGGCATTAGTTTTAATGTTCGGATTATTGGCAATGGCACTAATCGTTGTTAGAAAAACATTAGATCGTTTTGCTGAAGCAAAAGGTATTGAAATTCCAGAGGAGGATAAAAAATTACCATTGTGGAAAGCTTTCGCTCAAAATCAATTTTTAATCATTGTAACAACGATCATCTTCTTGTTGGCAAGTGGTTATTTTGTATATGGATACTTTATGCAGGTTGGTGTAGATCAAGGTTACGAACCAGTACAGCCAATTCATTATTCACATAGAATTCACGCTGGTGATAACGGTATTGATTGTAAGTACTGCCACTCTTCTGCAAGGGTTAGTAAAACTTCAGGAATTCCTTCTTTAAATGTATGTATGAATTGTCATATGTCAATTTCAGAAGTAGCTCCAGAAACTTTAGCTGAAGGACAAGAATACGGTGTAGATTATAACGCTGAAATTCAAAAACTATACGATGCTGTAGGTTGGGATGGTACCGGTTATACGGGGGAAGCTAAACCTGTGAAATGGGTGAGAATCCATAACTTACCAGATTTTGCTTATTTTAACCACTCTCAACACGTAGAAGTAGGTGGGATTGAGTGTCAGACTTGTCACGGTCCTGTTGAGGAAATGGAAGTTATGAAGCAGCACGAAACATTAACAATGGGCTGGTGTATTAACTGTCATAGAGAAACAGAAGTGAAAGTTAAGGATAATGCATATTACACTAAGATTCACGAGGAGCTATCTAAAAAATATGGAGTTGAAAAACTTACGGTAGCACAAATGGGTGGATTGGAATGTGGTAAATGTCACTATTAATCCTGTAACATTTAAAGTGTAGTCTCAATAAAATTGAGAAAATATATATAATAGAAAAGAGTTAAATATTTTGGAAAACAGATGACGCTCTAATCATAAAAGCGGAAGTCTAAAACTCTAAAATCGTAAATAAATACTATGTCATCAAACAAGAAATACTGGAAAAGTGTTGAAGAGCTAAACGAAAATAGCTCGATTGTTGAGGCGCTACAACAGAATGAGTTTGTGGAAGAGATTCCTACAGATGAATTTTTAGGAGATAAAGAATCATTAGAGTCTTCGTCTACTACGCGTCGTGATTTCTTAAAATACGTTGGTTTTAGTACTGCGGCAGCTTCTTTAGCGGCATGTGAAGGACCAGTTATTAAATCAATTCCGTATATAGTGCAGCCTACAGAGATCGTTCCTGGTGTGGCTAACTATTACGCAACTACAATTGCAGACGGATATGATTTTGCTAGTATTTTAGTGAAGACAAGAGAGGGACGACCTATTAAAATTGAAAACAACACTGACGCAGCTACCAATGGTGTGGCTAATGCCAGAGTTAATGCCTCGGTTTTAGGGTTGTATGATAACCTGAGAGTGAAGTCGCCTATGAAAGGTGGATCTTCAATTTCTTGGGATACTTTCATGTCTGAAACAACTACAAAATTAAAAGGACTGAATGGTAAACCAATTGTGTTTTTAACGCAATCAATGCCAAGTCCATCTACAAATAAATTAATTGCAGAATTCAAAACAAAATATGGTAATGTGAATCACGTTACTTATGATGCGATTTCAGAATCTGCAGCTTTAGACGCTTACCAAGCGAAATATGGCTCAAGAGGATTAGCTAATTACGACTTTTCTAAAGCGATGACTATTGTTTCTGTTGGTGCAGATTTCTTAGGAGATTGGCAAGGTGGAGGTTTCGATTCAGCTTATACTAAGAATCGTGTTCCTGCTAATGGAAAAATGTCAAGACATATTCAGTTTGAATCTAATATGTCATTAACTGGTGCTAACGCAGATAAACGTTGGCCTATTACACCAAGTGAGCAAAAATTAGCTTTAGCTAAATTATATAGTTACGTAACTGGTGTAGCAATTCCAGGTACATTACCTGAAGCTCTAGATAAAGCTGTTAATGCAGCTGCAAAAGAATTAAGTGCAGCAGGTAGTAATGGTGTAGTTGTTTCTGGTATCCAAGACGTAAATGCACAAACGACTGTTTTAGAAATTAATGAGCACTTAAGAAGTAAGGCTTTTGATCCTAAGACAACTATAAAAACAAGACAAGGTAGTGATAAAGCAGTAACACAATTAGTAGCTGATATGAAAGCTGGTAAAGTGGGTGCTGTGATTATGAATGGTGTTAATCCATTATATACGTTACCTAATGCAGCCGACTTTAAAGAAGGTTTATCTAAAACTGACCTATCTATTGCGTTTTCTATGAAAGAAGACGAAACATCGACAGAATGTCAATATATCGCAGCTGCACCTCATAGTTTAGAGTCTTGGGGAGATTACGAATTTAAGTCGGGTCATTACTCAATGATGCAGCCTACAATTCGTCCTTTATTCGATACAAAACAATTTCAAGAAGTCTTAATGGCATGGACGGAAACGTCTGGGTCTTATAGAGATTATATTAAATCAGTTTGGACTAACGGTATATTAAATGGTTCGTCATTTAATAAAGCAGTTCAAGATGGTTTCTTTGTTGGAGCTAAAAGTGATAACGTCGTTGAGAATGCGGCCGATGCTACTGTAGAAGAAGCTAATGAAGAAGCTGCAACAGTATTAACAGGTGGTACTGCGGCGAGAGCCCTAGCATCTTCAGTAAAGGCTGGTGGTTTAGAATTGTCACTTTACACTAAGACTGGTTTAGGTGATGGTCAACAAGCAAATAACCCTTGGTTACAAGAGTTCCCTGATCCAATCACAAGAACATCTTGGGATAACTACCTTACCGTTTCTAAGGCTGATGCTAAAGATTTAGGTTTAATTAACAAAAACGTTGCGAATGGTGGACTTAACGGAAGCTATGTAGACGTTACTGTAAATGGAGTTACAGTTCCTAATGTACCAGTAATTATTCAACCAGGACAAGCTAAAGGGTCAGTAGGTATGGCTTTTGGTTATGGAAGAAAAGCAGGACTTAAAGAAGAAATGCAAACTGGTGTTAATGCCTACCCATTATACCAAAACTTTAATGCTGTACAAAATGTGAGCATTAAGAAGGTAGCTGGAGAGCATGAATTTGCTTGTATTCAGTTACACAATACCTTAATGGGTCGTGGAGATATCATTAAAGAAACGACTTTAGAGGTATTTAATACAAAAGATAAGAAGCATTGGAATTCTGTTCCACAAGTTTCTCTTAATCATATAGAAACTCCTGTAACATCTCCGGATGTTGATTTATGGGATGAATTTGACCGTTCAGTAGGTCATCATTTTAACTTATCAATCGACCTAAACGCTTGTACAGGTTGTGGCGCATGTGTTATTGCATGTCACGCTGAAAACAACGTTCCTGTTGTTGGTAAGTCTGAAGTAAGAAGAAGTAGAGATATGCACTGGTTGCGTATTGATAGATACTACTCGTCTGAAGATTCATTTACTGAGGATATTGCTAAGAAAGAAGGAATTTCTGGTTTAGGAAGCTCATTAAGTGAGTTCGCTGAATTAGAAGATCCAGCAGATAGCCCACAAGTTGTATTCCAACCTGTGATGTGTCAGCACTGTAACCACGCACCTTGTGAAACTGTTTGTCCTGTTGCTGCAACAGCTCACGGTCGTCAAGGTCAAAACCACATGACGTATAACCGTTGTGTAGGTACTCGTTACTGTGCAAATAACTGTCCATACAAAGTACGTCGTTTTAACTGGTTCCAATATAGCCAAAACGATGAGTTTGACTACTTCATGAATGACGATTTAGGTCGTATGGTATTAAACCCAGACGTCACAGTTCGTTCGCGTGGAGTAATGGAAAAATGTTCTATGTGTATCCAAAAAACTCAAAAAACAATTCTTGATGCAAAACGTGAAGGACGTGAAATTAAGGATGGTGAGTTCCAAACAGCTTGTTCTGCAGCATGTGGAAATGGCGCAATGGTATTTGGAGATATTAATGACAAAGAGAGTAAAGTCACTGAGTTGAAAGAAGACGATCGTATGTATCACTTATTAGAATATATAGGTACTAAACCAAACGTATTCTATCAGACAAAAGTGAGAAACACATCGAAAGCTTAATATAAATTAAAGAAACAAGTATATAATTATGGCGTCTCATTACGAAGCACCTATTAGAAGACCTTTAGTTACTGGAAATAAATCGTATCACGATGTTACAGTAGATGTAGCAAGACCAGTCGAGGGCAAAGCCAACAAAGCATGGTGGATTGTTTTCAGTATAGCTTTAGTAGCATTTCTTTGGGGAATAGGTTGTATTATTTATACCATATCTACAGGTATTGGAGTTTGGGGATTGAACAAGACAGTTAACTGGGCTTGGGATATTACTAACTTCGTTTGGTGGGTAGGTATCGGTCACGCAGGAACATTGATTTCTGCAGTATTACTATTATTCCGTCAAAAATGGAGAATGGCGATTAACCGTTCGGCAGAAGCGATGACCATCTTCGCGGTATTCCAAGCCGGTTTATTCCCACTAATACACATGGGTCGTCCATGGTTAGCATACTGGGTATTACCTATTCCAAACCAATTCGGTTCGTTATGGGTTAACTTTAACTCACCACTACTTTGGGACGTATTCGCGATTTCAACTTATTTATCAGTATCACTTGTATTCTGGTGGACTGGTTTATTACCAGATTTCGCAATGTTAAGAGATAGAGCAGTTCGCCCTTTCCAAAAGAAAATTTACGCTTTAGTAAGTTTCGGTTGGTCTGGTAGAGCAAAAGATTGGCAACGTTTTGAAGAAGTATCATTGGTACTTGCAGGTTTAGCAACACCATTAGTACTTTCGGTACATACCATTGTATCGTTTGACTTCGCAACATCGATAGTTCCAGGATGGCATACAACAATTTTCCCTCCTTACTTCGTTGCGGGTGCAATCTTCTCTGGTTTTGCCATGGTAAACACACTTCTTATTATTATGAGAAAAGTGTGTAATCTTGAAGATTATATCACTATCCAACATATAGAATTAATGAACATTGTAATTATGCTTACAGGTTCTATTGTTGGTGTAGCTTATATTACTGAGTTATTTATCGCATGGTATTCTGGTGTAGAGTATGAGCAATTTGCGTTCTTAAACAGAGCAACTGGTCCTTACTGGTGGGCTTACTGGGCAATGATGACTTGTAACGTATTCTCTCCACAGTTCATGTGGTTCAAGAAACTAAGAACAAGTATTATGTTCTCTTTCTTTATCTCTATAGTAGTAAACATTGGGATGTGGTTCGAACGTTTCGTAATTATCGTAACTTCGTTACACAGAGATTATATGCCATCGGCATGGACAATGTTCTCACCTACTTTTGTAGATATCGGAATATTTATTGGAACAATTGGTTTCTTCTTTGTATTATTCTTATTGTACTCACGTACATTCCCTGTAATTGCACAAGCAGAGGTTAAGACAATTTTAAAGTCTTCTGGAGATAAGTACAAAGCCATTAGAGAAAGAGGAGATAGCTTAGTAGGAACTGGAGTTGATGCAAGAACTTCGTACGTAGCTCAAGATAACAAAACTAAAAACGACGAATAGTAATATGGAAACGTCAAAAGTAATTCATGCTATTTATACAGATGATGATGTTTTAATGAACGCCGTTAAAACGGTAAGATCAGAAAAACACCATATTGAAGAAATATATACGCCTTTTCCAGTTCACGGATTAGATAAGGCAATGGGATTAGCTCCAACAAGACTAGCGATTACAGCATTCTTATACGGGTGTTTAGGTTTAGCCGTAGCTATTTGGATGATGGACTTTATTATGATTAAAGATTGGCCACAAGATATTGGTGGTAAACCAAGCTTTAGTTTCTTAGAGAACTTACCTGCCTTTGTTCCTATTATGTTTGAGCTAACGGTATTCTTTTCTGCCCACTTAATGGTAATCACTTTTTATATGAGAAGTAGATTATGGCCTTTTAAGAGTGCTGAGAATCCAGACCCAAGAACAACAGATGATCATTTCTTAATGGAAATCACTGTACGAAATAACGAAGAAGCTTTAGCTACTTTATTGAAAAGTACAGGAGCTGTAGAGATAAATATTGTTGATAAAAATGAAGATGCACATTAATATGAAGACATCCTTGAAATATATCGTAGTATTGGTAATGTTGGTAGGCTTTGTGTCTTGCCAGAATAATTCTAAACCTAACTATCAGTTCATGCCAGATATGTATGAGTCTGTAGGTTATGAAACTTATCAAGAGTCAGATGCTTTCGCCAACGGTGTTCAAGCACAATTACCAGCAGAAGGAACAATTCCAAGAGGTGACTTTATGCCTTATGAAATTGAAGATACTAATGAAGGTTTTGAATTCGCAAAAGCAAACCTTAAAAGTCCTTTAGACTCTACTCAAGTGGATTATGACAGAGGTGGACCATTATACGCTATTTATTGTGGTATTTGCCATGGTAATAAAGGTGATGGAAAAGGAAAATTAGTAGATCGTGAAAAGATTTTAGGTGTACCAAGTTATGATGATATAGGTAGATCTATTACTGAAGGTAGTATATATCACGTAATATATTACGGGAAAAATACAATGGGTTCTTATGCTAACCAATTGAATGAGGAAGAGCGTTGGCAAGTTGTTGCTTATGTTCAGAAACTAAAGGCAGATTTAGAAAAGTAAGATTTAGATAAAGATTATATAAATGGAATATAAAATTTCAAATCGATTAAGAATAGGAGCCATCATTTTAATGGTCTTAGGAGCATTGGGTATAGGCTATGGCTTTATGGATTCACATCAATATCAAAATGTTGATGATGTAAAAGAGCTTTTAGCTAGTGAATCTCATCATGGTGTAAGCCATGATGCAGAAGTAGCAGGATCACATGGTGACTCTGAAGCACATGCCGGAGGTGAATCAGTTGAAGAGCATGGCGTAAGTCATGAGGAACATGTATTACACCAAATACATAACCGACCATATTCAGCATTATATGTAGGCGCTTTATTTTTCTTTTTTATTGCTCTTGGAGCTTTAGCATTCTACGCTATTCAATTTGCATCACAAGCCGGATGGTCGCCAGTATTGTTTAGAGTTATGGAAGCTATTACGGCTTATGTATTACCAGGTGGATTATTAGTATTATTAATTGCTTTTGTAGCCGATAGTCATATATTCATATGGATGGACGAGAGTGTTGTAGCTACTGATACAATTATTCAAAATAAAACAAGCTGGTTAAATAAAACAGGATTCTTTATTAGAGGTATAATATACTTAGCTGGTTGGGCGCTTTATCGTCACTTTGCAGTTAAGTTCTCAGTAGCACAAGATTTAGCGGATATAAACGATAATAGAAACTTTAAGAAAAGCTTCAGAATTGCAGCAGGTTTCTTAGTATTCTATATCTATACAGAATCTATGATGTCATGGGATTGGATAATGAGTGTAGACCCTCACTGGTTTAGTACATTATTCGGATGGTACGTATTTGCAAGTATGTTTGTAAGTGGTATTACTGTGATTGCTTTAATAACAATTTTCTTAAAATCTAAAGGATTGTTACCATTTGTAAATGATAGTCACCTACATGATTTAGCTAAATTTATGTTCGGTATTAGTATCTTCTGGACGTACTTATGGTTCTCTCAATTCATGTTAATTTGGTATGCTAATATTCCTGAAGAGGTCGTGTATTTCGTAACGCGTATTGAAGATTACAATTTACCATTCTTTGGTATGGTAGCGCTAAACTTCTTATTCCCACTTTTACTATTAATGAACAGTGATTTTAAACGTGTTCCATGGTTTGTGGTATTAACAGGTATTGTAATTTTATTTGGTCACTACTTAGACGTTTACACTATGATTATGCCTGCAACGGCTGGTGAAAGATGGTTTATTGGTGCTCCAGAAATCGGATCAATATTATTCTTTGGTGGCTTATTCATGCTTATCGTATTTACAGCTTTAGGCAAAAATCCATTATTAGCAAAAGGAAACCCTTTTATTAAGGAAAGTGAACATTTCCATTATTAATTATAAATAAGAACAGAAACGATAATGACTGCTTTATTAACGATAATATTTGTACTATTTGTAGCTATTGCCATTTGGCAAATGGTGAAGATTTTTGATTTGGCTCAAGTTGGGAAGTCTAATTCGCAAATTGCGACAGACGAAGACAACAAGATTAATGGATACTTAATGATCGCCTTCATGGTGTTTATATATGTAATCACTTTTCTAAGTCTTTATTATTTAGGTGACCTTCCGTTGATGTCTAACTCGGCATCAGAACATGGAGAAGAGATTGATAACCTAATGTGGATATCAATGATTGTAATCTTCCTTGTGCAAACAATAACTCAATTTCTATTACACTATTTCGCTTATAAGTACAAAGGTGAAAAAGGAAGAAAAGCATTGTTCTATGCTGATAATAACACTTTAGAATTTATATGGACAATTATCCCTGTAATTGTATTAGCAGGTTTAATTATCTACGGATTATTTACTTGGAATGATATTATGAATATCGACGAAGATGAAGATCCACTGGTAATTGAATTGTACGCACAACAGTTTAGCTGGAAAGCACGTTACAGTGGTGGAGATAACGTTTTAGGAAAGGCAAACGTAAGATTAATTGATATTGATCGCGCGAATGTATTGGGTGTAGATGAAAATGATCCTAATGCTCAAGATGACTTTATTACCTCTGAAATACATTTACCAGTTGGTAGAAAAGTGTTATTTAAAATGCGTTCTCAAGATGTATTACACTCGGCGTATATGCCTCACTTTAGAGCTCAGATGAACTGTGTTCCTGGAATGGTGACTCAGTTCGCCTTCACACCAACAGTAACCACTGCTGAAATGCGTCAGAGACCAGAAATCGTTGAGAAAGTAAAAAACATTAATGAATTAAGAAGAGAACGTCAAGCTGAGATTGAAGAGGCTGGACAAGAACTATTATATGAATTTGATTACATTTTATTATGTAACAAGATTTGTGGTAAGTCTCACTACAATATGCAGATGAATATCATTGTAGAGACACAGGAGGAATTCGATGCTTGGGCAAAAGAGCAAACAACGTTTCCAAATTCATTAAATTAATTAAAGGTTTTAAGAAAAAGATAAAGAGATTATGTCAGCAACATTAGATACACACGGTCACGACGATCACGACGTACATCATCATAAAGAAACATTTGTAACAAAGTATATCTTTAGCCAAGATCATAAGATGATCGCTAAGCAATACTTAATTACTGGAACTATAATGGGTGTTATAGGTGTTTTAATGTCTATAATGTTCCGTATTCAAATAGCATGGCCAGAAAAGCCGAATATCTTATTTGAAGCATTACTAGGTAAATGGGCTCCAGATGGCGTAATGGACGCTGATGTTTATTTAGCATTAGTTACTATCCACGGTACGATCATGGTATTCTTCGTACTTACAGCAGGTTTAAGTGGTACGTTTAGTAACCTATTAATTCCACTACAAATTGGTGCACGAGATATGGCTTCAGGATTCCTTAACATGGTATCTTATTGGTTGTTCTTTATCTCTAGTTTTATAATGCTTTGTTCATTATTTGTTGAAGCTGGACCTGCAGCAGCTGGTTGGACTATTTATCCGCCGCTTTCTGCACTACCAATGGCACAAGGAGGATCAGGTATGGGTATGACCTTATGGTTAATATCTATGGCTATTTTCATTGCTCAGTCATTATTAGGTTCCTTAAACTATATTGTAACGGTAATCAATTTACGTACAAAAGGTATGTCTATGACGAGATTACCTCTTACAGTTTGGGCATTATTTGTTACTGCAATTATTGGTTTAGTATCTTTCCCTGTATTATTATCTGCAGCATTATTGTTAATAATGGATAGAAGTTTTGGAACATCATTCTTCTTATCTGATATATTTATACAAGGTGAAGTTTTACATTACCAAGGTGGATCTCCAGTATTATTTGAACACTTATTCTGGTTCTTAGGTCACCCTGAAGTATATATTGTAATTCTTCCTGCGATGGGATTAGTTTCTGAAATTATGGCAACAAACTCACGTAAACCTATTTTCGGTTACCGTGCGATGATTGCTTCTATTTTAGCGATTGCATTCTTATCGACGATTGTATGGGGTCACCATATGTTCGTATCAGGTATGAACCCTTTCTTAGGTTCTGTATTTACATTTACAACATTATTAATTGCGATTCCATCGGCAGTTAAAGCCTTCAACTGGATTACAACCATTTGGAAAGGTAATCTTCAGATGAACCCTGCAATGCTATTCTCTATTGGTTTTGTTTCTACCTTTATTACTGGTGGTTTAACAGGAATCATTCTTGGAGATAGTGCATTAGATATTAACGTACACGATACATATTTCGTTATTGCTCACTTCCACTTAGTAATGGGTATTTCAGCGATTTACGGAATGTTTGCCGGTATTTACCACTGGTTCCCTAAAATGTACGGTCGTATGATGAATAAAAACTTAGGTTATATTCACTTCTGGATTACTGCTATTTGTGCTTATGGAGTATTCTTCCCAATGCACTTTATTGGAATGGCAGGTTTACCTAGAAGATATTATACAAACTCAGCATTTCCATTATTTGATGATTTAGCTAATGCTAACGTAATCATTACAATCTTTGCTATCATTGGTGGTTTAGTTCAAATTGTTTACTTATACAACTTCTTCGTAAGTATGTTCTATGGTAAGAAAGCTGAACAGAACCCATGGAAATCTACAACTTTAGAGTGGACAACTCCTGTAGAGCACATTCATGGAAACTGGCCAGGAGCTATTCCTCATGTTTACCGTTGGTCTTATGATTATAGTAAACCAGGTCATGATGATGACTTCGTTCCTCAAAACGTACCATTAAAAGAAGGTGAAGAGGAATTACAACACTAAAATTACTCTGAAATAAGAGATCTCTCAAAAGAGAAAAATAAATCATTAAAAAGCCTTTCACTTATACTGAAAGGCTTTTTCGTTATATTTGTTTATTGAATAAAACTTAAAGAGACTCCCGTTTTTTTGGGAAGAGCTATGAACGAAAACCTAAATCCATACAACGATAATTTTACACCTGAGGAATTAGATGTCGAAAAAAAGTTAAGGCCATTAACCTTTGATGACTTTACCGGTCAAGATCAAGTGTTAGAAAACCTCTTAGTTTTTGTTCAAGCGGCGAATCTAAGGGAAGAGGCTTTAGATCACACACTCTTTCATGGACCTCCAGGACTTGGTAAAACAACATTAGCTCACATCTTAGCCAACGAATTAGATGTTGGTATAAAAGTCACATCAGGGCCTGTTTTAGATAAGCCAGGAGACCTTGCAGGCTTGCTAACTAATCTAGAAGAACGCGATGTTCTATTTATAGACGAAATTCATCGTTTAAGTCCTATTGTTGAAGAGTATTTATACTCGGCGATGGAAGACTATAAAATCGATATTATGATTGAGTCTGGGCCAAATGCCAGAACAGTTCAAATCAACTTAAATCCGTTTACACTTGTTGGTGCTACCACACGTTCGGGATTACTTACAGCTCCAATGCGAGCAAGGTTCGGAATTCAAAGTCGTTTGCAATACTATAAAACCGATTTGCTTACGACTATAGTGCAGCGAAGTGCATCGATTTTAAACATGCCTATAACCATGGAAGCTGCTATAGAAATAGCTGGTAGAAGTAGAGGGACACCACGTATAGCTAATGCCTTATTAAGACGTGTTAGAGATTTTGCCCAAATAAAAGGTAATGGTAAAATAGATATTGAAATAGCCAGATTTGCGCTTAAGGCGCTGAATGTAGATGCCTACGGTTTGGATGAAATGGACAATAAAATTTTAACCACCATCATAGATAAGTTTAAAGGTGGCCCCGTTGGTATTAGTACCATTGCAACTGCGGTTAGTGAGAGTACAGAAACTATTGAAGAAGTATATGAACCATTTTTAATCCAACAAGGATTCATTATGCGTACACCTCGTGGTCGTGAAGTGACTGAGCAAGCCTATAGGCATTTGGGAAAAATAAAAGGCCCAACGCAAGGCGGATTGTTCTAGATTTTCAAAATCTTATTGGCGAAAAACGTCAATCTCATTAGAGTCATCATTAAAGGCATTGTTTATTATACCTATCAATCAATATTAGAAAACTAAAAATTGAAATTAGAAAGCAATATACCAACAGTACCTATAAGTCGATTTTTAAAACACTCCTTAGAAATACTAAAGAATCCACTGCCGTTTCATCATCGTAACTTTGAAGAACAAGGTGATGTGTTTCGATTGAAAATAGGGTTGAGAAATTCTGTAGTGTTTGTTAGAGATGCCGCTTTTGCTGAATATGTGCTTCAAAAAAACCAAAAAAATTATACCAAATCTAAAATCCAAACTGTAGACTTAGTCAAGTATATTGGTAATGGACTGTTAACTGCTGAAGGTGAACATTGGAAAAGACAGCGTAAACTCATTCAACCAGCGTTTCATAAAAAGCAATTAAAGACGCTGTTAGATAGTATAAAATCTGCAATTTGTTCTGAATTAAAAAGGATTACTACAGATACCGAGATAGATATATTTCCAATTTTAAACGATTTAGCTTTTCAAACGGTGGTCAAATCTTTGTTTAGTTCTGCCGCTAGTCAAGAAGATATTAATCGTCTTCAATTTATTACTGAACAAGCACAACGAATGTTGGTTAAGGAATTGCGTCAACCTTATTTAGGGTGGTGGTTCAGCATCAGTGGTGAAATCGAAAAACATTTAGACCTTACTCGAGAAGCTCGTGAAATTTTAAAACGAATAGTAAATGAGCGTAGAACATCAGGAGTAAAGGAGCACGATTTGTTAGATATGTTGCTTGATGCGAAATATGAGGATGGAAGTTCTATGGAAGAGGAGCAACTCATTGACGAAATCTTGATTCTGTTTACAGCAGGACATGAAACAACTTCCAATGCTCTCACCTTTATTACTCAACTATTGGCAAAACATCCTGAATGGCAGGATAGAATATATAGAGAACGTATTGAACTTCTAGAAAAAAGTGACGACCTTATGGATTTGGTCACTAAATCTAAGTATTGTCAGCAAGTCATCGAGGAAGGCATGCGCTTATATCCGCCTGTGTACTTTATTGATCGTGTAAATATAGAACCCAATAGTTTTAATGGTTTAACTTTCGAAGCAGGGGCTAATCTACTATTTTCAATTTATGAAATCCACCGACATCCTAATTTATGGGAACGGCCAGATGAATTTTTGCCAGAGCGTTTTAGTGAAGGAAGTCGAAAGTATTCATCGCAATATTTTCCTTTTGGGGCAGGACCACGGAAATGTATTGGAAATAATTTCGCCATGTTCGAAATGATTATTGCAATTTCAGAACTAGTGTCAACCTATAAAATTCGATCTAATTCTGAAACTATTGATATCACACCGCTTATAACATTGAAACCTAAAAATGCCTATTTGGAGTTTGAAAAAAGAAATTAATTATGAGGTCTAGTTGAACTTTTCTACGACGTTCAAGATAATATTGAGTAGATGCTATTGTATCACATGACCTCCGATTAAATTACAGTTAATATAAATTGGATAATAGAAATAAATACACGCAAATCATTAAAGCTGAAGCCAAACGCCTCGGGTTTTTGTCTTGCGGTATTAGTAAAGCAGAATTCTTAGAAGAAGAAGCGCCACGTCTTGAAGCTTATTTGAATAATAACATGAATGGCGAAATGCGTTATATGGAAAACCATTTCGATAAGCGCTTAGATCCAACTTTACTCGTGGAAGGTTCAAAAAGTGTAGTGTCTTTATTGTTGAATTATTATCCTTCAGAATTTCAGAATGAAGATTCGTATAAATTATCGAAATACGCCTATGGTACCGATTACCATTTCGTTATAAAGGATAAATTAAAATCCCTATTACAATTTATTCAAGAAGAAATAGGGGAAGTAGAAGGACGTGCTTTCGTAGATTCTGCTCCAGTTTTGGATAAAGCTTGGGCGGCAAAGTCAGGTTTAGGATGGGTAGGAAAACACACCTTACTCTTAACTAAAAATGTAGGGTCATTCTATTTTATTGCGGAATTAATCATTGATCTAGAATTAGAGTACGACCATGCCACTACCGATCATTGCGGAACTTGCACAAAGTGTATAGACGCTTGCCCAACGGAAGCTATTACGGAACCTTACGTAGTGGATGGCAGTAAATGTATTTCATATTTCACCATAGAACTCAAAGAAAACCTTCCAACCGAATTTAAAGGTAAGTTTGACGACTGGATGTTTGGTTGTGATATTTGCCAAGATGTATGTCCATGGAATCGATTTTCAAAATCCCACAACGAACCTTTATTTAATCCGCATCCCGACTTATTAGAAATGACTAAAAAGGATTGGGAGGAAATTACTGAAGATACCTTTAGAAAAGTATTTAAGAAATCGGCTGTAAAACGCACGAAGTACGCTGGACTGACACGAAATATTGAGTTTTTAAAATAACCGTATGAAATATTACTATATTTTAGTTTTTCTGATTGTAAGTTTTGGTTGTTCTTCTAAAAAGAATTCTATTTACTTTGAAACTATTCCTGAGCAATATATAGATAACGAAAATAGATTTGATTTAGATAATACAGTTTATCCCGTGAATAGGGAAGTTTTATATCAATGTAAAATAGAACATAATAATCGTATTCTAGATACCGATTTGCGATATGTAAGAATGATAGTTCAAGGAACAACAAAACCATTCTCTAATTTTGATCCTGATTATAGCCAAACTGTTATTAAGTTTTGAATATTTAGATAGCAACAAAAAAGAAATAGCTAGGGAAAGAACAGGTTTGGTTGAAAATAAAATCAATATATGGTTGCATCCACCACGAAATATAGATTTGGATGTTTTACAGCTTTCAGCATTTCCATATATAAAATTAAATGCTGTTAAAAAATGGAAATGGGAGCTTCAGGCTGCATATGGAAGTTATGAGTCTACGCTGCTAACGCATTACTATAAGAAACACCATGAGCAGCTATATGATTCAAATTTTGGTCAGCTGAAATGTGTTTTGGTAGAAGCAATTACCAAGAGTAGCATAGGTACAACCACTGCCGAATTTCTATATAATAATGACTTGGGTTTCGTAAAGATGAAATTCTCTACCATCGAAGATACTACGATTACTCTTGAGATGCTTAAAGAATAAAACACTTTCCTGAAGGAATCTACTGAGTTTTGCTAATAATTTTAAAACCTATCACCTTTTATACAAATTTGCATTGCTTATCTTTGCAGCTTGTGTAAAATAAACATGAACTAGTGTTAAGTTTATTTCATACCTAAAATACATATGTAAATTATGAGCAAACAAAGCAAACGTTTAGAAGCCTTATTATATCACGCCAAACCAACTCCTGGTAAAATTAAAGTCGTACCTACAAAAAAATATGCATCTCAGCGCGACTTATCTTTGGCCTATTCTCCGGGTGTAGCAGAGCCATGTTTAGAAATTGAAAAAGACATTAATAATGTCTATAAATATACAGCAAAAGGAAATTTAGTAGCCGTCATTTCCAATGGAACAGCCGTTTTAGGATTGGGAAATATTGGACCTGAAGCTTCTAAGCCTGTCATGGAAGGTAAAGGTTTACTCTTTAAAATATTTGCTGATATCGATGTGTTTGATATAGAAATAGACACAGAAGATGTTGAAGAATTTATTGCTACAGTTAAGCATATCGCTCCAACCTTTGGAGGTATAAATCTTGAAGATATCAAAGCTCCTGAAGCTTTTGAAATTGAAAGACGATTAAAAGACGAATTAGATATTCCTGTAATGCACGACGATCAGCACGGTACAGCGATTATTTCTGCGGCAGCGTTATTGAATGCTTTAGAGCTAGCTGAAAAAAAGATTGAAGAGGCACAAATCGTTGTAAGTGGTGCTGGCGCTGCGGCAATCTCATGTACGCGACTCTATCAAGCATTTGGAGCTAAGCGTGAGAATATTGTCATGTTAGATAGTAAAGGTGTGATTAGAGATGATAGAGATGATTTAAGCTCTCAGAAAGCCGAGTTTGCGACGCATCGTAAAATAGACACTTTAGCTGAAGCTATGGATAATGCCGATGTTTTTATTGGCTTATCACAACCAGATATAGTAACTCCAGAGATGTTAAAGTCAATGGCAGCTAACCCAATCGTGTTTGCTATGGCTAACCCAAATCCTGAAATTGGATATCAGCTTGCCGTTGATACACGAGAAGATATTATTATGGCAACGGGTCGTAGCGATCATCCAAACCAAGTAAATAATGTACTTGGATTTCCGTTTATCTTTAGAGGAGCTCTAGATGTTAGAGCCACAAAAATTAACGAAGCTATGAAGATGGCAGCGGTTAAAGCCTTATCTAATTTAGCTAAAGAAACCGTACCGGAGCAGGTGAATATCGCCTATTCTGAAACACGTCTCACCTTTGGTAGAGATTATATTATTCCAAAACCGTTTGATCCACGTTTAATTTCTGAAGTACCACCAGCTGTGGCGAAAGCGGCTATGGAAAGTGGTGTTGCTAAAGAACCTATTGAAGATTGGGATCGTTATAAAAATTCATTATTAGAACGATTAGGTTCGGACAATAAACTGGTTCGAATGTTGTTAAGCAGAGCTAAAACCAACCCAAAACGAGTGGTTTTTGCTGAAGCTGATCAATTAGACGTTCTAAAAGCAGCACAAATTGCCCATGATGAAGAGATGGCTATTCCTATTTTATTAGGACGAAAAGAAACCATTCTCGAATTGATGGAAGAAATTGAATTCGATGATGACGTACAAATTATAGATCCAAAATCGGACGAAGAATCTGATCGTAAAAATCGTTACGCTACGGCTTATTGGGAAAAGTGTAAACGACAAGGTGTAACGATGTATTCAGCAGAAAAGAAAATGCGAGAGCGTAATTACTTTGCGGCAATGATGGTAAATGAAGGAGATGCTGATGCTTTAGTAACAGGATATTCTCGTAATTATCCGTCTGTAGTAAAACCTATGCTCGAGCTCATTGGTATGGCCGATGGCGTTAATAGAGTAGCTACCACAAATGTGATGATTACCCAACGTGGACCTATGTTTTTAAGTGATACGGCCATTAATATCGATCCAACTGCTAAGGATTTGGCGAAAATTGCTCGTATGACTTCTAGAATTACAAGGATGTTCGGTATAGAACCTGTGACAGCAATGATTTCTTACTCTAACTTTGGCTCATCAGATCATCCTAATTCAGCAAAAGTAAGAGAGGCTGTAGAGTATTTGCATAAAGCCTATCCAGAAATGATTGTGGATGGTGAAATTCAAAGTGACTTTGCCTTAAATTCCAAAATGCTTCAAGATATATTCCCTTTTTCTAAGTTAGCAGGACGTAAAGTGAATACCCTTATTTTTCCTAATCTAGATTCTGCAAATATCACTTATAAGTTGCTGAAAGAGTTAAATCAAGCGGATTCTATAGGGCCAATTATGATGGGCATGAATAAACCTGTGCATATTTTACAGTTAGGGGCTAGTGTTGATGAGATCGTAAACATGACGGCTATTGCGGTTATTGATGCTCAGCAAAGAGAGCAAGCTAGAAAACGATTTAAAATTCGCAGTCAGACCGAATAGTTGTGACTAATTAAGAAATAAGGTTATTTATAAAAAACAAATTAAAAAATCAGGTTGTACATTCATAATAATAGTATAACCTGATTTCTTTTTAGAGCTTTTCCTTAAAACGAATGATAATGACTAAGACCTTCCTCAAGAGCATTATTAATTCTTCAATATGCTAAAAAGGGAATTGCCGTTTATAACCTGACTTACAGTCTATGTAATGAAAATAATTTTATTACATTTGGTTTTTTAACTTTTCGTTATACATGATTACACATATAGAGGGCAAACTTGTTGAAAAAAATCCGACAGACGTTGTGATAGATTGCAATGGTGTTGGCTATTTTATTAATATATCGCTTCATACTTTTGCTCAAATTCCTGATCAAGAAAACTTGAAGTTATATACCTATCTCCACGTAAGAGAGGATGCTCAAAGTCTATATGGATTCTCATCTAAATCAGAACGTGAAATATTTAAATTATTAATTTCTGTTAGTGGTATTGGAACGAATACTGCACGTACCATGTTGTCATCTTTAAGTCCAGATCAAATTAAGGAAGGTATTGCCGGAGGTGATGTCGCATTGATTCAAAGCGTGAAAGGAATAGGTATAAAAACAGCCCAACGTGTTATCATTGACCTAAAGGATAAAGTGTTAAAAGTATACGGATTAGATGAACTTTCTATAACAACAAACAATACAGGCAAAGATGAAGCGTTATCTGCTTTAGACGTTTTAGGATTTAATAAAAAACAATCCGAAAAAGTTGTTGAAAAAATACTACAAACCCAACCAGATGCTAGTGTAGAGCAAATTATTAAAGAAGCTCTTAAAAACTTATGATGCAATTGAATAAAACTCTCCAAAAGCCACGCTTTTCGTTTAGATATTTCTTCATATTAGCTTTTGTTATGCTAATGGGCAATGCTGCATTTGCTCAAGAACCCGAAACAGAACAGGACTCAACAAAAACAACTTATGCTCTTGGTAAGCTCAATATGCCTAACCCAAGTAGTATTGTTTCAAAATACACATACGACCCTATTTTAGATCGTTATCTCTACACGGAGAAAATAGGTGGTTTTAATATCAAACACCCTTTAATTTTAACGCCAGAAGAGTTTCAGGAACTTGTTTTACAAGAAAAACTTAAGGACTATTATAAGCGAATGGCAGATGCCGCTGCTGGACAAAAAGAAGGTTCAGAAGAAGATCAGAAGAATTTATTACCTGAGTTTTACGTTGATTCGGGATTATTTGAAAGCATCTTTGGTGGCAACACGATTAATGTGGTTCCTCAAGGTTCGGTAGAAGTCGATTTAGGGGTGCTTTTTTCTAAACAAGACAACCCTTCGTTTTCACCAAGAAATAGAACAAATTTCACTTTCGATTTTGATCAAAGAATTAGTTTAAGCCTTTTAGGTAAAGTAGGAACGAGACTTCAGGTTACAGCGAATTATGATACTGAAGCAACCTTCGATTTTCAACAAGTTGTAAAATTAGAATACACGCCAACGGAAGATGATATCATCCGAAAAATTGAAGTTGGTAATGTGAATATGCCACTTAACAGTTCACTTATAACTGGGGCACAAAGTCTTTTTGGGGTTAAAACCGAATTACAATTTGGTAAAACTAGAGTCACAGCTGTATTTTCTGAACAACAATCACAGTCAAAGTCTGTCGTTGCAGAAGGAGGAGGAACTGTTGAAGAATTCGAATTCTATGCGAGAGATTATGACGAAAATAGGCACTTTTTCTTAGCACAGTACTTTAGAGAAACCTATGATAAGGCCTTAATGCAATATCCTTTTATTGATAACCAAGGTCTTCAAATTACACGAGTAGAAGTTTGGGTAACCAATAGAAACAACCAAACAGAAAATGTTAGAAACATCGTTGCGTTTCAAGATTTAGGGGAATCTAAACCAGAAAATATTGGACTTAGTCCATTGCCAGGCGGTTTTGTAAATAATCCAGGTGCCAGACCAAGTAACAAAAACAATGATTTTGATCCAACTAATATTGGTGGTCCTGGTTCTTTATTAACCAATCAAGTTAGAAATATAACTTCAGTTCAAGCCGGAATCAACGTGCCAGTAAATGAAGGTTTTGATTATGGTAAATTAGAATCTGCAAGAAAATTACGTGAAGGGCAAGAATATGTTTTAAACTCAAAATTAGGTTATATCTCTTTAAACCAACGTCTACTTAATGACGAAGTTTTAGCGGTTGCCTTCCAATATACTATTGGAGGGGAAGTGTTTCAAGTAGGAGAGTTTGCTAATGATGGTGTAGATGCGACAAATGTTGATAATTCATCAGGAAACGAGGTGGTAAATAATCAGAGTTTAGTAACCAAAATGCTGAAGAGTGCAGTTACTTCTGTAGATCAGCCTATTTGGGATTTAATGATGAAGAATATCTACGACACGGGAGCCTATCAGTTAAGTCCTGAGGATTTCAAACTTAATATATTCTATACAGAATCGTCCCCTCTAAACTATATAAAACCTGTTGAAGGGACTACTTTCCCACCATTTGATAATAACACACCAAATAACAGTGATGACACGGAAATTAGTGAGACACCATTAATTAGACTTTTTCATTTAGACCGACTCAATTTTAATAACGACCCTCAAGAACGAGGTGATGGTTTCTTTGATTATGTTGAAGGGGTTACTGTATTATCGCAAAACGGAAAAATTATATTTACTAAAACAGAACCTTTTGGACGATATTTATTCGATGTTTTAGATGATGATGGAAATCCAAATAATAACGATTCAGATTACCAACAAGATACATACACCAACCCTAACCAAGAGAAATACGTTTACGATTTACTTTATAAAACCACAAAAACCCAAGCTTTAGACCAAGCAGAAAAAAACAAATTCCAAATCAAAGGACGTTTTAAAAGTAGTGGTGGAGATGCCGGTATTCCTATTGGAGCTTTTAATGTACCTAGAGGTTCAGTAAGAGTTACAGCTGGTGGTCGTCAACTTGTAGAAGGTATTGATTATACGGTAAACTATCAATTAGGTCGCGTAGAGATTTTAGACGAAGCTTTGAAAGCATCAAATACACCAATTAATGTTTCTGTTGAAAACAATGCGGTATTTGGTCAGCAAACTAAACGTTTTACAGGAGTTAACGTAGAGCATCAATTCAATGAGAATTTTGTGCTTGGAGCAACGTTATTAAATCTTAACGAGCGCCCAATAACGCAGAAAGCAAATTTCAATTCTGAACCTATAAACAATACAATTTTTGGCTTCAATGGAAACTATTCAACAGAAGTTCCATTCTTAACACGAATGGTAAATAAGTTGCCGAACATTGATACAGATGTGCCATCTAACCTTTCCGTGAGAGGTGAGTTTGCTTATTTAATGCCTGGAGCATCAAAAGGTGCAGACTTTAATGGTGAAGCTACAGCGTATATTGATGACTTTGAAGGAACGCAAGGAGCTATAGATTTAATGAGTCCGTTATCTTGGACACTTTCAAGTAGACCGTTAACTGTTAATGGTGTAAGTGAAAATGACCCAATCAACGATATTGGAATTCAAAATGGCTATGGAAGAGCTATGTTGAATTGGTATACAATAGACCCTATATTTTACAGTAGTCAACGTCCAGGTGGTATAACCGATGATGACGTTTCAGACTTATACACAAGACGCGTATTTATAGAAGAAATATTCCCTCAAGTAGATATAGTTCAAGGACAATCTTCAGTAATCAATACTTTAGACTTAGCCTATTATCCTACAGAACGCGGTCCATATAATTTCGACCCGAATGCAGCAAATGGAGCGCCATTAAATCCAAATACAAGTTGGGCTGGTATTACGCGAGCTATTACAACTACAGATTTTGAACAAGCCAACGTGGAGTATATCGAGTTTTGGGTTCAAGATCCATTCTTAGATAACCCATCAAGCACAGGTGGTAAACTATTTGTTAACTTAGGTAATATCTCTGAAGATATATTAAAGGATGGTAAAAAGCAGTTTGAAAATGGATTGCCTCCAGATGGAGACGTATCTAGTTTAGCAAGGACAGATTTTGGTGGTGTAGTGCCACAAAACCAATCATTGATATATACCTTTGGTACCACAGGCGCAGAAAGAGCAAATCAGGATGTAGGTTTTGATGGCTTTAATGATGAAGAAGAAATATTAGAGTTTGGAGCTCAATTTGGTGATGATCCATCTAATGATAACTATACGTATTATTTAAATACAGATGGAAATATTTTTGATCGTTATAAAAAGTACAATGGTGTAGAGGGGAATACTCCTGATACCTTCACCGATACTAATAGAGGTTCAACGACACAACCAGATGTTGAGGATATCAATAGAGATAATACCATGAATACTATTGATAGTTATTTTGAGTACGAAATAGATATTAAGCCTTCTGCTCTTAATATGGCAAACCCTCAAATTAATGACATTAAAGAACGAACGGTAACTCTTCCAAACGGTAATCAAAGAGATGTTAAATGGTATCAATTTAGAATTCCAATCAATGAGGAAACACAACGTGTTGGTGGAATAACTGATATCCGTTCAGTACGTTTTGCGCGATTATATGTTTCAGATTTCGTAGAAAAAACCGTGTTGCGTTTTGCTACATTAGATTTAGTTCGAAGCGATTGGAGACGATATACACAAGATTTAGATAACGACCCAACGAATAATAGTTCGAATGTTGAATTCAATGTTGGTATTGTTGGAGTTCAAGAAAATGATGGAAATTATGTGATTCCGCCTGGAGTTGAGCGTGAAGAATTAAACAATAACAATAATATTATTAGGCAAAATGAACAATCACTTGTTTTGCAAGCTTGTGAATTAGAGCCAACAGATTCAAAAGGCGTGTTTAAAAATATTAATTTAGACATGCGTCGATATAAAAAGCTGCGTATGTTCTTACATGCTCAAGCACAGGAAGGACAAACACTTCAAGAAGGAGAAATGGTTGCCTTTATTAGACTGGGTAGTGATTTTACTCAAAATTACTATCAAGTAGAAGTGCCATTATTGCCGACAGATTTAGTTAGTGGAGGTTCTATTGAAGAGCGCGTTTGGCCGGCAGTGAATGAGATTAACTTGCCATTAGAAGTGCTACAACAGATTAAAGCTAAGGGTATTTTTGATCAGTCATTGTCTAATTTAGACCCTACTTTTTATGATGTTGTTGATGGTCAGTTAAGTGAAGTGCCTGTCGCGGAGTTTGCACCATTACCAACAGGTCAGCAACGTGTGGCTATTAAAGGAAATCCTAATTTTGGAGATATTAGAGTGCTTATGGTTGGCGTGAAAAACTCTGGTATTACAGGATTAAATTCCTGTGGTGAAGTATGGTTTAACGAATTACGTATGTCTGAATTAGATAATGAAGGTGGTTGGGCAGCTGTAGTGAGTATGGATTCTAATATTGCAGATTTTGCTGATGTAAGTGCTACAGGAAGACGAAGCACTATAGGCTTTGGAGGTATTGAACAAGGACCAAACGAACGTAATCTAGAAGACGTACAACAATATGATGTTGTAACAAACTTGCAGTTAGGGCAATTACTACCAAAAAAATGGGGACTTCAAGTACCTTTTAATTATGCGCAAAGTGAGGAATTAGTTACACCTAAATTCGATAGATTTTATAACGACCTTACGTTAGATTCAAGATTAGATGCTGCTAGCTCAAGTGAAGAAGAAGAGCGAATAAGAGTACAGTCTGAAGATTATACAAAACGGAAGAGCATCAATTTTATAGGAGTTAGAAAACAGAGAACTGGAGACGAAAAAGAGCGTTTTTATGATGTAGAAAATCTAACATTTAACTACTCTTACAATAAAGTAGAGCATCGCGATTTTGAAATAGAAAATGCATTAGATCAAAATGTAAGGGCGGGTGTTAACTATAATTATGCTTTTGAACCGTTGAAATTGGAACCATTCAAAAAGAATGATTCACTGTTTACAGGTAAATATTGGAAAATTTTAAAAGATTTTAATCTCAACTTATTGCCTTCAAGTTTCTCTGTAAATACAGATATTAATAGACAGTTTAGCAAGCAGAAATTTAGAGAGGTAGAATTAGGAGGATCTAATATTGGTATTGAAGAATTATACCGAAGAAATTATACTTTCGATTTTCAGTATACTATAAATTACAACCTTACCGACGCATTAAATTTAAATTTCACGGCCGCTAATACAAATATTGTACGTAATTATTTTATTGACGATCGCATCAACGGACTGCAGGATCCAGAGCTTAATGTTTGGGATGGTTTCTTTGATTTTGGAGATCCTAATTTTCAAACTCAACAACTCCAGTTAAATTATGAATTACCGTTATATAAGATACCAGCATTAAGTTTTTTAAGAACAACTTATGCATATAATGGTGCTTTTCAATGGCAAAAAGGATCAGATTTGAATGAAGGCCTTGTTTTAGATGGTAACACCTATAACTTAGGACACTCAATTCAGAATTCTAATACACATAATATTAACTCAACCCTTAATATGGAAACCCTTTATAAGACCTTAGGCTTGGTTAAAAAAGGCAATCAAAAAGGGAGAGCAAGATCGAGAACTGTAGCAACAAGGCGTTCAGCTACACCTGAAGCTCAAAACGAAGAGAATAAATCAAGTGCAGGAGAGAAAGCGGTTAATACGTTGATTGACGTAGTAACAATGGTTAAAAGAATCCAATTTGGGTATACAGAAAATAATGGGACATTCCTTCCAGGTTATTTGCCAACCCCTGGATTTATTGGAACTTTAAGACCAACCTTCGGTTATACTTTCGGGAGTCAACAAGATATTAGAAGTATAGTTGCTAGTAATGGATGGTTAACGACTTTCCCAGATTTTAATCAACAATATACAGAAGTTCAAAATACAAGTCTTGATTATTCGGTGAATTTAGAACCGATGAGAGATCTTAAAATCGATTTAACGGGTAATAGAACTTATGCAGAAAATGTATCTGAAAGTTTTAGGGCAATTGATACTAATGGCGATGGATTAAGTAATGAATATGAAGATTTAATCACCAATTCTTTCGGTAACTTTAATATTTCAACCGCATTAATTAGAACAGCTTTTAGTAAGAGTGACGAAAATCACTCAGATGCCTTTAATGATTTTAGAGCGAACCGATTAGTTATAGCGAATCGTTTAGCAAGAGAGTTTTACGGCTCAACACCATACAACCTTGATGCGGAAGGCTACCCTGAAGGATTCGGTAAAAACAGTCAGCGTGTTTTGTTACCAGCATTCTTAGCGGCTTATCAAGGATCTGATCCGGAGAAAATAAGCACGGGTGCTTTTAGAGATGTCCCAATTCCAAACTGGACGTTGAAGTACACAGGGTTAATGAAACTACCTTGGTTTAAAAACACCTTCAGACGTTTCTCTGTTCAACATGGCTACAGATCTCGATATACAATAAACCAGTTTAGAACCAACTTAGATTTTAATGAGTTTGATAAAGACTTAGGTTATAACTCACCTGCAAATGAAGATGCCTTAGATCAAGCAGGTAACTTTAAGAGCAGAACGCTTTTTAGTAATATCAACTTGGAAGAACAGTTTAGTCCATTAATTCGTTTAGATTTTGAAATGAAGAATTCTATTAAGGTCTTAGCTGAGATAAAAACTGATCGACTTCTCTCACTGAGTTTTGATAATAATTTAATGACCGAAATCCAAGGAAAAGAATACACCTTAGGTCTAGGTTACCGTATTAAGGACTTAAGAATTCGTTCACAATTGGCAGGGCCAAAGCAAATCATTAAAAGTGATTTAAACATGAGAGCCGATGTTTCTGTAAGAGATAATAAAACTATTATCAGATATTTAGATCTAGAAAATAATCAGATTACAGCAGGTCAAACAATTTGGGGACTAAAATACTCGGCGGATTATGCCTTTAGTAAAAACTTAACGGCCATTTTCTATTTCGATTATACGTTCTCAGATTTCGCGATATCAACATCCTTCCCTCAAACATCAGTGAGGTCAGGAATAACGTTACGTTATAATTTCGGGAATTAAGTTTGAATTGAAGCTATTAAAAATTTACATTTGTTGTTATTAATATAATCTCACATTTAAGATGAATACACCATCAGAATTAAAGTACACTAAAGATCACGAATGGGTTAAGATCGAAGGCGATATAGCAACCATTGGTATTACAGACTTTGCTCAAAGCGAGTTAGGGGATATTGTTTATGTTGAAGTAGATACTTTAGACGAAACTTTAGATATCGAAGAAGTCTTTGGAACTGTTGAAGCGGTAAAAACCGTTTCTGATTTATTTTTACCATTATCTGGAGAGATCGTTGAATTTAATGAGTCTTTAGAAGATGAGCCAGAAAAAGTAAACACAGATCCTTATGGAGACGGTTGGATGATTAAGTTGAAATTCTCTGATGCTTCTCAAATCGATAATTTATTATCTGCTGAAGACTATAAAGCACTTATAAGTGGTTAAAAAATTGCTTTTACTAGTGTCTGTGGTATATACTTTGGCATTAGTTATTGCGAGTTTAATAACATTGAATGGAGTTCCAAGTTTAGGCTCCTCATTCGATGATAAGATATTTCATGTTGTAGCGTATATAGGGTTATCATTTTTATGGGTTTATTATTTTAAACCATTTAAAACGAAACAGATTCCTTATATTGTTTTCTTTGTTGTAGTTCTGCTAGGTTTTATCTTAGAATTATTACAGTACTATGTCAACCCAAATAGAACCTATGATACTTATGATTTCATAGCTAATACAATAGGAGCTATTTTTGGTACGTTTATTGCAATTCAATTAAATGTCTTTAAATTAAAATAAACCAAAGCCTTGTTTTTTTTGCTATTATTTAGTTAAATTAGCACTGTTTTAATAAACATAAAAATATGGAACCTAAAAAGAATCCGAAATCAGATGTCAGTCGCAACAGCTCTTTGTACTTTGCGGTAGGCCTTGCATTAATGTTGGGTGTTACTTACCTAGCAATTAATTACAAGACTTATGATAAGAGTGCGATAGCCATCGATTCTCTTAATTTAGATGATGAGTTAGAGGAAGAAGTGCCAATTACTGAACAAATTATAACTCCACCGCCACCACCGCCACCACCGCCACCAGCTCCGGAAATTATCGAAGTCGTGGAAGATGAGGAAGAGGTTGAGGAAACTGTAATTGAATCTACAGAAACTGAGATGGAAACAGAAATTGTTGAAGTTGAAGAGGTAGTAGTGGAAGAAGTAGAGGAAGATATTGAAGTACCATTCTCAGTTATTGAAAATGTTGCAGTTTTCCCTGGATGTGAAAAGGAAAAAGGAAATAATGCTAAGAAGGCTTGTATGAACGAGAAGGTGAATAAGTTCATCGGTAGAAAGTTCAATACAGATTTAGCTGGAGATTTAGGTTTACCTCCTGGAAAGAAACGTATTTTCGTTCAATTTAAAGTTGATAAAACTGGTAACATTACAAATATCGTAGCTCGTGGACCTCACCCAGGTCTTGAGAAAGAAGCAAAGCGTGTTATTAGTCAACTTCCAAAAATGCAACCGGGAAAACAAAGAGGTAAGGCAGTAGTAATGCCATTCTCAATTCCAATTGTATTCCAAGTACAAGATTAAGAAGTATAATAACTTTTTTTAAAATAAAAATCCCGTTCAAAATTAATTGGACGGGATTTTCGTTTTGGTATACTTGTTGTGATTTTAACATAATATTAACTTGCCCTCTTTGGAGGGCATAAAATCAAACATATTATGAAAACTTCTAAAAACCACTTCGGTAATGCTGGCCAGAGCATCTCCGAAGTCAAGAAATCACACAAGCACGATGCAAATTTACAAAAAAACTCAAGCCTCTATTTTCAGATTGGTTTGATACTTTGTTTACTTGGAACTTATGCACTTTTTGAAATGCAGTTTCAAAAGGAAAAAATCACAGTAACTAAAGAGACGGACTTGGTTGAAAAAATCACTGTCGATTATGTTCCTCCTTTTGAAGTTGAAAAGGTAAAGGTTAAAAAACCAGAGCAAAAAAGAAGTGAGGACTTAAAGGATTTAATTGACCCAATAGAGAATGATATTCCACTTAAAGAATCTATACTTGATGTTCCAATAAATACAACACCAAAAGTTGATGCACCAACAAAAGTTGGAGATATTAAAACCATTGAAGAACCTGATGACCCGTTAATAATCGATTTTATTAATGTTCAAAAAGTACCAGTATTTCCGGGTTGTGAGAAGTACAATACTAACAATGAGCGTAAAAAATGTTTAAATGATAAGGTGAGAAGTTTAGTAGGTAGAAAATTTAACGTAAATATTGGAAACACCTATGGTATCAAAGGAAAGCAGAGAATATTCACTCAGTTTACGATAGATAAATACGGGAACGTAACTAACGTTAAAATTAGAGGGCCGCACCCTGCTGTTGAAAAAGAAGCTAAACGTGTTCTTAACCAAATCCCAACTATGGAACCGGGTATTCAAGGTGATTCTCCAGTTGGTGTAATTTATAATTTGCCAATAATATATGAGGTTAGGAATTAATAAATTATCCTATATACGTTAAGAGCCGTTATTTTAATAAATAACGGTTTTTTTATATATAAGTTGATTTCGAGGTTACTAAAAAAAATAAGTATCTTTCGCACAATAAAATCATGTCTTTATGAAGCGAATTGTCTTATTTGCTATTCTGCTATCCGCCACTTTTGGGTATGCTCAAACAATAATTACTTACGAAAAGCCTCCTGTTTTCAGTGAGTGCGATTCTGAGTCCGTAGATCAAATCAAATCTTGCTTCAATTTTACTTTAAATAGTTTTATTTATGAGAATTTTGAAATTCCGCAAGTAGTTACGGATGAGTCATACAAAGGAAATATTCAGATATTATTTGAGGTAGATAGTGATGGTGAATTTAAGGTGGTTTACGTTGATGCGATTTATGACGAATTAAAAGAAGAAACTAAACGTGTTTTTGATTCACTTCCAAAAGTAAAACCTGCAACTTATAACGGTAACCCAACGTTTACCCAATATAGTCTTACTATTAATATTCCATTAACTAAGCCTGTTAGAGAGTTGGATCAAATTGAACAGGAGAACAAGCTTACTAAAAAAGATAGTCTAAATGCTACCTTATCTGATGAGTTAGATAGATTAAACAAAGAATTAAAACCTTACGAAGATCTTGAGTATACAAGCCAATTAAATATTCCTTTTACACATTCGTATTATGCGCGTTTCGACTCTGAAATGAATGCTATTGGAACCAACAGCCATACGGCTGCAAAACCATTTTTGTATAGTGATGTGGCACGATATTATGATGTACAAGCTGAAAAGGAACGTTTAGCAAAGGATGCAGATTCATGGTTAGAAAGAAAAGTGTTTAATGAACACTTGGTAGAAGTTCAGGGCAAGGATTATTGGTTTACGGTAGATCCTATATTAGACTTACAATTAGGAAAAGATACAGAAGCCGAATTTAATTCAACCTGGAACAATACAAGAGGGATTTATATTCAAGCAGGCTTAGGAAAACGATTCAATTTATCGGCATCGGTTTATGAGAGTCAAGGCCGATTTGCCAATTACTTTAATCAGTATGCTGAGAGTTTGAAGGCATTTGGTCCAGATCCAGCTATTATTCCTGGTCGTGGTATCGCCAAACGATTTAAAGAGAATTCATATGATTATCCTGTAGCTGAAGCTTACTTGTCTTATACACCTGCAGATTTTATTAATGTTCAATTCGGACATGGTAAAAACTTTATAGGAGATGGGTATAGATCGCTGTTACAAAGTGATGTTTCTAGTCCTTATCCATTTTTAAAGTTGAATGCAACCTTTTGGAAAATAAAATACACAAGCACATGGATGTGGTTAAAGGATGTTAGACCGGAAGTTGTTGAAGACAAAGCCTTCTTAACTAAATATATGGCAAATCATTATTTGAGTTGGAATGTTTCAAAACGATTAAATATAGGATTGTTTGAGTCTGTAATGTGGGCTGATGCCAATGGACGAGGTTTTGATATTAATTATTTAAATCCAATTATCTTTTTTAGAGCTATTGAGTTTCAAACAGGACAAGGTGCAGGAAACGCTATTTTAGGTTTGACTTCAAAATATAAATTGAATAATAAAGTGAATTTATATGGACAATTTATTTTAGATGAATTCTCATTAAGTCATGTTACGGGAGGTGAAAAAAGTTGGAAGAATAAATTTGGCTATCAACTAGGCGCTAAATATTTCAATGCTTTTGAAGTGGATAATTTATTGCTACAGGCGGAGTATAACCGAGTAAGACCTTTTGTGTATTCGCATAATACGCAAATCTTAAATTATGGTCATTTTAATCAGCCTATGGCCCATCTTTGGGGTGCTAATTTTAGTGAATTGGTTTTAATAGGTCGATATAATTATAAGAGATGGTTTGGAGATGCTAAATTTATTTTTGGTAAACGAGGATTCGACTACAATACTGATGAGGATAATTTTTCTTATGGCGGTGATATTTATAGAGACTATAACGATCGTGATAGGGATACAGGGGTTACCATTGGACAAGGGAATAAAACCAATAGTTTTATGACGGAAATTCAAGCGGGTTATGTCCTTAACCCTGCGACCAACTTAAAGTTGTTTACCAATATTGTTTACAGGGATTTTAACCCCGAAGCTATAACGGCTTCAACAATGGATTCGAATACACTTTGGTTTAGTGTGGGCGTCAGATCTGATTTATTTAATTGGTACAACGATCTATAATTTGAAGGGGGTTTCGCTTAAATTATTGATAATTGGATATAATATGATATGTTTAACTTCATTAAAAATAAAGAAAATTCTGACAGTACTTTGATTCTAGCTTTGATTTTGTGTTTTGGTAAGCGTGACTTGTAAAGTAAGTTCAAGATAAAACTAACATATAACGTTGGTCAGAATCAATTTTCAATCTATCTTTGCACGCGCTTTTAAAAGAACATAAATCGTTTAGTTTGAGTATTTCAAAATCTTCAATATCATCAGCCTCTGTGGTAACAGATTTTAAAGAAATCACCAAGATGGGATTATCCCTAAGTGTGGTTTTTTCTTCGGTTGCTGGTTACTTTCTTGGAGCAGAAACGATTAGCATCACTACTTTAGTTTTATTAGCATTTGGAGGCTACTTTATGGTAGGCGCTTCTAATGCTTATAATCAAATTATTGAGCGCGATTTAGATGCCTTAATGGATAGAACTAAAAACCGACCAATTCCTGCTGGTCGAATGTCTGTTAATACAGCCTTTGTCATTGCGACTTTATTTACAATTCTAGGTTTAGTTACCTTATATATTATTAATCCAAAAACCGCCATGTATGGCGCTATTTCTATATTTCTATACACTTGTGTTTATACGCCTTTAAAAACAAAGACATCATTAGCCGTTTTTGTAGGTGCGTTTCCGGGTGCCATACCTTTTATGCTCGGATGGGTTGCAGCTCGTAATAGTTTTGGTATTGAGCCAGGAACCCTGTTCGCCGTACAGTTCTTTTGGCAATTTCCTCATTTTTGGGCCATAGGATGGTTTTTACATGAAGATTATAAAAAAGGAGGCTTTCATATGCTTCCAACTGGAAAACCAGATAAAGGCACTGCGGTGCAAATTGTAATGTATAGTATTTGGACAGTTTTAGTATCTATAATCCCAGTTTTTGGGTTTACCGGAGATTTGAAATTATCAATTGTAGGTGCTGTTTTCGTATTTCTAATTGGTTTAGTTATGGTGTTTTATGCAGGGAGGTTATTTAAAGAACGTTCCATAAAAGCGGCTAAACAACTCATGCTGTCAAGCGTATTCTATATCACCTTACTGCAAATTATATATGTTGCAGATAAATTTTTAAGATAAAATGGATTTAACACAAGGATCACATCAAGAAAAAAGATCAAGATCAAGAAAAATGATGCTTTGGTTTGGGATTGGCTCTTTAATTATGTCTTTCGCTGGCCTAATTAGTGCGTTTATAGTGAGCAGTAAGCAACGACGTAATGAAGATTGGTTGGTCGATTTTCAATTACCGGATGCGTTTTTTGTAAGTTTAATACTGATTTTGTTGAGTAGTCTAACCTTTATATTAGGTAAACGTGCGCTTAAACAAAATAATATGAAGATGGTAACCATTTATTTATGGGCTACCTTAGCTTTAGGTATTGGCTTTGTTATTAGTCAGTTTGCTGGATTTGGGGAAATTATAGCTACGGGTTATAATTTTACAGGTCCCACAAGTAATATTACAATGTCTTACATATATGTGATAGCAATATTGCACATAGCGCACGTCATTGCTGGTCTAATATGTCTCATTGTTGTAATTTATAATCATTTTAAACAAAAGTATAACTCCAACAATATGTTGGGTTTTGAACTAGCTGCAAATTTTTGGCATTTCATAGATATGCTTTGGCTTGTGCTCTTTTTGTTTTTATATTTTTTTAGATATATAATTTGATTATTTTTGTCCAATCTTAAAATTTAAATAAATTCTATGGATTCTACAGTAGCTAGTACTGGTACAGAAGGAAAAACTTGGGGAGGCGGCAATAGACCGCTAAAAGCAAGTTACGGAAAGTTGATGATGTGGTTCTTCCTTGTATCTGACTCATTAACATTCTCAGGTTTCTTAGCCGCTTACGGTTTTGCGAGATTTAAGTTTGTAAACGAATGGCCAATCGCCGATGAAGTGTTTACACACGTTCCGTTTTTACATGGTCAAGAGTTGCCAATGATTTATGTGGCATTTATGACTTTTATCCTTATTATGTCGTCTGTAACTATGGTGTTAGCCGTAGATGCTGGTCATCATATGAATAAGGCCAAAGTAACCTTATACATGTTCTTAACGGTAATTGGTGGTCTTATCTTCCTTGGTTCTCAAGCTTGGGAATGGAAAACATTTATACAAGGTGATTATGGTGCTGTACAAACAAATGCTGGAAATATTATTCAGTTTGGTGAATATGTAACCGAAGATGGTGTTGAGAAGTTTAAACGAATCTCTATAGACGATTTTGCTGCAGTTCAAGAAAGTGATCGTGTGGCGCACGAACGTAAGAATGGATTGTGGTTTACAGAAGAGGCAACATTACCTCCTTATACTGTAGATGAAATGTATTCAGGTTTAGTAGCCAATGAAAATTTAAGAGTAAGAACACAATTCTTAGATGAAGATGGTCATAAAACCGTTTTATCTCGAGAAGAATCACTTAAACACTTGAAGAATAATGGTAAGTTAGTGGTAAAGGGTGCTAACCTTAAAGTGAATGAATATGGTCCAACATTATTTGCAGACTTATTCTTCTTTATCACAGGATTCCACGGTTTTCACGTATCTATAGGTGTACTATTAAACATTATTATATTCTTTAATGTGGTTCTAGGGACTTACGAAAGAAGAGGTAGTTATGAGATGGTAGAAAAAGTTGGTCTATACTGGCACTTTGTGGATTTAGTATGGGTATTCGTATTTACATTCTTCTATTTAGTATAAAAGGAAATTAAGATTTTATTATGGCACAAGAGCATAAATTAGCAATATTTAGAGGACGTTGGAAATTTAAATCTAACACACATAAAATTTGGGGTGTTTTAGCCTTGTTATCTTTTGTTACAGCAATAGAAGTAATATTAGGTATTTACAAACCAGATATATTAATGCATACGTGGATGGATCCTGTTCAAGGAAGTGGGTTCTTCGCAACGGTAGCAAATATTATATTATCTCCAATTGTATATATGAAGCCATTAAACTTCATATTCATTTTATTGACAATTGTAAAAGCATATTATATCACATGGGATTTCATGCACGTAAGAGATGAAGTAGGAAGCTTAAGAAAAATGATTGTTTGGACAGGAGTTTTTCTAATCTGTTACTTAGTATTTATCATCCTTCAAGAAGGAGGTTACGTTTTTGAAGCATATCATGGTGATGATTCTATAATTACTCACGATTTTTAAACGTGATAAATTAAGTTAAAGGACGTTAAAAGGTGGTTTATATAAACCACCTTTTCTATTTTTGTACTTTAATGATTTTTGGTAAAGAAAGGTTGAATAACCCATTAAAAAAATAAGATTTATAGTTCTTCAAGATGAAAGCAAACAGTATAAAACGTAATGTTATTTTAGGGGTATTATTCTTTTTACCAGTTGCCTTTTTATTAATGCTATATCCAGCCAAGCACAACTACGATGCTCTTAATATTGTTAATGAAGGTGTTTCGGATATAACGAACTTCACCTCTGATAATTCGGAGAACATTCAATTAAAAGATCATATTACCGTATTGGGTTTTTTTGGGAAAACACCAGAAGATAAAATGATAGCTGCTTCCAACCTTAAGGAATTGGTGTACGATAAGTTTAAAGGGTTTAAAAACTTTCAAATTGTTATTGTCGTACTTGAAGGAACTGAAGCTTCGGTAGATCTTTTAAAACAAGAAGTTAATACCTATGAAGATTTAAGTTATTGGCATTATGCTTACGGAACTGAGGGTGAAATTAAGATGCTGTTTAATACCTTAAAATCTCATGAAGAGCTTTCTGATAATCTATCAACTAACAGTATTTATATTATTGATAAAGAATTAAATCAAAGAGGGCGGCTAGATGGTCGGTCGGAAAAAGAGGTGGAAGATAATAAACCATCTTTTAGTGTGTTTTCATATAATACAATAGAAGTTGCTGAAATTAAAAATATGATGAGTGATGATATTAGGATTCTTTTTACCGAATATCGTCAAAAACGAAAAGGCAAATTCGATGACTCAAATACTAGAAGAAGTAAAGAATTAAAACAAAGCAATGAGTAACAAAACTAATTATTCGTATGTAGGTATAGCATTTATCATTTTGGTTTTTGGAATCATTTTCGTTCCAAAAATCATAGATCGTGTAAGCGATGGTGATATTGTTAGAGACGATAGTAGAAGTAAAGGAGTTTCTACTTCAACAATTAATGATAATAAGAAGAAAAGTGATCTTGTTTATTTAGAAATTAATAATGAACGCAAAACGGTGCCAGCCTTTAGCTTTACGAATCAACATGGAGAAACCATCACAAATGAAGATTACGCGGGTAAAGTTTATGTGGTGGAATTCTTTTTCACCACATGTCCTACCATTTGTCCTATAATGAACAGGAATTTAGTTGAAGTCCAAAATAAATTTAGTGAATTTGAAGATTTTGGTGTGGCAGCATTTACAATTTCACCTGAAACCGATACACCTGAAGTGCTAAAAGCTTATGCTGATAACTATGGTATATCTCATCCTAATTGGAACCTATTAACAGGTGATGAAGCGGCAATTTATAAATTAGCCAACGAAGGTTTTAATTTGTATACCGCTAAAAATGAAAATGTGGAAGGTGGTTTTGAACATTCTGGAAATTTCGCTTTGATAGACAAAGAAGGCTATATTAGATCTAGAAAAGATGGTTTCGGAAACCCATTAATTTTTTATAATGGATTAATCCCTGAAGCAGACGGTGTAGATGAAGAAGGTATGCCACAAGAAATCACCATTCTTAAAGAGGATATCGCCAAATTATTGAAAGAATAAGCTCAAATACTTCTCACATGAATTCTGTTGATTTAGAAAAAGAAAAAAAATACAATAAGTGGATTATAGCCCTATCTATTATAATTCCATTAGTTGTTGGAGGATTATTTGGAGTTAATCTACGCGACCTTGGTTTCGATGTAGAGCCCTTAACATTTCTACCACCAATTTACGCCACGATAAATGCGTTTACGGCTTTACTTTTAATTATAGCATTTGTCGCCATTAAAAAGAAAAATAGAGTTCTGCATGAAAATCTAATGACGACGGCCATTGGGTGCTCAGCCGTATTTCTAATAATGTACGTTGCCTATCATATGACAAGCGACTCCACTAAATTTGGTGGTGATGGTATTGTGAAATATATCTATTTCTTTATTTTATTCACACATATTGTACTTTCAATCATCATAATCCCTTTTGTTCTAATTACCTATGTTAGAGCAATAACTAACAATATAGAGCGTCATAAGAAGATTGCGAGAATCACCTTTCCGCTTTGGTTATATGTGGCTATTACTGGAGTAATAGTATATATTATGATTTCACCTTATTATACTTAATTATGACTCGTAAGATTTTACTTTTTCTATTTAGCGTGTTCTTCTTTATTAGCACTAATGCGCAATGCGCAATGTGTAGAGCCGTTTTAGAAAGTGGAGAAGATCAATCTGCAGCAGAAGGCATCAATGATGGTATTGTTTTTTTAATGGCTGTACCGTACTTATTAGTAGCTATTATAGGCTTTGTGATCTACAAAACGTATAGTAAATCACAAAAGCCAACAAATACAGAAGAAACGCTGTAACATTCCTTTCATATAATAGTCTTATTTTAAGGACATGAATTCTGACTAAGTTTTAATCTTTACATCGCTATTATAACTGAGCCTGTAAGATTTCTTATATTTAGTGTAACACTTTCAGTTTTTTATAGACAAATAAGCATCATGAAAAAAACAATCTTAATAGGACTATTACTTTTTGGGTTTTTAGCTCAAGCTCAAAATAAAAAGTGGACTCTAAAAGAGTGTGTCGAACATGCTTTAGAAAATAATATTTCGGTAAAACAAAGTGAATTAGATGTCGATCTAGCTAATGTAGATAAACTTACAGCTAAAGGGAATTTCGTTCCTACTATAAATGCGAATAGTGGTGTAGCAGAAAATACAGGGCTTAGCTTTAACCCAGTTACAAATAATGCACAAACAACCACATTTTTATCTGTGACTGGCAGAATCAATGTTGGTTATACCTTATTTGATGGCTTAAGAAACTATAGGCAACTACAGCGAGCGGATCTCTCGAAACTGGCAAGCCAGTATCGTTTAGATAAAATGAAAGATGATATTTCTCTTTTTGTAGCTAATGGTTATTTACAAGTACTGCTTAATAAAGCCAATCTCGAAGTATTAAAATCTCAGAATGAAGTAACTCAAGCTCAAATTGAACGCACACAACAATTAGTAGATGCCGGTTCATTACCTCGAGGCGATTTATTAGAAATTAAAGCTACTGATGCTAGTGAACAACAATCTATTATTAATGCTGAAAATGGCGTTAGGATTTCATTGATTAGCTTGGCACAATTGTTACTCATTAAAGATTACGAGAATTTTGATATTGAAGATGAGGGTTATGATATTGTTGATGAAGGAATTTCAGATAAAGATATTTCAGAGATATTAGCGAAAGCTAAAGAAACACGTTCCGAAATTAAGATTGCAGAACAGAATGTAGAATTGGCAAAGAAAGATTTGCAAATTGCTAAAGGTGCAAATTATCCAACCTTATCAGCATTTTTTGGTTACGATACGAGATATACGGATGCCACATCTTTTACTCAGCAAATAGACCCAGATAATCCAGTTATTACAAGACAAATTGGTACAGTAGAAGGGACAGGTCAAGCGGTCATCGGTCAATTTCCTAATACTTTTCCGGTAGAAACTTCAGTAGAACCTTTTATAGATCAGCTCTATCAAAATGACGGTATCGCCTATGGTTTTCAACTAAACATCCCTATTTTGAATGGCTTTTCAACTAAAGGTAATATACAGCGAACTAAAATAAATTTAGAACGGACAAGATTTCAACTAGAGCAGGCAGAGTTGGATTTAGAGTCAACAGTTTATCAAGCTTATGTAGATGCTAAAGGAGCACTAAAGTCTTATGAAGCTGCAAAGTTAGCCGTTGAATCACAAGAGTTGGCCTATAATTATGCAAGAGAACGTTATGATGTAGGTTTAACGAATGCCTTCGATTTTAGTCAATCTAAACTAAGATTTGACAACGCCAATATTGAATTGAATAGAGCAAAATACGATTACATTTTTAAGTTAAAGGTTCTTGAGTTATATTTTGGAATTCCAGCAACTGAATTAAAGTTTTAATTATGAGTAAAAAAGCAAAAATTATTATCGGAATTATCCTCCTCATATTCGCAGTATTAATTGCAGGAAAATATTTGGGCTGGTTCGGGAAGAAGGGAGATTTCAAAGAAGTTATAGTTAAAGAAGTGGTTTTAAAAGATATTGTTGAAACTGTTTCGGCTACCGGAAAAATCCAACCCGAAATAGAGGTTAAGATTTCGTCTGAAGTGTCAGGGGAGATTCTAGAATTACCTTTTAAAGAAGGGCAACAAGTTAAAAAGGGTGATTTACTAGTTCGTATTAATCCAGATTTAATTCAATCGGCTGTTAGTAGAAGTCAAGCGTCTTACCAAAATGTAAGAGCAGGTTTAGAACAAGCAGAAGCCAATTTAAAACAAGCAAAAGCGGACTATAATAGAAATAAAACGCTATTTGATAAAGGGGTCATATCTAAATCAGAATGGGATCGTTCAATCGCAGCTTACGAAACGGCTGTAGCTGGAAAAAACTCTGCTTACTATAATGTACAAAGTGCAGCGGCAACCGTAAATGAAGCCAAGGACAATTTAAATAGAACGACGATTTATGCGCCTATGACTGGGACTATTTCACTCTTAAACGTTGAATTAGGTGAACGAGTGGTGGGAACACAACAAATGGCAGGAACGGAAATTTTGAGAGTTGCGAACTTAAACAATATGGAAGTCGAAGTTGATGTCAATGAAAATGATATTGTTAAAGTGAATATTGGTGATTCTACTATAGTTGAAGTTGATGCGTACTTGAAAAAGCAATTTAAGGGTGTTGTTACGGCCATAGCAAACTCTGCTGCTGGAACATTAGCGGCAGACCAGGTAACTAATTTTAAAGTAAAAGTAAGAATCTTAGAGGAATCTTATAAAGACTTAACTGAAGGTAAACCAGAGTCATATTCGCCATTTAGGCCAGGAATGACAGCTACTGTAGATGTGATTACAAAAACACGAAAGGATGCTATTGCAGTCCCTATTAGTGCTATAGTGATTAAAACAGATACGAGTTCCGTTAATAAACCTTTCAGTGAAAGAATTAAAACGGAAGACAATGACATACAGTTAGAAGAGAAAAAGTTCGAATGTGTTTTTGTCAATGAAAATGGTACTGCAAAACTAAGAGTTGTGGAAACTGGAATTCAAGATGACACCTATATCGAAATTGTTTCAGGACTTTCCAAAGATGATAAAATCATTACTGGGCCTTATAATATGGTTTCTAAAAATTTAAATCCAGGTGATTTAATCGAAGAAAGAAATAATCAGGCCGCAGCAGCGAAAGAAGAATAAAGAAAAATATACCAAATGGCAATAGTGCTAAATATTGAAACAGCAACAACAAATTGTTCAGTCTCTCTTTCTAAGGATGGAGAGACTTTAGTTTTAAAAGAAGATAATAGTCTCGGATACTCGCATGCCGAAACCTTACATGTATTTATTGATGAAGTTTTTAAGATTGCAAATTTAAAACCTTCTGAAATAGACGCTGTAGCTGTGAGTAAAGGGCCAGGGTCTTATACGGGTTTGCGTATTGGTGTTTCATCGGCTAAAGGACTTTGTTTTGCCTTAAACAAGCCTTTGATTTCTATTTCAACTTTGGAAAGTTTAGCCCATCAAGTAAATATAGAGGAGGGCTTTATAATTCCAATGTTAGACGCAAGACGTATGGAAGTGTATTCAGCCATATACAATTCTAATCACGAATTACACAGAGAAATTCAAGCTGAAATTCTTACTGAAGAAAGTTATAAAGATCTATTAGCTACGAGCAAGGTATATTTTATTGGAAATGGCGTGTCAAAAACAAAGGACTTAATTCAGCATCCTAACGCTATATTTATTGAAGGTAAATTGCCTTCAGCAAAGGAGATGGGCTTATTAGCAGAGCTTAAGTACAAAAAAAGCGACACCGAAGATGTCGCTTATTTTGAGCCTTATTATTTAAAGGATTTTGTTGCTTTGAAAAAGAAGAATTAACCTTTCTTCTGAATCTCAACTTGATGTGGGTAAGGAATATCGATACCTGCAGCATCAAGAGCTTCTTTAGTTTGCTCAATTAGGTCAAAATGTACCGTCCAATAATCTTCCGACTTAACCCAAACTCTAGTAAAGAAATTAATAGAACTATCAGCTAATTCAGAAACGTTAATTGCTGGAGCAGGATCTTTAAGTATGAGTTCATGTGAATTAATCACACTCATAATCGTTTCCTTCGTTTTCTTAATATCAGAATCGTAACCAACACCAAAAGTTAAGCCTACACGACGTGTAGCTTCAGTAGAATAGTTAATGATGTTCCCATTAGATAAGCTGCCGTTCGGTATAATGATTTCTTTGTTATCTGTTGTAGTTAATTTTGTTGTGAAAATTTCAATTTCTTTAACTGTACCAGATTCACCTTGAGCTTCAATGAAATCACCAATTTTAAATGGTTTAAAAATCATGATTAATACACCACCTGCAAAATTACCTAAGGATCCTTGAAGAGCAAGGCCAATAGCTAAACCAGCAGCGGCAATTATAGCAGCGAAAGAGGTTGTTTCAACACCCACTGTGCCAAGGACTACAATTATTAATACTATTTTTAAGATCCAACCTATAAGATTAGATAAGAATTTTTTCAGGCTCTCATCATAATTAGCCTTGTTCATGGCTTTGTTAGTTCCTTTAAGTATCATTTTTACAACCCAACTACCAACAATCCATATTAGAATAGCGAAAATAAGCTTAGGGCCGTATTCAATAATTAAATTGTAACCTGCATCAATCCATTTTTGTGTTTCCATATATTATAATTTAAAATTTTAAAAAGAAAAAACTCGGCTAATTTTTAGACCGAGTTATATTTATGTTTAGTGAATAAATTGAGTTATTTCACTTCAAAGGTTAATTTTAAGTTCACTCTAAATTCTGTAACATCGTTATCTTTAACAATAGCGCTTTGATCTTTAATATAAACTGATTTTATATTTTTCACAGTTTTAGAAGCTTCTTTTACTGCTTTTCTAGTTGCATCTTCCCAGCTTTTTTCTGAGTTTGCTAATACTTCAATAACTTTTAATACTGCCATTTTTATATGTTTTAAATTAATAAATTATTTATAGCTATAAGATACAAAATTTAAGAGAAAGTCTGTTAATTAATTGTTAATTGCATCTACTGTAATAGCCTTATCATTCAGCATATCTTTCAACATGGTTTCAATACCATTTTTCAGCGTAAAGGTGGATGATGGACAGCCACTGCAAGCGCCTTGTAATAAAACTTCAACCTTTTTAGTTGTAGCATCATAAGATTTAAACTCTATGTTTCCTCCATCGCTTTCAACTGCTGGTTTAATATATTCTTCTAAAATATTAACGATGCTTTTTGAGATATCATCTAAAGCTTCAAACTTTTGTTCAATGGCCTCTTCTGTCTTTTTAAGTTGTTTGGGTGCATCATCATTCAATATAGCTTTACCTTGTTCTACATATCCTTTTATAAATTCTCTCAATTGAACAGTGATTTCTTCCCATTCTATGATATCAAATTTCGAAATGGAAATAAAGTTCTTTTCCATATACACATTTTTAACAAATGGAAATTGAAATAGAGCAGTAGCTAGTGGTGAAGGTTTTGCTTCTTCTATAGAGGTGAATTCAAAAATACTTGGCACTAAAGCTTTGTTGCAAACAAATTTTAATACACTTGGATTCGGGGTGCTTTCCGCATAAACAGTGACAGCAGCTTTAGGTTTAATAGCCTCTTCAGTGACAACAACACCGTCATTAGATAAATAATCTTCTATTTGAGTTGCGACTTCGTCTTGAACATCTTTCCAATCCACAATATTATAACGTTCAATAGCTATAAAATTTGAAGCTATATACACTTTCTTTACAAAAGGAAGGTAGAACAATTGTTGAGCTAAAGGAGAGTGTTTTGCTTCATCAATATTATTGAACTCAAAACTATTATGATTGGTTAAAAAACGATCTGCTTCAAACTTGAGAATAGTATCATTAGAAGTAGGAACTATCGATATTTTTGTCTGTGACATATTTTTTATTTGCAAAAGTATGAAATATCAAGATGAAACGCTCATCCTTTGAATGATGTTTTTCTAGCCAAAAATTGAAGTCAATTCATATAATTTGATTAAATTTCGTGCTGAATTTAACCTACGCCTATACTTTATAGGTAAAATCCCAAAGTCTGAGCGTAATCGATTTGACCCTGCTTACTATGAAGAAAATATTATTTACCATTGCTTTAGTTGTTTCATCTTTAGGTTTTTCGCAAGATATTTTAATGGAGAATGGAACATTTATGCGATGTGCTCCTGATAAATTTTATGATTCAGGTGGTGAGTTTGGGCCCTATGGAAATAGTGAAAACTTAGTGACTACTATTTGCCCTCAAAATGATAACGAATTTATTATATTAGATTTTAATTTGTTTGTAACTCAACTAGGAGCTACTCCAGATACCATGCATATATATGATGGGGATGATACTACAGCAAATTTAATAGGAAGTTACTCGGGAACTAATAGTCCTGGAACAGTTTCAGCCTCCGGTGCTAATACATCAGGATGTTTAACCATTGAGTTTGTGTCTAACGAATCCGGTCAAGGAAGTGGTTGGGAAGCGGATATATTATGTGCAACACCTTGTCAAGATATTATAGCTTCAATAGATAACACAACACCTGAGGCAAATGGTTCAGGTGTAGTAGGAATTTTACCAGGTGAATCTGTCGATTTTTCAGGAAGTGCAACCTTTTCTTTAGATGGCACAGGAGCAACATATAGTTGGAATTTTGGAGATGGTAATACAGCTATAGGATCAGAAGCTTCACATACTTTTAATACACCGGGAACCTATACGGTTACTTTGACGGCAACTGATGCAAATCCACAAGGCTGTTCTGCCACTGATACCATAACTGTTTTTGTCTTAGGGCCTAATATTGTTGTGGACCAAGATACGTTTTCACCGGAGCAATTAATAGAAGATGTGCTAATTAATAGTCCTTGTGCGGCGGTTTCTAATATTGTGTGGTCAACAGGTATTAGTTTTGATCCGGTTAATGAACCAAATGGTATTGGATATTTTTATGGAGATGGTCAGAGTTTCCCATTCCAAGAAGGTTTAATACTATCTAGTGGAGATGCGAGTAAGGCTGGTGGACCAAATGACACGACAGTTAGTGATGGGTCTATGACTTGGCCAGGGGATGCTGATTTAATAGCCGAATTAGGAACCGAGTCATATAATGCAACCTATATTCAATTTGATTTTACGCCACTTGCAGATAGTATAAGCTTTGATTTTTTAATGGCTTCGGAAGAATATGATGGAGCTGGTTTTGAATGTCAATATTCAGACGCCTTCGCTTTTTTATTAACAGATTCTGCCGGTAATACAACAAACTTAGCGGTAATTCCAGGAACTACTACACCAATTAAAGTAACTAATATCCATCCAGATAATGGTGTTTGTGGTGCAATTAATGAAGAATATTTTGGAAGTTATACGCCATTTAATGGGGCTCCAATAGTTTATGATGGTAGGACGGCTGTTATGACAGCGCAAGCAAACGTGATACCGGGAGAAGACTATACTATAAAATTAGTAATTTCAGATGATAGAGATACAGCTTTTGATTCTGGCGTTTTTATTAAGGCTGGTAGTTTTAATTTAGGTGGAGATTTAGGTGATGATATTACTATTGAAGCTGGTACAGCAGAATGTGATGGAACAGAACTTACTTTAGATACGAGATTAGAATTAGCAACACACGTGTGGTATAAAGATGGAGTTGAAATTGAAGGTGAAACATCTTCTATATTGACTGTTACAGAGCCTGGAATATATTATGCGGATTTCGATTTTTCAGGTGTTTGTACAGGTTCTGCCGAGCCGATTTTAGTTGAGTTTAAAGATAGTCCAACTGCAAATCCAGTGCCAAACCTTGTAATTTGTAGTGTAACAGGTACTGAAGAGTTTGACTTAACTCAAAATGATAGTGCTTTATTAGGAACACAAGAACCAGAAAATTTTAATGTTTCTTATCATTTGTCTGAGCAAGATGCAATTGACAATGTTGGTGCTTTAACTAGTCCATATACGAATATTGAAACACCTCAAACTATTTGGGCTCGAATAGCAGATTCAACACAAACTTGTTTTGATGTGTCTTCGTTTACTGTTTCGGCAACGGGAGCTCCTACAGTTAACCCAGCACCCAACATGGAGTTATGCGATGACAACAGCAACGACGGCTTCGAGAGTTTCGATTTAAGTGCTCAAACGGCTTCGATTTTAGGCGGGCAATCAGCAGCA
>NZ_QJTD01000002.1:0-74556 GCF_003217215.1 Winogradskyella epiphytica
TCGAAAAAATAAGGTAAATTTACCTGAGCTTAAGATTTAAAAATAGACCTAGTTCAAACTATTTTTTTGCCTTCTAAACGGCTTAAAAAAAATCTATTGAACGTGTAAACAATAACAAAAAAGAGTCAACCTATATCAGTATAATACACTATTGAATTGTATAGATAAGTTCATCAACTTCTGATAATCTAAAATAGCCGAAAGGATAATGTTCTGAATTGGTCGTATTTATACAATTGCCTCGCACTGTAGCTGGTTGAGTTTCGAATGGACCACCGCCTTCTTGACCTCCTTGTTGTAATAAAATAAACATGAATTCATAAAACTGTTTTGAAACACCATAATTTCTAATGGTCACATGGTCTCCTGCTTCTAAATCCTCTTCTGTATAAAATCCGAAATTAGCATTTCCATCAGTGAAGGTATCCTCATAAACGGCCAAGGTTGGGACTACAGGAATATCACTTATAAATTCAAAAAAATAATAATTATCAATATTTGCTGGGTCCATAAAAAAAGCCTTCAGCTCAATATCTTCTCCCGAAAAACCACCTTCGTTGTTCTGCTCTACATAATCAATGGGCACAACGGATTTTAAGGTTTCTGTAGCAGTAAAGGTTTCATTATTGTAGTCAATAACTAAGGTGTATTCTTGATCGATAACAGGTATAAAATCGTGAGTGATGTAAATCCCTGTGTTACCTTCTTCAATAAAGTTAAACACATTATTGTTGGCATCTGTAATTTGAATGGTTGCGCCATTAGCAGGAGGAATAGAATCCTGGAAAAAGGGAGCAGATAAAGACAGTTTTATGGTTTGCTCGTTACCCGGAGTATTTTTAAACCAATTGATAGAAGCTTCTATTACTAACCTCGGTGCCGTCTCGTTAAGATCAACGTCTATAACATCTTGGCAAGAGAAGAGAAAGGTCAAAGCGATAAATGTATATATTAGCTTTTTCATAATCAAAATTTAAAATTATAAGAAATAGAAGGAACAATTCCGAAAATAGCGAGTCTTACCGCTTCATTAGTTCCTGAATTTCGATTTTCTCTAAATGATATACTCGCTGCATTTTTTCTGTTATAAACATTATATATTCCGAATACCCATTCACCTTTAAAATTTTTAGTACTGTTTGGTTTGGGATTATAATTTACGGCAATGTCTAAACGATGATAGGATGGTAACCTACTAGAATTTCTACTTTCATAACTCGGAATGATAATACCATTGTATTCATATTGCCCATTAGGAAAAGTTGTAGACTGGCCTGTTTGAAAGATAAAATTAGAATTGAGTGACCATTTCTTATTAAATTCATAACTACCTGTTAGAGAAATATCATGTGTTTTATCGAAAGAACTGTTATACCATTCGCTATTATTAATCCCAGTTTCTGAGGCTGTTCGTCCTGGAGTTTTTTGTTCAGATTTTGAAAGTGTATAGGCCAACCAACCGTTAAACTTACCTTCATTCTTTCTTAATAACATCTCTAATCCATAGGCTCTTGCTTCACCATTTAAAATAATTTGTTCTACCGCATCATTCGCAATTAAATTAGCCCCATCAATATAATCAATGCGGTTATCAATGATTTTATAATAACTTTCAACTTCTAGTGAATAAGCGTTGTTCTTAAATGTTTTAAAATAACCGATGGCCACTTGATCTAGCAATTGTGGTTTTATATATTTTCCACTAGGCGTCCAAATATCTAATGGGGTAGGAGAGCTTGTATTAGATAACAGATGTAAATATTGGCTCATTCTATTATAGCTGGCCTTTATGGACGAATTATCATTAAGTTGAAAGGCCATAGACAAGCGTGGCTCTATTTGAGAAAAAGTTTGAATTACATCACTTCTGTTGTAGTTTACAACTCCTATTGGCTCTGCATTCTCATAAACTTGTGTGGCCTCATTATAGGTAACAGGGTTGTCATTTTCATAAAGATTTAATTCACCTTGACCTAAGCGATGAAACACACTCAAACGCGCCCCATAACTCACAGATAATTTAGGGCTCAATTTATGTTCGGCATCTATATAGATGGCATTTTCAAGAGCATATTTATCTATTAATTTTGTTGGATTTATACCAGACTCTTCTGTAGTAGGGTTAATTTCTCCTGGATTAAACTTGTAATAGATGCTATTTAATCCATAATCGAGTTTAAAGTTATTACTGATATAATGTTTTAAATCATACTTCAAATTAAAATTTCTAATGCCAGACTCCCAATCGAATTGCACAAAATTCAATTTTAGTCCATAGTAGTAATCTGAATATATCAGAGAAAGGTTTGAGAATAGTTTATCTGAGAACAGGTGATTCCATCTGAAATTGACAACGGTATTTCCATAAGTATTTTCAAAACTGTCAGAAATATTAAAGACATCTCTACCGAAATAACCAGACAAGAAGATGTTGTTATTGTTATTTAGTCTGTAGCTCAGTTTTGTGTTGAGATCATAGAAGTAAGCCACATTATCCATATCAAATAGTGGAAGAAATAAATGCGCATAACTACTACGACCACCCAATAGAAACGAGCCTTTATCTTTTTTAATAGGGCCTTCAGCAAGTAAGCGACTAGAAATTAAACCAATTCCACCATTCATATGAAACTGACTACTATTTCCTTCTTTTTGATAAATATCTAAAACAGACGAAACACGTCCGCCATACTTGGCTGGAATACCACCTTTATATAATTTAATATCTTTAATGGCATCTGGATTAAATACCGAAAAGAAACCAAAGAGATGCGACGAATTAAATATAGTGGCCTCATCTAAAAGTATGAGGTTTTGATCTGCAGCACCGCCTCTTACATTGAAACCAGAGGAGCCTTCCCCTGCATTGGTAACACCTGGTAAAAGCGTAATTGATTTTATAACGTCAACTTCGCCTAAAACAACAGGCATGTTCTTTATCGTTTTGATAGATAAAGAGTTTACGCTCATTTGTGGTTTCTTAATGTTCAGTTTTTCAATGTCTTCTGTAATAACGACTTCGTCCAAGGTTTCGGCAGCTTCTTCTAATTGATAGTTCTTTTGTATATTATCTGAAAGAACTAAAGTTTCAGAAATCGTTCTATAGCCTAAATAACTAATTTGTAGAACGTAGGTTCCTTTTGGTAAAGTAATAGAGTAGAAGCCATATTCGTTTGTAACAGTTCCAGTTTGTAGTTCTGGAAATATAATTGTAACGCCTATAAGAGTTTCATTACTTTGTTTATCTGAAATAGTCCCGCTAATCGTAAATTTATCTTGAGCTAGAATAATTATGGGACTCATTAAAAAAAAGAAAATTAGTCTTTTCATAAATGACTTCATAAGCGGAGTAGGCATAGCATATAATTATTATCTGACATATCACTTAGATAACTTGAATTCCAAGTAAATATAAACTAAAAGCCATAAAAAAAGCTTCCCTAAAGAAGCTTTTAATATAATTGAAATAGGACTACTAATTGTTAAGTATTTTATTTAATACTGAACTTGGACGCATTGCTTGCGTTAGTAAGTTTTCGTCAGGAAGGTAATAACCATCCATGTCTACTGGTTCACCTTGACAATCGATAAGTTCTTTAACGATTTGCTCTTCATTTTCAGATAAAGCTTTGTAAACGCTTGTAAATTCAGACTTTAATTCTTCATCTTCATTTTGATTAGCAAGTGCTTGAGCCCAATATAATGCTAAATAAAAATGACTTCCTCTATTATCAAGTTCATTCACTTTTCTTGAAGGACCTTTTCTGTTTTCTAATAATTTGTCAGAAGCATCATCTAAAGCCTCACCTAAGATTAGAGCTTTTTTATTATCGTTTACAATTGAAAAATGCTCTAGTGAAACGGCTAAAGCTAAAAACTCACCTAAGGAATCCCATCGTAAATGATTTTCTTCAACAAACTGCTGAACGTGCTTAGGTGCAGATCCACCTGCTCCTGTTTCAAATAAGCCACCGCCATTCATTAATGGAACAATAGATAACATTTTTGCACTTGTACCAACTTCTAGGATTGGGAATAAATCTGTTAAATAGTCTCTTAATACGTTTCCTGTAACCGAAATGGTATCTTTACCTTCTTTAAGTCTTTTTAACGTGAAGTTAGTAGCGTCAATAGGTGAAAGAATCCTAATATCTAATCCTTCTGTATCGTGGTCAAGAAGGTATTTGTTTACTTTTTTGATTAATTCTGCATCATGAGCTCTTTTCTTATCTAACCAGAAAACAGCAGGAGTTTGAGAAGCCCTAGCTCTTGTAACAGCTAACTTTACCCAATCTTGAATTGGTGCATCCTTAACTTGACACATTCTCCAGATATCACCTTCTTCTACTTTATGACTAGTTAATACTTTTCCTGTCGCATCTATAACTTCTACTTTTCCTTTTGATTGAATTTCAAAAGTTTTATCATGAGAGCCATACTCTTCAGCTTTTTGAGCCATAAGTCCAACGTTAGGAACAGTTCCCATAGTGGTAGGGTCAAAAGCTCCATGCTTTTTACAGAAATCTATAGTTGCACTATAAACTCCAGCATAACTACTATCTGGTATAACAGCTTTTGTATCTTGAAGTTTACCTTCAGAATTCCACATTTGGCCAGAGTTTCTAATCATGGCAGGCATAGATGCATCAATAATGACGTCACTTGGTACGTGTAAATTGGTAATACCTCTATCCGAGTTTACCATTGCTACATCGGCACCATGAGTTAGTTCGTAACGTATATCTGCTCTGATTTCGTCACGTTTAGCTTCAGGAAGTTCTCCTAATTTTTCAAGTAAGTTTCCAAAACCGTTATTGACATCAACTCCAATTTTATCGAAAGTTTTACCATGCTTTGCAAATAAGTCTCTAAAGAACACACGTACAGCATGCCCAAAAATGATAGGGTCAGAAACCTTCATCATTGTGGCTTTCATATGTAACGAAAATAAAACACTTTTATCTAATGCGTCTTCTACGTGCCATTCTAGGAATTCGAGTAAAGCTTTTTTACTCATTATAGTAGCATCAATGATTTCATCTTTAAGTAAATTGAAATCATTTTTTAAGATGGTTTTATTTCCTTTAGCGTCTGTATGTACAATTTTTACAGTTGTAGCATCGTCTAGTGTAACCGATTTTTCGTTGTGCGCGAAATCTCCTTTGGTCATAGTAGCCACATGAGTTTTAGATTCTGGCGACCAAGCACCCATACTATGTGGATTGTTCTTAGCATAATTCTTTACGGCTTTTGGAGCACGTCTGTCAGAGTTTCCTTCTCTAAGAACCGGGTTTACTGCACTACCTTTAATTTTATCGTAGCGAGATTTAATTTCTTTCTCTGTATCGTTTTTCGGCTCTTCTGGATAATCAGGAAGTTTATAGCCTTTTTCTTGTAGTTCTTCTATGGCAGCAGTTAGTTGTGGAATAGATGCACTAATATTAGGAAGTTTAATAATATTAGCCTCTGGTGTTTTTGCTAATGCTCCTAATTCTGCTAAATCGTCCGTTACTTTTTGATCGTCAGTTAAAAAATCTGGAAACGCCGCTAGAATTCTAGCCGCTAATGATATGTCTTTTGTTTCAATAGAGATACCTGAAGACTTTGTAAATGCTTGAACAATCGGTAAAAATGAACGTGTTGCCAAAGCTGGAGCTTCATCCGTTTTTGTATATACAATCTTTGCTGTTTTTGTCATAAGTCTAGAAAATAAAATGAATAATAATACGCCCGAAATTGAGCTGTGCAAATATACAAAATTGATACTGTTTTGTAGGTATAAGATTTGTAGTAAAGGACCTCAAAATTTATTAAGTTCTTAAATAAACACTTAAAATTTTGAATTTAATCTTTTACTCTGATTTTGAATGCGTTTAATAGTCCTATGAGGTTAGATTTAGAGAAATAGGCATTCTTGATTTGGTTTAGTGAAGGATCAATTGAAAAGTTATAGGCCGATGATAAATCGGCATGTTCTAAATTGGTATTGTAAAATATGGATTGAGATAAATCACAATCATCAAATATTGCATGTTTAGCTTGCGCATCCGTAAAGTCGACCTGATGAAGAATACATTTATAGAACTTAGTCTGATTTAGTTTTACTTTGTAGAAACTGCTAAAATTAATCAAGCAATCCGAACAGCTGAAGGATAGTAAAAATTCATTACATCTATGAAATTTAACACCTAACAATTTACAGCCTTTAAAGTTAACGTTATTGAAGGTGGTCTGGGTGATATTAGCATTACTGAAATTACAATCTATAAACTCACAAGTTAGGAATGCAACGCTAGTGAGGTCGGAATTATTAAAATCACAATTTATGAACGTACAGTCCTCGTATTCTGCTTTTAATAAATCATCCTTTGCATAATCTTGCTTACTAAATGTTTGGTTATCTATTACTGGTAAAATCATGTGACAATGATACGGAAAGAATTTAGATTATTAATTAAACAGTGCATCTCCGATATGCATAATGCTTAAAAATAGTACGTACAATTATTAGATTTACGGATTTTAGTAAACTTGAATAGTTAAGGCGTTATATGAAAAACAAAAAGCCATATCACTACAGTAAAACTGCTCTGACATGGCTTTCTTTGAAACAGTACTAACGTGACCTATCTAGCTTTCACTAACTCAGCTGTATGACTAATTAAAGTCATCATCTTTTTCGGTTCAAGTGTTTCCGTTTCAATAATGAAACATTTCATACCTTTCAAAATGTATTGACCTGATACTACTTTGTTTCCAAAGTTTGTTTTTCTTGATGCTTTTTCTTTAGAATTCATTATTATGAATGATAGAACGTAAAGCATTGCTCTTCCTTTTCGTGTTCACTTTCGATTCCAGTACTTTTTCAGAGCTTTTCACTTAAACCATTATACCCTACCTAGTATGATATAATAATTAAGCTTCATGGTTGTTTCGCTAAGATTTGTTTGAATAAACCGCTAGACAACCTCAAAAAACAACTTCAATAAATAAAGAACGAATCTTTATACCCAATTTAACATAAATCTGAATAAAATTCAAAACCAAACTATGTTTGTTGTTAATTGTTTTACTAATTTACAATATTATTTAGAATATCTCTAGTTATTTAACATTTTAGATATCAACAATTTATAAACTCCAGTTACTAACAATTGTTTATAACCAAAAAGAGCCTTCTTTTCAGAAAGCTCTTTTATCGTTATATGTAAGATAGAATTAATTTCTAATTTCCTTAATTCTTGCTTTTCTACCTGTAAGTCCTCTAAAGTAGAAGATTCTTGCTCTACGTACTTTACCACGTTTGTTAACTTCAATTTTTTGTAATGCAGGTAAGTTAATTGGGAAGATACGCTCTACACCAATAGTTCCTGACATTTTACGAATTGTAAAGGTTTCAGTGGCTCCACTTCCCTTACGTTGTAATACAACACCTCTAAAAAACTGAGTACGTACTTTTTCACCTTCTCTAATTTCGTAGTATGCTGTGATAGTATCACCAGCGCTAAATTCTGGAAAGTCTTTACGAGTTACAAACTCGTCTTGAACAAATTTTACTAAAGAATTCATTTTCTTTTATTTATTATAGTTAATTCGGATCAACATTCACGATTTTCGCCAGAGGTTAATCTAAAATTGGGTGCAAAAATAGTTATATTTTAAATATAAGCAATGCTTTGCTGGTTTATTTTTAACATTAATTTGAAGAATTATTATAAACTCATCGGCTATTTAGGACTCTAGTAGAGGTTTAAACTTTTAATCTTCAAGCAAATCTGGTCGACGCTCCTTTGTTCTCAAATAAGCTTGTTCTTCACGCCATTTTTCAATTTCCGGAAAATTACCACTAAATAATACCTCAGGCACTTTCATTCCATCGTAGTCTCTTGGTTTCGTATAAATGGGTGGTGCTAACAAATTGTCTTGAAAGGAATCGGTTAGGGCGGAGGTTTCATTACCTAATACGCCTGGAATTAAACGAATAACAGCATCACAGAGTACAGCTGCTCCTAATTCACCACCAGAAAGCACATAATCTCCAATTGATATTTCACGGGTAATAAACTTGTCACGTACGCGCTGATCTACTCCTTTATAATGACCGCAAAGAATAATAATGTTTTCTTTTAAAGAGGTTTGGTTCGCGATACTTTGATTCAGGGTTTCACCATCTGGAGTCATATAAATGATTTCGTCATAGTTTCGCTCTTTTTGCAATTTTGAAATACACTTATCTATTGGTTCAATCATCATAACCATTCCAGCACCTCCACCAAACTGAGTATCGTCTATAGCCTTATAGCCTCCAGTGGCATAATCTCTTAAATTATGAAAATGAACTTCAACCAAGCCTGCTTCAATAGCTCGTTTTAATATAGAGGCTTCAAATGGACTTTTTAAAAGTTCTGGTAATACAGTTATTATATCTATTCGCATGGTATTCTAAAAAATTGATTGCAAAGATAGGTTTAATTGTGGAATTTGATTGTGATCTAAATAGCCGTTATGTCATTATCTCTCTCAACCTTCAATGGGTTTAAAATGAAAAATCCGTAATGTACATTACGGATTTTAAGTATATCTGATAGTGTAAGTACTACTAAGATTTTTGTTTATTCAGTTCGTCTTGTAATTGACGTCTTACTTTTTGCTCGCGTTCTAAGGCGTTACGTCTGTGTTCTTCAAACTCAGTTTCAACTTCATCTAATTTTAATTTTGCTTCTCTCGTTGCAGAATTACTTCCTTTAAACTTATAAATGAACACTAATAATAGGGCAAAAAGACCTCCAATGATACTCCACATTAAAACTTTGTAGTTGGCTTTACTCATTAGAATTCCAAATAAGGAAATGTTGTCTTTCTCTTCGTTGGTAGCATTTAATGTTGACTCTGTACTTGAAAGTTTCTCTTTTAAACTTTCAATTTCAGCTGTTTGTGAATTAACAATTGCTTGAGTATCGGATAAATCTTTATGTACAGCTTTTAACGAATCTAACGTATGTGCTTTTAAAGTATAAAGCCATGATTTTTTTACAGTTTTATAATCTTGCCAACTGTTAGAACGTCTGATAACAAATTCAAATTGATTATCTATTGTACCGCTGTTTAAAGACAATTTTTCTTCTTGTTCGACTTCTGTTTGTGCGTTTATATTTTGAAAACTGAGTGTAACTAATAGAATTAAAGAAACTTTCGTTAAGAATTTCATTTACGACGTAATTTTGATTTTTGTTAGGTTATAATAGTTGCCAAGATAACGATTTTATGAGGATATCATAAAAAAATCTTAAACAAATAGCCTCACAAATTAATGAGGCATTTTATATACGAAACGAAGTCTGTTTTGGATGTTATATTAGTAGTAATTATAAATAGAAAATGCTTCTCGAACACTATTAGGTTGCGTTCCAATAGTTTTTCAAAATTAAACAAAAAAAAATCTTGCCCTAAGACAAGATTTTTTCTTTTCAGTTTAGTTAACGATTAATAATAAGCAAAACGTCTAACTTTAGAAATATATTTCGCTAAACGAATAACTTGATGACTATAGCCATATTCGTTATCGTACCATATATATAGGACAGCATTTTTTCCATCGGTTCTAACAATCGTCGCTTTACTATCAAATATTGCTGGAGCAGAGCTACCAATAATATCGCTAGATACTAATTCGTCACTCATTTCGTATTTAATTTGTTCAACTAAATCACCTTCAAGTGCATACTTCTTCATGATTGTGTTAATGCTTTCAACCGAAGTTTCATTTTTTAATTCTAAGTTTAGAATTGCTAATGAGCCATTTGGAACTGGAACTCTAATTGCGTTAGAAGTTAGCTTACCTTCAAGAGCAGGAATCGCTTTACTTACAGCTTGTCCAGCACCTGTTTCAGTTATTACCATGTTTAATGCAGCAGCACGACCTCTTCTGTATTTTTTATGGAAATTATCTACTAAATTTTGATCATTAGTATAAGCATGGATCGTTTCTAAGTGCCCAGATTTAATTCCGAAAGAATCTTCTACTGCTTTTAGAATTGGAGTAATAGCATTAGTTGTACAAGATGCCGCAGAGAAAATATCTACTGTTTCTGGACTATGTTCTAAATGGTTAACGCCATGTACAATATTTGGCACACCTTTACCAGGCGCCGTCAACAATACTTTATCAACACCTTTTGCTTTTAAATGTCTACTTAAAGCTTCTTTATCTCTAAAAGCACCAGTATTATCAATTACTAAAGCATTGTTTATACCATATTTAGTGTAATCGATATCTTCAGGGTTGTTTGCTGAAATAATATTAACAGTAGTACCATTAATGATTAATGCTGAATTTTCCACGTCAGTACTTACTAAACCTGAAAAATCACCGTGAACAGAATCATTCTTTAATAAAGAAGCACGTTTTTCTAAAACAACTTTATTAATTTCACCTCTAGTCACGATAGCTCTTAATCGTAGTTGGTTACCTTTTCCGGTACGCGTCATTAACTCACGTGCAACTAAGCGGCCAATTCTACCAAAACCATAAAGAATAACATCCTTAGGTTCGATCATTTTATTTTCTTTAGCACTACCCAGTTTTGAAGCAACAAAAGCAGTTGCATTATTATATTTCTGATCTTCTAAATGATATTCGTAAGTTAATTTACCAATATCTAACTTAGCAGGAGGTAAGTTTGCTGCGCTAATGGCTTGTGCAATTTCTACAGAATCAAAAATTGAAATTGGTTTTTGAACAAATTCCCCAGCATATTCATGCAGGTTTAAAATTTCGCTCACATTTTTGTCAATAAGTTGATTTCTAAATAATACAAGCTCAATTGACTTGTCGTACCACAGATCACTGATAATTTTAATAAATTCAACAGTTGCTCTGCGACGATCGGCTTGAAACGCTAACTCTTTTTCGTAAGTCTCGTTAAATCCCATGTTTTCTTTGGTTTAAGTGATTTAAATTTTGTGCAAAAGTAATACAATTCAAACGTTTTCGTAGCCCTTTTGCTGGAAAATAAAAACCCTTCAAAGAATATGACTTTAAAGGGTGGTTATTAAGTGAATAAAATTTACATTTTTATCTAAAATTATAGATGATTTTTTCTCCTGCATTATTGATGACTTCAATCTGTAAAGGCTCATTGAATTCTCTCATATTAAGTGCAGTCTGAGCATCATCAACTGAATTAAGCTTTCTGCCATTAATTTTAGTAACTATACTTCCTTCTTCAACACCATTTCTATTCCAATATTGTTTGGTGTTTTCGTCGAATTCTAAAATTTTAACTCCATAATCTGTTCTGTTTTGCTTTAAATCTTGTTTAGTCGCATTTTTTATAACTCCAATTGTAGGTAGTAAAGCAGTAGTTGGTTTTAATAAAGTAACCGATAAAACTTTTTCAGATCCGTTTCTTAGTAACGTGACATCCACAACATCATTCGGACTTTTTGTTTTTAAATAACCAGTTAAATCTGAGAACTTATTAATAGAAACATTGTCAATCTTTTTAATAATGTCTCCCGACTTAATACCGGCTCTATCAGCTCCTGTGTCTTCTTGTACATCGCTGACATAAAACCCTTCCGTAATATTAGTTTTAAATTCTTCTGCAGCTCTACTATTTAAAGCAGTTCCTACAACACCAAGAATACCATTTTGCACATTTCCATATTCCATTATGTCATTAACTATTTTACGGGCTATGTTACTTGGAACCGCAAATGAATAACCAATATAAGAACCTGTACGAGATGAAATAGCGGTGTTAATTCCTATTAAATCGCCATTAGTATTTACCAAAGCACCACCTGAGTTTCCTGGGTTTACTGCGGCATCTGTCTGTATGAAAGACTGTAAATGTTGTCCAGTTAAATCCCTTGATTTGGCACTAATTATACCAGCCGTCACCGTCGAATTTAAGTTGAAAGGGTTACCAACAGCTAAGACCCATTCCCCAACTTTGGCATTATCAGAATCGCCGAAAGCCATAAATGGTAATTCGTCTTCTGTGTCTATTTTTAATAAAGCAATGTCCGTAGATTCGTCCGTACCAATTAATTCAGCCTCATAAACTTTATTGTTATTAAGTGTAATACTGATAGTGTTTGCATTTTTTATCACATGATTATTGGTCACAATATATCCTGTCGGGGAAATAATAACACCACTTCCTGTTCCTACTTGTGCGCGTTGTGATTGTCGACCAAAGAATAGATCCTGCATAGTTACAGGCGCACTTACGATTGATGTATTTTTAACATGTACTACAGCGTCCAATGATTTTTCTGCTACCTCTACAAAATTAGGCGCATCTACAGAATTGGAGTTTATAGTATTATGAGTCGATGCAGGTACGAATACTGGAAAGTCAGAAGTCTGCTCAACCTTTAATGGTTGTTTTTCATCTTCAATAAAAAGTTTATATCCTCCTAAAGTTAATAGACCACCTAATGCCGAAACAAATACTAATGTTATAACTTTCTTCATAATTTTTTCAGATTTAAGTTTAACTATTTATAAAATTTAATTTTACTCTTAACGATTAAATTTACCTATTTATTGAATTCTGTTTTTCATTTTAACGACTATTTAACGTTGACTTTAGTGTCCTTTTAACAGCTATACTTAAAGTCTAATATGCTTATATTTGTCGCAAATTATAGTCAATGACATTTTACAAATTTCAAGGCACGGGTAACGATTTTATTTTAATCGATAATCGTTTACAACTCATAGACAAAAACAATACCAAACGAATAGAATCGCTATGTGACAGACGTTTTGGCATAGGCGGAGATGGATTAATCCTATTAGAAGATAGTGATGTTGCTGATTTTAAAATGGTGTATTATAATTCTGATGGGAACGAAAGCACAATGTGTGGAAATGGCGGTCGATGTATAGTGGCATTTGCTAAGTTTTTAGGGATCATTAAAAATGAAACTGAATTTATTGCTGTAGATGGTCCTCATAAGGCAAAAATTGAGAATGGTATAGTTCACCTTCAAATGCAAGATGTCCATGACGTACAATCCTATGATAATCATCTATTTTTAGATACAGGATCTCCACATCATGTTGAAATGATGACGAATGTTGGTGAAGTAGATGTGAAATCTACGGGAGCCAAAATCAGATATGCGAAACCTTATGAAGAAGAAGGGACTAATGTGAATTTTGTAGAGCAGTTGTGTGAAAACCGATTTGCAGTACGAACCTATGAGCGTGGCGTGGAGGATGAAACTTTGTCTTGTGGTACTGGCGTAACAGCTGTGGCTTTAGCAATGCATCATTTAGGAAAAACGAAAGTTACGGATGTTGATTTAAAAACTCAAGGAGGTCAACTAAGGGTTACTTTTAATAAAACAAATCATGGGTACACTAATATTTGGTTGGTTGGTCCTGCTGAACTTGTTTTTAAAGGAGAAATAGAATGGTAGTTTTAAAAGGAAAACAGATTTATTTAAGAGCTTTAGAGCCTGAAGATTTAGAGTTTGTCTATCACGTTGAAAATGATACAACATTATGGTCGTTAAGCGATACACAAGCACCATATTCAAGATTTTTAATTAAGCAATATCTCGAAAATGCACAACAAGACATTTATGAGGCCAAACAATTGCGATTGGCTATTTGCGATTTGAATAATACAACAATTGGTCTAATAGATCTATTCGATTTTGATGCCAAGAATAAACGTGCTGGTATTGGTATTGTTATTCAGAATAAAGGAAATAGAAATAAAGGCTATGGAAAAGAAGCTTTAGAAATTTTAGTGAATTATTGTTTTCAGACCTTACATTTGCATCAAGTCTTTGCTAATATTGGTGAGGATAATGAGGCTAGTTTAGGATTATTTCAGTCTAATGGCTTTAAAATTATAGGATTAAAAAAAGATTGGAGATTTGATGGTGAAACATACAGCCACGAATATTTATTACAACGAATTAACGATTAACTATGTACTTTAAAAAAATTCTTTGGGCTGTAGCTCTTATTGGTTTAGTCATCTTTGGTGCTATTGCTTATTATATATATGGAGCTATGTTTTCACCTAACACAAGTTTCGAAAATGAAACGGCTTATATATATGTGCCAACGGACGCTACTTATGGAGAAGTGAGACTTCAATTAGAACCATTATTAAAAGACATCAATTCATTTGATGCCTTAGCTAAGCAAAAAGAATACGTCACTTATGTAAAACCAGGTCGTTATGCGATTAAAAAGGGAATGAATAATAATGACATTATTAATTCCATAAGAAGTAAAAATTTACCACTTAAAATTTCATTCAACAATCAGCATAGTTTAAAAGATTTGGCAGGACGTATTAGTGTACAGATTGAGGCTGATAGTTTATCCTTATATGAGGTTATGACAGATGAGCAATTTTTGAAAAAGAATGGGTTCACTCCAGCTACCGCCTTAGGGATGTACTTGCCCAATAGCTACGAGTTTTTCTGGAATTCATCAGCAGAAACTTTTAGAGATAGAATGTTAACGGAATACAATAGATTTTGGACAGAGGAAAGAAAAGCTAAAGCAAAAAAATTAAATTTAAGTCCGAGTGAGGTAATTACTTTAGCATCTATCGTGCATGAAGAATCTAAACAAGCAGATGAACAACCTAGAGTAGCAGGTGTGTATCTTAATAGATTACGTATAGGCATGCCGTTACAAGCTGATCCTACATTGAAATTTGCGGCTTATCAATTACCTCAATATCAAAATACAATTATTAGAAGAGTTTTAAATATTCATAAAGAAATTGACTCACCTTACAATACCTATAAGCATACAGGTTTGCCTCCAGGATTAATTGCGATGCCTGATTTATCTGCTATAAAAGCTGTTTTAGATCCTGAAAGCCACAGCTACTTATATTTTGCTGCAGATGCCAAGCGGATCGGTTACCATAAATTCGCAAAAACTTTAGCTCAACATAATGTCAATGCAAGAGAATATCATAAATATTTGTCTTCTCAAGGTATTAGAAAGTAAGGTTTGAACAGACTAATTATTTATTTTTTCTTATGGGTTAGTTTTCCGATGTTCTCACAATCGGGAGTGAATCAATTTTTAAAACCAAGTGATACCTTAAATACTTCTCGCCGAAATTTAGTAATTATTACAGAAACAGCTTTAGCTTCCATTACGCTGGTCGGTTTACATCAATTATGGTATGCCGATTACCCGCAATCTAGCTTTAAAACTTTAAATGATAGCGGAGAATGGTTACAAATGGACAAGTTAGGGCATGTTTTTTCATCCTATCAATTGGGAAGGTTAGGAGCGAATACCTTGAATTGGGCTGGCGTGAATAAGAAAGGCCAATTGTTATATGGGGCAGGTCTAAGTTTAGGATTTCTTACTGCCGTTGAAATCATGGATGGCTATTCTGAAGAGTGGGGCTTTTCATGGTCTGATATGGCAGCCAACGTGACTGGTACAGGTTTGTACGTTGGACAAGAATTACTTTGGAACGAACAACGAATTACTTTAAAATATTCTTTTCATCAAACCAAATATGCACAGGTACGACCAGATAAATTAGGTAATGGTCTGTTTGAAGAATTCTTAAAAGATTATAACGGCCAAACATATTGGCTAAGTGCAAATATGAAGTCATTTCTAAAATCGGAATCTATCCCAGCTTGGCTGAACATTGCTTTTGGTTATGGAGCAGATGGAATGTTAACAGGTTCTTCGGATAATTCTTCGTATCCAAATCAAAATCGACGACGACAATATTACTTAAGTTTAGATGTTGATTTAAGTCGAATAAAAACAAATTCTCACCTCTTGAAAACTATTTTTGACGTTTTTAACGTCATTAAGGTTCCTTTTCCTGCGATAGAAATTAATGACATTGGTCGAGTAAAATGGCATTGGCTCTACCTTTAAGAGAGCTATTTTGCACTTAATCGGTTGATTTTCAGCATTTGTTTAAATGTCGTATATTTGCACGCGAATTTTGTGGAAGGGTTTTTAAACCTCTTTTACATTAAAAATTTAGCTGTTATGATTAAAAATAGCATTAAAAATTTTGTTTTACCTTTTTCGATGTGTGTACTCATGGCATTAGCCTTGTACCCAGATTCTTCTCTCGATCCTGAGATGTATTCAACCGAAGGATTAGAACTTGACTTTAATATTTCTGGTGACTTAGCATCTCTTTCTGATGACCAGATTTCAAACCATAAGATGTTTTCTCCTTATTTAGGTAAATCTTTTGAAGGATTTAAAGAAGCCTTAGCTTTCAAAGAGTCGAGAGGTGATTATTTTACGGTAAACACATTAGGTTATTTAGGAAAGTATCAGTTTGGAGCTGAAACCTTAAAGTTAATTGGTATTTACGATCCAAATAACTTCTTATATAATCCAGAGTTACAAGAAAAAGCTTTCGTTGCAAATACAGAAAGAAATAAATGGGTGCTTAGAAAAGATATTAAACGTTTTGAGGGGAAATATATCGGAGGTGTTGAAATAACTGAATCTGGAATATTAGCTGCTGCACATTTAGCAGGTCCTGGGAGTGTAAAGAAATTTCTACGCAGTTACGGAAAACAAAACTTATCTGATGCTTACGGTTCTTCAGTGAAGTATTATATGAAAAAGTTTTCTGGGTATGATACCTCTATGATTACTCCTAATAAGAAAGCTAGAGTTACACTTTAATCTTAACTAATCTTTTTGGATTATAAATATAGCGGGCCTTTTATGAAGGTCTTCTTTGTGGTGTTTCCAATCTTTGGCTGCTAAAGTTTTGATAAACTCTGTAGGTAATGTTAAATCACAAGCCACGCAAACTCTCGTGTTAGGGTGAAGTGTTTGAGCTAAGTCCTCAATCATCTTCATATTTCTATAAGGTGTTTCTATGAAAATTTGAGCTTGATCGTTTTCAAGTGATAGTTTTTCTAAATGCTTAATTTTCGATTTTCTTTCACTTTTATCTATAGGTAAGTAACCATTGAAGGTGAAACTCTGACCATTCATTCCAGAGGCCATTAAGGCTAAAATAATAGAGGAGGGGCCTACCAAAGGAATAACTCTGATATCCATTTGATGTGCCAATTTTACGATATCGGCTCCAGGGTCGGCAATAGCAGGGCATCCTGCTTCAGATAATAAGCCTATGGACAGGCCATTCAAACAAGCGTTTAAATAAGTGTTGCGCTCTTCTTCTGTAGTATATTTATTTAATACTTGAAGCTTAAGCGATGGTTGCGACTTTCCTGGAGAAATACGTTTAATAAAGCGTCGCGCAGTTTTTTCATTTTCTACAATATAGTGATCAATATCTTCTATGACTTTCTTAATAGACATTGGTAAGACCTCTAAAGGTGGGGTATCACCTAAACGTGTGGGGATAAGATATAGTTTTCCTTTAGTGCTGCTCATTACTATAAATGTTAGTTTATTATATATGTTAAAACATGCTCAGAGGTGTTAATTTAGAAATGAACACTTCTTCCGACTTACTAAATTACAAAAATCAAAGTTACCTTAAGATTGTGAGGGCTTATAAGTTGTTTAATGATTTCACTAATACGTCACAGGTTTCATCTATGAGTTGATAAACGTATTTAAAATCACTTTCGTCACCATAGTAAGGATCTGGCATGTTCTTATGGGAAATATTATTGTTATGGTTTAAAAATACCGACACCTTAGCTTTGTCATTATCGTTTCTGGCTAAACGGATGACATCGGCATAGTTTGATTCATCCATCACGTAAATAAAATCAAAAGTATCGAAATCTGAAACTTTAAATTGTCTAGCACTTTGCGTACTTATATCTAAGCCATTGTCTTTAGCTACTGCAATAGAACGTTTATCAGGTGATTTTCCTATATGATAAGCTGCGGTACCTGCAGAGTCGACATAAAAACGATCTTCAGAAAGTTTTGACTGCAATATACCATGTGCTAGTGGTGAACGACAAATATTCCCCAAGCAAACCATTAAGATGCGAGTCATACTAAAAGTGTTTAAAGGGCAAGTTTCTTAGATAAATCTTCGACGTATTTTCTAAATTGTTTATCTGTTGAAGATAAATTATCCACAGTTTTACAAGCATGTAAAACTGTAGCGTGATCGCGTTGTCCAATTTGAGATCCTATACTTGCTAAAGACGCTTTGGTGTATTTTTTAGCAAAAAACATAGCCAATTGGCGCGCTTGCACTATATGACGTTTACGTGTTTTAGACTGAAGTGTGTTTACATCCATTTGGAAGTAATCAGAGACCACTTTCTGAATGTAGTCAATAGAGACTTCACGTTTTGTATTCTTAACAAATTTCTCAACGATGTCTTTCGCTAAGTTGATTGTGATTTCTTTTTTGTTGAAAGAGGATTGCGCTATTAATGAAATGATAGCACCTTCAAGCTCTCTAACATTCGTTTTAATATGCTTTGCTACATATTCAATAATGTCATCAGGCATTTCAACACCATCTCTATATAGTTTATTCTTTAAAATAGAAACTCTAGTTTCAAAGTCTGGTGTTTGTAATTCAGCAGAAAGTCCCCACTTAAAACGAGATAATAAGCGTTGCTCAATGTCTTGCATATCAACAGGCGCTTTGTCACTTGTTAAAATAACCTGCTTTCCATTTTGATGTAAATGGTTAAAAATATGGAAGAATACATCTTGAGTTCCAGTTTTACCTGATAAGAATTGAACGTCATCTATTATTAATACGTCAATAATTTGGTAAAAGTGAATAAAATCATTTCTATTATTCTTTTTTACAGAGTCTATATATTGTTGCGTGAATTTTTCAGCTGAAATATATAGAACTGTTTTCTCAGGATACTTGTCTTTAATATCAACTCCAATAGCATGAGCTAAGTGTGTTTTTCCTAAGCCAACCCCACCAAATATTAAAAGTGGATTGAAGGAAGTTCCCCCTGGTTTATTAGCGACAGCGATTCCCGCGTTTCTAGCCAAACGGTTAGAGTCACCTTCCAAGAAATTTTCGAAACTATAACTTGGATTCAGTTGAGATTCAATCTTAACATTTCTAATTCCAGGAATTATAAATGGATTCTTTAATTCAGGACTTTTATTGTTAAAAGGAACATCTACATCTTGAGATTTTACAGCCGATCTATTTGCACTTGGAATCTTTTCTGTAAATGGCTGCTTATTGCCATAGGTGTTTTCCATTTTAATAACATACACCAACTTAGCGTCTTTACCTAACTCTTTTGTTAGGGCAACTTTTAAGATTTTTACATAGTGCTCTTCTAACCATTCATAGAAAAATTTACTAGGTACCTGAATACTTAAGGCGTTACCGGAAAGTTTTACAGCGTCTATAGGTTCGAACCAAGTTTTATAAGCTTGTGGTTGAATATTATCTTTAATGAAAGCCAGACAATTATTCCATACAGATTTCGCTGTGATCTCCATTCTTTAAAGTGAGTTTTTTCGTTGTTAGTTATATTAGCAAAAAAAGAGAGAACAGGAATTCTCTCGTTGTTTTGAACAGGACAAATATGTGAACAAAATTCTTAATAAAAAAATCAAATTTTGTTGAATGTTTGGAAAATTTTCCCCATGTTTAAAACCTTCTGAAATTTACAAAATATTTTCCGAATCAAAGAGTGAAATATGAATTATAATGAAACAGAAATTAGGGTTCGTTACGGTGAAACAGATCAGATGGGAGTCGTCTATCACGCTAATTACGCCATGTATTTCGAAGTTGGTAGAACAGAGTGGTTACGTGAGTTTGGACTTAGCTATAGTAGGATGGAAGCAGAGGGCATCATGTTGCCGGTGATTTCATTATCTATAAAATACAAAAATTCAGCTCGTTATGATGATGTGCTTAAAGTAAAAACAACCCTTAAAAAATTACCTACTGCCTCTATTGAATTTGAATATGAATTATGGAACGATTCTAATGTTTTGTTAGCTACAGGAAATACTGTTTTGGCATTTATTGATAAGGTTAAAAATAGACCGACGCGTTGTCCAAAATATCTTTTAGACAAACTGCAGGATTACTCGTCATAATTCTTTGATTTCAACACCAAAAAATTGATTAAAAAGTTCTAAAATTTTTGGAGCATGACTTTTTCTTACTGTAATTTCTAATTTGCAATCAAGTTCTAAGGTTTGTTTTTTAATATCAACATTGTTTTCTTTTAATATCCGCATCACTTTGCTCATGTTTTTATACTCGAAAGTGAGCAAGAATTCTTTATTGATCGTTTTTTTAACAATATCTGCTGCTTCCAAAGCTAATTGCGCGCCTGTACGATAAGCATTTATTAAACCTCCAACACCAAGTTTTACCCCTCCAAAATAACGAACAACTACAATTAAAATATTGGTAACTTCGAAGGATTGGATTTGTCCATAGATAGGCATACCTGCGGAATTGTTTGGCTCCCCATCATCATTTGCTCTATATTGAATATTTTCTGTTCCTATTTGATAGGCGTAGCACCAATGTCTTGCAGAATAGTGTTCTTTTTTTAGATCTTCAAGATGAATTTTAACTTGTTCCTCATCGGTTACTGGAAAAGCGTAACCGTAAAACTTGCTATTTTTATCTTTAAATAATTCGCCTTGTGCTGGTTTTTCAATCGTTTGGTATAAGTCGTCTTCCATTATGCTAGTGTCACTAATAGTATTGAAATTAAGGCTAAGATAATACCTATCCAGTTTTTCTGCGAAATATCTTCTTTAAATAATAACAAACCTATCAAAGTTGAAAGCGCCAAGATTGCAATATGATTAATAGTAAATAAGGTAGAACTCTCAGTGTTTTCTGCACGAAGAGCCATCAATAAAAAGTGAATAGAGCCGTAATTTACTATACCTAAAGTTATTCCTGCTGGTAAACTTTTCAATTTAAAACGCCTCTTAGTTTTTAGTAAGTTAATGCCAACAATCACTAATCCAATTAGTGCAGCCATCGCAAAAATTGTAGCTGAAAATAAAGGAATATTATCACTCGGAGCAAAATAGTTTATTGAAGTATCAATGACACCTGAGCCTAAAAATAATATAATGGGCAAATAAATTGACTTAGTTAAAACTGTATGGTCTTTCTTTTTTAATGATGTCAGATATACTGCAAATAAGGCAAGAACAATTCCTGTGATTTTTTGTAAACTAGCACTTTCATTAAATACGTAAATCCCAAAAACTATTGGAATTATTACACTCATCTTGCTAGCTACAGAAGCTACTGAAAGTCCATTCTTTTGTGCAGTTAATGCCATCACATTGAATATTGTAATAAATAGAAACCCTAAACCAATGGCAGCAACAAACCAATCCGATTCTATTATTTCTGAAGGTTGAATGTTTCCTGAATAGAGTAAGGCGCCACAAGTAAAAGCTGTAAAATAGTTGACAACGATGACTTGTAAAGTGTCAATATCATACTTTTTTATAAGTTTGAATACAACGAATATCGCTGTAGATGATAAGATGCTAAGCAGTAAGTAAATCAAAAGAGTTCTTTTTTAGTTTGAAACAGGGTTACAACATCTTCTTTGGTTTCATCTATATTCCAGACATGGAATCCCATTTCCTTGGCAGCATCCGTATTTTCTTTAGTGTCATCTATAAACACACATTCTTCTGCTGTGAGATTATTCTCGTTTAGAACGAATTCGAAAATATTCTTATTGGGTTTTCTAAGATGAATTTCTTGAGATAGATAAAAAACATCAAAACAAGCTTTAAATTCATCATAGAAGGATACATTTTGCTTTATATAATCTATATGCATTGTGTTCGTGTTGCTCAACAGTATCAATTTGTATTTTTTTTGATGAGCCAAATCTTTAATGAACTCTAATCTGTGTTTTGGAAAATCTTTAAGGATGTAATTCCAGGCGTCAACAATTTCCGTTTCACTGAGTTCTAGGAATTTTGTTTTATAAAATTGAATAAATTCTGCTGTTGAAATCTCACCAACCTCATAGCTTGTATTAGCTTCAACCATATCTTTGTCAAATGTTTTAAGATTGAACAAGTTTAAGGCGTTTTGCATAGCACCTTGCTTATCTAAGTTGATAAATACATCACCAAAATCGAAAATTAAAGTTGTAATCATAGTTATTTCTTCGTGTTAAACGAAATCTCTATTTTTTATTAAACATTAGTACAAGTCTTTATTATAGGAATACTTCAATAAAGCAAGTCATTATTGTATACTTTAAGAGTATCATTCTTTATCTCAGTTTTAGAAATCATGGATCCTTTAAAGATAGGTGAACTAACCCCTTCTTTAAATTCAGATTTACCTGTAAATATGCGGGCTTCATCCCAAAGATTCTCATCTATAAAGGTTTGAAGTGTTTGTGCGCCACCTTCTATAATAATTGAAGTTAGGTTCCTATTAAATAAAACATCACAAATTTGCTTCGCTATGGACTCCTTTAAGTTCCAATCAATAAGTTCAAATGTCAAATTACCTGCTGTTTGTTTTCTTTCCACACTACTTTCGGTAATAACGATAGTTTCTGCATCATTGCTGAAAAGTGAATAATTTGCTGCTAATCTTAAATGCTTGTCTAAAACCACTCTGATAGGATTTTGGCCCGTCCAATCTCTTACGGTTAAACTTGGGTTATCCGCAATAACGGTACTGGTACCTACTAAAATAGCTTGTTCTTCTGCGCGCCATTTATGTACGAGTTGACGAGAATACGAATTCGTAATCCAAACGGGTTTGTTTTCATTTTTAGTTAGCGGCGCAATAAAACCATCATCGGTTTCTGCCCATTTCAATATTATATATGGGCGTTTTTTATTATGGAAAGTAAAAAAGCGTTTATGATGTACTCTACATTCCTTTTCCAATACACCAACCGTAACATGGCAACCTGCAGCTTCAAGTTTGGCAATACCTTTTCCTGCTACTTCCGGATTGTCATCAACACAACCAATCACGACATTTGGAATCTGATGTGATACAATTAAATCACTACAAGGAGGTGTTTTTCCATAATGACTACAAGGTTCAAGAGTGACGTAAAGCGTGCTCTTAGTTAAAAGCGCTTTATTTTTAACAGAATTAATAGCGTTGACTTCAGCATGATTACCACCATATTCACTAGTAAAACCTTCACCTATAATGGTGTTATTATAAACTATTACAGCACCAACCATGGGATTAGGCCTCGTAGTTCCTAATCCGTTTTTTGCTATCTGCAAGCAGCGTTTTATGTATGTTTCTTGATTAATCAATTAAAGCTTTATTTTAACATCCTGAATCTCATCAACTGTATAAGTCGATGAAAACCCCATAATTTTATATTTAATATCACCTTTGTAGTGAACTTTTAAGCGTTGTGAAATTAGGCTTCCTAATAACCCGCCAAGACTATTTTTGTCAAATAGACTATCAGTGGCTACGGCGACCGTTAAGGGAATAGTAAAATTTTGTTTCGAAGGAACGTCAAATTCATCTGAAATAATACTAGCCACTTCTATATCGTTGATATACACTTTTAAATCATCAGTTTTTAAAGAACCACCCACATTGTTTTTATTCAGAAATAATGCCTCAGCACTTAAGGTGATGTGTTTGCTGTTGGAGTCCACAACTTGAATGTTTTCTAATCCAATAAATTCTGGTTTTTCTCTAACAGAACAGTTAAGAAGTAGTGTAAAAATTAAGGAAAACAATAAGAATCTTTTAAACATAAAATTGTTTTTATATGTACTTTTGGTGTTGTCTGACAATGCTCTTTTCTGAGGTGTTTTAGTTGAAGTTTAAAAATAAAGTTTTATAACTTCACTAAACTGTATTGGACCAATAAAAAATAAATTCAGACCGATTTTAAAACATCTACAAGTGCACAAAGATACTATTGTTATTCGAGAAATTGAAGTAGAGGATAACCCTAAAATCGCCAAAGCAATACGGTCGGTTTTAGTTGAAATGGGGGCACCTAAAGTGGGGACTGCTTATGAAGACCGCTCTTTAGATGCGATGAAAGAGACCTATACAGATTTAAAGAAAGCTTACTTTGTGCTTGCTCAGGGTAATGAAATTCTAGGAGGAGCCGGTATAGCGCAATTGGAGAACTACAATGGAAATGTTTGCGAATTGCAGAAAATGTATTTTTTACCTGAAGCTAGAGGTAAAGGTTTAGGAGCTGAAATGATGAAGACCTGTTTGAATTTTGCTAAACAAGTAGGTTTTGATCACTGTTATTTAGAAACTTTGCCTTATATGAAAGATGCTCAGAAATTATACGAAAAAGTAGGATTTAAGTCGCTTTCAGAACCCTTAGGAGATACTGGGCATTATTCATGTACGGTGTGGATGCTAAAAGATTTATAAGAATGTTATTAAAAGACCTACAACATATATTTCATAAGGAATTAGATATTATCTACGGAAAGGATGAAGTAGACAGCTTCTTCTTTCTTTGCTTAGAACATTATCTCAATCTACCTCGTTTTCAATTGGCATTAGAACCAGATTTAACCATTGTGAAGTCTGAAACAGATTCCTTTTTTAAAGTTTTAGAGCATTTAAAACAGGAAAAACCGATTCAATATATATTAGGTGAAACTGAATTTTACGGATTGACATTTAAAGTGAATGAACATGTGTTAATTCCACGTCAAGAAACGGAAGAATTGGTCGATTTAATTATCAAAAATCATTCAGAACGAAAAGATAAGTCTCCTATCAAAATTTTAGATATCGGAACAGGAAGTGGTTGTATAGCTATTTCTTTGGCTAAAAACCTTCCAGACGTTGAAGTTTATGCTTTAGATGTTTCGAAAGAAGCTTTAGCCGTAGCCAAACAAAATGCCGAGTTAAATAAGGTGAAAATCAATTTTATTGAAGTTAGTATTTTAGATGAGTCAACATGGAATTCAAATTTTAAAAATATTGAATTTGATGTCGTTGTATCTAATCCACCTTATGTAAGAGAATTAGAAAAGGTTGAAATTCAACCCAATGTTTTAGATAATGAACCACATTTAGCTTTATTTGTGGAAAATGATAATCCATTAATCTTTTATAAAGCTATCACCAACTTTGCTATTCATAAGTTGAAAGCAAACGGAAGTCTTTATTTTGAAATTAATCAATATCTAGGAGAAGAAACAAAGCAATTATTAATTGATGCTGATTTTGATGCTATAGATTTGTTGAAAGACTTAAATGGTAATTACAGAATGTTAAAAGGCCAAAAGAAATACTATTAAGAACTGTTTATATTCCTTAAATAATGAACACACAACAAAAAATTGAATCTCTTCGTGACGAACTTCGTCAACATAATTACAATTATTACATTTTAGATAATGCCACCATCAGTGATTATGAATTCGATATTAAGTTAAAAGAACTTCAGGCATTAGAAGAAAAGCATCCAGAGTTTTTTGACGCAAATTCACCAACACAGCGTGTAGGAGGAACGGTTACGAAAAACTTCGAAACTGTTGTTCACGATTTTAGAATGTATTCTTTAGATAATTCGTATTCTAAAGAAGATTTATTGGATTGGGAAGCTAGAATCAAGAAAATGGTAGATGGAGATGTGCAATATACTTGTGAGTTAAAATACGATGGTGCCTCTATGAATCTTACTTATGAGAATGGTAAGTTAATTAGAGCTGTAACTCGTGGTGATGGTGTACAAGGAGATGAAGTTACTGCCAACATTAAAACCATAAATACGGTTCCACTACAATTAAAAGGCGATTACCCTGAACGATTTGATATTAGAGGTGAAATTGTGCTTCCAATTGAAGGGTTCTTAAAAATGAATCAAGAACGAATTGCAAACGATGAAGAACCCTATAGAAACCCAAGAAACACAGCTTCTGGAAGTTTAAAACTTCAAGATAGTGCAGAGGTGGCTAAACGTCCTTTAGAATGTTTACTATATAGTATTGTTGGAAATAATTTAAATATCAATTCACAATTTGAAGGATTAGAAAAAGCGAGAGCTTGGGGATTTAAAGTGCCACAGGAAGCGAAATTGGTGAATTCTATTGACGAAGTTTTAGACTATATTAATTATTGGGACGAGCATAGACATAATTTACCTTATGAAATTGATGGTGTAGTGGTGAAGGTGAATAACTTGCATCAGCAAGATGAATTAGGTTTTACAGCCAAAGCACCTCGTTGGGCAATGGCTTATAAGTTTAAAGCTGAGCAAGTATCTACACGATTAAATGAAATTACATATCAAGTTGGTCGTACAGGTGCAATTACACCTGTTGCTAACTTAGAGCCAGTTGAATTAGCAGGGACAACAGTAAAACGAGCATCACTTCATAATGCTGATCAAATTGAAAAAATAGATATTAGAGTAGGAGACGAGGTATTTGTGGAGAAAGGTGGTGAAATTATTCCGAAAATTATTGCAGTCGATTTTACAAAACGTCCAGAAAATTCTGAACCGACAAAATACATAACCAATTGTCCAGAATGTCATACGGAGCTTGTTAGACTAGAGGGTGAAGCAAAACACTACTGTCCTAATTATAATGGTTGTCCGCCACAAGTCATAGGCCGAATTCAACATTATATATCTAGAAAAGCGATGGATATTGAAGGTTTGGGTGGAGAAACGGTAGCGCTTTTAGTGAATGAAGGATTGATTAATAACTACTCAGATTTATATGAATTAACGGTAGAGCAAGTGATTCCGTTAGAACGAATGGCAGAAAAGAGTGCTGAAAACTTAGTTAATGGGATTGAAGCTTCAAAACAAATTCCTTTTGAGCGTGTATTATTTGCCTTGGGAATTCGATATGTCGGAGAAACGGTTGCTAAAAAATTAGCCAAACATTATAAGTCTATAGATGCTCTAATGTTTGCTTCAACATTAGATTTAGTTACGGTAGATGAAATAGGTGAGCGTATTGCCGAGAGTGTCGTTGAGTTTTTTAGTTTAGAAGAGAACAAACAGATTATTGAGCGATTAAAATCTTTTGGAGTGCAACTAGAAATATCAGCAGAGAAATTAGCAAACCAAACAGATAAGCTGCAAGGACAAATATTTGTGGTTTCTGGAGTTTTTGAAAGCGTATCACGTAATGATCTTAAAAAGCTAATTGAAGATAATGGTGGAAAAGTATCATCGTCTATATCTTCAAAAACATCTTATGTTGTAGCAGGTGATAAAATGGGGCCAAGTAAACGCACAAAGGCTGAAAGTTTAGATATTCCAATAATTACAGAAAATGATTTCCTTAATATGATGAAGTAAATTCTTACGTGTAATTGTGTATTTCATCGACAAAAGGTAAAATAATTCGTTTACATGTGAAAATAAAGTTTATATTTGTTTTAGAAATGACGGGATAAATTAATGTTGTATAGTAAAGTTTTTAAAATAATATTGTTAGCACTTGGAGTTCTATATGTTGGACTTCAGGGCTTTGCGTATCAAAAAGAGGGTACGGCGGTTAGTGCAATCATGTTGATATTGCTAACATGGTTATATTATAAGGAGGCTGAAAAAAAGAATATTTATTTCTTTTTGTTTTTGATAACGTTTACAATTGCACATGTGGTAAACTTTATCACATTTTTCACTCCTGCAATTCCACAAGGAGATATTGATTATTGGTACTTTTTTAATAATATTCTTTACATCATTTCGTATTCATTCTTAATGATTAAAGTCTTAACAAGGTTAAACCCAAGAAAAATTATTAAAGAGCTTTTTGTGCCAATTATAATTTTGATTGTGCTAGATGTTTTTTGTGTTATTATAATTACAGATACAGCCGAAAAACTACTAACAACATCCGAATATATTTTAGAGTTTGTTTATAATTCAATCGTAATGGCTTTATTATCTGTTGGTCTAATTAACTATATGTACCGAAACGATAATAAGTCAATGTTATTTTTAATTGGGTCTATTTTAATTGTCTTCTCTGAAATTATTCAGCTCGCATATTTTTATATTCTAGACGATTCAAACTTAGGGTTAGTCTATTCTTTCCTTTTATTTGTGGCGTTTCTTTTTCTTTACCTACAGTCACAACAACAGTATTCAGGTCCTATGCGGATTTATGTTGAAGACACTCCCGAAACTTAAGCGAAAAACTATTCTTTATCCATCTGTGATTTAATAAATGGAATCCTTGGAGCTAGAAAATATCCAGTCAGACTAGCAAATAAAATTGGAATGAAATGTCCGAAGCCTGTTAAAGTTGCTAATAAAATGGTTGTGCTCATTGGTGTTCTTGTTACACAAGCATTAATAGCCGCCATGCAACATACTATTGCCAAACTCAGGTTAATTGAGGGAAATATGTGATTCAGAATCAAACCTAAGGTAGCACCTACGAAAAACAAGGGAATAATGAATCCTCCTCGCCATCCAGAAGTTACGGTTATTGCGATAGCTATAATTTTAAGTACTAATATAGAAACTAATTCGGATAAAGATAAATTCCCAGTTAGCAGTTCGTTAATTTCGTGATGGCCAAAGTACCTTGTTAATGGAAAGTAATATGCAATTATACCTAAAACTAATCCGCCTATTAACGTTTTAATATAGATTGGCATAGGTCGTTTTTCGAAAATTGTTTTAAAAAATTTAGTACAGAATATAAAACCCCATCCAATTGCTGCTCCCATAAAAGCAAATAGTACAGCGTAGCCAAAATCGAAAAGCCCCGAATATTCATATGATGATAAATCCCAAATTGGACCAAGGCCTAAATGAATGATTAAAGCAAACACTATATAGCTAAATGAGCTTGCTACAAATGCAGGAATAATGGCTTTGTAATATTCAACGGCATGTTTGTGGTGGAGTATTTCTAATGAAAACAGACTACCTCCTAAGGGTGCGCCAAATAACGCGGTGAAACCAGAAGCCATTCCTGCTATACTTAATGACCTTAATTCATCACCTTTAAGTCTAAATATTTTTCCTAACCAAGTGCCTGTAGATCCTGTAACCTGAACTAGAGGTGCTTCTGGTCCTAAGCTTCCTCCTGATGCAACGCAAAGCAATGAACTTAAAATCATGGAAGGATTGTTCTTAGGGTCGAGTTTGCCTTTATTAAATCTAATGTTGTCTACAATTAAATGAATTTCTCCAGGATCTCCGATGAATTGAATTATTAACCCTGCAAGAAACCCTGAAATTGCCATTACAGGGATCACTTCCCATCCTTTAAAAAATGCGAGCTGATGGGTGAGGAATTCTAGTGCAATCCAATACACTCCGGCTATGATACCACCAATTAAACCAAGAAGGGCCCACAATAAAAAAGTCCGACTAAACACGAAAGGGTTAAACTGGACGGGTTGGTCTAAAATGTTTAAATACGTAACAAGCTTTCGTCTTCGTTTTAGTTTCACCTTTTACGTCTCTGTTTTTAGGGTATATACTGCTGAAACGGAATGATATCAGTATGTTACTCTTTGTTAAAAATCATTTATTTTTTATACTGTATGTTTAGGTTAAACCATGATGGAAGCGCCTTCAGCTTGTACTTTCTTACCTGGTTCAAAATAGAAATCAACTCTTCCTAGATATAATCCAAAAGCCCCAACTTGATTTACAAGTACTTTTTTACCCACGCTATTTGTTTCAATAGTTGGTTTTGGTAAGAAAGTATGAGTATGGCCTCCAACAATGAGGTCAATGTCCTTTGTTGCTCTTGCAAGATTAATGTCGCTTACACGATTTGGTGAGTTTCTATATTCATATCCTATATGAGATAAACAAATCACTAAATCACAGGAGTGATCTTCTTTTAGTATTCTAGACATATCCTGAGCGATTTCGATTGGGTGGTGATAAACGGTTTCCTTATACATTTTTTTATCTACCAAACCATCAAGTTGAATACCTAATCCAAATATTCCGATTTTAATTCCGTCTCTAACAAATGTTTTGTATGGTTTCACATGAGTGTCCATAACTGTATTTGTGAAATCGTAGTTTGCTGAAACAAAATCGAATTTAGCATGTGGAATCTGAGCATATAGTCCATCAATACCATTGTCAAAATCATGATTGCCAATAGTGGCCACATCATATTTCAGCATACTCATGAGTTTAAATTCCAACTCACCACCATAATAATTGAAATAGGGCGTACCTTGAAAAATATCTCCTGCATCAAGCAATAAGGTATTCGGGTTTTCTTTACGAATATTTTCGACTAAAGTAGCACGTCTTGCCACTCCACCTTTATTAGCGTTTCTGCCATCGTCTGGACCAAAAGGATCAATATGACTATGAACGTCATTGGTATGAAGAATAGTGATTTTTTTCGTTTTTGAAGGGCTAAAAGATTGTAACCCTAATCCACCTAGACCTACTAATGCCGTTGCTGCTGTAGATTTTTGTATAAATTGTCTTCTTTTCATAACGTCATATTATTGTTGAATAAAACGATTATCGCGTTTTGGGTTGATGGTATCTTTCTTTTTGAAATTGTCTATTAATACATTTCTAATTTTATAATCTAACACGTTTACACCTTGATTTGGTTGAAAGAAATCCATTCCATCGCCACCATTATACAAATAATCGTTGGTTGCAACGTGATAAATTTTATTTGGGTCAATTGGTTCGCCGTGAACTGTTGCAGAAACAATTCCTCCATTTGAATCTAAAATCAATTGTAGTTGGTGAGATATTGGATGTGCTCGTTTGGCTTTAGATAAATAAGCCATCATTTTATTGACTTGTTCTCCTTTTATAGAAGCAACTATAACTGAGTTTTCAAAAGGCATAACCTCATAAGCAGTTCGCGTGGTAATGTTTCCTTTGGAAATTATAGCACGAATTCCCCCATGATTCAATAGAACGAAATCGATGTTTTTTCCAGTTCGTTGCTTAAATATTGGATTACCTTCATTAAACACAGCATCAGCCATAAAATTTCCTATAGCCGTATTGAATTTACCGTCACTTTTAGAATAAGTTTCAGGAGCATAGGATATTACACTATCCATATCCTTATTAACACGCTCTCTGTATGGTTTTATAAAAGCTTCGATTTCTTGATTGGCTGTTAGACTTTTATCTATATCTAGACGTTTGCCTTCAATTTTTGATACTTTTAATGGTGCACAGGCAAAAATAAAAAGTAAAAAACAGAGTTTTAAAGTATGTTTTATAGTCATTGAATAACTTATATAGAGATTATAATAATATGTACGTGCTTTTATTAAATTTGCACAAAGGCTAAAGATAAATGATTTTAAAAGCATTTAAAGAAAAATCAAATCAAAAATATCTCAATAAATTATTGTCCACAAATAATGATGTGGTTAATAACGATAAGATAAAGACGGTTGCCGTGTTGCTAAATGCTAGTGAATTTCATGAATTTGAAGTGTTTAGAGGCTATTTTAAGGAGTTGGGATTAACATCCCCAAAGCATAAAGTTGTGGCGTTTACCTTAGATGATAAATTAGAGCACAATCAGTGGAATACACATTTTAGTCCAAAAGATTTTGGGTGGAAAGGAAAAATAAAAAATACCGATTTAGAGGAATTTATTAATGAACCTTATGATATGCTGATTTGTTTTTTTAAAAACAGGGTATTAGAGCTCGACCTGATAACAGCAGCATCAAAAGCAAATTTAAAAGTGGGGATATCAAATGAAGATAATCGTTTATATGACTTAATTATAAATGTAGATTTAAAAGATATCAACCTGTTTAAGCAAGAATTAAAAAAATACTTACATATTTTTAAAAAATTATAATGAAAAAATTTATAGGCACTGGTGTGGCGTTAATAACACCGTTTAATGCAGACTTAAGTATTGATTTTGATGCTTTAGAGCGTTTAGTAGAATATAATATTTCAAACGGAACCAATTACTTAGTTATAAGCGGAACTACTGGAGAAAGCGTAACGGTCACTAGTGCAGAGAAAAAAGAGTTGGTGACATTTATTTCAAAAGTGAATAAAGGAAGATTACCGTTAGTTTTGGGTATAGGAGGGAACAATACTGCTGAGGTAATTAAAGAAATACAATCAACTGACTTTTCAGAAATTGATGGTGTTTTATCGGTATCTCCTTATTATAGTAAACCAACACAAGAAGGTATCTATCAACATTTCAAGGCTATAGCAGAAGTGTGTCCTAAACCTATTATATTATATAATGTTCCTGGAAGAACTTCTTCTAATATGTTACCGGAAACTACGGTTAGATTAGCCAAAGACTTTGAAAATATTGTAGCAGTAAAAGAAGCTGCTAATAATGTACAGCAATATTTAGAGCTATTAAGAACTAAACCAAATGATTTCTTAATAATTTCTGGTGACGATGATTTAGCATTAGGAATTGTATTAGCTGGTGGATCTGGAGTCATCTCTGTAATAGGGCAGGCCCTTCCGGAAGAATATTCAAAAATGATTCAATTGGGATTAGCAGGAAAAGCGAAGGAGGCCTATGAGATTCATTTTAAATTAATGCCTATTACAGGACATATTTTTGCAGAAAATAATCCAGCAGGTATTAAAGCAGTGCTAAGTGGTTTGAAAATTTCGAAGCCACATGTGCGATTACCGCTAGTTGAAGCGACCAAAAATCTAAAAGACATAATAAATAACGAATTAAAAGTATTAGGAAAAAGTTAAACTTTATCTAAATTAGTTTTCACCTTTTGAACAACACTTATTTTAGCAGATAATATTTGTTTTCAAAATCCGTTATTAATGCTTACTTTTGCATCCTGTTTAAAATTTATGAATCGAGGACTTTACATACTATTTATCAGTATTCTATTTATTTCATGTAGTGACTTTCAGAAAACATTAAAATCTGAAGATACGGCAGCGAAATTTGAAATGGCTACTGAGCTTTACGAAGCTGAAAATTGGAAAAAATCATTTAGACTTTTGGATCAAATCCTTCAGAAGTATAGAGGGAAACCACAAGCTGAAAAGATAACTTTTATGCACGCTATGTGCTCTTATCAATTGGGAGACTACTATATTTCAAGTTATCATTTTGATAAATTTCGTGATAGCTATCCGCAAAGTGAAAAAGCAGAAGAAGCTGCATTCTTAGCGGCAAAAGGATATTATTTTAATTCACCTGTGTATTCTAAGGAGCAAAAAGAAACAGTTGAAGCTATTGAAAAACTTCAGATGTTTGTTAATAGTTATCCAAGCTCTCAATATTTAAGTGAAGCTAATGCTTTAGTTAAGGAATTGGATTTTAAACTTGAGAAAAAAGCATTTGAAATTGCTAAACAATATAATATTATTGGTGGTTATACAGGAGATTATAACGCTTCTATAGAATCATTCAATAATTTTTTACTTGAATTTCCTGGGGCATCATTAAGAGAAGGTGCTTATTACTACAGATTTGATTCGGCTTACAAACTTGCCATCAGAAGTGTAGAGTATTTAAAGGAAAAACGAGTAAAAGATGCTATAGGTTATTATAATGCCTTTGCCAAAGCCTATCCAAATTCAGAATTTATGGAAGAGGCTAACGTACATCATGAAGAATTACAACAAGAATTAAATACACTTACTACTAAAAGTTAATCATATAATGACGGATTTAAAAAAAACAGACGCACCGGTAAGTACTGTAACTTACGACAGAAATGAAATTGATGCTCCAACAGGGAATATCTATGAAGCTATTTCGGTAATATCTAAACGCGCAGAACAAATAAACACAGATATTAGACGTGAGTTAGTAGACAAACTAGAAGAGTTTGCAACTTACAATGACAGTTTAGAGGAGATCTTTGAAAACAAAGAACAAATCGAAGTTTCTAAGTTTTATGAAAGATTACCAAAGCCACATGCTTTAGCAGTAAAGGAGTGGTTAGATGATAAAATTTATCATAGAAACACTGAGGATCCTCAATCATAAATCCTAAGCCTTAGATGTCAATTCTAAAGGATAAAAATATTTTATTAGGCATTACCGCTGGTATTGCCGCCTATAAATCGGCCAACCTGGTCCGATTATTCATAAAAGCAGGTGCTAACGTTAAAGTCGTTATGACACCTGCTTCTAAGGATTTTATAACTCCACTTACGCTTTCCACACTTTCTAAAAATCCAGTTTATTCATCGTTTGTAAATGAAGACGATGATAATCAGGTTTGGAATAATCATGTTGATTTAGGTCTTTGGGCAGACTTGTTCGTTATAGCACCAGCTACAGCAAATACGATGGCAAAAATGGCCAATGGTGTTTGTGATAATATCTTAATGGCTACCTATCTTTCCGCAAAGTGTCCTGTTTACTTTGCGCCAGCAATGGATTTAGATATGTATAAACATGAATCTACTAAAGCGTCATTTGATAAACTGACATCTTTCGGAAATAAAATGATTCCTGCGGGAACTGGTGAGCTTGCAAGTGGACTCGTAGGTGAAGGACGTATGGCTGAACCTGAAGATATATTGAGCTACATTGAGAAAGATATTTTGGATCAGTTACCTCTTAAGGGTAAACGTATTTTAATTACTGCAGGTCCAACACACGAAGCATTAGACCCTGTTCGATTTATTGGAAATCATTCAAGTGGTAAAATGGGATTTCAAATTGCCAATGCTGCCGCCAACTTAGGTGCTGAAGTAATCTTAGTGTCTGGACCAACACATGAGAAAATTTCGCATAGTCTTGTTTCTGTAAAGCCTGTGGTTAGTGCAGAGGATATGTATAGCGAAGTGCATAAGCATTTCGAAACCTCTGACATAGCTATTCTTTCGGCAGCTGTTGCAGATTACAGACCAAAAAATGTAGCACAACAGAAAATAAAAAAGAAGGATACAGCGTTTACTTTAGAGTTAGAAAAAACAAAAGATATTCTAAAGTCTCTTGGAGAGATTAAGAAACATCAGTTCTTAGTAGGTTTTGCCTTAGAAACCAATAATGAATTAGAGAATGCTAAAGGAAAGCTAAAATCCAAGAACTTAGATCTTATTGTTTTAAATTCATTACAAGATAAAGGTGCCGGTTTTGGAGTATCAACAAATAAAGTTACATTTATCACTGCGTCTAACGCTATTATTGAAAATGAATTAAAATCGAAGGCAGAGGTTGCTCAAGATTTAATGCAACTGATATTAAAACAAATCCATGCGTAATCTATTCCTTTTATTAGCTTTTATAGTTTCTAGTGTTATAAGCGCACAAGAGTTGTATTGTACTGTAAATGTTATTGCACAACAAACAGGCAATGAAAATGATGTTGTTTACAAAACTTTAGAAAAGCAATTAACGGAGTTTATCAATAATACAAAGTGGACAAATAAAACCTTTAGTCCTCAGGAACGTATTAATTGTAGTATGATTATAAACGTACGAGAGCAAAACAATGATATGTTTTCGGCATCATTGCAAATTTCCTCGTCAAGACCTGTTTTTAATTCAACATATAGTTCTCCAGTTTATAATTATAACGATAAGGATTTTAACTTCCAATATATCGAATTTCAAAATTTAGTTTTCAATCCTACCCAATTCGAATCAAATTTAATTTCAGTACTATCTTTTCATGTCTATATGATTTTAGGAATGGACGCGGATACGTTTGAATTGAATGGAGGAGACCGTTATTTCAATCAGGCTCAAACCATAGCGAGTTATTCACAGCAATTAAATGGACAGGGTTGGAAATTAGAAGATGGTTTACAGTCTCGCTTTGCTTTGATAGACAATCTTATGTCTCCAGCGTATAAAGATTTAAGATCGGCTATGTACAAGTATCATATGAATGGTATGGATATTATGAATGAAAGTGCTAAGGATGGAAAATCAAAAATAATTGAGGCCTTAGACGATTTACAAAAAGTACATAGTATAAGACCTAATTCTTTTTTAATGCGTGTGTTTTTCGATGCTAAAGCCAATGAGTTAATGGATATTCTCTCAGGTGGCCCTAGTGTTAACATCACAAAAGCTGTAGATATCTTAAATAAAATTGCTCCAATGCATTCGCAAAAATGGAGAGATATTAAGTTTTAATTTTCTTTCTTAAGTCTTTTTCAAGCTTTTATATTAGTTCGTTTTAATGTATTAAAACTTATAACTTATTTCCCAAAAATTTACCGTTTCTTAGTAGTAAAAACTTAATTTTGTAATGCACATTACTATTATAATGAGCAATGCGTAGATTCAATATTAAGGTTTGTTTTTGGCTCATCAACTTTTTAAAATAGTTGTTCCATCATTAGGATTTATGCCAGAATCAATTACCTTAATTTGTTTAATTGTTTATTAAGTATAATCTTAAAAATTACAGAGACTTGTTAACATCGCTTTATATAAAAAATTATGCTCTCATTGACGAGTTACACGTAGGGTTTAATAATGGACTAACTATTATTACAGGTGAAACCGGTGCAGGTAAATCTATCTTGTTAGGTGGCTTATCTTTAGTTTTAGGGAAACGAGCAGATTTAAGTCAGGTGAAAAATGCAGAAGAAAAATGTATTATTGAAGCCGTTTTCGATATTGCGAATTACGATTTAAAATCCTTATTCAATTCTTTAGATCTGGATTTTGATTTACAAACAATTATACGACGTGAAATTCTTCCGTCGGGAAAATCGAGAGCCTTTATTAATGATACGCCGGTGACTTTAGAGAGTTTGGTGGCTTTAAGTAGCTATCTAATAGATATTCATTCTCAACACCAAACGCAGCAGTTAACACAAGACGATTATCAATTCAAGGTTATAGATGCATTAGCGGATAATAAGTCGAATTTAGACAAGTTTACTAAAGAATTTGTAAGCTACAAATCACTTCATAAAGAATTAGAACAACTGAAACTTTCAAAAGCTGAGCTAATAAAAGAGTATGATTATAATTTATTTTTATCGCAGGAGTTAAATGAAATAAATTTAGAAAAGATAAATATAGAGGAGTTAGAGGAGCAGTATGAGGAACTCAACAATGTAGAAATCATTAGTGAAAAGCTAAGTAGTACTAGAGCAATTCTTAGTGCAGAGGATTTAGGAACGATAGATCAATTAAAAACAGCAAAGCAAGAACTTAATAAAATAGCCAATTTTGGTCAGTCTTATGACACATTAAAAGAACGTATTGTTAGCGTTGGAATTGAACTAGACGATATCTTAATTGAACTTGACAATTTAGAAGATAAATTATCTTCTGATCCACAAGAGTTAGAAAGAATTGGGAGTCAGCTTCAGATAGTGAATAATTTATTCCAAAAACATGCTGTTTCTAGTATGCCAGAATTAATTGAAATTAGAAATAATTTACAGTCGAAAATTGATAATACAGAAAGTTTAGATGCATCAATTATTAAGAAGGAGGAAGAGATTATAAAGGCTAAAGACAAACTGAATCAAACTGCTCAGAAAATTCATAAAAACAGAAAGAAGGTAATTCCTATTTTTGTTTCAAAATTAGAGAATATTCTTTCAGAATTGGGTATGCCTAATGCAAGGTTTAAAGTAGATTTAGAACCCATTGAACACTTTGTTAAAAATGGAAAAGATAATTTACAATTCTTGTTTATGGCCAATAAAGGTTCAAGCTTCAATGAACTTAAAAAATCTGCTTCTGGAGGAGAGCTATCACGTATCATGTTAGCCATTAAATCTATACTAGCGGAATATATTCAGTTGCCATCGATTATGTTTGATGAAATAGACACGGGTGTTTCTGGAGAAATTTCAAATAAAATGGGAGAAATCATGAAGCAGATGAGTCGTAAAATGCAAGTCTTTACCATTACGCATTTACCACAAATTGCAGCAAAGGGAGATTCACACTTTAAGGTGTTTAAAACAGATGTAGAGGAGGTGACGCATACACAATTAAAAAAACTAAAAGAAGAAGAGCGCATTGTAGAAATTGCGCAAATGCTAGGAGGGATTTCTATTACAGATTCGGCCTTGGCTCATGCAAAGCAGTTATTGAATTAAAAGATTTAAAGATTTAAGTATAAAGCTCAAAGATTTATTAACTTTGAAGCAAATAGAAAAATAAATTGAGTAGAAGAATTAACTCACTAAGAAATAACTTAACAAAATAGACATGTCATACAATTTACTAAAAGGAAAAAGAGGAATTATATTTGGAGCTTTAGACGAAAATTCTATTGCTTGGAAAACGGCAGAACGTGTTCATGAAGAAGGTGGAACTTTTGTGTTAACCAATGCTCCGGTTGCCATGAGAATGGGGCAAATTAAAGAATTAGCAGAAAAAACAGGTTCACAAATTATTCCAGCAGATGCCACATCCGAAGAAGATCTTCAAAATTTAGTAGAACAGTCTATGGAAATTTTAGGAGGAAAAATAGACTTTGTATTACATTCTATTGGAATGTCTATTAATGTAAGAAAAGGAAAGCACTATACGGATCAAAATTATGCGTGGACACAAAAGGGAACCGATGTTTCTGCTATGTCTTTTCACAAAGTAATGCAAACCTTATATAAGGCAGATGCCATGAACGAATGGGGTAGTATTGTAGCTCTAACTTATATGGCTGCACAACGTGTATTCCCAGATTATAATGATATGGCAGATAACAAAGCTTATTTAGAGAGTATTGCTCGTAGTTTTGGTTATTTCTTTGGAAGAGATAAAAAAGTTCGAGTGAATACAATTTCACAATCTCCAACACCTACAACCGCTGGTAGTGGCGTTAAAGGATTTGATGGATTTATCGCTTACGCTGAAGAAATGTCTCCTTTAGGAAACGCAACTGCTCTAGATTGTGCTAATTATACGGTTAGCTTATTTAGTGATCTGACCAAAAGAGTGACACTTCAGAATTTATATAACGATGGAGGGTTTAGTAATATGGGCGTTAGTGATAAGGTTATGGATACTTTTGTAAAAAATCAATAATATAATAGTTACAAAAACTTATAAAGACCGTTACACATATGTGTAGCGGTTTTTTTTATGAAAAAAGCCTGATAAAAGCATATTTATAAGTAGTATATTTTTTACAAAATTTTATATCGACCTTTTTCATCTTCTTATCGAACTTTTGAACACTTAATCGATTTAGCAATATAACTCTTCTCTTTGTTAAAAAATTAACATATTTTTAATGGATTACTAACAAAATACCAAATTTTATGAAAAAAATTACTTTTTTACTTTTTGCGATGCTTGCCTTTTGTTGGCAAAGTAATTCTCAAGTTAACATTAATGAAAATTTTGACTCTGGCACACCTGATGGATGGACTGATAATTACACTAATAGTTCAGCTGGAGCATGTAGTGGTAATTCAGAAAGAAAAAACTTATGGAGTGCAGGTACTTCAATGGGGCATTTAACCACTCCCAATTTTGAAGGAATCTCCAACGGTACAGATTTGATAATTAGTTTCGATTACAAAATAGTTGAATATAATTTTTCGAACCCAACTGTTCCACAAGCTGAAGGTTGGGGTTCTTCCGAAATACGCTATTCTACGGATGACGGTGCCAATTGGATAACTGCTTTTACTATCGATGATACAAATCATGTTGTTTCAGCAGATTGCGCTAATATATCTGTAACAGTTCCTGGAGAAAGTTTGCCAATTGGTTCTGATATTAAACTACAAGTATATAATACTTGGATTACTGGTGATTACTACTTTTATGTAGACAATTTTGTAGCTCAACAAGATTTAGGTTGTGCAGAAGCTGAAATAACTAGTTCTACAGTAGTAGATGATTGTGAAAACAGTCAGTTTTCTATTGATGTAGTTGTTGCTTCAGTTGGAGATGGAACATTTATTACAGATGGTTTAGGAGGCTCATTTGTAGTTGAGGAAGGAACGGTAACAGTTGGACCTTATGCATATGATACATCGGTAACATTAACAGTTGAACACTCTGTTGCTGCTTGTAATTTTTCTTTAAATGAATTTAATACAGGTTGTACATTACCAGGGGAGATATGCGAAAACGCTATTGTAGTCGGTACACTTCCTTTTACTACAACGGACAATACAGAAAACTATGGTGATGATTATTCAAGTACTGATGATCCTTGTGGGAGCTCAAGTTATCTTAATGGAGATGATGTTGTTTATAGCTTTACACCAGCTGTGGATATGTCTGTAAATATTTCAACGGCTGACACGAGTAATTGGGTAGGTTTGTTTGTTTTTGAAGAGTGTCCTTTTGTAACTTGTGTGGGCTATGATACTTCAGGTAGTGGGGCAAACCCAAGTTTACCGGAAGTTAGTCTAACCGGAGGAACAACATACTATATTGTTATTTCAACCTATCCTTCACCTCAAAGTACGCCGTACACTTTAAACATTACTGAAAACTCATGTTCTTCAGCCATTGCAACTTACAATGTTGTTAGTGATTGTGATGTTAGCGGAGGATTTTATATTGATGTTGATGTAACAGATATAGGTAGTGCTACAGCTCTAACAGTTTCGGATGATCAAGGTAATGCATCGCAGTCTTTAACAGAAGCTGGTGTTTTACAGTTTGGACCATATGACAATGGTGTAGAAGTAGTAATTACTATAGATGCAGATAATGATGATGATTCATGTACGGTTACAAGTTCAGCCATTACTCAAACAGCTTGTCCTCCTGCAAATGATGAGTGTGAAGGTGCTGTAGTGTTGAATGTTGAAAACGATATTGATGATTTGGCATTGGCTTCTCAGATAGCAGGATCTATTGCAGATGCAACTGAGTCGGATGTAGTGTCGGATTGTGTTGGTACTGCAAATGATGATGTGTGGTTCAGTTTTGTTGCAACTTCAACAGATGTTAATATTGATGTTACAGACGATTTTGATGGTGTTGTAGAACTTTTTAGTGGCGAGTGCGGTAGTTTAGTATCAATGGCCTGTGATGATTTTGGAGGACCTAGTAGTAATCCATCAATATCTCAAACTGATTTGGTTGTAGGAGAAACTTATTATGTAAGAGTGTATTATTACTTTACTGGTACAACGTCCACTCCTGATTTCACAATAGCCTTATGGTCTCCGTCGCCTTCGATGAGTATTGATGAATTCGATAACGGTGCTGCTTTTACATACTATCCTAACCCAGTTAAAAATACGTTGACCTTAAATGCTCAAAATCCAATAGAGCACGTAGCAATGTACAATATGCTAGGGCAAGAAGTATTAAGAGCTACGCCTAATACTGTTGATAGCAACTTAGACTTGTCTGATTTACAAACTGGTACTTACTTTGTTAAAGTAACTATCGGAAATATAACTGAAACAGTTAGAGTGATTAAGCAATAGCTTATTCAATTTTAATATTAGAAAAAGCCGCTATGTATAGCGGCTTTTTTGTTTTCTTAGCTCAGGATTAAAAATTGATTATTAATTTATGATTGAGCACATCAAAAGCCATGAGATCTCTAATATATTGTATTAGGTTTAATTACCTTTGTAGACTATGAAGGCAACTGTATTTTCTTTTATAATACCCGTTTACAATAGACCCGACGAAATTAAAGAACTTTTAGAAAGTTTTTCAAAATTTGACGGGCATTCTCCATATGAAATTGTGATCGTTGAAGATGGCTCAACGCAAACCTCGAAAGAAGTAGTTGAAAGGTTTCAAGACCAATTAGATATTTCTTATTATTTCAAATCTAATTCAGGTCCAGGAGATTCAAGAAACTATGGCATGCGTAATGCTAAAGGAGATTATTTTATAATTTTAGACTCTGACGTGATATTACCGCCTAATTACCTTACTGCGGTAAAACAGTTTTTAGACACTACTTATTACGACTGTTTTGGTGGGCCAGATGCCGCTCATAGCACCTTTTCAAATCTTCAAAAAGCAATAAACTTTGCGATGACCTCTTTTATAACTACTGGAGGAATAAGAGGAGGGAAGCAAAAGCTCGAAGACTTTCAACCACGGAGTTTTAATATGGGTTTATCTAAAAAAGCATTTTTAGCTTCAGGAGGGTTTGGCAAAATTCATCCAGGGGAAGACCCTGATTTATCGTTAAGATTACATAAATTAGGTTTTAAAACGACGCTTATTCAAACAGCTGTAGTCTTTCATAAACGTCGGATTTCATGGTCTAAATTTTATAAACAAGTGAATAAGTTTGGTATGGTGAGACCTATTCTTAATCAATGGCATCCTGAATCTAAAAGTATTGTATACTGGTTTCCTTCTGTATTTAGCCTAGGATTGATAGTTGCAATTATAATGTCACTATTTCAACTGTATTTACCATTATACTTTTATGGGCTGTACTTTGCCATTGCATTTGTATTGGCATTGATTTCAAACAAAAGTTTAAGTGTCGCTATACAAGCTTTAGTTGCTATTGTTATTCAGTTTTTTGGATATGGTTATGGCTTTTTAAAATCAACGTTTTCACTTGTCGTATTTGGTAAAAATCCTAAAGAGGCTTTTCCACACTTATTTTTCTAAACTAAAAAAATGAACACCGAAAAAAAATCTAACATGATAGACTATTTAAAACAGAGAAACTTTAAAAAGTTTTGTCTGTTCTTTTTAGTGGCCTTTGTGTTTTTGATTTTTTCAAAACTTTCGAACGACTATAAGCAAACCATTCAACTAAAGATAATTTTAGAGAATGTTGAAGATGAAATTTTATTTAATACGGATTCATCAAATTATATCAAGGCTTATGTACAGGCCAAAGGCTTCACCTTAGTTCCTTTATTATTTAAACCATCCAAAGACGTCGTTATTAATGCGGAAAGTGAAGCCACACAAAAAGCAGATTATTTCCTTTTAGATGTACAAAAGAATAAATTTCTTATAGAAGATCAATTAGGTAGTTCTTATGATTTAATATCGTTGAAACCAGACAGCCTTTTTATTGGCTATTCTAAAAGAGCCTCAAAAAAAGTGCCTATTGCACTTAGTCACCATATAAACTATGCCGTTGGTTATGATTTAAAAGATAATTTTAAAATAAATAGAGATAGCGTTAAAATAGTCGGATCTGAATATGAAGTAGAACAAATCGATTCTATAATTACCGAGACTTTAGAATTAAAAAATGTAAATAGTAATATAAGAGAATCGCTAAAATTGGATATTTCAAACTATGAGAATATCGAAATATTTCCAAAATATATCACCGTGTCTGGTGAGGTAACTAGATTTACTGAAGGTACTATAGAAGTTCCATTAACCATAATAAATCAACCAAAAGACATCACAATAAATTACTTTCCTAAAACGGTTAGCTTATCTTATTATGTTAATTTAGAGAATTATAACGATGTCAAGGAATTAGACTTTAAAGTTGAATGTGATTATTCAGAACTAGAAGATTTACAAACTTTCTTAATTCCTAAAGTAGTTATGAAACCAGAGTTTGTAAAGCATGTTAATATTAGACAGAAACGAATTGATTTTATAGAATTATAATATGGTAGTAGTTGGACTTACAGGAGGAATAGGAAGTGGTAAAACAACACTTTTAAAATGTTTTGAATCATTTGGTGTTCCAATTTATATCGCTGATAAGGAGGCTAAAGCCTTGATGAACCGTTCCAAAGTGATTCAACGTAAACTCATTGATATATTTGGCGATTTAGCCTATATTAATGATGAGTTAAATAGGCCTTACTTGGCGTCCAAGATTTTCGCAGATCAATCATTATTAGCAAAAATGAATGCTGTGGTTCATCCAAAGGTTGCGTCGCACTTTAAATCATGGCTTAAAAAACAAGAGGCCCCATATGTGATAAAAGAAGCCGCTATTATATTTGAGAACAAATTAGAAAATCAGTATGACTTTATAATAACGGTGGTCGCCGATGAAGATTTAAGAATACAACGTGTTATTAATAGGGATCAATCATCTAAAGAAAAGGTGAAATCGATTATGAAAAATCAGTTATCCGATGAGGAAAAAATTAAAAAATCAGATTACGTGATTAAGAATAATAATTTGGAAGAGGCCAAAAAACAAGCACATAAAATTCATAAAGAGATTCTTCTGAGAATAAATGCATAATACTGTGCTTTCTTTTGTTAACGTTAGGTTAAACCTAATTTGTACTAAATGTTAAAATGTTAAATTTGGATGATGGGCAAAAAGCTATTCGTGTTATTGATAGTCTTAATGAGTTTATCACTCATAGGTATCATTTTTGTACAGTCGTTTTTTATAAACAATAGTTTAGAAAATGAACGTAAAAATTTTACGCGGAGTGTCAAACGATCATTAAGTTTTGTGTCTCGTGCCATAGAAGATTACGAGTACAGAGATTATTTTATGAAACTCCGACCTTATCTTAATGATGATAATAAGGCGAATTCAGAAATAATTAAACAATTGTTTATTGCGACCGAAGATGATATTAGTAATAAGACCATAGTTCATCGTAATACAGTTTTAGAAGAGCGCTTTAAAGTGCCGTCATTGTTCTTTGAAATTGATGCAGACAGCTTTAATATCAGTAAGTTATATAGCGAACGTGTAACAGAGGTTTATAATAATACTAATATTGATGGTGTTAAAAGAATAAATCCGGAAACTAGGTTAAGAGAATATTCGTCTTTAGGTGCGCTGGAAATGCAAATGTGGGAAGATGCTTTAAAGACCATATTAAAGGATATTCCAGTTTATAGAAGAATCACTACAAAACATGTGGAGACCTTATTGAAACGAGAATTAAAGGACGAAGGGATTGATTTAGATTTCGAATTTGCCATATACGACGATGATTTAGCAACGAAAATACAAACTCAAAATTTTGAAAAAACAGAAGATGCCTATGGTGTTTATGTGTTCTTAGATGCGAATAAAGAAAGTAGTTATAAATTATATGTCGATTTTCCGGAGCGAAAAAAGTATTTATATTCCTCTATTATTTGGATGATTGTTCTTTCAATCCTGTTTACAGCTATTATATTACTTGCTTATGCCGGAGCAATTTATCAGTTGATAAGACAACGTCAGATTTCACAAATAAAGACGGATTTTATTAACAATATGACTCATGAGTTTAAAACACCAATTGCTACTATAAATTTAGCATTGGACTCTATCAGAAATCCTAAAATAATTAATGATCAAGAAAAGGTGAAGCGTTATTTAGGAATGATTAAGGAGGAGAATAAACGAATGCATGCGCAGGTAGAAAACGTTTTACGAATTTCTAAATTGGATAAAAACGAACTAAATATTAGTAAAGAACGATTAGAATTACACGAATTAATTGAAGATGCTATCACTCATGTAGAGTTGATCGTTGAAGATAGAAAGGGTTATGTAAAAACGCACTTAAAAGCTGACAAGTCATCGGTTTTAGCAAACGAGACACATTTTACCAATGTGCTTGTTAATATTTTGGATAACGCTATAAAGTATTCGGATGATGCACCAAAAATTGACGTGTATACAGAAAATGCTGGAAATAATATTATCGTGAAGATAGTAGATCAAGGGAACGGAATGCCTAAGGCAGTTGCCAAGCGTGTGTTTGAAAAGTTTTATAGAGAACATACAGGAAATGTACATAATGTAAAAGGACATGGGCTTGGATTAGCTTATGTAAAACGAATTGTAGAAGACCATCAAGGTCATATATCAGTAGAAAGTGAAAAAGGGAAAGGCAGTACTTTTATTATAAAGATGCCGTTAATATCATAAAAACGAATTATGGAAGAACAAAACAAAAAGATTCTTTTGGTTGAGGATGATCCAAATTTTGGAACTGTTTTAAAGGATTATTTAATGATGAATGATTACGACGTCGTACATGCCAAAAATGGAATGGAAGGCTTTGAAAAGTTCAAAAAAGACGATTATGACCTTTGTATATTAGATGTCATGATGCCATATAAAGATGGGTTCACGCTAGCAAAGGAAATTAGAGAGAAGAATACGGATGTGCCTATTATTTTCTTAACGGCGAAAGCAATGAAAGAAGACGTTTTGAAAGGCTATAAAGTAGGGGCAGACGATTATTTAAATAAACCGTTTGATAGTGAAGTGTTATTGATGAAAATTAAAGCAATAATGCAACGTAAAGCAACGGACACCGTAGCAGACAGTAAACAGTTTGAATTTAAAATCGGGCGTTTTGATCTCAACTCGAAGTTACGTTTCTTAAAATTCGATGGCGGAGAGCCTACAAAACTATCTCCGAAGGAAAATGAATTATTACGTTTATTAGCCTTACACGAAAATGATTTAATGCCAAGAGAATTAGCATTGACTAAAATCTGGAGAGATGATAATTATTTTACTTCTCGTAGTATGGATGTGTATATTGCTAAACTGCGTAAATATTTAAAACCAGATCCAAATGTTGAAATTTTAAACATTCATGGCGAAGGCTTTAGATTAGTGATAAATAACAAATAAGAAGTTGTTCTATATAGTTTAAAAATCCAGTGCTTAGCACTGGATTTTTTTATTTAAGAAGGTAAAGTAGAGCAAGCTATTTGGTATTAATCTCGTTTATAGCTGTGATTCTATAAATTCAATAATCTCCTCCACATCAGTTTGATAATCGAACCATTTGATGGATTCATCTTTTCTAAACCAAGTGAGTTGTCGCTTAGCAAATCTTCTAGTATTTTTTTTAATTTCTGAAATGGCGAATTCTAGAGTGGTATGACCTTCAAAATATTCGAAAACCTCTTTGTAGCCAACCGTGTTTAAAGCATTCAAATCTTTATAAGGAATCAAACGCTTTACTTCATCTAATAAACCGTTTTCGATCATTAAATCGACACGCTGATTAATTCTATCATAAATTAGAGAACGTTCTGCATTCAAACCTATACTAATGGTCTTGAACTCTCGATTCTTTTCAGGATTGGTTAAAAAGGATGAATAGGGTTTTCCTGTCCCTATACAAATCTCTAGTGCTCTAATAACACGTTGCGGATTATCTATTGCAATAGTGTTATAAGCTTCAATGTCTAACTGCTGCAATTGCTCCTGTAATGAGGCCAAACCATTTTTTTCTAATTGACTATTTAATTCCGCTCTAATAGTTGCATCGACTTCAGGAAAATAATCTAATCCTTTGGTTACAGCTTTAACATATAAACCTGAGCCACCAACCATAACAACTACGGAATTATTTTGATGCAGTTCTTTTATTTTTGAAATGGCTTCACGCTCAAAATCACCTACACTATAAGTTTCTTGTATCGATTTATGTTGGATGAAATGATGAGTAGCCGCGTTCAGTTCTTCTTCTGAAGGAACGGCAGTTCCTATACACATTTCTTTGAAAAATTGACGCGAATCAGCAGATACAATCTCAGAATTAAAATACTGTGCTAGTTTGATGCTTAAAGCAGTTTTACCAATAGCCGTCGGTCCAACTATGGAGATGATAACTTTTTGTGAACTTTCAATCATTTGTAAAACTGTTTACGGATTCAGATGTTCTCCACAGTTATAACAGAATTCCGCTTTGTCTTTATGATTAGAAGTGTTGCAGTTTGAGCAATGTAAGGAGTTAAGATCAATGTCTAAATGGTTAAGCTCTGGTGGAACTTCACCTTCATTATTCTTATAACTTCTAACGTATTCAGCTGATACAATTCCTGTAGGTACGGCGATTATACCATAACCTAAAATCATAATAAAGGTAGTGATAAACTGACCTAGGGCAGTTTGAGGTGCAATATCACCAAAACCAACCGTAGTTAAGGTTACTACACACCAATAAACACTTTTTGGGATATTGTCAAAACCGTTAGCTTCGCCTTCTACTAAATACATAATGGTTCCAAAAATGATGGAAGTGATTAACATGGCGAATAAGAAAACCATGATTTTTATACGGCTAGCAATAAGTGAATCTTTCAAGTGCTGTGAAGCTCCTAAATATCTTGCTAATTTTAAAATTCTAAATACTCTTAGTAATCGCAGTGCTCTCAATGTCAATAAGGCCTGTGAACCCACAAAAAAGAAAGATAAGTACAAAGGGATAGTCGACAGGAAATCGATAATACCGAACGTACTAAGCATATATTTTAGTGGTTTCTTTACTGAAATAATCCTCAAAATATATTCAACCGTAAATAAAATGGTAACCACCCATTCACCTATATACAATATTTCGTGATAATCGCGATCTATACTCTCGACACTCTCAAGCATTACCAATAAGATACTTAATAGTATAAATACCAATAAAAGGACATCAAAAAGTTTACCCAACGGTGTATCCGCTTCATAAATGATATCATGTATCTTGGTTTTCCAATTTTGCATTTGCTGAGCAGCCATAATCTAAAAGTACGAAAAGTTAAGCTATTGTTTTTCTAAAATTATTAATGAATTGTTCTGAATTTCTACAACCTTAGCCATAAATTGTTTTAAATATGGATAATATTATGGCGCATAAATAGGCAGGTCAAATTTAACGTTAAAATATAGAATAAGCTCATTTTCTTTAAATTCTGTAAAAAAACAATAGACTTCTAAATTAGTTCGAATTCGGGAATTTTACAATCGATGGTATTTTCACTACTTTGATCATCTCTAAGTTTATTTAATGGTGAAAATTAATAAAGTCGTAAATCACGCTACTGCAAATAGTTTAAAATCCATTGATATTAGGTTAAGTTGATTACTTTCAGTCGTTTATTACGTCTCATATAACTTTGAATAATATGTTGCGTGTCTCTATCATTAGTCATAGGTGTTATAACAGATGATAAGATGGCTCTATTTGTAATCTGATGATTTAGGTCAAAAAAACCGAAGCCTTTAAAGATGCCATTCTCTATTAAAAATACGCATTTCTCTTCGATATCTCTTCCTTTGTCTATTAGAAGCATATCCTTATTGTCGTAGCTATATTTATCAATTAGAGATTGAACTCTTTTATTATATGCTTCAACATCTTCCTCTTGTATACAAGCACCATGACATTCTTTTACTTCATATTTAAAGCAACTTGACTTGGTTGAGTACAGACCCGTTAATTTTTGACATAAATTATAATCCTCAACCACTTTGAACAAAAAGTTGTTTCCACTTAATCTTGTGCTAAACGTAATTATAGGTATAGCGTTTCCATCTGCTTTATCTATTTTTAGATTGATATAACCATTTTCGTCTTTATAACTATATAAAGCATGAGTAAAGATTGTTCTGCGAAGAGCTCTATTAAATATAGGTTTATTCTTTTTGATCTCTGCACTCTCTTTTAATAAAGCTGCTAGTTCGCTACCGGTTTTTTCGTATGTAACTGTACTAACCAACCTCTGAATTTTTTTAGATTTAGAATTTGTCCCTGTAAAATGTTGAATTATGCGTTTTCTTATATTATTACTCTTACCAATATATATAATGTCGCCATCTGCATTATGAATATAATATACACCTGTTTCTGAGGGTAATTCATCAATAATATCTTTTAAGTTAGGAGCAATGGTCGATTTTTTTTCAACCTGTATATTGTCTTTGATGATAGTTTTATCTAAATCTTTGCTCAATAACATTTTGAACAACTTCACAGTGGCCATAGCATCACCATTTGCTCTATGTCTATCGCTCATAGGGATTCCTAAGGCACGTGCCAACTTACCTAAACTATAGGATTCCATATCCGGAATAAGTTGTTTAGATAGCTCTACGGTACAAAGGGTTTTTCGTTTATAAGGAAAGCCCAAACGTTTAAATTCCGTTTTAAGGATTCTATAATCGAAAGAGGAATTGTGTGCGACTAGAATACAGTCTTCGGTGATTTCAACAATGCGTTTGGCGACCTCGTAAAATTTAGGAGCGTTCTTTAACATTTTTGAATTAATCCCCGTAAGATTAACAACGAATGGTTGAATTTCCCGTTCAGGATTTACTAATGAAATGAATTGATCTGTTACTTTGTGACCATCAAAGCGGTAGATTGCAATCTCGGTGATGCCTTCTTCATTATATTTACCACCTGTGGTTTCTATGTCTAATATTGCGTAAATAATATTCGTTGTTAAGTTTATACTTGTAAAATGGGGCTTTTAACTAATTGTTGTAGTTGCGAGCACCAAAGATACTACTTCCAATGCGAACCATTGTACTGCCACAACTAATTGCTAACTCATAATCGCCACTCATTCCCATACTTATGATGTTGAGATCGGTATTTAAGGATTTTAGGTTTTCAAAGGTGGACTTTAAAAATTTGAATTCGTTTTCTACCTGTTTCATATCCTCAGTGAACGTAGCCATGCCCATAAGACCAACGATTTTTACATGGTTTAATTCCGAAAATGAATCTGATTGTAATAGAGTAGAAGCATCTTCAGCAGACATTCCGAATTTACTATCTTCTTTGGCAATTTTAATTTGAAGTAAACAATTAATAATTCTATCGTGTTTCTTAGCTTGTTTGTTAATCTCTTTTAGAAGTTTGAAGCTGTCTACACCATGAATTAAGCTTACAAATTCAGCCATATATTTTACCTTATTACGCTGAACATGTCCAATCATATGCCATTCAATATCTTTTGGCATTTCTTCATATTTATCAACCATTTCTTGGATTTTATTTTCTCCAAAAATGCGCTGACCAGCATTATAAGCTTCCATTATCTCATTTATAGGTTTAGTTTTTGACACAGCAACTAAGGTGACTTGCTCTGGCAACTGAGATTTAATATGATTAAGATTTTCTTTTATACCCATGATTAAAGTTTTAATTAAGTTGGTGAATTAATTTTATAAAGCATTATGCTTACTTATTCATCAGCTTAGTATTCATAAATAGTAATACCGCTTCTCAACTTTGGAAGTATGTAAGTGCTCTTTGGTGGCATGGTTAATCCTTCATCTGCAATTTGCTTCATCTGCTCAACATTAGAAGAGCATAGACCAAAACCAACGGCATACTCACCACTGTCCACCACACTTTTTATAGTTACATTATTATGTTGACTATTCACATAAGATATACGACTATCATGACGTAAATCTTTGATGTTTAATAAAGGCTCTAGAACCGTTTTATACAATATATGTGCATCTAGTTTGTCTAAAGCCGTGTTGAACTCAAAAGCGGTCTTTCGTAAATATAATGAATAAAACTCACCATCTAAATACATGCTGAATTGCTGTGGTTCTGCAGGATTAAAAGGATATTCACCACAATTTTCGATACGATAAAACTCATCTAATTTAATTAAGAAATCTTCTTTAGATAAACCGTTTAAGTCTCTTATCAACCTATTGAAACCATGAATTACTAATTCAGATTCGGGTATTAAGTAAGACATGAAGAAGTTATACGATTCGCTTCCATTATGATTAGGATTCTTTGACTTTTCATCCTTATAAAGTAAATAAGATGAAGCAGATCTGTGATGACCATCAGCTATATAAACCGTCTTCATTTTTTCAAATTCTTGCTGAATCTTAGCGATTGCCTTTTCATTATCTAATTTCCATAGATAATGGGTGTCTCTAAAAGTTGTGGTAAACTCGTATTCAGCAAAATTCTTTTGTGTTTCCTTAATAACTTTAGCAATAGTATCATTATCAGGATAGGTTAGAAGAACAGGTTCTGCATTAAAACCTACAGTTTGAACATAGGTTTTAAAATTGTCTTCACGTTGGGCGATGGTATCTTCGTGCTTTTTAATAATATCCTTTTCATAATCTTCGGCACTCATCGCTGCTATAATTCCAGTGAATTCTTGCTTGCGTCTATTCACAATTTTATAGACGTAAAAGGAAGGCTTTTCATCTTGAATAAAGACACCAGCCTCTTTAAATTCCAAATACCTGTTTTTAACCAACTTATAGCGTTCTTCACCTGTAACTTCTTGAGCGTATTTGTAACCCGGATTTACAATATGAAGAAAACTATAGGGATTATAATCCATTCTGGACTCGCGCTCCTCAACCGTATAACTTTGATAAGCACGTGCAGCAACTAAGCCTACTGTTGCTCTAGTTGGTCTTACCGCTTTGAATGGGGTTATTTTTATCATTAAATAGAATTCAGTGTTTTGGATTCAGTTAGAAGATGAAGTAAGCAGTGCTCTATTTCATATTTAAACGACAGGAACACTTTCCTATCTTATTAATTGAAATGAGCACTGCTTATTATTTATTAAGAAAACTGTTTAGATACTTTTTCAGCTTTACGGCTTTCTGAATAATCGTAGAAACCTTCACCAGATTTCACACCTAATTTCCCAGCCATTACCATATTTACTAGTAGTGGACATGGCGCATATTTCGGATTTTTGAATCCGTCGTACATCACATTTAAAATAGATAAACAAACATCTAAACCAATAAAGTCGGCTAATTGTAAAGGTCCCATTGGGTGAGCCATTCCTAATTTCATTACCGTGTCAATTTCTTCTACACCAGCCACACCGTTATAAAGTGTTTCTATAGATTCGTTAATCATTGGCATTAGAATTCTGTTTGCCACGAATCCAGGATAGTCATTTACTTCAGTTGGAACTTTTCCTAAAGTTTTAGATAAATCCATAATTGTCGTAGTAACCTCATCACTCGTACTGTAACCTCTAATAATCTCTACCAATTTCATAATAGGTACAGGATTCATAAAGTGCATACCAATCACTTTTTCAGGTCTTGACGTTACTGCTGCGATTTGAGTTATTGAGATTGATGATGTGTTTGTTGCTAAAATCGTATTCTCTGCACAAACCTCATCAAGTTGTTTGAAAATCTTTAATTTTAAATCCACATTTTCAGTTGCAGCTTCAACAACTAAATCGGCATTCTTAACACCTTCTACAGTGTCTGTAAACGTTGTAATATTATTAAGCGTATTAGATTTGTCCTCTTCACTTATTTTTTCTTTAGCAACCATACGATCCAAATTCTTAGAAATGGTATTTAGTCCTCGTGTTAGAGAATCTTCACTAATATCAATAAGTTGAACTTTAAATCCTGATTGTGCAAACGTATGGGCAATTCCGTTTCCCATGGTTCCTGCACCTATAACTGCTATGTTTTTCATTAAAAAAATGTTTTTATTCCCATGATTAGGGAACGTGTTTTTAAATTAGTTTGAAATTATATGTGATTCTCACCAAAGTGAAAATTAAAATTGATTAATAATCATATTCGCTACGCGTAATGCTTCAGTACCATCGTGTAAAGTCACAACGGGTTTAGTGTTGTTGTTTATCGCATAAGCAAAAGTTTCTAATTCGTCTAAAATCGCATTGTTGTTTGAGATTTCAGGGTTGTCAAAATAGATTTGCTTTTTAACGCCTTCAGCATTTTGAAGAATCATATCGAAATCACCTGGATTTTCAGGCGCATCTTTCATTTTTACAACTTCGCATTTCTTCTCTAGAAAATCTACAGATATGTAGGCGTCCTTTTGGAAGAATCGTGATTTACGCATATTCTTTAAAGATATTCTACTCGCTGTTAAGTTGGCAACACAACCATTTTTAAACTCGATTCTTGCATTGGCAATATCAGGCGTATCACTAACTACAGAAACACCACTTGCTGAAACATGCTTCACAGGAGATTGTACAACTGAAAGAATGATATCAATATCATGGATCATTAAATCTAAAACCACAGGAACATCTGTCCCACGAGGATTAAATTCAGCCAAGCGATGGGTTTCTATAAACATCGGGTTTTTAATCTGATCCTTAACGCCAATAAAGGCAGGATTAAAGCGCTCCACGTGACCAACTTGACCTTTTACGCCATTCTCTGCTACTAAAGTTCTTAAGGTTTCGGCTTCTTCAACCGTATTTGTAATAGGCTTTTCTATAAAAATATGTTTTCCTTTTTTGATGGCTTTTTTAGCACAATCATAATGAGAAAGCGTAGGAGTGACGATATCGACAACATCAACAGCATCGATTAAATCGTCTATAGAATCGTAGTATGTATAACCGAACTCTTCAACGACGCGTTTCGCGTTTTCTGGATCGGCATCGTAAAAACCAATAAGATCGTATTTGTTAGATTGATTAAGTAATCTAAGATGAATTTTACCAAGGTGACCAGCACCTAGAACACCAACTTTCAGCATATATTTATGTTTTTCACAAAAATAATGGATTTCAATTAGATTATTCCGAAACAAAGACTAAATCTTGGCGTATAGAGAATGAACAGGCAAAGAAAAAACGGGATTATTTTGACGAGTTGCTATGTCTTTGAATAAAGTATGAAATTTCGTAATGTTTACTTAAAAATTCTAATTGTTGATAATGAGTGGGTTGAGATATATTAGAATGAAATTATGTCTTAAGTTATTGGCATTGTGAGCGTTCTTTTTGGTGGAAAAATCAGGCATTTTGGACTTGAAGATTGATTTTTTTTGAAGTACTTTTACCGAAACTTATCCAAAACTAAACTCCGCTTTGAAAGATACATTTAAGCATCAAGGGATGCGCCAGCAACTTGTTGAAACATTGATTAATAAAGGCATCAAAGATAAGGCTGTCTTAAAAGCTATTGGTAAAATTCCGAGACATTTATTTATGGATTCTGGTTTTATAGACCATGCTTATCAAGATAAAGCATTTCCTATAGCTGCAGATCAAACTATTTCGCAACCTTACACGGTGGCCTTTCAATCTGAGTTATTAGAGGTAAAACCAGGTGACAATGTATTAGAAATAGGAACAGGTAGTGGTTATCAAACTGCTGTGCTTATCGAGCTAGGAGCAAAAGTGTTTAGTATTGAGCGTCAACAAGAGCTCTTCAAGAAAACTTCAAAATTTTTACCAAAAATAGGATATAGAGCTAAAAAACTCATTTTTGGAGATGGTTATAAAGGTTTACCTGAGGAAGCGCCATATCAGAGCATCATAGTTACTGCTGGAGCACCTTATGTACCAAACCCACTATTAAGTCAATTAGCAATTGGAGGTAGATTAGTGATACCTGTTGGCGATGAAGTTCAGGTTATGACATTATTCATAAGAAAAGGACCCAAGGAATTTGAGAAACATGAATTTGGTGATTTCAGGTTCGTCCCAATGTTAGAAGATAAAAACTAATCTATTGTTCTCAATTTTGAGCATAGTTGTAAGACTAAAAGTATATTCGTTCGTAGTTGGTTGAATTTGAACCGTAAAGTGATTTATTCTTGTGGAAGATACGATTCAGGAATAGGAGTCTGCTCGGATTCTTGTTTCCAGTAAATATTTACAATCCACCAACGGTTACCATCATTAAATAATTGAATGCTATTAATGCCTCGCATTAATGGTTTTTCGTCATCTTTACTATTATAGGCTTCATAAGTGCTGAAAACATGAGCTATATTACCAAAAGTTTGTGTTTCTCGATGAATTTCAATCTCGTGAAAACCGTTTTCTACCAACCATTTCCCTGAAGTCTTGATGTAATCGTCTGGTGTTAGATATTTAGTAGAAATTTTTCCTTTCGGGGTTTTGCCTGTTGCTATAAGTTTCGCGTCTTTTTGAAATAAATGCTTAAACAATTCCCAATTACGTGCTTCACCTTTGTCTCCTGATATTACAGAATATAAGGAAGCAATCGTGCTATCTATAGTAATTACGTTCTTTGTGTAATCTTTTGGCTCTTGCGCGCTTAATCCTATAGTGAATAGGAATATTATACCTATGATGTTTTTCATATTACAAAATTAAAAGAATTTTAAGCCAAATAAAATAGCATCACTTTGAAATCCGCTTTGATAAGAGCGAAGATAATCAACTCTTAAGAAACGCCATTTACCCCAGCCAATATTATCTAATCCAACCGAGTATTCTTGATAGGGTTTAAAATCTGGTGTTGCCAATAAATGCGCTCCTACGACTAAATTAAAGTTTAGTTTATTAAGTACGGGAACTTTTCCAAGCAAGAAACCTTTAAAAGAATGCTCTAAATGACCCTCAAAATAAGAGTCATTGGTGCTATGAGAATAATAGCTTAAATTATTAAATACGTCTGTATAGTTACCTTTTGTGCTCACATGAGTTTGATTGCCATTAAAATGTTGATAATCCATAAAGGCAATGTCGTCTGCGTTAAAGAACTTACCAGCTCTTAGATTATACATAAATCTCCCTTTATCTTTAATGTTGAAGGATTGCTCGACACGAATTTTAATTTGATCAAAATTATAATCGCTGTTCGTTGCTCCAAAGCCTTTTTCATAACCTAAATACAAGGTTGGATAAGTGCTATTACCTACATTAAATTTCGCATTTGGAAGACTAACATATTCTTGTCCAAAGTTAATTCGTGCACTAATAGTCCCTTTTATAATATGGTGTGTTTCAAAAGGAGCTATCCCATAAGCAGTTTCGTCTAAAGGATTATTACTCGTATAGACATCGTTTTCATCATTAAAAAAGGTTTGATTTGTAGTGTTGAAAAGTGCTTTTCGTCTCTCGTAGCTTAAACCTGTATAGAGTCTAAAGCCGTTGAAAAGTTCTCCGCTATAATTAAGCGCTAAATAACTCTTGTCATATAACTTCATATAGTTATCTTCAAAAAATAAGGAGCTAATAGAGTTGATTAATGGAGAAATAGGAGTGGAAGGATTAAACTGTTCTGCAGCAACGCTTCCTGATAAAGTCAAAAACGTATGACTAATACTATTGAATTTGTACGTTAATGAACCATTGGCACGTAAACGTTTGTCTGATACGCCATACACAAAGTTTCCATTGACTCTGAAGTAACGGTTGAAATCGTCATAATTTTTAGTAAAAAACACAGTGGCAGTTGGTGTATAGCCTTGAACTGTATTAAATTGAGTTGCCAATGCTGGAATGTCAAATCCTACACGATAGTCTTTATGTGAGTTTTGATAGGTATAGCCGAGTATATTTTCCAGTCTGAATTTATTCTTGGCCGTATCGATGGAATCTAAATAAGGTTTAGATTTTTGGACAATCTGAATACTATCTTTTTTTATATAATCTACGCGTTCCTCATTGGTTAATGGAACAGGTCTAATCGTATTCCAAAATATAGAATCTTTTTTATTGGCTTCTTTTTCAAAAGCTATGATTTCACGATCAAAATCTTTTCTAGTAAGTCCTAAATTGAATTCGTAGTTACTATATACTGCCGTGTATCTACCTTCCCCTTTAATTCCAAATATTCCAAATTTTAAATCGATGCTCTGTGAAATGCGAGCCCATATATCGTTAGTTTCAGAGTAAGAAAAACTTTGTTGTATGGAAACAAGATCAATCAGTGGATTTCGGGCTTGTGTGCCGGTAAGACTTAATTCTACAGCATAAATGTCCCATTGGTCTTCCACAATATAAATAAACCCGGTAAACACAGGGTCATTAGTTCGCCTTGGTATCACCTTAACTTTATTAATTAAGTTTCCTCGGTCATCGTAGAAGATACCTTCTAACTTATAGCGATAATAACCAAAAGCGTTGTTGGCAATTGGTGAAATCATTTCATTTCCAAAACTGATGGTGTTGTTATAGAAATTAAAATCGACATCTAAAGCGCTATTGAAACTGAAGCCATTGTCGTTACCACTCACTTTTGAAGCAGTAATAGTTTCTTTTAATTTATCTGGACTTAAAAACTGAAGTTTCGAAATAGTTTCAGATAAATAGATAATTCCGCTTCGAGTTGAGTCTAGAGCACCGCCTAAATCACCAACCTCTTGACCCATTATTTTCTCAGGAGCATCCTTAATTTTCAATAAGCCTCTCGAGTAGAAATCAGCTTTAAATGAATTAATTTTTTCGAGATTTGCCTTTCGTTGGGCAATGGCTTTTCGCATTATGGCATTTGCAGGATCGTTTTCAGCATCAATAATAACTTCACCAAGAGAAACCGATTCTTCTACTAGTGTAATATCTAATTGATAGGGGAATTTTTCGATAGTCACTGTTTTTTTTACCGTTTTGTAGCCTAGGTAACTAAAGACAATAGTGTAAGACTTAGGAGAGGTAATATTGAGTTCGTAATAACCATCATCATTACTGGTGGTTCCTTTATAAGTGTTTTCAATAAGAATATTTACAAAGGGAAGCGCTTTCTTATTTTGATCTGTGATATGTCCTGTGATTTGCGCAGAAAGAAACGAACTGAATACAATGAAGAGTGAGCTAAGTAGTAGTTTTTGCATATGAGTTTGATTGATGAAATACTTTAATGCTACAATTTAAACAAATGGCGTATAAGTTCATTAAACTTAGCTGAAAAATGAATCTAATAAAATAAAGGATACTTAAAGTTATCTGAAAGTTTTCTTAATACGGTCTAAATTACGCTTGTTGTCACGATCTTTAATCGTTTCACGTTTGTCATACAGTTTTTTACCTTTTCCAAGGGCTATGACCAATTTAGCTAAACCTTTATCATTAAGAAATAACTTCAAAGGAATAATTGCATTACCCTTAATGTTAACCTCTTTTTCGAGCTTTTTAAGTTCTCTTTTGTTTAATAATAATTTACGTTCAGCTTTAGGTCTATGATTGTAATGAGTGCCGTATTTGTACTCTTCAACCGTCATATTAATAACAAATAATTCGCCTCTGTCATTAAATTCACAAAAACTTTCAGCAATAGATGCTTTACCTGATCTGATGGATTTAATTTCAGTTCCAGTAAGGACAATTCCAGCCGTATATTTATCTAATATTTCGTACTGAAACTTTGCCTTCTTATTTAGTATGTTGACCTTTTTTTGCATAGGTGCCAAAGATAGTTTTTAAAGTTAAAAGTAGAAAGTAAAATTAAAAATGTCTAAAATCTCTTATTGCTTCGGTAAAACTCCATTTTTCACTATTCACGAAATTTTAAGAGAGTTCTGAAATCTATGCTATAGTTTTGCAATCATAGTACCTAAACTAAATTGCAAAATGAAAAACTTACTTATACTTTCACTTATAGTTCTACTTTCTAGCTGTAAAAATGAAAATTCTAAAGTTGTTAAACCTGAAGTTAAATCTGAAACAATAAGTTTATCGGCTAATGATATTGTAAATAAGTCGATAGAAGTTTCAGGAGGCGACCGATTTACCAGATCAAGTCTGAAGTTTGAATTTAGAGATACATACTACCAAGCTTTACGAAAGAATCATGAATTTCTACTAGTTCGAATTTTAGCTAAAGATGGTGATTCAATTTTTGATATGCTGAGTAATGTTGGTTTTGAGCGTTACCATAATGAAGAGTTTGTCAAGCTTGAAGATTCTATAGCTAATAGATATTCTGCATCGGTGAATTCGGTACATTATTTTTCCGTTTTACCTTATGGTTTGAATGACAAAGCCGTGAACAAAACGCTTTTAGGTTATGAAACCATTAAAGGTAAAGACTACCATAAAATTCAAGTGACTTTTGATGAAGAAGGAGGGGGAGAAGATTATGATGATGTTTTTGTTTATTGGATTGATAAAGAAGGTTTTAAGGTGGATTACCTCGCTTATTCATATAAGGAAAAAGATGGCTTAGGAATGCGTTTTAGAGAGGCTTATAATGAGCGTTATGTCAATGGATTACGCTTCGTAGACTATAATAATTTTAAAACTGAAGATAAGACCATATCGCTTGAAGAATTAGGACAAACCTTTGAAGCCAATAAGTTAGATTTATTGTCTAAAATAGTGCTTGAAAATGTACAAGTAGAATTAGTTAATCTCTAAAACTTCTGAGGATATATTATCGTTGGTGATGGTTACAATATAGAGATTTGCATTATTATCGTCTGCAATATTATCATATTTTTCATCTCCTAACAAGTCGTTTACAAACCTAGGCGTGGTATTACTATGACCAACTATAAGAACCGTTTTTCCTTTTGTCTTATTCCTGAATTCATCAATATTTAAATCTGATGGATTGTAAATTTCAATTTCTAAATTATTAGCCTTAGCTGTTGGTGTTGCTGTTTGAATGGTTCTATTATAATTTGTAGAATATATTAAATCAAAGTTAACCTCCTTAAAGTGTTCAGCCCAATTTTCGGCACGTTGTAAGCCTTCTTGTTTTAAATCTGGGTTAGGATTACTCTTATCACTTCTGTCTTTTTCAGCATGTCTTATTAGGTAATAAGTGGTGGTGGGAGTGAGAGTAACTTTATTTTCGTTCTTAGTTGATTTTTGAGCACAGGAAGGGAAGGCGACTAGGGAAAACAACAGAATTACAATTAGATTCTTCATAATGAGAGGGTTTGACGTTGGACATCCGTTTTAATAACAAGTAAAGTGTCTTCCGTAAGTGCAAAAGTCAGTTTACTTGAATTATAACAAGGTAGGTTTTATTTTAAAATATAGGATGAATTGGATTAGGCCAACTCTAGGGCAATTTCTATCATGCTTTTAAATGTCGTCTCACGATCTTGACTTGATGTTGCTTCACCTGTAACTAACGAATCTGAAATAGTCAAAATGCATAAGGCGTTAGCGTTGTGTTTAGCCGCGACGGTATATAGTCCAGCTGCTTCCATTTCCACACAAAGGACTCCGAATTTAGCCCATTTTTTATAGGCCTCTTTATCGTCTTCATAAAACTCATCAGATGATAATACATTTCCGGCTTTAATGTCAATGTTTTTAGCGCGTGCGGCTTCAACGGCCTTCATAAACAATCCAAAATTTGCAGTAGGAGCATAGTCAGCTCCACCAAAACGCAATTCGTTAATACCTGATGTAGATGAAGCAGCCATAGCTAATACCACATCTCTTAGCTCCACATCCTTCTGGTAAGAACCGGCACTACCAACACGAATGAGGTTTTTTACACCATATTCCGTAATAAGCTCGTGGGCATAAATAGACATACTAGGAACACCCATACCAGTTCCCATAGTAGAAATACGTTTTCCATTATAAGTTCCTGTATAACCATACATGCCTCTAACTTCGTTGAAGCAAACTGGGTTTTCAAAAAATGTCTCAGCAATCCATTTAGCTCTTAAAGGATCTCCTGGAAGTAAAATTGTTTCTGCGATTTCGCCTTTTTCGGCTCCAATATGTACACTCATGCTCCAAATTTAAGCAAAGTGTTTGAATTAATACGTAGAGTTTGATAATTGATTATTCATCATTGCAACTCCGGCCGAAGCACCGATTCTATCAACACCAATGTCTATATATTTTAGAGCTGTTTCTGCGTCTCTTATGCCTCCAGAAGCTTTTATCTTCAGCTTATTCTTAACGGTTTTCTTCATGATTTTCACGGCAGTTAATGTGGCACCGCTCTTAGAAAAGCCAGTTGAAGTTTTTACGAAGTCAGCTTTAGCATCCATACAAATCTCACAAGCTTTAACGATTTCATTTTTAGATAGGTCGCTTATTTCAAGAATGACTTTAAGAGGAGTAAGACCTATAGCTCTTTTTACATCGCTAATATCCTTTAAAACTGAAACATAGTTCTTGCTTTTAAGAAGGCCGATATTCATAACCATATCAATTTCAGCAGCACCCTGTTCAATAGCGTTTTTAGCTTCGAATACTTTAGCTTCTGTAGACATTGCCCCTAAAGGAAAGCCAACAACAGTACAAACTTTTACATTAGATCTACCTAATGCTTGTTTGGCTATGGGAACGTAGCAACTATTAACACATACTGAATAGAAATTATATTTTAAAGCTTCATCGCAAAGTCTAAGGATGTCTGATTCCGTAGCAGACGAACTTAATAAGGTGTGGTCTATGTATCGATTTAATTCCATTTTATTTTTAAATAGGGTTTAGGGCATCAACAAATACTAATAATTCCCGCGTTATCGAGGGATTACTAAATCTAAATAGAATAGTGTATTAAGTTTTGTTTGGAATTAAATAGCTCGGTAAAACTAACACTTTATCCGTTAAAAAGGAAGTTTACAGAGAAAATAAATGATGTATTTTATCGAAAACTAAATTTCTTACAAGTAATTACTTGGGTTTTAAGCTATTATTAGAAACCTTGTTTTTTCAGTTCAATAGGGCACTTAAAAGACGTGTTGAATCATAAATAAACGATAATTCGGACAAATAATATTTAAATAAATTTCAATCTTTAGAAAGACACTATGTTTAATTTCAAGTCAAGGTTGTCAATAGAATTAAAGGTGTAAAATTAAAAACGAAACTTATAGATTAAGATTAGTTAACCTTGCATTCAGTGTTCTACCGATAAATATTTTTCTTAAACGAGATGTAGAAATTAGTCCATTACGGCGGTAACTTTATATCCAGCTTTTCTAAGTAAATTAATCACCCCAAACTCTCCTGCTAAATGACCGGCACCAACTCCGAAAAAGGTAGGTTGATCTTTTATGAAATTTTCAATCTTTGGAATCCAATTTTTATTTCTGTTGCTTAATAATTTATCCTGATGCTGTGCTACAGCGCTATAACTGTCGTCATTCATTAAGTCTACCATGGCGTTGATATCTTCACTAGTGTACATCTCCATCATTTTTTTCATAGTGGCTTTATCATAAGCCAAATTATCTTTTGCGGTTCTTAATAGATCAGCGACTTGATCTTCATAAGGGATGTCTTCAAAGACTTGCATTTGTTCTTCGATAGTCTCTAAACCTAAAATTTCTTCATTTTGTTCTGCGGCTATTTTCATCAACTCTTGTTCAAATGACTGCATAGGACAATCAAGAAACTTAGGGTATAACATAGATATTAAAAAGAAAGGCTTCATGTTTTCCAACATTTTCAAAGGCATTCCCACTTCTTTTGTTATCATAGAGTCTATCAATTTATAATCTTCGGCAGAAACAAAATCACTTATTCTTTTACCATCTTTCATATACATGCCACCCATCATTTTCGCTTGAAGAGACGGGTCATCCATATCAATTTCTAAAACTATTTGAGTTGTTTCATCTAAGGCCTTTAGAACATCATTGTTCAATGAAGCATCACAGGTCATATGAATTGTTCCGAATAGGTAAGAGGCTTGCTTTAAATTTTGGCCTTCAATTTTCCAAAGTGTAGAATTCTCTAATTCTTGAGCATTAATTGCAAAGACCGATAGACAAAGAGTAAGAATAGCAGAAAGAATTTGTTTCATAATATGAGGTTTTAATTTATCATATAGGTATCAAAATAATGAAATTGTTACAGTCATTGTTCAAACAATCTCGACAAATTAAGTATTTATAAGCGATTATAAATGAAAAGAGCAACGTTTCGTTCTAATCATTAAGATTGAATTCCACGTTGCTCTAATCAACCAACCATAAAACTATTTACGATTTTTTAAATGTCATCTACAACTAGATCACTTTGATTTCTAAATACGAGTTGTCCATCAAATTCATCCAGTAGAATAATACTGTCTGTTGTGACTTTACCAGCTAGTATTTCTTTACTTAACTGATTTAAGACATCTTTCTGAATCACTCGCTTCACAGGTCGAGCTCCATATTCAGGATTGTAACCTTTATCGGCTAAGTAGGTAACAGCTTCAGGGGTTGCGTCAAAAGTAATTCCTTGTTTTGCAATCATTTTAGTCACATTCTTAAGTTGCAAGCCAACGATGTCGATAATGTTTTGCTTCGATAACGGCGTAAACATGATTGTATCATCGATACGGTTTAAGAATTCTGGTCTTACCGTTTGTTTTAATAGGGCTAAAACATCAACTTTTGCCAACTCTATCGCTGAAGGAATATCCTTCGTCGCCTCGAAACGCTCTTGTATAATGTGACTTCCCATATTGGATGTCATGATAATAATGGTGTTCTTGAAATCTGCAACTCGTCCTTTATTATCTGTTAATCGACCTTCATCTAGTACTTGTAAAAGGATATTAAAAGTATCCGGATGGGCTTTTTCTATCTCATCCAACAAGACCACTGAATAAGGTTTTCTTCTCACCGCTTCAGTTAATTGTCCACCTTCATCATAACCAACGTAACCTGGAGGTGCTCCGACTAATCGGCTTACCGCGTGTCTTTCCTGATACTCACTCATATCAATACGTGTCATCGCATTTTCATCATCAAAGAGGTATTCAGCTAAAGCCTTCGCTAATTCCGTTTTACCAACACCCGTAGTTCCAAGGAATAAAAAGGTTCCAATAGGTTTTTGCGGATTCTGAAGTCCGGCGCGTGATCGTCTTACAGCATCTGAAACAGCTTCTATGGCTTCTTCTTGACCAACGACACGATTGTGTAATTCGTCTTCAAGTCGCAATAGTTTTTCACGATCACTTTGAAGCATTTTTGTTACCGGAATTCCTGTCCACTTCGCCACAACATCCGCAATATCTTCATATGTCACCTCTTCTTTAATTAAAGAAGTTTCTTGTTGCTCCGATAGTTGTTTTTGGAACTTTTCAAGTTGCTCGGTAGCTTCTTTGATCTTTCCATATCTAAGCTCTGCTACCTTACCATAGTCACCATCACGTTCTGCACGCTCTGCCTCAACCTTATAGTTTTCAATTTCTTGTTTAATATTCTGAACGTTTTCAACGACTTCCTTTTCAGTTTTCCACTTGGCATTGAGTTCATTTCGTTCTTCCTTTAGATTCGCTAATTCAGCCTTTAAGCTTTTTAATTTGGTTTCGTCATTTTCACGTTTAATAGCTTCATGCTCAATCTCTAATTGCATGATCTTACGATCAAGAACATCTAATTCTTCCGGTTTGGAATTGATTTCCATTCGTAATTTAGACGCCGCCTCATCCATTAAGTCAATAGCCTTATCTGGTAAAAACCGGTTGGTAATATATCGTTCCGATAATTCTACCGCACCAATAATCGCTTCATCTTTAATTCTAACCTTATGATGTGTTTCATACTTTTCCTTAATTCCTCTTAATATAGAAATTGCACTTTCCGTATCAGGCTCGTCAACAATAACCTTTTGGAAACGACGCTCTAAAGCCTTGTCTTGCTCAAAGTATTTTTGATACTCATCTAAGGTTGTTGCACCAATGGCTCTCAATTCCCCACGTGCTAAAGCAGGTTTAAGAATATTCGCAGCATCCATTGCGCCTTCACCACCTCCAGCACCAACTAAGGTGTGGATCTCATCAATAAATAATACAATATCGCCTTGGCTTTCCGTAACTTCTTTAATCACGGCTTTTAAGCGCTCTTCGAATTCACCTTTATATTTGGCTCCTGCGATAAGAGCTCCCATATCAAGGGCAAAGATTTGTTTATCTTTTAAGTTTTCAGGAATATCTCCATCAATAATTCTATGAGCTAAGCCTTCTGCAATAGCTGTCTTACCTGTTCCTGGCTCTCCGACTAGGATAGGGTTGTTTTTGGTACGACGTGATAAAATTTGAAGAATTCTTCTAATTTCTTCATCTCTTCCAATAACTGGGTCTAATTTACCGTCTTGTGCTAATTGATTTAAATTTTTAGCGTATTTATTCAGAGAGTTGTATGTTTCTTCTTGACTCTGCGATGTTACTCGGTCTCCTTTACGCAATTCTTCAATCGCTGCATTTAAGCCTTTTTCTGTAACGCCTTGATCTTTTAAAATTTGAGCAATTTTACTTTTAGATTTAAAAATGGCTAAGATTAAATGCTCTATAGAAACATAATCATCATTCATCTTTTTCGCGATAATTGACGCTTCATTTAACGCCTTATTCGCTTCACGAGACAACATAATATCGCCTCCAGAGACTTTTGGAAAACTCTCTAAATCCTTGTCTAATACTTGTTGAAGTAGAGACACATTAACATTCAACTTCTTTAAAAGGAATGGCAGTACGTTTTCATCAACATTAAAGAGAGCCTTAAAAATGTGCTCATTTTCTATTTGCTGATGACCAAAACCTTGAGCGAGCTGCTGAGCTTGCTGAATGGCTTCTTGTGATTTAATGGTATAATTATTAAAATTCATATTTTTTTATTGCCCACGAAAGTGGGAGTCTTTTTTATAGGTTTTACTTAATCTGTTTATTATTTGTTTGTCATTATTAATAAATGAAACATCTTATGATGTGTTTCATGAAAGCCAGGTATTTCTTTAAATTCTGGCTTAGACTTCATTTTAAATGACCTTTACTTTCGTATAGTTTGATTATCTTTAGGCAATTATCTTACCAATCATAAAACGTAAGATTAAAACGACAAAATGGCGTGTTGTTCGAGTGTTGACGTGACTTTTCGTCAGTTTGTAAGCTTTTGTAACTGGCCCGACTATAAGTTAATGAATAGCTTTTAAAAAGAATAGAGATTAGTGAAATAAATCATTTAGAGTCTATTACTTTTATAAAGCATTAAAATAAATTAAATAGATGTTTAAGAAATTATTCGGTTCTTCTGAACCAAAAGAGGAAAAGGTATTACCATGGCAAGCCTTGGTTGATATTTCACAATTAGACCTTATTGCTGAAAAGTCAAAAACTAAAACACAAATTATTTTTAAGCACTCCACACGTTGTGGTATTAGTAGTATGGTTATGAAGCAATTTGTGGCATCTTATGATATAGATCTTAATGCCGACCTATACTATTTAGATCTATTGAGTTATAGAGCAATATCAGACGAGGTTGGTTATAAATTTCAAGTGGTGCATCAATCACCACAACTCTTAGTTATTAAGAATGGAGTAGTAGTAGCTCATGATTCTCATAGTGGTGTAAATAATATAGAGTTAAGCCAATTTGCTTAACTCAAACTTCAAAAATGAAAGTCTCAAGTTTTTGGAGGCTTCTAACTTTACAGTGTAAACAGATTAATTTAAAATGCCTTCAAGTTTATGGTTGATTGACCAAACTTGAAGGCATTTATTTTTATTTAAAAAAGTTTATCTCTTGTACTTAATAATCAATTTTCTGTTGAATGTGCCCGTATCTGTTTCTGCTTTTAAGATATAAGCACCTTCGGAAATATGCTTCACAGGAATCTTAATCTCATGCGACATTGGTAAATTCGTTGCATTCCATGAGTAAACCATTTGACCTGCAACATTGATAAGATATAATTGCTTAACCTGTATGCTAGGAGGTGTTTTTACATAAATCTCGTCAGTATCATGTAAATATCTAACTATAACAGTTTCGAATTCATCTTCAATAATAGACAATTCAGCGTCTTCTTGGAATGTTAAGTAGAAACGATTACTGTAGGTGCCAGCTTCCAAATTCATTTGGAAATTAACATCATTGAATCTTGTATAAGTATTTAAAACAGCATCATAAATAAAGACATCAATTTCTTCATCGAAATTCTCAAGTTCTCCAAGTTCTACTTCCACGTTACCTTGTTGCCCTAGAACCATTTCTAATGGGTAAACTTTAGTAATGTCAAATTCACCAACACCTTGAATCACATAGTTGTCGTCTTCAATTAAGAATGACATATCGCTAGGGAAATCATCTGAGTTAAGCGCGTCATAACCATAATCTACAGCATCTGTAGCGTCATTATCCGGTGTAAATGCCAAGAGTAAATGTCTAAATGCCCCTTCTGGTGTTTTAAAGCCAAAACGGATTCTTTTAATCAAATCCACGTCATTAGTGTTGGTCTCACTTTGTGTAGTTACATCACCTTCAGGTCTTAAGAAAACCGATTGAGCTCCTTCTTTCATAAATTCACGTTGACCATTATTAAAAACAACATCTCCATCGTTTTCTGCTTTAACAAAGAATCCTTGACCTACAGGGATATAACGACCAGGAATTTTTGTTGCATTTCCTACTCCATTTATCTCTGTTGGTGAACTTGCAGCTTGTAATCCTCCTGCTTTACTTAAATAAGAATATCTTCCTAAGTAATCCGCTAAAATATGGTTTGGATTATTTGGAGCTTGCTCCCAAAATATCAAGGCGCTACCAGCCAATAATACAGTCTCATTATCATCTATAAAAGTGTGGGCATCTATAGCTGATGGGTAAGGGTTACCCATTAAGGATTCATTATTCGCAGTTATTGAAACCTTAATATCACCATTGTTAGGCTGCCCCACAAAAGTGTAATTTTGGTTAGGAGTAGCAGCCCCACTTCCCTTCATGGTATATCCTAATCCGACATCAATAGGGGTGCCTTGATTAATGGATTGCCACTCGCTATAGAGGCCTGTTAAATTGGCATAAGTGTATAACCAACGGCTACTGATTGTCACAGGATTAGAAGTAATTGCTGTATTATGGCTAGTTACCCAATTTACTGGATTTGATCCGTCATATAAAATAGCGCCCACAGTGTAATTTCTGTCTAAAGCTGAACCACTTGTGCTTACTGGACTTCCCCAATAATTATAATTAAACATATTGCTAGTACCTTGTTGGTCTCGTTCTAATTTACCGGTTCCAGAATAATCAACAATACTACCTACTGGTTGTAATAATTGAGATTCGCCTTCGAGATCTAAAACTCCATTTATTTTTAGATACTTGTTAACGTATAGGGGTTGGTTGTTATTTACTGTTAACTTATTAGCTTGGATGACTAGACCTAGAACATTTGTTTCTCTCGAAATATTAACGTCATCTTCGATTTGCACGATATTCCAATTTATTCCATTTGTATTAGGAATCATTTGCTCAGTACCGTGTAGCCATGTATTTTGTTGATCCCAATTAGTATTGCTACCAGAACTTAAATACGGTAGAGGAGCCGATTCGGGTTGTCTAGTTGTCATATTTCTTAATGTACCAGTAACACCTTTAGTTGCAATCAATTGTCCTGCTATTATATCTGGACTCGGACTACTTTGATTCATTTGATAATAGGCTGTTAAATCGCTCCAATTTAAACCAGTAGAAACTTGATTACCTGTAACACTTCCAATTACGTTTCCTCCATCATTCTCAATTTCCTGATTCATCATTAATCTGATTTGGTCTCTACTCAGTACAGTATTCCAAATTCGAAGCTCATCTATCCAACCATGAAAAAAATTGGTTGGCGTATTATTTGGTCTTGCCATAGCTCCTAATAGCATGTTGAAATTATTAGGACTTGGATTAAAAGTAACTGCAATGCTGTTTTTTTGGACACCATCCACATATAAAGTATAGATGTTACTTCCATAAGTTATGGCGATATGATACCATCTGTCTGCAGTTATCCCTCCGGTAAATAAACCAGATCCATTAGCTCTGAATATTATGTTATTATTCACTAAACGTAAATCATATCCTGTTGCAAAATTACTTGCATCACGTTTGGATAAAATTGTTTGAATGCCGCTCTTAATTTCATTTGGTTTAATCCAAATTTCTATACTAAATGGTGCAGATAAATTATAGTTGTCTGCAAGGTTAACACTATCATCTATTCCGTCGAAATTTAAATTATCTTCACATGTAGGAAAAGTAACGCTGATTGTGGCGTCATTGTCACCACAAGGAGCTGCATTATCTACATTCCAAGTCAGATTGTATTCAGTCCCACTTTCACCTGTAAAAGTCGCGTTTGGATTGGTGGTATCAGAAAAGGTAAACGGACTACCAGCAGGTACAGAAACAGCAGACCAATAACCAGTACCATCAGCACTTAAATTTAAAATAGTGTCTGAACAATCTCCATTATTAGTTGCGTAAGTATAGCTTGGATTAGCTGCAATATATGGTATAATGTTAACTACAAAACTATCAGTAGCAGCAATACAAGGACCAGTAGGATCGTTGGTTGTGTAAGTTAAGGTTACCGAACCATTGGCAATATCATTAGTTCCAAACGTATAAACTGCATTAGTGTTATTGTTATTAAAACTACCATCACCACTGGTGGACCAAGTAGCTGAACTTGCACCACCTCCCAGAACTGCATTCATAGTAATACTTGTACTTGTAGAGCAGACAGTCTGATTATTGCCTACATTTACAGTTGGTTGTGGATTAATAGTCACTAACATAGAATCTGAAACAGGGTTACAAACACCTGTTGGGTTATTTGTTGTATATGTTAATAGAACTGAACCATTATTTATATCAGCAACACTAGGTGTATAGATGTTTCCGGCAAAAGTACCACTACCACTTGTATTCCATGTAGCAGATGTGGCAGAACCACCAAAACTTGCCGTCAAGGTTACAGTATCACCTTCGCAGATTGTTTGATCTGTTCCAGCATCAACTGTTGCTCCTTGATCGATTGTAATTTCTACAGTATCTATAGCTGAATTACAAGGACCAGCAGGATCGTTACTGGTATAAGTTAAAATAACCGTTCCTGTTTCTCCAATTCCTGGTGTATATGTAGCGTTTGGTAAATTACTACTAAAAGTTCCTGTCCCACCAGACCAGGTACCAGATGTGGCGCTACCACCAAAACTCGCTGTCATGGTAACCGTGTCACTGTTACAAATAGTTTGATCCACACCTGCATAGATTGTTGGAGCCTGATTAATAGTCACTAACATGCTGTCGCTTACCGGAGAGCAAATACCATCACTAGGCGTATTGGTATAGGTTAATGTAATAGGACTATTAAATACGTCGGCAGCATGAGGCGTATATATGTTACCGGCAAATGTTCCATTACCAGAGGTCGTCCATGTACCTACGTAATTTGTTCCACCAATTGTTGCAGCACTTAAATCAACAGTATCCCCTTCACAGATGGTGACGTCTGCTGGAGCTGTGACAGTAGGAGGCTCGTTTATTGTTACAGAACTATTTATAGTTTCAGGGCAATTAGGTGCATTAGTATATTCAATACTGGTTAATGAATACGTTCCTGCTCCTAATCCTGTAAATGTTACAGTTCCACTAGCTCCAATATTAAAAGTACCAGCAGGATTACCGTTATAATTATAAGAAACAGTTGTATTTGGTGTACCTGAAACCACGACATCTTCTCCTTCACAAACAGGGGAAGAAGTTGTTATTGTGGCTGTTGGATCAGGGTAAATTGTAATTGTCATATTATCTGTAACTCCTTCGGAACATAAGAGACTAACAAAATATGCGGTTAAAGAGATATTTACTGTTGTTATTTCAGTAACAGGAGGATGGACGTATTCAATATTTAGACCATTATTAGTAATGTTTATAAAGTTGCCTGCAGCTCCATTATCGTCCCAATTTAACCATACACTATTTATGAGTAAGTTAGCATCAACAATAGAACCTTCCAAATGTATGGTTTCGTCATTACATGCGATTACATCATTGCCTGCATTTAGTTCCAGAGATTGAATTGGGTTTATTCTAACTCTTTTGCTTCTCCAACTACTAGTGTCGCAAGGATTAACAGCTCTTACTCTTATGCTACCATTTCCATTATAAGCGTTACTAAATTGTACAGTAATTTCATTTGTACCGGCTCCTCCAATAATAGTGCAACCTGCTGGAACTTGCCATTCATAATATTGTACATCATTATTATTATGTACATAATAAGTTTCGACTGTAGGCAAACATACATAACCTTCACCTCTTATATCTCTAGAACCAAACCAACCACTTACTCCATATGGAGTTTCTAAATCCGGGTTGTTATATACAGTTATAGAGCCTGAAGCAGTAGCAGTACCACACCCATTTGTTGAAATTGTATAATTATAAGTGGTAGTTGTTGCTACATCATTAGGGTTTCCATTAATCGTCAAAATTCCAGTACCACTGTTAAAATTATAAGTTACTCCTGGAGGTAACCCAGTGACAGTTGCTATTGTTGCATTAGAGATGGAATAGGTAATGGTATTAACAATAAGTTGGGTAACATTATCTCCTCCGTTATTTTCACAAACATGTTGATTAGTGTCTCCAGAAATGTGTGTAATTGTAGCATTTGGTGTCACAGTCACCTCAATTGTGTCTGTACTTGAACATCCATTACTTGTACCAGTAACAGTGTACGTATGTGTTCCTACTGTAGGCACGAAAGTAACACCATTAGTTACACCATTATCCCAAGTATAAGTTGTAGCACCACTACCTGTTAAGGTTAAGTTACCACCCTCACAAATAGTAATATTGGTAGAACTTCCATTTGCTTGTGCCGTTACTGTAGGTAACGGATTAACAGTCATCGTCATACTTTCAGTAGCTGGAATAGGATTCGCACATGCCAAACTTGAGCTAACGTCAACAGAAACAACATCGTTATCATTAATAGTTGTTGAATTATAAGAGTTTGTATTTCCACCAACAGGAGTTCCATTTACATACCATTGGTAAGTTGGTGTGGCTCCACCATTTGTTAAACCGGTTACAAAGAATGTTACATTCTCTCCTGAACAAGCAGGATTGGCTGAAGCATTTAGAGTAAATGTTACAGGTAATAATGGGTTTACAGTCATAACAATACTATTACTAATTGTAACCGTATTACATGGCCCTGAGGTAATTTCTACATAGACATTTTCACCATTGGTAAGACCCGTAGTTGTGTAAGTGTCGCTATTTGTTCCAACAGGTGTTCCACCTTCAAACCACTGGTAAGAAGGGTTAGCACCTAAATTAGTGCCAGTTGCAGTAAAAGTTACTGATTCTCCTAAACAGATTGGCGAGCCTGACGTAGAGGTTATTGTTGCGGTTGCTCCCTGTACATGATCTAAAACCGTTACTACGGCATTGCAAGTTGCTATGTTTCCAGCAGCATCAGTTACAGTTAGTGTTACATTATTTGTACCAACATTAGCACAAGTAAATGTTGTTTGAGAAGCATTAAGTGTTACTGTCGAGCAATTATCAAAAGAGCCACCATCTATATCAGAAGCCACAATACTTGCATTTCCAGAGGCATCTAAAGGGACTGTAAAGGTTTGACAAACAGCTATTGGAGCTTCATTATCTTGAACTATAACGTTAAAAGAACAGGTTGAAATAAGTCCATTGCCATCATCAGCAATAACATCTACAGTAGTGGTTCCAACAGTAAAAGCATAAGGAAACGTTATTGGTGTTCCAGCTACTTCGTAGGTTATAATAGGAGAGCCATTACAGTTATCTGTGGCGGTGGCGTTAAAGGAAAGTGTAGCATGACATTGTCCAGCATCTGTATTGTAAAATGGGCTTGGAGTAGGACAGGTAATCACAGGAGGAGTTACGTCGGCTACCGTTATATTTTGATTGCAATTTATTGTATTTCCAGCTTCATCTGATACAGTCCAAGTAATAATATGGTTTCCAACCGGTAAAGGTAACTGTCCAGCTAAATTATTAGATATATTAACCCCAGTACAGTTATCACCGAATGATGGAGTTGTTATTACACTTGGATCTAATAGCGCTAGTGCTTCTGAGGTAAATTCACAATTAGAATCAGCTTCTACTACTATATCATCCAAGGGACATTCTATCGTAGGCATTTCGTTGTCTATAACGGTAATTGTAAATGTACAAATGCTGTTGTTACCATTGCCATCTGTAGCTGTATATTCAATAGTTGTAGTGCCAATAGGGAAGTTATCTCCAGAAGTTAAACCTGTCGCATCTGTTTGGTTAATCGTTACTGTTCCACAGTTATCATTAGCCGTTGGAATGGTATAAGTTACAATTGCACCACAATTTCCCAGATCGTTATTAATTGACCTGCTTATAGGACAGAAGTTGAAGGTAGGTGGCGTTGTATCGGTTACAATCACGTTTTGATTTGCAGTAATTATATTGCCGTTTTCATCATCAAAAGTCCAGGTCACTATAGTTGTTCCCTGTGTAGTAATTGGGAATACAGTTGTGGTTGTACCAATTATAGTTCCAGAACAATTATCTGTGGTATTAGGAGCAGTTGGAGTTCCACTACATTCGCCAACAATGACATCTGCTAGTGTTGGGACTACGGGAGGAGTTTTATCATCAATAATAATATTTTGCGTTTGCGTAGAAATATTTCCATTGCCATCATCATATGTCCAATGGATAGTGTAGGTTCCTTGAGCATTATAAGTTAACGGATCTGTCGTTGTAGCAGTGATAGTTCCTGAACAATTATCTGTTGCTGTAGGAGCTGTAACTGTTGCATCACATTCGCCAGTTACATCAGGTAGCGTAGCAACATCTGGAACAGGGACAGAGGTGTCATCCACAATAACTGTCTGTGGTTGCGTAGAAGTATTTCCATTGCCATCATCATAGGTCCAATTGATAGTGTAGGTTCCTTGAGTATTATAAGTTAACGGATCTGTCGTTGTAGCGGTGATAGTTCCTGAACAAGTATCTGTTGCTGTAGGAGCTGTAACCGTTGCATCACATTCGCCAGTTACATCAGGTAGCGTAGCAACATCTGGAACAGGGACAGAGGTGTCATCCACAATAACTGTCTGTGGTTGCGTAGAAGTATTTCCATTGCCATCATCATATGTCCAATGGATAGTGTAGGTTCCTTGAGTATTATAAGTTAACGGATCTGTCGTTGTAGCGGTGATAGTTCCTGAACAAGTATCTGTTGCTGTAGGAGCTGTAACTGTTACAGAACATTCGCTGGTTACACTAGGTAAAGTAGCAACATCAGGAACAGGGGCGATGGTATCATCCACAATAACTGTCTGTGGTTGCGTAGAAGTATTTCCATTCCCGTCATCATAAGTCCAAGTAATAACATGTGTTCCTTGTGTAGAATAAGTTAATGGGGCAGTTGTTGTAGCAGTGATAGTTCCTGAACAATTATCTGTAGCTGTAGGAGCTGTAACTGTTACAGAACATTCGCCGGTTACACTAGGTAAAGTAGCAACATCAGGAACAGGTGCAATAGTATCATCCACAATAACTGTCTGTGGTTGCGTAGAAGTATTTCCATTCCCATCATCATAGGTCCAATTGATAGTGAAGGTTCCTTGAGTATTATAAGTTAACGGATCTGTCGTTGTACCTGTGATTGTACCCGAACAAGTATCT
>NZ_QJTD01000002.1:74653-826206 GCF_003217215.1 Winogradskyella epiphytica
TCCCATCATCATAGGTCCAATTGATAGTGAAGGTTCCTTGAGTATTATAAGTTAACGGATCTGTCGTTGTACCTGTGATTGTACCCGAACAAGTATCTATTGCTGTAGGAGCTGTAACTGATGCATCACATTCGCCAGTTACATCAGGTAGCGTAGCAACATCTGGAACAGGGGCGATGGTATCATCCACAATAACTGTCTGTGCTTGCGTAGAAGTATTTCCATTGCCATCATCATAGGTCCAATTGATAGTGTAGGTTCCTTGTGTATTATAAGTTAACGGATCTGTCGTTGTACCATTGATAGTTCCTGAACAATTATCTGTAGCTGTAGGAGCTGTAACCGTTGCAGAACATTCGCCAGTTACATTAGGTAAAGCAGCAACATCCGGAACAGGGGCAGAGGTGTCATCTACAATAACTGTCTGTGATTGCGTAGAAGTATTTCCATTGCCATCATCATATGTCCAATGGATAGTGTAGGTTCCTTGAGTATTATAAGTTAACGGATCTGTCGTTGTAGCAGTGATAGTTCCTGAACACGTATCTGTAGCTGTAGGAGCTGTCACTGTTGCGGAACATTCGCCGGTTACATTAGGTAAAGCAGCAACATCCGGAACAGGGGCAGAGGTGTCATCTACAATAACTGTTTGTGTTTGCGTAGAAGTATTTCCATTGCCATCATCATAGATCCAATTAATGGTATAGCTTCCTTGTGTATTATAAGTTAACGGATCTGTCGTTGTGCCTATGATTGTACCCGAACAAGTATCTGTTGCTGTAGGAGCTGTAACTGATGCATCACATTCGTCAGTTACATCAGGTAGCGTAGCAACATCCGGAACAGGGGCAGAGGTGTCATCTACAATAACTGTCTGTGGTTGCGTAGAAGTATTTCCATTCCCATCATCATAGGTCCAATTGATAGTGTAGGCTCCTTGAGTATTATAAGTTAATGGGTCAGTAGTTGTAGCAGTGATAGTTCCTGAACAATTATCTGTTGCTGTAGGAGCTGTAACCGTTGCAGAACATTCGCCAGTTACATTAGGTAAAATAGCAACATCCGGAACAGGGGCCGAGGTGTCATCTACAATAACTGTCTGTGATTGCGTAGAAGTATTTCCATTGCCATCATCATAGGTCCAATTGATAGTGAAGGTTCCTTGAGTATTATAAGTTAACGGATCTGTCGTTGTACCTGTGATTGTACCCGAACAAGTATCTATTGCTGTAGGAGCTGTAACCGTCGCAGAACATTCGCCAGTTACATTAGGTAAAGCAGCAACATCCGGAACAGGGGCGATGGTATCATCCACAATAACTGTCTGTGCTTGCGTAGAAGTATTTCCATTGCCATCATCATAGGTCCAATTGATAGTGTAGGTTCCTTGTGTATTATAAGTTAACGGATCTGTCGTTGTACCATTGATAGTTCCTGAACAATTATCTGTAGCTGTAGGAGGGGTTAAAGTAGTGACTTCGCATTGTGCCGTTACATCAGGAAGTGTTGCTACATCCGGAGTTGGTGCTGTATTATCTACCACAGTTACAGTGGCTTCACACGAATCAGAACCAACATCATAGGTCACTGTAAGGGTGACTGTATTATCACCAATATTAGAACAATCAAAAGAATTTGGTGAAATACTATATGTTATATCACCACTTTCTGTGCTACCATCATTAATATCTTCAAAACCGATGGTAGCGTTACCAGTCAGGTCTAAATATACTGTAATATCTTTACATTGTGCATTTGCTATTGCATCTGCTACATCATTCACCAATATGGAATGACTACTCTTTATTGAGTTCCATTCACTATCTGTATTAGTGTTAAGGCTATATAATCGATTGAGATTATTATCTTTTATGATTTCTTCATCCAATTTTAGAAACGCACTAAAGCTTATTAAAGCAGTGGCGGTTAATAGCATAGAAATTGTAATTTTTTTAATCATAACACTAGATTTTATCAGGAATCGTAATAGCAATTTTTATAGGTAACAAATCATTTTTATGAAATGAATCCAATTATATTTTATATCATTGAACATCATTTAAGGGCTAAGGTTCAATTTGGTATTTTTTATTAATGTTATATAATACTACATATCAATAATTTAACAAATATAGAACCTTAAAAGTTATTTTCAAACAAAAAACATCGATAAAGTGCAAATTTATATCGATGAAGCGTTTTTTTTTGTAGTTGAAATAATTTTTAATTATGTTCTACAATAGCTCGTAACATGCGATTTTACTTATAGTTCGCAATCTTATTCGAATTTGTTGTACGTGGTAATGAGGTTGTTATGAAGAGTATAAAATAGGTGTTTTAAACACTAATTAGCCCTTTAAATACATAATTTTTCATTAACAATAGAAGCCTTAGATCTTAAAAGACCATTATAAAAACTTCATTTTCAACGTTTTTAAGCCAGAACAAATTCTAAAGATTGGTTATACTAATCAAAATGTTTCTTTAGTTTTCAATAACTTTATACTTAGAGACTTAAAGTCTTGTTTTTTTAATAAAATATTAATAATTCAATAGGGTGTCGCGAATATAGCTAATAGGCGAGATAGTTCATTAAAAATCCGTTGAATAGCATAAAATATCTTTGTATGAACTATCAGTAAATTAGGGGGTTAGAAGCTAAATGTTACTTGCTGTTCAGTTTTTAATACTTATATTTTAAATTAAAACTATTTTTCCCATTTTATGGCTAATTTCTTTCCTTATAGAATGGGCTTATTAACTAACAGTAATAAGGTATTGTAAGTGTGATTTGTAGTCGTTTTAATAGGGCTTAAAAGGAATGAGTTTTATTTATCCCGATCAAATAGAAGATTATGAGTAATGTGGTATTTCGAATACTCAAATTCACAAAAAAAAACCGCCAGAGAATAAAATCTATAGCGGTTTTTTAATTGTGTTTTTTAGCTCCGATTAATTCGATAAGAACTTATAATGTCTTTGAGTTGAAGTTTTAAGTCTTCTCCAGTATCAAAAACCATTTGTTCGTTACTTGGAAAACGGACTTGTCGTGCTCGCAAAAGATCCCTATCTTCTTTGTTTAAAGCGCGTTTATCTCCAGAAAATTTCCCAAAGATATTTTCAAAAACAAACCCACTATCAATAGTAAAAGTATCAAGAATCTGTTTCTGCTTTAAATCTTTATAGACCACATCAGCAATGACTTGTGCTGACTTCGTTTGTAATACTTCTAAAAATCGAGCTTTTACAGTAACAATCTTATCTATTTTAATATCATTTCCAAGACTGTCTTTTCTAACGTTCCCATGTCTGTCTAAATCGTATTCCCATCCATCTACAATTTCTTTCTCACGTAACAACTGACGTTCATTAACACGTTCTGGCGAAATGTTTATTTGCTTCAATTGCAATTGCATGGCAAAATCATAATCTAAGGAATCATCTGGTCTGGCGTGATATGTGGTCCAAAATTGATTTAAACCATAGGTATTAAAATCTAACAAATCAGCTTCCAAACGTTGCGGAATAATTTGATCTGTTTGATTTTCAATAGACACTAAAACATAATCTATACCTTTATAATGAGCTTCTTTAATTAAATTTCTGTTCTCCTCAAAATTTGGATTAATCTGTTCTATATATGTGAAAATCTCATGAGCTTTTCTCGCATTCAACTTGTCATTTGAATCTAATAAAGCAATACCTTGATTGATTAAATAATCAGAGGTTTTATATCTGTAGTCAACAATATCTGCACTGTAGTCATTAAACTTTAGTTTCAATGTTTTACCATTGATTTTTAATGGCATCACACGTTTAATAGCTTGTTGTCTCGCTTCTAAATCAGTGTATATAGTGTAGATGGTTTTGAACTGTTCAGGGTTACCATCTTTTTTAAGCTGCTTGATCGTTTCAAGATCCTCATCCAAAGCTTTGTAATACGCTTCTTTAAGTAGAGCAATATAATCTTGTTTACGCTTCTTGTTCTTGTTATTCTCAAGCTTTCTCAATGCCTCAGAAATAGCCTGGTCGTAATTACCATGACTAATAGCGCTTTCCATTTGTTTTTTGGCACTACAAGATATTAGTACCGAAACAAGGACTGTTAAAAGTAAAATTCGTTTCATAATCTTGTATTTTAAGAGGTTAATATTTTTAACATTTTCAATTTTGATGCCAAAGTATAAATGTTTTGTTAATTCCATAAGTTTTAAATGAATAAATTATAGAAAAGAGACTAATTATAGTCAAATTATAGCAGGAACAAATCCCGAACTTTTTCAAATATCACTTATAAATCTCATCTATATTTTTGTTTCTTTGCAGTCCAATCCACAGCGATGTTTAATACGGAAAATAATTGTTTTCATTCTCTAGAAAATCAGGCTTCGGAAGCGCTTCCGGAACAATTCACCTTCCCGTTTTATTATACACCAAATCCGCTATGCGTAACAGCCGCTAACGAGGTCAAAGCTTATTTAGAAAATCAGAATGATTTTGAACATAACTTCGGATTAGATCCTTCAAAACAAGGTTTAAAAATTGGCAAAATGTTCGGAGTTATGGTTGTGTTAACCGCTGAAGGACAATTGGGTTACCTCACGGCTTTTTCAGGAAAACTAGCTAAAAGCAATCATTTAAAAGGATTTGTGCCACCGATTTATGATACCTTAAACACTAATGGGTTTTATAAACAAGGTGAAGCCGTATTAAATGCATTAAATGCAGAAATTGATGCTCTTGAAAATAAACCTAAAATCGAAAAAGCGCACTTAAAATTAGAACAAATAAAGCTTGAAAGTTCTAAGGTGCTTGAAGATTTCAAACTAAATGTGAGATCTAATAAACGAAAACGAAAACAATTAAGAGTAGAGGCAGAGCAGTGCATGACTTCTTCTGAACTTGAAGTAGTTCTTGAACAGTTAAAACAAGAAAGTATACAATCTAATATCGATTTAAAATACTTAAAGTTGAAATGTGAAGCAGATATTAGAGCCGCCGAAAAACAATTAGATGCGTTATTGCAGCCCATTGAAGCTCTAAAGCAAGAACGAAAATCTTTATCTGCTCGATTACAAAAGGAAATCCATAATCAGTATCACTTTCTGAATGCTAAAGGAGAAGAAAAAGATCTGATTTCTATTTTTAAGGCTACAGATTTAGGACAACCGCCTGCAGCGGCAGGAGAATGTGCCGCTCCAAAATTGTTTCAGTATGCCTATGAGAATAACTTTAAGCCTGTGGCCATGGCTGAGTTTTGGTGGGGCTCTTCACCTAAATCAGAAGTACGTAGGCATGGACAATTTTATCCCTCATGTCGTGGTAAATGTGAGCCGATTTTAGGTCATATGATGCAAGGTTTGACTGTTGAAGCTAATCCAATTGAATCGGCCGGAAAGTTTTCGGGTGACTTAGAAATTATCTTTGAAGATGATTTTCTTCTTCTCGTAAATAAACCTCATGAGTTTTTATCCGTGCCTGGAAAGACTATAAAAGATTCGGTTCTAACACGAATGCAAGTTTACTTACCTGAGGCCACGGGACCTTTATTATTGCACCGCTTAGATATGTCCACCTCAGGATTATTATTGGTCGCTAAAAATGAACGCACACACAAAAAGCTTCAAAAACAATTTATTGATCGCAAAGTGAAAAAGCGTTATGTCGCTTTATTGAATGGTGTAATAGCCTCAAAAGAAGGGACTATCGATTTACCACTTCGTGTGGATTTAAACAATCGTCCAAGGCAGTTGGTATGTGATGAACATGGAAAACAAGCTAAAACCAACTATGAAGTCCTTAGTATTGAAAATAACAAAACCAGAATTCATTTTTATCCCATCACAGGAAGAACACATCAATTGAGAGTCCACGCAGCACATCATAAAGGTTTGAATACTCCAATTGTTGGAGATGATTTATACGGAATGCCATCGAATCGTTTACACCTTCATGCTGAAACGTTAAGTTTTGAACATCCGGTAAAACGAGAATGGGTAAGTTTTACATGTGAAGCCCCTTTTTAAAGCACTCGGTTTCTACATTTTGTTTGGGTTGTGAAGGTCTTTCAAACAACAAAATCCTTCTATTCTAACAAGGTTAATACTCTGAGCATCTCCATGTCATCTCTGTGAAACTCTGCGTAATAACTTTTCAAATAGTAGAATTAAATCATCAACAAAATTAATACTCAGTGCGTCTCTGTGTCTCCTCCGAGCAACTCTGCGTAATATCACATTAAAAGGTAGAGATTAAACTTCTAAAAATTAAAACTCTGTGAGTCTTCATGTCACCTCTGTGAAACCCTGCGTAGTAACTTGTCAAATAGTAGAATTGAATCATCAACAAAATTAATACTCAGTGCATCTCTGTGTCGCCTCCGAGCAACTCTGCGTAATATCACATTAAACCGTAGAAATTAAACTTCTAAAAAATTAAAACTCTGTGAGTCTCCATGTCACCTCTGTGAAACTCTGCGTAATAACTTTTCAAATAGTAGAATTGAATCATCAACAAAATTAACACTCAGTGCATCTCTGTGTCGCCTCCGAGCAACTCTGCGTAATATCACATTAAACGGTAGAAATTAAACTTCTAAAAATTAAAACTCTGTGAGTCTCCATGTCACCTCTGTGATACTCTGCGTAATAACTTTTCAAATAGTATAATTAAATCATCAACAAAATTAACACTCAGTGCGTCTCTGTGTCTCCTCCGAGCAACTCTTCGTAATATCACTTTAAACCTTAGAGATTAAACTTCTAAAAAATTAAAACTCTGTTAGCCTTTGTGCTTCCTTCGAGCAACTCTGCGTAACAACCCATCAATCAAAAAAAGGAAGACATCCATCCGTAGATTTCAGTCTTCCTTTTAACAGGTATTAGTGTATATTTATTTTTTCTTCTTCTTAGGATTGAAGATTGGTAATAATTGGGTCTTTACAGATCCAAATCCAATTCTAGTACCATCCTTCTCACAATAACCTCTCATAATAACGGTATCGTAATCGTTGATAAACTTACGCTCTGTGCCATCTTTCATTTTTAAAGGTTTTGTGCCTTTCCAGCTCAATTCTAACATCGAACCGTAAGAATCTTCCGTTGGACCAGAAATAGTACCACTTCCCATCATGTCTCCTGAATTAACTGGACAACCATTAACGGTATGGTGAGCTAATTGTTGTGCCATATTCCAGTACATATATTTGAAGTTCGATTTACAAACTGTTGCTTCCTTAGCACCTTTTGGCTGAATACCAACTTCTAAATTAATATCGAAACTCTTTTTACCTTTAGTTTGTAGATATTCTAATGGTTTAGGATCTTGCTTAGGACTTTCTACCCTAAATGGTTCTAAAGCATCTAAAGTTACAATCCATGGTGACATAGAAGAGGCGAAACTTTTCCCTAAAAATGGGCCTAATGGGACGTATTCCCATTTTTGAATATCTCGAGCCGACCAATCATTGAATAATACCAATCCGAAGATGTACTCTTCAGCTTCTTCAATAGGAATTGGTTCCCCTAAGTCATTTGCATCCGTAGTGATAAAAGCCATTTCCAATTCGAAATCCACTAATTTTGATGGTCCAAAAACAGGCTTGTCAGCACCTTCTGGCATAGTTTGTCCTTGTGGACGATGAATAGGAATTCCTGAAGGAATAATAGAAGAACTTCTTCCGTGATAACCTACCGGCATATGTACCCAGTTAGGTAATAAGGCGTTGTTAGGATCTCTAAACATAGTACCTACATTAGTAGCATGCTCTTTACTTGCATAGAAATCTGTATAATCACCAACTTGAATTGGCAATTGCATTTCAATTTCATCCAAGCGGAATAAAATGGTTTCTTTATGAGGTATATTATTTTTTAAGGTATCATTTTCAGCATCAAAAATCTCAGCGATTCTGTTTCTTACTAAGCGCCAAGTTTTTCTACCGTCAGCGATAAAATCGTTTAGCGTGTCTTGCAGAAAAATATCGTCTGTTAACGGAATGCCTTCAAAATAGCCTAACTGATGTAAAGCACCTAGGTCAATTGCAGTATCTCCAATTCGTGTTCCAATAGTAATTATATCATCCCTTGTAAGAAAAACACCAAAGGGAATGTTCTGAATTGGGAAATCGGAGTTTTTACCAACGTGTAACCACGAGGTACGATCTGGATTGTTAGCTGATATTGGCATATGATTTTGTTGATTAAATGTTCATTAATTTCATTCAAACCTACATAAATTTTGATATTTAAACTAATGTATTCACTATTTTTGTCTTGATTTAACAACAACTTTAAATATGGAACGCGACGAACAAATTTTTGAACTCATTCAAGCCGAAAAAGAACGCCAGATTGATGGTATAGAATTAATAGCCTCAGAGAACTTTGTGAGCAATCAAGTGATGGAAGCAGCAGGTTCTGTTTTAACCAACAAATATGCTGAAGGTTATCCTGGAAAACGTTACTATGGAGGCTGCGAAGTGGTAGACGAAGTAGAGCAGATTGCTATTGATAGAGCCAAGACACTGTTTGGAGCTGCTTATGCAAACGTACAACCTCACTCAGGAAGTCAAGCAAACACAGCGGTGTATCATGCCTGCTTAAATCCAGGTGATACCATTTTAGGTTTTGACTTGTCTCATGGTGGACATTTAACTCATGGGTCTTCTGTAAACTTTTCAGGTAAATTATACAGACCAACATTTTATGGTGTAAAGAAAGACACAGGTCTTATTGATTACGATATGTTAGCGGATCAAGCGCAAAAGGAAAAACCAAAAATGATTATTGCAGGTGCTTCTGCTTATTCTCGTGATATGGATTTTGCGAAATTCAGAGAAGTAGCCGATAGTGTAGGTGCCGTTTTATTAGCGGATATTTCACATCCTGCGGGATTAATTGCAAAAGGAATTCTTAACGACCCAATGCCTCATTGTCACGTTGTAACAACGACCACTCATAAAACCTTAAGAGGACCAAGAGGTGGTATGATTATGATGGGCGAAAATATTGATAATCCATTTGGAATTAAATTGAAGAATGGTAATTTACGTAAAATGTCTAGCCTTTTAGATTCCGGTGTATTCCCAGGAAATCAAGGAGGACCATTAGAACATATTATTGCTGCTAAAGCCATTGCTTTTGGTGAAGCTTTAACGGATGAGTTTATGCATTATATGTTACAAGTGAAGCATAACGCCGAGGCCATGGCAAAGGCTTTTGTAGCTAAGGATTATAATTTAATTTCTGGAGGAACAGATAATCACATGATGCTTATCGACCTTAGAAATAAAAATATTACAGGTAAAGATGCTGAAAACGCTTTAGTAAAAGCAGATATTACCGTAAACAAAAACATGGTTCCGTTTGATACTGAATCGCCATTTGTAACTTCTGGTATTAGAATTGGAACACCAGCCGTAACCACACGAGGTTTAAAAGTAGAGGATATGGCTTATGTGGTAGATCTTATTGATGAAGTTCTTAAGAATCATGATAACGATACGGTTCTTGAAGGAATCGGTAAAAAAGTAAATGAACTCATGAGTGGACGTGCATTGTTTAATGCTTAAAGCTTGAAGTTTATAAAGATTTAAAAAGCCTTTCAATTTAGTTTGAAAGGCTTTTTTATGTGCTATCTGTTAATCGAGCATCAGCTGTTTAACTGCAATTATGACCTATTGTAATTATTCTAAGAAAAAGATGGTAGACCTATAAATTACACGTATTCTATTCATCAAAAGTTGTGTAATTATAAGCGCCAATATCAGGATTAGATCCATCTCGCGGTTGACCTAAAATATCATAACCAGCAGGCGATAGGGCTAAGGCCTGGCCTTTAGCTCCAGAAACTTGTCCAATATGCATTAGGTTTTCATACGGATCTTGAAAATCTGGAAGTTGATTAAATATATTAGATACATAAAACGTCGGGTCATCAAAAATATAATTTCCGTTGCCTTCAAGATTGTTATTATCGAATCTCAATAGGTTATTTGTGAAATTAAAGTTGAAAACATCACCTTCATTTTCCAATAAAAACTCAGGATTATCATTTCCGTAGATGATACAATTGGTAAAGTTAGCTTCAATTAAATCATTAGTAATAATAGTATTGTTCGCATCCACGATAAAATCATTTAAGAGTAGGGCAGGGAATTGTCTAAAACTATTATTCCAATAATTAGCAATGGTACAATGTGTAAAGTTATATTTTCCACCAAAGGTTCCGGCGAAAGACGATTGTCCACAATTGTTAATCACTACATTTTCTGCTGTAATCGAAGTCGCTCGTCCTAATAAACCAAAACTACTTGCATTATAAATTTGAGAATTAGTAATCGTTAATTTATCATTAGTTGTATTTTGATTGCCTTCAGCAAGAACGCCAATCGTTGCATTTTTTATAGTGGCATAATTAATAGTATTATTTACACTTCCGTTAAACAACCAAATGGTTCCCCATTGTCCAGGAATGTTTTCGTATAAAGGTTCTAAACGATCTCCTTCTAAAATTACTTCGTTTTCTAAAGTTTCTTGATCTGTACTCAGCGATCCATTAATGTTTAGCGACCCATTATCAGTTACAATAATTCCGGAGTCGGCATGAAAATGAACACGTGCACCAGCTTCCATGGTTAAAGTTTTACCCGCGCCAACACCTGCATAACCATAAATAACATAGGGTTTCTCGTTAGTAAACGTCAGTTCTTCATCGGTGAGAAAACGACCTTGTAAAGTAGTTTCATCGTCTGTGCCATCACCATCAACATCAAAGACTAAAGTTTCAATAATACCTGTGTTTTCGTCTTTATTTGGATATATAAAAACCGCATCCTTAACTAAGGTGACCACATCGACATCTTGTTGATTGCTCCCAGAATCAAATAGAATTTTATCGGTATATAAGAATTGATTTTCTAAAGCGCCTAAAGTTGAAATATCTATTGTGGTTTCAATAAATATGAATAAACTGTCTTTAGCTAAAAGTTCAACGTTTTCAAATAGTTTTCCTTCTTGAGCACCTTGTAATCCTGTAGAACCATCAATATTCATTCGGTATAAAGAATTGATTCCATTTTCAAATTGAATGCTTGGAATTACGATATCGTCATTACTGCGATTATATACTTTTAAGTTATAGGTACTTGAGCCAATAGTTGAAAAAACCGTGTCTAGATAAATCGTGTCTTTGGCAAATTCTAGGTTTCCTTTACTTGGTGTAAATTCAAAATCGTTTCGGCATGAACTCCAAAACATCAAAATTCCAAAACAAAGTAAGAATGACAACAATCGTTTCATAATAGGTAATTATAATTAAGGCTTAAAAATATAACTTTTGAAGTTAGGATTAATAATGAAAGTCTAGATATTTCCTGAATCTCTGTTTCCTTTAGATATTCTTATGGTAGACCGAAAAACGAGTCACTATTAAGTTTATATGGAATTCGGTCAATTATAGAATTGGACTAATCTTTATTTATATTTTCTTGTCCGTACTCTTCCAACAAAATTAAAAATAATTGACTACTCAATACGAGTTCTTCTAGTAATTGCATTTTCTTTTCCTCTTTTAACAGCTCGGAACTGATTTGTCTCCCTTCGCAAAAATCATAGAACAAATGCACTCTATCTTCTGGAATTTCTAAGCTTTCTGTAACCAATTGTTTATTAAAAAACGAACTGTTATCGAAAAGCGAGTCCAATTGCTTATAGGTAATAGGTTGGTAGACTGGATCTCGTTTTTTGTTCTTTTTGAAAAGTTTTACCACAGCACCAATTAGATAAACTAAATCTACACCGTAGGTTGCGTTTTCTGGTAAATATAAATGAGGATTATTTTTTATGTCGGCTTTAATTAACTCTTGGAGTTCGTAATTATAGGTGTCTTGATGGAATATGGGTTGTTTAGCTTCTTCTTTAACTTCTACTTCATCTAATTCGGTTAGAATTTCCTTCAGTTCGAAAACAGCGAGATCTTCAAAATGAGATGGTTTTAATCTAATGGTTTTCCCATGATAAAAAACGGATTCAAAATAAATGCTATCGTTTACTTTGGCCACTAAACTAAAAAGACCTTCTTCGTCTGAAATTGTAAAGCGATTTTGGGTTTTATTGTGAATCTTAATATTTTTTACAATGCCGTTGGCATCATAAACAATTCCTTTTAATGTTTGGGCATATTGAAGGGTAGGCAAACAAAAAAGTAAGACAAAGAAAATAAGTTGACGCATGGTTGGTGTTCATTGGTATCATAAAGAAATAAGAATCCATTGAAACACAATCATGTATTACAAAAACTTTAACCTAAGAAAATGTTAATTAAAAAAGTTCAGAAATAACTGGAGGGATACGAGTTGGTCTTAATGTTGTGGTATCAATAAGGCACCATTTTGTTTTAGACAATACAACTAATTGCTCTGTTTTAGCATTAATAATTTCGACGTGTCTTATGGTGCTTACACCATCAACCTTCGGGACATAGGTCTTTAAAATAAGTTGGTCTCCTAACAATGCTTGACTTTTGTATTCGATATAATGATTCACTAAAAACCAAGCATAGCTTTCTAAAATTTCTGGTGTAGCATAAGCCAGCCAATGGTCTTTGGCAATATCTTGAACCCATTGCACATAACGCACATTGTTGACGTGGTTTAAGTCGTCAAGGTCGTCTTCTGTGACGGTTATTGTTTTTTCAAAAACTTGCACTTTTTCTGTTTTAACTTAAAAGGTTGCTTCTATAAATTTTATTCTGTGAACGATTGGAATAAAAAGAATAACCCTTTAATAATAGATTATCTTTTTTCCAATAACAACTAATAATCTATTGCTTCTTTATTTTAACTTCAAAAAGTTTGTCCCAGTTTTTTCCAGTGACGAAAATAGTGCCACGCTCTGGGTGGTAGGCGATACCATTTAATACATCAAGTTCTGGATGTTGTGTTACTAACTTTCTTAAAGGTTTAAAATCGATAACACCTTCAACACCACCAGTTTTTGGATCAATAATTACCACACCGTTGCGTTGGTAGATATTTGCATATATTTTCCCGTCTATCCACTCCAATTCATTGAGATTAGGAATTTTCCCTTTTTCGGTATATACTTCAATATGTCCACTTTCTGAAAAGTCATTTGGATCTACAAAATAGATTTTTTCTGTTCCATCAGATTTATAAAGAATCTCACCATCATTACAAATTCCCCAACCTTCTTTACTTGTACCATAATTAAACGTGTGAAGTTTTTCAAAGGTATTTACATCGTAAACAAAACCACGTTTGGCTTGCCATGTTAACTGATAGATTTTATCGTTTAGAACGGTTAAGCCTTCACCAAAATAAGCATCATCTAAATTGATGTTTTTTAAAACCTCTCCAGTTTCAAAATTCACTTTTCTCAGTTTTGATTTTTTACGTTGCCCTGTACTTTCATAGAGGTCTCCATTATAAAACTCCAAGCCTTGAGTATAAGATGTAATATCATGCGGATAGGTATTAATGATTTCGTAGGTATAATAAGTAGGAATAATATTATTGTATACCAAAATAGTCTGGGTAATCGTTTCTGTTTTGTCGCCGTAATTAACTACAGCTGTAATTTCTTTCTCTCCTAAAGTAATATCAGATAGAATGCTATTCACTTCAATTGGCTCCCCATTAAGTTGATAAGTTACTTTTGTAACTTCATGTTGCTTAGGATTATTTAAAGATAACTTTAAGGTATCTCCAAGCATATAAGATTTTGCAGACAATTTAAGAGATAATCCAGATTGTTTTGAAGCATTAGTGTCGCCACAATTTGTGATAAATAGGGCTAATGTTAAGAGAATGAAATATTTACGAAACTCCATGTTGTCAATTTTATTTTAGAGCAAGTTATTAAATAAAAATCAGTTTAAAAATCTATGTTAAAACATTGCGAAAGTATGAAAAGATAGTATCTTTGCAGCGGGCAAGTCCTACACAACCAGCTCCTGTTGAATCCTCCAGGGCGGGAACGCAGCAAAGGTAGATGGTCGTAGCGGTGTGATGTAGGTAGCTTGCCTTTTTTTGTACACAAAATTGAAATCTTGAATGCTTAGGCGGTTCGAGATTTTTTTGTTTAAAGTAGGTTCTAGTCATAGCTGAATTCTGACTTTAAACGTTTACTAATTTAGGAATTTGTATTTTCGATATTGAAATTTATAAGTAATTATGTCTAAAGTTGTATTAATAACAGGCGGATCATCTGGAATAGGAAAGTCTGTTGGTGAGTTTCTTCAAGCTAAAGGAATCAAAGTTTATGGAACAAGTAGAAATCCGAAAAACTATCCGAACAGTAAATTTCCAATTGTGGCTTTAGATGTAACGCAGCCTGAAACCATTTCAAAATGTATTTCTGAAGTCATAGAGAAAGAATCTAGAATTGATGTGCTCCTGAATAATGCGGGAGCTGGAATCACAGGTCCTATTGAAGAAATTCCTGATGCAGAAATTAAACGCAACTTCGAGACCAATTTCTTTGGCCCTATAAATGTAATTAAAGCGGTTTTACCAACGATGCGAAAGCAAAATGCGGGTTTAATTATAAATGTAACTTCAATTGCTGGCTATATGGGTTTACCTTATAGAGGTGTGTATAGTGCTAGTAAAGGGGCTTTGGAATTAATTACCGAAGCTTTTAGAATGGAATTGAAAGATTTCAATATAGTTATGACGAATGTGGCGCCAGGAGATTTTGCTACTAATATTGCTGCAGGACGCTATCATGCGCCGGTTTTAGATGACTCACCATATCGAGAGGTTTATGGGAAAACATTGAGATTAATGGATGAACATGTGGATAGTGGAGGAGATCCTAAACAAATGGCGGAAGCTATTTATAAGATCATTGAAACCAAAAACCCAAAAATTCACTATAAGGTGGGAGCATTTATGCAGAAGTTCTCCATCATTTTAAAACGAATTCTTCCGGATAAAGTTTATGAGAAGATGTTAATGAACCACTATAAGCTATAAGTGTATCTCTTTTAAACTCTGTTGTTAATATATTCTAAGAAATCATTTCTATAAATGAGGCTTAAAGTCGTAAATTCGCGACAACATAAAACACAACATTCAAAACAAGTTTTACTATGAAATTTTTTATCGATACAGCAAACTTAGAGCAGATTAAAGAAGCTCAAGATATGGGTATTTTAGATGGTGTTACTACAAACCCATCGTTAATGGCTAAAGAAGGCATTACAGGAACAAATAATATATTAAAGCATTATGTTGACATTTGCAATATTGTAGATGGAGATGTTTCTGCTGAAGTTATTTCAACTGATTTTGAAGGTATGGTAAGAGAAGGTGAGGCCTTGGCTGAACTTCACGATCAAATTGTGATTAAATTACCTATGATTAAAGATGGTATTAAAGCTTGTAAATATTTTTCAGATAGAGGAATTAAAACAAATGTAACTTTAGTATTCTCTCCAGGTCAAGCCTTATTAGCAGCAAAAGCTGGTGCTACTTATGTATCGCCATTTATTGGTCGTTTAGATGATATCTCTACCGATGGTTTAAATCTTATTGCAGAGATTCGTCATATCTATGATAACTATTCTTTTGATACAGAAATCTTAGCAGCGTCAGTGCGTCATACTATGCATGTTATAGACTGTGCTAAATTAGGAGCAGATGTTATGACAGGTCCTTTAAGTTCAATCACAGGATTATTAAATCACCCTTTAACTGATATTGGTTTAGAGAAATTCTTAGCTGATTATAAAAAAGGAAATTAATAAAGATATTATCCGTTTAGATTTTATATTCTACAGAAAAACTAAGCAGATTTAGATTATTTAGAAAGAGCATCTTGTTGTACAATAAGATGCTTTTTTTCTAGCAATTCTTCAAGGGTTTCATTGAAATCTGAGCTAAAGATGTTTGCATTAGCATCTAGTATAATACCATTTTCATCAACAATAATACATTTGTTAAGATAATTAACCGCAAGTGTTTTACGCGCTTGCTTAGAGTTCTTAAACTTAAATTCGTTTACTGTTGGGAAGTTATAATTATCAATAATATTCTTCCAGAACTTATCGTCATTATCGTTAACGTTAATTGAGATGAAGTCCATTTGTGGGAATCTTAGCTTCAACTTATCTACCATATAATGACTATTTCTATACTGCGATTTTGAGTTTGAAGACCAGAAATAGATAATTGTTGGTTTGTTGATGATTGAAGTGATAAAGTGCTCTGTATCGTTATAATTTACTAATGAAATATTCGGTAAAGGATTTCCTTGACGTAAGAGCTTTAATGAAGACACCAAATCTTGCATATATATTTTGTCTTCTTCATTGGTTGTCTTCGCTAAATAATGTTCGAGAAGTTCATTAGCTTCATTCTCTGTGTGATTATGGCTAATAAATTCTCTTGCCTTATACTTTAATAAGTTGTTCTTAATGCCTTTATCTGTAATGATACTATCAATCAAATCTAGTTTAGACTTGTTATAGTTCATCGCATGTCTATTAAACTTACTGTGATATTCATGATTTTTATAATAATCTTGGATAGCCAAGTTATCTATATGAGAAAATAAAAATCTATTATAGGCGAAAAACTGACTTAAATGGCTGGCATTATAATCGATGTGCTTTCTATGCTCGTAAAATTCTTCAGGTAAATCTTTTACGTGAATTAGTTTATTATTTCCGAAATAAGCGAAAGGATAGATTTCTTTATCGGCATAAGAGCTATAATTTATATTCGCTTTGATTATAGATTGAAAAAATTCTGATTCTTTATTATGATTTAAAAACTCTTGAAATTCATCCAATTGTTGAAGCTTGCGTTTTTCAACAAAAGCATTAAAATCTTCAGGTTCCATTTTTGCATATTTCACCAAGTTTTTTGCCTCTTTTTCGTTGGATAAATAGGTTTTTAAAAGGTAGTTATTCTTCCTTGCTCCAATTCCAGTAAACACTAAAGACTCATCAAAATCGTATGTATTTAGTCGAAACATAATACTGTCTTTTGGTTCTAACAATAACATTTGATATTCGCCACCATGAGTGATAGAATACAGTCCTGGTTCAAGATTATCGATCTTATGAATAAATCTATTGTTATTGTCTAAGGTCAGTGAGTCAACAATTTTCCCTTTAGTATTGTAAAGGAGTACATTTTTATTTTTCGGATTAATAATTTCCCCTCCAATATACGCATAGCTACTTTTCTTACTTAGGTCAACTTGACAACCGTAGGTAGTAGATAATAAAGTGAGGGCAAAAACTATACGTCGTAACATAAAATGGCTAAATATGGGTTTAATAGAACAAAAATATAGGTTGTAAGGCGTATCTCTTGTTAAGGCCTCGTTAAAACTTAAGAGATTATTTGACTGAAAGTCAGTAAGTCTAACAATTCAATTTCACAGAATTTATAATTTGATGATAAATCGTGTGAAATGTCATGTTTTAAGGATATTTTATGATTCCTGATTCAGTTATATAGGAGAAATTGTGTTTATTTTTCTACTTTTGCATTCTCAAAAAATTACCTTAAAATATTATTAAGGCAACAGTTTAAAGTTATAAGATATGTTATCAGTTTCTAATCTTTCGGTTCAATTCGGAAAGCGCGTACTTTTTGATGAAGTAAGCACTACATTTAATAATGGCAATTGCTACGGAATTATTGGTGCCAATGGTGCGGGTAAATCTACATTTTTAAAAATTATCGCGGGAAAAATGGACCCTACGTCTGGATCTGTTCATTTAGAACCGGGAAAACGTATGTCTGTCCTAGAACAAAACCATAATAAGCATGATGAGGATACAGTTTTAGAAACGGTTTTAAAAGGAAATAAGCCTTTATATAAATTAAAAACTCAGATTGATGCACTTTATGCCGATTATACGGATGAGAATGCTGAAAAGATTGGTGAGCTTCAAGTGCAGTTTGAAGAAATGAATGGTTGGAATGCAGATAGTGATGCTGCAGCCATGTTATCTAACTTAGGTATAAAGGAAGAGCACCATTATACTTTGATGAAGGATTTAGATGGTAAGCAAAAAGTACGTGTGTTATTAGCACAAGCTTTATTTGGAAATCCTGATTTGTTAATCATGGATGAGCCTACCAACGACTTAGATTATGAAACAATCTCCTGGTTAGAAAACTTCTTAGCGAATTACGATAACTGTGTCATAGTAGTATCTCACGATAGACACTTTTTAGATGCCATTTGTACGCATATTTCGGATATTGACTTTGGGAAAATTACCCATTTCTCAGGGAACTATACATTCTGGTATGAGTCGTCTCAATTAGCGGCAAAACAACATGCGCAACAAAACAAAAAGGCTGAAGAGAAGAAAAAGGAGTTAGAAGAATTTATTCGTCGTTTCTCAGCGAACGTAGCAAAATCAAAGCAAGCTACGAGTAGAAAGAAAATGATTGAAAAATTAAACATTTCAGATATTAAGCGTTCTAGTCGTCGTTATCCTGCCATTATTTTTGAACGAGATCGTGAAGCAGGAGATCAAATTTTAAATGTTCAAGGTTTGGCCGCAAGTTTAGATGGGGATATTCTTTTTAAAGATATTGATATTAACTTGAATAAAGGTGATAAAGTAGTTGTGTACTCAAAAGATTCTAGAGCAACTACAGCGTTCTATCAAATTTTAAATGGTAAAGAACAGCCTGATGCAGGAAAGTTTGATTGGGGCGTAACAACGACACAGTCTTATTTACCACTAGATAACAGTGAGTTTTTTGATAACAAATTAACTCTAGTTGATTGGTTACGTCAATGCGCAACAACAGAAGAAGAACGAGAAGAAGTTCATATTCGTGGTTTCCTTGGAAAGATGATATTTAGTGGGGAAGAAGCCTTAAAAACTTCTGACGTATTATCTGGAGGAGAAAAGGTACGTTGTATGCTAAGTAGAATGATGATGATGAGAGCTAACGTATTAATGTTAGACGAGCCAACTAACCACTTAGACTTGGAAAGTATTACAGCGTTTAACAACTCATTAAAAAACTTCAAAGGCACGATATTATTAACAACGCACGATCATGAGTTTGCGCAAACTGTTGGTAATAGAATCATCGAATTAACTCCAAATGGTGTTATTGATCGTTATATGACGTTTGATGAGTATATGAGTGACAAAAAGATAAAAGAACAACGCGATAAGATGTATGCGGTAAATGCATAATTATATTGTTGTTGACTGTATTTAACACAGTAAAATCATATACATAAAAAAGTTGGTGTTTTTTAGACACCAACTTTTTTATTTTTGAATTGTTTTAAACGAATTAGACTAGTGAATTAAGCTTCTCTAAATTTATAAAACAACTATATGATATCCTTCAATCGCAGATTTTCTATGATTCTGAAGAAGCTTCCATATCAGATTTGACTTGAGCGACAATTTCAAGTGCTTTCTTCAATTCATCATTATGCACATATATTTCTTGAATACCTTGGCTCATTGAGCCGTACCCGGCTAAACGTTGTGACTCTCCTTCATCTTTAATAATGGGAACAATACCAATACGTTCTAATTCATCTTTAATACGAATGGCTAAAATAAAATTACCGTAATAAACTTTGGTGTATTCTGAAGTACTCATACAAATGGGTTTTAATTATATAGTAAGTTACAAAAAAGATAAGTATGATGCACTATTATTTTTATAGTTAGGTTTTATAATATTTACTATCCCAAATCGCATGATTAAAGTTTTTACCCGTAGCTAAGCCGTAGTATATGACCAGACCACCGATCATATTAAATATGAATAAAAAAATGACCCCTGCTTGAGAGGAAGTGTCTTGATTTCCAAAAAAACCGTCAGGAATTAGTCCTGTCACAAAAATGCTTACCAATAATGTTGTAATCGCAAGGTTTTCTATGTTTTTAAAAGGATGCATTAATAATTTTCGAAATGGATGTAAATCATTTCCCCATTTATGAATTAAAAAATAGTATCCGTTTCCAATGGGAGCAAAGAGTAGAGGGTCGTCTGCATTTTCAAGTTTAAACAGTTTACTAGGCGCTACTATTTTAAAACCTTGGAGGTCTGTTTTATGAGTTTTTTCTAACTGTTTAATCTTAATAATGGCTTCATAAGGTAATTCGCCTTTAAAATATTTGGTATCTAAAAAACGCAATCTATAATCTATACATATCGACTTGATTTGATCGATATGAAAGATGTTTTTCGTGTCTAATAACTCGAACTTAAATTGGTTACAGCTCGAAGTTTGGTCTGATGATAAGGCCTCATAGATTTTACGGTCTTTAGCATCATCTTGTTCTAAAATGGTGCGTACATCATTTAAAATCGCTATTTCATTTTGTTGCTTTCTTTTCAACAACTGTAGCTGCTCTTCAACATTTGTTCTCTTAAAAACCATGATTTTTACTTTAAAAGTAAGAATCAATTATGTCATTTACAATAATTTAACAGTGGTCGATTTAATTTTTATTAATTAAAATAGGTTGAGAGTCATGTAATTAAATGCAAAAAACCACGTCATTCTCAAAAGAACAAAGTGGTTTTATTGTGTTTTATATAATCCTATAATTTTAGATTGAGTTTTTACTTCAAGCTTCATATAGGTAAAAAGTTAAAGCGTAATAACGCTTTATCTGGATTGACTTATTGTAGAGATTTAGGTGTCAATTGAACCCATTACACGTTTCATAAACGCATTTAACGCTTCCTTCTTTGGGCTGCCTTCTTTCACCATCTTATTCACTTCTAAAGCACCATACATATTGGAAATAACTTCACCAATAACGTCTAGTTCTTCATCTTTTAATGAAGGTAGCTCTGTTAAGTATTCCAAAGTCTCAAGCGTTTCAATGATATAATCTTCATCGTTCTTCTCGATGAATTCCGTTAAATGCTTAATTACAGGTAGCTTCATAATTAAATTACTTCTTCAACAAGTTCCTTTAAAACATCGAACTTATTCGTTTGTACTTGGCCTTTAAATTCGCCATTTTTAAATGTAGCAAATGTTGGTAAATTGTCAACCGTTGCTAATTTTCTACTTTCAGGAAATTTTTCAGCATCTGCAATAACGAATGTTGCATTTTCATGCTCTGTTGCTAATTTCTTAAATCTTGGTTTCATAATTCGACAATTACCACACCAACCTGCAGAATACTGTACAATTACGGTATCGTTTCCTGATATTATGTCTTGTAAATTGTCTTTTTCTAATTCTTGTATCATAATCTTGTCGTGTTTTAATTAGTGATGCGAGTCTGTTCTTTCAACAGACTCGCAATACTAATGTGAGTTATTAGTGAGTAGATAAGTATGCAGCTGTACCTTTGGCGCTAGCTTCCATTGCATCTTTTCCTTCTTCCCAGTTTGCTGGACAAACCTCACCTTTTTGTTGTACGTGAGTTAAAGCATCTACAATTCTTAAGTATTCATTTACATTTCTACCTAAAGGCATGTTGTTAATGCTTTCGTGCTGAATTGTTCCTTCTTCATCGATAATATAAGTCGCTCTGTAAGTTACGTTATCTCCTTCTACAGTAAGAAGTCCTGTTTCTTCATCATAGCTTTCATTAAAGATGTCTAAAATTCCTAATGCTGATGCTAAGTTACGGTTAGAATCTGCTAAGATTGGATATGTAACACCCTCAATTCCACCATCGTCTTTTGCTGTGTTTAACCATGCAAAGTGAACTTCAGCAGTATCACAAGATGCACCAATTACAATAGTGTTTCTTTTTTCGAACTCACCTAATGCTTCTTGAAACGCGTGTAACTCTGTTGGACATACAAAAGTAAAGTCTTTTGGGTACCAAAATAACACAACTTTCTTGTTGTTATTTTTTGCTTCCTCAAGAACGTTCACTCTAAAAGTTTCGCCCATCTCGTTCATTGCGTTTACCTCTAAATCTGGAAATTGTCTTCCTACTAATGCCATATTATTATAGTTTTAAATTGTTAATTTTTTTCTATAACAAATATAAGTTTCATTAGTGAAATTATCAGCCAAACCTAATTCTTAAATTTTATATGTTGATAGGTTTTAGCTATGAGAGACTTTTAAAGCTATAACTAAAAACTATTTACTAGCTATCATTTTGATTTTCACTCTGAAAGCAGCAAATAGGAGCGTGGTGAATGGACTTAACCAATTGAAAATGGCATATAGGAAGTATTCGCCAACACCTACGCCTAAAACTCCACTTTGATACGCGCCACAAGTATTCCATGGAATAAGTACTGACGTTACAGTTCCGGAGTCTTCAAGGGTTCGACTTAAATTTTCAGGAGCAAGTCCTTTATCTTCATAGGCTTGTTTAAACATTTTACCAGGAATAACAATAGCTAAATATTGATCAGAAGCGATAATATTTAAACCTAAACAACTCACTACGGTACTAGCAAACAAACCAAAAATTGTAGTAGCTACAGAGAGTAAAACCTTGGTAATTCTCGATAAAGCACCTATGCCATCCATGATTCCTCCAAAAACCATAGCACATAGAATTAGATAGATCGTCCATAGCATGCCATTCATACCGCCAGAGCTAAATAATTTCTTTAAACGCTTAATGGTGATTAATTTATCTAAATTTTCTGCTTTAGTTTGAGCAATTTTGGTATCGTTATAGTCGGTTGAAAAGAACTCGGTTAATGTCTTTGTAGTGTAAATGCCTTTTAAATCATCATCTGCAAAAACATTTTTAAGATTTTCGTCATTATTTATTTTCGCAATATCAGCTTCATTCAATGCAACTAAATAATCGTCTTCTTCAATTTGTATGCTTGTATCCGTTAATACTGAATTTACAATTGTTGAAGTAGAGGAGTCTGTTACTTTTTCTAAAAGAGGAGATTGAAAAACAAAGGCAAAAACGATGGCTAAAACAACACCAGAACTTAATGCAGCTAAAGGCTTTACCTTTAATAGAATCAGGCCAACTACTGCTATAGGTACTAAAAATAACCAAGGTGTGATATTGAAATAAGTATCAATAGTTTCAAGAATAAATGCAGTATCTGAACTCCCTGTAGGGTCAATATTTGCACTGATTATAGAGAATACGACTAAGGTAATTACAATGGTAGGCACGGTAGTAATGGCCATGTATTTTATATGCGTAAATAAGTCAGTACCAGCCATAGCAGGAGCAAGGTTAGTCGTGTCACTTAATGGCGACATTTTATCTCCAAAATAAGCACCCGAAATTACCGCACCAGCAATCATGCCTGGATTAATGCCTAAAGCTGTTCCAATTCCAACCAGAGCAATACCAACTGTAGCTGACGTAGTCCAAGAACTTCCTGTGGCAATAGAAATTACAGCGGCTATCACAACAGAAGCTGGTAAAAATATTTCTGGACTTAAAACCTGTAATCCATAATATACCATGGCGGGAATAACTCCACTAATGAGCCAAGTACCAGCTAGCGCGCCAACCAAAAACAAAATCATTATAGGAACAAATACACTTCTTAAATTTTCCCAGATTTCTTTCAGCATCATTTTAAGGGATACCTTATTAAATAAACCTACGATAGCAGCAACGCCTCCTCCTAATAAAAGAATTATTTGATTTGTATAAGCGCCAAACCACTCGTTATCCTCAACAAAAAAGATATTATAAGCAAGCATTCCCATTAATATCACAACAGGTATAAGAGCTTCAAAAATATTAAGTTCTTTATTGTCTATTATAGTTTGGTCTTCAACTTCAATGTTAGAGGATTCGTCGTTTTGCATTCTAATTTAGTTTGATGTTGTAATGTTACGATTTTGTAAAACCATATGCAAATGGATTAAACAGGTTGCATTTGGCTACAATAAAAAACGGTTAGGAACTTAATTGTTTATAAGAACCTAACCGTAAAAGATTAATACTTTAATTGTAGCATTAAATAATATTGAGTTCTTTCATACACGATTTCATCATATCGTAAGTGCGTTCGATATCGGCATCTAAACCTATTGAGAATCGTATTAATCCGTCTGATAATCCCATTTCTTTTTGCTCGTCTTCAGGAATTTCAGAAGATGTAGAGCTTCCTGGAGCACTAAACAAGGTTTTATAGAATCCTAAACTTACTGCTAAATAGCCAAGATTACGTTCTTGCATTAATTCCATTAAAGCATTGGCTTTGTCTAAAGAACCAACATCTAAAGTCATCATTCCTCCAAAACCATATTTTTCATTCATCATGGATTTAAATAATTCATGAGAAGGATGAGAGGCTAATCCAGGATAAACTGTTTTTAAACCATCTTTTTCAAATCGTTCAGCTAAATAAGTTGCGTTATTACTGTGTTGCATCATTCTTATATGCAAGGTTCTTAGGTTTTTTAATACCGAAGCAGAACGTAGACTATCCATAGTAGAACCTAATAACATTGCTGCTCCACTGTTCACATTTCGTAAATCGTCAATTAATTCCTGAGAACCACAAACCACGCCACCAACCGTATCAGAAGATCCGTTGATGAATTTAGTTAAACTGTGTACCACAACGTCGGCGCCTAATTTAATTGGTGAAATAGAAAGAGGAGAGAAGGTATTGTCTACAACCAATTTTAAGTTATGCTTTTTAGCTAAGTCTGCTAAACTCTTAATATCAGCTACTTCTAATAATGGATTGCTCACCGATTCACAATATAATACCTTTGTTTGCGGAGTTATTGCAGCTTCAACGACATCTAATTTAGTGATATCTACAAAAGTCGTGTCAATCCCTAAACGCGGCGCGAAGTTTTTTAAGAAAGCGTAAGTACCTCCGTAAATAGTTCTACTACTAACAACATGTTCTCCAGCACCACATAGCTGAAGTAATACAGGTGTAATGGCTCCCATTCCGGAAGCTGTAACGGTTGCTGTTTCTGTACCTTCCATTGCGGCTAGAGCTTCTCCTAGATATAAATTAGATGGAGAAGAGTGACGAGAATACAAATAACAACCATCAGCATTGCCTTCAAATGTATCGAACATCGTTTTTGCCGATAAGAAGGTGTAAGTAGATGAATCTGATATAGAAGGATTTACTCCGCCGAATTCACCGAAGTATTGTAAATCTTGAATATTGTTTGCAGGTTTGAATGCCATATAATTTTGTTTTGATTAGATAATCAAAAATCAATCATTTTAGATGTATTGTCAAGGTATCTTGTTCTATTTAGAATATAAAACTATATTATTACATTTATTTAGATTTAAAATCTAGATTTATGTAAATTATTCAATTTAATCAGAAAATTTATAAGTATGACTTTTGATAGTATAGATAAAAAGTTGCTCAAGCTTCTTCAGTCGGACAGCAAGCAAACAAATAAAGCCTTAGCTCATGCATTGGGATTATCGGTAACAGCAGTTTATGAGCGCATAAAAAAATTAGAATCTAATGGCGTTATAAATAAGTATGTAGCATTAGTAGACAAAAAGAGTGTTGATAAAGATTTCGTAGCGTTTTGTAATATTAAATTGATTCAACACACTCAAGAATATGTGGTTAAATTCGAAAGAGAGGTCGCAAAACTCGAAGAAGTTTTAGAATGTTATCACATTAGTGGAGATTACGATTATCTCATTAAAGTATTGGTGGAAGACATGGAAGAGTTCAGAAATTTCATGGTAAAAAAGCTTACTAAAATCGACCATATTGGAAGTACGTATAGCATGTTTATGATAAACGAGGTTAAACATACAACGGCTATAACTCTTTAGGTGTGAATTATTTTTTTTAATTTACACCATGATTCATTCACAAATTAAAGATTTATATAAAGTCATATTTAAATCCTACGATAAACCAAATCTTGAAGACCACATCCAAAAGATTATTGATTTAGATGAGTATTTACCTTATAGTTCTACTTTTTTCTGTGTTACCAACACTCAAGATTTAACTTTTGAATATGTCAGTAAAAATTATGCAGCGTGTTTAGGTTTAGATGCAAAAGAATTGAAGACTCGAGGAATGCGTTATTTCTGGAGTCGAATTCATCCAGACGATATTGACTCTTGGTTAAGTGCGCTGAACCATCTCATGGAATTTACATTAAGCGAAATAGAAGAAAACAAACGACATAAAGCCAATTACACATGGAATTTTAGATTCAAAAATGCCGATGGTGCTTATGTCAATATTATTCAAAATACCACACCATTAGTGTTTGATTCAGAATGCAAACCCATTATTGGATTGGCACATTATACCGTTTTGCATCCTAAAATAAAAATGGAGATAACGGCTTCTGCTAAAATGCTAAATGCTAAGAATGAATATGAAACTATTTATTTTAATAATTTTTCACAGAAATTATTAAACGATAATATCAGTAATAGAGAGCGAGATGTGATAAGATTGCTCATACTTCATCTATCGAGTAAAGAAATTTCCGAAAAACTTAATATTAGTCCACATACCGTGGATACTCATAGAAGGAACATTCTCAAAAAACTTAATATTTCATCTACAGGTGAGTTGGTTGGGATGTTAAAACTAAATCAACATTGGCTATAAATTCAATAATTACTTAAATTGAGTATTGTTAGGTTGTATATAAATCTGCAACTTTGTAGGGCTATTAATGCTTAGGGGTAAAACAAGTCCATTCTTTTAGAAGATTCAATTAATCTGAAAGTTTGGACTGTTTTTTTTAAGAATTTCGAGTGTTAAAATTTATTGACAAGTCATTCGCAAATAAGTAATCTAAATTGTACTTTTGCCTAATCTAAATTTAATTCAAAATTACACTTATGAAATCATACGATGTAGCAATAATAGGATCAGGTCCTGGTGGCTATGTAGCAGCAATACGTTGTGCGCAATTAGGAATGAAAACTGCAATTATTGAAAAATATTCGGTACTTGGTGGTACTTGTTTAAATGTAGGCTGTATTCCTAGTAAAGCTTTATTAAGTTCATCTCATCATTACGAAGAGGCAACTAAGCATTTTGAAGAGCATGGGATTGAAATTCCTGGTGATATCAAAGTGAATTTGGAAAAAATGATTGGTCGTAAACAAGCTGTTGTAGATCAAACAACAGGTGGGATTGATTATTTAATGAAGAAAAACAATATCGACGTTTTTGAAGGCTTAGGGTCGTTTGTAGACGCAACACACATCAAAATCGAAGGTAAAGATGCACAAGAAATTGAAGCGAAGAAAACTATCATCGCTACAGGTTCTAAACCATCGAACTTACCATTTATCACTTTAGATAAAGAGCGAATTATAACATCTACTGAAGCTTTAGAATTAAAAGAAATTCCAAAACATTTAATTATTATTGGTGGTGGAGTTATTGGCTTAGAACTTGGTCAGGTTTATCGTCGTCTAGGTGCAGAGGTGACTGTAATAGAGTATATGGACAGAATCATCCCAACTATGGATGCTGGTCTATCTAAAGAATTGAATAAAGTTTTCAAGAAAGCGAAATGCAGTATGCAGTTATCTCATAAAGTTCAATCTGTTGAGCGAAATGGAGATGAAGTGGTTGTAAAAGCTGAAAATAAAAAAGGAGAACTTGTTGAGTTTAAAGGAGATTACTGTTTAGTATCAGTTGGTCGTCGTCCTTATACAGATGGCTTAAATGCTGAAGCTGCAGGTGTAAAAATTAACGATAGAGGACAAGTAGAGGTTAACGAACATTTACAAACGTCGGCTTCAAACATTTACGCGATTGGAGATGTAGTAAGAGGAGCTATGTTAGCTCATAAAGCTGAAGAAGAGGGTGTATTTGTTGCTGAAACAATAGCAGGTCAAAAACCGCATATCGATTATAACTTAATTCCAGGTGTTGTTTACACATGGCCAGAAGTAGCTGCAGTAGGTAAAACTGAAGAGGAATTAAAAGCTGATAATGTTGAGTATAAAGTCGGTCAATTCCCATTTAGAGCTCTAGGTAGAGCAAGAGCTAGTGGTGATATTGATGGATTTGTAAAAATATTAGCAGATAAAGAAACTGATGAAGTATTAGGTGTTCATATGATTGGTGCTCGTTGTGCCGATTTAATTGCCGAAGCTGTTGTAGCTATGGAATATAGAGCATCGGCTGAAGATATTTCACGTATGTCTCATGCACATCCAACTTTTGCTGAAGCTGTAAAAGAAGCGGCCTTAGCTGCAACTGAAGACAGAGCATTACACGTTTAGAATAAAAATCTGTGAAAGCAGATCATTATCATATAGAAAAAGCGGACTCGTTGAGTTCGCTTTTTTTTTATGGAGCATTATTAAAAGTAAAATTTGAGATTAGAGCTCATTGATTAAATCAAAAACTCTCAAACGATTACTGTAATCGTATTCATTAACATCTCGTACAAAGCAGTATCCGCTAATCTCACCAGAATTTACCTTCTCCGCTAATTCTTCAACTTTAAATGGTCCAAATTCTTCAGAGCGTTCTATATAATAGAACTCATGATCATAAATAATAGAATTAACTTTTTTCCGGTATTTATTCTTTAAATAATCCTGTATATCATCAACAGAACTTAATTCATCGTCATAATTCGTAATATTTATGTAGAGTGCAAACTCATTCTTATTTACATGATTGAGAACTAAAATATCATCATCTTTAAAATAGGCTTTAACCTGTATTAATCCATCTTCAGTCTCTATTGTAAAAATGTTTTGAAGACTAATATTCCAAGAGGTTTTAATTACTACATCTTTTCTTGAAATTTCAAGAATATTATCTTCTCTAAAGGTATATATCGATTTCTTTTTAGAAATACCATTCACCAGAACCCAATCCTGATTGATAAAATGAGAATCGTGGTGGCGTTCATAATTAAATGGTTTTAAATTAGGAATAGTACTATGTAGATAATCGTTCATTAAATAGCTGTTCAAGACATAAACTGAATTATGTAACGTTGAGATTTAGGATATTATTTCTATAAAGTTATAACATTTTTAAAAGGAATCAAAAATTCTCACTCTAACTATCCAGAAGATAAAATACCAAACTTTGTAATTGCATTCTTTTCATTTTCAGATGTGTATGACGTTTCGATAAATTACCTGGTGCGATTCTTTTTTTATTAATTTTAAAAAGAAAGCGGTAATTCTTAAAAAAGTATCACTTATTTTTGATTAAGAGTGACTTCACTAAAAACTTAGTGTCTTACTTTATAACTAACGATTAAACGACCATATAAACTCTTGACGCAAGATGCTGCTCATAGCCTAACCGATGAAGCGCTCGTAGAAGCAATCGTAAAAACCAATAACACTATGTTGTTTGAGGTTTTGTATGATAGATATTCTTCGATGGTTTACAATATGTGCTATGGATTTGCGAATGGAAAAGATGAAGCTAAAGACTTAACTCAAGACGTATTTTTAAGAGTGTTTATTAAGTTAAAAACCTTTAAAGGGAAGTCTAAATTTTCTACATGGTTATACGCATTTACCTATAATCATTGTGTGAATTATGTCACTAGAAATACGGCAAAGAAGTTAGAAAAAAAATCAGTTAGTTCTGAAAATGTTGACATCCAAAATATAGGTGAAGATGTTGATTCTACTCATGAGTTTGCAAGTATGAGGGTAGAGCAATTGCAAAAGGTTATGGAGCTTATTTCTCCAGAAGAAAAGATGATATTATTATTGAAATATCAAGATAATTTATCAATTAAAGAATTATCCGAAGCTTTTGATATTGGAGAAAGCGCGGTTAAGATGCGATTGAAAAGAGCAAAAGAAAAACTGATACTTAAGTACACAAATTATACGAAAGATGGAGAATCCATTTAAACAAATAAACCAACCTTTGAAGGAAGTTCCGGCAGAACTCAAAGATAAAGTGATGCATGATATAGCTATGGCAAAGCTAATTATGGATTTGGCTGAGCTATTTTCGTATAATCTTAGTTATATCATTGAAAGTGTCACTAAGAGCAGAAAGAAGTAATTAATTTTATAATAACTAATAAACCCTAACATTATCTTATTAGTATGGACAAAGTAACAGAATTCAAAGACATAGCAATGCAATCCTTAACAACCATGTGGTTAGAGGTGACTAAAGTATTTCCAAATATAATTGGAGCCTTGGTTGTTTTACTCATAGGTTGGTTGGCGACTAAGCTCATTGTGAAAATTATCAGAAAAGTTTTAATCATCGCTAAAGCCGATAAGCTTGATGACAAATTAAATGAAATTGAAATTGTTGAAGGAAAACAACTCAATTTTGATTCTATAAAAATCATAACAAATTTTGTGCGATGGATAATGTACATCGTCTTACTGATAACGGCTTCCGATATCATGGGATTAGAAATAATTTCTAATCAAATTAGTAATCTATTAGCATATTTACCTCAATTATTTGCCGCCTTAGTCATATTTATGTTAGGGCTACTATTCGCTAATTTTGTAAAAAAAGGTTTAAAATCACTATTTGAGTCTATGGACCTTTCTGGCGGAAAGATGATTAGCCAAATCGTATTTTTCTTATTGCTAACGTTTATTTCGATTACAGCTTTAAACCAAGCAGGAATTGATACGCAAATCATAACCAACAATGTCAATATGATTATTGCGGCATTCCTATTAGCCTTTGCGATTGCGTTTGGCTTGGGAGCTAAAGAAATTGTTGGTAAATTATTAAAGTCATTTTATGCTCGTAAGACTTTTGAAATAGGACAAAACATCGTGTTTAATAATGAGACTTATAAAATTGAGGCCGTAGAAAGTATTTCAGTGGTGTTAAAAAACTCAAAAGGAAAACTTATTGTACCTATAAATGATTTAGTAGAAAATCAAGTGCAAATGCAGGATCAGCTATAAGGTTAGGGTTATAGTAGTTTTATGTTCACATAAAATGCGATCCTGCGTACTTGATGTATTAAAACCCTTTTCATTAATTTGATTAGGGTTTTTTATTTGAAATATATATTCAGATTATTATTTAGAAAATAATTTCGGATAAATAGGATGTTTCCAGATTATGAAGTGGGTTAAGTAGTTATATACTACTTCTTATTTCTTCTATTGTAGTTTTTGTCACCACGTGTTTTAGGTTTCTTGTATTTTTCAGCCATTTTAAACTTATAGGAACCACCCAAATTTTCCTTTTTATTCTTATCCTTCTTTTCGTGGAAGGCAGGACCTGGAGCATCTTCATCACGTCTTTTAATTGGATTATTTCGCTCTCTAATTTGTGGACGTTCTTCTTCAATAAGTTCTGTAGAAATTTCAACACCTTCAGGAATGGTTAGGGTGTCAATTTTCATTTTCATTAATTCCTCAATGCGTTCTAACCCTTCTTGTTCTTTCTCTGTAGAGAATAAAAGCGCATGGCCTTCTCTTTCAGCACGCCCAGTTCTACCAATTCTATGCATATAGTTCTCTGGATAGTCTGGCGTGTCAAAATTAATAACATGAGTGACATTATCAATATCCAAACCTCTAGCCATAACATCTGTTGCCACAAGCAATCGGTTGCTACCTTCTCTAAATTGTTCAATACTTCTTAGTCGGTAGTTTTGCGTTTTATTAGAATGAATAACACAAGATTCGGTCGGAAATATATCTTCTAATTGATCGAATAAGCGATCGGCCATTTTTTTATAAGCCACAAAAATTAGAACTTTAGAATACTCCTCTTTATCTTGAAGCAAATGCTTAAGTAAATTTACTTTGGTGTAAAAGTTAGGGACATCGTAACGTTCTTGCTTAATGTTTTCTAGTGGAGTACCAGATACAGCAATCGCTATTTTCTCAGGACTCTTAAAAAAGTCGGTGATTAAATCGTCCACATCTTTAGTCATCGTTGCCGAGTACATAATATTTTGTCGACGTTCTGGTAATATGTCGAATATATTAAGGAGTTGATGTCTAAACCCTAAATCTAACATCACATCCACCTCATCAATTACTAATTTCTGAATAGACTTTAATTGTAGAACTCTACTGACCGCTAAATCGTATAAACGACCAGGCGTAGCGACAATGATATCTTGACCTTGAGCAACAGCCTGTTTTTGCGTGTTAATATTAGTCCCTCCATAAACACCTAATACACGATTATTAATGTATTTAGATAGCTTTTCGATCTCACTAACCACTTGAACAACTAATTCACGTGTAGGTACAAGGATTAAAACCCTAGGATTATCTTGTTTAGAAAAAGGCAAATTCTTTAAAATAGGTAACATATAAGCAAATGTTTTACCTGTACCTGTTTGAGCAATTCCAACGACATCTTTACCTGCAGCAACCACATTAAATGATTCTGCTTGAATTGGAGTAGGTGTGGTAAAACCTAAATCGTCTAATGCGTTGTATAAAGGTGTATTTAAATTAAGATCGTTAAAAGTCACTGTATGTAGTTTTGTGCAAATTTACTATTTATAATCTACTTACACTAAATGCGTTTGTTCTATTTCAATGCTGTACTCAGCGTTAAATGTAGAATCAGCTTCAAGTTTAATTATACCTTCTTTAGTCTCCAATTTTTGATCTGTATTTTCATGGTCTGCTATGCCCAACCAAGGTTCTATACAAACATAAGGCGCATTGGGTTTTGCCCAAATACCCAAATATGGAAAATCCTTGAAAGCGACAGTTAACACTTTTCCTTTCGTGTTATGTGTTAAATCAACTTTTCTAGATTTTAAATCTTTAAATATTAAGGCGTCATTATTAAATAAATCAGGATGTAATTTAATTTTGTTTCCGTTTGAAAATACCGGTTTTGTTCGATTGGTTACTAAACCATTTTCCATATTAAGTAAGTAGGTAGAACTATGCTCTTCTACTTCAAATTCTAAAAAATAATCCGAATAATTTTCATCTGCTAATAGAGGACAATTAAAAGCCGGGTGACCACCCAATGAAAAATACAGAGGTTTTGAGTCTTTGTTTTTTACAGAATGATGGATTATCAATGTATTGTTTGAAAGCGTATAGGTGATTTCAAATTCGAATAAAAAAGGATAATACTCATACAATTCATCGTTTGAAACCAGTTTAAAAGCAATACTTGACTTAGATTGGTTGGATACTGTAAGCTTGTCATTATGCCGTACAAATCCATGTTTTGGCATAGTGTAAGTCCTGTCATTGTAAATGTAGCTATCAGCTTTCATACTGCCAATTATGGGAAATAAATTGGGAGCATGACTGCCCCAAACCTTAGGATTTGCTTGCCACATGAACTCTTTGTGATTTTTTACGGATGTTATATTGCAGAGCTCAGCACCTTTTGACTTTATTTTAATATGTAGTAAATCGTTTTTTAAACTATACATGGAAATTATAATTTTTGGAAATATACAATTCTTAGGTTTTTATATTATGGCTTCAATCGTAATTTTGTTTCCAATCAAATTTTTATTTCGGTAATTTGCGCTAATAATTATTCTATTGAGGACAAAATATTTTCATCAGCCTAAAAACATTCAAAGCTTTAAACAAGATCTATTGCTTTGGAGTCAACAATATGACGATGTTGTCTGGTTAGATTCAAATAATCATAAAGATTTATACAGCAAGTATGATGCTGTGTTAGCGGTTGACGCATTTACTTCAATTAAAACGGATTTCTTTGATGCTTTTGAACGTTTAAAAGATTACCAAACCTCTACTCAGGATTGGATATTTGGCTACCTCACTTATGATTTAAAGAACACTACAGAATCACTGAAGTCCGAAAACTTTGATGGCTTGGAGTTTCCGGATTTGTATTTTTTTCAACCCAAAAAACTATTTTTATTTAAGGATAATCAAGTTGAAATTCAATGCATGAGAATGGTTGACGATGAGATTGAAGAAGATTTAAAGTTCATAGAAAATAAGGAGATATTGAACGAAATTGAGAAATCTCAAAAATCGGACAAGCTCAAAATCAAACTCAGAATCCATAAAGACGATTACCACGAAAAAGCAAATAAAATGCTTGCTCATATTCACAGAGGAGATATTTATGAAGCAAATTTTTGTCAGGAATTTTATGCTGAAGACAGTGAAATAAACCCATTAGAGACGTTCAAAAAATTAAATGACATTTCTAAACCACCATTTGCAAGTTTTTTAAAATTTGAAGACAAGTATCTGATGTCTGCTTCGCCAGAACGTTATATTCAGAAGGATGGAAATACCGTTATTTCTCAACCTATAAAAGGAACTGCCAAACGTTCTGAAAATAAGGAGGAGGATATTCAACTTGCCAAAGATTTAGCAAAAGACCCTAAAGAGCGCAGTGAAAACATTATGATTGTCGACTTAGTTCGAAATGACTTATCGCATACAGCAGCAAAAGGAACTGTTCTTGTCAAAGAACTTTGTAAGGTATATTCCTTTTTACAAGTTCATCAGATGATTTCTACCATTCAATCTCATGTAAAGGAGGAAATACATCCCGTAGATATTATAAAAACCACCTTTCCTATGGGAAGTATGACGGGAGCGCCTAAAATTTCAGCCATGAAAATTATTGAAGAACTTGAAGAGACTAAACGAGGTTTATACTCTGGTTCTGTGGGCTATTTTACACCAAAAGGAGATTTCGATTTTAATGTGATTATTAGAAGTATTCTTTATAATTCAACAAAGAAATATGTGTCCTACTCAGTGGGAAGCGCCATTACAGCCAAGAGTGATCCTCTAAAAGAATACGAGGAATGTTTAGTTAAAGCGAAAGCTATGCGAGAGGTTCTAGAAAATTAGATCTCAATTTTCAACAGTGATGGTTTAAAAGAGCTGTCTAAACATACGCTGCACCATAACATAGAGTTTCTGTGTTATAACAATTATTCAATATGTCGTCTAAAGGTCCGTTTCACCTTGCTAAAAATATCTTCAACGCGTTTTTGTTCAATCTTTTTAATCTTAGCAATTGATTCAAAATCTAATTTTCCAAAAATGTATAAATCCACAATATTTGACACATTGAAAGGAAGCCAATTATAGAGTTGTCCGAATACCTTAGGAGATTGATGATTCGATAAATCTTTCAGATCGAATGCCTTTAAAAGAGATGTTTCCTTATCTGAATATAAGTGAAGAGGTTCCGACTGGTCTTGATGATACGAAATGTCATTCAATTCAGTATTTAAAATATAATCAAAGTCCGCATCAACCGTATAATCCTCGCCGAGTTTATCTAATTCTTTTTTAAGAATTTCATCTGTACTAATAGTGTTTTTATGATAAGCTTCATTTTTGAAAAGTACATTCATAAAATTATCCACTATTTTAAATAATTCTAATCGTACGGCCATAGGTTCCGCATCAACATTAAATCCCTTGTCGTAGAGAAGGATAATACTTTCGTCAATAAGTCCATTGGACGAAAACATATTTTTGGGTAAAATACCAGTGGTTTCAGCGATATAAATTCTGTGTTTTACATAAGGATGCAAATGCGGTATTGCAGAAAGTACCTTTTTATCAAAGGCCGTCTTTGCAGATTTCGATGATAGTTCTTCACGTATGCTCATAATCCTAATGATTTAGTTTTCTTAAAGTTAGCTAAAAAGTTCTAATTTTAATAAAATTCTTGTCATAATAGTTTCAAATAATTTGTCTACAAATTGAATGTATCAAATATGTTTTCCCTTAAATAAAAGGTGTATATGATTCATTATGAATCTTTTTTTAGACCACTGAGAGAATAAATAATTTCAATACCTTTGGAAGGTGCTCAAAGACTTCACAAACCATATAAACAACAATCTTCCGTTTTTAAAAGGGAGCAAACTAGTCATCGCAGTTTCTGGTGGAATTGATAGTGTGGTATTATCACACTTATGTCAGTCATTAGGACTTAAATTTTCAATGGCTCATTGTAACTTTAATTTGCGTGAGGAAGAAAGTAATAAAGATGAGGGCTTTGTATTGGAGCTAGCCGAAGATTTAGATGTTGAGATATTTATTCAAAATTTTGATACTGAAACTTACGCTAAAGAAAACAAACGCTCTATACAAATGGCGGCTCGTGAGTTAAGGTACGATTGGTTTAAAGAATTGGCAGCACAATTAAAGTTCGATTATGTTCTTACCGCACATCATGCAGATGATAATTTAGAAACGTTTCTCATTAACTTTTCCAGAGGAACAGGTTTAAATGGCCTCACCGGAATTCCTGTATTAAATGAGAATATTGCGAGACCATTATTAGTCTTTTCAAGAGAACAAATTGAAGCTTACGCTAAATCAGAGGGCATTCTTTGGAGAGAAGATGCCTCGAATGCCTCAAGAAAATATTTGAGAAATAAACTGCGGCATGAAGTTGTACCAATCTTAAAAGAAATTAATCCTCATTTACTGGATAGTTTTCAAAACACGCTCTCAAATCTTAATGATACTGCATCTATTGTAAATGAAAGTATAAAGTCCTTTACGAAACAAGCGGTTGTAGCCACTGATCAATACGGAACATCCTATAGTATCGCTGAATTCACTAAGACAGCTAATCCAAAAGCTTATTTATTCGAACTGTTTAAAGATTACGGTTTTACAGAATGGAATGATGTTCTTAATTTATTAGTTGCAGAATCTGGAAAAATGGTAAAATCAAATACACATCGTTTAATTAAACATCGTGAGAATTTGATATTGGCAGAATTAAAACAGATAAATATAAAAACGGTAACCCTTAGTGAAAATGAGTTGCAGAACGGACGAATTTCTACTCCAATAGGAGAACTAAAATTTGATACCGTTGAAAACATAACAACGACATCAAATAATAGTATTTATGTAGATAAATACCGTTTAAAATTCCCGTTAGAACTTAGACTTTGGGAAGAGGGTGATGTTTTTCAACCTATTGGAATGTCTGGCAAAAAGAAAGTGAGTAAGTATCTTAAGGACGAAAAATTATCATTAGTAGAGAAGGAGAAAATATGTTTGTTGAATTCTAATGGCAAAGTTGTATGGGTGATTGGTAAACGCGCGGATGACCGTTTTAAAGTTACCGATAGCACAAAACATATAGTAAAAATAACACTAGAGAATTAAATCATCATTCTATTTTCGAACGAGCTTATTTGTAAAAATAAGTGTATTGATCCTCAGGTGATGCCAATTTAAAACCAAGTATTTTGAAATTAAAAGGAAACATAGTAGATATTGAAAACCGTAAAATCTTTAAAGGTGAAATCACCATTGAAAATGGTAAAATAAAAAGCATTGAAGAAAAAGACTGCAAGGAAAACCATTATATCCTTCCAGGTTTTGTAGATGCTCATATTCATATTGAAAGTTCTATGTTAGTCCCATCGGAATTTGCTAAGATCGCTGTTAAGCATGGAACAGTGGCTACAGTTTCAGATCCGCATGAAATTGCCAACGTGCTTGGGGTAAAAGGTGTGGAGTTCATGATTGAAAATGGAAAGAAAACACCTTTTAAGTTCAATTTTGGAGCACCATCTTGTGTGCCGGCAACAAGTTTTGAGTCTGCTGGAGCAGTTATCGATTCTGATGATATTAAAACGCTAATGTCGAATCCAGATATAAAGTATTTGGCGGAAATGATGAATTATCCAGGAGTCATTTATGATGATTCTGAGGTGCTCAAAAAAATAGAATGGGCAAAACACTATAATAAACCTGTTGATGGGCACGCACCAGGATTACGAGGAGAAGATTTAAGCAAGTATATTTCTGCAGGTATTTCAACCGATCATGAATGTTTTACTTATAATGAAGGATTAGAAAAACTTCAGAAAGGCATGAAAGTGATTATTCGTGAAGGTAGCGCGGCAAAGAATTTTGAAGCTTTAATCGGTTTATTAGATGCGTATTATGAAAACATGATGTTCTGTAGTGATGACAAGCACCCTGACGATCTCTTATTAGGGCATATAAACCAATTATGCGACAGAGCAGTCGCAAAAGGTGTCGATGTATTTAAAGTCCTTACAGCGGCCTGTATAAATCCTGTGAAGCATTATAATTTGGATGTTGGTTTATTACAATTAGGCGATGCAGCCGATTGCATTATTATTGAAGATTTGAAGCACTTTAAAACGCTTCAAACTTATATCAATGGCGAATTAGTCTTTGATCATGGTATTTCAAAAATTCAACATGTCGAATTTGAAAATTTAAATAACTTCAATACTGACAAAAAACAAGTGTCAGATTTTAGATTCGAATCAAAATCCAAACAAATTCGTGTCATAGAGTGTATGGATGGCGAATTAGTGACTAATGAACTAATTGAAGAAGCAACTATTGATCATGGAAATCTCGTTTCTAATACAGAAACTGACATTTTAAAAATGGCTGTGGTTAATCGTTATGGGAATCAAAAACCAGCCATTGCTTTTATCAAGAACTTCGGGTTAAAAGAAGGCGCGATTGCAAGTTCGGTTGGTCATGACTCACATAATATTATTGTCGTCGGTGTTTCGGACGATGCCATTTGTAAAGCTGTTAATTTATTAATTGAAAATGAAGGCGGAATCTGTGCTGTGAGCAATTCAGAAGAAAAAGTTATTCCGTTACCAGTTGCTGGAATCATGAGTGATCAAAATGCGGAAACCATCGGAAAACGTTATGCCGAATTGGATAAAATGGCTAAAGCATTAGGAAGCACCTTAAATGCACCATATATGAGCTTGTCTTTTATGGCGTTATTGGTGATTCCTGCTCTGAAATTAAGTGATAAAGGACTTTTTAACGGTGGAAAGTTTGAATTCACGCCATTGGAAGTATAAGATTATTAAAAGCGCTAAGTATTTTAAGTTCTTACAGAAAAATCGTTTACAACATATAGATAACACCATTCAAAATCCAACCACAATGAAATCCAACCGAATTTATTTTTTATTAATACTTGTTTTTGCATTTGCAAGTTGCAAAACAACAGAAAAGCCCGTCGCTCCTAAATCCTCACAGTTTGAAGTTGAAGCCTCGTATAATGTTGAAGACCATTACAACAAAAAAGAAGTAATGATTGAAATGCGTGATGGAATCAAATTGCACACTACGATTTACTCACCTAAAGACACCTCTAAGACTTACCCTATGATTATGATGCGAACGCCTTATAGCTGTAGACCTTACGGAGAAGATAAATTTAGATCGCAGATTGGACCGAATAAATATTTGATGGAGGAAGGTAATATCATGGTGTATCAAGATGTGCGTGGACGCTGGAATAGTGAAGGGGTTTACGATAATATGAGAGCTTATATTCCCAATAAAACCGAAAATCAAATTGATGAAGCCAGCGACACCTACGATACAATTGAATGGTTAGTAAATAATGTTGAGAATAACAATGGAAAGATTGGTACTTACGGCATCTCGTATCCTGGTTTTTACGCAACTTACTCTTTATTAGACGCGCATCCAGCCTTAAAAGCTGTGTCGCCTCAAGCTTGTATTGGTGATTTTTTCTTTGATGATTTTATTCATAATGGAGCCTTTTTATTGAGTTATTGGAGAGCAACCGCCGTATTTGGTTATTTGAAAGATTATCCAACTACTGAAGCTTGGTATGAATTTCCAGATATAAAAACTGAAGATCAACACCAATTTTTCTTAGATCATACACCTTTAAGTAAACTCGACAAATTTTATGGTGAAGAGAACGAGTTTATGAATCAAATCAAAAATCATGTCACCTATGATGAGTTTTGGCAGAGTAGAGGGATTATTCAACATCTAAAAGACATTAAACCTGCCACCTTGATTGTTGGCGGATTATTTGATGCTGAGGATTTATATGGGCCATTTAACACCTATAAAAGTATTGAGGAGAATAGTAATAGCTATAATGCCATAGTTTTTGGACCTTGGAGTCATGGTGATTGGGCTAGGAACAACGGGAGACAAGTCGTTGGTAATATTCATTTTGGAGATAGTATCTCTGATCGTTTTCAAAAAAATGTTGAAACTAAATTCTTTAATCATTTCTTAAAAGGTGAGGCTAATGGAGATTTAGATTTAGCAGAAGCGCAAATGTTTAACACCGGAACAAAAGAATGGCAGTCTTTTGATTCTTGGCCACCAGAAAACACTATTAAGGCCAACTATTATATGCAGCCTTATGAGCAACTAACGGAACTACCAAACAAAAAATATGCATCTTCCGATTTTATAAGCGATCCTAAAAAACCTGTTCCTTATACTGAAGATATCAAAGTGGTTTTTACACCGAGGAAATTCATGACAGACGATCAGCGCTTTGCTTCAAGACGACCGGATGTTCTGACTTTTGAAACTGAAATTTTAGAAGAAGATGTTACACTTGCCGGTGATATTTTAGCTAAACTCAATGTTTCAACTACAGGAACAGCAGCCGATTGGATAGTGAAAGTAATTGATGTGTTTCCTGCTGACACAAAAAACACAGAGGATATACAAGATCATTTAAAGCTGAGTAACTATCATATGATGGTAAGAAGTGAAGTGTTACGCGGACGTTTTAGAAATAGCATGACGCATCCAGAACCATTTGTTCCTAATGAAAAAACAGCTGTGAATATAAAGTTGCAAGATGTGTTTCATACCTTTAAGAAAGGACATAAAATCCAAGTACAAGTGCAAAGTACCTTTTTTCCATACATAGACGTAAATCCTCAAACGTATGTCGAAAATATTTTTGAAGCCAAGGAAGAAGATTTTCAAAAACAAACTCATAAAGTTTATAATGACTCTGCAATCGAATTTACAATTCTTAAATAGATGATGTTAAATCTGTATTGATAACAGTTCATAAAAATCTTTAGGTAAGCTAACTTATCTTCATATTAAACAAACATTTAACTCTAAAAAATGCCAATAATAGATTCTACATACAAACCACCATTTTGGGCGAAGAAAAGTTTTGTTTCTACGGTATATTCAGGTTTGGTAAGAAGTGTAAATGGTATAGAGCAAACAAGAGAACGAATAGATTTACCTGATGGAGATTTCTTAGATTTGGACTGGAGTTATGCGGAGCAAACACCGAATAAACTAATTATTCTGCTTCACGGACTCGAAGGAAATGCACAACGCCCATACATTACAGGTTCGGCTAAGTTGTTTAATGATCATGGGGTTGATGCTGTGGCTGTCAACTTTAGAGGTTGTAGTGGAGAGCCTAATCGATTATTTCGAAGTTATCATTCTGGTGCAACAGAGGATTTAGACGCTGTAATTAAACATGTGTTAACTAAAAATCAATACAACGAAATTTTTATTAAAGGGGTTAGTTTAGGTGCTAATTTAGCCTTAAAATATGTTGGTGAAGGCCATTCCATTCCGAAAGAAATTAAAGCTGTAATTGGTATATCTACACCTTGTGATTTAAAGGGTTCTTGTGATGAATTATTAAGTTTAAAAAACAAACATTATGCGATTCGTTTTTTAGCTCACTTAAAAGATAAATTAGTTTCAAAGCTATCTCAATATCCTGAAAAATTGACGATTGAAGAGTTTAATTCAATAAAAACTTTAATAGATTTTGATAACGTATATACGTCTAAAGCACATGGTTTTAAGGATGCTTTTGACTATTATGAAAAGTCGAGTTGCCTCCAGTTTCTTCCTCATATTGAAATCCCTTCTTTAATTATCAATTCATTAAACGATTCCTTTTTGTCTGCTACATGTTACCCTATAAAAGCTGCAAAAGAAAACCCTAATTTACATTTAGAGATGCCAAGATTTGGAGGACATGTAGGTTTTATAGGAAAGCGAAATATTTATTATAACGAGCAAAGAGCTTTAGATTTTATTAATCAACTTTAATTTGTAGATTTATGAAAACTAATCAATTATGCTTAAAAAAGTATTCGCAAGTGCTGTTTTTGGGGTAGAAGCATCTACAATTACTGTTGAGGTTAACGTAGATCAAGGAATTGGTTATCATTTAGTGGGCTTGCCTGATAACGCCATTAAAGAAAGTAATTATCGTATTGCTGCTGCACTTCAAAATAACGGCTACCGGATTCCAGGGAAAAAAATCACTATTAATATGGCGCCGGCGGACTTGCGTAAAGAAGGCTCTGCATATGATTTGTCTTTGGCCATCGGAATTTTAACTGCCTCAAACCAAATAAAAGCTGAAAATTTAGAGGACTATATCATTATGGGCGAATTATCTTTAGATGGTAGTCTACAGCCTTTTAAAGGTGCTCTACCAATTGCTATCAAAGCTAAAGAAGACGGTTTCAAAGGTTTTATTTTACCCATTCAAAATGCTAAAGAAGCGGCTATTGTGGATGGCATAGAGGTTTTTGGTGTAGAGCATATCATGCAAGTCATTAAACATTTTGATAAAGGGGAGCCATTAGAACAAACCATTATAAATACACGTGAAGAATTCTATAAAAAGCTCGATTTTCCTGAGTATGATTTTGCTGATGTGAAAGGACAGGAATCCATAAAACGCTGTATGGAAATTGCGGCTGCAGGCGGACATAATATCATTTTAATTGGTCCTCCAGGTTCTGGAAAAACCATGTTAGCTAAGCGATTGCCAAGTATTTTACCACCTATGACTTTGCGTGAAGCATTAGAAACTACCAAAATACACTCGGTGGCTGGCCGTGTAAAAGAGCATACCGGTTTAATGGCGCAACGACCATTCAGAAGTCCACATCATACGATTTCAAACGTGGCCTTAGTTGGTGGTGGGAGTTACCCACAGCCTGGGGAAATTTCATTATCCCATAATGGTGTTCTGTTTTTGGATGAATTGCCGGAATTTAAGCGAGAAGTCCTCGAAGTTATGCGTCAACCATTAGAAGATCGGGAAGTGACAATTTCTAGAGCTAAATTTACCGTGACCTATCCGTCATCTTTTATGTTAGTAGCAAGTATGAATCCAAGTCCTAGCGGATATTTTAATGATCCTGATTCGCCAATAACATCATCACCTACAGAAATGCAACGCTATATGGGAAAAATTTCAGGCCCCTTATTAGATCGTATCGATATTCATATAGAAGTAACGCCTGTGCCTTTTGAAAAGCTGTCAGATGATAGAAAAGGGGAGTCTTCCGTAAAAATTAGAGAACGAGTCACTAAAGCGAGAGCAAAGCAAACAGAACGATTTAAGGACTTGCCAAACATTCATTATAACGCACAAATGAGTACCAAGCAAATTAGGCAATTTTGTAAGCTAGATGAAGGGTCTTTACAATTATTAAAAACAGCTATGGACAATTTAAACCTATCTGCGAGAGCTTACGATAGAATATTAAAAGTGTCTCGAACTATAGCCGATTTGGAAGAATCAGAAAACGTATTAGGCGCTCACATAAGTGAAGCCATTCAATATCGTAGCTTGGACCGTGATGGATGGTTGGGCTGAGAAAATCAATTTAGTTATCAATTTATCTGGAGCCCAATGCATAAATACCGCAGTTGTGATTCTTCCTTACAAAAACACTATAAATTTCAAAATATGAAAAACCTATATATCTTATTCTTGTTTCTAATAACATTAAGTTGCAAAGATTCAAATAAAAGTCAATCTTTCAGCCAAAAGACATTAAATAAAGTTGAAATTGTAAATCAACCTACTTTGAATTTAGAACAAGCTAATCGTTTAGCGCAATTGCCTATTGATTGTATAAATACAGAATTCCCGAACAAACTCAATCAAACTTTAGCTGATGCTTCAGAATTAAAGTCACCAAAAGAATTGCATCCTGCATTTTATGGTTGTTTTGATTGGCATTCTGCTGTTCATGGGCATTGGAGCTTAGTATCTCTCTTAAAAACTTTTCCAGATTTAAAAAACAAAGCTGAAATTGAAGAGATGCTACTTCAAAATATATCAAAAGCAAATATTGAACAGGAGGTGCTATATTTCGAAGGAAAACACAATGCATCATTTGAGCGAACCTATGGATGGGCTTGGGTACTAAAATTGGCAGAAGATCTACATACTTGGGATAGTCCCATAGCGCGTGAATTAGAAGGTAATCTTAAACCTTTAACCGATTTGATGGTAGAAAAATATATGGAATTCCTTCCAAAGTTAAACTATCCTATTCGAGTTGGTGAGCACTCTAATACGGCTTTCGGGTTAAGTTTTGCTTATGATTATGCTTTGGTTGCTAATAGTATCGAATTAAAAGAATTGATAGAGAAAAGGGCAATAGAGTTTTATGAAGATGACCAAAGTTGCCCTTTAGGATGGGAGCCAAGTGGGTTCGATTTCCTATCGCCGTGTCTAGAAGAGGCTGCTTTAATGAAACGAGTGTTACCAATGTCTGAATTTAAAGTTTGGTTTAATGATTTTCTACCCGAATTAAACGATGTGAACTTTGATTGGTCTGTCGGAGAGGTTTCAGACAGAGAGGATGGAAAGTTAGTGCATTTAGATGGTGTGAATTTTTCTCGCGCATGGAGTTTGAACTTTATTGCGAAAGATATACCAGAACTACAACATCTAACAAATATTGCGAATAAACATATAAATTATTCATGGCCAAGTATTGTTGGGGATAGCTATGAAGGCGGTCATTGGTTGGGTAGCTTTGCTATTTACGCCTTAAACTCTATGGATTGATGATCATTAAATATTTTAAAAATATTGGACCCGGACCTTTAGTAGCAGCTGCTTTTATTGGTCCTGGCACGGTTACGGTCTGTACTTTAGCTGGAGTTAATTTTGGGTTTACCTTATTATGGGCAATGGCTTTGTCTATTTTTGCGACTGTTATTTTACAAGAAATGGCGGCACGATTGGGAATAGTTTCTCAAAAAGGATTATCAGAAATTATTAGGGAAGAAATTAAACATCCTGCGGTAAAGGCGGTGGCATTACTACTAATTCTTAGCGCTGTTGTTATTGGAAATGCGGCTTATGAAGCGGGGAACATTAGCGGAGGTGCTTTAGGAATGGAGACTATAGTTGGAGATATAGTTTTAGAAATAGGAAGTCTTAAACTTAATATTTTAAGCGTCATAATTGGAAGTGTAGCCTTTGTTTTGCTTTATATAGGAAATTACAAAGTACTAGAGAAGGCATTTGTTTTCCTTGTGATTCTAATGAGTATCGCCTTTATTACTGCAGCTATATTAACCAAGCCGAATCTCTTTGAAATCTTTAAAAGTGTTTTTATTCCTACTGCTCCTGAGGGTAGTGTTTTAACAGTAATCGCTTTAATTGGTACTACAGTAGTGCCCTATAATCTCTTTCTACACGCGTCTTTAGCTAAAACCAAATGGAAGGACAAAAGCGACTTACCGCTGGCTAAAAGAGATACATTAATCGCTGTGGTCTTAGGCGGTACGGTATCTATGTGTATAATTATTGCAGCTTCAGCAATTCAAAAGCAATCTATTGAAAGTGCTGCTGATTTAGCTCTTGGCTTAGAACCATTATTTGGAAGTTATGCGAAATACTTTTTAGCCGTCGGTTTATTTGCCGCCGGAATCACAAGTGCTATTACAGCACCATTAGCAGCAGCGTATGTAACAAGTGGTTGTCTCGGATGGAAAGCAGATTTAAAATCTAAAAAGTTTAAATCGGTTTGGATGGTTATTGTAGTTTTAGGTGTTGTATTTTCAAGTATTGGATTTTCGGCTATTGAAATTATACAATTCGCACAGGTAGCCAATGGCATGTTATTGCCTGTGATTGCTGGATTTCTATTGTGGATCATGAACAAGTCAAGCGTATTAGGTGCGTATAAAAATTCGAAACTACAGAATTTCTTTGGCTTAATAATTTTAGTTATCACTATCTTTCTAGGGATTAAAGGAATTTTAAGCGTATTTAATTTAGTGTAGGATGAACGAATTTGTAAGCGTAGATATAAATGCAGATGTAGGTGAAGGTATAGGTAATGAACCTGAGCTTATGCCATTCTTAACTTCATGTAGTATTGCTTGCGGTGGTCATGCTGGTGATTTACAAACTATGACCAATGTGGTTCAACTCGCGAAATCGCATAAAGTTAAAATTGGAGCTCACCCCTCGTTTCCAGATTTAGAAAATTTTGGACGAGAAATTATGGAGATGTCTGCAGCAGATTTATATACCAGTATAAAACATCAAATACGTCTGTTACAAACGGTGCTACATAATGAACACGCACAACTACATCATATTAAACCTCACGGAGCCTTATATAATTTAGCTAATAGAGATGAAAAAACAGCTAGAGTCATTGTTGAAGTCATAAAGAGCATTGCTTCTCCAATTAAATTATATGCACCCTATAATTCTGTCGTGGCTAATTTGGCAGCAAATGAAGGTGTCACTGTTAAATTTGAAGCCTTTGCAGATAGAAATTATAATGAAGATTTGACATTAGTTTCAAGAGCAAATAAAAATGCCGTTTTAGAGAGTGAAAAGGAGATTTTAAATCATGTTTTGAATATGGTGAAACATCAAAAAGTTAGAACTGTAAATGGGACACAAGTAGCTATAAAAGCATCTACATTTTGTGTCCATAGTGACACTAAAAATGCCTTAAATATTTTAAGGCATTTGACCTCAGGATTACATGAAAATCACATTAAAATTCAGTAGAAAATCATGGCTTATAATCTTCGGTTTTTACAGTATGACGAGAATTCCATTTTAGTAGAATGGCCTATGAAAATAGAGCAAAAAATTCTTCAGGACGTACTTTTTTATAAAGAAATTATAAGTGCTAATTTATTTAAAGAAATAGTTGAGGTAGCAAACACATACTCATCATTATTAATTATTTACAATTATACTATTGATAATATCAATGATGCAGTTTTTAGACTAAAAGAGCTTTTTAGACAAACAGAAAACACGAATATAAAGGAAACGATTTCCTATCATATTCCTGTATGTTATGATGGTGAATTAGGACCAGATTTGGAGCGTTTTTCAGAACAAAAAAAGTTGTCAAAACTCGAAATAATTAAGCGTCATTCCGAGGTTGAATATACGGTATATTTTCAAGGGTTTTTACCTGGATTTTTGTATTTGGGAGGACTTGATTCAAAACTATATTTAGACCGTAAGTCTACACCCAATCTAAGTATTAAAAAAGGGTCAGTTGGAATCGGTGGGAAACAGACCGGAATATACCCTCAAGATAGTCCTGGAGGATGGCAGGTCATAGGCAATTCACCTATTGAATTTTTTAATCCTAAAGATAATCCTCCATGTTTTATAAAAGCTGGAGACCAAGTAAAATTCTACCCAATTACAAAATCTAAATACCTGGAAATTGAGAAGGAGGTGAAGAGTTTAAATTTTAATACAGATCAACTGATATTACATGATTAAAGTTTTAAAATCAGGATTTTACTCAACAATTCAAGATCAAGGACGTTTTGGATATCGAACGTATGGAGTTCCTGTTTCAGGAGCTATGGATTCGTATTCAAGTCTGTTTGCTAACGCACTTTTAGGTAATACTCAGAATGCAGCTGTTTTAGAAATGACCATGATTGGAGCTCAATTGAAATTTCAGACATCAACTGCTATAGCTATAACAGGAGCAAACATGAGACCGACATTAAATGACTTACCAATTCCAATGTTTAATTCGATTAATGTCAAAACTGGAGATGTTTTATCATTTGGGAATGCAATAAAAGGCTTCAGAACATATCTAGGAGTCGAAGGCGGTTTTTTAACAGAGGAAGTATTAGGGAGTAGGAGTATGGCCAAAGCAATAACCAAAGATGTAAACATAAAATCAGGATCTATATTAAATGTACGCAACCTATCAATTAATTATAAACGTAAAAATGCAACATTGAGGTTTGATTCGTCCATACTGGATGACCAAGTTTTAGAAGCATTTGAAGGTCCTGAATTCGATAAACTTTCAAAAGAGCAAAAATCACTACTCGTCTCAAGAAGTTTTCAAGTTTCAAAATATAACAACAGGATGGCGTATCAACTTCAACCCTTCTTAAAAAATAACTTAGAGCCAATCTTAACGGGGCCTGTTTTACCTGGCACTATTCAACTTACACCATCAGGCCAATTAATCGTTTTAATGCGTGATGCACAAACCACAGGTGGATATCCTCGTGTATTACAATTAACTAAAAAAGCAATTAATATTTTAAGTCAAAAAACAACAGGTAATACTATCAACTTTCAATTAATAAGCCTTTAATTTATCGAAACATTTCATAAATATTTTATATGTGAATTAAAAACAATAATTTACAAGCTCTATTAATCAACCAAACTAATTAAAAATGAAAAATTTTGGATTACTCATCCTAGGAATTATCCTTGGTGCCCTAGCAATGTATTATTACACGAATAAAGATTTAGACGTATCAACACCACCTATAAGTCAACCTTCGGGCATTGTGACTCCAGATGAAATGAAAGCCATGGATCAAGCTTATAATGTGCGCTATGCTATTATCAACGACTCACTTTTTAAAGACTTTAAGGAAAAAGACAACAGATCTTCTTGGTACAAATTGGAGGATATTGAAAACTATTTGGTGTATGCAAAAGATCAAGCCAAGAGCAAGGGCTATATTTTAGATGGTTTACGTGTGTATTTAGGTGCGTATCCTGATACGAATAGTGAAAAAGGGTTAACCACATTGTTTTTAGCACCTACCGGATATATGAATAAATCTGAAGGTAGTTTATTTTATTTCCAAGATGGAGGTGATGATATTCCTGGAGCTAATGGATTAAACAGAGCAGGTCACGGCTATCCTCCAAGTGCAAATTACCCTCAATAAAATTCACATATGTCCAATAGTTTAATGGCTCAACACATGGTAGAGCTTATAGCTGCTATTGCTGGAGCCTACTATTATTTTAAAACAAAAGACCATCAAATTAAAATATTTGTATGGTACTTATGGTTAACGGTTGCCGTAGAAACTATTGGCATGTATGGTTATTTAAATTATAATAATTTCGATAATACTATAATTAATTGGATAAAGAATAGTGTCTTCTCTTCAAATACGTGGTTATATAATACTTACTATTTAGCCTCGAGTATAGTCTTTGCCTTATTCTATTTAAAGGTTGTAAAAGACCATTTATCAAAAAACATAATTAAATTTTCTGTTTTAATATATGTGATATTTACTATTGCCTATTATATTATTAGTGGCACATTTTTTACAAAATCGGTACCTTATGATATTTTATTACAAACACTACTAGTATTTATATACGTGATGCTATACTATAAGCAATTGCTGAAAAGTGACAGAATATTGTATTTCTATAAATTACCTATATTTTACATAAGTTCAGGTTTGTTATTCTGGTATTTGTGTGTAACTCCATTATTTATTTTTGATGCTTATTTAAATCTTATTAATGCCGACTTTATTAAATTTCAAAGATCATATTTATTAATTGCTAACACCTTGCTATACTCATGCTATACATTTGGCTTTCTTTACACGGTTCAGTACAAAAAACATTAAGCAATGAAGAGATAGCCCTTATTTCATATGTGGTATTTTTTCTCGTGACTTTAGTTGTGGTTTTTGTGATGTTTTTTGTGATGTTCCAAAAACGAAAAAACCAATTATTGTTAGATAAGGTGAAGCAGCAGAAGCAATTTGATGAGGAACTCATTAAGACCCAACAAGAAATTCAAGAAGAAACTTTAAAATATATTGGAAGAGAGTTGCACGACAATGTTGGGCAAATGTTAGTGTTAGCATCAATGCAAATGAGCGCTGTTTCTTCTATCGTTCAAGAAGGTGTGAAAACTCAAGTTCAGAATGCCTCTGAGGTATTAAAGGATTCTTTAGAAGAGGTAAGGGCTTTGTCACGTTCGTTGAATCACGATGTCATTTATAACTTAGGTTTCGACGCCACAGTTCAAAATGAAATAAACCGATTAAATAAAACAGGCCTTATTGAAGCTTCTTTATCCATCTCTGGAGATAAAGTTCACTTTGAAAATCATAAAGACGAAGTGATTCTATTCAGAATTCTTCAAGAATTCTTTTCAAATTCATTGAAGTATGCAGAGGCCAATCAACTTGTGGTTAAAATTATTTATGAATTAGATTCGTTGAGTATTCAAATTCAAGATGATGGGGTAGGGTTTGAAGTTGATACTGTAAAAAAAGGAGCAGGGCTTATAAACATGAAAAAAAGAGCAGAACTAGTAAGTGCAAGCTTGCAACTAAATTCTGAAGTTGGAAAAGGCACAGTTCTAAATTTAAAATATCCTTTCAAAATAGCTTAAACAATACAGGCATTCCACAATGGGTCATTTGGTAAGGGAGCAGTAATAGTTAATTCTTCCTTTTTAACAGGATGGGTAAACGTTAAAGTTCTGGCATGTAAACTAATGCTCGCATCTTTATTACTGCGATCAAAACCGTATTTTAAATCGCCTTTAATAGGACAACCAATTGAAGATAATTGTACTCTAATTTGATGATGTCTTCCTGTTTGTAAATCGACTTCTAATAAATAGAAATTATCCAATGTTTGTTTTAGCGTATAATGAAGAATCGCTTTTTTACTGCCATCAACTTCTTTTGGGTATGCGGTAGATTTATTGTTTTTAGGATTCTTTTTTAACCAATGAACTAATGTGTCTTCCGTTTTTGGTGGTGGGTTTTTAACTAGTGCCCAATAGGTTTTTTTTGCTGATTTTTCGGCAAATAGTTTGTTAAGACGAGGCAGGGCTTTGCTGGTTTTGGCAAACATCACAATTCCGGTTGTTGGTCTGTCTAAACGATGAACAACCCCAAGGTATACATTTCCTTCTTTATTGTATTTATTTTTTAAATACGACTTCACAACATCACTCAGTGGCTTATCACCTGTCTTGTCGCCCTGAACAATATCTCCTGCACGTTTGTTGACTATAATGATATGATTATCTTCATAGAGAACTTGTAGATTAGACTTATTGGAAAGGATTTTTTTTGACACAAATGCAATTTTAGACAGGTCTTAGCTTAGTTAGAAAGACTCTAGCTTCAAGATTGGTAGTTATTAAATCATTAATAGAATTCAGTCTAATTAAGAAACTGAAATTGTTTAATATTGTTCACTTTCATTAGGGAAGTCTCCCGTTTTAACATCATCCACATATTGTGAAATCGCCTTAGTCATATCTTCAAAAAGATTCATATAACGACGTAAAAAACGCGGGTTAAACTCATGGGTCATTCCAATCATATCGTGTAGCACTAAAACTTGACCGTCAACACCATCGCCAGCACCAATTCCAATCACCGGGATAGAGACACTTTCCGCAACTTCTTTAGCTAAGGCCGCAGGGATTTTCTCAAGAACAATAGCAAAGCATCCGGCTTTTTCAAGCATTAAAGCATCTTCCTTTAGTTGTTTTGCTTCTTGATCTTCTTTGGCTCTAACCGTATAGGTTCCAAACTTATATATAGACTGTGGTGTTAATCCCAAATGCCCCATTACAGGTATTCCTGCATGAAGAATACGTTTAATAGATTCTTTGATTTCTTTACCACCTTCCATTTTCACGGCGTGACCACCTGATTCTTTCATAATTCTAATTGCAGAACGCAAAGCTTCTTTTGGGTCACTTTGGTAGGTTCCAAATGGTAAATCAACAACCACTAAACTTCGATCAATACCTCTAACTACAGAAGAAGCATGGTATATCATTTGATCTAAAGTAATGGGTAAAGTAGTTTCATGTCCAGCCATAACATTACTAGCAGAATCACCAACTAATATGACATCGATACCAGCACCATCTACAATTTTAGCCATGGTATAATCATAGGCAGTAAGCATTGATATTTTTTCCCCTTTAGCCTTCATATCAACTAAAGTTTTAACCGTAATTCTCTTATATTCTTTTTTTGCTATTGACATAATATGTGGATTATTGAATTGTAAAAATAATGAGATTTGTCAACTTATCTTCAATCCGATAAGTAAAATCCTCTTTTTCATGTTCGAAACACTTTGAATTTTAACAATCTGTCAAATTAACACCAACAGCTAAACCGCCTTCAGAAGTTTCTTTATACTTAGAGCTCATGTCCTTTGCTGTTTCCCACATCGTTGACACGACTTTATCTAAAGGAACTTTTACATTAGCAGGATCAGTTCCTAGTGCCAATTCTGCAGCATTTATAGCTTTTATCGCACCCATTGAGTTTCGTTCGATACAAGGAATTTGAACCAAACCACCTATCGGATCACAGGTTAAGCCTAAATGATGTTCCATGGCAATTTCAGCAGCAATTAGTACTTGTTCCGGTGAACCTCCCAGTAATTCACATAAAGCACCAGCTGCCATAGCAGAAGACACCCCAATTTCAGCTTGACAGCCTCCCATAGCGGCAGATATTGTAGCTCCTTTTTTAAAGATACTGCCAATTTCACCGGCTACTAAAAGGAACTTTTTAATATGTTCAAAGTCGGCTTCATGATTTTCGATGACTAAATAGTACATTAATACCGATGGAATAACACCTGCGCTTCCATTGGTAGGAGCGGTTACAACTCGTCCTAATGATGCATTGACTTCATTTACAGCTAAGGCAAAACAACTCACCCATTTCAAAATTTGTCGGAATTTAACTTCTGATTTTCTAATAGATTGAAGCCATTCTTCTGGGTTTTCATAAGTATTATCACCTATTAATATTTTATGCATATCGTAAGCTCGTCGTCTTACATTAAGTCCGCCAGGTAAGTGCCCTTCAGTGTGACAACCTGTGTACATGCATTCCAACATGGTATTCCAAATACGTTTCAACTCAAAATCTATTGTCGCTTCGTCACGTATCGATTTTTCGTTTTCTAATACAACTCCTGAAATAGGAAGATCTAATTGTTTACAAAACCCAAGGGCTTCTTCGCCATATGAAATTGGGTACGGGAAAGTACAATAGAAGGTAATCTCTTTGGCTTTAGAAACTTTTCGTTCTTCTTGAACTACAAATCCACCACCGATAGAGTAATAAGTTGACTTAAATTTTTTGCCTTTGATTAATGCGGTAAATTCCATTCCGTTAGAGTGAAATGGTAAAAACTTCTTATTAAAAACAATATCATTTTTAAAATCAAACGGAATTTCCCTTTCGTTATTAAACATTAAGACTTGATTGGTTTTAACATCTTCAATAATAGTATTGATATTATCAACTGGCACCCGCTCAGGATCGGCTCCATTCAAACCAAGAATAACAGCATAATCTGTTGCATGACCAATTCCTGTTAAGGATAGGGAACCATATAAATCTACCGTGATTTTTTCAACTTTATCAAAGCGCTTTCTTTCTTTAAGATCTTTTATCCATCGTTCTGCAGCTCGCCAAGGCCCTAAAGTATGAGAGCTTGATGGTCCTACACCAATTTTAAGCATATCAAAAACAGAAATACATTCCATATGTAAAAATCATTTAGTTGTAATACAAATATAGACCTTGTTTGTTGAATCAATAAAGTTTTAGAAACAAAAAAAGCCTGAAACTAATGTCAGACTTTTTAAAGTGTATTCTTAATTATTGATGTTCAATTTATTGAACGTAATCTATGACTTGATTGTAATTTGTGACATCTATATTATTGCTATTAATAAAATCAACCGGAAGAATTACTATCCTAAAGGTTTGATTTAATGTCGCCCCTGTCGACAGGGTGTTTAGATCTACATTATTAGGTGCGTCTATAAATAATCGGACTTCATCAAAGCTATAATCGTAATTGTACTGAAACTGATCACCGGAATCAGTATAAACAATTTGAGGTATTAGTCTCCAAACATCGTTACCTGTATTCGGGTCCTGCTCCCAAAGAATATAAGCTAATGTCATATCGGTGTCTAAAAGTTCTATAGAATTAGGAATGACAATATATTCTTCATAATTATTTTCCGGAAGAAAATCTATGGTTCGTTCAAAGGATTGACCGACAAAGTTAACTCCGTTTAATCCATCTTGGCCATCTCGACCGTCAAACCCTGGAGGGCCTTGTTCTCCTGTACAAGAAGTTAAAAGTATAGCGAATACTGAAAGAGCTGATAATAAACGTTTCATGTGATAGTGTTTTTATTTAGTTAATGTTTAAAGTTATCGATTCGAATTCAACTTCACCATTAAAAACATAAAGTTGTAAAAAGCTTCCACAATTTAGCTTTAAGAACTTCATTTTCATGGTGATGTTTATTTATATTATCAAAGTATATACCAAAGTAACAGATAAAAAAAGGAATTACCGTATGTATAAATCTGACATCATGTCACATTTTTTGTCATGGCATAATCATTGACTAATACTAAGCGAGATTTAAAATTAACAAACTATAATTTCCGTGTAAGCGGAAAACTATTAACAAATAAATATTATGAGTAAGATTATTGGAATTGATTTAGGTACAACAAACTCTTGCGTTTCTGTGATGGAAGGTAATGAGCCAGTTGTAATCCCAAACGCTGAAGGTAAAAGAACAACGCCTTCGGTTATCGCTTTCGTAGAAGGTGGTGAAATTAAAGTTGGTGACCCAGCAAAAAGACAAGCGATTACAAACCCTGAAAAAACTGTTTATTCAATTAAGCGTTTTATGGGTAATAAGTATTCTGAGTCTAAAAGTGAAGCAGAACGCGTACCTTATAAGGTTGTAAAAGGTGATAATGACACACCACGTGTAGATATTGATGGCCGTTTATATACACCTCAAGAATTATCGGCAATGATTCTTCAAAAAATGAAGAAAACGGCTGAAGACTATTTAGGTCAATCAGTTAGTGAGGCTGTAATTACAGTACCAGCATATTTTAACGATGCGCAACGTCAGGCTACTAAAGAAGCTGGTGAGATTGCAGGTTTAAAAGTTCGAAGAATTATTAACGAACCAACAGCTGCAGCATTAGCTTACGGTATGGACAAGAAAGGTACAGACCAAAAAATCGTAGTTTTCGATTTTGGTGGAGGTACTCATGACGTTTCTATCTTAGAATTAGGTGACGGTGTATTTGAAGTATTATCTACAGAAGGTGATACACATTTAGGTGGTGATGATGTTGATCAACGTATTATTGATTGGTTAGCAGAAGAATTTATCGCTGACGAAGATATGGACTTACGTAAAGACCCAATGGCTTTACAACGTTTAAGAGAAGCAGCTGAAAAAGCTAAGATTGAATTATCATCTTCAGGTCAAACTGAAATCAACTTACCTTATGTAACAGCTACAGCTTCTGGACCTAAGCATTTGGTACGTACATTAACACGTTCTAAATTTGAGCAGTTAATCGACGATTTAGTAAAACGCACTATTGACCCATGTCAATCAGCTTTAAAAGCGGCAGGTTTAACTAAGAGTGATATTGATCAAGTTATTTTGGTTGGTGGTTCAACTCGTATTCCTGCAGTTCAAGACGCCGTAGAGAAATTCTTTGGAAAAACACCAAGTAAAGGTGTAAACCCTGATGAAGTTGTTTCTTTAGGAGCTGGAATCCAAGGTGGTGTATTAACAGGAGATGTAAAAGATGTTCTTTTATTAGATGTAACACCATTATCTCTTGGTATTGAAACTATGGGTAATGTAATGACAAAGCTTATTGAGGCAAACACAACTATTCCTACTAAGAAGTCACAAGTGTTCTCAACAGCAGCAGATAACCAGCCATCGGTAGAGATTCACGTATTACAAGGTGAGCGTCCAATGGCAGCAGATAATAAAACAATTGGTCGTTTCCATTTAGATGGAATTCCACCAGCAAGAAGAGGTACTCCTCAGATTGAAGTAACGTTTGATATTGATGCTAATGGTATTATCAAAGTTTCTGCAACTGATAAAGCGACAAATAAGTCACAAGACATTAGAATTGAAGCTTCTTCAGGATTAACAGAAGAGGAAATCCAAAAGATGAAAGCAGAAGCTGAAGCAAATGCAGAAGCAGATGCTAAGGCAAAAGAAACTGCTGATAAATTAAATGCAGCAGATGCTATGATTTTCCAAACTGAAAGTCAACTGAAAGAATTTGGTGACAAATTATCTGATGATAAGAAACAACCAATTGAAGCTGCTCTTGAAGAGTTAAAGAAAGCATACGAAACAAAAGATATCGCAGTAATCGATCCAGCTTTAGAAAAAATCAACGAAGCATGGAAAGTAGCAAGTGAAGAAATGTACAAAGCGCAAGCTGAGCAAGGAGCACCACAAGGTGGAGCAACTGACGCAGGTGCTAACGGACAAGCTGCAGATGAGAACAGTGATGTTGAAGATGTAGACTTCGAAGAAGTAAAGTAAGCTAGCTACTAAGCTTCGCTTAACCTTAACTTAACGAAGGATAATATAAAAAACGCAATCATTCATTTGATTGCGTTTTTTGTTTTATGAATTCTTGATCTAACCTTTTATATAGACATAATCACATTTTAACGAATTAATTATCTGTTTTTCATTGATTTAATTAGATTTAGTCAAATCTAAATGTATGAATAAACTTATAATTAATTTTACACCTACAGGAATGATTCCTACAAAAGACATGACTCCGCATGTGCCTGTATCAATTAATGAAATTGTAGAAGATGTTCATCGAGCTTATGAATTAGGTATTACAATGGCGCATATTCACGCTAGAGAAGAAGAGAGTGGTGAACCAACGTATAAAAAGGAAGTTTATGCCGAAATGATATCAGGAATAAGAAAATATGCTCCTGATTTGGTAATTTGTGCATCTTTAAGTGGGCGCAATTTTAATACTTTAGAAAAAAGAGCTGATGTTCTTTCGTTAGAAGGTTATCTTAAACCAGATATGGGAAGTTTGACATTAAGTTCATTAAACTTTAATAAAGTAGCTAGTACAAATGCTCCAAAAATGATTGAAGACTTAGCGAAGACCATGAAAACGAAAGGAATTGTTCCAGAGCTAGAAGTTTTTGATGTTGGAATGATTAATTTTTCGTACTACTTAGTTAAAAAAGATTATATCCGTCCTCCGCTGTATTATAATTTACTGTTTGGAAATATAGCCTGTGCTCAATCTAATTTACTACATACAGGAGTGATGTTAAACGATATTCCTAAGGATGCTTTAGTTAGTATTGCAGGAATTGGTAAATGTCAACTAATGATGAATTCTTTGGCTATAGCTATTGGAAAAGGAGTAAGGGTCGGCTTGGAAGATAATATATGGTATGATGCAGAAAGAACTAGGTTGGCTACAAATACAGAACTTATTGAACGTATACATGTAATAGCAAAAGCCAATAATCGAGAGGTAATGACGCCCACTGAATTCCGGACCACAATGGACATGGAGCCAGGTCATGGAAGATACGGGCGAATTTATAATTAATTTATTGGTATGGAAGGAGATAAAAAAGGAATAAGCTATCGTATTAAATGGTTTTCTAATATAATACAACATGGACTATTTTGGCATGGCGTGAGAAATAATTTAGCCAAAATAGGTTTTGATTTTATGCCGTACTATTGGGTAAAAGAAGCAACAAGTCCATTTGAACCACCCCAAATTAGAGGAAGTAATAAAAATTTTAAGGTTTCAACTTTCGGTGAAGACGAAATAAATTACATTAAAAATACCATTATAGGTATAGAACAAAAAGATTTGTTGTCAGATCTTAAAAATGGTGAAATTTGTATTGGTCTAAAAGATAACGACACCATTGCAGCCTATATGTTCATAAAGTGCAAACCATTCACATTTAGAAAACGTTATTTCAAGTTATCACCTGGAGAAAGTTATTTACATAGTATGTACACTTTTGAAGATTATCGAGGAAAAAATTTAGCTCCATATTTAAGATATCATAGCTATAAACATTTACAAGGTCTAGGAATAGAACATTTCTTTAGTGTAAGTGAATATTTTAATAAGTCCACAATTAAATTCAAAAAAAAGTTAAACTCAGAACCTGTTAAATTATATCTCAGTGTTGTACTCTTTAAAAAGTGGACAAAAAACTTTACACTAAAAAGCTATTAACTTTTGGTCATTATTATTGTTATCATTCATAATTTAACAATACCACTAATACTTTTTATCAAACGATACTCATTGATTAGAAAGTTGTAGCCCATAAAATTTCTCTAAGGTTATAAAACTTATGACATGGATGTTTATTTTTATCTTAATAGAATTTCTACTCAACGAATCACAATTTTATAGTTCAAGAGTTTCTCTCTCAAAGCGATATTTTGAAGTCTTTAAATCCAACTTCAATTAATAGTTTAAGAGTAATGAGTTACTTACAAGAAGATGGCGTTCATTTCTTATCTTCAGTCCTGAGAATTGGTCAGCCAAACAGTCATATAGATAATTTTCATGAAGGAGGTATGGTCTACGGAATAAGGAATGACGGTTTTTTAAAGGAAAAAGGATATACGAAGTATGGCGAGTTTATACTAAAACGAATTCTAATGTTGTTTATAAAATGGTTAAAAGCATACACACTCGAGTTCCCTATTTTAAAATTGTTTCTTGGAATGTAGGTTTTAATAAGAATGAAGATCCGAAATTTATTGAGGTCAACACCTATAATCAGTCAACTGAACTTCATCAAATAGTAAATAGTCCGTTATTTGGAAAATTTACTGGCGAAATTATAGAATTAAGCTTTTAAATTAATTTAATACTTCTTGAAATTATTAATCACCTTCCTTCTTTTACCTGAAGCTAGTGCGGGGATTTCATCAACATAAGTAATATCCACTCTAGCATTGTTACCAAAATCTAATTTTATATCAGCTATCAACTCGTCCTCAAATGCAAAATTATCACCTTTAAGGTTTAATTTGATTTCATATCGATCTTCTTCTTGTTGTATGAATTGATACTGTTTTAATAGATGGTAATATTTATAAAACTTCGTGTATACCACAAAAGATGAGATCATATTCCCACTGGTATCATAAATAAGATCCATTTGACGACCTTCTATTTTAGCAAACTCCATTACACCATTTTTATTTACACCGAATTCAGCAATATCTCCGGTATCATATCTAATTATAGGCATGGCATAATTAAATAAATCAGTTACTACAATTCTTCCAAACTCCCCAGGTTTAGCAGGGATATCACTGTTTAAATTTAATAGCTCAACGTAATAACTCGCATGATTAAGTACAAAGGTATTAGGTGATGAAAGGGTTTGTTGAGCCACAACACCAATTTCTTCACTTGAATATCGGGAAAGCACTACGGTATTTAAATGTTTCCCTAAAGTTGTTTTAGTATAATGATTTAGATATTCAGCATTAGCTATAGCAGATGTTAACCCAACATTATCTAATATAATATTATTATTTTCTAGATACTGAGCTATTAATTCGTAGGCAGAAGCAAAGCCTAACATGGTTTTATCGGATTGTTTATCTAACTTTAATAATTTTAGAAATTGCTGTATTCTGTCGTCAGTTAATCTTGAAATATCGAACTGAACAATGTTCTGCAGCCAAGATTTTAATTTACCTTTTTTATTATGATTTCTCCAAACCTCAAGCTCATATAACCTATTCCCAATTTTAAAATTGGATTGTTTATAGTAATAGATTAGATCTGCATGGTTTCTATTTCGTTTTTCTTGATTTTGATATAAGAGGAAGGGGACTCCTGTAGATCCACTAGTGGAAACTTTAAAATTCTTTTTATCTTTATAAGAACTAGATTTAAAGTTCTCAAAGTCATCTTGAATTACTGTTTTTCTTATCACAGGAAAACTGTGAATATCGTTTAAACCCTTGAACTTTTTATAAAAAGGAGTAGTTTGAGTAACGTGTTTAAGTAAACGCTGAATATGAGCTTTTTGAATTTCTTTCGCTTGTGGGGTGTGAGCATTTTCTAGGCAGAATTCAATATCTTTCAATTGACTTTTGATGGTTTTACCTTTTAAGGCATCTATAAGCCAATAGAAATTGCTACGTATTTTATTAATACTCATATTATTTTTTGTTTAACTCAAATACTTTGAGTCGGCTCCTCTGTGTTTTACCACATCTATTGGATTCCCAAATGCTAATTTTAAATCCCCTATAGACCTTATAACAAGCGATCCAGCACCTATTACCGTATTATTTCCTATTTTAATATTTTGAATTACTGTAACGCTTAAGCAAATAGCTGAACAAAACCCAATTTGAACATTACCTGCAATGGTTGCACGTGAGGCTAGACTAGAAAAGTCAGACATTGTAGAATCATGACCTAAACTTGAAGCCGAATTTAAAATACATAGCTTACCTACTTTAGCATTAGCGTTGATAATTACATTAGCCATTATCACTGTGCCTTCTTCGATTTTTACGTCGCTAGCTAGAATAGCACTAGGATGGATAATAGATGCAAATTTGACGTGAGGCACAAGGTTCTTAATTTTGTTATAGGCTCTATGCCTAGTAAAATTGTCGCCTACAGCTACAACTACAGCGTTTATATCTAATTCTTCAACTAATGCAGGAAGTTGTTCTAGACAACCAAGAATTTTATAACCCTTTATAACTTTACCTATAGGTTTATATGAGTCAATAAAACCTTTTATTGTATAGTTATTATTCTTCTGAACAATATCTATAATCATTTTAGCATGACCGGATGCACCATAAATCAGAATGTTCTCCATTAAATAAAACTACTTTTGAGAGCAATTACCAAAATAGTGATTTAGCTATTGCCTTCCAAATATAGGTAAATTCCTGTTAATCATTATTAAAATAGATTAGGAGACTGTTCTGTTGATATTAATTGAGTCAGTAAAAAATTTAAAGTTAATTTTGTTCTTTTAAACTCTCGATTCAAAAAGCTCATAAATTAAATGAATTTTAATATTCAATTTCCAGAAAATAATACTAAAAACTTAGCGGTAAAACTTAGCGCAAAAGGCGAGCAATTCGTCGTTAAAGGACATCCTTGGGTATTTTCAAATAGTATTGTAAAAATTAATGAGGATGCAAAAACTGGCGACCTCGCTATAATTTTTAGCAAGAATAAGAATAAGGTTATTGGTATAGGTCTGTATGATTCTGATTCGCCTATCCGGATTAAAGTCATTCATAATGCAGAAAATAAAGTAACTATCAATGCTGCCTTTTTTAGATATAAAATTGAATTGGCTTACGATAGACGAGAAGAATTACTAAAGACAAATACGAATAGCTATCGCTTACTTTTTGGAGAGAACGATGGCTTTCCAGGATTAATCGCCGATGTTTATGATAAGGTCTTAGTAGTTAAGCTTTATTCCGAAATTTGGTTACCCTATTTACTACCAATTTTAGAAGGTCTGCAAGAAGTTTCAAGTGCAGAAACTATTGTTATGAGATTAAGCCGAAACTTACAGCAAAGTAAAAATCATAATCTTAAGGATGGAGAAGTTATTTATGGAACCCTTGACAATCCTGTAGTTGAATTTGTAGAACACGATGTTAAATTTTCAGCCAATGTTATTAAAGGCCATAAAACAGGTTATTTTTTAGACCACAGAGCGAATAGACGACGTGTTGGAGAATTGAGCAGAGGAAAAACCGTTTTAGACGTGTTTTCGTATGCTGGCGGATTTTCGGTTCATGCATTAGCGAATGATGCTACCGAAGTGACTAGTTTAGATATTAGCAAACAGGCCTTAGACATGGCTCGGGCAAATGGAAAATTGAATCCATATTCTGGAACTCATAGAACTATTTCTGGTGACGCCTTTCAAGAAATGAAGTCTTTAATTGAAAAAGGAAAAACATATGACGTTGTAGTTATAGATCCACCGAGTTTTGCTAAACAACAGTCAGAAATTGAATTAGCTAAAAAGAAATATGCACAATTAGCGGAGCTAGGAGAGAAGCTAACAGCCAAAAATGGCACCTTAGTACTAGCTTCTTGTTCTTCAAGAGTGACGGCGCAATCATTTTTCGATTTAAACACAGATGTATTAAACTCTAAGCCTCGTCTTTTTGAAACGGTATTAAAAACGAAACACGATATAGATCACCCCATAGCATTTGAAGAAGGCGCCTATTTAAAATGTGCTTACTATCAATTTCTAGAATAAGATATTCCCGTATTATGCTTTTCGAATTTTAATCCAACTACTATGCATGCATAATAATATTTCTTATATTTACCCTTCAAATTTAGTTGAATCAAAATCAACTCAACAGATCTTAACTATGCAAACTAAACTCACAGAATTACTTAATATAAAGTACCCAATTATTCAAGCGCCAATGTTTTTGGTATCTAATGTGGCAATGGTCAAGGAAGCTATGAAGGCTGGAATTGCGGGTTGTATTCCGGCATTAAATTATAGAACTTTAGAAGAATTGCGAGCGGCTATAAATGAATTAAAAGCAGCAAAAGTTGAGGGTGGTTCTTTCGGGTTTAACCTTATAGTCAATAAATCTAACGTAAAGTATAAAGGACAGTTAGAAGTTTTATGTGAAGAAGGTTGTGATTTTATAATCACCTCTTTAGGGAGTCCAGAAGAAACCATAAGACAAGCACATGCGGCAGGCATTAAAGTATTCTGTGATGTAACCGACTTAAGGTTTGCAAAAAAAGTAGAACAATTAGGAGCCGATGCTGCCATTGCAGTAAATAATGAAGCTGGAGGACACAGAGGAAACTTATCTCCTCAAGAATTAACTAGTTTATTAAATAAAGAATTATCCATTCCAGTAATTTCGGCTGGAGGCGTAGGTTGTAAGGCCGATATTGATAAGATGTTAAGTTATGGAGCAGAAGGTGTTTCCGTGGGAAGTCCATTTATTGCATCCATTGAAGCTGGAGTTACCGATGAATATAAACAAGCTTGTGTAGATTATGGTGCGGATGATATTATCATGACAGAACGTATATCAGGTACGCCTTGTACTGTAATTAACACGCCTTATCTTCAAAAGATAGGTACTAAAGCGACTTGGTTGGAAAATCTGCTCAACAAAAATAAATCACTAAAAAAATGGGTAAAAATGGTTCGCTTTTCGATAGGAATGAAAGCCACAGAGAAAGCAGCTAAAAAAGCGACCTATAAAACGGTTTGGGTTGCAGGACCAAGTATAGAACATACTAAAGAAATTCTTCCTGTAAAAGATATTGTTTCCAACTTAATATACTAATACTTAAAAACGATTTACGTTTAGGCAAATAAGTTCTAGAATTTATGTTTACAGTTAAGGCTTAATAGTTTAAAGCTTTAATTTTGAAATGTTTAAATTTAGAATTATGTCCTTACGTAAAATTTTAATCGGCTGCACTCTTATAATCACTGCCTTCTTTGTTGCCTTATATTGGTCTACACAAAGTACAGATCAAATCTACAGCAAATCAATACTGTATAATATAGATGATGCGGAAACCGTCAATTTTAAAGATTATGATTCTGTAGAATTGTCACCAACAGATATTTACAAAGCAGATGAATTAAAGAAGCTTATTCAAGGTAAACAATACCGTGAAGCTTGGTCGGCTAAGGTGAAAGTTCCCATCGTTTTCTTAGATACACTTAAAGGGGGGATGACGATCATAGAAGAAGGTGGTGGCAATCAAACGCACTCCCTAGAAATGCGTGGAGCTGATGGCTTCACCTATAGTTTACGTAGTGTTAATAAAGATACAAGACCTTTAGTACCTAAGTTTTTAGAAATTTTGAAATTGGAGAATATCGTAGTAGATGGTATATCTGCACAGCATCCCTTTGCTGCAATTTTAGCAGCGGAATTAGCCGAAAAAGCTAATGTGCTTCACACGAGTCCACAAATGGTTTTTGTGCCAAAACAATCCCGTTTGGGTGAGTTTAATGAAAAGTTCGGAAATCGACTTTATTTATTGGAGTATGAGACCAAGAGTAAAGTCAATTATACCAAACACAATAATATTGTAGAAATTATAGATACCGATAATCTACAAGAATTAAAACTTGAACTTAAAGATTCTTTACATATCGATGAGCATGCCTTAGTAAGAAGTCGATTGTTTGATATGATTATTGGCGATTGGGACAGGCACACTAAGCAGTGGGCTTGGGCTGTTCAAAAATCAAGCGATGGTTATAAAGCTATTCCTGTTGCTGGCGATCGTGATAATGCGTTTTTCAATATTGAAGGTCTTGTTCCTTCTATTTTATCAAATAAACATGTGGTCAAAGAATTAAGACCATTTAAATCCGATATAGACTATATGGAGGGTTTGGTATATCCTTTTGATAATTATTTTTTATCGCAAACTGAAGAGTCTGTTTTTATTGAAGAGGCAGAAAATTTACAGAACTTACTTAAGGATTCTGAATTAGAATCAGCTTTTGCTGTATGGCCTGAAAATATTCGAAAGCTCGATGAAAAAGAAATTCTAAGTAAAATGAAAGAACGAAGAAACAATATAAAAGATTACGCTATTCAATTCTACAATATCATTCAAAAACAAGGATTGGTCACTGCACCTTTAAAAGGTTCGGAAGACTTGGAATTAAGTAAAGAATTTATAGGATGTTTTGAGTGTGCGAAGGATAATTAGAAATATCAAGTATTCAATAACGTTTAGACTACCTAAATCGCTAAAGATGAATTTGTTTGTAACAAATCTAAATGTTCAACGACATATAAGTAAACAAGTTTAATTAAAAGAAAAACTATTATGATATACAAAGGAGCATTAGTGTTAGGAGGCCTTTTATTAGGAGCTGCAGCAGGCGTATTATTAGCACCGGAAAAAGGAAGTGTTACAAGAGATCGTCTTAAAAAAGAAGGTAAGGATATTAAAGATCAGTTAACTAAAGACTTATCTGAAGTTAAAGACGATTTATCTAAGGCAACAGCCTCAGGACGAGAAAAATTTAGAGAAGACTTTGAGGATATTACGTCTAAAACAAGTTATAAAACAGAAGAGGCTATATCGTTTATTGAAAAGCAATTAGCCATCTTAAAAGAGAAAAATAGAACCCTGCAAAAAACGAGCTAATACGTTTATTTACAGAGGAGATATAAAAAAAAGCTAACCTAAAAAGTTAGCTTTTTTTAATTGTATAAGTGATACTTTCAAATCAAGTTCTCTATAAGTTCAACATTGACTTCATGTTTCCCTTTAAATGGAATAATAGTAATTCGGTCTCCAAAAATTTCACCCACTCTTTTAGATTCTTGTTCAATTCTTTCCTTATTTAAATACTCATCTTCTGTACCGTAAATTAATTTCACTTTCGTGTTTTTAGATAAATATTCAAAATCCTCCGCTATTAATTCCTTAGGTATACCACCAGAATGTAGCACTAACTGACTGCATTGTAATTTTCGCTTTGCTAAATATCGCATAGCAACACTCACACCTTGGGAATAACCCAATACAACTAAATTGATATCATCTGGTAAGTTTTCAGCTTCTAAAACAGCGTCAAAATAATTTATAATATTCTCTGTTCCAGACGCTGTATTGTCTCGTGTCAACCAATTCGCCCCAACGTGCATTTTAGGTTGAATATAGTATTTACTAGGAGCCTGTGGTGCGATAATATAATTTTCTTCAGAATTTAAAGTTTTAAAGTACCTTAGAAAATATCGACTCAAATACCCCATACCATGACAGACAAACCAAACGGTATTGGTTTTCTCTGTAAGCTTATTTAAAGTAGAGTAGGAATTACTCGTTGTGTATGTGATTTCTTTCTCTTGTGAATTCATTATTCCTAGTGGTTTCTGTATCTTTGTTTTCGATTCAAAAATACTATTTTTCTATGCAAATGACTAAAGAAGACGTACTACAAAAAGCTAATGCTGCTAGTAAAAACACCTTAATGGAAACCTTAGATATTGAGATGGTGGACTTTGGAGACAACTTTTTGGTAGCAAGAATGCCAGTAACACCAAAAGTACATCAACCAGATGGAGTTTTACATGGTGGTGCCACAGCTGCTTTGGCGGAAAGCGTCGGTAGTTTTGCTTCTCATATTTTTATAGATACCGAAAAAATGTTTGTTCGTGGTTTAGAAATTACAGCTAATCATTTAAAAAGTGTTAAAGAAGGTTATGTTTACGCCAAAGCAACTTTCCTACATAAAGGTCGAACCACCCAGTTATTAGATATTAAAGTTACCGATGAAGATGATAATTTGATTTCTATTTGCAGACTATCTACTATCTCACTTCCAAAAAAGAAATAAGGAATGGATGTAACATCATTTTTCGATGCTTTAGAGGAACATTATGCCAAAAATCTACCTTTTGTTGTATATCGAAAACCAAATAGTTCGGTTTTAAGGTCTTGGATGCAAAAAGATGCTGAATTGCATAAAACAGATTCGTTTTTAGAAAGCGGATTTGTATTTGCTCCCTTCAACTTAAAAGACAAAAGTATTCTGTTTCCAGTATCTGAATGTGTGATTTCTGAGCTGAATACAGATGTTTTAGAAGTCGAGTTTTCAACACCTTCTGATATTATTTATGATAATAATCATAAAACGCAACACATTAATCTGGTTTCAAAAGGCATAGATGCGATTAAAAAAGGAGGTTTACAAAAAGTAGTATTATCACGATGCGTCACAAAATCTCTTCAAAATAGCAATCCCCTAACGATCTTTAAACGACTTTTCAATACCTATAAAACGGCAATGGTTTATTGTTGGTATCATCCTAAAGTGGGACTTTGGATTGGAGCTACACCAGAATTACTATTTCAAGTAGAAGGCAAACGACTAACAACAATGTCTTTAGCGGGCACGAAATCATTTTATGAGGATTTAGAGATAGAATGGACACCAAAAGAATATGAAGAGCAACAAATTGTAACTGATTTTATCGTCAATCAACTTCAACCTTATTCCAAATCAATAAATGTTTCTGAAGTCGAAACCATTCAGGCAGGAAAACTACTACACTTGAGAACTAGAATTTCAAGTATAATTAGCGATAATTCAGAATTAAAACCAATTATCGAAGCTTTGCATCCAACCCCTGCAGTTTGCGGATTTCCAAAAGATAAAGCCAAAAATTACATCCTTCAGCATGAACATTACGATCGCGATTTCTATACAGGCTTTTTAGGAGAATTAAATTTGAAAACGTTTAAAAGTAGAAATAGTAACCGCCGAAATGTTGAAAATAATGCCTATTCTGTAGTTAAAACAGAGTCTAATTTCTTTGTTAATTTACGCTCTATGCAGCTTCAAGACGAATCCGCTCTTATTTATGTAGGTGGTGGAATTACTAAAGACTCTAACCCAGAACATGAATGGGAGGAAACTGTGAATAAAACATCTACAATTAATGCTGTTTTAAGCTAATTTATATTCTTAATTGAATTTTTTTTAGCCCTTTTTATTAGGTAAATTTGCCCTATATGACGTATTCTAAAATTCCTTTATCCCAAACGGTGGTCACTTTATGTAAGACGCATAATGTGAAACATATTATAATCTCGCCAGGCAGTAGAAATGCACCTTTAACTATAGGATTCACACATGACGACTTTTTTAAGTGTTATAGCATCGTAGATGAGCGTTGCGCAGCATTTTTCGCCATGGGAATAGCGCAACAATTACAAGAACCTGTTGCAGTAGTATGTACTTCTGGTAGTGCTTTATTGAATTATTATCCGGCCATAGCTGAAGCGTTTTACAGTCATATACCACTTGTAGTTTTATCTGCAGATAGACCCGAGCACCGAATAGATATAGGAGACGGACAAACCATCAGGCAAAAAAATGTTTTTGGGAAACACGTTATATATAGTGCTAACTTAAAACTAGACTTAAAAGAAAGTGATAGTACAATGGGTACTGGTGAAATGCCAACGCTTAAAAGTTTAGAACAAAGACTCGAAAGATTTTTAGGAGTTCAAAAAGATATTCAAACTTATAATGAATCTGAAATTCACGACGCTTTAACTGAAGCAAAATTGAATTCAGGACCCGTTCATATCAATATTCCTTTTGATGAACCTTTATATGACACTGTTGCTGAGTTATCAATCAACCCAAAGCCATTCAAAATTCAAAACAGAGAAGATAGAGTGGATGCTTTTGAAATTAAAAGCTTTTTAGATATTTGGCAAAATGCCGAACGAAAAATGATTTTGGTAGGAGTGCTGCAACCTAATACCATTGAAGCTAAATGGATTCAGGAAATTGCAGACGACGATAGTGTGATTGTTTTTACTGAAACAACTTCAAATATACACCATCCTGATTTTTTTCCAGGAATAGATAAATTGATTTCTCCTTTAAATGAAGAAGAATTTAAAGCTCTTCAGCCCGAAGTTCTTCTTACGTTTGGTGGTTTAATCGTCTCGAAAAGAATAAAAGCGTTCTTAAGATCTTATAAACCTAAGTACCATTGCCACGTTGATTTAAATAAAGCGAATGATACATTCTTTTGTTTAGATAAGCATATTAAGTTAAGACCTAATACGTTCTTAGCTGAGTTTCTACCTCAAGTAACTCATCACGCAAAAAGTGATTATAAAACAAATTGGTTAACTGTACGTCAAAAACGTAGAAAGAAACAAGATGAATATTTGAAAGAAATTCCGTTTTCTGATTTTACGGTTTTTAATTCGGTATTAAAAAAATTACCTAAAAACAGTGTGTTACAGGTAGGAAATAGCTCTGCTATACGTTATACACAGTTATTTCAACTTTCAAAAAGCATAGATGTATTTTGTAATAGAGGTACAAGTGGAATTGATGGTAGTACAAGTACCGCGATTGGCTCGGCTGTAGTCGCAAAACAACGTACCACTTTTATTACTGGTGATCTTAGTTTCTTTTACGATAGTAACGCACTATGGAATAATTACATTCCTAATACCTTTAGAATTGTTGTAGTTAATAATGAAGGAGGAGGGATATTTAGAATCTTACCTGGACAAAAAGACACAGGAAATTTTGATTATTTCTTTGAAACGAAACATAAACTAACTGCAAAACAGCTCAGTGAAATGTACGGATTTGATTATGTTATGGCGAAAGACCAACAACAATTAGATGAACAATTAGAATCATTTTATTCTGTTTCCAATCGACCAAGGTTATTAGAGATTTTTACGCCTTCACGTACAAATGATAAGATACTTATAGATTTCTTTAAGTATATAAAGTGATCAAATTCTTAAATATTGTTAAGAAGTGACTTTTTGGTTTTTAATGTGTCAAAAAAGTACTACCTTTCAGCTATTGATGTATAATTTAAAATAAATAATAACATGAGTAAAAGAGATGAACTAATCGCAAAATATGCGGCAGATTTAAAAGACAAATGTGGTGTTAATCCAGATATGGATTTATTAACAAAAGTTACAGTTGGTTTAGGTCCTTCAATTTACAATGCAGATTCATCAACAGTGTCTGGTTCTGACCCAAAAGAATTAGCCACAGTGAAGAATAATTTTTTAATCAAAAAACTAGGATTAAAAGATGGTGCTGATTTAGATAAAGGTATCGATGCAGTAATGGAAACTTACGGTAAATCTAACAGAAATAAGTATAGAGCTGTAGTTTATTATTTATTAGCTAAGCATTTCAAAAAAGAATCTATTTATTCATAAGTAGAAATTATAAAAAAGAAAAAAGCGTTATAACAAGTGAGTTATAACGCTTTTTTTATTCAATATTTTAGAACTTGTAATTCGGATATTTTTGATAAAAGAACGATTTGGATTACATTCATACTTTTTAATAAATCTCAATAAAATATATTTACCTTTGCAATATGATAAACTTAGGCGAATACAATACGTTAGAAATTTTAAGAGATACAGAACCTGGATTATTTTTAGGTGACGGTGCAGATAATGAGGTATTATTACCAAATCGATATGTGCCAGAAGTATTTGAAATTGGTGATAAAATTGAAGTCTTTGTCTATTTAGATAACGAAGAACGACCAGTTGCTACAACAGATCAACCATATATTAAAAAGGGGGATTTCGCTCTATTGCGTTGTAACCAAGTAACTGATTTTGGTGCATTTTTAGATTGGGGATTGGTGAAAGAGTTGTTCTGCCCATTTAGAGAGCAAGCCTTCAAAATGAAGCCAGGCGGTTGGTATTTAGTACACTGCTATTTAGATGAAGAATCAGAGCGTTTGGTGGCTTCAAGTAAAACTAACCGTTTCTTAGATAATAAGGAGTTAACAGTAGCTCAATTTGATGAAGTAGACCTTATTGTTTCTCATCCTTCGGAATTAGGAATGAACGTTATTGTAAACAAAACACATTTAGGACTAGTTTTTAGCGATGATATCTTTCAAGATATTAGCGTAGGTGACCGTTTAAAGGGAATTGTGAAGAAAGTTCGTCCTGATAATAAATTAGATATTTCCTTAAACCAAATAGGTTATAGAAATATAGAACCTAATGCAGAACATATCTTAAATGAGCTGCATGATGCTGGTGGCTTTATTCCTCTTCATGATAAGTCCAATCCAGAAGATATTAAAGATCGTCTCCAAATGAGCAAAAAGAGTTTTAAAAAAGCAATAGGCTCTCTTTATAAGGAAAGACAAATCGAAATAAAGGACGATGGAATTCATCTAAAATAAATTATTTTAATTCTATTCAAAGTCTAATATTTATTAACATATTTTGTTTTATAAACACCTTAAAATAGGATAATTAAATCTATCGTATTACATCAAAGGTTTAATTAGGAAAACACAGAACCTTCCACGGATTAACGAAAATTATTTTCTTTAGAAGAGATTATTTTTAATTGCTTATTTTTGTTTTTCAAAATTTGAATAAAAATGAGCCATATAGAATGGAAAACCGCCAAGACTTATGAGGATATTACCTACAAAAAGTCTAATGGCGTCGCAAGAATTGCTTTTAACCGACCAGATATAAGAAACGCCTTTAGGCCTAAAACTACGGCAGAACTTTATGATGCATTTTATGATGCTAATGAAGATGTAAATATTGGAGTTGTACTTCTTAGTGCTGAAGGTCCTTCGTCAAAGGATGGCATATGGAGTTTTTGTTCTGGAGGAGATCAAACTGCGAGAGGTCATCAAGGTTATGTTGGAGACGATGGTTATCATCGATTAAACATTTTAGAAGTTCAACGTCTTATACGCTTTATGCCAAAAGCAGTTATCGCTGTGGTTCCAGGTTGGGCTGTTGGTGGTGGACATAGTTTGCACGTTGTTTGTGATTTAACTTTAGCAAGTAAAGAACATGCTATTTTTAAGCAAACGGATGCAGACGTTACTAGTTTCGATGGTGGATATGGGTCTGCTTATTTAGCTAAAATGGTTGGACAAAAAAGAGCCAGAGAAATATTTTTCTTAGGACGAAATTATTCAGCTCAAGAAGCTTATGAAATGGGAATGGTCAATGCTGTTATCCCTCATGAAGAGCTTGAAGATACTGCCTACCAATGGGCACAAGAAATATTAGCAAAATCACCAACTTCGATAAAAATGTTGAAATTTGCCATGAACCTTACCGATGACGGAATGGTAGGACAGCAGGTTTTTGCAGGTGAAGCTACTCGTTTAGCTTATATGACCGATGAAGCAAAAGAAGGAAGAGATGCCTTTTTAGAAAAACGTAAGCCTAATTTTGAAAAGAAATGGATTCCTTAATTTAAGTCTCATACATGGATAAAATTAAACCGTGGCTATCTGCCATGCGCTTAAGAACTTTACCTCTTTCGGTTTCTGGAATAATATTAGGAAGTTGTTTTGCTTTCTACAATGGTCATTTTAATATCTGGATTCTAATACTGGCGTTATTAACTACAGTAAGTTTACAGGTGCTTTCTAATTTAGCAAATGACTATGGCGATGGAGTTAAAGGAACTGATAATGATGAACGTGTTGGTCCACAACGCGCTATTCAAAGTGGTGAGATTACTCCAAACCAAATGCTTGAAGGAATAAAAATGAACACCCTCATAGTAATAGGTTTAACATTGGCTTTATTGTGGGCTGCTTTTGGTAGTGGAAACATACTATACGTTTTACTGTTTATTGGACTAGGTGGATTTTCGGTCTACGCCGCATTAAATTATACTATGGGAGACACTCCATATGGCTATCGTGCTTTGGGAGACGTTTTCGTTTTTTTGTTTTTCGGATTGGTAAGTACAATCGGAACTTACTTTTTATATATGCACACTATAGATCATGTAGTGATTCTTCCAGCAATTGCAGTAGGACTTTTAAGCGTGGGTGTATTGAATTTAAATAATATGCGAGATATTAAATCCGATACCAATGCGGGAAAAATCACATTGGCCATAAAATTAGGATTAGGACGGGCGAAGAAATATCATTTCGCATTGATAATTGGAGCTATGATACTCGCTTTAGTTTTTTCAATATTGTATTATGTAGAACCATATAACTTTTTGTATTTACTGACTTATATTCCCTTAATCATCCACTTAAAAAAAGTAAAAGCAGCTGTTCATCCCGATGATTTTGATAGTCAGCTCAAGGTAGTTGCACTTTCTACATTTTTGTTTTCTATTCTTCTAGGTGTAGGGTATATTCTATATTAAGTTAAAGATTCTTATTTAGAAGATGATAAATTATTCGCAGCTTCTTAGTATTTTAAGAACCTACATTTAAGGTAAAATTTAGTATCTTTTAACCAACTTAAAACACTATAAAAATGAAAATCACATTCTACGGACATGCTAGTTTAGGAATTCAGATTAAAGATATTCACATTTTAGTAGATCCATTTATTTCAGGGAATGAAAAAGCTTCTGCAATAGATATAAATTCATTAAAAGCCGATTATATTTTAGTGACACATGCACATCAAGATCATATTTTAGATGTTGAAGCTATTGCCAAACGAACTGGAGCTGTCATTGTCTCTAATTTTGAAATCGTAACACATTTTCAAAACTTAGGCTTGGAAGGTCATCCAATGAATCATGGTGGATCATGGGACTTCGAATTTGGAAATCTAAAGTATGTTAATGCAATTCATACGTCCTCTTTTCCCGATGGAAGCTATGGCGGACAACCAGGAGGGTTTATTATTGAAGGAGAGCACAAAAATATTTATATAGCAGGTGATACAGCGTTAACTATGGATATGAAGATCATTCCAATGCAAACGAATCTTGATTTAGCAATTCTTCCAATTGGAGATAATTTTACTATGGGAGTAGAAGATGCTATTCTTGCGAGTGATTTTGTTGAATGTGATAAAGTCTTGGGCTATCACTATGATACTTTCGGTTATATTGAAATTGATCATGAAGAGGCTAAGCGAAAATTCTATGTTAGAAATAAGGATTTGATGTTATTGGACATTGGTGAAAGTATGGAATTATAATTTGTGATAATTTCCACTTCTTACAACGCTTTCCAAACGTCTTATGAAAAGAACTTTAGTAAAACTCAGAAATAGCAAGTTTCGAAAATTCATTCGGAAGCACGAAAAGTATGCACCAATTATTTTCTTTATTGGTGGATTCATTTTCGATTCATTGACGCTTGGACGAATTGATCGACTTTACGATTTGGTAGTTCTATGCTCTCATATGACTCTATTAAGCATTACGCTATTTCTGTTCAACCTTTCTGATGATGGAAAATGGAGAAATACATTTTTGGAACGCTATAAGGAATATTTCCCTCTAGCTATTCAGTTTTTCTTCGGAGCGCTCTCAAGTGCCTATGTTATCTATTTTTCAAGAAGTGTTTCACTATCAAAAACAATGTCCTTCTTTGTTATTCTTCTAGCGATATTATTTGCAAACGAATTGCTTAAAAAACGTATTTCAAATAAGTACTTACAGTTTAGCGTATACTTTTTTCTGAGTTTCACCTTTTTTACTTTCATAATTCCTGTATTTATAAAAGAAATGGGAACCACCATTTTTATGATCTCAGGTTTAGTGAGTTTGGCAGTGACCCTGAGCTTAATAACTATTATCTATATAAAAAGCCCAAGTACTAGAGCTGAAATGAAACTTGGGAAAATAATAGGAATTGTCTTTGGTTTATATGCCCTTATTAATGTGTTTTACTATTTTGATTTAATTCCCCCTGTTCCTCTAGCGCTCCAAGAAGGTGTTGTAGCACATAATGTTAAGGTTGAAAATGGGAAGTATATCGTATCGTACGAAACAGATGAATGGTATGTGTTTTGGAGAGATCACCGAGATAAATTCATCAGTAGACCCAATGAACCTGTTTATGTGTTTACATCCATTTTTGGACCAACCAGTATAGAGAAATCTGTGTTTCACCGTTGGAAATGGCTAAATGAAACTACAGGGGAATGGGAGATTGCAGATGATATTGGATTTGATATTGTCGGAGGAAGAGACAATGGTTATCGCGGTTATTCGTATAAAAACAATACTAAAGAAGGGTTTTGGCAAGTTGAAGTTATAACTGAAGAAGAACTGATTTTAGGAGTTATTGATTTCGAAATTATTGAAAGCACGACACTCCAACCCAAGGGCTTGGTTCTTAAGAAGTTTTAATATAACCTATCTTACCTCACGCTTTAATATGAGTTTGTGAAGCAATTTTGGAAAAAAACGTTTTAAATAAATTCCAAGAGTTTCACTTTTACCTATATAAGCTTCAAATTTTTCTTTTTCAATAGCTTTTAACATTTTTTGAGCGAATAGGTTCACATCCATTCCGTTGTCTGTTGCATTATCTTGTGTTTTCTGAAGAGATCCATCACCTGTTAAAGAGTTTCGAGCCACATCTGTATTTACAAATCCAGGGCAAATCATGGTTACCTTTATTTGGTCTTTGTCATGTTCCAATCTTAAAGAATCAAAGAAGCCATGTAGCGCATGTTTTGCTCCACAATAAGAAGAACGATAAGGTGAGCTAAATTTCCCCATCAAGCTAGATACGGTAACAAAGTGACCAGATTGATTAGAAACAAAATGAGGTAACAGCGCTTTGCTTAAAGCTATGGTACCTAAATAATTAACTTCCACTAACTTTTTATCTACTGAAATGTCCGTTTCTATTATTAACGAACGCTGACTAACACCACCATTATTTATGAGAATATCTACTTTTCCAAATTTAGATATGGCCTCTTTAACAATGGGCTTCATTTGCAGGTAATCTGCCAAATCAAAAGGGAGAATTTCTATATTTTTGGGATTGGCACACAACAATCTAACCTCTTGCAAATCAGAAGTTCGCCTAGATGAAAGGATCAATTTACAATTTTGTTCAGCTAACTGAAGTGCTATTGCTTTTCCTATGCCACTTGAAGCTCCAGTGATCCAAATTATTTTATTTGTAAAAGTCATATAAAATATTCTTACTTTGTTTGGTTTGATTTAACCGTCTTTAACCATTCAGTTCTTAAGGTATCACTTGATTTTCCTGTGCCATCATGTTTCCATCCAGGTGGTTTAAAAATGTAGAGTATTCTGTCTTTAAAAGATTTTTTTCCTGTGAACGCATCTTTAAATAAATGATACCATTCAATAAAGGCAATCTTAATTGGATTAAAAGTTTCAATATTGGTAACCAGACCATAAATTACTTTTTCCTCTTCTAGTTCTTCTTGAAACGTGCCAAACATTTTGTCCCATATGATTAGAATTCCCGCGTGATTTCGATCTAAATAAATAGGGTTGCTGCCATGGTGAACTCTATGGTGAGACGGCGTATTAAAAACAGCTTCAAACCATTTCGGCATTTTGTTTATAGCTTCAGTATGTATCCAAAATTGATATAATAAACTAATAGACATTTGTAATAGAATCATTGCAGGATGAAACCCTAATAAGGGTAGCCATAACCAAAATATAAAGGTATAAAAACCACCAGACCAAGTTTGACGTAAGGCTGTACTCAAATTATAATGTTCAGAAGAATGATGTACAACATGTGATGCCCAAAATAAGCGACATTCATGTGATACCCTATGAAACCAATAGTAAGCAAAATCGTCTGCGAAGAAAATCAATATAAAAGACCACCAAACCACAGGAATAGTAAATATTCTAAAATTGTCATAAACAAAAAAGAAGGCTAAAATAACCACAGCCTTAGCTCCAAAACCTAGAATTACATTCCCTAATCCCATCGCTATTGAAGACAATGAATCTTTAGCTTCATAAGTTTTAATTTGCTGTTTTGCAGAAATATATAGTTCTAGCAACATAGCAAGCACAAAAAACGGAATAGCATAAAGGATAATATTTGGAAAATCGGGCATTTCGACTAAGTATTAGAGTTCTAATTTACGAAAATAAATGACTATTTTTGACTTCTATTATGAAAGCAACTTACCAATCATATATTTTAGATTTTAAACGACCAAGTGGGACATCGAGAGGTGTAATGACCACTAAAGAGACTTGGTTTATTTTACTAGAAAATGACGGGAAAACTGGAGTGGGTGAGTGCGGCATTTTAAGAGGCTTATCTATTGATGATCGACCAGATTATGAAGCTAAACTAAAATGGACTTGTGAGAACATTCATCATGGATTAGAGCAGCTTTTACCGGAATTAATTGAATTTCCAAGTATACAATTTGGATTGGAAACGGCTTTTAAATCTATAGAGTCGGAAAATCAATTTGAATTATTTCCTTCAAATTTCACAAAAGAAGAAGATGCCATTCCAATCAATGGATTAGTTTGGATGGGAACTGAAGCTTTTATGAGATCCCAAATAAAAGATAAGATCAAAGAAGGGTTTGATTGTATCAAGTTGAAAATTGGAGCAATTGATTTTCAAACGGAATTAGATATTTTAAAATCCATTCGAAAAGAGTTTTCCGTTTCCGATATTGAATTACGCGTAGATGCTAATGGTGCATTTTCTCCTGACGATGCTTTAGAAAAGTTAAAACAATTATCTGAATATCAACTACATTCAATAGAACAACCCATCAAACCTAAGCAATTAGAAACGATGGCTGATCTTTGCGAAAAAACGCCATTACCAATTGCTTTAGATGAAGAATTAATTGGTGTCCTCTTAAAAGAAGATAAACAAACCTTACTGCAAACCATACAACCCCAATACATTATTCTAAAACCGAGTTTAGTTGGAGGGTTCTCGGGAAGTCAGGCATGGATTAATTCTGCTGACCGGTTAAATATACAGTGGTGGATTACCAGTGCACTTGAAAGTAATGTGGGTTTAAATGCGATATCTCAATGGACCTACTTACTAAATAATAAAATGCCACAAGGCCTAGGTACAGGGAGTTTGTATACCAACAATTTCACTTCTCCATTGTACGTGAAACAAGGTCATTTACATTACGAAAAAAATAAACATTGGAAATTTAATTTATAAATATGAACTACATTCAACAAGCGTATACAGGACTCTATGATTGGTGGCGTTATTTAGTGGGCATCATTATAATATTTGCTTTTTGGCAAATTATAGGAATGATTCCTTTACTTGTTTTTATTGGTATAGAAGTTTTTAATGGAGCTGATATGAGTATCACTACAGATATCGCACAAATGGCGGCATTGCTTGGAAATAATCTATTTTTATTTTTAATGTTATTTTCATTTGCTGTAGGATTAGTAGGTGTTATTCTATCCTCTAAATTTTTACATAAGCAATCCTTTCGTCAATTAACAACAACTCGACCTAAGATTGATTGGAGTCGATTTTGGTTTATATTCATAGTTTGGGGCGTATTCTCTTTAGGTACTACCTATCTATCTTATTATTTCTCTCCGGAAGACTACATATTTAACTTTAATCTTAAACCTTTTTTAATTCTTTGCGCTTTAATCATCTTTTTGATGCCATTGCAAACCAGTTTTGAAGAATACTTATTTAGAGGCTATTTAATGCAAGGAATAGGTGTGTTATTTAAAAATAGATGGGCACCATTACTTCTTACTTCAGTTGGATTTGGATTATTGCACGGAATGAATCCTGAAGTCGATAAACTAGGCCCAATCATGATGGTCTTTTATATTGGTACTGGCTTAATTTTGGGCATAATGACACTCATGGATGACGGTTTAGAATTAGCTCTAGGTTTCCATGCCGCAAATAATATGTTCACGGCGTTATTAGTAACTTCAGATTGGTCTGCCTTACAAACAGACGCTTTACTAACTTTAACAGCCGATCCAGCTGAAATGGCAATTACAGAGATTGTTGCACCTGTTGTTATTGTTTATCCTATTTTGCTTATTATACTTTCTAAAAAATATGGTTGGACAAATTGGAAAGAGAAATTATTTGGTAAAGTAGAATTGCCTGTAGAAGATGATTTTCAAACCATAGAATCAAGGGAAAATTATAAAATCTTAGATTAATTATGACACCTACATACGATAAAGTACATAACCGTTTTAAATTTAATGGGCTGAATTTTAGTCATGAAGACTTAAAAGAAGTGGCCTATAGTCTAATTAAAGAAGGTGAACCTTACGAGAAAGTTACAGGTAGTTTTCTAATTGATTGGTTAAATAATGACGATTATTTATATGTAAAAACTTCAGGTTCTACAGGGCAACCAAAAAACATTAAATTGATGAAACAGGCTATGGTTAATTCAGCCATTGCTACAGGTAATTTCTTTGGTTTAGAACCAGGAGACACAGCATTACATTGCTTGCCAAGTCATTTTATTGCAGGTAAAATGATGTTTGTTCGCGCTTTAGTCTTGGGTCTTGAACTTGACTTTGTTGAGCCAACAGCGCATCCTATTTTCGACTATGAAAAGACCTATGATTTCTGTGCTATGATTCCACTACAAGTAAAACATACTATTGGATATCTTAATAATGTTAAAACTATAATTGTAGGTGGATCTAAAGTGACAAGACCATTGTTAGAAAAAATCAAAGATCTGCAGCCAAAATTCTATGAAACTTATGGAATGACAGAGACGGTTACTCACGTTGCGATAAGACAATTAGAATCTAAATCTGCTCAACGAGAACCTCTGTTTCAAGCCTTAGAGAATATTCACTTTACACAAGATGATAGAAGCTGCTTAATTATTCATGCGCCAAAACTTGTTGATGAACCTTTAATTACAAATGATATTGTCGATTTAAAATCTGACCGTAGTTTTAAATTATATGGAAGGTTTGATAATGTGGTGAATTCTGGTGGTGTAAAATTATTTCCAGAACAAATTGAAGATAAACTACAGCCAATTATCAAGGAAAGATTTATTGTAGCAAGTGAAGAGGATGCTTCTTTAGGAGAAAAACTAATTCTGATTATTGAAAAACCGTCGACCGATTTAGAAGTCTTTAAAAAAGAAATCGAAAGTTTAGCTACTTTAGATAAGTTCGAAATTCCGAAGAAAATCTATAGCGTAGATCAGTTTGCTGAAACGGTTAATGGTAAAATTCAACGTAAGAAAACTATAAAATCAGTTATTGGCTAGTTAACTCATTCAAAGTTGTACTTTACTCATTCTAGGTTTTAAAAGATATGTGTGGTGTTTAGGTTTACGTAAACTTATAACTCAACTATTATGAAAAATCTAGTATTCATTTTATGCATTTTACTGTCGTCTCTGTCATTAAATGCGCAAGAAAAGACAATATCAGGAACTATAACATCTTCCGCTGATGGGCTGCCATTACCAGGAGCAAGTGTAATTGTAAAAGGTACATCCAGAGGTGCTCAAACAGATTTTGATGGAAATTACAAAATCAATGTAAAAGTCGGAGAAATTATTGTCGTGTCTTATGTGGGGATGACCTCAAAAGAAGTCACTATTGGATCAAGTCTAATTTATAATGTTGCTTTAGAAGCAGCTTCTCAATTAGATGAAGTGATTGTAGTAGGTTATGGAACTTATACAAGACGTGGTATAACGGGTGCTGTCAGTATTACTAAACCAACACTAGGCTCTAAACTTTCAGGTCGAGTTGTTGGTGTATCTCATCGCAACGGAAGACATCGCAATACTATCATTCGTGGTGTAGACTCTTCCTTATCAAATGAACCACTTTATATTTTAAACGGTAAACCTATTAGCGAAGATAAATTCAAAAGTATAAAAGCCGATAAAATTAAGGACATTGAAATTCTTAATGCTCAACAAGGCAGCGTAGTTTTTGGATATCAAGGCACAAAAGGCGTGGTAATTCTAAGAACTAAAGGGCGAAAGAATAAAGTTGATCTCGACAATTTAAATAACTTTCTTAATGAATCTTATTCTAAAATCGAAGAAAATGATTTTAAGCGCACAAATTTAGCCGCTCTTTCAACTTTTTCTATAGATGTAGATAAAGCAGGGTATAGTAATATAAGAAGAATGATAAACAATGGCCAATCAGTTCCTTCAGATGCTGTTAAAGTTGAAGAAATGGTAAATTATTTTAACTATAATTACCCTCAACCAACCGATGAACATCCATTTTCTATAACTACTGAGGTTGTTAAAACGCCATGGCACAATGATACACAATTAGTAAGAATTGGTTTGCAAGGTAAAACTTATAATAATGATGAACTTCCTGCCTCAAATTTAACCTTCTTAATTGACGTTTCTGGTTCAATGGGTTCACCTAACAAACTCCCATTATTAAAAAGTGCATTTAAAGTTTTAGTAAATCAATTACGTGAAAAAGATAAAGTTTCGATAGTGGTTTACGCGGGAGCAGCAGGTGTGGTTTTAGAACCAACTTCAGGGAAGCATAAAGAGAAAATTTTAGCTGCTTTAGACAACTTAAATTCTGGAGGTTCAACCGCAGGTGGCGCCGGAATTGAACTGGCTTATAAACTAGCTGAGAAAAACTTTAAAAAGAACGGAAATAATCGTGTGATTTTAGCAACTGATGGTGATTTTAATGTAGGAGCATCTAGTGATAGTGATATGCAATCCTTAATTGAGGAAAAGCGTAAATCAGGTGTGTTTCTATCTGTTTTAGGTTTTGGATACGGCAATTATAAAGATTCAAAATTAGAAACTTTAGCAGATAAAGGAAATGGTAATCATGCCTATATTGATACGATGCAGGAAGCACAAAAAGTTTTTGGGAAAGAATTTGGTGGGACACTTTATACCATTGCTAAAGATGTGAAAATACAAGTTGAATTCAATCCTAACAAAGTTCAAGCTTATCGATTAATTGGGTATGAAAACAGGTTACTAGCTGACGAAGATTTTATCGATGACACCAAAGATGCTGGTGAATTAGGCAGTGGTCATACAGTCACAGCTCTATATGAAATAATTCCTGCTGGAGTAGCTAGTGATTATCTAAAAAAGGTTTCAAATTTAAAGTACACAAAAACAGGAGTTAAGTCTAATTATGTTGATGAATTATTTACCGTAAAATTCAGATATAAAAAGCCAAGTGAAGATCAAAGTATTGAAATGATACACGTTCAGAAAGATATTATATCTGAAGCTTCTAACGATATGAATTTTGCTTCTTCTGTAGCCTTATTTGGAATGCAATTGAGAAATTCAAAATATTTTAATAATGCATCACTTTCAAAAGTGATTGAATTGGCTGAAAGTGGAAGAGGAGAAGATAAAGATGGTTATAGAGCTGAATTTATCCGACTAGTTAATTCGTATCAAACTTTAAACTAGAGCATATTATTTTATAATTTTAGAATGTTAAAAGAGCCTTTAGGATAATACCCTTAAGGCTTTTTTAGTTATTCCAATATCGTTTGAACAAGCCAATGTCTATATTATAACCAACCTCTAGAATAACTGCAGTGGCTTTACTCACTCAAGTACATGGCTCACTCATTATTGGTTTTATGCTTTGTATAAGTTATTTAAATTTAAGTAACTAAAAACCACACCAATGAAAAGAGCAATATTTTTAGCGCTTGTACTGATGATTTCAATAGCAAGCCATTCCCAAGAAAAGAACATCGAAACAGAGTCTGTAGCCTTAGATAATCTCATCACATTTGTTGTAGAGAATTATAGCATTGATTCAGATTCAGACAAAACGAGAAATATGACATTTCTAATTGAAACTTATGCAGATAAATTTACCACAGAGGATAGTGTTATCTTAAAGCAAGCATTTAAATTACTCTCTAAAAGAGTTACTGAAGATGATCTTATTAGTATGGTAATGTATTCAAATTTTAACGGCATTGCTTTAGGTCAAACTGCAGCTACCGATTTAACGAAGTTACTGTACACTATTGAGCATCCCAAGTCGAGCGTTAAAACTTTTCAAGAAGATGGTATTGAATTAGCTTATGAGTTCACTAAGGAAAACTTTATAGAAGAAGCCGAAAACTCTGTAGTCATGATACGTATACCAAACAGAACCGCTGAAGTTGTAGCAACAGAATCAGTTAATACTAAAGAGACGAAAAAGAAAAAAAGTAACGCCATTGTATTAACTGCCATTGCTATACTCCCAGAAATCATAGCAATAATCAAAGATTGATTAAAAAACAAAAACCCAATGCTTTCGCATTGGGTTTTTTATATCAAAACTCTGACAGGATTATTTTCCTTCAGATAAGTTTTTCATTTCAGTTTCAACCATTTCGTAGAACTGGTCAATTTTAGGCATTACGACAATGCGAGTACGTCTATTTTTAGCCTTATTCTCAGCAGTATCATTTTCTACTAAAGGAACATAGTGGCTACGTCCAGCAGCAATTAATTGTTGAGGGTTTACATCTAAGCTCTCTAAAACTCTAACTACAGAAGTAGCACGTTTTACACTTAAATCCCAGTTGTCTAATAATGGTGGTCTGCTATAAGGTACGTTGTCTGTATGAGATTCAACCATTGCTTCAAAATCAGGTTTACTATTAATTACTTTAGCAACTTTACCTAAAACTTCTTTAGCTCGGTTTGTCACTGTATAGCTACCTGTTTGGAATAATAGTTTATCTGCGATAGAGATAAATACCACACCTTTTTCTACGTTAATTTCGATATCTGGATCGTTGATACCAACTGCTTTTTTAAGGCTCGTTACAATTGCAAGAGTAACACTATCCTTTTTAGTTAAAGCATCTTGTAATCTTGTAATTTTTAAATCACGTTCTTTTAAACTTTCTAAAGACTTTTCAAGGTTTTCAGAACCTTTTTTAGTTAAAATAGTTAAGTCACCTTTGGTATCAATTAAATCCTGATTTGCTTTACGTAAATCAGATAATTGATCTTTCATAGTCTCAACTCTAGCATTAGCAGCTGCTACATCAGAAAGACAGCTATTAAGTTTTACGGTTGCAGTATTTAATAAATCTTGGGTTTCTTGGTGTTTAGCTTGAAGCGCAGCATGTTCTTTCTTAGATACACACGATGCTAAAAACATCATTGAGCAAACACTTAATAACATTAGTTTTTTCATAATTGATTTCTAGTTTAAATTGTTAGTTTTAACATAAACAAAATTATGCAAAACAATAGAGGAATAGACTACGATTAACATAAATTTTAACAGTTTTCGAGAGGACTAAAACCTTTTCCTGTTTTTAATAAAATAAGACCATACAATAGAACTGGTTTCGTAGTAACCTGGGCGCATTGAGAGTTGTTTACGCTGTTTTAAAAGACGAGGTAAATTCTTATAAAATGAGAAATGTGCCTTTAAAATTGCAAATAAGAACAAAGGTTTAAGTTGAAATAAAAATCTTATACCCGCAACACCATCTAGAACCATTCTGGTTAACACTCTAAATCCTACATTCGAATCTGAATTTTTCAACAGTGTATATAAACTGTTTCTAAAATTAAGATAAGTTTTTTTAGGATTGGAATTGCTTAAAGTCGCTCCACCTACATGATAAACAGTTGTCGCTCCAACGTATTTAGAATTGTAGTTATTATTAAAAGCTCTCCAACACAAATCAATCTCTTCCATATGAGCAAAGTAAGACTCATCAAAACCTTTTAACTCTTTGAAGACCGAGTTCCTGATAAACAAACAAGCGCCCGAAGCCCAAAAGATAAGTGTCGTATCATTATACTGACCATAATCTTCTTCAATAGTTTCAAAAATTCGACCACGACAGTAAGGATAACCAAATTTATCTATAAATCCACCCGCAGCTCCAGCATATTCAAAACGAGACTTATTCTTAAAATCCAATATTTTAGGTTGAATAATCGCTGTATTTGAATTTGCATTGAATTCCGATAAAATGGGGTGAAGCCAATTTGCAGTTACCTCAATATCACTATTAAGTAAGCAGAGTAGTGATTCTTTAACCTGTTTTAATGCCTCGTTATAACCTTTAGCATAGCCACCATTTTCACTATTCTGAATGATTTTCACACTTGGAAATTGTTCCGAAACAAAAGACACCGAATCGTCTGTTGAAGCATTGTCTGCAACATAAATTACCGCGTCATTTGAAAATTTAATAACAGATGGTAAAAATTGCTCTAATAAAGCTTTTCCGTTCCAGTTTAATATGACTATCGCAATGTCTTGAGTATTCAGCATTTATTTTTGGGTATAACTTGGAATATCTTTTAAAAACGCATAGCGTTCGGCCTCCAAATCCATTTCGCAATAATAATGATTTAAACCGTTCGTCACCATTAAATACGATGCATTTAAGACTAAGTTATATCTAGCGATTTGATCAAAGGTAGTCTGATCTATTTTAATTTTAGGTGCCTTGCATTCTACAATTAAATGAATACTTCCATCAGAGTTAAAAACAACGATATCATAACGCTTTTTTAAACCGTTTATGATCAGCTCTTTTTCTACATTGATTAATGATTTAGGGAATTTCTTCTCGTTTATTAAATAATGAACACAGTGTTGTCTTACCCATTCTTCAGGTTGAAGAATGAAGAATTTTTTCCGAATGACATCAAAAATAGATACTTTATTTTCTGTACTTTTGAAACGGTATTCAAACTTTGGAAAGTTGAGCTCTTGCACTATTGTAAAATGGAATTTTCTCCAAAGTTAAAGCAGAATACCACAAATCACAATTTTCGATTCCTAATTTCCAATTTATTTGGTCTAAAGCCATATTAGATAGGTTGAAATAAGGAATTTTTAACTTGGAATTTTTTATAAATTTTGGACGAAGTAAAACAATTAGTAACTGCAATTAAAAAGGGCGACCCAAAACCGATTTATTTCTTAATGGGAGAGGAGTCCTATTATATTGATAAGATTTCTGACTTTATTGAAGAGCATGTTTTAGATGAAACTGAGAAGGGTTTTAATCAAATGGTGCTTTATGGTAGAGATGTTACGATAGACGATATTGTAAGCAACGCTAAACGTTATCCTATGATGGCAGAGCGCCAATTAGTCATAGTTAAAGAAGCCCAAGACTTAAGTAGAACTATAGAAAAATTAGTGGATTATGTCAATAATCCGCAACCCACGACAGTTTTAGTCATCAACTATAAGTACAAGAAAATAGATAAGCGTAAAGCCTTATATAAAGCAATCAAAAAAACAGGAAGTGTTGTTTTCGAAAGCAAAAAGCTATATGAAAATCAGGTTGCCGATTGGATTAGACGTGTTTTAGCCGGTCAGAATTATCAAATATCTCCAAAAGCGGCTCAAATGTTAGTAGAGTTTTTAGGAACTGACCTAAGTAAAATTGATAACGAGCTTAATAAACTTAAAATAGTTTTACCAGAAGGCACTCAAATCACACCAGAACATATTGAGGAAAATATAGGCATCAGTAAGGATTATAATAATTTCGAATTACGTAAAGCCGTTGGAGAGCGAGATGTTGTAAAGGCTCACCAAATTGCTAAATATTTTGCTGAAAATCCTAAGGATAACCCAATGATTGTCACGGTGGCTTTATTGTTTAATTTCTTTTCCCAACTATTACACCTTCATGGCATGACGGATAGAAATCCACGAAGTGTAGCAACTGCCTTAAAAGTCAATCCGTATTTTGTAAATGAGTACTTTACTGCGGCTAAAAACTATCCAATGAAAAAAGTAAGCTATGTGATTGGTTTATTACGAGACGCCGATGTAAAAGGCAAAGGAGTTGGGGCTAATGCTTTACCTGAAGGCGACATTCTTAAGGAGTTATTAGTCAAGATATTATCTTAATTACAAATATTTAACACAGATATAATACAACCCTTAAAGCATCTTGCTTTTTTAGATAATCAGTATTTAAGTTTCTGCTCATAGATTACTTCTAAGTTGTAATGCCTCGAATTGAAATTTGGGGATGTTCTGAAATGTATTTCACTTAAACACTTAATCCATCTTTTACAGGCTATTTTAGGTGTAACTGTACTTTATTTCTTTTCATCTAAATTTAATTGTATTTTCATCTATTAGAGAAAAGATAATCAAATACAATTATTATGAAAAAACAATTTTCACTTGGCTTGGCCTTGCTGGTTCTTATGTCCTTCTCAAGCTTTTCACAGGAAAAAGATGAGATTATTGATGGTATTGTAAAGGAGGTTTATGAAAACTCCCAACTAGAAGCTCTAGGCCATGAGTTGATGGATGACATAGGTCCGCGATTAGTAGGCACACCTCAAATGCAACAAGCACATGATTGGGCAGTAGCAAAATACAACAGTTGGGGAATTAGCGCAGAAAACCAAAAATGGGGAGAATGGAAAGGCTGGGAGCGTGGTATTACACATATTGATATGGTACATCCGCGAATTCAGACCTTGGTGGGTACGCAATTAGCATGGAGTCCAAGCACGTCTTCCAAAGGAGTTACTGCAGAACTTATTGTTCTTCCAGAAGTAAAAAATGAAACGGAATTTAAAAATTGGCTTCCTAATGTAAAAGGAAAGCTTGTTATGATTGCGATGAAAGAAGACACGGGAAGACCAGATTATAACTGGGAAAAATACGCAACTCCAGAATCTTTTCAAAAAATGAAAGATGAACGGAAAGCCCAAACCTTGGCTTGGAGAGAAAATATGAGAAATATGGGCTATAACAAAAGAACCATAGTTGAAGTATTAGAAAATGCTGGAGCTGTTGGAATTGTAGATTCGTATTGGTCTAAAGGATTTGGTGCTCATAAGATATTTGGTGCTCGTACAAAAAAAATCCCAACAGTAGATATTGAGTTAGAGCATTATACCATGCTTTATAGAATGGTGGAGCATGGCGACAAGCCTAAGTTACGCATTGTAGCCCAGTCTAAAGACTTAGAAATGCAACCCACATTTAACACCATAGCTGAGATAAAAGGAACAGAGAAACCTGACGAATATATTATTCTATCCGCACATTTTGATTCTTGGGATGGTGGAACAGGAGCCACTGATAATGGAACTGGTACCTTAGTAATGATGGAGGCCATGAGAGTTTTAAAAAAATTATATCCCAACCCGAAACGTACTATAATAGCTGGTCACTGGGGCAGTGAAGAACAAGGCTTAAATGGTTCTTTAGCTTATGTTGAAGATAATCCTAATATCGTTAAGAATATTCAGGCCGTTTTTAATCAAGATAATGGTACTGGACGCGTCGTAAAAATTAATGGTGCAGGTTTTTTACATTCTTATGAATATATTTCACGCTGGCTATCGGCTGTACCAGATACTATAACTACACATATTGAAACTTCTTTTCCGGGGTCGCCTTCAAGTGGAGGATCTGATAATGCCTCATTTGTAATGGCTGGAGCTCCGGCATTTAATTTAAGTTCATTGAGCTGGGATTATTGGAATTATACGTGGCATACCAACCGTGATACTTATGATAAAATTGTTTTTGATGAAGTGAAAAACAATGTCATTTTAGCAGCAATCATGACCTATATGGCTTCTGAAGATGAGACGAGAACGTCACGAGAAAAAATTAGTTTACCGATAAACAAAAAAACAGGTGAACCACAGCAATGGCCAACACCAAGAGAACCGAATCGTAAAGGTGGATTATAAATAACCTAAAGGATTTCAACAAAAAATCCCAAATTCTAATACGATGTAGAATTTGGGATTTTTATTTTTTTTATAAGATGTTGCCTTTAAATCTCTTCCATGGTATGATAGACGTTTTGAACGTCATCATCTTCTTCTAACTTCTCTAAAAGCTTTTCAACATCTTCAGCTTGTTCAGGCGTTAATTGTTTTGTCACTTGAGGAATTCGCTCAAAACCAGATGAAAGAATTTCTATCTCACGTCTTTCTAATTCCGATTGTATGGCCCCGAAACTTTCAAAAGGTGCATAGATTAAAATTCCGTCGTCATCAGCAAAAACTTCTTCAGCTCCAAAATCAATAAACTCTAATTCTAATTCTTCCGGGTCTAAACCTTCAGCATTAATTCTAAAATTACAAGTATGATCAAACATAAATACAACAGAACCAGATGTTCCTAAACTTCCATCGCACTTGTTGAAGTAACTACGAACATTTGCCACTGTTCTTGTATTATTATCAGTAGCCGTTTCAACTAAGACAGCAATCCCATGAGGCGCGTAGCCTTCGAAAATTACCTCCTTATAATCGCCTAAACTTTTGTCGCTCGCACGTTTTATAGCACGTTCAACATTGTCTTTTGGCATGTTTACAGCTTTAGCGTTCTGTATAACAGCTCTAAGTCGAGCATTGGTATCTGGATCTGGTCCTCCTTCCTTAACGGCCATGACAATGTCCTTGCCAATTCGCGTAAAAGCCTTACTCATAGCAGACCAACGTTTCATTTTTCTTGCTTTTCTAAATTCAAAAGCTCTTCCCATCTAAAATTTATTTTAGTTCCCACAAAAGTGAGTACCTGTTAATAATCCTTTTTTAAGTCTAACGAATGCTTGTTTTAAGCAAAACAAATTTAAGAAAATTATAAAATTGCAGCTCTATGACTTAGACTAATTTTTGATAGCATAAAATACTCATATATACTTAGAGTCTATTCTTCAACTTCTACAATAGCTTCTATAGCTTCAGCTAATTTAAAATCTTTATCTGTAACACCTTCGGCATCTTTAGTTGATAATGAAATTTTTAGCACATTATAATAATTACTCCAATCTGGATGATGATTTAATGCTTCACATTCAAAAGCTATTCTGCTCATAGCTGAAAAACAATCTTTAAAATTATCAAATTCGAATTCCGAATGAAGGGCATTATCATAATAATCCCAATCTGGGAAACGCAATAATTTCTTTTCAATAGTTACATCATCTAATTTCATAATATATCTTTTTTTGATTTATCTAAACATAAGTTATTTGCAAGACTATTACAAGTTTAAGTATTAAGTTCTTCTAATATTTCTTGACTTGTAAACTGTAGGTGTTTTGGTAATTTATTAAATCTTGGGAGCACTGCCAAGTAGCGATCTTCATTAGTCGTATACACTTGTTTTAGCACTACTTTCTTATCAGTGATTAAGGCTAAAATATCACTTGTAAATTCGTCATGATGGACTAAATCTGTGCTACCCAAATGAAATATGCCATGTTTATTCCGATTTATGATATAGTGAATTTGCTGCGTAATTTTCTTATCTAGCGAAACATTCATTATCAAATTTGGAAATACTTCTACAGCTTCATTTTCAGAAATAGCTTGCTTCATTTCTTGAATTCGCGGAGAGCTTGTGCCAAATACCATTGGTAGTCTTAATATCGCCACCTGCTTCTTTGGCAACCTCAACAGTAAGTTTTCAATTTTTATTTTAAAGTGCCCGTAAACACTATGACTTAAAGTTTTATCTAATTCATAACTAGGATACTTACTATAAGAATCAAAAACGTTTGCCGAAGACAGAAATATAATTTTGCACCCCGATATTTTTACATATTCAGCCATATGCTGATGTGCAATAGTTTGCGCATTAAAATCGCCACGTAAAGCAGAAATTATAATAGAGGGTTTACACGCCTCTAAAATTTCATAGACATCATCTTCTTCAACATTATAGTGAAAGAACTGATGATTCTCTTCATATTCACGCTTAGGTGTTCTATAGGTGCCAAAGGTTCTGAAATATGGACCTAACTCTTTATAAATAGCATTTCCAATATAACCACTGGCACCTAGAATTAATATACGATGTTTATACGCTGTCTCCTTCTTCATTCAATCAATCTTGCATCAAATCCTTATCCTTTGTAAAAAGGTGGTTTTACAACTGTCGCTGGAATAGCTTTCTTACGCACTTGAATATATATTTTACTATCAAGCTTCGCAAATGCCTGAGGAACATACCCTAAACCTATTCCTATGCCTAAGCTAGGACTCATAGTTCCGGAGGTTACTCTTCCAATTTTAGTTCCATCGCTATCTACAATATCATAGCCATGACGTGGAATTCCGCGCTCATCTAAGGTAAATGCAACTAATTTGTTATCTGGAGTACGTTCTTTTTCAGCTTTTAATGCTTCACTATTTGTGAATTCCTTATTGAATTTACAAACCCAACCTAAACCTGCTTCAATCGGAGAAGTGGTTTCGTCTATATCATTTCCGTATAAGCAATAGCCCATTTCTAAACGCAAGGTATCTCTAGCCGCTAAACCAATTGGCTTAATGCCGTAATCAGCTCCAGCTTCGAATACTTTATCCCAGATTTGTTTTACATCAGCGTTTTTACAATAAATTTCAAACCCGCCACTACCTGTATAACCAGTCGCAGAAATTATCACACCCTCAACACCTGCAAAATCGCCTACCACGAAATTGTAAAATTTAATAGCTGATAAGTCGTGACTTGATAAAGGCTCCATAGCTTCAATAGCCTTAGGCCCTTGTATTGCTAATAGTGCATAATCGTCGCTCAGATTCGTCATCTTAGCACCGACATCATTTTTTGATGATATCCACTTCCAATCTTTTTCAATATTACTAGCGTTTACCACTAATAAATACTTTTCATCTTCAAGTTTATAAATAATTAAATCATCTACAACACCACCATCTTCATTTGGTAAGCAGGTATATTGAGCCTTTCCTATTTCTAATTTAGAAGCATCATTACTCGATACTTTTTGAATCAATTCTAAGGCATGCGGTCCTTCAATTATAAATTCTCCCATATGAGAGACATCAAAAACACCAACAGCTTTTCTAACCGTTTCGTGTTCTATAGTTACACCTTCGTATTGTACAGGCATATTAAAACCAGCATAAGGAACCATTTTTGCACCAAGTGCTTCGTGAGTAGATAATAATGGAATTTGTTTCATTTGTAATTGTTTTGGCCTGCGCCTTTAATTGGTGAGCAGGAAAGCCGTTTAACTTCGATTTTGAAGTGCTAAATTACATAAATTTTATACGTTTATCTCAAATTCTATACGGCATTTATTTATGAGAATTTAGCTGAATTTTTTAAAATATCTCATGATAGGAAAACTCAAAGAATTCAAGATTATTGCTTTTAATTTTTAAATATGATTTAATTAAATGGGTTAAAGCTTTTAGTTATCGCAATAGCTTCTTTTAAAACGATTTGAGATATTGTTGAAAATTAATTTTAAATCCATTTAGCATGAAAAGTTTATATAAAGAAGTCATTGAAGCATGTCAGAAATGTCTAGTAGATTGTAGAGTTTGTCTAACCGAAATGGCAAGAAGAGAAAGTGTGAATGATTGTCCTAAGTGCTGTATTGAGTGTATGGACGCTTGTGATGTCCTAATTAAAATGATAACTTCAGATAGTGCTTATATCAAACAATACGCACTATTATGTGCTGAAATTTGTGAGTACTGTGCAGATCATTGTGAAGAACATAATCACAATCACTGCCAAGCTTGTGCTAAATCATGTAGAGAATGTGCAGAAGCTTGTATGAAACTTGCAGCTTAATCAGATTAGAAGAGATAAACAATTTATAATATACAGAATGGCCATATTAGGAAATATAATTAAAGGAGTAATTGGATTAAAAGACACATTTTCATCGGAAGTCGTGCATACCGAAGCACAAAGAGAAGTGCTAATCGACTTACTTAAAAAAGCAAAAGAAACTCAATTTGGAAAATTCTATAAGTTTGAAGAACTGTTAGAGTCTACTGATGTTCAGAAGGCGTTTGCTAATGCCGTACCATATTTTGATTATAACAAAATCAACGATCAGTGGTGGCATAAGTTACACGATGGTGAAACCGATGTGACGTGGCCAGGAAATCCATCCTATTTTGCATTGAGTTCTGGTACGACGGGTAAAACCAGTAAGCGAATACCCGTTACGGACGAAATGATTGAAGCGATTAGACAGGCGGGAATCAAACAGGTTTTTGCTTTGAATAATTTTGACCTTCCTGCTGATTTCTTCGAAAAGGAAATTATGATGTTAGGAAGTTCTACTGATTTAGCAGAAAAAGATGATCATTTAGAAGGTGAAATTAGTGGGATTTCGGCTAGCAATATTCCTTCCTGGTTTAGAGGTTATTATAAACCAGGTATAGAAATTTCTCAAATTGAAGATTGGGACGAACGTGTTCAGCGAATTGCAGAACGCGCTAAAGATTGGGATATTGGGGCATTAAGCGGTATTCCGTCTTGGATAGAGTTAATGCTCCAAAAGGTGATTGAATATCATAAGCTTAATCATATTCATGAAATTTGGCCTAACCTCCAAGTTTATACTTCTGGTGGCGTAGCGTTTGGCCCTTATGAAAAGAGCTTTAATGCCTTATTAGGTAAGCCAATTACAGTTATTGACACCTATTTAGCTTCCGAAGGTTATATAGCCACACAAGTTCGCCCAGAAACGGATGCCATGCAGCTGAATACTGATAATGGTATCTATTTTGAGTTCGTTCCGTTTAAACCTAAATATATAAACGAAGATGGTTCTCTAAAAAATGAAGCCCCTTCATTAACTCTTGAGGAGGTTGAACGCGATCAAGATTATGTTTTAATCATTAGTACGGTTAGTGGCGCTTGGCGTTATTTAATTGGAGACACTATAGAATTTACTAATGTTGAACGTGCTGAAATAAAAATTACAGGTCGGACGAAATTCTTTCTGAATACCGTGGGCTCCCAATTATCCGTAAATAAAATGGATGCAGCGATGAGGGAATTGGAAGAGAAATTCGATACAACGTTTCCAGAATATACAATATGTGCTAAACGTGGAGAAGATGATGAATTTTACCATTATTGGTATTTAGGATCAGAACTGCAAAATGCAGATTGCGAGGCTGTGGCAAAGGCTTTGGATGAAAGTTTAAAAACAGCTAATAAAAACTACAAAGTCGCACGAAGCAAAGCTTTAAAGGGCGTGAAAGTAAAAGTAATTTCACCTGAATTATTTTACGACTGGAATGAGCAAAATAAGAAAAAAGGTGGCCAAGTTAAGATGGAACGTGTTATGAGCGAAGATAAATTTAAAGAATGGGAAGATTTCGTGTCTGAGGCTTAGTCTTTGGAGGCTTCAGCTTCACGTTCTTTTACAAGTTCCATAATTTCTTCTGGAGATAAATAATACCGAATGATTCGCTCTTTATAGGTCTGATTAATTTCAGCATTATTCAAAATAAAATCCTTGGTTTTTAATATATAATCTTCCATCCCATGAGCTACCGCAAAAGAATCAGCGGCACGTTCCGCTTCGACAATATGATTGGAAGATAAAAGATATTTCACTCCAAACCAAAGCAGGTTTAATTTGCTTCGATCTTGGTAATCCATAATATGTCCAAGTTCGTGACCAATCCAACCAATAAAAATGTCATCAGGAATATGCCTTGTGAGATATTCTTTATCTGCAATTTTAAACTTCTCGCTAATTAAAACTACATATTTTCTATTATTCCTTGTTTTGAAAAAACTGTCAAACGTAGGTCTGGCTTGCATGGTCGATTTCTTAATGTTTTTTTTAAATCGGAATTCGATATTAATAGTATCTAATTGAGGATAGTAGGATAATGCCGTAGTCACATTATCACGAATATCTTCAGGTATAAAATGCTGAGCACTCATATAAGGATGAATTGATAGAATTATTAAAATTATGAAAGATTTCATAAGGCTGTAATCTAAGCTTTCTATATAGGTATTATTAGAGGATATCATAATTATCTTATCTCATTAGATTAATTATGAATCAGGCATAAACGATTAGTTTTCATATTGCTACAAATGAAAGCAATATCCAGCTACTATTTGTAGTATTTTTGTCAAATAGAATTTAACACTATAATATAAGAAGAAAAATTTGTCATTTCAACGAACTCAAGAAAAATTAAAAATACTGGCAGATGCTGCCAAGTATGATGTATCGTGTTCTTCAAGTGGAAGTCAACGCGCTAATACAAATAAAGGATTGGGAGATGCTACAGGAATGGGTATTTGCCATTCGTATACGGAAGATGGTCGCTGCGTCTCATTGCTTAAAATATTACTAACAAATTATTGCATTTTTGATTGTGCTTACTGTGTCACACGAAAAAGTAATGATATAAAACGTGCGGCTTTTAAAGTTCAAGAAGTTGTTGATTTAACCATTAACTTTTATCGAAGGAATTATATCGAAGGTTTATTTCTAAGTTCAGGAATATTTAAAAGTGCCGATTATACCATGGAACGCTTAGTCGATGTCGCTAAAAAATTGCGTTTAGAGGAGAACTTCAATGGTTATATTCATTTAAAATCGATACCTGGCGCTTCAGATGAATTAATGCGAGAAGCCGGACTTTATGCTGATCGGTTAAGTGTAAACATTGAAATTCCGACCGAAGCTGGACTTAAAAAATTAGCACCAGATAAAAAGCGTGAAGATTTTATTAAACCTATGGTTAAGGTTAAAAACGAAATTATTCAGTATAAGGCCGAAAAGAAAATTATTAAAAACACGCCTAAATTTGCACCAGCAGGGCAGAGTACACAAATGATTATTGGGGCTAGTGGTGAAAATGATTTTCAAATTATGCAAACCTCTAATCATTTCTATAAAAATTATAATTTGAAACGCGTGTACTATTCCGGTTACGTACCTATTAGCTACGATAATCGCTTGCCACAAATTGGCTCGGCAGTACCCATGCTTCGTGAGAACAGATTATATCAAACGGATTGGTTAATGCGATTTTATGGCTTTGATGTCAGTGAGATTTTAAATGAACATCATCAAAATTTAGACTTAGATATCGATCCCAAATTAAGTTGGGCACTACGGAATCTTCATGAATTTCCTATAGATGTGAATACCGCAGAAAAGCATATGTTAGCTAGAATACCAGGTTTAGGTATGCGCTCTGTATATAAAATTTTAAATGCTCGTCGATTTAGAAAATTAAATTGGGAGCATCTGAAAAAAATTGGAGTGGCCCTAAATAGAGCTCAGTATTTTATGGTTTGTGATAGCAATCAGTTTGAAAAACGCGATTTAACTTCAGAAAAAATAAAGGGACTTATACTACAGAATTCGACAAGTAAATATGGTAAAAGTTTAAGTAATCAGTTAAGTTTATTTGGATAGATGACCAGTAAAAATCTTATATATGACGGGACCTTTGATGGATTTCTTTCTACAATATTTTATGTTTTCGAACATAAATTGGAGAAAGTCACTATTCAAAATGAATTTTCAATACAACAAGGATTATTCTGTGAAAATGAAAGGATTCATACCGATGAGGATAAGGCAAATCGTGTATGGAATGGAGTGAAATCAAAATTATCCTCAAAAGGAAGTTATCAATTATACTATGCCTTCTTAAGTGAACAAAATGGTATTGAGAACTTGCTTTTAGATTATATAACATACGCTTTTTCTAATGTAAAAAAAGTAGATAAAGACTTTGCCCATCCTTCGGTTTTAAAAATTGCGCAAATTGCTAAATCGGTTGGACGCGAAAAACACCGAATGGAAGCTTTTGTTAGATTTCGTTTAACTAAAGACAAAATTTTCTTTGCTAATATAGAACCCGACTTTAATGTACTGCCCTTAATAGAAAAACATTTCAAAAGACGTTATGCCGATCAACTATGGGTGATTTATGATATTAAACGTGGTTATGGTTTGTTTTACGATTTGGAAAATGTAGAAATCATCACCTTAGATTTTCCTAAAAATTTCGATTTTACAAAGACAGAAGATGCGTTTTTTGCCAAGCAAGAATTTGAATTTCAAAAACTATGGCAGGATTACTTTAAAGCGACAAACATTCAATCGAGAAAAAATATGAAGTTACATATTAGGCATGTACCTAAACGCTATTGGAAATATTTGAGTGAAAAACAACCAGATTAAGACTGCAAGGAGCTTATATAGTACTGTGCCCAATCTTCAATTCGTTGTCCAAAACATTCCGAAATCGAATCCACACCAATAACACTACCCTTGGCCATTCTTCCCAAAATAGCTAATGGAATTTGAGGCTGGTTAGGTAATAGTTTTATATAACCGTTTTTAGAAGTATGAACCCCAAACTCTGGATGGATTGGACGAATTAGCTCGTCGTGAAGCAACTGCTTAAAAATTGGACTTGTCGTGTTTAGTAATTTTGGCTCGTCCAAGACACTATTAATCATCATGGCGCAAATGGTAGAATCACCTTTATCATTTTTCATTCGCCATCCATCTGTCACTAAAGTGATATCGGGATCTTTTATATAATCGAACGTTAAAATACCAACGTCTACCAAAGCTAAAATTTGTTGCATACTTTCAATTGGTGGTCCGTAAGAATAACGTTTGCTTCGATCGTTTAAACTTAAAACTTGTTCAATAATCTTTGTATCGACGTTTGCATGGGAAAACGCTTGATATAAGGTGGGCTGACAATGTCTCCAAACTTGTCCAATACAATAATCCAATGTTAAGGGTGCTTGGCCTAATGCCATGGCAATGTATCGCTCGATTAATGGATAAGTAGGAATTGATTCATCTTGAAGCAAGTGATGTGTATAGTTGATATCGTCAAGTAAATTAAGAATTATGACTTTAATTTCCGACTTAGTATGCGAATGAGGAATTGCTTTTTCTTTTAAATCTATAAATATTCGAGCTGTAATCTCAGCAAATGGTTCTGTTAAAAAACGAATTGAATGCGTTGTACATGATGTTTTAGAAATAGCTTCAATTTCAGTCTTAAATTTGTTGAGTTCACCTATAGTAGGTGCAAACCAAGAATCAATAGCTTTATTTAGAGGTTTAGGGACCAATGGTAACCCATAAGAGGAGAATGGGATTAATTTTAAATTCTGCTCTTCGGATTTATCATATACCGTCTTAAGCGTACTACTATTAATGACTTTAAAGTCACCAAACTTATTAATACTTAGGTATCTCATAACATCTATCATTGTTAATCCAAAGCCTCTAATTCCAATATTTATATCTGTATTATTTCTGATATCCTTTAGCTGACTAATGGGGTAGGTGTCTTCAATAAAAAATAATTGATGGTCTTTTATGGAATGGTTTTGCCATCTTAGTATATCGTCTGAAAGTTGTGTGGGCTGATGACCAATAGTTAACAAAACATCATCGCTTGTCCAAGTAGAATCATTAGTACTGATATAAAACGAATTATTGTCGAAATTAATATTCTGTACTTCCGCATTAATAAAGTTAAAACTATCTAGGTTGATGAGCACTTTTTCCATACTCTTATAACGCTCATGAAGATATTTACCCAGTTTATGACGTGGCGGAAACGTATCTATCGCTTTATCATGTTGCTCAATACGATACCATGTACTGTAAGAAGGAAACTCTTCAATAGTACAATTGCCATAAGTAATTTGTGACCTCGAAGTTACTCTTCCTAATCCTCGTTCGGAGGTGTTTGTCCAATTTGAATCAGGTTGTTTACTATGCCAAACCTGTCCAGCTCCAGGTTGATCTGATGGTTCAAAAACTCTGATACCGACTTGCAGCTGTAATTGACCTAAGTGCATTAGAAGGTTTTCTAATGCATAGAGTCCTCGTGGGCCCATACCAATTATTGCGAGTTGTTTCATAACCATTAAAAATAATTAAACCACCTCGTATAAGGTGGCTTTTTATAAAATATTTATAAGTAAGATATGATTTATTTTTTTGAGTTACAATATGTTCTATTCCTTTGAAATATTATGAACATACGATTTTGCCCAATCTTCAATTCGTGGACCAAAGCATTCTAATATCGCATCTACACCAATGACGCTTCCTTTGGCTAATCGTCCTAGAACAGCAATGTTTGGATGAGAGCCTTCAAGTTCAGAGTTCACATAACCATCTTTAGATGTTTCAATGCCCAATTTCGAATGTATTGGTTTTATTAAATCATTGTTTAAAAGATCTTTTATTAAAGATGTATTTACATCGAGTAGTTTTGGCGCATCTAAAACACTATTAATGATTACAGAACAGGTTTCAGATTTACCTTGGGAATTTTCAAATTTCCATCCCTCATCGACCATTTCTATATTTGGATCTTTAATAAAGTCTAGATTTAAAATATCAGCATCGACTAAGGCTAAAACCTGTTGCATACTCTCAATTGGTGGCCCATAGGAGAAGCGCTTACTAAATTCATCTAAGGCTATTACGGTTTCAATAATTTCGTTATTCACCTTCGCATGAGAAAAGGCTTTGTACAATGTAGGTTGACAATGACGCCAAACTTGACCAATACAATAGTCTAATGTTATAGGCGATTTACCTAAAGCCATATTTACATAGTGCTGAATTAAATGGTATGGAGCTAAAGTTTCATCTTGAAAAAGTGAATGTGAAAATTCTTCATCTTTCGACCAGTTTAAAACAACCGATTCTAATTGTTCAGCATTCAATTCATGCTGAATAGCTTTGTCTTTTAAGTCTAAAAATATTCGTGCTGTAATTTTAGCAAAAGGTTTCATTAGAAAAGCGATGGAATTGACATCATTATTTTTACGTGAAACCTTTTCAACTTCAGACTTAAATTGTTCGATTTCCTTAGAACTTGGCTTGTACCAATTATCTATACTTTCATTTAGTGGTTTAGGCACCATGGGCAATCCATCTAAAGAAAACGGAATCAATTTTAAGTGTTGCTCTTTAGTTTTATAGTAAACCGTTTCAAAAGTGGAACTATCAATTACCTTAAAATTTCCATAATTATTGATTGTAAGATAACGCATCACATCAATCATCGCTAGACCATAACCTCTAATGCCAATATAGGATATAAAATTATTTTTTAAATGTTTAAACTGTTGTAGAGGATAGGGGTCTGTATAAAGTTCTCGTTTCGGACTGTTCTTGGTATGGGATGTCCAACTCTCTAACTGGTCATCTAATTCTGTCGATTGATGACCAATGCTAAGAAGAACATCATCGCAGATATAAGTGTTACTAGCTGTAAGAATTTTAATATGACTGCTTTCAATATCTAACCTCAGAACTTTAGAAGCTATAAGCTGGTTGGATTTAGAGGTATTAAGTGCCTTATGTAAAGAATTAAACCGTTCATGGAGATACTTACCCAATTTTTTTCTTGCAGGAAAGGTATCAGGATTGGTTGCTGCTTGAGAAAATTGGGACCATTCGTGATAGGAAGGGAAGGCTTCAATGAAGATATTATCATATTTTATTTTAGGCCTTCCAACTATCCCAATTAACGCACGCTCAGTGATGTTCATCCAATTAGAGTCTGATTGATTAATGTGCCAAACATGACCAGCACCTGGATTATCCGACAGTTCAAAAAGAAGAATCTCTATATTTTTATTTGCTTTCTCTAATTCGATAAGTAAATTTTCTAAAGCATAAAGACCTCTAGGTCCTATTCCTATAATAGCAAGTTTTTTCATAAGTATTAAAAATAAAAAAACCACCTCGTTAAAGGTGGTTTTTTATTAAATATTTATTAAGTATTAGAATTGATATCTTATTCCTAAAGCAATATCAAAATCTAAATCGTCATTAAAATCTCCGAATCCAAGCTCTGGTCTAAAGTCTAAAGATAGTAATAATGGAAAGTCAAAATTGTATTCAATTCCAATGTCACCTGCTAAAAACACAAAAGTTTCGTTATAATCATTTTTACCTTTGTAATCGTCATCATAGCCGAAAGAGCCAAGACCACCACCGGCTCCAGCATACCAGTTAAATCCACCGTCAATATTCCAAACCCATTGGTATAGACCGGCTAATTTAAAACCATCGTAATGTTTGCCATCTCTCCATCCTAAATCAATCTCTAATCTATTATTGTCACCCAATCCGCGTTGGTAAGAAACTTCTGTTCCAAAACCATCGCTGTCACCTATTCTTAATCCAATTGCATTCTTAGCTATTTCTTGAGCTGTAGTTACCGTTGTAAAACCAATAAGTAGCGCACCTAATAAAAATAATTTCTTCATAATAAAATTGAGTTTTAAATTTGTTAGTTATAGCAATATAAAATTGCTTCTTTTGTAAAGGCAAATTTAGATAATCTTTGAAAGATTAATCTTAATTTTAAGACAAAATTATAACTCGTTTCAACCTATTCTTAACCCTAATGCACAACCTTGATCGCAGCGAATTCATAAAATTAAAATCTTCCTTAGATGGCGAGTTGCATTCTGATGATTTAATGCGAAGAATTTATGCTACAGATGCTTCTGTTTACAGAAAACTACCTTTGGCTGTAGCTTACCCAAAAAACAAAGAAGATATAAAGCGGCTTATTCATTTTGCAAAACAATATAAGACCTCTTTAATTCCAAGAACAGCAGGTACATCTTTAGCCGGTCAATGTGTTGGAGATGGCATTGTTGTCGATGTCTCGAAGCATTTCACAAGAATTTTAAATATTGATGAGACTAAAAAAACAGTAAACGTACAGCCCGGAGTTGTCAGAGATGAGTTAAACAATTACTTAAAACCCTTCGGTTTGTTTTTTGGCCCAAACACATCAACCTCTAATCGCTGCATGATTGGTGGGATGGTTGGTAATAATTCATCTGGTACCACATCCATACAATATGGAGTAACACGTGATAAAGTATTAAATCTAAAAACCTTATTAAGTGACGGAAGTGAAGTTGAGTTTAGTTCTCTAACTATAGAAGAATTTCAGAGTAAATTAGAGTTAACCACACTTGAAGGTGATATTTATAGGACAATTTATGATGAACTAAAGTCTAAAACTACTCAAGACCAAATTAAACATAGCTTTCCAAAACCAAGCATACATAGAAGAAATACAGGATACGCTATTGACGAACTAATTAAGTCTAATGTGCTTCAATATTCAACTTCTGACTCGTCTGTTGGTCCTGAATTCAATATGTGTCAGCTTTTATCTGGAAGCGAAGGAACTTTAGCCTTTACCACAGAAATCACTTTACAATTAGATGATTTACCGCCCACTAAAAGTGCGATGATTGCCCTTCATTTTGATAGCATAGAAACTTGTTTAAAATCGGTTTCTCATGTTATGAAACATCATTTACATACCTGCGAAATGATGGATGATTCCATTTTGAATCTGACAAAACATAATAAAACTCAACAAGAAAACCGGTCTTTTATTCAAGGAAATCCTGTAGCTATCTTAATGTGTGAGTTAAAAGCTGAAACCTCCGAAGAACTTCAAGATCAAATAGAGTCGTTTTTACAAACAGTTAAAGAAATAAACCTCAGTTTTGCTAATCCTGTACTAAAAGGAGAAGAGATTGATAAAGCGATTGAGCTAAGGAAAGCCGGCTTGGGGCTTTTAGGTAATATTATAGGTGATAAAAAAGCAGTGGCATGTATTGAAGATACGGCAGTTGCTTTAGAAGATTTAGACGCATATATCTCGGAGTTTACTAACTTGATGAAGTCTTTCAATCAAAAAGCTGTTTATTACGCCCATGCTGGTGCAGGAGAGTTGCACTTAAGACCAATTCTAGATTTGAAGCAGTCGGAAGACGTTATTCTTTTTAGGAAAATCACAACGGCAGTTGCTCAATTAGTAAAAAAATATAATGGCTCAATGTCAGGTGAACATGGAGATGGCATTGTAAGAGCAGAATTTATTCCGTTAATGATAGGTGAAGAAAATTATCAAATTTTAAAACGAATAAAATCAGCTTTCGATCCTGAAAACATATTCAATCCAGGGAAAATAGTAGAAGCTTATCCTATGGATGAGAGCCTTCGTTATAAGGTAGATAGAAAAGAACCTCAGATTGAAACCCTTTTAGACTTTTCTAGCGCTCAAGGAATTTTACGAGAAGCTGAAAAATGCAATGGATCTGGCGACTGTAGAAAGTTACCTGAATTTGGAGGCACTATGTGTCCGAGTTATAGAGCAACCAGAAACGAAAAAGATACAACGAGAGCTAGGGCAAATGCCTTACGTGACTATCTTACAAATTCAGAAAAAGCAAATAAGTTCAATCATACGGAATTGAAAGACGTTTTCGAATTATGCTTGAGTTGTAAAGCTTGCGCATCTGAGTGTCCAAGTAGTGTAGATGTTGCAAGTTTAAAAGCAGAGTTTTTATACCAATATCAAAAGGTAAATGGGGTTTCTTTACGCACTAAATTATTTGCGTATAATAACAAAATTAATGGCTATATAAGTCAATTTCCTAAGCTATCAAACTTTATGTTTTCGAACCAAATTACAGGTTCAATTATTAAATCCATTGGAGGCGTCGCAAGAGAAAGGAATCTACCTTTAATTTCAAGTAGAAGTTTAAGTAAAATATTAGAAAAAACTAAACAAGAGAAAGTTAAACAAAACTATATAAAAGAAGTTTATTTATTCAATGATGAATTCACCAATCATTTAGACACTCAAATTGGGCTTGATGCTATAGAGCTTTTAAATGCCTTGAATTATAAAGTTACTATCATTTCGCATTCAGAATCTGGACGCGCCATGTTGTCTAAAGGACTACTTGAAGACGCCAAAAAAGTTGCGAATGAAAACGTTTCAAAATTCAACAATATTATAACAGAAAACACGCCTTTAATCGGTATTGAGCCTTCGGCTATTTTAACCTTTAAGGATGAGTATATTCGACTTGCAGATAATAAGGAGTCCGCTAAATTAATAGCAAAGCACACCTATTTGATTGAAGAATTTATTCAACAGGAAATCCAAAATGGAAACATTCGTTCGGAGCAATTTACAACAGAGGCAAGAGCTATTAAATTTCATGGACACTGTCATCAAAAAGCATTATCTAATCAGAAGTCTAGCTTTGATATACTTAATTTACCAAAAAACTATAAAGTGACTATTATTCCTAGTGGTTGTTGTGGGATGGCTGGAAGTTTTGGTTACGAGAAAGAGCATTATGAAGTGAGTATGCAGATTGGAGAGCAAACACTTTTTCCTGCGATTAGAAAAGCCTCTGAAGACACAATTATCGCTGCAAACGGAACGAGTTGTAGACATCAAATAGCAGATGGAACAAACCGAAAAGCCGTACATCCTGTATCTATTCTTAGAGAAGCTTTACTCTAAAATCCGCATTTGGATTTTCATTTTTATAATAATACAATTACATTAGCGTAAATTAAACCTTAATGGCTGGAAATTCTTACGGAAAATTATTCAAACTGACCACTTTTGGAGAATCTCATGGAGTTGCGATTGGTGGAGTTATCGACGGTTGTCCTTCAGGACTAAAACTCGATTTTGAAGAAATTCAAAATGAATTAGACCGAAGAAAACCAGGTCAATCTAAAATCGTTACACAGAGAAAAGAATCGGATCTCGTAGAGTTCTATTCTGGTATATTTGAAGGAGTTACAACAGGTACTCCAATAGGTTTTGTGATTAAAAACACCAATCAAAAACCAAAAGACTATTCTCATATCAAAGATGTTTACCGTCCAAGCCATGCTGATTATACTTATGAAAAAAAGTATGGCATCAGAGATTATAGAGGAGGAGGACGAAGTTCTGCACGCGAAACAGCAACTCGAGTCGTTGCAGGAGCCATTGCTAAACAATTCCTTTCTAACATTAAAATAAATGCGTTCACCTCTTCAGTAGGTGAAATTTTTATTGATAAACCTTACCAAGAACTAGATTTTAGCAAAACAGAATCCAATGTCATTCGTTGTCCGGATGAAGCGACAGCCGCAAAAATGATCGCTAAGGTTGAAGAGATTAAAAAACAAGGAGACACTATAGGAGGAACTGTTACATGCGTTATTCAAAATGTTCCTGTAGGATTGGGAGAACCGGTGTTTGATAAACTTCATGCCGAGCTTGGAAAAGCAATGCTATCTATCAACGCCGTTAAAGGGTTTGAATATGGAAGTGGGTTTTGTGGAGCGAAAATGAAAGGTAGTGAGCACAACGATTTGTTCAATGTCAATGGAACCACGAAAACCAACTTATCGGGAGGCATTCAGGGAGGGATTTCTAACGGCATGGACATTTACTTTAGAGTGGCTTTTAAACCTGTAGCTACTGTTCTTCAAAAGCAAGAAGCATTAAATAGCTCCGGTGAATTAGTAGAAATGCAAGGAAAAGGAAGACATGATCCATGTGTAGTCCCAAGAGCTGTTCCTATAGTAGAAGCTATGGCAGCACTAGTTTTAGCAGACTTTACACTCTTGCGTAGACAAGAGACTCAAAATTGGTAATTAGAATATTGATTATAGGTTAAACTCAAAAGTATTTATTTTACAAAACACTAATAATTAATTAAAAACTTTCTTGTTTTAACGAGAATAACATATGAAGAAAATAGCATTACACTGGAAGATTATTATAGGAATGGTACTCGGAATCATTTGGGCTTTAGTTTCTAGCTCAATGGGATGGAGTGAATTTACTATTAATTGGATTGATCCATTTGGAACTATATTTATAAATTTGTTGAAGTTAATAGCAGTTCCATTAGTGTTGTTTTCAATTATTGGAGGTGTTGCAAATATTGGTGATCCTAAGAGTTTAGGTAGAATGGGTGGTAAAACTTTAGGTATTTATTTACTCACAACCATTATGGCTATCTCTCTAGGCTTAGTCTTGGTTAATTTTATTAAGCCAGGAGAACTTATCGATGAACAAAGCAGAATAGACAACAGAATAAGCTATGAAATTTGGGCAGATGATGAAGGACATGTGATAAAAGATGGCATCAATTATCTTCAGCAACCAGAATTTATGGAGCGTGCTCAAGAAATTTCAGAATTATCGAATAGTGAACTTCAAGAAGCCGCAGTACAAGATAAAATGGAAACGGTAAAAAAACGAAAAGAAACCTCACCTTTACAGCCTTTAGTAGACATTGTTCCTAGTAACTTTTTTCATTCACTTTCCGATAATGGTTTAATGTTGCAAATCATATTTTTCGCGGTATTCTTTGGTGTTTGTCTCTTATTTATTCCTTCAGAAAAATCACATCCCGTTTTAAAATTAGTAGATGGTGTCAATGAAGTGTTTTTAAAAATGGTGGACATTGTAATGCAGGCTGCACCATTTTTTGTATTCGCTCTGTTAGCGGGAGTAGTAAGTAAAATGGCAGGTAATGACATTGGTAAGGTACTAGAAATCTTTAAAGGCTTAAGTTGGTATTCTCTGACCGTATTATTAGGCTTGCTATTAATGATTTTTGTGGTTTATCCGGCAGTATTAAAATTGTTCGTCAAAAAAATATCTTACAAAGGCTTCTTTAAAGCCATGAGTCCAGCGCAAACGCTAGCATTTTCTACATCGAGTAGTGCTGCAACACTTCCTGTAACCATGGAGTGTGTAGAGCAAAACTTAGGTGTGGATAAGAAAGTGAGTAGTTTTGTTTTACCTATTGGTGCCACCGTAAATATGGATGGAACGAGTATGTATCAAGCCATAGCTGTGGTGTTTTTAGCACAAATGCACATGATAGACCTAACTATTGGTCAACAAATAACTGTTGTTTTAACAGCCACTTTAGCATCTATTGGTTCGGCAGCGGTGCCTAGTGCCGGATTAGTCATGTTAATTATAGTTCTTAGTTCTGTGGGTCTTAATCCTGCTTGGATAGCTATTATTTTTCCGGTTGACAGAATTTTAGACATGTTTAGAACGGTTGTAAATGTTACAGGGGATGCTACAGTTTGTTCTATCATTGCAGATGGAGAAAATCTCTTGGATTATAAAGAACACGAAAATCCAACAGAGACCTTTGATTTAGACTCATAAATCACGCAATTGCTAATTAATGAGAAAATATTTTTAACTTTAAAGAAACAATTAAACCTTAACGCATGAATGTTTGTTTTATAATGTACCCTTGGGATGAAATAGATCCTGAAAATGATACAAGTTTAGCCTTAATTAAAGAGTGTGCTAAACGTGGACATGGAGTCGCCATGTGTACTCCGGCTAATCTTACCATAAGAGATAGTGTTACAAACGCGTTCTGTAATGTTGTAGGTAGAATGGACAAAGTACCATCAACCTTAAAAGGTTTTTATAGCAAAGTGAAATTGCGAGAGGAAATGTTACCACTGGCGGGTTTCGATGCTATTTTCTTTAGAGCAAATCCTCCATTAGATCCCATAATGCTTAACTTCTTGGATTCCGTTAAGGATGATGTCTTTATAGTCAACTCCTTAGAAGGCATGCGTGAGGCTAACAACAAACTTTATACAGCTGCATTTGGCGATAGACACAGTAATATTATTCCGAATACACATGTGTCTAAAAACAAAAAATACTTAATTCAGCAGATCAAAGAATCTAAGGCTGATAAGATGATATTAAAACCATTAAATGGTTATGGTGGTTCTGGAGTAATTTTGATTGAAAAATCAGCTATGAACAATATTAACTCGCTTTTAGACTTCTATATTTCTTCAGGAGATGGCACATCTAACTATGTGATTCTTCAAGATTATATCGAAGGCGCAGATCAAGGCGATGTTCGAATTTTAATGTTGAATGGTGAACCGGTTGGTGCTATGAAACGTATTCCTGGTTCTGATGATCATCGATCTAATGTTTCAGCTGGAGGAAGTATAGCTAAACATACTTTAACAAAGGCCGAAAAAGCATTGTGTAAGCAAATTGGTCCAAAACTAGTTAAAGATGGATTATACTTCGTAGGAATTGATGTGATTGGTGGAAAACTGGTGGAAGTTAACGTGATGTCACCTGGTGGAATTACCTATATTAATAAAGTCTATAAGAATAAAGTAAGAGTAGAAGAGAAGGTCATCGACTTTTTAGAAAGTAAGGTGATCGATCAACTTCAAGCTTTTGATAGACGTACAAGATTGAGAAAAGCTGTTGATGAAGCTTGAAAATGAAAACAAATTTAAATTCTAACTTAGTTTCTGTAGATTGGCTTAATGCCAACAGAAACGCAACAGGTTTAATCGTCCTAGATTCTACGATAAACAAAGTTGTTGACTCTTCTTCGTCAAGAATTCCTAAGGCTCGTTTTTTCGATATTAAACAAAAGTTTAGCGATACATCTGCACCATTCCCAAGTACTTTACCTTCAGTAGAGCAGTTTCAAACTGAAGCTCAAAATTTAGGTATCAACAAAGATTCTATTCTAGTCGTTTATGATGATAAAGGCATTTACTCAAGTGCAAGAGCTTGGTGGTTATTTAAAGTATTTGGATTTGAAAAAGTTGCCGTTTTAGATGGTGGTTTACCCGAATGGATTCATCATGGATTACCAACAGAGAACTACTCAAAAGAACAACTAAAGAAAGGGGATTTTGAAGCCAAATTCAATCCCAATTTAATGACAGATTTTGAAGGCGTTAATCAATTTTCAGAAAACAAAAAAGCTTTAATTATTGATGCGCGTTCTGAATCACGCTTCAAATGTTTGGTAGACGAACCTCGAGAAGGATTACGTCGAGGAACTATTCCGAATTCAAAAAACTTACCTTTTACAGATTTATTCGACGGAAATACAATGAAACCTGTTGAAGAATTATCACTATTTTTTAAAAACTTAGTCGCACAAGAACAAACTTTGATTTTTAGTTGTGGTTCGGGAATTACAGCCTGTGTTCTAGCTTTAGCAGCCACACTTTGCAATTATAAAAATTTAATTGTCTATGATGGATCGTGGACAGAATATGGAAGTTTAACTGATTAACCTATGAAAACTATCGACTGGACGAAAGATGAACTCGTCGCTTACATTTTACTTTATGCAGCCAATGCCGATTTCAAAGAGTCTGCTGAAGAACGTGATTTTATTATCTCTAAAGTAGATAAGCAAACATTTAACGAAATTCATGAAGAATTCAAACTTGATAATGACTATCAAGGGCTAAAAAAAATTATGATTAGCTTAGAACAGCATAATTACGATAAGGAAGATATTGATCTATTATTAGAAGATATTAAGGCTATGTTTTTCATTGATGATGACTTTGACATCACGGAACGAATTATGTTAAAGTCGCTCAAGCGCTTATTCAAAACAGTATAAATGGAAAGACTTTCTATTCAAGATATAATTTCAAAAATCAATTCGGAAGAAACGTTTCACGCTGTTGCGGAAAATTACTCGTTCACCTTAAAAATTGAATCGTATGTCCCTTATGCCTGTGCAGCAGTTCATGACGGACATCAATTTAGAAAGGATCTTTGGGACAACTGTTTACATTCCGAATATGATCGTTGGTATGAAGAAGATCCTGAGACTAAAAACATGGTTATTTCTCATCCTATACTAATTGCAGGTTGCGATTCTCGATTTGAATATGATTTAAATCGCACGCCTGAGGAAGCCGTTTTTGAAACAGCATGGGGAAAACAGTTATGGAAAAAGCCTTTACCAAAAAGCGAAAAGGAAAAGAGCTTAGAAAAGCATACCAACTTTTACAAGATCGTTCATGCTTTAATTTCAAAATTAGAAGATAAGTTTGGGACTTGTATAGTTTACGACATGCACAGCTACAATTGGCAGCGTTGGGATAGAGAAGTACCAACTTGGAACTTAGGAACATCTAATATAGATAGTAATCGTTTTGGAAATCAAGTTGAAGCTTGGAGACAAACACTAGCAAATATTGAGTTACCACATGGGATTAAACAGACGGCTAAAGTTAATGACACCTTTCAAGGCGTTGGTTATTTTCTAAAATATATTACCAATAATTTTAAAAACACTTTAGTTTTAGCCACTGAAATTGCGAAAGTCTATTGCGATGAATATCATCAGATTATTTATCCTGAAGTGGTTTCAGCTGTAGAACAGCAACTAAAAATTGAATTGCCAAAACACGCTCAATCGTTTTATAATACATTCAAAAAATAATGTCCGAAGCTCAAATTAAAGAAGAATATCAAGATTTATTCGATATCGATTCCAATCTTAATCGCTTGGTTAAAAATATCGAATTACTGAATTATATTAATCCTCTTAACGCAGCTGCAGAAAAGAAGAGATTCTATTCGGCCAAATACAATTACGAGCCAGAATTTAAATATCCGAAGAAAAAATTTAATGGATATAAGCTTCATCGTTTATTTTTTTCTCAACGTTTAGAGCGGATTAAAGATGACGATATTAGGAAGTTGTACAAAGATATTATCTATGAATATTCCGGATTAATAGAGTGTATTGAAACCATCGGTAAGGGTAGAAAGTTCTATTATAATAGTTTGAAGAGTTTTGGAACTCCAACTGAAAATGCTCTTGAAAATGCTAAATTTATCCTGCGTTTTGACGATTCGGAACTCAATGAAGATTTAGTTCCCAAATTTGACGCCTTAGAAGCGAAAAGCTATTTTGAAGACTACTCAAAACGATATGATTTTGACTATACGATTAGAATTTCCAATAATTTATCGGCCGCTGCGATGGTCCTTAATCATACCCAGACTTTAGTCTTAAAAAAGAGTCATAAATACAGTTTAAATCAGCTGAAGGTTCTGAGCAATCACGAAATCGGTGTTCATATGGTAACGACTTTTAATGGAAAATCACATCCACTTCATGTGTTTTCTAATGGGTTACCTAATAATGTTGAAACACAAGAAGGATTAGCCGTTTATTCAGAATATATGAGCGGTTGCTTAACCATTGAGCGACTTAAGGAATTAGCGTTTAGAGTAATTGCTGCAGATAGTTTAAGCAAAGGTTATAATTTCTCTGACACCTTTCACTTATTGCATAATCAGCATAAGTTAGATAGAGATAAAGCATTTGCGATTACCATTAGAGTTCATAGAGGAGGAGGCTTTACAAAAGATCATTTATACTTATCTGGCCTGAGTAATATTTATAAATATGCACAGGAAGGAAATGATTTAGGGGTTTTATTAACTGGAAAAGTTAGCCAAGAATACATTCCTACCATTAAAAAGATGCAAGAATTAGGTTTGGCCATGCCGCCGAAACATTATACGGATGCCTATCACCAGAATGATAATAGTAATCCAAACTTTGATTTTATACTGAAGAGTTTAAAATAAAAAACCTCAAAACTAAATCGACTTCACAACCTGTGTATATTAAACGGTTGTTGAGTGGGATTAGAAGATCTTACTTCTAACATATTAACTAAGAGGACTTCATGTAATTGATAGATATAATTTGCAGGTTTAATTGTTTGAACAAATAATTGCTGACTTTAATCGAGTATATCATTCACTTATTAGATTTGGTTATATATTTACAATATCAAAATAATATGCTATTAATCAACTCATTATATCCCTCAATGAGGAATTATTTTTTTTTTAGATTAGTTTAAGTTAAGATGTAAACTAAGAAAAGCCCTTTTAATTGCTTAGAAAGGGCTTTTTTATGCTATAAACTTAGATTGCAATTCGGGAGTTGGTATCATACAAGATTCTTTTTTTCCAAACCATTTATATCTGTTTTTAGCTATAATATTATAAACCCAGTTTCTGATGAAAGTTGGTGTTAATAAGAAAACTGTTAATACATTAGTGGGAAACCCTAAATGTTTAGCAATCAATAATGCCGCTGTAGATTTAGTATTTAAACTATTAGTTTTTGGATTGTAGAGAAGAATGGAATCGGTTTCAACGGTATTTATTTTGAATATCTTTATGACCGACTTTCCAATATCACTTTGAAGAGGTGCAAATAAAAATTTATCCTTTTTATCTCGTTTAATCACATAAAGAACGCTGCTGTTGCATAGATTGCATACACCATCGAAGAGAATCAGTTGTTTGTCTTTTGGAATATTCAGCATGAGGTTTTAAAGTTAAGGTCTAATTATCAGACTTCACTAATTTATAGACTTAATTAGTTCTTTTTAGCTTCCACCAATTCTAGAAGATCTAAATTAACGTTAGTCGTAAACATGCCGTAATTCACAATAGCTTTCTTCTTTTCAATCACATCTATAGTTCCAATTGCTCGTCCATCTTGCATTCTCACTCGATCACCAACTTTTATAATAGGTTTAGGCTTTTCAACCTTGACTTCTTTCTTCTTGGCTTCTTTTTTCTTTTTACGGATAACATCAACTTTCTTTTCCGCTTCTAGTTTTATTTGTTTTTCCTTAGCTTTTTCAGCGCGCTTCTGTTTCGCAGGTACTTTCTTTCGTTTTGAGTTTTCAATCTGAACTAGCTTAAATAATTCAGCCATCATCTCACGCTTCTTTTTATTTTCAAAATACTTCTCTGAAATATCGTTTACCTTTTGTCCTAAATAAATCAATCGTTGATTAGAATCGTATAGTTCTTGAAAACTCTCTAATTTTTTTTGAACCTTAGCATTGATTTCTTCCAGTTTATCTGCTTCAGTTATCTTTTTCTTTTCATTTTCTTTGAGAGATCGTTCTGTCCGTTCCAGCTTGCTTCTTTCTTTTTGAAGTTTAGCTATGGTTGCATCAAATCGAACTTTACCGCGTTCAATTTTCTTTTTTGATTTGTTGATTAAACTATATGGAATTCCATTTTTCTGTGCCACTTCAAAAGTGAATGAACTACCAGCTTGACCAATCATCAATTTGTACATTGGCTCTAATGTTTTTTCATTAAAAAGCATGTTAGCATTTTCCATATACGGCAGTTCATTGGCTAACAATTTAAGATTAGAGTAATGTGTGGTTATAATGCCGAATGCCTCTCGTTCATAAAATACCTCTAAAAATGTTTCAGCTAATGCGCCACCTAATTCAGGATCACTACCCGTACCAAATTCATCAATTAAAAAAAGTGTTTTACTATTACATTTTCTAAGAAAATAATTCATCTGCTTGAGTCGGTAGCTATATGTACTCAAGTGATTTTCTATGGACTGATTATCTCCAATATCACTAAGAACTCTTTCAAATAAACAGACATAACTGCGTTCGTGAACCGGAATTAACATCCCACTTTGTAACATCACTTGTAATAAACCAACCGTCTTTAGAGTAATACTTTTACCTCCCGCATTCGGGCCTGAAATTACAATGATCCGACTATCTTTTTCCAAACCGATAGTCTGAGGAAATGTTTTTGCTCCTTTTTCTTTGTTTGTTAAATAGAGTAGAGGATGATAAGCATCTCGTAAGTCCATTTTGCGCTCTTTAGATATTTCTGGCAATATGGCATTCATACTTTGCGCATATTTCGCTTTTGCAGAAATTACATCCATCTGAGTTAAAAACTCTTGATAATCTCTTAGCAGTGGTAAGAACCCTCGAATAAAGTCTGTTAACTCTTTAAGAATCTTAATGATTTCTTCCTTCTCTTCGTATTCTAAATTATTAAGTTCTCTTGTATGCTGTAATGTGGTTTCAGGTTCGATATAAACTATGCTACCTGTTTTACTTCCACCCATTATGGCTCCTTTAACTTTGCGACGGTACATTGCCTTTACAGCAAGAACCCGTTTGTTATCTACTACAGACTCTCTTATATCATCTAAATAATCTAAGTTGTGATACGTGTTTAATGCTGAAGCAAAGCTGCTGTTAATTTTACCTTTGAGTAAACTAATTGATTTTCGGATTTCTGAAAGTAGAGGAGAAGCATCATCTTTTATATCGCCAAACCGATCTACAATAGCATCTACTTGTTCAATGATGGCCGTAGTGACTTTTATATGATTACTAAACTCATATAATTTTGGATAGTATTCTTTAAACTTTTCTAAAAACTTTAATATCGAATTAACTGTAAGTGAGATACTCACTAATTTCTTTAAACTAAAAACTTCGAGATAGGTGTTTTCTATCTTTAAAAGTTTTAATTCTTTAGCGATGGTATCGAATCCGTGATTCGGAATTCTATTATCATTTTCATAAGATGACAAATATTCGTTCACGTAAATAAGTTCGCGCAATAATTGTGCTTCATCTTTAAAAGGAAGAATAGACAGCACCACTTCTTTCCCTAAAGCTGTTAATGTATGGTCGCCAACTTGATTTAAAACCGTAAAAAACTCGAGGTCATTTAAGGTTTTTTCATGAATGTTTATCATTTAATAATCCTTGAATATGCAATTGCAAATTTAAGACATTTAATGTCTTATAGATATGATGAAATCGCTAATACTATTAATGTAACAATTATAAGTATGATGAATAAAGGAAGTATAAACTTTAGCCATTTGCTAAAATTTATTCTTGCTACCGCTAAAGAGGCTAATATAAGCCCTGTAGGATTCAATAGTGCAAAAAGACCTAATCCATATTGGTAAGTGTTCACAACAATTTCACGGCCAACACCTACAGTATCTGCTAAAGGTGCCATAATTGGCATAGTCAAAACCGCCATACCTGACGAACTTGGGATAAAGAATGATAAACCAGAGTATATCATAGTTAATGCACCTGCAAAAATTCCTTTGTTCATCCCTGTTGTTAAATCTGAAGCATAATATAACAAAGTATCACTTAAAAGGCCTTCGGTCATCAGTACAGTAACGCCTCTAGCTATACCAATTATAAGAGCGACACCTAATAAGTCACCAGCGCCTTTAACGAAAGTATCTATAAAATCCATTTCACTAATTTGAACGATAATCCCAATAATAATCGCACCTATTAAAAACACCGTGGTCATTTCTACAAACCACCAATCTAAAATTGAAACGCCAATAATCATAAGGACAAAACAGCTAGTGAACACTAATAATGCTAATTTCAACCTCCAATTGAAATCAATATTTGAAGTGTCTTTAGTTGAAAACATCTTAGAAATTTCGTCGCGCTGATCGTAAATTAACGATTTACTAGGGTCGTTTTGAATGCGTTTAGCATAACGAATAATATAAAGAATGGTTATGGTTAAGCATAAAAAGAACATAAAAACACGACCAACTAAACCTGTTGTCCAACTAATACCAGCCGCATCACTTGCAATAATGGTAGAAAATGGGTTTATGGTTGAACACATGGTCCCTATTGAAGAACCAAGAAAAATACAAGCAATAGCAACTATGGCATCATATCTAGCCGCAATAAATACAGGAATTAGAATAGGGTAGAAGGCAATAGTTTCTTCTGCAAATCCAAACGTAGTTCCACCCAAAGCAACTAAAGTAGTTACCAAAACAATAAGAATGGCCTCTCTACCTTTTAATGCTTCGGCCAGTTGTGCAATAGCCGCATCGAAAGCTCCAGAACGATTTAAAACACCAATTAATCCACCAATAATTAATACAAGGAATATAATATCAGCAGCTTCAATAATTCCTTTAATTGGTGATTTTACAAAGTCGAAAAAACTTTGTGGTTTTGACTCTAATTGGTGGTATGTCGCTGGAATATTTATGGGTTTGTAAATATCTCCATTCGTAAATTTTTCAATTGGTATTTTAATATTTAATTCATCTAAAGATGCTTGTGATGCTGGTAATGTTGTTTCGATATCTAAACTCAAACGTGTAAATTTGTCTGTGGATGAATCGTAACTTAAGGTGTCGTATTTTCCTGCTGGAACAAACCATGTTAAAAGCGTAACCAGTCCTGCGATAATAAATAGAATAGTTTGTGCCGAAGGAAATTTTAGATTTTTCATTGCTATAAATTTGGCGGCAAAGGTAACATTAATTGATTTTAATTTAATTTAAAAATATGACTATAAAAATAGAGCATAGCTGGAAGACGTATCTTAATACTGAATTTGAAAAATCATACTTTCAAGATTTATTGAAAAATATAGCAGAGGAATATGAAAATCACACCTGTTTCCCCAAAAAAACTGACATATTTAATGCCTTTAATCACTGTGCTTTTGATGATGTAAAAGTCGTTATTATAGGGCAAGATCCTTATCATGGCGTGGGTCAAGCAAATGGTTTATGTTTTTCGGTAAATGACGGAATAGCTCACCCACCTTCTTTAATAAATATTTTTAAAGAGATGGAGACCGACCTAGGAATCCCATATCCAAAAAGTGGAAACTTAACACCTTGGGCAGACCAAGGCGTATTGCTGTTAAATGCAACCTTAACTGTTAGAGCACACGAAGCAGGTTCTCATCAAAAAAAAGGATGGGAACAATTCACTGATTCGGTAATAAAAACAATAAGTTCAGAAAAAGAGAATGTGATATTTATTCATTGGGGAGGCTATGCTAAAAAGAAAAGAAAGCTCATTGACACTTCTAAACATACTATTTTTGAAAGTGGACACCCATCTCCATTAAGTGCTAATAGAGGATATTGGTTTGGAAATAAACATTTCAGTAAGATTAACTCCCAGTTGGAGCAAGTTGGTGTTTCGGCAATTGATTGGAAATTACCTTAGGTTCTTCTTTCTTTAAAATTGGGACTGAAGCTTTAGTAGTATCAGTTTTAGAAGTTCGATTACAGCTAAATATTAACAACAGAAAATTAAGTGCAACTAATGCGGCTAATATGAATATAATATTTAGTATCATATTTTTCTGTTTGTGTATTTAATAAGTAGATTATAAGACTTGGTTAATGCAAATGTAATTAAATTTATGAAATACCTCAAAAATATGGACAAATAGTCCCGTAATTAATTCTAAATGAGCGAAAGTAATTTGATCTTATCTCAAATAAATTGATGATTTACTGTTTTTTCCAATATAAAGTTAGTCACTTAAAAACCCATATACTTAAGTCTAGTTAGACCTTGTAAATTAAATTTGAATAATTTACTTTTTTAGGTATAATATTCAAGTAATAAAGTTGGTTTTGGACATTCTGAATTGTCTTTTCATCCATCACATCTTGCGACCATTCAGTTAACGATAACCATTCGCGCACATCTTCCAATTCCTGTTCATAACGATTTGCTATTGTTTTATCAATACTTGGTATTGATTTAAAATCCGATGTTGTCTGATTAATGATATCTAAAATCGTTTTCAATTCGGCTTTATTATTATCTATGAATTCTTGTCGTACAGCAATCACAAAACACGGCCAAGGGGATGGGCAATTGCCAATTCGTCTAAAGGTGCCTTTATCAACTAAGGGTTTTGTCATAAATTTTTCCCACATAAAATAATCAGCTTTACCTTCTGTTAATCCTTCAACAGCTCCATCTAAGTTCTTTATAACCTCAAAGTGTAAGTCTTTATCAAGATCCCAATCATTATTCTTAGCATTAATATAGGCCATTAAATGTGAACCAGAGCCATATCTGCTAATCGCGGCTTTAGTTCCTTTAAGATCCTTAATGGACTTAAAATTAGAATGCGCTGCAACATGAATTCCCCAAATTAGAGGTGTCTCTACAAAGGTTTGAACGATTTTAGACGGGTTTCCCTCGATGATATCCTTTACAATGCCTTCTGTTAGAATAACGGCCATATCAATTTCACCAGAACGCAAGGCCTTAGACATAGCACCTGTACCACCATGGTAATCGTGCCATCTTAGATTAATGTTTTCGTCTTTAAATTCACCGTTTTTAAGCGCTAAATACCATCCAAGGTTAAAGTGTTCTGGTACTCCACCAATATTAACTTGTTTCATCTTAATTCCACAATAGTGGCTCTTTCTTTTATTATAATTCTAACTCCAAATATGAGTTTTTCTAAATATTCACAATACGGTCTAATGCATAAGTGATTAAGTTTTCAACCAATTTTTTTGGATCTTTACTAAAAGTTCCATTTGCTCTATTCGCAATAATCGCATTTAACGACACGGCTTCATGCCCCAATAGTTTTGAAAGTCCGTAGATTACAGAAGTTTCCATTTCAAAATTAGTAATCCTAAAATCTTTATAGCTAAAGTTATCCAACTTACGATTGAGATTAGCATCATGTAAAGCTAAGCGCAGGACACGGCCTTGAGGACCATAAAAACCACCAGCTGTGCCCGTCATTCCTTTATACATAGTGTCGCTTTCAAAGTACTTTTCTAAATATTTACTATTCTCAATAATAATAGGACGTGCCTTATTCTTATCCCAATTGGTATGCTTAATAAATTCATCTTCTATTTCAGGATTGGATATAGCATCAATTTGATAGAAGTGAAGCATACCATTAATATCTAAGGCATGAGAACTCAACACAAAACCATCTACAGGAATATCACTTTGTAAAGAACCTGATGTACCAACTCTAACAATATTTAAACTTGATAATTTTGGCTTTATTTCCCGTGTTTTTAAGTCAATATTAACTAAAGCATCAAGCTCGTTTAAAACAATGTCGATATTATCTGGACCAATACCTGTAGAAATTACGGTTAATCGCTTGTCTTTATAATATCCTGTTTGTGTCTTAAATTCACGTTTTTGAGTACTAAATTCGATACTATCAAAATGTTTAGTGATTTTTTCAACCCGATCTTGGTCTCCAACAAAAATGATGGTATCCGATATATTTTCTGGCTTTAAATTTAAGTGATAAACACTACCATCGGGATTTAATATAAGTTCTGAATCTTTAATTGGCATTAGGTACGGTTTTAATTAATTTATTTTGCTCTTCGCTAAATTGATAATCTAAACGTTTTACACCTCCATAATCCATATGATTATTAATTTCTGCAGCAAAATTATGTTGTTTTAATAAGGCCTCGTGTCCTTTTCTATTAAGTGATAATCCTTCTTCTGATATGTCGTAAAAAATGGATAGACTTTTTATCATTCGCGCTAATTGCATATCACTATACCCATAATATCCTTGGTAGTTTAAACAATAGCCCAACAAATGATTTTCAGATTTTACTTTATTTTCTTTAATAATTTTTAAGGCATTCGTTTCAAGTGCTCCAAGTCCACTTTTCTGATCTGGAAAACGCTTTAAATGCGCTTTCAAGCAACTGCCCATATATTTAAAATTCGACTTTGTGACTATATAAGGTTTTAAAATATTGTGATCCTTACCGCAATATGTTCTCCAAAGCATGATGGCTAAATCAATGTCTTCTTTAGTTAATAGAACTTTTTCTGAATAATGTGTTTTTAGTTGCTCTGGGCTTAATTCACTTAATGCTTTAAAGTTCTTTTCACCTTTTACACGTCCACTACAAATTAAATAAAGCGGCTTATCAATTTCTTTCTGATGTAATAAATTTATAACGCCTAACAAATTAATATGACAAAATAAATCATACTCAAACCATAAATTGATTTCCGAGTATTCATCAATATTATCTAGCATTGACAATTCAGTTCGAAATTCCTTATTATCAACTTCTATATCATAATAAGCTTTAAGAAACCGAACTCTTGTATAAAAAAACGCTTTAGAGTTAATATGTGCAATAGTGGGGCCTTCACATAACATTTCTTGCCAAGTAAAGATATCTTCCTTGAAATTTAATTCTCTTAAATAGTTAGTAAGATGACTACCATTAGTTATATGTAAACAGTTTTTAGCCATATAATTTAACCACCAACACGTTTAACATTAAATCCTTTGTCTTTTAAAATAGTCATGATTTTATCACGAAAATCACCTTGAATAATAATTTTATCATCTTTAAAACTTCCGCCAACACTAAGGGTTGTTTTTATATCCTTTGCTAATTTTTTAAAATCTTCGGAAGCCCCTGTATAACCTTCTAGAATCGTTATAGGTTTTCCTTTTCGTTTCTCGTACTTACAAAGTATCGGATCATCTTGTAACCAAATACTTTCGTTAGAAGATTCATTAGACTCTTCAGGTTCTGGTGTATGGTCTGGAAATAAGTTTTTTAATTGATCTTGTAAATCCATAGGTTTTGTTTAGAATCACAGTTGATGGGAATAGCTAATAATTTAGAATGGTAAATTAAAAGTTATCGGTCTACTAAAATCTATTTTTTAATCAGTCCTAATTCTACTAAACGTTCGTTTAAAAATTCGCCTGCGGTGATATCGTCAAACTGCTTAGGGTTATCTTCATCGATACAACTTTCTAATACATCTAATTTCATTTCACTGATAGGGTGCATAAAAAATGGAATAGAGTAGCGCGATGTTCCCCAAAGTTCCCTAGGTGGATTAATAACACGATGAATGGTTGATTTTAATTTGTTATTTGAATGTCTTGATAACATATCACCAACATTAATCATTAATTCATCAGGTTCTGCAATAGCATCTATCCATTCGCCATCGTGACGTTGAACTTGTAAGCCACGCCCTTGAGCCCCCATAAGTAATGTAATTAAATTAATGTCGCCATGTGCTGCAGCTCTTACTGCATTTTTAGGCTCCTCAGTGATTGGTGGATAATGAATTGGTCTTAAAATAGAATTACCATTATGAATATAATTATCGAAATAAGTTTCTTCTAAATTCAAATAAAGGGCCAAAGCACGCAAGACGTATTTTGCCGTTTTCTCTAGCATTTGATAGGTTTCTTTTCCTACTTTATTAAACGCAGGCAACTCTTTAACTTGAACATTTTCCGGGTATTCCTTTCGTCTCTCTTCATCATCTTCAACATATTGTCCAAAATGCCAAAACTCTTTTAAATCACCTTCCTTTTTACCTTTTGCACTTTCTTTTCCAAATGAAACATAACCACGTTGACCTCCAATCCCTGGAATTTCGTAACTTTTCTTTACATCTAATGGTAAATTAAAAAAATTCTTGACTTCGCTATATAATTTATCCACTAAGGCATCATCAAGAAAATGTCCTTTTAAAGCTACAAATCCTATCTCTTCATAAGCTCTCCCTATTTCATCAATAAATTTTTGCTTTCGTTTTGGATCTCCAGAAATGAAATCCTTTAAATCTACGCTAGGTATTTTATCCATTGTATTAGAATTTTTATTTTCGTCAATATACAAAGGTAACAATTATAGTGCTAAAAAATTAGGTTGAAATTATTGACAATTTAAACTCTATAATGGTTTATTCATGCAATTTTATATACATTTGGGTACTTACAGAAATCATATTCTATGCCTACTATTACAAAAAGCAATATAGCTTACGATAAAAGAAATTTAAGTGATAAAACTCTTTTAGAGCTTTATTATAATATGCTAAAACCTAGACTAATAGAAGAGAAGATGCTCATTTTATTACGTCAAGGTAAAATCTCAAAATGGTTCTCAGGAATAGGCCAAGAAGCTATTTCAGTTGGAGTAACTATGGCATTAAAACCTGACGAATACATCTTGCCAATGCACCGTAACCTTGGTGTGTTTACGACTAGAGAGATTCCGTTGCATCGTCTTTTTTGCCAATGGCAAGGAAAAGCGAGTGGATTTACTAAAGGTAGAGATCGTTCGTTTCACTTTGGAACTCAAGAATTCAATATTGTTGGAATGATTTCACATCTCGGACCACAATTAGGAGTTGCAGATGGTATAGCCTTAGCAAACCTTTTAAAAGAAAATAAAAATGTTACCGCAGTATTTTCTGGAGAAGGAGGTACTAGTGAAGGTGATTTTCACGAAGCTTTAAACGTAGCTTCTGTTTGGCAGCTGCCAGTTATATTCTGTATTGAAAATAACGGATATGGACTTTCTACACCAACTAGCGAGCAATATAATTGTAAGCACCTAGCAGATAGAGGTAAAGGTTATGGTATGGAATCATTTATTTTAGATGGAAATAATATTATCGAGACTTATACTAAGGTTCAGAAACTAGCTGAAAGTATCAGAAAGCGCCCTCGACCTATTTTAATTGAATTTAAAACGTTTAGACGTAGAGGACATGAAGAAGCGAGTGGAACAAAATATGTTCCTCAAGACTTGATGGATGAGTGGGAGGAAAAAGACCCTATAGACAACTTCAGAAGTTTTCTTTTAAGTAAAAAGGTTTTAAATATCGAAACAGATGAAGCTTATAAAGCTAAGATAAAGGTCGAAATTGATACTGCTTTAGAGTCAGCTTACGCAGAACAAGATATTGTTCCTAACGAAACAACTGAATTAAATGACGTTTACAAACCATTTGAATATACAGATTTCACACCTAATACAGAGACGAAAGAACTTCGTTTAATAGACGCTATCTCTGAAGGATTAAAGCAATCCATGGAGAAGCATAAAGATCTTGTTATAATGGGTCAAGACATTGCTGAGTATGGAGGTGTTTTTAAAATCACAGATGGCTTTGTTGAAGCGTTCGGAAAAGACAGAGTTAGGAATACTCCAATTTGTGAATCGGCAATTGTTGAAACAGCCATGGGACTATCTATTTCAGGAATTAAGTCTGTAGTTGAAATGCAATTTGCAGATTTTGTGACCTCAGGATTTAATCCTGTAGTGAACTATCTAGCGAAATCACATTATAGATGGGGACAAGAAGCAGATGTGGTTGTTCGTATGCCATGTGGAGCAGGAGTTGCTGCAGGCCCATTTCATTCACAAACCAATGAAGCTTGGTTTACGAAAACCCCAGGTTTAAAAGTCGTTTATCCAGCATTCCCATATGATGCTAAGGGACTTTTAGCTACAGCTATTAACGATCCAAACCCAGTGTTATATTTTGAGCACAAGGCATTATATAGAAGTATACGTCAGGAGGTTCCAACAAATTATTATACAATTCCTTTTGGTAAAGCGGCTCTTTTAAAAGAAGGAGACGCTGTAACAATAATCACTTATGGAGCTGGAGTACATTGGGCTTTAGAAACTTTAAATAACAATCAAGATATTTCAGCTGATTTAATCGATTTAAGAACACTTCAACCTTTAGACAAGGAAACTATTCTAAATTCTGTAAAGAAAACAGGACGAGCCATAATATTACAAGAAGATTCTATGTTTGGCGGAATAGCGAGTGATCTTTCTGCAATGTTAATGGAACAGTGTTTTGAATATTTGGATGCGCCTGTGAAACGCGTCGCTAGTATGGAAACACCAATACCATTCATTGGACAATTAGAAGAACAATACTTAGCCAAAGGAAAGTTTGAAGGTGCTTTAAAGGCCTTACTATCTTATTAAATAGAAATCTTTTAAATTCTTTATAATATTGAAATAGAAAAGCCAGCAAATGCTGGCTTTTTATATTTTAAATATTCTATAGGTTAAGCTTCAGATTGAATTTGCTTAGCGACAGCTTCAACTTCATCTAATACTCTTAGCAAATTGCCACTCCATAACTTCTCTATTTCTTCTTCGGTATAACCTCGTTTTACCAACTCTAAAGTCACATTAAACGTTTCTGAAGCGTCAGACCAACCTTCAATTCCACCTCCACCATCAAAGTCACTACTAATACCAACATGATTTAAGCCCAATTTTTCTACCAAGTAATCAATATGGTCTACAAAATCTGTAACAGCAACATCAGGTGGTAAATCCGTCATAGTTTTTGCTTTTTCCTTAACTATCTTTTTCATTGTTCTATACGTGTCAATATAAGAGTCACGCTCTTCGCCTTTAGGTAACTGACGTATTTCAGAAATACTCATCCATTTTGAGCCTAAAGAATCCATTACTGTCTTTTCGACATCTTTTAACGCTTCGGTTCTAGCTTCATTTTTTTCAGTATTTAAATACGATCTAAAGGCAACGGTTTGTACGACTCCGCCATTTTCTTTCATCCATTCCAATTGCTCATCGTCTAAATTTCGACTGTGATTACATAGTGCTCTTGCTGAAGAATGAGAAGCAATAATTGGTGCTTTAGATAATTCAATCATTTGTTTCATTGCTTCTTTTGATGGGTGCGACACATCTATCATCATTCCCAATCGGTTCATTTCAACAACCACTTGTTTTCCTAAGTCACTTAATCCATTATGAAGCCATACATCATCACTTTCGCCAGTATTACTGTCACAAAGCTGACTATGACCATTATGAGATAAAGACATATAACGTGCCCCGAGATTATAAAACTTTTCAACATTAGTAATATCTAATCCTACTGGGTAGCCATTTTCAATTCCGATCATCGCCACTTTTTTTCCTTTAGCTGCAATTTTTCTAACTTCTTCTGAAGTCACAGCTAACTCAATTTCTTCTGGAGCAATATCATCGACAAGTTTATGAATGGCATTAAATTTAGACATCGCATTTTCGTAAGCTTTCTTGTAACCAGTTTCATTTAACGAATCCTGCCCTGTATATACAATAAACCAAGCGACGTCTAATCCGCCAGCCTTCATTTTAGGTAAAGTTATCTGAGTATCTAAGTCTTGAGTGTAATTTATAGAGTCTGTGAAGTTAGCAACATTAATATCACAATGTGTGTCTAACGTGAGAACACGATCATGAATGGCTTTAGCCTTAGCTAAAAGTTGATCCTCTTCAGATGGCTTTTCTGATTTACAATTCAAAAAAAGGATTAGAAATAGTCCTAAATAGAGTAAAGATTTATAATGCATATTTATTATGTTTTTTTTAAAAATAGATAGAATAAAACTTCAAAACAAAAATTGTAAATTTTAGATTAAAGTTTTACTCTTTATCGGATAAAATTGAATTTTAGCGTCTGTTTCTTTTTTAGAAATAAAATAAAAAATGATTCTCTGTCATTAATTCTTATTTTTAAGAACTCAAAAACTAACTTTCAAATTATGAAACACTATTTACTCTTTACCTTTTTATTTTTTATGACCATATCTTTTGCTCAAGAGATACCAAAAGAAATACAACCTCCTAGCTGGAGCTTATCTGAACTTTCTGACGTGTTACCTCACAATCTTCCTCCATTTAATTTAAAAAAGCTTCAAGAGGAAGATAGAATTAACGATCAGGACAAATCAATTCCATGGCGTTTTGGTTACGAAATTTATGTGGATCACGATTTCAATGAGGTAGGCGAATGGACAACCTTAGACAATGGAGATCGTATTTGGCGAATGGCCTATACTTCCAAAAATGCGTATTCATTGAATTTTATGTTCGATGTTTTTAAAATTCCAGAAGGAGCAAAACTTTATGTTTATAATAACGAGCGGGATGATTTACTAAGACCTTTTACTCATCATAATAACAACCCTGAAGAAGTTTTGGGAACATGGTTAATTAAAGGAAATCATGCTTATATAGAATACTACCAACCAGCACATGTCGTAGGAGAAGCTAAACTAACTGTTGGCGCAGTGGTTCACGGTTACCGAACCGCAGACACTTACCAAAAAGCATTCGGTCAATCAGGATCTTGTAATCACGATGTAGATTGCGATATTACACCTGCCGTTGATCCTTATGGTATTAATGAAATAAAAGAAAATGTAAAAAAGTCAGCAGCTATGTTGGTTTCTGGGGGTGGATTTTGTTCAGGAACATTAGTTAATAACACTAATAATGACGGAACACCATATTTTATGACTGCAAATCACTGTGGCGGAGGAGAAGGGTCATGGGCCTTTAGATTCAATTGGAGAAGTGATAGTCCTTCTTGTGGAACGACAACCAACAGTGGAAATGGCTCATATAACCAAACGGTTAGTGGTGCGATTTTAAGAGCGAATAGCTCACAATCTGATATGGAATTAGTTGAAATTAACGATGCAAGCTTTTTTGCCAATAATCCAGATGTAGTGTGGGCAGGTTGGAATCGTTCAACCACTCAAGTTCCTAATATGAATTTCGGAATTCATCACCCTAGTGGAGATATTCAGAAAGTGAGTAGAGATGATGATGGTGCCTTTAGAACATCAACATCTTTTAATGGGAATAGCAATGCACAAATGTGGAGAGTCAATGACTGGGATTTAGGTGTTACAGAAGGAGGGTCTTCAGGTTCTGCCTTATATAATGAGACTGGCCACTTAATAGGCATGTTGTCTGGTGGAACCGCAAGTTGTAGTGGAACAACAGATAATGGTGGTTACGACATTTATGGTCGTTTTGATGTAGCTTGGGATTTTGGAAGCTCTACGTCATCACGTCTTAAAGAATGGTTAGATCCTTCTAACACGGGAATTGAAGTTTTGGATCAGTATCCACCAGTTCAAACTTATGATACTGATGCAAGAGTCACAGCAGGAGCTAACAATAATACAGAATTTTGTGGTGAAGATTTTACACCTGAAGTTACTTTGTTTAACGCTGGAGAATTAGCTTTAACATCAGCAACTATATCTTATAACTTAGATTCTGAAACAAGCACTACTGTGAATTGGACTGGTAATTTAGCAAGTGGTGAAAGTGTTGTTGTAGCTACACCAACTTATTCTGATTTAGATCCAGGAAGTCATTCATTTAATATAAACGTGACAAATCCTAATGGGATAACAGATGAAAATCCAACTAACGACACATTTGTTTTCAATTTTGCAATCACTGAAGCTTATTCTACGTCTACTGTTGTTTTTAATATTTTAACGGATTACTTTGGAAATGAAACTACTTGGGACCTTCGAAAGAGTGATGGATCAATCGTAATGAGTGGACCAATAATTCCTTATACTGAAGAAACTACATATCAAGAAACAATAACAATTCCAGATTTTGATGAATGTTATACTTTTACAATTTACGATTCAGAAGATGACGGGATTTGTTGTGGATTTTGGGGTAACGGTAATTACAATTTACAAGATGAAAATGGTAATGTAATTATTACAGGTGGCGAATTTGGAAGTAGTGAATCGGTGACATTCAGCGTGGTAAATCCAATGAGTATAGATAAATATGATTTAAGTCATCTCATTAAATTTCACCCTAATCCAGTGCGTGATAATTTAAGAATTGAATTGAACAATTTAGCTGAAGATGTGAACTATGAAATCTTTAACACATTAGGTCAACAAATCACGAATGGCCATCTAACATCAAATAGAACGCATACGGTTAATATGTCACAATTTGAAAGAGGAGTTTATTTTGTGAAATTATCTACAAGTAGTAATTCTTTTACAAAAAAAATAATAAAAGAATAATTTAAAATTCTATCATTATAAAAAGTCAGTTTCATTGATTATGAAGCTGACTTTTTTCATTTTAATAAATTTAGAAATTAGTGTTTCTCAACTCTAATATTGACAATATTGTTATTTGATTTTCACTATATTTAATATTATGAAAATCAAATTTCACATAATCTTATACTTTATAATCAGCTTTTATAGCTGTAAAACTACTGATGAAAACGATTGTACATTGAAAAAAATTCAGGTCACTGCAACGGCCTACAATTCATTAGCTTACCAAACTAATTCCAACCCCAACATCACTGCATTTGGAGATAGTTTAAAACCTGGATTAAGATATATTGCCGTATCTAGAGACTTAATTGATTCGGGTTTGGTTCATAATACAGAAGTGAAAATTCAAGGTTTTGACAGCTTGTTTATCGTCAAAGACAAAATGAATCGTCGTTGGCGAAATCGTATAGATATCTACATGGATAATGACATAAAAAAAGCTAAGAAGTGGGGCAAAAAGAAAATCTATATCGAGTATTGCATTCCTCTAAAAGATTCTATTCCTCAATCAAACGTTTTACCATAACTTCCGAAACTTTAAAAGGATACGCTTTTTGAACTATTCCTAATTCTTCCTTACTTAATTGGTCTGGCGTTTTGTTAAAAATGTGTTTGGCATAGCGCTCTCGTAAATCGTAATAAGCTTTTGTAATCTCATCTTGAACCGACACAAATAAATCATAACTTGTTAAAGCGTCATGGCTTAAAGAAATTACAGCTTCTTTGGGATGATCAGATGAGTTTTTAAATTGTTCACCGTCACAATAATCACATCTATTATTACCATTATTATCTAAAAATTTTTCAACTACTGTCTTTACATCTTTTAATTTAACCAATTGGTCTTCAATCATAATTTGTTGTTTTTCGTTCATAGAAATTCGCAACAAATTTCGTTCATGAATATCTTCAGTACAATTCCCAGTTTCACAAATGCTAGGTAATTTTCTTAAAATCCCTTTTTCAGCCGAAATAGTAGTACTTACTAAGAAAAAAATAAGTAATAAGAAGGCTATATCTGCCATTGACCCTGCATTAACGGTTTCTGAATGTCTTCTAAATTTTTTCATAATTCTTAAGATTTGATTAACAATGAATTGTGAATCACAATAACAGTACCATTGTTTTAAAATCTTGTGAGCAAATAATCTTTTAAACCCTTACAATATGCTATTTTTGCAAAATTAACCTAATGATAAAACTACTTTATGTCATCAGAAACTGATATCATACAACAAAAATCTACCGAAAAAAGTCTTTACGATTATCAAGTCAGAGACCTTAATCGCATTTTTGATGTCATGCGAGAAGAGGCTGATGATTTTAACCTTTTATATCAATTACCGACAGGAGGAGGGAAGACGGTTATTTTTTCTGAGATAGTAAGACGTTATATTGAACAGCATCAAAAGAAAGTTGTAATTCTTACACATAGAATTGAGCTTTGTAAGCAAACCTCTAATGTCTTATCAGGATTTAACGTTAAAAATAAAGTCATAAACAGTAAAGTAAAAACATTGCCTGATCAAGATGATTATCAATGTTTTGTGGCAATGGTTGAAACCTTGAATAATCGTTTGTCGGACAAGGATTTTGAACTTAAAAATGTAGGATTAGTTATTATTGATGAAGCCCATTATAACTCTTTTAGAAAGCTGTTTAAGTTTTTTGAAAAATGCTTTATACTTGGAGTTACCGCAACACCTTTAAGTAGCAATATTAAACTTCCTATGAAGGATAATTACAATAAACTTATTGTTGGCGATGATATTTCTACCTTAATTAAAAATGGGTTTTTAGCAAATGCCGATGTATTCCATTACGATGTAGGACTTACTTCTTTAAAAATTGGAATTAATGGTGATTATACCGTTAAATCGTCAGAAGCATTATACACCAATAGTTTAATGCAGTCTAAACTTTTAGCAGCTTACGAAGAAGTAGCTAAAGGAAAAAAAACGCTAATTTTTAATAACGGAATCTATACGTCCAAAGAAGTTTTTTACACCTTTGAGAAAGCTGGCTACAATGTGCGTCATTTAGATAATACCGCTGGCAAACAAGAACGAAAAGAAATTTTAAAGTGGTTTAAGAACACTCCAGATGCTGTTCTTTCTTCGGTTAGTATTCTCACTACTGGGTTTGATGAACCTTCAGTTGAAACTATTATTTTGAATAGAGCCACACGATCGTTGACCTTATATTTCCAAATGATTGGCCGTGGGAGTCGTATTTATAAAGACCGAACAACATTTCAAGTTATAGATTTAGGTAACAACATAGCACGTTTTGGACCTTGGAATCAGCCTGTAGATTGGAATCATATTTTTAAGCATCCCGATTATTATTTAGAAAATATTGTTGATGATGAATTGTTAGAGCGAGATTTCGTTTATACCATGCCAGATTCATTAAAGGTGAAATTCAAAAAGTCTTATAATTTAGATTTTGACGTGAAGGCCGAATACAAGGATGTTATCAATGCAGGGAAAAAATCATTTACCGTTATAGAGCGTTCAATTGAGCAGCACTCCCAATTATGTATTGAAAATAGTGAAGACGTTTATGAAGCTCGTGAATTGATCAAAGACCTTCAAGATGAAATAGCTTATAGAATTAAACAGTATTGTTACTGCATAATGAATAGTACGCAAAACTATAAGGATTGGCTTTTTGAAGAATATAATAGAAAGTTAAGAATTAGTTTCAACGGAAAGTTTTAACGTTTTTTTGCAGAGTTTTCTGCTATTATATGTTTATTTTGAAATGGGTATGATTATTGTATCATAATTTATCGAAAATTAAATTTATATCAATAAAAGTGAAAACCATTAAAATCATAGCGTTTCTGTTCTGCATTCTTTGCGGCACGACGGTTTTTGCACAAATCACAGATAAGGAAAATAAAACGATTCGTATTCCAGCTGAAGAATCTAAGAAGAAAGTAGATTCAGCTTTAGTGAAGGTTAAAGTAGCCCCTATTCTTGAAAAAGAAGAAGAGAAGTCAAGTGGTAGTAAGGAAGAAGCGGAAAAACGATTTATAATAAGGGAAACCGAAAAACCATTTTCAATGACCGAAAATGATGGCTTGAAAAATCCAGGTCAAATATTTGAAGAACGTTGGAAAAAAGAGGCTGTAAAAGGTGGGATTGTAAGAACAATGTCTGATCAATTTTTAGGCGAACATAGAGTAGATACTAAGTTTGTAAATATTGTTTGTAGAGATCATCAATACCCGGATGGGGATCGTGTTCAGATACTTGTGAATGGTGAGGTTGTTAAAGAGAATTTACTTTTAACTTCAAGTTATAGAAGGGTAGAAGTAAACCTAGCAGACGGACGTAATGTTGTTGATATTGTAGCATTAAACCAAGGAGAGTCTGGTCCGAATACAGCCGAATTCATTGTTTATGATGATAAAGGTACAGTAATCTCATCTAAAGAATGGAACCTTTTAACTGGGGTTAAGGCCTCAATCGTTTTTCATAATGAAAAGGTGACTATCAAAGAGAAAGGTGCCGAGGAATCTGAAACAACTTCTAATCAGAAATAGGAATCACGTCTGTAGGCTGCATATTTTCCAATTTATAATTGCCAATTCTTACTCTTACTAGTCGTAATGTTGGTAAACCAACTTTAGCTGTCATTTTACGTACTTGTCTAAATTTACCTTCTGTAAGAGTTATTGACAACCACGACGTATCACCATGACGTTCATCCCGAACAAATCGTTCAAAAATATGTGAGGTATCTAATAAAATTTCAGCTTTACATGGTTTTGTTTTATAAAGGCTTCCTTGAACTGAGATTTCGACACCAGACCTTAATTCTGAAATAATTTCAGGAGTTATAAGTCCATCAACCATGACATGGTATTCCTTTTCAATATTCGAACTTGTAATATGATTACTGAATTTACCATCGGTGGTTAAGAGCAATAAACCTTCAGATTTTTCATCTAAGCGACCAACGGCCATGGTGTTTTCAGGAAAATCATAAGGTAATTCGCCTAATAATTTCTTAGACCTTCGTTTACTTTGATGATTAACAAATTGGCTTAAATAACCATAAGGTTTATATATTTTAAAATGCTGGTGTTCAGACATAGCTACCAAAATGTTATAAAGCATTTTTCAATTGGCACATCATCATTATGTTTTATCCAAATTAAGGGAGAACGCATATCTTTAATTTGTTTTTCAATTTTTTCTTTTACCTCAACAAATGTCAACCACTCTACATGATTATGAGGTATAATTAACCAATCTAATTTATTAGGAACATAAAATTTAGCCTCTTCAAAAATAGAAATATCTTCATAGGATATAAAAAACCCTCTCACACATTTTTTATTTACTAATTCTACATCTGTTTTAGATTGATTATAAGGCAGAAATAGTTGAGCTTTAAAACAGACTTGCTGTTCGACTTTGGAAATATCTATATCGAAAGTTTTAAGATGTTGCTGAGTTTCTTCTTTATACAACAAAGGAAACTGTTTATTCTTTAATTTGTCTAATTTATAAAGCAGTGAATCTTTCCGGTTTGGCCCAATCCAATAGGCGAGCGGATCCTGATATGTATTAAGAGTGTCATAGAGATAAAATTTATAAACGACCTCTAAATGAATAGGCTGATTGTTCAAGTAGAACAAAGCATCCATTTCTCCTATAGTTTGTTTTCCCCTCTGGATTTGAATGTTCTCTGCAATCCATTCCACATTATCTTGTTGATGAAGTTGATAAAAAACAAATTCTTCAACAAGTTTTCCTAATCTGTGATTTCTGAATTCAATTGGGTCTTTTAAAATCTTAGGTGCGCTGTTAAATTGTAACAGATTAAATTCAGTAAAACTATTACTATTAAACAATGAATGTGTTTTGGAATAACCTTGAAAGCGTAAGAAAGTACTTTTATCCATAGGGATTTAAAAGTAGTAATTATTTTCACCAAATAATCATTTTTTAAATGTGATGATTCTTATTTTATTATCAACTTTTGTACTTTCTGATGTCCTGATATCGATTCTAATTTTAATATATATAAGCCTGGGTTTATATAATTTACATCTATTGTTTGGTAATCAGAACTTATGTCTAATTTTTGAGTTAACATCAATTGACCATTAATATTATAAAGTTTTAAGTCTGATTCAGTGTCTAGTGAACCAAATACCTCAATAGTGTGATTATTGTAATTACTTATCATTTTGAGGTTATTTGTAATTGGTCCTTCAATACTAAGAGCAGTATTGTTAAACCTAAGACTAAATCGTCCTGTTCCAGTTAAATCGTTATCTACAGTAAAAACATAGTCGTTCTCTGTTAATAAAGTTGAAGTTTCATTTACATTATCTTCTAAAAATATTTCAATATTTTCTGTAATATCAGTTTCGGTGATACTAATAGTTACTTCTTGTCCCTGAATAGCGTGAATACCTAAGCTTAAGGTTACATCGTCTATGGCAGATCCACTTAAAGCTTGAATCATTAATGGCATACTAGACTCACCATCTTGCAAAATTGTATATATTGAAAATGCAGGAGGACTTCCGCCATAAAGTGCTGCGTCGTAGCCAGGGTCAAGACCAGATGTGGCATTAGTATTAAAATATATATCTGTATAAAATTGAGCCTCTTCAGAAATCAACTCCAGTTTTAAATAACCAACATGAGGTGAGTTTTCTGTTTGTTTTTTTAAATAGGAATTCATATCTGTAAGTACCCTAAGGTCTGAGTTACAAATTAAACCTTGAGATAGAGCGAAATCTTCAGCAGATAAATCTAATGGTGGGAGATTCGATTTTAATTCAGGAATAGGAGATACGCCTAAAATGAGTAAAGAAGTACAGAGAAGGAGTAGGGTTTTTAATTTAATTACGTTCAATTCCATGAGGAGACCTGCCCATGCCTTTGATTTGATGGATAAATAATTTTTCATTTGGTTTGAATATGATTAATAGCACTAACAACTTAACACTAAAAATCACATTAAGCTTTATAACATCGTTATAAACGTATTTAAATCGTTAAAACCTTAAAAATCAGAATTCACAATCAAAAAAAATGGTATTCAGTTTTATTACTGAATACCATACAAGTTTGTTTTCATTATATATTCTATTTCATAAGTTAGAATTTCAATATTAAATAATAACCAGTTTATCTATAATAACTTTGACTTGTTCCTTTTGTACATTCACAATTACTAATACCTTGTAAGAAATCTAAACCTATGGTTACCATATGAGTACCTGAATTATATCCTGATAGATCATTTATAGTAAACTGATAAGAATAAGCAAAGAAAAACTGATTGAAGGTGATACCTGCCATTGGCCCAAGGTTTAGCGGCTTAAAAAACTGGTCATTAAGAAAACGGTAAGACCCTCCTAAGAAATAATAATCCCCTCGTCGGTTAAACTTTCGATATTTAAAATTGACATCGGTACTTGAACGCTTATCACTATCAAACATTTGATAGAACAAAGACGGCTCGAACTCCACATCCTTATTTTGCTTGCTCTTAATAACCAAACCAGTATAAATTTGATAGTTTAATAGCTGACTAGGTTCTATGCCTGTATAAGGATCAATATCTTTTTTCATGATATTGTTTGCGTTAAAACTTAGATAAAAAGCTTTCCATCTATATAAAATCCCTGCATCAAAATTATTATTTGAGATTGACCTATCGTCTGTGATGGCAGGATCTAGGATTGGAATATCATAAGTCGTATTAAAATTTTCTATATCAATTCTAAAACTATTTATATTATAAGATATTCCAAAAGATAGAAATTGCTTTGTTTTATAATCTAACGTGATATGGTGAGCGAATGAAAATTTCACACCTTTCTGTCTTGTGTTTCCATTTTTATCGTTGTAGGCTGAAATTCCCACACCAGATCTGTCGGAGATTCTAAAATCTGCATATACCGATTGATTGTCTGGTGCATTTTTTATTCCTACCCATTGAGTTAGCCCATTAGCTCGAATTTTTAGATTATCTCCAATACCAGCATAAGTCGGAGAAATTACAAAATCATTATCAGCTAAATACTGTGTGAATACTGGTAAATTTAATTCTTGGCCATATCCGTAAGCAGCGACCAAAAAAAGAATATATAGTGTTAGTTTTTTCATAATGCTGTCTTTTTAAGTGCTATGCTTTTATCTGTATAATGTAAAATGTCCGACAAATTCTTTATCATAAGTAGAATCATTAGTTTTTACCACGAACCAATAATCTCCAGTAGGTAACTCTTTACCTTTATATCTTCCATCCCAAACTTCACCTACACGATATGTGGCAATTTTACGACCATAGCGATCAAAAATATCGAATGTTAGGTTTGGATAGTTTTCGGTACAACCTGGTGCCCACGTATCGTATTCACCATCACCGTTAGGCGTAAACCAATTAGGAATACAAACATCTATAAACTCTAATTCTATTTGAGCTGTTGCAGTACAACCACTGCTATCTGTTACAATAACTGTATATAACCCTGACTCAGTGATTATAAATGAATTTTGATTTCCATAGTCCTCTCCATTCATTGTATATTCATAATCACCCGATCCTCCAGAGGCATTAGCAATAAACTCATTAAGTTCACCTTCTGTTAGATTAAGCGCTATAGGATCATTCATTTCTATATCAAAGAACTCTGTAGATTGAATACAACCATTTGTATGTCTTACTTCTATATAGTGATTTGTTCCTTCAGGTACATTTGTAAAAATGTTACTTGCTTGATAGGCTCCACCATTTAATGAGTAGTCTAGTTGAGTAAGGTCTTCAATTGAAGCATCTACAGTTACTGTGACCATATTACCTTGAACATTATTTTCACAGGTAGCTTCAATTATAACTTCCGGTAAAATATTTACCGACTCTGGGAATGTAATATTCCATTCAGACTCACATCCTTCCGCATCTCTAACATATACTATATGATCACCACCCATTAAATTGGTGAAATCAAATTCAGTTTGTGTCGCATCACCTGTAGTATAAACACCATCATAATCATCTAAACTTACGCTGTATGGTAATGTTCCTCCAGAAATCGCAATACTAAATTCTCCATCAACATCACCTTGACACACTTCAGGGAAGAATGAATTTGGAACGATACTTAAAATAACAGGACTTGGTTCTGAAATATTTACATTAAATGTTAAATAACAACCTAATTCATCTTGTACAATAATATCATAATCTCCAGGTGCTAAATTTTCGAAGGTATTTGTTTCAAAGAATTGATTTAACTGTGGAGAAATCGCATACTTGATTGTTCCTGTACCACCAGTAGCATTAATTTGAATAGAACCATTATTGCTTCCAGCACAAGACACATTATTTACTATTAAAGTAGCTTCAACGGGAGCATCTGGCTCTGTTATACTGATAGGAGCAGACGTAGCGACACAATCACCACTTTCAACATAAACTGTATAATCTCCAGCTAAAAGCTCTGTAAAATAACCAGGAGTGTTTTGTACTGCCGTAACAGCATTTCCTGCGCTATCTTGTAACGTGTAGGTATAATTTCCTAGACCGCCAATTGCTGTAGCCAAAACAGATCCGTTATTATCACCAGCACAGTTAATCGTTGGGTTTGTAGACTCTAGAGTAACTTCTAAGGTTGGTAAAGGGTCAATCGTTATTTCATTTGACACACTTGTAACACAACCGTTGGCATCTCTTACATAGTAAGAATAAGTCCCATCTGAAACTGTAAATGTAGTCGAAGTTGTAAACGTTCCTAATACTGGTGTAAATGAAGGGTTATCACTATAAGTATATGTTCCTGTTCCGCCAGTAGCAGACAATGTTAAGGTAGACTGCATTAAGCATGTTTGCGTTGTTGCTCTTACTAAGTTAGACTGAACAGGAGCAGGTTCGGCAATAACAATATCGGTTGATGTTACTTCACAATCAAAACCATCTTTAATGGTTACATTATAAGTCCCAGGACCTAAATCTGAAAATACATTAGATGTTTGAGGGCCTGAAGAACTAGGTGTTGGTAAAACGGTGTTTAACGTAAATGTGTAGTTACTACCTTGACCGCCTGTAACATTAGTGATCGTTATACTTGCATTTTGATCTCCAAAACAAGCTAAGTCTGTTGTACTCGGTGTAAAAGTAGCACTTATTGGTTCTGGGGTTTCTAAAGTAATCGACTCCGAAACAATACAACCGCCAGCATCTTTCACATTAACAATATAAGTACCTGCAGAAAGTCCTGCGAAAGAACCATTTGTAGAATAAGCAACATTAGCATCTCCTGTTAGCTCATATTCAAACGATCCCCAACCACCTGTCGCAACAGCTGTTATAGTACCTTCATTATCATTACAAGTCACATTAGATGTTTCTGAAATATTTAGTGACAATGCCTCTGACGGCGAAACAATTATAACATTTGATGTCGCAGAACAGAACGGTACGTCTGTTTCAGTTATTTCTACTGAATAAGTTCCTCCTAACATTCCTGTTACCGTTTCAGGATTAGAAGCAGTATTAGCATTGACTAATCCAGTAACCGAAGTTCCTGTACTATCAAAAACTTCATAAGTATAAGCTCCGGTATAGTTTTCAATATTAATTTCAAAAGATCCTGAATTGTCTCCAAAACAAGTTATTTCGTTTGGTGTTAAAGTGAAAGTTGGAAGAGTAGCTTCAGCAACCGTAACAGACACCTCTTCAGTACATGATGTCACAGTATCAGTAATTGTAATGTTATAAGTACCTGAAGGTACGTCCGAAAACACATTTCCACTTAAAGTAATTGAAGCTGATGTTGGAGCTATACTATAAGCATAAGAACCTGATCCTCCAGAACCAGTAACGTTAATTACACCATCATCATTATTACATGAAGGTAAATTGGTTATTTCTGGTGTTATAGTAAGAGGTGCATATACGTCTATAGATACTGTATTTCCACATCCATTAACATCTTGAATTGCGATAGTATGCGTTCCTGAATATAAATTTGATACACTAAAAGGGAAAGTTTGAGTTTGAAAAGCACCTCCATTAACACTCACACTATATGGTGGAGTACCTGCTGTATCTAAATTTACATCGATAACATACTCTCCTTCAGTAACCGTACATTGATCATTTATTGCTGCCGAAATTACTGGTGAAGCATCCATATCCAAAACTCGAACCGGACTTGTAACTATACATCCGTAAGCATCAATAACATGAACATAATAGCTGCCAGCATCTAAATTAAAAGTACTTGAAGAATTCCAAGCCGTATCTGTTGAAAGAGGAGCAGTAGCTGATGTTGTTACTTGATATTCATAAGGAGCTGTTCCGTTTGAAGCTACTGCACTAATTACTCCTGAATTTGCATTACAGTTTGCATTTTTATCATTAGACACTTCTAGTTCTAAAGCGAAAGCAGACTCCGTAATATTAAAAGGAATAGTGACTATTCCACAACCCGAATAAGGGCCAGAAGTTTCAGTAATTGACACAAAATAATTCCCAAAAGATAACGGACCTAAATTAGAAACGTCTAACGAACCGTTTGCCGGAACTGTACCTGAACCCGTAATTCCTGTGCTTTCTAAAGTTAATGAATCAAAGATTTCATAATTCACACTAACTGAACTAGTATAAATACTATTGATAGTGAAAGAAACGTTTCCATCAGCACTTCCTGTACAAGTGATATTGTTTTCACTTACCGCTGTAGCTGTTAAGGTTGAGTTAGTAGGAATTGGAACAGTTGAAGGCTCATAATAACTACAGTTTGTAGATTGATCATATACTATAAAAGTATATAACACACCTGGAGTTAATCCTGTAAAAGTTGCTGATTGACTTCCTGGAGCATCTTCTGGTATCCAAGACCCCACTGGGTTTGGATAATCTGAAATTGGACCTTGATAAATACTAAAAAAGAATGGACCTGCACTTGTTAAAGAAGAACCAATACTAACTTCCGCAGTACCACCTGTAGAACAATCTACCGTAGAAATGACATCTATATCTAAATCAGTTGGAGGAGAAGCTACTAAAACATCTTGTACTAAAACTGAACATCCATTCGCATCTACAACGTTTATTTCATACAATCCAAAATCAACCACATCAAAACTAACTGATGTCGATCCAATATTATTTAATTCTGAATTAGCGTACCCATTTGATCCAGTTACAAAATAATTATAAGGAGCAGTACCACCTACTACAGAATTGATAATTACTGAACCTTGTGAAACTCCACCTGTAGTACAAGTAATGTCAACCGCTTCGTAATCTATAACTATAGGGTCTGGCTGATTAATTGTAATTACTTCTGATGCCGTACATGACTTAGAATCCGTTACCGTTACCGTATACGTTCCTGCTGGTAATCCTGTAGTTTGTGTACCAAAATCAGTTCCAGTGGTATCATTAGTTACATTAATTACAAAAGGAGGTGTTCCTACTGAAGTATCAATAGATACGTTAATCGCTCCATTTGTGTCTCCATTACATTGAATAGGTTTACTTTCCGTTACAAAGTCTAAAGCAGGTAAGGACAGTGGGTTAACTGTAATTATTGATGATTCTGCAGTACAACCGTTAGCATCTGTAATCATGAATTGATAAGTTCCAGCATTAGGTGTTGAATAACTGAAATTTGAACCTGTACTTCCCAAATTAGAATATGCCGCACCATTTATTGACACCGAATACGTATAAGGAGCCGGACCAGAAATAGTTCCAGTTATTACAGCATCTGGATGTGTTGTACAATCTAAGTCTTCTGTTAGAACTACAGATAAAGTAGGGGTTGGGATAGGATCTATAGTATAAGTTTCACTATAAGTACAGTCGTTTTCATCTTTTACTTGAAAAGTATAGGTTTCTGGTTCTAATCCTGAAAATGATGTCGATGTTTGATAAGCAGTGGCTGAAGAAGCAGGCGCTATAATCTGATACTCTAAAGTTCCTATTCCACCAGTAGTAGCAATTATAGTTACGGTAGATGTATTAGTAGGACAAGTTATTGGTGAACTATCAAATATTACATCTGTAGGAGGATTTAACTGATCAATCGTAATTTCATTTGAGGCAGATGTACAATTGTTACCATCCTTTACTATTACAGTGTATGTACCTTGATTTAAATTATTAAAAACAGGGCTTGACTGGAAAGTTACACCATCAATACTATATGTATATGGCGCATCACCACCAGTAACATCTGTTACGGTAATTGTACCATTTGCTGTACATGTTAAAGGAGATGTAAGTTCTGCTGTTCCTACAATAGGATCATTAGCATTTATTATTACGGTTTGTGAACTCGTTTCACATACATCTGAACCTGAAGTATATTGAACCACCACTTCATAGCTTCCTTCTATAAGATTAGTGAAGACATTTGAATTTACAAATGTAGTACCACCATCAATACTATAACTAACACTATTTCCATTAGGGTTAGTAACATTAATAGTTATACTTCCTGAATTAGTTGCATCTGCACAAGCAATATCTGTAGAACTAATATTAAATTCAGGTTGAGCAATGGCTTCTACGGTGACAGTAGCTTCAGCACTACAATTATTAGAATCTACAACGGTAATTTCATAGACACCAGCAGAAGTAACAATTATTTCTGGGACAGTTTGAAATTCTGAATTACCATTTACAAAATAAAAATAAGGAGGAGTTCCACCCTCTGGATATACGGTAATTTCTCCATCAGTACAGTTCAAAGGACTTGTTAAAGCTGCCGTAGCTGTAAGTAACGGAGGCTCAACAATCGTGATGTCCTCAGAGAAAGTACATCCGTTTTCAGAAGTTATAATTACAGTATAAGTTCCTGGATTTAAATTCTGAAAAGTATAACTATTATCCATTATAGGACCGACACTATTCACTAAAGTTCCTGATTGAGAAATTGAAAATGAATATTGTGGATCAACATCATTGGCCGCTAAATAAATACTTCCCTTATCATCGTGACAAAGGGGTTGTGTAACAATGGTCGACGCGGTAAATTCTCTATCCCTAATTTGAACATCTGGAACTGTAAATACACAAGGGTTTGTGTCAATTCCAACCTGTCTGATATAAACTGAATATGTTCCTGCTGTGTTTACTGTGAATATATTACTGTCTTGAAAGTTTGTGCCATCTAAACTATACTCATAACCAGATGGAACTCCATTAACGATAATACTTCCCGGTGTCTCACAAATGATATCTGAGGAATTTACTGTAGCATTTAATAAATTTTCATAGACGTTAAAATAAAACTGAACAAAACACCCTCCTGGATAGTTGATTGTGATTCTGTACTGACCAGAAGTATCAGCTAAGAAATTAGAACCCGTTCCGACTTGGTTCCATGAACAGGAGTCATTTTCATTAGCACAATCTGTGTTTGAAACAGCTGCACAACTCGATTCATCAAGCTTTTCCCATATAAGAGAAGTGGAGTCTGAGATATTTGTTTCAATCAGTCTTGAATCTTCAGCTCCACATAAAAATATATTAGGTAATAATTTTCCATCGTTTGGACACGTAACAACTTCATCTGCAAATGGAATAACTGGGTTTACTGTGTTTGCACCAAATAGCTGTACATCAAATTCTTGAATAATAGACTGACAAGGCGCTACAGCTGTATTAAATGAATAATACGTACCAGTTTCAGTAACCGTAACCGATTGCGAATTTCCAATGACCGGTGTTCCTGTAGGACTTGTTGACCACGCATAAGAATCATATCCGTTAGCAGCCGTAAGTTCTACGCTATCACCACATAATACCACACTCTCAGAGAATGTACAGTTTAAATCAGCTAAAAAGTTAGTAGCTTGTGGAGATAATAAACATCCTGTATTACTACTTAAACTTGGATCGTCTGTTATAGCAAAATTAGGATTATAGAATCCATTATAAGAGGCATAGGCTTGGTTACTAATAATGTTAGAACAAGCGTCTACTAGTAAATTACATGACTCAACAACTTTTACTTCAATACGAATCTCATAAACAGGATCATTTTCTTCAACTAAAGAATTATCGACATTAAAAACTAATTCTCTTGTATCTGGGTTATAACTTGAAACGGTAACTCCAGGTGGTAGTACAAGGTCGTCTGGGTAATTGAATTCTATATTTACTGGAAGTATATCTCTAATTTGCAAATTTGTGGCATGATCGTTTCCTGTATTTTGAAAACCAATAACATAATTCAATGATGCCCCTAAATCAACGTATTGATCACCAATATTATTTCCGGCATCATCTTCAACAATTTTTGTAAGCACAATATTCGGTTCTATAATTTCAACCGCAAAAGCGAAGAAGTATGGAAAATAAGTATCCCCACTTGTTTCTAATGTAATAACACCAGAAGTGGCGTCATTATCTATAACTGAGTTCCCAGGATTAGGAACTTGCATAACACCAGTATCAAAACCTAAAGTATTGGAACTATTAGGTACTCTATTTAAAACAGGGGTGGCATCAAGTTGTGTCACTGAGCTATTAAAAAAGTTAGAAACCGGACGGTCGGCAGCCGATAAACTCACACCATTTAACCTTAAGCGATCCCCTAAAATAGGACTATCTCCTTCTAAGGTTGCGAAAGCAAAATTAGCTCGTACAGGAGCAGGAGCAGGGACTGTTCTAAACCCATCAACAGGTATATCTACATTAGGATTGTTTCCAGCAACACTAATAGAACTAAAACCATCAAAACTTGTTATCGATTTTCCTGGTAAAGTAGGGTCTTTATAAACTACAAATAATGACCAACCTGCAGATTCACCAGTGCCATTATATGGACTGTATGAAGCACTTCTTCCTTCTGCTGAAGATACGTTTGCTACGGTGTAGGTACCTAAGTCTACTCCAGATCCATAACTCGTAACTATTGATGTAACATCAGCAAAACAAGCATAAGAGAAACTATCGCCACCATCAACAGAATTATTTCCGGCATCATAAATTACTGTTCCTTGGATATCGTTATAATCTCCAACAGGCCCTTTAAATTTCACATTGGTGATAGGAGCATCCCCAGGATTCACTGCCCCCCAATACAATCCAGCATATACAATTTGATAACAATTCGGGTTTGGAATTTCTAAATCTGCACTTGACGAACTAAACGTAGAGCCATCGTTATCTATATCAATATAGGTCATATTGACTTGATGGTTATATTTCGTATTATCGTTAAAAGCATTGTTGTTTGGTCCTAGTATATTATTACCAATAAGAACAATATCACCTTTTATATCGCTATTATATCGAGGTGTAAAGGGTTGATAATTTTGTCCATAGGACTGATAGCAAAGAAGAAACAATACAAAAATTGCTGCTATTCTTGAAAAAGTAGGTTTTTTCATGATACTTTAATTTAGTTCTTCATTTCAATATCCGGGGCAGAATAAGGAAACGAATTGGGGCTTAACTCTATTAATTTTCAATTTTAACTATAGACATTTTTCCATTATAAGGTTTATTTCCCTTTGCTTTTAAAGCATTGTTCGCACTCCCTATATCTTCAAATTTCTCGTAGTATATATAATATTTACTTGTATTTACATCATGGAAGAAATCGACTTCAGATTGTCCTGAAGCTACCACATTCGTCACAAATTCATTTCTTCGTTTAATATCACTATGAACAGCAATTATTAAATAATATCCACTCTCAATGTTTTTAATATTCTTTAAGATTTGGATATTGTTTCCTTGATCTTCACCAAAATCAAAGTCCTCTTCTGTTAATGGAGTAGAACTTAATGGCGTTGTTAACTTTACATTTTTCAGGAAGGTTCTATCTTGTTTATATTGAACTTCATCATTATCAAAAGCGGCACGTTTAATACGACGTCTCTTTTCATATTCAGTAGCTTCTTGAATTGCCGTTAACTGCGCATCTAATTGTGATCTTAATTGAGCAGCTTTTAATTGCTCAGCTTTAAGACGCTTAATTTCTTTGTCATAATAAAGCATAACTTCATCGGTACTGCTGTAAGCATTATCTGCTGCACGCTTATTATAAATATTACTTAATTGATTAATCTTTTCACTTCGAGCTTTAATTACATTATCTAAGTCTGATCTAATTGCTCTTAGTGTATTATTTTCTGCCGTTACACTTTTAAATGGTTTAGGTTTTACAGTAATACCTTGGTCACTTAAATCATTTTCCTCCTTTAAGTCTTTAAGGTCTTGGTCTTTTATTTCAACAATTTCATTGAATTGTTCCAGAAGCTCATTCTGAACAGTCTTTGATTCTTCTGTTGATTGAGCTAGGACTTGCATAGTCTTTGCTAATTCGTCAGTCGGAGCATTAATAAAGTTCTGCTTTTCTTGAGCTTCAGCTTCTTCTTTAGCGTTTTGCTCTGCTAATAACTTAGCTTGTGCTTCAGCTTCTTCCTTAGCTTTTTGCTCTGCTAATACCTTAGCTTGTGCTTCAGCTTCTTCCTTAGCTTTTTGTTCTGCTAATAACTTAGCTTGTGCTTCAGCTTCTTCTTGAGCTTTTTGCTCTGCTAATAACTTAGCTTGTGCTTCAGCTTCTTCCTTAGCTTTTTGTTCTGCTAATAACTTAGCTCGTGCTTCAGCTTCTTCCTTAGCTTTTTGTTCTGCTAATAACTTAGCTCGTGCTTCAGCTTCTTCTTGAGCTTTTTGCTCTGCTAATAACTTAGCTTGTGCTTCAGCTTCTTCTTGAGCCTTTTGCTCTGCTAATAACTTAGCTTGTGCTTCAGCTTCTTCTTGAGCTTTTTGTTCTGCTAAAAACTTAGCTTGTGCTTCAGCTTCTTCTTGAGCTTTTTGTTCTGCTAATAACTTAGCTCGTGCTTCAGCTTCTTCTTGAGCTTTTTGTTCTGCTAATAACTTAGCTTGTGCTTCAGCATCTTCCTTAGCTTTTTGTTCTGCTATTATCTTCGCTTGTGTTTCAGTCTCTTTCTTAGCTTTCGTCTTATTAGAAGATTTGCTACTTGCTACTTTAGATTTATTAACACGACGTCTTTTGTAACCATTAGTTGAAAGAATTCCACTCACTTCATCCTCGCGACTATAATCATAATAGTTATTGTTTTTGAATCGATAGGCTAAAGTAATCTCATGTGACGGCCCGAAATTACTTAAATCTCCCAATGCTTTTTCAAAATTATATTCTATAGCAATCTGGGTTGTAATATTAAGGCCAAGACCAGCAGATGCCCCATAAAGAGTATTATAACCAACTTGTCCCCAAATACCTTTAGGAACCGTTAACATTGCTACTCCTGAAATTATTGTTTCATCTTGTTGAAATTCGGAACGGATTAATCCCGAAAACTTACTTTCATCAAAAAAACCTCGGCTATCCATATAACCAGTATACATTATATGTGCTTGGACGCTTTGCTTAGGATTATCCTGTATTAATTCTGAAGATTCAAAGTTGTATAAAGCTAAATTGTTGATTGACAAACCGAAGTCTAAAAACTCAGTACCGTAGTTAATTCCTGGATTAACGGTTAATAAAAAATTTTCAGGAACATTTTGTAAAGCTGGATCTTCAAAATTAGTGACTACATTTGAAGTATTAACTCCACTTTTATAAGCGCCAATATTTAGACCAAAAGTTAAGTTACTATCACGTCCTAACCTTGCATTATAAGCGAAGTTTAATATACCTCCGAATGTTGTTAAAACTCCATAGTTCTGCTGAAACAAACCAACTCCAGCGCCAATGTTTTCACCAAATCGCCCAGAGTAACTTGCTAAATAGGTGAGTGGTGCATTTTCAAACTGAACCCATTCGCGTTTATTATAAATACTAATAAATTTTGATTGTGACCGCACAAAACTAAAAGTAGGATTTATTGTATAACTATTAAAGGTCAAGGAGTTTCTTGTTGGTAAGTCTAAAGCAACCACACCATCAGTATCCTGAGAATAGAGAGCCTGATATGAACAGGTAAATAATATTAAGACTAAAAGATGCGCTTTCATATTATCTTACTACGGTTATTGATCCTTTTCTTGTTTCGTAATCAGCTGTTGTAATGATGTAATAATACACCTGATTTATGCTAGTTAATTCTAGATTATTCTCTGGCCAATTATTGAGGTACTCCTGAGTTTGAAGTACTATCTTACCTTGATTAGTCATTATGGTAACTTCTGTGTCTGTACCACTCACATAAGCTGATGGTAAAACCCAAGTGTCATTAATCCCATCTCCATTAGGACTTATCATATTGGGAATTTGTGACACTTCAGGAAATAAATCAAGCCCTTCATTGATTTCAAATTCATGTTCTCTTGAAGCCATACATCCTGAAGCCTCTGTAATAATCACTTTATATGTTCCAAAATCTGTAGCTTCAAACGAAGCGGCATTTGCGCCAGCTATTAACGAACCATTTAAATACCATTCGAAAATTGGATTTAAAGCAGTAGTAGTAACTGTTACAAATAAGGATTCGCCTTCAAGCATTTCAATCGTGTCATCTACGTCAATTTCACTATCAAATATTTCACTTACCAATTCAATAGATCCTGAAGCTGAACACTCTCCTAAATCGACTTGAACAGAAAAAGTTCCTGACTCATTAGTTTGGTACATTTGATTAATAGCTCCTGGAATTAAATTACCATCCTTAAACCACTGATAAGAATTCCCTCCAATTGTACTTAATATTGTTGAACCTTGGTCTGGGCAAAATGGATTTCCCAAACTAGAGGCGATAGTGGCATTAGCTTCGCCAGATACTGCTTCACTAATGGTAACTCGATTAGAAAATGAACTTGATGTACAAGTACCATAATTTGTCTTAACAAAATATGTTCCTTCTTCACTAACTGATAATGTTGGGCCTTCCGATATAAATATCGAGGTTGTTGGACTGGTTTCTTTGTACCAATTAAAAGTTAAGTTAGGGTAGAGTAGTGGAGAATCGTTAGTACCTGTTCCTGGATTATCAATCGTTAATAAGTAACTTCCTCCTGTACAATAGGCACCTGTAGATACTAGATTGTTTATTGTAAAAGGTGAATCTTGACTTTTATAATATGCAGCAAAAGGAACTGATTTAGAACTTGTTGCTGAAGGAGCACTCGTTTTTATACGGATTCTATAATTCTCACCAGCTGTTGTATTAGGTATTGAAAAGGTCAGCGTTGCTGGTGATGTAGTTACTTCTCCCGGATTGGATGTATAAATTATAGAAGGATCTGAAAAATCTCCATCGGCATCCGACATTTCAATCGTAAACTGATTAGACGCGCTTAAAGCTGATTCAGGAGAAAATACAAATGTTGTGTTATAAGTATTAAACGTTTCACTCGCACAAGCCTGACTAAAGCCAAGGTTTGGTGTACCTATAACTATCTGCGCACTTGTTCTTTCCATCATAATTAGAGATAGAAAGAACATTCCAAATAGTAAATGGTTCAAGCGGGTTGGTTTAAGCATTGGTAGTCAGGGGTGTAAAGTTATTATCAATAAGCTATTTTAAAGATGAAAAATTTATTTCAAGTAGTATTTAAATTTATTTTCGCAGTTTGAAAACGGTTATTCATTATTGCCTTCTTCAATCACTTCGTTTGAAGCTATAATTTTATTAATTCGAAGTCTAAAATCTGGATATCTAGAGTTTTCTGAATCAATGAATGTTTCAGAGTCAGGCCCTTTTGAATATACATTATCAAAAGCTCTGCTACCATACCAGCTCTCTAAATCATCATTGTTTGAATAACCTTTTCTAAAAATATTACCACTACAATTATTGAAGTATGATTGCTGAAATTGTATTTTCTCTAAGTTCTCACTATTAATTGCGATATTATCATCAAGAATAACAGCTGGCTTAAATCCAGAGATGACACTTTTATCAATTGAAAATGATACGTCCGGACCAATAAAGATGGCTTCTTGCACTAAACCGACTTGTATATCTGACTTAATATCTTTACTTACATTTACTAAAGTTAAGTTTTCAGCATTTACAAATGTTTCTTTCTTAGTGGTATCTGCATTTTCCTTTAAATCGTATGAACTAACATAAATACATCTTGAGCCATCTGGACTAGAGATGTAAGGAGAGCGTACAGCTAAAGAATTATCTATATGACATTGAGCACCATAATTGAAGTAGTAATCATTTTTACTTGATCTATATGATATGGTTTGTGATAAAACAACCTCACCACCTAATACGTTAAATGAGTTACCTTGACAGTAGCTCACCATAACGTTATTAATTGTAGTCTTTAAACCTACACCAGCTAGAGTAATTCCACTAAAATTTCCGAAATCTTTCGTGTGTTTTCCTGCATATTCTACTCTTACATACTTAAGCACACCTGAATTACTGAACGGATCATCACCTCCATAACTGATGGTTTCAGTTAAAGCAGGATTTAAACCATAATTTAAAGATGAGACATTCCCGAAAGTATTAATAGGTGCATCGCCAAGAATAAATAACCCTCCCCAATCACCTTGCTTTTTATCAGTCTTACTTGAGGTAAAAATAATTGGGTCGGTTACCAAGCCTTCTGCGATAATTTTTGAACCTCTACTAATTGTCAAAGATCCCTTAGTTTTGAAATCTCCTAATATGACAGTTCCAGGTTCAATAGTTAAAGTGGTACTATCCGTTACAAAAACATCACCCAAAAGAAGATAAATATTCCTCTTTGTTAAAACCGTGTTCTCTGTAATTTCACCAGTAAGGATTTGAGTCGGTTCTCCATAGTTTGGATTATTAGGTCTGAAATCCGTCCATGGATTTAACCAGTTGTTATAGCCTGTAATTCCTTTTTCTTGTTGAGCAAACATGCAGCTACCAAGCGTTAAAAGAAAGAAAAATGATGTTAAAGTAATTTTTTTCATAATAGTCATATTCTTTATATTGAGTAAAAAGGGCATTTTATCTAATGAATCAAACATATACATTTTCACTACGAAACACAAATAATATCGATGAAATACACTATATTATATAATTATTAATCTATTTCCTACATAAACCCACTACTAATCGAGAATTATACCCGGTTTTTATTAATGTTTTTTATGTCAGGTTTTTCAACATTTCGATAAAAAAACCTTAACAGTAAATTGTCAAGGTTTTATATATAAATTATTGATAAAGATTTTAGTTAGTCTTTCTTATAATCATCATAAGTATGTAATGCCTTTAAAGTAGATTCGTAGAAAAGTATCGCCGCAATTAAATCTGTAGTATCAGAATATGGTAATACTCGTCTTTGAAATTCCATCGTACTATCAAAGTAGGTAGAAGATGCTTTAATATTTTCTTCTAATGCTTTCGTATTGTCTTTCGTATCTGGAATTCCTAACGACTCCATAGTTACTCCAGGTTTCGTTGCAAAAGCAATATTGGGAAGAATATTTACAATTACCTCAATACGCTCTATATATAGGACAAGTAAATCTCCTTTAGGCATCTTTTTGAGCTCTTCACGGCTGTGGTATTTTGAAATACTTACTTTTCCACTAATAATGCTTTGAGAGTCTTTCTTTTTTTGAGCGAAACTCATTGACATCATTAGAAAAAAAACAGCACAAAATAAAGTAATTTTTGTTTTCATATTCACGCTTTTAAATTAATCTTAGTGCAACAAATCTATACAATTTATTAAAAAAAGCAACTTTATTTGAATATTATTTGTAAAAAAAACCACTTACGAAATGCAAATTTCTTGGATAAACGACGTGTTTGCTTGATAAAGCGCATTTTTTTTCGACGAAATACACGTAAATATACAAAGACATTTTCGAGCAGCTCATTTTACAATTTGGCTCCTTAACAAAGACAAATTTTTCCACTTTTTATGGATCAAGAGCAAGGGAAAATGTATACAGGTTTAGAAACATTTAACTAAACACACATTACATTTTTATCATAACGCACATAATTCTAGGTATTTACAATTTGAATTAGGTCGTTCGTCGAAAAATTAGGTTTCTTTCCACAGTTCATCGTGATTTTTTTAGCATTGAAGTGATTTTTAGGGGTTTACCGATTCAAAGTCTGAAATTTGATATGACAAAACCCTTAATCTTATGAAAAATATTATCGCTTTTATATGTTTAGTTGGCTTATTTAGCGGAATTAATTCTGCGGCTGCTCAAAAAAACATCTTAAAATACAACAGTCCAATTTACGATCGTGATGAAGCTCTTATAAGTCCTACAGACACGATTCCGGATTTTAAATCAAAAGAGAACCCATTAAAATTAACTGGGATAATTTACCAAAGTGATGGCGTCACGCCGGCGAAAGACATTATTCTCTACATAGAACAACCTAATGAACATGGGGATTTTGAATTAAGAAAATCTGGTGAAGAACGCTATGTGTTTCACAGAAGTTGGGTTAAAACAGATGCAGATGGAAGATATACATTCTACACCTTTGTGCCTGGTGGCGATAGAAGACATAATCAATTACAGCAAATATTTCCGCTGATTAAAGCACCTTCAAAACAAGAATACGTCTTAGATTCCTTTTTATTTGAAAACGACCCTTTACTCACTAAAACATGTAGAAAACGCATGGCTAAAAAAGGTGATACGACACGGATTTTAAGCCCTAAGATGGTTGACGGTATGTTAGTTGCGGAGCGCAATATTATACTTAAAGGAGATCAAGATTTGGCCAATTTATAATTTTTAGTATTTAACAAATAATATCAAAAAGAGCGTCCTACATTAAGTTTTGGACGTTTTTTATGTTCAATTTTACCCAAAGAATTAGAATCTATTTGGATAGCGTTAAGATTTAAATAAATTTAATTGTTTCTTTAAGCATATAGATTAAAGACCACAGTTAAACCGTAACATAATTTTCACCTATGCTATTCATCCAAACATCAGCTTCCGAAACCATTAACTCATCCCTTGAAAACTACTATCATAGTTTTTTAGAAGTATTACCCAGAATTGCACTCGGTATACTAGTCATTATAGCAGGTGTACTCATTGCTAAATTTGTCACTAATTTCTATAAAAAAAGAATTTTAAAAAAAGCTGAAGATCCTTTGATGGCTAAATTTTTAGCTCAGGCCATAAAGATTATATTAACGTTAATTGCCATATTGCTGGCTCTTCAAGTGGCTGGACTAAGTGGTGTGGCTACGGGAATTTTAACGGCGGCTGGTGGTGCAGCCATAGTATTAGGTTTTGCTTTTCAAGATATCGGTAAAAACTTTTTAGCAGGAATCATTCTTGCATTTAATAGGCCTTTCAATATAAATGACACCATAATGGTTGCTGATTTATTTGGAAAGGTGAAAGCACTGAATTTTAGATATACCCATATAAAAACATCAGACGGACGTGATATTTTTATTCCAAACAGTGATGTGCTCACCAAAGCTGTTGAAAATTATACCGCCGATGGGTTTTATAGAAATGATTTCATAGTAGGTATTGGATATGAAGACAATATAGAAGAAGCTAAAAAAGCTATTAACGATATTTTAGATCATCATCCTGAAATAGTTCATGATGACATACACGATAATTTCGTTATCGAAAATGAACTAGCAGCGAGTACTGTTAATTTAAAAGTGTTCTTCTGGGTAGAGACGTTAGATTACAGAAAATCTTCACGTATACTAAGGGGAAATGTGATCAAACAAGTTAAAGAAGTTCTTGTCGAAAAAGGATTCAACTTACCTGCAGATATTACAGAACTTAAATTATATGGTAATGAAGAAGACATTCCATTACGAGTTCGTAAAGATCCTCGCGACTTAATAGAGCAAAGTCCAAAATCTCTTCCGCAATAAAATAGATATGAAATTAAAAAGGCTTACATCTACTATAACGGTAAGCCTTTAGTTTCATAATTGTTAGATTTAGCTTATTAAATTAAAGGCCTGTTTAGCAATTTCTAATTCTTCATTAGTCGGAATTACCAATACCTTGACCTTAGAATTTAAGGTGCTGACTTCTCGTAGCTCATTAGATCTTAAGCTGTTTTTATTTTGGTCTAATTCAATACCAAAAAAGCTCATATCCTCACAGACTAATTTTCTAATGACATCAGAGTTTTCCCCAATTCCTGCAGTAAATACAATACTATCTAAACCATTCATAGCCGCACTGTAAGCACCAATGTATTTTATAATTCTATAGGCATTCATTTCCAAGGCAAGAATACAGTCTCTATTTCCTCTTTCTGCCTCGGTTTGAATATCTCTTAAATCACTATAGCCAGTAAGACCAAGCATTCCGCTTTCTTTAGTTAATAAATGACTTATCTCATTCATTGTATATCCTAATTTATTGGCTAAGTAATAAATCACACCATGATCAATATCACCACTTCTGGTTCCCATGATAAGACCATTAGACGGTGTAAATCCTAGACTATGATCTATACTTATCCCATTCTGAACAGCGGTCATACTGCATCCATTACCCAAATGAATCGTAATAATTTTTGAATTCTGAATCTTTAGATAGTCAATAGCTTTTTCTGAAACATATTTATGACTTGTACCATGAAAACCATAAACTTGAATATTCTGTTCCTCGTAAAGTTTATTTGGAATGGCATATTTTTTTGCTTTTTCAGGTAAGGTTGAAAGAAAGGCTGTATCAAAAACAGCGACTTGCTTTGCTGAAGAAAATAATTTTTCTGCAACTAGGATGCCTTCAAGATTATGTGGATTATGCAAGGGAGCTAAAGGGCATAAGTCTTGAATATGTTGTTTCACTTGTTCCGTAACTAGAGTAGTATCAGTAAATGCGTTTCCTCCATGAACCACACGGTGACCCACAGCATCAATTTCATCGGTGTTCTTAATGACGCCTTTATCAGGATCCAATAAAAGATCGACCACTTTTTGTAAACCTTCTTTATGAGACTCAATATGATCTGTATATTTTAAATCTATACCTTCTTTCTTATAGTTAAGAATAGCATCATGATGTCCAACACGTTCTACCAATCCGCTACAAACCATGGTTTCGGAAGGCATCTGAATCAGTTGAAACTTTATTGACGAACTTCCTGAATTGATGATTAAAATGTTCATTCTTTTAAATTATTAAAGGCCTTGAGCCTGAATTACAGTTACAATTACTGTATTGAAAATGTCGTCCGTGGTACAGCCACGACTTAAATCGTTAACCGGTTTATTTAAACCCTGAATAATTGGACCAATGGCCAATGCTTTTGTTTCTCGTTGAACGGCCTTATACGTATTGTTCCCAGTATTTAAATCAGGAAATATAAATACGTTAGCTTGACCAGCGACTTCGGAATTTGGTAGTTTAGATTGTCCCACTTTAAGATCTACTGCAGCATCATATTGAATAGGACCTTCTACTTTCAAATCGGGTCTTTTTTCTTTTATAATTCTTGTCGCTTCACGTACACGCTCTACATCTTCACCAACACCTGAAGTACCAGAAGAATAGGATAGCATCGCAATTTTTGGTTCTATTCCAAAAGCCACACTTGTAGCCGCTGATGATATGGCTATTTCTGCCAATTGTTCAGAATTTGGATTTGGATTTATGGCACAATCGCCATATACCGAAACACGATCTTCTAAACACATAAAGAATACGGACGATACGATAGATGTTTCCGGTCTAGTTTTTATGAATTGTAATGCTGGAAGAATAGTGTGCTGTGTGGTATGAACGGCTCCAGAAACCATACCGTCTGCATCACCTTTATGAACCATCATCGTCCCGAAATAGGACACATCTTCCATTAAATCCTTAGCCATAGCAAGGTTTACATTTTTATGTTTTCTTAATTCAAAAAGCGTTTCGGCATATTCATTAAATTTCTCGGACTTCACAGGATTAATAATGTTTACATTATTTAAATCCAACCCAAGATCTAAGGCAATCACTTTTTCTTCAATCTGTTTCCTATCCCCTAGCAAAGTGATGGTCACTGCATTGACATCAATTAATTGTTTAGTAGCTTTTAAAATCCGCTCGTCTAATCCTTCAGGTAGAACAATATGTTTTTTATTCGATTTTGCTCTTTTTAATAAATTATACTGAAACATTCGAGGTGTAATACCATTCGTTTTAAAAGTGATCAGTCGCTCTATAAGTTCATCTACCTTAACGTATTTTTCAAAATCTTTTATGGATACGGAGATTTTCTGAGTGTTTTCAGCATAAATCTGAGATTTAATAGTCCCAATTTGGTTCGCTACAGAGAACGTTCCCTCTTTTGCCGAAATAATAGGAACGATGTCGGAAAGACCTTCTATCAATTTGTTGATTGAATCTTCAGGTTTTAATCCTCCAGTGAGAACAATTCCCGAAATAGTAGGGTAGTTCTCTGAAATATGTGCTTGTAAAGCTCCCAAAATAATATCAGCTCTATCACCTGGTGTAATAACTAATCCGTTTTCTTTAATATGAGTTAAATAATTTCGAAGTTGCATGGCACCAACGCTAAAGGTACCTGCTTGATTATTGATATGTGCTTCTCCAAACAGAATTTCAGCATCTAGAACTTCTACAATTTCCTTTATTGAAGGATGCGCCAACACTGGGTTAAGTGGAATTGCATTTGCAATAACACTAGAAGGTAAATCCTTTTCCAATTCCGCAATAATTAGCGCTTGGTTTTGTGGTTCTACCTTATTTGCTATAACAGATAAAACTTCAACACCTTTATCCTTAAATGAATCATAAGCCATATGTAAATTCCCAACAAATTCGTCTAATGATTTTCCAACCCCACTTGCTAAAATAATTGCAGGAACTCCAAGGTTTTTAGCAATTAATATATTGGTATCGAATTCCATAATATGACCTTCACCATCAAAGCTAGTACCTTCCACCAACACAAAGTCATATCGGTCTTCTATAGCTTTAAACTTGTCGATAATACGACCTATTATTTGATCCTCTTTATCCTCGTTTTTCATTTTTATGACTTCACTTCGAGTAAAAGCGTAGGCATCTTCAAATTTTAAATCGAGATTAAAATAAGTGATAATGGTATTGATATGATTATCAATCTCTCCAGGTTTGATATCATCAATAATCGGCCTAAAATATCCAACTTTAGCTGCTTTCCCTAATAACAATTGCATCAATCCTAAAGAAATTATAGACTTACCACTATTGGGTTCCATCGTAGCAATATAGATGGCTTTATTGGTTACTTTCATATTCATCTGTTTGAAGAACTAATCTGATTATTGACTTTTGTAAGAATAGGCGCAAAGTTAACCATTTAGCCTAGTATAGCAATGAAATTAGGTTTCATTTTAAGTTGAGAATCAAGCTTATTATTCAGTATAAATTTTTAGACTTAAAATTTTTGATAAAAAAAAGCCCATCAAATGTGATAGGCTTTTAAAGTATAAATTGAAGCAGTTTTTATATCGAATTATTTCTTAATTCGTATAGGTTTTAATTTTATTACACCTACAGCATCTAATATTTTGATAACCACATAAGTCATATCAATTTCGTACCATTTTACGCCAAAATTAGCTCTACTGGCATGTTTGTGATGGTTATTATGATAGCCTTCTCCCATCATTAAAAAATCGAATCGGAATAAGTTTTTACTCGTGTTTTTCATTTGATAATTGACATAGCCATAAATATGACCAAACCAATTTATAATTACACCGTGAATTGGAGCCATTAAAAATGTTATAGGTAATAACAACCATTGCCACCATGCGGTTACAAAAAACACAAAAAACAATACATAAAGAGACATCCAAAGTAATCTAGAAAAACGTGAGCCAGCAAATCGGTCGAATGATTTCCACTGAGGAACATTTTTAGTAAAACGCGGATCAACATCAATTTTATCGGTATTTATATCTTGATAGATGGTTTTAGTCTTCCACATCATTGCAAACAAATTAGCATCGTAGGATGGTGAATGTGGATCTTTTTCGGTATCCGTATAAGCATGATGCATACGATGCATAATTCCGTAACCATAAGCACTCAAATAACTTGAGCCTTGAAATATCCATGTTAAGATAAATGTAATTCGTTCCATGGGTTTAGACATGGTAAATACTTGATGTGCCGCATAACGATGCAGAAAAAAAGATTGAAAAAATAAGCCTCCATACCAAAGTATCAGAACGAAGAGAATAATAACCATAATAATTTTTTTACAAAGGTATATTGATGTTCAACTCGAAACAATGAACCCAAATCAATTAAACTGCGGTTTAATTCTAAAAACAATACAAATAAGGAAGGCCTATCTTAATCAAATAGGGTAGTTTCATATCGAATCTAATAAAGAACACGTTTAGACCCGTTTTCTAATTCTACTTAAAGCTTGAGGCGTCACACCTATATAAGAGCTTATATATTTTAGTGGTATCACTTTTAAAAGCTCCGGACGCTCTTTAAATAATTTTAGATAACGCTCTTCAGCGGAGAGATTTAAGAGATTTTGTTCACGACTCGACTTTAATAAAAAGAGTCGCTCGGCCGTTAATCGACCTATAAGATTTCCGATTTTTGTGGTATTATAAACATCCTGTAAGTCGTCGTAACTAATACTCAACAACACCGTGTCTGTTAGTGTCTGCAATTCATACGCAGAAGGTTTCTGAGTTAAAAAAGAATCATAAGCACTCACAAATTGATCTTTAAAGCTGAATCCGAAAGTAATTTCTTTCTCAGGATTATCTTTAGGAATAAACAAACGAACCACTCCAGATTCAATAAAGGAAATATGGTTTTCAATCTCATTCAACTTTAAAAAGGTGGTTTTCTTTTTAATGATACGACGCTCTAATTTCGACGTGAAAAAATCCCAATCTGACTGAGATATTTCTGCTATTTGATCTAAGTGGGCTTTAATCTGCTCCAATTTATTTTTCTTGATTGTTGAGATGACAAAGATAATGATTCAATTGAGCATTAGGAAAGATAAAAGCTTAACTGAACGAGATTATTCTCACTATTTAGATTAGTGGGTTTTATTACCTTTAAGCTCTAAAAGAGACTTATCTTTGCAAAAAATATAATACTATGCCAACACACTTTTCTGACTTAGGAATCAACGCACAAATTCAACAAAGCTTATCCGAGTTAAATATTACAGAACCTACGGATATCCAGCGTAAAACGATACCTATTATCCTTAATCAAACAGAAGATGTTGTTGCCTTAGCCAAAACAGGAACTGGAAAAACAGCCACTTTTGGCTTACCCTTATTGCAATTGATTGATGTGGAAGACGCTAGTGTTCAGGCTGTAATTCTTGCACCAACCCGTGAATTAGGACAACAAATCCATAGCAACCTCGTAGATTATTCAACACATAGTGCTGCCATTTCGATACAGGCGACTTTTGGAGGAAACCCAATTAAACCGCAAGTAGAAAGCTTAAAACAAACGACACATATTATCATAGCCACACCAGGTCGATTAGTAGATTTAATTGAACGTGGCGCTGTTGATTTAAAATCTATAAAGTATTTGGTTTTAGATGAAGCCGATGAAATGGTCAGTGCTTTAAAAACCGATTTAGATCTAATCATTAAAGGACTTCCTAAGAAAAGAAGGACCTTGTTATTTACAGCTACAATGCCAGGTGCTATTAAGCAATTAATTCAAAACTACATGTCTAAACATGTGGTGCAAGTTGATGCTGATATGGAAACTGTTGGTCATCAAGGTATTGAGCATCAATATGTCGTTGTAGAACCTATTGAGAAATTAGAAGTTTTACTTCATTTCTTAAATTCAAGAGAAGGTGAACGCGGCATCATCTTTTGTAAAACCAAAGCAGCAGTTAATAAACTCGCCAAAAACTTAGCGATTAATAAGTTTTCTTCAGGCGCTCTTCATGGAAGTTTATCTCAAGGCATTCGAGATCGAATTATGGGGCAATTTAGAGAAGGGCATATTTCAATTCTTGTCGCTACAGACCTAGCTGCACGTGGAATTGATGTAAAAGACCTTTCCTACGTAGTAAACTACCATTTACCAGATACTTATGATGCTTATGTACATAGGAGCGGAAGAACCGCAAGAGCAGGAGCAAAGGGACTTTCATTAACTATCCTACAACAAGAAGAAGTTGTTGATATTGCTGATTTTGAAGATGAATTAGGAATTGTGTTTAAAGAATATAAAAAGGCTGATGCTAAGAGTATTGAAGAAAATAACACCTTATTATGGGCCAAAAAAATATTTAAAACCAAACCTAATCGTGAGGTTTCGGAAGAATTAAAAGGAAAAATAAAAACCATTTTTCATCACTTAACCAAAGAGGAATTGGTAGATAAAATACTTGCTAATTATTTAGTAGAAACGCAAAGTAGCTTGGCAAAATCTGAAACTTCGAAACCAAAGAAAAAGAAGTAATTATGGCAGAACTAATAAAGTCACAAGCAGAAATATTAGAAAAACTCAATATTTCGGAATTAAACCCCATGCAAAAGGAAGCTTTGGAAATTATTCCTAAGACGGAGAATACCATACTACTTTCACCTACTGGAACTGGGAAAACCTTGGCTTTCGCCTTACCGTTAATCGATAGTTTAGATCCGGAGTGTGAGCACATTCAAGCCTTAATCTTGGTACCATCTCGTGAGCTAGCTATTCAGATAGAGCAGGTAATTCGTTCCATGGGTTCAGGTTATAAAGTAAATGCGGTCTATGGAGGTAGAGCAATGTCTAAAGACAAGTTAGATTTAAAACATGCACCTGCGATTTTAATTGGAACACCTGGTCGGGTTGATGACCATTTTGCAAACGAGCGATTTACTAAAGAAGCTATTAAAACTTTAATTTTAGATGAATTTGACAAGTCCTTAGAGGTTGGGTTCGAATATGAAATGCGAGGCATCATCAAAGATTTAACCGCTTTAAATAAACGCATATTAACTTCTGCTACACAAGGGGTTAGTATTCCGGAATTTGTTGGAATGAAGAATCCAACTATCATTGATTATTCAGCCACCAAAGTTTCTAAATTGGAAATTAAAACGGTTATCTCACCGGATAAAAGTAAGCTGAGCACCTTATTAGAATTGCTTAATCACTTAGGCAATCAGCAAGGTATTGTGTTTTGTAATTTAAAAGATAGCATTCAAACTGTAAGCGATTTTCTAAGAAAACATAAAATTGCACATGGTTGTTTCAACGGAGGGATGGAACAAAAAGATAGAGAACGTTCTTTAATCAAATTTAGAAATGGTACCTATCAATTATTAATTGCTACAGATTTAGCCGCAAGAGGTATTGATGTTCCTGAAATGGAGTTTATTATCCATTATGAATTACCGTTACATGAAGAGGAATTTATTCATAGAAATGGACGTACAGCAAGAGTTTCAGCCGAAGGTACCGCTTATGTACTTAAATGGAAAGATCAACGTTTACCCGAATTTATAGAAATGACTGACACTGCAGATATTTCTATAAAATCAGTAAAAAAACCAAGATATTGGGAAACTCTATTTATTTCTGGAGGTCGAAAAGATAAAATTTCAAAAGGAGATATTGCAGGATTATTCTTTAAACAAGGTGAATTAAACAAAGACCAATTGGGTATCATAGAATTGAAGTCTGATTGCGCTTTTGTTGCTGTACCGAGAGAATTGTCTGAAGATTTAGCGGCTAAACTTAATAATTCACGACTAAAGAAAAAGAAGGTAAGAGTCAGTGTTATCTAATATTTGAAACAGTATACGTCTTCTAAAAAAATTTCATTTACCGTAATTCAACCTGTTAAGAGGTTTTGCATAAATCTAAGATAGAAATGCGTCAATATGCATTATATTTACCTTAGGCTATACTTTAATATGCAAGCAATAAATGAATTATTAGATCGAGTTATTTTCAGGATGGGTGACTATTCGTTAAAATTATTAGCGATAGTTAATGTGCTCTTGATCATATTTATAACCCTAATCATCTTGTGGTTTATAAAAAAGATGCTCTTTAGACGATCTGAAATTGATGAGCATGAGAAAGGAAATATTCAAGCCATATATCAAATACTTCGATACATAGGATGGCTTATCGCGTTTGGATTAGCACTGGAAACCATGGGCATAAAAGTGACCTTACTACTTGCGGGTTCTGCCGCATTATTAGTAGGTATTGGTCTTGGACTACAACAGACTTTTAATGATGTTATTTCGGGTGTTATTTTGCTTACAGAACGCTCTATTAAAATAGGCGATGTTTTAGAAATCGATGATGATGTTGTTAAAATTCAAACAATAGGCATTCGCACGTCCAAAGGACTTAATACAGACAATATTTCAATTATAATCCCTAATTCTCTTATTACAACGAGCAAAGTAATTAATTGGAGTCATCAATCAGATAAAACACGATTTAGGATAGATGTTGGTGTAGCCTATGGAAGTGATGTCGACAAAGTGATAAAAATACTTGAAGAAAGTGCCAATGAGCACCCTGAGGTTTATGAGCGCGAATTAGCGGAAGGTAGAATCATGGGGTTTGGCCCATCGTCAATTGATTTTCAATTATTATTCTTTAGTAAAAACACCTTCAGAATTGGTTCAGTAAAAAGTGATATTAGACGTATTATTCTTCGAAAATTTAATGAAAATAATATAGTAATTTCTTTCCCTCAATTAGATGTTCATTTAAAATCAACTAGTAAAAGCCTTCCATGAACTAGGATTGAAGCCGTTTGTACACAGAACTTTCATCGAACTAATCATTCGTCGATCGGTATTCTTTAATTTAACAACAACGGCTCTAGCACCTCCCAAACCGTATTAGCTACGATTCTATGACCTTCAGCTGTAGGGTGAATACCATCGTTTTGATTGAGCGCCGCAATTCCACCGACATCTTTCAATATAAATGGTATAAATTCTAAGTTGTTTTCTTTGGCTAAGTCTGAAAAGAGTTGTCGGAACTCATCTGTATATTCTTTACCCATATTTGGTGGCAATTCCATACCAGCAAGAATAATCGTTGTTTCTGGACTTTTTTCTTTAACGGTGTTTATGATAGACTGTAAGTTAGCACGTGTTTCTGCAAGTTGTACACCTCGTAAACCATCGTTCGCCCCAAGTTCTAATAAAAATATATCGATATCTTGATTTAAAATCCAATCGATTCTCCCTTTTCCACCCGCAGTAGTTTCTCCACTTAAACCAGAGTTAACAACCGTATAATTTAAATTTAACGAATCAATTTTTTCTTGTAAAACCGCTGGGTAGGCATCTTTATTATCATCCAAGCCATAACCTGCTGTAATACTGTCGCCAAAACATAAAATAGTTTTAGTTTGGTCTTTAGCTATAGTTGTTTCTTCAGTTTGGTTTTCAGTTTCCACATTTGTCTTTTTTTCCGTCTTATCATTTCCGCAAGACAGTGCTGCAAAGGCTAGAATAAAATAACAAAACTTTATGAGTATAGCACTTGCTGATTTTGGTAAAATTGAATGTATTTGGTTATTTTGAGCCTTAGACATAAATGGTCTTCTTAAATTTAAATTATATGCCAAAGATATTAAAGATTACTGGGCTAGAAAAGACATATACTAGCGGTAATAAACAATTAACGGTTTTACAAGACATTAACTTCGAAGTAGAAAAAGGACAAACTTTTTCTATTGTAGGGCCTTCGGGATCTGGTAAAACGACTTTATTAGGACTCTGTGCAGGTCTAGATGAACCCAATGCAGGTCGTGTAGAATTATGTGGGGAAGATTTAAGTGGATTAAATGAAGACCAACGCGCCCAATTACGAAATAAGGAAGTGGGATTTATATTTCAAAACTTCCAGTTACTTCCAACCCTTACAGCTCTTGAAAACGTGAGTGTTCCTTTAGAACTACAAGGGGCTAAGGACGCCGTTAAAACAAGTATGGCTTTATTGGAAAAAGTAGGACTAGGGAATCGGTTTCATCATTATCCATCACAACTTTCAGGAGGTGAGCAACAACGTGTGGCATTAGCTCGTGCCTTTGCAAATGCACCTTCCATACTGTTTGCAGATGAACCTACAGGAAATTTAGATGAAGAAACAGGGGAGAAGGTCATTCAGCTTTTATTTGAACTGAATAAAGAAGCTGGTACCACATTAGTGATTATAACTCACGATTTAGATTTAGCGAACCGCACTCAACAAATCCTGCGTTTAAAAGGCGGACGAATTTTAACCAACGAACCTACTGAGGTACTGTAATTCTTGACTACACATTATGAATAGAAATACAACTTGGTTATTTAAAATGGCCTGGCGTGATGCCAAAGCAAGTAGGGTACGATTGCTGTTGTTTATGGCCTCAATCATCTTAGGTATCGCTGCAGTGGTATCCATACAACTATTTAGCGCCAACCTTAAAGACAATATCAAATTACAATCTAAAGCCTTAATGGGTGCCGATTTTATTATTGATACCAGACAAGCACCAACAGCTCGTGCACAAGCTATAATTGACTCGCTAGTGCCGGATGCTTCAGAAGTAAATTTTGTGTCCATGGTTGCTTTTCCTAAAAATGGAGGCACCAAATTGGTGAAGGTACGAGGTCTTGAAGGGGACTTTCCTTTTTATGGAAAAATGGATACACAACCTTCCTCAGCTGCAAGTACTTACCAAGGGTTAAATGGAGCATTAGTTGATGCTACTTTAATGCTTCAATTTAATGTAAAACCTGGAGATTCTATAAAAGTAGGAGAGCTTACAATTCCAATATTAGGAGCCCTAAAAGCCATTCCTGGAAGTACGGCAATTTCAACATCCGTGGCACCACCAATTGTGATACCGCTCCAACTTATTGAGGAAACAGGATTGCTACAGTTTGGCAGTCGTAAAGAATATCAATACTTCTATAAAACGGAAGAAAGCTTAGATTTAGAATTATTAGAAAAGCAATTACAACCTGAATTAGAACTTGAAAATGCGGACTTAGATACACATACAAGCACGAGTAGACGTTTGGGCCGTAGATATGATAATGTTGCTAAGTTTCTTAATCTAGCTGCTTTTATCGCTTTATTACTAGGCTGTATTGGTATTGCAAGCTCGGTTCATATTTATATTAAAGAAAAACTAAGTGCCATTGCTGTCTTAAAATGTTTAGGGGCTTCACGCCTGCAAAGTTTCTTAATTTTCCTGATTCAAATTGCAGGAATTGGTATTGTTGGAGGCTTAATTGGGGCTTTGATTGGCATAGGCGTACAAGAATTATTTCCATATTTTTTAAAGGACTTTTTGCCATTTTCAGTTGAAATTTCTATTTCGGCTCAACCAATAATTATCGGGGTGTTCCTAGGACTGTTTATGTCCGTTCTATTTGCTTTACTTCCTTTGCTTAGAACCTGGTATGTATCGCCATTAGAAGTCTTACGAGTTGATGAACAAGCCACTCAAGAGCCTTTAAAAGTACGAATAGTAGTGTTCTCAGCTATTTTAGCATTTCTAGTCTTGTTTTCGTTCTGGCTGTTGAATGACATCCTTTACGCTTTCGGATTTGTACTAGCAACATTAATCACTTTTGCCGTTTTAGCAGGTATTGCTTTGTTAAGTATAAATGGAATTAGAAAGTTTTTCCCGAAAAACTGGAGTTTTACAACTAGACAGAGTTTGTTGAATTTATTTAGACCAAACAATCAAACCGTTGTTCTGGTGGTTGCTATTGGTTTAGGAACATTTTTAATAAGCACTTTGTATTTTACCAAAGGTATTCTCTTAGCTAAAACAGAGATTGAGCAAAGTTCCGATAATGCCAATATCATTATTTTAGATGTGCAATCGGAACAACGAGAAGCCGTAGAAGAACAAATTAGATCTAATGGTTTACCAATTGTTTCCAACATTCCTTTGGTAACCATGCGAATGCATAAAATTAAAGGCAATTTGGTGAACGAATTACGACAAGATTCTACCAATCAAATTCGTCGATGGATTTTAAATCACGAGTTTAGAACGACCTATCGTGATTCGCTTATTAATTCTGAAGAAATTGAGGAAGGCACATGGACAGCTCAATTAAAACCTAATGAACCCATTGTTATTTCGATATCAGACAATCTAGCAAAAGATGCTCAAATCGGCATAGGAGATGAATTGGTATTTAACGTCCAAGGCGTTTTAATGGAAACTACGGTTGGTAGCATTAGAACCGTCGATTGGAGTCAATTACAACCTAATTTCACCATAGTGTTCCCAAAAGGAGTATTAGAACAAGCACCACAATTCAATGTGATTTCAACCAGAGTAAAAGATGAGGCAAGTTCCGCGGCGTTACAACGGGATTTGGTGTCAAAATTTCCAAATGTGTCAATTATCGATTTACGACAGGTGTACACCATTGTTGAAGACATTTTAGACAAGGTGTCTTGGGTGATTAATTTTATGGCTTTCTTCAGTATTATTACAGGAATTATTGTTTTAATAGGGTCTGTACGCACGAGTAAATACCAACGCATAAAAGAAAGCGTGTTATTGAGAACACTCGGTGCTAAGAATACGCAGATTTTACAAATCTCAGCATTTGAATACCTATTCCTTGGTTTACTTGGTAGTTTAGTAGGTATTTTGTTAGCTTTATTAGGCAGCTTAAGTTTAGCGCTCTTGGTATTTAAAGAGCCTTTTGTACCTTCGGGCATTCCGTTTTTGGTGTTCTTACCAGGAATAACGGTATTGGTCTTAGCGATAGGTTTATCTAATATAAGAACCGTATTAAACAGTTCACCTTTAGAAGTATTGCGAAGAGGTGTTTGATTTTTAGCGAGGACTTGGTTAATTTTTTTCGTATCTTGAGTAATAGAAACCAGTTAAAAAACGAAAATGCTACTACATACACTTTATTTATTAAGCTTACAATCACCTACAGGAACGCCAAACCCTGGCAGTAATGCGCCTTTAGACTTTACAAGTCCATTTGATATCATCGTCTTTATAATTCTTCCCATATTGCTTATTTTCTTTTATTTTATGTGGAGAAAGCAGAGAAGAAATGATGACTAATATCATAAAACAGTAGTTAATAAGATGAATTAAGAAAATCGCTCTTAAAACCTATCAAAAAATTAACGATAACAGGTATATAAAATAATGCTCTGAATCAGATTTTCTGTAAGTAAGGACTTAATATTTTTTGTATGTCTATATTATCCTTCTGTGGAATCAGGAAGTTGTTTAAGTCTTCTATATGGTTGATGTGTTCCTCTTTCTCTAGAAAACCATAGCCCATATATTCACCACTTTTTATCATTACAAAGGCTTCCTCATTAGCATGTCGGCCTTTTTCTTTTAGAATGATATCATCTTTCTGATTGGAGATATCGTAAATCGCTTCGAGAACTCTATTATTATAATCCTCAACGGTTTCCTCATCTCGACAAATACCATTACAGTTTTTAATGCTATAGTGTGAGCATTCGGATACAGACTCTTGTAAATGACAATATTTCGGACAGAGCTTATACTTTGCACATAGTTTCTCAACAAATTTCCTCAACTCTCTAATCGAATAAAAACTGACAATAGGATCTGGCACCAAGCGTCCTTTATTGGAAGCTAAATGCAAAATTCCTTTTCGGTCTTGATAAGAGAAGAGTGCTATAGACTGAATCGTTCTTTTTGAAACTTTATTATAAATAGGGAAGTGGTGTTTTATAGCAGCATCTTCCATCAATAAGGCGACTAATTCACTACCTGATAATTCAAAATCGATATCCCTTGTTTCACGCACCATGTCCAAAGATTTTTTGGTCTTACTATAAAAGTGACTCAGTACTCGTTTTTTAATATTTATAGCTTTTCCCACATAAATTACCTGTCCTTTTTTATCCTTAAAATAATAAATTCCAGCAGAATTGGGCAAGGCTTCAAAAGTGGCTTTAGGTAGGTTAGGAGGTAAAGTCGCTTCTCTAGAATTCTTATTTAAAAACTCTGTAAATACATCTGAAGCTTGTGGCTGATTTAAAAGTAATTCAAAGAGGGTTACAGTAGCTTCGGCATCTCCACGTGCTCTATGCCTATCTACTAAATCTATCTGTAAACTTCTAGATAATTTACCCAAACTATAGGATCGATACCCAGGTAATAAGCGACGCGATAGCCGAACCGTACATAGCTTTTTTCTATTGAATTTTATGCCAATCCGCTGAAACTCACCACTTATAATACTATAATCAAAATTGACATTATGAGCCACAAACACAGCATCTTCTGTAATATTTAAAATATCTTGAGCAATCTCTTCAAAACGTGGAGCATTGGCCACTAAACCATTGTCAATGCCTGTAAGCGCCGTAATATGTGTAGGAATAAAACATTCTGGATTAATCAAGGATGTAAACTCATCAATAACACAATTACCGTCGTACTTAAATACTGAAATTTCAGTCATACGATTGGTTCGTCCTGTAGTTTCGACGTCAATGATGGTATAAATCATATTCTTTTTCTCGCTATTTTTAATTCTATCCTTCAAGTATTATTCCAATTTTAAGATGGACAGACCTATACCTTATTTGTACTAATTGGAATATTCAATCTTTCACTGGATATAGATCGAATTGATGTGGCCTAAGATTCTCTAGCATAAAAGTCGAAATTTAGAAAACTTACTTCTCTTCATCCTTATGGGTCACAAGACTTTCTAACGCATAATATAATCTATTTTGTGCATTGTCTTGAGAGCCAAAAATAGATCGAAAAAGTTCTTTATTTTCTGTAATTAACAACCACTGTGGCGTGCCTTCAGCATTGAATTGATCAAACACCTTATGATGTTCATCTATATAAATTGGAAAAGGTATCTCGCCACTCGTGAAAATACTCTTAATGGACGCTTTAGAACCTTCTCGATTTGGAAAATCAGAATGAATAGCAGCTACTTGTATCATTGGATATTGTTGCTGAAATTCATAAGCTAATGGAATCGCTCTACCCGTACAGCCTAGACAATCATTATTATAAATAATTAATAGCAATATTTGATTGGCATAAATTGTCATTAAATCAACCGGACTGCCATCTAGGTCTTTGACTAATATCGCGCCTATTTTTGCGTTCATTTTTGAAGGGAATTGGATATTACAAAATTAGTTTAAAATCATTGGTATTTCTAAAATAAGTTCACTTCAGTAGCTTGTGTTAAACAATCTTATAATTGTGTTTGCTAGATGAATAATGAATCATAAACAGTAGAACCTAAAGTGATCTCTATTAATTAAACGCGAACTTGCTTTTATAGTTTTTGTAATTAGTAAATTTGAGGTTCAGTATAATCGAAAACTGCCGCCATGAAAAATGAAACTCAAATAAAATGTCCGAATTGTGGGACCTCTATAGATGTTCAAGATATTTTATCACATCAATTAGAAGAAGAAATCAAACAAAAATATCAGTCTCGAATTGCCGAAGAGAAGAAGAAATATGAGCAGGAACAGGAAAAATTGAAGCAAGCAAAACTTGATTTTGAGGAAAAGAAGAAGAAAGAAAATGAACTTTTCCAAGAACGATTAGAACATCAACTTAAATCGAGTAAAAGAGAAATTGAAGCCAAATTAAAACTAAAATTAAAAGAAGAGCAGTCAGACCAATTTGATGCTTTACAAAAAGAACTCAATGAAAAGTCGGAACAAGTTAAAGAACTCAATCGTTCTAAGGCTGAAATAGAAAAGTTGAAGCGTGAGAAAGGGGAATTAAAAGAAGCGGCTGAAGCTGAAGCTCAGAAAAAATTAAATGACATTCTCATTGCGGAACGTGAAAAGATAAAAAAAGCAGAGGAAGACAAAAATGAGTTGCGTTTTAAAGAGATGCAAAAGCAATTAGAAGATCAAAAAAAGCTTACAGAAGAAATGAAACGTAAGCAAGAGCAAGGTTCAATGCAATTACAAGGAGAAGTTCAAGAATTAGCCATAGAGGAATGGTTAGCCGCTAAATTTCCTTTAGATACTATTGAAGAAATTAAGAAAGGGGCTAGAGGAGGAGATTGTATACAAATTGTTCATACTCGTACGGAGCAAAACTGCGGAAGTATTTATTATGAAAGTAAACGTACCAAAGATTTTCAACCTTCATGGATAGAGAAATTTAAAGCAGATATACGAGATCGAGGGGCTAATATTGGTGTATTAGTTACAGAAGTGATGCCTTCTGATATGGATAGGATGGGATTAAGAGAGGGGATTTGGATTTGTAATTACGAAGAATTTAAAGGCTTATGTACCGTTTTAAGAGAAGGTATTATTCAAGTAAATAATGCCATTGTGACTCAGGAAAATAAAGGAGACAAAATGGATTTGCTTTATGATTATTTAACCAGTAGTACGTTTAGAATGTCTATTGAAGCTATTGTTGAAGGCTTTACTCAAATGAAATCTGACTTAGATAGTGAGAAACGCTCAATGCAACGTATTTGGAAACAACGAGAAAAGCAAATTGAAAAAGTTATTATTAATACGATAGATATGTATGGTTCCGTTAAAGGAATTGCCGGAAATGCGATACAATCCGTTAAAGCTTTAGAGTTGCCTGAAGGAGATCCGAGTGAGGAAGATTAAAACAAGCTAATCTTTAAAATTTGAAATGTTTTTTTGAAATGTTTAGTGAAATGATTTATTTCTTCTCAACATTTCTTATATTATAACCTGATTTAATTTCTCATCTGTAATCAAATTATGAATAATTTAAAAAACACAAATATTACTTAGGATATAATGATTGAAATGAATTTCTTACGCGACTCAAATTTTGTGATAAATGGATAACTTAATTACATTCGCGATTACAGTATTTACTGGGTTCTTTGCTATAACTAACCCAATATCAAACATGACTGTTTTTGTATCCTTAACACAAGGATTGGATGAAAAAACTAAAAACATCATCAATAAAAAAGCCAATTTCATTGCTTTTATTATTGTCACCGTATTTGTTCTCCTAGGTAAATTCATTTTTGAACTCTTTAATATTAGTATACCAGCCTTTAAAATTACAGGTGGAATTCTAATTTTCTTTATTGGTTTTGAGATGCTTCAATCCAAGAAATCCAATGTAAAAAATATAAAACACGTAGATATTGATGAAGATATTGCTGTATCACCTTTAGCTATACCAATTTTAGCTGGTCCGGGTACCATTGTGACGGCAATGAACTTTGTAGCTAATGTGAGCACTATTCAAATTTTCTTAGTGATTGCTATTTTTGGCCTAATGAGCATATTGGCTTATATCACCTTTAGGCTAAGTGATCTTATTGTAAAAATTGTAGGGAATAACGTCATCTCAGTAATTGGCAAAATCATGGGTCTAATTATTGCCATCATCGGAACAGGAATGATTATCAACGGTATTAAACTAGCCTTTAATCTTATCACGGCTTAAATTCTTAAGCCTCTTTAGATTAAACTGATATCTTTTAATTTCTTGTAGAGAATTAAACTTAATTATTATTCTTATATTTATCTAGCCGCCTAACTATCAACAACTAAACTTTCCCTTTTAAGAATAATCTTTGTCTTTTAATAACTATACGCCTTTCGTGGTGTCTAGTCTATTGTTGTATATAACTTATAAAATTATCGCTATGTGGTATAATGATTTAAGGCCAGATAAAGAGCTTATTAATGATAAGTACGCTTTAATAATGCTGGATTCAGAAGATGAGTATAGACGCATGATGAGTGATGCCGACAAAAATAGGACCATGACCAATCTTTTAGCTTTACGGCAAGGCTTAAGAGACCACATTCCTAAAAAAACAGTGGACACTAATCTTCTACTATGTTCTTGGAATATTAAAAACTTTGGAACCCTTAAAGATAGGACGGTTGAATCTCTCTTTTATATTGCTGAAATTATCAATGCTTTTGATATAGTTGCAGTACAAGAAGTGAATAGAAATTTAGATGATTTTAAAAAGGTACTTAGAGTCTTAGGAAGTCATTGGAAATACACCTTAAGTGATGTCACAGAGGGTAGTTCAGGAAATGACGAACGCTTTGGTTTTATTTATGATTCCCGGCGGGTTATACATTCTGGCTTATCTGGTGAAATTGTAATCTCACCAGAACTCATTGATGAGAATCCTATTATTAGCCAATTAAAACGAACACCAACTTTTACTGGATTTGAAAGTGGATGGCGGAAATTCTCCATCGTAAGTGTTCATTTACATCCGGGAAATGGTCCTCTTAACAAGGCCATTAGAAAAGAAGAAGTTCGCTTATTAATGGAGATATTAAAAAAGAAGTTAAAATCTTCTGCTTTTGAAAATCGCAATATGATTATTTTAGGTGATACTAATCTTTATGAAGATGATGAAGATATTGTTAAGCTTATAACCGATCAAAAATTTGTGGAAAGTGATGGTTTAAAAGGAAAGTTTACTAACACTAGTTTAAATCAAATTTACGATAGGGTATTTCTTAATGTGGACACCTATTTCAAAATTGCTACTAATGACGATGGCACTGAGAAGGGAGGTGTTTTCAATTTGTTCGATTATGTTTACAAAAATTCTGCAGCAGAAATTACAAAATATCATACGTTAATGCTTGAGCATAAAGATGATCCAAGCACCTTAATTAGCGATGCCAAGTTTAAATCCTATTTTAATAAGTATTGGAAGCGAAATCAGATGAGTGATCATCTCCCTATTTGGTTAGAACTGCAAACGGAAAGTAGTGATGAATTTTTAATTAATAAGTTGCGTTGGTTTTAAATGGTCAATGAAACAAAAAAATAAGCTGACTCTAAATGTATATAGCCATGTTGATTTTTTAATTTGATGAAATTAAAAAAGGCCTGTTCACATCATGTAAGCAGGCCTTCATTATTATAAATTCTTAAAATTACTTTAAAGCTTCTAATAATTTTTCTGCAACCAACTCAGATGATGCTGGGTTCTGTCCGGTTATTAGATTTTCATCTTGAATAGCATAAGCAGCCCAATCTTCTTTTTTAGAGTAAATACCTCCATTTGCAGTTAACATATCTTCTACTAAAAATGGAACAACATCTTTAAGGCCAACAGCAGCTTCTTCAGTATTGGTGAATCCGGTTACTTTTTTACCTTTAACTAGAGGTGTTCCGTCAGTACTCTTAACATCTTTCAATGCCGCTGGTGCGTGACATACGAAGGCCACTGGTTTGTTTTGACTGTTGAATTTCTCAATTAATGCTATAGATGTAGCATCGTTTGCTAAATCCCATAAAGGACCATGACCACCAGGATAAAATACAGCATCAAAATCATCAGGGTTTATATCTGCTAATACTTTAGTATTTGCGATTCTTGCTTTAGCTTCAGCATCATTGTCGAAACGTTTAGTGGCTTCTGTTGCAGCATCTGGAGAATCACTTGATGGATCTATTGGAGCTGCACCACCTTTTGGTGTAGCAATTGTAATTGTGGCGCCTTTATCTAATAAGGTGTAATAAGGGCTGGCGAATTCTTCTACCCAAAATCCTGTTTTCTTTCCTGTATCTCCTAATTTATCATGAGATGTTAATACGAATAATACGTTCATTGTCTTTTCTTTTTTAGGTTCTGTTTGTGCTTCTGAAACGTTTTCAGAAATAACTTTGTTAATAGTGTCTTTACAGCTTGAAGCTGTAATGACTGTTAGTGCTATGGCTAATGTTTTTAGTATTTTCATTCTTATTAGGTTAATATCATGTCGGTAAAACGCCGTCGAAAACTCATTCATTTATTAAAGTTGAAGATCTTTCGACAGCGCTCAAAAAGACATTAATACCTGATTGAACTTATCTTTACAGCTAAACTTAGTAAGCCATTTTTACAATCTTTTCTACCATATCTGGCGATAACGATTGGTGTTCACCTAATCCCATCCATTTACGCTCAGTAAAACGTTTTGCAATGGTTTCGGCTGTACCTTCGTAATCTTTAGTGTAATCTGATAACTTAGTATCGATACCTAATTCGTGGAAAAAAGCTTTAGTTTTTTGAATAGCAGCATAAGCTTTATCGTCTATACTTCCTTCGGTAATATTCCAAACACGCTCTGCATATTGTGCTAATTTTTCTTTCTTAGCTTCAAAATTAAACTTGTAATGGCTTGGTGCAATTACTGCTAAAGTACGCGCGTGATCAATACCAAACATAGCTGTTAACTCATGTCCCATAGCATGTACGGCCCAATCTCCAGGAACTCCTTTTTGAATTAATCCGTTTAAGGCCATAGTACAGCTCCACATAAAATTAGATGCGGCTTTATAATCCGTAGGATCTTTAAGCACCTTTGGAGCCACTTCTATTATAGTTTGTAAAATACTTTCTGCAAAACGATCTTGTAATAATGCTTCAATTGGGTAGGTCATATATTGTTCTAATACGTGAGTAAACGCATCGGTTAAACCGTTAGCTAACTGACGCTCTGGAATAGAGTTAATTACTTGAGGGTCTAAAATTGAGAACTCAGGAAATAATCCAGGTCCACCCATGGCGAGTTTTTCTTTAGTTTCTGCTCTTGTAATTACAGCACCTGAATTCATTTCAGAACCTGTTGCTGGTAAGGTTAAAACCGTTCCAAAAGGCATACCTTTTTCAGTTCTGATATTTTGGGTTAAAATATCCCAAGGTGTATCTCCTTCATATAATGCCGCAGCCGATAAAAATTTGGTACCATCAATAACAGAGCCACCACCAACAGCTAATAAATAGGTAATGTTCTCGTCTTTAATAACTTTTAAAGCATCCATTAATGTCGAATATTCTGGGTTTGCAGGAATCCCGCCAAACTCAATAACCTCAACTTTAGCTAATGCCGTTTTTACTTGATCGTAAATACCATTTTTCTTGATGCTTCCTCCACCATAAAGCAATAGGACTTTAGCATCTTTAGGTATTTCGGTTTCTAGTTTTTCTATTGTGTCCTTTCCAAAAATGATTTTGGTTGGGTTTTTAAATTCAAAATTGTTCATCTTCTTTTCCTTTTTTTTGTGTTATTTTCTTTAGTAATATGTTGTATTCAAACACCTTCATCAACTCTTGGAGATCATAAGGTTATAATGTTTCAGCGTTTTAAATTTTAACAACCATTTTCCCTTTGTTCTTTCCTACGAATAAGTCGATAAAAGCATATGGAATATTGTCAAAACCTTCTACGATAGTTTCAGAATAGGTGAGTTTATCTTCTTTCAACCATTTTGATAATTCGCTTATAGCTTCCGGGAATATTTCAGCATAATTAGATACAATGAAACCTTGCATCAATGCGCTGTTTTTAACTAAGAACGGCTGCACACTTAATCCAGTTGGCAATTCGGTATTATTATAAACAGAAATTGCACCACAAATAACCAGTCTAGCAAAACGATTAATATTAAATAAAACGGCATCTGAAATAGGTCCACCTACATTGTCAAAATAGATATCAACACCCTTTGGAGCTGCTTCTTTAATAGCTGCAGCCATGTTTTTGGTGGTTTTATAATTGATGCCTTCATCAAAACCGAATTTAGATTTTAATAGTTCTACTTTTTCATCTGAACCAGCAATTCCTATAACTCTTAGCCCAAGTATTTTACCAATTTGACCAACTACAGATCCTACAGCTCCAGCAGCGCCGGATACGACTAAAGTTTCACCTGATTTAGGCTTACCAATTTGCATTAGTCCGCAATAAGCCGTCAATCCCGTCATTCCTAATATACCTAAATAAGCACTTAGTGGCGCTATATTACCATCCACTTTTAATAAGCCTTCGCCATTAGAAACCTGTTTGGTTTTCCAATCTAACATACCGGACACATAATCACCTTCTTTAAAATCGTCATTCTTAGAGTCAATTACTTTGGCTATAACTCCAGATTGAATCGGTTGATTGAGTTCGAATGGTGGAATATAAGATTTAGCGTCGCTCATCCTACCTCTTAAATACGGATCTACCGAAACATAAGAGGTTTCTAATAGAAGTTCTCCTTCTTTTAATTCTAATTCAAGATCTTCTGATTTAAACTCAAAGTCTGAAACTATAGGTTGTCCTTCAGGTCTTTTCTTTAATACTATTGATTTTATCATGATTGTTATTTTTAATCGATTACGGTCACTAAATCCTCCATAGGTTTTCTCACCTTTACAAGATTTACCAGCCAATCATTTTCTTCTTTTCTATATCCAATTGGTAATAAAACAGCACTACGTAGGCCTTTTTCACGAAGTCCTAAAATTTCATCAACTGCATCTGGATCAAAACCTTCAAGAGGAGTAGCATCTACACCTTCAAAAGCGGCTGCTATAATAGCTTGGGAAAATGCGATGTAAGCTTGTTTAGCGGCGTGATGGAAATTTTCATTGGAATCTTGCTGCGGATAAGAGCTTAGAAGCATCTGGCGGTAATTTTCCCAACCTTCATTTTTAAAACCTCTAATTTCATTAGTTAAGTCGAACATGTAATTAATTCTATCCTCAGTATAAGTATCCCAAGCTGCAAAAACGAGTAGGTGAGAGCAGTCTGTAATCACCGATTGGTTCCAAGCGACTGGTCTAATTTTTTCTTTTACTTCTTGATTTTTAATTACTAAAATTTCAAAAGGTTGCAGACCACTTGATGTAGGTGCTAATCTTGCAGCTTCTAAAATGCGTTCAATTTTATCTTCTGGCACAGGTTCACCATTCATTGCTTTTGCAGCATAACGCCAGTTTAATTTATCTAATAATTCCATCTGTATATTCTGTTTTTATTTAGGATTTCCTAGTTTATTAATTTGATCTGAAGTGATAATTACTTCAGTATGATTTTTATCATTTGCTAAATTTATCATAGCCTCAGCGATGGTTTCAGCCTCTATAGATTTATATTTCTTTAGTTTACCGATAAATAATGGCTGAATGACTTTAAAAATTACTAGACCTATTTTTTCTAATGTTCTATTTTCGTTACGATTACCAGCAATTAAAGAAGGTCTTAGAATAAATGTGTTTTTAAGGTTCTGCTGCAACACATCTTGTTCCATTTCGCCTTTTGTCTTATTATAAAATACAGTACTATTTTTATTAGCACCCATTGCTGATATCACTAAAAAACTGTCAATATTATTAGCTTTAGATACTTTTGCCGCTGCAACAGGAATACCGTAATCTATCTTTTTGTATAATGATTTATCTGGTGTTTTTGCTTTTGTTGTTCCGATACAACAAAATACGTCATCACCTGTGAAATCTGCTTTAAACTGTTCTAACTCCAAAAGATTACCAATAAATTGCGTGACTTTGTTTGGCAAGCCTTCGATCTTAGAACGAGAAAATAACTTTATAGTGCCATAGCGATTATCTTTAATTAATTTCTGAAGTATAATACTTCCTGTTAAACCTGTCGCTCCTAATATTATGGCTGTTTTATTCATGTTACTTATTCACTTTAATACTATCCCAAGCAACCTGATACGCAGCTTCAATATGTGTTTCATCTAATTTAAAAGCACTTCGTTTTTGAGTCATCATTAAAAAAGATAATGGATTTATGGCATAGGCGTACAATAAATAATCTGATATAGGCTTTATAATACCTTCTTCTTTTCCACGTTTCCAAAGGTCGAGTAGGGGCTGTAAATGCTTAATACCTTCCTGAAGACTCGGCTCATCAATTATAGGTGTATTGTCACACTGCGCTAAAAACATGGCGTTTTCTGAATCATTAAGTTTAAAATCGGCAATACGTTTCCATATAATTTCAAATCCCTCATCCACAGACATGTCATTATTATAAGTAGCAAATGCATATTCTGAATATTCAGTTTTCACTTCTATATACGTTTGATTAACTAAATCTTGTTTGTTCTCAAAATATAGATAAATAGTAGCAGGGGACACGTTTGCCATTTTAGCAATTTTACTCATAGGAGTAGCGTGAAAACCATTATTGTTTACCAACTCAATAGTTGCTTTAATTAAAGCATTACGCTTATCAATACTTTTTTGAAGTTTAGCCATGTTGTTTTTAATTCTACTGCAAATATACCTAAATAATTACAAAAATAAACGTTCATTCTTTTTTTTAACAAAGGTTTAGGTTAATGCAGAAAAATTGTTAAGGATTGAAAACAGAGGAGTCTTACTGTAATACTCACTAAATGAATCAAACATTATATTTAATGAGACAAGTAATAAGGAGCTAGAATATTATCTTTATAATAGTGAATCAGAGTGATTTACACAAACATTTTAAAACTCAAACATTATGTCGAAACCATGGCAAGATAAAGTAAAAGGCAATTGGAATATTGCTAAAGGTAAATTGAAGCAAAGGTGGGGAGAACTTACTGATGACGATTTAGATTATATGGAAGGTAAGGAAGATGAACTGCTAGGACGAATCCAAAAACGCACCGGTGAATCAAAAGAGAAAGTAAATGATTTTCTAAATGATCTTAAGTATTAAACACTTTTGACAAGAAATTAATGATAAATCCCACCCTCGTGGGATTTTTTAATTTCAAACAACTCTTTTATTTAAAGGAATGTCTCTGCTCAGCTGTTGCAGAAGCATTTAGCAATTGGTTAAATGTTTTTATGCTGTTAAAATCGCAAGTAATCGCATCAGACACGGCTAAACCTGAAATACCAGTATGCAAAATGTCTTTAACCTCTTCAAGAGTAATGCCACCAAAACCTAAAATGGGAATATGCGCTGCAAGTACATCTAGAATAGCGGCATAATCTTTTAAACCTAATGCTGGATCTTCAGATACTATATTTTTATAAGGTCCTAAACTTATATAATCAATATTTTTTTTAATTAGATCCTCACAGTCTCCTAGAGTATGGGCTGTACCTCCAATCATTTGCCAAGTGTATAAGTGCGTTCTTGCTAGAGTAGGGCAGACATCGGTATGATCTAAATGAATGCCATCTGCTTTTATTGTTTTTGCAATATTATAATTGCCTTTAATAAGTAGTCGTGTTTGAAAATGAGCCGTAATTTCTCTTGCTTCTTTAGCTATCCTTAAAAGTTTCTTTTCTGAAACAGTAGATAGATTCAACTGTACTAATTCTGCACCAGAGGTACAGGCTTTTTGAATATGATCTAAATGTTCTTTTGGTGAATTTCCTTGAGATATATAATGGAGTTTAGGTATAATCATGATGATATCTAATAATTGTTATAAAGCGTAAAAATACAAAGGTTTACTCGGATGCTTATAACATTAATAGTTTGTTGTACTTGACATTTATCATAGTATTAGACTTGCGAATTCACTATCTTTATTAGAACTATAACTCATATCGATTATGAGAATTTCATATGTATTGTGGGTCAGTCTCTTAATGTTAATGAGCTGTTCTTCTGATGATGCCAGTCAAACTACCATTAATGGTAGAGTTCAACGAGCACTAAATGGAGTTGGTGTTGCTGATCATTCAGTGACCGTCATGACGAGAAAGGCGACGGGCTCTGGACTGTTCTCAACTATAAAAGAGTTAGACCGTCAAGAAATTGTCACGGATATAAATGGTGATTTTTCCGTAGATCTAGAAAGTGATCAAGATGCCTTTGTTACTATAGTGCATCAAGGGGATGATGATTATTCAGGCACCGGAATATATACAGATTATTCATTGGATGAACTAGTTATAATAGAGGTTGATAAATATATTAAGTTTAAAATATCTATAACTCATACGAATCCTTTCGATGAAAATGATTTTATAAAGGTTGGATTTTTCGCTGGTCTCTCTAATGTGGTCACTACCGCTATTGAAAATTTTGGTATTGATAATACCTATATCCCTGTAGAACAACTTCCTGGAGGTGGTTCCATAGGTCCTGTAGAAGAAACCTCATGGACTGGAATTGATGTGAATTCAAATATATATTACAGTGTTCCTGAATCGGCTACCCACTTTAAAATTCGATGGTATATGACTAAAAATGGTGTTCATACCGACGGTTTTAGCTCTGATATCCCATACGACAACAGTGAAATCAATTCCTTTGTATTTGACTATTAGATATGGAAAATAATTCTATACATTTACAATTACTTCTTTCAGTTTACACTAATAAAGTATGTTTATATAATTAGTCGCACTTCTCCCAGTTCTTCAATACGATATGAAAACTTATTTCCTGGAGCGCCAATAAACATAAAATGCACTGGGATATTCCAACGTTTAGACAATTCTCTAATTTTATCTGGACCAAAGACACCTTGTTCTTCAATAAATTCAATAGCTATTTTGGGATAGGCTCTATCTAATACTTTTACATCATTTCTTAAATTCGTAGCTATAGATTCATTAGCATTTAAAACCGATACTATTTTTAATTTTCTTGTATTTTCATTAGTCTCAATATATTGCAAGACTTTATTTAACGTAGCGACATCATCATGATTGGTAAAGAACACAAATTGTTGTGAGTTTATTCTATAGATAGCCTTTTTAATCCTACGGTTTAGTCCTTTAAATAAGTTACTCTCTTCTGGAGTTATATAAGCTATAAGCAATAATAATCCTTTTAAAATAACCACACGATGCAGCATAAAGCCAATAACTAAAACTGTCGGTACAAGATATTTTACAAAGACAACAAACTCTTCTGGGTTAAGTATTAAATTCCCAATGAGTGCTAAGGTTATTCCTAAAATAGCGATAAAAAGTGAAGGCCAACTCGCAACTTCTGGTCGTGGGAGCTTTTCTCTGTTCACTTTAAAAAGCATATTCCCTAAAGCAAATAAAATCATAACTCCTAAAAACGCAATGGTATAAACAGCAGCTAATGCTTCTAAATTTCCTTCAGTAATTAATAAAACAGAGACACAGAGTAAAAAGAAGCTTATAAAAATAAGATATGAGCTTCGTCTTTTATTTTTTCGTAATAATACCTTAGGCAAAATTCGATCCAATGCCATACGTTCTACTAGTCCGCCAACACCTATGTAAGACGTTAAAACAGCTCCGCTTAATACTAAAACAGCGTCAATAGAAATCAAATAAAACAGCCAATTACCACCAGTGGTTTTTCCCATAAAAGACAAGAGTGTTTCTTCATTCGTTGTAATAGTTTCTATAGGAATAATAGCCAAAGCTAAAAATGCCAAGAGCGGATTAAAAACCGTGACTATGATCCACATATTCCTTAGAGTTTTTGGAAATACTCCTTTTTGTTGTTCTTCAACATAATTAGCCGAACTTTCAAACCCGCTAATACCAAGCATAGCAGCTGCAAAACCAAAGAATAAGGCCTTGGTAAATCCACCTTCTACCGGAAGTTTAAAATTGGCTATAAGGGTATCAAAACCAGATTGAAAGAGAAAGTAGATACTCCCAAAGCAAAGGACTAGCAAAGAAGCTAAGTGAAAGACAAAAATAGCAATTGCGACTTTTGAGGATTCACCAATCCCTAAAATGACTAAGCCCATGAAAAGGATTAGTAAAATAATGGTGGCCAAAATTACAGGAATACTATCCCATAAACTATGCGCATATTTTATAGCTTCACTTGCCGAAATTACAGCAGTTGCCATATAGGATAATATAGTTAATGACGCCGCAAAAGACGCTGTAGATTTTTTAGTGGTATTTAACAAGGCATTATAAGCCCCACCGTTTAATGGTAGTGCACCAACCACTTCGCCGTAAATTTTTCTGAATAAGTAAAGAATAAAAGAAACTATAAGTAAGGAAACCCATGCATATTTACCTGCATATACTATAGTTATGGCTGATACGTATAAGCAAGAAGAACTAATATCGTTTCCACAAATGGCAGTTGCCGCGAGTTGATTTAGCTTCTTTTTCATAACTTAGTAATGATAAAGTTAGTTTAAACGTAGTTAAAGTTAGTCTTTATTATACACATACGATTATGAGAAACTTTATTAGCAGCATTTCTAACATAGAATATCAAATCTCAGAAAAGGTTATTGGCAAAAGTATTAGAAAGTCAATTTTTGATTTAATAAAATCCGAATACTCAGATTTCAACACGGAAAGCATCATTTCCATTTCAGAACTCAATCAATATAGACAAAAATATATTGCACATTATCTTATTAAAGAAGTAGGCGAATTGAGTAGTTTGGAAAATGATGTTTTAAAAACCATTGAGAGCGAAGAACGATTGTCAACAAAGAGGGAATCGGATGCTTCTTTAAATTTTACCTTTGGTCAGCGCTTAGCGGATAAAATTGCCGTATTTGGAGGCAGTTGGAAATTTATCATCTTTTTTGGTCTTTTTATATTAGTCTGGATAATTTCAAATATTGTTTTTTTAGTAAATGAAGGATTTGATCCTTATCCTTTTATTCTTTTAAATCTAATATTATCCTGTTTAGCCGCATTACAAGCACCTGTAATTATGATGAGCCAGAATAGGCAAGAGGAGAAGGACAGAGAACGTGCTAAGCAAGATTATATCGTTAATTTGAAATCGGAATTAGAGATTAGAATGTTGCATGAAAAAATTGATCATTTAATTATTCATCAGCAACAAGAGTTGCTAAACATTCAGCAAGTTCAAGTTGAAATGATGGAGGACTTAATGACACAAATTAGCACTATACACCGTGGCTAAAATACTGATGGGCCAATCTGTGATTATATCACTCATCAATTGGCTAATTTTTTAAAATCAATCCTTAAAAAGTAATTTATAAAACTTTTTAATTCCGTTAATTTGCGGTGCGCTACAGAACAATAATAAGCACACCAAAGACCATGAAATCTAAAACTCCACTATTAATAATAGCCTCTTTTTTTTCCATTTATGTTATTTGGGGTTCAACCTATTTATTAAATAAAATTGCGGTTACACAATTGCCACCATTTCAAATAGGTGCTATTCGGTTTTTGATTGCAGGCATATTGATTTTCATTATTGCCAAGCTCTCAGGCTATTCTTTGAAGATTACAAGAAAACAATTGTTAAATACCGTCATAGCCGGTTTTTTATTCTTAGCAGGAGGGAACGGCGTATTGGTTTGGGCCTTAAAGTACGTGGATAGTGGATTGGCGGCCTTAGAAATATCTGCGCAACCTTTGGTGGTTATTCTTTTATTACGATTAATAGACGGTAAAAAGATAAAGGCCATGTCTATTATTGGAGTCATTTTAGGAGTAATTGGTATTTATCTATTAATCAGCCAAAAACAGTTAATTAGTAGTGAAGACACCGTTTTGGGTTTAGTAATGATTTTTTTCTGTATGCTTAGTTGGGCTTTAGGTAGCATATTTGTGTCTAAAGCCGATTTACCATCTAACTTTTTTATCAATACCGGTTATCAAATGATATTTGGCGGATTGTTTATACTTTTAGGAAGTTTTATAGTAGGTGAACAATGGTTAACTGTAAGTTCATGGCATCTAGACGTACAATTATCAATGGTGATTTTAATCGTATTTGGTAGTATTGTCGCGTTCACATCATTTAATTATTTATTACGAGTGGTTTCCCCAGAAAAAGTAGCCACATCAACGTACGTGAATCCGCTAATCGCATTAATCTTAGGATGGTATTTTTTAGATGAATCTATAACGACACAGTCAATTATTGCTGCGGGAATTCTTCTTACTGGTGTATATTTTATCAATACAAAAAAGATGTTGACGATTTTCAACCGGTTTAAGAAGAACGTATAATTAGTATTGGTTAAGTCGAAATTATAAATCAGAAGCAGAGGATATAAGTCTATAAGATAAATGCACTTTTCAACTTCTATTTTACATAATATAAATTATAGGACAAACTATAGCAATTAGCTTAATAGCGCTTTTGGGCGATATTTGACATAATTCTAGATCTATGACAGCAGCATCGTTGTTATATATCGATGAGAATTATGTACAAGCTAATTGTGGGTTTTAAACTATAACACCAAACCAAGTTCATCAATAATCTAAATATAGTTTCCATGAGTATTAAAAACTAATCATCCACTGGATCATCAGTTTTTAATTGTTTAAAATGTCGGAGGTCAAATGCTTGATTATTTTTTTAAACTCTAATACCCAACATTCCTGGGCTCTTGCGAATAATTTCCAGCTTCACAATAAAAGCTATTTATTTCCTTCCACTAAAACTCATATAAACGACAAAATGTACGATATAAAATCATATAGACGATTTATAAGAGTTAGCAAAACTTAAATAACTTTATAAGACTACTAGACCTTTTAATACTCCGAATTCTATTTGACATAATATAAAGCCAAGCATATTTTTATTGAAAGAAATCTTTACTTAATAAAGTTAAGGACTCATTGATATCAGTCAACACTTTGAAAGTGAATACCATAACTTTGAATAAAAACAACTTATTTAAAACAAAGCACCATGAATAATAACACCATTATATTTGAATACCACGATGTAACATCAAGTGATAGCCTGGAGGCATTTACGAAGGAAAAATTAAATGATGTCTTTAAGAAATTTGATTTTGTAATTCGTGCAGATGTATTTTTTAAGATTGAGAACACCTCGTCTGACGACACTGGAAAAATATGCGGTATTCGCTTAAGTGCGCCTGGCCCACGTTTATTTGCGGAATCTTCACATGATAATTTCCAAGAAGCGGTTACTGAGAGTATCAGACAATTAACCATACAATTGAAGAAACGAAAAGACATGATGAAAAATTATTAATTATGGGTGTATTTAGCGACGATAAAAGAGAAATTACATGTATTTATAATAGTAAGGATCGTTCCGATAAACAGACACTTTCTTATTTACAAGCATCAGAAAAAAGTTTATTGAGTCTGGATATATCAAAACAACAGCCTACAGGAACGCAATGGGTTGAGTTATCTAAAAGATTAGGAACCTCCATAAATACGCTGATAGATGATAAAGAAATTTCAGGCGATATTAGAAGTTTTAGCGAAACCGATTGCATTACCATTTTAAGGGAAAATCCGTCGGCCCTTAGAGGCGCTATAGTATTCACTGAAAATAAAGCTAAATTAATTACAAATCCGACAGAGGTTTTGACCTTTATTGACGCTGATAGCAAAAATATTCCTCGTCCATAATTATAACGTTACATAAATTAATTACCTGTTTTGAGTTGGTTAGTGATGAAAAGCCTTCATAACAAGGAGTTAGCAAGATTTTTTTATTTTTTTTTTTGAACTGATTAGGGTTTTATTAGTTGCTGAATAACAACTTATATTCAGATCGAAACGCTTTCCTTTAAATTTGCGACTGGCTTTCAATTGGTCTATCCACTACTCCATCGTAACTGTTGCACGTAGTTATCCTTAGGTCGATTTAAATTTCTTTTTAAAAACTTAAATTTTTCGGTTTTTACCAACGTCGATACCCATTAACAATTTAAGAATTGAAATAACAACTAATAACATCAACCCATAATTCCACACATGCGTTAAATCGTATATCAGGCCTACGATAAAAGGACCTGAAGCTGCAATAAAATACCCTATTGACTGAACGATACCTGAAAGTTCGGCGGCTGTTTCGGCATCTTTTGAGCGCAAAACAATAAGTAATAAAGCCAATCCAAATGTACCTCCTAAGACCATTCCAATGAGACCTACCCACAGTTCCACCATTCCTATTCCAGGAAGCATTAAACCTATCAATGCTAATACTTCAATAATAATTAAGCTTACAATAACCAAGCGTTGATCTTTACGTGATCCTGCCCAAATTGGAATTATGATAGCTCCTATAATTCCTGTGGCTTGTGATAAAGATAACATCCAACCAGCATAAGAAGCGTCATAACCACGATCTATTAATATGGCTGGCAACCAAGCTAGAATTACATAAAAAGCTAAAGACTGAAAGCCCATATAGAGTGCCAATTTCCACACCAAAACAGTACCGCTTAATTTTCTCATAGCTTCTTTAAAACTTCTACGTGGTGGTGTGCGATTAATTCGTTTAAGGTTTGGAATCCAAATAACCATAGCGATAATAGCTAATACAGCCCATACTCCCAAGGAGCCGCGCCAACCTAAGTTTAGTTCCACAGCTAAAGGTACACTTAGGCCCGCTGCAATAGCAGCACCAAGCGACATTATTCCTGAATATAAACTCGTAACAAATCCTGCTTTATGAGGAAAGTTCCGTTTTATAATAGCAGGAATTAAAACATTACCAAAAGCAATGGCTATACCTAATAATATAGTACCTAAATACAACTCAAAAATACTACCAAAAGAACGAATAATAATTCCACTGGTGAGCAGAACCATAGCACCCAATATGGTGTTCCCTATACCAAAACGTTTAGTAAATAATGGCGTGATAGTAGAAACTATGCCGAAGGCGATAAGTGGTAAGGTTGTCAATAGTCCTAATAATGTATCTGAAAGTCCAATATCCTGACGAATCATATCAATCAGCGGTCCAATACTCGATAATGCGGGTCTTAGATTCACGGATATGAACAAAACACCAACTAATAATAGGGTTCTTGACGCTTTATTTAAGCCATTTTCATCTTTTGTGTCCATAATATAAAAAGGCTACAAAAGTAAGCCTTTGTTTTGATAGCGTATCAAGAATATAAGCGAATTCTACAACGATCTAATGCCTGCTTTAGAGCTGTGTTGAAAAAATTACATCATTAAGATAAAGTTGAAATATTATCTGTATCTGAAAATATTTTATAAGTATGAATAACCTCTTAAAAATTTAAGAAATATAATCGTCCTGTACATATTTATCGGCATATTTTTTTGTAAAATAGGCACCATACAGAAGAATAAGACTAGTATAAGACACCCAAAGCATAATTAAAATAATTGAACCGGCGGCGCCATAAGTTGAACCAGGTTCCATAGTATTAAAGTACAAGGCTAATAAATATTTACCAATCATAAACAAAAAAGTTGTTAGTGCGGCCCCTACTCTAACAGACTGCCATTTAATTTTCGCCGATGGCAAATATTTAAACATCGTTGCAAACAGAATAAAGATAAAAGCTACAGATACCAAAAAGTCCACAACAAATAAATAATCAAAGAGATCATCGGGTAAAACTCTGTTCAATTGTTTGCTAAACGTACTTAAAATTGATGTTAAAACGAAACTGGTCAATAATAAAAAGCCAAGAATCAAAATAAAACCAAAACTCTTTACTCGACTCATTAGAGTAGCTATCACACTGTTTTTATAGGGTGGTTCTTGCTCCCAAATGGTATCTAATGCCGACTGTAATTGAAAAAATACGCCTGTTGATCCATAGATCAATGTACCTACCCCTATAATCGTGGCGAACACTGATGTTTTTTCGCCACTTTGGTTATCAATCATCGTTCTTATGGCATCTGCCGCATCCGGACCTATAGCATGCGAAATTTCATTTAATAATTCACCTTGCACCAAGTCTTCTCCCCAGAATCCGCCTACGACTTTAAGAATAATGATAATCAAGGCTGGTAAAGACAGAATAGCATAATAGGCTACGATGGCACTTCGTTGGAAAGGCTCACCATCAAACCACGCCTTTAGAGCATCCAATAACAATCGTGGGAAGTCTTGTATTCTAAATGTTTTGATTGTGCTCATTTATAGTTGTATTAACCAAATGTATAAAATGATTAGCGGTTTAATTAACCTTATCGCTAGAAATGATGCTCTTTAAAAGCTTGGGTGAAAATATATTTTTTCAATCCTCGTCCGTACTCTATTGATTTAGGTTAATATTCTTAAGAAATCAGTTAACATCTATGCTGTTTTTTTTGGAACTTATAAAAAATATTAAAACGACATTATGAATTCGCAAAAAAAGAATAAAAGTTTTAGCACTATAAATCCAGCAAACGGAAAAACATTAGCTACGTATAATTATATGACTGACAAAGACGTTGAGACGATTATACAGAAATCACATCAATCCTTTTTAGAATGGAGAAAGACTACATTTGAAGACCGCGCAAAAATTATCAAAGCCATTGGCGCTGAACTTCAGAACCAGAAATCCGAGTTATCTGAAATGATGACCAATGAAATGGGAAAACTATTAAAACAAAGTTATCAAGAAGTTGATTTGTGCTTTAGCATTTGTGAAATTTCTGCGCAGAAGGCTGCGGATATACTTAAAAATGAAGAACGTGAATTATCTAATGGAGGAAGAGGCATTATTACCTACTCGCCAATTGGAATAATTTATGGAATTCAACCTTGGAATTACCCGTGTTATCAGGTCATTCGCTACGCCATATCTAACCTTATGGCTGGTAATAGTGTATTATTAAAACATGCTTCTAACGTTACCGGTTCTGCAAAATTATTAGAATCTATATTTAAAGCGGCGGGATTACCCGATGGTTTATTCAGTGTTTTTATCATTTCTCATGAGCAATCTGACAAGGTGCTTAATCATGAATTAGTTCGTGGAATTACGCTTACCGGTAGCTCTGAAGCCGGAGAGATAATTGGAAAAAAAGCAGGTCAAGCCTTGAAGAAATCAGTTTTAGAATTAGGTAGTAATGATGCCTATATTGTATTAGAAGATGCTGATATTGATCTCGCTGTAAAGACCTGTGTTATGGGTAGAATCTATAATAACGGAGAAACTTGTATTGCCGCTAAACGTTTTGTAGTAGTTGAATCTATTTATGATAAGTTTAGAGATGGTTTTGTAAAGGCAATGGAAAACATAACAATTGGAGACCCAAAAGATAAATCTTCAAAAATGGGACCAATTGCTCGAGAGGATTTGAGAGAAACACTGCATCAACAGGTGGAAAAAAGTGTAAAACATGGTGCTAAAATATTATGTGGCGGACAGATCCCTAAAGGTGAAGGTTTTTATTATCCTGCAACGGTATTAGAGAATGTAATTCCGGGACAACCCGCCTATGACGACGAACTATTTGGACCTGTAGCCTCTTTGATCAAAGCAAAAGATGAAAATGATGCTATGCGTATAGCCAATGACAGTCGATTTGGTCTCGGCGGTGGTATATTCTCTAAAAACGAAAAACACGCTATAGAATTAGCTATGACGCATTTTGATACGGGCATGGTATTTATTAATAAGTTTGGATTAGCAGAACCTAATATGCCATTTGGAGGGGTTAAAAACTCTGGATTCGGAAGAGAACATGGCGGTTTTGGGATGAAGGAATTTGTGAATGTAAAATCTATAATGCTTCCTAATTAAACTAATTATTTTAATGTAGAGAATAAAAAAAGCCCATCACGTCGTGATGGGCTTTTTATTTTATGCAATATATATTAGATAACTCTTACGTTTACTGCGTTTAATCCTTTTTTGCCTTCTGCTAGATCGAATTCGACATTATCGCCTTCACGAATCTCATCAGTTAATCCAGAAATATGGACAAAATGTTCTGTGTTTGAACCTTCTTCTGTTATGAAGCCGAAGCCTTTATCATCGTTGAAGAATTTTACTGTTCCTTTAGTCATTGTATTGTATTTAATTTTAATAATTACTTAATAGTAATCAATAATGATGCCATCTTTTAAACTTGGTTGCTTATCCGTTTTTTACACTCATAACCAACACTTTACCGATAAAACCTTCCCATAGAACAAACAAGTTTGACCGCCATAGATTTAGCTGATATCTTAGTTAAACAATCCCCTCAATCTATTAAAATTAAATACTATGGAAACAAAATTCTCATTATTTAACCAGATTAATAGTTTATGCTACTGGTTGTTAGTTTCAAGTGATTATAGAACTTCGGTGAAGCTAGACGCCGAAAAAGACACCTACAGTGTTCATATCACCCATGGTGGTGTTGAGCTTTATGCCAATACTATTTCGGGATTTAGCAAAAGGAATACTAATTTTTTGGAAAACGAATTAGACGGAATGGTTGCCGGTCTCCTGCATCTAAAGCAAAGTGTTGAACAAAAATCCGCTTAAATTATAAACAAATTTAAAGGGTGACAACTAATAAAACCCGATTCTTTATTCGCCGTTTTATTGTCTGGCTAATTTCCTAAGGGCTACCCATTGCTTTAGCATTTCTCTAGAGTCGACAGCAGGATATCCTAATACGGTTTTACCAGCAGGCACATCGTTCATTACACCAGATCCAGCTCCAACAGTTGCTCCTGAGTGGATGGTTGTATGATCTTTGATAGATGCACTTCCTCCTATGATAACACCATCTCCTAAAGTAACAGAACCCGCGAGACCTGAACTTCCTGCCATAATACATGAACGACCAAGAACACAGTTATGTGCAATTTGCACTAAATTGTCAATCTTACAACCATCACCGATAATTGTTGAGCTGAATTTACCTCTATCTACACAAGAGTTCGCTCCGATTTCAACTCCATTACCAATAACTACATTGCCTATATGTGGTATTTTAACTAAACCTCTACCATCATCACTTGGTCGATAGCCAAAGCCATCGGCGCCGATGCTCACATTGGTGTGAAATAAACAATGATTTCCAATTACCGTACGTTCTCTGATCACGGTTCCTGACCAGATCGTTGTTCCATCACCTATAGTAGTGTCGTCCATAATGGTAACATTAGGAAAAATAGTCACATTAGTTCCAATAATTACGTCTTTACCAATATAGCAACCCGCTCCTACTCGACTTCCTTTACCGATTTTTGCTGTTTTATCAATAGTTGCAGAAGGATGAATATCTACTTCAAAATGTAAATTATCAGGTGCAAATGTCTCGAGTAGTTTAGCCATCGCTAAATCGGCATTTTTTACTTTAATAAAGACTCGATTTTCTCCCGGATCGATATCTATATTATCATTCACAATAGCTAAACTCGCTTTCGAATCTTTCCATAAGCCTGCAAATTTTCGATTTCCAATAAAGGTAGCCTGATTTTCAGTTGCTTTTTGAATTTGTTCTAATCCAGTTATTTTTTTGTTGGTTTCACCTACAACCTCACCGTTAATTATGGCGTTGATGTCTTCTATTGAGAATGATTTCATTAATGTGTTTTTGAATTAAATTTTATGAGCTAACAATATAATACTAAAAATTGAAAATAAAGATTTGGTACTATTAAGAGTCGAATATTTGATACTTATAATTCTAGACCTATTACTAAAAATCTATAATTTTACAATACAAATTTGTTATATCTTGTTCCTTTCGACTAACAAAAAATTCCTTTTTTTAGTTAAAGATTACATGGAAATTTCTCTAAAAGTAATACCCAGTGCATTTTGTATATCAATTACTTTTTGCATTTCACCAGGAATGATTAATGCGATAGACTGACCTGTTTTTCCTGCTCTTGCGGTTCGTCCACTTCTATGTGTATAATAATCTAATTGTTCTGGTAATTGGTGGTGTAAGACATACGCTAAGTTGTTGACATCAATTCCTCGCGCTGAAACATCTGTTGAAATTAAGACCTGTAAACTTTCGTTTTTAAATGCGCGCATGACTTTGTCACGGTCCTTTTGTTGCATATCACCTTCTAAAGCTCCAACAGCATAACCTTCGTTTTGAAGTTGCTCTGCTAAGGTTTTAGTTCCTGCTTTTGTTCTACAGAAAATGATGCCTCTTTCATCTTGGCGTTTATCCAAAATTCGAATGATCATATTCAACTTATCCTTTATGGTTGTATGTACAAAGTGATGCGAAATATTCTCATTCACCAAAGCATTTTTATTGACTTCTACTTTAACGGCATCTGGCGACATATAATTTTTTACAATATTCTTGATTTCCTCTGGCATTGTCGCCGAAAACAACCACGTGTTTCTTTTTTTAGTATTGTATTTCAAAATTTTATTAAGGTCTTCCTTAAAGCCCATACTTAGCATTTCATCGGCTTCATCTAAAACTAAGATTTTCACCTTAGATATGTCTACAGCACCTCGTTCTACTAAATCTAACAATCGACCTGGAGTTGCCACGACAATATGTGTGGTTCTTGTCAAAGCTTTTATTTGCTTATCTATTTTTTCGCCGCCATATACACCTTCAGAAAAAATCTTTCCGTCTATGTATTTAGTAAATCTAAATAGTTGTTTTTGAATCTGTTGAACTAACTCACGTGTTGGAGCAATAATTAAAGCCTGAACATCATCTGAGTTTTTGTCAATGGCGTGTAATACAGGTAAACCGAAAGCGGCAGTTTTACCAGTTCCTGTTTGTGCTAAGCCAATTAAATCTGTTTTAGATTCAAGAAGAATGGGAATTACCATCTCTTGTATTTCCGTTGGTTTAACAATGTTAAGTTCTTTTAATCCCTTTATATATGATTTATGAATTCCTAATTCTGAAAATGTTTTCATGTTATTGTTTTATTGTAATGATTTAGGGCGAAATTTGAACATTCGACCTGTTGTATTGTTTTAATTAGGCCATTTCTTGTTCAGAAATACTACCTATAAGGTTTAATTTTAATAGGAAATTTACCTAATTATTGTGCAAAGATATATTGAATGCTGGTTAAATTAGAAAAATAGAGACTAATTTCATGAATTATTACTAAGGGTTCACTTATTTGTTTTCTGAACATTTAATGAGTAGTTACGGAAATACGGATTTAGACACTAATTTCACTAATATTCACAAATTTCAATAATCCTAACGAATATACTAAGTGATGAATGCTACTAATTATCTAAATACTTTGAACTAACAGCTACCGACTCTTAAAGACACTAATTTCTCGAATTTTCACAAATTTCTAAAATCCTAACGAATATATTAAGTGATGAATGCCACTAATTGACTGAATAGGTTGAATTAACAACTCTTAAAGACACTAATTTCACAAATTTTTTTAGCCTAAATGTATTTTAGATATCTATTAGTTTTGGTTGAACTGAGATCGAGACACTTATTTCTATAAGTCTAATAAACATATTAAGTATTGAATTGTACTAATCGACTAAATACTTTGAACTAACAGCTACCAACTCTTAAAGACACTAATTTCAAGAATTCTAACGAATATATTAAGTGATGAATGCTACTAATTATCTAAATACTTTGAACTAACAGCTAAAAACTCTTAAAGACACTAATTTTCTTTAGCCTTAATGTTGTCAATACAAAATTGATTGTTTGAACTTTTAATTAAATCCTTCGATTCAATTTCAAATTCGGCTTGGTTTTCTTTCTTAACTACCAACTGATAGGACGATAATCCTTTAAGAATTTACCTGACCAATGTTTTCCTGAATTAATACCATCGAAAAGCGGATCTAATACACGAGCAGCACCATCTACAATATCTAAAGGTGGTTGAAAATCGTGCAATTCTTGTTTTCGTTTTGCTAATTCTGCTGGATCTTCGTCAGTAACCCAACCTGTATCAACAGCATTCATAAAAATGCCTTCTTTGGCTAAACCGCCAGCTGCTGTATGCGTTAACATATTTAAAGCGGCCTTTGCCATATTGGTATGTGGATGACGATCTTCCTTGAAAAACGAGTGAAACTTCCCTTCCATTGCAGAAACGTTAATAATGTGCTTCTGACCCGTATGGTCTTTTTTCATCATTTCAGACAAACGATTACATAATACAAATGGTGCAACCGAGTTTACCAATTGCACTTCAATCATTTCTGTGGTTTCAATTTCACCGAGTTTTAATCTCCAACTATTCGTTTTTCTTAAATCGACTTGTTGTAAATCGGCATCAAGTTTTCCTTCTGGAAAGACTTCTTGCGGAACTAAAGTATTATCAAAACTATATGGAATCTGTGATAATTTAGCTGAGGCCCTCAACCCAATTCCAGGTTCTGGTCCATGCCAAGTTACCGGCATGTTTTTATTAGAAGAAGCCCCTGATGTTAAATGCTTTAATTCCGATAAACATTCGGAATGATCTTTTAATAAATCGCGCGCAAATTTTGGAAGTTCCTCAATAGGTCGTTCCTCATTTGGCATAAGATGTTTATAAAATCCTGCAGGACGTCTCACCGTTTGTGCGGCATTATTGATAAGAATATCTAATTTTTCGTACCGTTGTTCTATAAAATTACAGAAAATTTCGACACTAGGAATATGTCTTAAATCTAAACCGTGAATTTTTAGACGGTGTCCCCATTCTGTAAAATCCTCTTCCTGTGAAAAACGCAATGCAGAATCTGCAGGAAATCGTGTTGTTGCAATAACTGTTGCTCCCCCGCGCAATAACATTAATGTGATGTGATAACCAATCTTCAATCGCGACCCGGTAATAACCGCAACTTGCCCTTTTACATCTGCTGTTTGAAAACGTTTCGCATAGTTAAAATCACCACATTCGGTACACATTGTATCGTAAAAATGGTGTAATTTGGTAAAGAGCGTTTTACATACATAACAGTTTCGTGGCGTTTCTAACTCTAACAGTTCCTTATCTTTTAAATCGGCTTCAGGTAAAAGTTTAGGCGCAACAAATACATGTGCCTCTCTCGCACTACGTATTCCTGTCTCTTTTCTAGCACTTCTATCTTTTGCTGCTTGCTTTCGTTTCGCTGCTTTTTTAGCATCTTTTTTTCGACGAGAAAATTCTTCTCTGCTTGGACGAGATAATTGTCCGGATGCCTTTAATAAAGCGGTACGTTTCTCCTTAGGAATTTCAAAAATCTGATTGGTATCTGCAACTAAACGTTCTAAAGTAGCAATACATTTTTCAATCTCATCTATCGAGATGTCCTCTGTATTCAAATTATCTTTACTCATAATTATTAGGAACTACTCCTACTCTAAATTAAGCCTCTTGAAGTTCTTTCTTAGACTTTCGGTATATATACGAATTGAAAATACTTCGTCTGGCAAATCGCATTTGTTTATCTGAATTAACAAACTTAATAAATACATGCTTTGGTACACCAAAATATTCATAAGTTGTTCCGTCTAAAAAAGTAATTTCTAAAAGTTGTCCCTTATGTTGAAAATCTAAAATGTTAGATTCCGATGTTGTTCTAGTATATTCCTCTAGATTTGCTGCTTTAGTTTCAGGTGCTATGCTTACAAGAAAATGATAACCATCAATGATTTCACGGCTTTTTATTTCCGCTTCCTCTTGACCAGAATCTCCATCTTGAAATTTATCAGGATGCCATTCTTTAACTAAGTTTCTATACGATTTCTTTAAGTCTTTTAAAACTATTGAATCTTCTATAGAAAATAGTTTTTTGTACTGGTTGATGCGTTTCATTATTTGTGCTTTAAATTGAGGCGCGAAATTACGCTATATTTTAAGACGAAGAGCTATTTATTTTCATTATAATTTCGTCTTAAAAAATCCTCTAATCTTCTGGCGGATAGCCGTGAATCTGCTCGAAAACTTCATCAAAATTAGTCCTTAAATAGGTGTTTAATTTTTTCTGATAGTCATCTTTCAACCATTTTAAGAAGTTATAAGTACTTTTACTAATACATTTAGCATAAGTTTCTATACGTTGGTTGATATCATCTTTAAGTAATTTAGCCAAGGCCAAAGCGTCATAAACATCTTCACTATTTTCTATACAGATTTTCGCATGTTGCTCAATAGAACGCTCTAAAACTACTTTTGAAGATTCTCCTTTAGCTACTGCATCTTTATAAGTTTGAGTAATATCGAAATAAGTTTCTTCAGACTTAGAAAATTCCTCTTTAATCTCATCTGCTAAATCATGTTTGAAATTAGCCTCAATTGCGACATCATCCTTAATCCTATCTGCATACCAATTCGGTGATTTAAAAATCAATTGCCAATCTAAATCCGCTCCCCAAGGACCAAATCTATATAAGTTGTTTCCTAAATCTATAGTGGTAAATTTCGTTTTGTTGTTCAAAATACGAGAACCACGACCAATCATTTGGTAATATAAAGTCAGAGATTTAGTTGCTCTGTTTAAGATAATTGTATCGATTGTTGGCTCATCAAAGCCTGTAGTTAAAATACTCACAGAAGTAAGAATCGCATCAGGAGTTTCATGAAACCATTGTAAAATTTGTTTACGTTGTTTTTTAGTTGCGGTATTGTCTAAATGCATAATAGGCAAACCTGCTTCTCTAAAGGCGTAATACACACTAATAGATGTATTAATACCATTATTAAAGATCAATGTTTTCTTTCCTAAGGAATGCTTTTTATAGGCATCAATTAGCTTTTGTAACATGGCAGGACTAGAGTATAAATCTTCGGAAGATTTTACCGTATAATCGCCATTAGAACCTACTTCTAGTGAGGTTAAACTCATATCGTAAGCATAAGTTTCTGCTCGCGCCAAAAACTCATTTTCAATAAGATTTTCAATGGTCTCACCTGTAATAAGCTCATCGTAGTTATCCTTCATTGGTAACTCTTTATTTGAACTTAAAGGCGTTGCAGTTACGCCAAGAATAAATGATTTTTCAAAGAATTTGAAAAGCTTAGTAAATGAATTGTAGTGCGCCTCATCAATAATAACTAATCCGACATCAGAAATATCTAATTTATCGTCATTTAAACGGTTGTTTAAGGTTTCAACCATAGCTACAAAGCAAGAATAATCGCCTTGATCATCTAAATTAGCCTTACTATTAACCACTTTATTAGTCACTCCAAAGCTGGTTAACATCTTAGAGGTTTGACTACAAAGTTCAACTCTATGCGTCATAATAATCACTTTTTTATTGTGATTTTTTAAGTACTGACGAACAATTTCCGAGAAAATAACAGTTTTACCACCACCTGTAGGCAACTGATACAGAAGATGATAATCGTCGCGTTCAGTTTCAAATTTTTCAAAAATTTGGCTTATAGCACCTTGTTGGTAGTCATATAATTCTTTATCCGTTTTTTTCTCTTGAATAGCTTGAGTTGTATTAGACATATATATAGTTTCGGGTTATTATTTGAAGGTGCAAATTTACAACACTTTAAGACACTAAAAAAGCATCAACAGAATTGATGCTTTTTCGACTTCACTTAAACTACAAACGAAATGTGGATAATTCATCCATATCTCGTTAATAATAAGTTCTTAAAACCATATTACAATTATAATTTCGTTATTGCCAATTGTTAAAATTATATACAAATTGAATAAAAAGCGCTTACTTTAACGTCCAGAGTCAACTTTTAATTCGTAAGGGTTAAGTGCACAATGTTAATTATATATTTACGTTTCCAAAGTTGTTAGATTTTTATTTACCTATATGAAATACATTTTTTTGTGTATTGCACTTGTTAGCAGTACGTTATTTATTTATTCTCAGGACAGCTTAGGTTCAAATTCCTTAACCATAGAATTACCAACGGCGAAATTTAATCGTGGTATTATAGCAAATTCGGTAGAAATTCCACTTGTTGAAACGCCAACTCCCACCAAAGTACCTATAGATATAAAAGCAGAATATTGGGATAACTACACGCATAATCCTTATTTAAATAAGAATCAAAACTTCCCTCTGCAATTACATTTTGATGACAGCACTTATGCTTCGCCTGTTCCTCATACCAAAGTTGTAACTTCTCGCTATGGCTGGAGAGGAGGACGTCCTCATAAGGGAATAGATATCGATTTAGTAACTGGAGATACTGTTGTTTCCGTTTTAGACGGAATAGTACGAGTTGCTAGATATATTAACGGGTTTGGAAATACCGTAGTAGTTAGACATTATAACGGATTAGAATCTACATACGCCCATTTATCACATATTGGAGTAAAAGCGAATGATTCTATTGCTAAAGGTGAATTCTTAGGTAAAGGTGGAAATACTGGAAATTCTAGAGGAAGTCATTTACATTTAGAGCTTAGCTATAAAGGTGAATCTATTCACCCTGAATATTTATTTGATTTTTCTTCTAAAAACGCCATTAGATCTCAACAGGTTTGGGTAACTCAAAAATGGACGCACCCAAGATTTCATAATTCTAGGTATGCGAGCAAAGTGAATCTTTTAGAATCTGAAGAAGATGCTTTAGCTAGTTTAAAAGTTCAACAAAGAGTTTATGTCGTTAAGAAAGGAGATACACTGTATGATATTTCTAGACGTAATCATTTGTCGTTAAGTGCAATTTGTAGTGCTAACGGGATTAAGCCTAATTCTCCTTTGAAGATTGGACAGAAATTGGTTTTAGATCTATAATCACAATTCAATAATACTAGCTTACAACTATAAATAACTTCCTATAATTCTAAATTCGAATTTAAATTGGTTCAATTCGGCAGTGAAACCACTGTCATTTTTCTTGCCATGTACATAGAAATTTAAGTACTTTGCGTCTTTATAAAAACCAATAAATTTGAAAGTCTGTATTGCCGAAAAACCCAGTGTTGCAAGAGAAATTGCATCAGTATTAGGAGCCACTACAAAACGAGATGGCTACTATGAAGGCAATGGCTATGCAGTTACCTATACTTTTGGTCATTTATGTACATTATATGAACCTGTAGATTATAAACCGTATTGGAAAAGTTGGGATTTAAACAACTTACCAATGCTTCCTGAAAAGTTTAAGGTTAAAGTCGCAAATAATGATGGCATAAAAAAACAATTCAATATTGTAAAAAGTCTATTTGATAAAGCAGAGGTTGTTATAAACTGTGGTGATGCGGGTCAGGAAGGAGAATTAATTCAACGTTGGGTAATTAACAAGGCCAACTATAAAGGAAAAGTTGAACGCTTATGGATTTCATCTTTAACTACTGAAGCTATAAAAGAAGGCTTTCAAAATCTAAAACCTTCTGAAGATTACGACAACCTGTATTATGCTGGTTTCTCTAGATCTATTGGCGATTGGCTTTTAGGAATAAATGCTACACGATTATATACCGTAAAACATGGCGGCTATAAGCAGGTCTTGTCGGTAGGAAGAGTGCAGACGCCAACTTTGGCTATGCTAGTTAATCGATTTAAGGAGATTGAAAATTTTGTACCACAACCCTATTGGGAACTGCAAACGCTTTATAGAGATACACTTTTTAGCTATGAAGAAGGGCGTTTTCTCAAAATGGAAGATGGCGAGGTTTTAGCCAATAAAGTTAAAGAACATGAGTTTGAAATTGTTTCTATAACCAAAAAGAAAGGTACAGAATACGCTCCCAAATTATTTGACCTAACGGGATTACAAGTTTATTGCAATACTAAGTTTGGTTTCTCAGCAGACGATACTCTTAAGATTGCACAAAAATTATATGAAAAAAAGGTGGTGACTTACCCTAGAGTTGATACCACATTTTTACCAAATGATGTTTACCCTAAAGTAAAAGGAATTTTATCTAAACTAACGGATTATTCAGCTCTGACGGCTCCAGTCTTAGAGAAAAAGATAAAGAAGTCTTCTCGTGTGTTTAACGATAAAAAAGTAACAGATCACCACGCCATTATTCCAACAGGCATGCAAACGCATTTGCAATACAATGAGCAACAAGTCTACGATATAATTGTAAAGCGATTTATTGCTGTGTTTTATGACGATTGTAAAGTTTCAAATACCACTGTAATCGGAAAAGCTTCTGATGTTAATTTTAAAACCACCGGAAAAGAAATTTTATCTAAGGGTTGGCGTGTTATTTTTGAATCTGAAAAATCAAATAAGAAGGAAGATGCTTTATTACCCACCTTTGTTAAAGGTGAAAAAGGGCCACACGAGCCTTCCTTTTTAGAGAAACAAACCAAGCCACCAAATCAATATACCGAAGCTTCTCTTTTACGTGCCATGGAAACAGCAGGAAAGCAAGTAGAAGACGATGAGTTGAGAGATTTAATGAAGGAAAATGGTATTGGTAGACCTTCTACACGTGCTAATATTATTGAAACACTATTTAAACGTAAATATATTAAGCGTAATAAAAAGCAGATTTTACCAACCGTTACAGGAATACAACTGATAGATATTATCCAAAACGAACTTTTAAAATCCGCAGAACTTACGGGAACTTGGGAAAAGCAATTAAAAGATATTGAAAAGGGGGAAATTAGTGCAAACACCTTTATTAAAGGCATGAAACGCATGGTCGACGCCTTAGTGTACGAAGTAAGAAGTGAAAAGGTTGAAACGCGCATTTCAGCAATAAATAACAAACCTGTTGAGAAGTCCAAAGGAAAATCAAAATCTAAGGGGAAAACTGCAAAAAAATTGGTTGGTAGTTCTTGTCCTAAATGTAAATCGGGCTCACTAATTAAAGGAAAATCTGCTTATGGCTGTAATCTGTATGGAAAGTCGTGTGACTTTACGCTACCGTTTACTTATGGAGAAAAGAAGATTTCTGAAAAACAATTCATCCGACTTCTAAGTAAAGGCTCTACGGTGAATCTTAAAGGCTTCAAAATTAACGGTGAGACACAAGAAGGATTACTGCGATTTGATGAGGCTTTCAAACTAAAATTTGAACCGAAGAAAGTGGCCAAGAAAGAAGGAGCTATCAAAGCTGGTGATACCTGTCCGAAATGTAAAACTGGTAAAATACTAAAAGGAAAAACAGCTTTTGGCTGCAGCAATTATAAGACAGGTTGCGATTTCCGAAGCAACTTTTAATTCTTAGAATATATTCCATAAAAAAAAGCCACTATCTTAAGATAATGGCTTTATTATTTTATAACAACTAAAAATTAAGCTTGCTTAACTCTTACGGCGTTCATTCCACGTTGTCCTTTCTCTAGTTCGAAAGTTACTTTGTCATCTTCTGCAATATCGTCAATGATACCACTAACGTGCGTAAAATGCTTTTCGTTAGTTTCTAAATCGATGATAAATCCAAATCCTTTAGAATTATCATAGAATGATACTTTTCCGGTTCTGATTGGATCAAATTCTTCTTCGTCTCCTTCTTCTTTCTTTGGAATTCCAATTTCGATATTCTCGGCCTTAACCTTTACCTTCATTGAAGGATCTGGTGGCGTGTCTGTTAGATTTCCATTATGATCTACATAAGCAATAGGAATCCCTCCTGCTCCATTTTCATCTTTTTCGAGCTTACGCGCTTCCATTTTCTTGCGCTTGTCTTCTCGTTTTTTTAATCGTTTTTTTTCTTTTTCACTTTTACTAAAAGTCTGTTGTGATTTAGCCATTCGTAGTTTTAAAAATTAATTATATATGTGTGCTTTTGAAAATATTTATAATGCAGACAAGTTAACTAACTTAACAATGAATAGTATTAAAATCTAAAAAAACAACTTAAGGATTAAAGTTATTTGTGTAGTATATTTTCAATAAACTGACCACAAAGATACAACTTATATCCTTTCAATCCTGCCTAGTTGCGTAATATTATTATTACCTGAGTTTAATGATAGAAAAGCTTTACCAATTTTATTGATTTTTATTTGGTATTCATCTGTTCCAATATTAAATAAGATTAGGATTTCATACTTAGCATCATTAAAAGAACTTTTATAGTTTTTAAGTCTTCCATCTAAATTAACTGTTTTGTCAAAAGAACTAAAAGACGCCAATTTTCCTGAAACTTTCGCCTTATTAAATTTTAACCTATTTGTCTTACCATCTACAAGTTGTCGTTTTTCATCATTAAAAACCGCTTCAGAAATAAATTGAAATTGCTTTGAAATCACTAAAGATTTAGAATTGTTATAAGTGGCCTGAAACATTTCCTCTTGAGATTGTTTTGTCTGTCCAGTAACAAATGATACTGCAGAAAGGCTAATAAGTAAAGTTAATAAAACTAGTTTCTTCATGTTATTTTGGGTCTAAAATTAAATTTATTCTTTCAATGCCATCTTTATAATGATATTTTGTCTCGGTATTTACATTGGCTTTAGATGCTGAAATTAGTAATTGTTTAATCACATTTAACTCTCCTCTTACCAAGGCTCTAATATCAGATTGATTCACGTTAAAATACTGTCTGCTTCGCTTTGGATCCAAGTCTTTTGTCATTAAATCGAACATTGCATCTAAATACGCACGCTGCAAATTACGTCTAAAAACTGAAACATTGGAACCTGATTTAGCTTCGGACCATATACCTTGGCGTAAATCACTTAACATTTCTAATGCTGAATAATTTCTATTATCCAATGCTTGATGATCGATAAGCCTACCTAAACGCTCAAAGTTTAATAAATTAGTCAAATGTCTCACTTGTAAACTTCTCATTCGATCTGTATAACCAGCATAGTTGATATTTTGAAGAATATCCTTATTTATTAACCATTCAGGAGTTTCAAATGCATTTTTGTGCAACCACTGTATAGCAGATTTTTGATAATCTTTATCAACAGGAGTGTAAACCACTCCTTCTTGGGATGGATTTTTCGTATCTTCAACTACTCCACCAACATGCGTTACAACATGTCCTATATAACGACTCCAAACACTAAGCAATTCTCCGTAAAGTTCTTCTAGGTCTTCGTAGTTATCCGTTTTATCACTCGTCCAACTCGGTAAATTCTTAGCGACAATCTTTAAGTTTTTGAGACCATAGGTACTTGCTTTAATACTATTGTTCCCAATATCTTCGGTTTGAGCTGTAGGATCAAAACGACTACTTTGTTTTCCAAATTTATAAATTGGATCACCCGCCTTTTCCATAATCCAACGATTTAAAATCTCTTTTTCATCATCTGGAGATTTTGCTTCATCAATATATCTATAGCCATAGTTAATGGCATATTCGTCATAAGGACCTAATTGTCTCACAAAACGAATATTTTCGTCTCCTGGTTGTGCAATATAATTGTATCGAGCATAATCCATTATAGTAGCCGCTATTCCGTTTTTCTGAGTGAATTCCCCATCTCTATAATCTTCTACATCATAAGCATAACTTGCACTCATATTATGTGGTAAACCTAAGGTATGTCCTACCTCATGAGCAATTACCATTTTCATCATTTCACCAATCTCCTCATCAGGTGTATTTAAAGTTCTAGCTGAAGGATTTGCCGCACCAGTTTCTAATAAGTAGCGATTTCTATAGGATCGTAGATGATTATGATACCAAATAATATCACTTTCAATAATCTCACCACTTCTTGGGTCGGCCACACTTGGTCCTGTCGCATTTCTAGTTGTACTCGCTACATAGCGCACTACGGAATACCTTATGTCCTCTGGACTAAATTCTGGATCTTCTTCTTTCGATGGTGGATCTTTTGCTATAATCGCATTTTTAAAACCAGCAGCTTCAAAAGCTTTTTGCCACAATTCGATACCTTCTTTCATATAGGATCTAAATTTCATTGGCGTTGCTGGATCTAGGTAATACACTATTGGCTCTATCGGTTCTACTAATTCACCTCTATTATAAGCCTCAATATCTTTAGGAATTAATTTCCATCGTCTTAAATAGGTCTTCTTGTCAGATTTCAATTCTTCACTTCCATAATCATATTTACTCAAGGTGAACCAACCCACTCTTTCATCGAAATAACGCGGTTGCATTGGTGTTTTTGGTAATAAAATCATAGATTGATTCATTTGAACGCTTATCGTTTCATCTCCTGTGTTTACAGGTGGATTAGACGCATTATATGTAAAATCCTGAATCACTTCAATATTCTCAGGGAAACTTTTAATTGAATTGATAAAGCTTCTGGACTTATCTAAATTCTTCACCTTATACGTAGATCGTAAACGTGAAGATAAACCACTAATGGCTTTTACATCTGAACCGTAAAAGTTAGTGACATCGATTACAACAGCTGAAGAGTCTTTTGAAAAAGCAACAATATCAAAGGCGTATAAGGTTGGTTCATAATTATTCGCTTTGACTGATACATGAATTGGCAAACTATCTGCTGCTACTGCACTATGTGATTTTTCTTTAATCAGTATTTTATTTTTAAAACGTTCCCAGTTTATCAATCGAGTATTGGTTTTTGTTCCTGCATTGACATATCCACCACCTAAATTTGCAGGTAGTTTAGAAAAACGACTCACCAATAACATATCTGTATTCAGTTGTTCCAACGGAATTTCGAAATAATACTTTTCATCAACTAAATGCACGTCGAATAAGCCTACATCAGAAATGGCATCGGCCGTAATCACCTTATCGTAAGGTTTTATTTTTCCGTTATTTTTTTTAGGACTTGTTGATTGTGTTTGTGCTCTTGACGTATTATCTTTTTTGTTTCCGGTTGATTGCACTGTAGCACAAGATAGTAGAACGCAAGTGCTCACTATTAATGTTAGCGTTTTTCTCATGAATATTATGGTTGATTAGTTGAAAATACTGATAAATATAATTAATAGATTTTAGTTAGTTTAGTAATTTCTTAAAAGCTGTTAAATTCTTCTCTTATTACTTTATTCACTGTACTTTTGCACAAAAATTAACGAGATGCCAAACTTATTACCTGTTTTTAGAATTACAGCCTTATTAGAAGGTGTTTCATATATCTTATTGCTGTTCATTGCAACACCAATTAAGTATCTTTATGAAGATCCGCAATACGTTAAAATGTTAGGAATGCCTCATGGTATTTTATTCATTGCCTATGTAATTATGGCTGTATTAATTAGCTCAGATATGAAATGGCCAAACCGCACATTATGGGTAGTTCTTCTAGCATCAGTGATCCCTTTTGGAACTTTTTATATAGAGAAAAAATATTTAAACAAGTCGAAACGTGCTTAACCTGAGACATTTTTTATATGACTTTTTCATTGAGAATGGTTTAACAGAGGATACTGCGAAGTATCTTAATATGTTAGGTCTTCTTCTTGCTCTGTTATTACTTGCTTTTATTGTAGACTATATTACCAAACGCTTTTTGTGGCATTTTTCAGCCGGAATTGCAAAACGTACAAAAACAGGATTCGATGATATTCTAATCACGAATAAATTACCAAGGAATATAGCACATATTATTCCTCTTTTAATTCTTATTGAATTTGTTCCTCAGGTATTTACAGATTTTGAATACGCTAAAAATATAATTGAAAAAACCCTTCAAATTATAGCCATAGTACTTACGCTTCAGATCATTCGAAGCATCTTAAGTTCTATTAAAGACTATCTCAAAACATTATCTAGATATAAGGACAAGCCTATTGACAGCTATGTTCAAGTATTTATGATTTTTGCCTGGTTACTTGGATTCTTCTCCATTATTGCCATTATTACGGGAGTTTCTTTTATAAAATTTGCAACGACTTTAGGAGCTGCTTCAGCCGTCATCCTACTTATTTTTAAGGATACAATCTTGGGTTTTGTGGCCAGTATACAAGTATCTATCAATGATATGGTTAGAATTGGTGATTGGATTACTTTTGATAAATATGGTGCTGATGGTGACGTTATAGAAATTAACTTAGCCACTGTTAAGGTTCAAAACTGGGACAAAACAATAACCACTATCCCAACTTATGCTTTAATTTCAGATTCTTTTAAGAATTGGCGAGGCATGCTAGACTCTGGTGGACGCCGAATTAAACGTTCTGTAATTGTAAAGACATCTACTATTAAATTCTTAACTGATGAAGATATTGAACGCTTTAGCAAGATTCAGTTAATTACAGATTATTTAGAAACGAGAGCTAAGGATATTAAAGCTCACAACAGTAGAAACAATATTGACAAGTCGGTTTTAATCAACGGAAGAAACTTGACGAATTTTGGAGTATTTAGAAAATACCTTCAAACTTATATAGAAAATCATTCAGCCTTAAATAAAGATATGACCTTAATGGTTCGTCAATTAGAGCCAACTCCACAAGGTATTCCTATGGAAGTTTATGCCTTTAGTAAAGATCAACGTTGGGCTAATTACGAATATATATTAGGAGATATTTTTGACCATATCTTAGCTTCAGTAAAATTCTTTGACTTAGAAATTTACGAGTTATCCTTAGATAAACATATCTAACTATTCGCCTAATCGGTCTTTAACGAATTCTATTTTTGTTTTTCCATGAGGTGCTGGTTTTCCATTCGGTCCTAAATTAACCATGATAATATTATCAACGGTTATGATGGTTTCTCTTGTCATTTTATTTCTTACTTCACATTTAAGCGTAATAGAAGAATTACCGAATTTTTTAACGTCGATTCCTATTTCGACAATATCGCCTTGTTTGGCTGAAGAGGTAAAATTGATTTCAGACATATACTTGGTGACAACTTTAGAATTTTCAAGCTGAATTGTTGTATACAGTGCAGCTTCTTCATCTATCCAGGCTAAAAGACGGCCTCCAAATAAAGTACCATTAGGATTTAAATCTTCGGGTTTTACCCATTTTCTTGTATGGAATCTCATATGTATTTGTGTATAATTTATTTAATTATGTTGAAACCTAAAGATAAGCTATACTTCATTTTGAATTAAGTAAAGCACATTAATTTTCTGAATATTAAAATGGAAAATGTTAATAAGAACGTTAACAATATGATTTAAGTCCACCATTAGTTATTCGCTTATTACGTAATTTTAATAACAGATTAATCAATAATCACTTTACCATGTCTACAAGAAACCAAAGCCTTCTATCTATAAGACCCGAAATTTCAACCGCGAAAGTCTATGATGGAATTACGGACCAAGAAGCATTTCAAAATACGACTTTACGCCCAATTATCAAGATGCAGCACAATTTATTAATCGCTGTATTTAGTAATTATATAGTGAAACATAAAAATGCATTTCACAACTTAAATTTAGATGATCAACTTCGTTATATAGAGAATGCGATTCAAAAGGATATTAAGTTCAGGAATTCATTAAAAGGAATGATTATCGGTCAATTTACGGTTGAAGAATACAAGTTATATATTCAGAATTCTTCAGCATTAAATAAACGTATGATGAACATAGTTAAAGAGCGATTAATCCATAGTATTCAATTATTCACAAAACCAGAAACTCTAGAGGCTATTTAAGGCCGTTTCAATGAAAATTAAGCAACAACTTTTAGAACTTTGTACCCAATGTGCCGATAAGCGCGTATTAGGCTACAAAAACGAAATAGAACTTATTAAGGAATCTATTGAGAACAATGATAAAGTAAGCAACGAGGAAGATGATTCTGGAAACTCTAAACTCTTAGATGATTTAGAAAAAAACATGAATTACCTTAATGATGCTAATAAAATGCGTGAACAGCTCAAACTCATGCGTCCTAATTTAGTTTCGGATTCTGTAGTTTTAGGCAGCTTGGTTAAAACGGATAGTATCACGTTTTTCATTGCTCTAAGTATGGGAAAGGTTATAGTCGAAGGCTCTGAATATTATATAATTTCACTTGCTTCTCCACTTGGTCAATTGTTGAGAAATCGTAAAAAAGACGATGAATTTCAGTTTAACGAAAAGCGTTATATTATACAGGAAGTTTTATAAAATTGATTCACCATTTAAATTCGTTGTGAGCACATCACTCATATAATCAAAATAAGGCCGTACTAGTTTGAAGGCTTCATTAACTTGACTAATGAAGTCTTCAGATAACACCTCTTGGTCTGTAAATTCTTTAGTGAATGTAAACTGTTTCCGTCTAATTAAATCAATTGCAGGATGTGTTTTATCGAATCCTTTGGGCGCTGTTTTTAACGCCTCTCCTTTAAAATCTCCCCAAACCGACTTAAAAGCCGAGTGGTTTAGAATGTCACGAATTTCACTATCGTCCGTTTCAAATTCTTTTCTAATTCGTAAAAGATCTTCTTTATTAGGATCCCAAAAGCCATTTGCTATAAATGATTTATTATTCGGTTGAAGATGCACGTAATAATTTCCTCTTAATTCAGGTTTCTTTCTAGCGAAAGATCCTGCAAAGTGGGTTTTGTATGGCAACTTGTTTTTAGAAAAACGGACATCTCTATAAATCCTGAAAACCTTTATTTTTTCAATTTGATCATGAGCATTCATCAGATCACCGAGGTGATTAAAGACCGCTTTCATTTCTAATTCGATAGCTTTGAACTCAGGTTTATGCTCATTAAACCATTCACGATTATTATTTTTTTCAATTTTCTTTAGGAAGACAAATAGTTCTTCTGGAATTGATTGACTCATTATATTTAAAATTTCTATAAAAATAAAGAAAGCCATCAAAATTGATGGCTTTCTTTACATGTAAATATTCGTCTAAATATATTAGTTTACTGCGTCTTCAACATCATCAGCAACATCTTCCACTGCATCTCCAGCATCGTCAATTGCGTCCTCTATTTTATCACCTGTAGACTTCTGTTCTCTACAGCTCGTTGTTAGTAGACTTAAACTAAATAAGGCTATAAATAAATAACTTAATTTTTTCATTGTGATTAGGTTTTAGTGGTTATTAATATTACAAATATCGGTTTGTTACTTTGATTTAGTTTGCTCTTATCCTATGACTATTAACTCAATTACATAAGATATTTTTGAATCGACCACTAAACCTTAAACATTTCATGATTACAGATGTTGTGACTAATTCAATGAACAATATACAATTATCTCTTAAAGTTCCACATTATTTTATAGAATTCGCATTTTTATTGTTAACTAATTACAATAATGCGATAATTTAAGACTTTTGATTTGAACTAGCATTATTGATGTTTAACTTGTTGTCAAATTGTACGGTTCTAATAGGAAATGGAATATTAACACCAGCCTTATCATAAGCTTTCTTGATTTCTATAATTGCTCTAGTTTTAGCTTTTAGTTTTTCTAGTATACTATCTGCCTCAATCCAAAATCGACATAAATAATTAATTGAACTATCTCCAAATTCGGTATAATAAAACTCTACATCTTCTGCAGACTCAACTTGGTCGAAGGTATTTGCTATAGTTTCACGAGTCAGTTTTTCTACTTCCTCTAAATCCGATTCATATCCTACTCCACATTCTAAGAATATTCTCATTCTTGTAGTCAAAGAATAGTTTTTTAACGGATTATCTAAAATGGTTTTATTTGGAATGATGACTATATTATTGTCCGCTTCCTTTAGAGTGAAGTCTTTCAAATTGATATCCATTACTTCTCCTGAAAAACCTGTAGTCTCAACCCAGTCGCCAATTTTAATTCTCTTCCTAAACGACAAGAGAAGCCCTGCAAAGGTGTTAGCTAATGTGCCTTGAAGAGCCAAACCAATAGCTAATCCAACAACACCTGCACCTGCTAATAATGAGGTTAATGCTTTACCTAAATTTAAAACACCTAGTGCTATAAACAAGCCAAATGCTACCACAATAACTGTAGTTACTCTCGATATAGCATTGGCAATAGAATGTTGTTCTACACGTTTAACCACAAGCTTTCTAACGAACCTACTTATATGTCTCGCCGCATAATAGGAAGCTATCAATACTAAGACGGCTAAAATAAAATTTGGTATATTTTCTATAATTGCGTTAAACCATCCTAAAAGTTTATCAATGAGATTCCCTAATGCTGTATTAAATTGATCTTTCATTTTTAAATTTGAATTATTCATACAAATATCTCTAGGTTTGACAGAAAATATTTGCTCAAAACCAATAACTCTTGACGTATATAAATTTGATAAGACAAATGAAAATAGCCACTAAAGTTGGGCAAATGACATTAAGATCATAACTTTTATTCTTAGCAAGGAACTTTAAGATTTGATAGATAATACACTTAGTATTAGTTAATTTATTCTTAAAAATAGTTTGATTTTTAATTTGTCATAGCAGAAGCTTGGTAGTTAGGTTTATTTTCCCTATTATGCACTTCTTTTAAAACAGACATTACTTTTATGGGAAGACCAGCAACAAGACCAACCAAATTAAAGGACGGTTTCTACATTGAGATTAGAAATAAGGGCTCAAAATCAGGCGTAAAACTTTATAGTGGAACTAAGTTACAGATGCATCGTGCCATTAAAATGTACGAGCGCTCTAAAGAAGTGATTATCTTAGGAGAATCTGTCGATGGTAAGTTTGTGGATAAAGAACCTAAACTTCATGTAGCAGAGTAAATCCGCTCCACCTTTTTTACATTTAAGTTCTTATAAACACCTATTATTTAGAATTTTATATTTCTGATAAGTCTAGAAACAGGATTCTTGAGCTTTTTTTTAACTAAAACAAATACAAGCCCATGGGAACTATAAAATCTAAACCTCCGATTTGGTTTTGGGTAATTAGTATACTTGCCTTATTATGGAATGGCGCTGGAGTTATGGCTTATTTAGGCCGAGCCTTTATGACGGAAGATTTAATTGCAAAACTTCCTAAAGAACAGCAATCCGAGTTTTTAATGGAGTTCCCTGTATGGTACACAGCAGCATTTGCTTTAGCTGTATTTGGCGGAACTTTAGGATGTATTGCCTTATTAATTAGAACGAAGTGGGCACTTCCCTTTTTTATTGTTTCAGCCTTTGCCGCTATTACACAACATATCTATTTATTTATTAATATTGAAATGACCTTAGCACAACTAATCATGCCCATTATGGTTATAGTAGTGTGCTTATTATTAATTCGTTTTACTAAGCAAGCCATCTCAAAATTTTGGATTGCATAAAAGGATGAATTTTAGATCCTCTTTTTTTTATTCGAAATCTATGGCGTGTAATATTAATCCCGAAGCTGGCGCTATATAATCCATCACTTCGGTACTATCATCTTTTAAAGTATTTTCAATATATTCTAATGTCACCTCTCCTCTACCCAATTTTATAAGAGCTCCAAACATTAATCTAATTTGGTTTCTCATAAATCCTTTCCCTACAACTTTTAGCACATAAGACTTGTCAGGAAAGAAATTTGCGGTGTACATATCGTTATCTACAATAACTGAAGATTCTATCTCTCGAGTATACTCACCTTTATTTGTCGCGCGATAACAATAAGTCTTAAAATTATGTCTGCCTTCAAATAATTTAGCGCCTTGCTTCATTAACTCGACATCTAGTGGCTCTAGAATGGTAGTCATTATTGGTGCACAAAACGGATGATTTTTTTGGCCTTCAGAAAAAACATAATGATATTCTTTTAGCTTGGAATCTTGAATAATATTAAACGATTTATCTACTTCGACAATAGACAATGCTCTAATATCTTGAGGCAAATTATGATTGAACAATTCTAAAAAGGCGTCGAAATCTTGTATAGGCTCATTATATATAAAAAGTTCCAATGCGGCTTCATTTGCTGAAACCATAGCATCTGTTCTTCCAGCTCCTAAGGATTTAAACTTTGTATCTTGAAGAATAAATTTTAGAGTTCGATCAATCATTAAATGCACCGTTTTTACATCTGGTTGTTTTTGCCAACCGTGAAAACGATACCCTAAATATTGAATTTTTATAAGGTAATAGTAGCGCTTATTAAACATAGTGGCAAGAACGCTATTTTATTTATGATTCCAAAAACTTAGTTTAATTTTCCTAACTCTCTTATTGGTTTTAAAAACTTTTATAAATAAAAAAAAGCAACCATAGCGGTGTAATACTATGGTTGCTTTAATAATGAGTAAATTATAGTCTAATACGCTTATTAAATTAGTTTATAATTAATTTCTCTATTCTTCTTTCATTGGTGTTACTATTTAATTCCATGATATAAACGCCTGCAGTTAGTTGGCTCACATTTATTTCCTGACTAGAACTATTCACACTTAAAGGTTGTGACAAAACAACACGACCATTTACATCATATAATTTTGCATTTGTACCAACTTGTACAAGACCGTTTATAACAATCGTGTTTTCAGCATTATTAGAAACAATACTTAATTTTTCGAAATTAGTATCTTTTACACTAAGGGAAACATTTTCAAAATTTAAATAAAACCTTCCCGCTCCAGATAAATTAGTATCAGGGACATATACAAAGTTTTCAGAATTTAATAAGGTGAACGTATTATTCAACCTATCTTCTAAATAAATTTTTATATCATCTGACATATCATTTTCTTCAATACTAATAGTAATTTCCTCTCCTTGATAGGCATGAACTCCTAAAGGAATTACTGCGTTATTCATGGCTGTATTGTGTAAAGATTGAATAGCAAGCGCTAAGTCTGAACTATCTTCTACCAAATGAGAGTAAATAGAAACAGCAGGAGGCGTTTGGCTATACAAAGCGGCATCATAACCTGGGTCTATTCCATCAGAGGCATTACTATTAAAATACAAATCAGTACTAAAACTGGCAGTTCCTGAGCTTATTTTTAATTTAAGATGACCATAATGTGGGGAGTTCTCAGACCTTGCTGATGAACCAGAATTATGGCTACGCATCACCTTGGTAAACTCTAGATTGGCATCACTGCTAGCTTTAACAAAAAAAGCTTCACCTGGCGCAACTAATTTTGTTGGGGTATGATCCAATTTAGCACGGTTCCATACATCCCATTTATCATGAGAATTTCCTGTATAGAAATAAACAGATTTTTGCTCTGTTGTAAATACATCTGAATTATTATCTAAATTTAAAAAATCACCTAAATTTAGAAATGAGGCATAAGGATTTCCAACTAAGTTCCATGCATCACCAGCGTTGGTTATAGCTATAGAAACATCTCCTTGAGTAGGATTAGTTGAAGTATAAGTTAATGCATTACCTGAAACCGTAGCTGCACGATAACCTTTTCCTGCTAACAAAAATTCAGTACTATCAGTAGCTAGATTGTAATTACGATATAGTCTTTGATTCATGTCGTAAATCGCATAAGCCTTTATAGTAGGCGTATAAGGATGAGTAGCTATAGAGTCTTTATTAGTACCAGACTCAGACATAAAGTCACCAAAACTTTCTCCTGGTAAAGGAGATGAAACTAATTCGTTTGGATTTGCTTTAGCTGTAAAACGATGATATTTTACAGTACCAGTGATGATACCATCTGTAATTAAACTTGCAAACTCAGTATCTGTAGAGCTTAATACTATATCTGAAGTCACAGTAACAACGTGGTCTATAGATAAAGATGCGCCAGGACTCACATTAATCACTTGACAAGTTAAAGGCACACCAATCATTACATGTCCTTTTTCGATATTAAGAACATCATTAGATGTTAGACTACCGAAGTTAGGCTCCATGTCCCATTCATTATTATAAGTGTACGTACTTCCTGCGTTCATTGATGTTAATAGTAAATCGCTATCTGTCTGAGATAAACTATCATTTGTAGAAATAGGAATTTCATTTTTCAAGGACGTATCTCCTTGAAGTTTTTCTTGTGCGTTCGATAAATTAAGAACGCAAGCCATTGACAAAAAAACTAGTGTAGGTTTAAAGTTTTTCATAAGATTTGGGGTTAATTTAATTGTTTATTTAGTTGTTGTGGCTTCAAAATTATATCATAAATCAAAAAAATCCGACGAAATAAACATTTATTCGACCAACTGCGCAAAACTTGTAAATTAACCTACAACTACCTACCGTTTGTCTGATTTACATGCTTTTAATCTAACTGTATTGCTCTAATCCACACCTGTTTTATATGGCGTAAAGTTCAGTAAATAAAGAATTAAGTATCTAAAACGTCAGACATTTTGCTTTGGTAATTGTAATTCTATACGAGAGAAATGACTTCGTTAATAGTCCTATAGAAATAGTCTATTTTTTAAGCCTTAAAAACAGACTTAAAATATAAAAACCGTTTGATTAACTCAAACGGTTTTTAATCCCTTAAGAATATTTAATTCTATTGATTTCCAAGAATAATAGGCATTCCAGAATCACCAGAACCAATAACAATAACCTTACTGTTAGGTGACTCCGATAGTTTTATAGTTGCCTCAATACCTTTATCCTGTAATATTTTATCCGTTAAAGAAGCACTTAAAATCCTGTTTGCATCAGCTTTACCCTGCGCTTCTATGATTTGCTTTTCCGCTTCTTTTGCAGCAGTAACTAATCTAAATTCATATTCTAAAGACTCTTGTTCTTGCTTTAATTTTCGCTCAATCGCATCTTTAATCGTTGGAGGTAACGTTACATCTCTAACTAATACTTCATTTAACTGAATGTATTGGTCTTCAACAATTTTCTTAGTTTCTTCAAAAATTTCTTGTTGAATAGCATCACGCTTGCTCGAATATAACTGTTCTGGAGTATAACGACCTACAACACTTCTCGCTGCAGAACGGATAGCTGGAAGCAACACACGTTCCTTATACATTTCGCTTTTTTCCTGATGTAATTTTCCTAACTGTTTAAAATCTGGTTGAAACCAAATAGAAGCTTCTAATTTAATATCTAAACCATTAGAAGATAAGACATTCATTCTTTCAAGAATTTCTTGTTGTCTCACTTCGTAGACAAATACTTTATTCCATGGGGCAACTATATGAAATCCTTCACCCATTGGCGGCTCATCTACTACTACTCCTTCTCCAAAAGTTTTAAATAACACACCGGCTTCTCCAGAGTCTATAGTTACAGCAGATTTTGCTATGATTACAATTAAAATAATAAATCCGATTAATATCGGCAATCCAACTTTTGGTAATTTTTCCATTCTATTTTTTTTAAATTAATCCGTTATATTTTCTAATAAACCACTCAGTAAAAAGGCTTAAAGCGATTAAGCCGAGTAAATATTTCCAATCTACCAAAGGTACAATATTTTTACTGCTCTTTTGTATGATTTTGTAGCGTTTATCGCTCAGTAAGCTCTCTATTAGCAAATCCAATTGCGTCGTAAAATAAGCTGCTCCACCACTATTATCTGCTATAGTATTTAACTTTGTTAAATCTGCGTTTAAAAATTGTTGCTCTACATTATATTCTAATATTTCAAAACTTCCTGAGGCAGAAACTGCTTCAGAATTATGTTTAATCGTAAAGTCGTACAATCCCGCCTCAATACCACTTAAATCTACGATGTAATTTCCGTTGTTTAATAATAAAGGAATCTCTCTAATACTATTAGACTTCGTATTTTTCAATACAATACCTAAGGAAGCTGAATTATCGAATTCAAAATTTTTATTGAAATATTGTGCTTTAATAACCACATCGTCATTACCATTATAGAATGATTTATAATCAATATTAATCCGGTTTCGTTTTTTATTCGAACTCAGGTATTGCACCAATTTATTAATGAAGTTATCAAAATCATGAAAACTATTTGTCTCTAAATACGATTGTGCTCTCCATCTCCAAATCCCTTCACCTGATAATAATGCATGCTTTGTATTCTCATACTCTATGGTTGTAAGCATTGCTTGTTCGGTTTCAATACCATTTACCGATTTATAAAGTGCAATATCATGAGCGCTTAAAAATTCTATATTACCAAACTCCGATTTTAAAGGTGGATAATTACTAAAACTTAAATTATCAATAATAAAAGTTCCGTAATTTCGATTTAAAACAGGTTGAAAATCTTCGGTTTGCCTAGTGACTATTTGGTTAAATTTTAACTGCGCACTATTCAGAAAAGCATAATCTGTTGTAGCCCCAGTAATTATAAATGTATTTAATTTCTGAAGTTTAATTTCGTCGATTACAGATTTAAATTTTCTATTTGGCTGATACAGTATAACCAATTGAAAATCATTTATTTTGCTCAAGTAATCTTTTGGCTTCAATATAGACACACTGCGTTGTTCATTACTTTCAATCGCTTTTTTTAGCGTTCCTAAATCAGGATGCATTCGATCATAAACAAGAGCTATATTTGTTTTCTGATCAATCACTTCAACTCCAAAATTTTTGAAATTATTTACCGTGTTCTTTTCGTTTTCTAAAGCGACTAATTCAACACGATAAGTTTTTACACCAACGCTATTTGCCGTTAGAGCGGTTGAAATAATTTCAGATGCTTTTGAAACATCAAATTGAAGGTTTTTTCTAAAAACAACCGTATTACCAGACCAGATTTTAAGTTCTGTGTTCACCGTTTCACTTCCACTATAATTGACTATGATTTCTACAGGAAACTTATTCTTTAGATACACATAGCGATTTACATTAAGCTGTTTAATACTGAGATCAGCATACACTGCGGAATCCCCAAGAATCATTGGGTAGATCGATTGCTCTATTCCTTTTGCTGTATAACTATAGTCTGAGCCATAAGTTTGATTACCATCACTTATTAAAACTATTGGAGCTGTTTGGTTCGCATAAACTTCACCGAACTGTTTTAAAGCTAGGGATATGTTAGATTGTCTTTCTCTAAAGTTTAAACTATCTGAGGTGTTTACAGATTTTCCAAATCTGTACGATTGAATATTAAATCGTTTATTTAATTCTGTATGGTCGATTAATGCACTAGCCACTTGTCTAGCACTTTCATCATGTTTTAAGTATGAGATGGATTCAGAATTATCGACAGCAACGACTAAAGTTGGTTTTTCATCAAAATAAGTAAAAGACTCAAATTTTGGATTTATGAGTAAAAGAAGAATAGAAAATATTGAAATGGTCCTAAGCGCAGCAAGAACATATTTGAGCTTAGAATTTAATTTCGATTTATATAAATACTGAAACAGCGCTAATGAAAGCGCTGTTATTGCAGCTATAATTATATATATAATGGTTTCTGAATTCATTAATTGTTATCGCTTTAAAATGTTCAGCGACCATTCAATTTTATTAAGTCAACATTCCACCATCCACATTAAGTGTCTGTCCTGTAACATAAGCACTTAAATCACTTGCTAAGAAAACGCAAGCGTTAGCTATATCTTCAGGAGTACCACCTCGTTTTAGAGGAATGGCATTTCTCCAACCTTTAACCGTTTCTTCATCTAACTTCGCCGTCATTTCTGTTTCAATAAAACCTGGAGCGATAACGTTACTTCTAATATTTCTTGACCCTAATTCTAAAGCCACCGATTTAGAAAACCCAATTATTCCAGCTTTAGAGGCTGCATAGTTGGTTTGACCAGCATTTCCCTTAACACCAACTACAGAACTCATATTAATTATAGAGCCTTTACGTTGCTTCAACATTGTACGTTGTACTGCTTTAGTCATGTTGAAAACCGATTTTAAGTTAACTTCGATAACTTTATCGAAATCAGCCTCACCCATTCTCATAAGGAGATTATCTTTAGTGATTCCTGCATTATTTACAAGAATATCTATAGAGCCGAATTCCGCTAAAACATCTTCAGCTAATTTTTGAGATTCATCAAAGTTTGCAGCGTTACTTTGGTAGCCTTTCGCTTTAACACCAAGTGCGTTTAATTCTTTTTCAAGTTGGTTTGCTGCTTCAACAGATGAACTGTATGTAAATGCAACATTAGCGCCATGCTGAGCAAAAACTTCAGCGATACCTTTACCAATACCACGACTTGCTCCTGTGATGATGGCTGTTTTTCCTTCTAATAGTTTCATGTGTTCGTGTTTATAATTTTATTCTGTCGCTCGGAACAACTCATTATTCATTTTCAAGAAACGAAAATAAAATTTAATTGAATGGTTCTCGATATTCTCTTAAATCAATTACTAATTTTCTGAAATAAACTTCAGACTAATCTTAATTTTCAGCCGAAAGGCTCTATTCAAAGATAGCAATTACAAGTTGCAAGAAATAAAAAAACCTCACAAGATTTTGTAAGGTTTTTAACAGTTTTATGTGGGAAAGATTAGCCTAATACTTCAGCAACTTTCTTTCCAATTTCAGCAGGAGAATCCACAACGTGAATTCCACATTCTCTCATAATTTTCTTTTTTGCTTGAGCAGTGTCATCAGAACCACCTACAATAGCACCAGCGTGCCCCATTGTACGCCCAGCAGGAGCAGTTTCACCAGCGATAAAACCAATAACAGGCTTCTTAGATCCACTTGCTTTATACCATTGTGCAGCATCTGCTTCTAATTGTCCACCAATTTCACCAATCATAACCACAGCTTCAGTTTCTGGATCATTGATTAACAACTCTACAGCTTCTTTAGTTGTAGTTCCAATAATTGGATCTCCACCAATACCGATAGCAGTTGTAATACCTAAACCTTGTTTCACTACTTGATCAGCAGCTTCGTATGTTAAAGTACCAGATTTAGAAACGATCCCAACATTACCTTTTTTGAAAACGAAACCTGGCATAATACCAACTTTAGCTTCACCAGGAGTGATAACTCCAGGACAGTTAGGTCCAATTAAACGACAATCTTTATCCTTGATATAATCTGCAGCTTTAATCATATCTGCAACAGGAATTCCTTCTGTAATAGTGATAATCACTTTAATTCCAGCATCTGCAGCTTCCATAATAGCATCTGCAGCAAAAGCTGGTGGTACAAAAATAATAGTTGTGTCTGCACCTGCTTTTTCTACAGCTTCTTGAACTGTGTTAAAAACTGGTCTGTCTAAGTGAGTTTGACCACCTTTCCCAGGAGTCACACCTCCAACAACGTTAGTACCGTATTCAATCATTTGCTCAGCGTGAAATGTACCTTCACTACCTGTAAATCCTTGAACTATAATTTTAGAATTCTTATTAACTAAAACGCTCATTTTATATTGTTGATTTAAATTTTATTATGCAAAAATAAGAGATTTAATACGCAAAAGCGACCTCTTTTATAATTTTATTTCTTTGTAGGATTTCATACTAGCTTCGTTACTCTCATCTGCTTGTTGACTGATTTCGTAACAGCGAAAAATCTTACCGTCTTTTATCTCCCAAATGGAAGATACATGAGCTAAAATAGTTTCATCATCTGAATGCTCAATCGTACGACCGTAGATGGTATGCCTTGTAACAACGGTATCATTGACCTCCATAAAATGAGTAAACTCAAATCGAAGGCTATTATAAGATTGACGTGTGCCTTCAAAAAAACCTTCGACACCTTTATAGTCGTACAGAACAAAGCCTTGACTGCCTGTCCAATGTAATTCACAATCTTTATGAAAGAGTCTTGAAACTAAAGTAGCGTCATTGGCTACATCTGACTCATAAAATGCTTTAACAACTTCTTTTGCTGACATTATATGTTTTTTAATTTTTGAAGTATTTCTGGAATTTTTTTAGCATAAGCCATATCCTTAAAAAATGCTCTAGCTTCAGAAGCTGGCGAACCAAAATAGGTTTTACCTTCTTCTGTAGAGTGTGATAAGCCGCTTTGCGCATATACCACAGTTCCTTTAGCTAAGGTGATTCCACTTTTAACACCAACTTGTCCCCAAATGGTAACGTTATCTTCAATCACAACGCAACCTGCTATTCCTGTTTGTGAAGCGATTAAACATTTTTTACCGATGATGGTATCGTGACCAATTTGGATTTGATTATCTAATTTAGACCCCTCTCCTATTGTTGTATCTCCTGTTACACCTCTATCTATAGTACAAGCAGCACCAATATCTACATTATTTTCTATAACTACACGTCCACCAGATTTTAGCTGATCATAACCTTCTGGTCTGTTTTTATAATAAAATGCGCTTCCTCCTAAAACCGTTCCTGCGTGAATCGTTACATGATCTCCAATAATGGCATCGTCATAGATACTCACATTAGAGTGAATTACACAATTCTCACCGATTTTTACATTGTTTCCAATAAAACAATTTGGTTGAATAATGGTACCTTCACCTATAACGGCATCGGCAGCTATAGCGCTATTAGCCGGTCTAAATGGTTTAAAGTGTTGCGTTAATTGATTAAAATCCCTGAATGGATCATCTGAGATTAACAGCGCTTTTCCTTCCGGACATTCAACATCTTTATTTATAAGTACTATAGTTGCGGCTGATTGAAGTGCTTTGTCGTAGTATTTTGGATGATCTACGAAGACGATATCACCTGGTTCAACCACATGAATTTCGTTCATTCCCAAAATTTCAAAATCTTCAGGACCTCTGAATTCACAGTCTATAAGACCTGCGATTTCTTTTAACGTATAAGGTTTGGGGAATTTCATTTTTTAATTTAGAAGTTAAATAGAGTCTATTAAGAATTCCTTATTCCTTAATGCGTTCTTTATAAGTACCTTTTTCAGTCTCTACTCTGATTTTGTCACCTTCATTAATAAATAATGGGACATTAACCTCTGCTCCTGTTTCTACCGTTGCAGGCTTAGTTGCATTTGTTGCTGTATTACCTTTAACTCCTGGCTCAGTATGAGTAACTTCTAACACCACAGTCGCTGGCATATCTACAGATAATGGCATATCATCTTCTGTATTAATTAAGATAGTAACCACTTCACCTTCTTTTAATAAATCTGTTCTATCTATAGCCGCTTCCAAAAGTCTGATTTGTGAATAATCCGCTTCATTCATAAAGTGATAGAACTCACCATCATTGTATAAATATTGAAATTTGTGCGTCTCTACACGAACATCATCAATTTTATGTCCCGCTGAAAACGTATTATCTATCGTTTTTCCAGTAGTCACACTTTTCATTTTAGTTCTAACAAAAGCAGGACCCTTTCCAGGTTTCACATGAAGGAATTCTATAATTTTATAAATATCATCATTATATCTGATACACAATCCATTTCTAATGTCTGAAGTATTTGCCATAATATAGCCCACAATCGTGGGTGTCTTTTAATAGTTAATAATTTAATTTGATTTAAAATAGCCTTTCATAATTCCACGATGCGAGTTTTTAATAAACTGTAAAATTTCATCGCGTTCAGGAGTGGCTTCCATTTCAGCTTCAATTAAATCTGAAGCTTGAGTATTATTATAGTTTTTCTGATATAAGATTCTATAAATATCTTGAATCTCTCTAATTTTCTCTGTACTATATCCTCTTCGTCTTAGACCTACGGAATTAATTCCAACATAAGATAAGGGTTCTCTACCTGCTTTTACAAAAGGAGGAACATCTTTACGAACTAAAGAACCACCAGTCACAAAAGCGTGATTTCCGATGGAACAAAATTGATGTACAGCTGTCATTCCTGCTAAAACCACATAATCACCTACAGTAATATGTCCCGCAAGTGTGCTGTTATTAGAGAAAATACAATTGTTTCCTACGACACAGTCATGTGCTATATGGCAATAGGCCATAATTAGACAATTATCTCCTATAACGGTTTTCATTTTATCTGAAGTTCCACGATTAATGGTTACACATTCTCTGATAGTAACGTTGTCACCAATTTCTACAGTCGTGTCTTCATCATCATATTTTAAATCTTGTGGTACAGCTGAAATTACAGCTCCTGGAAAAATATTACAATTCTTTCCGATACGAGCACCTTCCATAATAGTTACATTACTTCCAATCCAAGTGCCTTCTCCAATTTTTACGTTATTGTGTATCGTTGTAAACGGTTCTATAACGACATTCTTAGCAATTTTGGCGCCAGGATGTACATAAGCTAACGGTTGGTTCATTCTTTTAATTTTATATTATTTTGAAAATAAAGTATTCAAACTTTATTCTACTTTACTTTTGATATTTGGGCCATTAATTCGGCCTCCGCACATAACCTACCATTAGCATAAGCATAGCCTTGCATATGGCAAATCCCTCTTCGTATTGGTGAAATTAACGAACATTTAAAGATTAAAGTATCTCCAGGAACTATTTTTTGTTTGAATTTTACATTATCCATTTTCATGAAGAATGTTAAATAATTTTCAGGATCTGGCACTGTACTTAGCACTAAAATCCCTCCTGTTTGTGCCATAGCTTCAACAATTAAAACACCTGGCATAACTGGTGCACCTGGAAAATGACCTTTAAAGAACTCTTCGTTCATAGTCACATTTTTCATACCAATCACATCAGTGTCTGTTAACTCATAAATTTTATCAATTAACAAGAACGGTTGTCTATGTGGCAACATTTCCATGATCTGATTCACATCCATTAATGGTTCCGAATGCAAATCAATTTGAGGCACATTATTACGTCTTTCGTTTTTAATCAACTTAGACATTTTTTTAGCAAACTGTGTATTCACAAAATGCCCTGGCTTATTGGCAATTACTTTACCTCTCAAGCGAATACCTATTAAGGCTAAATCACCAATCACATCTAATAATTTGTGACGTGCAGCTTCATTTGGATAGTGTAAAGTAAGGTTATCTAAAATACCATTAGGTTTAACGGCAATATTATCTTTATTGAAAGCCACTCTTAATTTTTCCATAGTTTCTGGAGAGAGCTCTTTATCTACATATACGATAGCATTATTTAAATCACCTCCTTTTATCAAACCATGCTCTAAAAGCATTTCTATTTCATGTAAAAAGCTAAATGTTCTAGAATTAGCAATTTGATCTTTAAAATCTGAAATATTATTAAGATTTGCATTTTGGGTTCCTAATACCTTTGTACCAAAGTCGACCATCGTGGTCACTTGATATGAATTTGCTGGCATCAAAATAATTTCACTTCCAGTTTCTTCATCAGTATAAGAAACCACATTAGTGACTTCATACTCCTCTCTAAAAGCTTCCTGCTCTACTATACCGGCTTCTTCTAAAGCCTCTACAAAGAATTTAGAAGAACCATCCATAATTGGAGGTTCAGAAGCGTTCAATTCAATGATTGCATTATCTATATCTAAACCTACTAAAGCAGCTAAAACATGTTCACTTGTTTGAATAACTACGCCATTTTTCTCTAAACATGTACCACGTTGAGTATTGGTCACGAAGTTTGCATCAGCCTCTATTTTAGGGCTACCTTCAAGATCAACACGTTGAAAAACAAATCCAGAGTTTTCTGCACCTGGTTTAAATACCATTGTTACTTCTGCACCAGTGTGAAGCCCTACACCTGAAAGTGTAACTTCTTTTTCAATGGTTTTTTGCTTCGTTTCCGTTTTAATTATTGCCATCTACTTTTTTTTCTATGAGGTTCATATTTTTTACAATCTTAGGTAAATTTTTAAAATAAACATAAGACTTATTAAAATCACCATAACCAAAGGCCGGAGACCCTTGTAGTTTTTCGTTATCTTTTATATCTCTTGCAATCCCAGATTGCGCTTGTATTCTTACATTATTACCAATCGATAAATGTCCAGCTATACCTACTTGACCACCTATTTGGCAATGCTCACCAATTTTTGTTGAACCTGCAACACCTGTTTGCGCAGCAATTACCGTATTTCTACCGATTTCAACATTATGAGCAATTTGAATTTGATTATCTAACTTTACACCAAATCTAATTATCGTGGAGCCCATCGTAGCTCTATCTATACTTGTTCCTGCGCCAATATCTACTTCATCCTCTAATATAACATTCCCAATTTGTGGAATTTTAGAATATCCACCTTCTTTATTCGGAGCAAAACCAAAACCATCTGCTCCTATTATAACACCAGAGTTTATGACACAGCTTTTTCCTATAATACAATCTGAATAAATCTTAGCGCCTGAAAATATAGTAGTATTATCTCCAATTTTGACATTATCTCCGATATAAGCATTTGGATAAATTTTCACATTCTCTCCAATTACTGCATTTTTCCCTATGTAGGCAAAAGCACCAATATAGATAGTTTCGGGAATTTTTACCGACTCTGAAATAAAGCATGGTTGCTCTATTCCTGATTTTTCAGATTTTATTTGGTTATAATATTGTAATAGTTTTGAAAACCCTTCATAAGCATCTTCTACCTTTATGAGAGTTGTCATTATTGGTTTATCCGGTTCAAAATCAGCATTTACAATTGTTATAGATGCTTCAGTTGTATATATATAAGGTGTATATTTTAAATTTGATAAGAACGTCAAAGAGCCTTCTGTTCCTTCTTCTATTTTAGATAGTGTAGAAACTTCTATATGAGGATCACCAACAACTTGTCCTTCTAAAATATCTGCGATTTGTTCTGCTGTAAATTTCAACGATTAATTTTTATAGTCATAGAGGTTTGCGCAAAAATAGAAAAAAAGGATTACATTTTCTTTTTAGGATAGCACATATAATATTTAGTGATGGGTTTACTCAATGCTTTTAGGTTTAATTGATCAGATGCTTTCACTATATCTTTTATTTTTCCCGACTTAAATAAAACATTGATTTTTTGAGAAGTATTCTGGTAAGCTTGGTTGGTTAATTCGCCTGTAAATACAAAATAATCAGCTTCATGTTGTGAAATATTATACTTATTCATCAAAGCTTGAGAATGCGAATTTAAATCAGATATTTTCATTGGCTTGTTCTTCACTTTTATCTTCAATAAATCTCTATTTAGTATCATTTGACACAAATTACTCAATACAAAATCCTCATGATTCGCCCAATCTTTCATAGCTGCCACAATATCAAAATCGTCTAATTTAGAGAATATTGTTAAAGTCTTGGCGTTAAAGGTTTGTTCATTTATTTCAGAATGAAGAAAATAATATAAAGCCTGACTACAATTTAATTTTACATCTTGCAGAACTAATTCTTTCGCTCTTCTTAAGATTCCCATTAATAACTGCTCAGCTACCACACCTGTTTTATGCATATACACTTGCCAATACATGAACCGACGTGCAATTAAAAACTTTTCTACACTTAAAATCCCTTTCTCCTCAATCAGTAATTGGTCATCAACTACATTAAGCATAGTGATTAAACGTTCACTATTTATATTCCCTTCAGCAACACCTGTATAAAAACTATCTCGTTTTAAATAGTCGGCTCTATCCATATCCAATTGGCTCGAAATAAGTTCACACATAAATCGTCGAGGATATTCTCCTTTAAAAATGGAGATAGCTAACGTTAAACTTCCGTTAAACTCTTTATTGAGCTCTTCCATGAATCTTAGTGAAATTTCCTCATGAGAAACGTCGTTCACAATACTGTGCTCCATGGCATGTGAAAAAGGTCCATGACCAATATCGTGAAGGAGAATCGCGATTAATAATCCATTTTCTTCTTCATCAGAAATCTCCACCCCCTTAAAACGCAGTACATTGACAGCTTTTTGCATTAAATGCATGCAACCCAAGGCATGATGAAAACGCGTATGATGAGCTCCAGGATAAACTAAATAAGACAATCCCATTTGACTAATTCGACGTAATCTCTGAAAGTATTTATGCTGAATAATATCAAAGATTAACGAATTTGGAATAGTAATAAATCCGTAAATTGGATCGTTAAAGATTTTAAGCTTATTTTTTGTAGGCAAAATTTTAAAATTCAATAATTAAGAAACAAATATACCACAACATGATAAATATTCTTTGGGTTGACGATGAAATCGATTTATTAAAGCCACATATCATATTTTTAGAGCAAAAAGGTTATAATGTCACTACGTGTCAAAGTGGTACCGAAGCTTTAGAAATTATAGACGATACGAACTTTGATATGGTCTTCTTGGATGAAAACATGCCAGGATTAACAGGACTTGAAACCTTACACGAAATAAAAGAAAGACGTGCCAATTTACCAATTGTAATGATTACCAAAAGTGAAGAAGAATATATTATGGAGGAAGCAATTGGCAGTAAAATTGCAGATTATTTAATCAAGCCTGTAAACCCTAATCAGATCTTGTTGAGTTTGAAAAAGAATCTGGATCATTCCCGTTTAATTTCCGAAAAAACGACATCGAACTATCAACAAGAATTTAGAAAGATTGCTATGGATTTATCCATGGTTAATTCTTATGAAGAATGGGTAGAGTTATATCAAAAACTTATTTATTGGGAATTGCAACTAGAAGGTATTGAGGATGCAGGTATGACAGGGATTTTAGAATCCCAAAAAACTGAAGCTAATTTACAATTTGGGAAGTTTATTGAAAATAATTATGAAGATTGGTTTCAGCCTAAAGCAGATGCACCGATAATGTCACATACTCTGTTTAAAGAAAAGGTTGTTCCTGAAATAAGCGATAAACAACCCACCATAATGGTAGTCATTGATAATCTACGATACGATCAGTGGAAAGCCTTTGAGCCTATTGTGAATAATTATTACAAAAAAGCTTCAGAATTAGCATTTTATAGTATACTACCAACAGCAACGCAATATGCACGTAATGCTATATTTTCTGGATTAATGCCTTCTGATATGGAAAGTTTATTTCCACAATATTGGAAAAACGACACAGATGAAGGCGGAAAAAACTTGCATGAAGGCGATTTCTTAAGAGAACAATTAAAACGATTAGGTTTAGGACACATAAAACACGAATATCACAAAATCACGAATCTTAAGTCAGGAAAAAAACTTCTTGAAAACTTTAGATCTTTAAAGGATAATGATTTATCTGTTATTGTATACAACTTTGTAGATATGCTTTCTCACTCAAAAACTGAAATGGAAGTAGTTAAGGAATTAGCTTCTAACGACAAAGCCTATCGATCCCTTACTGTTAGTTGGTTTAAGAATTCGCCATTATTAGAGATGATTCAACTAAGTCAACAACTTGGATTTAAACTTATTTTAACCACAGATCATGGTACTATCAATGTAAATACACCATCTAAAATTATTGGAGACAGAGATACAAGTTTGAATTTGAGATACAAAACTGGGCGAAGTTTAACTTACCAAGAAAAGGATGTATTAGCGATTAAGGATCCCAAATCTATTCATTTACCAGCTTTGACAATGAGCAGTTCTTTTGTGTTCGCTAAAGGCGATATGTTCTTAGCCTATCCAAACAATTATAATCATTATGTGAGTTATTATAGAAACACCTATCAACATGGAGGTGTTTCATTAGAAGAAATGATTATACCTTTTATAGTCTTAGACCCCAAATAACTTAAAATATTCATTTGATGTATTTTACAAATAAGGTTAATATAATCCTTGTCTAAGTTTTTAGACGGCAGTCTTTTTATTCACTATATAACAAAGGTAGTATTCTGCAGGAAAAACCTTTAAAGTGACACAAAAATCCGATGAAATACATCTTTTTTTAGGTTATCTCGACTTTTATTAGTAACATTGTCTGTGTAAATAATTAAAACAATTAGTGAAAGTACTTGAGTTTACTTATCATCTAGATGATATTGATGCTATTGCAGCAAAAGTTTTAGAAAATTTAACCTCTAAGATCGTCTGCTTTAATGGTGATATGGGAGCTGGCAAAACCACTTTTATCAATGCGTTATTAAAAACAATGCATGGTAAAGATAAGGCAACTAGTCCCACCTTTTCGATTGTGAACGAATATAGTATACCAAATGATAAAGTTTATCATTTTGATTTTTACAGAATAGAATCGATTGATGAAGTTTATAATTTTGGTATAGAAGATTATCTAAGTAGTGATCATTGGTTATTTATAGAGTGGTCTGAACGTATTGAGGATTTAATTCCAACTGAAGCTCAACACATAAATATATCAGTTTTAGGGCAAAGTGAGAGAATCCTTAGATTGATATAAACAAAATTATTTAACCGACAAAACAGCGTAACAGTAAGAAAGTTATAAAAAAAAGACTGATTTCCCTTTAAGAAGATTGTTGAATTACGGAAAAACCGTAATTAAAATTTCAAATTTCATTGGATTTTAACAATTCTTCATTTGTAAGCAGGTATCAATGCCTTTACATTTGTAGTATTAATTAATTAAATCCCTTTAAATTATGAAATCTAAAAAAACATTATTATTAGCAATTGCTATCTTCGGAGGAATGTTATTTACTGTACAAGCTACAAACATTATTGACTTAGATGGACAAACCACAATTCAAGTTGACAAAAGAAAACTTAAAGTCCCAACCTGGGGATAAAAAAGAATTTTATCGCAAAATATTAATTGGGAGTATCGCAGCTACAGTAGTAGGTGCGACTCCCTTTTTATTTTACCTATATGAATATGTTCCGAGCACAGAAAAATGGGACACTATTCTTGGTACCTATCATAGCAAACAATACGGTGATGCGAATGTTGCAATGTGGGTATTTTCAATGAAAATCATTCCATTAGTTTTATCACTGGTGTGGTTTTTCACTTGTAGACATTGGTGGTATCATGTTCTAATTATACCAATTACAATGTTCTCCTTCCAATGTATCGGAGCATTGAATGACGATGTCAGATTTATGGATGAGTTTCATATCCTATATCTTTTACCTATAATGGCTATTATTTTCCCTTCCATTTATCTTATAAGAGCTCAAATGTTCAACAAAATTAATAATGTTGATAAAACTCTAGAGGAGCTTGAAGAAGAATTTATGATCAAACCGAAAGGGGTTTGGGGTAAAGTAAAGCAGTATTTTTAGTAACTCTTATTTTTAAATTATTTTTCGTACTTTGAAGTAAGTTTTCGATAGCCTTTTATATAGTCTATTTTGCTATATTGCATTGGTAATATTAACGTAAATAACTTCAATGAGTATATCTCTGTCACCATTCACCAAAGCCCAATTATTACCTCAAGAAGAAACCTTAGAGATTCTTAAACAAAAAGGAGAGCTTTTTATTGGGATTCCTAAAGAAACTCATTTTCAAGAACGTCGTGTTTGTTTAACACCCGACGCCGTTTCAGCCTTAACGGCAAATGGTCATCGTGTATTATTTGAATCAGGCGCAGGCGAAGGTGCTAATTTTAAAGATAAAACTTATAGTGAAGCTGGAGCTGAAGTAACCAAAGACACAGCCAAGGTCTTCTCCTGCCCTATCATACTAAAAGTTGAACCACCATCTTTAGATGAGATTAAACTAATAAACCCCCAAACCCTATTAATTTCTGCGCTTCAAATAAAAACTCAAAAGAAATCTTATTTCGAAGCATTGGCTAAAAAACGAATAACAGCTTTAGCTTTTGAATATATAAAAGATGAAGATGGCCAATATCCTGCCGTAAGCTCTTTAAGTGAAATCGCAGGAACAGCCTCCATATTAATTGCATCTGAGATAATGTCTAACGTTAACGGTGGAAATGGGTTAATGATGGGAAATATAAATGGTGTACCACCAACAGAAGTTGTTATTTTGGGTGCGGGAACAGTTGGCGAATTTGCCGCTCGTTCTGCTTTAGGCTTAGGTGCTAACATAAAAGTTTTTGACAGTTCAATAACTAAATTACGTCGTCTACAAACTAATTTAGGTCAAAATATTTATACGTCGACCATGCAACCAAAAAACCTTTTAAAAGCCTTAAAACGTTGCGATGTTGCTATAGGTGCTGTTAGAGGAACAAATCGTGCTCCAGTTATAGTTACTGAAACAATGGTAGATCATATGAAAGCTGGATCTGTGGTAATTGATGTGAGTATAGATATGGGTGGTTGTTTTGAAACAAGCGAAGTTACATCTCATGACCGTCCAACTTTTGACCATAATGGCGTTGTTCATTACTGTGTTCCTAATATTCCTGCACGTTATTCTAGAACGGCTTCAGTTTCAATAAGCAACATCTTTACACCTTACTTATTAGAAATTGGAGAGTATGGTGGGATAGAAAATGCGCTTCGATTTGATAGAGGTTTAAAAAATGGGTTGTATTTTTACCACGGCATTCTAACCAATAAATCTGTTGCAGAATGGTTTGGTTTGAATTATAATGATGCCAACTTATTGATTTTTTAATTCCTTCCTAATGATACTTAATCGTATAGGAGCATATTTATTACTATGAAATTTATACATCGTTTAGGCTACTATCTTGGTGGTTTTGCCCTTGGCATTATATTCCTTTTGTTTTTTTTAAATGGAAAAGATGCATCCTGTGATTATGGGCCTAATGCTAGAACAGTAAAAAATATTAATTCTAAACCTATCGAATATTCCGATAAAGCCTCAGAATTTATAACGGACCATACGTTAGACTCACTCACTATTAAAAATTTAATTAAGTTCGGTAGTGTAGATTTTTCTAAGAGCAAAACAAAATTAGATTCTTGCAAAGTATATCATATAGATAATATTTATAAAGAGCGAGATATGGAATTAACCATTAAAAATTGTGACTCTATAGCAACTCTTCTCGAAATAAAGTATAAGGCGGTCTGATTTTTTGGATTTTAAAAGATAAAGTTTAGAAGTTCCATTCTGATTTTACATCTTTGATAACAATAAGTAAAACAACTTAAATGAAAATATTAGTTACAGGAGCGGCAGGATTTATAGGCTTTTATACTTCTAAAGTTCTCATTTCAAAAAGACATGAAGTTATTGGTTTAGATAACATTAACGACTACTACGATGTTAACCTAAAATATGCAAGGCTAAATGAATTAGGTATCAGTAAAGAGGAAGCTTCTGAGTTCAATAGTCTTTGTAAGAGTAATTCTAACGATTTTAAATTTGTAAGAATGAATTTAGAAGACCGTGTCGAACTTCCTAAATTATTCGAGAAAGAAAAGTTTGATATTGTATGCAATCTTGCGGCACAAGCAGGGGTTAGATACAGTCTTGAAAGTCCTGAAACATATGTAGATTCCAACTTAGTTGGCTTTTTGAATATATTAGAATGTTGTAGAAATTTTAATATTAAACATTTAGTATATGCAAGTAGCTCTAGCGTGTATGGTTTGAATAAAAAAATTCCGTTCTCTACAGATGATAATGTGGACCATCCAATTAGTTTATACGCTGCAACTAAAAAAAGTAATGAACTGATGGCCCATACTTATAGTCATCTTTTTAATATTCCAACGACAGGACTGCGCTTTTTTACCGTATATGGCCCTTGGGGCAGACCTGATATGGCAATGTTTTTATTTACAGATGCCATAGTAAACAATAGGCCGATAAAGGTCTTTAACCATGGTCAAATGGAACGTGACTTTACGTATATAGATGATATTGTAGAAGGTGTGGTTAGAATTATTGAAAAACCTACTAACACTAGAGTAAACACTAAATCTCTTTATAAAATATATAATATTGGAAATAACAATTCGGTAAAATTATTAGATTTTATTAATGAGATTGAACTCAATCTAGATAAAGTAGCTGAAAAACAAATGTTGCCCATGCAACCAGGAGATGTTGAACGAACTTGGGCAGACGTAGATGAGCTAATTAAAGATTACGATTACCAACCTAATACATCAATAAAACACGGAGTTAAGTCGTTTATTGATTGGTACAAAAACTATTATAACTAAAACTTTCTGTTTTCATCATTAGATTGAATCTTATCCTAAAAAAAGACCGTTAATATAAAATATTATCTGAATTGAATTAATTTCTTCACATTTGCTGTCGTATTAAAATTTGATTCGTACCAAAAGAAAAAAACATGAAAATTACAAAGATTTGTTGCATAGGAGCTGGTTATGTCGGTGGACCTACAATGGCTGTTATAGCAAAAAAGAATCCAAATATACAAGTTACAATTGTTGATATAAATGAAGAGCGTATTGCTGCTTGGAATGATGAAGATTTATCTAAACTCCCTATATACGAACCAGGTTTAGCTGAAATAGTTGGAGAAACAAGAAACAAAAATCTTTTCTTTTCTACAGAAATAGATAAAGCGATACAGGAATCTGAAATGATTTTTATTTCGGTGAACACTCCAACTAAAACTTACGGAAAAGGAAAAGGGATGGCTGCCGACTTAAAATATGTGGAACTTTGTGCTAGAAATATTGCAGAAGTTGCCACAACCAATAAAATTGTTGTTGAAAAATCTACCCTACCAGTAAGAACAGCTCAAGCCATTAAAAGTATTTTACACAATACAGGTAGTGATGTGAAATTCGACATACTGTCCAACCCAGAATTTTTAGCCGAAGGAACTGCGATTCAAGATTTATTAAATCCAGATAGAGTATTAATCGGAGGTGAATCTGAATCGGCTATAGATTGTTTGGCTAATATTTACGGAAGTTGGGTTCCACAAGAAAGAATTTTAAGAACTAATGTTTGGTCTTCCGAGCTGTCTAAATTAACGGCAAATGCATTTTTAGCTCAAAGAATTTCATCTATTAATGCTATTTCAGAATTATGCGAGCATACGGAAGCGAATGTAAATGAAGTTGCAAAAGCTATAGGCATGGATTCAAGAATTGGTCCTAAATTCTTAAATGCTTCAATTGGTTTTGGTGGTTCTTGCTTCCAAAAAGACATCTTAAACCTCGTTTATATAGCTAGAAGTTACAATCTACATGCGGTAGCTGATTATTGGGAACAAGTAATAATTTTAAACGATCATCAAAAACGTCGTTTTTCAGACAAGTTAATTAGTACCTTATACAATACGGTTTCTGGCAAAAAAATCGCCATGTTAGGATGGGCTTTTAAGAAAGACACAAATGACACGAGAGAATCAGCAGCTATCTATGTTGCGGATCATTTATTAAATGAACAGGCCAATATTGCCGTATATGATCCAAAAGTAAATGGTGAAAAGGTTCAATCTGATTTAAACTACTTAAAGACTAGGTCTAAGGAAGAAAATGAAGAAATGGTAATATCTTATAACGATCCTTATGAAACTACAAAAGATGCCCACGCTGTAGCTATCATGACCGAATGGGATGAGTTTAAAACTTATGATTGGAAAAAGATTTACGACCAGATGAAAAAACCAGCTTTCATTTTTGATGGTAGAAATATCCTAAATAAGGATGAAATGACGAAAATAGGATTTGAATATTCTTCTATAGGCCAATAATTTATTGATCTATTAGAACAATAAAAAAAGCGTCAAGATCATATGATTTTGACGCTTTTTACTTTACTATCTATTTAACTTATTCAACAATTAATTTTTTAGTAATATCTCGACCTTGATCAATAATTTTTACAAAATACACACCTGCTTGAAGCGAGCTAATATCCATTTGTGTTGTCGTACTAATATTTAAACTTTCGTTGGATATTCTATTCTCTATTATTAATTTTCCTGTTACATCATATATTAATACCTGAGACTCATTCTGAGTACCTGATAACTTAATATTTACAATGTTTGATGCAGGATTAGGATAAATATCCATCGTGAATTCTACACGTTCATCATTAGGGTTATATGGGTCATTCGGATTAATTACTTGATCTGTACAATTAGAATCTACCTCAACCACGACTGAATCTTCATCAAAATCTAAAGAATTAAATACCGTTACAGTATACTCCGTAGTCTCAGTCGGAGACACATGAATAGTTGCTGTAGTTTCACCTGTACTCCAAACATATTCATCTCCACCAGTTGCTGTTAAGGCCGTCGTTTCGTTTAAACAAATCTGAACATCACTTCCTGCATCAGCTACAACTGGTTGAAGAACCTTAACCTTAACTTGCTTTTCATCGTAACAGTTTCCAATAAAACCTTTTACAGAATAGATTGTCGTTACCGAAGGACTTACTGCAATATTAGGTTGTGTTGCTCCATTATTCCATTCATACGTATTTGCTCCTGAAACAGATAAGGTTACAAAATCCCCATTAAGAATTTCAATTTCCTCTCCATTGGCAATCGTGATACTTGGACTAGGATCAACATAAACGATTACATCTGCCGAGTCTGACTGATCGCCTTGTGATACTGTAACTGTATAAGTAGTTGTTGAAAGCGGACTCACCACGATACTTTGAGTGGTCTTTCCGGTACTCCATAAATAACTATCTCCTTCGCTAGCCGTTAACACCACTTCATTTTCAAGATTATCACAAACATGTTGATCTGGTCCCGCTGAAGCTTGGAATAAAGACGAAACTGACACGGTCACCTCTACTGTACTTTCACATCCAAATGCAGAAGTTCCAGTAACACTATAAGTTGTTGTTTCAGTAGGACTAACTTCGATTGTATTTGAAGTTTCTCCTGTGCTCCATAAATAAGTTGCAGCACCATTAGCAATAAGATTAGTACTTTCACCTTCAGTTATAGTAACATTATCACTTAGAGTTAAACTAGGCGATTCATTAACCGTAACCGTAACACTATCAGAATCTGAATTCCCATAGTCATCAGTCACAGTAACCGTATACGTTGTTGTTTCAGTAGGTGTGACGATAAGCGATGATCCTGTATCACCTGTATTCCAAGAATAGTTAACTCCTCCCGAAGCATTTAAAGTAACTGTATGCCCATTACAGATTGAAACATCCTCTCCTGCATTTGCAAGAAGTTGTGGAACTACAGTAACCGTTACCTCAGCCGAACTTTCACATCCAAATTCTGAAGATCCAGTAACACTATAAGTTGTTGTTTCAGTAGGACTAACTTCGATTGTATTTGAAGTTTCTCCTGTGCTCCATAAATAAGTTGCAGCACCATTAGCAATAAGATTAGTACTTTCACCTTCAGTTATAGTAACATTATCACTTAGAGTTAAACTAGGTGATTCATTAACCGTAACCGTAACGCTATCAGAATCTGAATTCCCATAGTCATCAGTAGCCGTAACCATATACGTTGTTGTTTCAGTAGGTGTGACGGTAAGCGATGCTCCTGTATCACCTGTATTCCAAGAATAGTTAACTCCTCCCGAAGCATTTAAAGTAACTGTTTCCCCATTACAGATTGAAACATCTTCTCCTGCGTTTGCAAGAAGTTGTGGAATTACAGTAACCGTTACTTCTGCGGAGCTTTCACACCCATTAGTAGTATAACCAATCACTGAATAAGTAGTAGTTTCAGAAGGACTAACTTCGATTGAGTTTGAAGTTTCACCTGTACTCCATAAATACGACTCTGCTCCTGACACTTCTAATAGTGTCGAATTTCCTGTTACAATTGCAAGGTCTTCACTAATTGTTAAATTAGAACTCTGAGTAACGTAAACTGTTACGTCATCTGTATCTGAACATGAATTAGAAAACACCTCAACACTATAAATCGTATCTTCTGAAGGGCTTACAGAAATAGAAGCGGTTGTAGCACCTGTACTCCACAAGTAAGAATCACCACCTTCTGCTATTAATATAACAGACTCTCCTTCACATACTATTTGATCTTCTCCTGCGTAAGCAGTTGGTGGAGAATCTACTGTAACTGTTACTTCGTCCGAATCAGAATTCCCATAGTCGTCTGTAACGGTAACTGTATAAGTTGTTGTAACTTCTGGAGTCACTTCTATGCTCGCTGTCGTTTCACCAGTATTCCAAACGTAACCTGTTCCTCCACTAGCTGTTAATATTGCACTTTCGCCAACACAAACAGAAACATCTTGACCAGCATTTGCTACTAATTCATCAACAACAATTACGGTTACTTCTGCCGTACTCTGACAACCATTCTCCGAAAAGCCAGTCACCACATAGGTCGTTGTCTCTGCTGGGCTTACCGAAATTTCAGCGGTAGTTTCGCCAGAACTCCAAGAGTAAGATACCCCTCCGTTTGCGGAAAGACTCACCGAGTTACCTTGAATAACATAAACATCTTCACTAACTGTAATATTTGGCGATTCATTAACGAAAACTGTCACACTATCGGAATCTGAATTACCATATTCATCTTCAACAGTAACTGTGTATGTCGTAGTAATCGTAGGGCTAACTACTAGTTCAAATCCTGAATCTTCAGTATCCCAAACATAAGTAGTTCCTCCAGTGGCCGTTAAAGTATAACTCTCTCCACTACAAATAGTAGCATCTTCACCTGCATTAGCAGTAACACCAGGTACTACCGTTACAGTAACACTCTCATTAGTAACACATCCATTAACATTTGTAGAACTTACTGAATATATTGTTGTAACATTCGGGCTTACCGTTATAGTTTCAGATGTTTCACCTGTACTCCATTCGTAATTATCACCACCACTAACACTTAATGTAGTCGATTCACCATCTACAATTACCTGATCTTCAGAAATAGTAATATTTGGTGATTCATTAACATAAACAGTAACTTGATCTGCACTAGAACAATTGTTAGAACTAACTTCAACACTATAAGTTGTCTCAACATTAGGACTTACCTCAATTGAAGCGGTTGTCTCTCCCGTGTTCCATAAATAAGAGTCACCCCCTGAAGCTGTAAGAATGATTGATTCACCTAGACAAATAGATTGATCTGCACCTGCAGCAGCTACGGGTAAAGAATTAACCGTTATGGTAACTTCAGCATCTTCAGACTGACCAAAGACATCTGAAACGGTAACTATATAAGTCGTAGTTGTATCAGGTGTTACCTCAATAGTTTCAGTAGTTTCGCCTGTACTCCAAACATAACCTGTCCCTCCACTTGCAGTAAGAGTAGCGCTTTCGCCTTGACAGATTTGTTGGTCAGTACCTGCGCTCGCTTGGAGCGCTTCAGGAAAAACTGTTATTTGAGAGGTATCTGTAAATCCACCATCGGCACTCGTAAAAGTAATTGTCACCTCACCAGGTCCAATTGCTGTTACTAATCCATTTGAATCTACGGTTGCTATAGTATTGTCACTAGTACTCCACACACCATTTTGGTTTGTCGCATTTGCTGGAGTAAAAGTAGCTGTTAATTGAATTGTTTCAGTTGGTTGCAGTTCTGCACTGTCCGGAGTTACTTCTATGCTTTCGACAGAAACTACCTCGTTACTAGTATTAGCATAATCCACTTGATTTAAATACTCTTCTAGCCAGGTATATCCGCTAGGTGCAATATCATTATGATCTTGACCTTCTGGTACGTTTGCTTGAAACCAAATTTCTGGGATATGTGGGTTTGAGACGTAAAAATTGTCTGGTCTTGATTCGCTAGGCATTGTGTTTACTAAATTTTCTGCTAATGCCTCATAACTACTTTGTGGTACATAGTCCTGCTCGATATCATTAATAGCCTTTTCGATTAACTGAGCATCTAAATTATCTCTAAAATATTGAACATTTCCATTATTATCAATATATTCACTAGCTCCTACTTTTGGAAATAGTTCAGTTTTTAACTGAGAGCTAGACAAAATTGGAACTTCTCGTCCTATTATAGGTAATCTGTTATTTACAAACCATTCAGGTTTTACTGGGTCAGGACTAACGGTTGAGTTAGGAAATTGGTACCATGCTTTTTCTGGGTTAGCAGGATAACCAGTTGGTTTAGCATCTTCATCTATATAGTTGTCTTCATCCCATATTTTGGGGTTCATAGATGAATTAGTTGTAATTCCTATAAAAGCTTTATCGGTTCTATCTGAAAGTCTAGTAGCCTTACCACCTTGGTAATAATTTCCAATCATGTTTATCTCAGAGTCCCATCCGTTAACTCTAGTTGTCCTAGTAGACCAATTGTATATAAAATTATTTATAATGTCCATCGTTACCTCACCGCCAGAATTGGGGGTTCGATACCTAACATCACTAAAAACATTTCGCAAAACTGAAATATCGGAGATCTCCTGCACTCCTTGTCTACCGCATAATATCCCTCGATCACTATCACCGAATAAATTATTTTGAAAAGTTGACACTCCAACTTCTCCATTAGACGTCGGACTCCCTCCTCCAGTATTCATTCCTTTTGAATAAGCAAATGAACACCTATCAACAATAAAATTTATAGAGTATCCATTGGATAACTGTGTTTGGTTTGATCTCTCTCCATTAACTTGATTCTTGTACCCATTTCTAAAACGAATACCTCGATAAATATAATTTTCAACATCTCTATGAACGATTGGGTAACCGATAATTGTTATACCTCCGTATGGAGCTGAAAAACCATTAACTGTAAAATTCCCAGCACCGGAACCTCCACTAGCAGGTCCTATTATTTGAATTTTAGATTGTAATTGAATAACTCCAGATACATCGAAAACAATATATCTATTTTCTGAGTATGCTGTTAATGCTTCTCTAAGACTGCCTGGTCCGCTGTCATTCAAATTCGTTACATGAATAACCGTGCCACCCCGACCACCTGTAATATGTGCAGCGGCTCCATAAGCAGAAGGGAATGCCAATTGTTGTGCTGATACGATTTGATTTAAGAATAAAAATATGAAGAGCATAAATAGGGTAACTCTCCATTGAATAGGTTTAATTAAGTAAGTCATAAGGAAATAAAAGTTTATTAGTAATTTGGGGACATGCATTTAAGCACAGATGCTAATTTAAAAAAGTATACGCTAATTTAAAGACAAGAGGCGATAAATTTCGATGTAACGCATTGATTTGTAAGAATTTCCAATCTATTTATGAGTTTTAATGTATTCATTTTTCATGTAGTTAATTAGTTTATAAAAAAAAGCCGATTAAATGCATATTAATCTGTTCTAAGTACGTAATACGTCTAGATTTAGACTTTTAAACTAACAGATTTAACCTTTTGCCGTAATTTACTACATAGCTAATTCTGAATTAGACTTCTTTATAAATTCATAATCAACATTTTAGAGATCCCAATGCAGTTTGTCGATACTTTTAGAATTATATATAATTAGAGTGGATTTCATCGCAAAAAACCTTTACTTGTCATAAATATTATGTTTTCTATAAAAAATAATCCTGTTTTGTAAAGGACAACTCTTATTCTATAGACTATAGTGAAAACCATAATCAAAATATTGTGGTTATTGTTCTAATTATAAGTATTTTAATAAATTATTCTAAATCAATTAAATGGACATTCTAATATCTGTTATAGTTCCTGTATACAATGTGGAGCAATACCTAGAAAGATGTATACAGTCTATCATTAATCAAACTTATGACCATCTAGAAATTTTACTAGTAAATGATGGCTCTACAGATCGTAGTGGTGCTATTTGTGACAATTTTGAACAGAAGGATAAGAGAATTAAAGTTTTTCATATAGAGAATGGAGGTTCAAGTATTGCAAGAAATCATGGTTTGAGAGAGAGTAAAGGCGACTATATTGGCTTTGTTGATAGTGATGATTGGATTCGCCCAGAAATGTATGAAGAACTACTTAATTTTGCCATCACAAATAACCTAAAGGTTGTTGAAATAGGTTCTAAAAATATGCATCTAGCAGACAGTCAAAACCTAAATGATACATCTGTTAATGCCACTATTGAAGATAAGGCAACCGCCTTAAAAAGAATAATTAAACATAAACGATTCGCTGTTTGGAGACGCTTATATCATCATTCAATAGTTAAGGATCGCTTTTTTATAGAAGGAATTCTTCATCAGGACGTCTATTATACATTAGATATAATTAATGAGATTCCGCAGTTAGGATACATTGAAAATGCATATTATATATATAATGTACAAAACCCTAAGAGTGTTATAAGAAGCAATTATTCTTTAATTAAGTTAAAATCTATACGTGCAGCTAGTTATGTTGTAGAGCATACACAACAGTATTCTAAAGAAATACAAGATATAGCGAAACACTATTTATTTGATTTTTTATCCTATCATTACGATGCTTTGTATCTTAACTCTTATCTTGATAAAGAAGGTAAATATCGTAGAAATATTCGCGAAACTATAAAACAAAATTATAGTCATAAAAATTTTCATTTTTACGGGTATGCAATTATACTATTACCCCCATTATTTTACAAATTATTCTTAATCACTAATAAAAACAGAATAAAAATCCAATCTAAAATCTATCAAATAATTAAAAATGTCTAGAGTTAATCATGCTATAAAAAACATGAAGTTTAGCATGTTTTTTTATCTAATATTTTTAGTCTTACAATTTGTTTCTCGAAAATTATTCTTAGATAATTTAGGTGATGAGTTTATGGGGCTGTCTAGTACACTCCGCAGTTTTCTTAGTTTCCTAAATCTAGCTGAATTAGGCATTGGAGCTGCCGTTGGTTTTAGTTTATATAAGCCTATATTTAATAAGGAGTATGAGCGAATTAATGAATTAATCAGCTTATTTGGACATTTATATAAAAAAATAGGTTCATTCATCTTAATGGCGGGTCTTATCTTATCTGCATTTTTTCCTGTCATTTTCGATGACCTTAACGCATCATTATCTATAGTTTACTACACCTACTACACCTTCCTTTTAGGAATGTGTTTAAACTTTTTTTTTAATTATCATATTTTATTGCTTCAAGCCGATCAGAAAGATTATGTGATCACTTCAAGTTCGCAGTCTATAAACTTACTTAAAATTATCGTACAATGTGTTATAGTATATTATTTTGAAAGTATATACGGCTGGATTACTTTGGAATTACTGTATTATATTATAAACAGTTATATCCTTAGAAAAAAGGTTAAAGAATTTTATCCCTGGTTACATATTAATCAAAAAACCACCAATTCTATTTTAAAGAGCAATCCTGAAATCATTAAAAAAGTAAAACAAATCTCTTTCCATAAATTGGGTGCTTTTGTTACCGGCGGTACAGACAAAATATTAATTTTCTCCTTTATAAGTATTGAAAGTGTTGCCTTTTTTGCTAACTACGAAATGTTATTCAGTCGATTATTACAATTTGTAAATACAGCTTTTGCTGGTACGGCGGCAGGCATTGGTAATTTAGTTGCAGAAAACAATAAGGATAACATAAATAAAGTATTTTGGGAAATGATGTCACTTCGATTTTATATAGGTGGAATTGCAATTATTGTATTGTATTTTGTTACTGAACCATTTATAATCGTTTGGCTCGGTGAAAAGTATATTTTAAATAATTACGTCTTATCCTTATTTTTAACAAATATGTTTATTATGCAAATTAGAATTCCAGTCGATCATTTCAAGGATGCCTATGGTTTGTATCAAGATGTTTGGGCACCCGTAATCCAAAGTTTAATAAATCTCGGATCTTCAATAATTCTATTGCAATACTTTGACTTAGCAGGTATTTTAATGGGGACAACAATTGCTTTTTCAATTGTAATTTTGATGTGGCGCCCTTACTTCCTCTATAAACATGGTTTTAAGGTAACTGTATGGCGTTATTGGAAAGGTTTTTTTATATTAATACTATCATTTGTTGTACCTTTTTATCTATGTTTTCTGCTGCAGAAGCATATAACACTCACTAACAATAACTTATGGGGTTTAATTGTATATGCACTAAAAATTACAAGTTTAGCATTTGCAATTTATACACCATTTATTTACGCCTTAAACTCAGGTTTTAGACATGTTACAAAACGATTGTTAAGTCTTATAAAAATGAAAAAATGAAATTAGATTTTGTTATATCGTCATTAGGTGGTGGAGGTGCTGAACGGGTTCTTGCATTAATGGTGAATAGTTTAGCTAAAGATAAAAAATATCAAATAAGAGTCATTACTTTTTTTGACCGAGAAGGAGAGTACCAACTCAACCCTCGAGTAAAAAGAGTAAAACTAAAACCTAGCAGTGTTATACCAAGTCATACGCTGAGAAGTATTATTGGTTTAAGTCGATATTATAAAACAAAGTCTAATAGACCCGATATAATCATATCATTTGTCACTCTCACTAACCTAATAACCATAGTAGTAGCTAAAATGTTTAAAATAAAAATTATTGCTCAAGAGCATAATTCATATTTGAGATTTATGGAAGGTCGAGAACGAATTACAAATTTCACAAAAAAACATATTTATAAACGAGCGGATGTCTTAACTGTTCTAACCTCTTTCGATATAGAATTTTATAAAAATTATGGGGTAAATGTAAAGGTTCTACCCAATCCTTGTAGTTTTCATGCTATTAGTGTTAATAATCATGAAAGGGAAAAAACAATATTAGCCGCAGGAAATTTGAATCGGTATCATCATAAAGGCTTCGATAATTTAATTAAATTAATTGCACCCGTATTACTAGCATATCCTAATTGGCGATTAAAAATTGCAGGTTCTGGAAATGAAGGTTTACAATATTTAAAAATCCTAGCTCAGGAAAATAAGATTTTAGATAGGGTTATTTTCACCGGTTTTATAGATAACATTGCAGAGGTTATGTATAAATCCTCGATTTTTATTTTAGCATCACGATATGAAGGTTTACCTATGGTACTGCTTGAGGCTATGTCTCAAGGTATGGCATGCATATCTTTTGATTGTAAAACTGGGCCATCGGATATAATTGATAATGATATAAATGGCTTACTTATAGAGGATCAGAATATGCTAGAAATGCGAAAAGGTTTAGACAAACTTATAAATGATAATGAATTAAGGAAAAAGCTTTCTGATAACGGCATTAAATCCCTTAATAAATATCAAATTTCAGCAATTACAGAAAGATATGACGCCATGTTTACTGAACTTAACCGACACCATGAATAAAATAATTGTATTTATTTGTTTTTACTTTCCTTTATTTAGTAGTTGCCTCCAGCTCCAAGGAATTGTATCCAAGTTTATTTCTCCAAATATAGCGCAACTGTTTGCGTATGGCAATCTTACACTGATTATTATAGGTGTAGTACTATTTAAGGATAAAGTAGAAACTTTGTCTAAAACTAATAAACTTTGGTTTGTCTTTTATTTTATGTACTATTCTTTTGCGATTTTGGCCACCGGGATTAATGGTGTTAGATCTTCTATAATTGCCACATTAGTGCCCCTCATTTATTTCATCGGCTTTTTTTTCCTTCTAAGCAACAAAGAACAATTTCGACTATTCTTTAAAGTTATAACAGTGAGTTTTGTGATTTCCTCTTTTCTCACCATAATTTTATTCAAAATAAATTTCAGTTTAGGTGGCTCAGGTCAATTTGCAACTTTTGATTTAGATCGAGCTGGAGGTGTCTATGGTGACGCTAACAATGCAGCTTTAGCTAATATTATTGCTTTTATATTATTTCATAAACTCTACTATCCATCAAAACCAATATATAGATTAATTAAAATGTTAATCCTTGCTATAATTTTTTATAGCTTATTCTTAACCTTTTCCACAACTGGTTTGTTTGTATTTACCATTATATTGTTTCTTACAAACTACAAGTTTTTTACGGGAATTAGACTTATTTTATTTGGAGTCGTAATTGTTTTATTTTATATGGGGGTATTCGCATTAAAATCCCAAACTAAAGACTTAAATTTATCAGACGCCCAAATTTATAAAATTGACAATATTATAAATGTATTAACCTTAAACTTGGACAAAGTAGACAGCTCCGGAAGAGATGATTTATTGATAAATGTTTTATATTACCTCTATGAAAGTCCATTCATTGGGAATGGTGTAGATTTCGCAGTTTCCATGAAAGGACATAATACCTATGTTGGAATCTGGGTTGATGCTGGTGTTTTTACTTTCCTGTTTTTTGTATTTATGCTTTGTTATTATCTCGCTAAAACTTTTACTTTAAATATGCAAATTCGCTATTTTGCTCTGTCGCTTTTAATAGCCTTGTACATTTTTATGATTAGTTTACAGACGGTTATAAACCAACCTTATTTAGTAGTATTATTCATATTTGTTGGTTACATTATAGATTATAGAAAATCAAATGATGGGCAGTTAGATTTTTTATATCGTAAATAAATTTTGAGATATAAGAAATAGTCAAAACCTACGATAGCATTATAAACCGATGGTTATACTAATTTCATGACAGTTAAAGTAAATTATTAACTATTCATAGAGTAATTTTGATTATTAGATAATTATATAACATATTTACTATTCTAAATACCTCTTGGGCAATACCTCAATCGAACTATGCACCAATATGTTTTTTAACTCAATAGAATTCTTTATTTTTTTGCCTATCGTATTCAGTCTATACTGGCTCATCGGTGCAAAAAATATAAAATCCCAAAACTTTCTTATTGTTTTAGCTAGTTATGTTTTCTATGGATGGTGGGATTGGAGGTTTCTTTCCCTAATACTATTTAGCTCAATTGTTGATTATTCTATCGGTTTGGCATTAGACAAGCAGAATAAGTCATCTTATAGAAAAACACTATTATGGATTAGTATAAGCGTAAATCTTGGGTTTCTAGGTTTTTTCAAATATTACAACTTCTTTATTGATAGCTTAAGAGATTCTTTTACATTTTTTGGAGCGGATTTAAACATCTCGACATTAAATATAATTCTACCGGTAGGCATTAGTTTTTATACCTTTCAAACATTAAGCTATACCATTGATGTTTTCAATAAAAAATTGAAACCCACTAAAGATATTGTGGGATTCATGGCGTTTGTAAGTTTCTTTCCACAACTAGTTGCTGGTCCTATTGAGCGCGCGACAAATTTACTGCCACAATTTTCGATTGAACGTAAATTTGTTTACCGTGACGCTGTTAACGGTCTTCGACAGATCCTTTGGGGTCTTTTTAAGAAAATTGTTATTGCTGATAACTGTGCTAAATATGCCAATTTGATATTTAATAATCATACGGATTATAATGGCAGTACCCTCCTATTAGGTGCGTTTTTCTTTGCCTTCCAAATCTATGGTGATTTTTCAGGCTATTCTGATATTGCTATTGGAATTTCAAGATTATTTGGCTTTAATTTAAAGAGAAATTTTGCGTATCCTTATTTTTCTCGAGACATTGCTGAATTCTGGAGACGCTGGCATATCTCCCTATCAACTTGGTTTAGAGATTACCTATACATTCCATTAGGAGGAAGCAAAGGCGGCCTTAAAATGAAAATAAGAAATACTTTTATCATATTCATTGTAAGTGGTTTATGGCATGGTGCTAATTGGACTTTTATCATATGGGGAGCCTTAAATGCCTTTTATTTTTTACCTCTTTTATTGACAAATAGAAATAGAGTGAATACCGATTTGATTGCTCAAGGAAATTATTTTCCAAGCCTTAAGGAAGCAAGTCAAATGTTCTTAACATTTTTGTTGACAACCATAGCTTGGGTTTTTTTTAGAGCTGACTCTGTCGGTCATGCTATTTCCTATTTACAGCATATATTTTCTTCCTCATTATTCTTTAAATTTGAAATATTTCCTAGCACCATTCTAATACTGGTGATGTTCTTTTTAATTACTGAGTGGTTGGGAAGAAGCGGAAACTATGCACTAGAAAAAATTGACTTTTTGTTTAAACCTCTACGTTGGGCCTTTTATATCTTGTTAATTATACTAATGTTCAGTTTTACCGGAGAAGAGCAACAATTTATATATTTTCAGTTTTAATATGAAAAAGTTTATAATTAATATAATTATCTTTTTTCTCATAGCCCTAGTTTTTGGTGAAGTGGTGGTGCGGATGACGCATGCTACATCTGATATACCACGAAGAACAATTGATAAATTTGGTATTCAAAAATATTATCCTAATCAGACAGGTTATTGGCAAGGTGGAAGTCATCAATGGATGATTAACAAATTAGGTTGGCCTGGTCAACTTCCGAATTCATATGATAATCTTATTGCAATTGTTGGAGACTCCTTCATTGAAAACTTTATGAATCCAAGCGCCTGTCATCAATCCTTCATTTTAAAAAAAGAAATGCCAGCTTATAACTTTTTAGAAGCAGCAAGGTCAGGAGTCACACTTATTGAATCATTGGAAATTAGTAAACATATAGACACATTAAATCCTAAAACAATTTTAATTCATACTGGTAGTAGTGATATTTATGAAAGCATATCTGAGATTAAATATCAAACGGATGTTACTCAATTAAGTACTGATGATAAAGTATTACAACGAGGTAAATTAAAATCACCTGGTTTGAAAAAAGTATTGTACTCTTGGAAACTTCTCTATTATTTCTACAATAGATTTCCATTAAATTTAACTATAAATTCTACTAAATCCACTGAAAATAGAACAATTGTGAGGAGTAAATTTGAAATTCATGAAACTAGAGTAAGAATTCTTCTGGATTATATAAAAGATCATTATAATTTAGATAATAAGATTTTTGTGTTTAAGCCAAGCAGTGAAAAAGATTTGGTTGACATGTTTAAATCTTTAGGTTTAAATACAATTATACTAGATTCATCAGAAGAATCGAGTTGGACTTTTGATTATGACTCACATTGGACGTGTTACGGTCATGAGAGGGTTGCAAACCAGATTAAATTAGCTCTAATTCGTGATTTTCCAAATCTAATTAATTAATTTATTTATTACATGTTACTGAATGATACGCAATAAAAAAGAATATAAGCAATATTTAAAACGCGACAGACTTGCTCTAGAGATTTATAATGATGGAATCATAAATAAACTTAAAAATTTATTTTTTCCTAACCCTATCTGGACATTTCAAAAACGAATGCGAAAACTAGAGTATTATACCAATTGCAAAAACTATGGTTTATATAAACTCTATATTTATTACCTTAAGTATCGTTACCGAAAAATATCAATAAAATTAAATTTTTCCATTCCGATCAATGTTTTCGGCCCAGGCTTATCAATTGTCCATTATGGAACTATTGTTATTAACTTCACCTCAAGAGTTGGTGCTAATTGCAGAATGCATGCCTGTGTGAACATTGGTGCATCTGGTGGTGAGGTTCAAGGGCCCCAACTTGGAGATAATGTATATATAGCTCCTGGAGCCAAAATATACGGAAATATTTCGATTCCAAACAACACCGCTATAGGTGCCAACGCTGTGGTTAATAAATCATTTAGTGAAGAGAACACCATAATTGCCGGAATTCCAGCAAAGGTAATTGGTAAAGTAGATATAAAGAAAATTATAAAATATGTATAACCGAGAAGGAAAGAATATTAGAGACAGAATCTCGGACATTTATAGAGAATCTGATTGGGGTTATTATTTATTGAGACCGTTTTATTTGCTGTACACCTTGGGGCTTAAAATAATTCCTGATAAGTTTATTATAAAAAGTAGCTTTAAAAAGCATATGGGGTACACTTTGGATCTTGATAATCCACAAACATTAAATGAAAAAATTAATTGGCTTAAACTCTATGATAGAGATGAACTACATACACTAGTTGCGGATAAGTATAAAGTGAGAGCTTATGTTGAGAAAAAGATTGGCGCAAAATACCTCATTCCCCTACTTTATCAAACAAAAGATTCGAATAATATAAGACCTGAAAACCTACCTGACAATAATTATATAATTAAGACTAACCACGATAGTTCTGGAGGGGTAATTGTTAGAGAGTCATCCGAGATAGATTGGAATTCGACTAGAAAACGATTTAAAAGGTTACTAAAAGAAAATCATTACTATAGCACCATTGAATGGCAATATAAGAATATTGAACCAAGAATTATTGTCGAAAAATTACTTACCAATGATGACGGTAGCATACCAGACGACTATAAGTGTCATTGCTTTAACGGTAAATTAGAGTTCGTAATGATAGATTTTGATCGTCATACCAATAAACGCACTCGTAATTTATACGATTCGAATTGGAACTTAATACCTTGTAATTGGGGACGCCCTTATGGCAGAGATGTACCAAGACCTGAAAATTTTGAAGAGTTAAAATTTCTAGCAGAAACCTTAGCAAAAGATTTCAAATATGTAAGGGTGGACTTCTATTTGGTTAAAGGCCATATATATTTTGGTGAGATAACCTTTCATCATGCTTCAGGGTTTCAAAAATTTTATACGGATGAATGCGATTATAAATTCGGCCAACTGCTAAATTTAGACTAATGGAAGATAAAATTAAAGTATTCTTTATTTTACCAACTCTTTCAGCTGGCGGGGCGGAGCGTGTGATATCTTTCGTTGCTCAAAATATTGATGATGCAAAATTTGATGTGCGTTTAATAATTATCGGGTTTGAGAAAGACAACAAATATAGAATTAATGGAATAAATGTCACTTACTTAAATAAATCCCGTACTTTAAATGGTGTTTTTGATATATGTAAAATAATCCTATTAAATAAGCCACAAGTTGTTATAAGTTCCATATCGAATTTAAACGTTATGATGGGGCTTATATCTGTATTATTTCCACGAACAATATTTATAGGTAGACACACATTTATTTTAAAGGAAGCCAAGAATAGTAATAAATCGACTTTTCAATCAATTTTTGATTATTGGGACTTTGGAAATAAAAATTTAGATTATTTTATATGTCAATCTGAAGATATGAAACAAGGGCTTATCAATGTATATGGTATCCATAAAGATAAAATTACAGTAATCAATAATCCTATAACAGAGACTACATTTTTTAAAGCAAATCAGTCACAACATAAAATTAAAAAATACATTACTGTAGGTAGATTAAGCCGACTCAAAGGTCATATAAGAATATTAGAAATACTTAACAAAGTAAATTTTCCATTTCATTATACCATAATTGGTGACGGAGATTTTTTTAACGACATAGTAGCTAAGGTGCATGAACTGGGCTTAGAGGAAAAGGTCGAATTTATAAATTACACTGAGAATGTATCTCAGTACTTAATTGAACACGATATGTTTTTGCAAGGATCCTATTCTGAAGGATTTCCAAATGCTTTATTGGAAAGTTGTTCCGTAGGTACACCCGCTATAGCTTTTGATGTTCCGGGTGGCACGAAAGAAATAATTGAACATGAAGTTAATGGTTTTTTGGTAAACACGCCGGATGAATTTTTGGAATGTTTGCATGATCAGCGAATTTGGAACCCAGAAACCGTAAGAGACTCCGTTTATAAAAAATTTAATAAAGATAACATCATTCGCGATTATGAGCAATTCTTATCCAAGGTTTTAAACTAATCTGATATGATTGAATCTCATTGCAAATTCTAATCTTAATCTTCTAAAATGAGCATAAAAAAGTTAGCTAAAAACATCCTTAACAAAGGTCAAACCTATATTTACCACAAGGAGCAAAACGAAGAAGCTAAAAGAATACTGAAAATCGTAGAGACCGAAGGCAATAGACTTGACCCTTATATTAGAAATATTTGTAACGAATATTCTCTTGATGTATTTGGGGATAAAAAATATGCGCCTTGGCTATATGTTTACAGCGCATACGCTAGAGAATTTAAAGAAGGATGGATTCCGGATAATTTTTATGGAGAATATGTTGTACCAAATTTGAAGGGTGAGTATGGTAAACTATGTGATAGAAATGCCATTATAAATAAAATATTAAAAAGAACTGACTCGTTAGATATTGGTTATTACGTGAATCGATTATTTTTAAATGCACAACATGAAATTATGCATGAAACAAAATTAAAAGATATACTTTTCGCAAAAAACGATAAAATTGTTTATAAAATTGAGAATTCATTACAAGGAAAAGGAGTGTATTTTTTCAACGAGAAGTCCTTTGACATAAATACAATTAAAAAGTTAGGGAATGGAGTTTTCCAAGAATATATAGAACAACATCCCTTTTTTGCGGAGTTTCATAAGACGTCAGTTGCAACAATTCGTCTTACATCAACGTGTGATGATTATGGAAATATTAATGTTAAAGCAGGCTATTTAAGATTTGGACGAGGAAATGATACACATGTAATATCTAATCGACAAATGAGAATACCGATCGAAATTAATACAGGTAAACTTTTTGGAACAGCTTTTTTTCCAAAATCTCAAAGCACACAGCACTTACCAGGTAATACTATGGAATTTTCTGGAAGATCATTACCAGCATTTGAGGATTGTTTAACCGTAGTTAAAAGGCTACATAATCATATTCCATTCATTAGATGTATTGGTTGGGATATAATTTTAGACAAATATAATAAGGTTAAAATAATAGAGCTAAATGGAGGACATAATGGAATCAGCTTTAATGAAATGGTACAAGGTCCATGTTTTAAAGGCTTAGGATGGGAAAAGCTAATCAAATAACTTTATCTTTTTTTTATAAACTATGCTAACAGAATCTAAAACCAAAATAAGTATACTTTGCACCTCTTTAGGAAGTGGTGGTGCTCAAAAAGTTATAAGCCTACTTCTACATAGGCTAATCCATGATTATAATGTAACGTTAGTCTTGTTTTATAATACTATCCACTTCCCTATTCCCGATGAAGTAAATGTTATAGCTTTAAATGAAGAAGGCAAAAACAATACTCACTTCATGAAATTAGTAGACTTGTTTAAGTTTATTCGAACTTACAATCGAATTATTAAACAAGAAGACATTTCTATTTCAATATCTTTCCTAGCCTTTCCTAATCTTGTTAATGGAGTAATATCAACGCGTAATAAAGAATTAAAAACTATTATTAGCGAACGTGGCTTTCCTTCTGACAACACTACTAGCAAACTATCTTATTATATTTCTAAACTCTCCTACCCTGTTTTTTATAATAAATGTGATAAACTGTTTTCAAACTCAATTCATATCAACAAAGATTTAAAGGATAACTTCGGGATAACGATTCCCATGGAGGTCATATATAATCCTATAGAAATACCTAAAAAACTGATTGATCCCAAAGAGTTAATCACTACTGACAAGCATTTAAACATAATTACTGCTGGAACCTTAAATACGAGAAAAAATCAAATTATGATTATTCGAGCTTTAAATGAGAACAACACAAATGATAAGCTTACTATTTTAGGGGAAGGCCATTTATTGGGCTATCTAACCAATGAAATTGCCAAGCGTAAATTAACTAATCAAGTTTTCCTTGAAGGAAATGTGAAAAATGTTAATTCTTACTTATTACAAAGCAATTGCTTCGTTCTTTCATCTTTTACAGAAGGATTCCCAAATGCCTTAATGGAAGCCATGGCTATTGGGCTGCCCTGTATATCTACAAATTGTCTTTCTGGCCCATTAGAACTATTAAATGATAATGAAGACATTGAACTGACGGATGGAGATTTTTACATAGGTAAATATGGACTATTGGTTAATAATGATGACCATATAGGTTTAAGTAAAGCCTTGGAGTTCTTTAGAAATAATCCTACAGAACGAGAAAGATTCAGTGCATTAAGCTTACAAAAAGCCTCAGAATATCAACTAGATAGCATATATTCGAGGTTTAAAACATTTATACAACTCTAAATCATATATCAATTAATGTGTGGAATCAACGGCATTATAACCAAAACTAATAGGAAAAAAGATATAATTACAAATGTCTTAATTACTATGAATAATCTCATTACTCATAGAGGTCCAGATGATGATGGATTGTTTTCCGAAGAAAACGAACAGTTTTCGATTGGCATGGCAATGCGACGATTATCCATAATTGATTTAGAATCCGGTAAACAACCTATTATTTCTGATGATAATCAAATAGTGATTGTATTTAATGGAGAAATTTATAACTATAAAAGAATAAAATCTAAACTTGAATCTGAAGGTATGACTTTCAGCACATCAAGTGACACTGAAGTGATATTAAAAGCATATGAAAAGTATGGAACACAATCATTTCAGTGGCTGGATGGTATGTATGCTTTTAGTATTTATGATAAAAATATTAACAAACTCTATATTGCTCGAGACTTCTTTGGTGAAAAACCATTGTATTACACTCATACCAATAACGAATTTATATGGGCTTCAGAATTAAAATCTATTATAAAAACTATAGATTTCACTCCTAATATTTCAAAAAAAGGACTCAACCTTTATTTTAGGTTGACATATATTCCTGCTCCGCATACAATTTACGAAAACATACTTAAGTTGGAAGCCAATCACTATATTGAATATAATTTAGCCTCTCACACCTCAACGATTCATAAAATAAACGCTGAAATAAAACCTCAAGCTTCAAACATTTCTTTTAAAGACGCTAAAGCTAAGACTAAAGAACTTGTTTATAATAGTGTTAATAGTAGATCCATTGCAGACGTAGGCTTAGGAACATTTTTATCCGGAGGTGTAGATTCTTCAATTATTTCACTTTGTCTTTCGCAAGCTACAGATAAGAAAATTGATACTTTTTCTATAGGGTTTAAAAAGGCATCTTATGATGAGACGGATAAATCTAGAGTGGTTGCAAAAATGATAAATAGTAATCACCACGAGTTTATTATAGATGAAGATGATCTTAAAAATAATATTCACGAAATTTTAGTCAATTTTGATGAACCATTTTCTGATACGGCATCTCTACCAACGCATTTACTTTCCGAAAAAACTAAAGAACACGTTACAGTAGCATTAACCGGTGATGGTGGAGACGAAGTTTTTGGCGGGTATAATAAATACTATATTGGTAAGATGAATAATAGGTACACTAGCTTAATACCTAAAGTACTTCATAAATCAATATTAAGTTTAAGCAACAAACACCTTATTAATAAAGATGATGCTCGAGGGAAAAAATTCCAAATAAATAAACTTTTAAATGCTATTAACTATGAAGGCAACTTTTATTGGGATATTATTTCATTAGCAAATACAAATAATCAATTGAAGGAAATCATGTCTCCTGATTATTATGACAAGTCTATTTTCGAAGAATACAAAGAAACACTAGGCAAACAAAAAATAAAAACACTAACCGACTTTAGACTTGTAGATAAAATACTTAGTTTAGAAGGAGGCATGCTAGTTAAAGTAGATAGAACTAGTATGATGAACTCATTAGAATGCAGAGCTCCTTTCTTAAATAGAGAAATTTGGGAGTTTGCAAATACTTTACCAGAAAACTATTTAATGAAAGGTTGGAACAAAAAACATATTCTAAAAGAAGCTTTTAGAGATCAGTTCCCTACAGGGTTTTTAGAAAAAAGTAAAAGTGGATTTGGCTCACCAACGGGAGATTGGTTAAGACAAAGTTTAAGAAAAGAACTTGAAAGCTACGTAGAACCAAATTTATTAAAATCACAAGGCTTATTTAATATAGAAGTAATTACCAAATTAGTTAAAGACCATCTAGATAGCAAAAAAGATAGTACTTTTAGAGTTTGGTCATTTTATTGTTTTCAAAAGTGGTATAAGTTCAATTACCTTAATAAAAATTAAATTGAATGAATAAAAAAAGAATACTACTTATAGCCTCCTATGATGGCTCACTTATTAGTTTTAGAGGGGATTTTATAAAGCACTTAATAGCCAATCAATTCGAAGTGTTTGCTGCCGCGCCTAATTTTAAAGAAAAGGTCTCTAGACAACTAAAAGAAATGGGGGCAAAACCAATAGAATATAAGTTACAACGTACTGGGCTTAACCCATTCAAAGACTTTGGAACGATTATGGAATTAAAATCAATTATTAAAAATAATAAAATTGATTTAGTATTTCCATACACCGTTAAACCTGTAATCTACGGTTCTATAGCTAGTAACCTTAATAAAACATCTGTAATATCCTTAATTACTGGATTAGGTTACACCTTTTCAGGAGTGACTACCAAAGCAAAATTATTACAATGGCTAAACGAAATTTTATATAAATTTTCCATCCGAAAAAACAAAATCATTGTCTTTCAAAATAAAGATGATCATGAATTGTTTTTAAATCGCAAAATTATAGCCAAAAGTCAAAAAGTTGAATTTGTTAGCGGGTCTGGTGTAAACCTCAACGAATACAAATTCCTAAAAAAGAAGGTTAAAGAAGAAGTTAGCTTTCTATTAGTTGCACGATTAATTAAAGAAAAAGGGATTTCCTTATACATGGAGGCTGCCACGATATTAAAGAAGAAATACCCTAAAGTAGAGTTTCACTTAATTGGCCCAATTGAATCGGCCCCAACCGCAATTACGGAAGACGAAATTAACGACCTACACAATAAAAATATTATTAATTACCATGGTCTTCAGAAAAATATAGCTGAACATCTGCATCAGCGGGATGTTTTTGTACTTCCAAGTTATTATCGGGAAGGTTTACCTAGAACTAATTTAGAAGCATGTGCCTGTGGAAACCCAATTATAACTACAGACTCTGTAGGTTGTAGAGAATCTGTGAAACACGGTATTAATGGTTTATTAATAGAACCACGAAATTTGAACGCTTTAATTAATGCAATGGAGTTTTTCATAACACATCCTGAAAAAATAATTGAAATGGGAGAAAATAGTAGAAAATACGCTGAAGAACGTTTCGATGTAAACATTATAAATTCTAATTTATTAAGTTTTATTAATCAAACCTTATCCAATTAAATGGTTAACTATAATAAATAGTGCTAGTTCTAAATATGAAATTATATCAAAACATTATTAAAAGAACCTTTGATTTTTTAGCAGCTCTTATTGGTCTATTGATTATAGCTCCTCTATTACTGGTACTTATAATTATACTCACTATTACAAATAATGGTAAACCCTTTTTTTACCAAAAAAGAACCGGTAAGCATGGTCATATTTTTACAATAATTAAGTTAAAGACCATGACGGATAAAACTGATTCAAACGGTCAACTTTTACCAGAAATCCAAAGGATAACTAAGGTTGGTGATATATGTAGAAAGTACTCCTTGGATGAAATTCCGCAATTAATAAATATTCTTAAAGGAGATATGAGCCTGATTGGACCACGCCCTCTATTACCAAGCTATTTACCATTATATAATAAAACACAAAATAGAAGACATGAAGTGATGCCTGGAATTACAGGTTGGGCACAAGTAAATGGTAGAAACGCCATTAGTTGGGAGAAAAAATTTGAATACGATGTCTATTACGTAGACAATCAATCAATTGCACTAGATTTTAAAATTCTGATTAAAACCATAGACAAAGTCATAAATAGAAAGGATATTAACAATTCAGACAGCGTAAATATGCCCATTTTTAAAGGCACTAAAGAATAGTTATACCATAATTTAGATAATGGATAATTCCTTAAAGTTGAAAATAAAATCTAGAGGCATGTTGGCAGGATTTAAGAATTTAAATGCGCTGTGGTGGATGTTTTTACCATTATCAATCACTCCAACACTCCTCCAATTCAACACATTAGGAGCAATAAAATCTTTTTTTAAATTATCTGCGATATAAAAATATTCGGATGCTGGAAATGCATTTTCTATTGCTTTAAAATTATCCAAACTTGGTTTCTCTGAGCCTTGTTCCTCAGAAATAACTATTTTATCAATGTAGCTTAACAATCCCAAGTTCTTTAATTTAGCCCTTTGAGTTATAGATCTACCATCTGTGATAATTCCTATTATCCCATTATTATCCTTAATAGCCTTAAAGACATCCAGCACTCCTTCAAACGGAGTTATGTCAGGTGAATGATTTCGATATATTTCAATTAAAGATTGAATATCCTTAGCATATGTATTTGAAAGAAACTTAAATACATTAGAATTTGATCTATACATGGAAAACATTTGAATATATAAATATATCCAATTCTTAGGCTCCAAAGATTGGGCTATTTCAGTATAGGCAGATTTTAAAAAATCTAATTCATTATATAATGTGTCATCTAAATCAAATACAACAACAGTATGTTCATTAACCTTTATATCCATGAACTAAAATTTCATCATCATATCTTACCATTAGTAAATCTTGTTCCCAGGAATCAAACTTATCAGATAATTGTTTATCTAAAAGATATTCCTCGATAATCCATTTAGTATAATTGGCCCCTGAATGATATGTTAAAGGGTAGCCTCCACCAAAACGAGGATTAACTTCAATACCAATTATTTTATCTTCATTGTTTTTATGCACAAAAAATTGTGTGGTAAGACAGCCTATTGCCCCTTCAATATGCTTTAAGTTTTTCTTTATATAAGAAACTATACTATTATTAACAGTCAAAGCTTTATATACTTCACCACCTCTAACTTCTAACCTTTTTCTTGGAACCACACATCTCAATTTGTTGGCTTTGCAATAATATAAATCACATGTAAATTCGTCATAATATTCAGGGTTTATATACTCTAAGAACATTAATTTCTCATTAGTGTAGTGGTATTCTGTTAGGTCCTTTTTAGACTTAATTATAAAAGTATCCACACTTCTACTACCGTCTAATGGTTTTATAAATATTGGAAGTTTAAAGTTTTCTTTTGTATACTCTTTGGCTACATTAATATTATTTTCTTCAAAAAACTTATGAATCTCACGTTTATCTCTACACTTTGAGACAAATTCTTCTGACGAAATAACAACAACAATACCATGCTCTTTAAAATATTGTTTTTTTTGCGCAAGCAATAACAACTCTGTATCAATAGTTGGAATTATTAAACGTATTTTGCATGACTTACAAAAATCGATTAATTCTTCTAAGTATTGAGGCTCATTTAATAAGGGAACCTTAAGAAGGCCGTCTGCTATTTGACAAGCGGCTGATAATTCAGGATTAGAATCTGATGCATAAACTTTCGCCTCCGGATAGATCTTCTTTATTTCTTTTTGGAAAGATCTTACCAATGATACTCTGCGACCAGCTGACGTTATTAAAATATTCATTCGGTAGGTTTAATTCGCTACATTATCTAGTATAATTTTATATAAGTACAAATATAACACTTTGAAGAATGCTTATACTATTAATTAATCACAAAACACCCCTATTTAACTGATTGTCTTAATAATAAAATTCATTAATAGAATTAAACCTCGACATGACAACTCTAAAATAAATTGTAAAGATGTGCTAATATCTTAAAAAGTGAATCTGTAAACTGTATACTACTGTTAACGACGTAATTATTTACTTTTTATCGTATTAATTTGGGGTCACACGAGATAAAACGCATATTTAACACAAATAAATCATGTCCCAAATCCCTCGATCGACATGAAATTGAATAGTAATCTATTGAAAGTTACTTAACAATTTTTTACTTATGAAATCAAAAATATGGCTATCATCACCACATATGAGTGGTAATGAGCAAAACTACATAAACGAAGCTTTTGAAACCAATTGGATTGCTCCATTAGGTCCTAACGTAACCGGTTTTGAAAACGACCTGCAATCTTTTCTTAATGAAGAGAGACATGTTGCCGCATTAGTTTCTGGTACTTCAGCACTTCATTTAAGTCTTATATTATTAGGTGTGAAACAGGGGGATGAAGTAATTTGTCAAAGCAAGACCTTCTCTGCTACGGCTAATCCAATAGTTTATCAAGGAGCCACTCCCGTGTTTGTAGATAGTGAAATGGAAACATGGAATATGTGTCCAATGTTATTAGAAACCGCAATTAAAGACCGGATTTCACAAGGAAAAAAACCAAAAGCTATTATTGCAGTTCATTTATATGGTATGCCTTATAAAGTAGAAGAAATAAACGCTGTCGCTAAAGCGTTTGATATCCCTGTAATTGAGGATAGTGCAGAATCATTAGGTAGCCACTATAAAAATCAGAATTGCGGCACCTTTGGTGATTTATCTATACTCTCGTTTAATGGAAATAAAATTATAACAACTTCAGGAGGCGGTGCTATAGTAACACGGACATTAGAACAGAAACAAAAAGCAGTTTTTTTAGCGACTCAAGCTAGAGATGATGCTCCTCATTATTTACATTCACATATTGGTTACAATTATAGAATGTCTAATATCGTCGCCGGGATAGGTCGTGGTCAAATGACAATTTTAGAAAGTCACGTTTTAAAAAGACGAATGAACCACGAAACCTATGTAACTGCATTTAGAAACAATCGTAACATTAATTTTGTTCACGAGCCTGAAGGTCATTTTTCAAACCGATGGCTGAGCTGTATACTTTTAGATTCAAAAACCAATCGTGAAGGTGTTAGACTTGCTCTACAAAAAGAAAATATAGAATCAAGGCCGCTTTGGAAACCAATGCATCAACAACCTGTTTTTAAAAACTCGGTAAGCTATATCAATGGAGTATCAGATGAGTTATTTGAAAGAGGATTGTGCTTACCTAGTGGATCAAATTTAACAGATAATGAGATTGATAGAGTTATTTCTACCATAAATACGTATTTTGTAACATGTTAATAAATTTTCTTAATAAAATATCCCAAAAATATGCATCAAAATGGCTTGTATTGCTATTTGATATAGCTATTGTTATAGTTACGTTTTTTTTGGCTTATTTAATTAGGTTTAATTTTCAAATCGAATTTGATCTAATTACTGTTATCTATCAAATTCCGTATGTAGTAGTAATATCAGCAATTAGTTTTATTGCCGTTGGATCCTATAAAGGGGTTGTTCGATTTACTGGCTTTAAAGACATTGTTAATATTATTATCGGTGCGAATATTTTAGCCACAATACTTATCTTTTTTACTTTTATTAGCAGACGTTTTTTTTATGAAGAAAGCATTTTTGATGTCTCTGGCTCAATAATTTATATTCATTTATTATTAAATATTCTATTTTTAATAGGAGCTAAATTATTTATAAAATCTATATACCATTATATAATTCAAGATTTTAAAGATGTATCAAATGTGTTAATTTTTGGTGCTGGAAACTCTGGAATGTTGACATATGATGCTATTCAAAATGATTCTAAAAATGGCCTTGAAGTTGTAGGTTTTATTGATGATGATGAACGAAAAATAGATAAAAAGATTAATCTATTAAGGGTTTATAATTTAGAATCTATTGACCTAGACTTTATTGAGAAAAATAAGGTTGAAGATGTTATTATCTCTATTCAAAGTATAGAACCTACAAGATTATTACAAATCACTACTAGTTTGTTTTCTTTAGGACTTAAAGTTAAAATAGTACCTCCAGTCCAAAACTGGATTGATGGTGATTTAAGTGTAGGTCAAATAAAGGAAGTTAAAATTGAAGACTTATTAGGTAGAGATCCTATCAGCATCAAAAACCCTACTTTAGAGGACCAATACGACAATCAAGTTATTTTAGTTACTGGAGCTGCAGGATCAATTGGAAGTGAAATATGTAGAAAAATCAGCCTCTATAACTTTAAAAAATTAATACTTGTAGACAATGCAGAATCTGCATTGTACGACATTCAACAAGAGTTCAAACAACAAAATATTGAGAATATTGAAATAGTTGTTGCAGACGTTCGTAACAAAGTCCGAATCGATCAGATATTCAATCTATATAAACCTAAGGTAGTTTTCCATGCGGCGGCATATAAACACGTTCCTTTAATGGAAAACAACCCTTATGAAGCTGTGAGTGTAAATATTGGTGGCACAAAAAATGTTGCAGATATTGCGGTTAAACATAGCGTAGATAAATTCGTACTCATCTCTACTGATAAAGCCGTAAACCCAACGAATGTAATGGGCGCCACCAAACGAATTGCTGAGCTATATGTGACCTGTCTAAAAGGAAAAGGTCATACTAAATTTATTACAACGAGGTTTGGAAATGTTTTAGGTTCAAATGGATCTGTAATTCCTCTATTTAAAAAGCAAATTGAAAAAGGTGGACCTTTAACTGTCACTCATAAAGACATAACACGTTATTTTATGACAATCCCTGAAGCATGTCAGCTCGTTTTAGAGGCGGCAGCCATGGGAAACGGTGGTGAAATATTTGTATTCGACATGGGAGAGCCAATAAAGATTTTTAATCTTGCTACTAATATGATTATCCTTTCAGGTTTACGATACCCTGAAGATATAGATATTAAAATTACAGGTTTAAGACCTGGCGAAAAGATTTATGAAGAGCTTCTTGCAGATGGTGAAAACACGAAAAAAACTTACCATGAAAAAATAATGATAGCTAAATCAAGATATGTTGATACGATCGAAGTAGAAAAGAAAATAAACAAACTTTCTAATGTCAGTATATTAACCCAACCTTTAGAAATTGTATCCTTGATAAAAATTTTAATTCCTGAATACATATCTAACAACTCTACTTATGAAGTATTAGATATTAAAAAATAATAATTATAACAATCAAACTCCTATACTGATGAATACACGATCTCTATTAATTTCACTATTATCAATAATAATGGCTACTTCTTGTGTATCTAGAAAAAACTTGGTTTATTTTCAAGATGAGCTTCTTGATGAGACCGTAATAGCCTCCACCCCTAAAGAATTAACTTATAAACCCGATGATATTTTAACCATAAATGTTTCTGCTTTAGATCCTGCAACGGTAGCCCCGTTTAACCTCCCTTTAGTTTCTAACAATTTTAATGATTTAACTAGTGCTCAAGGCGCATTAAAACAACAAACTTATTTAGTCGATTATAATGGAAATATCGAATTTCCTGTATTGGGTACTATCAAGGTCGAAGGGCTCACAAGATCAGAACTCACTGAATTATTGGTAAACCAAATTAAGGAGATGGCTAATAACCCAATTGTCAACGTTCGCTTAGCAAATTTTACAGTTACTGTTATTGGCGAAGTATCCAGACCAGGAACATTTACCATCCAAGACGAAAGAATAACTTTACTAGAAGCCCTTGGTCTTGCGAACGACCTCACAATATTTGGTAAACGTAAAAATGTAAAGTTAATCAGAGAGGTTGATGGTCAAAAGAAAATTGCGCTAATTGATTTAACTTCGATAAACGCCATCAATTCACCGGTTTATTATCTTCAGCAAAATGATGTTATTTACGTCGAACCTAATAACGCAAAAGTACGTTCATCAACATACAATCAAAATAACGGGGTATTAATTTCCGCAATTGGTACTTTAACCACAATCTTAGCTATTTTCATTGTAAAGTAATTAATTATTAGAGTTTATGAAATCTAAATCTGCCAATAACGAATTAAAAGAGCAAATTGAATTAATATTATCCCATTGGGTGTTAATATCATTAAGCTTAATAATTGCCATATTCCTCGCTTACACCTATTTAAGATACGAAGACCCTAAATATAATGCGAGTGCTACAATAAAAATAAAAGATGAAAAGCAGTCGCAAAAATTGCCTAATTTAGAAGATATATCAAGTAAGGGCTTATTTGCCAATGGATCAAACCAAATTCTTGATGAAATTGAGGTGATTAAATCAAGATCCTTAATGACCAATGTCATTAAAAATTTAAATTTAAACATTGAGTATTTCGCTCAAGGGCAAATTAAAGAGAAAGAAATTTATAAAAATCCACCTGTTAAACTCAACTTCTTTGCTTCCGACTCTGTAATTCACACTGTAGATACAACGCTTTTCATTAAAATTGTATCCCCATCTAAATTCTTAGTGTTTGAAGATGACGGTAAATCCTTAATCGAACGTGATAACGCTTTAGGCAAAGCTTACAACTTTGGTGATAGACTTAAAACAAGTTTTGGAGATATGATTATAGTGCCTAATATAGGGAGACATGCTCCAGTGATAGGGAGTAATTTACGGGTAACTATTGTACCTGTAAGAAAACGGGTAAACTCCTACCAAAGAAAACTTGAAATTTCAACAGAAACCGGCTCGAGTATGGTGAAACTTGATATGCAAGACAATATACCTGAAAGAGCAATCGATATTTTAAATGAAATAATTAAGGAATATAACAACGATGTCATATTAGACAAAGAATCAGTAATCAAGGTAACCTCTGATTTTATAAACAATAGACTTCAAGTTGTTTCTAAAGAACTTGAAGAAGTTGATTTTACAGCTGAACAATTACAGAAACAAAATAAACTTACAGCGTTAGGCTCTCAAGCAAATTTATATTTAGAAAGTGAAAGAGCAACAGAGAATAAAATTAATGCCACGTCTAATACCATACAGCTCATAGATTATTTACGAGATGAAATAAAACAGAAAAACAAAAGCTCTGATTTACTACCACCAAATATAATCGAAGATGCAAATATTTCTCAAGTAACCAAAACACATAACGAATTAGTTGCACAAAGGGATAGATATTTAAAGAATTCTAGTGAGAAAAATCCTATTGTAATCAATCTCAATAATCAAATTGATGCCTTAAAACAAAACTTAGAAAACTCCCTAAATAATTTAAAAAAATCAAGTGAAATCACTTTAACAAATCTGAACAGAGAAGACGCTAGAATAAGAGGACAACTTTACTCAGCCCCTACCAAACAAAGACAGTTTAGAGATATAGAGCGCCAACAAGGCATAAAAGAATCACTATACTTATATCTTTTAGAAAAGAGAGAAGAATCCGCCATAAGATTAGGAATGTTCTCGCCTAACGCTAAAATTATAGATAAAGGTTATTCTTCGTATCGTTCAGTAGCACCTAATGTAATGTTAACTTATTTAGGGGCCATCTTGTTTGGTTTAGCAATTCCTATTGGATTTATTTATATTAAAAGTCTATTAGATAATAAAATTCACAAGAAGGAAGATTTAGTCAAAATCTTAGATATTCCTTATTTAGGTGATATCCCAAAAACCAGTAAAAAAGATAAAGTTGTCAAAAAAGTTGATTACTCACCTAAAGCAGAGGCTTTTAGGATTCTACGCTCAAATATTGATTTTTTACTATCAGATACATCTAATAAGTCCAAAAAACTTTTCGTAACCTCTACGCGAGCACAAGAAGGTAAATCTCATACAAGCACAAATTTAGCTCTATCAATATCTTACTCTGAAAAATCTGTACTTTTAATTGAAACAGATATTAGAATGCCGAAAATCATGGAATATATAAATGGAAAAGAAAAATCTCCTAAAGGGTTAACAGATTATATAGCAGATAAATCTATTAAACCTACAGATATTGTGATTAAAAATAAAGAAAATGAATTCTTAGATATTATTCCTTCAGGCACGATACCTCCAAATCCTTCAGAGCTATTAATGAGTGATCGCGTTGGTGATCTCTTTAATTATTTTGATGATAAATACGATTATATCATTGTAGACACATCAGCGGTTGGCCTAGTTAGTGATACCATGTTAATATCAAAATACGCGGACATGTTCATTTATGTGGTTAGCGCAAATAATATTGATAAAAGACAATTGGTTCACGTAGCCCAGCCATTATGGGAGGAAAATAGGCTGCCGCGAATGACCTTATTATTAAATGGAATTATTTCTGGTAATAAAGGTTATGGCTATGGTTACGGTTATGGCCATAATCCTACAGCCACTAAAACCTCAATATTTAAAAAAGGTAATTAGCGAATATTATTAAATTCACCTTCGACTTTATTTAAAAATATTAATGATAAAAATATAGCATAGACATGGTATTGATGTTTCATAGTGTTGGATGCGAAAAGGAAAATTGGTATCGTAATTGGCTATCAGTCTCTTTAAATCATTTCGAAACCTTCTGTAAATTTTTGGTAAAAGAAAATTACGAAACTATTCTGTTAGAAGAATGGTATAGAAATTCATCAAATAAAAAAAATGGACGTGAGAAGAAAGTTGTTCTGACTTTCGATGATGGTTACTTAGATAATTGGGTATATGTTTATCCTATATTAAAAAAGTACAATTTAAAGGGAACCATATTTGTTAACCCTGAGTTTATCGAAGATTCACAAGTGGTTAGAAGTAATTTAATCGACGTATGGAAGGGCAAAATTGAAAAGAGCCAATTAGCTCCACTTGGGTTTGTTAATTGGTCAGAACTAAATGAAATGGATTCATCTGGGGTATTAGATGTTCAATCTCATAGTATGAGCCATAATTTCTATTATCATTCCAATATTCTTAAAGATATTTATAATGGACAAGCAAATTATGATTGGCTTGCATGGATTAAGAAACCACATCGAAAACCATACTATATCACTGAAAATCAGAAAGGTTTTATTCCTTTTGGTACTCCGATTTTTGAATTTGGGAGAGCCCTAGGTCTTAGACGTTATTTTCCAGATGATGAGTTTGTGAATCAGGCCATACGATTATATGAAACAGACAAAAATAATAAAACGGAGCTTTTAGGTAAATTAAACCGTATTCTTCAAGATTATCCTGGTAAATTTGAGTCAGATGAAGATATGGAGAAGAGGTATCGCTATGAACTTTTTGAAAGTAAAAAAATATTAGAGAATAAATTTAATAAGAGTGTGGATTTTTTATGTTGGCCAGGAGGTGGATATAATGAACTTAGTGTCAATTTATCCATTGAGGCTGGGTATAAAGCATCTACAGGAACCCCTAGATACAATCTCACAGAATTGAATAAGAATAAAGATTATAAACGAATTAAACGTTTTCCAATGGGGTCATTTATCACCACGTCAAAATCACATCACTATGTTAATCGACCTAATTATTTAGTGAGCATGTTTAAATCCCATGAAGGAAGTGCATTACATAAAACTATGTACTACGCTCATAAATTAAGTCTAATGATTTTAGAAAAAATTAGAAAATAGAGGGTGTCTTTACAACTTACGTCTCTTCCTTTCTTTTTTAAGCAATGTCAATTCTCTACTGGTTTGCCCTGCGACTGAAGTATTCTCCTCTGCCCTTCTAATTAAATAAGGCATAACGTCTTTGACCGGACCAAAAGGAATATATTTAGCTACGTTGTAACCTTCAGCTGCTAAATTAAAACTAATATGATCGCTCATTCCATACAACTGACCAAACCAAACATTATTATCTTTCTTATCTACACCATGAGTTTTCATAAGCTCCATAGCCAAATAACAGCTTTCTTCATTATGTGTACCAATAAATACGGAAATGTCTTTTAAATTTTCAAGAATATAATTAAGAGCATTATTGAAATTATCATCAGTAGCTTTTTTATTATCACAGATTGGCGATTTATAATTATTCTCCAGTGCTCTTTCTCGTTCCTTCTCCATATATGCACCGCGAACAATTTTCATACCTACTTTAAAACCACCTTCCTTTGCACGCTTATGTAATTGTTTTAAATAATCAAAACGATCCCAACGATACAGCTGCAGTGTATTATACACAATAGTCACATCTTTGTTATATCGACGCATCATTTCCTCCACTAAATCATCCGCTGCATCTTGCATCCAACTCTCTTCAGCATCGATTAACACTTCAACATCTTTTTCTTTGGCTAATTTACAGACCGCATCAAACCTACCTACTATTCTTTCCCATTCTGCCTTTTCAGATTCGTTTAGCTTAATACCTTCCGTTTTTTTTCTATACAATAAAAACCTACCAAATCCCGATGGCTTAAAGACCACAATAGGCATTGCTTCTCTATCTTCACAGAATTGGATGATTTTTAAAATTTTCTCCAGAGCATTATCAAATTGATTTTCTACAGATTTCCCTTCTACAGAATAATCCAAAACAGAACTAACTCCTTCTGTATAAAGCTTATCAATAACTGGCAAACAATCTTCCTCACTTACACCACCACAAAAGTGATCAAAAACCGTAGCACGAATCAACTTTTCGACCGGTAAATGTGCTTTTAAAGCAAAATTAGTTACAGCGGTTCCAATCCTAACTAAAGGTTCAGATGAAATTAATTTAAATAAAAAGTAAGCACGTTCTAGCTCAGAATCAGACTTTAAGATAAAAGCTGTCCGTGTATTTTCAAAGAGTGAGCGATCAATCATTATCAATGGGTTATTTTTGCAAATATATTTATTATAAGGTTTACTTTTTTCTAAAAAAAGAAACTATTTTCACAGTTCAATATTAGTCAATTTACGATGAAAGCAATTCGCACAAATAACACCAATATATTTTTTAATTCTGACGTATATTCAGAGTTAAATCAATTTATTCAAGAAAAACAGCCTTCTATCATTTTTATCTTAGTCGATACTAATACTCACGACTATTGCTTACCACAATTTCAGCAACGTTTAGAATCTGGAGACATTCCAATTGAAGTTATGGAAATGCCAGATGGCGAAGAACATAAAACCTTAGATATTTGCATAGGCGTTTGGGAAGCTCTATCGGAATATAATGCAGACCGTCAAAGTATTCTTATAAACCTAGGAGGAGGCGTAGTAACAGATTTAGGTGGGTTTGTAGCTAGCACCTTTATGCGTGGCATTACCTATATTAACATCCCAACATCCTTACTTGCTATGGTTGACGCATCTGTTGGAGGAAAAACAGGTATTGACTTGGGCGGTTTAAAAAATCAAGTCGGAGTTATAAATGAAGGAGCTATGGTAGGTATTGATACTTCATTCTTAGATTCATTACCAAGAAACGAAATGGTTTCTGGTTTTGCTGAAATGCTAAAACACGGATTAATATCCGACAAGAACTACTGGTACACTTTAACTCATTTAGAACAATTAGATCTATCGGATTTAGATCAATTAATTTACGACTCTATTGTTATTAAAAACAACGTAGTTACTAAAGATCCGAAAGAAAAAGGTTTACGAAAAATTCTAAATTTCGGACATACATTAGGTCATGCTATTGAAAGTTATTTCTTGGAAAATGGGGATAAAACACCTTTACTACACGGAGAAGCGATTGCTATTGGTATGATTCTAGAAACCTATTTATCTACCAAAGTTTGCGGCCTTAGTCATGAAGCTTTAGAAGAAATTAACAGCGGAATTTTAAAAACTTTCTCTAAAGTTGAAATCACTAAAGAAGATCAGAAATATATTATGGACCTTTTGAGATATGACAAAAAAAATAGTCATAGTGTTATAAAATTTGTTCTCCTCGAAGCCATTGGCCAACCAAAAATTGATTGTGTTGTAACGAATGAACAGATCCTTGAAGCCTTTGACTATTATTCAAATTAAAGATAACGCTCTTCTATAATTTGAATATGATGATTTTCATGACCAACAATCATATAACCTAACGCTCGTACGGAAAAAGGACAACCACTAGCCTCTCCTATTTCCAATAAGGCTGATGAGCTAAATCCTTGAAATAATGTTATTGTTGAGTGTCTCATCGATTGATATTCATCTAGTAAATCTTCCATAGTTCTATTATTTGCAAAGCCATTACTTACATAATTGTCTTGTTCAAACCCAACCATTGGGGTTTTATCACGTCTAGCGATTCGTAATGCTCGATAAGCAAAAATTCTTTCGGTATCTATAGTATGTAGTAAAATATCTTTAATAGTCCATTTACCCATAGCGTAAGCATAATTGTGTTTTTCATATGGAATGGATGAATAAAAAGACATCATTTTATCTAAATTTAACAACAATCCTTCCACTATGCTGGACTTTGAATATCCTTTTTCAATATAAATTTGATAATAAAAATCATATTCCGTGGGTTTTATCGAATTCATAATTTACATATTTAAATAAAAAAAGCCCGTAGTAATTTACTAAGGGCTTTTTCAAATTTTATATCGACTTGATTATAACTCATTAAAAATGGTGTGCATTAATCGTTTTTTATCATTTAGACTTTCCTCTAAAGAAATCATAGTCTCCGTTCTGTACACGCCGTCTATATCATCTAACATGAAGATGATATCTTTAGCATGCATAGTATCCTTTGCTCTGATCTTACAAAAGATATTAAATTTACCTGTAGTGATATGCGCCACAGTAACGTATGGAATTTGATTGATTCGCTCTAATACAAATTTAGTTTGAGACGTGTTTTGAAGGAATACACCAACATAAGCTATAAACGAGTAATCTAACTTCTGATAATCTAAAGTTAGAGACGACCCCTTTATTATTCCCGCTTCCTCCATTTTCTTTACGCGGACGTGAACTGTACCTGCAGAAATCAGTAATTTTTTAGCAATATCCGTGAATGGAATTCGCGTATTATCAATAAGCATATCAAGTATTTGGTGATCAACTTCATCCAATTTAAACTTTGCCATAATTATATTATCTTTAGATTAAATGCAAAAATAAAACAATTTCACTAACAATTATGCATTATAAGTTAAACCTTTTAAGGTTTTAGTGAGATTCTTTCATTATTTATCATTACGAAATCGTTTTCGTAACCTTCCTTCAATTCTAAATTTTCGCAAGTTACTACCAAACCAGCTTTGGCATTAATTTCTCTATGCCCAAATTTCATATCTAGTATAGATATCTTTTCAACTCTAGGAACGAATTTTATTTCACCATCTATTAATGATTCCTGATATTGTATAGCAATATCCATTATATCATTTTCCGCCTCTGATAGCTTTGCATTCCTTATTATAATATCGTAAAAACATTTAGTGTTTTCTGGAATTTGAAAATAAGCTTCATATGCTATTTCAGAAACTCCAGTTGCTATGACATGTAATCCTTTAATAATGGCGATAAACATCAATCGTCGTACTTCCTCTCTTTTATAATCTTGATGGAAATGTCCCGCTTCATACAATAAAGTTGGAACACCAAAATTTTGGAATGTATCACCTACACAATTCAAATTAAATCCATCATCGTACCGACCTACACCATTCGGAATTTCCTTTTGAAGCAATTCGTTTACAACAGCTATAATTGACATAGCCACCTTCCTATTTGGTGTTAACCAGCGATTAGCATCTTGCGAAGGAGATAAAAACGATAATGAAGCAACCTTACCCATTTCTCCAGCTCCAAATATGGTACGTTGCCCATGAAGATTAAAACAGAAATCTGGTTTAAAATCGTTGTATACGCTTCTTAGTACTTTACTTTCTGGTTGGGATAAATCTTGTGCGTCTCTATTTAAGTCGACTTGATTAGCATTCAATCGTGTATACAATTCCGCACCGTCAGGGTTTAATATTGGAATAACAACTAATGTGCACTGATTTAAAATTGCATTAGATATTTCATTATCAATTTCAAATAAATTAAAACAATCCAAAAGCGCTTTTGTGGAAGTCGATTCATTTCCGTGCATTTGAGACCATAGTAAAATTTTTATGGGACCATGACCAAATTTCAAACTATATATAGGTCGGTTTTCAACAGAATATCCTTTTATAGATATTTTCGATTTCGATAGATCCTCCAGTGATTTTTCAATATCAGAATTGGTAATATACCGACCAAATAAGTCAGCTGTTTTTACTTTAAAAAACAGACTATTTAAAAGCTCTAAATTCATATAACAAATTTACAAGTTACAAATGTAATCATTTGATATTTTACATTTGTAAACAACTAAACCCACCCCCTTTGTTACAATCTTAAACACACAACTGCTCACTCTCAATTTATTATTTGATACAGATTGAAAATAATTCAATGAACATCATTTTGAATAGTTTTTAATTTGATTATCAGTAATATTAACTTTTTTATCAAACTAATACTTTAACTAATATCATGGATTTATTGTTTTTGTTCTTATTATAAGCACACAATTGTTTACATTTGTGACGATAAGCAAGAAAATATAAAGTTTACAATGATAAACTCAGTAGAATTTACTAAACGACTTCAAAAAGTGATAGATCACTATGGCGAAACAGCTTCTAGTTTTGCTGAAAAAATTGGCGTGCAGCGCTCTAGTATTTCTCATATTTTAAGCGGTAGAAACAAACCTAGTTTAGACTTCGTCATGAAGGTTCTTCACGCTTATCCAGAAGTTGAATTATATTGGTTGATGAATGGCAAAGGAAGTTTTCCACAGATATCCAAAATTTCAGAATCACCAAATTCAAATACCACAGCCCCTCCCCAAAACCAACAGCTTTCAAATTCAGAATCTGACGCCGATATTGAAAAAATTGTCATCTTCTATAAAGACGGTACTTTTAAGAGCTATAAGCCTTAATATTAATTGCACTATTTACTACCTTTGCAAAAAGATTACTATGAAACTATTTGGCGGTTTGCTTTTATTGATATTATTCACAAGTTGTTATTCCGTAGAGCGCAATTGCACAGACTACAAAACAGGAACATTTGAATTCACTTACGTTATTGACGGAATAGAAGAAACAGGACGTTTTACACGTACCGAAAACTACAATATAGACTATTATGAAGGCAAGGCTGATTCATCGTCTATACGATGGATAAATGATTGTGAGTTCATTTTAAAGAAACTCAATCCACAAACTAATTCTGAAAAAGATGCTATTCACATGAAAATACTTTCAACCACTGAGGATACATATACGTTTGAATATAAACTCGCGGTAAAAAGACCAAATAAACCCTTACGAGTTGAAAAAGGAGTTGCGAAAAAGGTGGATTAACGGACCATTCCCATTTCTGACGACTTTAGGCACTGCAAAACCGTCAATCTCTTTAACATTATGAACGCTTAATCTAGTCTGCGTAGAATAGCAGTCAATACAAGAGCCTTACAACACGATTTGGTGCTCTTAACCTCCTTTTATTTAAAATTGGCTTAATGTATTATTAACACCACTCAATAGGTGATATTTACGTTATTAGAAGTATGACATAATTAGGTCGATTTCACATATTAAAATACCGTTAATCACATGGTTCACCACAATCCCTTAAGCATTATCAACTATAAAACACAAAGTCCTTTAACCGATCTATAATACTGACCAAAAGAACAGATATATTACGTTTAACATTTCACTGCATATCTAAGCTATAAAGTACTAGATAAAACGATAATTTATTTAACACTCTTCTAAAACAAAGTCACCTGACCCTTATCATCTAGTTTGGAATCATCATCATCCTGATTATTATTACTATCACTAGAACCTTTAGATACCGTTTCTTCATCTACCACCTCTATATCATTAGCAGGCACTTCTTCCGGAGCGTCGTATGGTAATGGATCCATCAAATTAATCTGATTCACTTTATCCTTAGTAAGCTGATTTCCTAATGCAGTAACCCCTTTTACTGAAATAAACTCTTCAAGATTAACCTCCATATTTGGCTTTCGCTCTTTACCTCTTTCTTTCGTAAATTCCACGTCTGCCATTGGTTTCCAATCGGTAGAAACAACTTCTAATTGTGTATTTGGATGGTCGGAGATAAAAGACTCTTCTTTTCCCTCTTGTTCAATTAAAAAACGCTTAACATAATACCTCTCCTTTTCGCCATCAAAATAAATTGCTGAAATCGGCTTTTTAGGAATCCATTTTTCTAAGACAATCATGTCATTGTCAAAATGCGTTGTTAATTCTGGAATGATTGTTTTAACTACACCTGATTGGTTAATTATTAACAACCTATCTTCACCTCTAAACTCACCTATTAATTCACCTCTTCCATCAACATTAAGTCGCTGAACCGTATCATCAAACCATATTTTGCGAGGTTTTAGAGTAGAAACCCCTTTCTCTTTAAGCTCAACACGCTTTATAGCGTATTTAGTAACTCGATTACCTTTTGAAGATCGACCTTTAATAAGAATATCTGCAAAGTCTAAATCCCATTTCAATTTTTTAATACTACCCACCTGACGTAACATAATAGTTACCACTTCAGCTTCCCCATTTGGATTCGCAGAGAAATACCACAAAGCTGAGCCTTTTGTTCCGTTCGTTAAATCGTACTCGCGATCTCGAGTTATACTCGTCACCGCAAAACGTTTTACATAAGAAGGCCCTCCTTTTCCATCACGATAAATCATATTATAAATGGTACGCTTATCTTTTTTCTTAAAGACAGCAACGTGTATTATATTCTTTCCTACAAAGGTTTTAGAATCCACCTTTGTGACCATCATTTTACCGTCGTTGGTGAACACAATTATATCATCGATATCACTACAGTCACAGACATACTCGTCGCGCTTTAACGCCGTCCCGATAAAGCCTTCTTCTCTATTTACATAAAGTTTTGTATTGCGAATAACTACTTTTGTTGCATCAACATCATCAAAGATTCTTATCTCAGTTTTACGTTCTTTTCCTTCTCCGTAATCCTTTTTCAATCTTTCAAAATACGCTATAGCATAATCGATTAGATTGTTTAAGTGATGTTTTACTTTAGCTATTTCTTCTTCTAATGCGTCAATCTTTTGCTGTGCCTTATCTATATCGAATTTAGAAATACGTTTAATTCTGATTTCAGTTAAACGCGTAATATCATCGACTGTGATTTTTCGTTTTAAATGTTTTATATGAGGCTGTAGCCCTTTATCAATAGCATTTATAACACCATCCCAAGTTTCTTCTTCCTCAATATCACGATAAATTCTATTTTCAATAAAGATTCGCTCTAAAGACGCAAAATGCCATTGCTCTTGAAGCTCACCTAGTTTTATTTCTAATTCACTTTTTAAAAGCTGAACCGTATTGTCCGTTGAACGACGTAACATTTCTGAGACCCCAACAAAGTATGGTTTATTGTCTTCAATAACACATCCTAATGGTGAAATAGAAGTCTCACAACTCGTAAATGCATATAGAGCATCAATTGTCTTATCTGGAGACAACCCAGAAGGGAGATGGATTAAAATCTCTACTTCGGCCGCTGTATTATCTTCAATTTTCTTGATTTTTATTTTTCCTTTCTCATTAGCCTTAAGAATTGAATCAATAAGTGAAGATGTAGTTGTACCAAAAGGTATTTCGGTAATGACTAAAGTATTCTTGTCGCGTTGAGAGATTTTAGCGCGCACTCGAACTCTACCTCCACGCATTCCATCATTATAATTTGTGAAATCGGCTATTCCTGCAGTTGGAAAATCTGGTAAAAGTGTAAATCGCTTACCTTTTAAATGTTTTACAGAAGCATCAATAAGCTCTATAAAATTATGAGGTAATATTTTTGTAGACAAGCCTACTGCAATACCTTCTCCTCCTTGCGCTAAAAGCAGAGGAAACATTACAGGTAGGTTTATAGGCTCTTTACGACGACCATCATATGAAGCTTGCCATTCTGTTATTTTAGGGTTATAAACCACATCTAAAGCAAATTTAGAAAGTCTTGCTTCAATATAACGAGAGGCTGCCGCACGGTCTCCTGTTAGAATGTTTCCCCAGTTTCCTTGGGTATCTATGAGTAAATCCTTTTGACCAATTTGTACCATGGCATCTGCAATACTGGCATCACCGTGAGGGTGGTATTGCATAGTATGACCAACAATATTCGCTACTTTATTATAACGACCATCATCAAGGTCTTTCATGGAGTGCATAATTCGACGTTGAACTGGCTTAAAACCATCTTCAATCGCCGGTACAGCACGCTCTAAGATCACATAAGATGCGTAATCTAGAAACCAATCCTTATACATTCCGGTAACCTTCTTAATCGTTTCTTGGCTACCATTTTCGCCGTTCAACAATTCGTCATTTTCTCCAGCCATTTATCCTTGTTTATTCTTTTTGTTTTCCTTAATAATTTTTATCAAAGACTGCTTTATAAATTTTGTCTTTTTTCGCTTCAAAAGTGTGATATTAAAACGTTCCGTAGCAATTTTACCATTGCTCTGAGTCGTGTAAATTATAAGACTTTTATAAAATAGATAATTTTTGATTTTAAACCCTGATAATTTTTCCTTAGAAATTTCAACCTTATGCTCTCTATAATTGAAAAAATCATTTAGAATTAAGCCACTATTGGTAATAATAATCTTTGCACCATCACTATCATACTCAAAATATCTTGCTACAAAATGAACAATTCCCACGGTTATTAATAAACCAATTAACACATACAGTGAACTACTTTCAAATAGCTGATACGAATTAAAGACCGTACCTAACAATACCGCCAAAAGTATTAATACAAAATAAGTGGAAATAATGGTATTTTTTACCTTTCTATTATCTGTTCTCATATTGTTTCCTCAATCACATCAAGCTCTACTCTAAGATTATCTATAATGAATTCTTGTCGCGTAGGTGTATTTTTCCCCATGTAAAATGACAACAGTTCCTCAATAGACATATCTTTATCTAACATTACAGGATCTAATCGAATATTTTCACCAATAAAATGAACAAATTCATCGGGTGAAATCTCACCCAAACCTTTAAATCGAGTAATTTCAGGCTTCGGTTTTAATTTATCTATAGCTTCACGTCTTTCTTCTTCAGAATAACAATAAATTGTTTCTTTTTTATTTCGAACTCTAAATAATGGCGTCTGCAAGATATACAAATGCCCTTCTTTTATAACTTCTGGAAAGAATTGTAAGAAGAATGTAATCAACAACAACCTAATGTGCATTCCATCGACATCGGCATCCGTTGCGATTACAACATTATTATATCTCAAATCCTCGAGAGACTCTTCAATATTTAAGGCTGCTTGAAGCAGGTTGAACTCTTCATTCTCGTAAACAATCTTCTTACTTAACCCATAACTATTCAAAGGTTTCCCTTTCAAACTAAAAACAGCCTGAGTATTTACATCACGAGACTTTGTGATACTACCAGATGCCGAATCACCCTCCGTAATAAACAACGTGGTTTCTAAATATCGTTCGTTTTTGGTATCTCCAAAATGAACACGACAATCTCTTAATTTTTTATTGTGAAGACTGGCTTTTTTCGCCCTATCTTTTGCTAATTTTCTTATTCCAGATAATTCTTTACGCTCTCTTTCCGCTTGAAGAATTTTACGCTGAATCTTTTCAGCAGTATCTGGATTCTTATGTAAATAGTTATCTAAATACGTTTTAACGAAGTCATTGATATAAGTTCTTACAGTTGGTAAGTCACCACCCATATCAGTAGATCCTAATTTAGTTTTCGTCTGACTTTCAAAAACAGGCTCCATAACTTTTATGGCAATTGCAGACACAACCGATTTTCTAACATCTGAAGCTTCGTAGTTTTTACCGTAAAACTCTCTAATGGTTTTTACCAAGGCTTCTCTAAATGCTGACAAATGCGTCCCTCCTTGAGTGGTATTTTGCCCATTTACAAACGAATGGTATTCCTCGCTATACTGAGTTTTACTATGCGTTAAAGCAATTTCGATATCATCACCTTTCAGATGAATGATTGGATAAAGAAGATCTGTATCTTTTATGTTTTCAGACAGTAAGTCTTTTAAGCCATTTTCACTAAAATACTTTTCACCATTATATACTATTGTTAAACCTGGATTTAGGTAAACATAGTTCTTAAGCATCTTTACGATATACTCGCTTCGGTACTTGTAATTTTTAAATATAACTTCATCAGGAATAAAAGTTACCTTGGTTCCTTTCCTTCTGCTGGTTTCATCTAACATCTCTTGATTCACAAGATTTCCTTGCTCAAATTCTGCTGAAGCCGACTTACTATCACGAGTAGATTCTACTCTAAAATAAGAAGAAAGTGCATTAACAGCCTTGGTACCAACACCATTTAACCCGACAGATTTCTTGAACGCTTTTGAATCATACTTTCCACCAGTATTCATCTTAGAAACCACATCTACAACTTTCCCAAGAGGAATACCACGACCATAATCTCTAACAATTACACGTTCACCTTGTATCGAGATCTCAATAGTCTTACCAGCTCCCATAACAAACTCGTCAATAGAGTTGTCTAAAACCTCTTTGAGCAAAATATAAATACCATCATCAGGAGATGATCCATCACCAAGCTTTCCGATATACATACCAGGTCGCATTCGGATGTGTTCTTTCCAATCAAGTGAACGTATATTATCTTCAGTATAAGTAGACTGTTCTGACATAGGTATTTGTAGAAATTTAGATAAAGGGCTAATATAAGACTAAACGTTAAAAAATGAAATACGCTTTGTACAAAGTAATTAACAATAGCGCTTAATAACCACTTAAGTCTTAATATCCTTTCAAAGGGTTAAATTAATTAATTATAGGCACACCACAACATAATGTGACGCTATAATTTAACAAAAAAAATACGGAATCAAAATTGTGATGATATCGATAAAGCTTTTTAGTAAAAATTTACTCCTATTCCATTTATCAAAACCGTTTTTTTTGTTTCAATATAGACACAAAAATATCACACCAAGATTAAAAAACCTTAGCTCTAAGAAATCTCTTAACTGAATTGAAAATATAATTAAGGTTATAGAATATACTATACCCGACTGATGCACAAAGACTATACGTTAAACAAGAAGTGCATAACATCACCATCCTTTACCACGTAATTCTTTCCTTCTACACGCATTTTACCAGCCTCTTTCACTTTTGCCTCACTTCCGTAATGCACGAAATCTTCGTAAGCTATAACCTCTGCTCTAATAAATCCTTTTTCGAAATCTGAATGAATTACTCCAGCCGCTTGTGGTCCTGTAGCACCAACGTTAATTGTCCAAGCTCTCACCTCTTTTACACCCGCTGTGAAATAGGTTTGTTGATTTAATAATTTGTACGCTGAACGAATTAATTTTGCAGAACCCGGTTCATCTAAACCTATATCAGCTAAAAACATCTGACGTTCCTCATAATCATCTAACTCATTAATATCTGCCTCAGTTCCAACAGCTAAAACCAAAACTTCAGCGTTTTCATCTTTCACTGCTTCTCTCACCTTATCTACATAAGCGTTTCCAGTAGTGGCAGCGCCTTCGTCCACATTACAAACGTACATTACTGGTTTATCTGTAATAAATTGCGATGGTTTTACGTAATCTTCGTAATCTTCTTCAGAAAATTCTAAAGCACGTACAGAAATACCTGCCTCTAAATTTTCCTTAATCTTAAGAAGAATAGCTTCTTCTTTCTGAGCTTCTTTATTTCCAGTTTTTGCAGCACGCTTAACTTTATCTAGCTTTTTGTCAACAGTTTCTAAATCCTTAAGCTGCAACTCCATATCGATAGTTTCTTTATCTCTAATCGGATCAATTGAACCATCCACATGAACTATATTTTCATTATCAAAACAACGTAAAACGTGAAGAATAGCATCTGTTTCTCTAATGTTAGCTAAGAATTGGTTCCCAAGACCCTCCCCCTTACTAGCACCTTTTACAAGTCCAGCAATATCTACAATCTCTACCGTTGCAGGCAGAACACGTTCTGGCTTCACCAACTCTTCCAACTTCTCTAATCTCGGATCTGGAACGTTTACTACACCAATATTAGGTTCTATGGTACAAAACGGAAAGTTAGCACTTTGTGCCTTTGCGTTAGATAAACAATTAAATAAAGTTGATTTTCCTACATTAGGTAAGCCTACGATTCCTGCTTTCATCGAAAAGTGTATTTTTATACTCCCACTATTGTGAGAATCTTATTAATTTAAGTTGCAAAATTTGCGATTGCAAATGTAGTTAATTAACACAATACTTTTAATAAAAGATATTGGAATAATTCCGAAGTCAATTTAAATAAAAAATCAAGGCAAGACCTAATACTTATTTTCATCTAAATTGCCACTTTTACAAGCACAACAACCCTTCTTAATACAAAAAAATCCCAAGCATGAGCTCAGGATTCTTATTTTCAAAATCTATATGTATCAATGCCCATCAGGATGCATAAAACGTTGTTTAGCCAATAAAACTTCATCAGTCTCTACATGATCTTCATCTGGCACACAACAATCTACTGGACATACAGCAGCACATTGTGGTTCTTCATGAAAGCCCATACATTCTGTACATTTATCTGGAGCTATATAATAAACCTCATCACTAATTGGCTCTTGTGTTTCGTCGGCATCTACCTCTTTTCCGTTTGGTAAAACCACCTTGCCTGTTAAACTCGTCCCATCTGAATAGCGCCAATCATCGGCACCTTCATAAATAGCGTTATTTGGACACTCTGGCTCACAAGCTCCACAATTAATACATTCGTCTGTGATTATAATTGCCATAATTGTTTTAATTTATTTTGTCTAACTATCCGATAAGTTAATTTCCAGTTGTAATTCAATTTTAAACCATCTAAAACTTATTCTCAAGCTCATTTTTCTTTTAATTCCGTAATTTTGCATTCACGTCACAAATTCCTCGTGAATTGGCGTGCAAAAATAAAGCCAAAACATCGTATAACCAAACACTTTATGGATTTACAACAAAGAATTAACGCTTTTGTAAAATTAGGTCACTTTTTAAGTCAATTTCAACAAAATGGAATTAAAAAAAATGACGCTATTGAATCGAATGACCTATTTTTTGATGGTTTCAAACATCAAATAAAACTAGCTCAAGAACATAACGGTTGGTTTACAAATAAAAATGTTTTATTTGCTTTGGAGAATTGGTCTAATGCATTAACAGACAAGAATATTAAGTTATGGACTGAGAAGTATAACTTTAACCTTGAAAACCCTAAGAGAGTTGCGATAATTATGGCAGGAAATATTCCATTAGTTGGTTTTCATGACTTTTTATCAGTACTGATTTCAGGGCATAATGTTTTAGTGAAACAATCCTCTAATGACAAACACCTACTTCCATTTTTAGCCAAGTATTTAGAAGTTATTGAACCTGATTTTAAAGGTAAAATTAAATTTACTGAAGAAAAACTGGAAGATTTCGATGCGGTCATAGCAACAGGAAGTGATAACACAGCTCGTTATTTTGAATATTACTTCAAAAATAAACCATCTATAATTCGAAAAAACAGAAATTCTGTAGCAATTCTAACTGGGAATGAAACCCACGAACAGCTCGAGGCTTTATCTGATGATATTTTTAGATATTATGGATTAGGTTGCAGAAATGTTTCTAAAATGTTTTTACCAAAAGGCTATAATTTTGATGCCTTCTTTAATGCTGTCTACAAATGGCATCCTATAATAAATGAAGCTAAATACGCCAATAATTATGATTACAATAAGGCCGTATATATTATGAGTGAATTCGATATTTTAGAAAATGGATTTCTCATGATAAAGCAAGACGAAGCTTACGCCTCTCCTATCGCTACCTTATTTTATGATTACTATGAAAATATTACTGATCTTCAAAATAAAATAATAACTAATAAGGACCGAATTCAATGTGTTGTAGCCAATGGATTTTCTGATTCTGAAATTCCATTTGGAACCACCCAATACCCTCAACTTTGGGAGTATGCAGATAATGTTGACACTGTTGATTTCTTGTTGAAAATTTAGCCCAAAAATTATCTATTTAACAATACAGAATTATTATTTAATTACCATCTTTGTAGCTGTTTAATACAATTAAAAATTGATTTCCGAAATAGCAACTAGAACTCTTAAATAAGCGAAAAATTAAAAGAGCCACTTTTAACAATCGGAATTAAAAAAATCTTTCATGATAAAACACAATTTTAGTGCCGGCCCTAGTGTATTGCCAAAATCCGTAATGAAACAAGCATCAGAAGCTGTTTTAAATTTTGACGATGGCTTATCAATATTAGAAATATCTCATAGAAGTAAATCATTTGTCGAGGTTATGGACAAAGCACGATCGCTTGCCTTAGAACTATTAGGACTTGAGGGCAAGGGATATAAGGCGTTATTTCTTCAAGGTGGAGCAAGTACGCAATTTTTAATGGTTGCGCTTAATCTTCTAGAAAAAAGAGCAGGCTACTTAAATTCAGGGACTTGGGCAGATAAAGCTATAAAAGAAGCGAGAATATATGATGATATTTATGAAGTAGCTTCCTCAAAGAGTGCTAATTACAATTACATTCCTAAAGGATACGAAATTCCTGAGGACTACGATTATTTTCATTGCACTTCTAACAATACCATATTTGGAACACAGATGAAAAATTTCCCTAAATCACCTGTTCCTATGGTTTGTGATATGAGTAGTGATATTTTCACACGTCAAATCGATTATTCTCAATTTGATTTAATCTACGCTGGTGCACAGAAAAATATGGGACCTGCAGGAACAACACTTGTAGTTGTTAAAGAAGATATTCTTGGTAAAGTTTCCAGAAAAATCCCTTCAATGATGGATTATAAGTTACACATCAGTAAAGGAAGTATGTTTAACACACCTCCTGTTTTTGCAGTTTACGTATCTATGTTAACAATGCAATGGTTGAAAGATTTAGGCGGAATTAAAGCTATAGAAAAAGAAAATGAAAAAAAATCAAGCTTAATTTATTCAGAAATAGACCTAAACCCATTATTCAAAGGTTTTGCAGCTAAAGAAGACCGTTCAAACGTAAACGCAACCTTTACCTTAGAAAATGAAAATCTAAAAGAAACGTTTGAAACCATGTTGGTCGAAGCAGGAATTAGCAATGTAAATGGTCACAGAAGTGTTGGTGGCTATAGGGCTTCAATGTATAACGCTCTAACTTTAGATAGTGTTAAAGCATTGGTTGAAGTTATGAGTGAATTAGAAAGTAAAGCATAATTAATAAACGTCATTAAGAAAGAATCGAAGGCATCAAATTCAAACACTACCCTGATTCATTTTCACAATGACAAATTATATAACAATGAAAGTATTAGCAAACGACGGCATTTCAAATAGCGGTATCGAAGCTTTAGAAGCTGCGGGTTTTGAAGTTCTTACAACTACCGTAGCACAAGAACAATTGGAAAATTATATCAATAAACATAATATTACTGTTTTAATAGTTAGAAGCGCTACAACTGTTAGAAAAAACTTAATCGACAATTGCCCTAGCCTTAAAATAATTGGTCGCGGTGGAGTTGGCATGGATAATATAGATGTGGACTACGCTCGTAGTAAGGGATTGCACGTTATCAATACTCCTGCTGCTTCCTCACATTCCGTAGCAGAATTAGTTTTTGGACATTTCTACGGTTTAGCGCGATTTTTACATAATTCTAATCGTGATATGCCTTTAGAAGGTGATGCTAATTTTAAAGCCTTAAAAAAATCATACGCTAAAGGAACAGAATTAAAAGGAAAAACACTAGGAGTCCTTGGTTTTGGACGCATTGGCCAAGCCACAGCGAAAGTTGCTATTGGTGCTGGAATGAAAGTTGTAGCTTTTGATCCATTTTTAGAAAAAGCTAATTTACAATTAGATTTCTTTGATGGTCAAAAGGTTGATTTTGAAATTAAAACCATTTCGAAAGAAGAAGTCTTAAAACAATCTGATTTCGTAACTCTTCATGTTCCCGCTCAGGATAGTTACGTTATTGGAGAGAAAGAGTTTAGCCAAATGAAAGATGGCGTTATTATCGCCAACGCTGCGCGTGGCGGTGTTGTTGATGAAGTAGCCCTATTAAATGCCATTAAAAGCGGAAAAGTATCAAGAGCCGCGTTGGATGTATTTGAAAAAGAACCACAACCAGAAATACAGTTATTGATGAATCCTGCTCTGTCATTGACACCACATACCGGCGCTGCAACAAATGAAGCGCAGGATAGAATTGGTCTTGAGCTTGCTGAACAAATCATAAGCATATTAGGTTAACATTTTTAATGTGACCAAATCAATAAAAAAGAGTCCTATATAATGTGGGACTTTTTTTGTACCTTCAATGCTTATTATTTTAAAAAAAAAAAATAAAATACAAAATGGCAGGAATATTAGATTTATTAAACAGTGATTTAGGAAAAAACATCATTAATGGTGTAGCAGGTTCTACAGGAACAGACCAAAACAAAACAGCTAGTGTTTTAACAATGGCTCTACCTGTACTTATGAAAGCCATGGAACGTAATGCTTCAACAGAAGAAGGTGCTAGTGGCCTAATGAATGCAATCAATAGCAAACACGATGGCAGTATTCTAGACAACCTTGGAGGTTTATTTGGCGGTGGTGTTGATGACAATGTAAAAAATGATGGCGCTAAGATCCTTAACCATGTTCTTGGTTCCAAAAAACAAGGAGTTGAGCAAGTAATTGGTCAAAAAGCTGGATTAGATGCAGGTTCTGTAGACAATATTCTAAAAGTGGCAGCACCAATTTTAATGGGTGTTTTAGGAAAACAGGCAAAACAAAATAACGTAAGCTCTCAATCTGATTTAAATGGTCTTTTAGGAGGTCTACTTGGCGGAAGTGCTGCTTCAAATGAACAAAGCTTCTTAGAAAAGATTTTAGATGCAGACGGTGACGGTAGTGTTATAGATGATGTAGCTGGAATGTTCTTAGGAGGAGATAAAAAGAAAGGTGGCCTCGGTGGTCTTTTAGGAGGACTATTCGGAAAATAGTTTTATAAATAAGTTATAATTTAAAAGCAGCTCAAAAGAGCTGCTTTTTTCGTACTATGACTTTACTTTCTATTCCTCTAGACCAACGCAACGAAACCCTCTGTTCACGAATTGCAGGTTTCAAACACCTATAACTTAATATAGTTTTACAGTGTTAAATAGAAGTAAAAATCTAATCATCTCATTCAATTTTTAATACCTTTAATACTTATGAAAAAATTAATTCCATTTATAATAGTTCTTATTTTAATTGCAAGTTGTAAATCCTACAATAGCACTCCAACAATTAATAATGGTAATGATATTGGTTTGGTTGAAAGCGACACCGTTGAAATAAGCAGTGACGAATCTGATTATAGAATCATTATAATTGAACCCGGTTTTAATGCTTGGTTGGCCTCCTCTGCAAGACCAGAAGGTTATCATTCACAGCAGTGGCTAGAAAACAGAAATGCTATTTTGGTTCAAGCTTGGAATCAAAGAAACTCTCAACCGTTTAACTACGATCCCAATTTATATGAAGTTCGAATTGATTATGACACTCGAACTGATTATGGTTATGAAGTTAATTACAAGCTATATAACTACTTCTTATATTTTCAAATCAAATACAAACAACGACTCTCTTCTTTTACGCCAAGAATTTAAGTCGGAAATACATCATATTTTACTAATTTTGCCGCACTGAAAATGTGCTATGGAAAAATTTAAAACATATTGGGAAATTAAACACAACTGGCAATTGTTGTTTCCATTTTTTGGATTAGCAATTTTAGGCTATTCAGCTTTTAAGATTTCAAATGCTTTATTTGGCCACTATGGCTTACTTCTAAGTATAGTCACTTCCCTACTTCTTTTCTTCCTTTTATTAAAATTCATCTTAATCATCTTTAAGAAACTAGAAAACAAATGGGTTCTAGATTATAAATGGGAAATGATTCGTGTTTTTATGGTTTTTGCTATTACAGGTTCATCTTCTTTATTTATAGGAAGGCCTATTATAGCTATGATGGGAATTACTAAAGAAAACTTAAACCCTATTCTTTACTGGTTTTTATTTCTTATCATTGGCCTCATTTTCTACCAAATTCTATTAGTCAGCTTTGGTTGGTTATTTGGACAATTTAAATTTTTCTGGGAGTTTGAAAAGAAAATGCTAAGTAGATTTGGGCTAAAACGTTTTTTAGATTGAAGAAAGTAAATTTTATATCAGTAGCATTTCAAGCGCTAGCACTTGTGCTGGTTATGGCTGTGCTATTCCCTTCTGTTGTAAAATTAAATCATACTTTTTCACATCACACCCACATCGTTTGTCATAATGATGATTCAGGTCAAACTCACTTTCACCAAACTGATATGGACTGTGAGTTTTATAAATTCAAACTCACCACTCAGTTTCATTTTCAAAACAATTTAGACCTCTTTATTCCTTCTGAAGACAACTACAAAATAAGTGCTTCACAGTACGAATTTGTTAGTAAATTCCAAAAACTCCAAACCACACTTCGCGGACCTCCTGCATTGATTTAATATTTAGAAATCATTTTTTTTATTTCATTAATTATTAAATCATTTATTTATGAATCGATTACTATTCATAGTATTCAGCATTTTATGCACAACTATTTATGCACAAAACAGTGTAAGCGGAAAAGTTTTAGACAAAGCTACAAACTCCCCAATCCCTTATGCTACCATTTACCTACCAGAATTAGAAACAGGTACAACAACAGATGAAGACGGTAAATTTACTATAGACCTCAAAAAAGGAACCTATAAAATCGTTGTCTCATTTATTGGTTTTCAATCACAAGCCTTATCCATTTCTGTTCCTTTATCAGACTCACTGACTATCATTTTAGCTGAATCTGCTATGGAAATGAAAGAAGTTATTATCTCTACGCCATTCCATAAATTACAAAGCGAAAATGTCATGAAGGTGGAGCAGATGAAGTTAAAAGAACTCAAAGCTTCGGGAGCAGTTACACTTGCTGAAGGTTTAACAAACATAGCAGGTGTAGAAAGCGTAAGTACAGGAAACAGTATTGGCAAACCTGTAATTAGAGGTTTAAGTTCTAATCGCGTTTTAGTTTACACACAAGGGGTTAGATTAGAAAACCAACAGTATGGTGATGAACATGGTCTTGGTATCAATGATGCCGGATTAGAAAGTGTCGAGGTTATTAAAGGCCCTGCGTCCTTACTTTATGGTAGTGATGCTTTAGGCGGCGTATTATATTTAAACCCTGAACGATTTGCGCAGGAAAATGAATCTGCTGCAGATGCGTCATTAAATTATTTTAGTAATACTAAAGGCTACTCTACTAATGTCGGTTATAAATCTTCAAATAATGGATTTAAATTTTTATTTAGAGGAAGTTTAACTGAACATTCAGACTATAACACCAATAAATACAGAGTTACCAATACACGGTATAGAGAGCAAGATTTTAAGGCAGGATTAGGTTATCAATCTTCTAATTTTAAAACTGAATTTCGTTATAATATGAATAATGCGAAATTAGGTTTACCTGAAGAGATTGGAATACAGAGTTTAAGTAAAACTCCAATGCTCCCGTATCAAAACATTAACAATCATATTTTTAGCTCAAAATCAACTATATTTTTTGACGATTCTAGTCTAGATATTACTTTAGGTTATGTCTTTAATAATAGAAAAGAATTTGAAGTAGAACATCATCATGGTAGTCACGATGAACATGATCATGATGAACACGATGACGAACACGATGAACATGCCAACGAACTTGAAAATTTAGAAGCTGCATTACAGATGAAGCTTAAAACTTTCAGCTACGATGTAAAATATAATCTTCCAGATTTCGGAAGATTTGAGACAATCTTGGGTATTCAAGGAATGAACCAGAAAAATTTGAATTATGGCAAAGAAATTTTAATTCCAGATGCTACAACAAATGACCTAGGCATTTTAGCAACTTCACATATTCACTTCGAAGCCCTTGATGTACAATTAGGCGCACGCTTCGATCATAGATCTATTTCTATAGAAAATTCTGAAAACAAAACCTTTAATTCCGTTAATGGAGCCTTAGGATTTAAAACGAATCTTTTTAAGAATATCACAGCGAGATTAAATCTAGCCTCTGGATTCCGAGCACCAAATTTGGCTGAATTAGCTTCAGATGGAACTCATGAAGGCACTAATCGTTATGAAATTGGGAATATAAACCTGTCTAATGAACAGAATTTTCAAATCGATTTAGCTTTAGAATACAGAAATGAGCATATAGAATTATTTGCTAATGCTTTTTACAATAAAGTAAACAATTATATCTTCCTTAATCCAAATGGAGAAATGATTAATAACGATCCTGTTTTTGCCTATGAACAAGATAATGCTCGTTTATATGGTGGAGAATTTGGACTTCACCTCCACCCTCACCCTATACATTGGTTACATTTAGAATCTAGTTTTGAAACGGTTGTAGGTCAACTAGAAAATGATGACTATTTACCTATGATTCCTGCGAACTCTTTAACCAATATACTTCGAGTAGAATTGGATACAAAATCAGTAAAAAGTAGCTACGCTTTTATAAAGTTACGCTCTACATTCGCACAGAAAAATGTAAATGCTTTTGAAACGACTTCTGATGCGTATAACTTATTAAGCGCAGGTATAGGCGGTACATTTAATCTGCTTAACAATGAAATGACAGTCACGCTTTCTGCTACTAACCTATTAAACACTGAGTATGTCCATCATTTATCACGATTAAAACCTGATGGAATTCTGAATATGGGACGAAACATAAACGTCGGAGTGACCTATTCATTATAACCTCAACAAAGAGTAAAATGCCAAATAGAGCACAGACAAAATCATTCTTTGTGCTCTATCTGACTTTTATAACATAACTTATTGAACTTTGCTTACTGATTTTTCAGTACTAATTACATAAGTATATATCCACGTTAAAGTAAAAGTTGGAATGACATCAAATCCAGGTAATAATTCTTCAACAAAATTAATTATACCTGCTATTTTTCCAGTTTTTCCAGGATACAGCTTCGTCATTAACCAACCAGAAATTGGTGCCCAAATGACATCCGAGAATTCTCCAATTCCTGGAATTAAAAATGAAACAAATCCCAAGGCGTCAAACAAAAGGCCTAAACCTAATTTTTTATATTTATTCATAAATTGCATTAATTACTTAATGTAAGACAAAAATTATTCCAAATACTATAACTGCCATTTTGGATGTCAAAATCTTTGTTAGTCGCATCTTTTTTAACATTTAATTAAGAAGACTGCAAAATGTGAGCACGTAGTTTTGTAGCGCTTAGAATGTATAAAGCGCTTAATTATTTACATTTTAAATTCCTTAATATCCATAAAAATTATGACCGTTCGCTCGTTTTACTTAATCATAATTGCTATTAGCTTAACGAGCACAATTTATTCTCAAAATAAGAAAGCATTATCTATACAGCGTACAGACCAAGCTCCAAAGATTGATGGTATTCTAAACGATGCTGCATGGCAAAATGCCCAAACCGCTACTAATTTCACCTCTTACACACCTGAAATAGGCAAAGTCGTGCCTCATAACGAACGCACGGTAGTTAAAATGTCTTACGACGATAAAGCCTTATACGTTGCCGCATACCTTTATGATGATCCAACTAATATAATGAAGCAGCTAACGAGTAGAGACAACTTTGGACATAATGACTATTTCATGGTTGTTATAAACCCAAATAATGATGGGCAGAATGATACCGAGTTCATTGTGTTTAGCTCTGGTACTCAAGCAGACGCGCTTTCTAATCCTAATAATGGTGAGGATTTTGGATGGAATGCCGTTTGGGATAGCGCTGTGACGCTAGTAGATGATGGATGGATTGTTGAAATGAAAATTCCATACAGAACATTACGTTTTGCAGATCAAGAAGAACCAATTTGGGGATTACAGTTTCTAAGACACTATAGACGATCAAGAGCAAATTTTAGTTGGAATGCCATCAACCCTAAAAAAGGTTATGCAGGATTATACAGTGGAGAACTTTTAGGTTTAAAAAACATTGAACCTCCTGTTCGACTTAACCTCTACCCTTTTTCAACAGGATTAATTAATACTTATGATGGCCAAACGGATACAGATTTAAAATTTGGAATGGATGTCAAGTATGGAATTACAGATAATTTTACATTAGATGCCACATTAGTCCCCGATTTTAGCCAGGCTGGATTTGATGATGTGGTTTTAAATCTCGGTCCCTTTGAACAAACCTTCTCTGAGCAACGCCAGTTTTTTACAGAAGGTATCGATCTATTTTCAAAAGGTGATTTGTTTTTCTCAAGGCGAATAGGTAGCGCACCTAGTGGAAAACTTAGCCTTCATGAAAATGAAAAAGCAGAAATTCCAAATAAGACGAAAGTTCTAAATGCTTTGAAAGTATCAGGTAGAACAAAAAACGGGCTAGGAATAGGTCTGTTCAACGCCATTACCGAAAAAACACGAGCTACCATAACGAACAGTGTTACCAATGAAGAACGAAAAGAAGTTGTAGAACCTTTGACTAATTACAACATCCTTGTTGTTGATCAACAGTTTAACGGTAATTCTTCAATAGGCATCATTAATACCAATGTGATGCGTGAAGGACATTTTAGAGATGCAAATGCTACAGCCATAGTTGCCAATTTGATTAATAAAAGAAATACCTACCGCATTTCTTCAGAATTAAAAATGAGCAATGTTAATCACCAACAATCAAACAATGAAACGGGATTCAGTAGTTATTTAGAGCTTGCTAAAATTCATGGCAATTTAAAATATAGTTTAGAACATCGTTTTGCTGACACCAAATTTGATATTAACGATCTAGGACTTCTTCTTAGAAATAATTATAATAATTTTAGTTCTAATATTTCATATGAAACCTATGAACCTAGCGGAAATTTAAACAGTTATTATATAAACGCCTATTTTAATTATAACCGATTAGCCACTCCGAACGTCTATTCACAATCTAGTATCGGATTCAATTACAGAGCCACAACCACTAAATTAGATTCATATGGATTTAATCTTAGTTTTGAACCTGGCAAACAACATGATTATTTTGAATCGCGAGACGGCAGACCTTTTACCTATGAAAATTCTTTTAGTACAGGTGGATGGGTTTCTACAAGTTATAATAGGAAACTTGCTTTAGATTTAAGAGCTAATGTTGGAACACTATTCGAAAAAGACAGAGATTTATTTTCCTATAATTTTGAAGTAGAACCGCGCTTAAGGTTGAATGACAATTTACTATTGATTTACCAGTTTTATTTCGATTTTACTAATAATGATCGCGGATATGCGTCACAACAAGATGACCAACCTATTTTCGGAGAACGCAATAGGCAAATTATAACCAATAGTGTCTCTGCAAATTATGGTTTTAATCCTTATAATTCTTTAGCATTAAGCTTTAGACACTATTGGGACACTGTAATATATGATCAGACTCTATTTACATTATTAGATTCCGGAGATTTAACCAGCGATTCTGGCTATACCTTAAATAATTTGAGTACGGACCCCAATATCAATTTTAGCACTTGGAATATTGATTTAAGCTACTCCTGGCAATTTGCACCCGGAAGCTTCTTAACAGCCTTGTATAGAAACCAACTATTTAATGCAGGGGTAAATATTGAAGACAACTACTCTCAAAGTTTAGACCACTTATTTGCTCAACCTATTCAGCACACCTTTTCTCTACGAGTACAATACTTTATCGACTTTAATGGAATTAAATCAATTTTCACATCCAATAAATCTGCTACTTAGTATTGTAGGTTTATGTATTAAGTATTATTTTCACCTCTTATGAGCAAGACTGTTATTTCCGCAAAACAAATTAAAAAAGCCTATCAATATCTACAAGTTTTAAAAGGTGTTGATTTAACAATAAATGAAGGTGAAGTTATTTCAATTGTTGGTGCTTCAGGTGCTGGTAAAACGACGCTACTTCAAATTTTAGGGACTTTAGACAAACCAGATTATGATACGGCAACAGAATTAATTATTAATGAGCAATCTATAAAGTCTCTTAATGACAAATCCTTAGCGAAGTTCAGAAATAAGAATATTGGATTTATATTCCAATTTCATCAGTTATTGCCTGAGTTTACGGCATTAGAGAATGTTTGTATTCCTGCCTTTATAAATAATACACCAAAAATAGAAGCCGAAAAACGGGCTAAAGAACTTTTAACTTATTTAGGCTTGAGTGAACGTATTCATCACAAACCCAATAGTATGTCTGGTGGTGAACAGCAACGTGTAGCTGTGGCAAGAGCATTGATCAACAACCCAAACATTATATTCGCTGACGAACCTTCTGGGAACTTGGATAGTGAATCGGCAGAACAATTACATAACTTATTTTTTAAACTTCGAGATGAATTTAATCAAACCTTTGTTATTGTAACTCATAATCAAGAGTTAGCAGCTATGGCGGACAGAAAACTGACTATGGTTGATGGACGGATTGTAAGTTGATGGTGATGATTTTTCTCTGTAGTGAAATAAAAAATATAATTTTAATCTGAAAATAAATTCTTAACTATTGTAGGGATAACTCGTGTAATAATTCCTTGTATAATACACGATTAAACCTACAAAAACTTTAATTTTGCAAAAGCTTTAAATACATTATATATTATGGATTACCGAATTGAAAAAGATACAATGGGCGAGGTAAAAGTACCAGCCGACAAATTATGGGGAGCGCAAACAGAACGTTCAAGAAATAATTTTAAAATTGGTGCTCCAGCATCAATGCCTTTAGAGATTGTTTATGGTTTTGCATACCTTAAAAAAGCAGCAGCCTATACTAATTGTGAGTTAGAGGTTTTACCTAAAGAAAAACGCGATTTAATTGCACAAGTTTGCGATGAAATTTTAGAAGGAAAACATGATGACCAATTTCCGTTAGTTATATGGCAAACGGGATCTGGAACTCAAAGTAATATGAACGTTAACGAAGTTATTGCTAATCGCGCACACCAAATCGCTGGGAAAATTATTGGTGAAGGTGAAAAAACCATTCAACCTAATGATGATGTAAATAAATCACAATCATCTAACGATACGTTCCCAACGGGAATGCATATAGCCGCTTATAAAAAAGTTGTAGAAACGACTATTCCTGGAGTTATTCAACTTCGTAATACCTTACACAAAAAATCACTTGAATTTAAGAATGTTGTAAAAATTGGTCGTACTCACCTAATGGATGCAACACCATTAACTTTAGGTCAGGAGTTTTCTGGATATGTGTCTCAATTAGACCATGGACTTAAAGCTTTAGAACATACTTTAGCTCACTTAAGTGAACTAGCTTTAGGAGGTACAGCAGTTGGAACTGGTTTAAACACACCAAAAGGTTACGACGTATTAGTTGCTAAATATATTTCAGAATTTACAGGTTTACCATTTATTACTGCAGAGAATAAGTTTGAAGCATTAGCTGCACACGACGCCATTGTAGAAACTCATGGAGCCTTAAAATTATTAGCCGTTTCTTTAAACAAAATCGCTAATGATATTAGAATGATGGCTTCAGGTCCACGTTCTGGAATTGGAGAAATTATTATTCCAGCCAACGAACCAGGAAGTTCTATTATGCCAGGAAAGGTTAATCCAACACAATGTGAAGCTTTAACTATGGTTTGTGCACAAGTAATGGGTAACGATGTGGCGATATCTGTAGGTGGTACACAAGGTCATTATGAGCTTAACGTTTTCAAACCAATGATGGCAGCTAACCTTTTACAATCGGCACAGTTACTAGGTGATGCATGTGTAAGTTTTGATGAGCATTGTGCAATAGGTATTGAGCCAAACCATCAAGTAATTAAAGAATTACTAAACAACTCTTTAATGTTAGTAACAGCTTTAAATACTAAGATTGGTTATTATAAGGCAGCTGAAATCGCTAATACAGCACATAAAAATGGCACGACTTTGAAAGAAGAAGCTATAAATCTAGGTTATGTTTCTGCAGAGGATTATGACGAATGGGTTAAACCAGAAAATATGGTTGGAAGCCTCAATTAATCAATAAACTATTAATCAATTCACATAATTATGAAACAAAAATTACTTTTATTTTCAAGTTTACTTTTAATAGGCTTGACTAGTAACGCACAAATTGAGTTTATTAAAAGCACAATTGATAGCAACACAAGCGCACGACCATATGCTGTTGCTGCTTCAGACTTAACGGGTGATGGCAATACAGATTTAGCTATTGGCACGTACAATGGCAGCAAAGTGGCATGGTATAAAAACAATGGAGATGAAACCTTCTCTCCAGGAGTTATACTTGAAGCAACAGGCACAGCTGCATTATCTTTTATAGAAAGTATTGCAATTGCAGACTTAAACAATGATGGATTTAATGATATAATTGCGACTGGAGGTGGAAGTAACAACCTAGTTTGGTTTCAAAATAATGGAGACGAAACTTTTCAACCTGCTCAATTAATCTCATCCGAAATTGATGGAGCTGGCGCTGTTAAAGTAGCGAATATAGACAATGACCCTAACGGTAACTTAGATATTATTGTATCTGGATATTATTTAGATGGAATTGTTTACTTTTTAGGGAATGGTGATGGCACTTTTGGACCAATGAAAATTTTAGCACAAGAAGCTGCTAATTCAGGTCCTGGATCATTCGATATTGCTGATTTTGATGGTGATGGCGACTTAGATGTGGTTGTTGGTTATACTTCAGGTGGCTTCATTAAGCTATATGACAATAAACTTGTTCAGGATGGTTTAGATACTTCAGGTGATGTTCCTTTTGAACCGTACACAACTACTGTAGATTCAGATAATGGATGGTTATGGTCTGTAATTTTTGCTGACGTAAATAATGATGGGAACTTAAACATTGTAAAGTCTGATTCTGAACCAACTACAGGCAATGCTACATTAGCTTGGTACTCAAGTGACACAGCAGGTATTGAAACTACGTTTACAGAAACAGTAGTCCCTACTAGTTTTTCACATGGTGGAGCCGTAAATGTTGCGGATATAAACAACAATGGATACAACGATTTAATTTTAGGAAACAGCTATTCCTCTGGTGTAGATTTAATAGTTTTTGAAGGAAACGAAGATGGTTCTTTAGGTGAAGAACTTATTTTAGACGATACTACAGGTACCATATTCTCTATGGCATTGGCCGATTTCAATAATGATGAAAAATTAGACATCGCTACAATAAGCTATTTATTAAACGACCTTAATGTTTTCTTTAATAATACGACGTTATCGACTCCATCTTTTGAAACAACAGAAATCGTATTATTCCCGAATCCTGTTAAAAACACTTTATATTTAAAGAGTAATAAAACTGAAGATATGAAGGTATCTGTATATAATATTTTAGGTGAAAAAGTTTTTAATAGTACTTTAAGTGCAATTCACGGTTTAGATGTTTCTAACTTAAGTAATGGCGTGTATTTTATAAAACTTGATAATAATAATAATAATAAGTCAACATTCAAATTTGTAAAACAATAATTTTATACACATTATAAAACTAAAGCGTTGGCTATCTGCCAACGCTTTTTTTATTTTTACATTTCTATAATTTTCATTTATTCAGCATTTTCATTCTTTGGATTTGTTTTTTAATTTGAAAAAAAAAGCTAATCTTTACAAAAACACCAACCACTATGTCTATACTAATTACCAACATTAAACAGTTAATTCAAGTCCGTGATGTAAATACTACAATTTTAAAAGGTAGTGAAATGAAAGAACTTCCAATTTTAGAAAATGCCTATATCTATATGGAACATGATACAATCATAGAATATGGATTAATGGAAGATCACTACAGCATAGATGCTGAAACGGTAATTGATGCCACCGGAAAAATTGTTTTACCTTCTTGGTGCGATTCACATACACATATTGTTTATGCCGGAGATAGAACTTCTGAGTTTGTAGATAGGATTAATGGTTTAAGTTATGCTGATATTGCCAATAAAGGCGGAGGTATTTTAAATTCTGCTAAAAAATTACAAGAAACCTCTGAAGAAGAATTGTATCAACAATCCGTAAAGCGATTAAATGATTTGATCGCAATGGGAACTGGAGCTGTTGAAATTAAAACAGGTTATGGTCTTACGGTTGAAGCGGAATTAAAAATGCTTCGAGTTATAAAGCGTATGAAGCAAGAGAGTTTAGCCATTATCATCCCTACTCTATTGGCTGCACATGCTATTCCCGAAGAATACCATTCTAATAAGCAAGAGTACATTAAGTATATCACAGACGAATTAATACCTAAGGCTGCCGAACTTAATATCACTAATTATGTAGATGTATTTTGTGAAGAAGGATATTTCGATATTAATGACACTGAGGCTATTTTAGAGGCTGGAAATAAATATAATCTTCGACCAAAAATCCATGTAAATCAATTCAATATTGTTGGTGGGATTGCTTTAGGAGTTAAACACAATGCCCTTTCTGTAGATCATTTAGAGGAAATAAATGATGACGATATTGAAGCATTAAAAGGCAGTGAAACCATTTCAGTTGCCTTACCTGGTTGCTCTTATTTTTTAAGCATTCCTTACACTCAAGGTAGAAAAATTATAGACGCAGGCTTACCTTTAGCAATCGCGACGGATTACAATCCGGGTTCTTCACCTAGTGGAAATATGAATTTTGTTGTCAGTGCAGCTTGTGTTAAAATGAGATTAACTCCAGAGGAGGCTATTAACGCTGCCACTGTAAATGGTGCCTATGCTATGGGAATAAGTAATATGTACGGAAGCATTACGCGAGGGAAGAAAGCCAACTTGATAATTACCAAGCCAATGAACCACTATAGTGAGATTCCTTATGCATTTGCTCACAATCCCGTGGAACAAGTCATAATTAATGGTCAGGTTTTAGTCAAGCATTCTGAGCAATAAGAACTATTAAAAATAAAAAAATCCGAAAGTTGTCTTTCGGATTTTTTTTTAATTCAATTAGTCGAAATTATTTCAATTCAAACTCCGTAGAAGAGATTAATTCTTTTTCATTAAACACATTTACTGTATAACGTCCAGTTTCAAACTTAGAATCATCTAATTCGTTGATATACTCACAAATATTTAAGTTTTTATTCTCATAGTTGAATCTACTAATCAAACTATAATTCAATATTTGGTCTTCAAATTCAATCTGATCATTAGAACCTAGTACATTGTTCTTAGGGTCTATAACCTGAACGTATAATTCTTTATCACCTGCCTCTGCAAGCATATTTTTAGCTACCGTAAAGCAAACTTTAATTTTGTCACTTCGTCTTGCACGTTCTGTTGGAATTTGCTTTCCACTGCTTCTTTCAATAACTCCCATACCAACTAAACCAACAGTCTGTAGTGCTGCTGCATCTTTTACAACAGTAGACAATTCTGTGTTTTGTACTAAAAGTGAATCCGTAAACATAGTACGTTCGGCTAACTGCGTTTGCGTACTATCTAAAGACGTTGCTAAATATTTATTTTCAACCTTCAAGCGATCATTTTCTGCTAATAACACATCCATTTCTTCCTGCAAGGCTAAATACTTCTTTTTATACCTCCATAAACTACCTACACTATTTTGTGATACTTTAAGAGAATCCATTAGTACTTGAATACGATTTCTCGCCTCAATTAAATCTTGATTTTTTATTTCGCTCTCTGCTATAGCCTCATCATAATCTTTGGCCATATTATTAAGATCATTCATTACTTGTTGCTTCTCATTAGTCAACACTTTTTCATTCTCTTGCTTATCATTATAAAGCTTTGATGTATAAAATGCTGTACCTAAGAACAATACTAAAAGTATACCTAATCCAACTTTTAATCCTGTATTTGATTTTTGTGAACCTTCCATAAACTGTTTGTTTTAAAGTAGTATTAATACTTGTTATAATTTTTAAATTTGAGGTCAATGTAAGTAATAAAACTGTACTTTTATTTATTAAAATTAACTATCCAAATGCAACATCTCATATTATTTACAGAAAAAGAAAAACGAGCTCTTTTAAATAAACGCAAATCAGAATCAAAATTTGGAGAACATATTAAGTTACCTACTAACCTCACTAATATATACGAGGATATTAACAATTTAGACGTTGACTATGTCCTGTTTGGTATTAAAGAGGATATAGGAGTTTATGGAAACCTCGGAAATCCGGGCACTTCTAAGGCCTGGGACGCTACTCTAAAAGTTTTGTTAAATATTCAAGAGAATAGTCTTACAAATCCAAAACGTGTATTAATCTTAGGTCATTTAGACTATTCTGAAAAACGAGAGGAGTTATTAAAGCTAGATTTATCAAAGAAAAAAGAACGCTTTCAAGTTAGGGACTTCGTTGAAAATATAGATAAAGATGTGTCGCATATTGTAGCAACCATTGTTAAGGCTGGGAAAAATCCTATAATTATTGGTGGAGGTCATAACAATGCTTATGGCAATATAAAAGGGACTTCTTTAGGTAAGAATGATAAAATAAACGTCGTCAATTTTGATGCACATACAGATTTTAGAGCTGAAGAAGGTAGACATAGTGGGAATGGATTTACTTATGCATTTGCTGAAGGCTTCTTAAAAAATTATTTCATTTTTGGACTTCACGAAAATTATACTTCCGATACTATTTTTAAAACTATTAAGAAAATCAAATCTATTAAATTCAATACTTATGAAGCTATTGAAGTAAGGAAAGAACTTGACTTTAAATCTGAGATGAAAATAGCCTTAGAACATGTTTCTGGCAAATCCTTCGGAATTGAAATTGATTGCGATGCTATTAGAAATATTCCAAGTAGCGCCATGACGCCAAGTGGATTTAGTGCAAAGAAAGCCCGACAGTTTGTACATTATTTTGGAAAACATGAAAATGCGGCTTATTTACATATTTGTGAAGCTGCTCCAACCAAAAAGACGGCAACCAAAGTTGGTAAATTAATTACCTATATGATAACAGATTTTATGAGAGCAAATGGAAATTAAGATCATTCATTATAAGGCAGAATACGATAAAAGCTTCTATGATTTAAATATCGAATGGCTGAAAACCTATTTCGATGTAGAGCCTATCGATGAGGCTGTATTAAGTAATCCAAGCAAATATATTATTGATAAAGGTGGTTATATATTTTTTGCTAAGAAAATTGATAAAATTGTTGGAACCGTTGCTTTGATGCCTACCAGAGAAGAGGGAATTTTAGAATTGACTAAAATGGCGGTTTCACCTGAAGAACGTGGTCAAAAAATTGGGCAACAATTACTTCAATATTGTATAGACTTTGGCAAACAACAAAATTTAAAAGGCCTTCTACTCTATTCTTCTACTAAATTAGAAAATGCAATTCACCTATATAGAAAATACGGATTCAAAGAGGTAGACTTGGAACCTGATGTTATTTATAAACGCTCGGATATAAAGATGCTATTGACCTACTCATAACTTTATTGTATACGAAAAAGACCTTTAAGAGTTATAATTCTAAAAGGTCTTTTAAGTTATTAGTTACTAAACTTTTCTATTGCTGACTCGCTGCTTTCAACGAATCCAATTGTCTTTGTAAAGCATTTATTTTATCAGTGTTATCATCAACCTTAGGAATACTCATTAAGGAATCCATAGCACGTTCCATGATATCCTCATCTTGTTTTGGTTGCTCGTTATAATAATAACCAATGCCTTCGCTGGCTCTCCAAGCTTCATTTAATTGATAATATACTTCCTGATCCCAAGTGCTTGGATGCTTAACATCTATCCAAATGACATCTCTATATTCGCTATCAATTAAAACTAAATCTGGTGTTGCTGCACCATCAAATTGTTGTGCATCGGAAGAACTTATGGAAGAAATAGTTCCTAAGAAAAACATACGTTTTCTTCCTGCTATATTTTTTATATAAGGTCTGAATTCTACAGGTGTACTCGCGGACCAATCGTATTCTTTTTTAGATTCTTTCACTTTTAAAGGCATAGCCGAAACACCAGCATAACCTTGTTTTTTGGTGGCATGATCGTAATAATATAATTTATCTGTTCCGTCCGCTGGAACAAATACACTATAACTTAAACTTGTACGCTCATCGCCTACCGGCTCTAAACCAAACCAATGATACAATCCGCTATACGCATCTGTATTAGAGCCTGAAAAGTCGAAATCAGTAACATATGGCTGCTGATTTTGGTCTTTTGGCATTAAAGGAATTTTTACGGCAGTTTTCATATTCCAAGGTAAAGGATCACTAAATCCACCTAAGAACTTTAAAGATTCTGCTTCTAATTGTGAAACTTTTTCAGATAAGGTATTTTGTTTCATTAAAAACGGATAGTTTTTAATTTCATCTGGACTGACATAAGTTCCTTTTCCAATTAGAATTCGCTCTATATAATCGTTAAAATCATGCTCTCCATTTTCAATGATCATTACACCTCCAAAACTTGGGTAAGGAAAGAAAAAACCTTTCCATTTAATTAAGCTTACTACCTGGACCCATTCGTCATTATCATCTTTCATATAAAACGTGTCACTAGGCTCGTGATTAAACAACATCCATGGATTGAAACGTTGCACCACAGCATTATAGGTGTTACGACTAAACTTTAAGGACTCTCCAATTGAAAAGGTAACATCTATACGGTTTTCATTAGAAAAGCGCGGAAAAGGGGTTGTACTGCTCACTGAAAATACTTCTTCTGTATTATCACTAATACGCTGCATGATGTATTTTTCACTCGGTTGAATCGCCATTGTCCATTTATTCTGATGATCTACTCTAACCAAATGTGGCAAGGATACATCTTTTGTTTCGCCAACACTTTCGTTAGCCATAGAAAAGATATTTCTTAAGGGTTGAATTCGTTCGTTTTGAGTTAAAGGCAATTCGTGAATCTCGATTTTGTTCAAACTATTATAAACATTATAGGTTTTCATGTAATCGTACATTTTTAAATGCCAACCGAAAACATATAATACACCGAAGAATAGGATGAGTAAGGCTAAAATACCTAATCGTCCACCGACACCGGAAGAGTTCCTAAATTTACGTAAGCCTAAGAATAATACCAGTGCACTAAGTAATATTATAAAAATGTATTTACGTACAAATAATAAAGCAGGTTGGTAATCGTCTCTGAAATAAAACAATACCACTAATAGTGTCAAGCCAATGAAAATGGTGATTCGTTTTTGCTTACCTCCTTTGTTCCAGTAATTTTTAATCATATGTTATTTTTTAAATCTGCTAAACTCTGTTTTTCGCTTTGCGTATTTTTTTTGTTATTTTTTCCACCTTAAGCACAAGAACTATGCTTAATAGAATTTCTCTAATTCTTAAAAGGTCTACATCAACCCCTTATCTTTTAAACGTTCTCTCGCACTTGGCTTCTTTACTTCTGGCTCTTTTTCAATTTCTTTTTTAGCCTCTTCGACCACCTTTGGCTCTCTCGTTTTTAAGTCTTCAATAAACCCTTTTCCTTTTTCAACAGCATCTTCGACCAAATCCCCAATAGAATCGCTTTGTTCTTCTACTACTTCAGAAGTTTTAAAAACAAATGCCGCGAGATAAGTACCTAATAAAGTACCAAAAATGCTCGATGCGAACAAGGACACTGTAGCTAAATCAATAGGGATTATAAATCTTACCACCACAATTCCTATTAGAAACAAAAATCCTATATATACCAAACGCATTAGAAAGGATTGCTCGTAAAGAAATCCTTTGGTACTATTTGGGTCCATTTGCAATTCTTTAGAATAGAAAATCTTATTGAAAAAACGGTAAATTTTATTGCTTTTAGACTCTCTCCAATACAGTAGAATTCCAAACAATATTGAAGCTATAAAAATTATTATTTCGAGTGTCATAGTCTATAGTTTTAGAACAAAGCACTAAGTATGAAGCCCATTGCTTTTTATATAATTTTTGTTTCTTGTTTGTTTTTAGACTTGGGAGAGAAACAAGTACTCTACTAAATTAGTCTAAAAAACTTAGATATTGTTACGAATTCTCTCAATTACCCAATCCTTAAAGGAGTCATCCCAAGTTTCATAATTCTTGTAAAACTGCTCTTTATCGTACCAATATAGGAACAACACATCTAAAGGCGCAATATTAATCAGCAACTTATGAATTAAATCACGATGCTCTGCGGATAATGAAGAATGCGGTTGGTGCAAAGCGAAATAAAATTCTTGATCTACAATGTCTTCAATTTTATAAGCATTACTTCTTTCTAATTTTTCTAGATATAATTCAACACTCATTACTCTTTTTCTAGATTCGATATCTATTTTATTTAAGTAGCTTTTGAACAGCACTTTATCATTCAAGATATCTTTTATAGGATGCTGGGTTTCTTTTAAAAATTGTGCTAATTCATATTTCTTGACTCTTTCATATGTTGAAGTGCTCACCATATGCTCTAAATCACATTCAATGATGATATGGTCTTTTAGCTTAGCTACTAATTCTGGTTGAGATATATGATATATCAAAACATCATGAATTGTATCTTTTATAGCTTCTTTATAAGAGGCCTCACTTTCAAAAATCACAATAGGTTTAATAAAGTCCCTTAAAAGATAAACACCATCAAATGCTCTTGTATAAAAGGAGCCTGTTGTAAAATTTAAAGGATGAAGATCTAAATCTCTTTCACGTAAATCTCCATAGGTTCTAGCAGAATTCAATAATTCTTGATGAATATTTTCATCTATGAAGTTAGTATCTCTATTGAACTTTTCTACAAGGTATAACTGGTCTTTTTGAACCTGTTCTAAATTATCTATCAGCCTAAAGGTGATATCGACATTATCATATTTTAAGACATCTAATGGTTCATAAAATACATCGATATTTTGATCGAAATCAATACAAACGGCAGAATCTCTTGTTATATCATTGATTTTAGCACCATGCGTTCTAAATACATGTTGCATCATTTCTTTATCAAAAGAATGGAATGGCAGATATACTGGTTTTCCCTTTTGTAAAGGTGTGATTATAATGCCGTGCGGATTAGCATCGCCATGATTTAGGTAATGCATATTCTTTTTTTCCTCAGCAACTTCTGGACTCCAACCTATGCCATCTATAAAAAACGACGTCAGGTTAGTCTCTGTAAATCCTAAGGTTTTTAAGCATTTGTTATAGCGCTCAATTAATTTCCCACTGATGGGAATGAGTTCACTTCTATATAGTTTTGCTTCTTCTAATTTGTTCATCTTTTACATTCCTGCGCACACAGGAATCTCATTTTTTATAATTAAATCTCAAATTTTGAAAATTCTAAAAAAAACTCAACGATTCTTAATTAGATCTTCATCTTTCAAATTATCATATTCCTACTTTCACAGGAATTATCAAGTTATTTATTTGAGCGTATTGCAATAACATAATTGTTTTCGCATCAATAATTTCAGCCTTATTCATCATTTCAATAGCTTTTGAAAACGGAAGCTCCATCACTTCGATTTCTTCATTTTCACTATCTAAACCGCCTCCTTCGTTAATTTTCATGGCATTCTTGTATTCTGCTACAAACAAGTACATCTTTTCGGTTAAAGCTCCTGGCGAGGTATAAGCCGTTAAAACTTGTTTAGCATTGGTTATTTTGTAACCCACTTCCTCTTCAGTTTCTCGTAGAATCGTTTCAAGCGGATGGTCATTATTATCTATCGCACCAGCACAAACTTCAATAGACATGCCTTCTTCTTTATTATTCTGATAAATTGGCATCCTAAATTGTTTGGTTAATAGCACGGTTCCTTTTTCAGGACTGTATAACAAAATTGCCGCACCATCACCACGATTATAACATTCTCTTGATACCGATTTCCATTCACCCGTTTTGAATTGATAATCGTAATCAACACGCTCTAATGTGGCCCATTGTTTTGAAAGGGTGGTCTTTTTTATATTTTTTAAATTTTGCATTTAGATAAATTTGAAACGAATTTCACTTATTAGCACTAATAGAATCACAATTAACCCCGCTTTCCAAACTGTTCTCTTGCCTCTGTTTCTATATTTAACTGATTAACTCTTTCATCGACTTTTCGTTTGAAATCTGTATCTGCGATAGTAGCGACATTGTCTAAATAGCGAATTACTTCCTGCCTTCTGATATCTGAGAAGTTTAAGCCTTTCATATTAGATTTCATCAACTCTTGAAGCATATTGAATTTTGTTTGATAATCCTTTTTGAAATACTTTTCAGGATGCTCAAACCAATCTTGTTCTAAATCGAAATCAGTTAAGCGTAAAGAAATTGCCGACTGAATATTTCGTACATCTCTAGAAGAGAAAAACGGAAATATCTTTTGGATCTCTTTATATAAGGTCGCATAAAACATATGATCATTTGGTTGATGAAGTTTTTCTACCTTGTCAAAAGTATCATGAATTCTTTCCTCACTTGGGCTTTCAACCGTTTGAAGAATTTCTCCCATTGTTTTCGCTAAACCTTGATCTGAAAGATATTTATAGCTTGCTGGATCTTTCATATTTACGAAATCGGGCATTGTTTCTTGCAACTTTCGCCACCATATATAATCTTGATCAACAAAGTCGTGTTCCGTTCGTGCTCCATCAATTTTAAATCGACCTTGTACACGAGAAATTACAGCTTTGTCTAACATTTCAGGTAGGTTGGTAAATAACCCAATGGAACTATTTCCATAATTTACAGCATAAGCACCTTCAGTATATCTTAAAAACACACCAATCACTTCTTTGACACCTGCAGAAACACCTTGGGTTGTACGTTCTTGAAGGTTGTTTTCAGCATCATCTATTGGGGCGAAAATCAATTTCGTTGGATCTTGCAAAGGCTTCATCCATTCTACCATTTTTTCCGCAGATCCACCTTGAAATGTGCTAATCAAGGTGTCAGGCATAGGATGAAATAAAAACGGAATATCTAAATTATCAGAATGTTCTTTTAAACGCGTTGCTATAGCTGCGATTAACATACTTTTTCCTGTTCCTGGAATTCCGTAGCCCATAAACACAGGCATGAATCCACCTAATTCTTGAAATGGATTTTTCATGGCTTCAAAATCATAACTCAACATGCGTTCTGTTAAACGGTGAGCAAAATGTTTAGCATCTCTATTTCCAACAATTTGTTCGAATTTAATTTTATTAAATTCGATACTTTTTGCGGTGCCTTGAAACACATTTTCCCAACCTGAAACCACAAAATCACTGTTTTCTAACTTATAAGTTCGGTCTGAAATCGTTTCAGTATATTCTAAACTACTTTTTCGTAATTGAATTTCTCCTATTAAGGCCTCAAAATAAACCACCGTAAAATCAATAACATCCTGATCAGACTTGATAATTTCAGGGTGACCCAAATACTTATCGTAATAAAATAACTGACATGAAACCCCTTTTAGAGGTGTTAGCAATGATACTTCAGGAATTCCGGCGAACTTTTGTTTCATCACTGATAAATCGTCTGAAGCATGTGGTTTTAAGTCGTGTAAAATTTTATAAGCCGTAGCAAACAACATAAAGGCTGTGGCCGTATGCATTTTACTTTCGTATTCTCGTCTTCCTGAGCTATCTAATGCCGATTTATTTTCGCTTAAACTCGATAATCCTGATGCATCTGAAAAGGAATCTTTTATCCAAATCCCTAGAGTTAAAGCTTCTTGTACAGCAAATAAAGTTTGATTGAGAAAAACAGGCAATGCGACAGACTCTGGCACCAATCGTTTTTTTAAGGCTAAAACAGTTTTTGAAACCGAAGTTATACTCACATTACTTCCATTATTTGCTCGGGATAAATACAACAAAATTGATTCATCCTTTGCGTCACCATCTTTTCTTTTTGCACGCTGACTTTGCTCCCACTGTATGGATTTCAAATATGACGTTGCTTCATCACGAAGCATATCAAGTTCATTTTGTTTTATAGGGAAAGTAGAATTGTGTTCCATTTTTTATAGTCTTCAGTCTTGGTAGCAGCAAACAGTTGCTCATAGAACTCTGCTTATTTCACCTAAAACTGTGTGTTCTTATTTAGTTAATGTTGTCGCAAGTCTGCAAACTGAGACTGCGACGGTAAACTTATTTCGTTTTAAGTTCAGAAACTTGAATTGGGGCTAAAGCCAAATTATTCATCACTTCTGGTGTTTTATTATACAATAATTGTATAATTCTGTGTGGTGCAAAAACATAACGTGTTCCGAAAATAGCATCCCAACGTTGGAAGGTTTGCTTGCTAAAAAAACTACCTTCTTTAAACTCGCTCGCCGAATCTAATTCATCAATTTGAAATGAAATGGCATATGAATCTAAGGGCACATTTTTGTTAGCGATACCTTCCAGAATAACATGTGTAACTTTATTTTCGTCCTTGGCAAAAACATTGTGTAGCGGTCCTAAATCTACACGTCTAATACGTTTTGGGAATACTTTAGGTAAGCGTTTATCAATCGCATAGGCCATAGTGTCTAAATTCATATCACGATCTGCTACATTTTTAAGAACAGCATAAATCTCATCCTTATGATCCTGCACATTTTTACCATCGTAATTGAAATACATATAACAAATAAAGGGCCTGTTATGAGAGACATCATAAAAGCTCCAACTCACTAAATGTGCTGCAGGAGAGCCTTCTGTTACTGAAATGATTTTACCTTGTACAAAGCGATTAAAAATGTATTCTTTCTTCGCCGATGTATAATAAACGATTGAGGCGGCTTGAAAGAGTTTTCGTTTCGAAATAGGTTCTTTCTTTCTCATTAAAGTATCAAGAAACTCTTCCTTTAAAACATCAATACTAGTAAGCTTATCTAGATAATCTTTTCGCAGTTCTAAATCGTTAAATAGATATCTAAATTCTAAGTAATTAGGAAATCCTGAATCTGTTAAATCTACCCTCATATTTTCTTCCTCGTCATACATGTATTTCACACGCATTGCTTCGATAGAATATAATAATAGGTCACTGTACTGCTTAAACAGAAGCACTTCTTGTTGGTTCAATATTTGTTTTTGTTGAACCGCAACGATTAGCTCCTTTAGTGCAAAATCTATCATTTTGTGATAGAACACATATTGCTCTTTGGAATCTAAAATTGCGGAATCTAGAGGTGTAACTATCATTTGAATTGGCAGTTGGCAATATTGATTTTAAGATTAATTATTATTTTGATTCGGTTTCCTGTCTCTTATTCCAATTTCGTTTTACTATTAAAAATATAAGCAGTAATACGGATGATATTATGGAAGTCGTTAGGGTTCGAGTTAAATCTTGTTCGTAAAGAACGAAATAATTAAATATAGAAGTCCCTATAAAAAAAATTAGCATAAAGATTAATATTCCCTTATTTGTCATAATACAATTTGAATTTGCGTTAAGGATTGAACGGTCTGTTTGAGCTCCTCGGAGAGAGCGAGTAGTGAAAGCCTGACCTACTTTTGTCATAAAAACAAAAGTAGGTAACGCCATCATTAATAGATTAACCTAACAAATCGTCTTCGTTAGCTTTTGGTTTTGGTTCACCTGCCGCTTCCTCACCTCCACTTGGTGCATTAGCATCGGCAGCGTAATAATCTTCAAAAATCTCCTTCATATCAATCCCATAACGCTCTGCAAAATTCTTCTGAATAGACTTATCTTTTGCTCTAATTTCTTGTAAGGCCTCAGCATAACTTCCGTAAACACCTTGCATTACTTTTTCGTGAACTGGAATATTATCCATCATTTCTTGACGTGCCTTTGCACTTGCTGTGTGCATAGCGGCTAACGTTTCACCAATATGTTCATCGGTTTTAACACCTAAATGCTCTAAAATTGCAGCAAACTCTTGATCTGTACGTGCTTTTAATGCCACAACATAACCATCGTAATATTTAAGTCGTTCGTCTGTATCTGACTTTAATTTTGCACGATGAGTTTGCAAATTACTACGTAAAGAGGTTAATACTTTAATTGTTAAGTTATGCTTGTGCACAAAACTATCTTTAGAGGCTGCTAATGTGGTATAAGCGTTTTTAAGTCCCTCTAATTCTTCTACTTTTTGTTCTAAGGTAGTGACTTGACTTAAGGCGTCTGAATATTCAGTTGACTGCTTATCTGAAACTTCTTCTAAAGCTTGACGGGCTTGCTTGAGTAAAGCGTATTGTTCTTCGAGCTTATCTTCAACTTCTTTTTTCTTCTGAAGTGCTTTGGTATGGTTGTTACTTGCTTCAACAATGGCAGTTTTTAGACTTTCTTCAACCTCTTTTATTTCAAGTTCTCTGTCTTTTAAACGCTTAATAGCAGCCTGACTTTTAAAAGACAATTCGTTTAATAAGGTTTGAACATCTGCAGTTTCAATACGTTGTTGAAACATTGCTTTGGCTTCGTTATCTGAAGCATCACGAGCTTTCTGAGCTTTTTTAAGTTCTTCCTCAGCTTCTTTTATTTTACTTTTTCTACCCCAAAGATTATTCCACCAAGTATCTGGTTTATTTTGAGCATCTTCTAATTCTACTTTAGCACGTTCTAGACGCTTAATGGCGTCATCGATTATTTTCTGTTCCGCTTCATTTAAGGCCGAAAAGCCTTCGAACATAATACCAACTTCATCTTGATAATCGGTTAGATCTTTAATAGCATCTAATAAGGTGCTTCTGTCCTTCTCGGCCATATCTACCACATTATCTAATGTAGCATTCAATATTTTCTGACGACTTTCAGGATCATCTTCCTGTGCCAATTTAGACTTCATTTGGTCAATGGCTTTTCCCCAATTTACATCGACTTTCTCGGTTTTTTCGTTGGAATTTGTTTCTAATAAATCAAAATCATCAGACATATGGTGTGTTGTTTTTTAGTTGGACATTATTTCTTGACAAGCAATTTCGGTTTTTTTTTAGGACTATAAAAACTTTAGCTCTTTATTTATATGTAGCAAGATTCTTAAAAATGTTACAGTTGGTTAAATTAAATTCTATTATCCTTATATTTATTATAAATATTTAACAAATGAATCGTCAAAAATTAATACTCCTATTTAGTTTAGCTCTTGTGATTTTCAACTGTAAAAATGAAAATTCAAAGACAGATACCGACATCCTTCAGAATGAAACTGTTATCGAAACTAGTCAGACTTCAGTAAACGTAATACCTATTTCTCATGGGACATTTATATTAGAGTCAGAAGATCGTGTTATTTATATTGATCCAACTGGTGGGAAAGAAGCATTTAGTAATCAAAAAGCACCTACATTAATTTTGATTACAGATATCCATAGCGATCATCTTGATGTTGAAACCTTAAAAGCTTTAGAGATTGCCAATATACCTATTATTGCACCTGCCGCCGTTGTAGAGTTATTACCTGAGACTATGAGTAAAGCAATTACAACTTTAAACAATGGTGAATCGTATGAAATTGAAACCGTTAGTATTGAAGCTATACCAATGTATAATTTGCGAGAAGAAGCTCTAAAATTTCACCCTAAAGGCCGAGGAAATGGTTACCTCCTGAATCTTAATGGTGAACGCATTTATATTTCAGGAGATACTGAAGACATTCCAGAAATGCGGAATTTAGAAAATATTGATAAGGCCTTTATCTGCATGAATCTTCCTTATACCATGTCGGTTGAAAGTGCTGCAAGTGCCGTTTTGGATTTTGAACCTAAACGTGTTTATCCTTATCATTATAGAGGAACTGATGGCCTAAGTGATGTTGAAAAGTTTAAGAAATTGGTTAATAAGGAGAATAAGTCCATCGTTGTACAGTTGCTAAAATGGTACGATTAACTTCCTAAAAAATCTTCTTTTTTTAAATAACTTGTCTTTTGTTTTTTCCTTAAAAACACTGTGGTTTATCGACATTTAAGACCTGTTCATCGATAAACAATAAAGCCTTAATTTGTAATTATTTTACAATTAAGCACTTAACATATAGTAATTTTCCTATCTTAGCTACTTAGAACCCATTTCTAAAACCTACGAATATGCATATTAATCTGATTTCAAAGGCTGTAATTGTGACGACCACTCAACTTACTATGATACTAATCGCTGTAGCGACTATATTTCTAATTTTTATATTAATTGCTATAATTAAGATGTATAAATTAAAAGCTGAAAATAAGAAACTTATGGAGACCGATGTTTTCAAAGATGCCGATAAGTCTTATAAAGATTTCACAAGCGGTCACCTTTACGGTGATAATTAGTGTTTTTTCACCCTAATATTGAAAATAGTTTATCTATAGAAAAAGCCAGCATTTAGCTGGCTTTTTATGTATTATACTAGTTGTAAAGTTACCTATCTCACTAATTTTTTATATTTAATTCGCTTAGGCATTAAATCCCCTCCAAGTCTTTTCTTCTTATTTTCTTCATATTCACTAAACCCACCTTCAAAGAAATAAACTTGTGAATCACCTTCGAAAGCTAAGATATGCGTACAGATTCTATCTAAAAACCATCTGTCGTGACTAATAACCACTGCACATCCTGCGAAGTTTTCTAAACCTTCCTCCAAAGCACGTAATGTATTAACATCTAAATCGTTGGTAGGCTCATCCAAAAGTAAAACGTTACCTTCTTCCTTGAGAGTCATAGCTAAATGCAAACGGTTTCGTTCACCACCTGAAAGTAATTTCACTTTCTTATTTTGTTCACTTCCTGAAAAGTTAAAACGGCTTAAGTATGCTCTGGAATTCACTTGCCTTCCTCCCATCATAACGAGTTCCTGCTCGTCACTAAAGTTTTGCCAAATTGATTTTTCAGGATCTATATTGGAGTGCTTCTGATCGACATAAGCGATTTTTGCTGTTTCACCGACTTTAAATTCACCTTTATCTGGGGTTTCCTCTCCCATAATCATCTTGAATATGGTTGTTTTACCAGCACCATTTGGTCCAATAACGCCAACAATACCTGCTTGTGGAAGATTGAAATTTAAATCGTCATATAGCAACTTATCACCATAAGCCTTGGCCACACCAATGGCTTCAATAACATTAGTTCCTAATCTTGGACCATTTGGTATGTAGATTTCTAATTTTTCGTCAAGTTGTTTTTGATCTTGACTCATTAGCTTATCGTAATTCTTTAAACGTGCTTTTTGCTTGGTTTGTCTTCCTTTAGCCCCTTGTCTAACCCAGTCTAACTCTCGTTCTAATGTCTTTTGACGTTTAGAGGCTGTTTTACTTTCTTGGGCCAATCGTTTAGATTTTTGATCTAACCAAGATGAGTAGTTACCTTTCCACGGAATACCTTCTCCTCTATCTAATTCTAAAATCCAACCAGCAACATTATCCAAGAAATATCTATCGTGAGTTACAGCAATTACAGTTCCTTTGTATTGTGCTAAGTGATGTTCTAACCAATGTACAGACTCAGCATCCAAGTGGTTTGTAGGCTCATCTAATAATAATACGTCTGGTTCTTGTAATAACAAGCGACATAATGCCACACGACGACGTTCACCACCTGAAAGCACACCAATTTTCTTATCACCTTCAGGTGTACGCAAAGCGTCCATTGCAATTTCCAATTTAGTATCTAATTCCCAGGCATTAGAGGCATCTATCTGATCTTGAAGTTCTGCTTGTCGGTTCATTAGTTTTTCCATTTTATCCGGATCACTATAAACTTCTTCTAAACCAAACTGATCGTTAATACTATTATATTCATCAAGAATAGCAACGGTCTCAGCAGCTCCTTCACGCACAACTTCCATAACCGTTTTTTCATCATCTAATTGCGGCTCCTGTTCTAAGTAGCCAACCGTATAACCTGGTTGAAAAACCACATCACCTTGGTAGTTTTTATCTACACCTGCAATAATTTTTAATAGCGTAGATTTACCTGAGCCATTAAGACCAAGAATACCGATTTTAGCGCCATAGAAGAAGCTCAGATAAATATTTTTTAAGACAGGAGTATTTGCTCCTGGAAAGGTCTTAGTAAGACCTGACATTGCGAAAATTACCTTTTTATCGTCAGACATTGTTTTTTATAATTTACGATTGTTAATAGTTTTGTTATTGATATAGGTCGATTTATTTAAACTCTTCCCTTTAAGGCATTAAATACCCAAGCAATACAGAAAAAGCCACCGCCAACGGCTGCGAATCCCCAGCCTGCTACATCATCGTATCTAAACGCACCAAGTGCTATTAATCCAAAACCTACAAATAACATAATCCATGTAGCCCAAGCTAACACTGTATTTTTATTCATTGCCATAGTCAATCTTAATTTTAAAGTTAGTCAATTTACAAATATCGTGAATTAAACGAAAAGAACAGTCAAAAATCAGGAGCTTTTAGTGTTCTGATAAGTTGACACAAGGGCAGTTTTAGTTATAAAACAGAATTATTTAGTATATACCGAATCTCGATTATTTGTTAATTTGAAGATAAGGATTTTAGCACTATGGGAACAATAGTTTAGCGCATCTTATCTAATAAATCGCTTAGCTGAAGAGCTTCAGATTCAGTAAGGTTTTTAATTAAATCGTGATTGAAATCTTTAGGAATAGATTCTAGTAAGTCTTTACCCTCTTTGGTTATTTTAATTTTCACGACGCGCCTATCCGTTGCTGAAGGTAAACGCTCAATAAAATTTTTAGCGCATAATTTATCCATTAGACGGGTGACGTTTGGGGAGCGATCAATCATTCGACTTTTAATCGTCTGAACGTTCAATGCTACACCTGCGCCATTTAATATTCTAAGAACATTATATTGTTGTGGTGAAATACCAAAGGGTTTCAAGAATTCGATTTGCGCAGCCGAAATCCAATTCGCCGTATACAATATATTGATCATCGCTTTAATGCGATTATTCTCAAATTTTGAATTTATATCCTTTGATAAATCACCCATGACTTTAGTTCGAAACGTTTAGGCTTCAACCTCCTAATTTTATATAAATATTACTTCTATAAACAACACTTATAGGCTGTTTTTAAATTGCTCAACTTCTTCTAAAAGTTGATTATTCAACTCTTCATTTATAACTTTTCCATCGGAAAAATTATCACTAAAAAATGGCAATGAAAATTTCCCTACAATGTTAGCATTGTGGCGTGGAAAGCGATCAGATGCCATGCTTAAAACGGATTTACCTCCTCGTGCTCCTGGAGCGGCTGCCATTAATAACATAGGCTTACCTAAAAATGTTTTTTGCTCTACCCTCGAAGCCCAATCAAATATATTTTTAAATGCTGTTGAATAAGCACCATTGTGTTCTGCTAAGGAAACTATAATACCATCTGAATCATTTATATATTTAACAAACTCAATAGCTTGTTTTGGAAAACCTGACTCCTTTTCTCGTTGTGAGCTATAAATAGGCATTTCAAAATCGTTTAAATCTAAGATGGTCACGTTAACATCTTTTACTAATTCTGATGTGTAGGTCGCTAATTTTTTATTAATTGAAGTACTACTATTACTTCCTGCAAATGCAATGATGTTTTTCATCTATTATTCGTAATTATTATGTTGTTTAAATTGTAGAGCTCCAATATAAAAAAAATCATTGTGAGCGATTTAATTTAAAATTCTAAACCTCGACTAGAAAAGCATATTAATACACTCTTTTATAAAAGATATATGAAGTGAGTAATAATACTATTGCTAATATTGCTGCCAAATGCTCACCGTCTCCAATATTGAAGTGTGCAAAAAAGGCCAATACAAAGGCATAAAGAAATCCAGCATAGGTCCATTCTTTTAAAGTTTTTAATCCTGGCAACCACAAAACGGCCAAACCTATAAGTTTTATTGTAGCATAAGGGTAGATTAAGTAAGTTGGATAACCAAAACTCTCAAAAGCTAATTTTACATTTTCATAATCGAAAAAATACATACTCGCTGAGAACAAGATTAATAATGTTAGTAAACCTGTTGTTACGTAATAAATAATTCTATCTCTTTTCATCTTATTATTTGTTTATTTAGGGCAAAAATACAATAAAATAATTTAAGTACCATGGAAGATATTTCCATGTAATGTAATTTTACAAAGTTTTCACTTTCTATACATCGATTGGTTTTTGTAAATTCGTACGCGATTAAAAACAAAGTTTTAACTAATAACAATACCCAAATCATTGGGCAAGACATATGGATATTAAATTCAACCAAAACGAAGACCACAATAAACTCCTACTTTCTGACTTAAAAAAACGCTTAGCTACTGTAAAATTAGGAGGCGGTGAAAAAAGTATTGAAAAGCATAAAGCTAAGGGTAAGATGACCGCTCGTGAGCGAATTAATTATTTATTAGATTCTAAATCAAAATCTATTGAGATTGGTGCTTTCGCTGGAGATGGTATGTACGAGCAGCATGGTGGATGCCCTTCTGGAGGTGTTGTAGTTAAAATAGGCTACGTAAGTGGCAAACAATGTATTGTTGTGGCCAATGATGCGACTGTAAAAGCTGGAGCTTGGTTTCCTATAACAGGAAAGAAGAATTTAAGAGCCCAAGAAATAGCTATTGAGAATAGATTACCAATCATATATCTAGTGGACAGCGCAGGTGTTTTTCTACCTATGCAAGATGAAATTTTTCCTGATAAAGAACACTTCGGTCGTATATTTAGAAATAATGCTGTAATGAGCAGTATGGGAATTACCCAAATTGCAGCCGTTATGGGAAGCTGTGTGGCAGGTGGTGCGTATCTACCTATTATGAGTGATGAAGCTCTTATAGTGGAAAAAACGGGAAGTATCTTTTTAGCTGGAAGTTATTTAGTAAAAGCAGCTATTGGCGAAACTATTGATAATGAAACACTAGGAGGAGCTACCACACATTGCGAAATTTCTGGTGTTACAGATTATAAAGCAAAAGATGACAAAGATGCTTTAGATAAAATTAAATCGATTGTTGATAAGATTGGCGATTATGATAAAGCTGGTTTTAATAGAGCTGATTCTAAAAAGCCTAAAGAAAATCCAGATGATATTTATGGTATCCTTCCAAAGAGTAGAGCGGACCAATATGATATGAAAGAAATCATAAAGCGTTTGGTGGATAATTCTGAATTTGATGAATACAAAGAGGGTTATGGAAAAACCATTATAACAGCCTATGCTAGAATTGATGGTTGGGCTGTTGGCATTGTTGCCAACCAACGCAAACTTGTTAAAACGAAACAAGGCGAAATGCAGTTTGGTGGTGTGATTTATAATGACTCAGCCGATAAAGCGACGCGTTTTATAGCAAATTGTAACCAGAAAAAAATTCCTTTGGTATTTTTACAAGATGTAACAGGGTTTATGGTTGGTAGTAAATCTGAGCACAGCGGGATTATTAAAGACGGTGCAAAAATGGTAAATGCCGTAAGTAACTCCGTAGTGCCAAAATTCACTATTATTCTAGGCAATAGTTATGGTGCAGGAAACTACGCTATGTGTGGCAAAGCGTACGACCCAAGATTAATTGCTGCTTGGCCAAGTGCTGAACTCGCTGTTATGAGTGGAAATTCGGCTGCTAAGGTTTTACTTCAAATTGAGACGGCTTCACTAAAAAAGAAAGGTGAAAAAATCACAAAAGAAAAAGAAGATGAACTATATAGTAAGATTAAAGACAGATACGATAACCAAGTGTCTCCTTATTACGCGGCTTCAAGAATTTGGACAGATGCTGTTATTGACCCTCTAGATACAAGAACATGGATTTCAATGGGAATTGAAGCAGCAAACCACGCTCCTATTGAAAAGCCTTTTAATATGGGTGTCCTACAGGTGTAAATTAATAATAGAACAAAAAACAATTCAAAAGCCTCTGCTGTAAACTCATATTTACTTCAGAGGCTTTTAATTTACTTAAATCTAGATTATACGTGACGTTATTTATTATGGTAGAATACGGCAAAAAAAAAGAGTGCACAAAGCACTCTCTTCAATATTAAATAAAAAGCTATCAATCTAGTGCGTTAAGCTTTCACGCTCAGCTTTCTTTTCTTCTTTAATTTCTTTTAAACGTTCCATTGACGCCCCAAAAATCCAATAAGGCACTACAAAAGTTAACAGGAAAATCATTAACCAAAATCCAATTGTTAAAATGGTTAAGAATGCTAAAAATCCTAAATATTGATCAAAGTCGAACATAGTTGTTTAGTCGTTTACGTTTTTGTTAGCACAAAGATATAACCAAATTCTAAGTTTTACAATAGCTACCTCTACTTTTATTAACAGGTTATTAAAAATTATATAGCTTTAATTAATAATTCGGCTGTTGTTGGGTTTGTAGCTAAAGCTACATTATGAACATCACATAATCTCATTAGCATTAAAATGTCTGGCTCATGTGGGTGTTTATCCAATGGGTCTCTAAAGAAAATCACCATGTTACACTTTCCTTCTGCTACTCTTGCTGCAATTTGTGCATCTCCTCCTAAAGGTCCAGAAAGCATAGCCGTTACTTGAAATCCAGCCTTACTCACTTTCTCTCCTGTTGTTCCTGTAGATACTAAGTTTATATTTTTTTGTTGTAAAATTTCCCGATGCTCGTTTAAAAACTGAACCATTTCAGCTTTCTTACCGTCATGTGCTATAATAGCAATTTCCATTGTATTAAATATTTTTTATATGATAATCGACTAAACCGTCTATTGGTCGTCTTACAAAATTCCCAACTTTAAATCCGTATTCTTTCGCTACTTGTTTTATTTCCTCCTTGGCAAAAAAGGCTATAGAACCTGCGAAGTGAACAGGTACACCTTCGTCTAATTCTTTTTTAAACTGAAGAATCATATTTTCTGTAAATAATCGAATTCCTTTGGTAATCATAGTTTTTATATACTCAGAGTCCTTATTCAAAAACATAAACTCAGCGTGATCTGCTAAATATGCACTTGGATTCGTTTGCTTATATAAATTGTATTTAATAAAATCCGCATCTAAATTGTACTTATGAGCAAATGCAACTCTAATCGTGTCTGGCATTTTTTCGAAATAATAATCTCTGATTAATTGCTTCCCAAAATAGTTTCCACTGGCATCATCCATTAATATAAAACCTAGACTAGAAATTCGTTGGTGTAAATCTTGACCGTCAAAATAACTACAATTAGATCCCGTTCCTAAAATGCAAACGATTGCTGCTTCATTATTGCTATCTATACAGGCTCTTACGGCAGCATAAGTATCTTCTCTTACTTCAACCTCAGCATTTTTAAATAATGACTCAATGATTGATTTCAATAGCAGTCTCGGTTTTTCTGTTCCACAGCCAGCTCCATAAAAATAAATATGTGTAACCTTATCGGCTATTGCCATCAACTCTTTATTCTTGCGAATAGTTTTATGCAGTTTTTTTTCTGAAATAATTGCAGGATTTAATCCTTTCGTTCGGATTTTATCAGCCGCTTGTTTTCCATTTGAATCTAATGCAATCCAATCGCATTTTGTAGAACCACCATCTGTTATTAAAATCATATTGACTATAAATTAAAAATTCCGTAGGTATGACCAATTCATAAGCCTACGGAATTTTAGAATTAAAACATCTAATTATAAACTATTAACTTTTAAAGCTAAATCAATCATTTTGTTTGAATATCCAAATTCGTTATCGTACCAAGATACTAATTTGAAGAATGTTGGATTTAATTCAATAGATGCATCAGCATCAAAAACACTAGTTTTTATTTCTCCAACAAAATCTTGAGAAACTACAGCATCTTCAGTATATCCTACTATTCCTTTCAATGAACCTTCTGAAGCTTTTTTCATTACTTCTTTAATTTCTTCTAAAGAGGTTGCTTTCTTAGTTTTCACCGTTAAATCTACTACAGAAACATCAGCCGTTGGTACTCTAAATGCCATTCCTGTAATTTTTCCATCTAATTTTGGGATCACCTTACCTACAGCCTTTGCTGCACCAGTAGTTGTTGGAATAATATTGTTTATAGCCGAACGGCCTAAGCGGTAATTTTTACGAGAAGGTCCATCTACTGTCAGTTGCGAGGAGGTCGCTGCGTGTATAGTGGTCATTAAGGCCTCTTCAATTCCAAAGTTATCTTCAATCACTTTAGCTAAAGGAGCCAAACAGTTGGTGGTACATGATGCATTTGATACAATTTTATCATTAGCCGTAAGATTATCAGAATTCACACCCATTACAAACATTGGCACATCCCTACTTGGTGCAGAAATCACAACTTTCTTAGCGCCACCATCAATATGATACTGTGCTGTTTCCATCGATTTAAAAATTCCGGTACATTCGGCAACGACATCAGTACCAACACTATCCCATTTCAAACTCTTAGGATCTTTCTCAGCAGATACTCTTACTTTCTTCCCATTTACAACTAAGTGTCCTTCTTCAACTTCTACAGTTCCATCAAATCTCCCGTGGACGGAATCATATTTTAACAAGTAAGCCAAATGCTCTACATCTAATAAATCGTTAATAGCAACTACGTCTACATCATTACGCTTCATTGCAGCTCTGAATACAAGCCTTCCTATTCTACCAAAACCATTAATTCCTAATTTCAAATTTGCCATATCTATATTTATTTTTTAAATTTTATTATTTTTATTTTATGTTGACATAATATCAGAAACTCTTAAAAGTTCCTTATTTATTTTTGATTTTCCTTTCACCGCTTGATCAAAAGGCGTTAAATCCATGACATCATTTTTTATACCTACCATGTAGTTACTCTTTCCTTCTAATAAGCTTTCTACAGCTTTTACTCCCATTCTACTTGCAAGAACACGATCAAAGCAAGACGGAGGACCACCACGTTGCATATGTCCTAAAACAGAAACTCGCACTTCATATTCTGTCATATTTTCTTCAACATAATCCTTAAGCTCAAAAACATTTTTACCTATTTTATCACCTTCAGCCACAACGACAATACTTGAGGATTTACCGGATTGTTTACTTCGCCTTAACGACTCTAAAAGTCGCTCTAATCCTAAATCTTCTTCAGGTATTAAAATCTCCTCAGCTCCTGCTCCAATTCCAACATTTAAAGCTATATGACCAGCATCGCGCCCCATAACCTCCACAAAGAATAGTCTGTTATGTGAACTTGCTGTATCTCTAATTTTATCTATAACTTCTACAACCGTATTTAAAGCGGTATCATAGCCTAAGGTATGAGACGTCCCAAAGATGTCATTATCTATTGTACCTGGTATTCCCATAACTGGGAAATTATATTCTTCATTAAAAACCATAGATCCGGTAAAACTACCGTCACCTCCAATAACCACCAAGGCTTCAATACCCGCTTTTATCAGGTTGTCATGGGCTAGTTGCCTTCCTTCTTTAGTTCTAAACGTTTTGGAACGTGCAGACTTTAACATAGTTCCACCTTTATTAATAAGTCCTTTAACACTACGTGGTCCCATTTCTACAAAGTCACCATCAATTATGCCTTCGTAGCCTCTATATATTCCGTAACACTTAATATTATGATAGGCGCAAGTTCTAACAACAGATCTTATTGCTGCATTCATTCCAGGCGCATCACCTCCAGATGTTAATACACCTATTTTTTTAATTGTACGTTGCATTTAAAAATTATTTATAAGTAAATTTAAGAAACAATAGAGAGAATTAAATGACTATTGTCATAAAATACATACCTATAAATAATTTCAAACGTTTTCGTTAATAAGTATTTTTTGAAATGGGAAGAATATTGAGTTTTTAAGACTTATTTTCTGTCTTTTCTTCCTTAATTGTGATGAATTCCGGTAAAAACCCGTCGGCTTTACCTTTTCGCTTTTCATCTTTTTTCTCTTCCTTTTTATCTGTTCTGTTCTTACCTGAAAAGATAATTCGAAGTAATTCTTTAAACGAGTCAAATTCTACATTATAAGATAAACCTACACCTTGTGTATAACCTATCTCTTCACCAAAATTTCTAATTCTATTTTCTCTATTAAAAACCTTAGCACGTAAAGTACCATCTTCATTTAAAAGTAAATCAATTTGAACGTCACCACTTATAACTGTTTGACTAGCACTTCCAAACGGCACTCCCACCTTTCCGTTAACTAGTACTCGATCGCTTATTTTAGTTTGAAGTGTAACACCTACCTTATTATTTGTTTGTAGCTCTGGAGTATCTTGACCTATTTCAAAATCGAAACCAACATCTAAATTTCCATCACTTGATCCAAACAAATTATTTACAATTCCGGTGAGTCGCTCAGAGATAGTACCTGTAAAATTCGCACCTCTCACCCCGTTTGAAAAACCTCCAGTCGCTAAGAAAATCAAAGCTTGGTTGTTTCGTTCGTCTCTTGAAGACAGCCTATAATCTAACTCCGATTTCACAGTAGAACTTACATTAGGAAATCTGAAATCAAATTGCGGATCCGGTTGCTCTAATTGACCTGTAAGATGTATCTCCACCTCCACATCGATACTTTGGTTAATCGGATTATCCAAAAGTACTGAAGGGTTAGCACTGCCTTCATAAACCGCTTTAAGGTTTAACTCTGCTGCTAAGGGATCTCCTTCCCAAACAATATTCCCACCTTGCTCAACTTTAAATTTCTTTTCTACAATTCCACCGTACTTAAAATTATAATAACCTTCGTACACGGCAAAATCGCCCCACATATTAAAAGTACCGTTGGTATTAATTAAAAAATTAAGGGTCCCTTCTCCTCGTCCTCTTATTGTACTACCTGCCTCTTTGTCTATTACAATTTCAATAGTCGCATTTTGGTTCACATTTAAATCAAAATCTAAAACCAAGCCTTTAACTTCTATAATTTCTGTAATCTCACCATTGATTCTTGCTGCTTTTTCTTCAGGAGTTAAAAAGTGAATATAGGAGTTATCACCAAAACTTTCTGAATCGTTTAACGGAATGAAAAATTCCGTACCTGATTCCGTTCTTCCATTCTTTACTTGAATTACTAACTGGTCTGTTGGTCCTTTAATCTCGGCAGTTCCAGAAATAAAGCCTGTACCATAATACAATTCATCTTCAGATTCTTCAGTATTTAAAACAAGCAATCTATCTGTGTTTAATATTAGACCTAATTTCCAATCTGAGAAATTATTGTGTTCAATAAAACCATTCAGACTTCCTTTGGAAAAATATTTGGAATCTGTCATGGTAACATCATTGAATATAAATTGCTGTCCCTTTAAGGTTACTTTAGAATCAAAGTCGAAGCCATAATCGACATTGAGATACGGAATAGACAGTCCTGCTCTATCTAATAACAGCTCTCCATCTATACTTGGTTTTCGCAAACTCCCTGATACCTTCGCATTACCAGATACTAAACCTCTAATATTACTAATCACGCCTTCACCTAGAGGGTTGAGCGGGTCTAGTAAAAACTCTTCAAACGAAACATCTAAATCTATGGTTGGGTTTTCTTCGCCAACATCAATATTACCTTTAGCATCAAGGGACTTTAAATTATCATTAATTAAAGTAACATCAACATCATAATTGGTGATAGAGTTATTCCCTTCGATTTTTGCTTTAAGGTTACCTAAATCAAAATCGTTCACAAAAAGACCACTGATTTCTACATCAGATTTTGGTAAATAAACTCCATTAGCCTGAACAATATCTAACTTTCCATTCACCAAGCCTTGCAAAGCCAAACTGTCTATTCTAGGGGTAATCTTAACTAATTGAACATCTTTAAAGTCGACATTAAAATCTTTATTTAACGAGTCTGAAACTTGTCCAGAAACTAAGATAGATTCATCGCCTTGAGTTATATTAATTGGGGAAATATCGAAGGTTTCGAACTTTCTATCAAATCGGACTTTATTTAATGTATCCTTTTGTTCATTAAGTAGCCAATCGAAACCTTTAAACTTTACATCAGATTTCCTAAATCCAAGTACCGATTTATTTGTTTCGTCAATGGTATAAAATAAATTAAGGTCGAAATTATCGCTATTATTCTTACCGCCTTTAAATTCGGTTTTAAATAACAGGGTATCCCGCTTGGTCACATTAATTAAACTAAACTGAGAGACATTATAAACTCCTGTTTTAAGGCTGTCAATTTCAATATAGGTATTATATAAAGGATTACTGTTGTCTACAGTTAAGTTGATATTGTTAGCAAAATAATCTCTGAATTTTATTTCAGGAGAATTAAAAGTGAGATCAAATCCTTTTTCATCAGTTTCAATTCTACCTTCTATAAAGGTGTTTTTCCCTAAGGTTAAATCCTTAAAAAACACGGCTGCTATTTTAGAGTAAATATTGAATTTAAAATTTAAATACTGTCCTTCATCTACGACATTAGGTAAGTAATTGGTATAAATACTCCCAACCGAGTTTTCCACCAAGCCTATAATATCCTTAATTCTGAACTTGCCTGTAACATGTCCATTAATAATATCTGGAGAGTTTATAGTAATAGTTCTCTCTTCATTCTCGAAGGAAGAAACAATTTCAAAATCCTCAAATCCATAGTTTCCGTCTTGATTCTTATATGTGGTGTTTTTTATATTAATTTCTCCAACCGCATTATCTAAGGTAGAACCTGTAGCATCCATTGTTACCAACCCTCTAAATTCTGAAATACTATCTCTACTAACAAAATTCAAACGATTAAGGTTGGCATAACCTACGTTGGCTTGGAAATTGAATTTTTTTATGGCTTCAGAAAAATCAACTAAGCCATTAAAATCGAGCTGTAAGTTAAGATCTTCAACACTAAGAATTCCATTAAAAATTTTATTTCCTAAATCTCCAGACAATTCAATATCTCTATAGGTATAACCATTGTAACCCAAAGTAAATATATCACCTCGAACATCTGTCCTTAAGTTATCAATAGTGAAACCTTTTCCATCTACATCTAAATTCAATGAGGTTCGTTGCACCAAAGGATCATTGAGCAACTTCCCAATATCAAACTTGTCTAAAACAATATTCCCAATATAGTTGGCATTATCAATATCATCGATATTAGTGATTTCTAAGTCTGAATTAATCAAACCTAAATCTGTATCAATTTTAATATTGGCTTCAACGCGTTTGGTTGTAATAAACGAATTTCCCTGTATATTGAAATTACCAACTTTAGAAATTACGGTTGGTATAGATTTTCCTAAAATTCTTGGTAATAGAGCTGTTAAATCATTATAGTTTGAAGCTAAATTTTGAAAATTACCACGTAAGGCAAAAGTATCATCCTCTTTACTGAATAAATTCTTGAAGGTAATATCGCCAATTATTCTCGTGTTTCTAGTGGTGCTAATATTTAGATTGGTAGCTTCAAGATTATTTAATGTTCCTGATAAATCGGCATTTAAGCTGGCATGTTGATTCGTACCAAATTCATCAAAAAACACATTAAGTTCGGTAAGGGAAACGTCTGAATCTCTAAAGCTGGCTTCAATATTTACTTTATCTGTAAAGTCCTTAAGATCTTCTCGTTTATAATTAAATCTTAAATCACCTTTTAATTCAGACAGCTCCGTTCTAATATTTAAATCACTAAAAACCATGTACTCTAAAGTGTACTCGAAATTCGCCATTAAATTTTTCACGGCAATCCCTCGACTATCAACAAAACTAAATTTATTGATTCGTGTACTTACTTCTGGGCCATTAATTAAAAAGTTCGTGATATTGGTTTTTAATTCCGTAAACTCAAATATTTTAGGCGTATCTAAGTTATCATCAATCATCCTGAACTTTCCATTTTCAATAGAAACGTCGCTTGAAGAAAATAAAAATTCGCTTGGTCCAACTCTCGGATTGTCATCATCGAATTTAGCAACAAAAACATCTAAGTTCGTATCTTCTTCTCCTTCATAGGTTCTTAGATTAAAAATAGCATCTTGAATATCTATATCTCCAAAATTCAGCTTGCTATTAACAAGGTTTTTAAAACTGACAATAGAGCTATTTAACTTCCCGATACTTATCAAAGTATCTTTTTTATAATCTCTAATTAATATGCCTTTTAGCTCAATATCACCATTAAGTTGAAGTCCTATACGACCAATATTAATATTAGTTTTAAAATCGTCGTTTATTCTATCTGTCGCATACCTTCCTAACTGGGTTTGTACCGCAGGTATAGAAAGTACCAAAAACAAAATGAAAAATAATAGCAATATAATCGCTAGTACTTTACCTAATATTTTGAGTATCCGTTTGATAGAATTTATGAGTTAAAATGATGAATTCTTATTACCTTTGCCCCTACAATACGTTGTATTTTATGGCATTGGACTATAAGTGGTAAAATTAACAATTATTGTGCCTAATATCGACTATGAAAAAAGAAAATATTTACATCCTCGGCATTGAATCATCTTGCGATGATACTTCGGCTGCTATACTGTGCAACGACCAAATTTTAAGCAATATTGTGGCGGATCAAAAGATCCATACAGAATATGGTGGTGTCGTCCCAGAATTAGCATCTCGTGCACATCAGCAAAACATTGTTCCAGTAGTTCACCAAGCAATTGAAAAAGCTGGAATTTCAAAAGAACAGTTAAGTGCTGTTGCTTTTACTCGAGGACCGGGATTAATGGGCTCATTATTAGTAGGAACGTCTTTCGCTAAATCATTAGCTTATGGTTTAGACATTCCGTTAATTGATGTTAACCATATGCAAGCTCATATTTTAGCGCATTTTATCGACGAAAAAGACCATAAAAAACCACCATTCCCTTTCTTGGCTATGACTATTTCTGGTGGTCATACTCAAATTGTGAAAGTCACTAATCATTTTAAAATGGAAGTTTTAGGTGAAACGATTGATGATGCCGTTGGTGAAGCCTATGACAAGAGTGGAAAAGTATTAGGTCTGGGTTATCCAGCCGGTCCTGAAATTGACAGACGTGCACAGCTTGGAGACCCTAAAGCTTATCAATTTACTAAACCAAAAGTCGATGGTTTAAATTTCAGCTTTTCAGGGTTGAAAACAGCCATTCTTTATTTTGTACAGCGCGAAGTAAAAGCAAATCCGAATTTTGTTGAAGAAAACCTAAATGATATCTGTGCATCTATTCAATACACCATTATTGGAATTTTAATGGATAAACTGAAGTTAGCTGTAAAACAAACGGGCATTAAGCATATTGCCATAGGCGGTGGTGTTTCTGCCAATTCAGGAATAAGAAAAGCATTAAAAGATGCTGAACAAAAGTTTGGTTGGACGACATATATCCCAAAATTTGAATATACGACAGATAATGCTGCCATGATAGCTATTGTTGGTTATTTGAAGTATTTAGAAAATGATTTTTCCGATTTCGACGTGATGGCTACAGCAAGATTAAAAATTTAAAATTCTCCTAAACAAGAAAGATTGACAACTTTATAAACAGAACTCAAATCAGGCTGAAAGTGTATTCGTCTAAGACTTCAAAAAATCTGAATATTCTATTAGACTTTACTTCTATTTTATCTTAAAATTTAGTTGCTTTGCAAAAGCCCCAAACAAACTAAACTTCTGCCATATGAAACGGTTTATTATAGTTTTAATTTTCATCCCAATACTCAGTTTTTCTCAAAATAATATTGAAAGACAATTAGATTCAATTAACTCATCAGAGGACGCCTTATCATTTATAAAAAAAAGCAAATACGATGGTCAGGTTTTTACTTTTAATAAAGAAAAACACAAAACGAGATTAGCAGACGATTTGTTCAAATTGTCTAAAGGGAGTAAAAAAATAATTCGAACAAACTATAACAAAACCTATTATAAAGTATTAGATAAGTCGGAGATTACTTATTATAGGTTTGATATTATTGTAATTGACGCCGCTAAAACTTCTGATTTTGCAGCTAAAGCAATTAGAGCTAAAATACTATCCCAATATAACGAAGGCTACAGGTTTAAAGATTTAGCTAAACACCACTCTACTGGCCCAACGGCTAAAATGAGAGGCGATACAGGATGGATAAAACCTGGTGATATTTCTTCCGCATTTGATGAAGCTGCTTTTAATGAAAATCGCGAACTAAACACAATTTTCAGTATAGATGATATTGAAAACAAAAAGTTTTATCTTGCTATAAAAACTAAAGACAGAACTCCTATTGAGGAAATTACAGTTTTAAAGTTTACTGAGGAAGCCAAATAATGCAATTATTCTACAATTCAAATATATCTGAAGACGATTCCGAATTTAAATTCGACAAAGATGAAAGTCGTCATATTTCTAAGGTTTTACGCAAAAAAGCTGGAGATGTGTTGCACATCACCAATGGCAAAGGCTGGCTTTTTGAAGGTGAATTAACCATTGCAGACGTAAAGAATTGTGTGGTTTCAATCAAATCAAAAAAAACAAAACCTAAACGAGGATTTAATTTACATCTAGCGGTAGCACCAACTAAAATGAACGACCGCTATGAATGGTTTTTAGAAAAAGCCACCGAAATTGGTGTAGAAAGTATCACACCCATTATATGTGATCATAGCGAAAGGAAAGTTGTAAAAATAGAACGTTTTGAAAAAATCATTCAGTCTGCAATGAAACAATCCTTACAGTTTTATATGCCACGGTTGAATGAGCCTGTCCTTTTTAAAGATTTTATGAGTCAAGAGTTTTCAGGACAAACGTTTATTGCGCATTGCGAAGAAACTGATAAAAAGTCCTTAAAATCTCAATTAAATCCAAAATCAGATTGCACTATATTAATTGGCCCCGAAGGTGATTTTAGCCTTAAAGAAATTGAAATAGCATTGGAACACGGATTTATTCCTGTAACTTTGGGAGAAACACGATTACGCACAGAAACAGCCGCAATTGCAGCTTGCCATTCTGTTGCGTTTTTAAACGAATAAGCCAATGAAAAATTTATTTTCAATTCTCTTATTTTTCTTTTCTCTCATTTTATTTTCTCAAGATGTAGCCATCTTAAAATATAAAGGTGGTGGTGATTGGTATAGTAACCCCACGGCTTTACCTAATTTGGTAAAATTCTGCAACACCAATATTGACACAAATATTAACGAAAACACTCAGACTGTTGAGGTGGGTAGTATTGACATTTTTCAATATCCTTTTCTACATATGACTGGCCACGGGAATGTATTTTTTAGCGACGATGATGCTGAAAACTTACGTAACTATCTGGTATCTGGAGGATTTCTACATATTGATGACAATTATGGGATGAAGCCTTATATTACGAAAGAACTAAAAAAAGTATTCCCAAATAGTGAATTGGTTGAACTTCCTAAGAATCATGACATATTCAAAACAGCTTTTGAATTCCCTAATGGCTTACCAAAAATTCATGAGCACGACGGGAAACCACCACAAGCTTTTGGGATTTTTCACGACAATAGATTAGTGCTTCTTTTTACCTATGAAAGTGATTTAGGTGATGGTTGGGAAGATCAAGAAGTTCATAACGATCCTGAAGATGTTAGAGAGAAAGCTCTTAAAATGGGAGCGAATATCATAAAGTATGCTTTTGAGAATTGATGGGAGTTGGAAGTTTAAAAGAACTAGATAATTATGAAGGCATATACCTATCAATTTTTGGAAACTTTAAATAATCATATATTATCAACTGAACTATCTAATTTATAAGACGAATACTTAGGTATAGTTATATGTTGTTTAAGTTCGCCTTCATATCATTCTATATTTAACTTTGAAAACTCTATTGATTTTTAATTGCTCTCAAAAACATAAATCTTAAATCAAATACTCCCTTGCAGCTAAATCACTATAACACCAATTTTAAAAAACAAAAACACCCTATTACATTGGTTTGTGATAATGTGACTAATGCACCAAACATTGGTAGTTTGTTTAGAATAGCAGACGCCTTCGGTATAGACCAGCTTATTTTCTGCGGTTCAGATATCCCCTTGGGAAAACGTATGACAAAGACATCACGCTCAACTGAAAAGTACGTAAGTCATAGTGTAAAAGATGATATTGAAACCGTAGTTAAAGATTTGAAAGACCAAGGACATTATCTTATCGCTTTAGAAATCACAGAAAACAGTCAACCTCTAACTGAATTTAAATTAACAACAACGCAACCCATTGTTATAATTCTTGGTGATGAAAAATTCGGCATTTCCGAAACCATTTTAAAACAAGTCGATGCCATAATTCACATAAATATGTTTGGAAATAATAGCAGCATGAATGTTGTGCAAGCCACAGGTATTACCTTATACGAAATAACAAAACAACTGAATAGCTAATTTGCTGCTTCGACTTCCTACAGGGTTTTATTTCAGCATCTTTAACTATCTTTAACGCATGAATTCAAAAATTATAGCCAACGGCATACTAAGAGCATTAGGTGTTATCCTAGCAACTGCTCTAGTTTTGTTTTTTTTATATAAAATTCAATCCGTAATTGTATACATCGCTATTGCCGTTGTAATTTCTCTTATAGGAAGACCTATTATCATATTTTTAAAACATCGATTAAAATTCAACAATATTGTTGCGGTTATTACAACTATAATACTTCTCTTAGGACTTTTGATAGGCCTCATAGGACTATTTATTCCACTTATTATAGAACAAGGTCATAATTTAGCCCTTCTCAATATTGAACAATTACAGTCCAATATTGAAAGACTATATGATCAAATTATTACCTATTTTCAAATTAACAATTTCGATGTCGAGCAGTCTATTAAAGACTCCAACCTAGTCTCCATGTTAGATTTTGCGATAATTCCTAACTTTTTGAATAGTTTAGTCAGTGGATTAGGTAGTTTCAGTATTGGGTTATTTTCAGTACTCTTTATTTCTTTCTTTTTCTTGAAAGACAGTAAATTGTTTGAAGAAGGCCTTATGACATTTATCCCAAGCGGAAAGGAAGAACGTTCAAGACGCTCAATAAACACAATTAAAGATTTGCTGTCTCGTTACTTTGTGGGACTCATATTTCAAATTTTAATTCTATTTGTAATTTATACGATAGTTCTATTAATTTTTGGAATAAATAACGCCATAGTGATTGCTTTTCTATGTGCTCTTCTGAACCTTGTGCCATATATTGGCCCATTAGTGAGCGGTTTTTTAATGCTTTTACTAAGTATGTCCAGCAATTTAGGTGAGAGTTTTAGTGAGGTAATTTTACCAAAAACGATGTATGTGATGATTGGTTTTATTTTTGCGCAATTGGTAGATAATTTCTTCAGTCAGCCTTTTATATTTTCAAAAAGTGTAAAATCTCATCCACTTGAAATTTTCTTAATTATCATCATTGCAGGAATTCTATTTGGTGTTGTTGGAATGATTGTGGCCATACCAACTTACACAGCCATAAAGGTAATTCTGAAAGAATTTTTATCGGATTATAATATCGTAAAGAAGTTAACCAAAGGTTTATAGTTTTAGTTTGAACAAATCATTACTACATACTGAAATTCAAGATTTTATAAATAATAATTTAAAATCAGATCCAGCCTCATTATTGCTAAAAGGTGTACCTTTTGATACTGTAGATTCAAAATTAATCATAGAGCAAATTGAAGCCAAAAAGCGATGTCAGAAAAAGTTGCCTACATGGTTTAATTCGGAAAATATTTACTACCCAAATAAGCTGAACATAGAACAAACGTCTTCCGAAATAACCGCAGACTTTAAGTCGAAATTAATTTCAGGAAACCACATCATTGACCTAACTGGAGGATTCGGTGTTGACGCCTTTTACTTTTCTAAACGCGTTAAACATGTTACCCATTGTGAAATTAATTCGGAACTATCAGAAATAGTTAGTCATAATTTTAAAGCTTTAAATGTTTCAAATATCTCCTGCCTTAATGAAAACGGAATTGACGCTTTACAAGATATAAACGAACCTCTAGATTGGATTTATATTGATCCGTCACGAAGAGACAATTCTAAACAAAAAGTCTTTCTTTTAGCCGACTGCGAACCAAATATTGAAACACATCACGATTTATTATTAAAATACTCTAAAAACGTGATGATTAAGACATCACCTTTACTTGATATAACAGCCACACTATCCGTTTTACCTCAAGTCAAAGAGATACATATAGTTGCCGTGAATAATGAAGTTAAAGAGCTACTGTGGATTTTGGAACGTGGTTATATTGACGACACTATTATTAAAACAGTTAATCTTCAAAGTAACAAGTCTCAGCATTTCGAATTTAATTTTAACCATGAAAGCAAAGTTATTGCTACATTAAAAGAGCCACTCTCCTATTTGTATGAACCAAATTCAGCCATATTAAAATCTGGTGGCTTCAATATGGTAAGTGACATATTGCATATTGACAAGCTTCACAAACATTCGCACTTATACACATCAGATTATCTTTTAGACTTTCCCGGTCGACGATTTAAAATTGAAAAGCAGATTCCTTTCAACAAAAAAGCCTTCCTGAAGGAAAACATATCGAAAGCAAATATCACCACAAGAAACTTTCCCCTTTCTGTAAATGACATCAGAAAAAAATTAAAGGTAAAAGATGGTGGAGAAATCTACTTGTTCTTTACAACGGATTTCAATGACTCCAAAATAATTATCATTTGTTCGAAAATTTAATAGTGTTTTTTTTGATAAATCTGGCAGTCGGATATTAAAACTCTATTTTTTTCATGTAGGAAAATAAAAATTTGATTCTGTATAAGCTTGATAAATATGGGATTAAATAATCAATATAAAAAAATCGTGCTTTTTTTATAAAAAACTCATCAAAATTGTTGCGTTCTTTAATATGTTGGGTTACATTTGCAACCGCAATTTAGAGATTGTTCTTTAATTTATTGGAGAGGTGCCAGAGTGGTAATGGAGCAGATTGCTAATCTGTCGACGGGTAACTGTCGCCAGGGTTCGAGTCCCTGTCTCTCCGCAATTTTTAATGATAACCGATTTTTCGGGGTGTAGCGTAGCCCGGTTATCGCGCCGCGTTTGGGACGCGGAGGTCGCAGGTTCGAATCCTGCCACCCCGACTTAAGAGAGTAATCTCTAATGGTGGCATAGCTCAGCTGGATAGAGCACCTGCCTTCTAAGCAGGCGGTCCTAGGTTCGAATCCTAGTGCCATCACAAAAAGCCTAACAGAAATGTTAAGGCTTTTTTGTTTTATAAAGTTTTAGATTCGGAATACTGAATTCTAATTTATGCTATCAAGATTCGCAAGCGCGTTAATCAAAAGAATTTATGCAGATTGCATAATCCGTGATGCATAATTAAAATGGAACGACTATTCAGGATACTCTATTCGAAGGTGATAAATATTAGCCAGCTTGCGTTTAAGAACTTTCTTTATAGATTGAATTTCTTTAAATGTGATATCTGCATTTAAAAACTGACCACTTTCGACTTGCTTGTCAATAATATTTTCAACAAATTCGTTAATCTTCGTGCTTGTTGGTTCTTTCAGGCTTTTCGACGCCGCTTCAACACTATCGCACATCATAAGAATTGCAGTTTCCTTACTAAAAGGTTTAGGTCCAGGATAGGAGAAATCTTTTACATCGACCTCTTCTTCCCTAGCCTTCTCTTTCATATAAAAATAATATACCAAACTCGTTCCGTGATGCGTTCTTATAAAATCAATAACCCTGTCTGGTAAATTATATTTTTTAGCAATTTCAATACCATCTAAAGTATGCTCTATAATAATTTTCGCAGATTCCTTATACGATAGTTCATCATGAGGATTAATTCCAGTGCTTTGATTTTCCGTAAAATAGGTTGGGTTTTTCATTTTACCTATATCATGATATAATGCTCCAACACGTATTAACATAGCATTTGCTCCTATTTCATTAGCGGAGGCTTCCGCCAAATTAGCGACGTTTAACGAATGGTGAAATGTTCCGGGCGCTCTATTAGCCAATTCTTTTAACAACTTAGAATTGGTGTCTGAAAGCTCTAATAACGACACGTCCGATACTAACCCAAATATCTTTTCATAGATATAAATTAAAGGCTGAACGAAAAGTGTAGCCAAACCACACAATATAAATAAACCAAAAGTTTCAAGTTTCAATCCAGTTAATTGCCCTTCATGAATAACAAAAAATGCAAAGTAGGCAATGATGTAAATAAAGGTAATCTGTCCGACTGATATAAAAAGATTAGCTCTCTTATATAGTTCTGAAACTGTTAAGATGGTCACCATTCCTGCAATAATCTGAAGGAACATATACTCATAGCTATTAGGTACAATAAAACCTAAGAGCAGCACCGTTAAAACATGTGTAAATAAGCCCAACCTTGCATCGAAAAACGCTTTTAAGACTAAAGGCATAATACATAATGGTACTACATAAATGTATTGCGAGTTAAAATTTATAACCAATGTGGTTAATAAAACCATTAAGGCAATATTGAAAAATATGAAAGTAACTTTAGTATTGTTTAAATATACTTCATGTCTATATTTACTCAAGAATAAGAGCAGCATAAGAAGTGTTAATGCCACTAATAAGGTATAAGCTACGAGTACCCAATTGTAGTTAGAGGTATTCCAAATTTGAGATTCATATTCAGATTTTAATGAGCTTAATATATCATACTGATTTTCTTCAATAACTTGACCTTTTGATATGATAAGTTGATCTTTCTCTACACGACCTCGAGTTAACGAAACTCTTGACAATTCTTCTTCTAATGCCTTTTCTGTTAAAGTCTTATTGAGTTTTATATTAGGCTGAATCACATCAAAAAAGATAGATACCATTCGTTTTTTCGCATCCACAGATATGGCATTACCTAAATTATTCTCTACATGTTCTCGCAATTTTGTTAACTCAAATAAATGGCCATATTGTATTTTTTTCTGAACCTTATTAGAATTTGCAAGAATTACTGGTCTATCGTCGGCATAATTGTAATCTAAATTTAATACACCAGCATTATATAGATTATTGATTAGAGCTTCTCCCTTTTTAAATAAGACCGAGTTTTCAATATTAAAATGAGTAGAGTCATTGAATACTTGGTTAAACCGCGCTGAATAATCGGTTAGCACAGCTTCTTTAATTCCGGTAGTTACATCAAAATACACAAGGCTATTATTCTCAATTTCAACTTGTTCTTTTTTTATTTCTTCTTGAGATTTTTTAATAGCGAAATTAAAAGGAGCATATAAATTTTCAGATTGCCAAGGTTTTCCCTTTTCGAAAGAATATCTGAATTTACCGGTTTTAGGAAATAAATAAACAATAAACAATGTGGTCACCACGAACAACAAAATCTTGTAGACAAGAGCGTGATTCTTATACCATTTATTTAGGAATACATTCATATACAATCAAATGTAATAAATATTAGAATTTTAGACTGCTAATATCATTAATTCATTCTCAAATCTCTCAAAAAATGTTTAATTTCGCATCTATTAACATCAAACAGAAATACAATGAATAAGGACGTCGTTATCGTTTCAGCGGTGAGAACACCAATAGGAAGTTTTTTAGGAAGTTTATCTACAGTACCAGCACCGAGATTAGGAGCTGCTGCTATCAAAGGAGCTTTAGACAAAATTAATCTGAAACCTGAAATGGTAGACGAAGTAATAATGGGTAATGTTGTACAAGCCGGAACAGGGCAAGCACCTGCACGACAAGCTGCAATATATGCTGGATTACCAAACACTGTTCCTTGTACTACGGTTAATAAAGTTTGTGCTTCTGGTATGAAGGCTGTAATGCAAGCTGCTCAATCGATTCAATTAGGTGATGCAGAAATTATTGTTGCTGGTGGAATGGAAAACATGAGTTTAATTCCACATTACTACCACGCAAGATCTGCTACTAAATTTGGACCTGCTACTCTAGAAGATGGCATGCAAAAAGACGGTTTAGTTGATGCTTACGATAAAAATGCAATGGGTGTTTGTGCTGATGCATGTGCTGCAGAATATAAATTTTCACGTGAAGATCAAGATGCTTTTGCTATTCAATCTTATGAGCGTTCAAAAGCAGCATGGGAAGCAGGTAAATTTAAAGAAGAAGTTATACCCGTAGAAGTTCCTCAACGTCGTGGAGAACCTGTTGTTGTAGAAACAGATGAAGAATACACCAATGTAAGAATGGATAAAATTCCTGCTTTGCGTCCTGCATTTACAAAAGACGGTACGGTTACAGCGGCTAACGCATCAACCATTAATGATGGTGCTGCTGCCTTAGTATTAATGAGCAGAGAAAAAGCAAATGAATTAGGTTTAACACCAATTGCAACTATAAAAGGGTACGCTGATGCGGCGCATGAGCCAGAGTGGTTTACTACTGCTCCTGCTAAAGCCTTACCAAAAGCATTAGCAAAGGCAAATGTTGAATTAAGCGATGTTGATTTCTTTGAATTTAACGAAGCATTTTCAGTTGTAGGTTTAGCAAATATGAAACTATTAGGTTTAAACGATAGCAACGTAAACGTTAACGGTGGAGCTGTTTCTTTAGGTCATCCATTAGGATGTTCTGGCGCAAGAATTCTAGTGACATTAATCAATGTTTTAAATCAAAATAATGCTAAATTAGGTGCAGCCGCTATATGTAATGGTGGTGGTGGTGCTTCTGCAATGGTATTAGAACGCGCTTAACCAAATCTTATGCAATACGGCATTTGCAATCTTGGAATTGTACCTATTCGATTAGAACCTAGCGATACTAGCGAAATGGTAACGCAATCTATTTATGGTGATATTTTTAAGGTACTTGAACAGCGAAAAAAATGGAGTCGTATTCGTTTTGCATTCGATAATTATGAAGGCTGGATAGATAACAAACAGTTTATAGAAATTGAAGAATCAGAATATACGGAGCTAGCTTCTGCTGATATTAAACTATCTCAAGATTTAGTTGATTTTGTTTCAGATACTTCAAATAATTTATATCCTATTCCAGCAGGTTCGGATTTAAATGGTTTAAACCTACTTAATCATCAATTTGATGGAACTGTTTTAACTTCAAAATGCGTTAAAGAGAATCTTGTAAAGACATCATTCTTATATTTGAATTCTCCATACTTATGGGGAGGAAAAACACCTTTTGGAATCGATTGTTCTGGCTTTACACAGATGGTTTATAAACTCAATGGTTATAAATTATTACGAGATGCTTCTCAGCAGGCTACTCAAGGAGAAGCCTTAAGCTTTATTGAAGAAAGTGAACCAGGTGATTTAGCATTTTTTGATAATGATGAAGGTACTATTACGCATGTTGGCATAATTATGAAAGATAACTACATTATACATGCCCATGGTAAAGTGAGAATCGATCGGCTTGATCATAGTGGTATTTATAATATTGATACCAAAATGCACACCCATAAATTAAGAGTTATTAAAAAGATTATATAAAAAAAGCGACTAATTAAATTAGTCGCTTTTTTTTAATTTTGAATATAATCTGCAATATTAGTTACCTTTTGCTGAAGCTTCCATTTCCTCAACTTTAGCTTTCATTGCTTTAAATTTATCCATCTCACCTAATGCACTATAAATGTTCATTAGTGTTCTCGCTGCATTTACATTAGTCTTCTTTAATTCTAAAGACTTCTCTAAATAAGGAATAGCTGACTTGAACAAATCTATTCGCTTTTCCTTAAGCTGATCATATTTTCTGTTATCAGCAGCACTAGTTCCTAAACTATTCATCTCTTCTACAATACCAGCCTCACCTTCTAGGATAACAACAGCTAAGTTGTTATAAGCATCAACATAAGTAGGATCTAGCGAAATAGCTTTCTCATAATATTTTACTGATTCCTCAGAGTTACCTGCTTCCGCAGCTAAAACCCCTAAGTTATAAAACAACTCCGGATTGTTAGGGTCTTTTTCTGTAGCTTCCTCCATTAAAACTTTAAACTTTTCTCTATTTCCCATTTGCAAGTAAACATTAGCTTCAGATAATAATAAACCTAAATCGTCTGGGTTTTCTGCTCTAGCATCTGCCATCGCCCCTAAAGCTTTTTCATTTTCTCCTTGAGATACGTAGATTAAAGCGATGTTTTTAACAATCTCTGCTGTTTTTGGCTCACTTCTTTCATCTCTCGGTTTAATATGCGTTTTAAGCGTTTTAACAGAAAAATCTCTACCAGCCTTATCAGCAAATGATTCCTCCTGACCACTTTCCTTATCAGTAGCATAATAGTTCATTTCTGCTCCTGTGTAACCCATATTTTTCAACTTCAGGTAATAATCTAAAGCGGTATCATAATCTTGCGCAGTTACTGCAGATGACGCTGCATAGTAAAGATATAATGTATCCTTAGGAGATAATTTATATACTTTATCGAAACCTTTGGCTGCTAATTTATAATTCTTAGCAGTTAAAGCTTCATTAGCTCTTGTAAGAAACGTATTACTCATATTAGTAGTCATATCATTCGCCTCCTTGGTATACTTTAATTTACCCATTTTAGATTCAAGCTCTCTCAATTTATCTAAAGTTAAGATTGCTTCATCTATATTAGCGTCTGTACCTTTGCCGTCTGCATAAAGTGCTTGTGCTTTTACGAAATAGAATTGAGCTTTTTGCTTCTCATCCATATTTCCCATTAGAGCTTCAGCAGCAGAAACTGCCGATTTAGCATCTGCATAATTTGAATTTTTAAGTGCTTTCTCAACTTCTCTTATCTCTCGTTTTTGCGCGATAGACATAGACGAAACAGCTAAGACTAACACGAGTGTTATCATTTTTTTCATCTCGTAATAAATAGTTTTTTTGTTAATTTTTAGTTTTCATTGTCTGTATTATCAATAGTCGTGCCACCATCCGCAGTTGTTGAATTATCGTCAGTTTCTGATTCTTCAACTTCTTCTTCATCTTTCATTACTTTAGCGACAGCCGCAATAGAGTCATTCCCTTTAAGGTTAATTAACTTTACACCTTGAGTAGCTCTTCCCATAACTCGTAAGTCTGCAACAGCCATACGTATAGCGACTCCTGATTTGTTTATGATCATTAAATCATCTGTATCCGTAACAGATTTAATAGATACTAAATTTCCTGTTTTTTCTGATATAGAGATGGTTTTGACACCTTTTCCACCCCTGTTAGTTATTCTATAAACAGCTTCACCATCTTCTGGATCGTCAATATAGGTACGTTTACCGTAACCATTTTCTGAAACAACTAATACAGTTTCTTCTTGTGGATTTTCAACAGTAACCATGCCAACTACTTCGTCGTTTGGATTAGCTAAAGTAATGCCTCTAACACCAGAAGCATTTCTACCCATCGGTCTAGTTTTAGCTTCTTCGAAACGAATTGCTTTACCAGATCTCAGTGCCAACATCACTTGACTTTCACCTGTTGTTAATTTTGCTTCTAATAATTCGTCACCTTCTCTAATTGTGATGGCATTAATACCATTAGATCTTGGTCTAGAGTATTGCTCTAAAGCAGTTTTCTTAACCTGACCTTTTTTAGTAGCCATAATAACATAATGACTATTAATGTACTCTTCATCTTTTAAATCTTGAGTACAGATAAATGCCATTACCTTATCATCTTGTTCGATGTTAATAAGGTTTTGAATAGCTCTACCTTTAGATGTTTTAGATCCTTCAGGGATTTCGTAAACTCGCATCCAGAAACATTTTCCTTTTTGCGTAAAGAATAGCATATATTGGTGATTAGTACCAACAAATAAATGCTCTAAGAAATCTTCATTACGAGTTGTTGACGCTTTCTGTCCAACACCTCCTCTATTCTGAGTTTTATACTCGTTTAACGAAGTTCGTTTAATATAACCTGCATGAGAAATAGTAATTACTACTTGCTCATCCGGAATCATATCTTCGATACTTAAATCTCCACCAGCATATTCAATAATAGAACGACGCTCATCTCCATACTTCTCTTTAACAACTTGAAGTTCTTCTTTAATGATATCCATACGACGCTCTTTTCTTGCTAAGATATCTTTCAAGTCAATTATTGTCTTCATGATATCTTCGTATTCAGAACGTAATTTATCTTGCTCAAGACCTGTTAACTGACGCAGACGCATCTCAACAATTGCTTTCGCTTGAATTTCTGAAAGTTTAAAGCGCTCAATCAAACTATTTCTTGCTTCTTCAGCATTAGAAGATGCACGAATTATTTTAATCACTTCATCAATATTATCTGAAGCAATAATTAAACCTTCTAAGATATGCGCTCGCTCTTCAGCTTTACGCAATTCATAAGTTGTACGTCTAACGACAACTTCATGTCTATGTTCTACGAAATAGTGAATTAAATCCTTTAGGTTTAACAATTCTGGACGTCCATTTACAAGTGCAATATTATTTACACTAAAAGAAGTTTGTAGTCCTGTATATTTAAATAACTTATTAAGTACAATGTTTGGAATAGCATCACGTTTTAATACGTATACTATTCGCATTCCATTTCTATCCGATTCATCACGAATAGAAGCGATACCATCCATTTTCTTTTCGTTAACTAAATCAGCAGTCTTTTTAATCATGTCTGCTTTGTTAACTAAATATGGAATCTCAGTAACAATAATACATTCTCTACCTTGTACTTCTTCAATATTTGCTTTAGCACGCATTACAATACGTCCACGTCCCGTATGAAACGCTTCCTTTACACCATCGTAACCATAAATGGTTCCTCCTGTTGGAAAATCTGGTGCTTTAATATGCTGCATTAACTCATCGATCTCAATGTCGTTATTATCGATATAAGCAATTGTACCATCTACAACTTCTGTCAAGTTGTGTGGTGGCATATTAGTTGCCATACCTACAGCAATACCAGATGCTCCGTTTACTAATAATCCAGGTATACGAGTTGGCAATACAGTTGGCTCTTCTAACGTATCATCGAAATTTAATTTATGATCTACGGTTTCTTTTTCAATATCTGCCAACATATCTTCAGATATCTTGCGCATTCTTGCTTCTGTATAACGCATTGCTGCCGGACTATCTCCATCCACAGAACCAAAGTTACCTTGACCATCAACCAACATATAACGTAAACTCCATTCTTGAGCCATACGTACCATAGCGTCGTATACCGACGTATCACCATGTGGATGATACTTACCTAATACTTCACCGACAATTCTAGCTGATTTCTTGTGTGCTGAATTTGCCCTAATACCTAACTCATGCATTCCATAAAGAACACGTCTATGAACAGGCTTTAAACCATCTCTTACATCTGGTAAAGCACGTGACACAATGACCGACATTGAATAATCAATGTAGGCCGATTTCATTTCATCTTCAATGTTAATTGGAATGAGTTTTTCTCCTTCTGCCATATATAAAATTAATTAGTTTTTTTGAAAATTTTCATAACGTGCTAATATAACCAAAATACTACTGTTTTAAGCTAAAAACCTGTGATTTTTGGTAATTTTTATTAACAATAACGGATAGGCTTTTCGTTAATAAGTATATGCTTATTTTCTTTGAATTGAAATGCTTTTTTAGTCTATTCGTTTCTTTCATTTTATTGAAAACAATTAAATAATTAACATAAGTCTTATTAAAAGATTGAATTGCGCCGATAATCACCAAAATAAAAAGTGCTATTTTCATGACTAAATGAAAGCAAACCGTAAGTTATACAGCTATTTAGCTACTAATGAATGTGCGGTCTTATTTCGTTTATTTAAGACACATTTTAAAAATCATAATGTTTAGGTACAGTTTTTGACCTATACTCAATATGTTTTTACTATTTTTAAAGCAGAAAGGAATTTAGATATGGATGATAATTTTTCACCAAGAGTTAAAGATGTTATTGCTTACAGCAAAGAAGAAGCCTTACGTTTAGGTCATGATTTTATTGGAACCGAACATTTAATGTTGGGTCTTTTAAGAGATGGTAACGGTAAAGCTATAGATATTTTAAGTGCATTAGATGTAGATCTTAATCACTTAAGACGTAAAGTTGAGATATTAAGTCCAGCAAACCCGAATATTATAACATCTTCTAACGAAAAGAAGAACTTGCACCTAACAAGACAAGCAGAGCGTGCACTAAAAACAACGTTTTTAGAAGCTAAGTTGTTTCAAAGCACCTCAATCAATACAGCACATTTATTATTGTGCATCTTAAGAAATGAAAATGATCCAACAACTAAGCTATTAAATAAGCTTAAAGTGGATTATGATAACGTAAAAGAAGAATTTAAATCTATGATAACTAGCGAAGATGATTATTTAGACACTCCAAAAGCAGAGTCGTTTTCTGATGATGATATGAATGAAGAGGAAGAAGCTAAGCAGAATCCATTTGGTGGACCATCTGGAAAAACGAACAAAAAGTCAAAAACACCGGTTTTAGACAATTTTGGAAGAGACCTAACAGTACTTGCCGAAGAAGGCAAATTAGACCCTGTTGTAGGTAGAGAAAAAGAAATACAACGTGTATCTCAAATATTAAGTCGAAGAAAGAAAAACAACCCTTTATTAATAGGAGAACCAGGAGTTGGTAAATCTGCTATTGCCGAAGGACTTGCACTACGAATTATTAAACGTAAAGTATCTCGCACCTTATTTAACAAGCGTGTGGTAACTTTAGATTTAGCAAGTTTAGTTGCGGGAACCAAATATAGAGGACAGTTTGAAGAGCGAATGAAAGCCGTTATGAATGAACTTGAAAAGAATGACGATATTATTCTTTTTATAGATGAAATTCATACCATTGTTGGTGCAGGTGGCGCAACCGGAAGTTTAGACGCTTCTAATATGTTTAAACCAGCTTTAGCAAGAGGCGAAATACAATGTATTGGCGCCACTACTTTAGATGAATACAGACAGTATATTGAAAAAGATGGTGCCTTAGAGCGTCGTTTCCAAAAAGTAATTGTCGAGCCAACCACAGTTGAGGAAACAATTGAAATTCTTAATAATATTAAGGGAAAATACGAAGAGCATCATAATGTAGATTATACAGATGAAGCGATTGAGGCTTGTGTAAAGCTAACCAATCGTTATATGACTGAGCGTTTCCTTCCAGACAAAGCTATCGATGCTTTAGATGAAGCTGGTTCTCGTGTACATATCACAAATATTGATGTTCCGAAACAGATTCTAGAGTTAGAGAAAAAACTCGAAGAGGTTAAGGAAACAAAAAATAGTGTGGTTAAGAAACAGAAATATGAGGAAGCTGCAAAACTTCGAGACGATGAAAAACGTTTAGAAAAAGAATTAGCTACAGCTCAGACAAAATGGGAAGAAGAAACTAAACAACATAGAGAAGTTGTAACTGAAGATAATGTTGCAGATGTAGTTTCTATGATGACAGGCATTCCTGTTAATAAAATTGCTCAGACCGAAATTAATAAATTGGCACAATTACCTGATTTAATTAAAGGTAAAGTTGTAGGTCAAAATCAAGCCGTTGCCAAGGTTGTTAAAGCTATTCAGAGAAACAGAGCCGGACTTAAAGACCCTAATAAGCCGATTGGTTCATTTATTTTTTTAGGACAAACTGGTGTTGGTAAAACTCAATTAGCTAAAGTTTTAGCTCGTGAGTTATTTGATAGTGATGACGCTCTTGTTCGAATAGATATGAGTGAATATATGGAGAAGTTTGCTATTTCTCGTTTAATCGGAGCACCTCCAGGATACGTTGGATACGAAGAAGGTGGTCAGCTTACCGAAAAAATTAGACGTAAACCATATGCTGTCGTTCTATTAGATGAAATTGAAAAAGCACACCCTGATGTTTTCAATATGCTACTTCAAGTGTTAGATGATGGCTATTTAACTGATAGTTTAGGGAGAAAAATTGATTTTAGAAATACAATCATAATAATGACCTCAAATATTGGTGCTAGAAAATTAAAGGATTTTGGTACTGGTGTTGGATTCGGGACTTCTGCAAGAGCAGCGCAAGAGTCAGATTACGCAAAAGGAATTATTGAAAATGCACTAAAAAAAGCTTTTGCTCCTGAGTTCTTAAACAGAATTGATGACGTCATTGTATTTAACGCTTTAGAAAAAGAAGATATCAATAAGATTATCGATATCGAATTGATAAAGCTTATCGATAGAATTAAAGATTTAGGTTACGAGCTTATTCTTTCAGACGAAGCCAAATCTTATATTGCAGAAAAAGGTTTTGATAAGCAATATGGCGCTAGACCTTTAAACAGAGCTATTCAGAAATATGTAGAAGATGCTCTTGCTGAAGAAATCATCAACTCTAAACTCCATGAAGGTGATACTATCACTATGGATTTTGATAAGGAAAAAGATGCATTAAGCATTGAGATTAAATCTTCAAGCGAAACAACAGAGTCATAAATAAATTTAATAAAACAGGAAGCTTTTTTACTACAAAAGAGCTTCCTGTTTTTTATACAATTATTTTTAAAACACTTAATCATGAAAGAGGCCCTAACCCTAGACTTTTGTGAACTTAGAATTTACGACTTCTATGCTATAGTTGTTGTAAATGAAGGTGTGGATGTAACTTACGAGCAAAATAAAGAGCTCTTAGAGCTTAGTGAAACTTATTTCAAAGACACACCTTTTGTATACATATCCATCAGAGTAAATTCATATTCTGTAGATCCTAAAGTTTATTATCAGACAGCTCGAGTAGAAACTTTAAAAGGCGTTGCTGTTGTATCTAATCGATACTTAGCAAAGACAAACGCTCAATTAGAGAAAATGTTTTTCAGTAAACCTTTTGAGATTTTCTCTGAATTGGATGATGCTATTGAATGGGCAGATAAGTTGATTAATGGAGACAAAGAGTAGTCTCACTAATTAACTTATCCACCTTTTCTTATTTTAAATCATAATGATTTAGAAACAATTCCTCAATCTGTATATCAAAATCCTTTAAAAACTGGATTGAAGCTTCAATAGAGTCATGTAACACCTCATCTACTTTCATAAAAGGTACTTCATCTTTATATTGTTCTAAAAACGCTTCTAATAATGGAGATGTTTTTAATGGTCTTCTAAATTCTAGTGCTTGTGAAGCATTCATAAGTTCAATCGCAATCACGCGTTCCACATTTGTAACCAATGTATAAGCTTGTGTAGCGGCATTAGCTCCCATACTAACATGATCTTCCTGACCATTACTTGAAACTATACTATCTATACTCGCTGGAGTCGCCATTTGTTTATTGGCACTTACGATACTCGCCGCTGTATACTGCGGAATCATAAAGCCTGAATTTAGTCCTGGATTATCCACCAAAAATGCTGGTAATCCTCTTAAACCAGAAACTAATTGAAATATTCTTCTTTCTGAAATATTACCAACTTCAGCCATAGCAATTTTTAAGTAATCCAATGCTAATGCTAGTGGTTGACCGTGGAAATTCCCTCCCGATATAATTAAGTCTTCTTCATGGAATATATTCGGATTATCAGTTACCGAATTTATTTCAGTTAAAATCACGCTCTCTACAAAATCTAATGTGTCTTTCGTAGCGCCATGAACTTGCGGAATACATCGGAAAGAATATGGATCTTGAACATGCTCTTTCTCTTGGGTTATAATTTCACTCCCATCTAAAAACTCATTAAAGCGCCTCGCTACTTTACGTTGCCCTGGGTGAGGTCTAACCGCATGAACTAAATCGTGAAATGGGTCTATTCTTCCATTAAATGCATCTAAAGATATACTCGCTACAAGATCTGCCATATAGGATATCTTATGAGATTTTAGTAAAAGAGATACGCCGTAAGCACTCATAAATTGCGTACCATTTAATAAAGCTAAACCTTCTTTTGCTTCAAGTTTAATTGGTTTCCAGTTAAACTCTTTTAAAATTTCAGCTGCATCGTACTCCTTATTATTATGAACCACTTTCCCTTTACCTAACAATGGAAGAGCTAAATGTGCTAATGGCGCTAAATCTCCTGAAGCTCCTAAAGAACCTTGTGTGTATACAAAAGGAAATATATCATTATTAAAAAATTCAATTAACCGATTTACAGTTTGTAACTGAACACCACTATGACCATAGCTTAGCGACTGAATCTTTAAAAGCAACATCACTTTAACCACAGATACTGGCATTCTATCACCAGTTCCACAAGCATGAGACATAACTAAGTTTTCTTGAAGTTGAGATAAATCAGTATTGGAAATCTTAACATTATATAATGAACCAAATCCCGTATTAATACCATAAATAGGTTTTTCATTATTAGCTAATTTAGCGTCTAAATAAGTTTTACATTTCTGTATGTTATTTATTGACTCATCAGATAGTTTAAGCTTCTTATTTTCATAAAAAATCTTATAAATAGTTACGATGTCTAACTCTTCAGATGATATTAAATGGTAATTCTCCATGAGGTCTAATTTTAATTGTTCAAAAATTGATAATAATTTTGGATTCCACAAGATTTTGTTAATAATTCATTCTGTCTTTGAATTTGCTTTTTAATGTTTATTTTTGAGGTTGAACAAAAAATTATTTATGAAACGAATATTAACACTCTGTATTGCTGCAACTATAGTAGCATGCAAAGGAGAACCTAAAGATTACGCTACACTTTCTGGAAAAATTGAAAATTTTGATGACAGTAAAACAATTACAATTTTCAATGCAAAGACTTATACCAAAATTATTCAACTTAATGACGATGGTACGTTTAAAGACACCTTAAAGATTGAGGAAGGAAATTACAACTTTCAACACGGACAACAACATGGACGAATTTTCCTAAAAAATGGTGATGATATAACATTCGAAACGGATTATAAGAATTTTCCAGAATCTATGGTTTTTAAGGGAGAAGGTTCTGATATCAACAACTTATCATTAAAATCTGCTTTAATTTCTAAAGACTTTTTTACAGACGAATTAGTTAGCTCTGGATCAAAAGAAGAATTCGACAAAGCTATAGAAGATTACAAATCAGCTTATAATGAATTAAAAAATAAATATAAAAATGTTGATTCTTCTCATGTTGCTATGATGGATAAAAACATTAATACTACGGTACAGCAATTGACAAACTTTATGTCAAGAAAATTTGCTACACTGTCCGCATTCCCAAAAGGATCTGCATCTCCTACTTTTGAAAATTATGAAAATTATGCAGGTGGAACTATGTCACTTTCAGATTTCAAAGGAAAATATGTTTATTTTGATATTTGGGCCACTTGGTGTGGACCATGTATTAGAGAAATTCCTTTCCTTAAAGAAATTGAAAAAAAATATAAAGGAAAAAATATTGAAATTGTAAGTATCTCTGTCGACGAAGGAAGAGGTTATAGAGGAGATAAAGCGGCAGCTTACGAAGGATGGAAGAAAATGATTGCCGATAAAGATTTAGGTGGAATTCAACTTATGGCTGATAACGGCTTTAATTCAGAATTCATTAGAAACTATAAGATCAATGGTATCCCAAGATTTATTTTGGTAGATCCTGATGGAAATATTGTGAGTGCAGATGCTCCAAGACCATCAAGCCCTGAATTGGTAAAATTATTCACAGAATTAGGTATTTAAAAATACTCAACAATAAAAAAAGCCTGTCTTATTAGTTTAAGACAGGCTTTTTCTGTTTAAAGAACTTACTTTTTCTGTTCTTCTTCTTGCTGTGGCTGTTCTGGTTGTTTAAACAAATCGATATAAGCTTCACCAATTGTTTCTATAATATGACTTGCAATTAAGCTTTGATAGCCGTAATCTTCTAAAGAAATATCCGCAGATTTTCCATGAAGATAAACACCAAAAATTGTGGCCGCTAAGGGCTCATAACCTTGAGCTATTAATCCTGAAATTACACCTGTTAAGACATCTCCACTTCCAGCAGTTGCCATTCCTGGATTTCCGGTTGTATTTACATAAAGTTTATCGTGATATACGGTTATAGAATGTGCGCCCTTTATCAGCACTATTACATTATATTTTTTGGAAAAGGCTTTTACTTTCTTTAATTTTTCGAAATCATCAGACCACTTACCCACCAAACGTTCTAGCTCCTTAGGATGTGGTGTTAGTATTGTCTGAGCCGGGAGTAGCTTGAGTAAACTTTTATTTTCAGCTAGTAAGTTTAGACCGTCAGCATCAATGACCAATGGTAGTTTATTTGATTTCAAAAACGTTTGGAACGCCTGCATTGTTTTTTCTGAAGTTCCGAGTCCTACTCCAATTCCAACAACGCTTGGTTTTATATCAAAATTGATATTTGAAATAAACTTTTCTTCATCATCCGTAATAACCATTACTTCCGGAATGGCTGTTTGTAAACTGTGGTACCCACATTTAGGAGTGTAAGCGGTTACTAAACCAGCGCCAGAGCTCAATGCTGCTCTACTCGCTAAATTTACAGCTCCTATTTTACCATATGAACCACCAATAATTAAAACATGACCAAACATACCTTTGTGAGAGAATTTTTCTCTTGGCTTATAAAGTGGTATTACTTCAAGCTTAGCAATCAACTCTGCTTCAGTTTCTGTTTGGATTAAATAGTCTCTATCGATACCAATATCTAATGCTTCCCAATGAGCCGTATACTTAGCGGTGTCTGGTAAAAAGAAAACCAATTTCGGAGATTGAAAACTTAAGGTATAACTAGCATGTACAACGGCATCCTCATCTTCTACGGGTCTATCTGGGTATAATCCTGAAGGAAGATCAATTGCTAAGGTAAAGGCTTTCGATTCTCTAAATTTCTGAAATAATTTTTGCACCCATTCATGCGGTGGACGATTAATTCCTATACCAAAAACCGCGTCAACAATGATATCTTCTTCACCGATTACTATGTCTTCAAAGTCATTATTACAACTCAACATTTTTGGCCAATCCTTAGAAACATTCTTAATACGATCGTAATTGATTAAGAAATCCTTTGTTCGCTTGTCACTGCAGTTAACTATGTAGGTAATTACATTATAACCATGAGTGATTAAATGTCTTGCCAACACCAAACCGTCTCCACCGTTATTTCCAATTCCGCAAAACACATGAATTGGCACTTGAGCTCCTTGCATTCGTAAATGAATCCAATTGAAAATTTGAGTCCCTGCACGCTCCATTAAATCAGTTGATGAGATATTTTGACGTTCAGTGGTTAATTTATCTCCTTCGTAAATTTGTTCTTTAGATAATAATTTCATGTGTTTTTTCTTGTTCATTTTATGATATACACGTGGACCATAATTACGGTTAAATATAATTCAGACACATGTAAACAGGTTTAAATTTCACTCTTTATACTCAACTTCAACAACTTAGAATATTGAACATCCCAATATAATGTCTAATAAGTTAGAATTAAACAATAAAATAGCCTCTATATAATTAATTCTATAAAAAGCTGCTTTAAGTTTTTTTTTTCGTTGTAAAAATAATACATTTGAAAGGTAATGAAGAAAATTAAAGACATATCATTCAACACATCTCATAGTTCTAACTATGCAGTTATGTCTATTATTTTTATTTCTACTATGATTACCCCTTGGGGTAATTTATAAACTATAATCCGTCCTATTTAGTCTATTCAGACACTTTTACTTTTTTCATTTCCATTTATATGAAACATCCATGATGTAGCGTATAATCTTTTTAAAACATTTTGAATATGAGAGTACTTAAGTTTGGTGGAACCTCTATCGGTTCAGCTGATAACATAAATAAAGTAATTAACATTTTAGATGAAAAATCTAAAAGTGATAATATTGTCGTTGTAGTTTCTGCTGTTGGAGGCATAACCGATAAATTATTAGAAGCAGCAAATTTAGCCTGCGATAAGAATTTAGACTATAAACCTGCTTATGAGGTTATATGTTTGATTCATAAGACAATCATTGATGAGTTATTTTTAAATTCTGAAAAGAATTTAACTATTCAAACGCATTATACACAACTCCACCAAATAGTTTCAGAAAAACTCAGTGAACTAAGTCGTCTTTTAGATGGCATCTATCTTATCAATGAATTATCACCTAAAACAAAGGATAAATTATTAAGTTTTGGTGAGGGACTATCTTCAACGATTATCTATCACACCCTCAAATCAAGACAGATTGATGTAAGTTTTAAAAATTCACAAGATTTAATTGTAACTGATTCTACCTTCAATAATGCAATCGTCAATTTTGGAATTACAGATAAGAATATTAAAACCTACTTTGACTCTAGTTCAAGTGCTATAGTACTACTTCCCGGTTTTATAGGAAAATCCTTAAGAGGCGAATTTACAACTTTAGGTCGTGGAGGTTCGGACTATACGGCAGCTATAATTGCCGCCAATTTAGAAGCAAAAGAATTACAAATATGGACAGATGTAAGCGGCATGTACACCACGAACCCGAAATTGGTTAAACAGGCAGCACCAATAGTTCAGCTTTCATATCAAGAAGCTATAGAGCTATCGCATTTTGGTGCTAAAGTATTGTATCCACCTACTGTTCTGCCAGTGCTTAAGAAGAATATTCCGATTGTAATTAAAAACACACAAGCACCAAAAGCTATCGGAACAACTATAACCGAAATCGTTGTTCCCAATGGAGGTTCACCTGTTAAAGGCATTAGTAATATCGATAAAATTGCTCTATTGACCTTACAGGGTAATGGAATGGTTGGTGTCCCTGGTTTTAGTAAACGTTTATTTGAAATACTTGCTCAAGAAAAAATCAACAGTATTTTAATTACACAATCGTCTTCAGAGTATTCCATTTGTTTCGGTATTTTAGAAGAAGATGCGGCTAGAGCAAAAGAAGCTATAGATTTAGTATTTGAATATGAAATTCAACTTCAAAAAATTGATCCAATTATTATTGAAACTAACTTATCTATCATCGCCGTTGTTGGAGATAAGATGAAAAATCACCAAGGCATTAGCGGTAAAATGTTTAGTACCTTAGGAAAAAACAATGTAAATATAAGAGCAATCGCTCAAGGAGCATCCGAGCGAAATATCTCAGCTGTAATTAATAAAAACGATGTCAAAAAAGCATTAAACTGTTTGCACGAGCAGTTTTTTGAAACTAAAACCAAACAAATGAATTTATTTATTACTGGTGTAGGTAATGTTGGAGAACGTTTATTAGAGCAAATAAAACAACAAAAAGCCTACGTAAAAGAAAATTTTAAAATCAACTTACGAGTTATTGGCTTATCCAATTCAAGGACCATGGTTGTTAATGATGATGGCATCAATTTGAAGCATTGGAAAGACGAACTGAAAGATGGTGAGAAAGCAAGTTTAGAAGAATTTTTCGAGCATGCTAAAAACCTAAACTTAAGAAATTCAGTTTTTATAGACATCACAGCTAACGAAGCCGTCGCAAACAGTTACGCTAACTACCTTAAAGAAAGTATGTCTGTTATAGCTTGTAATAAAATTGCTTGTTCTGGTGATATCAATTATTATAATGAATTGAAAACATTATCTCGAAAATATAATGCATCATTCTTATTTGAAACCAATGTTGGCGCCGGCTTACCCATAATAGACACCTTAAATCATTTAATCACTTCCGGAGACAAAATAAACACGATACAGGCTGTTTTATCTGGGAGTCTGAATTTTATTTTTAATAATTTTAACGCGGATACCACTTTTCATGACGTTGTAAAACAAGCTCAACAAGAAGGTTATACAGAACCAGACCCTCGGATTGATTTAAGCGGAATTGATGTGGCTCGTAAAATTTTGATATTAGCTCGAGAAAGTGGCAATGCTTTGGAATTATCAGATATTGAAAGTGCATCATTTTTAACACCTAAGGCTAACAGTTCGGAGTCGGTAGAAGATTTTTTTAAAACATTAATTGAAGATGAAGGCCATTACCAACATTTATTAAAATCCGCTCAAAAATCTCATTGCCAATTAAAGTTCGTAGCTGAGTTAGATAATGGTAAAGCCAAGGTTGGACTAAAAGAAATCCCAGAAGGGCATCCTTTTTATAATTTAGAAGGAAAAGATAATATAGTTATGTTTTACACACAACGTTATTCCGAACAGCCTTTAATTATAAAAGGTGCTGGTGCTGGTGCAGACGTTACTGCCTCTGGCTTGTTTGCCGATATCATTAGAATCGCTAATAATTAATTATGAAAAATGAAATAAAGATTTTCTCACCTGCAACGGTCGCGAATGTCGCCTGTGGTTTTGATGTGCTTGGTTTTTGTTTAGATTCCATCGGTGATGAAATGATTATTAGGAAAACAGAAGCTCAAGGCCTCAAAATAACAAAAGTAGAAGGTTACGATTTGCCTTATGAAATTGAACAAAATGTAGCTGGAGTTTCAGCTCATGCTATGTATACTGCGTTAGAACCAGATTGTGGTTTTGAGATTGAAATCTATAAGAAAATAAAACCAGGAAGTGGCATTGGAAGTAGTGCTGCAAGTGCTGCAGGAAGTGTATGGGGAATGAATGAATTACTGGGAAATCCTTTAAATCAAACTCAACTCACCTATTATGCCATGAAAGGTGAGGCATTAGCTAGTCAGTGTGAACATGCAGACAATTTAGCTCCAGCCATCTTTGGAGGATTCACTTTAGTGAAGTCAATTGACCCATTACATATTTTACAATTACCTACACCTTCAGAACTCTATGCGACATTAATACATCCGCAAATAGAAGTAAAAACATCAGAGTCAAGAGCAATTCTTCCAAAGGAAATTCCATTACAGAATGCTATTTCTCAATGGGCAAATGTTGGTAGTTTAGTTCATGCGCTACATACCGCCGATTATGATTTAATAAAAGAGTCATTGATTGATAGTGTAGTTGAATCGCACAGAAAAGAATTAATTCCGCATTTTGATGCTGTCAAAACGGCTGCTTTAAACGCTGGAGCATTAGGTTGCGCAATTTCTGGAGCTGGACCTTCCATATTTGCATTGAGCAAAGGTAAAAAAACTGCGACTGCAGTGGAATCGGCGATGCGAATTGTGTACTCCAATACAGAAATAGAATTTGAAACTTATGTTTCCAAAATTAATGTAGAAGGCATATATAAAATATAAACTGTTACAAAAGTCCGTACAAAGTAAACATAGTGGCTCCCAAAGGTTTCGTGTTTAAGCACGGAAATTATTTTGATTTAGAATAGTCTCAGTATTTAAAGTATTAAAAAACATATGAAATATTATAGTTTAAACCGCATAGCGCCTAAGGCAACATTTAAAGAGGCTGTTATAAGAGGACTCGCTCCTGATAAGGGGTTATATTTTCCGGAATCTATTACACCTTTAGATGCAAGCTTTTTTGAAACTATTGAAGAGAAGTCAAATACGGAAATAGCTTTTGAAGCAATAAAACAGTTTGTTGTTCCTGAGATTCCTGAAGACATTCTTAAAAGTATTATTGAGGAGACTTTAAATTTTGATTTTCCTGTGGTAGAAATTAATAATAAAGTTTCAGTATTAGAATTGTTTCATGGACCAACGATGGCTTTTAAAGATGTTGGTGCCCGCTTCATGGCGAGATGCTTAGGCTATTTTAATCAATCAAACACGAAGGATGTCACAGTTTTAGTTGCCACATCAGGTGACACAGGAGGTGCAGTTGCTAATGGTTTTTTAGGCGTGAAAGGTGTCAATGTAGTTATTCTCTATCCAAGTGGAAAAGTAAGTGATATACAGGAGAAACAATTAACGACACTAGGTCAGAATATCACAGCTTTAGAAGTTGATGGCGTCTTTGACGATTGTCAAGACATGGTAAAACGTGCATTTTTGGATGAAGATATAACTAGCAAAATACAATTAACTTCGGCTAATTCTATTAATATAGCACGTTGGTTGCCACAACTATTTTACTTCATGTTTGCATACAAACAATTAAAGTCAACATACAATAGTATTTCTTTCTCTGTTCCAAGTGGCAATTTTGGAAATATATGCGCTGGCATGGTTGCTCAGAAGTTAGGTTTACCTGTAAAACATTTTATCGCCGCTAACAACGCTAATGATACTGTTGTTAATTATATGGCTACGCAATCATATAAACCTAAACCATCGGTTTCAACCATTAGTAATGCCATGGATGTTGGAAACCCTAGTAATTTTGTGAGAATATTAGAATTACATCAGCATAACTTTGAGGCTCTAAAAGGTAATTTTTCATCATTTAGCTTTACAGATGACGACACTAAAACTGCACTATTTGAATTATATAATGATTATAATTATGTTGCAGACCCTCACGGGGCCGTTGGTTTTCTAGGTGCTAAATCGTATTTAGAAAATAATGATGGTCATGTCGTATTTTTAGAAACGGCTCATCCGACCAAATTTTTAGACACCATTAGCAAAGTGATTAAGCGAGATGTACCACTTCCACCCCAAATTTCATCTATAATGGACGGCCAAAAGCAATCCATAAAAATAAATTCGTATGGCCATTTAAAAAGCCATCTATTAGAGAGTTATTTTTAATAATTAATACTGAAATTCAATTTGAGGTATAAAAAGAAGTATTCATAATGTCAAAGGTTCAATACACTATATGTGTTATAGAGTTATCGAAACGCGTATTCACAGAAAATGCAAAATTTAGAAACGCCAATCCTCAGTTTAATGGGGTGTTAGAATGTTTATATGTAGGCATGACTAGTAAATCACCGAAAGAACGATTTTTACAGCATAAATCGGGTTATAGGAATAAAAAAGGTTATAAAATATCTTCAAATATTGTTGAAAAATACGGTACGTATTTACGTCCGAGTTTATATAATCATATTGATCCTTTTTTCAACAGAGCCGAAGCTTTAGTTGCAGAAGAACAAATTTCTTTAGAATTAAGAAGAGAAGGATACGCCGTTTGGTTTAACTAAGCTTTAAAAATTCCTTTAAGGTTTCTTCATAAATCTTTTCATACATAGGAACAATGTTGTGTAAGTCAAATTTTTGAGATTGCGATTTTGCATTCGCTTTAAATTGATCCAAAGTGTCCAAATCTGTTAAGATTTTTAGAGCATTCCTAGACATATCATTAACAGCACCTACATCACTTAAATATCCAGAAAATCCATCTTCATTAACTTCAGACAAACCACCGGAATTAGTAGAAATCACAGGAACATTACTAGCCATTGCTTCTAAAGCTGCTAATCCAAAACTTTCAGTTTGTGAGGGTAACAAAAACAAATCACTAAAACATAAAATTCGGTCAATTTCATGACTATTTCCAAAGAATACTATGCGATCAGATATTCCTAATTCTTCAGCTAATAATTCGGCCTTCTCCTTTTCTGGACCATCTCCAACCATCATTAATTTGGCAGGTAGTTCTTTTTGAATATTATAAAATATTGTAATGACATCAGGAATACGTTTCACTTCCCTAAAATTACTTATATGGGTGATGATACGCTCATGATCTTCTGCCATCATTCCTCTCTGACAATCCGTATAACTATGGACATGTTTTTCTAAATCGATAAAGTTAGGCACTACATGAATGTCTCTTTTAATATCAAATAATCTCATGGTTTCCTTCTTCAAGCTTTCCGAAACTGAAGTTACAGCATTAGATTTATTAATACTAAATGTTACTGCAGGCTTGTAAAACGGATGACTTCCCACTAAGGTAATATCTGTTCCATGTAAGGTGGTAACGATGGGCACATTAATCCCTTCGTCTTTAAGCATTTGTTGCGCCATATAAGCCGCATAGGCATGAGGAATGGCATAATGAACATGTAGCAATTCAATACCATGTAACTTTACCATATCCACTAATTTACTCGATAAGGCGAGCTCATAAGGCTGGTATAGAAATAAAGGATATTCTGGAACATGTACTTCATGAAAATGAACGTTGTTACTCAACAATTCTAAACGAACAGGCTGACTATAAGTAATAAAATGAATTTCGTGTCCTCGTTTTGAAAGCTCTAAGCCCAATTCTGTAGCCACGACGCCACTTCCGCCAAAGGTTGGATAACAAACTATTCCTATTTTCATCTAAAGTTTTATATTTTTTAAAGTCCTTAAAGTTAAGTTTTTTTCAACTGTAGATTTATACTTTAAGTTCTTTTTAACGCGCTCATTACAAGAAACACCTACAATTAATCAATAATTGCCTCGTAGATAAGACGTTGTATTTCTGTTCTAATGTTCTCTCTTAATAATAAATTTTTTCCCGCTTCCGGATAAGTTCTGTTCGCCAAAAACACATAGACCAATTCTTCTTCGGGATCTGCCCAGGCGTAAGTTCCAGTAAAGCCTGAATGTCCGAAACTGGTCATTGATAAACAGCCACAAGTTGGGCCTTCCTCACCCAATTGGGGTTTATCAAAACCTATTCCTCGTCTGTTGTTTTCACTGCAATAATAACAGTAGTTGAACTTATCTACTGTTTCATTTTTAAAGTAGCGCTTACCGCCGTAGAATCCTTTCTGTAAGTACATCTGCATAATTTTAGCAACATCATTGGCGTTGCTAAATATACCTGCGTGTCCTCCTACTCCATTTTGCATTGCAGCTCCCATATCATGAACGTATCCGTGAATTTCATTGTAACGGTAATAATTATCTACTTCAGTAGGAACAATATCTTTTAAACTAAATTTATTTCGAGGATTGTACGTCGTATAATTCGCTCCTAAAGATTTATAAAACCGATCTTCAACAATTTCATCTAAAGGTTTATCATAAAAATCTTCTAAATACTTTTTTAGAATATAATACGGCAAGTCGCTGTAACGGTAACGCAGACTTGATAATAATTCGCTATCTCTTATAACTTTCTGAATAGAATCCATATAGTCATTGCGCATATAGAGTGTATTCGTCACCTCCACTTCAAATCCTTTGATTGGTGATCTTCTATAGTATTTAGGATCAGGTTTCTTTGTTACAGAATCTAACGTTGCATAGTAAAATGGTATCCATGGTTTAAGCTGAGCATAATGAGATAGCATTTTTTTTAAGGTTACATTTTTCTTATTCGTTTTTTTATATTCAATAAGTAAGTCTCCTAGCTTATCATCTAAAGAAACAGAACCTTTTTCCTCGAGTTCCATTAAAACCGGAAGGGTAGCTAATATCTTTGTTAAAGAAGCAACGTCGTAAACATCATCAAAATCTACTTTGTTTTTTTTTTCATACGTATGGTATCCAAAGTTCTTATTATAAACAACTTTACCTTGCCGCGCTACTAATAGTTGGATTCCGGGTGTCATTTTTTTTTCTACTGCATAATTAGCTACAGAATCGATTCGGCTTAACAATTTAGAATCTATTCCAACACGTTCAGGTAGACTATACCCCAAACTCAATAACGAATTATAGGTTTCTCCAGTTCCGACAGGAAAATAAGGTCCAGCGCTAACTGGAAGCTTACCCTTCGCACCTACTGCTCCAAATATAATTTGAGCTGACTTTTCTTGAGCAATTTTACTGTTTTGATAACTCATTACAATCGCTTCAATATTTTCAACAGATTGCAAATCGTTTAAAGCGTAAGGTCTCGCAAAAACATCTAAAATAATAGTATTTGTTCTTGCAATTTCATACAACCAAGCCATTTCTCTTTGAGAGAATTTAAAGCCTTTCCATGGATTGGCATTAGACTTATGAAATCCAACAACCACCGTATTATAATTTTGAAGTTTTGCTATGACATCGTCTAGTTTATCTCCTTTTATTTCGTGGACTTTAGTGTATTTTTTTAATTCATCTAAAAATACAGAACCATCATCATCACCCAAAGACACATAGGCTATTTTCTTAGTTTCTAAGTTTCTAAGTGGTAATAATGAGTTTGTGTTTTTTACCACTGTAATAGCATTTTCCATCAACTCTTCGTACAGTAAATCGTCTTTTAACCTATTTAAATCTGACTCTAAATTGGCAATTCCAATTGGTAAATAGTTATTCAAACCAACCTTATATTTAGCCATTAAAATTTTCTTCACCGAATGTGCTAAACGATCTTCAGTAATGGTTCCATCATTATAGGCTTCAACAAACCTTGAAATACCTGTCACTGGGTCTTCAGACATTAACATGACATCATTTCCTGCTAAAAATGCCATTAAATCAATTTCTCCTCCTTTATTTCTACCTTTTGATGTCGATCCTTTATTTATATAATCTGCAGCACCTTTCATGGTTAAAGCATCCGTAAATATTAAACCATTAAACCCTAAACGTTCCTTTAAAATATCGGTAACAATATGTTTAGATAATGAAGAAGGAAATCCATTCCTTTTTTCTAAACTCGGCACATTTAAATGCGCTACCATAACACTAGCTAGACCTTCTTTTATTAGTTTTTTATACGGATGAAGTTCAATAGAATCAATTCGTTCTGCGCTAAAATTGATAGTTGGTAACATGTGATGAGAGTCTCCCTCTGTATCGCCATGGCCAGGGAAATGCTTAGCATTAGCTAATGTTCCTGCACTTTGCATACCTCTCATGAAGGCTAAACCTTTAGCAGTCACATTATCTCTATCTTCACCAAAGGAACGGTTTCCTATTATTGGGTTTTTAGGATTGGTATTAATATCTACAGCTGGTGCAAAATTAAAATGAACTCCTAATCGTTTAGAATGTTCGCCAATATATCTGCCTGTTTCTTCAACTAATTTATCATTTTGAATTGCTCCAAGTGTCATATTCCAAGGGAAAGCATAAGTAGAGTCTAAACGCATACTCAATCCCCATTCGGCATCCATTCCTATTAAAAGTGGAATTTTAGAAGCCGCTTGTAATTCATTATTTAGTTGTGCTTGACGAACTGGTCCTCCATTAGAATAAATTAATCCACCTATATGCTGATTTTTAATTAATCGAGCGATACTAGCTTCATGTACCTTACTTTTATTAGAAAACACCTGAACCATGAAAAGTTGTCCAATTCGTTCTTGAACTGTCATGGAATTATAAACACTATCCACCCATTTCTGTTGTTGAATTGGATCTTTAGATTGTAATGGATTATCGCCGAGGTTTTGTGCGAAATTTACTTGAAAACAAGCAAATAGAGATATAAGTAAAAGGTAACGCATTGGTAATCTTTTATATTTTATAGGTTTAACTCAAGTCTTTAAAAGAAAAATATTCTAAGGCTATTAGAAATCTACTATAGCTGATACTATGTTAACGATTATTGTGCCAAATTAGCATAATTAAAAGGAAGTAAAAAGACTTTAAGATAGATTTACAATCTTAAAATCAGTCTCTAATAATTTATTTATGCAGTAAATCAATTTGGCGATCATGATAACCCAATAAGTATAAAACGCCATCTAACCCTATACTTGAAATAGAGTTTTGAGCGTTATCTTTAACTTTTGGCTTTGCATGAAAAGCAATTCCTAATCCGGCGAGATTTAACATTGGTAAATCATTGGCACCATCGCCAACAGCAATCGTTTGTCCAATATCAATTTCCATTTTCTCGGCGAGCAATTTTAAATATTCAGCCTTCTTATTCCCATCTACAATTTCACCAATATATCCACCGGTTAAAACACCGTCTTTGATTTCTAATTGGTTGGCATAGACGTAATCGATATCGAGTTCTTTCTGTAAATATTTTCCAAAATAGGTAAAACCTCCAGATAGAATTGCCGTTTTAAATCCGTAATAATGAAGTGTATCAATAAGTCGTTTCGCACCTTTAGTTATTGGTAAATTTACGGCTACATCATGTAAAACATCTTCACTAAGGCCTTTTAATAGTTTCATCCGTCTTTTAAAACTCTCATTGAAATCTATTTCACCTTGCATAGCAGATTCTGTAATGGCTCTCACTTGGTCTCCTACGCCTGCCAGTTCCGCTAATTCGTCTATCACTTCGGTTTGAATCAAAGTTGAATCCATATCAAAACAAACTAATCGACGGTTCCTTCTAAATATATTATCAACCTGAAAGGCAATATCGAAATCTAATTCACTCGATATCTCCATAAATTTACGAGTAAAATCTACCTTATCACCTATCTTTCCTCTTATAGATAACTGAATGGAAGCTCTTGGGTAGTCGTCCTGCTTTACAAGAGATGTACGACCAGTCAAACGTTTTATGGAGTCTATGTTTAAGTTCTTTGCTGAAATGACTTTAGTGACTTCAGAAATTTGCTTAGCAGCAAGTTTTTCGCCCATAATGGTTACAATGTAGCGATCTTTCCCTTGCTGATCTACCCATTCCTCATAATCGTCAAGTGAAATTGGTGAAAATTTAGCCGTAATACCAAGTTCATAAGCTTTGAATAATAAATCCTTTAGAACTGCTGCTGAATCCTTTCCTGACTTAATTTCAAATAAAATACCTAAAGACAAAGTATCGTGAATATTAGCTTGACCAATGTCTAAAACCTTGGCGTCATATTCCGCGAGAACTCCTGTTAAACTCGATGTTAAACCGGGTTTATCCTGCCCTGTTATATTTAATAAGAAAATGTCAGTTGCCACGTTTGTAATGCTTTAAAGAATTATCTGCCTTTTATTTGATAAATCTATTGTGCCAGCTTTCACTTGCCGGTACTTCCCAATTCTCATTAAATTCAGCAATATTTGTCACCAAATTATTAAAGACAATAGTGTTTTTAGAAACCGCTTTTTGTTTCGCCATTTTTCTAAAATCAACCAAAGATTTATAAGCAATGAATTCGCCTTGTTTGTAAGACACATTCATTTTGTCCATTAAATCAACATTGTATTGTTGCTCTAATTGTTGAATAAAACTCACTGAAGAATCAATTGAGCATCCTGTGGCATCATTAAAACTCTGATCTAAAGCTAGAACAATAAAGCGTTTATAAACAATCTTATAACCCGCTTGAAGATCTTTTCCATGTGCTGTCCAAGATTCAATGAAGGTCTCAAGTTGCCCCTTTAACTGCTCAATTTCTTGATCCGTAAACGAACGATTCGCTTGGTATATCCAAATACGAGATTCTTCTGGTAATGCATTAAAATCTACTAACATAGTATTCTATTTTTCTAAATAGCAAAAGTACAATATTACATCCAATCTCTATCTTGAGATTCCACCTTAAATAGGAGGAAATTATAAATGGATAAGGCCTCCGCTTTTGAGACATAAGGGATGGTGACTTTTTTTGAAGCCGTAGAAATAACCACTGAAGCGATGTGACGACGTTTCTGAAAAAAACTTTGCTTTAATTTGATGCCTTGAATTTTATGAATTTCAAGAATATTGGTTGTCGTATCTATAACGCCACTTCCAATGGTGATATAATTGTTACTTATCTTGTAATAGGCTTTTTTATAAGCATAGTACACATATAACACTGCTAAAGGAACAATTAGCACATTTATCCACCAAAGTTCAGTCCCAAAGATGAAGAACGCCAATCCATTTGTTACTGCTAAAAATAATAACATGTGGTAAGTTGAAATACGCATAAAATAAGGTCTAGGCTTAGACAACTCACCTTCCCTATCATAATCGACTAATAATTTATCAATTAAATAGTTGACTTGATCTTTTTCTAAAGCGACAATATTGAAGTTTTTTTGCTGCTTTTGATCGGTCATGGCTTGTCTTACGGCTAAGCTATGAAGTCCTAAATATTGTTTCACTCGATTAGTCGTAATTACGATATTCTGAATGCGACTTGGTGTTAGACTTAAGGACACTTTATTAAATAAACCTTTATTGATTTCAATAGTTTTTTGATGCTCTACAACCTCTAAATTGAAATTGATGATGAAAGTTTTTATAATTGAAAACAAAAACGAAACCACTACAAAAACCAACACAATAAGTATGTTAGTAATTAGAAGGTTAATTAACGTCCCTTCTTCAACTTTCACATAGTCTTTAGCATATTCTATGACTTCTAATTCTTCGAGGTATTGTTGAAATTCTGTATACAGACCAAACCCAAAAGCCAGTATTAACGTAAAACTTTTGAAGTGATTTTGAGATAGACCTTCTAATAAGAGACGTTTTGGAGTGACCTTAAAGAAAACATCACGTCCATCTGTTACTTCGACACTATGCTCATCAACGTTTGCTTTAGTAAATAACTTTTTTTTCAGAAGTAAAGCTGTCGGTTTATCCAAAGCACTAATTTCTATTTCCGCTTTTTTATCACCCGCAGTTTCTATTTTAACAGAAACCACATCAATCAATTGTTGAAGGAAATTTTGTTTGATATATACATTCTGAATTTTAGATTTCGGAATGATGGTCGTGTCTTTATTAATGATGCCAGTAGATAAATGAAAATCGTCTTCACTCAAATGAAATTTGAAATTGAGATATTTTAATATGGCTATGATAAATATGACTATTAAAATTCCTATGAATCCTAACCAAATCATTGTAGGTGTTAAACTTCCAATGGTTTTACCTTTCATCAAAGACAAACCAAATGCAATTAAAAGCACAAAAAACTTTTTGAAAAATTTAAAAGCATTAAAAGCGAAAATAATGATAATGCCTTTTGAAGACTGCCGTATAGGTTGCGAAAAATCAGTTACTTCCATTAATATTGGCACTAATGATTTCCTTTATTTTTTTAGCTTCAAGATGTGGCAGCCCTTTAATACTTAGGTCGCTTCCGGCTTCACCAGCGGTAAAGAGTTTCAACGTGGATAATCCAAAATGTCTTGCAAGCCAACTTCTAGATTCTTCAACATGTTGAATTCTAGAAATAGGAACAGCAATAATTGAATGCACAATTAATCCTTTGGCATATACTACATCGTGCTCTCGAATAGCATATTTTCGTTTTTTAAAAGCTAAATAACTATATATAAAGTTAATGATACAAAACACTATAACAACTAAAAGGAGATACCAGAAATTAATTATGACATGCTCATCATTTTCTGTAATATATTTTCCAATAAAAACTAAGCTCACCAATAATGCATAAAGCAATAATTGATTAAGTACAATAATTTTGAAATAGGATTTTGAAATTGGTTTTAAAACAATATCTTCAAGCTGAGGTATGTTTTCCGTTTCTATTTGAAGATTTGTGAAATTCATTATTAAAAAATGATTTGCTGATTATGTGCCGATGTAAAAAACTATTTCTTCTTTTTAGGATTTTTAAAAGAGAATACAACGCTCATCAGAAATCCTAAAAGCAATGTGTTGATTACGAATTTTGTCAAGGAGAATGGTTCACCAATATAAAGATCATAACCAGCCATTATTATTGCATAAGCTAATCCGCCTATTAAACCTGGAATAATCCTTTTTTTCAAAGGGACTTTCTCAATCTCGTTACCCACAACTTTTTGAATTAGGCGTTGGCTATCAATTCAGCGATATCCATTACTGAAATTTCAGATTCTTTTTCTTTAAATTTTACACCATCCGTCATCATGGTGTTGCAATAAGGACAACCTGTAGCTATAATTTCTGGTTGTGTTTCTAGTGCGTCTTCAGTTCTAAGAACGTTAATTTCTTTATTTCCTGGTTCGGCATCTTTAAACATTTGTGCTCCTCCTGCTCCACAACACAAAGCTGTACTTTTATGACGTTTCATTTCAACCAAAGTCGCATTGGTTTTTTTAAGCACATCTCTAGGCGCTTCATAAACACTATTCGCTCTACCTAAATAACAAGGGTCATGGAAAGTGATTCGTTTTCCCTTATAGGTATTACCATCTAAGGTCAAACGACCAGCACTCATAAGTTCTTTAATATATTGTGTATGGTGAATAACATCATAGTTGCCACCAAGACCAGGATATTCATTTTTAAGACAGTTAAATGAATGCGGATCACAAGTTACAATACGTTTGATTCCATAGCCATTTAAAACTTCAATATTCATGACCGCTTGCATCTGAAATAAGAACTCGTTTCCTGCACGCTTAGCGACATCTCCTGTATTACTCTCTTCTGTTCCTAAAACAGCGAAATCGACATTAGCTTTATTTAAGATTTTAACAAAAGCCTTAGTGATTTTTTTTGCTCTATCGTCATAACTACCAGCAGAACCCACCCAAAATAAAATTTCTGGTTGCTTCCCTTCTGCCATATATTCTGCCATTGTTGGCACTCTTAGTTGCTCGCTCATAATTTTTGTATCTGTCTTAATCTAAATTGATTTTTGAAAAAGCTGTTACGTTATTCAAAACCTTATTCCTGATGTTTAAATAGTTTTAATTGAATATAGGTTACCAACGTGAAAAGAGAAATTGCCATAAAGATTCCACTAATAAAACCTATTATAAAACCAGATTCCATATATAATAGTGAGATCCATATTATACTAGATACTATTCCTATTACTAATCTCTGATTTAAAGTTAGTCGCTCAAAAAACCTATTCATCTTTCCAATTTAAACGGTCCATTTGGTTATAAGGCCATGGCGCTCCGTTATTTTCTATGTTGGTCATCATATTGTTCAATTCCATTGGTGCTGCACTTTGCTCCATTACCAAGAATCTACGCATATCCATAATAATAGATAATGGACTAATACTTACAGGACATTCTTGAACACAAGCATTACATGTGGTACACGCCCATAATTCTTCTGCAGTAATATAATCGCCTAACAATTGTTTGCCGTCATCCTTAAATTCGCCGTTATTCGCATCGATGTTCTTACCAACTTCTTCTAGACGATCGCGAGTATCCATCATAATCTTACGTGGTGATAATTTCTTACCTGTAAGATTCGCTGGACAAGCCGAGGTACAACGACCACATTCTGTACATGTATAGGCATTGAGTAATTGAACCTGTGTAAGATCCATAACGTCGCTCGCACCAAACTTAGCCGGAACTTCTTCCTCTGCGTCTTCAGCAGGTGCAGCAAACGGATCAGCATCCGGATCCATCATTAATTTCACCTCCTTAGTCACCGCCTCAATATTGTCAAATTTACCCATAGGTTCAACACTTCCAAAATACGTATTAGGAAATGCTAATAGGATATGTAAATGTTTAGAAAAGTATAAGTAATTTAAGAAAATAAGAATACCAACAATATGTAACCACCAAGCCGAACGCTCAATAATAGCTAAAGTATCAGGTGTAAAACCTTCAAACCATGGTGCTATAAATTGAGAAATGACGTTACCTGATCCCACTTGTTGAAATGCTGTATCCGTCGCATTCATTACTAAGAATAAACACATCAATACCACTTCAAAATAAAGGATAATATTACCGTCACTTTTTGGCCATCCCTTCATTTCTGAGCTCAAGAAACGCTTAACCTTAATAATATTTCTTCGTAACCAAAAAACAACTACAGCTACTAAAACTAAAACTGCTAAAATTTCAAAAGCGCCTATTAAAAATCCGTATAGTGATGTCGGAAGAACTTGTTGACCAATACGGTGAGTACCGAAGATACCATCAATGATGATTTCTAAAACTTCCATATTGATTATTATGAATCCCACATAAACCACAACATGTAAAAATCCAGAAACTGGTCGTCTTACCATTTTACTCTGACCCAATGCAATTTTTACGACATTGTTCCAACGTTGTGATTTGTTGTCACTAGCATCGACTTCGCGTCCGAGTTTAATATTACGAATTAGCTTTTGTATATTTCTAACGAAATAGCCAATTCCAGCAACTAATAGTATAACAAAAATGATATTTGGTAAATATTCCATGGTTGATTAATGGATCTAATTATTATTAATTTGAGCTTCAGTGGGTTCCTCGTAAGGTATTTCTCTTTTAGACAAAATACGTCTGTATCTCGCAGGATGAAGTTTTATATCTAAAAGTAATAGTTGTAATTCTTTTGATGCATTTTCTAAGTTTTCGTAAAGCGCATCGTCTTTTAAAAGTTTCCCTATTGAACCTTCACCTGCAGCAAGTCCTGATGCTAATTGATCAAGTTTAGCAACCATGGCATCTAAATTCTTTACCGTATTAGAAAGATTCGCATCGTTTAAATCTTTAATAAGAATCGCTAATTCAGAACTAGTCTTATCAAAATTTTCTAGCAGTGAAGCAATTTTTTCATCATTTTGACTAATAAGATTATTCGCCGAAGATGCTACATTTTTAAATGACTTTAATGTTGTATTCAATTCTGCGATGGCGTTTTTAAGTCCGTTATCAGATTCATCAACAATTAAGGCGTTTAGATTCGTTATTAAAGTATCCGAAGATCGAAGCGTTGTACCTAAATCTTCACTAATGCCTGAGAAGTTCTTTTCTAAAGATGAGATCATGCCTGGCTTTACTTCCGATTTTATAAAGTCACCTGATTGGGCTATAACTCCGTTATTGGCATCAACGATAGCTAAAGCGTTTCCGCCCATTAAACCATCTTGATATAATCTGACTTTACTGTTTTTTGAAAATTTAAGTTCCGGAGTTACAGAAAAAGACACTCTAGTTTTACCCGATTCAAAGTCGTACTTAATGTCTTCTATTTTTCCTATCTTATTCCCTTTAACAGTTACAGGAGACGACATACTTAAAGAATTATAATCAAACTCTGTATAGTAGGTATTAGAACTTGAAAAAAGATCTTCACCTTTTAGATAGGTGAATAAATATATAAACAAAGCGATACCAGATAGAACCAATATTGCTGTTTTTACTTCTCTTGAAATTTTCAATGGGCTTCTCTTTAGTTTTTCAACAAAATTAGGGATAAATATATTAATAAAGTTTGTTATTACTCATCATGTTAACGCATTTAGCTGCAAAATTCTCATTTTAATCATTAGCATTTAACATGAGTAAATTAAAACCAATTGAATTTCAACAGAAAAGCTAAAGTCTATAGACTGAATAAAAATTAGGCTCAATTTAGTTTGGTACTGACTTCAAAGCTTCAGAAACACTAATCTTTTTACCTTCTTTATAAGCAACAACAAAAGCTCCTGGAAAACCTTTTGACCTCGCTTTATCCTGTAGTCTTTTTACTTCATTATAATCAGAAGTGCTTCCGCTAAAATATTTATAGATATTACCAGCTTTCTCTCTTGAAATGTCGGAAAGTCCTTCAAAATTATAAGGCTTAGGATCTAAAGCTCTAGAACTCGCTGCTATTTGCACTTTAAAAATCACACCTTCTATAAGTTTCGGTGCTTCCTCTTCTTCTAACATCGTTCTTGTGTTAGTTCCTACAATTTTGTTTCCAACATTCTGATCGAGTTCTTTTTTATAGTCTAAGACAGCGGTTTTAATAGCCGCAGCCATTTTTGTCTGTCCTGCGCTTGAATTTAAATACTTACCTTCTTCTTTATTGGTTAAAAAACCAACTTCTACTAATACACTTGGCATATATGTATTACGAATTACAAGTAAACTAGCTTGCTTCAAACCTCTACTCTTACGTTTTGCTTTACCGATGAAGTTATCTTCTATTTTTCGAGCTAAAACAATACTTTGTTCAACATATATTTCTTGTTCGATACCAATGGCTATGGTTGACTCTGGAGAACTTGGGTCGAAACCAGCATAATTCTCTTCATAATTCTCCTCTAAAAAGATCACTTCGTTCTCACGTTTTGCAACATCGAAATTTCGTCCTGTATTTTTTTCACCTAAAACAAAGGTTTCAGTTCCGCTAGCTTGTGAATGATGAGCATTACAATGAATGGAGACAAATAAATCGGCATGTGCTTTATTAGCAATATTAGCACGTTCATGTAAAGGAATAAACACATCTGTCTTTCGTGTGTAAATCACTTTTATATCAGGATTCTTTTCAAGCTCCTTTCCTACATCTAAAGTTATATTTAGTGCAATGTTTTTTTCACTATACCCATTACCAACATTACCAGAATCATGACCTCCATGACCTGCATCTAAAACCACCACAAACTTATCTGATTGGGCTTGTAATGATGTATTAGATGTTAAATAACCTATAAATAAAAGAGTAAGAAATACTATGAGTGTATTGTGTTTCGTTTGCATAAATAAATTAACGGTTTATAATCTCGGTTTATTACACATAAGTTTTCGCTAAATTCAGTAATTTTCAACTTTATGATTTTATATAAATTAATCACAAAAAAATATCTGTACTTTTGGCGTTTCAAAAACCGAGCCATACTTTTACAAAAATACATTTAAAAGGATTGCGTACAAAAAGCTTACACATACTTTTTACCTTGAGTTTTACAGTGTTTATCAACACTTTTAGCTTCGCCCAAGAATTACCTAAAAAGACGGTTTCAATTCCGGCTAAGCAGCTACAAGACTCTACCTCTATTTCAATAGATTCCACACTCAACAAACCCTTAAATTCCAAGTTAGTTGATAGCACTCAGCAAGATACGATTGCAAAGAAAGAATTTTTGTCGGGCATCGTAAAGTACAAAGCTAAGGATTACGTTTCTATAAATCAGAAGAAGCAAAAGATCTATTTATACGACGAAGCAGAGGTTTTATACCAAGACATGGAGGTTAAAGCTGGAATTATTGTTATCGATTATAGTAAGAATTTAGTCTACGCAGGTCGAATAAAAGACTCTACTGGTTATACACAAAGACCATATTTTAAACAAGGTGCTAATGTTATTGAACCAGATTCTATTGTGTTTAATACGGAGACCAAAAAAGCCTTAGTTTTTAATTCTAGAACTGAGCAACAAGGCTTTAAAGTCTATTCTCCGATTACCAAAAAGGAAAACGACTCTGTTTACTTCATGAAAAACGGCCGATTTACAACAGCTGAAGATGAAGATGATCCAGAATATCAGTTTGTGACCTCTAAAATGAAAATGGTTCCTAACAAGAAGGTCATTGTAGGACCTACTTATATGGAAATTTATGGTGTTCCTACACCGATTGCTTTACCATTTGCCTTTTTTCCAATGACTAAAAAGCAAACTTCTGGTATTATATTCCCATCATTTGGTGAAGACACCGGAAACGACAGAGGATACTTTTTACAAAACGGAGGTTACTATTTTGCTATTAGTGATTATTTAGACTTAGCAGCTCTTGGTGATTATTATACCAATGGTAGTTATGGTTTGCGTTTAGAATCCAATTACGCTCTACGTTATAAATATCGAGGTAATCTCAGTTTTAGATATGAAAACCTATTAAATAGTGAACGAGGCTTCCCCGACTTTAGCAAAAGCACCATTTATAACATAAGATGGTCACACAGTCAAGATGGAAAAGCAAATCCAAACTCCAGGTTCTCTGCTTCAGTGAACTTAGGTAGTAGTTCGTATTATCAAGAATCAGTTAACCAATTGAATCAATCGAATTTCTTAAATAACACTTTAGCTTCTTCCGTATCCTATTCTAAAACTTTTTCAGGAGAACCTCAGGTTAATGTCAGTTTAACAGCCTCTCACAGACAAAACACCAATACTGGTGATATAGATTTAACCTTGCCAACCATGCAGGCATCTATGGGACGAATTTATCCGTTCGCTCCTAAAACAGGTACTAAAAAAGGAGCCATACATAATATTAATTTTCAGGTAAGCTCTAGAGGAGAATACCGAATTCAAACTAATGACTCTGTTTTTGGTAAGGCTGAAATGTTTGACGATGCTATTACTGGAATGAAACACAGTATTCCTGTCACAACTAACTTCAAAGTGTTTGATCATTTTAGTGTAAGTGCCAACGCTAATTTTGAAGAAACTTGGACTCTTAAAACTATTCGTCGTTTTTATGATCAAGCAGCTGACGAAGTTATTACTATTGACCAAAATGGATTTGACCGTTTTTTAACATACAACGTCGGAGCAAGTATTGGAACTACAATTTATGGGATGTATGACTTTAAAAAAGAAGGAAAAAATCCAAATATTCAGGCCATACGTCATGTAATGCGACCATCTTTGAGTTATTCTATTAGTCCAGCTTTTGACCAGTACTATGAAACGTATGATGTCATTTCTGCCGACGGAACTACTACCGACCAAGTAAAATATACACGTTTTGAAAAGTCTTTATTTGGAAGGCCTGGTGATCGTTATTCAAGTAGTGTTGGTATTTCATTAGGAAACAATATTGAAGCTAAAGTTCGCTCTAAAGATTCTACAAATACAGAACCAGAGAAAATTTTCATACTAAACAACCTCAACTTTTCAACATCTTACGATGTTGCTGCAGATTCTTTAAACTGGAGTCCTGTTCGTGTAAGTGGAGGCACGCAGATTTTGAATAAAAAAATGAGCATTAATTTTGGGATGACCTTGAACCCGTATGCTCTAGATAGTAATAACAATCTTGTTAACGAATTTAATGTGAATAATGGCGGAAGTTTATTCAGATTAACCTCAGCTAACATAAATATGAGTTATACCTTATCTAATGAAAGTTTTTCAGGTAAGGAGTCTGCTGAAGACAAGGCTGCCGCACAAGAAGCTGCAAGATCTGGAGGGCGAACAGATGGTTTATTTGGACGATCTGAAGACTATGCAGATAAACGCCTCTCAGATGACGACAAAAACAAAGAGAAAAACGAAAATAATGAGTTCTATAATTACAAAATGCCTTGGAACTTAAGGTTGGCTTATGCCGCGAACTACGGAAACACAAGACGAGAAAATAAAATATCATCTCACTCTTTAATGTTTTCTGGTGATATAGAATTGTCTCCACGTTGGAGTGTTGGTGCTTCCTCTGGTTACGATTTCTTAAATCAAGGATTCACATATACTCAACTGCGTTTTGAGCGCGATCTATTGAGTTGGCGTATGAACTTCTCTTGGATTCCTTTTAGTGATCGTAGTTCTTGGAATTTCTTTATTGGTATTAAATCTAACTTACTTAAAGATTTAAAATACGATAAACGCCGCCAAGCCGATAGACGTGTTGGTAATTAAGTGAACACAACTTAGGTTGATGTTGTTACAAGCTCTTTTTATTCCAATTAAACCTGATTTCACCAACTTTCACACCATTTTTTCTATCACATTTCCATATTAGCTTTAGAAAAAATTACCTTAAATTTGTTTTAATACTAATCTTAAATACGACGCCCTTTTCAGTGGGAACTTACTATGAAAAAAATTATAAATACCTCAAAAGCACCTGCTCCAATCGGACCATATAATCAAGCCGTTTTAGTTGGAAACACCTTATATACTTCTGGACAAATAGCCTTAGACCCTGAAACCATGGAATTGGTTTTAGACGATATTAAAACTGAGACTAAACAAGTCATGGAAAATATGAAAGAAGTATTAGCAGCTGCAGATATGACTTTTGAAAATGTAATCAAATCATCAATTTTTATTAGTGATATGCATAACTTCAAACAAATTAATGAAGTTTATGGTAAGTATTTCGATGAAGCCACTGCTCCAGCAAGGGAAACTGTAGAAGTCGCAAACCTTCCTAGATTTGTGAATGTTGAAATTAGTATGATTGCTGTGAAGTAATTGTTAAGTCTTTTTTAATTGTATGAAGAATGATTAATTTCAATTTTTAATCAAACATGTACCATTGAAACTTACAAAGGCAGAACTCAAAGAATTTCTCGACGAAAAAGTTAATCTCTATAACAATCCAAAGTTTATTGAGAGCGATCCGATACAAATTCCACATAAATTCTCTAAAAAGGAAGATATAGAAATCGCTGGTTTTTTAACTGCAACCATCGCTTGGGGAAATCGAAAAAGCATTATCAATAATTCTAATAAGATGATGGAGCTATTAGACCACGCTCCTTTCGAATTTATTACGCAGCATGAAGAATCTGATTTAGAAAAACTCAGTTCGTTTGTTCACAGGACTTTTAATGGAAATGATTTAATTCAATTTGTAAAAAGTTTAAATCATATTTATATAAGTCATAATGGTCTGGAGGCTGTGTTCGGAAAATTTGCGGAGCCCGATTCACTTCAACCGAGTATTCATCAGTTCAAAAAGATATTCTTTGAGATTCCACATTTAAATCGGACACAAAAGCACGTTAGCGATCCTCTTAAAAATTCTGCCGCAAAGAGAATTAACATGTATTTGCGTTGGATGATAAGAAACGACAATAACGGCGTAGATTTTGGTATATGGAAATCGCTATCGCCATCACAATTAAGCTGCCCATTAGATGTTCACTCTGGAAACGTCGCTCGAAAGCTCGGCGTACTAAAACGAAAACAAAATGATGGCAAAGCTTTAGCAGAATTAGACAGAGCTTTAAGAGATTTAGACTCAAATGATCCCGTGAAATATGACTTTGCCTTATTCGGTTTGGGTGTATTTGAAGCTTTCTAATTCATTTGGTTATTCATACCTTTACTACTTCAGGGCGTTTTCAACATAATTTAATCAAGTTAAAGTTGAAAAAAATGCACTTGAATTATCAATATTTTAAATTTAAATCAACTTCAAACCCACTAAATTTTCTTCAATGAAATTTCATTTAACATTACTTCTAACCGCGTGTTTTGCATTTAGTTTTTCTCAAGATTTAAAGATTCCGGTAGACACAACCGTCATCACGAATCATTCGGTTACCATTAAAGGAAAACAAATTAATTATAAAGCAGAAACTGGGTTTCAACCGGTTTGGGATGATCAAGGAAAAATGATTGCCTCATTGTATTATACCTATTACAAACGAACAAATGACTCAAAAGGCAACAACCGACCTATTGTATATTCATTTAATGGCGGGCCAGGTTCAGCGTCGTTATGGATGCATATTGCATATACAGGTCCCAAAGTTTTGAATATAGATGAAGAAGGTTATCCTATACAACCCTACGGCGTAAAAGACAATCCTAACTCTATTTTAGATGTTGCTGATATTGTTTTTATCAATCCTGTAAACACTGGATATTCAAGAAAAATCGCTGATAAAGATGGAAAAATGCCAGATGATAAATTATTCTTTGGTATTAATGCAGACATCAAATATCTCGCAAGTTGGATGAACACGTTTACCACGAGAAAAAACCGTTGGCAATCGCCTAAATACATTATAGGTGAAAGTTACGGAGGAACTCGAGTGATGGGACTATCCTTAGAGTTACAAAACAGACAGTGGATGTATTTAAATGGTGTTATTTTAGTTTCACCTGCCGATTATAAAGTGCTTAGAGTTGGCGGCCCTTTAGCCTCAAGTTTAAATTTACCTTATTATACAGCGGCGGCTTGGTATCATAAGATGCTTCCTTCAACACTTCAAAGCAAAGATTTATTAGACATTTTACCAGAAGTGGAGCATTTTGCTATTAACGATTTAATGCCTGCAATTGCAAAAGGTGGTTTTATTACAGATTCCGAAAAGCAAGTTATTGCCAAGCAAATGAGTCATTATTCAGGATTATCTGAAAAGGTGATTTTACAACAAAACTTAGATGTTCCTAACCGCTTTTTTTGGAAGGAATTGTTACGTGATAAAACCGGCGAAACTGTTGGTCGTTTAGATTCTAGATATATTGGAATTGATAAGGTTGAAACAGGCACAAGTCCAGATTATAGTGCTGAACTCACTTCATGGTTACATTCCTTTACTCCGGCGATCAATTATTATATTCAGAATGAATTAGGTTTTAAAACTGATGTAAAGTATAATGTATTTGGAAATACAGGACGCTGGGATAATTCTAACGATAATACGCGTGACAACTTACGTCAAGCGATGGCTCAGAATCCTTATTTAAAGGTATTGACCCAATCTGGTTATTATGATGGCGCAACCACTTATTTCGCAGCAAAGTACACACAATGGCAAGTAGATCCAAGCGGAAAAATGAAAGATCGTTTCTCCTTTAAAGGTTACAGAAGTGGACATATGATGTACCTTAGAAATGAAGATTTAATTCAAGCTAATGACGATTTACGTGAGTTTATTGAAAATTCACTTTCAAAAGGAAAATCTGCTAAATATTAAATTGAGTTTTACAATAAACAAAAAAGCCGATGCTTACAACAGCATCGGCTTTTTTATATAATTGTTTCTTTAGAGAATTAACCTCTTAACCAAGCTTCTCTTAATGCTTTCTGAGCTTCAGTAGCATTTGAATCTTCTACAATTGATTCGTCTTCCGCATAAGCTTTGGTTAACGTCGTTTTTATAATTACAGGTTCTCCATTACGTTCTAACTCCATCGTGATGTCTTTGCCAGCTTGCCATGTGTACATTCCACCAACTACTTGTTGAGCGTTCATAAGTGATAATTCCGTTCCATCAACTTTCTTAATCACATCGCCTGCTTGAATGCCTTGTGCTTTCCAAAATGAATTATTTAAAGCCATTTCTGAGAAGAAAATTGTACCTTGTTCTTGATTAGCATCAAAAATAATATTCTGTCCGCCTGCGAAAATATAATTCGTTTCTACTTGCGTTGTTCCTGTTTTTAGACCAACTAATGCTAAAAACTCATTATAATTAATTGGTACATCACCTTCAACATGTGTTCTTAAAAACTCTCCTACACTTGGGTAAGTCATTTCCGTTATTTCAGCAATAAGCTTATCGTCTTCAAAAGGTTTATCTTTTCCGTATTTTGCAGATAACTCTTTCATTAAAGATAACATACTTCTATGTCCATCGCTTTCAGAACGCATTAATATGTCAATACACATTCCTATTAATGCTCCTTTCATATACACATTATAGTAGTTTGAAGCATAAGGTTCGTCTAAGACATTTTCACTCATTATGGTAAAGCTCATCGCATCGTCTAAACGTTGTGACATTAAGATATTAGACATCATTGTATTGTAAAAAGTCTCAGCATCAACCAATCCCTCGTACACTTGAAAATGTTGCGCAAAATACTCAGTTACACCTTCGTACATCCACAAATGCTTAGAAAACGTTGGTTTGTGATAATCGAAATAATGAACATCTTCAGAATGTACAGAAAGCGGCGTTACAATATGGAAAAATTCATGAGCTACGACATCAATAATAGATGCAGCCAAACTTTCTTTAGTCGACGATTCTGGTAAAACCACCACAGTTGATGTATGATGTTCTAAAGCTCCCATTCCTTTTGGAGAAGTTTCACTTCCATCGGACAAATACAAGTAAATATCATATCGAGGTGTTGTATTAATATCACCTAAATAAGCTTTTTGAGCTTGCATCATTTTGAAGACCGTCTCTTTCTGACTTGCTGCTGTATGAATTTTGTTAGGTGAATACACACTTAATACTATTTTGATATCACCAACCATAAACTCTTCGACATCTAGGTCGCCATACATCATTGGATTGTCTGTAATATCAAAATAACGTTGTGCAAAATAGCTTGTGACCATGGTTTTACCATCTTCACTTATTGTTGTTCCTTCTTCTTCTAATGCCGAAGTTCTTACGAAATCTGCAGGAGCCGTTATGTCTACCGCATATTGATTATTCTTTAAAGAATCGAAATAGCCAATAAAACCATGAAGATTTAATACGAAGTTATCTTCTTCAATATTTGTACCTGCAGGCGAAAATGGTCGCTCACCTCCTATGCCACCTTCAGTTTCTATATCAAAAGTATCATTCACATAATATTCCAATTTATCTAATCGTGTAGCCTCAGAAATCGTCCATGAGTTATCATCTATTTTGGTTACGCTTAATTCGTTCCCTTCATAATCTATAGCTTTAAAATCATCGACATATTTTCCAAAGTCACTAATAGAATAGGTTCCTTGTACAACTCTTGGTAATCTATACGTTACTGTTTCACTTGTAAAACGTCCTGGATTTATAACAACAGGCACTCTATCATCTACTACTGCTGTTAAATCTAATGCAGTTTCGATAGGATTGCTCACCGCTAAATCATCAACGTTAACCTTTGCAGCTCCACAAGCTACCAATAGTGTACTTAATCCAAGAATGGCGATAAATTTTCTCATGTTTAAATGTTTGTTTTTTACTTGACGAACAAAACTACAATCTGTTACTATTAAATACCTAAAGGTTTTGTTAAATTCGCAGCATGTCAAAAGCCTTAGTAAGCATAATCACACCCTTCAAAAATACAGAAGCCTTTATAGCCGACTGTATGGAGTCTATTCTCGCGCAAACTCATAGCAATTGGGAAGCTATTTTTATAGATGATTCCTCTAGCGATGATTCTTTTAATATTGTTAAATCTTATGTTGAAAAGGATGCACGAATTAAACTTTATAAGAACAAAGGTCAAGGTATTATATCAGCACTTCAAACAGCTTATTCGTACAGTAATGGGGAATATATTACGCGTATGGACAGTGATGATTTAATGGTTTCAAATCGACTTGAAGTAATGCTGAATTCTCTTGAAACTTATGGCAAAAAACACCTTGCAGTCGGCCAAGTAAAGTACTTTAGAGCCGATGGCGTAAGTGATGGTTATGCCAAATACGAAAAATGGATAAATCGTTTGACTAAAACCGGAGATAACTATTTAGAAATTTATAAAGAATGTGTAATCCCATCCCCTTGCTGGATGATTCATCGTGATGATTTTGAAGCTTGTGAAGGATTCAGCCCAAACCGTTATCCTGAAGATTACGACCTAACATTCCGCTTTTATAAAGCAGGATATAAGTGCATTCCTTGCGATACTGTTTTACTTCATTGGAGAGATTACAGCTCGCGTACTTCAAGAACTCATGAGCATTATGCGCAGAATACTTTTTTAGATCTTAAGGTGCATTATTTTTTAGATTTAAATTACGATTCCTCACGTCCATTAACCATTTGGGGAGCTGGAACAAAAGGAAAGACAATCGCAAAACTTCTTTTACACGAAGAAATTCCATTTTACTGGATATGCGATAATCCAAAAAAAATAGGAAAACATATATATGGTCAAGAGTTGTTTAACTTTGATTATTTAGGAGAGTTAAATCAGCCTCAAAGTATAGTCTCTGTAGCCAATGCTGAAGCTCAAAAAGAAATTAAACAGTATTTTGAAACACAAAATATGCAATCGATGATTGATTATTTCTTTTTCTGTTAAAATTCTCAAAACCGAAACGAACTAATGACATTGTATTCTATATATTTGAAGCTATTAAGTTTAATATAGAACCTCATGTCTAATTAAGCGAAGACGAAATGCTTTAATCTTACGAATAAAATGATTTTCGACTTGGCTTAAACGAATATATTCATAAAGTTTTAAATAATAAACCCAATCACAGCAATGCAGTTTAAACATCCGGAATTTCTTTATGCGCTCTTTTTGCTGGTTATTCCAATTTTAATCCACTTATTTCAACTGCGCCGTTTTCAAAAAGTAGAGTTTACAAATGTTAAGTTTTTAAAATCTGTAAAACTTCAAACTCGTAAAAGTTCTCAAATTAAAAAGTGGCTAACGCTTTTAACGCGAATGCTGTTGTTAGCCTGTGTTATAATTGCTTTTGCTCAACCTTTCATCCCTAAAACTTCAAATTTTAACGAAGCTCAAGAAACGGTTCTTTATTTAGACAATTCCTTTAGTATGCAAGCGAAAGGCAGCAATGGCACATTGCTAAACGAAGCTATTCAGGACATCATTAACACGTTGCCTGAGGATGAAACCATCAGTTTGTTTACAAATGACAAAACCTTTAGAAACTCGACGGTAAAGGCGCTAAAAAATGAACTAATTCAATTATCACATTCACCAACCCAACTCAATTACGAGGCTGTTTTTTTAAAGGGAAAACAACTGTTTTCTAATCAAGGCTCCGCTACGCGAAATTTAGTTTTGGTTTCAGATTTTCAACAAAATGAAAGTCCATTAAATTTTCAGGCAGATAGTACTCTACAACTAAATTTGGTTCAACCGAAATCTTCAATGCTTTCTAATATTAGCATTGATAGTTTATATGTGTCCAGCTCAACAGCTGAAACCTTAGAGCTTAACGTAAAATTATCAAACCAAGGAGAGCCCATTGAAAATGTTTCTATTTCATTATTTAATAATGATGAATTAGTAACTAAAAGTGCTATTGATATTGACGAAGAATCGCAAACTACATTTACAATTTCCAGTACTGAGGAGATCAATGGAAAATTAATGATTGATGATGATGGTTTACAATATGACAACGTTTTTTATTTCAATATTAATTCGAAACCAAATATTAAAGTTCTCGCAATAAATGAACATGCTGATGATTCATATTTAAAACGAATCTATACCGAAGATGAATTCGACTATAAAGGTTTTAAACTTAATGAGCTTAATTTTAATTTAATCCCAGAGCAAAATCTCATCATTCTAAATGAATTGGGTCTTATTACCGACGCTCTAAGAACAGCATTACTTGCATTTAAATCTGATGGAGGTCATATTCTAATAATTCCTTCGAGTCAATCCGATTTAAACACCTATAATCGATTATTTCAAGACTTACAATTAAATACTTATACGAATCAAAATACCAATGAAAAACGCGTCACAAGCATTAACTATGAACATCCGCTATTAGAAAATGCATTCTATTCTAAAGTGACTAATTTTCAATACCCAAAAGTTACGACGTCCTATCAGTTTTCATCAAATGCGAATGCGGTATTATCTTATGAAGACGGCTCTCCTTTTATAATAGGAACGGCCAATGTTTACGTGTTTTCTTCAGCTTTAAACTCTGATAATTCCAACTTTAAAAATTCACAACTAATAGTTCCTGTGCTATATAATATGGGGTTACAAAGTTTAAAGCTTCCTCAATTATATTATACGATTGGGCAACCTAATTCTATTGCCATTCAAACGTCTATTGGTCAAGACGATATTTTAACTCTAGATACTGAAGAAACTTCTGTGATACCACTTCAAAAAACATATAGCAAATCTGTGGTTTTAGAAACAAATGATTTTCCTAGCGTTGCAGGAATACTCAATGTAAAAAACAAAGAAACTGTATTGCAGAATTTAAGTTTTAACTACAATAGATCGGAAAGCAACCTCAAGTATCATGATTTAAGCAGCTTAAAAAATACGAGTGTAGAATCTAGTTTAGAAACAACTATAAACGCTATAAAAAGTAACACAAATGTTAATGCCTTATGGAAATGGTTTGTTATTTTTGCACTAGCATTTTTAATAATTGAAATGTTACTCCTAAAATATCTTAAATGAACGCACTCATAAAATCTGCAACCATAGTTGATTCTAAAAGTGATTTTCACAATGAAACGGTTGATATTTTAATTGAAAAAGGTCGTATTTCTAAGATCGCCAAGAACATTCCCAACTCTCAAAATTTTAAAGAAATTAAGTTAGACAATTTACATGTCTCTCAAGGTTGGTTTGATAGCAGTGTCTCTTTTGGAGAACCTGGATACGAAGAACGCGAAACCATTTCTAACGGTCTAAAAACAGCAGCCTATTCTGGTTTTACAGCTGTAGCACTTAATTCTAACTCTAATCCTGTAATTGACAGCTATGCCGATATTACTTTTGTTAAATCTAAAGCTCAAAATAATGGGGTAAGTCTCTATCCTATTGGCGCTTTAACACACTTAAGTAATGGCGAAGATTTAGCTGAGTTATATGATATGTCTAGCGCAGGTGCTGTGGCGTTTTACGATTATCAAAAACCAATTTCGAATCCGAATCTGATGAAAATAGCTTTGCAATATGCAAGTAATTTTGATGGATTGGTTTTTTCGTTTCCACAAGAATCTAAAATTTCAGGATTGGGTGTAGCTAATGAACATATCAATAGTACCAAACTAGGTTTAAAAGGAAATCCTGCTTTAGCCGAAGAATTACAAGTAGCAAGAGATTTATTTTTATTAGAATATACCGAAGGAAAACTACATATTCCAACCATTTCAACAGCAAAGTCTGTAGAGTTAATTAGAGCTGCAAAAGCGAAGAAACTCAATGTAACTTGCAGTGTAGCTATTCATAATTTAGTATTTACAGATGATGTTTTACAGGAATTTGATACGAATTATAAAGTGCTACCACCTTTAAGAACAACATCTGATTGTGAGGCTTTAATTGAAGGGTTGAAGGATGGAACTATAGACATGGTAACCACAGATCATAATCCTATCGATATTGAGGGAAAAAAAATAGAATTCGATTATGCTAAATACGGGACTATTGGATTGGAATCGGCATTTGGAGCTTTACAAACACTATTTACTACCAAGAAAACCATTAGCCTATTAACTCAAGGCAAATCACGATTTGGAATTGCAGAATCTTCTATTAATGAAGGTGAAGTAGCAAATTTAAGTTTATTCAATCCAGACTCTAGCTATACGTTTGAAACTGAACATATATCATCAAAATCAAAGAATAGTGCCTTTTTAGGAATGACATTAAAAGGTAAAACCTATGGCATTGTAGCTAATAACAAAATTATTTTACGATAATGAATAATAAAACTGTTGAAGAAGGAAAGACTTTAGCCTTAGTCGCTTACTTGACCTTATTAGGAACTTTAATTTCCTTTTTCATGAATCAAGAAAAGCGTAATCCTTTCACTTCTTTTCATATCAGACAAGGTTTAGGTCTAGGTTTAACTTATATTCTATTAGGTTTTCTCGTAAGCAGTTTTGATAGCTTTGTGATAAGCATGTCCTTTTGGTTATTTTTTGCCGTCTTATATATTTATGGCATCTTTGGCGCTATCACAGGGAAATTGAATAAAATTCCTTTGCTTGGTGACTTTTTTCAAAATTTCTTTAAACCTATTGGCCAATAATTATGTCGAAACTACATTATATCACAAGACCTTCTTCACTAAAGGAAAATGCACCACTACTTATCATGTGCCATGGATATGGTAGTGATGAAAACGACCTATTTTCTTTTGCTTCAGAATTGCCAGAAGAATTATTTATCGTGTCTTTAAGAGCTCCTTACGCTATGCAACCTTATGGAAACGCATGGTATGCCATTAATTTTGATGCAGATAAAGGAAAATGGAGTGATAATGAACAAGCGAAACAATCTGTAACGTTAATTTCAGACTTTATTGATTACGCTTGTAAAACTTATGATGTAGACTCAAACAATGTGACTCTATTAGGTTTTAGTCAAGGCACAATTTTAAGTTACTCAGTAGCATTAAATTTTCCATCTAAAGTTAAAAACATCATCGCACTAAGCGGTTATATTAATGAAGACATACTGCCAGAGACGATCGAAAAAGGTGATGTCGCTCATCTTAATTTTTTCTGTTCGCATGGTTCTGTAGACCAAGTTATTCCTGTTGATTGGGCAAGGAAAGCGCCTGTGTTTTTAGAAAAATTAGGTATCAATTATAGCTATTCAGAATATCCGGTTGGCCATGGTGTTGCACCTCAAAACTTTTATGATTTAAAAACTTGGTTAGAAAGTTATATCTAATTCACATTCGGATATAATAGGTGTTCCACTAACTTGTAATTAACTTTATTGTCTTTGTCAATGGTGTACATCACAAAAATTTCACCCCAAAACTGACCGTCTGTAAAATTTGCTATTATCCATCTGTGATTTAAAACTCGCACTTTATTAATTAAAAGTTTATTATCGGTCATAGATACATAAGGTACTATAGGATGTTCATCGCCTTCATAATTATTCATGGCATAAACACCATCAATTACTGCCGGAATTAATTCATCCGTATCGTAACCTCGAGCTTCAAAATAGTTTTGCGCATCTTCATTTCCATCTATGTTGAAATAGTTTAATTCAAAGTTTTTATCCTGTAATTCTTTTATAGTCTCTTTAAATTCAGATTTTTGTGATTTTAAAGTCACAATATCTTTTTCGTATAAATCGATGATACTTTTTGAATTCACGTATTGAAATATGATTAACAATACTGAAAAAATAAACAAGTATATAAAAATTCTATTCTTCATATTTATATCGTAATTTGAAGGTTATCGTAAGCTAAAAAAACGTTTTCTGGTAATTCTTTCTGAACCTCATCATGGAAACCCATATGATGACTAATATGAGTTAAGTAGGCTTGTCTAGGTTTCACTCTCTCAATGAGTTCTAAAGCTTCCTCTAAATTGAAATGCGCCATATGTGGTTCTTTTCGTAAAGCATTCACCACTAAAACTTCTAAATTGTGAAGTTTATCAATTTCGGCCTCTTCTATAGTTTTCATATCTGTTAGGTAGGCAAAATCACGAAAACGATATCCAAATACCTGAAGTTTATAATGCCAACCATTAATAGGTATAACATTCAAATTTCCAGCTATAAAAGGTTCATTCTTTATTTCGGTCTTAGTAACACTCGGCACTCCAGGGTATTTCTTTCCAGTAGTAAATATATAATCGAAACGCCTTTCTAAAGCCTTAAATACGCGTTCATGTGCATACAGAGGAATATCACCTTGTCTAAAGAAAAAAGGCCTTATGTCGTCTAATCCCATGGTGTGATCTGCATGTTCATGGGTAAAAATAATACCGTCGATTCTTGAAACTTTTGCGTTCAGCATTTGTTGCCTAAAATCTGGGCCACAATCAATGACATAAGTATAATTGTCCCACTCAACAAGAACAGAAACACGAAGTCGTTTATCCTTTTGATTTTCACTTAAACACACAGGGTGATCGCTACCTATTATGGGGATGCCCTGCGATGTTCCAGTACCTAAAAATGTAATTTTCAATCCTAATGAGTTTGAAACAAAAATAAGGTTATTTTTTTGTTTACAATAGTAAAAGAGTACCTTTGCTTTTACGATTCAAACCCAATTTCTATGGAGGATATAACTTACACTGGCGACAGTGATTTCGAAAATATTCCGTCTTTAAAAGACAAGGCTTTACGTATTAATCTTAATGCCGATATTTATGGTACTTTTTCCGAAATTGGAGCTGGACAAGAAACTGTTCGCCATTTTTTTAGAGCTGGAGGAGCATCTGGAACTATAGCGAAGGCAATGTCTGCTTACGACAAGGATTTTAGTGACGCCATTTACGGAATTGAAGATGACAAACGATATGTAACGGAAGCAAGACTTCGTAAGATGTTAAATCACGAAGTGAATTTAATGGAGGAGCGTATTACAAGAGATAAGCATCCTAATAAAATATTTTTCTCTTATGCCAATACTGTGGCGACTATTGATTTTGCTAAAAAATACAAAGGTCACGGTTGGGTTGGTATTAAGTATCAAGTTGGACCTAATGAAGAATATAATGAAATTGTTCTACATATCCGATTTAAAGAGAACGATGCGCGCTTACAACAAGAAACTCTTGGTAAATTAGGAACTAACTTAATTTATGGTGCTTTTTATAAGTACAATCAACCTCGTAAATTACTTCGTTATTTATACGATCATTTAGATAAAGATCAGCTAGAGATTGACACAATAAACTTCTCTGGCCCTGTATTTAAAGATGTTGATAACCGTTTAATGAGTTTACAACTTGTAAGGAATGGTATGACTGACGCCGTAATGTTTGCGCCAGATGGAAACAACGTTTTACCTGCTCGTGTACTTTACAAAAAGAATATCCTTACCTTAAGAGGTAGCTTTAGGCCAGTAACTAAAGTTAATATGGACATGTTTGAGAAATCTTATGAAATGTTCGTAAAGGAAAATAAGGTAGAAAAAGATAAAACACAGGTTATTTTCGAAATTACCCTATCTAACCTTAGGGCCGAAGGAGAAATTGACGAACAAGATTTTATGGATCGTGCGAAGCTTCTGTGCTCTTTGGGACAAACAGTACTAATTTCAAACTTCCAAGAATACTATAAACTGGTAGAGTACTTCTCACAATATACAAGAGCGAGAATGGGCTTAGCCATGGGCGTTAATAACCTCATTGATATTTTCGACGAGAAATATTATCGTCACTTAAGTGGTGGAATTCTAGAGGCCTTCGGAAAACTGTTCTATAAGGATTTAAGAGTGTATCTTTATCCAATGGAAAATGATGATGGCAGTATAACTAATAGTGAAAATCTGAAAGTTCACCCTCGTATGAAAGAACTTTATAAGTTCTTTAAATACAATGGAAAAGTTGTAGACATCTCAGACTACGATGCTTCTAACCTATCTGTTTTCTCGAGAACTGTTCTTAAAATGATTGCGAACAATGAACCAGGATGGGAAAAGATGCTGCCCGAAGGTGTATCTAAACTAATTAAAGAGAAAAGCTTATTCGGATGTGAATCTGAAGAAGTGTTACATAAGAACTAAGTTTTTACGATAACAAATAAAAAAGCGACCCTATTAAAAATGAGGTCGCTTTTTTTTATTTATATCACTTAAATTTTAATCTGTTAAGATTTGATCTGTATGCGTTTTAGTTTTTACTTTAGTAATGACATTCACTAAAACTCCATTTTCATCAATCACAAAGGTTGTTCTGTGAATGCCATCGTATTCTCTTCCCATAAACTTTTTTGGTCCCCAAACTCCAAATGCTTCTATAACCGACTTGTCTTCGTCAGCTAATAACGGATATTGAAAATCGTATTTATTTTTAAAGTTAGATTGTCTTTTGGCACTATCTGCACTTACTCCCAAAATTTCGTAGCCTTGAGCTTTAAATCGCTCGTAATTGTCATTTAAATTACAAGCTTCGGCTGTACAACCTGGTGTACTCGCTTTTGGGTAAAAGAAAATGACTAATTTTTTGCCTTTATAATCCGATAATGAAATCGTATTTCCTTGTTCATCCTTGGCTGAAAAATCTGGCGCCTTATCTCCTACGTTTAAGTGTGTCATAATTGTTTAAATTTGTGTTTCTGTAAAAATACAATGAATGACTAAGCAAGAAAAGGTAGAATTTGTTATAAATACGTTAAATCAGCTCTATCCTGAAATTCCAACACCTCTAGATCACAAGGATCCTTATACTTTATTAATCGCAGTATTGATGTCGGCACAGAGCACAGACGTTCGTGTCAATCAAATTACGCCCTTATTATTTGAGCGTGCAGATAACCCTTACGATATGGTAAAGTTAAGTGTTGAAGAAATTCGGGAAATTATAAAGCCTGTCGGGCTGTCTCCTATGAAAAGTAAAGGAATTCACGGCTTATCTCAAATATTAATTGACAAACACAATGGAGAAGTCCCAAGAACTTTTGAAGAATTAGAAGAATTACCTGCGGTCGGACATAAAACAGCAGGAGTTGTATTAGCTCAGGCTTTCGATATTCCAGCATTTCCTGTAGACACACATATACATCGCTTAATGTATCGTTGGAACTTATCTAACGGAAAAAACGTGGTGCAAACTGAAAAAGACGCGAAACGATTATTTCCAAAAGAACTTTGGAATGATTTACACCTTCAAATTATATGGTATGGTAGAGAATACTCTCCTGCTCGAGGTTGGGATTTAGAGAAAGATATTATTACTAAAACTATAGGTCGGAAATCGGTATTAGATGACTATTACAAAAAAATGAAGAAATAGGATTTCATTATCACAGGTTCAATAACACTCAGTTATCTAACTATTTCCATTAGCTTTTCCTTTCAATAGTATTGCGAATAACCGTATTTAATGGTACAATTATTGCGGCCTAATTTAAAACCAATTCCGAATGAAAAAGTTCATTATCTTAGTTTTAGTTCTAGTATTGACTTCATGTATTCCTTATAAGATAGCTCCTAAATTTAAAAACCAAGATTATAAGGTGATGCAGGCCAAAAAATTTCAACGTAAATTACCGAGAGAAACCTCTTTTATTTTTAAAGACCCGAAAGATGCGGATGAGTTTTACAACTACATTAATAAAAAATACAATTTAGATAATATTGAGGTCGGAATTAATACGCCTTTTAAACTTAAAGGCGAAACCTTGTATTTAACTTATTACGAAGCAGAGCGAACGGATGAAATTGTCAACCTTCCCTTTGTTCTCGTCGATGCTAAACGAGATAGTAATGGAAACTCTCGTCTGTTTGAAAATAATTATACGACTAGAACTGGTCATTGGTATATTATCATTACAATTTATGATAAAAACCTTAAAAATTGCCTTAGAGACCATCATCCATTAAAGGACCATACCCTAAAGTATTTAGAAGATTTAAAGAAAGAGTACCTCACAACCCACAATTACGAGGAACTATTATTCACAAAAAAATCCTGATTTTATCAAATCAGGATTTTCTTTAGAATTTAATTCAGAAGTGCTTCAAACTTCATTTTATTATAATTCATAACACTTAAAGCTTTTGAGTAATTCAAAAGAAAACTAATCGTTTCGTCCTTTGGTTTTAAATTATAAGGTTTATGAGAAGCATTAGAGTAAATTTTCGCCATGTTTTCTAATTATAAGTTACTACATAGCAAAAACGTTACTAATATTCATTTATTGTATCAATTGGTTAATACTATATTATTTTGCTCAATAACCTTACGCATATTAATTAATGCATAGCGCATTCTTCCTAATGCCGTATTAATACTTACACCTGTACGTTCTGAAATTTCTTTAAAGCTCATATCTTGATACATACGCATCATAAGCACTTGTTTTTGATCTTCGGGTAGCTCTTCAATAATACGTCTTACATCAGATTCTACCTGGTCTTTAATTAAGGTCTTCTCTGCATTTAAGGTTGAATCACTTAAAACAGAAAAAATACTAAACTCACCTGTATTATCAAATTTAGGCATACGACTATTCTTTCTAAAATGGTCAATAACCAAGTTATGAGCTATTCGCATGACCCATGGAAGAAACTTACCTTCTTCATTATATTTTCCTCTTTTCAAAGTTTTTATCACTTTTATAAAAGTGTCTTGAAAAACATCTTCAGTTATATCTCTATCGTAAACTTTAGAGTAAATAAAGCTGTAAATTTTCTGCTTGTGCCTTTCGATTAAAACCGATAGTGCACTCTCGTCACCGTTAATATAGTTACTAACCAACTCAGCGTCTTGGATAAGTTCTTTTTTCATACAAATTACTTTAATACCTAACAGTTGCCTGCTAAGGTTTGGGGTTTCTAGCTAATTTTTTTAAAGTAATTTTATATGATACGCAGTTGTCTTTTTATGAATAAGTCTCAAATATAACAACAAAGAATCCGAATTAGCAAAATTTAGTCTTAAAATTTAACATTTTGTCGGATAAACAGTTCCTTTAATAGATGGGATAGTTATAGTATCTTTGCCAAATTAGATAGCCAAGAAATTTATGAACAGTACTAATTTAGACGTAAACCCAAAGGAAAACATCATAATAAAAGGAGCAAAACTCCATAATCTTAAGAATATCGATGTTGTTATTCCGAGAAATAAATTGGTGGTTATAACTGGACTGTCTGGTTCAGGTAAATCGAGTTTAGCATTTGACACACTTTATGCTGAAGGTCAACGGCGTTACGTAGAAAGCCTTAGTAGTTATGCACGACAATTTTTAGGTCGTTTAAATAAACCTAAAGTAGATTATATTAAAGGAATTGCACCTGCTATTGCTATTGAGCAAAAGGTAAATTCTACGAATCCGCGTTCAACAGTTGGTACAACCACAGAAATCTATGATTATCTAAAATTACTCTTCGCTCGTATAGGTAAGACCTACTCTCCTATTTCAGGACAAGAGGTTAAAAAACATACGGTATCAGACGTTATAAATTTTGTGTCTAAATTTGAAGAAGGCACCAAACTACTTCTCTTAGCGCCTATCATCTTAGAAGAAGGACGAACTATTGAGAACAAACTTCAAACGCTTCAACAGCAAGGTTATGCTCGTATCAAACTTAAAGGAGATGTTCTTAGAATTGATGATGCCTTAAAACAAGAGATTAAATCGGACCAAGATTTGTTCTTAGTTGTAGATAGAATCATTTTTAAAAATGAAGAAGACTTTTTAAATCGATTAGCAGACGCAATAGGAACCGCATTTTTTGAAGGGGTTGGTACTTGTATCATAGAATCCCTTACCGACAACGAACAAACGGTATTTAATAATAAGTTTGAAATTGATGGTATGACGTTTTTAGAACCGAATGCTCATTTTTTCAGCTTTAATAATCCTTATGGCGCCTGTCCTAAATGTGAAGGTTATGGCGATATTGTAGGTATAGATGAAGACTTAGTGATTCCCAATACCGCATTATCGGTGTATGAAAATGCTATTTTTCCATGGCGTGGAGAAACCATGAGTTGGTATAAAGATCAATTGGTGAACAATTCACATAAATTCGATTTCCCAATTCACAAACCCTATTTCCAACTCAGTGATGAACATAAAGCGCTTATTTGGACAGGAAATCAATATTTTGAAGGCTTAGATAGCTTTTTCGCAGAATTAGAATCCAAGGCTTATAAAATTCAGAATCGCGTGATGTTATCCCGATATCGCGGCAAAACCAAGTGTAGCTTGTGTAGAGGAAAACGTTTACGGGAAGAGACGAATTATGTAAAGGTTGGAAACGCAACCATCACTGATTTAGTGGACTTGCCTTTAGATGAATTGAGTGTTTTCTTTATTAAATTAGAATTAAGCGAAAGTGATGCTAAAATTGCCAAACGCCTTCTTACAGAAATTAATACACGATTGGAATTCTTATCTAATGTCGGTTTAAGATATTTAACTTTAAATAGAAAATCGAACACCTTATCCGGTGGAGAAAGTCAGCGTATTAACTTAGCAACGTCTCTTGGCAGTAGCTTAGTAGGCTCCATGTACATTTTAGACGAACCAAGTATTGGCTTGCATCCAAAAGATACAGAAAGTCTAATTGAAGTTTTAAAATCCTTACGTAATTTAGGAAATACGGTAATCGTAGTAGAACACGATGAAGATATTATGAAAGCTGCCGATGCTATTATAGATATTGGTCCTGAGGCGGGAACTTTAGGTGGCGAAGTCGTTGCTGTTGGTGATTTTAAAAGTATTTTAAAAGCAGATACCTTAACAGCAAAATACCTTAATGGCGATTTAGAAATTGAAGTCCCTAAGAAACGACGAACCTCCAAATATAGTGTCGACATTATTGGTGCTCGTGAACACAACTTAAAAAATATAGATGTTAGTTTTCCTCTAGAAATGTTAACTGTTCTAACTGGTGTTTCTGGAAGTGGAAAAAGTACTCTAGTAAAAAACATTCTTTATCCTTCTATTCAAAAAAAACTTACCGGTTTTAGCGATAAAATCGGGCAAGTTTCTGAAGTAAAAGGCAATTTTAGTAATATTCAGCATATAGAATTTGTAGATCAGAATCCAATTGGACGTTCCTCACGTTCTAACCCTGTTACTTATATTAAAGCTTATGACGATATTCGTTCGTTGTTTGCTTCTCAAAAGCTAAGCAAAATCCGAAACTATCAAGCCAAACATTTTAGTTTCAACGTCGATGGTGGACGTTGCGAAACTTGCAAAGGGGAAGGCGAAGTCACCATTGAAATGCAGTTCATGGCCGATGTACATCTGACCTGTGATGTTTGTAATGGTAAACGATTTAAAAAAGAAGTTTTAGAAGTTAAATTTGAAGAAAAGTCTATTGACGATATCTTAAATCTAACCATTGATGATGCGATTGCTTTTTTCAGCAAGCATAATGAAACAAAAATCCAAAATAAATTACAGCCGCTTCAAGATGTTGGGTTAGGATATGTTACTTTAGGTCAATCCTCCTCTACGCTTTCTGGTGGTGAAGCACAACGTATAAAGCTCGCTACTTTCTTAGGAAAGGGAAGCAAAAGTGATAACGCCTTATTTATCTTTGATGAACCTACAACTGGTTTACACTTTCATGATATAAAGAAACTACTCAAATCCTTTCAAGCCTTAATTGCCAAAGGACATTCGATCATTGTGATTGAACACAATATAGACCTCATAAAATGTGCTGATTATATTATTGATTTAGGCCCTGACGGTGGGAAATATGGCGGAAAATTAGTAGCTTCGGGAACACCTGAAGAAATTGTAAAAAACAAGGATTCGGTGACTGGAAAATATTTGAAAGATAAATTGTGATATGAAACCAATTGTAAGCACTACCGAATTAGAAGAACTCAAACTTAAAGTTGATACTTCCCCATTGAAAATCGGCGGTGCCAATTTTAAAACCAATGTTCTCTTAGAAGTTTCTAGCTCCAAATTAGTTTACAAACCATCGCATGGAGTCGCAATCTTCTGTTTTTCATTTTTGGCCGTAGGTTTGGGTGTGTTATTTTTTAGTATTCTACCTATTATTAAAGGTAGTACACAAATTATGGGAACCCAATGGTTCCTTATTTTATTCGGATTATTATTTACAGGTGCTGGTGTTTTTATGTTTTACAACTTTTATAAACCTAGAGTGTTTGATAAGCAGTTGGGATTTTATTATAAATCTTATAAACTCGATCCCAATCAAAAAAGTAAAAACAATAAAAACAAACCGATTCGTTTAAAATCAATTAAAGCCATTCAAATTATAGGAGAGCATGTTAGTAACGACAAAGGGTCTTTTAAAAGTTTTGAATTGAATTTAGTCTTAGAAGACGGGACAAGAAGAAATGTTGTAGACCACGGCAATTTAAAAGCTATAATCCGAGATGCTGAACGCTTAAGTGAGTTTCTAAATATCCCAATATGGCATTAAGATTAAGAGAATTAATGAGTCTATAAAAATCATAAAATTGCTTCTATTCTTTCCGTTTTAAAATTTACTAAATTTTAAAAACCCCAAATCACCCAACATAAATCACTACATAACAATTACTTAAGTCTAATCTAGTCCATTTGACAATTAATAGTTTCGGTTTTTGGCACGTTGTTTGTTTTATACGAAGTGAGTTTAATTTAAAACCCATTCATTATGAAACGATTACTATTTTTATTTGCAGGTCTAGTTGCTTTAAGCACTACTGCATTCGCATCAACCAACACAGCAACTGAAGCAGATGCTTCCATTCATAATTACGTGAGAGGTTATAGTAATTCTTTCATATTTACTGAGGGAGGTATTGAATTTTCAGTTTTCCGAGATGGTCAATTTGATTTTTACATTCCAGATTATGGACCAAATGTAAATGTTGGGATTAACACACCTGGATTCAGCTTGAGTTTTAATTCTGGTTACGATTATAACCCATATGTACAGTATGATAGTTTTGGGGCCATTATCCAAATTGAAAACACGCCTATTTTTTACGATTATTATGGTCGTGTTAATCAAATAGGAAATATTTTCATTAGCTATAATGGATTCGGCAGAATCAATAGGATTGGTGGACTTAACGTTTATTATAGAAATAATGCCTTTTGGAGATATGATGGATATATTAACGTTTATAACAGATCTTATGTTTATAGACCATGGCACAGGTATTACGCTGTACCACATGTAAACTATTGTGTTGTTCAAACTATTCCTTACAGACAACATTATGTTCCAGTAAGACATATTTATTATAGACCTTATAAAAACAACGTAAGACATTATAATATTGGAAGACGTGGGCACCGAGATATTGGAAGACGTTCAAATTCAACACGAATTAGTGATAGATATGTACAGACGCCTAGAAATAAACAAGAGCGTAGTCTTAGAGCACGTGTACAACGTGATCGTGCTGCAATAGCAAGTACTAGATCGTCACAATTACGTACAGACAATTCTGCTCGGGCAACGCGTAACTCAAATGTAAGCACCAGATCTAACATATCACGCTCTACGGATAGGGCAACAAGTACAAGATCTTCTAATGCGAGAGTAAAATCACCAACGAAATCAAGTACAACGAGAAATGACAGAGCTGTTAGTACGCGTTCAAATAGAGTAACAACTCCAACAAGAACAGTAAATAATAGCAAAACATCTACAACAAGAAATTCGCGTAGTAATGTGACCAGAACAAATAAAGCTGTGTCTAATAGAAAAGTACAAAGAACACAAGGTACTTCTTCAAGAAAGCCACAAGCTACACAAGCTCGTACTTATAGTAAGCCGAAGTCACAGAACACAAGGCAAAGAAGTACCGTTCAGAATAAAAGAAAGTCATCGTCAGTAAGTAATAGGTCTACTTCAAGTAGAAATACGAATCAAAAATCTACTAGATCTAATACAAGACGAACAAGAGGATAATAAAATTTTGGTTGGTTAGTAGAATATCCAGTGAAATGTGTGCCTCAAAGCACTTTTACTGGATTTCTCAAAAGATTCCTGCGCAAGTGGGAATCTTTTTTTTATTCAATTTTAAAAGTTCATGATTAAAACATATCTACTATTTCAATCTTAGGTACTTCTTAATTTGATATGAAATATCTTCAGATACATCCAACTTATAAATTAGACCAAAATAGATAACACCTATTAAACTCGATTTTAAAATGATATTGATAACAGGGTGAAATGGAAATTCCCAAAAATATAATCCTACTACTAACAAAATCAATGTTACGGCTATTTTCAATGAGCCAATTGTAAAAGGCAACATGTTAAATTTTTGTTTAACAAATAAAATTTTGATAGTGTTATAAATAAATACCGCTAAAAATGTTGCAAACGCTGATCCTTCAATACCAAAAACAGGAATAAATATGGCATTTAATACGATAGCCATTATAGCTAATAGAACTCCAAAAAATAGAACCATACGGTAGTAATCGCTATTAAATAATATGGCGTTATTATTCCCTAAACTATTATCGTAGAGTTTCGCTAAACTTACAATAAGCACTACAAAAAGTCCACCTGTAAATTTCTCAGGAAGAATTTCATAAAGTTGATTGATATTGAGAATAATCAATAGAAATATAAAACCACTTACTACCAACAGGGTCATAGAACTACGTTTGTATAAATCTTCTAAAGCTACCTTATTCTTTTCATTAAGGTATTTAGCCGTTAAAGGCAGCATTATTTGGTGCATTGCACGTTGCGGAACGGCAATGACAGTGGCAATAAAAATAGCAACACTATAATAAGCTACTTGTTCAATATCTGGTAACATTAAACCAATCATAAACTTATCAATATCCAAAATAAGCATGGCTACTGATCCAGCGATAATCATTAAACCAGAATATTTTAAAATAGACGCTCGGTTTTCAATAGGCTGAAATTTTAATTTAGGAAATCGGACTGTATACGCATAAAACTTCATAATAATCATTCGCAACACATATACTCCAACCATTGCAACTATAAAATCATCTACTGATAACCAATCGAAATAGACGGCAAAAAGTAAAATCATTATACATACTCTATGAAATATCTCTTTCATTAAATTCCCAAACACCGTTTGAAGCTGCACTTTGGTCCAAGCAAAAAATATTTCAAAATAAGCCATTGCAATCGCTAAGATGAAAATATGCCAGACATAATTTTCAACGATTTGATTTTCATTTGTTAGCCAATGAACAATACTATCATAAGCCAAATAGCCAATAAAAGCAGTTGGTATAATAAATAGCATTGGAAGCAATAACATCAAGGTTAGAAAACTGTTGATGCTATTTTTGGTTTTAAAAGTTGAATAAAACTTAATAATAGAATTATGTACGCCAAATGCCATAAAGGGCATCATAATATTGGCCGCTGAGAGCAAAAAGGCCACTAGGCCATAGTATTCATCCGTTAAAAAGTTAGTGTAAAGAAACAGCGTATTAATAGCGCCAATACCAAAGCCTAAATATGTAGTGATGGTATTTTTAAAAGATTGGTTTAATACGATTCCCATAGTGCTACAAATTACAACTCTATTTATTACAAATTGAGTAGTGACAAATACTTAATTTCAAAATTTAGATAAAATGATAAGTCAATAATTATAATGATTGAATCAACTCAGCTAATTTTTGAGTTAAGGCTCGTCGACTATAAGGTTGTAGTCCGATGGCGTGAACCTTTAAGTTATGATTCTGAAAAGCCTCAAAATAGCCTAAAATTTGAGATTTTAACTCAGCTTTTTGATGATAATTAAAATAGCTTCCTGTATTGGTAGATTTGATAATATGTTCCACATCCGAATCCTTTGGACCTAAAGCCAAAATTGGAGTTTCTGAAATCATATATTCAAAAATTTTTCCAGGAATAATCGCTTTTGTTTCTGCTGAATCAATTTCAATTAATAATAAAATTTGCGATTTCATTTGAAACTTAATCGCTTCATCATGACTAACATATCCAACAATACTTAGATGTTGTTTTAACCCATTTTGATGGATTGACTCTACGACATCATCACTAACCACACCAACAAGTTGCAATTGGAATACTTTTGAAAACTCATCATTTTCTTTAATCAATTCTGAAAGCGTTTTCCATAATACCACTGGATTTCTTTCCGATAATAACGAACCAATATGAGAAAGCGTAAATAAATCATCCTTCCCCTCTACTCTCACCGAATGTGAATCATATCCATTCGTAATTACTGTAATAGGTTGCTTGGTTTTGACTTGAAATTCGTTTTTCGTATAATTACTCGTAACGATAATTTCATCGGCTGTATTAAATACGGACTGCTCTAATTCTAGATGTTTAGCTCTAGAAGCACTTGTGAGCTTTAATTCTTTATGATAACCTATAGTTGTCCACGGATCTCTAAAATCTGCTAACCATTTTACTCCTATTCGCGCTTTTAACTGAAGTCCGATGAGATGTAAACTGTGAGGTGGACCTGTGGTTATTATAGTTTCTATTTGATGCTCTTTAATGTATTCCGCCAAAAATTTCACCGAAGGTTGTATCCAATTTTTACGTGCATCTGGAATAAAATAATTTCCCCTTACATAAAGCATCGCTTTTTCTATCAAGGATTGCTTTTTAGCTTTAGGAATCACTCCCGAACTAATTTTTTTAGCACTTCCTTTTGAAAACCAATTAGCTAAACCATAAGGTTCGCTAATGGGTTGTTTTAAAATAGATATGTTCTTAGGAATTTCATCAACTAAACTTTCATCAATAATGGGATAGTTGGGATTTTCAGGACAATAGACAATAGGCTCAATACCGAATTCCGGTAAGTACTTCACAAATTTCAACCAACGTTGAACGCCAGGACCTCCTGCTGGTGGCCAATAATAAGTGATAATAAGTACTTTTTTTGAAGCCATAACTAAGCTTTCGCATTTCGTCGTTTTAATTCATAGAAAACGCCAAACAATAGTAGTAAACCTAGGACAGCTGAACTTGCTAAAGCAATTTTACTACCAGTTTCAACCACTTTCGGTTCGAACTTAAATTCTATAGCATGAGCTCCTTTAGGAATTTCTAAGGCTCTTAATACATAATTCACACGGAAATGCGGTACTAAGTTACCATCTATATATGCATTCCAACCTTGACTGTAATAAACTTCAGAGAATACTGCTAAACCGTCGTTAGAATTGTTTGATTCATATTTTAAATAATTCGGTTTAAATTCCTTTAATTCAATTGAAGCTAAAGAATCTAATAGATAACTCGGTTTCAATTTATTTTCTGTCTGCACAGACTTCTCTAAAACAGCAGTTGTCTTCGTGTTTAAACTATCTAAAGCTACAATTTCTTCGTTTGCGCTTTCAACCACTTTCAAGCTTGAAACAAACCAAGCATTTCCGTTAGCATCAGTATTTGTATAAGGAAAAATAGTATTTTGATCTTCAGCAATGATGTATTTCGTATTAAGCATATTAAGAACATTCATATTATTTTGATAAACATGAAACTCTAATAACTCATTCATACGACCTAATTTCGCCGCATGATACCCTAATAGTGAATTATGATAATAAGCCGCTTTCGCTGGCATTCTTTGACCTTGAGAAGACATATCAAATACCCTGAAGTGCCCTTTGTCTTTCATGATTTCTAAATCGGCACTATTAGGCTGATAAGGCTTATCGACATTAATTGCGGAAACAAAATTATCATTGTTTACATACTGGCGGTCTACTAGAACTAAATCGAAAAGAATAAGTGCTGCGAAGACTACGACTACTAAGGTCTCTGATAACTTCTTCTTTAAGAATAAGTAAACGGTTCCTGCAGAAAGTAATACTAAAACTAAGGTTCTTAAGGTATCTGAAGTCATTAGAGCTTTTCTATCTTCAATAACAGCATCTATAAATTGTGGTCCGTAAGCCTGAATATACTGGTCGTCTCTAAAACTCTCAAAATCGAATAATGTAGATTTAAACAGTAAAAAGGTTAAAGCTAAGCCAGCAGTTATACCCACCGAGTACAGTAGAGCTTTTAGTTTCTCTTCGTCTTTCTCATAATCATTAAACAATCTAACTAATGCGAAAATGCCTAAAACAGGAATACACAACTCTAGAATAACTTGAATAGAACTCACGGCTCTAAACTTATTGTATAAAGGCACGAAATCAATAAAGAAGTCAGTTAATAGTCCAAAATTCTTTCCATAAGATAATAGTAGTGACAAAACAGTACCTCCGACAAGCCACCATTTTAATCTACCTTTTACCAAAAATAAACCTAATACAAAAAGGAAAATAATCACTGCTCCGACGTAAGCAGGCGCTTCAACTATGGGTTGATCTCCCCAATACATTGGCGCATGTCTCGCCGCATCTAAAGCTTCCATTGGCGAAGCTCCTAAACGAATATAGGCTTTGTAAGTTTCAGAATCTTTACCAACATCTTCAGAGTTTCCACCTCCCATAAATTTTGGAATGTAAAGGTTAAATGTCTCCAAAATACCATAGCTATATTCTGTAATATAATCTTTACTTAGTCCTGAAGTCGCTTCCTTAGGAGAACCATCGGGATTGATGGTTAAATCACTTTTGCCACGAGTGGTTTCTTTAACATATTCTTGAGTGGCCATTATGTTAGTTGCATTTAAACCAACGGCGATAATAGCTGCCATAGATAATAAACCAACAGATTTGAAGAAATGAGGTAAAAGTTGCTTCTTATAGGCATCTATCAAATAAGCTAGTCCTAGAACTAAAACTAATAGCAATAGGTAATAAGTCATCTGGAAATGATTAGCAACAATTTCTAAGCCTAGTGCTATGGTCGTCAGTAAAAACCCGAGAATATACTTTTTTCTAAAGGTGAGGATTATCCCGGCTAAAACTAATGGCATATATGCGATAGCATGAGCTTTTGCATTATGTCCAACACCAAGTATTATAATGAGATAAGTAGAAAAACCAAAGGCTAAAGCGCCAAGAGCGGCAAGTTTAAAATCGACTTTTAACGACAATAACAGGATATAAAAACCAATAAAATAAAGGAACAAATAATCAGCCGGTCTAGGTAAAAATCGTAATGTTAAATCTAACTTTTTTATGTAATTATGGGGATACTTTGCTCCTAATTGATAGGTAGGCATTCCCCCAAAAGCACTATTGGTCCAATAAGTTTCTTCACCAGTAGTCTTGGCAAACTCTTTATGTTGTTGAGCCATACCAATATAGTGCATAATGTCACTTTGGTTGATTTTCTTACCTTGTAAAACAGGGCTGAAATAAGCTAAGGATAATGCTACAAATCCTATTAAAATTAAGACATGTGGTAATAAACGTTTAATAGAAAATGACATGAGAATGCTTTAAATTAAATGATTCTGAAAAGTAGTTAATTTTTTTGAAACATTATTAGAGAAGACCTTCTATAAGTTGATAGAAGCAAGTATCAAAGTAGTTATTCGATTTCTTCGTAATCGATGTATTCCCCTACTTTATCATTAGATGTATTAGATTTATTTGGCATTTTATCAATTACCGTCTCTCCTTCCTTATGCCTTTGTTGCTGCTTTTGTTGATTTGGATTTTGAAAACCACCAAATTGCTCACCAAATTTTTGTTCAGCTTTTTTAGCCACAAAACGCAATAATAATGGTGCAAACAATCGAGCTAATATCTTAAAGCCGAAGTAAAAAAGTAATATAATTAAAATAGTTCTCAATAATCCCATGGACTAAGCTTCTTGAATGATAAACATAATGAATAGTCAAAAATACAATTATACTCATTTATAATCCGTTATTATTCCTTAAAAAAACTATAAAATATCTATATTTGACTTTAAACTTCTACAATCCGAATGGATTTGATAACCTAAATAATAAGAAGTTTATTAAACTCTGATAACATGCTGAAACTCAAATCAACGCTTGTATTTATATTTTCAATCTTTATCACATCTGCTTATGCACAGTATACCGAAGTGATTAATTCTAATCGTCCTGGAGTCTCTAAAAGTGCTTTCTCCGTAGGAACTGGAGTCTATCAGTTTGAAGCAGGAGCTTTTACCGTAAATGAAGAACACTCGCTTATGAACTATGAAGTTTCAGGATTTGGTCTTGACTTCGCTTTAAGAGCTGGCTTATTATTGGAAGAATTAGAATTGTCTGTAGAAGGTATTTATCAAAATGATAATATTACTTTTAACAGTAGTTCAATTCCAGTTGAAGATAAGCGGGCTAATTTCAAAAATCTAACCGTAGGCGCAAAATATTTAGTTTACGATCCGTATAAAAATTCTGAAGAAGAAAAACCGAATTTATATAGCTTTCATGCGAACAATAAATTCAGTTGGAAGTCTTTACTTCCAGCTGTAGCTGTCTATGTAGGTGCTAATTTCGATACTAAAAATAATCCGTATACAGCACCAGATGTTGAAGGATTTAGTCCAAAGGTTATGATTTCAACTCAAAACAACTTTAATGGAGGTTGGGTTTTTGTCATGAATTTAATCAAAGACAGAATCGGTTCTGAATATTCCGATTTTCAATATATATTTACTTTAACCCATTCTTTCTCTCCGCAATGGGTAGTATTTGGTGAAGCTCATGGAATTAGCAGTGATTTTTATGCCGATAATATTTTCAGATTTGGTGGCGCTTATTTATGGACGAAGAATTTTCAATTAGATACAAATATTGCATTTAATGCTAAAGATACGCCTACAGTATTCAGTTTAGCCTTCGGCGCCTCATATCGATTAGATTTCCATAAAGATAAAAAGATTGACAACGGTAATTCCGCACGTGATGGCAATGGAAAAATGAGAAAAAACAAGAAGAAGAAAAAAGTAGATGATTTTGAATCCTAAAACAGCTTTCCCTAAATAAATGATAACAATAAAAGAAGCCACTTCAAAAAAGGATTTAAAGGCCTTCGTGCAATTTCCTTTTAAAATATATAAAGACTCAAAATATTGGGTTCCACCTATTATAAAACAAGAATTAGAAACCTTTAATAAGGATAAAAATCCCATTTTTAAAGATGCCGATGCTCGTTTTTTTCTCGCCTATAAAAACAAGGAAATTGTAGGTAGAGTTGCTGCCATAATCAATTGGCTAGAAGTTGACAAGCAAGGCATTAAGAAAATGCGTTTTGGTTGGTTCGACTTTATTGATGATTTAGAAGTTAGTAAAGCTTTATTAGCTACGGTTGAAAATATTGGAAGAGAGCACAATCTATCTTATTCTGAAGGTCCTGTTGGATTCTCTAACCTAGATAAGGTTGGTGTTATGACTGAAGGTTTTGATCATATTGCTACGATGATAACATGGTATAATCACCCTTATTATGTCGATCATTATAAAGCATTAGGTTATAAAATTGAAAAGGAATATTCAGAAAGCAGTTTTCCTTTTTCAAATGTAAAGCCAGAATTCTTCAAAAAAGCTCAAGAGTTAATTAAACGTCGTTATAAGATAAGAGCCTTAAAACTGACTACAACGGAAGAAGTTATGCCTTACGCTGATCGAATGTTTGATTTATTCAATGAAAGTTATTCTGCCCTATCCTCATTTGTGGAAATCACCGAAATTCAGAAGGAATATTTTAAAAAGAAATTTATCAGTTTTATAAATCCAGAATACATCCAGTTTGTGGTAAATGATAATGATGATCTCATTGGTTTTGCTATAGTAATGCCTCGATTTGCCGAAGCTCTGCAGAAAGCTAAAGGAAAACTGTTTCCTCTTGGATTTACACACATTCTGAAGGCCAAAAAGCATAGTAAGGATGTCATCTTCTATTTAATCGGAATTCATCCCGATTATCAGAACAAAGGGATTCATGCGGTCATCTTTAATGAATACTATGAAACCTTTACAGAAAAAGGAATTCAAACCTGTTACCGAACTCCAGAACTTGAAGACAATTTAGCTATAAAACAAATTTGGAAACATTTTGATCCTAAAGTTTATGCAAGACGAAAAACTTTTGTTAAGGACCTATAAAAAAATAAATCTCCTAAAACTAAAAACGGCTATCAAATTGAATTTGATAGCCGTTTTTTTATGATCTTATGTGTCGATAATTACTCACCCATTGAAGCCATTATAGCCGCAGACATTCTTTTATATGTTCCATTAACCAAACGCTCTCTAATAGCATCGAAAGCATCTAATGTTTCTCTTACATCTTCTAAAGTATGAGTTGCCGTAGGAATCATTCTTAATAGAATCATTCCTTTAGGAATTACAGGATAAACTACAATAGAACAGAATATTCCGTAGTTTTCACGTAAATCTCTAACTAAAGCCATAGCTTCAGGAATACTTCCTTCTAAATATACTGGCGTTACACAACTTTGAGTTGTTCCAATATCGAAACCACGTTCTTTTAATCCTGATTGTAAAGCATTAACTATTGTCCATAGGTTTTGCTTTAATTCTGGCATTGTACGCAACATATCCAAACGTTTTAATGCACCTACAACAAGTTGCATTTGTAAGGACTTAGCGAACATTTGAGAACGTAAGTTATATTTTAAATAATCAATGATTTCTTGATCAGCAGCAATAAAAGCTCCTGTACTCGCCATAGACTTTGCAAACGTAGCAAAGTAAACATCGATATCATCTTGAACACCTTGCTCCTCACCTGCTCCAGCTCCTGTTGCACCTAAAGTACCAAATCCATGAGCATCATCAACGAAAAGTCTAAAATTGAATTTTTTCTTTAGCGCAACAATTTCTTTTAATCGACCTTGCTCACCTCGCATTCCAAACACTCCTTCAGAAATCACTAAGATTCCACCTCCAGTTTGTTCAGCCATTTTAGTAGCGCGCTCTAAATTCTTCTCTAAGCTTTCTACATCGTTGTGCTTATAAGTAAATCGTTTACCCATATGTAAACGCACACCATCTATAATACAAGCATGTGCATCAACATCGTAAACAATAATATCATCTTTAGATACCAAAGCATCAATGGTAGAAACCATCCCTTGGTAGCCAAAGTTTAATAAATAAGCTGCTTCTTTCTTGACAAAAGATGCAAGCTCGTTTTGTAATTTTTCGTGAAGATCTGTGTGACCAGACATCATACGGGCTCCCATTGGGTATGCCGAGCCGTATTGAGCAGCTGCTTCTGCATCTACTTTTCTAACTTCAGGATGATTCGCTAAACCTAAGTAATCATTGATACTCCAAGTGATCACATCTTTACCTTGAAATTTCATCCTATTAGAAATTTGACCTTCTAATTTAGGGAAAACAAAATATCCTTCAGCTTGAGCAGCCCATTTTCCAAGCGGCCCTTTATCTCTATAAATTTTTTCAAATAAATCCTTCATGCGTGTGCTTTGCTATCAATGGTTTTTTCTACTTTTTATAGCGTATAGAAATACCTGTCAATAATTATTAATTTAAAATAGTTAGTGCTTGCAAAATTAGTTAATAATATTATGACAGCATAATTTATTTATTCTATCTATTAACCAAGTTTTGAACAAAAAAAAACCTATCACGTGTTAGTTATGATAGGCTAATTTCTTTCTTTTATACCTTATTTTATATATTCGATTGTAGATTGTACAGCGGTTTCGCTATCAAAAAAGCCTTGTTCTTCCATCCACTTATCATTATAAACTTTACTCATATAACGAGAACCATGGTCTGGGAATACAACAACTACTTTATCTGTTGGCTTAAACTCACCTTCTTCTTGAAGTTGTTTTATGGCTTGCATTGCTGCTCCACTTGTATAACCAACAAAAAGTCCTTCAGTATTAGAAATTTCACGTGCTGTATGCGCACTTTCTTCATCAGTAACTTTTACAAACTTGTCTATAACGTCAAAATCTGTTGCTGTAGGAATAAGATTTTTACCTAAACCTTCAATTCTGTATGGATAAATCTCTTTTTCGTCAAACTCACGAGTTTCATGATATTTTTGTAATACAGAACCGTAAGCATCAACACCAATAACTTTAACATCTGGATTTTGTTCCTTTAAATACTTGGCTATACCAGAGATTGTACCTCCTGTACCACTACAAGCTACTAAATGAGTTATCTCTCCATCCGTCTGATCCCAAATTTCTGGACCTGTTGTATTATAATGCGCATCAATATTCAATTGGTTAAAATACTGATTGATATAAATAGAACCTTTATTCTCTTCGTGTAAACGCTTTGCAACTTCATAATAAGATCGAGGATCATCTGCACTTACGTGTGCTGGACAAACATAAACCTTGGCTCCCATAGACTTTAACATGTCTATTTTATCTGGAGAGGATTTAGAACTTACAGCCAAAATACACTCGTAGCCTTTAATAATACTTACCATTGCGATACTAAATCCAGTATTACCTGAAGTCGTTTCGATAATTGTATCACCTGGCGACAAAATACCTTGACGTTCAGCCTCTTCTATAATATGTAATGCAATTCTATCTTTTGACGAATGACCTGGATTAAACGCTTCAACTTTAGCATAAAACTCACCATCAAAGTCCGCAGTCAATCTATTTAATTTGATAAGGGGAGTACTTCCTATTAACTGAAGCACATTATCAAATACATTTTTGTTTTGTTTCATAAACGTTATTTTTCAGTAACCTATTTCTATTAATTAGACACCTAAAACCTCGCAAAAGTAACATTTTTTTTTGAACTAGCTCGAAATCCCTTCTAAGTCAAGTAAAAATGCGAACTCTTCAGCATCTTCTTTTAAGCTTTCGAAACGTCCAGAAGCTCCACCATGACCTGCGTCCATATTGGTTTTGAAATACAATTTATTGTTATCTGTTTTCATCTCTCGAAGCTTTGCAACCCATTTAGCAGGCTCCCAATATTGCACTTGGGAATCATGAAGTCCTGTGGTGATTAACATATTTGGGTAATCTTTAGCTTCAACATTATCGTAAGGCGAATAGGATTTGATATAATGATAATACATCTTGTCATTAGGATTTCCCCATTCGTCATATTCACCTGTAGTTAAAGGAATAGAATCATCTAACATAGTGGTTATAACATCAACAAAGGGAACAGCTGCTATAACACCATTATATAGTTCTGGCGCTTGATTTATGACTGCTCCAATAAGTAAACCACCAGCACTTCCTCCCATCGCATATAAGTGTTTAGATGATGTATAGCGCTCTTTTATTAAGTGTACTGAACATGCTATAAAATCGGAAAAAGTGTTTTTCTTATTAAGTAATTTTCCTTTTTCATACCACTCACGACCTAAATATTCTCCACCTCGAATATGAGCAATGACGTAGATAAATCCACGGTCTAACAAACTCAATCTTATAGTAGAAAAATATGGATCTACAGTAGAGCCATAACTTCCATAAGCATATTGTAACAACGGATTTGTTCCATCTTTTTTAATACCTTTTTTGTACACTACAGACATTGGAATTTTAGTTCCATCTTCCGCAGTGGCCCAAATACGTTCCGATGTATAATTTTCTTTATCAAATTTACCTCCTAAAACTTCTTGCTCCTTTAATATTGTTTTAGTTTTTGTACGCATGTTAAACTCAATAACTGAAGTTGGAGTCGTCAGCGCATTATAACCGTACCTCAGCAGTTCAGTATCAAATTCTACATTAACACTTGTATAACACGTATAAGTTTCATTATTAAATGGTAAATAATAGTCTTCGCTGCCATCCCAACGCATTATCCGTATTTCATTTAAACCGTTTTGACGCTCACTGACCACTAAATAATCCTTAAAAATATCGATACCTTCAATGAGTACATTGTCTCTATGGGCAATAACCTCTGTCCAATTCTCGATGTTGGTATCAGATTCTAGGGTTTTCATTAACTTAAAGTTAGTAGCCTTATCCTTATTGGTTAATATATAGAAATGATCATCGTAATGCGAAATACTATATTCTAGACCTCTTATACGTTCTTGAAAAACCTTAAACTTCCCATCAGGATCGTCTGCATTTAAAATGTGATATTCATTAGTAAGTGTACTATAACAGGCTATTATGATATATTTTTTCGATTTTGATTTATAGACCGCTACACCAAAAGTTTCGTCACCTTCTTCAAAAACAAGTTCATCTTCTTTATCATCGCCTAATCGGTGTTTGTAGATTTGATAGGCTCTAAGAGTTACATCATCCTTTTTTGTATAAAACAAGGTTTTATTATCATTAGCCCAACTCGAAGAGCCAGTTGTGTTTTGCACACGATCTGTAGCCACTTCATGGGTGTCTAAATTCTTAATATGAATGGTATAGTTTCGCCTTCCTGTAGTATCAATACCGTATGACACTAATTTATTATCTGGGCTAATACTAATTCCTGATAATTTAAAATAGCTATGACCTTCTGCCATTTTATTACAATCAAATAGAAGTTCTTCAGGATTGTCTAAACTCTCTTTTTTTCGAGTATAAATTGGATAATCTTTTCCCTTTTCAAACTTTGTAATATACCAATAGCCATTATACTTATATGGAACTGAAGAATCATCTTCCTTAATTCTAGTTTTCATTTCTTCAAACAAATCATTTTGAAAGCTTTTAGTATGAGCCATTTCTTTATCACAATACTCATTTTCGGCATTGAGATAATTAATAACTTCTGGATGCTCTCTATCTTTCATCCAAAAATAATTATCAACCCGAACGTCGCCATGCTTTTCTAATTGATGTGGAATCTTTTTTGCCTTAGGCGGAAGTATATTGGTAGTCTTTATCATTTGTTTTAAGAAAATTTTAATCTAAAAGTGGCGCAATTTACTAATTTTGCAGCGTATTAATTTAAAAACAAGATTATGTTTGGAGATATGATGGGTATGATGGGCAAATTGAAAGAAGCTCAGAAAAAAGTTGAAGAAACAAAGGAACGACTTCATACTGTATTAATTGATGAGAAAAGTAATGACGATAAGTTAAAAGTAACCATTACAGCTAATAGAACTATAAAATCAATTGATATTGATGACGAGTTATTACAAGATAAAGATATGTTAGAAGACTATCTTATTCTTACCCTTAATAAAGCGATTGAAAAAGCTACTAATGTACATGAAGCTGAAATAGCTGCAGTCGCTAAAGAAGGAATGCCTAACATTCCAGGAATGGATATGTTTAAATAATAGCTTGTAAGCTGTTCTTCAAGTTGAGCCTCTATTATTTATTTTTGAATCGAAGTAATGGATTTAGAATTAAAAATAAAGCGTAATAGACATATTTTTGGTTAAAAAGTCTAACTAATACCTGATATGAAAGTCCGTTGTAATCCTTTCCTAAAAATGAAGTTAACGGATATGCATTTTTAGCTTTCATATCTTTGAGTCTCAACTTGACTTCTTTAAATGGCATAGTTGATTTTAAAGTTCGTACCATAGAAAAGAATACTAAGGATTGTTGACGCGCTTTAATGCGTCTTATACATTCTGTGGACGCTTCATTCCTTTCCAATTTTTCTATAATAGGACCAAAAGCTGTGGCTGCGTATTGAAGATCCCGTATAACTTTCAGAAAATGTTGTGGCTCTGTACTGGTCAAAATTGAACCTGGAGCAATTCTATACCTATGGACATCTAAATCTATATGTGCAATCCGTTTTGCATCTAAAATTAATGAAATAGAAAAGGGTAAATCTTCTAAAAATCGCCCTTCTACGAATCGAATACCTGAATTGAGTAAAAACTCTCGATTAATTAAAAACCACCATACCTCACCTCTATACTTTACCTTAGCAACATACTCTTCACCCGTAACAATTGCCGATAAATGATTATCACCAAAAGTAACATCAAATTCTCGATTTTTAGAAATTGACTTTCCCTCCAAAGATTTCGTATAATGTGGGGTTGACATAAAAGTTAAAATATCTAATTCGTGTTTATCAGACAATTCAACCAAATACCCCAAACGATTAGGTACTAGAAAATCATCTGAGTCTAAAAAATAAATATATTTTCCCTTAGCGCAATCTATTCCAGAGTTCCTCGCACTTCCAACACCACCATTTTCTTTATCAAGAACTTTTATTTGACTATATTTCTTAGCATAACTAATCACTATTTTTAAGCTATCATCTAAAGATCCATCATTCACTACAATAATTTCATACTCATTTTCAGACAGACCTTGGTCAATTAAGCTATCTAAACAGCGACCTATATCCCTTTCAGCATTATATAGAGGAATGATAACACTTAAATTCATAACAATTTAACGCTTAATTTTTTACACCTTATAAGGTAGCAAAAATACAAGCAACTTGGTTAATAAATAAGCAAAATAATCAAGAAATTTCAGACGGAATCATCCATTAAAATTGTTTGAGTTTTAAAAGAAATTGTTCGTGCATATAATTAGTATAATCTAGATGAGTAACTATGCGAAGTTTCTGACTTCCCATACTACTTATACGAATCCCATGATCTGATAGTCGGTTTAAAAAGGAGGTTTCATTAACATCTGAATTTAATTCAAATATGATAATATTGGTTTCGATTTTCTCTACTTGTTTTATCATTGAAAGTGATGCTAAGCCCTCTCCAATTTCCTTTGCTTTCACATGATCTTCAGCCAAACGCTCTATATGATGATCAAGAGCATACAAACCGGCCGCTGCGGCAAAACCTACCTGCCTCATACCACCGCCTAAAATTTTCCGTACTCTTAAGGCGCCTTTCATCACGTCTTTATTTCCAATAAGTACAGAGCCCATTGGGCAACCTAAGCCTTTGCTTAGACAAACAGATATAGTGTCAAAGAGTTCACCATAAGATTTCGGATTTTCCTTTTTTGCAATTAATGCATTCCAAAGTCGTGCTCCATCTAAATGATACCCTAAATTATGTTTATCTGCAACCTGTCTTATTTTCTTTAATTCTTCAATATCCCAACAAGCACCTCCTCCTTTATTGGTTGTGTTTTCTACTGCAATTAAAGAAGTTAACGGACTGTGATAGAAATCTGGTGGATTTATTGCGGCTTCAGCTTGTTCTGTTGTGAACATTCCACGATTGCCATCGATGAGTTGACACGATAAGCCACTATTGAAAGATGCTCCTCCTCCTTCGTAATTATAGATATGGGCATATTTGTCACAAATAACTTGTTCCCCTGGATGGGTATGTAATTTTAAAGCAGTTTGATTTGCCATTGTGCCTGTAGGAAAAAACAAGGCTTCATCCATCCCAAACATATCAGCGATCCGTTCTTCTAATGCATTTATAGAAGGATCCTCTTTATAAACATCGTCACCAACTTGTGCCGACATCATGGCATTCAACATCTCCTTAGTTGGCTTGGTAACTGTATCACTTCTTAAATCTATTGTCATGTTTTTTTTTCGTTTTTACACATTAATCTATGGATTTCCACTTAAAGTCTCCATTTCAACTCTTAAACTATAGCAAAAATAGTGTCTTTTGCTTCGAATGCTAAAACTATGTAATTTCTAAAAAACCGATACAAAATTATGGCACTTTAACAACGCATCTTATATTTGTATAAATTATTATATATATGATAACATCAGATCAAATAAAAGATTTCAATACCCGTCTAGACGCACTTAGACAATATCTTTGACTTAGATGCTAAGCTCATAGAAATTTCAAACGAAGAAGAACAAACCTTTGATCCTAATTTTTGGAACGATTCTAAAGCGGCCGAGTTAGTCATGAGGTCGATTCGTGAGAAAAAAAGTTGGGTCAAAGATTTTAATAGTGCCAAATCCTTGTTTGAAGACTTAGAAGTTATTTACGAATTTTACAAGGAAGATGAGGCAACTTTGGAGAACGTTGAAGAACGTTATGACGCGGCAATTAATGCTATTGAAAAGTTGGAATTCAAAAATATGCTTTCTGATGAAGGCGATAGTTTAAGCGCAGTTCTTCAGATTACTGCTGGTGCAGGCGGAACCGAATCTTGTGATTGGGCGAGCATGTTAATGCGTATGTATTTAATGTATGCCGAAAAAAATGGCTACAAAGTAAAAGAACTAAACTTACAAGAAGGTGATGTAGCAGGAATTAAAACGGTAACACTGGAAATAGACGGAGACTTTGCTTTCGGTTGGCTTAAGGGTGAAAACGGAGTGCATAGATTAGTGAGAATATCGCCATTTGATAGTAATGCTAAACGTCATACCAGTTTTGCTTCAGTATATGTTTACCCATTAGTTGATGATTCCATTGAAATTGAGATCAATCCTTCAGATATTGAAATTACAACGGCACGTTCAAGTGGTGCAGGCGGACAAAATGTGAATAAGGTTGAAACTAAAGTTCAATTATTACACAAACCGTCTGGTATCCAAATTCAATGTTCTGAAACACGTTCTCAACATGATAACAGAACCAGAGCCATGCAGATGTTGAAATCTCAACTATACGAAATAGAACTTCAAAAACAAATGGCTCAGCGCGACGATATTGAAGCCAGTAAAATGAAAATTGAATGGGGAAGCCAAATTCGAAATTACGTCATGCATCCTTATAAGTTAGTGAAAGACGTTCGTTCGTCTCACGAAACAGGAAATGTAGATGCTGTAATGGATGGCGAAATAGAACCATTTCTTAAAGCATATTTAATGATGATGGGCCAAAAAGACACGGCACAGTAATTGCAATAAACAGAACTATGATTACAATTTATCACAACCCAAGATGTTCAAAATCGAGACAAGGATTAGCTATTTTAGAAGCCTCCAATAAACCATTTGAAACGGTTAAGTACCTCGAGACTCCACTTTCAGCTTCTGAATTGAAGGCAATAATTTCAAAATTAGAAATCAAGCCTATCGATTTAGTCCGTAAAAACGAAGCCATTTGGAAGGAAGAGTTTAAAGGAAAAGAGCTTACCGACGATCAGGTTATTGAAGCGATGGTAACCAATCCAAAACTGATAGAACGACCAATAGTTACTAACGGAAATAAAGCTGTTGTAGGGAGACCACCAGAATCAATAGAATCTATTATATAATTTAGACACATGAAGAAATTTATATTAATTGTTTTTGCATTATTTATTGGTCTCAATGTTTATGGCCAACGACGTAGAAACATGAATAATATTCCTCAAACTAATCGTGAACCTACTGAGCAGGAAATTGCTAAATTTGAACGTGAAAGAGAGGAACGCAAGCAAGAGTATATAGCTAATTTTCTTACAACTTTAGAGGCTGATGATTTTCAAAAGGAAATTATTAAGCAACATCTCAATAGCTACTATGAAGCTAAAATGGCACTTTACAAAATGCGTTTTGAGCGTGAATTTAAACGTGAAAAAGCCATTAAAAATTTAGATGACACTCATTTTTCAGAACTAAAGGATTTAATTTCTGAAGGAGATATGCTTAAAATCAAAGATATGATTCAAGGCGATTTTAATGAAAAAGAAGTGGTAAAAAAGAAGAGAAAAAACAAGAAAAAGAAGAACCGAAAAAAGGATTAAAATAAATTATTTTCTTCATTCCTTATTAAAAAGTTAAAACTTTAGTCTTTAACATAAGATTAACCAAATACAGTACAAGTAAGTTTATTTTTGCGATTTCAAAGATTAAAATTAACTACTAATATCCTGTGATGAGATTACAATTTTTAACTTCGCTTTTCTTAATGTTCAGTTTCACTTTTGCCTTTGCACAAAAAGAAGTGAAAATCGAAGGAACAGTTCTAGAAGAAGGCAGCAACATTCCTTTAGAATACGCAACGGTCGTTATTAAGACTAAAAATGACGATAAAATTATTACTGGTGGTATTACCGATACTGAAGGTAAATTTAAAATCAATGTACCCGTTGGTAATTACGAAATTTATGTGGAGTATATTTCTTACAAAACTAAATCATATCCAGACCAAAACATTTCTAAAAACACAGATTTAGGAGTCATCAAACTTGCTATGGACGTTGCTTCTTTAGACGAGGTTATGGTGGTTGCCGAACGAACTACGGTTGAAATAAGATTAGATAAAAAAATATATAGTGTTGGTAAAGACCTTACCGTTCGTGGAGGTACGGTAAGTGATGTACTTGATAATGTCCCTTCGGTTGCTGTAGATGTTGAAGGTAACGTTTCATTGCGTGGACAAGATAACGTTCGCATATTAATCAACGGAAAACCTTCTGGATTAGTTGGTTTAAATTCAACAGAAGCGCTTCGTCAATTGCCAGCAGAATCTATTGAGAAAGTGGAAGTAATTACGTCTCCATCGGCAAGATATGATTCAGAAGGAACAGCTGGTATTTTAAATATTATTTTAAAACGAAGTAAAATTCAAGGCTTTAATGGAGCCATTACTACAAATGTTGGGTATGATCCTTCAGCAGGAGTTTCAGGAAACATTAACTACAGAACAGGAGATGTAAATATCTTCAATACTACAGGATATAGCTACAGAGAAGTACCTGGTAATTCGTATACGAATACAACTTATAAATCAACTGGAAATATCACCGAAGAAACAAGAGAGTTTGATAGAGTTCGTAAAGGATTAAATACTAACTTAGGTGTTGAGTGGTATATCAATGATTCTGCTTCATTAACGACTTCTATTTTATACAGAGATAGTGATAACGAAAGTAATACTACAAATGAATTTTTACAATTTGATAGTAATTACAATTTAATAGGTGAAAACCTTCGTTTTGACCCAGAAGTTCAAACTGACAAAACGATTCAGTACTCAACAAACTTTACTAAAAACTTTGACAAGAGTGGACATAAATTGACTTTTGACTTTCAGTATGAAATTAGTACAGAAGATAAAAACTCTCTAGTAACTGTTGATGGTTTAACCAGTGAAATGGTTGAAACTTTGGAAGACCAGAGTAAAATACTTTTACAAGGTGATTATGTTTTACCTCTAGGTGAAAATGCACAATTTGAATTAGGTTATCGCGGAAACTTTAACAACCAATCAACAGATTATACTGTTGAAATTTTAGATGAAGATACAAACGACTTCATTGTAGACACTGATTTATCTAACCTATTAAATTACAAAGAATACATTAACGCAGTTTACTCTCAATACGGAAGTAAGCATGGAAAGTTCTCATACTTATTAGGATTGCGTTTAGAAAACACACAGGTTACAATAGACCAACCTACGAGTGGAGATTTCAAAAAGAAAAACTACACAGGTTTATTTCCAACGGTGAACTTAAACTACGAATTAAGTGAAGACGAAAGTTTAACATTAGGTTATAGCAGACGTTTACGTAGAGCTCGTTCTTGGTTTATTAACCCATTCCCTTCTCGCTCTAGTGTTACTAGTATCTTCCAAGGAAATCCAGACCTAGATCCAAGTTATTCTGGAACTTTCGATTTAGGCTATATCACTAGATTTGGTAAATTTAATTTTAACTCTTCAGCGTATTATCAGCATGCAACAGATGTATTTAACTTTGTAAGCTTTGATACTGGAGAAACTGTAGAAGTTAATGGTGAAGACGTTCCTGTTATTCAACGTACTCCTATTAACCTTTCAAGCGAAGACAGATATGGGTTTGAGTTTACTTTAAGCTACAGAGCTTCAAATAAGTTTAACACAAGTGCAAACTTTAATGTCTTTAAGTCAAAATCAGAAGGAGTTGATCCAAATGGAGTTGATTTAGGTAGCGAAAACACAAGTTGGTTCGCTAGATTAAATACAAAATATACTTTACCTGGAAATATCGAATGGCAGACCAGTATGTTCTACCGTGGACCAAGTGAAGATGCTCAGAACAAACGTGAAGGTGTATTTTCTACCAACTTAGCATTTAGTAAAGATGTATTTAACGAAAAAGCCTCTATTGCTTTTACTGTAAGTGATTTGTTCAATTCTAGAAAACGTACTATGGAGACAAATACAGCTACTTTTTTCAGTACAAGTGAATTCCAATGGAGAAAGCGTAGTTTTAATCTATCATTTACATATAGATTCAACCAACAGAAAAAGAGAGAGCGCTCTAGACAAAACGGTAACGGAGAAGAAATGGAATTTGAAGGATAGACTTTAAATTTATAACTTAATAAAAAGGTTGCTAAGTAATTAGCAACCTTTTTTAATTCACAATTATCTTCACTTTACATTCTAAAAAATATCTCATTTTTCGAATAGGCAATCTCTTTAAAATTAGAAATCACAATATCCGCTTTTGAATAATCTTGATTTACTGAATGTGGACTTTTAAATCCTACACAAAAGATTCCAGCAGCATGTGCAGCTTGAATTCCATTAGTCGAATCTTCAATCACCATACATTCTGATTTTTCAAAACCTGTGAATTCCGCTGCTTTTAAAAAGATTTCAGGATGTGGTTTCGATTGTTTTAAATCGGCTCCACTAAATTTTCCGATAAAATATTGATTCAACTCAAACCTATCGAAGATTCGATTGATATTTGGCATCGATGCTGAAGACGCCACAACCAAGCTTAATCCATTCTCATGATAATCCTTAATACGTTCTAAAACACCATCAATTAAAGTCAAACTAGAATCGTTTTCAAATAAATACTTAAAGTGTTTACGTTTTAAGCTGACTAATTGTTCCGGCTTATCTTCTAAACTAAATTGTTCTACCAAGCGTTTACAGATATTAATAGTGGACTGACCTGTAAAAGATTCGTATAAGTTGTCACTCACATTAATATTCACGTCATTAAACATTTGGTGATACGCTTTATGGTGTAAAGGTTCGGTGTCTACAATCACACCATCCATATCAAATAATACTGCTTTAAGCATAGGTTTTTCAAGTTTTGGCTAAATTATAAAACTCAAGCCAAATACCAATTGAATTCAATGATTAGGTTTATAAGTCAAATTATCAACTAACTTTGTACGGTATAAAACAAACCATCATGGCCAAGAAAGGACGCGAAAAGAACACAGCCAATAAAGCCAAACACAGTAAACTTATCGCTCAGAAAAAGAATAAAGTGAAATCTAAAGCTGAAGAACGCAAAGCACGACTTAAAGCTATTGTAGAGTTAGCTAAGGCAAAACAATAGATTTCACATAAAAAAACGTGATTCACAAATACTAAATGTAATGCAAACCACGTTTATATTTAGAGTTGTTTTCTGTTTACTTCTTATGATCAATTATACGTTGTACCACTTCTGGATTTAAAAGCGTACTTGTATCTCCAAGCTGATCGGTTTCATTTGAAGCAATCTTTCTTAAAATACGACGCATAATTTTTCCTGATCTTGTTTTTGGTAAAGCATCCGTAAATTGAATCTTATCTAATTTCGCTATAGGTCCTATCCTATCCGTAATAAGTTGATTGATTTCCTTTCTTAAGTTATCATGATCTCTACCTTCTCCACTATCTTTTAAAGAAATATAACCATATAAAGCATTTCCTTTTACATCATGAGGATAACCTACAATGGCCGATTCAGAAACCGCTTGATGCTCGTTTATAGCATCTTCAATTGGAGCCGTTCCTAGATTATGTCCAGAAACAATAATAACATCATCTACTCGGCCGGTAATTCTATAATAACCAACTTCATCTCGTAAGGCACCATCTCCTGTGAAATACATATTCTTATAAGCTGAAAAATAGGTTTCTTTATAACGTTGGTGATTGCCCCAAATCGTCCTTGCCATTGCTGGCCAAGGGAATTTGATACATAATCGTCCTTCAACTTGATTTCCCTTTAACTCTTCTCCATTCTCTCCCATCAAAGCTGGTTGCACTCCAATAAATGGCAAGGTAGCATAAGTCGGTTTTGTTGGTGTAGAAAACGGTATTGGCGTAATCATGATTCCACCTGTTTCGGTTTGCCACCATGTATCAACAATCGGACTTTTCTTTTTTCCTACGTTTTCATTATACCAATGCCAAGCTTCCTCATTAATTGGTTCCCCAACCGATCCTAAAACTTTTAGGGAAGACAAATCATATTTATCAACAAATTCAGTTCCTTGTTTTGCCAAGGCTCTAATCGCTGTTGGTGCCGTATAAAACTGCGTGATTTTATGTTTTTCAACTATATCCCAAAATCTTCCGTAATCTGGGTAGCTAGGAACGCCTTCAAACATCACTGATGTTGCACCATTTACTAGAGGACCATAAACAATATAACTATGTCCGGTAATCCAACCTATATCTGCAGTACACCAAAAGATATCGTCATCACGATACTGAAATACATTTTTAAACGTATAAGCCGTATACACCATATATCCACCCACAGTATGAACCATTCCTTTCGGTTTTCCTGTAGAACCAGAAGTATATAGAATAAATAATGGATCTTCAGCATCCATAACTTCAGCTACACATTCTGTACTTGCATTGTCTAAAAGTGGTTGTAACCAATGGTCACGACCTTCTTTCATATCTATATCTGAATTAGTTCGTTTAACTACTAAAACAGATTCTATTCCCGGAGTATCGTTTAAAGCTTCATCTACAATGCCTTTTAAGTCGATTGTTTTTGATCCACGATAAGAACCATCTGAAGTAATCACCATTTTAGCATTACAATCATTTATTCTGGAAGAGACCGCTGTTGAAGAAAAACCAGCAAACACAACGGAATGAATGGCCCCTATTCTTGCACAAGCTAAAAGTGAAATGGCTAATTCGGGAATCATAGGTAAGTAAATACAAACCACATCTCCTTTTTTAATGCCCTTATCTTTTAGAACATTGGCGAATTGACAAACTCTCTCATGAAGTTCTTTATATGAAATATGCTCGGCTTCTTCATTTGGATTGTTGGGCTCGAATAAAATTGCCGTTTTATCTGCACTTGTTTGTAAATGTCTATCGAGGCAATTTTCTGTAATATTAACTTTAGCGCCTTCAAACCATTTGAAATCGGCTGTCTCCCAATCGAAACTTAAAACATTAGACCACTTCTTTCTCCATAGAAAATGCTCTTCAGCAATCTCTTCCCAAAACTGCTCTGGATTTCTTACTGACTTTCTATAAACTTGAAAATATTCTTCAAACTGCTTGATGTGATAATTACTCATGAATAGGCTGATTTTTAATTACGTCGTAATTTAATAAAATATTTTTATCAAAATCCGCTTTAGTTGAGCAAAACCGACCTAAACTTCTATTCCTTTTCAGTTTTTAATCGCTTGGTATAACTTTTCAATTCCTTAATTACTTTTGGCGCTAAGATAATGGTAGCAAGCATTGTTGGAATAGCCATTAAAGCAAACACACCATCTATGAGATTGATCATCATACTTAAACTTGTTGTTGCTCCAATAAGAATACTTAAAATGTAGAAATAATTGTAGTAATGTTTTTTATCGGCTCCAAATAGAAAAGACATACATTTTGTACCATAATAGGAATATGAGAATAAGGAACTCATGCTAAATACCGCAATACAAATTAGTAATAAATACTTTCCGTAAGTAGGCATCACATCTGCAAAGGCTGAAGCTGTTAAACTTACACCATTATTAGAGGTAGTTTCCCAAACTCCAGTCACCAAAATGGCTAATGCCGTTAAAGTACAAACGATTAAAGTATCTATTGCAGGACCAAGCATAGCAACTAAACCTTCACGAATAGGTTCATCGGTTTTTGCCGCACCATGAGCCATTGGTGCTGTTCCAATACCAGCTTCGTTTGAAAATGCGCCACGTTTAATTCCATGTAGAATTAATGCGCCTAAAACACCACCTAAAAACGTATCGCCTTCAGGATAATAATTTGCCGCAAAAGCGTCGGTAAATATGAGTTTTAAATAATAGAACAAGACATCACTATGTGCGATCAAAATAATAATGACTAGCACAAAATAAAGAGCCACCATAGACGGTACTAATCGAGATGCCACATTTCCTATGCGTTTAATTCCGCCTAATATGACTAAGGATGTTATACCAACCAAGACGACTCCAATAACTAGGTTCGACTTAAGTCCTACTTCTACGCCATTTGGAATTAATAAAATATCGTTTAAAGCTTGTGTTAACTGATTTACATTAAACACAGGTAAAGCTCCAATCAAGCCACAAAGACTAAAAAAAACAGCTAGAGGTTTCCACGATTTACCCAGACCTTCCATTATAAAATACATTGGCCCACCTTGAATTTCGCCTGCACTATCCTTTCCTCTATACATTATTGCTAAGGTTGATGTAAAGAATTTGGTAGACATTCCCACTACAGCACTTATCCACATCCAAAACACAGCACCTGGCCCACCAATGGATATGGCTACAGCCACACCGGCAATATTTCCCATACCAACCGTTGCCGACAACGCCGTCGATAAAGCTTGAAAATGAGAAATTTCTCCAGGATCATCGGGATCATCATATTTTCCTCGTAGAACATTTAAGGCATGTCCTAAATAGCGAAACGGTAAAAAATGAGAACGAACTAATAAATATAAACCGCCACCAATTAATAGAATTAGTAAAGGTAATCCCCATGCTAAGGATGAAAAGTCTGAAAGTAATTGATCAAGGAATTCCATAGTTTATAAATGTAGTAAACCCATTAAAATTATCGCCTAATGTTTAAAAATATTTTATAATCGAATCATTATTCCTTTGAATATAAAGACCGATAAAAGTGACTTTACTTCTTTTTAAGGATTAATGCTTGAAAAGATTTACAAATTAAACTAACTCCATTCAAAAATCTAACTTAATATTTTATTACAACTCTAAAATAGTACATTTGCAGACCAACCAATTATAGCTTGAGCGCAAACCGTTTATATTTCATTGATGCTGTTAGAGCATTTGCCATTTTAATGATGCTTCAAGGGCATTTTATAGACACGCTACTCGACGTATCTTACAGGGATCAAGAGCATATCGCATTTAAAACTTGGGAATATTTTAGAGGGATTACAGCCCCAACATTTTTCACGATTTCTGGACTTATATTTTCGTACTTATTGATAAGAGCTAAAAAAAATGGTAACGTTAACCAACGAATGCGAAAAGGTTTAACTCGAGGACTAATGCTGATTGGTGTTGGATACTTGTTACGAATTCCTGTTTTTGAATGGTTAATGGGAAGATTCAGTTCTTATTTCTTAGTTGTAGACGTATTGCAATGTATCGGTTTATCACTCATTTTAATTGTGTTTTTTTACCGAATAACATTCAAAAAAACTTTAATATTCTCAATTCTAATGTTGATTTTAGGTTGGACTATTTTCCTTACAGAACCTTTATACAGATATTTAGAATTACCACAGGTTCCTAATTTGCTTTCTAACTATCTAACAAAAGCCAATGGTTCAATTTTCACCATTATTCCTTGGTTTGGCTATGTCGCATTTGGAGCCTTTATTTCAACCTTGTTTTATCGCTATGTGGAACGTCCTAAATTTAAAACAGCCATTGTTTTAGGCTTTCTTCTATTCGGTATGGCATTGATTTTTAAATCGTCTTGGTTATTTATGCAACTTCATCACTGGCTTAATATTGAATTATTTAAAGATGTTGCCTATTATAACTACTTATTTACAAGACTTGGTAACGTGTTGATTTTGTTTTCGTTATTTTATTTTGCAGAACAATACATTAAACAACCATTGATTCTTAAAATTGGACAAAAAACATTGTCTATTTACGTGATTCATTTTATTATCATCTACGGAAGTTTCACAGGTATTGGCTTACATCAACTTATCGGTAAAACATTAAATCCGTGGGAAGCTATCATTGGAGCCTTAATATTTTTATCTGTAGTATGTTTTATCTCGTTTTATTATGCAAAGACGAATGCCTTCGTGTACTCTATAACAGAAAAGTTTATAGATAAAGTTAAAAGATATACACATTAAGTGTCTTCAAAATTCAATTTTAACTTCTTGAATACTTTTTGTTAATTTTAGATACCTTTATAACTTAATCATACTTATGAATATTTCCGATTTCTTAATGTCTCTAGTGTCTTTTTCTAAAGATGAATTGAATGATATTCTTAATCATTTTGAAAAAGAATCGGTTTTAAAAAATGAAGTCCTAGTTCAACAAGGTGATATTTGCAATTATCTGTATTATGTAGAACAAGGAATGGGAAGAAGTTATTATCTCAACGAAAGTGGAAGGGAAATTACACAGTGGTTTTTTGGTGTTGGAAAATTTATGACGAGTGCTGATAGCTTTTTTCAAAAAAGTCCTAGTCTATATTATTTAGAAGTTCTTGAAGACTCTGTTTTATATCGAATATCGAAAAGCAATATTGACAAGCTATTTGAAAAATACCCTAAAATGGAAAAACTGGGAAGACTCGCTTCTATTGAAATGCTAACTCGAGTCGTCAATAAACTAAACGCCATTCAATTTCAAACAGCAAAGGAACGTTACGATTATATGCTAGCCGAATTTCCAGATATTGTTTACCAAGTTCCCTTAGGGCATATTGCCTCTTATTTAGGAATGAGCCAAGAAACATTAAGTAGAATTAGAAAGAATGAACCAAAAATCATGTAAAGCATTTAAATCCTTAATTTCTTCTTTAAAAATTCATTTTAAACAAACTTAACGCACACTTAATCAAAAACATAAAGTCTTAACAAACCTAAAATCTCTATGTTTTTTTGATATATGTCAAAAGGAAATTTTAAATAGAATACGATATTTGCAAAGTATTTAATAAACTGATATACAATGAACATACATAACGTTGGATTTAAAGTTTTAATGCTTGTGCTTATGGCTTCAGTTTCAACTGTAAGTACGGCTCAAGAATTAGATCCTGTTTTAAAAGGCTTAATTCAAAAAGGACTTGAAAAGAATCATGGCCTTAATAGCAATCGGTTAGAGTCGGAACAGGCTAAAGTAGATCAGCAATTAGCGAAATCTGTATTTCTACCTAAAATCACATTAAAAGGTAGTTACACGCGACTAAATGACGATATTACCTTTGATGACGACACCAAAACCTTATTATTAGAAACTCAAAAGCTTGTGATTAAAGAAGCTGTTGGCTTACCCTTTAATTCCCCTTTTCCAGATCATATTCCTTTAAAAGACGCACCAAATCTTCAAAATAAAGATATTTTAAAATCATCGGTAGAACTTGATTGGGTTTTGTTTAGTGGAATGCAAGCTTCTAATGCTTTAAAAGCGAGTAGACACAAAGAAACCTCGCTAAATTATGTTGGAATGGCAGAGCAAGATAAACTCGCTCTAAAAATTATTGAAGCCTACGATAAATTGGCCCTAGTTAACGCGTCTAAACAAGTATTAACTACCACAGAAAATTACTTAAAAGAACAAGAGTTTTATGTAAGGAAAGCGATTGAAAACGGTTTAGCTACACCTATTAGTAGAAAAAAAATTGAACTCGCACAACATCAACTAGAAGCTAAGCAATTAGAGTTTGAACAGAATAGTACGCTATTAATAGAAGTGCTTCATCAGTTGACAGGTGAAACCAGAGAAAACTTAAGGTTGCTTAACCCACAATTAGATCCATTTAATTGGTCACCTTCAACTTCTAATGAAACCCGAAATGAAATTAAAGCCTTAGAGGAAGCTGAAAAAGCAACTCAATATCAGGTGAAAATGGAAAAAAGTAATTTTATTCCGAAGGTGGCAGTAAAGGGACATTATGAGTTTATTGAAGATGATTTATCGCTTTTAGATCCAAAATGGTTTATTGGTGCAGGTGTACAATGGAATATTTTTGATGGGAATAACTCTATATTAAAAAGTAAAAAAGCACAACTTGAAAGTGAAAAGTATCGAGAGCAAATTGAAGAGGCAAAAGAAATGATTGCTTTAAGTATCACAAAAGCTGAGTTGAATTATCAATCGGCACAACAAAACAAGGAAATAGTTTTAAAAGAAATTGAAATTGCTAACGACACATACGATTTGGTAAACAAGCAATACAAAAATAATTTAGCATCTATTACTGATGTTCTCGATGCCTTAAACGATGTAGAAAAAGCAAATTTCAAATTACAAGAATCATTCTATAATGAGCGTCGAGCAGTATCAGAATTACTTCACGCTAAAGGAATATTGTCTTACTAATTCAACAAAAAACATTACAATGAACACATATACAAACTTAATATTAGGCTGTTTTGCTCTACTGGCTTTAAACTCTTGTCAAGACGATAAAATAACTACAAACAGAGGAAAAGTAAAATTTGAAACGATTTCTGTAAGTGGAAAAGTTCCAGGAAGAGTACAGAAAATATTCGTTAAAGAAGGGCAAACCGTAAAAAAAGGAGATACTCTTGCCGAATTAGATATTCCTGAAGTTACTGCAAAAATGATGCAAGCTGAAGGTGCAATTACTGCAGCAAAAGGTCAACTAAACATGGCGTACAATGGTGCAACTGCTGAACAATTAAGTCAGATTGAAGGGCAATTAAACGCAGGAAAAGCTCAGTTACAATTTGCGCAAGAATCTTATAACCGATTAAAGAACATGTATCAAGATTCATTGATTAGTCAACAACAATTTGATGAAGTTAAAATGAAACTTAATATGGCTCAAGCACAAGTTGACGGCTTAGAAGCGAAGCGTCTTGAGGTGAAAAAAGGTGCAAGATCTGAACAAATTGAGCAGGCGAAAGGTCAATTAGATAGAGCCCTTGGTGCAAAAGAGGAAGTCTTATCTGCTTCAAACGAACAGTATTTAATTGCTCCTGCCGATATGTCTATAGAAACAATTACTTTGGAAGAAGGCGAATTGCTAACGCCTGGTTTTACGTTGTTCAATGGTTATAAATCGGATAGTTTGTATTTTAGATTTACAATTCCTGAATCAAAGATTTATGACTTTGAAGTTGGTCAAGAACTAACCTTAGTTAACCCATACACCAAAGAGGAATCCTCTTCAAAAATCGTATCCATAAAACAATTAGCACAATATGCAAACATTACGAGTACAGCACCGTTATACAAGTTATCTGAATCTATTTATGAATTAAAAGTAGTTCCTACTTCAGACGTATCTGATCAGAAGTTTTATATCAACGCTACTATACTTATTAAATAATGAAGAATTTTATAAGCTTACTTAAGGTAGAATTTAAACGTATATTTTCGAATAGCGTTTTACTCGCCATCTTTTTTGGCGCTCCAATTGGCTATGGAATTCTCTTTGGATTTGTGTATCAACAAGGAAAAGTTGTAGATCTTCCGATTGTAATTATAGATGAAGATAGAAGTCCTACAACCGATCTAATCATCGATGCTTTTGAGGATAACGAAGGTCTAAAAGTTGTTGATGTAAGGTCAATGGATGTGAATATCATTCATGAAATGCCTCGAGAGCAGTACGTTGCGGTAATCACATTTCCTTCTGGATTTGAAAAGAATCTACTACAGAAAAAACATCCTGAAATACGTGTGGATTTGAATATGGCAAATATTCTAAATGCCAACACCGCTAGCAATAATATTAATACGGTTTTAATGACCTTGAATGCTGGGATGGAAATACAAGGATTGCAAAAACAAGGACTTCATCCTGCTCAAGCCGCTATGTCTTATGAAAGTTTTAAAATCAATTTTAATAAGCTCTACAATTCTGCAGGAAACTATGTCAACTTTATGCTACCAGGAATTCTCGCTGCCATTATGCAGCAGATTATATTTTTAGCTATGGCATTAGTGTTTTCAAGAGATTTTGAAGATGGCTATTTTAATACACTTGTTCAAAAGAGCAAATCCTCATTTTATCATATATTCTTAAAAGCTACACCGTTTTTATTAATGCTTCCGTTTATTTGGCTATTTATCTGTCTGATATTCGTTTACTTTAATATTACAGCAGATATCTTTAATTTCCCGATGTTAGTTTTAACTATTCTATTAACCTTAGCTTCAATGGGAATTGGTATGCTATTCTCTATTGCCATACCTAGCCAATTAAAAGCTACAGAATTATTAATGGTTATTTCTACGCCAGCATTTATTTTAAGTGGATTTACATGGCCAACTGAGGCAATCCCTTCATTCATTACTAATGTAGCGCAGTTTATTCCGGTGACACAGTTTTTAAGTGGATTTAGAAGAATTGCTTTCTATGGCGGAGACTTGGCCTCAATTCAAGGTGAAATAAATACTCTGGTTTTAATTATTCTTGTATCATTTGTAGCAATGGTTTTATTACTTCAATTGAAGATTAAGAAATCGGCTAAAAACTTAGTAACGGAGTAAAGCTCTTTGGTTAAATTGTTAAAAAGAAAAAAGCTATCAGATCATATCAGATAGCTTTTGGGGCAATGTTTCTTTTTAGGGACACGACAAAACGACGATGTTTACTTTATGTTTCACTGCATTATCACAAAGTCAAATTGTATGCCAAACAACTCAATAATATTTAATAAGTTATAAATAGGATTTTTATTAACTATTTTCTTTCACTTTTCCTTCAACGCCTTCAAAAAAGCCTTTCATAAACTTAAAATCGGCCTCAATGTCATCTGTAGGATAAAAAGGTTCTGACACCTTATTCTGTTTATTCTTGAAGTCCATGGTGAACATTATAATGGGCACATTAGCCGCTTTAGCGATATAGTAGAATCCTGTCTTCCACTCCTCCACTTTTTTACGTGTCCCTTCTGGTGCCAACATTAAACGAAACTCGTCGGCCTCTTCATATAATTTTGCAATAGCTTGAACTTTGTTCTGTCCTGAAGTTCTATCTAAGGCTTTACCTCCAACAGCTTTGAAGTAATAACCGAATGGCCATTTAAACAGTTCTTTCTTGGCTACAAAGTTGGTTTTTACGCCTACAATTTTACGCAGCATAATCCCTATATAAAAGTCATGCCAGCTCGTATGTGGAAAAGCAATAAGCACCGACTTTTTAATGGTATCCTTGGAAAAATTCGTATTCCCTACTATTTTCCAACCTAAGAGCTTGAAATATATAAATTTAGCTAACCAGCGCATATTACATCTTTTTGTAAAGCTCTAATAGCTTTTCACGAGTGATTATATTTTTCCAATTCTTACCAATGGCATTTTCCCAAAGTGGCTCTAAGCTTAATGCGACATCAATCATTTTATCAAATTCATCAGGTGCTAAATTAGCACAAATACCTTGTGGCAATTCAATATTATGCTTGGCTTTCATCTGTTTGAAAATCGCCACTCCTTCTGGATAATACTCCTCTAGGTGATCGAATACAATACAGTTTCCAATACCATGTTTAACTCCTAAAAGATAACCTAAGCCATAGCTCATAGCATGTGCCACTCCCACTTGAGAGTAAGCGATACTCATTCCACCATGCCAAGAAGCCATCATTAACTTGTCTTGCGCTTCTTCTTTAGTAAGGGTATCTTCTAAAAAGATTTCTTTACAAAGTTCGTAAGCCTTTTCACCATAGCTTTGACTAAACGCATTTAAATAAGTTCCTGTTAAAGATTCTACACAATGAATAAAGCAATCCATACCTGTATAAAACCATTGATCTTTAGGAACGTCTTTTGTTAATTCTGGATCTAATATAACCTGATCGAAAGGTGTATAATCACTGTTAATACCTAGTTTACGAACAGGGCCAGTAAGAATAGTAGTTCTAGAAACCTCAGCGCCAGTTCCGGATAGAGTCGGTATACCAACATGATAAATAGCAGGATTTTTCACTAAATCCCATCCTTGATAATCTTTAGATTCGCCTTTATTGGTTAACATTAGAGATACGGCTTTTGCGGTATCTAAAACAATTCCACCTCCAATACCAATAATTCCAGAAGGCAACTCACTATATTCTAATATAATATCTTCTACTAATTGATCTATTTGATCGGTTTTTGGCTCTTCTTTAGTTGGTATATAAATAATCTTATCCTTATAGGATAACGTAATTCTTGAAGTCAACCAATGATTGCCTTTAAAAACATCATCGACATAGAAAATAAATGGTGCATTTCGGCCCTTTCGCTTTGGACTTAGAATTTCATCGAGTTGATTGAAACTTCCACGTCCAAAAACAACTCGGGACACCATTGGATAATTCTTGTATATCATTTACTTAATATCTTTAACAAAAATAACAACTTAGTTTATAATTCTTGACGATTCAAATGAAATTATAGTTTCACCTTAAACCGTCTAAATTGATAAGCATTCATTGTAATTTGATTATCAAATTTAATTTAATCTTAGTCTATATATCGAGAACCCTCGAGCTTTCAACTGAACAAATTTAAAACCTCTGTTAGGTCACTCACCGTGTCGTAATTAGCACCGTTTGCCTCTTTCTTAGAAACTCTTTCATGTTGCCAGGTCGTATGAAATGGCACATGTACAGCTTTACACCCTAAATTCACTAATGGTAATACATCTGATTTTAATGAGTTTCCAATCATTAAAAAAGCTTCAGGTTCTATATCTAAGCGTTTTAAAACTTGTTTATAATTTTCTTCATGCTTTTCACTTAAAACCTCAATATGATGGAAATATTTCAGTAATCCTGACTTTTCTAATTTCCGTTCTTGATCTAATAAATCTCCCTTGGTCGCTACGATTAATTTATAATCTTTAGACAAGGTTTTAAGCACGTCTTCTACACCCTCTAACAATTCAATAGGTTTATTGATCATATCTTTACCTATCTCCAAAATTTGAGCTATGACTTTATTAGAAACAGTTCCATTGGAAATATCAACGGCTAACTCAATCATTGAAAGAATAAAACCTTTTACACCATAACCATAGGTCGCAAGATTTTTAATTTCAATTTTGAAAAGTTCTTGATCTATTTTATTAGGTGTTTCGTAATGCGATAATAAGAGTCCTACCTTTTCTTCTGCTTCTCTAAAATAGGTTTCATTAACCCATAGCGTATCATCGGCATCGAAGCCTATTACTTTTATATCTTGATATGATTTATTCAATTATTATTAATTTGTGATATACTGAAACATTTCAGCATATTCTATTTCCATAAACGTTTTGCTCTCTCTAAATCCTCTGGAGTATCAATTTCAACGCCCTGAACTTCAGTTTCAACCATTTTAATGCGTTTGCCATATTCTAAATATCTGATACATTCTATTTTCTCAGAAGCTTCAAGAAACTGCATTGGTAATATGGTAAAGTCTAACAATGCCTGTTTTCTAAAAGCATAAATTCCTTTATGTTTAAAATATCGAACTCCTACATTTTTATCTCTTGAGTAAGGAATTGGACTTCTTGAAAAATACAATGCAAAATTATTCTGATCCACAATGACCTTAACCGTATTAGGATTATTGATTTCTTCCAAGTCTTTAATTTCAACCATTAAAGAGGCCAAATCAATATTTTTATCGACATCATCATTAAAAACCTCTAACACTTTAGTTAAGCTTTCACGCTCTGTAAATGGCTCATCGCCTTGCACATTTACCACAATATCGCAATCTACATTAGCCACAGCTTCTGCAATTCTGTCACTGCCAGACTCGTGTTCTTTTATACTCATAATGGCTTTACCTCCATTAGAGACAATTTCGTCGTAGATAATTTCACTATCCGTTACCACGTAAACATCACTAAACAAATTAGTAGCTACCGTAGCTTCGTAAGTTCTTAGAATTACTGATTTTCCGGCTAAATTCTGCATAAGCTTGCCTGGAAAACGCGATGCACTATAGCGTGCTGGAATCATGGAAATAATTTTCATCTCTGTGATTTGTGTGAATTCAAAAATAAGATTTAAAAGATGATTTAGGTCAATTTCGCCTTAACTTTTTATAGACTTTAAATATCATGTAAAATATTAAGAAGACGAGTATAATAGCTAAAATTGGCAGAAAGATAGATACTATAGACATGACTACCGATGTTCCCGTTTCAATAGTAGACACCACAGCATTACCAAAGCCTGCTGTTGAAACTGTTGAGCCTAATCTTGTTGCACTTGTTGTGCTTTTCACAGCAGCTGCCGTTCCTCCTCCTGCGATGATGGCTAAAGCCCAAGTGATTACGGGACTTAAATCTGCAACCGTAGAAACCATGACGGCGGTTCCTGCTATTGTGGCCAACGGTATTGCTATGGTATCTAAAGCATTATCAACTAAAGGAATATAATAGGCTATAATTTCTACAACTGTGGCAATCCCTAAAGTAACAACTGCGGTGGTACTCCCTATCCAAAGCCAAGATTCATTGAGTTCCCACACATTAAAGTAAGCCGCTAAACTTAAAGCGAACAATGGTAAAAATACCCTAAAACCTACAGATGCGGAAAGTCCGATACCTAAAAAAATACTAAGAATAGTTTCTATCATCATTTCATTGTATTTGTCATGACACCTTTAAAGGTAAAGCATTGTCTTATAATTCATTTTCAACAAACATTTCATCTTTAAAGCCTATAAGGTAAAGTTTTTCTTTCGCTCTCGTTATGGCTGTGTATAACCATCTGATATAATCTCTATCCATTCCATTAGGCAAATAAGGTTGCTCAACAAATATAGTGTTCCACTGACCTCCTTGAGATTTATGACAAGTAATCGCGTAAGAAAATTTCACTTGTAAGGCATTAAAGAATTTATTGTTCTTAACTCCTAAAAAGCGTTTGTATTTGGTCTCGCCTTCATAATCCTTCGAAACTTCTTGATATAAACGATTGGACTCTTCATAGCTCAAAGAGGCACTTTCTACTTCAATGGTATCTAAAAGTAGAACAGTTTCAATAGGTTTCATATTGGGATAATCGACCATTCTTATTTTCACCTCAGCAAACCTAAATCCATACAGTTCTTTTATGCTAAAAATTTCTAATACTTCAATAATATCACCATTAGCTATAAACCCTGCTTCACTTGTAGCTTTTAGCCAGAAATAATTATTCTTAACCACCATTAAGTAATCACCTGCAGATAGTTCTGTCTCATTAAATAATATACGTTGTCTAATTTGCTGATTATACATATTAGCACGTTTATTACTTCGTACAATAATTGCCGTTTCTTCATAGCCGTCTGCACTATAGGCATCATTAATAGCATCCATTATTTCGTATCCGTCTATCAACCTAACAATATCTGCAAACCCTTTTACATTGAATTTAAAACTCTCGTAAAATTCCGATTCCAATACGGCACGCAGTTCTGTGGCGTTACTCAAAATTCCTGAGTCTTGTTCTTGCCGCACCACTTCATCTAATTCAATGCCAATAACATCTTTATTATAATTAAGACTTAATTTGTTTTCGTCTAAAGCCGGACTTAAATCAGACTTTACAGGTGGTAATTGCGCTTTATCTCCTATTAATAAGAGTTTACACTCATGACCCGAATAGACAAACTGCATTAAATCATCCAATAACGAATTAGATTCAAAAGACTTTGAGTCTGTAGGCGCGTCCGATATCATGGAAGCCTCATCTACAATAAAAATAGTATTTCTATGTTTATTAGGTTGCATTACAAAGTTGACGCCTCCACCCTTATCTTTTTTAGGAAAATAGATCTTTTTATGTATCGTAAAAGCTTCTTTCTTTGAATAATTGGAGATAACCTTAGCAGCTCTACCTGTTGGAGCCAATAAAACAGCACTTTTTTTAGCCTGCCATAAGTTTGTAACAATTGTGCCAATTATACTTGTTTTACCAGTTCCGGCATATCCTTTAAGAAGATAAATCGAATTTTTATTACCATCGAATATAAACTGAGATAATTGCATTAACACCATGTCCTGCTTGGAGGTTGGCGTATGTGGAAACTTGGATTTTAACAGCGAATAGAATGCAGAAGCATTAGTAATCATAAGGAATATTAATTAGGAGCAAGATAGCAATAATCTCTATTTTTATGCCCTAATTTCATGAAGTTCACTAAAAATAGTGTTTTTTATTTTAGATAGTTTTTGTGAACAAAAAAAAATTGTAGATTTGCGATAGACCTAATTAATAAATAAAAATATGTTAGACGTAATTATTGCTATTGTAGTTATTATACTATTGACCATAGGAATTGTATGGGTAATAGATAAATTTGTTCCTAAGAAGTTAAAGCCTGTTCTTAATATATTACTATGGGGATTAATTATTTTCTTAGGGTACATCACATATATGTCTGTATACAAAGAAATACAATTCAACAAACTTAAAGTAGACCGCTACAAAGTAGTAATTGATCGTCTTATAGATATTAGAGATTCACAGTTAGCTTATAAAGATGTTAATGGAGAGTACACTGATGATTTCGCAAAACTTATTGATTTTGTTGAAAATGGAAAAGTGCCAATTACTCAAAGACGTGATACATTAGTATTAGACGAAGAGCGTACACGTGCATTCGGTGGTGTTGAAACAATGAAAACACTTACTCTAATTGACACCTTAAGCTTCTATTCAGTTAAAGATTCTGTTTTTAAAGGAAGTGATCGTTATAAAAACATGATGAATGTTGGTGTAGGAAAAGAAGGTGCTAAATTTGTAATGAAAGCTGGAAAAATTGATAATATCCCAGTCTTTGAAGCAAGTGTAGATAAAGCTGTTATTTTAGATGGTGAAGAACCATACTTAATTGAAAAAGAAAACCAAGTAGTTTCTGTAGATGGTGTTAATGGCCCTACTTTAAAAGTAGGTTCTATGGACGAAGTCTTCACAAAAGGAAACTGGCCAAAGAGCTATACAAATAAAGAATAGTTTGAGAACAAACGATATTAAAGAACTGTCCATTCAAATTCATTTGAATGGGCTTTCTTTTTGTATACTAAATAGAACGCAAAACGAAATTGAGTTTCTGAAGTCTTACTATTTTAAACAGGACTTAACGCCTATTGAAGTTTTAGAAGAATTAAAATTAGAGTTAAGTAGTAATACGGCCTTCTCGGAAGATTTTAATGAGGTTACAGTAATACACCAAAATGAGTTATCTACTTTAGTTCCTGAAGCCTTATATAACGCTGAACACAAAGCCGATTACTTGAAATTTAATTCTAAAATTCTAAGAAATGACTTTATTACAGAAGATGCCATTCCTATTAATAAAAGTATAAACGTATATGTACCATACGTCAATATAAATAATTACATTTTCGATACGTTTGGAGCGTTTGTCTATAAGCATTCATCAAGCATACTAATCACTGCTTACCTAGAGCTTATAGAACACACAGAAGACACAAAAGTTTTTATTAATGTCAATAAAGATAGTCTAGAAGTCATAGTTGTTGCAGACAAAAAACTACAATTGTTTAATGTATTCGAATTTCACAGCAAGGAAGACTTCATATATTACGTCTTATTCGTATTTGAACAATTACAGTTGGATGTTGAAACGGTTCCTATTGAATTGGCTGGGAAAATCACTTTAGGTGATGAACTTTATATTATCTTATACAGATATATAAGACATGTTGATTTTATTGAAAAAGAATACAATTTCGCCTTTAATAGCAGCATAGATAACCGATACTTATATCAAGATTTTTTAATCCTAAACTCCTTTTAATGCGTATTATCTCCGGTTTGTACAAAGGCAGACGAATTACTGCTCCAAAAAAGTTACCTGTAAGACCAACTACAGATATGGCTAAGGAAGCTTTGTTTAATATTATAAATAATCAGTATTATTTTGAAGATATTTCGGTATTAGACTTATTCACGGGAACGGGAAACATCAGTTACGAATTTGCATCGAGAGGAACCGATCAAATTACCGCTGTAGATGCTAACTTTGGCTGTATTAAATTTGTGAACGAAACGGCTGAAGCTTTTGATATGTCTATCACCACTATAAAAAGTGATGTCTTTAAATTTTTGGAAAAATCAGCACAGAAATACACCATTATTTTTGCAGATCCTCCTTATAATTTTGATGAAAACGCGTTTTCTAAACTACCAGAATTAGTATTTCAAAATGCCCTATTAGAAGATGAAGGCGTACTAATTGTGGAACACTCAAAACACACCGATTTAAGCGAATTAGATCATTATTCTCATTCGAAAAATTACGGAGGAAATATGTTCAGTTTTTTCGAGTATTAACTGACTATCTGTATTGTAGTGCAATTCCTAATCAATTATAATCACTACCTTTATAGGCCTTAACAGATTTTATCTGTTTTCACTTCTACATTCGAATTCTACAGTTGTTTTTGGTTAAATACTAATTTAAACCAAACAATTATGAGAAATTTCAAAACCAGTATTTTAGTTTTAGTGATGTTGTTATTTGCTTTCAACACAGCAATAGCACAAGACGAACAGCCTAAAATGTTCGCTTTACACACAGATAATGTCAATTTTGACATGCTTAAAAAATACGAAGACCTTTCCAAGGAATTCAAAACTTACTGTGAAAAGTACAATATTCAAGGAATTGATTACGCCACCTACACCATTGAAGATGGACGTTATATTTATGTTTCTTCCATAGAAAAAATGGCTGATTTAGATAAAAGCACCTTAGGAGATTTAGATGATAACGTAGGAAAAGAAGCCTTTAAGAAATTAATAGATGAGATGAATACTTGCTATGATTCGCATAGTGACTCTGTAATTTATTACAGCCAAAATCTATCTTATATGCCTGAAGGTTATAGCACAGATGGTAAAAACGCTCGGGAATTTCATTTCCTTTATTATTCACCAAAAAATGCAAAAGCCATGAGAGAAAGCATCGAAGCCATTAAAAACTTATATAAAACCAAAGGGGTTAAGACCGGTTATAAAATTTATCACAGCGGTTTTGGAAATTTAGAAAGTTATTATATGGTTTCCATTGCAGGTACAGATGAGTTAGATTTAGCACAAATGAGTAAAGAGAATGATGAGATTTTAGGTGACGATAGAAATGAAGTGATTAGTAATCTTATTAATTTGACTACAAAATATGATCAAGTTAATGGACGATCTCGACCAGACTTAAGCTACTATTATAAGAAGGAATAAAACATTTATACTTTAGCAGATAATAACAAAGCTCTTTGCAAATGCAAAGAGCTTGTTTATTTAAGCAAATCTATAAGCCGAATTCTGTACTCCGAAGAGCCCTTATCATTTATCTGCGTTTACTATTACTAGCAAACTTTAGCTGTCTACCCTCCAACAATCGAGCGTGCAGCCCTCAAACGTTGGTATACATGACATTGCACCACATAGAGTTTACCTGGTTTCACTACAGCATAACCTGTACATACTTTCTGTTGCACTTTTCCTAGCCTTTCGACTGGTGGCTGTTAACCACTATGATTGCACTACGGTGTTCGGACTTTCCTACTCTAAATAAATTTAGAATCGATAAGGCGATCTACTTCGTGCAAAAGTACATAAATTGTTAATAACTCATCTTAAATTTAAACGATAAAAAATGGCAATTCATAGGTTATTGCTAAATTTGTAATTCATTTTTCAATTATAAGTTTAATAGCATCCTATGATGCTAAATCTAGTTCGGCAAAAGTTGGAACATTTCGTAGTATCGGCTCGTAAGTACAGACCACAAACCTTTAAGGATGTTGTAGGCCAGCAGGCTATTACCAATACGCTACTTAATGCTATTGAAAATAATCACTTGGCGCAAGCTCTATTATTCACAGGACCTCGTGGTGTAGGTAAAACAACTTGTGCGCGTATCCTTGCAAAAATGATTAACAGTGATGGCAATACTAAGGAAGATGAAGATTTTGCTTTTAATATTTTTGAACTTGATGCTGCTTCTAATAACTCAGTAGATGATATTAGAAATTTAACGGATCAGGTTAGAATTCCACCTCAAGTTGGAAAGTATAAGGTTTATATTATTGATGAGGTACATATGTTATCTTCATCTGCTTTTAATGCTTTTTTAAAGACATTAGAAGAACCACCTAAACACTGTATTTTCATTTTAGCAACAACTGAAAAACACAAAATCATTCCAACGATCTTATCACGTTGTCAGATTTTTGATTTTAAACGAATCACAGTTTCAGATGCTAAGGAGTACTTAAAATATATTGCACAAGAACAAGGAATCGATGCTGAGGATGATGCACTTCATATCATTGCTCAAAAAGCCGATGGTGCCATGCGTGATGCCTTGTCTATTTTTGATCGTGTTGTTAGTTTTTCAGGAAAAAATCTAACAAGACAAGCAGTTACAGAGAACCTAAACGTTCTTGATTACGAAACCTATTTTACAAGTACCGATTTAATCTTAGAGAATAAAATTCCTGACTTATTAATACAGTTCAACACTATTCTTTCAAAAGGATTTGATGGGCACCATTATATTGCCGGCCTGGCATCTCACTTTAGAGATTTGATGGTTTGTAAGAATCCTTCAACAATTCCTTTGCTAGAAGTTGGTGAAGAAACCAGTCAGAAATACATGGCTCAATCGCAGAAAACGTCTCATAGTTTTCTTATGGAAGGGATTCGACTTGCTAATGATTGTGATCTCAAATATAAAACGAGTAAAAATCAACGATTACTCGTTGAATTAACGCTTATGCAACTTGCCTCTATCACTTTCGATGGAGAAAAAAAAAAAGGTAGATATTTCATAATTCCACCATCTTATTTTAAATCAAGAGGTATTACTCCTATTCCGGTTGAAAAGCCGAAAACACAGCCTTCACAATCTGCTGAATCATCGAATAAACCTGAAGTAAAATTAGAAGCTAAAAAGACGGTTTCAAGAAGTGAAAAACCTGTAAGTATTCCAAAAATATCCATTAACAAACCCAAAACTTCAACCTCTGGTTTATCTCTAAAAAGCATCAGAGAGAAGAAAGAGCATCAATTAAGACAAATGGATGTTGTTATTGATGAAGACGACCTACCTACAGAGCCTGTAACGCAAGAAGCCTTAAATGAAGCTTGGAAAATTTATACAGATCAAATGGATAGGAAGGGTGAAAAAATTATGGCTTCTATACTTCAAATGGATCAGCCTAAATTAGAAGGCACCACTATTCATCTCACTTACTCTAATAATACCAATAAGATTGAATTAGAGCGCGCAGAATTCCCCTTAATGGCATTTCTTAAGAAAAAACTTCTTAATTATGATTTGCATTTGCATATTACCGTTAATGAGGAAGTAGCCAAGAAATACGCTTTTACTCCATTAGAAAAATACGAAAAACTAAAGGAGAAAAACCCGAATATTGAATTACTTCGACAAACCTTCGGATTAGATATTTAATCTTATGAAACCTATATTCGGAATATTAGTCATCTTAGTCATTTGTTTTACAAGTTGCGATAACAGAAAAACAGTCCAACAATCTCTAGCAGAAAGCATTGAAAAATTCAAAAAGAACGTTGATTTTGAAACCAATGTCTATATTCCTGAAACCTATCTTGAACGCGAGGTTGACACCTTAATGTCGAATGATTTTCGTGTAACGATTAAAACCTATTCTGACATGATGAATAGTGTTCGTTTTTCAAAAATTAAAGACACCATTAATCATCAAACACATTATCGAAATTTTAAATTTGATATCACCGTCACAAGAAATGAAGAGGAGCTATACAATCAGAGTTTTAATAAGCAATCCGTGAATGAAGCATTTCAATTCAAGGCTAACTTACCACATGATTCATCATTATATAATTTTGATACCTTAGCTGTTCTGAAGTCGATTCAGGTGAATCAGGAATCTTCTGAAAGTGATAGGGTTGGAATAGATATTATGTATGGCGTACCAGAAACTGACCGTTATGCATTATATAGGTTAAATATCGACGAAGACGGTCAATCGAATATTATTCAAGTTGAAGTAAAATAATTATGTTAGGACTTAAATTACCAACAGACCCAAGATGGGTTAATATAGTTGAAAAGAATATTGAAGAAATTTTAACTGATCATGCTTACTGCGAACAAAAAGCAGCAAGTACAGCAATTTCATTAATAGTAGGTTTCCCTGAATATACAGAGCTTGTTCAGGAAATGATTGAATTAGCGAACGAAGAGATGAGCCATTTTAAAATGGTACATGATAAAATTTTGGAAAAAGGATGGACACTTGGCAGAGATCGTAAAGACGATTACGTCATTGCATTGTTGAAATTCTTCCCTAAAGGAGGAAGCAGAACAACACAATTAGTACATAGGCTATTATACGCTGCCTTAATTGAAGCACGTAGTTGTGAACGTTTTCGCTTACTTTCAGAACAACTAGAAGATAAAAAATTAGCTAAGTTTTACCGAAAATTAATGATTAGCGAAGCTGGACATTATACGATGTTTTTGAATTTCGCCAGAAAATATGGTGATCGTCAAGAAGTTGATGAAAAGTGGAACGCACTTTTAGATTATGAAGCTGAGATTATGAAAAATCTCGGAAACAAAGAAACAATCCACGGATAAAAAAGGCCTCAATAAAAATTGAGGCTTTTTTTCTGTTGTTTCTCAGCTATTTAAATTTTAATTCCAAATCCAAATTGCATTACATGGTTTTTCGCTTCTAGGTCTCCCGCTTGATCGTCTAAAATATCTGATAAACCATAGGTATATCTTATATCAAAAAACAAATCATCTGTAATCATATATTCTAAGCCTGCTACACCAGCAAACGCAAACGTAGCAAAACCATCGTTATGTCCCCAAGTTTTCAATGCGGCTTGAGGACCTAATCCAAAAGTAAAGTTCTCGGACAAGGCATAACGTAAAAGAATCGGCAATTTAATATAATCAGCGCGAATAGATTCATCACGTCCTCCCTCTGCAGACCATTGCAACTCTGTCAATAGGTATAAACTTTCAGACAGCCCTATATCGGCAAATCCACCAAAAGCAAATCCGTTTCGATGTTGATTATCAAAGCCGGCATCAGGTTCAAAATCTAAGTTCGATACATTCAGTGCTCCTCTGACCCCATATTTAACATCTTGCGCTAAACTAAGTGTTGTAAATGAGACCAATAACAAAGCCAATACATAATTTTTCATAGTTCTTGATTTGAGATAACGAAGATATGGTAAATCTTAAAGTTCGCGTCAAAAAATAGATGTTTAGAGCGAAAAATTAGACGAATACAAAATTAAATCTTATACATTAACACTTGAAACAGTTTCGTAATACATACTTTTTATAATGCCATCCGATAATCCAATTTTTGGAACATAAATATCTTTTGCTCCACTCCATTTCATCGCAGATAAATAAACTCGTGTGGCAGGTATGATAACATCAGCCCTATCTTGATTAAGATTTAACTTTGTAATACGCTCCTCATAGGAATAATTTTGAAGCATTTTATAATAGTTAGTAAGGTAAAAATAGGTCAACGGTTTATTTATATTCTTTCCTGAAATTTTAAATATCTTATTAATATTCCCCCCAGAACCTAAAAGGGCTATTTTTTCGTAATATTTGGTGTTTTCTTTAATCCACGCCTCAACTTCCCGCCAAGTATCGTTACTAACAATATCATTTAGTAATCGGACGGTCCCAATTTTAAAAGATTTTGATTTGATTTTAGTTCCGTTATGAATAATTGAAAATTCTGTACTACCACCTCCTACATCAACATACAAATATGTTTTATTGGGGTTTATAAAGGAATGCAAATCGGTTGCAGCAATAATGGCAGCCTCTTCTTCACCATCTATAATTTCAATATTGATTCCGCTAGATTCTGCTACTTTTTCTGATAATTCAGCACTATTACGTGCCTCTCTCATTGCCGAGGTTGCACAAGCCTTATATCGCGTTACACCATGAGATTTTATAATAAGACTAAACGCCTTCATAGTGTCTATCATACGTTCTTGGTTATAATCTGATATTTCACCTTTCAAAAACACATCAGCCCCTAACCTAATGGGCACACGAACCAATGAGTTTTTTTTAAATATAACAGACTGTCCTTCTTCTTCGATGATGTTCGATATTAATAATCTCACAGCATTCGACCCAATATCTATAGCGGCATATTTTTGAATTTTCAACATAAATTAACTTTCTAATTTGTTCAAGTAATACTTATAGGTATCAAATTGAGCCCTAACCTTAGGTTTATCATTTCTACGATACGTATTATCTTGTACTTCATTGATTATACGCGCTTTCACATTATCGTTCCAGCAAATATCAAATAAATCTTGTAATTCAGTTTTAATCTCCTCATCGTAGATAGGGCAACTCACTTCAACTCTATGTTCAATATTTCGCGTCATCCAATCTGCAGAAGATATATAAATTTTCGGATTACCTTGATTTCCAAAAATATACAATCGGGTATGCTCTAAAAACTTATCTATAATACTAATGATTTCTATATTTTCACTCATCCCTTCAACACCAGGAACTAAACTACAAAGCCCTCTTACAATCATTTTGATTTTCACACCTGCTCGGCTCGCCTCATAAAGTTTATCAATCATCTTATAGCTGCTGATACTATTCATTTTTAGTTTGATATAAGCCGGTTTTCCTTGCTTAGCATTTTCAATTTCAGCATCTATAAGTGCGAATAGTTTTGATTTCGTGTAATGCGGGGAGGTTATGATATGTTTATACCTATTTACTTTATAATTGACTTCAAAAAAGTCGAACACCTTATTAATATCCTTCAGGATTTTTGCATTTGCTGTCATTAAGGTGAAATCGGTATATATTTTAGCCGTAGATTCATTAAAGTTTCCGGTACTAATGAAACCATAACGTACAAGCTTATTTTTCTCTTCACGTTCAATGACACAGATTTTACTATGTACTTTTAACCCATCAACACCAAAGAGCATATTAACACCTTCGTCCTGCATCTCCTCTGCATAATTAATATTTGCAGCCTCATCAAACCTTGCTCTTAACTCAATACAAACCGTCACCTTTTTGCCATTCTTTGCCGCATTAATCAGTGAACTAGCTACATGCGAAATTTGAGCCAATCTATATATGGTAATTTTAATCGTTTTGACTTGAGGGTCTAAAGCAGCTTCCCTTAGAAATTTAACGATATATGAAAAGGTATGATATGGCGTATAGACTAAATAGTCTTTTTTTGCTATGGTTTTAAATATACTTTCTTCTAAACTAAGTCCTTTAACCGGTAGAGGATCGATTTTTTTATAAAGTAAATCTGTTCTCCCTAAACTAGGGAAGCTCATATAGTCTCGTCGATTATGATAGCGTCCTCCAGGTATGATACTTTCCTTCTCTTCTATAGACATTCGTTTTAGTAGGAAATTCAAGGTAGAATTATCAATATTCATATCATATACAAATCGAACGGGAGCTCCACTCTGTCTATCCTTAACACTCTCTGACAATTTTTCAATAAAACTCTTACTCAAATCACTGTCAAAATCAAGTTCACCATCTCTAGTAATCTTAATCATATGTGCACTAATCTTGTCATAATGAAATATATTGAATATATCATTTAAACAATACCTCAGGATATCGTCTATCATAATAATATAGTGCTTATCATCTTTACTTGGTAGCACGACGAAGCGATCCATTGTAGAGGTAATTTCAATAAGTGCGACTTGGTCTTTAGATTTTGAATTAGACATTCTTACTGCTAAGTAAGCGGAGATATCCATAAGTTCCGGTAAGGCAACATCTTCATTTAACATGATTACAACCAACGCCGGACTAACTTCTTGATAGAAATAGTTTTTAATGAACTCATGCTGATCTTCATCTATTTCCGTTTCGTCAATAATAAAAATATTTTCTCTTTCTAATTCTTTATCAATCTCTTCAAGAATCTCTAAACTCAAGCTCTGTTGTTCTATAACAATTTGAGTGATTTCTTCTAAAAGATCACCAGCTTTAATACCACCTAGCTCACTCTTACCGCCCTTCCCTGCTTCATAAATTCGCTTGACAGTAGCATATCTGACTTTAAAAAACTCATCTAAGTTATTTGAGAAAATCCCTAAAAACCTCAACCGCTCAATAAGAGGAACATTCTTGTCCGAGGCCTCCTGTAGAACACGTTCATTAAACTTTAACCAGCTTAATTCTCTATTTATATAAATATTTTTGTTTTTTGCCATTATTTTAACTCCTTCGGTATAATTATAAATTCAGTAGTTCCTTGCTTTGAGTCTTTCCAATTCTGAATATCTATATTAATTTTTACCAATCCACTTGTAGGAAGATTTTCAATTAATCGATCACCAAATATATTAGAAATAGATGTGAAAGCATGATTGTGACCAAAAATCATTACCTCATGATAATCGTCTGGTAATTTTTTTAAGAAATTTATGACACTCTCACCATGAAAATCATATAAATCTTCGTCTACAACCACATGTTTATCAGAAGTTTGAATCGTTTTTAAGACATTTTTGCAGGTATTCAATGCTCTTTTTGCTGGACTAAAGAAAATTCTTTCAGGTAAATTAACTTTTCTTATAAGTTGTTTTGCGACCAGCTCAGAATCTCTTAAACCCCTTGATTTTAAAGGTCTTTCACGATCTTCAACATCATGCTTCCTCGAGGATTTTCCATGTCTCATTAGTACTATTGTTCTCATACACTATCGTTTAAATACACTTTTTATCGATTAAATGTTGCAAATATCCGTTTTAACGAGTATTTTAGCTCTTCGACACAAAAGTTTGTGTAAGAATTTTGGTTGAGTTTAATTTGAAGTATAAATTTAATGTAAATACCCCAAATTATAAATTTAAATAAATCCATTTTTGGTGCAATACCACCAATTTCCCTCCCTCAAAATATTTTGATTATGTCGTTAAGTAAGCTGTACTTAACATCCGGTTAATATATTAAATTACTGAAATAATATGACATCGCGAAGCGAGCTTTAATTTATTAAACACTTTTAAGTATGAAAACAATTATTACAATCATCATTGTAGGGTTCAGTTTAGTTTCCACCTATGGACAAGACTTGAATCTCTCTATAATTAAAGAAACTGATCAACCAGATTCTATGACCGAGCACTTCTATGTAATAGGAGTCACAAACAGCAGTAAAAAGAACTCATCGTTTTCAATAACTGCTAATAACAAGCTTTGCGCTAAAGAAAACTCACCTCAAATTGACTTTTCCCATGACGTGCTATCTAAGAATAAAAGCATTCAACCTAAACCATTAAATATCAAACCTGGTGAGACTATTGAAGTTTACGTAAAATTATCAAGAGCAAATAACACACAACTCAATACTTGGAATTGTACTGAAATTATAGCGACCTCCAATGATAATAAAGTACTGAGCAATGCCTTAACTATTGTTTCATTTATACCAGATCCAAAAGATTTTAATTAATCCTACTTAATAGTAACTAAGCTTACGGGTTTATGAAAAAAATTACTCCACTCTTCCAGTTTCAAAACATAATATTAGGGCTTTCCCTAGTCTTGTGTATTTCTACTTTTGCACAGGTCAAACAGCCTTTTTCACCACGATTCAACAGTAATATAAAGGGTGACTTTACTATAATAGCAAATAATATGATTTCGCGAAGCGCCACAGGAAATTACAATGGCTCTTGGGGAAACCATGATTACTCAAATAACGTATATGTTGATATAGATGAGGACAACACTACATTCAATTCAAGTAGTGCTAATTTTTCTAATCCAGAGCCAGATGTCTCTTGTCTAACTATTAGAAAAGCATATCTATACTGGGCCGCAGCCGATAAAGAACCTAACTCCCTTAATCCAAATTCTGAAAATGAACCAGATTGGAACTTTAATGATGTAAAACTGATGCTTCCTGGAGAAACAACTTACTCCACTTTAACAGCCGATGAAGTTATATTTAGAGGAAGAGATACGCACTTTAGTAATGATCCTTATATCTGTATTAAGGATATTACTGATCAAGTAACTGCTATTACAAATCCTTATGGAAAATATCAAGTGGCCAATGTGGAGGCAAAGACTGGCCGATTAACTGATCATGACGGTTTAAACACTGGAACTTCAGGCGGATGGCAAATTGTTTTTGTCTATGAAAGCCCAACACTACCTTCTAAGAATGTGAGTGTTTTTGATGGGTACGCTCATGTCAGAAATGGTGTTTCTGGTGTAGATAAAGATTTTAATATAGAGTTCAGTGGGTTCCAAACCATTCCTTCCGGCCCTGTAAGTACTCGACTTGTTATAGGAGCATTAGAAGGAGATAGAGACTTAAGTGGTGATAGATTACAAATAAAAAACACTAATGGAAATTTTGTAAATATCAGCACCTCTCAAAGATCATCGTATAACTTTTTTAATAGTAAAATCACTATTGACGGTAATAATTTTACAGACAGATCTCCTGCGAGTACAAATACTTTAGGTTTCGATGCAGCAGTTTTTAACTTAAATAACATAAACAATTCCATTATAGGAAATAATCAAACTTCCGCAACAGTAAGATTAACTTCTAATCAAGAAACATATGGTCTGTATTTATTAGGTATGTCTGTAGATGTATGGGCACCTAATTTTGACCCAATTAATGTTGTCTCTAATACCATTTCCAATCCTGTTAATCCTGGTTCAAATATTGGGTTCACTTTTAGTTTACATAATACTGGAAATGATAGTGCTGTAAACCTAGAGTTCTCAACAACTTTGCCATCTCAATTGGAATACTTTCCTGGAAATTTACCGAATGGAGTAGTAGCCACATACGATAGTACTACTAGAAAACTTACTTTTTCTATTGATGACAACTTAGTAAGTGTTGGAAGCCCCCTTCTAAATGTGGATTTTAATTTGAAGGTTAAAGAAGAGTGTTACTTTCTAGAAGAAAATTGTGATCTAGTAATACCACTGCAGTTCGAAGCTACTTATAATGGTATTAATAACCCTTCCGCGCAAAGCACAATCAGTTCATCAGCATCAAGCGAATGTAGTATTGGAAATCAGAAGCCCACTGAAATTAGAGTTAAGCAACCGGATCAAGCCGTTTGGGTAACAGCAATAAATGAACTAGACAGATCAATTGATTGTAATGATCCTGATGCATTAGCAGCTGCTCAAAGTTTAGAACCAGTTGCAGATAAGTGCGACTTTGAATACAATAAAGTCTCAGGAGAATTCGTAGCTAATCCTAATTGTGCAAATACAGGAACGTATACTAATACCTGGACTTTTACGGATGCCTGTGGAAGAACAAGCGAGGAATACGTTCAAGTTATAACCATAGGAAACCCAAATGGCCCTGATTTTAACGAAACTCTACCAGATAATATAACTGTTCAGTGTGATGCCATTCCTGTGGCTCCAACTTTATCTGCTTCGGTTAATTGTGGTACGTCGACAGTTTCTTATAACGAAATAAAAACAAATGGTAATTGTGCAAATGAATTCCAATTAGAGCGTGTATGGACAGCAACAGACCAATGCAACAACACGAATGAGCACATACAAATTATCACCGTTATAGATAGTACCGATCCTGTTATTAATGTTCCAACTTCGAAAATTTTAAAATGTGGAGATAGTATAGAACCTGAAAACACAGGGACAGCAACAGCAACAGATTCTTGTGGAAATACAACGATTACTTATGTTGACACGACAGAAACTAATTGTGGAGATACAGAGACTATTACAAGAACATGGACTGCAACTGATGACTGTGGTAACTCTATCTCAAATACTCAAACTATATCTATTGTAGATGATATCACTCCTAATATTACTGTACCTAACGATGTTACTGTTCAATGTAATGAAAGCATCGATCCTCCAAACACGGGTACGGCAACAGCAACCGATACATGTAGTAGCGTTGTAATATCTTATGAAGATTCAGCACTAATAGAATGCGGTGTAACTGAATCAATTATTAGAACATGGACTGCCACTGATGCATGTGGTAATTCAACTACAGCAACTCAAACTATATTTGTAGCTGCGAATCCTCCTGTACTAACTATTCCTGCAGATACAACTTTAGAATGTGATGATAGTACTGACCCTTCAAATACTGGGGAGGCAAGTGCTACAGCTCAATGTGGAAATGCAACTATAACATATCAAGATTCCTTAGATTCGGCTTGTGGAAATACAGGTGTAATCACAAGAACTTGGGTGGTTACTGACGATTGTGGTAATACGGTTTCTGGAGATCAAATCATTACAATTGAAGATACTAAAGCACCTACTTTATCTATTCCTGATAATAAAACGATAGAATGTGGTGAAGAAATTGATCCAACTAATACCGGACTTGCTACAGCGACAGATACTTGTGGAGACGTAACAGTTACGTACCTAGATTCAACAACCGCTACCTGTGGTAATACTGAATCAATCATTAGAACTTGGACAGCAACTGACGCTTGTGGCAATACAGTTTCTGCAGAACAAGTCATTAGAATTGAAGATACTACACCGCCAATTTTAACTGCACCAGCTAATGAAACTGTAGAATGTGGAACGAGCATTGAACCTTCTGTAACTGGTGAAGCTACTGCAATGGATACTTGTGGTGATGTTACAATCACTTATACCGACTCCTCTGTTGAAGCTTGTGGTGATACTCAAGTCATCACTAGAACTTGGACTGCGACTGACGCTTGTGGAAACACAGCTTCTGCTGATCAAGTGATTACAGTGGAAGATACAACGCTTCCTAATTTAACAATTCCAACTAGTGTAACTGTTGAATGTGGTACGAGCATTGAACCTTCTGTAACTGGTGAAGCTACTGCAACGGATACTTGTGGTGATGTTACAGTTTCTTTTGAAGACTCTGTAGTTGAAACTTGTGGTAACACTCAAGTCATCACTAGAATTTGGACAGCAACTGACGCTTGTGGAAACACGGTTTCTAACGATCAAATCATTACGGTGGAAGATACAACACCTCCTGCTTTAATAGTGCCAGCTAATGCAACTGTAAAATGTGATGCTAGTTTTGATCCTTCTGCAACTGGTCAAGCTACTGCAACTGATACTTGTGGCGATGTTACAATTACTTATGAAGACTCTTCTGTAGAAGCTTGCGGTAACACCCAAGTTATTACTAGAACTTGGACAGCAACTGACGCCTGTGGAAACACAGCTTCTGCTGATCAAGTGATTACAGTGGATGATACAACTGATCCTATTATTGATACTACTAATGTAGAAAACATTGTTATACAATGCGGAATTACTCCTGATGGAACTCTTGAAGATTGGTTAGCTAATAACGCTGGCGCAACTGCAACAGATTCTTGTGGGAATGTTACCTGGTCTAATGACTTTGGAACCCAAACTGATTTAGATTGTGATAATGGTGCTATTACGGTAACATTTACTGCTACTGATGAATGTGGAAATAATGCTTCAATAACGGCAACTTATGCTATTGTTGATACTATTGCTCCTGAAATTTCTGTACCAGAAAATGCCACTATTGAATGTGGAGAATCTACTGACCCTGCTTCTACAGGAATGGCAACAGCGACAGATAACTGTGCAACACCTAACATCTCGTATACGGATAGTAATGTGGACTCTTGTGGAAACACACAAATTATTACGAGAACGTGGACCGCGACTGACGCCTGTGGAAACACAACTTCTGCGAATCAAATTATTACGATTGAAGACACAACACCTCCTACCTTAACAGTTCCTGCTAATGCAACGGTAGAATGTGGTGCGAGTACTGAGCCTTCTACAACTGGTGAAGCTACTGCAACAGATACTTGTGGTGATGTTACAATCACTTATAACGACGCTTCTGTTGAAGCTTGTGGTAACACTCAAGTTATTACCAGAACTTGGACAGCAACTGACGCTTGTGGAAACACGGTTTCTAACGATCAAATCATTACAGTTGGAGATACAACACCTCCTACTTTAACAGTTCCTGCTAATGCAACTGTAGAATGTGATGCTAGTTTTGATCCTGCTGCAACTGGTGAAGCTACTGCAACGGATACTTGTGGTGATGTTACAATCACTTATAACGACTCTTCTGTTGAAGCTTGTGGGAACACTCAAGTCATCACTAGAACTTGGACGGCGACTGACGCTTGTGGAAACACGGTTTCTAACGATCAAATCATTACAATAGAAGATACAACGCCTCCTACTTTAACAGTTCCTACTAATGTAATTGTAGAGTGTGGTGCGAGTACTGAGCCTTCTGCAACTGGTGAAGCTACTGCAACGGATACTTGTGGCGATGTTACAATTACTTTTGAAGACTCTTCTGTAGAAGCTTGCGGTAACACTCAAGTTATTACCAGAACTTGGACAGCAACTGACGCTTGTGGAAACACGGTTTCTAACGATCAAATCATTACAGTTGGAGATACAACGCCTCCTACTTTAACAGTTCCTGCTAATGCAACTGTAGAATGTGGTGCGAGCATTGATCCTTCAGCAACTGGTGAAGCTACTGCAACGGATACTTGTGGTGATGTTACAATCACTTATGCAGACGCTTCTGTTGAAGCTTGCGGTAATACTCAAATTATTACGAGAACATGGACCGTAACTGATGCTTGTGGTAATTCAGTTTCTGATAATCAAACCATAACAATTCAAGACACTACGGCACCAATTTTAAATGTGCCAGCAGACATTACCATTGAATGTAATGATGACGAATCTAGTGCAAACACAGGTATCGCTACCGCTAACGATGGTTGCGGTGAAGTTGTGATTAGTCAATCTGATTCGATAATTCCTGGTAATTGCGGATATACCAAAACTATTTTGAGAACATGGACTGCAACAGATGAATGTGGAAACGTTACTAGCGCAGAACAAATAATCACTGTAGAAGACACCACACCTCCAATACTAACCTTACCAAACGATCTATATTTAGAGTGTTCAGAAGACACATCAAGTGCTAATACTGGCTTGGCTAAAGGTGAGGATACTTGCGGTGGAGTAACAATATCTGAACATGATGACATAAGAGAATCTTGTGGAAATGCTATGACAATTTTTAGAACATGGACAGTAACAGATAATTGTGGGAATTCTGTAAGTGGCACCCAAACTATAACCGTTTACGACAAGACAGCTCCTATATTATCAGTACCTGAAAATATTACTATCGAATGTAATGATAGTACAGATCCAATGAATACTGGTAACGCAACGGCAACTGACAGTTGTGGTGCTGTTTCAATCTCATTTGAAGATTCAGCTGTTAGTACTTGTGGTAATACCGAAATTATTACTAGAACATGGACGGCTACAGATGAATGTGGTAATACCACTTCTGCAGACCAAATTATAACTATACAAGATACAGTCGCTCCTATAATCAATGACTCAGCTGTAGAAAACATAACAATTGAATGTGGAGTAACACCAGATGGTACTCTTGAAAATTGGTTAAATAGCAACGCTGGAGCTACAGCACATGACACATGTGGTACTGTTTCTTGGACAAATGATTTTGGAGCTCAAACTGATCTCAATTGCGAAAACGGAGCAATCACCGTTACATTTACCGCAACTGATGAATGTGGAAATACAGCTTCAACAACAGCATCATATTCTATAATTGACACAGTTGCTCCAATAGTAACTGTACCTGCTGATATTACTATCGAGTGTAACGAATCAACAGATCCTTCCAATACAGGAATGGCTCAAGCTACGGATGATTGTGCAACGCCAAATATCACCTATACTGATACAGAGACTTCGTCGTGTGGTAACGCAAAAACAATTATTAGAACTTGGACAGCTATAGACGCCTGTGGAAATTCAGCTACTGCTGATCAAACCATTATAGTTCAAGATACAACACCACCAACTTTAATGGTTCCAAATGATGTATCTATTGAATGTGGTGCTAGTATTGAACCTTCTGAAACTGGACAAGCAACAGCGATTGACACATGTGGTGATGTAACAATTACTTTTGAAGATTCATCAATTACCACTTGTGGAAATGCCGAGTCAATCACAAGAACATGGACCGCTACTGATGCCTGTGGAAATTCAGTTTCTGCAGATCAAATTATCACTGCTGAAGATACCACTGCTCCTGTTCTTACAGTTCCTAATGCACAAACTGTAGAATGTGGTTCAAGTATTGACCCTATAGAAACAGGTATAGCTACCGCTACAGATACTTGTGGTGATGTCACAATTACTTTCGAGGATTCAACGGTTACTGAGTGTGGAAATACAGAAACTATTACAAGAACTTGGACGGCAACCGATACTTGTGGGAATACTGTTTCTGCAAACCAGACTATCACAATTCAAGATACAACACCTCCTACTCTAACAGTGCCTAACTCACAAACTGTTGAATGTGGAGAGAGTATTGAGCCTTCTTTTACAGGTAACGCAACAGCAATTGATACGTGTGGTGATGTTACTATTACTTTTGAGGATTCAACGGTTACCGAGTGTGGAAATACAGAGATCATTACAAGGATTTGGACAGCAACGGATACATGTGGAAATACAGTTTCTGCAAACCAAACTATAACGGTTGCAGATACCACTCCTCCTTCTTTAACAATACCAAATGAAATTATTGTTGAATGTGGAGAAAGCACTGAACCATCTGAAACTGGAGTTGCAACAGCGTTTGATACTTGTGGTGATACTTCAATTACTTATGAAGATGCAACAGTGAGCGCTTGTGGAAATACTGAAACCATCACAAGAACATGGACAGCTGTTGACGCTTGCGGCAATACAGTAACCGCAAATCAAATCATCACAGTAATAGATACAACTCCTCCAACATTCTCAGTTCCTTCGGATATTACTATAGAATGCGGAGAGGATCCAAGCGACTTAAGTATTACTGGAAACGTAACAGACGAAGCTGATAACTGTTCTACGGAATTAGAAGCTGTATTTACCGATAGTATAATGGAAGGAACTTGTCCTGGGACATCAGTAATTACACGTACATGGTCTTTAACAGATGATTGTGACAATACAACTTCTTTTGTTCAAACTATTACAATTGAAGACACCACTGCACCATCTTTTAATGAAAATTTACCTGTGGACATTAATGTAGAATGTAATGATGTTCCTTCTGCTGAAGTTTTAACAGCAACTGATAACTGTAGTACTTCAGAAGTAGTTTTTGATGAGGAAATCATTAATGGAAGCTGCAATGGAGACTATATTATCCAACGCACCTGGACGGCGACTGATGAATGTGGTAATAATTCGGTGCACACACAACTAATTACAGTTGAAGACAATACGGCACCAACCATCTTAACACCTTTAGAAGCAGAAATCACCGTTTTATGTGACGATATTCCTGAGGTACCAAACTTAGTTTTTGAGGATTCATGTTCAGATAATATAGATGTTATATATAATGAAGAGTCTACTCAGACCACTGGATTTGAAGACTACAGTTTAATTAGAACCTGGACTGTTACAGATGACTGTGGTAATCAGGCCGTATTCACACAGACAATATTTGTTACAATGGCTAATGTAATTACGCCAACTAACGCAAACCGATGTGTATTAGATCCTGAGCTTGATTTATTTGAATTGTTGTCAGGTGATTATGATATGAATGGTACTTGGACTGTGACTTCAGGTGAAGTTTCACTTGACGGTAGCTTATTCAATCCTGCTACTGCTGAGGTTGGTGTTTACACATTCATGTATAATATTACGGAAGGAGCTTGTCCAACACAAGTCGAGGTAACTTTAACCTTAGATGATGATTGTGTCGTGTTAGCTTGTGGTGAGGATGATGTTGTAATTTCTAAAACCGTAACAGCTAATGGTGACGGATTCAATGACACTTTTGAGATCACTGGAATTGAAGATTGTGGTTTTGTTATCGAACTTCAAATCTTCAACCGCTGGGGTGCTGAGATTTATAAATCTAACAATTATAAGAATGATTGGAATGGAGAAGCTCACCGTTCTTCTGTAGGAAGTTCTGGAAAAGTCCCAACCGGTACTTATTATTATATTATTAATTTAAGAAATAGTGGTTTAGCACCAATCGCTGGTCCTATCTACGTAGCAACAAATTAAAACTTGACCTATGAAGTTATCAAAATTTATAACTATTGCTATACTCTTTATGAGTGTTTCTACTGCTTTCGCACAGCAGTTACCACAATTCACGCAATACATGTTTAACACCATTTCTATTAATCCTGCATACGCCGGAAGTAGAGAAACATTAAGTATTGTAGGTTTACATCGAAGCCAATGGGTTGGATTAGAAGGTGGACCAGAAACGCAAACATTGTCTGTCCATACACCATTAAGAAATGAAAATATGGGCTTAGGAATTTCATTTATTAATGACAAATTAGGGTATGAAAATTTCTCATATCTCTATGCTGATTATTCTTATACCATTAAGGTAGATGAAACCACAAAACTAGCTTTCGGTTTAAAAGGAGGGTTTACACATTACACTTTAGATGAAGACTTATTAAATGATCCGTCTGTAGTAAATGACCCATTTTTTAACGATGTTTCAAATCGTTGGAGCCCAAATGTTGGTGCAGGACTTTATTTACATTCTAATCGTTGGTATGTTGGACTTTCAACACCAAGAATATTAAATACAGATTATAATAAAGGTCGCAATGGTAGTGTAGACTATGTTGCTTTAGAAAGAATTAGTTACTATGTAACCGGTGGGTATGTATTCGATTTGAGTGAAACAACAAAATTAAAACCATCAGTATTACTTAAGGCAACAAACGGTGCTCCTTTATCATTTGATGCATCTGCTAATTTTCTATTCAATGAAAAATTTTGGATTGGAGGAGCGTATAGAGTTAATCAACATGCAGCCGCAATTGGTGGTATTGCCGACTTCCAAGTATCTAAGCAACTCAGAGTTGGTTATGCCTACGAATATCCGCTATCGGATATAAGACCTTACACCAGTGGTACTCATGAAGTATTACTCATGTTTGAAGTTTTTAAAAGTAAACGAATTAAATCGCCAAGATATTTCTAAAACAGCAGCGCATTATGAAAATCAAATTTATAACATTCATATTATTATTAAGCAGTTCGTTGTCTTATTCACAAACGAAATTGGCTGACAAATTTTTCGAAAATTACGGCTATGTAAAAGCAATAGAATTATATGAGAAAGCCGTAGAAAATGGTGATAAAAGTGCACATGTCCTTACTCGATTAGGTGACGCATATTATAATAATTCGATATCTGACAAAGCTGTTTATTGGTACGGTGAAGCTTTAAAAGAACATAAGAACATTGAGGCAGAATATATCTATAAATATATTCAATCTTTGAGAAGTATTGGTAACTATGAAGAAGCTGATAAATGGTTTAAAGAATTAAGTGATGCTCAAAAAGGTGATAGCAGACTCAAGGGGTACAACCCTGATGAAGTGGACCTATTAGAAAAGTTCACATCAAAGAACGACGGTATCGTTGTGACACTTGAGAATGTACCATTTAATACAGAGAATTCAGATTTTGGAGGTTATGTTAGTAATAATATCCTTTACTATGCTTCCGCGAAAGCCGACGATAAAAAATTATATAGTTGGAATAAAGAACCTTTTTTAGATCTATTCCAAGTTGAAATTATTGAAGAAGGTCCTAAAATGTCTTTTGGCTCTCCAACAGAACTTGCAAGCTATAAAGTGAATACTGATTATCATGAAGCCTCTGTTGCCATTACTAACGACGGTAAGACTTTATACTTTACAAGAGATAACGTGAATAAACGTAATAGATTGAATTATGATAAAGAAGGTACAACACACCTTAAAATTTATAAAGCGATCTTAATTGATGGCCAGTGGACTGAAGCTACCGAATTACCATTTAACGATGATAAATTTTCTACGGGACATCCAGCCTTAAGTCCAGATAATACTACACTTTATTTTGTATCTGATCGTGAAGGTGGTATTGGACAAACGGACATCTATTCTGTTTCCATAAATGAAGATGGCACTTATGGCACACCTGAAAATCTCGGGCCAGAAATTAACACAGAAGGGCGTGAAATGTTTCCATTTGTAAGTAAGGATAATACCCTATACTTCTCGTCAGACGGCCATTTAAACCTAGGCTTACTTGATATTTTTAAGTCAGACATTTTAAAGTATGATGTTCCAGGTGCCGTTGAAAACTTAGGAACACCATTTAACAGTGGATATGATGATTTTGCTTTTTACATTGATAATGTAACTGGTATTGGCTACTTCTCTTCTAATAGACCAGGTGGTAAAGGTGGCGATGATATCTATGCTTTCAATATGAATGAATGTAGTCAAAAACTTAATGGTACAGCTAGAGAATTTAAAACAAACAACATACTAGCAGATGTGAAAGTTCAACTAATTGATGTAACAGGGAAAGTCATTGAGGAAGTTGTCACTTTAGAAGATGGCTCATACACCTTTGATGTTGATTGTAACAAAACTTATACTATTGTTGGCACTAAACCTGATTATAAAGAGGATCAAAAATCTATTAAAACAACGGATGAAAATGAAAAAGCACATGTTGTTGATCTCCTTTTAACACCTTTAATTAAGGATAATCAAATTGTAATCAATCCAATATTCTTTGATTTCGATAAATGGAATATTAGAACTGATGCCCAATATGAATTAGAAAATATTGTTGATGTGATGCGAAAACACCCTGATATGGTCATAAAAATTGAATCTCATACAGATAGTAGAGGTCGTGATAAATACAATTTAAAACTGTCCGATAGACGTGCGAAGTCTACCAGGGATTACATCTTATCCCGAGGAATTCATCCAAGTAGAATTGAAAGTGCCTTAGGTTTTGGTGAAACACAACTCTTAAATAAATGCTCTAATGGCGTAAAATGCTCAGAAGAGGAACATCAACTTAATAGACGTTCGTACTTCTATATATTAGATCAAACAGAAAAATAGTTACCCTAACAACTTAAATAATAGAAAAAGCAAGCTCAAATTGAGCTTGCTTTTTTTTTGGCTGTCTTATAAACTTTAGCTTCAGCTAATGTTATTTTCTTAGTCTTAATCTTAGTGCCATTGTTCTAAAATTCGAATACTAATATTTCCGATAATATATTGTTCATTATAACAATTTACCGACCTAATAAATACTCAAAACACCACAACTTAATCTTCGACCAAATGTAATATTTTGACGCTGAACTTCAATAATTTTTCAAAATTCAGTGCATTTCATCGATTATTTGCGGTAATTACCGACAAACTACATGTTGTTTGTCGATTTTAACATTTTATTAACATTCTGAGCCAATCGTACAGTTAATTTAGTAGTCCCAAACCTTATTAACCTACATTATGAGAATACCAAAGTCCCTCTTCTTAATGGCTTTTGTTGCCGTTTTTAGTTTTACGTCCTGTACTAAGGATAATATTGAAGAAGTAGATACAAGTTCAATTGATCTGCTTGAAACACCTCCAGCCAAACAAATTGAAATTGAAATTATGGAGTTGATCAACGAATACAGAATTAACAAAGGTTTAAATCCATTATTAAATCATGACACTGTAAAAGCGGTCTCTCATTCCCATACTGAATATATGATTGAAACTAATAGTGTTTCTCATGATAATTTCTTTATAAGAAAACAAACGTTGCAAGCTAATACTAGTGCTAGCATTGTATCTGAAAATGTAGCTTATGGTTTTAACTCAGCAGAATCCGTAGTCAATGCCTGGCTAGCGAGTCCTAGTCATAAAGACAATATTGAAGGTGATTACTCCGATTTTGAAATTTCAGCGGAGCAAAACACCAATGGTAAATGGTTTTTTACAAATATGTTTATCAAGCGTTAAAAATACGTGTGAAATTCTGATTTTATAGCATTCAATTTCTAACCATTTTAAGTGTAATTCATTTATATATATAAGGTCAACACTCTAAATTAAGGAGCTAATCGTTCAATTCTCCAGTTATAATCTTCTTGTAACTGATATCTCACTCTATCATGAAGTCGATTTGGTCTGCCTTGCCAGAACTCCATCTCTACAGGCTTTACTATGTATCCTCCCCAATAATCTGGGCGTTCTATTTCCCGACCTTCAAACTCAGTTTCTAAAGCCTTTAATTTAGCCTCTAACTCCTCTCTATCCTTAATCACTTCACTTTGATTAGATACAATTGCACCTAACTGACTCCCTCGAGGTCGAGACTCAAAATAACCATCGCTTAAATTCTTTGCAATTTTTTCGGCCTTACCCTTAATAATTATTTGTCGCTCTGCAGAATGCCAAAAAAAAGACAGGCAAATATTTGGATTAGCTTCAATTGCTCTACCCTTTTCACTTTTATAATTGGTGTAAAAAATGAATCCTTCATCCGTATACTTTTTTAAAAGTACCACCCTACTTCTAGGATAACCGTCTACTCCAATTGTTGAAACAGTCATAGCATTAGTTTCTTCTATATTGAAATGCGTATCCACTTCCACAAACCAATTTCTAAACAACTCCATCGGATTATCTGGTACGTTACTTAAAAGCAACTCCCCTTTTTCATATGATTTCCTATAATCACTTAGGTCTGAATTCATTAGCTATAATTTAAAATTTTTAATGTAAAATTATTTTTTCAATTGTTTTAATACTCATAAATTTAAGCAATAATAAACTTAAATGAAATTTGAAGACAGTAAATATTCCGAAGAAATTCCTTACGTAAAAAAGGAATTTCCATTTGGAAATTTATACATAACAAAACAATTTATCCTATCGGAATTAAATGAAGGTGTGCATGTTGACCATCATATTGCGAGCGAACTAGTATCCCTATATTTAAAGAATTTACCTTCGGGAAGAAAGGTAGGCTATATTGCTAATCGACTTAATTCTTATTCTTTTGACCCTCAACTATGGGTAGAGTTTAACGACGAATATGATTTTCTAGTAGCCTGTGCCATTGTTTCTTATTCAAATTTCAGCTATCTCAGTGCTTCATTAGAAAAACAATTTTTTAGCAAAAGCTTAAAGCGTTGCAGAAGCTTAGAGGAAGCCATTGAGTGGATGCTCAATTTAAAAGAATTCAAAAAAGAGTTTAGTCAAAACTAAATTCTTTACCATCTTTTGCCAATAGTACATTATCAAAAACAGTTTTAGCCTCCTGCTTAAATTGGTCATAACCGTTATACCTTGTTGAATAATGGCCCAATATTAACGTGCCTACATTGGCTTTTTTGGCAATTGTAGCAGCTTGTCGTGCGGTACTGTGTTTGGTTGGGATACAAAGTGCTTCATTTTTATCTAAGAAAGTAGACTCGTGATACAATACTGTACTATTTTTAATTATAGGTACAATGGCTTCATTATAAACTGTATCGCTACAAAAGGCATAGCTTTTAGCTGGTATGGCATCCTTAGTTACTTTTTCATTACTAATTAAAACACCATCTTCATTTTCAACATCGAAGCCTTGTTTTAGTTTTCGAAAATATGCTTTATTAATATTAGCTTCGGTAATCGCGTTGATATCTAATTTACGTTCATTTTCCTTTTCTTTAAATAAAAACCCATTGGTATAAATACGGTGCTTTAATGGAATTGTATATACTTCCACTTTATCATCTTCAAAAATCAGTTCTGACTCTTTAGATGACAACTCATGAAAAATTAGGGGATAATTGGTCCAACTATCTGATAATTTCAATTGAAGAGTAATAACCTCTTTCAAACCTTTGGGTCCGTAAATATGAAGTTCTGTTTCTCGTGTTAAAAGCCTAAAGGTACTGACTAGTCCCACCAGACCAAAGTAATGGTCACCGTGAAGATGAGAGATAAAAATATGCTTAATTCTAGCAAACTTTATCTTATTTCGTCTCAACTCCACCTGTGTTCCCTCACCACAATCTATTAAAAACATGTGATTTTTTATCTCTAAGACTTGTGATGTAGGATTGGTATTGGTACGGGGTGTTGCACTATGGCAACCTAATATGGTGAGTTTCATTATAACTTATCTTTAAAGCATGACGTCGCTCGTTGTGTTATTAAAGATGAATCTTCAATTAAACAACCAGCGACAATCAGCTTAAGATTTTAAATTCCTAAGTCGCGCTCAATATCTTCCATTTCAATGATATCCAAAGCTTCTTGCATTGTTGGGACCACAACAATTTCAACTGGCACTTTGTCTAAATCTACTTTTTCAGACACTAAGACGAAACTCTTTTTTTCAGCGCGATGATTATTGCTTAATAACAAAAATTCCACAACATCTTCTAATGCAATTTTACCTAAACTAGATAACTTCACGACAAGATGATTGTTTTTAAACTTATCATACGATTTTTCAATATCCTTAACAAAATCTTTGATTGAAGGATGCTCTTGTGTAATTACAGTAATATTACCGTCTCTATCTATAATCATAATCTATTGTTTTATTTTAGAAGCTAAAAGATAAATCACTGCCATCCTAACTGCAACTCCATTTTCTACTTGATTTAGAATAATGGCTTGTTTAGAATCGGCAACGTCGCTTGTAATTTCCACTCCCCTATTAATTGGTCCAGGGTGCATAATTACAATCTCTTTGTCTAAGCTATCCAAAAGTTCTTTATTAACTCCAAATTGTTGTGTATATTCTCTTGTTGAAGGAAAATAACTGATATCCATACGTTCATTTTGAACTCGAAGCATATTAGCAACATCACACCATTCTAAAGCCTTTTTTAGATTGGTTTCTACTTTAACTCCTAATTCTTTGATGTATTTAGGCAGTAATGTTTTTGGACCGCACACCATTACATTAGCACCTTGTAATTGTAAGGCATAAATATTTGAAAGTGCGACTCTACTATGTAGAATATCTCCAACAATTACTACATTTTTTCCTTCTACACTACCCAGTTTTTCTCGTATGGAATACGAATCCAATAACGCCTGTGTCGGATGCTCGTGGGCACCATCTCCTGCATTTATAATACTTGCGTTAACATGTTTAGATAAAAACACGCCAGCTCCTGGATTCGGGTGGCGCATAACTACCATATCCACTTTCATGGATAAAATATTATTTACAGTATCTATTAAGGTTTCTCCTTTTTTAACCGAAGACTGAGATGCTGAAAAATTAATAACATCTGCAGAAAGTCGTTTTTCGGCTAACTCAAAAGATAATTTAGTTCGAGTAGAATTTTCAAAAAACAGATTCGCAATGGTAATATCACGTAGTGAAGGCACTTTTTTAATAGGTCTATTAATAACCTCTTTAAACTGGTCTGCAGTTTCAAAAATAAGATCGATATCTTCCTTACTGAGATATTTAATTCCTAATAAGTGATTGACACTTAATTCGCTCATTCTTTTTCGCTTTTAGCTATTAGCTCGTGGCTTTTAGCGATTCACTTTATTTCTATTATAATTTCAACTATATATTCGAATTATATAGTATACCGAATACGTGCTATTTATCTACCAAATAAACAGAGTCTTCGCCATCATTCTCTATCCAATTCACCTTCACCTTCTGTTTATCTATAGCATCTACTTGTCGACCTCTATAATTAGGTTGAATTGGTAAATGTCTACTAAATCGTCGGTCAATTAATGTTAGTAATTCAACATTCTTGGGTCTTCCGAAAGATTGAATAGCTGTTAAAGCAGACCTTATGCTTCGTCCTGTATATAAAACATCATCAATGAAGACTACGTTCTTATCTTCAACGATAAAATCTATAGTTGTTTTATTAGCTTCTAAAGGTTTTTCACCTCGTCTAAAATCATCTCTAAAAAAGGTGATATCTAAATGCCCTAATTGAATATTATTAATACCATAATCTTCCCTTAACATTTGTGCTAAGCGATCGGCTAAAAATACGCCTCTTGGTTGAATACCAATAAGCACTGTTTCTGAAAAATCATCGTGGTTTTCAATGAGTTGACAAGCCAATCTGTGTAGGGTAATATTGACTTCTTTAGAGTTAAGTAGTACTTTGTGACTCATAGTGTTTCCAAACCTGGTTGGTTTACAAAGTTAGGATAAAATTATTTGATTGCAATGTATATTTTAAATTGTTAAGATAATGTATTTTTAAGCACTGAGAATCACGGAAAGAGGAGTCAAACTTTTAGAAATTGATATAATTTTAATAAGTAAAATGCAGGCATCGGTATGCCTAATTCAATCTCAAAACTCTCAAAATTAGAACGCATAAAAAAAGCCTCCCGAAAATCGAGAGGCTTTTTATATAGATTAATGAAGTTCCTACTTTCGCAGGAGTTAGGAATTAATTTTTCCCGTCCATTTTATCTTTAAGAGCTTGTAAAGCATCATTTGCATCACCTAAAGTTGGTTTAGCTTCTGCCGCTTGAGCTTCCTGTTTTCTAACAGCTTGCTTAACGATTTTCGCTTCTTCTTCTCTAAATACTGCTGTATGAGATGCTACAACACGTTTGAATTCTTTATTAAATTCAATGATTTTGAATTCTGCTTCTTCACCTTTAGCAAGTTTAGAACCATCTTCTTTCTCTAAATGACGTGCTGGTACAAAGGCAACGATATCTTCGTTAAACTCAATAGTTGCTCCTTTATCTACCATCTCTGTAATAGCTGCTTTATGAACTGTATCTAAAGCGAACTCAGTTTCGTACTTATCCCAAGGGTTTTCAGTAGTTTGTTTATGACCTAAAGATAATTTACGTCCTTCTACGTCTAACTCTAATACAACTACGTCTAAAGTATCACCTACGTTACAGAATTCAGATGGATGCTTGATTTTCTTAGTCCAAGATAAATCAGAGATATAAATTAATCCGTCGATACCTTCTTCTAATTCAACAAATACACCAAAGTTTGTAAAGTTACGTACAATACCTGAATGCTTAGAACCTACAGGATATTTAGATGTAATATCAGTCCATGGATCTGGCGTTAATTGCTTAATACCAAGAGACATTTTTCTGTCTTCTCTATCTAAAGTTAAGATAACCGCATCGATTTCATCACCTACAGATACGAAATCTTGAGCTGAGCGTAAGTGTGTAGACCATGACATTTCACTAACGTGAACTAATCCTTCAACACCTTCTTCTACTTCAACAAAAGCACCGTAATCAGCGATTACAACAACTTTACCTTTTACTTTATCTCCAACTTTTACGTTCTCACCTAAAGCTTCCCAAGGGTGCTTAGATAATTGCTTAAGACCTAATTGGATTCTTGATTTGTTTTCATCAAAATCAAGGATTACCACATTTAATTTTTGATCTAACTCAACAATCTCATTTGGATGGTTGATACGAGACCAAGATAAATCTGTAATATGAACTAAACCATCTACACCACCTAAATCGATGAACACACCATAAGAAGTAATGTTTTTCACAATACCTTCTAATACTTGTCCTTTTTCTAATTGGCCAATGATTTCTTTCTTTTGTTCTTCAATATCAGCTTCAATTAACGCTTTATGAGAAACCACTATGTTTTTGAATTCGTGATTGATTTTCACCACTTTAAATTCCATAGTTTTGTTTACATATTGATCGTAATCTCTAATAGGCTTCACATCGATTTGAGAACCTGGTAAGAATGCTTCAATACCAAATACGTCAACGATCATACCACCTTTAGTTCTGCATTTTACAAAACCATTTACGATTTCACCAGTATCATGTGCATTATTCACACGATCCCAAGCTTTAATAACACGTGCCTTTCTATGTGATAATACTAATTGACCAGTTGCGTCTTCACGAACATCAATTAATACTTCAACTTTGTCACCAACTTTAAGATCTGGGTTGTAACGGAACTCATTAAGAGAGATTACACCTTCAGACTTAGCGTTAATGTCAATAATAGCATCACGATCTGTGATAGTGATAACAGTACCTTCTACAACTTCGTCATCTAAAGTATCAACGAAATTTTCAGATACTAATTTTTCAAATTCTTCTAATTTTTTGTCCGCTACTTGCTCAATTCCTTCTTCGTAATTGTGCCAATCGAACTCTTTTAAGAATTTTTCTGGGTTTGCTTGAGCCTCAGAAATAACTGGAGCATCAACTTGTTTTGCTTCAGTTGCCTCAACCTCAGCTTGTTTTGTTTGTTTATCAGACATGTGCTGAATAATAATTTGTATTCTACAGACTTGATTAGAAAATATTGCAGTACCAGCTATAGAAGCGTTTGTTTATTTATTATTTCCTTTTAATTTTCCTTAACCGCTAAAAGGTGTGCAAAAGTACAACATATTTATAGTTTTACCAAAAACTTTAAAAAAATAAGGTATTGACACTCATTCCTTTAATATGCATTAAGATTCTGCTCGATAGAGCTATTGAAATGGCACATATTTTGGTATCTTTACATTATTCATTAACAAATTAAAAATTTAAAATTATGGTTAGAGCTAAATATCAAGATGTTTTAGACTTAGGTGAGAAATTAAACATAAAAGAAGGTAAAGTAGAAGAAGAAAACGGAAAACTTAAAGTTTGGGGAACTGCATCTACGCAATACGAAAAAAACTTACTTTGGGATGAAATCAAAAGAATCGGTGGCGAAAACCCAACTGATATTATGGCTGACATTAAAGTTGAAGACGAATCAGTTTATGCAAGACATACCGTTGCTTCTGGTGAAACCTTAGGTAAAATTGCTAAACAATATTACGGTGAACCTGGAAAATACCAAAAAATATTTCAAGCCAATACTGATATATTAAAGAACCCAGATTTAATCCATCCAGGTCAGGAGTTGATTATTCCTAACTTATAATTGAGATTATAAAGACATACAGAAAAAGCGACCAATGGTCGCTTTTTTAGTTTTAAATAATTTAGAACTTTATGCTTTAGCAATTAATTCCTCTGCCATATCCACTATAGTTTCTAACTGTTCTTCGATAGTGAGATGAGAATTATCAATTTCAACAGCATCATCGGCCTTAATTAACGGTGAATCTTCCCTTGTGGAGTCTATATGATCCCTCGTTGTCACATTCTCTAATACATCGTCGTAGCTTAACTCGTGACCTCTATCTAATAATTCTTTATAACGACGTTTAGCTCGTGTTTCTGCAGATGCGGTCATAAATATTTTTAATTCGGCTTCGGGAAATACTACAGTTCCAATATCTCTTCCATCCATCACTATGCCTTTATCTTTACCCATGAGCTGCTGTTGCTCTACCAATTTACGTCGCACTTCAGACAAAGTGGCTACAGGACTCACATATTTCGAAACTTTAAGTGTTCTAATATCTGATTCAATATTCTTCCCATTTAGATACACTTCAGCAAAACCTAAGTCCTCATTCAACTTAAAAGTAATTGTAATCTCTTTTAATCTGCCAACTAGTTCTTCCTCCTTAAAAAACCCTTCTCCTATATATTCGTTTTCTAAAGCAAAATATGTAACTGCTCTATACATGGCTCCAGTATCTACATATATATAGTTGAGTTTTTTTGCTAATAATTTAGCAACTGTGCTTTTTCCTGTGGAAGAAAATCCGTCTATAGCAATGACAATTTTTTTCATATGAATGTCCCGTTAAATCGGGGATCTTTTTAATTTATTAATTGTAAGTTCAATTAAAAGAATACACTTTTATGCATCACTTTTAACTCTTAAATGGGCGACTTTACTATTGAATCTACCTTACTAAAATAAAGATAATTTTATGTTGAGCATTAAGATACTTTCTGACGCCCCATTATCTACCATCCAAATCAATTTGCAGTCCAAAAAAACTAGTGTTCGAAGCACTGGTATATCTTGCATGCGTATAACTAAATCGTAATTTATTCAATTTAATTCCTACACCCACTGAGAGTCCTGAAAAATTTCGTTGATCAACAATTCGCAATTCTTCCGCTCGTCTAAAATTATAACCTAAACGGACATTAAAACCTCTACCTGGAAATAATTCTGCTCCTAATATGAGATGGCGTAAACCTTTGTTAAAGAAACTGACTTTTTCTTGTGTTTGATTTCCTTCTAAATCTGTGGTTGCTCTTGCAGGATTAGAAACTCCAATAGGCCATTTCTGTAAATTCTCTAAAGTTAAATGCCAACGAATTGGCACATTTTCTAGAGTTTGAGACATCCCAAAATTGACCTCCAAGGGTAAAGGTTCATGTTGCCCTGCGTAGGTAGAAAATTGTGTTCCAACGTTTCTAACCGTTAGGGCAGCATGAAAATCTAAATCCATATTAATGTACATTACTCCAAAATCTAGAGCTCCACCAAAAGAATTATACTGTTCCAATGCAGACGTTATCAACTTAGCATTTACACCTACATAAAAATCGGTCCCTGCGATATAATAATTATAACCCGCTGAAATTGCTGTTTCATTACCATTAAAGGCCCCTGTGGAATTCCCATCTAAATCATAGCCATCGAAAGAACCGTAATTAACGTAGGTAACCCCAAAATGAAAGGTTTGAATATGCCTGTCCCAAGTATAAGCATAGGCTGCAGTTCCATAACTAACCCCACCTAAATAGCTAGAGTAATTAACGGCTAACTGATTATGCATATCATGATTGATGGAAGCTGGATTATATAGAGCTTCCGTAACGTCGTAATCGAAATTAGTAATAATCTTTCCGCCCAAAGCAGCTTGTCTTGGCGATGACACTAAATTCAAGAATTGATAGGTTGCTTCCCCACCTAATTGCGCGAACGCCGGAATTGCTATTAATAGGAAATAAAAGGTGGAAATCCGCTTAATCATAGATTTTGCAAAATAACTAAATCTATCTTAAAACGATGATATGATTTTTTTATTTTTTAAGTGAAGTTGTTTTCTATTTCAATCTAAGTTCTTGACCTATTTTAATGGTATTACTAGTTAATCCATTTAAGCGTTTGAGTTCTTCGACTGTTAAATCATTATTTAATGCAATGCGATACAAGGTATCTCCTTTTCTAACCGTCCAAATTAGTTTATCAATCTCTGCTGAATCGGTATCAAAATTTCTAATTCTTAACTTTTGACCTGTTTGAATTAAAGTAGTTTCGAGTTTGTTGGCCTTTTGCAATGCAGCTAAAGTTGTTTCGTATTTTATTGAAATCTGAAAGAGATTTTCTCCCTCTTTAACTATGTGAAAATCAGACTCAAATTCAACTTCAGCTTCTGATGGCGATTTTACAGCAACTATATCTTTTTCGATGGCCGACTTCGTCGGCTCTACTTTATCCTCATCTTTTTTATCTACTTCTACAATTGTAACTTCTCCTGTAGAAATATTTAACTTAGCAGGCTTCCCGTCTAACACCACATCTTTAAACTCTGTTTGTTCTTGAGCATATAATACTATGCTCAAGAACAGAGTTAACAAAGTTGTGATTATTAGTTTAAAGCTTTTTAGCATTATCTACTTTTTGTTTTGTAATAGCTATTTTTAATACATCGCTCATTTCAGTTACGTAATGAAATGTTAGCCCTTTTAGATATTCAGGTTTAATTTCTTCAATATCTCTTCTGTTATCTTCGCAAAGTAAAATTTCTTTAATACGTGCTCGTTTAGCCGCTAGAATCTTTTCTTTTATTCCGCCAACTGGCAACACTTTACCGCGTAAGGTAATCTCACCTGTCATCGCTAAGCTCTTTTTCACTTTACGTTGTGTAAACAAAGATACTAAAGAAGTTAACATAGTTACACCTGCACTTGGTCCATCTTTTGGAGTTGCTCCTTCTGGCACATGGATATGAACATTATACTTGTCAAAAACTTCTGGATTGATACTAAACTCTTCCGCATTGGACTTAATATATTCCATAGCAATGGTTGCAGATTCCTTCATAACCTTACCTAAGTTCCCTGTAATACTCAAGGTACCTTTACCCTTAGACAAAATAGATTCTATAAATAAAATATCTCCACCAACACTAGTCCACGCTAATCCAGTAACGACACCTGCAACATTATTATTTTCATATTTATCGCGTTCCATTCTTGGACTACCTAAAATCTCAACCACATCGTCATTAGTGATTTTGATATTATAATCCTCTTCCATTGCGATATTCTTAGCCGCATAGCGCACCATTTTCGCGATTTGCTTTTCCAGTCCACGAACTCCAGATTCACGTGTATATCCCTCAACTATTTTTTCAAGTTGTGGTTTAGCTATTTTTAATGCGCTGCTATCTAAGCCATGTTCTTTTAATTGCTTTGGCAATAAATGACGCTTTGCGATTTCTACTTTTTCTTCAATAGTATAACCTGTAACATTAATGATTTCCATTCGATCTCTCAATGCAGGCTGAATGGTATTCAAACTATTTGATGTTGCAATAAACATCACCTTAGACAAGTCATACCCCATCTCCAAGAAATTATCGTAGAATTCATTGTTTTGTTCTGGATCTAAAACTTCAAGCATCGCCGATGATGGATCACCTTGGTTACCTGTAGACAACTTATCAATCTCATCTAAAACAAATACAGGATTCGATGTACCCGCCTTTTTTAAACTCTGAATGATACGTCCTGGCATAGCTCCAATATAGGTCTTTCTATGTCCACGTATTTCAGCTTCGTCGCGTAAGCCACCTAAAGAAATTCTTACATACTCTCTACCTAAGGCTTCAGCAATTGATTTCCCTAAAGAGGTTTTACCAACTCCTGGAGGTCCATATAAACATAGAATTGGCGATTTCATATCATTACGAAGTTTCAATACCGCTAAATATTCTATAATTCGTTTTTTTACATCGTCTAATCCAAAATGGTCACGATCTAAAATTTTCATGGCTCGCTTAAGGTCGAATTTATCCTTACTAAATTCATTCCAAGGCAAATCCAAGAACAAATCTAAATAGTTACGTTGAATTGAATACTCCGCAACCTGTGGATTCATTCGTTGCATCTTAGATAATTCCTTATCAAAATGCTCTTTTACTTTATCGTCCCACTTCTTTTTCTTCGCACGAGCTTTCATTTCTTCAATCTCTTCCCCAGAAGACACACCTCCACCTAATTCTTCTTGAATGGTTTTCATCTGTTGGTGTAAGAAATACTCGCGTTGTTGCTGACTCATATCACTTTGAACCTTCGACTGAATATCATTTTTAAGCTCAAGCTTTTGATATTCAAGATTCATGAATTTCAAAGTTTGAAGCGCTCGCTCCTTAAGATCATTTATCTTTAACAACTCCTGCTTTTCATCGACTCTTAGATTCATATTTGCAGAAACAAAGTTGATTAAGAACGAATCACTTTCAATATTCTTAATCGCGAAACTCGCTTCCGAAGGAATATTAGGACTTTGCTTGATGATTTCTAAAGACAGATCTTTAATTGAATCAATAATCGCTCTAAACTCCACATTATCTGGAGCAGGCTTAGCCTCAGTAATATCAGAAATGGTCGCTGTTAAATAAGGCTTTTCTGAAATCACTTTATCAATAGCAAAACGTTTCTTTCCTTGAATAATTACCGTAGTATTACCATCAGGCATCTTAAGAACCTTTAAAATTCTTGCCACTGTTCCGGTTTTATAGATATCCGCAGCCGTTGGATTTTCAACAGCTTCGTCCATTTGCGCCACTACACCAATCACTTTTCCGCCTTTATTAGCGTCATTGATTAACTTGATAGATGTATCTCTTCCTGCCGTAATTGGAATAACTACCCCAGGAAATAATACCGTATTTCGCAACGGTAGTATTGGCAACGATTCCGGTAAAGATTCGTTGTTGATTAACTCTTCATCTTCTGGCGTCATTAACGGAATTAATTCTGAATTCTCATCAAAATCCTGAAATGACAAATTGTCAAAATTTAAAAAATTTGATTTTCCCATATATATTTTTTAGCCATTCTGTCATTAATTTCAACAGAATAGCATTTGTTTAAATGCATTAATAATTAACTTCACGCTGAATACCACGTAGTTATAGAGTATTCAAAGTTATTCACATTCATCTAATTTCAATTGTTGTGCCATTAGCATAAAATGACAGTTTTGCTTTTACACATGTTGTGATTAACACCTATTTAGACTGAACATTACAGCATTGTCAATACAAAAACAATACCGAGATAGACGCAATGCCAAGTATTTACCCTGTTTAACAAAAATATCATAGTGCCAAAGTCCGTGTGTTTTCTCCTGTGATTGATAACGTTAATTCTTAGGCACTCTAAATAAAAGTACGATTCCCATTATAAAGAAAATAACCAAAAACAGTATAGCGTTTCTCATACTTCCAGTCACTTGATCAATGGTAGCAAAAATGACCATTCCTATAACAATACCTATCTTTTCTGCGACATCGTAAAAACTAAAATAAGATGTTGTGTCTTCGGTTTCTGGTAAGAACTTTGAATAGGTAGATCGCGCTAAAGACTGAACACCTCCCATTACTAAACCAACCAAACCAGCTGCGACATAGAATTGGAAAGGAGATTCCATAAAATAAGCATAAAAACACAGGGCCATCCAAAAGAAATTAATTACAATAAGTGTTTTTATATTCCCAAATTTCTCAGAGGAACGCGACGTTAAAAGCGCACCAATAATAGCGACTAATTGAATCACTAAAATACTAGTAATTAGTCCAAAAGTTTTAGCGTCGTCACCACCCCAATTGATTTCTTCTTCTCCGAAATAAACAGCAACTAACATGATGGTTTGAACGGCCATACTAAATACGAAAAACGCCAATAGGTAACGCTTAAGTCGGAGATTTTGTTTTAACTGAATCCAAACTTGTTTCAATTCCCTAATTCCATTAAAAACCACATCTTTTGTGACTTCTTTGCCCTGTGACGTTCCCTTTGGAAGAATAGCGAAGGTGTATTGACTAAATAAAATCCACCATAGCCCAACCATAACAAATGAATATCGCATCCCCACTTGTGCTGCTGTTTCAATAACCTTTCCAGATTCGTCTATATTTTCTTTAATATAAAAAGTATCCGGGTACATCACCATAGCCAAATTCACCACCAATAAAAGAACAGAACCTAAATAGCCTAAACTAAAACCTTTAGCACTTACGCGATCTTGTTGTTCGGGAAAAGCAATATCTGGCAAGTATGAATTATAGAACACCAAACTGCCCCAATAACCAATCAACCCCATAAAATAAAACAAGAGACTAATATGGATACTTTCAAGGTTAAACCAATACAACCCGATACATCCCAAACCTCCAACGTAGCAAAAGAATTTCATAAAATTCTTTTTATTTCCAATATAATCAGCAATTCCGGAGAGAAGTGGAGACATGCAAGCAACTACCAAAAATGTAAATGCTGTTACATAAGTAATTAACGCCGTACTTTTAAAAACGATTCCAAATGCAGCAACTGTTTTTTCAGTTTGAGAAATGAATAGTGCCGAATAAAAAATAGGGAAAATGGATGATGCAATAGTTAAGGTGTATACCGAATTTGCCCAGTCATAAAACGCCCAAGCATTAAGAAGTTTTTTACTTCCTTTTTGAATCTCACTCATAAAATTAGGTGAATTGTCTTGTCTTTTACTATCTAAATTATACGCTGTTTATACGCAAATAAATCATTTTCAATGCGCTAACAAATAAATAAAAAAGCTGCTCTAATTGAGCAGCTTCGAAAGTAAACAAATATAATTAATATTATTATCTGACTTCTTAATTTATATAGGTCTAAATGAGGTCACACCAAATTTCTTCGCTTCAGCCTTAGCTCTAGGCGCTAAGGACTGTAAGTTTTTAATTCTTGAATCATTACTTGGGTGGGTACTCATAAATTCTGGTGGTGCTTCGCCTCCACTATTCGCTTTCATACGTTTCCACAATTCCGCAGCTTCTTCTGGATTATATCCTGCAATAGCCATTAAGTAAAGTCCAATTTCATCTGCTTCGGTTTCGTGAGATCTACTAAATGGTAAGACCCCTCCTAAAGTGGTTCCTAATCCGTAAGCTTGCATCCACATTTGTTGCTTTTCTGGACTTTCATTACCAGTAGCTACTGCTACTGCAACGCCCCCTGCTTGTTGCAAAATACCTGAACTCATACGTTGTTGTCCGTGATTTGCTAAAGCATGGGCCACCTCATGCCCCATAATTGCAGCAATTCCTGTTTCGTTTGCTGCTATAGGCAAGATGCCTGTATAGAAAGCAATTTTACCACCTGGCATACACCACGCGTTTACTTGCTCTGATTCAATAAGTTTATATTCCCATTGATAATCCTCTAAATACCCTTGAAATCCATTGGCATCTAAATAACGTTCAGCAGCCACTGCTATTCGCTGACCAACACGAGTAATCATTTCAGCGTCTTTAGTACCTGTTATCACTTTATTCTCTGATAATACTTGATTATACTGCGCAAAAGCCGAAGGGAACAACTGGTCATTACTTACAAATGCCATAGTTTTTTTACCTGTGAATGGATTTGTAGCACATGAAAAGACCATAGCACCTATGGCAACGCTTGTCGCTATTTTATTAATTTTCATATCTATTAGTTTTTATTTGTTATAATATAAATACAATACTAAGCTTGTATTTATTTAGGACACTAAAATAGTCTTTTGGTCACTGACCCTTTGACTTTATTCCTATAATCTGTAACTCTGTAAATATCGTGCCAAAAATAATAAAGTCGTTTTACTTTATAAATAGATTTATAAATAAGACACTATAAAGACCTTTCATCCCATTCATTAATCCCAAATGCCATTCTTATAAGATTGCGTTAAATCTCGTCAGTACAAATACATATTTCTTAACTTTACCTAAAAGTAATATCATGAAAAAGCTCTTAATATTAGCCCTTCTAAGCCTTTCTTTTAGCTGTGACTCATCAGCACAAAAAAAAACGACTGAAGTGAAAGAAAGTTTCCCTATCACTAAAAGTGAAGCTGAATGGAAAGCAGAACTCACAAAAGAACAATATCATATTTTAAGAGAAGCAGGAACAGAACGTCCTTTTTCAAGTCCATTAAATAAAAATCACAAAAAAGGAACCTATCATTGTGCGGCTTGTGATTCGCCTCTTTTTAAAAGTGAACATAAATTTGATTCCGGAACAGGCTGGCCAAGTTTTGATAGGGTGATTGAAGGTAATGTAGCCTTTGGTACCGACACAAAAATAGGTTATGTAAGAGATGAAGAACATTGTGCTAATTGCGGAGGTCACTTAGGTCATGTCTTTAATGATGGCCCAAAAGAAACCACCGGAAAACGCCACTGCATAAATGGCGCAGCTTTAGTATTTGTACCCGCCGAAGAATAATTAAAGGATTTAATACTTAAACCGAATTTTTCAATTAGGCGATTACTTTAGGACTTCGCGCTGCTCTTTATATTAAAAACCTCAGTTTTTCTGAGGTTAAACTTGAAGTTCTAATTTGCATTTTCTTATTTCATTATTGTTATTTGAATTTCCTATTTTTGTAACTTCAAAAAAATCAATTATAAAAACTTACTCATGAGTAAATACGATATTATAGTTTTAGGTAGTGGTCCTGGTGGCTACGTTACTGCAATTAGAGCGTCCCAATTAGGTTTTAAAACCGCTGTTATAGAAAAAGAAAGTCTTGGTGGCGTGTGTTTAAATTGGGGTTGTATCCCAACAAAAGCCCTTTTAAAATCTGCTCAAGTATTCGAATACCTTAAGCACGCTGAAGATTACGGTCTGAAGGTTAAGGATGCGGATTATGATTTTGATGCTGTTGTTAAGCGTAGTCGTGGTGTTGCTGAAGGCATGAGTGGTGGTGTTAAGTTCCTAATGAAAAAGAACAAAATTGACGTTATCGAAGGTTATGGAACACTTAAAACTGGAAAGAAAGTAGATGTAGATGGCAAAGAGTATTCTGCAGACCATATCATTATTGCTACTGGAGCTCGCTCGCGCGAATTACCTAGCTTACCTCAAGATGGGAAGAAAGTTATTGGTTACAGAGAGGCGATGTCTTTAGAGAAGCAACCTAAAAAAATGGTGGTTGTTGGTTCTGGAGCTATTGGCGTTGAATTTGCATATTTCTACAATGCTTTAGGCACTGAAGTGACTATTGTGGAGTATTTAGATCGAATTGTTCCTGTTGAAGATGAAGAAGTTTCAAAACAATTAGAGCGTAGCTTTAAAAAATCAGGTATCAAGATAATGACCTCTTCGGAAGTCACTTCTGTTGATACATCTGGCGATGGCGTTAAAGCAACGGTAAAAACAAAAAAAGGCGAAGAAGTACTAGAAGCCGATATCGTATTATCTGCAGTTGGTATTAAATCTAATATCGAAAACATTGGATTAGAAGATGTAGGTATCGCTGTAGATAGAGATAAAATCTTGGTTAACGATTACTACCAAACAAATATTCCTGGCTACTACGCGATTGGAGATGTAACACCTGGACAAGCTTTAGCTCACGTAGCTTCTGCTGAAGGAATTCTTTGTGTTGAAAAAATCGCAGGTCAGAATGTTGAAGCATTAGACTACGGAAATATTCCTGGTTGTACTTATGCTTCTCCTGAAATTGCAAGTGTAGGTTTAACCGAAGCACAAGCAAAGGAACAAGGCTACGATATTAAAGTTGGGAAATTCCCATTCTCTGCTTCTGGAAAAGCAAGTGCTAGTGGTGCTAAAGACGGTTTTGTAAAGGTAATATTTGACGCTAAATACGGTGAATGGTTAGGATGCCATATGATTGGTGCAGGTGTTACTGATATGATTGCTGAAGCTGTATTAGGCCGTAAATTAGAAACTACGGGGCATGAAGTATTAAAAGCAGTTCACCCTCACCCAACAATGAGTGAAGCGGTTATGGAAGCTGTAGCAGCTGCTTATGATGAAGTGATTCACCTATAATTAAACAGTAAAGGTAAATGATAAAAAAAAATGCGATTCAATATTGAATCGCATTTTTTTTGTTTTATATACTTATATAAAAATTGATGGCTTTAATATTAGAAAGCAAAACCGACACCAAATTGTAAAACTCTATTCTTTGCATCTACACCTTCAAAAATAGTATCATCCTTGAAAATTGTTGACAAACCGTAAGTATAACGAGCGTTGATAAAGAATCCACCATCAAACTTATAGGCGGCACCAAATGCTACACTTGTATCAAAATCTTTGATATAAGAATCATCACTATTAATGTCTATATCTCCACCGTCAGAATTTGGCTTATAATCAATCTCTTCATTGATTTTAAAACCTAATTGCGGACCGGCTTCAATGCTTAATCCTTCAATTAAATAAACTTTAAACATTAAAGGAACTTGTAGATAATCTAACTGATATTCTACGTTATCTCCAGTATCAAAGATATTGTCTTGATCTATTTCTTTGATATCAAAACCTTGTCCTGAATACAAAACCTCTGGTTGAAAAGAGAAGCGCTCAGAAATTGGTAATTCCGCGAAGAGTCCAACATTAAAACTTGTTCTAGAATCGGCATCATCAAAATCATCACCTCCTATAGTCGATAAATTCACACCACCTTTTACTCCTAATTGTAAAGCTTTTGAATCTGACTGTGCATTAATCGTTGTTAAAGCAGAACAAAATACTGCCATAAATAGAATTAAATTTCTCATGTTATTTTATGTTTTTTTTGGGTTAATACCACAAAGTTAACATGAGATTTTCCCCATAAACAAAGGCTTAACAAGGATTTAACGATGTAAGAAAATATTACAAAAAATTATATATAATCTATAGAACATCGCTATGCTCTATTCAATTAAAAACTAATCCAATCAATTAAAATAGATAAAAATTAACTAAAACTATGGATGGCCAAATCGTAGCTCATTAGGCCAAAACCTAAAATAACACCTGCGGCATTTGAAGAAATATATGATTGATGCCTATAGGCTTCTCTCGAAAAGGTATTAGAGATATGAACTTCCACTACAGGCGTTTCTATTGCTTTTACAGCATCACCAATACCCACTGAAGTATGTGTATAAGCCGCGGCATTTAAAATAATACCATCATAGGAAAAACCTACTTCCTGAAGTTTATTGATTAGCTCCCCCTCTACGTTAGACTGATAATAATCGATTTTAACGTCTGGGAATTTAACTTTTAATAGGTCCAGATAATCCTCAAAACTTTGATGACCATAAATCTCTGGTTCACGTTTACCTAATAAATTTAGATTAGGTCCGTTGATGATGATAAGCTTCTTCATGTATTACTTTTAACTAAGTCGACTCACACTGAACTCTATAAAATTGCACCTAAATATATAGGTTTTGAGTGTTGTTCGCGTCAAGGAGTAAATATATTAAATTAAGTGTATAAAAAAACCGAAGCGTTCGCTTCGGTTTCTAGTATATTGAATTATAAAATACTATAAGTGTATCGCAAATCCAACTAAGAATTGAAATGCATCATCATAAAAATCGCTATTCATAGATACATTATATCTAAGTTTAGGCTCAATACTTACTTTTGGAGAAATAAACCAAGCGTATCCACCCTCTAAACCAATATAAGACGGATTTTCATCGAAATCTTTAATGCTAGAGCCAGTATAATCAATGCCTACAGGGAATTCGTTAGCGATGTAGTACTTAGCACCAATTTTGTAATTAAATGCTGAAGAACCAATTCCGTCATTACCGTTATCTGAATATCCTAATCCCGCTTTGATAGCTAAATTTTCTTTTAGAAAGTATCCACCTTCTAAACCTGCAGACCACATTGTCTCCCCATCCGAAGACGTTAAAGAGAATGCCGTACTACCTGTAGTCCAAGAGCCTGTATTAATTTCAATTAACCATTTGCCTTCTTGGATACCACCGTGGTCATTCTCTTGTGCATTAACATTTGTAAATCCGAAAACTGCAACAGCAGCCATAAACAATAATTTTTTCATAATTTGAATTTATTTTATATTTAAATTGGTCGGCAAATGTATACATTACAGTCATATCGTAAATCTACACTTGGTTAAAATATTATGCGTTTCATCGATATTTTATGTTTTTTTTAACTTTCAAAAATTCTTTTACCTATTTCTATTTGATTAGCTCAACGCAAAATCATTCTAGTGATAAACATCTTATCTAATAAAAAAAGAGGCCATAAATGACCTCTTTTCACTAATATTTCTTAACATTAAATTACAACCCAAACTCAAGGCCTAAAGATAAAGCATCGAAACTACCGCCATCTAAACTTACACCTTTATAAGCAAGAACAATATCTAAGCTTTCACTAACGCTATATTGTACTTTTGGAGCATAATAAAAACCTCCATCATTTCCATCTGGGCTAATTCCAATACCATAACCTAAATCTAATCCTATTGTAAATTCTTCTGAGGCATTAAAACGTGCCGCAGCTCCAATAGGCAGGAACCCAGCATCTTCAGCTTCATAGGTGTATGTCACTCCACCAAAGGAATCCTCATAATCCTTACCAAAATAATGATGATATCCAGCTGCTAGACCAACACTAAATTCATCTGACACACCCCATAAATAATTGGCATCTAGGTTAATACCAAAAGAAGAAATATCTCCTGAATCACCCATCGGCAGTGCAGCACTTACACCTAATTTAAAATCTTGCGCTTCAACAGTTGCAAATGCAATTACTGCAAATGCACATAAAATTAATTTTCTCATAATCATTAAGTTTTTAAAAATTGATTAATCGAATCTAAGGTTTTATTTGCTATTATGTAAATTTTAGCCTAGAGTTATTAACAATTTTATACACAAATAAATTTTAAGCCTCTTGTTTTTAATCTTTTACCAAACAAAGTTATTAACAATTTCAACTTACTTATACTTATTCAGAGAAGTCTTTTTTATATAATTTTAAACTATTAATTCCTATTTTTAACCATGAATTGGCAACAAGCACTTTCCGACTATAAACACTACCTTCAAATCGAACGTGGATTGTCTCAAAACTCTATTGAGAACTATAGTTACGACATTAAGAAACTCATGTTATATATTGAGAGCCATGATATAAAGGCGACTCCAATTTCCATAGAAACAAGTACTGTAAAGGATTTTATTTATTCTATTTCAAAAACCATTAACCCGCGCTCACAAGCACGATTAATTTCGGGGTTACGTAATTTTTTCGATTATCTAATATTTGAAAATTATAGAACTACAAATCCCTTAGATTTAATTGAGTCTCCAAGAATTGGTAGAAAGTTACCTGACACCTTATCACTTTCCGATATTGATTTACTAATCAATGCTATTGATTTAAGTTACCAATACAATGGTGTTAACCTTGGTGAACGCAACAGAGCGATTCTTGAAACTTTATACAGTTGTGGTTTACGGGTAAGTGAACTAATAGAATTAAAAGTATCAGATTTATTCTTTGAAGAAGGATTTATAAAGGTTACGGGAAAAGGTGATAAACAACGCTTTGTCCCCATAGGAGCATCTACTCAAAAGTATATCACTATCTGGATGGGTATAAGAAACCATATAGATGTACAATCTGAATCAAAAGATATTCTCTTCTTAAACTTCAAAGGTAAGAAGCTAACTAGAGCCATGGTTTTTACCATTATTAAGCAATTAGTTGAAAAAACGGGCCTCAAAAAAAACGTATCTCCACATACCTTTAGACATTCATTTGCGACGCATCTACTAGAGAACGGAGCCGACCTTAGAGCCATACAAATGATGCTTGGTCACGAGAGTATAACTACAACGGAAATTTATATGCATGTCGATCGCTCTCACCTCAGTGAGGTTTTAAACAAATATCACCCTAGAAAATAGAAAAAGGCAATTCGTTTCGGAATTGCCTTTTTAGTATATTTTATTTTGTTAAGTATTACTTCGCAATATTAACAGCTCTAGTTTCTCTAATCACAGTGACTTTAACTTGTCCTGGATAAGTCATATCTGTTTGAATCTTTTGTGAGATTTCAAACGATAAGCTAGCCGCTTTATCATCCGATACTTTTTCGCTCTCAACAATAACTCTTAATTCTCTACCTGCCTGAATAGCATAGGCTTTCTTTACACCTGTAAATCCAAAGGCAACATCCTCAAGATCTTTAAGTCGTTGAATGTACGAATCTAACACTTGACGTCTTGCCCCTGGTCTTGCTCCCGATATTGCATCACAAACTTGTATAATCGGCGCTAGCAATGTAGTCATTTCAATTTCATCGTGGTGGGCTCCAATTGCATTACAAACTTCTGGTTTTTCACCGTGTTTTTCTGCCCATTGCATCCCTAAAATAGCATGAGGTGTTTCAACATCTACTTCAGACGAAGGCACTTTACCAATATCGTGCAGTAAACCTGCGCGTTTCGCTAATTTTGGATTCAATCCAAGTTCTGCGGCCATCACCCCACAAAGTTTCGCTACTTCACGTGAATGCTGTAATAAGTTTTGTCCATAAGACGAACGGTATTTCATTCGACCTACCATTTTGATAAGCTCAGGATGTAATCCGTGAATACCTAAATCAATCACCGTACGCTTACCAACCTCAATAATTTCTTGCTCGATTTGTTTTTCAGTCTTTCTAACAACTTCTTCAATTCTAGCTGGGTGAATTCGACCATCTGTTACCAATTTGTGTAAAGACAAGCGTGCTATTTCACGTCTTACTGAATCAAAACAAGAAAGAATAATTGCTTCAGGAGTATCATCGACAATAATTTCTACGCCTGTAGCCGCTTCAATAGCTCTAATATTTCTACCTTCTCTACCAATGATACGTCCTTTGACATCATCAGATTCAATATTGAATACAGACACACAGTTGTCTACTGCTTCCTCTGTTCCAATGCGTTGAATTGTATTTATAATAATCTTCTTAGCTTCTTGCTGCGCAGTAAGTTTCGCTTCCTCCACGCGATCTTGAACATAAGCCATGGCATCTGCCTTAGCTTCTTCTCTAAGAGACTCTACAAGTTGCGCTTTAGCTTCTTCTGCTGATAATGCAGAAATAACTTCTAGTTGTTTAATTTGGCTCTTATGCGCTTTTTCAACTTCTTCTTGTTTTTTATCTAAGAATTCTAATCTAAACTCGTAGTCTTTAATCTTATCCTCTAAAGACTGATTCGATTTTTTAGTTCTAGATAATTCATTTGAAATTTGAGACTCTTTATCTCTAATTCGTTTTTCGGCTTCAGCCATTTTTTTGTCGCGAGACAAAATCACTTTTTCATGTTCTGACTTTAGCTCTATAAACTTTTCTTTGGCTTGAAGTATTTTATCTTTCTTTATGGATTCTCCATCAGCTTTTGCTTGTCTTAAAATCGACTGAGATTCCTTTTCTGCATTTTCAATTATTTTAGAAGCTTTACCTTTTTCTAAGGCTTTTGCTATGATATATCCGAGTACTACTCCTATTACTACTCCTCCAACAATATAAAAAATTGTGTTAGTGTCCATGTTAATTATTTAGTTATTATATGTTAGGTAATTTTATAAAAACTCCAACTTAAAGTTGAAGTATGTCAACTAATTAGTTTTGCTAGAACTAAAGTTATGCTAAAAAAAAAGCCTACATCAGTTTTGGATTCTGTATAAACTCCTTAAAACAAGTTTAGGGCTAACAAGCTGATCAAAAATCTGTCTAAGACACTGAAACAAGTTCAGTACTAACAGCACGATTTTACAACTTCAACTCACCCTTTTTAAAGAATTGATCGTTGAGTTTATCAAAAAATATAACTAATGTAGGCAGTAACCTTTTTATTTTAAAGAACGTACGAGTTAAATATGTTGCTGTAAAAGGTCATTTAAAGCTTCTAACTTTTCCTGAACTTCTTCATTAACATACTCTTTTTCTATTGACTTTTGCTCTACTTGAGCCGCAAATTGCAAAGCGCACATCGCTAAAACATCTTGCTTATCTCTTACAGAGTAATTCTGCTCAAATTGCCCAATCATAGCCTCAATTTTTTTTGTGGCTTTACGTAAACCTTCCTCTTGACTTGGATTTATCGTTAACGGATAGACCCTATTTGCAATAGAAAGTTTAATTTTTAATTGTTCTGACATATACGTCTTAATTTACAACTTTATTCCGAGAGTTGGCCTATACAATGGTCAATATCTCTTATAAGTGCATTTATTTTGAGCTTCGTTTCTCGTTTATTTTCGTCACTACCAAGCATTGAATTAGCCATTTTAAGAGTGTCGTGTTTTTCTATCCAACTAGCAATTTCTTCCTGTTGTTCCAAAAGCTTTTGTTGTTGTTGCTCTAATTGTTCAGAGAGCCTAGCGTTCGTTTGTTTCAAAACCTCCTGCTTGTGTAAAATCTTACTGATTTTATTCTCTAACGCATCAACAATGTCTTCTATTTTACTCATTAAAGCAATTCAATACTATTGAAACAAAGTTAACATACCAATTGAAAAAATACAATTCTTTTCCGATTATTTTTCAAATTTTATATCCAATGCTAAAGCTTTCATTTAGAACCTATTTTCAGCCATAGGATTTCATCCTACTTTAAATATCTCAACCTCATTCTAAACATGCGATTGCATTCAACCAAATTCAACAGCTAATTCATCAAAATTTCATTTCGTAAATTTTTATTTATCAACTCGTTTTCTTTCAGAAAAGAACCTATTAGTTTCAGAAATCTGAGTTTCTCAATAATGCGATAATGTTTAGATTAGTGTTAATAAAACTTCTTTATTCACCTTAAGTCTTTACAATAAAAAAGATTAAGTTTCATTAGGTTTGGAAATTGATTTCTATTTAATAATTTAGCCCCAATTGTCCATTGCTATGAAACATTTTTTGCTTCTTTTTTTACTTAGTTGTTCTGTTTATTCACAAACCGATTATCCACAAGATTACTTTAGAAATCCTTTAGATATTTCCTTGGTACTTTCTGGGACATTTGCTGAGTTGCGATCATCTCATTTCCATGGCGGTTTAGATATTAAAACGCAGCAGCGTGAAGGCTTAAAGGTTTATGCCGCAGCTGAAGGTTATATTAGTAGAATTAAAATTTCTCACTATGGCTATGGCAAAGCCATTTATATAACTCATCCAAATGGATACACTACGGTTTACGGGCATCTTCAGAAATTTTCCAAACGACTAGAAGAATATATTAAATACTGCCAATACGATAGAGAAAGTTTTGAGGTGGAAGTTTTCCCTCATAATGAAGAACTGCTTATTGCACCGAATGAAGTGATCGCTTATTCAGGTAATACTGGAGGTTCAGGTGGTCCTCATTTACATTTCGAAATTAGAGACAATCAAGAACGTCCAATGAACCCTTTGCTTTTTGGTTTAGAAGTTCAAGACACCACCGCGCCTTACGTATCTGGAGTTTTTGCTTACCCGAAAAACAAAGACGCTACTATCAATGGGAAAAACAAACGACTGCAATTACGCTTGATTCCTCAAAAATCGGGAGATTACGAAGTTGAACAAATAACAGCACATGGCGAAATTGGTTTTGGTGTGGTTTCAAACGACAAACAAGATTTAGCACCTAATAATAATGGTGTAAGCAATATTCAAACCTTTTTTAATGGAAATAAAAGTTTAGAAGTCGATTTCAAACGCTTTAGTTTTTCTGAAACAAAACATATAAAACGCTATGTAGATTATGAACACTATAAAACTCAAAAAGCTAAAATTCAAAAACTTTTTATAGAGAAAAATAATCCTTTAAGTCTCTTTAAAGATGCTAACAATAAAGGTTATGTTAGAGTTGAAGACAGTACAGCTTCCGTTTATAAAATCAGAATTAGCGATTATCACCAAAACGAAACTTGGGTCACGATTCCAATCAATGGAAAAAGTGAAACTATTCTAAATGAGCAAGTCGAAGACCTTTCTAATAAAACGCGTCTTTACGCTGATAAAGCAACGACATTAACTTCTGGTTACACTACTGTTAATTTTTATAAAAACACTTTATATGAAGATGCTTTTATAGATTATAGAGTAAGTGCCGACACCATTTTCTTGCACGAAGACAATATTCCCTTACAAAAGAACTTTTATATCAACTACGATTTGAGTCATTATAAAGATGAAGACCAAAGCAAACTTTTTGTAGCGAGATTTTATGGTGATTACAAAAAACCTTATTACGTCTCTTCGTCACGAAAGGGAAATGTTTTAACAGGAACTTCAAGAGCTCTAGGCCGTTTTGCTTTGGCCGTAGATACCATTCCACCTAAAATAACTCCGGTTAACTTTCAAAATAAAAAATGGATGAGTAAATATCGTTATCTCAAGGTGAAGATTGAAGATGACTTATCTGGTATAAGTAAATACCGAGCAACTGTTAATGGTAAGTGGATTTTAATGGAGTACGATTATAAAACCAACATGCTGGTTCACGACTTTAACGACAATATCGTTAAAGACACTAAGAACGAATTAAAAATAATTGTAACAGATAATGTTGGAAATAGTTCTACATTTGAAGCAACGTTTTTCAGAAAATAATTTATTTTAGACTTAAAATTCAGCCTACGACTCATTAGTTATTTATTTTTTAATATAAGGTCAATGATCGTTTTACTGAATATACACGAGCCGTTTACACGTATTAAGATAGAATTATAAGACCATATTTCATCCTATATAAAAAACAATATCATTTGAAACGCATCCATTTTACAGTCGTACTAAGCTTACTTTTTAGTGCGCTTTCCTTTTCACAGTCTGCAATTATTAGAGGAGTCATCTTAGACGAAGGGCATAGTCCAATTGAAGGTGTAAATATAACAACCAATACAGGAGAAGGAACAGCAACCAATAAAAATGGTTTTTATGAACTTAAGGTGCCTTATGATGTTGAAGTCACAGTTGTATTCACACACGTTTCCCACAAACGCATAGAACAAAAATTTAACCTAAAAAACGGTCAGGAAATAGAATATAATCCTGTGATGTTAATTGAATTTGAGCAAATCGCCACAGTTGTAATTAATACCAATACAAGACAGTCTGTAGATGGTGTGACTTCAATTTCACCCCAAATGATTAGAACTATCAAGGGCGCACAACCTGGAGTTGAAAACATTTTAAAAACCTTACCTGGAGTCAACATTTCTAATGAATTAAGTACGCAGTATTCAGTAAGAGGTGGTAATTTTGATGAAAACCTCGTGTATGTTAATGAAATAGAAGTGTATAGACCTTTTCTAATTCGCTCAGGAAATCAAGAAGGCTTAAGTTTTGTAAACACTGATATGGTTCATAATGTCGATTTCTCAGCTGGGGGATTTCAAGCTAAATATGGCGACAAATTGGCTTCGGTTTTAGATATCACCTATAGAAATCCTGTTGATTTTGGAATCAGAGCCGATTTAAGTTTATTAGGAGGTAGTGTAACAGCTGAAACCATTTCGAAAGATGGTAAGTTCTCTGGAATAGCAGGTGTTCGATATAGAGATAATAGTCTGTTATTGAATAGCTTAGAGACTGAAGGTAATGTTGAACCTGTTTTTGCCGATGCGCAAACCTATTTAACGTATCGCTTTTCAAGTAAGTTTCATTTGAACTTCTTAGGAAATATTTCCTTAAACAAATACAACTTTCAACCTAATAATAGACAAACCAATTTCGGTACTTTAGAAGATCCGGTAGCCTTATTAGTATTTTATGAAGGTCAAGAAAAAGACCAGTATAAAACTTATTTCGGAGCCTTCAAAGCCAATTATTTTGTGAACGATGATTTAACTCTTAAACTCGTCACTTCAGCATATCATACCACAGAGCAGGAATACTTCGATATATTGGCGCAATACAGATTAGGTGAAATAAACACTAATATTGGTGACGAAAATTTAGGTGATGTAGAATTTAGTGAAGGTATTGGCTCACAATTAACTCACGCTCGTAACGATTTAGATGCTTTTATTGTAAATGCAGAACACAGAGGTGATTATAAAATTGATAAAGAGAGTACAATTGAGTGGTCTGTAAAATACACTAACGAGGATATCAGAGACCGATTGATGGAATACGAAATGATTGATTCCGCTGGTTTCTCTATTAGACCTCCACGATTTAATCAACCTAATTACCAACCATACGAATCTTTTTCAGGTCCCATTACAGCTTTTGAAAATATTAGAGCTCTTAACCGCGTGCAAATTAATAGAATGCAAGCCTTTGCTCAATACAGTAGACGCACAGACTGGAATGGTCATGAAGTGTTTTACAACGCTGGTGTGAGATCCCATAGTTGGAATGTTAGTGGAGATAATATCTCAAATAGCAAAACACAGACGGTTGTGAGTCCAAGAGGACAATTTGCAATAAAACCTAATTGGGATAAGGATATGCTATTTAGAGTAGCAGCTGGTATATATTATCAACCTCCTTTTTATAGAGAATTAAGAGATTCTTCAGGTACAGTTCAGCCTAATGTTAAGGCACAGAAATCATTTCACGTGGTATTAGGTAACGAATACAGTTTCGAAATGTGGGAAAGACCATTTAAGTTGGTTACTGAAGCCTATTATAAAGGAATGACTGATGTAAATCCATACACCTTAGAAAATGTACGAGTGCGTTACAGTGCTAAAAACAATGCCGAAGCTTATGCTTATGGTTTAGATTTAAGATTAAATGGTGAGTTTGTACCAGGAACAGAATCGTGGTTTAGCTTTGGATATTTAAAAACAGAAGAAAACATTGACAATCGTGGTTTTATTGCTAGACCAACGGATCAACGTTTAAAATTTGGTGCTTTGTTTCAAGATTATGTACCAAATATGCCGGACTTAAAAATGTATTTAAACTTAGTTTACAATACAGGAGTTCCAGGAGGATCACCTAGTTATGCCGATCCTTATATTTATCAACTTCGTTTAAGAGATTATAGACGTGCCGATTTAGGAATTTCGTACCAAATAATTAATTCTGAAAAGACTTACAACTCGAAATGGAAAAAATCTTTCAGAGAATTGGCTATTGGTTTTGAAATCTACAATATGTTTAATAATCAAAACGCTATCACAAATACTTGGGTTAGAGATGTGTACTCAAAACGTCAGTTTGCTATTCCTAACTACTTAACACCTCGCGTTTTTAATGTTAGGTTATCTGCTCGTTTTTAAGAATTTACAAATTCCTTTAAAACGTTTACCACGTAATCCAATTCAGCCTTAGTATTAAACTTACTAAAAGAGAAACGAACAGAAGGTTGCTTCAATTTATCTTCGTCTAAAACTTCCGTGAGCACGTGTGACTGCTGACTGCTTCCACTTTGGCAGGCGCTACCTCTCGAACAAGCAATTCCTTTTAAATCCAATTGAAATTGTAACATTGGCGCTTTAGATGGAGCTATAGGTAAACATACATTCACTAAAGTATACGTGCTATTTTCACTGTGTCCACAACAACCATTAAAGCTTGAGTTTGGTAAATGTGTCTTTATCTCTTGGATGAAATAAGCTTTCAATTCAGAAATATAGGCTTTCTCTTCTTTAAGGTTAGTATAGGCTATTTTCAAAGCCTCATCCATACCTACAATATTATGCGTCGATTCTGTTCCTGCTCTATAACCTCTCTCCTGCTCTCCTCCAAATATCAAAGGTTTCAATCCTGATTCTTTTCTTATAAAACAGAAACCAACACCCTTTGGCCCATGAAATTTATGTGCGCTTGCCGCCATAAAATCCACTGGAATTTCTTTCAAATCCACTTTAAAATGTCCAACTGATTGCACCATATCCGAATGAAATAAGGCATTATTCGATTTCACAAGTTGAGCAACGCGTTCTAAATCTAAAACATTACCAATTTCATTATTCACATGCATTAATGAGACTAACTGCTTTTTATTTGAATTAGTCAGCAAACTTTCAAGATGAGACTTATTAATAGAGCCATCTTTCTCTAAATTCACATAAGTGATGGTAATCCCGTATTCCTTCTGTAATTGTTCAGCAGTATGTAATACGGCGTGATGTTCAATTTTAGAGGTGATAATTTCTGTGACGCCTAAATCTCTAACTGCGCTACGCAAAGCTAAATTATCCGCTTCAGTGCCGCCTGAAGTAAATACAATTTCTGAAGCAGACACATTAAAATAAGAGGCTATACTTTTTCTACATTGTTCTAAAAGAGCCTTAGAAGAACGTCCAAAACTATGTGTGGACGATGCGTTCCCGTAATTTTCATTTAATACTTTCGTCATCCGTTCTACAACTTCTGGTCGTAGGGCTGTCGTTGCTGCGTTATCTAAATATACTTGTGTCATCCGGCAAAAATATTGCAAATAAAATTATTTAGTTAATGCATCGTTATAAATTAACAAATCCTTTATTTTTGTTCAAAATTGAAACTATGATACGTCGTTTTTATATTCTTATTTGTGCTGTGTTTTTAGTCGCTTGTGATGATGGTGATATTTTGACCGTTGATTTAGATTTCGACCAAGAATTAGGTATTTGCGATGATTTTGAAAACTCATACTTAATTTTCGATACGAGAACCGATCCCAACGAGTCCCTGACTTTAGTTCTTCCAAAACCCCAATATGAAGATTTATTTTTAAATCCAACACCGGAAGGCGAGCCCGTTATCATTGATATTTCTCCAACTCAAGCGCGATTTAACTATCGAACGTACAATATTAATCCGGATGGACTCTTATGCGATGTCTTACCTAACTCCGACTTGATTATTAGAGAAGATTACCCTGCTAATCAAGGAACTGTAGAAGTAACTGTTACTATTGAAGATGACGACAATGATGGGATTCCTAATATATTTGAATATGGTCCTGGAGGAATTGAAAACCCAAAAGATTCGGATGGCGATGGAATACCTGATTATTTAGATGAGGATGATGATAATGACAATGTAAAGACGAAATTCGAAATTAACGACCCTGTTGGTGACGGAAATCCAGCGAATAACCCATTAGATTCAGATGGTGATGGTATTCCTGATTATTTAGATGAAGATGACGATGGAGACGGTGTTTTAACACGCCTTGAAGATGCGAATGGTGATAAAAATCCTAGAAATGATATGGCTAATAATGCTGCAGGAGAACTAGTTCCACACTATCTTAACCCAGATGAAACCACACCTTATGACTTCCCTGGATATACTAATGATAATACCTATACGAAAACAGTAAGGACGCACTTTATTGTTAAAGATATTGATTTGGAAATTTTAAGAACGGATTATATAGACTTAGGAACCTTAACTACAATCATAGAAGTAGAACAAAATTAATCGGATGGCGATTAAGGCTCTACATTCTGAAAGATTTTTACTTCAGTAGCACCTAATCCGTAGGTTTTAAAGTCGGCATCATAATAAGTTACATTTCTATAACGAGAAAAGAGTGTTTCTAATTCTTGACGAAGCACACCTTCACCTACACCGTGAATAAAAACAACTTTTGGTATTCGTTTTCTAATGGCAAACTCTAATTGTCCTCTTGCTGTATCAAGCTGAAGGTTTAACATGTCGAAACTCGACATATGCTTTATTGATTTTGTTAGGTGATGAATATGTAAATCGACTTCAAACTTGGGAGCATTCCTTTCTTTCGGTTTTACCGAAGGGGCTGATCGTCGTTTTTTAATCTCCTTTTCACTTTTTACGGCTTCAATATCGGCATCATAAATAGCACTTCTTAAGGTTCTGCCTGAAGCAGATAACATTAATTCATTTTCTTCAAACTCTAATCCGAAACCATCCTTATCCTCAACGGTTATTGACGTACCAGTAATTTTAGATATAGTTCCTGAAATGGCATCATCAATGGTTTCTACTCTATCGCCAACTTTAAACTTCATTTTCTTTTTCAGTTTTTATAAAAGATTCTTCTTCTTTTTCGAACTTACTCGGTGTATTTCTAGAGGTTCGATAAATACCAAACATCAACAACATAATCCCCGCCATTAATATATAGGTGTTTTGTCGCTCTTGAGCTTGTGCATAAATAGCTACTACTCCACCAGCAACAATGCTAATTATATTTATAATTCTTGATACGTTCATAATTTTGATAAATAATATACAGGAACAAAAATAAGGTTTAGAAAAATTAAACCGCGCAATAAGTAAAGTAATTAGCAAATTCTTAAATTAGCATCATGCTAAACTTCGTTAATGGAATAGAGGACTATATGTTGCCATGCTTTAATAAAAAGCTGTTTGGCTTTGAATGTATGGGTTGTGGACTTCAACGCTCCACGTCCTTGATACTAAAAGGAGAATTTATTGAAGCCTTTTTTATGTATCCTGCTATTTATACAATTATCTTGCTTTTTGGTTTTATCGCTGTCAATCATTTTAAAAATTATAAATCCGGCTCTAAAATTATTATTATATTGGCCATAACCAACGTTGCTATCATTATAGGTAGCTACTTTCTAAAACTATATTTTAAATAAACACTATTATGGAAAATCAGAAATTACCTAATGCAACTATTAGTTTGGTCCTTGCCATACTATCTTTAATTGCTTGTTGTTGTACAAGTGGAATTGGTGGAGTTATTCTTTCAGGGATTGCTCTATTCCTGGCAAATAAAGATGAGAAGAAATATGCTGAAAATCCGGAGTGGTATACAAATTTTAGCCAAGTAAAAACAGCTAAAATTATTGCTATTATTTCATTAGTGTTGAGTTTAATAATTTTAGCTGTTTACATTTATATGCTATCAACTGGACAATATGAACAAATGATGGAGCAGTACATGGAAATGATCGAAGAAATGCAGAAGAACCAACAATAATCATATTCATACCAACTAAAAAAGCGATTTTCAATTAAGAAAATCGCTTTTTTTTATGTTCAAAATTCTAATTGAATTTATTTTTCAAACTCTTTTAAAGTCTTTGTAATAATTGACACACAGTCTAGTAACTGCTCTTTAGTCATTACTAAAGGTGGAGCAAAACGGATAATATTCCCATGTGTTGGTTTTGCCAACAAACCGTTATCTCTTAGTTTCAAGCAAATATTCCAAGCTGTATCACTATCTTCAGAATCGTTTATTAAAATCGCATTCAATAAACCTTTACCACGAACGGCACTAACGATAGAAGATGTTTCAATAAATTTTGTTAATTCAGCTCTAAATAATTCACCTAATTTTTGTGCGTTATTTGCTAAATCTTCATCTTTTATTACATCTAAAGCAGCAATAGCTACTGCAGCAGCCACTGGATTTCCTCCAAAAGTACTCCCATGATTTCCAGGTCTAATTACATTCATAATGTGATCATTCGCCAAAACTGCCGATACTGGATAGGCTCCACCTGACAATGCCTTACCTAAGATTAAGATATCTGGTTTTACATTTTCATGATCTACGGCTAACATCTTACCTGTTCTTGCAATACCTGTTTGCACTTCGTCTGCAATAAACAATACATTATGCTTTTCACATAAAGCTTTTGCTTTTGTAAGATAACCTTCACTTGGCACAAAAACTCCAGCTTCACCTTGAATAGGCTCCACTAAAAATCCTGCTACATTTTTATTATTTTCAAGTGCTTGTTCTAAAGCTTCTAAATTATCGTATTCTATTTTTATAAAACCTTTGGTATAAGGTCCAAAGTTTTTACGAGCAACAGGATCATTACTAAACGAAATAATCGTTGTAGTTCTTCCGTGGAAGTTGTTTTCACAAACAATAATTTCTGCTTCGTTTTCATCCAAACCTTTAACTTCATATGCCCACTTTCTACAGATTTTCAAAGCCGTCTCAACAGCTTCTGCTCCTGTGTTCATAGGTAAAAGTTTATCGAAATTGAATGTTTCTGAAGCATATTTTTCAAACTTACCTAACATATCGTTATAAAAAGCACGAGAGGTTAAGGTTAATGTTTTTGCTTGTGCAGTCATTGCTTCTACAATTTTCGGGTGACAATGCCCTTGGTTTACAGCAGAATAAGCAGAAAGGAAATCGTAATATTGTTTACCTTCTACATCCCAGACATGTACACCTTCTCCTCTACTTAATACAACAGGTAGTGGATGGTAATTATGCGCTCCATATTTGTCTTCTAAATCTATCGCTTGTTGCGATGTTACTTGGTCTAAAACAGCCATTTTAAATAATTTAATAAATGAATAAAAAACTATTCCTTCTGTACCTTTATTCTTTCGGAAATCTTCGAAAAAGCAGCGTGGGAGAGAAATCATCCCTGAAGAGTTGCAAGTTAAGAAAAAAAAATAAAAACAGCCCGAACGCTTAAGGCCCAATTTCTACCAAACTATTTATAAAATAAAGATATCTTTGCAGCCAAACGATCTGAAAAAAATGCCAAAAAGAGAACGAAATAAATTTGTGAAACGCGGACAAGTCATTGACATATTAATTGAAGACTACGCTTTTGGTGGTAAAGGCATTGGCCGAATTAGAAATGAACATGGCGAATTTGTTGTTTTTGTTCCTAATACACTACCCGGACAATTTGTAAAGGCACAGGTAAAAAAGAGCAGTAAAAAGTATGCAGAATGCAAGCTTTTTGAAGTCTTAGAGCGCTCTGAAGATGAAGTAGATATGCCCTACCAAAGTATTCCTGGTGCGCCATACATCAATCTACCTATTGAAAAACAACACGAATACAAAACTCAAAGTACATTAGAGTTATTTAAACGTATAGGTAAAGTTGCCGATATTGAAGATAAGTTTGATGAGTTTGTTAGCTCTCCAAACACCTTCCATTACCGAAACAAAATGGAATACGGCTTTTCTGCCATTGGCTATAATCACGAATTAAAAACCGATGTAGATGAGTTTACCCTTGGTTTTAAAAAACGTGGCACATGGTGGTGTGGCGATAACTTAAATCAGGATTCAGGATTATTTGATGCCGAATTTGAGAATCAGCTAAAAGATATTAGGCAATACTGTATCGAAACCGGTTTAGATCCTTGGCATGCTCCTAAAAAGGAAGGCTTTTTCAGATATTTCGTCGTTCGAAAATCTTATAAAACGAATAAACTTTTATTCAATTTAGTAACCACATCTGCCGATTTACCTAAATTCGATTTAGATAAATTTGCGAATTATTTAGTTGAATTATTTGGTGATCGCGTTGCAGGTCTACTTCATACTATTAATGATGAGATCGGCGATAGAACTATTGCCACCACAGGAAGTATTTCCTTAGTCTATGGTGATGATAAAATTGTTGAAGAGCTTTTAGGATTGAACTTTGAAATCAGTATGAAAAGCTTTTTTCAAACCAATCCAAAATGCGCTGAAAAACTATATTCTAAAGTCGTTGATTATGCTTTAGAAAACAAGGAAGCTATTGACAATACTGTGGTATTAGATTTATTCTGCGGAACAGGAACTATAGGTCAGATAATTGCAAGCAAATCGGAAAACGCCAAAATTGTAGGTGTCGATATTGTTGCTTCAGCAATTAATGACGCAAAGGAGAATGCTAAACGAAACAATATAGAAGGCTTAAAATTTTACGCTGCAGATGTTGGTAAATTTTTAAATGAGCACCCAGAGTACACCAATAAAATTAGAACTATTATTTTAGATCCAGCAAGAGCGGGAATTTCTCCGAAAACACTGAATAAAATAATAAACCTCAATGCAGAACGTTTGGTTTATGTATCTTGTAATCCAGCAACCCAAGCAAGGGATACAGAGCAATTAATGCAAGCTGGTTACGAGATCAAAAAGCTAAGCTTAGTCGATCAATTTCCACATACTGCACATATTGAAACTGTTGTGTTATTTGAAAAGAGTTAAATGAAAAACATCAAATTCTTAATCCTATTTATAGCCATTGCATTAATTAGTTGCGAACGCGATGACATTTGTGCCGAAACCACTCAAACTACTGCACGTTTAGTTATTGAATTTTATGATGTTGATAATCCAACAGAATTAAAAAACGTACCACGACTTACCGTCTATGGTGAGGGCTTACTCGACGAAGCTCCAGAAAATTTCAGTAATGAAACTCTTATTTTTAATGACAATAAAAACAAAGTAGAATTACCTCTTTTAATAGGTCCTGAAGGGGATCTTATAACAACACGCTTCATTTTAGAAAGAGACACTAACTTACGATTAGATACAGACACACCCGAAACTTCCAATGTTGATATAATTGAAATCACATACAATACTGAATTTATCTATGTATCAAGAGCATGTGGATACAAAAGTCACTTTAATAATATTGGTGTAGTAGTTGATCCGGATGATTCTGAAACATGGATAAGCAATATAGAAACTTTAGAAACCACTGTAGAAAATGAATTTACAACACATGTTCGCATCTTGCACTAGAAGCGTTTTAATAGTGCTGTTGTTTTCAGCAATGGCATTCGCACAAGAAGAAAAGAAAAAGGTTAACGATACTTTAGTCTACAAACAAAAATATGGACTTAGAATTGGCGCCGACCTAAGTAAGCTAGGCCGTTCATTCCTTGACGATAACTATACTGGTTTTGAAATTTTAGGTGATTACCGACTCACAAAACGCATCTATATTGCTGGAGAAATTGGCAATGAAGAACGAACACTAGAGAACGAAGTATTAAGCAACTCCACAAAAGGAAGTTATTTTAAAGGTGGAATTGACATCAACTTTTACAAGAATTGGCTCGATATGGAAAATATGATATATGCCGGTTTCCGTGTTGGTGCAGCTACTTTTAGTCAAACATTAAATTCTTACAGTATTTATAATGTAAATAACCAATATTGGGATCAACAATACGCTGTAGAAGCTGGCACCGAATTTAGTGGCTTAACAGCACTTTGGACAGAACTAAAAGTTGGTATAAAAGCCGAAATTTTCAATAATTTATTCGCTGGAATAAATGTTCAACTAAAAGTTTTGCTATCTGAAACCGAACCTAATGGTTATGAAAACCTTTATGTCCCAGGCTTTAATAGAACCTACGATAGTAGTGCTTTTGGTGCAGGTTATGGTTTTAATTTATCCTATTTAATCCCTATTTTCAAGAAAGATAAGATTGTAGTCCAAGAGCGAGAAGTGGAAGATTAATTCTTTGTAAAATCTCACGTTTAGCTCTAAAAAGTATTGACGCTGTTGAAATAAATTGCTATCTTTTCTTATTCAAATCTAATATTATGCATAAAAATGATATTGCCGATTTAATAGAAGAAAAGTACTCAGAGTTAATGACTTGGCTTGAGAATCAACCAGACGAATATTGGACAAAAGGACCAAAAAATAAATGGACTACAGGTCAGCAAGCACTTCATTTACTTCAAAGCATCAAACCGCTTAACGATGCCTTGTCTATGCCTAAATGGTTATTGCGTTTAAAATATGGTAAAGCGAAAAGAGTATTTAAAGATTATGATGTGCTTGTCGCAGACTACCAAAAGCAACTAAAAGAAAAAAAAGGATTTATATATAAGCCCTCTCGGAATATGAAAGTGCCAACACTTTTAGATAAGCATTACTTATTAAATCGACTTCAAACCGAGCATAAAAAGCTTCAATACAAGGTTAAAAGAATCAGTGAGGTTAATTTGGACACTGTAGTATTGCCACATCCTATTTTGGGTAAAATGCCTGTTCGAGAAATTATTATGTGGACAGCACATCATGCAGAACATCATACTCGCATATTAAAACGTGATTATCCTTATTAAGCTAAATCTGATTTTTCAGCAAAATATTTAAGATGTCAGAGTCGTGGAGATGTCTCTCTCCTATTCGACATAACCTACGTGTCATATCCTTAATTCTATATTAAAAAAGCGCTTAGCATTTGTCATTTCGACAGAGCAAATAGTGAGCAAGAAATAATCTCGTTTCTATTTAATATGACTTAACAGATCCTAACTCAAATACGCCAACACATTCGTTTCAATTCGATTTTGAATATTTGACACATCAGCTTTAATGAATTTCTCTCCGGTAATATTTTCGTAAAGTTCAATATAGCGTTCGCTTACAGAATCAATATACTCATCAGTCATAAAGGGAACCGTTTGTCCTTCTAGTCCTTGAAAATTATTAGCAATTAACCATTGTCTTACAAACTCCTTCGACAATTGCTTTTGCTCTTCTCCTCTATCTTGACGTTCCTGGTAACCATCAGCATAAAAATAACGTGAAGAATCAGGTGTATGAATTTCATCAATTAATACTATTTTGCCATCTTTAGTTTTACCAAATTCGTATTTAGTATCTACTAAAATTAAACCTCGCTTTGCCGCGATTTCAGTCCCACGTTGGTAAAGTTTTCTTGTATAATCTTCAAGGACAAGATAATCTTCTTCAGATACAATGCCTCTTTTCAAAATATCTTCTCTTGAAATATCTTCGTCATGGTCTCCCATTTCAGCTTTTGTCGCCGGCGTGATTATCGGCTCTGGAAATTTATCGTTTTCCTTCATCCCTTCAGGCATAGCAACACCGCACAACATACGTCTTCCTGCTTTGTACTCTCTTGCTGCATGTCCAGACATATAACCTCTAATCACCATTTCAACCTTAAATGGTTCACATAAATCACCAACTGCAACGTTAGGATCTGGAGTAGCAACCAACCAATTAGGGACTAAGTCTTCGGTTTCCTTCATCATCTTAGTGGCAATCTGATTTAAGATTTGACCTTTATAAGGAATTCCTTTAGGCATCACCACATCAAAAGCAGATAATCTATCCGTTGCAATCATAACTAATTGCTCATCGTTGATATTATAAACTTCTCTTACTTTTCCTTTGTAAACACTTTTCTGATTCGGAAAATTAAAGTTGGTATCTATTATGGTTTTTGACATTACGTATGTTTTTATTTTGGGGAAATTGTTGGTTGTATAATTTTATAAATTGTTTTCTATGCTCTTATAGGCTGCAATGACCTTCTTCACTAATTTATGACGAATCACATCTTTATCATCTAAATAAATCATTCCAATACCTTCAACATTTTGTAATACTAATAATGCTTCTTTCAATCCTGAAATAGTTCGTCTTGGTAAATCTACTTGACCAGGATCTCCAGTCAAAAGAAACTTGGCATTTTTACCCATTCGAGTTAGGAACATCTTCATTTGCGCATGCGTTGTATTCTGGCCTTCATCTAAAATCACAAAAGCGTTATCTAGCGTACGACCTCTCATAAAAGCCAAAGGAGCAATTTGTATCACGCCTTTTTCTATATAACTCTCTAATTTTTCATGAGGAATCATATCGCGAAGCGCGTCGTACAAAGGTTGCATATAAGGATCTAACTTTTCTTTTAAATCGCCTGGAAGAAATCCTAAATTCTCACCAGCTTCTACCGCAGGACGGGTTAAAATAATACGTTTTACCTCTTTGTTTTTTAGAGCTTGAACTGCCAAAGCTACTCCTGTATAAGTTTTACCTGTTCCTGCAGGACCAATAGCAAAAACCATATCGTTTTTGCGCATACTTTCAACCAACTTACGTTGATTTGCAGTTTGTGCCTTGATTAATTTTCCTCCAACTCCGTGTACTAAAACTTCTGAACTTTTATCTGAAGCATTATAATCATCGCTACTAGTACTGGTGAGTACACGCTCTATGACATTCTCATCTAACTTATTATACTTCACAAAATGTTGCATGAGCATAGTCATTCGTTGCTCAAACTGCTCTAACATATCTTCATCGCCATAGGCCTTAATTTTATTGCCTCTAGCTACAATTTTAAGTTTGGGATAATATTTTTTTAGTATATCAATATTAGCGTTTTGCGCTCCAAAGAATTCTTTAGGAGTAATTTCTTCAAGTTCAAGGATAAGTTCGTTCAAAAGCGTGCTTTATTTAGTGCGTTAATCTGTTTTCTTTTCTTAATTTTGTGATTCTGTTGTGCACACACAAATCTAACAATTTTACAATCATAAATCTTAAAAAAATATCAACAATCAATCCATGGCGATAATCACTTTAACGACTGATTTTGGGGAAAAAGACCACTCTGCAGGAGCCATAAAAGGAGCTATTTATAGCGAACTTGATGAGATAAACATTGTAGATATATCACATTCCATTTCACCATTTAACATATCTGAAGCGGCTTACGTGATTCAAAATGCCTATTCTAGTTTTCCTAAAGGAACCATACATGTTATCGGTATTGATTCCGAGTTAAGTCCTGAAAACAAGCATGTTGCAGTCTATTTGAACGAGCATTACTTTATATGTGCAAATAATGGAATTATGAGTATGATTTGTTCTGAGATCTCTCCAGATAAAATTGTTGAAATTAATATTCACGATAGAGTTGAAACTAGTTTTCCTGTTTTAGACATTTTTGTGAAAGTGGCTTGCCATATTGCAAGAGGTGGAACTTTAGAAGTCATTGGAAAAGTTATTAACACTATTAAGCCAATTAAAAATTTAAATCCATTCGTAAATGATGAAAATACACAAATAATTGGTAGTGTTATTTACATCGATAACTACGGAAATGTGATTACAAATATTAAGCGAAAGTTTTTTGAAGCGACTCAGAAAGGCCGACCTTTTGAGGTTTCGGCACGAAGTCATAAATTTAAAACTATATTTAATAAATACAGTGATATTTTAAATTATGACGACGATGAAGACTCTAAACGTAATGTTGAAGGTAAAGGCATGGTGGTCTTTAATTCGTCTGGCTATTTAGAAATTGCTGTTTATAAGAGTAACAATAGCACGGTCGGAAGTGCATCTACCCTAATGGGACTAAACACCATGGATACCGTAACCGTTAATTTTTTAAAACCTTAAATTGTGTTAGTAAGAATTGTAAAAATGAGTTTTGAGCCGTCTAAAATTGAAGAATTCTTAGCTAATTTTGAGACTATTAAAGAAAAGATACGCAATTTTGAAGGCTGTAAGTTTTTAGAACTTTATCGGGATCAAAATAATACCAATATCTTTTTTACCTATAGTTATTGGAATTCAGAAGCCGATTTAAATAACTACAGACATTCTGAACTGTTTAAAAGTGTTTGGGCAAACACCAAACCTAAGTTTAACGCCAAACCCGAAGCATGGAGCGTTGACAAAATAGCTTCATTAAAGTAAAAATTGAAACAAAACAACTATGCTAGCCATTCTAAAAAAAGAAATAAACACCTTCTTCGCCTCTCCTATAGGTTATTTGGTTATTGGTGTATTTCTATTACTCAACGGCCTGTTTCTATGGGTATTTAAAGGAGAGTTTAATATTCTCGATAGTGGCCAAGCCAGTTTATCCTCGTTTTTCCTATTAGCGCCATGGATTCTTATTTTTCTAGTTCCAGCAGTAACGATGCGGAGTTTTAGTGATGAAAAGAAACAAGGTACTTTAGAATTATTAGTAACCAAACCAATTTCTCACTTCCAAATCGTATTAGGGAAGTATTTTGGTGCTTTTGCACTCATTTTAATGGCTTTAATCCCTACGCTATTATATGTTTATACGGTTTCACAATTAGGGAATCCTGAAGGCAATCTCGATATGGGAAGTACTATTGGTTCCTATTTTGGCTTATTATTCTTAATTGGTGCTTATACGGCAATTGGCGTGTTTGCCTCTACCCTTTCCGATAATCAAATTGTGGCTTTTATCATTGCTATATTTATTTGTTTCTTTTTCTATTTTGGATTTGAAGGACTTTCAAACTACAATATTTTAGGCGACCTCGTATATATGGAAAACCTTGGAATGTCTGCGCATTATAATAGTATGAGTCGTGGTGTTATTGACACAAGAGATTTAGTGTATTTTATAAGTATTGCCTTAGCGTTTTTATTTTTTACAAAACTTAGAATCCAAAACCAATAAAATGATTATTACCCCTTTATTAGTTATATTCTTAGTTATAGTATTTGTCCTTCTGTTTTTGTTTTTAAATACAGTAGATCATCGCAAATGGCTATCTGCATTAATCAGCGTCGTATTAACGCCGTTTGTGTATTTCTTTTTATTTTATCCCATTCTAAATATCATTAGCAATTATCATCATCAGAAGTATTTTGACAGTGAAGCTTGGACAGAAAATCCTGCTTTACGATACGAGATGATAGATAACACTATAGCTTCTGATACCTTGATTGGAGTTAGTAAAGAACAAATAACATCACTTTTAGGAAAAGAAGAATGGTTAACTTGGGATGACGCTAAGAAAGCACACGATACTAATAAATGGAATTACGCTCTTGGCATAAAACCTGGTGCTTTCACCACGAATAAAGAATGTGTAGAAATTACTTTTGAAAACGATAAAGTCATTGCATTGAAAACGTATCAAGAAGAACTAACATACGAAAATGAAAAATAAGAAATCCATTATATATATTGTTGTTATTGTTGTTGGGCTCATTCTTGTGAATGCCATTTCAAGTTCTGTCTACCAACGTTTCGACTTGACAAAAGACAAGCGCTACACGCTTTCTGAGGTATCGAAATCTTTGATCAGCGAATTAGATTCACCATTAGTCATTGACGTGTTCTTAGAGGGCGATTTCCCTTCGGAATTCAGGTTACTTCAAACGGAAGTCAAACAAATTATAGATGAATTTAAACTAAGCAGCAATCAAATTTTCATTAACTATATCAATCCTATTGAGGATGAAACTACGCGTCAACGAAATATTGAAGAATTAACTAAATCAGGATTAGAACCATATATTAACACAGATAACAGCACAGGTAAAGTCACCCAAGACATTATTTTCCCTTGGGCTTTTGCAAGTTATAAAGACCAAACCGTAAAAATTCCACTTTTAAAGCGTAGCATTACTCAAGGATTACAAGAACAGATTGCCAATTCAATTCAATCTTTAGAATATGCTTTTGCAGATGGATTCAGTAAATTAGTAAAAGCTAAAGAAAAGAAAATTGCAATTTTAAAAGGAAACGGTCAGTTAGGTGATATGTATATGGCCGACTTTTTAAAAACCGTACAACCATATTATAATATTGCACCTTTTACTTTAGATAGTGTGGCCACCAATCCACGAGGCACCTTAGACTCATTAAGGGACTACGATTTAATTGTTGTCGCGAAGCCGAGTGAACCATTTACAGAAAACGAAAAGTTAGTTTTAGATCAATACACTATGAGTGGTGGTAAAAGTCTTTGGCTCACAGAATCTGTAATCATGGACAAGGACAGTTTATATAACGATACAGGTTCAGGAGTTTCAATTATGCGCGACTTACATTTGAATGATTTTTTCTTCAAATACGGTGTTAGAGTAAATCCGACATTAGTGAAAGATTTATTCTCTGCGCCTATTATGTTAGCCATAGGAGAAGGCAGCCAAGCACAAATGCAGCCTATTCAATGGCAGTACTCTCCATTGGCGGCTTCCAATCCTAATCATCCAATCACAAAAAATTTGAATTTGGTGAAATTTGATTTTGCATCCCCAATCGATACCTTGAAAAACGGAATTAAAAAATCAATTTTATTACAGAGTTCTCCACGATCAAAAACGGAAGGCGCACCAACTTCAATTTCTTTAGCTGACGTTACAAAATCACCGGACGAAGCTACCTATAATGCAGGTCCGCAAAACTTAGCCGTATTATTAGAAGGTGAATTCTCATCGGTTTACGACCAACGCGTTTTACCATTTAAAGTCGACAATTATCAACCAAAAAGTAAGGCAACGAAAATGATTGTTATCTCTGATGGTGATGTTATAAAAAACGCAGTCATAAGAAATCGTCCTCAAGAATTAGGCTTCGATCAGCTTACAGGAAAATCGTTTGGAAACAAAGAGTTTTTGCTTAATTCGGTCAATTACCTTTTGGACGATAATGGACTTATAAACATAAGAGCAAAGGAAATTTCTGTCGCATTTTTAGATGCTGAAAAAATTAAAGAAGAAAAAGGGACTTGGCAATTTATCAATATTGCCCTGCCTCTCATTGTGTTAGCGCTCTTTGGATTTGTGTTCAACTATTTTAGAAAACGCAAATACGCATCGTAGCCCCCAAAATCTTCCGTATTGAATTTAGGCCTACTATAGGTTAATTTGTTAATAAGTTTGTTTTATAAAACCCTTCTATTAGGATATATTTGTAAGACCAATTAAAAGTATAAAACACATATATTCAGTATGAAATTCATTGTTTCAAGTACCTATTTATTAAAGCAACTTCAAGTTTTAGGAGGGGTTATTAATAACAGCAATACTCTACCGATTTTAGATAATTTCTTATTTGAACTTAGCGAATCAAAATTAACGATTTCGGCAAGTGATTTAGAAACCACTATGTCATCTACAATAGATGTCGAAAGCGATTCAGAAGGAAGCATTGCTTTGCCTGCAAGATTACTTTTAGACACTTTAAAGACATTTCCTGAGCAACCCTTAACTTTTGTTGTTGAAGATAATAACACGGTTGAAATTAGCTCTAACCACGGTAAATACGCATTAGCTTATGCCGATGGAGCGGAGTTTCCAAATGCAGTATCTATTGACGATGCCAGCAAAACAACAATCATGGGCGATATCTTAGCGACAGCGATTAGCAAAACGATATTCGCAGCTGGTAATGATGACTTAAGACCTGTAATGAGTGGTGTGTTTTTTCAGTTTACTCAAGAGAATTTAACCTTTGTAGCAACTGATGCTCACAAATTGGTAAAATATACAAGAAACGATGTAAGCGCAACTGAGACTGCCGAATTTATTATGCCGAAAAAACCTTTAAATCTTTTAAAGGGTATTTTAGCAGGAAGTGATGATGACGTTTTAGTAGAATACAATGAATCTAATGCGAAATTTACCTTTGAAAATTCTGTATTGATTTGTCGATTAATCGATGGAAAATATCCAAATTATGAAGCAGTAATCCCTAAAGAAAATCCAAATAAGTTAGTAATTGATAGAACGCAGTTTTTAAACTCTGTACGTCGTGTTAGTATTTTCTCTAATAAAACAACGCACCAAATTCGTTTAAAAATTGCTGGTGCTGAATTAAATATTTCTGCTGAAGATATAGATTACTCAAATAAAGCTGAAGAGCGTTTAACTTGTGATTATCAAGGAGACGATATGCAAATCGGCTTTAACTCTCGATTCTTAACAGAGATGATCAATAATTTAAACTCAGATAATGTACAGTTAGAAATGAGTTTACCAAACAGAGCTGGAATTCTAACACCAATAGATGGTTTAGATGAAGGTGAGCATGTAACTATGCTTGTGATGCCAGTGATGCTTAATAGCTAAAATTTCAATTACTCATTATATTTACTTATAAAAAAAGCTCACTAGATTAGTGAGCTTTTTTTGTATCATGACTTTGCTATTATTAATCTAAATCTGTGTTATTTATATAAATAAACGCACCTTCATAAGCTCCGGTAATTGCTTCACCATCTGCCCTTGTAAACGTAAACGTTAACAGAATATTATCTACATCATAATCTATAATGGTGAGACTTCCGTCTGTTATTTCTAAGTTTGAATTGCTTCCGCTTTTATAAAACTGAAAAAAACCTTCTTCATACTCTCCATTGACAATACTTCCATTTACTATGAATTCTAAACTCGTAATTTCAGAAAAATCATAAGTTCTATTAGGTGTGAAATCAGAATCATTAATTTGAAGTGAAAACAAATCGACATTATTAATTGTAGCTCCAGTAAAAGAGTCTTCTATTTGTCCCTCTGTGATGTTAGTTAAACTCAAAAACACACTATTAAATGAAGTCTCTACAAGAGCAGAGTTCATTGGGTATGTAGAAGCTTCTATTGTAATATTATTTTCATAAGAATTAGCATCTGAACTATCATCTGAAGTACAAGCCGTCATTACTAAGGCAAATAACGCTATTGCAAAATATTTAAGTGATTTCATATTATATATTTTATGTGATTTGGTAAACAAAAGCGCCCACAGTAGTGAGCGCTTAATACTATTAATAAGCTAACAACCTAGTTTTTAAGAAACTTCTGGTTTACAGTTTTTGTAGCAGTTTGCATTTGAATAAGATATAATCCTGCTGGTAAATTAGACACATTGATACCATTATCTGTACCCTGAGATTGTTTAACAAATTGCCCATTTATGGTATAAATGGTTACACTCTCAATCTGTGCAGTCGATTTAATATATAATTTATCAGTTACAGGATTTGGATATAATTTTACAGTATTTGAGGTGAAAGTTTCATCCTCGAATCCTAATGTAGAATTATACTCATAAGCACCTAAATCTATCGTAGTATTGAAAAATCTGTCGTTTCCAGATAAATCCAAGCTTGCAAAAATTGCTGTATCATAATACGCATTATCTCCTTGGTCTATGATATAATTTGAAGCTGATGTTGGTTTGTAATTACTATCTAAATTTAAGTTATCTGTAGATGGATCTAATTGTGTAATATCTAAAGCATTATAAGTGCCTGAAGTAGCAGCTGAAGTTACCTGTATAACTGAGTTATATACATTGATTGTTTGGCTATCACCTTCACTTGTTTTACTGTTTTCAATATCTACCGTACTGAATTGGCTTCCATTATATTTATTTTGCCAAAAAATACTATTTCTTGTTTCTAGACGTATCCAACCACTTCCACTAACATTAATAACGTGTTCAGCGGTTGCGTGGTTGTTCACGTTATTTACAATGGTAGCATTATTTAAAAAGTGAACTATACTTCTGTTACCATTTGAAGACGTACTTCTTCTAAACCAAATTGCACCAAAATCTGAATTATAGGTATTATCTGTAAATAAAATATTTGACCAATGAGATGTTAACTCATCTGAATTTGTAGCGCTATGCTCTAATAAAATAACACCATTATTGGTAGCATTGTTGGTTATTGCTACATTTTCAACCACCAAGTCTCCAGAAAAATCTCTCCAATCTAAAAGCAATCCATTACTATAATTCTCTGCAATCCATGTGTTTCTTAATGTAAAATTGGTAACATCGGTATTAGCCGCTATTACTGGACTAGAACCAGAGGTATACGCATTCTGAAGTACAAAACCATCAAAAATTACGTTATCCGCCTCAACACTTACTAATGTAGTGGCGTTATCGGTTTTATTAGTTGTGAAATTACCTTCAATATCATCACCATTAATATCTCCAGAAATAATAGTAGCATTATCCGTAAATACCTTAGTTAAATCTCGGTCTGCTAAGGTTAACTCAGTACCATCAAAACCACCATAGATTTCAAAGTTTTCTAAATCTAATGTTAATACGGAAGCGGCTGTTGCCGGCGTATAAACACCACTAGACACCCAAATTTCATCATTTAATAATGCATTATTAAGTGCATCTTCAATGCTAGTAAACGCATCTGTCCAAGAGCTTCCGTCATTATTTCCAGAAGCATTTGCATTAACATAATACACTGTAGGAGTACAATTCTCACTATAATTTGTAGTTGCATCTTTAGTCCAACCGTAATCATATATATTTACTTGGTTTGGTGTAAATCCTGAATCTATTTGTACACATGTTAAATCAGGATTGTTGTATACCTTCATATATACAAAATTAGAATTATTACCATTAGCCACGTTTAAGCTAGTAAGCTGATTGTTATATATTAACAATTGATTAATTTGAGGATAAGCGCTAATATCAAAAGTTGTAAATTGGTTAAAAGCAGCGTGAATCCTAGTTAAATTAGGGTTGTTACTAATATCTAGGCTGCTAATTGAATTATCTTGAAAATCTACAGCCGTAAGCATTGTGTTATTAGTAATATCTATACTTGTTAAGCTATTACTTGCCACAATTAAATCAGTTAACATTGTATTATTAGAAACATCAATACTAGCTAAATTATTATCGTTTGCTATTAATGTATTTAAATTTGAATTCGTGATAAGTATAATTGATGAGATGGTATTATCACCAAAATTTAAATCTGTTAACGACGTTAAGTTAGTAACATCTAAAGTCGTTAAGTTATTACCACTGCAATTTAAATCAATAAGGTTTGTATTTAAACTTACATTTAAGGTAGATAAGCTATTATCGCTACAATCTAAAACTTCGAGAGCTGTTGCACCTTGAAGATTTAAATTTGAAATATTATTTGATCTGGTATTTAAAGTTGTTAAGGTTACTAAATTTGATACATCTAAACTCGTTAAACTGTTATCTTCAGCATCTAAAGTTACTAAAGAAGTCCCTTGTACATTTAAATTAGCAATATTATTTTCTTTACAATTTAAATTAGTAAGCCCGGTAATATTGGACACATCTAAAGCGGCGATTGTGTTATCACTACAATCTAAAGCGGTTAGATTAATAAAAGCTTCAATACCAGTTAAATCTGAAATTGCCAAACTACTTACATCTAATGTTCCGGTAATCGCCTGAGCTTCTGCAACAGATATTTCTTGATCATAATCTACGTTAATTGCACTGTTAACTAAATAAGATTTAAAATTTGCATCTGGTATAGTTACATAAGAAATACTTGAACTACAGTCTTCTACAACTCTAGTTTCTAGATCTCTAGTCCAACCAAAATCATACAAACCTACGTTATCCGGTGGCACAGTACCTGCATCAACTTGAATACAAGTTAGACTAGGGTTATTATAAGATTTCATGTATGTAAACGCAGCACCTCGACCATTGGCTATGTTTAACTCTACCAACTGATTGTTTTGGCAATGAACTTGATTTAATGTTGGAATGTTACTAACATCTAATTGGGTTATTTGGTTATCTGCACAATGTAATCGTGTTAAATTAGTGTTATTACTAACGTCTAAAGATGTTAGGCTATTTGAATACACCTCTAAAATGGTAATATTTATAAAGGCTTCAATTCCTGTTAAATCTGTAATTCCAAGTCCTGTTGCCGATATAGTTCCTGTAAAAGCCTGTGCTTCAGCTACAGAAATTTCTGAGTCGTTATTGGTGTTAATGGCTGCGTCTGCTAATAAATAGCTTTTAAAATTTGCATCTGGAATGTTCACGTTTTGGGCCATCGCCGAAAACAAACCTAAACACAAGTAGGTGGAAAATAAGAGTAATTTTTTTTTCATTGTAGTTGAGATTAATATTCAACAACAAAATAACTTCATTTTTAAAGGTTTTCAATGTGCTTTTTTCTGAATAGGTCTAATTTCTTTCTGAATAAATAATAAAGATTATTCTTACTTTTTAAATCAAATAAAAAAGCCTGCTTAAATAAGCAGACTTTAAAAATTATGATTAATAGCGTATATTAATTATTCGCAGTTCATTTTTTGTCCGTAAGGCATTTGTCCGTGAATAACACCTCCAAATTGTGAACTGCCATAACCACTTCCATTGTACTGTTGCTTGATTAAAAAACCTTGTAAATAGCAGTCGTTATTTTTATTTTTCTCCGTAAAAGCCCCTTTAATCCAACGGTATAAAATACGACCTGTATACTTGTTTTTTACAATACTCCAGTCGTTAGATTCTATGTTTAGTTTTAGAAGTTTTGCACCATCTTTTGCAATGGTTTTAGATACATTTTCTTTAGCAAAACTCACTAATGAAGCATTACTATTCATGCTACCTGCTTTTGGCATCTTTATAGCATCCATGGTTGATTTTGCAGCAGCATCATAATTTGCTTTTAACGTGGCTTCAAATTCTTTTACAATTGGCTTCGCTTTTTCTAACCACTCTAAATGAAATTGTTGATCGCCTTTACCTATTACGTTTAGAATAGTAATATCTTTTTCATGCATATACGATGGTACGTTAAATGCATGTCCGCCTTGATGCGATGCGGCATAAATAACAAATATATCGTCTGCAATTAACATGCCTCTTACTAAAATTGGCATACCTGTACCAAGCCCTAAAGTTTGCGATCGGTCTGCACCTACTTTGGTTGTAAACATTCCTGAAACCAACTCGTAACCTATGTAACCTTCTGGTGACATGGCGACTAGTTCTGGTGTTGTTAAAAAGCGTAACCATGAATATTCTGGATCCTGCGCTGGTAATATATCTACATTATCACCCCTGTCTGTCATCTGACGTCTTATTTTTACACGATCAACACCAACTGCACTCATACCTTTTGTCATTGCAAATGGATATGACATGTATAAAAACTCATCACTTACTGTATTAGCTGGTTTAGGCTTATTTGCTTCGGCTTCTTGTTGTTTTTTTTCAAGATACTTTTGATAGTATAAATCTTGCTTTGCCTGGTCGTTTGGATATTTTTTGGCTAATTCTGCTTTAAATTCTTCATCGGTATATTCTGTTTTTGATGAATTTTCAGTTGAAGAACTGCCAACCATTCCTGAAGCATTTTCAGATTTTGAAGATGAACTGCTACTTTCTTTTTTATCTAACTTCTTCTCTACCGCAGCTTTGGCTTTCTTCTTTAGCATTTTACCAAATTGGGCATTAGATGTATTGTAGCATAATGCTAAAACGAATAATAGAATTATTTTTTTCATAAGAATTGTGTTTATATAGACTTCAAAAGAAGTAATTCAACTACCATTCTTAATAGTGATTTTTCTAAAGCTGTAGATTTTTTTTCTGAATGAAAACCAAATTTTAAGCTAATATCACAAAAACGTTTCCCTAATGACTTCTAAAAACTGATCGCGTTTAGATTTTGAAATAGGTATTCTTTTTGTATTCGTCATCAATAGATAATCGCCATCATCTTTTACCAATTCGTCCACGTATTTTAGGTTGATTAAATAGGAACGATGACATTTAAAGAACATGGTGTTGTGCTCAAGTTGCTCTACAAAATGCTTTAAGGGTTTACAAATGGTTTTTTGTTTGCCATCAATAAGTTGCACGTTGGTATACATACCATCAGCTTCAAAATAGACGATATTATTATGCGATGCGAACATAATTCCTTTAGGAATTTCTAAAGCAATTTTATCCATGGATAGTTGCTTTAACGAGTCGCGTAACTTGTTAAGTTGGTCGTTTAAATTGTTGGCTTTTATGGCTTCTTCAGCTTTTGTTACTGCTTCTTTTAACTCATTTGTATCTACTGGTTTTAACAAATAATCTACTGCTGATAATTTGAAAGCTTCAATCGCATATTGGTTGTATGCCGTAACGAAAATGATTTTAAAATCAATCTGATTTGGAAAGTATTCTAAAATGTCTAATCCAGACTGATTTGGCATTTCAATATCTAAAAAGACAACATCAGGTTTACTGGTTTTAATCAAATCGACACCAGATGCTAAATCTTGCGCTTCTTCAATGCTAGTAATACTTGCGCAATGTTCGGTTAGCAAGTTTGATAGTAAATGTCTAGCGCGTTTTTCGTCGTCTATAATTATCGCTTTCATATCTTAATGTATTGGCATGGTGATGACCACTTTTGTACCTGCAGGGACGTCGTTCTCGTCATACAAATCGGTTGTAGTTATGGCTATATCACGTTTTAATTTGTTTTTATAAAGATGCACACGTTCTTCATTAGCTTTAGTAGCAAACGGTTTGTGTTGTTGGTTTGGTCGTTTTAATTTTTCGGATTGTGCGCGACCAATTCCGTTATCTTCAACCGTAATTTCTAATTTATTTTGTTGAATAATTTTCGCTTCAATATGTAATTTTCGGTCGTTTAATTTGTGTAATAATCCGTGTTTTAAAGCATTTTCAACATAAGGTTGAATAAATAACGACGGTACTTTTATCTGTTTTGTCTTCAATTGATTATCAACCGAAATAGTATATTCCAATTCGTCTTCAAAACGCACTTTTTCTAATTCTAAATATAGTTTTAAAGCGTTTAATTCCTCTTCTAAAGTAATTTCGTTTTGCTGACTGTAATCTAAATACATGCGGATTAATCGGCTAAACTTTACTAAATACGAGCTTGCTAATACCTTTTCATTCGATACAATATAATCTTGAATGGAATTTAAAGCATTGAATATAAAATGCGGATTCATTTGCGAACGTAGATTTTCCAATCTTAAGTTCGTGATTTTTTTATCCATTAAAATTTTATCAATTTCTGTAATACGTTGAGCTTCTTTTTGTTGCAATCTCCATCTAAAGTACAGCCAAATTAACCCAAAAATTGTGAGTACAACTAAACCATAAAACCAGTAGGTTTCCCAAAATGGTTTTGCAATACTAAAGGTAATTGGTGCGGCATACACCGGATTTTTAGCACTGATATTTTGCGCCTTAAGTTCTAATGTGTATGTGCCACTAGCTAAACTATTGAAATTAATAAAGTGCGTATTTAATGGTATACTTTGCCAATTGGAATCGATCTGCTTTACACGGTAGCGATAATTGACATGTCGGTTAGATTGAAAACCATTAGAATTGAATGTCAGTCCTATTTTATTAAAATTATAAGGCAATTTATAATGGCTTTGCACTAAAGTATCCCGATCATTTATTGTAACCGACCCTATGCTAATATCTGATGTTTTATAGGTTTTAAATAAATTTTTCGACTTAGGAAGCAAATAAATTAATTTGGGTAGCGTAACTACAACTTGATCTTCTAGTATCAAAAAATCGTTTACTGCTAGATTTAATCCATCTTGAGCACTAAGTAGTTTAAGAGACTTGTCTGTTAATTGATATTGAAATAAGCCTCCATCTGTAGAAATCCATAATATGTTACCATCGTGGTACATGTTGTTAATTTGAAGACCGTCTGGCAGATTTATTTCAAATTTTTCTAATTGATCGTTCTCAAATTTAAGTAAACCATTATGTTGTGTAGCGAACCAAACCGCAGATTCACTTTTGGTTATAGTATTTACTAATAGACTTTTGGATTTGTATTTTAATTCTAAGGAATCAAAATTATTAGTATCGTATACATATAACCCTTCTATATAAGAGACAAATAATTGCTTGCCTAAAACTGCTGAAGCTTTTACCCGACTTTCTTTTAATATCTTTTCTACAGGGTTATTAAAGGGATCTTTATATACTATACCTTGTCGATAATTACCATAAAACAGGGTACTATTATCTATTTTAGACAATGCTTTAGCGACTGAAAACCTATTGTCTACATGAGTGAATTGATAGGATTTTAAATCGACAATAATAGATCCTGAAGCATTAACACTCACTACTAATTGTGCTTTATTAGTATCATAAAAAAGTTTTCCAATAATGTTTTTACTCGGTAATTGTAGTGTTTTTTCGAGTTGATTTTTATTATAAAATAGTAATTTTCCATTATTAGTTCCTAGTACAAACCTATTACCATCTAATCCTATTGATGCTGTAACTTTAGCATTTATATAATCTAAATTTACTTGCCTAATATTAAGATTAGGCGAAACTAATACACCATTATTTAAGGTTGCGAACCAATAATTCTGATTAAAATCTTCCACTACATCTGTAATAGATTCCGACTTAAAAAATTGTTCTTTAAAATGTAATTGTCCCTCCTCATACTTATATACAAAGACACCAGCCGTTGTTAAAAACCAATACTCATTATTAAAACTTAAAAGATTATAAATGGTTTGGGACTTTAAGTGCTTGGGTGTGATTAGTTTCTTTAGGGAATCATCTGATTTATTTATTAGATATAATAAATTACGATTGTCTCTTTTATAAGTTAAAAACACATGGGTTTTAAAGGCAAATAACTTAGGAGATTGTATATATTCTAAACCCTCAATATTAAATAACAATTTAGTCTCAGTGCCATTAATTTTATAGACTCTGTGATTTGTAATTTGGTTCTCATTATTCACCACAAATACATAATCGCTGTCTTTACTATTAGCATTACTTATGCAAAAGCCATCAAACACTTTCGTAATTTTTTTAGTGCTTTTATGAATATCATAAATACCCTTAACGGTAAACAATCGGATATGATTTTTTAAAATTGTATAAGCAGCTAACTGTCCCTTTACTAAATCGCTTGCGTCATAAAACAACTTTAGTTTATTATTTTCCGCATAGAAAATTTGGCCATAGATGTTATTACACCATACGATGTTATCAACATCAAACTTTAATTGAAATAGAGAATTAGATTTTTGATCAGGGTGACTAAAACGTTGATATGATTTGCCGTTGTACCGGAACAAGCCTTTATCCGCCGCTAACCATATATAGTTATCCTTATCTTCGAGTATATCATAAAATTCTACATCGGGTAATGTGGACACCTCAGACATATTTTCATATACTGGATTTTGAGCATATACAATGCACTCCATTAAAAATAAAGCCATTGCAACTATATATGTTTTATAATGAGACATAAAGTGGTACAGGATTCACAAACTTAAATATTTAATCATTTTGTAGCCGTCATTTTTTCTGTAACAATGTAATTTTTTTCTAAAAAACAAAAAACGCCTACATTTCTGTAAGCGTTTTTCTTTGTCTCTTAAAAATTCTTTCCAAAAAGGACTTTACTAACTAATAAAATTAAGAGATAATGGATAGCTAGGTAATTCGCCATTACTAGCTTTTATAGCGTTTACAATAGGCATTACAAATGCCAAAATTGCAACTAATATTAACGTTAAAATTCCTAAACCAACTATAAAAATTAACGGTATACTTATAAGTGAATATAAAAGTATACTAATTTGAAAATTTAATATTGATTTTCCATGAGCGTCCATACCATCAACTTGCTCTTTTTGTGTTGCCCAGATAATAAGTGGAGCCATTAGTCCACCAAATCCTGTAACATAAGTCAGTAATTGAGATAAATGTGTGATTACCAATAATTGGTTGTCCGAACGTTTAAGCGTGTGATAATTTGATTCCATGATTAATGATTTTATACTTATAGGACGCAAATTGTGATAAAATGTTACACTATTACACTCAATTAACACGTTTTACAACTTCCACCTTCTTTCTTAACACCCAACTTCACCAAAATTGTTTCTAACAAACACCATTTAGTAAATGCCGATTGTATTAAGTTAACTCCAATAAAAACCGTAAACCACATCCAATTTGGGTTTACGTAAACGGTTAATACGACACTCAATAATACCATTGTACCAACTATAACTCTAAAATATGTATTTAACATTTTGTTTAATTTTTTAATTTCTATTGTTATCCTACAAGGTTTTAGATACTGAATCGAGTTCAGCACATGCCCTGTAGTTTTGATTATTGCTTTTGTATTTAATAGGTTTTAAAAACCTGTTAGTAAATGCGCTTATATGCATCTTTCAATAGGAACTACAACCACTTTTATAGGATTGTTAGTTTCTAAATTTGAATTAAATTCTGTTATAACATCGAATAATGTATCAATGTTTTCCTCTTCCGTAAATGAGAAAAATAAACTGGACTCATTACCCGATTTTTGACCTGCAAACCAACTTGATGTCATTAATACAGATGAACCATTTTTATATCCATCAATTTCCGAACTACTAAAGTTTTCGATATTTGCTTTTTTGAAAAGTTTCAAAACGTCATTTTGAAATTCTTCTACTGCTGTAACTATGACTAATTTCATGTCTTTTGGTTTTAACGGCGTCAGTTCGAGTGATTCCGAATACTTTCGGAATTGTATTGAGAACCTATAAACCTTCTCGATACAATTTTTTCGTCCCTCAAAAATCACTCGAAGTGACGATTTGTTAGTATTTATAATTCTTCTTCTCTATCATGTAATACACTAATGGCACTACCAATAATGTTAACACTGTTGAAACTATTGTACCACCCATTAATGAAATGGCTAAACCTTGGAAAATTGGGTCAAATAATATAACAAAAGCTCCAATAACAACGGTTCCTGCGGTTAATAAAATAGGTGTGGTTCTAACGGCTCCTGCTTCAATGGCAGCTTGTTTTAACGGTACTCCTTCAGCAGTTCTTAAATTGATAAAGTCAATCAACAATACTGAGTTTCTAACCATGATTCCTGCTAAAGCAATCATGCCTATAAATGAGGTGGCAGTAAAGAATGCTCCCATTAACCAGTGTCCAAGGATAATTCCGATTAAGGATAATGGAATCGCAACCATCATAACGATTGGTGCTTTAAAGTTTTGGAACCAACCTACAATTAAAATATAAATTAAGATAATAGCACCTAAAAAAGCTATTCCTAAATCTCTAAAGACTTCTAAAGTAATTTGCCATTCTCCATCCCATTTTACGGTGTAATCATCTTCAAATTCAGGTTGACCTAAATACATTTCGTTAATCTCATATCCTGCTGGTAATGGAATTTCTTTTAACTTCTTCTCCATTCCTAAAATCGCATACGCAGGACTCTCTAACTCCCCAGCCATATCAGCCAAAACATGAACCACACGTTTTTGATTTTTACGATAGATACTCTTCGCTGCAGTAGTCTCACTAATAGATACCAAATCTGCAATAGGCACCATATTACCTTGTTTCGATTTTACTTTTAATTGTGAAATATCTGTAATAGTCGATTTTTCCTTTTCATCTAAAGCTAATACTAAACCAATCTGGTTAACAGCATCTTCATCATACAAATGTGTAACAGCTCTATTAGACAATGCCATATTCATGGTATAAGCAATTTGCTGTGGAGCAACACCATATAACATAGCTTTTTCTTTATTGATGTCAAACTGATATTCAATTTGATCATCTTCAACCATCCAATCGACATCTACCACATCGTCTGTATTTCTAAGTATACCTTGAATATGATTTGCAATTTTCATTTGCTCATCATAATCAGGTCCATAAACTTCGGCAACAATAGTCGATAATACAGGTGGTCCTGGTGGCACTTCAACCAACTTCACATTGGCATTATACTTTGAAGCAATCTTCTGAATATCTGGTCGTAATAATTTAGCGATATCATGACTTTGCAATGATCGATCATCTTTAGCCAATAAATTCACTTGAATATCTGCCATATTAGATCCACCACGTAAATCATAATGACGCACCAAACCATTAAACGTAATTGGTGCAGACGTACCAACATAGTTTTGATAATTCACTACTTCTGGTCGTGTAGATAAATACTGTGAAATCTCTTGTGCCACAACTCCAGTTCGCTCTAGCGTTGTTCCTTCAGGCATATCAATGACAACTTGAAATTCATTCTTGTTATCAAATGGCAACATTTTCACAGCTACCGAATTGGTAAAAAACAAAGCAAACGTGCCAAGTAATACGGCAAAAGTTCCTAGTAAAAATAACCAACGTTTTCCACTATTTTCTAAAAGAGGTCTCTCAATCTTATTATAGATCTTATAAATACGCGTATCTTCTATTGCTTTTTCTGGTTTTTCTTCAGCACCCTTTTTATCTTTTTCTCTCAAGAAAATATAACCTAAATAAGGTGTAATCGTTAGGGCTACAAATAAGGACAAAATCATGGCGATAGACGCTCCAATTGGCATTGGTGCCATATATGGTCCCATTAATCCAGATACGAAAGCCATTGGTAATACCGAAGCAATTACTGTAAACGTAGCTAAAATGGTCGGGTTTCCAACTTCATTAATCGCATATAAAGCCGCTTGTTTAAATGGCAAGCGTTTCATTTTGAAATGCCTATGCATATTTTCGGCAATAATAATGGAATCATCGACGACGATACCTGTAACAAATACTAATGCGAAAAGTGTGATTCGATTAAGCGTGTAATCCATCATATAGTAACTCAATAACGTTAATGCAAACGTAATTGGTACTGATAAAAACACCACTAATCCACCACGCCAACCCATCGCCAACATTACAACAATAGTAACTGCAACAATAGATCCTATAAGGTGTAACAATAACTCTGAAACTTTATGCGATGCAGTTTCTCCATAATTTCTAGTGATTTCTACTTGTACATCATCCGGAATTAAAGTCGCTCGTAAATGATCTACCTTATCTATAATAACTTCAGCAATTTTCATAGCATCTGCACCCTTTCTTTTAGCAACCGAAATGGTCACAGCAGGATATTCTGATTTATAATCTGAAGCCTTTTCACTTCCTGCTCCAAAACCTAAACTCACGTAATTCTGTGGTACTTCTGGACCATCAATAATCTTAGCCACCTGCTTCAAATAAATAGGTTGATTTTGCTGTACACCAACCACTAAGTTTTCAACATCTGTTACAGATTCTAAGAACGTCCCAGTATTTACAAGGAATTCCGTATCGCTTTTATCAAAACTTCCAGCGCTTAATTGGCTGTTGTTTGCCTTAATCATTTCAGAGACAGACAAGAAGTCCAATCCACTTGCCGCTAATTTATCTTTATCTAAAACCACACGTAACTGACGGTCTCTTCCACCAATTTTATGCGTTGTTGAAACATCATGTACCTTTTTAATTTCGGCTTCCAGCTCTAATGCCATTTGGCTTAATTGGTAATCATCGTAATTTTCGCTCCATAAGGTTAATCCCAACATTGGCACATCGTCAATAGCACGTGTTTTTACTAAAGGAAACGTTACACCATCAGGCATTTGGTCCATGTGCTTATTGATTTCGTTGTATAATTTCACAAACGAACGCTCAATATCTTCGCCTACATAAAATTGCACGATAACCATACCTTGCTCTTTCATCGACGTTGAATACACATATTCTACACCTTTAATATTTGAGATTAATTGCTCTAACGGCTTAATTACGCGCGACTCTACTTCCGTAGGACTTGCTCCAGGATATCCTACAAAAATGTCTGCCATTGGCACATCAATTTGTGGTTCTTCCTCACGCGGAATTAAAAACGAACTATATACACCAATCACCATAAATACAATCATTAAAAGCACGGTGAGCTTCGATTGCATAAAGACTTTGGCGATTTTACCTGCGATTCCTTCTTTCATTTTGTTTATTTATTTTGGGCGTTTTAACAGGCTATCCGTTACAATCTTTTTTTGCCATATATGGCAGCAAAAAAAGGATTTCTACTTCTATCCTTAACGCGCTTACTCTTATGTGATTTACTCTTCTTTATAATACCTACAAGGTTTTTAGATACTGAAATGAATTCAGCACTTCGCCTTGCAGAATACTGAATACTGCGACTATAATCTAAATACTACCTACTGTACACTTACCTTAGCACCATTATAAAGCTTTCCTTCAGCAGAAACGATATAAGCTTCATTGGCATTTAAACCCGATAATACTTCTACTTGGTCTCCAAAAGTTCTTCCTAAACGTAACCAACGCAATAATGCTGTATTACTTTGGCTTACGGTATACACACCAGATAATTGGCCGTTAGTTATAATAGCTTCTGTTGGTACTAAAACCATTTCTGATTTAGCTTTACGTTCTACAGGAAATTGAACCGTTGTAAACATGCCAGATAAAATGTTGGCATCTGTTTTATCTAAATTTATTTTCACTAAATATTGTCCGCCTGTATTTTTTGCTGACGTACTTACTTCTGTTACTTTTCCTTTGATGGTTTGGTTAATAGATTTTACCAATACGTCAACCGTAGTTCCTTTTTTAATTTCAGAAATTTCAGATTCTGGTACCATAGCCATCACTTCAAAATGTCCTGGTGTTTCTATGCTAATTAGCGGCACTCCTGGATTTGCCATATTACCAGCTTCTACATTTTTACTAGTAATAGTGCCGTTAAAAGGTGCTGTAATATTACTGTACGTAAATTGAGCATTCACTTCGTTCTTCATTTGTTTGGCCGATTCTAATCGTGCTTTTGCCATTTCAAAATTAGCCGTCATGTCATCCATTTCTTTTTGAGATGCACTGTTTTCTGCAAATAAATTTTTAAAACGGTTGTAATCTTTTTGTGCGTTATTAAAAGCAGCTGTTGCTTCTGTAATTCCAGCATTTACTTGTGCACGTTTAGCTTGTAAATCGGTATTATTAATAGACACCAATAATTGTCCTTTACGCACTTTATCACCAACATTAACGTGTACTTTGTTTACATAACCCATCATTCTAGTACTTAAATCTGCACTATTAGTGGCCTGAATTTTTCCGCTTACCGATAAAAACGGCGAATTAGAATTTGCTTCTACCTGACTCGTTTTTACAACAATTGCAGGTGAATTATCTGCAACCGCTTTTTTGTCTTCACTACCGCAACTGGCTAATAGCAATGCTATAGATAATGTTAAGATGGTATATATTTTTTTCATTTTTAAAATTGTTTATTATTTAGGTCCTGTTTGCTTCGCAATGTGTTTTCGTCTAAAATAGATTAGTCAATATTCGTCTCCTCAAGCACAGTCGAGAAGTTTTAGCCCTTAGTTAAAAATTGTAAATAAGCTTGTGCGTAATTGTATTCAAATATGGTTTGATAATATTCCAATTGCTTTTGTGCGTATTGCGTTTCAGCTAACAATAAATCGGATGTTTTTTCTAAACCTTCTTTAAATCTGTTGGTACGAATTCTTAAAGATTCTTCCGACTGTTCTAATGCTAAAGTTGTTAGCTTTAATTTATTATCTGCATCTAAAAATGCTCGTTTTGCTTTGTTTAATTCTAAATTACTTTGTGATACATATTGTGTATATTCTAATTTAGATTGCTCCAATTCGGATTTACTTTTTTTAGCTTTCCCAAAACGTTTAGATCCTTGAAAGATATCCCAACTCAACTGCGCTCCAAATAGATACCCATTTGCATCTCCTTGAAAAATTTGATCGTCATGTAACTCATAGCTTCCAAAAGCATTTAATCTTGGTAAAAAAGCCATTCTATCTGCTTTATTCATTGCTTCATAAGCATTTGTTGCTAACTGCATTGCTTTAATATCTGAACGGTTTTCAGAAATAGATTTATCTGCAACATTAAAAGTTGCTACCGTTAAACTATCGGTTGGTGTATAAAGCACATACGATTCATCATTCATTAAAAAAGATAAATAGTTAGATGCATTTTGCACATTACTTTTTGCTGCTTGTAATTGGTTTTGAACTTCAGTCACTCGCACTTCCACATTCAAAACATCTGCACGTTGTAAATAGCCTTGTTTAAAACTATTATCAGCTAACTCTTTATTGGCATTTGCTGCTTCATGCGCTTTTTCTAAAACCGCAACTGCTTTATAAGCTAGTTGTAATTGCATATAAGCTTTTTCTACTTCAAAAGCCAAATAATCTTGTGTGCGCTCAGTTTTTAAAGACATGGCTTCCATTTTAGACTTGGCTGCTTTGCGTTGGTAAATACCATCTAAATTGATTAGTGGCTGTAAGATTTCAAACTTTGTAGTATAGTTTTCAATCTGCGAAGGGTTATTTAATAAGGCAGGATTAAAATCGTTTTGCGTTAGTATTTCTTGATTCAATTTAGAACCAAATGCCATTAACGGATTGGTTGTTGCAATTCCTGTATGACTAGCACTAATGTTTGGTAAAAAAATAGCGTTAGTCTGACTGTAATCTGCTTTTGCTTGTTTAAACTCTTCCTGAGAAATCTTAATACTTGTGTTTTTTTCTGAAACTTTGGCTAAAACTTCTTCTTTAGTGATAGGCACCAAATCTTGCGCTTGGAGTGAAAAGCCCAAAGTCAAAAAAATTATAAGTAAGTAATAGGTTCTTTTCATTTGTATTCTATTTAGTAGTACAAATGTAGACCTAAGAAAAGCCACGGTTAGTAACAAAGGTTACCTAAGAAAAAAGGCACCTATAAATACATATATGTGCCTTTTAACAACCAACCAAAAACACTGATAACCACATCAGCATTATGTCCCAATACTCCATGTTTTAAGAAAACTGAACTATTGAATCCAATAATTTACATCATTGACGTTGCAAAGTTAAGACCATTTGAGTTAATATTAAGTAACTAATGTTACTAAATATGGCACATTGACCATGTATTAGACTGAAATAACTGATTATTAGCTTCTATATAAAAATTCTAAGAACAATAAGACGCTGTTTCCTACAATATCTTTCGGATTCTTTAACATAAATCTTTCAAATTTTAAATATCTTGGTCTTTTAAATTAAAGTCTTATGAATATTACTGCAGCATATACCGACCTCTATCAACTCACCATGGCGCAAGTCTATTTTAGCACAAAGCACGATGGTCGTGTGGTCTTTGATTATTACTATAGGAATAATCCATTTGATGGTGGTTATTCAATTTTTGCAGGGTTAGAAGATTTATTAGATATTCTTGAAAACTTAAAATTTTCATCTTCTGACTTGCTTTTTTTAGAACAGCACGGATTTGAAAGAGCGTTTTTGGACTACCTAAGAGATTTCCGATTCCAAGGTAATATTCGTTCGAGTAAAGAAGGTGATGTAGTTTTCCCAACACGTCCTATTTTACAAGTTGAAGCTAATATTATTGAAGCACAAATTATAGAAACCCTTTTGCTCAATATTCTTAATTTCCAGACTCTGATAGCCACAAAAGCTAGTCGAATTAGACATAGTGCAAAAGATGGCGTGTTATTAGACATGGGCTTACGTCGAGCGCATGCAACAGGAGGTTATTATGCTTCACGAGCTGCTATTATTGGTGGTTTTGATGGAACAAGTAATGTCAAGGCTGCGGAGGCTTATAATATTCCTGCCTCAGGAACCATGGCACATTCTTTTATACAAAGCTATGGTGATGAACTAGAGGCTTTTCGAGATTTTGCAAAAGTCAGACCTAAGAACTGTGTTCTATTAATTGATACGTACAACACGCTTAAAATTGGACTACCAAACGCTATAACTGTAGCTAAAGAAATGGAAAGCCGAGGAGAGCAGTTAATGGGAGTTCGATTAGACAGTGGTGATTTGGCTTATTTATCAAAAAGAACGCGAACTATTTTAGATGAAGCAGGATTGGGTTATGTGAAAATTGTGGCTTCTAATCAATTGGACGAATACGTCATAAAAAGTTTAAAAGAACAAGGTGCGAAGATTGATATTTTTGGAGTAGGTACCAATCTAGTTACAGGTAAACCGGATGCGTCATTAGGTGGAGTTTACAAATTATCTGAATATAAAGGAGAACCTAGAATTAAACTTTCTGAAAACATCATTAAGGTCTCTCTTCCTTATAAAAAGCAAGTTTATCGAATGATAGATCAGAATGGCTTGTTCTATGGTGCCGATGCTGTAGGTATTTATTCTGAGGACAAAGTGAACGAAATGGTCCATCCTTTTGATTCAACTAAAAATTTAGACATAAGTGCTCTTAAGCATGAACCGCTTCTAGAAAGTGTAATGGAAAATGGCAAACGCGTAGTTCCTTTTAGAACAGTTAGTGAAATCGCTGAGTATTCAAAATCGAGAATGGCTAAACTCCCTGAGGAATACAAACGTTTTCAAAATCCACATATTTACAAAATTGGACTTAGCAATAAACTTAAACAAGAACGTGATACCTTAGTTCGTCAACACAAAACCTAAAGCATAGATTTACTAATAATTCTTTTTTATGAAAACTCTTTTAATAGTTGATGTTCAGAACGATTTTATACCTGGCGGATCACTTTCTGTACCAGATGGTGAAAAAATTGTTCCTATAATTAATGATCTTCAAGATAAATTTGATTTAGTAATCGCTTCACAAGATTGGCACCCTCAAGATCATGTGAGTTTTGCCAGTAATCACGATGGGAAATCTACTTTTGAAGAAATTCAACTTCATGGAAAACCACAAACTTTATGGCCTGATCATTGTGTTCAAGGGACAAAAGGTGCTGAATTTCATCCTGACTTAATAACAGATAAATTTGAAACTATTTTTAGAAAGGGAACAGACAAAGAGATAGATAGTTACAGTGCCTTCTTTGACAATGGCCATTTAAAGTCCACCGGATTAACCGGTTATTTAAAAGAAAAAGGAACTACGGAACTTTACCTATGTGGATTAGCGGCGGACATCTGTGTTTATTTTTCTGCTTACGATGCAAAAAAGGAAGGCTTCAAATGTTATTTTATCGAAGACGCTTCCAAGGCATTAGACCTTGAAGGCTTTGAAAAACAAAAGAAGGAATTAATTAATATGGGTATCCAAATTGTAACTTCGGATTCTATTTAATCATCTAAGGAAGCATGTTTTGAAAAATTGCATAGTCGTTTCACTTCATCTAAAGCACGATTAATGCGTTTTTCTGAAATCCCTATGCTTTTCATTTCATGAGTGGCATCTAGTAACTCTTTCACCAAAATAACGTCCTTTTTAATAAGTAAGTGCTTTTCTTTTTTAGATAATGAGGTTAAGGTGGTTACAGGGTACAAAGCCAAAGAGTCTATATTAGCTTTTAAACCATTGTTTTTAGGATAATCCCAACCTAACATGGTTAATCCAACACATCTGCCATAATTTAAAGCATCTTTTGAAAACCTTGTATTAGTGACCAACCAGCCTTGTTTTAAATGGGTTTTGTTTTTAGGATTTGAATTCCATTGCTTCTGAATATCTAAGAATCTTGAATTAATGTACAATGGGACTTGCACACTACTCGACCCTCGAGCATCGGAATGAAACTTACATTCTATTGCGTAAACATTGCCCTCTTTTTCAGCCAAGACATCTATTTCATGAGTAACACACGCTCCTTCTAAAATAATGCTGACTTTCGTTTTATACCCATTTTCTTTTAATAAAGCCGCAATCATACGTTCAAATGGATAGCCCGTAGGGCCTAATTCGAAAATAGCCCGCTTTAAACTGTAGCGAGAGGCTGATATCTTATTCTGTTTTTTTAATAATGCAAAGGCTTTCTTATAGATTTCATTTGATGAAATACCATCGTATATAGAAGGACGTATTTGAGCAATAATAGCATCAACTTGCTCATCTGTAGTACTACAAGACTTCAGTGAATTCTTTAATTTTTCGATTGAAAATGGTTCCATTCCTTCGGAACTTTTCTTTACAAATATTTCATTTTGTGACATCGTCTATATGTTTTAATGGCTCAGACTCTTTTAAAACGCATATCTAATTCGTTTTCTTATAACTCCAAACTGCTAATCCATTCATAATTAATGCGAATAGAAATGTTTTTAATAGTTGTGGTAATATATCCATAAATCCTGAACCTTTCAACATCACCATTCGCATTACTTCTACAAAGTATTTAATCGGGTTAAATTCTGTAAGGAGCTGAGCCCATTCTGGCATGCTTTCAATGGGTGTGAATAAACCACTCATTAAAATGAAAATCACGGTAAAAAACCAAGCAATAAACATGGCTTGTTGTTGGGTATCTGTAAAATTAGAAATGAATAAACCTATTCCCAAAACCACTAAAATATAAATAGAAGTGTATAAATACATGAGCGATAAACTGCCTAACATGGGAACATCAAAAATGAGTTTGGCTATAATTAAACCAATGGTTAATAAGCCCATTCCTATCACCCAAAACGGAAAGAGTTTACCAATGATAAATTGACTTTTCTTAATTGGGGTTACGTTGATTTGCTCTAAAGTGCCAATTTCTTTTTCTCTCACAATATTCATTCCTGATAAGAATAAAGTAATCATGGTTACCAATAAAACCAATATTCCAGGCACCATAAAGGTTTTATAGTTTAAGGTTTCATTGTACCAAAAAAGCGGAATTGTTTCGATAGTTAATGGCTGAATTTGCTTATCTGAAACTTGAAATAAATCGACCTTCAATTGTTGATTAAAACGTTGAATGATTTGCGTAACATATACATTTTCAACACCAGCTGCTGCACCATCAATCGCATTAATGGTTACACCTAAACTATTGTGTTTTTCTTTTTGAAGATCGCGTTCAAAATAGTGCGGAATTTCTAAAACAACATCTACTTCGCCTTCTAACATGGCAGAACTTGCTAATGCTTCCGAAGGAAAATCTGTTAATACTTTAAAATAAGTGGAGGCGTTAAATTGTTCTACTAATGCTCTTGATGTTGAAGTATGATCATTATCTATATAACCAAACTTAATGTTTTTTACTTCAAAAGTTGCTGCATTAGATAGAATAATGAGTTGCAGTAATGGTAGCACAAATATAATAGGAAGCATGCCTTTATTTCTAAAGATTTGCTTGAACTCTTTTTGTATGATGTAGAATATTGTTTTCATATAACTTCCTGTCTTTCGACTCCGCTCAACCTAAACTTCAGCAGGAATCTTTTTTTAATTAGAACATAGCTCCATAAAAAGTAACCTTTGCTTTATTATATTTTACACCCCAAAAGTCCCCTAAAGGGGACAACGCATTCGTTTAAATCGGACGATTGGTCCCCTTGAGGGGACTTTAGGGGTGTGTTTTACGTTTTATTTTTCATATTATTAAGAGAATAGAACCGAAAATAAAGACGCTTTAAGTACTATTTGGTCTTTTTTCTTTCATCTTTTTCTATTCTGTTTTATTCTAATCGTATTTTATATTTCTTCACACTTAATCCTATAAAAAACACGGTCATTCCTAATAAAATCAACGTTTCTTTCCAAATAAATTGTATTCCTACACCTTTCAACATAATTCCCTTAATGATAATGATAAACCACTTTGCTGGAATGATATTACTAATCACTTGTAATGGAATAGGCATACTTGATATTGGAAAAATAAATCCTGATAATAAAATTACAGGCAGCATAAGTCCCATTAAAGAAATCATCATAGCGGTTTGTTGGGTTGCCGAAATTGTTGAAATTAAGATTCCCAAAGCCAAAGATGTAATAATAAATAATACACTTTCTAATCCCAATAACAGTAAGCTTCCTTGTACTGGCATGTTAAATATGAAAATACTTAAAACTACAATTACAATAGCGTTAATAATAGACAAAAAGATATATGGAAACACTTTACCTACAATTACTTGAAAGGGTTTGATTGGCGAAACTAGAAGGATTTCCATAGTGCCTAATTCTTTTTCTCTAGTAATAGAAATAGAGGTCATCATGGCAGAAACCAACATTAAAATAATAGTCATTACCCCAGGAACAAACATATAAACACTCTTTAATTCTGGATTGTAAACCATGCGCGTTTCTGGAACTATTTGGTATACAAAAGTGATGTCTTTATTTAATTCTTTTTGATATTTTTGAAGAATCGCATTTATAAAATTACTAATGGTATTTGCTGTATTTGGATCTGTAGCATCTGTAATAATTTGAACAGTTGCTTTACTATCCTTAATGAGATTTTTACTGAAGTCTTTTTCGAAATTTAGAACTGCTTTTACTTTGCCTTTTTTAAAGATAGATTCAATATCAGATTCTTTTTCAATAATTTGTTTAATACTGAAGTATTCGGAAGCGGCTATTTTATTGATGATTTCTTTAGTAGTTGCATCTTTTGAATGATCTAAAATGGCAATATCTACATTATTGATTTCATTGGTAATAGCGAAACCAAAGAGTAAAATTTGAGCAATTGGCATTCCGAAGAGGATAAACAACGAACGTCTATCTCTAAAGATATGGTAAAACTCTTTTTTTATGAAGCCTATAAATCTTTTCATCTTTAGTGCCTGCAAAGGCAGGAATCTCATTTTAAGTTATAAATTATTATCATGCTGATTTCCCCTGATTCTTTTGTACTGTTACACAGAGCTGCACATAGAAAACACAGAGTTTTTAAACTGCAAACTGTGTGACTGCAACTGTAAACTCTTTTCTCATCCACGAGCCAATTTCAAAAACACATCATTCATATTCTCCACTTTAAACTGCTTTTTCAGCATTTTAGGGGTATCTAATGCCTCAATTTTACCATGAACCATAATAGAAACTCTGTCGCAATATTCTGCTTCGTCCATATAATGCGTGGTTACAAAAACGGTTGTTCCTTGATTGGCAGCTTTATAAATCATTTCCCAAAACTGTCGTCTCGTAATAGGATCTACGCCTCCTGTTGGTTCATCTAAAAACACAATTTTAGGATCATGAAGCAAAGACACAGAAAAGGATAGTTTTTGTTTCCAACCTAATGGTAAAGCGCCAACTAATTTATTAGCCACTTTTTCTAAGCCTAATTCTTCAATTAAAACTGCTGATTTCTCCTTTATTCGTTTTCTGGATAAGCCATAAATTCCACCAAAAAAAGCAATATTTTCTTTAACGGTTAAATCGTCATACAAAGCAAATTTCTGACTCATATAACCAATGTTTTTTTTGATTTCTTCGGGATGTGTATACACATCAAAACCTGCAACCGTAGCTTTACCAGATGTTGGATTAGAAATACCAATTAGCATTTTCATAGCGGTTGTTTTACCTGCTCCGTTTGCTCCAAGAAAGCCAAAAATTTCACCTTTTTCTACTTCAAAAGTAATAGCATTTACTGCTGCAAAATCTCCAAACATTTTGGTTAATCCTTCTACTTGTATTACTTTGTTGTTGCTCATTTCTATATTGCTGTTTTGTGAGTTCGAGTTGCGGCTTAAGCCGAAATATTGAAAACTTCTCGATACGGTTTTCTATCTAAAATCACTCGAAGTAACATACTTATTATTACCAATTCCCAAAATTTCGTGATTGAAACCATCTGGAAATTTTTAAACCTAACAGTCCCGACGTTTCGGGATAAAATCTGTTAGGTTACATTCTTATTTAGCCAATTCCATAAAGGTATCTTCAATGGTTGCTTCTGTTTTTTCAATTTCTATATGCAATAGATTTTTAGATTCTAAATAGGCAACCAAATCTGCAGGCTCAAAATCTTCTCTACTGTCTGTATAATGAATAAACTCGCCAAAAGGATACACACTATGATTATACTTGTATGCATTTAAGTTATTAATTAGCTGATACATATTGTTTGCACGCACATTATAAATTTGTTTTGGGTAATGCTTTACAATTGCTTCTGGTGTATCAATCTGCAGAATTTCTCCATCTTGAATCAGTGCTATTCTATCACATAAAGCAGCTTCATCCATATATGGTGTTGAAACTAGTATAGTGATGTCTTTTTCTTGCAATCTTTTTAGCATTTCCCAGAACTCCTTTCTAGAAACTGGGTCTACTCCTGTTGTTGGTTCATCTAAAAACAAAACTTTGGGTTTATGTATTAAAGCACAGCATAATGCCAACTTTTGCTTCATTCCTCCAGATAGCTTTCCTGCTCTACGGTCTTTAAAAGGTTCTATCTGTACATAGATATCTTTAATTAAATCATAGTTTTCTTCAATAGTAGTTCCAAAAATAGTAGCAAAAAACTCTAAATTTTCTTCTATTGTTAAATCTTGATAAAGTGAAAACTTCCCAGGCATGTACCCCACATGTTTTCTAATACTTTTATAATCATGCAGCACATCAAATCCGGCAACAGTTGCTGTGCCTTCATTTGCTATTAATAGCGTGGTTAAAATTCTAAACAAAGTTGTTTTTCCAGCGCCATCAGGCCCAATTAGTCCAAAAAGCTCACCTGGTTTTACCTCAAAAGAAATATCCTGTAAGGCTTTTACATTTTTATAAGATTTACTGATATGTTTAACAGAAATACCCACGTGTCTTTAGTTTTGAACAATTATTTTAGTTTCCATTGTAACTTTCGACTTTATGGAATTTGAAATTAAACAGGCTTTTTCAGATTTTTCTACAATACGTTCTGTACGATCTCTTTTAGACTCGTCTGTAATTACAACTTCTGGAAACAGTAAAATTTCACTCATTACAAATTTGCCATCTACTTTTTCTAAAACACCTTTTGAATCACATTTAAAGCTTACATAATCTAGCTTTGAATACTCTGCAATTGCTAAAAAAGTAGTCATTAAACAACTGCTTACCGCTGCTGTAAATAAATGTTCTGGCGACCAAATATTTGGCATACCTCCTGGAAATTCTGGAGGTGTTGCAACTTCTAAGCAATTAGACTCATTGGTTTCTTTATTATGAAGTTCTGGTGAACACATTACACCTTTACGGTCTTGTGTCCAACTAATATTAACATTATACGTGTGTTTTTCCATGATATTATATTATATAGATTACTGAAAATAAGTGCTATATGCATTCACATTCTCTTTGATACTTTTTTCTAATCTAGAAGCATCTTCAACAGTTTCTACTTTTAAAAGTGCATTAATTTTCTCAATTAATGGATGTAACCAAACGTGTAAATTATCGTGTGACGGACCTTCCATAGAGCAGTTTTTAACCACATAGTTTTTTTCATCATTTAGCTGTTGTGCTAATTTGTGAAACTCTTCTAAGGTACTTGCAGTATGAGTATTAATAGTGTTTTGAATTTTTTGAACACCTTCATTAGTAGTTTTATCTGCTTGCCATTTGCTACCATTATTTAATAGTATGTCGTTTGTCCAAGCATTTGCATAAACACTAGAAGCTTCATGCTCATGATGTTCATTATGTGTTTCTGTAGCATGTTCTACTGTTTCTGTTTTTGTGTCTTGCTGTTTATTGTCTTTACAGCTTACTATAGCCAAAAGGCTAAAAGTTAAAATTAGATGTTTCATTGTTTTTGGTTTTTATTTATTAATTATTATTGTTTTCTGAGTTATTTATCCATAATTCTGCAGGCATTCCTATTTTTAGACTTCCATCATTGGTAACATCTATTTTTGCTGCATACACTAAAGCAACTCGTTCTTCTTTTGTTTGAATTATTTTTGGTGTGAATTCTGCTTCCGAAGCAATCCAGCTTACCCTTCCTTTATAGGTTTTCATTGCATCTGCATCATCGATTTTAATAGTAACCTCCTGCCCTATTTTTATACTAGCTAACTGTGTTTCACTAATATAAACTCGTAATTGCATAGTACTTAAATCGGCAATTTTATACAGTGGTTTTCCAAAAGCGGTAATTTCATTTGGCTCGGCGTATTTAGTTAAAACCGTTCCTTTTATAGGATTTACAATTTTGCTTTTTTGGATTTGGTCATCTATTTGTTTTAATTGTACATCAATAGACTTTAATTCATTTACAACTGGTGCATTTTGAATTTCTACACTGGTTATTTGATTTTTAATAACATCTATTTCTCCAGAAATATCGTCTAGTTGCTTTTGAGTGCCAGCATTGTCTTTTATCAAGTTTTGAATTCGGTTTTTATTCGTGTTCGCTGTTTTTAATTTAGCGTTTAAAACATTAATTTGAGACAGCACTCCTTTAGATTTAGAACTAATCACGGCTTTAGAAACTTCTAGTTGCTCTCTTTTTAAAGCAAGTGGAATAGTATCAATATAGCCTATAAATTGTTCTTTGGTAAGCAAATCTCCTTCTTTAAGATCAAACTGTAAAAGTTTTCCGCTATTTTCGGCTGAAACAGTAATTTCTGTTGCTTCAAAATTACCGTAACCATCCGCTTTTCCATTGTCATTTCCGCAGGAGAAAAAGCTGGTTGCAAGGATGCTTAATCCTAATATATACTTGTGTTTTTTCATATTCTATTTATTTTTCCGCAGATTATTATTTACTCGTAATTTACTGCTCGTAACTGTAAAATTTGTTGAATTATTTTATTGCCCTTTAATAATATTATAATTTGCTTTTGCTAATTGTAACTGAATTTTATGTTTCAGCAAAGTGTTTTCGTCTTCGTATAAATTAGTGAGCTCTGTAATATATGCCGAAGAAGTTATCACGCCGTTCTTAAGTTGCGAATCTGCTGACTGAAGCACTTCTTTTCTAAGATTAATAATCTCTAAATCGGAAAGAATAAAGCCTTCAATTTTATCGATTTCCTTTTGTTGTTGATTTAATTTTATATTTGTATTTAACTTAAAAGTTTCGGCTTCTGTATCAATAATATCTTTATGAATTGCTAAGGATTGTCGTTGTTTTTTATTCGAATTCCAATCGAATACATTCCAATTCAATTTAATACCCACCGTATAAAAAGTTTGAAAAGAGTTATCTAGCATATTTAAACCAGGGTTACCATAACCTCCTGTTGCAAAACCTAATAATTTAGGTGCATTTTGCTTTGCTATTAAGCTTTCTGAACTTGCTATTTCTTCTTTTTTAAATTGAAATAATTCTAATTCTGGTCTGTTTAATTGACTTTCTAGAGGAACTTTTAATAATGGACTTTCAAATTGCGTAGAAAGATCTAATGGTTTATTTACTAAATCGGAAAGCGTTTCTATTAACACTATTTTATTGCTTAGTAACTCTTGAGACTGTTGTTTAATTTTTAATAATTCGGCTTCTAAAACTTTATCGGAAGCAGGTAAAAGTACTCCATGTTTAATTCCAGATTGCACTTCACTTAATTTAGATTGTAATTGTGCTTTTTTACTTTGTAATAACAACTCCGATTCTTGCGATAATAAAATAGAAAAATACAGTTGATTAATTTGTTGTTTTAGCTGATACAGGTTTACCTCAACTTGCTTTTGTTTAGTTTGTAATTGAGCAGATTTTACTTTTATGGAAGCATCTGTAATACCGCCATTATAAATTAATTGGTTTACAGAAAGTGTTGCACGATATTGGTCTTTGTTTAAGCCTTCTATATTAGAATTAGGAATAGGAACTTCTATCACATCCGATTGATAAGTAGCTTGCGCATCTACATATAATTGTGGCATTTTTGTATTTGCAAGAACCTCTGAGTCTAATTTATTTTGATCTTCTAATAGCTGTATTTGTTTTGCTAAAGGATAATTTTCTGTTACTAAACGATAACATTCCTCTAGTGTAATGCTTTGCTGGGCAACACTTGAAAATGTAACCATTGCAATAAGAATGATAAATATATTCTTCATTTTATGCGTTCTTTATAGAATTAATAATAAAACTAGAAACTTCTGTTTTCCGTTGTTCCACAAATGTTTTATAAGTTTTGTCGTCCTTGTCTGTAAACGCTTTTATTAATGGTTTTCCTAAGAAAGGAAAAATATTAAGCGCAATAATATTTACAAACAATTGATCGGCATCAATTGGTTTTATTAGTCCTTTACTAATTTCATCATCAACCTTTTCTTTGAATTTTTTAAGATTAGGAAATGCTGTGTTCTCTTTTATTTTCAGAATAAAATCTTCATTTCTGTTTAATTCTTGAATGATAAAATTTGGTAAATAAGGATGTTTCATCATAAAAGAAGTATAATCTTTTGTGAAGTTTTTAATTTTATCCTCTAAGGAAGAATCATCATTTAAAATTGCATTTAATTGTGGAGCTAATAAGGAAAATGCATTTTTAAAAACAGCTTCAAAAAGTAATTGTTTACTTCTATAATAATAATGAAGCATGGCTTTGTTAATTCCTGCTTTATCTGCTATTTCTTGCATTCGTGCGCCATCCATTCCTTTCGATTGAAATATATCTTTTGCGGCATCTAAAATTTGCTCTTCGGTATTTTCGTCTTTTGTTTTCTTCATTTTCAACTATGCGGTTTAACCATTTGGTTAACAAATGTACAAAAAATAATCAAACTCCAATCTGGTTTGATTATTTTTATATTATTTATTCATTTTATTATATATAAATCTAGTAAAAACAAGTCCTAAAACACCACCTAAAGCAGAAACTATTAAATTTATTGTTAATAAAAGACTATTAAAATCTCCATTATTCATAATAGACCAAGGATTAAAACCCAATCTTCCGAAAGATTTAATTAATAAAATACTTCCAAAAACACCAATTAATGTATTTCCTGTAAATCCAAAAGAATATTTGTTCTTAAAAAGCCCAAATAGGTTTGCAGCAATTATTCCTATAAAAATACTAATTAAAGAAATTAATGTTCCTGTCATGCGTTTTAAATTGGTTTAATGTTCGCCATAGCCAACATCGTCCATTTTTCCTTTAAAAACTTTATATTGAATCACCATATAAGCGGCAACCAAAACTGCAGCTATAACAAACCAGTACACGCCTACCTGTAATCCGTATTCATGTGCTGCAACATTATAAATAGTTAAATCTGGATTTATTGTATTAGTTGAAGGCAACATTTTAGGGAAAATAGATGCAACGGTAGAGGTTAATCCGCCAAATAAGAACAAGGATGAAAATAAAAATCCTTTACCATCTTTTTGGAAAGATTTTACTTTAAACAAACCAAATATACCAATAAAGGTAATTATTGGAAAAACCCAGAGCCAAGGATATTGTATAAAATTATGAAACGGTTTTGGTTCGATTATATGCCAAATTAACAAGGAAATTATTACCAAAGCTAATAGGACAAAATTTAGATTAAACACCACTTTTTTTAGTTTGGCATTTAATTTAGAATTGGTTTTGAAAATAATCCAATTAGCACCATGAATTGCCAAAGCTACCACTCCAATAACCCCTAGTAATAAGGTAAACCAATCTATAATTCCTAAATGTTCGGCTTGTGGGCTAAAAGTTGGATTCCAAAGAGGCAGAAAAAAATAATGTGGCTCGTGTGCCGAAACGCCATCTGTTACCATACCTAGATTAACGCCTCTTACTACATTTCCTAAAGCTATTCCAAAAAACAAGGCTAGAAGTAAACTTGCTATTCCAAAGGCTTTGTCCCAAATAGCTTCCCACATTTTATTTTGTACTTGTCCGCGTAACTCTAAACCAATAGCCCTAAAAATAAGCAACCATAAAATCATTATTAATGGTAAATAAAAGCCACTAAAGGAAGATGCATATAGTGTTGGAAACGCAAAAAACAACACACCTCCTACTGCAATTAGCCAAACTTCATTTGCGTCCCAAAATGGACCAATGGCATTTGTAATAGCTTTTTTATCTTTTTCTGTTTTTGCAAAAAACAGATGAATAATCCCTGCTCCAAAATCGTAACCATCTAAAATTACATAAATAGTTAGCATGGTCATTAATACGATATACCAAAATAATTCCATAGTTAGTTGAGTTTAGTTGTTTCAGGTCCTTTATTTATAATTTTTCCTGCAAGCATTAAAAATAACAGTCCTAATAAAAGATAAAGACCAATAAAGCCAAGCAAAGTGAAAAGTGTATTTCCAGAGGAAACAGTTGGTGAAATTCCGTCAGCAGTTCGTAAGAGATCATAAACTAGCCAAGGCTGTCTACCAAGTTCTGCAGTATACCATCCGGTTGTATTAGCAATATATGGAAATGGCAACATGAGCATAAGTATCCATAAAATCCACTTTGTTTTATATAGTTTTTTTCGGAATAATTGGATACTTGCAATTAGCATCAGAGCTATAAAAATAGTTCCCAAGCCTACCATAATGTGGTATGCGTAGTATAGACCAGGAATATTTGTAGGATAAACACTTTCATCAAACTCATTAAGTCCTTTTATTTCTGCATCCCAACTTTGATAGGTTAAAAAGCTTAATATATTAGGAACTGCAATTTTATTATCTAGTTTTTTATTTTCAACATCTGGTTGTCCTATTAAGATAATTTCAGAACCACCTTCTTCTGTTTCAAAAATTCCTTCCATGGCTGCAAAAGTTACAGGTTGATGTTCTGCTACATTTTTTGCCATCCAATCTCCTGTAGGAAAAGCAACTAAAATACTAGATATCAATCCGAAGATAACACCTGTTTTTACAAAGAGTTTTCCAAATTCACTATGTTTATTATTTAATAAGTAAAAAGCACCAACCGCAGCAACCACAAAGGAAGATGTAATTACAGAACCCATTTGGTTATGTAAAAATGCTGGCATTAACCAAGGGTTAGAAAATAATGCTCCAAAATTGTTGAGTACAAATCTGCCATTTTCTAATATTTCGTATCCTACTGGATATTGCATCCAGGAATGTGTGGCAATAATTAGATAACCACTAGCCCAAGAGCCTAAAAAGACTAAAAAACCAGTTAAGAAATGTAATTTTTGCCCAAGTAGTTTTTCACCAAACAGAAAGAGTCCTAAAAAGGAAGATTCTAGAAAAAAGGAAAACATGCCTTCCATGGCTAGAGTTTGACCAATAATTCCTCCCGTAAGCTCCGAGAACTTTGCCCAGTTTGTACCAAATTGAAACTCCATGGGTATTCCGGTAACGACTCCCATGGCAAAATTGAGTGCAAAAATTTTCATCCAGAATCTTGCTGCATCGTTGTACTTATCGATTTTTGTTCGGAGGAATTTCCACTTAAAATAGACTATCATTAAAGATAATCCCATTGTTAATTGCGGAAATAAATAGTGAAATGTGATAGTAAATGCAAACTGCATTCTATCATAAAATAGCATGTCTTCCATCTGTAAATTTTATTATATAAAAATACACAGTACTAATCTCTTACTATGTAACATATATTACAGAAAATTAAAAATAAAACCTCCACTTTATATTGGTGTTTATTTAAAGTTTTCTACAGCATCGCTTAAATCATAAACAGGAACTTTATTTGTTAAATTGGAAATAATACTACTACCAGTAGCACTTCTATAACCTCCTGCACAGTGTACCACGATAGGCTTATCTGTTGGTATGTTAGCTTCCGAATCTCTTAATTGATCTAATGGAATAGTGATGGCATCCTTAAAAAACATTTGCTCTTCTACTTCACTTTTATTTCTAACATCTACTATGGTGTATTTATTCTTGTTATTTTTAAAATCTTCTAGATTAAAAGGTTTTGAATCTGCAAAAGTTGCTTTTCCTAAGGTCATCATGCCTTTTAATTGCTTTTCGTAGCCTATTTTGGCTATTCGGCTTAAGACTTTCTCTCTGTCTTTTACAGAGTTTAAAACTACATAGAAAGGCTCTTCTGGTTTTACAATAGCACCTAACCAGGTTTCAAATTTATCGTCTTCTGTTTCTGCAATAATATTGATGCTTTTTGGTAAATGATTTTTATTATAGTCGTCTTGATTTCTAATATCTACTATTAAAGTTTCACTTACTTCTAGTTTATCTACCTGAAATTGGAAACTTGGTTTTGCAATACTTATTTCAAAATTATCGGCGCCTTCCTTATTTATATCTACATTATAGCCAAAGTAAGATGGTATAAAAGGTTGGTCTTTTAAAATATGTTCTATAAAATCTGCTTCCGATAAATTTTTAAACACCCAATTTTCTTTTCTTTCTCTCCCTAAGGTACTGGAAGGGTCGGTACTTAAATTTTTTCCACATAACGAGCCTGCTCCATGAGCTGGATAAATAATTGTACTATCTGGCAAATCATTAAATTTATTTTTAACAGTGTGGTACATGCTTTTTGCCAATTCTTCTCGCTTAGCTTTCATATTACCAGCTTTTTCTCTCAAGTCTGGTCTACCAACATCTCCAATAAATAAGGTGTCACCAGAAAACATCACGTGCTTATCCTTATCATCTTTCGCAATTATTGTAATACTATCAGGAGAATGACCCGGCGTATTTATGGCTTTAAACGAGATCTTACCCATTTTAAATGTATCGCCATCATCAAAAGTCTTATGCGGATAGCTTGCTCCTACAAGTTTACTTACATAAATATCTGCTCCTGTTTCTTTGTGTATTTGCAAATGACTACTTACAAAATCGGCATGAGGATGGGTTTCAAAAACGGCCACAATTTGTACATTATGCTTTTCTGCCAATTCGTAATAAGGCTGTACACTTCTCGAAGGATCCACTAAGGCCATTTTGCCGTCGCTTATTATAGCGTAAGAATAATGTGCTAAGGGTTCGTCTTTAAATTGTTTAATTGTCATGATTATATTCTTTAAATCAATTAATTTAAGTCTAACGGTAGAAATGAAACAAGTCTTTAGAAGAGCGATGATTTTTCAGTTCAGTTGACCTTTATAAATATACGAAACCAATTTTTAAAATTTTTATAATCAGTAATAATCCATAAAAACCAAATCGAGTAACTTCGATGGAGAAACAATTTCAATAATGCTGAGTATTACTTATTTCGTTTTACAGCATAAAAAAAGAGGACGCTTTGAATTAAAACATCCTCTATTTATCTATAATTTATTATCTCTATTTCTCTTCATTATTTTTATTAAGACTATCAGTCAGATCACTATGTTCTTCGGAGGCTTCTTTTTTGCCGCTCATCATAAAGTTAATCAAAATACCCACTAAGGTTATACAAACTAAGGCAAAGATGACAATCATAATCACTCCGTTTGTCCAACTATATAATGCAATGCTGTTTAGTATCATCATAATAAAAATGTTTGTGTTTAATAAATGTAAATATAATATGCGTGATTACAAACACATATGATATTTATCAGCATTTTATAACCTTAATCTACTAAACACAGAGAAACCTCTATTATTTATATAAATTAATGGGTGTTTATAATAGAAATGATATCATCTTTTTGAAGCACTCCAGATTGTCTCCAAACTTGTTTTCCATTTTTAAATAAAATCATCGTTGGAACTCCTCTAACTTGATACTTAGAAGCCAAAGACTGATTCTTATCAACGTCAATTTTTATAATCGACACATCGTCGCCTAATTTATCTTTTACATCTTTTAAAATAGGACTCATCATTTTACATGGTCCACACCATTCTGCAAAAAAATCAACTAAAACAGGTTTATCTTGATTTATTAGTTCTGAAAATTTACTCATACTTGATATTATTTTTTATTTATTGAAAGTTATACTCCATATACCTCTCACTTCATTAATATCGTAACCAATGGCTTTATCCATAGGATACAACCTTTTAATTCGTGCTAATGTTGAAGGGTTTATTCCATCATTAGGATTACCATGACATTGTAAACACATGGCATTGGTCGTAATTGGGTAATAAACTTTCACTTTGTTGTCTAATTCTTTCACTATTGGTTTTGCTTCTTCTCCATTTGCAACAACTTTCTTAAAGTTCTCCATATAAACTAGCTCATCAGCATTCGCTTTATTGTTGGGATTCCTAGGCTTATCCGTAACTCGTTTTATTGATGCATTATGCACTACGGACATACTATCTGTTAATGGATAAGCTTGTACATTACAAAAATCCAAAGCTTCCAATATTCCTTTTTTTTGAATAGTTTCCATTAAATTTTTACCTAAAACCTTTTTTGTAGATAATGTATATTTTAAACCACGCTCTCCATAAGGTAAATCTTGAAAATCATTTTGGGCTTGTTGCATGCCATGTTTTTTACCTTGACCATTCTCCTTTCCACTTCCTTTCCCATTTCCTTTATGATTCCCTTTTTTTTCATTAAAATGACCTTCGAACCATTCTGGTTGTTCAATGTCGTAATCATACATATATTCAGCAATTTGCGCAATAGTTTCTTCTGGATAATGTTGTTTTGGCATGATACCAAAACGTTTTACAGCTCCATGCATTTTTGCATTCGATTCAACTGGATTTTTTATCCATGCTTGCATCGCTTTTACAAATTCTTCTTTGGTTGTATTCTCACCTATATAATGTTTTTTAATCGCAATCATAGGAGGCCCTATTCTATCCTGATGGTCGGCTGTTGGACTATGACATACATAACAGTTGGTTTCCATTAACTTTTTACCTGGATGATTTTTATTGTCTACAACACTTAAGTTGTCAACACTACTATAAGAATCGTTATTTTTCTTACCTAATGTGCAGCTGGTAAAAACGATTGCTATAATAAAATAAATTATTACTGTCTTTCTCATTAGAAATTTGATTTCTATAAAGATACCAATCAGATATATTATAATAAGTAACTTATGTTACAATGGCTTATTGCGCAGGAAACCATTAATTTAAACAAGGAATTCTTCAGCGATAGGTGCTTCGTGGATATGTAAATTATGAAAATCATAAATAGGAGCACACACTGCCAATGAAGCTACATAATTCTCGCTAATATCGAAGCTGAGGACTCGTACAATATCATAACCAGCCATTAGATTTAATGGAACTGTATGGAGTTGATTTATCACCGGAATTTTAATCAAAGCATCGTCAATCCCTCGCCCTATAGCCTTTACGATTGCTTCCTTTCTTGTCCAGAATTTATAAAATGAGTGTCGTTTATTTTTTGATTCATGAATAAGTTTTATCTCTTCCTTAGAAAAAACAGTTGGTAAAATTTCAGTATAATTGAATTCGTTATCTATAAACTCGATATCTACACCAATTTCATATTTACTAATCGCAATTAGTGCAATATCTCCCGCATGAGACACGTTAAAATGTAAGGACTTATCGGATGGCAAATATGGCTTATGATTGGTATGTTTTTCCAAGGTAATTTTTGCAATATCTGCACCTGATTCTTCCGCTAATAGGTGTTTCAAAAGGCTACGACTAACGATAAATCTATTTTTATCTTTAGTTTGCCTATACCTCTCAGCGCGCTCTTTTTCGGCAATCGTTAATGAATTACTAAGGGCATCAATAACTTTGTAATAATCGGACAGTACAATTTTAAATAATTTCACGTCCGAATTCAACAAATTCCCTGCCGACTCTCCTTCCTGAATGACTTCCGAATTTCCGCAATATAATTTACTAGACACGATGTATATTCTTAGTATTCAACACTTCTTGGAGACTCTTGGCAAGCTCATCAACATGAGGTTTTTCAAACATATCTACATGGTTACCTGGTACCATATGCCTTCTTATACCTTTTGTACTCATCTTTCGCCATCCAAGATATTTGTGATCATGAACAAAGTTAACTTCTTCTTTGGCCCTAAATAAATCTATAACAATATCCTGAGGAATAATAGTATATCTCTCGGTAGCCTTATTGTGATTTTTCAACAGCTTAATAGGGACATTGAACTGTATTTCATATTGTTTCGCGTGGCCATGTTTTAGTCGTAAATAGAATCCTGAAAGTTGTAATTTGATCAATTCCTTTCTTCTTAAAAAGTTCTTCTTATTACTGAACATATTTAAGATAACATAACCAACTTTTCCAATAAGATATAAGGATGAAAGCACTTTTTTCTTAATCGGATTTTTATAGTAATACGATGGGAAAACATAGGTATCAAATTGAGCGAGTAGTGTGACCTCTTTACCTTTAGCTATTAATTGTCTTGCCATTTCAAAAGCCACAATACCTCCATAAGAAAAACCTCCTAAGGCATAAGGTCCTGTAGGATTTGATGCTTCAATTTCAGATATATAATCTGCAGCCATTTGATGAATAGAATCATGAGGTTCAGACACGCCATCTATTCCCCTTGATTGAAGCCCATAAACAGGTTGTTCTTTATCAAGTTTTTGTGCTAAATCATTAAACATTAATACATGATGATTAGCTCCATGAACAATATATAACGGAGGCTTTGAGCCTTCAGGCTTTAATGGAATTAAAGAGTCCCAAACAAAAAACTCACTATCCATGTATGCGGCTAATCCTTTTACAGTTGGGTGCTTAAGCAGTGCAACAAGAGGTACTCTATTTCCAGTTTCACTCTCAAGTCGAGCCATCACCTGAACCCCTACAATGGAATGTCCTCCAATCTCAAAAAAATCACTATTTACATCTATTTTTTCTATATCTAAACAATCTTCCCAAATAGAAGCTATTATCTTTTCGGATTCAGTAGTAGGTGCTGCAAATTCCTGCTTAGTTTTCTTAGTTGGAACATTTTGTAAGAGCGCTTTTCTATCGATTTTCCCACTTAATGTTTTAGGAAATTCATCAACAAAAATAAACTGATTAGGAATCATGTGTGTAGGTAGATAATTTTTTAGTTCTTCCTTCCAAAAACGCCCTTGATTTGAATTATCGTTACCTATATTTTGTGCAATCACATGAGCTATTAATTGATCATCATTAACTAATACTACTGATGAATCCACTCCCTTTAATGAATCTAAAGCCTGCTCTATTTCGCCCAACTCGATACGATGACCTCGTATTTTAACCTGTTGATCTATGCGTCCCAAACAATGGACATCACCCGAAGGAAGCAACTTGGCTAAATCTCCGGTTCGATATAAAACTGGCCCTAGCCTCGATTCAAATGGATTTTTAATAAATTTCTCGGTGGTTAAATCATCTCTTTTCCAATAGCCCTTTGCAACGCCATCTCCCGCAATACAAAGCTCCCCAGTTTTTCCTGATTCAACCAATTTACCTTGTTCATTTACAATATAAAATTGGGTGTTGGCCATTGGACGACCAATGGTTATTAAATCATCTGACTTAGAAATTTCTTTCATAGCAGACCAAATTGTCGTTTCTGTTGGCCCATACATGTTCCATAGTACATCTACCCTGTCCAAGATATTTTTAGCTAATACTATTGGAAGTGCTTCTCCGGTAGATATAGCTCTAATTGGAAGGTGTTCCTTCCATCCTGAATACATTAACATCTGCCAAGTTCCTGGCGTAGCCTGCATCACTGTTACGGCCTCTTCCTTCATCACATTGAGCAGCAAACGTGTATCTTTTGATGTTTCCTCATTAGTAACTATCAATTTAGCACCTGCTAAAAGAGGAGCAAATAGTTCTACCATGGCGATATCAAATGAAATCGTCGTGATTGAAATTAATACATCACTAGCTTTGATGCTCGGTTTATCTAATACACTAAATAATAGATTTACCAAGTTTTTATGTGAAATAGGAACACCTTTAGGTTTCCCTGTCGAACCAGATGTATAGAGCAAATAAGCGGTGTTATTGATGTCTATAGTTTCATTAAGTGGCGATTCTGGATAATCTTCAAGTTTTGAAAAGAGATCTTGTAAATGTATGATATTAATACCTGCTTCTAATGACGTAGATAATGCTTTAGTTGTAATCATGCATTTCGACTCAGAGTCTTCTAACATAAATTCCAAACGCTTAGAAGGATAAGTTGGATCTAAAGGCAGGTAGGCCGCACCACATTCCATAATTGCGATTAAGGTAATTATCATTTCGGTGGATCTCGGTAATGAAACGGCTACAAAATCACCATTCTTAACACCATGAGCTTTCAAGTAATGTGCTACTTGATGAACTTGCTTTGCTAAATCACTATAGGCTATTTGATCTTCCCCAAACTTAATTGCATTCTTTGATGGATTAATTTGAGCTTGTTTAAATAGTAATTCATGCAATGGTTCTTTTGGATAAGATTTTTCAGTAGTATTTAACTCTGAATAATCAGAAATATCAACTTTTATGATTTCCCCAATCTTCACATCAGGATTTGCTACTATGGTATCTAAAATTACCTGAAAAGTACGCATCATTTGCTTGATGGTACTTGGCTTAAATAAATTTGAGTTATAAGACCATTCTAAGATGAGATCCTTATCCGATCCCGTAGCGTTCATAAATATTTCAAAAGATTCATAGGCCCTCGGATTACTCCTCAATTCATAATCTAATCCTGAAAATGACACTGCAGAAGACATGCCCATGTCTATGTTAAATACCACTGGCACCAATGGTACTCGCGATGGGTCTCTAGCAATTGCTAATTTTTGCAATAATTGACCAAAACTTAACTGTTGATGATCATAAGCATCAAACAGCTCAGACTTGCGTTTTTTTAAATAGTCATTAAAGCTAATATTGGCATTTATTTTACTTCGAAGCGGTAATAAATTCACACAATGACCTATCATTTGGGTTTTTCCACTTGCCGCTTGGTCGGCTGAAGGAAGACCTAAAACCACATCATCCTGACCGGTTTGTGTATAAATAAATACCTCAAAGGCAGATAATAGTGTGGTCACCAAACTACACCCTGCTTTTATCCCTGTTTTTTTAAGAGCATTTACTAAATCAATTCCCATTGGCAGATCTAATCGCTCACTTTTGTAGGTTCTAAGCTTAGGTCTTGAAAAATCTGTGGGTAAAGTTAATTGTGGTACAGAATCGGCAAATTGATTTAACCAATAAGCTTCATTAACTTTATAATCACTACTATTTAAATACAGCTGTTGTTCATCTGCATAATCCCCAAAACTCTCTGCTTTAGGAAGCGTATGATCGCTATTATTAATAATTGCAGAATACATATTACCAAGTTCTTCAAGCATGATGCCTAAAGACCAGCCGTCACAAATAATATGATGCGCTGTAAGAACTAAATGATGCTCAGTCTCTGACAATTTAATTAGTCCCACTTTAAAAAGTGGTCCTTTAACTAAATCAAAAACATGATTGGCCTCACCTGATATATAATCTTTTATAGCTTCATTTTGTTCCGACTGGTTTAAATGAGATAAATCTTGTTGATCAACATCTATATGAAGATGTTTAAAAATAGACATAAAGCGACCATCTGTACTAAAAACTGAGCGTAAAGATTCATGTCGCTCTACCAACCCCACTACAGCTTTAAGTAGGGCCTCTTTATTAAGACGTCCTTTTAATACTAATGTAACAGATTCATTATAAGCTCTATTAGCATCTATATCTCCTATTTTACAGGAAATCCAAATTTCTGCCTGAGAAGGTGTTGTTAAGATGACCTTTTCTAGCTCTGGACCTGCAAAGGGATTTAAAGTAGGTTTACTTTCTGATTTGATGGTTGATTCATTCATCAATTTATAATCATTTTTTTATAAATTAAACATTCGCCATTATTAACGAAGACCTATAATTCTATTTTTTTATAAGCTCCGTCGCTCTTTTCATCTGCTATATACCAAGCGGGATTACCTTGCTCATCCATACCTAATCGTGCTCCCGGAACGGGTGGTTGATTCAATGCTTTCGAATTTGGCACACTCCCATTACCATTTGATACGTCAATCAATTCATTTCCGAATATCCCAACCTGAACAAGTTCTTCTACACAGTCAATAAAGGTTTTAATTAAATGAGTAACATCATCTTCTGAATAGGCTTCTGTCATATAGCATGGAAAGCCATCCCAAACATGAATTCCTTTATGGCGCATAAGCACGAAAAACAATTCTGAATAATGAATGTCTTCTAGTACTTTTAATCGCCATAACGATCTATAATAGGCAATTTCTAATGGAAGATTTTTAGATTTGAAGTACGCCGTTAATTCAGACGCAAAACGATCTGTTTTTTTTGCCAACTCATCTTGAAGTTTCACCCCTTTTTCTTTCATATATAAGAGTGATGCTTTAGTTGAAGCTAAGGCTAATGGATGACGAACGAATGTCCCTGCAAAATAAGTAACTCCTGCTTCTGGGAAAGAATCATCACCATACTGCCAAAATCCGCCATCTAAGGCATCCATACATTTCTTATTACCTATAATTGCTCCGATAGAAATTCCACCTCCTATAACTTTTCCGTAAGTTGCTAAATCTGCTTTAACACCAAACAAAGCCTGTGCTCCGCCAGGATGCATTCTAAAACCAGTAATAATTTCATCAAAAATTAATACAGACTCAGATGCTTTAGTAATTTTCCTAACCTCTTTTAAAAACTCTATTGGTCTAAACTCTGGTCGTCTACTTTGAACAGGTTCCACAAGAACGGCTGCTATATCATTGGCTCGCTCCTTTATAATTGCTAAACTTTCTTCAGTTCCATAATCTAATATGAGCATATTCTGAACGGCTTCTGGTAAAATACCTGAAGCAGCTGGAAAAGACTTTAATTTTCGTGACCCTCTTACAATAACCTCATCATTAATACCGTGATAAGATCTCGAGAATGCCACAATTAATGATCGTCCTGTGACTGTTCGCGCAATACGCATTGCTCCTAGCACGGCTTCTGACCCTGTATTACACAATGCAGCTCTCTCGTGACCAGTGAACTCACAAAGTAATTCACAAACCTCTCCCGCCAATGGATGTTGAGGTCCAACTTCAAAACCTAGCTCTACTTGCTTATGTATTGCTTCTTTAATAAAATCAGGCTGATGCCCAAATAAACAGGCACCAAATCCATTTAAAGTATCAAGGTATTCGTTCCCATCTATATCCCAAAGGCGATTGCCCGAGGATTTTTCAACTACAATCGGGTAAATAAGTTCTTTTGTTTCAGGTTTGAATCCCGAAACTACTCTTGGGTCCGACATGTGTTTACGGTGTTTTTGTGTATATGCCTTACTTCCTGCTGTCTTCTTATTATAATTAAGGACAAGATTATCTAAAAACTCTTTTTGATTCGTATTTAACCCTGTGGCCTTTTTTTCAATACGAGGTGATGCTCCAAAGGGTTTTTGATGCTCCTTTTTTTCATCTTCAGATAAATCATCTGTTACTGAATTCACAGGAGCTTGTGTCATTATGGGCTGATGCTCTTGAGCCGTCACAGTAGGAGCCGCTGTATTACTCGTTCCTTGCAACAATTCCATTTGTTTTCCTAAAAGCTGTAATTGCTGTGCAATTAGACCTAAAGCGGTATTTTGATTAGGATTATTTACAGTATTTACGGATGGTTGAACTAGTTGTTGGTTTGACGTACTCGTCACTGTATTTTGAATAGGGTTCTGAGTCTGAACATGATTTACAGCTGGTTCCGGTGCATAGACCTCTTTAGGCAATACCTTATCAATATGGTCCGCTAATAAGTTAGGTGACCCAAACTCATCATTTAACTGTCTAAATGTGATTGGTGTATTAAATTCTTTTTTAAAAGTAATGGCCATTTGTGTTAAGACTAATGAATCTAAGCCAAGTTCTAGAAAACTTTGACCATAATCACTAGCTTCTATTTCTACTCCGGAGTTCTCTTCAATTATCTCTGATATTTTATTAAGAATAATAGGCTTTCTCATAAATTTTGTATTGGTATTTAGTACAGGATCGGTGCTTTGACCTGCAATTTGTGTTTTATTAATTTCCTGATTATTTTGAATAAGTTTTTTATTAATTGGGTCTACCCAACAAGGTTTGCGATCAAAAACATAAGATGGCAACCACAGCCTTTGACGTTTTTGATCACCATAAAAAGAGTCCCAATCAGGTTCAACACCATGCAACCATAAGTCTCCTAACGCAGTCAAAATAGTGTGATAGGCATTTTCATTGTCTTTAGGAAAAGTTAAACTAGAAATTGAGGCTAGTGATTTTAAACCTTTCTTTTGCATTGACAAGGTTGTTAGAGCTCTACCTGGCCCTACCTCCAATAATACAGGGTCTTCTAAACCTAAAACGGTATCCATCGCTCCCGAAAAATTCACAGTAGCTCTTAAATGGTTTGCCCAATATGTAGAACTAGTCGATTCCGCATCAGTCAAATAATCTCCCGTCACCGTAGAAACAATTGGTAATCGTGGAATATTTAGTTGCAGTTTTTTTACTTCGGTTTCAAAGATATCTAATACAGGATCCATCATCGTAGAATGAAACGCATGACTTGTTAGTAAAAGCTTATTTGCAATGCCTGCAGCCTCTAATTCTTTAGCGAAACGTTCAACATCCTGATCAGTACCTGAAACAACAATCAAATTATCAGAATTAATTGCTGCAATTGAAAGATTTTCAGGAATTAACTTTTGAAGCTCATCGATTGTGGTTCTTACCGATAACATACTGCCCCCAGGTAAGTCACTCACAAGTTGTCCTCTAATTGTAATGAGACGTAAAGCATCTTCTAATGTAAATACTCCAGCTAGATGTGCTGCTACAAATTCACCAATACTATGTCCACATACTAAAGTCGGTTTTATTCCCCAACTCATCCATAGTTGAGATAAAGCGTACTCAATTACAAATAATGACGGTTGTGTGTATTTGGTATCTTTTAATTGAAGCTCAGTTTCAGGTGAATTTTCATCAGGAAAAATTATTTGTCTAATATCCTTTTTTAAAATTGAAGTTAAAAACTCAGCACAATGATCTACAGCATCTCTAAATACTTTTTCTCCATCATAAAGGGATTTACCCATCTGTAAATACTGAGAACCCTGTCCTGGAAATAAAAAAGCTAATTCGCCTGGTACAATTTTTAATGAATTTGTTTTAACACCTTTATTTTCTGAAGACAACAACTTCTCACTTGCCTCAGGTGTATTGCCAGCGATTACAAACCCTCTATGTGTAAATAAATCTCTAGTCTTAATTAATGAATGTGCAACATCGGCCAAATTATATGCGTTAGACGATTTTAAGAAATCCCCTAATGCCGCTTGATAACCGACTAAACTATTTTCCTTTTTAGCAGACCAGGTTAGAAGTTGAACTGGACGGCCTTCATCAGACTTAAGTTGTTTATTTTCGTATTCTTCGACAATAATATGAACGTTTGTTCCACCAACACCAAAAGAACTGATTCCGGCTTTTCTCGTTCCTTTTGAGTTCCACGGCGATAATTTATTATTAACGTAGAATGGGCTATTTTCAAAATCTATAGATGGATTTGGTCGCTCATAACCTAATGACGCTGGAATCTCTCGATTTTTTAGTGACAATATAGTTTTTATGAATCCTGTTACACCAGCCGCTGCGGTTAAATGTCCCATATTACTTTTTATAGAACCTATGGCACAATAGCCATTTTCAGCCTGCTTTCCAAAAGCCATTTGCAAACCCTCAAGCTCAATTGGATCACCAACAGGCGTTGCCGTACCATGCGTTTCTATATAACTAATCTCTGAAGGATCAATATTCGCATCAAATAAGGCATTGGCGATAGCACCAGCTTGCCCTTCAGCACTTGGAGCCGTAAAACTACCTTTATTCCCGCCATCATTATTAATACCAATTCCTTTAATAACCCCATAAATAATATCTCCATCTGCCTTCGCATCTTCTAAATTCTTAAGAAGCACGACGCCCGCTCCATCACTAAAAACAGTTCCTTTTCCGTTTTCGTCAAATGATCTACAATGACCATCAGGACTCATCATTGAACCTTCTTGGTATAAATGACCACTGAATATAGGTGTCGTTATACTAGAGCCACCAGCCAAAGCAACATCGCAACGGCCTTGTCTAATAGCATCAGTTGCTTCGGCTATTGCAAGTAGTGACGTAGAACATGCCGAATGAACACTAACAGCGGGTCCGTTAAGATTTAAATGATAAGCGGTTCTAGAGGATATATAATCTTTTTCGTTAACCGTATTCGCTTGAAAACCACCAATTCGATCTATTATATCTTTATTTGGAAGAATATTGTTTTTATAATACGTGTTGGTACCTGTTCCTGCATATACCCCAATAGTTCCATCATAATGCGTAGGAAGGTGTCCGGAATGCTCTAAGGCTTCCCATGCTATTTCTAAAAATAGCCTCTGTTGGGGATCCATAGCTTCTGCGACCTTAGGATTTAATCCGAAAAAAGAAGCATCAAATTCTTTAACAGAAGGCACCACTCCTCGTGCTCCCACATATAAAGGATCGTTACGTAAACTTTCAGGGATTGCAGGGTCTAATTCTTCAGGTGTAAAAAAAGAAATTGTCTCTTTACCTTCTCTTAAAACACTCCATAATTCTTGTATGGATTTAGCTCCCGGAAAACGGCCAGCCATTCCTATTACGGCTACATCTGAAGAGGAATTACTTCTTTTACGAGCAACATTAACTTTTGATTTATTTTCTTTTTTGGGTTCTAAATAGCTCGACAATTCTGAAATTGTTGGATGCTGATATAGTTTTATAATTGGTATCTCATAATTGTAAGTTCGTCGTAAAGTGGCCACCGTTTTTTGTGCCAATAATGACGTACCTCCCATTTCAAAAAAGTTATCTAAAACACCTATTTCAGGTACACGTAATAATTCGGCCCAAACTTTGGCTAAATCCTTCTGAATTTTAGTGGTAGGCTTTTTTAATAATGGTGCATTACTTGGTCTACTATATTCTGGAAGTGGTAAGTTTTTCTTATCAATTTTACCACTCGTTGTTTTTGAAAAGTCCTTAACCCATACATAATGTGAAGGCACCATATATTCAGGAAGAACAGCACTAACTTGTACTCTAAATTCTGAGTTGTCTATTGGTGGCTTATCTGATTGTAAATACGCAATTAACTGAGCTTGATCAGAAAAATGCTTACTTGCTATAACCACAGCTTGTTGAATATTAGGTAACTTATTAAGTGCTAATTCAACTTCACCTAATTCAATTCTATGGCCGCTAATTTTAACCTGATCATCTTCTCTTCCTAAAAATTCGATATTACCATCAGGCAAAATTCGAGCGATATCACCAGTGCGATACATTCTAATAGCTCCAAGGTTTGGTAATTGTATAAATGTAAACTTTTCCTTGGTCAATTCCTCGTTTCCTACATAACCTTCAGCAAGGCATAAACCAGAAATACACAGTTCTCCAAGTTCGCCTTCAGGTACTGGTTTCTGATCCTTATCAAGAATATGCATCTTTACGTTATCAATAGGTTTTCCTATGGTTGGTAAAGCTGGCCAATTATCCGGATCGCCTTCAAGTCTTAATTCTGTCACTACATGACATTCTGTAGGTCCATATTGATTATATAAATTACAAGCCTTCAGAGTTTTGAAAAATGTTCGTAATTGATTCGTCGTTTTTAACTGTTCTCCTGCCGTCATAACCTCCTTTAAACTCGAAGGAAAAACATCTAAACTAATAGCAGCTTCGGCTAGGGCCTGTAGTGCTACAAATGGAAGAAATAATCTATTTATAGAATGCTTCTCAATCAGTCTAATTAGCGCGAACATATCTAAACGCTGATCTTCCGTTATTAATACAAGTGTTCCTCCCGTACTTAGAGTAGACATAATTTCTTGAAAAGAAACATCGAAACTTAAAGGTGCAAATTGTAAGGTCCTTGAACCATTTTTACAAATTGATTTTTCACTCTGCCATTTTAGGAGATTTAACATTGCCTTCTCACCCATACAGACACCTTTTGGTTCACCTGTGGATCCTGAAGTATATAAAATGTAAGTCGGCAAATTTTGTGAAGAAGATTCTATAAATTCACCATTTAAGGACTGTTCAAACTCTCTACCTTTTAGTGGTTTCAGACCATTTTCGGTAAGCTTTTCTTCATCGTTATTTGTTGTGAGACAATATTTGAGATTAGAATTACTAATAATTCTTGCAAGTCTCTGTTTTGGATAACTAAAATCGATAGGGACATAAGCTTTACCAGCTTTTAATGTTGCTAATAAAAAAATTATCTGCTCGGCACACCTAGTGGTTGGTACCCCGATATTTTTTTCATCCTTAGCACTCCTTACAATCTCGGCATAAACTTTAGAAACCTCCTGCTCTGTTTGTTTATAAGTAAGACTTTTTGTTTCAGTAATAATACAATCTTCGTCTGGATATAATTTCACAGCCTCCTTGAATAGCAAATAAATTTGATTTGGGCTATACATTTTCCTCTAATTTAATTAAATGTGCTTTCAAACCTATTCAATTTCCATGAATTATTAAAGACTAAACCACTAGAAATGAGGTTTATCCTAATTTAATACAAAAAAACTGAATAAGCTCAAAAACGAATTGGTTACAAAAGCTTATAAGGGGGGATTTTTAAACCAATTTAGAAAAAAAATTGATATTGATTCAAAATTTATGACAAATTGTTCCTTTCATCTTTCAAAACCACTATATCACTGTTTTTAAAATTCTTAATCTGTCGAAAAAATATGATCTTAGAGACAAATTAGTGGCAATACTGTTTGTGGTGAAGTATCTTTTTTCCTTCGATAAATTGTATTGGATTTAGACTTCTTACTATTAATTAGAAAAAAAACAATTATTAATAGTCACAAAGTTGGTGACCTACAGAAGTAGAATAATTAAGATTAACGAAGAGTAGTTCATCTAATCATCAATATCCACGCTTATTTATGGTAGATAAAGCATGTCATAGATCTAAGCAAACAAACCTTATTTAGATATGGTGTAATGATTTCGGATACGGACTTAACTTCTAATACTTTGATTATAGCTTTTAAACTTTTTTGCGGGATTCATAAAATACATAAAACATAGCATTGTAATAAAATAAACAATTGAAAATGCTGTGAATGTATTAACACCTCCGGTACTTGGAGATACTGATAATGCATTTAGAGAAATGTTTACCATAAACTGCAAAACCAATACGCATAATCCACTTTTGGAATGACCATATACTATGGTACACATACCTGCAATTCCCAGCATAAATATTCCTAAAGAGACTATTGGAATCCCAGGAAGCACTCCTTCCCCGCGAATGATAATGGGAATCCACCATAAAGTCCAAACAAAGCCTACAATTTGGCTAGCATAGAACGGTTTGGTGATTTTTGAGAGTTCTCGAATGCAATAGCTAACCCATACCACCTCTCCTAAAAAAGCCCAAACAAATAGAGCTACAATCCCTCTAAAGGTTAAAACTCCAAAATTCGTTTTTAAATATGCGGTGAGTTCTCCTCCCGAATAAATGCCTTTTAATAGTAGTGTTGTAACGCCAACACCAAATGCAAATACAAAACTAAAAATATACCATTTAGGATGAACCTTCCAATTAAGCATAGGTTTAAATATGTCTTTCACTCCAGCGAATCCTCTAGTATAAAAAACTAATATAATTAAGAATATGAGAAGAAATGTAAATCGGCCCGTATTATATAACGGTTTAGGAATTAATCCAATAGACCTGAAATATACAAAAAAGACGTTTAACACTGGACCTAGGGCAAGAAACACCCAAATTTCATATTTTCTAATAAACTCTTTCATAATATATATTGAAACCAATACTTTGATGAGAGTGCTTTTGGTCTCTTAAATTTTTAATTTTTAGCACCAACAAACGTCTGCATATCTGAAGCTTTATACCAAACTTTTTGGGAAAAATGCCAAATATCAAAACCAGCGTTTTTAAATAGCAAAGGGTAATTATGTGAAAACGAAGGTTCATGTCCATAAAGTTGAGTCTCCGGATGGGCATCAAAATCATGGTCAGCTCCATTAGGTTCTATTGCTATAAAAATAGTTTTACCTAAGCCATTAATCATATTAAATAGTTCCTGAAGTCGAGGCTGTAAAAAGTATTCTAATACACCTCTTGATGTAACAAAAACAGTATTTCCATGACCATTTTCTTTCACCCAATCAAAAGCATCAGCAGCTACAAACTCAAGTTTTTCATTATTTGAAAATCTGTCCTTATTTAATTCTATTTGATCCGGACTAAGATCGATACCCACGAAACGACTAATATTGGGGAACTCAGCACTGAGATAATTGAGAACATCTCCATTCCCAGTTCCGATTTCAACCAATGTATTAAATTCTACTGACGTCTCAGATAACTCTTTTTTAAGCAAATCAAATATAAATGTGCAATGTGGTATAAAATCGGTTTTAAAGGTATCCTCTAGATCTGAAAACAATTCAGTAGCTTTACTATTAACCCAAAAATTTCGATTTTGTTCAGCTATAGCGCTATAATCTTGTATTTTATCAAGCTTGTGCAAAAGGGAACTTCGCATTACTCTATCCGACAAACTCATATCTCTTTTAGGTTTATGGACTAGTGTAATTCTATTTTCTGATAGTTGGCGTGCTTTTTCTGGTTGAAGAAGAACGAGCATATTACCAACCGGCAAGACGAGAAAATTATATGCCAGTTTTTTCAATTTTTCACTCATAAAGATACTTTATACTAATGATTTTAAAATGATTAGGTTGTGTAATTTACTATTAAATTTTTAAAAATTCCATTAAATTCTTTCATTTTCTCATTTTAGAATAGAATCTATTGATTCATTATTAGCGAAACCTTACTTTTGAAAACAATATGGATTCACTTACTCAAATCGTTTTAGGAGCTGCCGTTGGCGAAGCTGTTTTAGGTAAAAAGGTTGGCAATAAAGCTATATTATATGGAGCTATTGCAGGCACTATTCCCGACTTAGATATTTTTGCCTCACATTTTACCGATACGGTTACGGCTTTAGCTATTCATCGTGGATTTACGCATTCCATTGTATTTTGCGTATTGTTTGCCCCCTTATTTGGTTGGCTCGTCTCACGGTTTGAATCTTATAAAGATTGGAAAGGATGGTCCTGGTTATTTTTTTGGGCATTGATAACACATCCTATATTAGATGCACATACCACATGGGGAACTCAGTTTTTTTGGCCTTTCGATTTAAGATTAGCCTTTAAAACTATTTTTGTTATTGATCCATTATACACACTTCCATTTTTAATTTGTCTGATTCTGACCATGTTTCAAAAAAGAACTTCGGAAAAACGTCGTTTTTACAATGGTCTTGGACTTACCATTAGTACGGCATATTTAGCTTTAACTTTTGTGCTAAAACACCTTGCACTAACACAATTTGAAGATGCCCTACTCGACCAAAATATTATTTACGAGCAAATAGATACCCGACCTGCTCCACTTAATACTATTCTTTGGAGTGCGAATGTAGATACTAAAGACGCTTATCTTTTAGGTTACTATTCATTTTTTGACACGCAACAAACTCGATTTGAAGCCTTTCCGAAAAACCATCAATTATTAGGTGACCTCATCGAAAATGAGAAAGTACAACGAATGATTTCAATTTCTGAAGGATGGCACACCATAATAAAGAAGGATGGTAAACTATATTATAACGATTTACGTTTTGGCCTGCTAAGTATGGAACCTCAATCACAAGAATTTGTTTTTCAATACCGCATAGATGTGGATGAAAATGGGAACGTGAACTTTGTAGAGCAAGAAAAATCGAAACGGGATGGTAAAAAACTGATAAGTGATTTGTGGAATCGCTTAAAAGGAATTTAATCACCAAAAGTTATCTGCTCATTGCATCATTATTTTTTCCCCTTAAACCATCTAAATTCATTAGTTCTTATAACATAACCAATGCGTATCATACTTTTTGATTCTTGATAATTAAGTAAACCTTCAGCTTGACCAACAAACCATTCAAACATCACATATTGGTTAGAGATATTATTATCAAACGGATTAAAATAAATACGAGTTCTAATTGAGCCTTTGCCATCAAAATTGAGTCCTTTCCTAACTCTTAAATCAAAAACAAGCTTATCTTGTTTAAATATATGTGACATATTAACTTGGCCTAATCCAACATATTCCAAGAGATCTGGATTTCCTTCTTTATAACCGAATGGTAACCACACCTTAAAACTTGCGGTTGTTCTTTTAAAAATATTAGTGGTATATTCTAAACTAAAGCGATTCCAACTCCTTGAAGCTATACTATCTCTTCCGTTAGATTCGTGTTCAAAGGAGACGGTTGCCAATCCACTTAAGCGATCCTCTTTATCGTAAATGGCTTTCCCTATTGCTATGGATGGATTGAAATTAATATCACTAAAAGGTAAAGATTCTTTGTAAATGTTCCAGAATGACTTTTGCGTGTACGTCATGAATAAATAGGTGTCTAAAGGAAGTCTACTTCTTGTAAGTATCTGCTTAAAACTTATCTGATATTTAGCATTGGCCGTGGAGCTATTAATGGCTGTATTTGCTGGAACTCCTGTTATAAAATAATTATCCTTATGTATAGAAAAATAGGGCATTTGAGCCATAGAATCCTGTAATTGTTCGCGCGTATAAGCTTGTGAATACAACGAATTATAGGAGAAAAAACCTAAAAACATGAGTAGTGTAGTGAATTTAAATGTGCTCATTTTAAAATCTTTCATAATGGCTGGTCTATAAAATTATAAAATGCAAAAATGATAAAACATTTTTAATACAACAGACCCGAACACTATTTAAATAAGCTTCAGCCATTGTATACGTGTTCATAAAGAATATCAAAAGGCTCGCAATTCGAAATATCAATTTATCAGAGTTAAAACAATATTATAATAAGTTAATACATCAGTCATTATTCCGTAAATTGAGGTAAGATTTCAGGATTAACCCAATACTATTGCAAATATGGAACTCTCTATTCTTTTAGTTTTTATAATTATTGGTATTAGTATTGTTCTGTTTATAACTGAGTTATTTCCTATTGATAAGATTGCCTTCTTCATTATTGTTGCTCTTGTTTTATTACAATTAACATCTCCTGAAGAGGCTATTAGTGGCTTCGCTAATCCGGCTACCATAACTATTCTTGCCTTAATGATATTAGCTGTTGGATTAGAAGAAAATGGAGTCATTCAACTGCTTTCCGATAATGTGAAAAAACTAAAGACATTACCACTTATATTAATCACACCAGCTTTCATGTTAATTTCAGCAAGTATTTCAGCTTTTATTAGCACCACAGCTGTTGTGATCATATTCATTAAAATTGTTACCCAGTTATCCGAAAAATATAACTTTTCTTCTTCTCGCTTATTAATGCCGATTTCATTTGCGGGTATTTTAGGTGGAAGCTGTACATTGATGGGTACATCTACCAACCTTATTGTGAACGCGGTTGCGAAAAATCATGGTGTTGAATCGTTTAGCTTTTTTGAGTTTACGAAGTATGGAATCATATTCTTTATTATAGGATTGGTGATTATGACCATTGCCACACGCTTTTTACCGACCAGTAAACATAGCGACTTAAGAAAATCTTATGATATAGAATCTTATGTTTTTTCCATTAAAGTATCTGAAGATTCACCCTTAATTGGAAAAACATTCGGTTCCATTGATATTTTTGATAACGAAGAAGTGAAGTTATTGAAACTCATAAGAGCTAAACAAGTCATTAACGATCCTGGAAAGTATATTAAATTAATGGCTCATGACGACTTGATTTTGATGAGTAACTTGGAAAATTTTCAATCATTAATGAAGAAAAACGGTCTTATTCTAAATGAAAAACGAAAAAGACAAAAAGATATTGAAGACGAGAGCACCGATGAATTAAAAAGGGAGTTAACCTATGTTGAAATTCTTATTCTTCCTGGATCCAACCTCATTGGCAAAACACTTAAGGTATTACGTCGAATTTCATTTCGAGGAGCCTATCCCATAGCCATAAAAAAACGAAGAAACCTAAGAAACACTAAAGAACGTTTACTTCGAAAGAACATCAAGGACATCAATCTTAAACCTGGAGATCGTGTTCTGCTAGAAATTGAAGAACATAAAATTTCCAATTTATATGATATGGAAAATATCGCCATATTAAACGAACATGAGTTTAAACCTGTTGCTTCTAATAAAAAACGAATCTTAGCACTCTTAATTTTATTAGGAGTCATAGGTCTTGCTGCCAGTGGAACTTTAAGTATTTTGGCCGCCTCAATTGCCGGTGTTGGTGCCATGTTACTTGCTAATATTATTCAGCTTGAAAGTGTTTACCAAAAAGTAAATTGGCAGATTATTTTTCTATTGGCAGGTATGATTCCTTTAGGGGTTGCCATGACAAATAGTGGTGCCGATGTATGGCTTTCTAAAAACTTACTTGCCTTAGTTAGCGACCAAGCACCCATTATCGTTTTAGGATTATTATTTGGTACCACTATGCTCTTATCTGGTGTGATTTCTAATAATGCAACCGCTATTATTATGACCCCTATTTCTATCGCTGTTGCAAGCGGTTTAGGATTAGATATTAAACCGTTCTTATTAGCTGTCATGTTTGGTGCAAATTTTAGCTTTTTCACTCCAGTAGGCTATCAAACTAACGCGTTGATTTATGGAACAGGCATCTATAAATTCAAACACTTTCTGATAATTGGTGGTATTCTATCACTTACATTATGGATTGCCGGAACATTTCTACTATCAATGGGTTTGTAAAACGTACAAATTAAGTTCTTCAACATCTCGTTGGATGATGTACTTACTAAACCTTATAATTCCAAATCATTTACAAAACCATCTTTCGAAATATCAAACAAAAAAAAGAGCCCTTTAGAAGGACTCTTTTTTCTATTACCGAATGAACATTTAATTAATGTACTTCAGCTTTTACTTCACCTGACTGATTCATTTGCATGTTATGGTCGTATTTGCAACATCCAGGTAAATTTTCGTATGCAGCTAAGTCACCTGCTACTTTTTCAGTATCGTATCCTGAAGCAGCAATAGCTTTATGAATAGACATCACATCTGTTTTAGTCTCATCAAAAGAAACCTCAACTTTCTTTTTGTCTACATCCCAATTCGCTTCCGCAACACCTTCTACGCTGTTTGCAGCTTTTTCAATGGTTGTTTTACACATCCCACAGTTTCCTCTTACTCCAAAAGACATCTCTGCCAAAGCGATTTCCTTTGACACTTCAGAACTTACTTCCGTTACTGTTGTTTCTACTTCTTTTTTGGCCTCATCTTTACAACTTGTTAAGCCCATTGCAGCTACTACCGCTACACTTAAAATTACTCTTTTCATGTTTAAATATTTAATTATTAATAATTGGTTCTACTTATTCTATAACTTGTTTCACTTCTCCACATCGCAACATAGCGTCGCCAAAATACGGATTTAAAACTTTTTCTTCCTTACTCAACCAGTAAGCGCCTGTATCATTATCTACCATTGGGCAATATTGATGATACATCTTTTCATTTATACCGAATACTTCAATAGCATTGGTTAAATGTGTTGAAAGGCTTTTGAAACGTCGCCTTTGATCTACTAAATCACTTGTATTTGAAATGGATGTCGCAGAATCTTTTATTTCTTTTTCTAAAACCATCCAATGCTCATGTGCATCCTTATCTTTTACCAATTTCATATCTACTTTTGATAAATGGCTTAATAACTTTTTAGCTTCCTCTGCACTGTTATTGGCATCATCTTTTACCAAGGCATCTTTTAGTTGAATATAACCGTTAAAAACTGCTTTTAATTGGTTCTGAAAGTCTTTTGAAACCGTAACTCTTTCATTTAAATTGAAGTGCGCTTCTTTGGATTCATTTTTATCTGATTTATGATTCATCATAGACTTTTTACCTTGTAATTGAGCTGCCGCATCAACGGTAAATGTTCCATTGGTTACAATTTCATCGCCATTTTCTAATCCGTCTACAACCTGATAATTTTCACCCATTTTAGAACCTAAGGTAATTTCACGCATTTCGAAAACAGTTTCGTTGGGATCCGGTTTTAAATACACCAACGAACGCTCTCCAGTCCATAACACAGCCGTCGACGGAATAGTCAGCACTTCTTTCGTGTTTGAAGCAACGCCTTTTATTTTACCCGAAACAAACATGCCTGGCTTAAACAAATTATCCTTATTACTCAACACCACTCTTAAAGTTACCGTACGTGTTTTCGTATTTAAAGTTGGATCTATAAAATCTACTTTTCCTGTGAATTCTTTATTAGGATACGCGTTTGTTACGACAGAAACCTCTTGACCTTTCTTTAGTACTTCAATTTGATTTTCATAAACATCAAAATTCGCCCAAACAGTAGACAGATTAGCGATTTTAAGCAATGGCTGACCTTGCTTTACATAATCCCCTTGCTCGATGAGTTTTTCAGTCACCGTTCCTGAAACCGTAGCATAAATAGGCACATTTTCTTGCACTTTTCCTGAAGATTCTATCTGACTGATTTGATTCTCTGAAAGCTTCCAAAGTTTTAGTTTATTACGAACCGCTTTATACAAAGCAGGTTGTGATTCTTTTAAAGAGGAAGCAGTAAGCAACTCTTGTTGTGCTGCGTACAATTCTGGAGAATATATTGTAGCCAACAACTGACCTCTACGCACCTCTTCTCCTGTGAAACTCACATTCAATCGTTCTATACGTCCTGAAAAATAACTCACTTGCACAGCGTTAGCTTCTTCATTTTCTACAATTTTTCCAGATAATTTAATGGCATTATCTTCAGCTTTACCACTACCAACAACAGCTGTTTGCACATTAGCCAAAGCCATAGCATTTTCTGTTAGTTTAAATTGATCGGCAGCCAAGCCATCTGCTCCTGCTTCGGCAGGAATTAAATCCATTCCACAAATAGGACAATCGCCAGGTTCTGGCTGCATAATTTGTGGATCCATAGAACAAGTCCACATTTGATTTGATTCTGCAACAGCATCGTGGTTATGCTCGTTTTCTGTGTTGGTTGAACCGCCAAACAAGAACCATCCTAAAAGAAGGCCAACGGCTAAAATTCCAATATAAATTATATATTTTTTCATGGTTTTAAATTTTAATAGTTCTTAATCTTAAAGCATTAGCAATTACCGAAACCGAGCTAAAACTCATGGCTAAAGCTGCAATCATTGGGGATAATAACAATCCGAAAACAGGAAATAAAACACCTGCAGCAACGGGCACACCTAAAGTGTTATAAATTAGCGCGAAAAATAAGTTTTGTTTGATGTTTTTCATCACACCGTGACTTAAATTCTTCGCTTTTACAATGCCATTTAAATCACCTTTTACAAGCGTAATCTCTGCACTTTCTATAGCGACATCAGTCCCCGTTCCCATAGCAATTCCGACATCACTTTTCGCCAATGCAGGCGCATCGTTAATCCCGTCACCTGCCATAGCAACTACTTTTCCTTCGTTCTGTAATTTCTCTACCACCTTCAACTTGTCTTCCGGTAACATACTGGCTTTAAAATCGGCAAGATGTAATTCAGAAGCAACGGCTTGAGCGGTATCATGATTATCACCTGTAAGCATAATCACAGCAATACCTTTATCTTGAAGTTCTTTAATTGCCTTCGCACTAGTTGCTTTAATTTTATCGCCAATAACCACATAACCAACAACCATTTTGTCTACGGCTAAATAAGACACGGTCTTTCCTTGTTTTTGATAGGTTTTAGCTTCAGCCTCCATTTCAGACGAGATGATAGCGTTCGCATACTTCATCATTTCTGGGTTTCCTAAAGCTGTGGTTTTACCATTCACTTTACCTTCAACACCTTTACCAGTAACCGCACTAAAAGCCTCTGATTTTAATACTTCCGTTTTCTTTTCCTTTCCGAATTTTACCGTAGCTTCAGCTAAAGGGTGTTCAGAATTACTATTTAAAGACACTATATATTGAAGCACTTGCTCTTCGGTATAATCGGTCCCAAAAGCACCAACTTTTTCAACGGTTGGTCGTCCTTCTGTTATCGTTCCAGTTTTATCAATAATAAGGGTATCTACTTTATCCAATTTCTCTAAAGCTTCCGCATTTTTAATCAGCACGCCATTTTGAGCACCCTTTCCAACACCAACCATAACAGACATGGGCGTTGCTAATCCCAAAGCGCAAGGACAAGCAATAATTAACACCGCAATGGCATTAACAAAGGCATAAACATAAACAGGTTCTGGTCCCCAAATAGCCCAAACCCCAAAGGTTATTAGAGAAATCAGGACTACGGCAGGCACAAAATAACCCGATACTCTATCCGCTAGATTCTGAATTGGCGCACGACTTCTACTCGCATCATTGACCATATGAATAATTTGAGACAGTAAGGTGTCGCTACCTACTTTTTCAGCTTTCATAAGAAATACCTGATTCCCATTTATAGTTCCACTACTCACCTTATCACCTTCCGCTTTATTTACAGGAATTGGCTCTCCAGAAATCATTGATTCATCAACGGTAGTTTCACCTTCAGTTATAGAACCATCTACAGGAATTTTATCTCCTGGTTTTACTTTAAGAATATCGCCCAATTCTATCTTATCGATACTCACCTCAACATCTTCACCATCAACAACTTTGGTTGCCTTATTAGGTGCTAGTTTTAACAACTCTTTTACTGCCGAATTGGTTTTACTATGGGCACGAGCTTCCAAAAGCTGACCTAAAAGCACCAAGGTTAATATAACCGTTGCCGCTTCAAAATACACGTGAACAGCTCCTGATTCTGATACAAATTGCTCCGGAAAAATTCCAGGAAACAACATGCCAAATACACTAAACAGCCACGCAGCTCCTGCTCCAATTCCAATCAGTGTAAACATGTTTAGATTCCATGTTTTGATACTTCTATAAGCACGTTCAAAGAACATCCATGTGGCGTAAAACACCACTGGAATAGATAATGCAAACTGAATCCAGTTCCAGTTTTGTTGCTCCATAATATCGTACAGCGGATTATTTGGAACCATCTCACTCATAGCTATAATGAAAATTGGTAGTGTGAATGCCAAGGCAATCCAAAACTTTTTCAGCAGCTTATTATAGGTCTTTTCTTCAGAAGACAAATCGGCTTGCATGAGCACTAAATCCATTCCGCAAATAGGACAAGCTCCTGCTTCGTCTTCAACTATTTCAGGATGCATTGGGCAGGTCCATTGTTCGGAATTGATTGCTGACAAGTTTTGTTCTTCCACCAAATCCATTCCACATACCGGACAATCGCCAGGCTTGTCATAGGTTTTATCACCTTCACAATGCATCGGACAATAAAATGTACCGGTTCCTTCTCCCTTTGGTTTTGCCGCTTTTTCTTCGTGCTTAGGTTGTTCTCCTGGATGGTGAATACTATAACTCCCGCCATCTTTTTTTAAGGCCTCTTGAAAAGTTTCTAAAGGAATATGAGATGCCATTTCAATAAGCGCTTCCTTCTTTTCTAAATTCACCGTTGCTTTTAAAACACCTTCCACTTCGGAAAGCGTTTTTTCAACGTGACTCCGGCAACCATTGCAGGTCATTCCGTGTATATGATACGTATGTAGCATAGCGCCTTCATTTAGCTTGTGAATGGAATAGGTGTCTCCTTCCTTTTTTAAAGCCTCTTGAAAAGTCTCCAAAGGAATATGAGATGCCATTTCAATAACAGCTTCCTTTTTTTCTAAATTCACCGTTGCTTTTGAAACACCTTCCACTTCGGAAAGCGTTTTTTCAACGTGACTCCGGCAACCATTGCAGGTCATTCCGTGTATATGATATGTGTGTTTCATTGTGTCAAATAGTTTATTAAAGTGGATTGCACAAAATAGTTTTTTACGGATTCCACTTGATTCATTTGAAACCTCAATTGCAATTCTTGAATGTCTAAAACATCATTAAAATCAATTGTTCCTGTTTCGTAATTTTTAATTAGAATTTCTTCTGCATCTTCTGCGCGTTTTAAGTTTTGAACTTGCGTATCAAAAGAAATTCGCGATTGATTACGTTGAGAAATGGCTTTCGCTAATTCGGACTTCAACATATTCAATCGTTCAGCTTTTTGCGATTGAATTTCTTGTTTTCGCAAATCGTTTTGAATGGTCTGCGATTTATACTTTTTATTAAAGATAGGAATTGATACTGAAACCATTGGCATGACCATATCCTTATAAGAACTGGTAATCATCGGACTGTTTTCTTGATTGATATATTCCACTCCAAAACCAATCATTGGTCCTCCCTCTTTTTTATTCAGTAATTCTGACTGATTTACCGATTCATACAACTTGTCGTATTTAAGTAATTCCGGATTAACCTGTAAGCTATCATAGCTATAATAGCTATCGTCTTGCGGAATTTCTAAAGTAGACAGCACAGACACCTTGCTATCATAATCGCGATTCAGTAAACTATTTAAAGCTGCTTGTAAGCCTTCGGATTTCTGAGTCAACACTTCTTTTTGTTCTTGTAACTCGTTTTGTCTAATCTGAAGTTTTAAAACATCTACTGCCGATGCCTTGCCGACTTCTAAAGAGGTTAATGCAATCTGCTCATAGGATTGCAAAAGGCTAATATTCTTTTCTAAAACCTTTTGCTTGGCGTCAATTTCATAAAGCTGATAATACAATTGCGAAACTGAAAGCGCTAACTTTCGTTTCGCTATAGTTATTTCTATGTACTGCACATCGGCCATAGAAGAGGCATAATTTTCTCTTGCGTTAATGGTTCCAAACCAAGGCAACATTTGCATTACCGATACTCTAAAACGTTCCATTGGCATGTTCATTTCTGGTGATACCGCCATGAAACCGAAATTAAATTCTGTATTTGGAATACTATTGACTTCGTTAACTTTCTCTGAAGCAATTTTATGCTGAAAATCGAATTTTTGAATTTCAGGATTGTTTTCTAGTGCTTCGTTAATTAACACGCCTAATTCTTGACCTTTCATAGAGTGAAAAGTGAAAAGTAAAAAACATATTAATAGCAAAATTCGAGGCTGGAAGCTAGAAACTGGAAGCTGGAAGCTACGTACTAAATTTTGGGTCTTGGAAATTAAAAACGAACTAGTAGACATGCTAATTGCTTTCCTTATTTTAATATTTGATTTTTTATTTCTCATAATTTCTCCAATTTTGATGAAGCTTCGTTAACATTTTACCTACTCTATCGTTTCTTTCTGTAAGCTCTTTATATTTTTCTGTAGACAAATAACCACAGGAGTGAGCGTAATTCAACCAATCTTCAGTTTCAGAATTGGAACCTAATGAGTGAATTAAGTGTTGCTTAAAAACAGAATCATAACTCCTCTTAGCCCAACCTTCACTAATGTTTGCACTTACAGAACGAGAAGAACGAACAAGTTGAGAAGTCAAGGAATACACCTCTTCTTTCGGAAATTTTCGGGTTTCCCAAAAAATATCCATGGCCAAATCGAAAGCTAACTTATGAACTTCTAAATCTTTATAAGACTTTATCATATTTCTAAATCTTTTCTAAATTCTAATTTATAATACACCAAATTCCAGCATCCAACGTCGAGCTTCGGGCTTCGAACATCTAATTTTTCACTAATCACTTTTCGTTTTTCACTTTCATCTCCGCTCTCCAACTATACAACACAGGTACAACAAACAGAGTTATTAGCGCGATAAGCATTCCACCGAAACTTGGAATAGCCATTGGGATCATAATATCACTTCCACGCCCTGTTGAGGTTAATACTGGTAGTAATGCCAAAATGGTTGTAGCTGTTGTCATTAAACATGGTCTGATACGTTTTTCTCCTGCTTCTACAATCGATGCTCTAATTTCTTTCTTGGTATCAGGTGAATTTCTATCGAAAGTTTGCGTTAAATACGTTGCCATAACCACACCATCATCGGTAGCAATTCCGAAAAGTGCAATAAACCCAACCCAAACAGCCACACTTAAATTAATGGCGTGCATTTGAAATAAATCTCGCAGGTTTTCACCAAAGAAATTGAAGTTTAAAAACCAGTCTTGACCATAAAGCCAAATCATAATAAATCCGCCACCAAATGCCACAGCAATTCCCGTAAACACCATTAATGAGGTGGTTACCGAACGGAATTGGAAGTACAGAATTAAAAATATAATGGCTAAAGCTAAAGGAACCACAACCGATAGTGTTTTTTCTGCACGCAGCTGATTTTCATAAGTTCCAGTAAACTCATAACTAATTCCTTTTGGAACGATTAACTTTCCGGATTTAATATGCTCTTGAATCAACGCTTGCGCACTTTCAACCACATTAACTTCAGCGAAACCTTCTAATTTGTCAAACAATACATAACCAACTAAGAAGGTGTCTTCACTTTTAATTACTTGCGGACCTTGCTCATAACGAATACTCGCTAATTCACTTAAAGGCACTGGATTTCCTTTTTCAACAGGAATATAAATTTGCTCTAAATCGGAAGGATTTCCTCGTAATTCTCTTGGGTAACGTACACGAACTCCGTAACGCTCTCTACCTTCGACCGTTTGGGTAAGCGATATACCACCAACAGCGACTTTTAAAACCTCCTGCACATCGGCAATGGAAATTCCGTAACGCGCAATTTTCTCTCTATCAATATCAATCAACAAATACGGTTTACCAACAATCCTATCGGCAAAAACAGCTTCTTGTTTTACACCTTCGGCATGTTTAAGAATATCTTCTAATTGCACTCCAAAAGCTTCAATCTGTTTTAAATCTTGACCTTTTACTTTTATTCCCATTGGTGCTCGCATTCCTGTTTGAAGCATTACCAATCGGGTTTCAATAGGTTGCAATCTAGGTGCAGACGTTACTCCTGGTAATTTAGTTACTCTTACAATTTCATCCCAAATATCATCAGGTGATTTTATTTCTGGTCGCCAATTGCGGAAGAATTCACCATCCTTATCTGGAATGAGTTGCGCGTTCGTGATTTTGGTTGAGGTGAAATTGATTACCGATTTGTTGATGGTTTCATTTGAACTTTCAACTAAATTTTCATTATAAACCAATCGTCCATCTTTCAATTCAAACAATCCATCATCATTCACTTTATAACGCTGACGTTCGCTATCTTCATTCAGCATATATTCTGGCTTATACTGAATAATATTCTCGTACATAGATAGTGGCGCTGGATCTAAAGCAGACTCTGTTCTACCGGCTTTTCCAACCACCGTTTCGATTTCTGGAATACTAGCAACTGCCATGTCTAATTGTTGTAGAACACGTTTGTTTTCTTCCACTCCAGAATGCGGCATGGATGTCGGCATTAGTAAAAAGGAACCTTCATTTAATGATGGCATAAACTCTTTACCTGTGTTTTTCATAATGAAGAATCCTGCCACAATAATTGCGGTTGGAACAGATAAAAACAATGCTTTATTATCTAAACACCATCTCAAAATCCGAGTATAGAATTTAATGAATAGTGAAAATGCACCTAATAGTCCGAAGCAAATGACTCCAACAAAAATCAGGTTCCAGAAGATGCTTTTATCGACACCTAACGGTCTCCAGTATTCCGCTAAAAGAAAGACGATAGCGGATGCTGAAATAATAATATTAATCAGGTTTGCTCGTTTTGCATCAACAATATCTTGAAGTTTTAAAATACCCGTAACTCCAAATGCTATTAAAACAATTCCCAACCAATAGCCGTAGAAAAGCCCAGCTATTCCCGCGAGGATTAAAGCTGTGTTTAAAATATAGCTGAAACTCTTTTTAATACTTTTTCTTCTGAATAAAAATGCTGCAAACGGCGGAATTAAGAATAAAGCCACAAGTATGGAAGCCGCTAAAGCAAAAGTCTTTGTAAATGCTAATGGTCGGAATAATTTTCCTTCGGCACCAATCATCGTAAATACAGGAATGAAACTAATAATAGTGGTCATTACTGCGGTTACGATAGCTCCAGAAACTTCTGCTGTGGCATTATAAACGACAGTATTTATAGACTCTTTACCGTCATCATCATCTAGATGTCGAATAATGTTTTCGGATAATATCACCCCCACATCAACCATAGTACCAATAGCAATGGCAATACCTGATAAAGCAACAATATTGGCGTCGACATTAAAGAGTTTCATGGCTATAAATACCATGAGCACCGCAACAGGTAGCAGTCCGGAAATTAAAATGGAAGCACGCAGATTGAACACCATGATGATAATCACCAAAATGGTAATTAAAATCTCCAAGGTTAGCGCTTCGTTTAAGGTTCCTAAAGTTTCTTGAATCAGCTCGGAGCGATCATAAAAAGGAACAACGGTTAGCTGAGACGTTCTGCCGTCGGCTAAAACTTTAGAAGGTAACCCTGTACTTAATTCACTAATTTTTTCTTTAACGTTATTAATGACCTCCATTGGGTTGGCTCCATAACGTGCCACTACAACACCACCAACGACCTCAGCACCTTCTTTATCTAAGATCCCTCTTCGTGCTTCAGGACCTAAAGCTACTTTAGCAATATCTTTAATTCGAATAGATTTGTAATCTTCCGAAGTCACCACAGCATTTTCAATATCTGATACAGACTTTACATAGCCTAAACCACGGACTAAATATTCGGCTTGATTAATTTCTAAAGTTTGAGCTCCAATATCTTTATTACTATCCTTGACTGCTATTACCACTTGGTTTAAACCAATATTGTATTGACGCATCAATTCGGGGTTCACATCAATTTGATATTCCTGGACGTAACCACCAATAGACGCTACTTCAGAAACACCACTTGCAGATGACAAGGCATATTTTACATAGTAATCTTGAATGCTTCTCAGTTCGTGTAGATCCCAACCACCAGTTACATTTCCATTTTCGTCACGACCTTCTAAGGTATACCAATAGATTTGTCCTAAACCGGTTGCATCTGGACCTAATGTTGGCATAACACCGTCTGGCAGCAATCCGCTAGGTAGGGAATTCAGTTTTTCTAAAATCCGACTACGACTCCAATAGAATTCTACATCCTCTTCAAAAATAATATAGATGCTAGAAAACCCAAACATAGACGAGCTACGAATGGTTTTTACCCCTGGAATTCCAAGCAAGGTTGTAGTTAAAGGATAGGTAATTTGGTCCTCGATATCTTGAGGTGAAATACCATCCCATTTGGTGAATACAATTTGTTGGTTTTCACCAATATCCGGAATAGCATCTACGGCTACAGGATTGCTTGGTAAAAATCCAGTATCCCAATTAAAAGGTGCGTTTACTGTTCCCCAACCTATAAAAAGGACAAGTAATAAAACGGCTACGAGTTTATTCTCTATTAGAAATTTAATGCTTTTATTCAGCATGAGTTTTGATAATTAAACAGTTAGACATTGGCGTATAGAAAACACCGAATACAAGAAATCATCCTAATGAATTGAATCACTGGATAACACAGTCTATTGTTTAAAAATCAAATTAAGTAAGTCTCGTCAAGTTTGAAGATCTCTTTGGCGACGAGGGGTGGTTTATAGGCCTCGAAAGACGTTTTCTTTTTATCAACACTTTCAAAAAGGTTGATATAGCTGTATACAAATGAAGCTATAAAAACTTGTTGCTCAAGCGTGATTTGCTCCGCATGAAGTTGTAATTCATCTTGACCGTCTACAACAACCTGCTCATCACTACAACAGTTCTTTTTAGTAACAGAACAACCTTCCGTTAACGGGTTCTCCATGTCCATACCACAAGTTTTCACTTGTTGAAAAATGGCTGTATCCATTAATGTATCTCCACAAAAATGCATATCAATAGTAAATGACATTGTAGAGAATAACACTACAATCGCCATCGACAAAGACACTATTTTATGGATTAGTTGTTTCATATAAGTAACAAAGATAGGGAATTTTAATATTACTTGATTTTGTTTAACAGTTATTTAGATAGAAATGGCATCTCTATAAATATAGAGAATATGTATCTTGCAGAAGTATAATTAGGTATATAACACATATGATTAAAAAACTTCAAAACTCCAATATTGAAATATCTCAAAATATACTTAAGGTGTTTCGTGCATCTTACGCCATCGAAGCTAAATTGTTAAATGCCTCTGATTTCCCTCCTTTAAATCGACCTCTAGAAAATTACATCAATAGCAAAACTCAATTTTTTGGATATTATAAAAATCAAAGATTAGCAGGCGTTGTTGAAATTGATAATAACCAAGACTATACCTTAATAAGAAGTTTAGTTGTGGATCCGATTTTTTTCAGGCAAGGTATAGCAAGTGCTCTTATTGAATTTGTTTTTAAAACTTTTGAATCAGACTTATTTATCGTTGAAACTGGAGTTGATAATGGACCTGCTATAAAACTTTATAAGAATTTCGGTTTTACAGAAGTGATGCAATGGGATACAGAATTTGGCATTCGAAAAGTTAAGTTTGAATTACGGTCGAAAACATAATAGTCAAACTGATCTGAAACTATTTGGCCGCCATAATTTTTTCATAGAATTATGTTCGAAATTCAACCAATAATTCCGATAATTACATTTTAAAGAATATACCAAAAGGCATTATGCCCATTTCAGTATCATAGCTAGACTAAGTTTTGAAAAGAATAACATCCATTTTAACAACAATACTGATTTCGTTTCCATTTTCCATTTGGTTACTTCTTATTCTTACGGAATCTTTTATAGTACGATTTCATCAGGCTTTCGCGTTAATTGTTGCAATAATTCCATTCGTATCCGTAATTATTTTTGGATTTTACTTGCTGCGAATTCTTATGAAGCGATCAAAGAAAAATGTAATCCTATTTTCCCTTGTTCTCATTATTTGTGCCTTTAAATATACAAATCATTGGATTTCTTCTGGAGCTACACCTAGCGAAACTGCTATTGATCTTAAAGTCATGACTTGGAACCTCCAACGGTTAGGAGTTCTAGACAATCCGAAGGCGTCAACTTCCAATATTGAAAAGTTAATTAGCAATATTGATTCTAATAAAACTGATGTTCTTATACTTCAAGAGATCAGTAAGAAGCAAATTGAACAACTTGGTCAAAACCTTAACCTGTCTCCTGAAAACTATCAATGGACAAGCTATTATAAAGGTGCGTATGGTGGTTTAGCAGTATTACTTTTAAATAATTCCTCTTGGACTTTGATTAATAAGCAGATTACAAACCTTCCTCCGTCTTGGAAATGTATTTTTACAGAAATGCAGCACGAATCTGGGCAAACTATTAATGTGATGGGAGTTCATATCGCTCCACCAAAAGTGACCGATTTACATATGGAAATTGCTGTTAAAAAATTGTTTCATGGTGATATAGCACCTTTTAAAGAAGTGTTACAGCGATATGTTCTACAAGCTAAGAAACAGAATAAGCAAATTGATAAAATAAACAAGCTCGTCAGTAGTTTTAAAGATCCTACGATTATTGCAGGTGACTTCAACTCCACTAATCAGTTACCTATTCACGTTACGCTTAGAAAATCACTATCTGATGCATGGTTAGAAGGCGGAAATGGCGCTGGAGCTACAAGATATTGGGCCGGAGTTTTACCATTTCGAATCGATTATATTTATACAACACATCAATTTAAGGTCTCCAATACCTATTTAGGTAAGGCTGATTTTTCAGACCACAATCCTGTAATTTCTGAGGTTTTTATTGATCCGCAAAACTAATACTATCTAGTTTATTCACTCTTACAGTATTCTAAATAAATATGATTTCAACCATTAGACTAAAAACATCCTAGTCGATTTTTTCTTCAGAGTCCTCTTTTGAAATCATTGGGTGATCTTCTCCTAATCCAATAATAACTATTAAATTAGTCACTGCATTATATAGCATAAGCATAACAGTAATCATCATTCCGCTAATAATAGAAGTAAATCCTAATGTGGCCCAATAAATAATACTAAACCATGTGGTTGGAACATTTTCTGATTCGGCAATAGGTAAGTTAAAAAACTGAAATAAAATTAGCGCTGATATAAATAGAATGACATCGAACTTGGCTATAACGGATACTTGTTGGTAATGTTTTCTCTTGATTTTATTTTGAGATCCGTGACTAACACTTAAAAGCGTTAATAACAACGCTAGAATTGTTGCAGAGGCTAATACAATCGTATTACACAACATATTTAGACCATCAAGGGAAACTTTCATTAAATGCTTGGCTTCATAACCTGAAATATTACCTAATAGAAAAATTCCTAATCCTGTAAAAAGAGTAGCAATTAATCCTCCATAAATTGCATTTTTATTATTTTTTAAAAGCTCAATCATATCCTTCTATATCTACGTCTTTTAATAGTTGGTCCGCCACATCCTTATTTTCACTATTATGAATTACGGACACATCACCCGTGCTTTCAAAAATTACAGCTTTCACCTCACCAAAATCATGCACATTAGCTTCGCGTAATTTCGCCAAAAGATCATCTTCTCCCACATTGCATTTCTGTAATTTCTTGTATAGAATTTGACCCTTCCACATTATTAACTGCGGCTTATTTGTAAACCAATTTTTAAAAATTGCACTACGTCTCACTAAAAAAGAAAATAAGGTCTGAAAAACAATTATCGTCAATAATGTTAAGCCTCCTTTATAAAGCGAGTAACTACTATTTAATATAATGGATGCTAAAACAGAACCTATAGCAATAGTGGATGCAAAATCGAAACTAGACATTTTTGCAAATGTTCGTAATCCAAAAACCCTAGTTAAAATAATTATGATGGAAAAAATTCCAAATACTGAAGAAATTAACCATAAGGATTCTGTGAGTGTCATATCTAAGTTTTGATTTATTAAAAGTATAAAAGCAGAATCCATTTCATTAACCCGAATGGATTTTTGACTAGCTGATTTAGTTATAACAGACGACACCAAACAAATGGTAATGAGCTAAATATAAAATTATATGGACAACATACTTAAGGAAGAGCACCTTAAATTAGAGTAATATTAATTAAAAGATTTTATGATGACAAAAGATAGAGAAAACCCGAAAACAGAACATAAAAAAAAGTTACATCAGAATGCGACTGATGAAAAAGGAGCTCAAAAGAAAGACCATTACAATCAGTATGGAAAACAAGGTGAAGATCGTAAAAGACGTGGTGCAGCAGGAAAGGACGATTAGCCCTATTTAACGTAATCCTAGAAAGTATGAAAAAGTCAAACTACACAAAATTTATTTTAATGCTGGTATGTTCAGCAATTTCGATGTACGTGACCATGTATTTTAACACCTACGAATTTAGTCACGTCTTTTTTAGTTGGACAAGAATGTACATGACCCTTATTGGCATTGGAGGTATGGCCATTATAATGTTCCTATTTATGCGAAACATGTATAGCAACAAACTCAAAAACACAGCAATCATTGTTGGAAGTGTATTGCTCATGGTCATTTCAACCTATTTAGTTAGAAAACAGATATCAATAGATGACGTCAAATGGATGCGAGCAATGATTCCACATCATTCTATAGCTATCCTCACTAGTGGTAGAGCAGAATTAAAAGATCCTGAAGTTAAGGAATTAGCAAATGAGATTATTATAGCTCAAGAAAAGGAAATCGCAGAGATGAAAAAAATGATTAAGCGGCTTGAGGAGAAAGATTAACATTCACAAATGAAACTACACATCAAAGGACTCTTATAAGTAATTGAGATTTTATATCATGTTATGGTCAAAAAACTCAATATATAATCGATTAATTCCTTCACCAGTCAAAAATTGTAAGATTATTTTTCTCGAAAAAATAAGAAGATATCTAACGGGTCTTATTTACTTTCCGATACAATATGTTATCAGTCATTGATTATCAGCCACTTAACTAATGCCAGACACGTCTTAGCAACAAAAAGCATTGATTTAAAGCTAATTAAGAACTAATGATAGGAAATTTAAGATATCTAAATATAAAAAAAACCGCCCTCAAATGAGGACGGTTTTTAAAGAAAACGTAAATCGCTATTAAGCAACCGTTACTGAACCTAAATAAGTACTATTCGCCACTTTAGAACCATCTTCTGAGACAAACGATAAGAACACCTGTACATCTTCACCTGTGTATTCAGAAGGCACAGTAATACTTTCTAAACCAACTGATCTTGCAGGTCCAGCAGTTGTAAAAACACTTTCTCCTCTGACTGCATTATATAGTAAGATTAATGCTCTGTCAGTAGCCATTGCACTACCACTCGAAGAGTTATCTGTCCAAGTTACATCTACTGTTGCAGCATTTGGGGAAGTAGCTGCTCCTCCAAATGCTCCTGTAAGATTACCACGTGTAACCAATGCATTTGCATAATCAATGGAATAGTTAGAGTATGCGCCTGTTATTCCATTGTTCAAATTGTAAGACATAGCAGCGTTGAACTGTGTCATTTTGTTTGCATACAATTTAAAACCAACACGTAAGAAGTCTGTCATTGTTTGCAAGAAGCGAAGCACGGTTGAAAACTTTGAACGCTGATCAACCTGACCTTCTGTTCTTGGGTTCGCTACACTGGAAGGTTTAATTCTTAGGTAATCAATGCCCTTCCATGATGCACCGATTACATTCCCTACTTGACCTGATACGCCACCGAGAATACCTTGATTAATTATTCCCATATTTTCTAATATTTTTAGGGTTAAACAAATGTTCGGACTTGGCACGGACTTGTCTCGGCTTTGTCCTAATATTTATAATATACTTCAATATATATGCAATAGTTTCGTCAGGGGTTCTGTTGCCTTTATTTGCTCTTTATTTCTTATAAAAATTTGATTTTATGACATTGACTATAATTAATTCACTCCTGTTTTATTCATCGACTTATATAAAGATTTCTTTTTGGCAAAATCAATAATCTTCAATGAGGGTTAGATTTTTTCACTAATTGATTACTAATTTTTTTTAGATAGTTAATTGACTGGTTAAATAACTAAAGGATATTTTTTTGTAATACATTCAGTACCCCGAAAATGATTTTTAAGATTAACTAAGTATAAAAAATTGAATTAGGGAGCCTTTAAGATATAAATGGAATAATTTAGATTTCCATAATTCAAAGGAATGCCACCATATAAACTCTTAATCGGTTTCATTGATCGTAATGCAGACAAAGCATTTCAGACAAGTTTCATTTAAGGACTGTACTCTACTCAATCCTTTATTTAATATAAAGTATTGGATTTCAGAATAAGTTCTCAGCAGTCAGTGGCTTATGACAGGAAATATTTTAAACTAATTAACCACAAAATTTTGTTCCCTTTTCTTCTCATTTATTTTTTCAAAAGAGAAAAGAAAAATGAAAAAGAAAGCACTTTTTAAGGCGGGTATGGCAGGGTTGTCAAGGTTTTTGTTGAAAATACTACCCGTAGGGTGGAGATTTTCATCAAAACCCATGGGGCTTGACCTTTACAATCCGTTAGAGCAGTGGGCTGGTGCGTACCCGACTATTTTTGCTGTACTCTTTTTATATTTAACCGTTTACGAGTAAAAAAAGAGCCTCCTAGAATGGAAGCTCTGATAAGGTAAGCTCTAACCAAAATAGGCGAACTGTATAATCTACAACACCACAACGGACAATACCCACAAAAAATGGACTACCTGACAACCGAACGCCCGCTAATAACCACCGGTTACCACAACGGACAGAAAAAAATGTTTTATACATATTGATACTAATTAAATTAAACATAATACCACATCACAGGAACGGTGCGATTGGTGCAAGGGCTGTGGAAAAAAAATACTACCTATAAGGTGGAGATTTTTTTATCCAACAGGCAAAGCGCACCCTTGCGACTCTCGCATCCGCACGCCTGTACCTTTGTTTTGTGTTTGAGTTTTTTATTACTTAAAAATGTAATTCGGTATAATTCTGACTGTATGAGATTATATTAATTGAAGCTAAACTTTAAAAAAAGGAAACTTATATAACTTTCTGTTCCATGAAAAATTCCATATTGTAACGTTAGTCAAATCGTGCGTAAACGCAGGTAAAAACAGCCTTGAGCTAATCGGCTGGACAATGGCTGCAAATAGTGAGGCACGAACGGTTTGCGGACATTGGACAAGCAACGCGAGCCGCCTGCGAGTGGAGCAAGGGTGGTACAAAAGGCAACCCTTTTTAGGGTGGTTTGTAGCTATGTGTGAAGTGGAACGTAGCCTTTTTGTAATTTTTATTTACACAAAAAGGCGGAGCGCAACGGAACTTACACAAGGCTTACCGCTTTAATGGCCAGAGCGATAGCGGAGGCAAAATAATCAACTATAAGCCGCAGCCCGCAGCGACCTGCAGGCGAGCAAAATTATGGGTAGTGATTGGATTTTTTGCGACTGACTGAAGGAACGTAAGGAAGTGGCAAAAAAGACAAAGGAACTACCGTGACAACTGACAGAGGAACGCAATAAAAGTGACAAGCTGCGTAGCTTTAGCGAAGCACCCATAGGGCATTGCAGCTCTTTTTTTGACATTTAAAAAATTGAAGTCTTCCAAAAAATGTGCTGTAATGGCTTGGCGATTTTATTTGCTGACGACCGAAGGCGGAACGCCGCTTTACCTGCGTTCCTAGAGGTTAATGATTTAACTAAGTTGTTGTGATTTGTTGCACTGAGGGCAAAGGCAAAAAGCATAGGCAATAATGCGATTTTACTTTAATTGAAACCCCTAATGCTTATTCAATTATTGCTTATGCTGCGGGGAACCATAGGCTCTTGCGATTGAAGGAGTGTAGCCTGCGGAACGAAAGAATGAGTAAGTGCCGGAGGTGGGGCGTTTGATTATTTACCAATAGCTTCGTTTCTTCGGTTTTAAGGTATCTCTATCAATATCATTAAGAAGCGGGACTTCTCTTTCAATAAATGGATCATACCAATCTGCTTTTTCTTTTGCCCAATTGATCCATTCTTGTTTTTCAGGATTTAGGGTTTTGGATTTGATTGCGTAATCTTCAAATTCTTGAATGAAATTCCGAAGATATTGGGATTTTTGAAAACGCTCTGCTGATTTGAAAAGGCCTTCAAAATTGGCTAATTCTTCATCTTTTTGTTTTTGAAGCGCTTCTTCTATTTCTCTTTCTTCATCGCGTTTCTTTTGTCGGATAGCATTTTCTATAGAGCGTTGTTCGTCTTCTTCTCCTTTGATTTCTAACCAGGCTAGAATATCGACTAGACGATCTTCTAATTTTTTAATTTTGCCATCTGACCATTCTTTTATTGGATAGCTGTGATCGATTTTAAGACATATATTTCCTGTGGGCTCAAGGTCGAAGGTATCATAGGAATATGAAGTTTCTCGTTTTACTCTTTTACTTTTTTCAATTAATCTTATGGAATAGCTCTGCCCTTTAATGATAACTTTGGTATTGTATTTATTACATTCTATTTTATGGCCTCGTTTTTCTATTAGCTTTAATAGAGTATCCATAAACCGAAATGCTCTTGGATATAAATTATTGGCCACACTTATACTTAGCGCCTTTGAACTGTCTACATCGTGGCCCCAACCTCCTTTTTTTCTTGCAATTTCTACTTGCTTGTAATATTCTTTTGTTGATTTAATAAGGTGGTGTGGATTGGATAATTGCTCTGGGACTGTGATGTTTAATCCAGCTTGTAGAATTTCCTTTTTTCTTAATGCTAATTTTGATAAGGGATTATCTCCAGCATAAAGTTGCGGGTTGGTTTTCTCTAATGATATTTGAGGATTATCATCTTGTTTAGGAAGTTTTGTTTTTACTACTTTCTTGTTAAATTTCAACTTTGACCAATAACCTGAATTAGGCAATGGAATATTATACTTTTTACAAATCTTACGGATTCCATTATCTGAAAAGCCATATTCCTTTGCGATATGACTTACTGGCTTGCTCCAAACTAAATCATACAATTCTTGTCTTGTAAAAGTGGTTTTTGCCATAGAATATAAAGGGTTAATTCGTTTGAGTTCATTGTTAAGTTTAAGCTTACAATTGCAGTTTTAACGTTTTCTTTTTTGATTAAGAAAATCCTTGAGTGTAATAGTTGTGATTTTTAAGCCTTTTGCTTTTACCTGTAATCCATTATCTGAAGTTAAAATAATTGGATTTTCAGATTTGAATTTTAAAGCAACAGATAAAATTTGATTGTCTGGAGACCTTTTGTTAAAATCAATCGGTAATAAAGATGTATCCGATATTTCCATTCTTAAATTTCTGATATCTAAATGTCCGTTTATTGACTTTAATGCTTTCTGTACATTTCTTTTTCCTTCGTTATCTAATTTAGACTTTAAATTATCTAATTCATCTATAACTTTAGCAGACAAGATTACTGGATATTTCTTGTTGATTTTGGATATAATATCTGGATAATCTATAAAAACGTTTGTATCAATTATATAAAGATTTTCTTTATTTTTTTTGATTTCTTTTTTTGGCTTTTCAAACTTGGAAAGGTCAATTTTACCAAGAATTTTCACATCCACATGTTTTGTTTTATTTGGCTCCACCAACTTATGATTACTTTCAGTATGATTATCGGAATACTCACTTATTCTTGAATAGAGTCGATTATATCTCTCTTGAAATATAGCACTAAATACAAGTAAATTAGTTTTTGAGCAATAAGATTTTAAACCATTTTCATATTCAAAAAGATGCTCTAAATATGGAAGTCCTCCTGCATCCTTTGTATAACTAGCAACATCACATTGATAGTACACAGATAGTAAATAAAAAAAGTCTCTTAATTGTATTTTAGTTTTTTTACTTTCTTCTACAATTAAAGAAAATATATCTTCCAAAGGAATCTTATTTTCCATATACCTGCCTATAGAGCTAGTTCGTAAAAGTGCGTTATAAAAAACTAAATTATCATCGGAGATATTTAATTCACTTTTATGTTTTTGTATTTCATTAAAAGAATCATGATATTGGTTGTATCGGTTACCATTTTTATATGAAATAGACTTTCCAATATCATGTAATAGTAAGAAAGTAATAAATTCTTCGATTTTACTTTCTGGGAATTTTTCAATAAAATACAATTGAAATTGGTTATAGACATTTAAGGTATGCTCTTTAATTATATAATGTCTTACTCTAGCATTATATAAAAGTTTGAAAGCAGGTACTTTATTACAAATATTATTAAGTCTAATCTCTCCGTTCATTATTTTAATTTAAATATTTTATATTAATCATTTTAGCTTAAAAAAAATTTATTGCCCATGGTTTCGATCTGAGTTATTTAATACATAATTAAAAGCTTTCTCTAATGTTTTATTTCCAATTCCTTTATAGTTTGCTAAAGCTATCATAGAATTAACTTCATCTAAATTTATTATCTCAGTAATTTTTCTAGCATACTGAGGCTGAATACCAGTTTCTTTTTTTACTGCCTCGGGATTTAACTTATTCCATTTTGATTTGAATTCTTGGAATAAATCATCCTTTGCGTATGGATCATAATTGTAGATTTCTATTTCAATTGAACACTTTCCTAAATATTTATCCATTAAAGATTTGACTTCGTTCGTATCCAAACCACCGTTATGAGTACCTAACAAAGGAAAAGCAATTGAAGTAATACCTTTTTTCTCATATGTTTCAACAAATTTTTCTAATCCTAAAACAATCCATTCTATTTTACTCGGGTACTTCCAATGGAACTTTGTTGGAAAATTTAAAATCCATGGTGCATTGTTCTGTTTATTATATATCCAAAGGACTCCTGGCTTAATTAACTTATTATTACAATGCGCTTTATACTCTTTATACATTAACGGATATCTCAATTTGTAAACTTGCGCAATTCCCTTACCCATAACACCGACACAATTGACAGTATTCACAACTGTTTGGCACTTAGAATTAAAAATATTTCCGTTTATATATTTTATCGCCATATTTTAATTTTTATAAATTAACCAATCTTTTTTGCCTAATGAGGTATCTACAAAATACACTTCAATAGGTTTAATTGTTCTAACAAACTTAATCTTAGGATATGCTAAAATTTCAGAATTTGTTTCTTTTTGTATGCATTCTGTTTCTAAAATTTGTAATTCTGTCAAGCCTTCACCTTTAATCGCAAAATAAGCACTACCTCCATAATCTGAAGCAATTGAAATTTCAGAGTCAGTTTGAGTTATGTGTAACTCTCGGTTTTCCCTGTGAAATACCCCCCATTCTGCTGAACTTATTTTCTTAGAAATAGGATCATCTCCTAGTTGAGATTTAAGAATTTTGACGTGTTCATCATCATAACATAAAATTTGAAATGAATCTAAAGTTGAAAAATCAAATTCGTCTTTTATTAGAAATTCTTGCTGTGCATATTGTTTGTAGTTTTCATAGTCAGAAGCTCTAGCATATAAATGCAATACATTTAAAGAATTAGGGTCATCTGAAACTTTTCTAATTTGTGAGCTATTAGATTGCATATTACCCGTGCTATAATAACATTTTTTAGGCATTTTCATCAAAACCTCCTTTAAATCGAATTTAAAAAATATTGGAATTGGACATTTAGGCAACCCCATTTGCTTTGCCTTATTATAATATGACTTCCCATACGGTGTTGTTAGTGAGGTATCCCACCCTAAACATTCATTATAAAATTGAGTTGGTGTTTTAGGTCGGAAATAAAATCGAGCAAAATTATGTGCCGTATTTCTCCTTTCTACAAGACTCCCTGCGGCATCCGAAAAGCTCCCTTTTCCTTTGTTTCTGCTCATTATTTTTCGCTCTTTGATAATACTTACAGCATTGAATAAATGAGTAAAATGATAAATAAACGGCTCTCTATCAAATTTTTCTAAAAAATTTACACAATTAAATTCTTCTTTATATTTACTTAAAACCGAATCTAGACGTTCAATTACTAGAGGATTTTTTCTTAATTTTTGCCAATCCCACATTTCGCGATATCTACCAATCAACTCGTTTGTAAATTGGATATTCATTGAACTAGATACCTGTGACCAATTTAATACATCTTTAAAAGGTTCTAATAATTTTTCGGAGATTTCAAAATCCTCTCTCTCACATATTTTAGCCCAATTAAGTTTATTTTTAAATTGTGTGAGATTTTCATGTGACAAAATAAATTTTTTAGAATCTGAAATATAATCCCAATCTAGGTAATCTTTATATTTGTTTAAAAAAGAAATATCTGAAAATTCAACTACATTATTTTGAGTTACAAACTCCCAATTTAAAAGCTCTTTATAATCCCAAAGTACCTCGATTGATAATTGAGGATTTTTTGAAATGTAGTTCCATTCTAACTTCTTACTTTTTAATAGTGATAAAACATTTACATTGGGCACAAACGTTTTATTTTTGGAAACCAATTCCCAATCTAAAGACCTGCTACTTAAACTTCTAATTAAATCTTCATTAAATTCTAAATCTTTCCGCTGAGATATTTCTTGCCAATTCCATTCTTTGTCAAATAACTTAATGAACAGTTCGTTTGAAAACACGATATCTTTTCTAAATGATAAATTTTCCCAATCCCATTTCTTGTCTTTATGTTTACATATAAAATCAAGGGAAATCTTAATTGAATGATTATTCGAAAGTGATTCCCAATCCCAATTTTTGTGTATTAAATCATCTATTAACTCTTCTGAAATATCAGAGTCTGTACGTTTAGAAAATGATTGAAAATCAATAAATTCAACAAACTCATTAAACCTCTCTCTGAAACCACTGTCTTTTTTGAAACAACTACTGTTTTCTGATAAATATTTCCAATCCCAACGAGACGATTTTACTTTTAAAATAGATGTGTTCCAATTAATGCTATCTAATTTTGATAAAGACTTGAAATTCCATTTATAGTTTTTTGTTTTAAGCAGTTTAAAAATTATATCAATCCAAACACCATAACTAAATAAATCTTTATTCCTTCTTAATGACTTATTTAGAGAATCAGAACTCGAAAAGGCATCCCAATTTATAATATCAAAATTCTCATCTAGATAATTTAATGGATTAAAATCTGGTAAATTGTAAAAATAGTTGTAATCCCAATTAAAAACTGTCTCATTCGAAGTTTTAGAAACCAATGCACTTAACTCCTCATATTCAAACTTTTTTGTAATGAGTTCCCATAGATAAGCATTAGCTTCTTCTTCATAAACTGAAATACATGCAGCTATTTCTGCTAAGATTAAAACATTTAAATCTTCTTTTTCTAAACGATCCCTTAATAATATTTGCCAATTCCAATAGCTTGGATAAACAGATAAATTACTAATTATAAAATGTTTGTCAGCTTCTTGTGAAATATAATTCCAATCCCATCGGTCAACATATAAATCCAACCTGTCCAAAACCTCATTAAAATCAAGATTTTGGGTAAGATATTTCCAATCCCATTTATCAATCCAATTTTCATTACCTAAGGACTCTATTTTTATTGTTGAACAAAAACGTTTTGTTAAAACCTTCCAGTCCCAACTTAAATTAATATTCTTTTGAATAAATTCTTTTGAAATTTTTTCTGTTACTTCTGACCATTTATTTTGATTGTCTTCAAGAAATTTTAAAATATTTGCTTCTTCAAAAATTAACTCCAAGGATTCCCCATTAATTTCAGTTAACAGAATATTAAAATCTAATCTATCTTTATATTTCAATACAAAAGATGCATCATTAATTAACTTAGTATTTGAGGATATTAAATGCCAATTCCAATTAAACTGACTAAAAGATGTAACTATCTGAGTGCTTGAAACATGTGATGACAAGAAGTCTAAACCTTTATCAGTTGTAATCTTTGTATGATATTTATTAAATAATTCATAAGTCCATTCTAAATATGGATTACATTCAAAGCCTAAAGCATACTTACCACTTTTCCATGTCAAATATCCTGTGCTTTCTAATAAATCAATTAAGGTTGTTGACCACACATAATTTAATTGATTTGGAGAGAAACTGCTGAGTTTATTATCTTTCTCATCGGTTAGCACTTTTTGCACCTCATTAGAGTTACAAAAGGAAACAACATGGTCTTCTGATTTAAATGCACGATTTAAAGTCATTGTAAGATTTAGATAACTACTAAAACTACTTATATTTACTAAAATAAATGGTAAATCATATTCCTTTGAGATATATGTCCAATTCCATTTTTTTGATGGATATTGTTTAATTAAAGGTTTAACACTACTAATATTGTTAATTGTTAATTCTGAAAGCTCAAAATTTATCTTATCTATGTTAGACTTTATGTACTCAAAATCTAATTGAGGCATTATTACATCCCAATCCCAATCTTCATCCTTCAAACTAGGGATAAGCAATAACATTTTAATAACCTCAATATTTAGATCCTCTTTTGAGGTTATTACTTCAAAGTTCCAGGGATACTTGGTTGCATTTTGAATTAAATAACTGTCATCTATACGTAAGGATAAAGATGTCCAATCTAATTCTGTAATAAATTCAGTCAAATAATTTTTCAAAGTTTCAATTGGGCATCTATTTGAAATAGAATACCACTGATTTGCATCAGCTTTTTGAGCAATAAAATCAAATAATTTACCATCACTCCAAACCAAACGTTTATCCTCTATCAGCGAATCTAGTTCTACTAAATCTTCAAATGGAATAATTGTTTCATAATCTAATTTAGCATTAGGATCTTTAATTAATTTCAAGTACAACGCCCATTCTATTTTTTTTTCCTTTTGTTCTTTATTTTCAGAACTATGTAACAATTCCGTTGCAGGTATGCTTATAATGCCTTTATGAAAAATAATAGGAATATAATTTCCTTCGTTTTTATATAAACGAATATCTACTTGACAACTATCAAAACTAAAGTGACGTGTTTCCTCTGAATAGTAAATAAAGTATTCCTCTTTAGACTGTAATTTATGACGTTTAATCAAGTCAGTCTCTTTAGCAGAAAACACTTCTTCAACATTTAGGTTATTATAATCAAGTATTAATTTATTTGTCACATCAGAGTATACACCTATTGCTGAATTAAATGGGAAAAACAGATTTTTAAGTGAATTAATAGGTTTGATATTTGAGTTTTCAAACAATACTTTTTTTCCTGAGTAGAACCTATATTTCTTCCCTTTAATTAACGCCTTTTCTCCTAGCTTTGATAAGACATAACTATTGTCAATATAATTAACTAAGCCCCAACTCATAACTTGTTGGATTAGCGCTTTATAAACTTCAAGCTCTGCTTTATCTGCATATTTCTTAGGAGTTACTTGATAGTTCTCTACCACATTAAACCCTAATATCGTAGCAAATCGTACCTCATCAAGAATGCCTCCATGCTTACTAAGAACTGAACAAGCTATTTTATCAATATCTTCAATTTGAAATTCTTCATAGAAAAAAATATTACAGGTAGTTCTTTTTAAACTCCAAGTACGAAATCCTTTATCCTCTTCAATTGAAGCATAAATTAATTCTGCTTTATCTTTAATATCTTTCCAATTCATTTAGTTTCGTATTTTATTATTTTACCATTAGGGTTACTAACAATCGATTGGTAAACGTTATCGTAAATTTCCATTTGTCTAAACAACTCACTATTTCCTACAATAATTAATAAACGTTTAGCACGCGAAAGGGCTACATTTAATCTATTTGGCGATTTTGCAAATCCCAACTCCTTTTGCTCTTGGAACCCTAAATCTCCATAGATTGCTTTGTCTGGTTTTTGGTTTTTGTCAGTTGCAATACGATTACTACGTACCATTGATACAATTATAATATTACGTTCCATACCCTGAAAACGATCAACAGTGCTGACACGTAGAGGGATATCATTAAATTCTTTTCTTAAATCTTTTAATAAACGAATTTGTTTTCCATAAAAACTTATTAATCCTATTTGCTGGTCTTCCGGGTTACTCCAAAATCTTTGATAATTATTAAAACTTTCAGAATTACGAAATTTAGTTAATATGTCCTTTATTGCTTCTACTTCACCATAATTAACTCTTGAAGTTCCATCTAATAACTCTGGTGAGTCCGTATCAATCCATATAACATGATTATCTTTTGACACTAAACCATCTACTTCAATCCCGTGGTATCGAGATGCAGGATTTGACATATCTGGATCATTAACCCCTAAATCTATTGGCTCAATTAGTCCACATTGTAAACCACCATCACTAATGTAGAATTGTTTTATGACTTCATTAATATCAGGGTGCATTCTATATTGCATATTAAACACCCCTCTTAAACTGTCATCTATTTTTTCAAATAACCGTTCAAAATGTGAAATCTCTAATACATCAAAATGCTTGCTAGCAAAGTTTTTTAACTTATTGATTTGCTTGCTTTGTTCATCACTATCTACCCTGTCTAATAGGAAGTCGAAAGACATCATAAAGGATTCTTTGTCTAACAGAGGAGGTAATTGTCTATGATCTCCAATAATAATATTTTTCTTACCATAAATAAGAGGCAAAGAAAGTTCAGCTGGAGTTGCTTTACTAGACTCATCTTGTATTACCGTTGAGAACTTTAAATCTCCATTGTACAAAGTATATTCTTTACCTTCTCTATTAAACCTTTTCTCTACAGAACCAAATATTTCACAAAAGCTCCTAAAAAAACTTGTAGGATTAGCACGTGTATTATTCTCTCCAATGGAGCTACAGGTAGCACCAATTACATTACAGTTATTCACATAAGCAGTGTAAAATATTTCTCTAGTATTTTTGGAAGGGTTTGATAAAAAGTTTTTCCACAATTCATTAATATCTTTATCTATTTGGCTTTCTTCAGTACGTTTTTTAATATTATCAATCCAATTTAATAAAATTAATTTCTGAGGTAAACATTCTTCATCCTCTGTTGCTTCATTTTCATTTATATCAATCGAGTTAGTCTCCACCCATCTCTTCATAGTTTCAATAGAAAATTGACGCCCTTCAATTTCTAGTTTGTCTTCACTACCAAATCGAATAGGTTTCACTAAATTGTGATAATCATTAACAATCCTATCTATTGCATTATCAACAGCTAAATTAGTTTCTGAGGTAAGTAATATCCTTTCTTCAGAATCTTTACGAATATGTTGCCAAATAATTTCAGCTATCGCAGTTGATTTACCAGTACCAGGAGGCCCTTGAATTAGTGCTAAATCTTCTGCAAGCAAGCTTTTTATAATTGCTATTTTTTGTGGTTCATTAACTCTATTATTCATTAAATGAGTTTCTAAATCTGCATAAGTCTGACTATTACAATGAGTATGAGACTCAATGTCTTCAGTTATCTTAGCTTTTGAAGCATCAAAAATAAAGTCCTTTAAATTAGGGTTTTGTAGGTTCTTCCCATTTACAATATTATCTAATGAATCCTTTAAACGATTAACCTTCTCTATATCCCCTATTAAATTCGGCTCAATCGTATCAATAATTTTTCTCTCAAATAATGTCTTATTTTTTTCAAAAAAATCACCTGAAATATCAAAAATCATTTCAGGAAAATTAACTCGAATTAATCTGCCTAAATAATTTTCATTTACATTAAAGTCAGACCCTCTAATTTCTTTTAATGCAGATACTTGCGAATCCTTTTTAGCTGAAATATCTACATCAAGTCTATATTTTTCTTTATCCTTGTCAATGTTATACAGTCCCTTTTCAAAATTACTTGAGTCTATTTTATCAAGCTCAGATTGAATCATATCTTTTAGAAGTATTGCTTGCTCTTGTGATTGATACTCTTGATAAAAATAAAAAGTTCCTTTTTTATTGTTTCGTATCGTTTTTATAGATGGGAATTTTTCCCGTAACATGTTTTCTGTTTCATCTAACGATACATCTTGTATTTGAAAATCAATATTACATCTATGATTATTGAAAATAGATAAATTTAAAAACTGACATTTGTTGCTTGTATCTTCTAGTAAAGAATTTAAATCTTCATTTCTCCAATCGAAATCAATACCGATAGTCTCCATATTATCACTTACAGAAACTGATTCTGAAATCATGGAATTGAAAACTTCTTGACGTAAATCCTCTTTCGAATACTCTAATGAAGGTAAGAATTCTTTTGTGTACTTAAATATATCATAACTATAAATGAATTTTGATTCAAAACGGACATTCTCTGAACCAAAAAATGCGTTAAAAAACTTTATTAAACGTTTATACTTTATACCTAGATTCCACTTCTCATCGTTATATGCTGCCATCATATAACTATTGCTTGCTTTAATATTAAGATTGGTATGAAAAACAAATGAATTATTTTCCTTAATTAATTTAGGCAAAACATAAGGAGATTCTTTTCGAATATATTTTCCAACCACACTTGAATCTATATAAAATATAAAATCATAACCTATTAATGTTAGGCCAAATTCTTTATTAAGTCTTTCAACGAATGCTTCCTTTAAATATACATTAGATATTTCAATAGTTCTATTCCAGGTAACATTACCATCGTTATGTATAGAGACCTTAGATTTATGTATTGCTGATAAAGAAGGAAGACTTTTTTTTATAAAATATAACGGATTAGGATAAACGGGCATTATTATACTCGATTGCTCTGGAATTTGAATATTCAAATTTTCATCTGAACACATTTTATTTAACAACTTCAAATCGTTAATAGAAATTTGCAACCTGCCATTTCTATCAAAATCATAGTCAAAATTTGATTTATCCAAAATATCCTTTAAATCACTAATAGGGGATTTTAGTTTATTTATATACCCATCAATAATTGGATTTGGCAAGAATTCGATAAAGTTTGCCGCGGCCTTCTGTGATAATTGACTTTTTAGCTCGAAACTGACTTTAGATGAATGTTTTAAATCGACACAAAAAAAACCTCCTATAATATCTATATCCTTTGACTCAATATTGAAATGTTTTTTTATTCTTTCCAAGAACCTATCCGTTTTGTCATTCTCATTGACTTTAAGAAAAAGTTTTTCACCTACTATTTTTGCTGATTCTGGAATAATACTTACAGGAACAGAACGTAGTTGTAACATTTGCTCTTGAACATCTGTATGCACTTTCCATATATCTTGCATAAAATTCACTTTCCCTCCTTGCTTTCTATTTTTAATCATAAGTTTTAAGTCAGCTTAATTATTTGATTAGGTTTTGATGTTTTTAAGATAATTTAAGTCCTGTATTCACAAAAACCAAAGGTTATCTTTTCCAAATTCGGGTATTTCGTTGCCCTCGAAGTGTGGGAGCATTTCTGCAACCATTTCAGGGTACTTTATGGTCACTGGTAGGTTTTGTTGGCGTACCGATTTCCAATACATTCTACTGAATTGATATACTTGGTCTATTAGTTCTCTAACTGTTTTTATGTCGTCTACCAATTCCTTTTGAGTACACTCAATTTTTAATTTTATTGGGAATGGGAAACCATCATAAAAATTGAAATTGTTATTGCTGTACCTGGTGTTATTAAACAATAGGAATTTGTTGTAACCAATATTGATGTATGTTCCGCTTAATGGCATTAAATCTTTCCAACTTACATCAAATGCTACAATATCTAATGATTCTGTTTTATTGATTGAAACAATGAACACTGGTATTTCTAATCCTAATCGTTTTAATCCCATTTCTATGGGTTGTAACTCGTCTCGATTCATTGTCTTATAGAAATGAATTACCAAGCGTTTTATATCAGGATTTAGGTCCGCATAATCCTTCACGGACTTAATAATGGAACCCGCCAATTCTTTTATCTGGTCTTGTTGAAAACATTCAAACCGATTAAATCTACCATTGTTAGAAAAACTGAATGCACTTCCTATGTATTTAATATTAAATTCAGGGTTCTTAAAAGCCCCTACTCCAACTATTAATTCTTTCTTTACTGTATTGTCCAAACGCCAAGGAATACCGTTTAATTTGGCTAATATGGCTATGGCAATGTTAGGAAGGCTGTAAAAGTATTTTTCGTTAGAAAGTACTTTTTCTGCATCTATTACCTGAGAGGAAATTCCTTTTTTGAGTAATAACTCTTTTACTTTGTAGTAGACTTTTCGACTTTCCTTATCTGAGGTGTTTTTAGAAAAAGGACTAATGTAAATGGCTATATACTGGATATCGGGTTCAAAGTGCTTTTCCGTTACTTTTTGGTAGATTTCAGAATAAGGATTTTCTCTGTCCTCAAACATTATACTAAAACCTTTCTCGGTGTGGTAAGGTGTATGAATGAATTTTGATAAGCCTCCAAAACCTCTTTCAGTACCTCTAAAAAAACTATCCATTTTCTTAGCTACCTTAACATCATCTTTATGAAAAATGAAGAAGAAATGAATTTTTGAAGTATCGCTAAAATCAAAAGGACCGTGATTTTTCATACCGTTCATTGGAACAATATCGGTTTTACCTTCTCCAAACAACAACTGGTTGCTATTGCTTTTAACTCTACCCAATCTAATTTCTTCAACAGGTATATATCCATTTGAATGGATAGGAATAAGCTTTTTAAATTCCTCCGTGTTTAAGTAGGTTTTGTAAAAGAAATCAATAGCTGCTTTAAACTTTATGTACTTGTTGGATTTATCAGGTGCTTCCGTGGTTTCACCCAAAGCATCCCGAATGTCAAAGTTCCAAACAGGAAATACTTTGTGGTAAGCTCTTTTACCTGCACTTGGCAATTCATCAAACTTATACAGAGCATTTTCAAAAATTACCCAATTAAAAGCCTTAGGAGAAACAGACTCTTGTAGTTCTTCAACCGACTGTTTATAGACTTTAGAAGTTCCTCCTGAGGTTACAAGTAACTCCATTTGTTTGGTTACAGTTTTATACTGCACTTTTAGCGAATAGCGGTCGAATAGATTAAATTGTCCTGTTTTATCGTACTTCTTACTTGGTAGCCAAATTTCTGTATCGCTGATAAAATTAGGCTTAACTAAAAAGCCTTTAACTTGGAAATATTCGTGTATACGTGCGTTATAGTAACGTTTTAAAAGTGAAATTGACACACTTGAATTGTGTATTCTATATGAGCGTTGCTCACCGTTTTCATCTTCCTTTATCTCATAACTTGGACTAACCGCCTTAGTAACTGGATAAAGGCCTTCTACCGCTTTTGTGAATGATGTGTAATAATGTTCCTGTTCTCCAAACTCCTGCATAACCTCATCAGGAACTATGCTATGATAAACTCTTGTAAGTTTTTCATCTTCTACATTGGTAAAGTAGCATGTTAGTTCATTTTGGGGATGGGCAAAGGCTAATATGTTGAAACAGTGATTTTGCATAATTACTCATTGGGTTTTATCAGATCATATATCAGTTTTATATTTCTATTTTGTTTTGCTATGCTTTTTAAAATTTTCAGCTTGTTCGAAGATTTCTTTATACACTTCATCTCGTTCTACTGGTGGATAGCCGTGTTCATCTAACAAAAGTATAATACCCACTTTTAATGCTGATTTTATATCCTCTCTTTTGTTCCAATCTGGAAACTTGGCTTGGCCATTTACTAAGTCTTTTACTGCTTTCGCTAGATTTATTAATTTATCTTCTGGATAGGAAAAATCGTATTTAGTACATAATTCTTTTAGAATATCATAAAAGGCTTTTTCTTCAAAATCAATCCCTAAATCGTCACCGGATTTAAATTCTTTATATACATCCCAAATAAGATTAGTTAATTGTTCTGCCATATCTTCATAAACCTCACTTCTTAAGATGTCATTTTCATCGCGTTGATTATATCTTTGAACTAGAAATTCCATTTTCTTAGAAAAGTCTACAGCTTTAACTTTATTGACTTTTTTCATTTCACCAATAGCTCGAGCAAGTAACTGTTGTAGTAGTTTAATTTTTGTGTTAGGTAGTTTGATCTTATCGATTTTAGCTAAGTAATCCTCATCAAAAAGGTCTTGTTCCTTTTCTGTTTCTTCGCCCATTTTAAAGATTTCATCTACACCATCACTTTGTAAGGCATTTTTAATCATTTCCCTTACTTTGGCGTTCATTTGAGCAGTGTCTGGTGCATCTCCTGTGGTTAGCTTAAATACAATGGATCGAACCGCTAAATAGAAATGCGTGTAATCTCTTTCTTTCTGTGTTAGTTCTTCACTACCTGCGCATATATCATAGGCCGCTTTTAGCCTTTTCACTAAGCCCATAAATCGAGTTTCCATCTCTTTGGTCAACTGTACAAATTCAGCGGCCGTATTAAGTGTATTCAATTGTTCTAACGCAGAACCGTTAAAGTATTTTGAGGTATCAAATTTGTGAAGAAGCTTCGCTAATAGGTCTAAATGGTTTCTTACTACAATTAAGGATTGTTGTATATCTTCAAAATTATCTTTATCTCCCTCTGAGTATTTTTTAAGGGCTAAATTCATTTGCTTTTTAATACCAATGTAATCTACCACCAAGCCTTTATTCTTGCCTTTAAACTTGCGGTTTACACGAGAAATGGTTTGTATTAAGTTGTGTTGCTGAATTGGCTTGTCTATGTAGATACTATCTAAGAAAGGAACATCAAAGCCTGTTAGCCACATATCAACGACAATAGCTATTTTGAAATTTGATTTTTCGTTTTTGAATTGCCTATCTAATTCTTTACGGTATTCTTTAGTACCTAATAAATCATATAATTCTTTGGGGTCGTCTTTACCACGAGTCATTATCATTTTGATACGCTCCATAGGTTTGATTTCCCTCTTATCTTTATCTGAAAGCACTGCACCTTCTTCTGCAACTTTTACTTCGTTCCATTCAGGTCTTAATTCTAAAACATTCTTATAAAATTCATAAGCAATACTGCGAGAACTACTTACAAACATTGCTTTCCCTTTTATGGTAGCTCCCTCTGTAACTCGGTTTTCGTAATGGTGAACAAAGTCGGCTGCCAATTCTTTCAGTCTGTCCGGGTCGCCAAGAATGGCATTCATATTTGCAGATTGCTTTTTACTTTCTTCTACCTGGTATTCATTGGCTCCAGCTTCCGCAGCTTCTTCGTAATATTTCTCAATCTTTTCTAACTCGCTATTCTGTAAAGCTATTTTTGCTGCTCTACCTTCATACACAATACGAACAGTAATTTCATCCTTAACCGATTCGGTCATTGTGTAGGCATCTACTACCTTACCAAATACATCTAAAGTCGCATCCACTGGTGTTCCTGTAAAACCGACATAGGTTGCATTGGGTAACGAGTCGTGTAAGTACTTGGCAAAGCCATAAGACTTTTTTACACCTTTTTCGGTAACTCTAACTTTTTGGTCTAAGTTGGTTTGACTTCTATGTGCTTCATCAGAAATACAAATCACATTGGTGCGTTCTGTCAATAACTCAATATCTTCTGTAAACTTGTGAATGGTGGTTAAGAATACACCACCACTTGCACGACCTTGTAATAGCTCTCTTAATTCAGCTCTGCTTTCTACGCTTGTTATCGTATCATCACCGATGTAAATTTTAGCATTGGTAAACTGTCCTGAAAGTTGGTCATCTAAATCGGTACGGTCTGTAATTAGAACGATTGTAGGGTTTTCAAAATACTCACTCTTCATCAATAGTCTTGTGAGATAGAGCATTGTATAACTCTTACCGCTACCAGTAGCACCAAAGTATGTTCCACCTTTTCCGTCTCCTTCTGGTTTTTGAGCTTTTTTAATATTGTCGTATAAAGCTTTTGCGGCATAGTATTGTGGATAACGACATACTATTTTCTCATCTTTTTTAGACGTATCGGGTATGTAAATGAAGTTTTGAATAATATCCCTTAATCTGTTTTGGTGCAGCATTCCCTGAATAAGGGTAAACATACTATCGATGCCATCTACGTCTTTAGCTAAGCCTGATATTCTACGCCACGCATAATAAAATTCATAGGGTGCAAAAAATGAACCTGCTTTGTTGTTTACTCCATCACTTATAACGCAGAATGCATTGTATTTAAAAAGCTCTGGAATATCTCTTTTGTAACGTGTTGTTAACTGTACATAAGCGTTATGGATGGTGCAATTCTCTTGAATAGCCGTTTTAAACTCAAACACTACCACTGGTATTCCGTTGATGTAAATAATACCATCAGGAATACGCTTTTCTGTGCCTACAATTTCAAGTTGGTTAACAAATTTGTAGATGTTATTGTCGCCATATTTTTCTTGAGGTTCGGCTACTGATAGAGTATCTAAGTTTTTTCCTTGAATTTGACGGTCTAAGCCTGCATAGTCAATTAATGATACCCAAATATCCTTTTGGTTACGGTCTTCTCGCTTTAGAATAAAGCCATCAGACAGCCACTGGATTATTTTTTTATTGGTTTCATATAAATCAGAAGCAGGTAATGTTTTTAGCTGCAATACAATGGATTTAGCCTCGGTAAGGGTGAGTCCTTCTTTTTTGTATTGTGTTAATAGAAACTCGATTATATCTTCTTCAATCAACACTTCTTCGGGCATACGGCTAATAGTATTGCCCAAATAATGTGGATAACCTTCATTACCCAATAACTCTATAAATGCTTCCTCTAATTTTGCTTCTGTAAATTTCATCAATAATGGTTAATTCTTAATGGTTAACGGTTAATGCTGGCTTTCTCTGTAGAGCCAAATCTTGTACCAAGTTTAGTACCAACCCATCTACCAACTTATCTACCCACCTTAGTATTAAGGTGAATATTAATGTACCCTGCTGGATATTTCTGTTCGCTATTTTGGTAGATATTAAACTCATTTTATATGTTCTTTAAGTTGCTTACCTTTTGCTGTAAGACGGTATTTTTGCTTGCTGCTATTGGGTTTATCGGGAATGGTTAATTCTATAAGCCCTTTTTCAATAGCTGGATGCAAGTAGTTTTGTCTGAATGTATGATTATGCGATAAATTCAAGAAATCCATTAATTCACTTCTGTTGTGCTCATTTATCATAACAGACAACAAGGCTTTGACTTGGTCGGTAGCTTGGTCGGTAGCTTGGTCGATAGCTTGGTCGGTTTCTTGTTCAGGTACTTGTTCGGTAGTGTTGACCGGTTCTGCCGATGGAAAGACCATACGCAGGAAATTAGCGGAGAACTGAAAGCATTCTTTACCATAGGTTTCCAGTATTCTTGGGATTCCCGAACCTAATTGTTCTACCAAGTCCACGTCTTTGAAAACTCGCATTAACTCCTTGTTGCGAGGAACGGAATAGCCTTCAAAAAACTCAGATTCACTCAAGCCTTCGGGTAAAGCACCAGCTGAAGTAATTTCTATACGGTTCTGGAATATTTCAAACTTGGGAGCTATTTCTCGCGTATAGTCGTTATGCACAAAAGCGTTGATAATAGCTTCACGTAAGGCAATACCATTCCAAAGCCTTTTTTCTAAACGCTCCTTACTGGTAATTTGGGTAAGGGTACGGTTTTCCAGTTCTATTTTATCGAGTACGCTTTTGGTGGCTTTAATGAGTGAACCATAACCGTATTCATTGCTTTCAGCTAAATCTGCACGGGTAGTGCCTTTGTATTTTGCGACTTTTACCGATACATTGTTTTCGTCTGCCAACAAATAGCCTGCGTAATTAATATCGCCCTGTGGGGTAAGCAGCTCTAAATTCTTTTTAAACTGTTGGTTGAGTGGTTTGCGTTTTTCTTCGTAATAAATACGCAGTTGGGCAAAACTAAGGTCTTGTCGGTTCGCCTTTATTTTACCGATAGAATTACGGGTACGAGAAGCGAACAATTCCTCAATCATTTTTTGAGGCATAGGCTCTGCCGCTGTACCAATACGTAGGTAACAGCCTTTTTCGGTCATTCCGTATTTTTTCTTGAAATAGGGTTTTTCGCTACCGCTCGCCACAATGATTTTAATGATAGGCTGACCGTCTTTTTCTTCTGACACCACATCAAACAAGCCCATAGCGGAAGGAACGATGTTGTTTTTAATGCGGTCTTTTATTTTAAGCATATCGGCATCCGGGTCTGCTACACCAAGGGTGTTGCCGTTTTTATCGATACCGATATAGACCAAACCGCCCTCGTGGTAGTTTAAAAAGGCTACCACTTCTTTTTCCAAATCTAAATCTTTGGTGAGTTGTGCTTTGTATTCTATGCGGTTGGTTTCTGTCATAAAAAATAAGTTTTTTTATAAATTGGGTTTTTAATATTGATTAATGATATACTTGATACACTCAATTAATCTTACAACTCTATCTTCTGTATCCAACCCTTCAGCATTTTGCTCTATTTTTAATATGCCTTCTTTATCAATCACTTCATTAGCTATAAGATCATCATAAATTGGGTTTACAGCACCTTCTGTGTTTTCATTGTTAATAACAAAATGATTGCTATCTCTAACGATACTTAAAATGTTCTTCTTGATTTTCAGAAAGAGTGGCTTGTCGTATTCTCCAAGTGTTAGTTTTTTGGTCTTAATCTGCTGATTTACTTCATAAAAAAACGGACACCAGTTAAAACCATTGAATTGCTTTTGACGCATCTTATTAAACACATAATCCTTTATTTTCCAGTAGTAGCCTCTATTGCATTCCCATCTAAATGAAGGATATTTGATAAAGTAATATTTCCAATCCTTAGGCTTTTCTTCGTAAGCTGCAAGTTCTGTGCTAATGTGTTCTGCAATATCTGTATTAGGATTTTCTGCTAAGAAGTCTAAGCACTTCATCAGTACTGGCCGAGTATGTGAAAAAATATCTTTCTTCTTTCCGTAACCTGGTGTCGTGAAAAACTTTCTAATGACCTTCTTATTTCCTGAAAGAATATTGTACCAGCCTTCTTTTCTCTCTTCATTACCGCTATCGTGTTGGGTGTAGTCACCAAAGCAGAGTAAGAAATTAGCTGTATTAGAGAAGTCTTGAATTAGTACATCTTCATCAAAGTATTTTAAGAACTGAGAAGCCCTATCCTCTGTATGGTCGTCCAATTCAAATATGGATATGTTACCTCTAAAAATGTCGCTATCCTCTATACGGTAGAAAGTATCAAGAGATTCTCGGGTTTGGTAAAACGCTTCTTTCTCTTTTTCCTCTTGTATTTGGTCGGTTTTAAATCTCTTTAAGGCATCAAAATCAAAACTCAGTAAGAAGGTTTCTAATTCTGTGATGCTTTCTACCAAGGTTTCTCTACGTAACTCAAATTCTGAATTTGCAACAAGGTTTCTTACAATTCTTAATTTCCGAGCAAAGTCTTCTGTTTGGTGGATGTTTTGGAATAAATAGCTATGCAGTAACAGTTGCTCTGGTAAGCTAAAACCTCTATCCTTATCAAAGTACAGTAAACAGCGAACTAATAAGTTATGCTCTTTATGAGGGAAGAATAATCTTGTTTTATCTTCATTAAAACTGGCTTTATCGAAATAAAAGGTATTCCTCCAAAAATCAGGATTTATCTCATTGCTAAGTACCAAGTTATCTAATATGGAAAAGAGCTCTTTTACATTATCTATGTTACCGTAGATACTTTTAAGCTCTTTAGAGGATTCTACAGTATCAGAGTATTGTATATCATTTTTAAGACCTATAACGTAGGTGATAAAGTTGAAGAGGTTTAAGAAGCTATTGTCCACTAATAAGGCAATATCTTTCACATTCTTAGCTTCCTCAGTTTCTAAGAGTAGATTCCAAATACAATCAAACCAATCTTGGTCAATTTGCTTTTCAAATTTTTGCTTTAGTTCTTCATCTGTAATAATCTCAGAAAAATTGGCTTTGAAGTATTCAAACTCGGTAAGAGGTTTACCTCTTGAGTTCATTTTGATGTACAAATCATCGGATAATTTGAACTCACTTAATACCAACTGATACATCTCAAAAGGACAGTTGTCGCCTTTTAGAACCTGCCAAGTATCTTCCAGACCATAATCATCATATCGAAATTCAATATCATCTAACACGACAAGCATTGCTTGAATGCTTGGGTCAAAATCCCAAGTTTCAAAGTACCAGGATTGGTTTTTAATTTCATCTGATATACTACTACTTGTGAATTGAGGATTAAAAGCTATTAGCTTTTTGCAAAATATGGTGGTGCTATGCCTTGTCTCGTAAACAAAGTTTTGTAGCGTTTCTTTTTCCTCTTTAGGTACATTTTCCTTTGATGTAACAAACCAATACAACAACCATAATACAGTTAGTCTTTGTTGGCCATCAATAGGTGAGAAGATTGGATTATCATCTTGTGTTTTGTTACCATATATAAAATCTAACTCTAAGTTTTTATGTGTGACTTCTTCTTTGTTTTTAATAATGGTATCAAAAATGGCATCTAAGAAATCCCTTCTTATTTTACTGGTGTTTTTATCTGTTCTGCCTTGTGCAAAATCTCGTTGAATGATTGGTATTTCAACTTTATCGGCTAGTATGTTTGTAAATTTAAGCTTCATTGAGTACTGGTGTTTTGTTTAAATAATGGTTTAAGCACTCGCCAATTTCTTCTAAGTGGTTTTCTCTTTCCACTTTTGTCCAGATGGATGATTGAGCATAAGATTCTTTTTGATAATAGTTTAGAAATACTCTTTTGGTTGCAATAGGAATAAATGCACCTTTCTTATCCATCTCTATAATTTTTCTTCGCTTAATTTCGAAAATGGAATTACTCAATGAGATATTTTCTGTTAGTCCTAAAAGAGCCAAGTTTTTAATATTGTGCAGATACAGGTTTTCATCTTCATCATCTTTTGGAAGTATTTCTATAATGGATGCACTTAAATCCTGAAACTGAGCATAGGTGTATTTTTCTCTATCAATGGTTTTGGCTTGCTCAATGATTTCAGCTGCTTTTTTAGTATTGGTAGTTATTGAGGGAAGCACGTTTAAGTGCATATCTAACCAAGAGAACCATTGCTCCCTTTTGTTCTCATTTATGCCTATGATATTTTGAGCGTGAATATGCTCTAAGCTCTTATTGATATTCTTGTATATTTCAAAAGGGAAGAAATCGTTGTTGTTATTATTCTTTCGCGTAAGCTCTGTATTTACCAATAACAGAATTTCTATCAGCTTTTTGTGGTCGTTGCGGTTGTCGTAACTTAAATCGTCCCAATCGTTAGGAATACTCTCTGCTATTAAACGGTTTATCTCTTGCTCAAAAAGGTCTTTGTCATTCTCTTTTTTAAGCTGGATGATATCCATAATGTTAGTGCCAATAGCAATGAGGTAACCTACCTTGTGATAGTAATTTTTATGAGTGTACCAGTAACTTAATGAACGGTATATTTCTTCTATACTTAACCACTTTTCCCAAAGGGATTCTGCATTCTCTTTATCATCAAAGAAGTGTATAAAGCTGTATAGATTGTCTTTGCTACTATCTTTTTTCTGAGTCGCTATATCAAACAAGTATTCTATTTTGGAAGCATAACTATCCATCTTTTTATTGGATATGAATGCCCAGAATTTAGGGTTGTTGAGGTGGTTTTCAATCTCATCCCATAACTGTATAAGTTGGGTACGTCTTTTTACCTTTTCTTGCTCTCCAAACTCTTTGAAGCTTTCTTGATTTACAAACTTTGCCTTGATTAGTTCTGCACTATTCAATGGAATTTTACCTCTGTTAAGTCGGGTAAATAGTTCTTCACTTTTCTGTGAGTTATCGTTTATTTCGTACCAAATAATTTGCGTACTCCATTCTGGCATTATGGTATCACCTTCTGCATCTTTCTTTACACTCGGAAGTAGCGTATCTAAAAAGTTGTTTTTATCGGAACGCCCTTCAATCTTACCACTATTTTCAAACCAATCTTTAACAGTATCATAGGCTTTACTTAGGTAATACAAATCAGGTTTAGTGAGATTACTTTCTGTTTGATTTAAGAATTGGCGTGTTTCTGGTCGTGTTTGGTATTCTATGGTATAGATGTCTTCTTTATATTCATCACTGAATTTATCTATTCGTAAGTGTTCTATCCTCAGATACGTTAGGATTCTATGAATAGTGGTTAATCTTTGCTGACCATCAATTAATTCATAACCATCAACAGTATCTCCATTTTCTGAAACCCACGTTTTTTTACGTACCACTATGGGTTGAAGGCAGTAAAAGGAATTGACCTTTGCAGGGTCTTGTCTGTATTCCCAAATATCATTGAGCAATTGGCTTACATTGTGGCTGGTCCATCTGTAACCACGTTGGTAATCGGGTATATAAAAATGAAGCCCCAATAACTCGGTGATTGTTTTTAGTATGATTTGATTTTCCTGTTTGCTCATATAAATAGCTTTTCCGAATTAGAATTAAATAAAAAACCCTTGTATATCAGTATATTACGGCATTTTTCCGAATTAGAGTTAAATAAACCATTTTTGTTTTCCGAATTAGAATTAAATAAGGAACGCTTGATTTTCAGTATGTTAATAACTCTTTCCATTTTCTAATTAAATAAACTATTAAGCCCAATAAGGAACATATAAACTGAATTTTTTAGACACATTATCAGCATCTTTCGGTTTTACTTTACCTGATTCTATTGCCTCTTTTATTAATAATGAAATTTGGGATGCCTGTTTATCGTGCATACCAAAACGCTTTCTTAGTGAAGCATTATTAAAGCCTCCATTTCCAAAATATTCTATGATACTATGTTGATAGCACGCTTCTATACGTTCATCATTAGTCATATCTGCATATTTTTTAGGGGCATACATTGTGACTTTAAATGAATTTTCTAACTCTTCAAATTTTAAAGGTGGTAAGCCAAACAGTTCAATAGCAATTACTGCTTTTTCAAATCCTGAGCCTCTTTCCTCACAAATGTTATATCTTCTAAATGCTGATGCTAATATTTCATTTCTTGATTCAGGTGTTGTGCGAATAAGTCTATCTATCTTTTTGGACGGTAATAGCTTTCCAGGATTACTAAAAACAATTCTATCGTCAAAAATTTCAATCATTGGTCCAGAACCTCTAATTGTAAAATCTTGATGAATTAAAATATTTGAAATTAATTCTCTAAGTGCCTGTTCAGGATAAATGGATGTGTCTACTCTTAATGCATTTTTTATCACCTCACTATCTTGCAGCAGTCCTTGGATAAAGACAATAAGCGACTCAAAGCCTACAGCATATCCTTTTCTTCCTGGATATTCTTTGCTTGCACCTGCTTTATTTTTTCCTTCATATTTAATTAGCCGAACAACTTTTCTTGCTAAACCGTCAAACTTGTTTAAATCTTTAGCTGCTGCAATTGCTCCAAAATTGGTGATGTAATAGCCTTTACCATCAACATTTACCAACATCTTTTCATCCTCTAACCATTTTAGAATTTCTTTAATGTCTGATGGTATGGGTTTACCAAGTAGTTCTAAAATTTTATCGTACTCTAAAAGCGTAATTACTTCTACCTCATTTAGTAATTTAGAAGCGTGCAACTCTTCCCAAGTTGGGGCTTTACTGTTTAGCATTAAAGCACCTACATCTGCTCTTGATGCTTTACGTGTTGTGCCACCACTTCTTATAAAACTATCTTCTATGGTTTTTCCTGAAAGATGCACAGGTTTTACCGCACTTTCTGTAATGTAAACAAACAATAATTCTTCGCCTCTAAAGGTTTCTATGCTATGGTCTATTTTTACTAAAGGGTCAACTCCATCACGACAAAGTGATGCCAAACGCTCTACTATATTATCTGCTTCATTTCTTTTTATACCTATAATACTTGCCGTTTTGTTGTTAATGCCAAACACTAAAAAACCACCACCTGGCATATTTGCAAATGCCGAAATATGTTGACATAGTTTGTCGTTTTTTGGCGAAAGGGTTTCTTTCCAATCTATTTCATTGAGTTCTGAAGGTACTTTACCTAAAGATTTATCTAAATAGCTTATTGCTTTTGGTATCCAATTTTTCATAGGCTATGTGCTGGTGCTTTTTGATTGTTCATATTCTCCACAACACCACGCATTAAAACAGGGCATAATGGTTTGATGCAGGCTTTTAACTGCTCATTGATGCGTTTACGGGTTTCTAAGGTGTGGTAAATGGTAACAATGGCTTCTTGTACTTTTATGTCTGGAATAGGTAGTTGTACCCTACACATATTGTCGAAATCAAAAAATTCGTGGGCACTTCCTTCCGATTTAAACCTTGCATATCTATCAAATTCACTTCTTTTAAAGAACATTAGTAAATATTCTGGTAGAAGTTTTTCTTTTTTTGTGATTTCAAAAACTTGATATGCTGATGAAACTGCACAAGCTTTATCGCTTAAATCTCTATAGGCAATTGATATTTTCTCTCCATTTCTTGTGGTTGCACGATTATAAGCAAATTGACCTGGTAAAACGACCTTAGCTGATTTGATGTTCTTACCAACCTGCTTGGGTGTCATAAAATGCTTGTTGTTACTGATACCCTGAAATAAGGTTATACTTTCATCCGAATTTCTTGTATCAATTGGCTTTATATTCGGACCTAAGGCTTCAAGAGGTCCTTTTTTTATTAAATCTTCAATGTAGGTATCACAAATAAGCTGTAAATCTTCTAAGCTATTTTCATAGGTCTTTTGATTGTTAAGCAATCCCTTGTAGAGGTTTACATATTTGCGTTGCTCATCTATATCGGGAATAGGGATTTCAATTTCGCAAAGGCGTTCGTAATCTAAACTTGCTCTAACACTACTATCACTAATAAACCATCCATACCTATCAGATTCGGGTCTTTGAAACCACATCATCATATACTCAGGCAACAACTCATTTTCATCAATTACCTCTATTACAGAATAGGCGGGTGAAATAATGGCAGGTTCATCATCTGTATAAAGAGCTATTCTTATGGTTTCGTCTCTTCCAACTTGCATTGCAGAATAAGCAAATTGCCCTTTTTGAATAATCTTGTACTTAGACAAATCTGTTCCTGAAACATTTGCAACAGAAGGCATAAAATTCTTGGTAATGTTTATACCCAGTAAATTGGTAACCGACAAATTTTTATTGCGGTTATCAACCAGCTGTATATATTTACCAATGGGTTTATAACTCATATCCTAAAGTTTTAAATGCGTTTATGAGTTGTTCTTGACTTTGTTTTTCTTCTTGCAATAGCTCTTTAAAATCACCCTGAATACGCTTCATTTCAGTATCAAAGTCAATACCGCTATCGCCGTCTACAAACTGGATGTATTTGCTTGGAACTAAAGAAAAATCGTTTTCAGCAATTTTGTCAAAATGTACCGATTGGCAATATTCAGGAACATCTTTATAGGTCGTTTCCCAATCTGTTTGTTGCCAATTGTGATAATTCTCGGCTACTTTTTCTATATCTCCAGGAGTTAGCTCAATAAACTTCTTTTCATATTCACTTCCCCAACGTCTTAAATCTATAAAAAGGGTTTCCTTTTCACGGTCACGATAGTTTTTAACTCTATCATTAATTGTAATGGTACGTTGCTTTTTATTGCGGTTTAAAATCCAAAGTGTTACACTTATATCTGTAGTATAAAAAGTATCTCGTGGAATGATGATGATAGCTTCAACCAAGTTGTTTTCAATCAGCTTTCTTCGGATTTTATATTCTTCACCACCACCAGATAAAGCTCCGTTAGCCAAAATAAATCCTGCTACACCATTTTCGGAAAGTTTACTTACCATATTCAAAATCCAACCATAGTTGGCATTGCTTTTTGGTGGTACATCATAACCTCTCCAACGAGGGTCGTCTTGTAACTCATCTGCACCTCTCCAATCTTTTTGATTGAAGGGTGGATTTGCCATAATAAAATCGGCTTTTAAATCTTTGTGTTGGTCGTTTGAGAATGTATCAGCGTGCTTGTCTCCTAAGTTTGCGGAAATACCTCTAATGGCTAAATTCATCTTAGCCAGTTTATAGGTAGTAGGGGAAGATTCTTGACCATAGATAGATACTTCCTTTTTATTTCCTTGGTGGCTTTCTATAAACTTAATAGACTGTACGAACATACCACCAGAGCCACAAGCAGGGTCATAGATAATCCCTTTGTAAGGTTCTATTAATTCTGCCATAAGGTTTACGATGGTTTTAGGGGTATAAAATTCTCCCTTTCCTTTTCCTTCTTTGATGGCGAATTTCCTAAGAAAGTACTCGTAAACTCTACCTATGATGTCTTGAGATTCATCTTCTAAAGTGTTTATTTCATTGATTTTATCAACCAATGATGCCAATTTGGTGCGGTCTAAGCCTAAGCGAGAAAAATAGTTATCTGGTAAAGCCCCCTGTAAAGCAGGGTTATCTTTTTCAATGGTATGAAGTGCCGTATCTATTTTTAAGGCTAAATCATTTTGCTTTGCATTTTTACTGATGTACGACCACCGAGAAATTTCCTCTAAGAAGAATACGTTTTTCATATTGTAGAAGTCTTTCATTTCTACATATTTCTCTTTGCCTTCAGCAATTAGTTCTTCTCTACGCTCTTCAAATTTATCACTGGTAAATTTCAGAAAAATCAACCCTAATACTACGTGTTTGTATTCTGAGGGCTCAACAGAACCTCTTAATTTATCACAAGACTGCCAAAGGGTTTCTTCTATGGATTTGGTTTTTTCGGTTTTACTCATTTATTTTAATGTTTTTTCAACGGTATTCGTGAATGAGCAAGCTCATTTCTTCATAACCATATATGTGTATTTCTTATTTTTTGTTTGCTTTAATATCCTTTTCTGCCATTTTTAAGGCTTGTAATGCTTGTTCTTCACCATTAACTACATCTAATAATTGATCTGTAAGCCAAAGCGATAAAAGCACATCTTTATTTTCGTTGAGTATTTCTGCTATCTTTAGCACCTGTTCCCGTTTTGCTCTGCGTTCGCCACGTTCAATCTTGCTAAACATAGGTGTGTCAATTTCCAACTGAGCCGAGAGCTGCCTTTGGAGTAACCCTTGACTTTCTCTAAGTTCTTTAATGCGATTGGCTAATTTCATCTTTCAGTGTTTATTAATTTCTCCACAGTAAGATGTATTGTTTTAGATTTAATAAATGATTTTTTATAATTCATAGGGGGAATTTTTTTAATCTTTTAAATTTTGACTTGTCAAATATTGTCCAATGTAAGAAAAAATTGTAGAAAAAGAATAAGGAAAACCGTAAAAAAGGAAAAGAAAATAAAGAGGGTTAATTTGCTTGTAATGTGCTTGTTGAATTAAGGATTTACACACAGATTTTTCTATTTCATATCAAGGGAGTTCGTGATACCTTTCAGGAATTAAAGGAAACAGCGGATACGAAGGATATGGAATATGCAAAACTCAGTTGGGTTAATAAACTATACTGCACTAACTGATTTGTCAGGCTATGGCCTGACAAATATATAATTTACACCTCCTTGGAATCTTCCATTTCCTCAACTTCCTCAATAGCTAGATTTATATAAGTGTCCTTTTGTTCACGGTGGATTAGGTTTGCCTTAATAAAACTGGTTATATAGCCTTCGGCTGTTTTTGCAGGAATGTTAAGCTTTTTGGCTACTTCTAAATATTTCTGACGATTGAAGTTTCTAGGTAAAGCATATAAGAATTTTTCTTTACGGTTCTTTCGGGTGGGCTTGGTTTCTTCTTGTGGGAGTTCACCAAAGACTTTGCTTGAATGTTTTACCAATACTTTAATCATAGCCAATGAAGCTTGAAAATCCCTTTCCTCACAAATGAGTTTATTAGAAGTGTCTCCAGTTTGATGGCCTAAATTATATATTTCTCCTGTGGAGCCATCGAATGCCACACCTTTATTATTGAATTGGATGTGTGGCATTTCTAAAATTCTTAAGGCTGAAAAGAGCATACAGAAACGAAATGCAATTAAACCTAACCTTCTAATGGTAGCCATATAGTCCATACCTTGAAGATTGAGGTATTTGACTTGTATTTCACTAAAGAACTGATTGAATTGTTCTTGTTGGTCTGCGGTTAAGTGAAATTGGAAATCTCCATTGACTTTAAGCAACTTATATAATTCGTAGAACTGGTTGCCTAAGTTTTCAAAGTAATCATCCAGTCCGTTTTCTGTTGTACTTGCAAATACGTTTTTCCATACAGGTTTCACATTCATATAGTAAAAAATAAAGCGACTGAACAAACCATTTTCTGCACTTGGTATCAAAGCCGAAACTTGTTTTGGTGTACCTGAAAGGACCGTAGAAAGACAAGGACTTTCTATATCTACAAATTCACGATCCGTTCTTCGATAATAGGAAATAGTTTCGTGGTGGAATGCTTTTCTGAAACCATCACTATAATTTCCGTAATCGCTTTTAAATGCGTGTGCTAATGTATCTCCTTCGGTTTCAAAAATTAACCCTTTGCCATCACTATCGCCCAGTAATTGATATGCTCCTGTTGAACTATTGTTTGCAGGTATAAAGAGCATTTTCTCTGGTGGTCGAGCGGGTTTTTCGATTCCTTCAACTTTTCCTTTATTAGCATTGTATTCGGCCATTTCTATTTCAAAGTGTTGTTTGTGCAATTTAGCTTCCTCTCGTAATTCCTTATGAATTGGATTAACCAATTGGCGACAATGCACCAAACGACCTTTTCCTGCGGATGCTTGTGCAGTTACAAAAAGGAATAGATTGGAGAACACTTTTTTACCATCATAAATACCGTAAATCTTGGGAAAACACGCACTAATGGCCGCCAAAGATCCTAAGAGTAATATATCTCTTTCTTCATCTGATGTTGCTACCTCAACCACTTGTTGCAAGTATTCGGGTATATCAAAATATAAGGATTTTGGGAATGTTGGCATAAGCTCCGTAATCGATTCTTCTTCTTGGTTGTCTTGAACACCTGGAACTTTGGATGATTTGAAATTTCTACTATTAACATTATACTGGTCACTTGACTGCGTTATAATTGAAACACCTGCTTGTTTGGCAAGGAAAAAAAAGGTTTTGAGCGATACACCTTGACCTTTAGATTTTAGGCAATTATCAAATTGCTTGTTGCACTCCTTAATATTGTAACCTGAATAATATTGGCTTACTCTATGAAACAAACTTCTTCCAGACTCTCCAAATTCATCAGCAAATGCAAAGCCTATGCTTATCCAATCGTTATAATTAGGAGCAATATCAATTTGTTTTGCTTCTATGTTTTTAATGACCTTCTCCACTTCTGAATTATTGTCTGTATCTAGTTGGTAATTCTGTTCTGTATTTTGCTGTTGTTGGTTTGGGATTTCCATCCATTCCAACGGATTAAACGTTTTACTCATCTCTTATCTATTTTAAATTATGGTATTCGAACCCAAAACACAATGGTGCCAAGGGTTTTAATTAGGTGTGTTTTGTGTTTCTCATCCATCATCTATAAATATTTTGGATTAATAAACACATTGGGGTCGTGAGGTAAAAAACAAGCTCTTGAAATGTCTTTACCGCAACCATCTACTTCCAAATTGTATGTGTGCTGGATGTAATTGGCAACCGCCTTGAAATAATCTTGATGTTTGACTTTTGTTAGCTCCATAGAAATAATCCATTTTAATCCATCACCAGAGGGGGATGTAAAAAGAAGCTCCGTTTCAAAGTAATTATCTTTGAGTAGTTCTTCTTTTATTTCGGAAATATTACTGATGTGATCAAAGTCAATGGTTAGAAGTCCTGAGTGCTTTTTTAAATGTTTATCGTTACGCTTTGAGAATGCACCTGAGAAGGTTACATAATCGAAATTGAACGCTTTATATTTTCGGGCTTCCTTTTCATCTTGAATGCTACGTAGTGTACTTGTACTCGAAGCATATTCATTGCCTTGGATGAGGTTGTAAACCTCTATCAAGGTTATTTCTTTTGTGGGCACTACATTGGTAACAGGTTTTTTATAATAGCTAAATACTGGCGCTTTCGGTTTTACTATTTCAGGTTCTAATTCCGTAAATATTACTTCATCCTGATTATAAAAACCGTTTTTCTCACCAATCTGCAAATGCAATACTTCATTCAGCTTATCGAGTAGTTCTTTACCAGAAAGCTTAAAATATAGAGCTGCGAAATCAAATACATTACCATCTTCAATAGCTTTTTCGCAATCTGTATGTACTGCACAATTATCTACTACCTTAACCATTAATGTAGATTTATCCGAATTAAATGGGTTTTTAGTGGGTTTACAGTTCCTTCCCGAAAGGGAAAGAACTGTTTGTCCACTATTTCTGATTTCTCCATTCAGTGTGTGCGAATCTCCAGGTTCGGTTTCGCCCGAATAGTACTGTCGTAATACATAGGCATAAATATTTAGGCCGTAATGTGTTTTGCTTAATATGGCTTCCTTATTTACTTCCATCGCACTTAAAGTTTTGGTTGTAATAATTATCTTGAAGAAGCTCATCTATGTCATCTACCTTATAATAGAATTTACCACGAATTCTACTGTAAGGAATAGTACCGTTAGATCGTAATGTTTGCAAAGTGCGTTGGCTTATATGAAGCAATTGCATTACATCTTGGTTATCCATCCACATACCTTTTAATCGTTCTGCTCTCGATTCTTTTAATAATTCGATACGTGCTTTCAAATCCTTAATCTCTTGGGAGAGTGCCAAGAGTAAATCGATTATTTCAGTCATAACTTTACCCTCCCTTTTTTAATTAAATAATCTGCTGCTTTCTTATCAATTTCCTCCTGGGTGGTGTTGCGGTTTCGCAATAACCACTGGTCTAGTTCTGCTCTATTGAAATAGAGCTTTTTACCATTAGGTTTGTAATAAGGAATAGTTCCTGCACTTGTAAGTTTATACAGGTGTGACTGTGATAATTCCAAGTACTTACAAGCTTCATTGAAGTTGAGTACATTCTTCAGAATGATGTTCCGATCTAATACGTGCTTTTCTATAATTTCAAGCCTTTTTAAAATTTCTTCCATCTTATATTGTGTTTAAAAATTTATAAAAGACCTTTGGCCAAAAGTCATATCCGGTTCCCGAATACAGTGCTAAGGTAGACTGATGTACAAGCTGTTATAGGGTGCTGTTTTAGGGCGCAGTGTAGAGTGCAGAGTGCAGAGCGGACAAACAAAAGCAAAAACCCTTGTTGGGTTAGAACAAGGGCTAAATAAAAACTGAAAAAGAATAGTAAGTGTAAAGTGCAGAGTTACCTATTTTAATAGGTTTACGATGTTATCAATTTTATCACCTGTGAGTTTTGGACGTTTTAATGACCTGAATTTTGAACGGTCGAACGGTTCCCCATTTTCATCAACAAAGCAAATACAGGTTACTTCCCATTGCTTTTGTTTTAAACCTTCAACCAGTTTTAAATCACCGTGAATGCACTTTACGAAGTAATAAAGTTCACTGATATTACCAGTCCAAACAACAGGAGTATTGATTTCTGTACCTGAGAAAACTTTTTTAAAAGTTGCCAATGGAGTATCAGTACTTATGAAATTGTTGAGCTTTAAGCTATCCCATAAATCACCAAGTTTATGAGGACTGGTGTTGTACTGTTTGTAAGTGAAAGAATTAAACTGAATGGGTTTGGATGGTTGTTTTGGTTTAGGTTTCTTGATTGGTTCTGGAACAACTTCAATAACTTGTAGCTTTTTGATCGGTAGTTTTTCGGGAATTGGCTCGTTTAATAGTTGCGTGTAAAAGTCCTCCGTAATTAAAACATCATCAACCCAATCTATAAAAGCCTCCTGAACCTCTAAGTATAATTGTATATAGGCAAGTTTAAGAAACTGCATTATAAAGGTGTTCGACTTATGATTCTGATCTAATTGATAGTAGGTGTTTTTAGGATTGATGTACGTTAGTACATAATCCTTCACCTTTATAAGTCTTCCAAGGTCTTTCAGCCTTGTTTTTATTCGTTTGTTAAGGGTATCGTTTAGATAGTAACGAATCAGGTTCTCGTTTCTATCTTCATCAATTGTATAGTACAACTTCTCGAAATCAGCTTTAACAGAATTCAGAATAAGCCTTGAATAATATTTAGTCTTGTTGTTAAACGGTCGGTAAAAATCAATTTCAAACTGCAAAGGCAGTTGAGGTGTATATTCTTTTAAGCTTCTGAATTTAGAAGCAAATACATCATCAATGCTATTTTGAGGCAGCCAAGGTCTTAACTCATAATGAAGGATTTTATCTAAGGTGTTATTTTGATTACTCATAAATCCAGTTTTATTCGGTTAGCCGCCTCTTGCTTTTTTTGGTCGATTACCTTAGCATAAATCTGAGTGGTTTTTAATTCTCTGTGACCAAGTAATTTTGAAACTGTATAGATATCTGTTCCAGCTGAAAGCTGTAATGTAGCATAAGTGTGTCTTGCGCAATGAAAAGTTATCGTTTTTGATATTCCTGCTCTCATCATCCATTGTTGCAACTTCAAGTTGTGCCAAGCGGAATATTTTAAGCCTTTAAAGACTCTTTCATCCTTATCCTGACGCTCTCCAAGCAAGCCAAAGGCTTGTTCTGAAATAGGAAGCGTTTCTGCTCCTTTGGTTTTCTTCTGCCTGAAACGGATATAGTAACCCATTTCATTTGAATGCTGAACTTCGGACCAAAGCAACTTATTTATATCTGACCAACGTAACCCCGTAAGACAAGAAAATATAAATGCTGTTTTGAGTTGTGGAATTTCGCATTCTTCTTTAACCGCGGCTTGTAATTCTTCGAGAGTTAAAAATTCACGTTGAGGTTCTCCTTGTTTAAAACCATCAACACCTTCTGCTGGATTGATTGGAATAAAGCCATCTTTTACCGCTTGTTTTAATGCTGCTCTAAGTTTGTTGAAATAAGAATATTTTGAGTTTTGAGATAGGTTCTGATTACTCTTTGTTTTAGCATCTTTATCAAGGTACTCTTTAAATCCTTGGACAAACTTCCTGTCAACTTCCGCAAAAGTGATGTCCATAGGTATGTGTGCTTTTAAGTGTTTAAGCATACTATCCCAATTACCATAATTTCCCTTACTGTCTATTCGCTTTTCCGTAAGTAGCTGTATGTAATTTATAAAGCTTGCCTTTAGTTTTTCATTATCCCGAAACCCATAAACTCCATTTTGAATTTCTATTTGTCGCTGTGCTCTAATTGTTTCTGCTAATTGAAGGGTTTTCTTGTTGACCTTCTTTTCATCCTTGGATTTTGGATTCGGTTCTAAATAGAGTCTTAAGTACTCTGTTTTACGTTTCCCCTTATGGTAGTAATCCAAGTATAAACTTGTCTTACCACCTTGATTGCGTTTTCTTAATGTCACCTTCATATCTCCAAAAGTTTTACGGTTGTTTCTGTAACAGCAAAATTGTTGTTAGCAACAAAATTTGTTTCTATAACAACAAATTAGAAACGAAAGGTACGTAAAAAAGAGATGTTTAGCAACAAGAAAAAGAAGTTAAATTCCTATAAACACCTATAATCCAAAGGATTGACTAAGAAAGAGGAGGGTGATTACTTTCCGATACAGAAATTAGCGAAAATATTCCCCAGTAAATCATCATTTGTTATCTCACCTGTTATTTCACCAAAGTGATATAATGCTTGTCTAATATCAATTGCTAATAAATCGCCCGAAAGATCCGTTTCAAGACCGTATTGTACTTTTTGAATTTCTTCAAAAGCTTTTAATAAGGCATCATAATGACGGGAGTTGGTAACGATAGTCTCATTATTTCTTAAAGCGCCAGTGTTTATTAAATTGAGAAGCTTATTTGTTAATTGTTCTACTCCAAATCCAGTTTTTGCAGATATTGGAATTAAAGTAGACGTTTCTGAGCTTAATGCGGAAGTAATATCTGCTAAGTCTGAATCCGTAATTTGATCGATTTTGTTTAAAATAACCAAAAGTTGTTTTTGAGGAAATCTATTTTTTATTTTTTCAATTTCGATAGAAACTGTCTTTATCGCTTCGTCACCAAGCGCTAAAAACTGACTGTTAACTAAAAACATCACCACCTGAGCTTGCTCAATCTTTTCGAAAGTCTTCTTAATTCCAATACTTTCTACGACATCTTCGGTCTCACGAATTCCAGCTGTATCAATAAATCGGAAACCAATTCCTCCAATGGAAATTTCATCTTCAATTGTATCTCGCGTGGTTCCGGCGACATCCGAAACTATAGCTCTATCTTCATTCAGCAGCGCATTTAGTAAAGTAGATTTTCCCACATTAGGTTCTCCAACAATCGCTACCGGAATTCCATTTTTAATAACATTTCCAACAGCAAATGAATCTATCAGGCGCTTCAAAACAAAAACGATACGCTCTATCAATGCTTTAAATTGCGTTCGGTCTGCAAATTCAACATCCTCCTCGGCAAAGTCTAATTCTAATTCAATTAAAGACGCAAAATTTAATAACTCCTCTCGTAACTTGGCGATTTCCGAAGAAAAGCCACCACGCATTTGCTGCATAGCTATTTGGTGCGAAGCTTCATTATCACTCGATATTAAATCAGCTACAGCTTCAGCCTGACTTAAATCAAGTTTACCGTTTAAAAATGCTCGCAAAGTGAACTCTCCAGGAGTTGCCATTCGGCAGCCTTGTCTTAAAAATAATTGAATAATTTCCTGTTGAATATAAGAGGATCCATGACAGGATATTTCCACAACATTTTCACCGGTATAAGAATTAGGATCTTTAAAAACGGAGACTAAAACCTCATCGACGGTTCTATCATTATCAATGATATGCCCTAAGTGTATCGTATGCGTTGCTTGCTTCTCTAAATTTTTATTAGAAACCGATTTAAAGCATTTTGAAGCCTTCGCAATAGCGTCTTTCCCTGATAATCGTATAACGGCAATGGCACCGCTTCCTGATGGTGTTGCTAAAGCTACAATAGTATCGTTATGCATGATTCAATTCTTTACTGCAAAAGTATTGCAAAATATATGATTGCCAAGATTTAAAGCCTGAGTATTTTAAAGTTGAAATCTATATATCAATTGCACTTTGCCTTACTATTTAATTCAATTTTCCTGTTTTATGTAGAACGAAGAGTATAACAATTGGAATGGCCAATAAAGCAATATATCCGAGGTCTGTTTGAAATAAACTCGGCATCATTATTAAAGTCACGACATACCCACCAATGGCTCCACCAAAATGAGCATCATGCCCAATATTACCGACTTTATTTTTCATTCCGTAAATAGAATATAGCAAATACCCAATACCAAAAACATAACCTGGAATTGGTATAGGAATAAAAAACATATACAAGCTCATATCTGGCTGTAAAAGTATCGCTGCATATAATATTCCAGTTACTGCCCCACTCGCTCCTATCGCACTATACCAAGGTTCATCTTTATGAAAATAAAGAGATAGAAGGTTACCAAAAATAAGACTAGCAAAATATATCACTATAAATTTAAATGAGCCTAACACACTAACCACCGAACCCGCAAAAAAATAAAGTGTAAACATATTAAACAACAGATGCGTGACATCTGCGTGCAAAAATCCTGAACTCAGCATTCTAATTTGCTCTCCGGCTTTAATGCTTCCTACATTAAATTTATATTTTTCAAAAAAGCCACGGTCACTAAATCCTTTAAAGGACATCATAACATTGGCTGCAATAATCACTATGGTTACTAAACCTAAATTGTACATAAACTCTAATCTTATAAATCAAATATAATATATATTTGTGCTTCAAAGCTAACATACTTCGATGCAACTTATTGCTTATATTATAACTTATCCTATTCTTTGGTTAATCTCTATTCTACCTTTTAGATTGCTTTACGCCTTTTCTGATGTTGTTTACTTTATCATGTTCAGGCTAATTGGTTATAGAAAAGCCACTGTAAAAGAGAATTTAAGACTAGTTTTTCCTGATAAACCTGAGGAAGAAATCAATAAAATTACGAGTCAATTTTATCATCATTTTTGTGATATGATGGTGGAAGCAATAAAATCGATGACCATTTCTGAAGCGGAATTAAGAAAACGTTATACGTTTACCAATGTTGACCTTATCCACGATCTTGAAAAAAAACAACGTAGTATCATTTTAATGTGTGGCCATTATGGAAGCTGGGAATGGGTATTTATATTACAGAAACAAATAAAACATAAAGGTTATGCCGTTTACAAACGCTTAGCTAATAAATATTTTGATCGATTAGTAAAGCGAATTAGAGCAAAACATAATTCTTATTTAATTACGACAAAGGAAACTTTCGAAGTATTAAACAAATCAAAGAAAAAAGGTGAACTAACTATTAACGGCTTTGCAGCAGACCAATCCCCAAAACCAAATAAAGCGCATCATTGGAACGAGTTTATGGGCATAAAGGTGCCAATGTATACTGGTGCCGAATTAATGGCGAAACGCTTAGATATGGCCGTAGTGTTTTTTGCAGTGAAGCGACTAAAACGTGGTTATTACGAAACGACCTTTACAACTATTACCGAACATCCGAAGGATATAAAAGATTACGAAATCACAGACGCCTATTTCAAATTAGTTGAAAAGCAAATTATTGAAGCTCCTCAATACTATCTATGGACGCACAGACGTTGGAAACATAGAGACAAAGTTCCTGCTGAATTCCAATAAATTATAATAACAAAAAACAACCCTTAACTAATGCTAAAGGTTATTTTTTGTCTTAAAATGTCGTGATAATATCTCGTATACTATTACAAATCGAACCACACATCAACATCAGTTACCGTGCAAGGTTTGTTAGCAAGTGACTTATGAATAAACTCGTTGTTCGATCTTGAATATTCGTAGTCTTCTGCCCAAGATTTATGATTCTTTGCTAGTTCAATAATACTATCGCAAACATATTCAATTTCTTCATTCGTCGTTGTAGGGTGAATAGACATACGAATCCAACCTGGTTTGCGTACTAAATCTCCAATAGAAATTTCATTTGTTAATTCGTTGGATGTTTGCTGATCTACATGCAATAAAAAGTGACCATAAGTACCTGCACAGCTACAACCGCCACGAGTTTGAATTCCGAATTTATCATTTAAGAGTTTCACACCTAAATTATAGTGTAAATCGTCTATATAAAATGAAATTACACCTAAACGATTCTTATGCTGACCCGCAAGAATATTAATATTAGGAATATCATCTAATTTGTTGAATATAATTTGAAGCAGTTCATGCTCACGTTTCAACATATTATTTACTCCCATTTGTTCCTTTAATCGGATGGAAAGTGCGGTTTTTATAGTTTGAAGAAATCCTGGAGTTCCTCCATCTTCTCTATCTTCAATATTGTCGATATACTTATGTTCGCCCCAAGGATTCGTCCAACTTACGGTTCCTCCTCCCGGACAATCAGGAATCATATTTTTATACAGTTTCTTATTGAACACCAATACTCCTGAAGTTCCTGGTCCACCTAAGAATTTATGAGGTGAAAAGAAAATCGCGTCTAATTGCGCATCCTCATCAGCAGGATGCATATCGATATTGACATAAGGTGCTGAACAAGCAAAATCTACAAAACAAACACCGCCATGCTTGTGCATTAATCTTGCGACATCATGATGCGGAATTTCAATTCCTGTAACATTAGAGCCTCCAACAATTGAAGCGATTTTCAAGGTACACTCTTTATATTGCTCTAATAAAACTTCTAAATTCTTCAAACAGAATAAACCATCTTCATCTGGTGGCACTACCTCAACTCTCGCTATTGTTTCTAACCAAGTGGTTTGATTAGAATGATGCTCCATATGTGAAATAAAAACCACAGGACGCAATTCTTCAGGAACTTGGGTAAATTCTTTTAAGTTTTCAGGAACTTTTAATCCTAAAATACGTTGAAATTTATTGACAACACCCGTCATTCCGTTACCTGAAACAATCAGAATATCATCTTCATTGGCATTTACATGCTCTTTAATAATGTGCTTAGCCTTATGATATGCTTTGGTCATGGCAGTCCCAGAAACCGTAGTTTCCGTATGCGTATTTGCCACAAAAGGACCAAAACTATTGGTCAAACGTTCTTCAATAGGCCTGTATAAACGACCTGAAGCTGTCCAATCTGTATATATAATTTTTTGTTCGCCATAAGGGGACACAAAGGTTTGGTCTTGACCAATAATATGTTTTCTGAACTGTTTAAAGTAGGCTTCTAAATCAGTGTTTTCAGTTGTAATAGTTTCAGAAATCATTATGCTTTCTTTTTTATGTAATAACTTTCAAAATTATGGAATTCGTATCATCTAATAGAGCAAAGTACAAGGTTAGTTCAATTCTGCTCTATAACATCGAAATCCTAAATATTAGCCACAGCTTTTATTTCAGCTATAATTTTATCGGCCAAATTATCTGCTTCCACTTGTGATGGCGCTTCTGTATAGATTCGAATTATTGGTTCGGTATTACTCTTACGTAAATGCACCCAACTATTAGCGAAGTCGATTTTAACACCATCTACCGTGTTTATGTTATCATGACTGTAATTCGCTTCCATAGTTTTTAAAATCCCATCAACATCTAATCCAGGCGTCAATTCTATTTTTTTCTTACTCATAAAGTAATTTGGATAGCTTGCTCTAAGCGCACTAACTTTCATGTCTTTTTCGGCAAGTAAACTTAAAAATAAAGCCACGCCAACTAAAGCATCACGTCCATAATGAGATTCTGGATAAATGATTCCTCCGTTGCCTTCACCACCAATAATGGCATTGTTTTTCTTCATTAAAGCAACTACATTCACTTCTCCAACAGCACTGGCTTCATAGGTGCCACCATGCTTTTCGGTAATATCTCTTAACGCTCTTGTAGAACTCATATTACTCACTGTACTTCCTGGAGTTTTACTCAATACATAATCTGCACAGGCTACAAGTGTGTATTCTTCACCAAACATCTCGCCATTTTCGTCCATAAATGCCAAACGATCTACATCTGGATCTACAACAATTCCGAAATCAGCACGCTCGTCAACCACTGCTTTTGCTAAGTCACCTAAATGCTCTTTCAAAGGTTCCGGGTTGTGAGGAAAATGTCCTGTTGGATCACAATACAATTTCACAGGCTCCACACCTAAACGCTCTAATAATAATGGAATAGCGATTCCTCCTGTTGAGTTGACACCATCAACCACCACTTTAAAATTAGCATCTTTAATGGCCTTTGTATTTACTAATGGCAACTTTAAAACCTCATCAATATGTATATCGATATAAGCGTCGTTTTTTGTGATTTTTCCAAGATCATCCACCTCAGCGAAATTCATGGTATTAGATTCAGCGATTTCTAAAATCTTTTGTCCTTCGGCACCATTCAAAAACTCTCCTTTCGCATTTAAAAGCTTTAAAGCATTCCATTGTTTTGGATTATGACTTGCTGTTAAAATTATACCACCATCAGCATATTCCATAGGTACAGCGATTTCAACCGTTGGCGTTGTCGACAACCCTAAATCAATCACGTGAATTCCTAAACCAACTAAGGTATTCATAACTAATTTCTGAATCATTTCTCCAGAAATACGAGCATCACGTCCAACGACCACTCTATAAGTATCTTTATTGCGTTGTTGTTTTATCCAAGTGCCATACGCAGCGGCAAACTTAACCGCATCTATAGGCGTTAAATTCTCGTCAACTGGACCTCCAATTGTACCTCTGATTCCTGATATAGATTTTATTAGTGTCATAAATAATTAGTTTTTAGCAAATATAAAGAGATATACGCTTTATAACTATTTTGTGATTATGAATTTGTAAATTCGAAGCATGAATTTTCTCGCGCATATATACCTTTCAGGAGATAATAAATTAGTCACAATCGGCAACTTTGTTAGTGATGGAGTAAGAGGCAATAAATACAAATTGTATCCTCCCGAAATTCAAGCTGGCATAGTTCTACATCGTCATATAGATACCTTTACAGATGCGCATCCTATTTTTAGACAGAGCACTAAACGACTTCATCCCGCTTATGGACATTATAGCGGTGTCATCATAGATATTTTTTACGATCATTTTTTAGCCAAAAACTGGGAGACATACTCCGATATTCCTTTAGCCGATTATGTCGCTGATTTTTATAAAAGTTTAAACGAAAATATTGATATTCTACCACAACGATTTCAGCAACTCACACCAATTATGATTGAAGGTAATTGGTTATTGAGTTATGCCACAATTGAAGGTATTCAACTTGTTTTAAATGGTATGAACCGTCGAACAAAAGGGCGTTCTAAAATGAATGAAGCCACAAAAGAACTCCAAGAACATTATGAAGACTTTGAAAAAGAATTTACTTTGTTTTTTGAAGAGCTTATCGATTATAGTACCCAGAAACGTTTAGAGATTGAAAAACAATTTAACTTATGAAACATTTATTTACCCTATTATTCCTCAGTACTTTATGCTTTACAAGTTGTAAAGAGAATGTAACAACACCAGAACCTGTAGCGAACAAACGAGGTATAATTACTCAAAATGCCATGGTAGTTAGTGCTAGAAAAGAAGCTTCACAAATTGGCTCTGACATTTTAAAAATGGGAGGAAATGCATTTGATGCTATGATGGCTACAGAAATGGCTTTAGCGGTTACTTATCCTTATGCCGGAAACCTTGGAGGAGGAGGCTTTTTAGTTTATCGTTTAGCTGATGGAACAAAAGGCGCATTAGATTATAGAGAAAAAGCACCATTAGCAGCTACTAAAAACATGTATCTCGACGAAGATGGTGAAGTCATTAAAAACAAAAGTACAATCGGAAGTATGGCCGTTGGGATTCCTGGAACCATAGCTGGTATTTTTGAAGCACAAAAGCGTTTTGGAAAACTTGAGGTGGCCACGATTTTAAAACCTGTTATTGAATTAGCTAAGAACGGCTATCATATCACAGAAAAACAAGAGAAACGTATAGCAAGTTATGATAGTTTGTTTAAAGCCGTGAATGGAAAAACCATTCTATATAACAACAGTTTAAAAGCTGGCGATAAGATTTCAAATAAAGAGTTGGCAAGTACTCTTCAACGCATTTCAGACTATGGTCGTGATGAGTTTTATAAAGGTGAAACCGCGAAGAAACTAGTAAAATATTTTCAAGCTAAAGGAAGTATAATTACCATGGAGGATTTAGCCAAATACGAAGCTAAATGGAGAGATCCTGTTTCATTTCAATATGATAATTTAACGGTAACTTCTATGTCGCCACCTTCGTCTGGTGGAATTTGTTTAAATCAAATCATGACGATGATTGAACCATTTAACCTAAAGGAATACGGACATAATTCCCTGAAAACTATTCAGGTGATGGTTGAGGCTGAAAAACGAGCTTATGCCGATAGAGGTTACTATTTAGGTGATCCAGACTTTGTTGAAATTCCTTTGGAAACTTTAACCAGCGACGTCTATCTTCAAGAGCGAATGCAAAACTTTTCGTTTAAAAGTCCGACTCCTATCGATTCTATTTCGCATGGTAAAATTGAAGGCTACGAAAGTGACGAAACTACCCACTACTCTATCGTAGATTCTTTTGGAAATGCCATTGCGGTGACCACTACAATTAATGGTGGTTATGGCTCTCTGCTATACGTTGATGAATTAGGTTTCTTTCTAAATAATGAAATGGATGATTTTAGCAGTAAACCAGGAACTCCTAATTATTATGGATTAATTGGTGCTGAAGCTAACAGTATTGCTCCTGAAAAACGTATGCTGAGCTCTATGACGCCTACTATTTTAGAAAAGGACGGGGAGTTTTATATGACGCTTGGAACACCAGGTGGATCGACAATAATTACTTCTGTCCTTCAAACCATCTTAAATGTTCATGAGTTTGAATTAACCATGCAAGAAGCCGTAAGTGCTCCTCGTTTTCATAACCAGTGGTTACCAGATGAAATTCGTATGGAACCAAATTCTTTTGACCGTAAATTAGTTGATGATTTAACCGCACTTGGTTATCATGTGAATGAATCGCGCTCACCGATTATAGGAATTGTAAACGGTATTTTAATGCTCGAAGACGGAACTCTTGAAGGTGGCGCCGATCATCGTGGAGACGATACTGCCGTTGGTTTTTAATCATAAATACCTACTTTATAACAACTCTTAAATTGAATTATTTATGACACAATTTGACGTCATCGTCCTAACAGATCATCGCTACCTCAATGACAGTAACGAACCGTATAAACACAATGTCTTCTACGAAGATTCTTTGGTTTTAAAAGCACTAGAAGCTGAAGGTTTAATAGTGGATAGAAAAGCTTGGGATGATGCCTCTTTCGATTGGTCAACCACCAAATCTGTAATGTTTCGAAGTACTTGGGATTATTTCGATCGTTTTGATGAATTTTCAAAATGGCTAAATAAAGTTAAAACCCAAACCACCTTAATCAATTCAGAACAACTCATTCGTTGGAATATTGATAAACACTATCTTTTAGATTTAAATAAAAATGGAATTCACATTCCTGAAACTAAGTTTTTAGAAGTTGGCACAAGCGATTCACTACAAAAGTTGCATGAAGAATTAGGATGGACTGATACGGTTTTAAAACCTTGTGTATCTGGTGCAGCTAGACATACCTATAAGTTGAATTCAGAAAATTTAGAGGAACATGAAACTATCTTTTCAGAGTTGATACAATCTGAGGCCATGATGTTACAGCCATTTCAACATAAAATCGTGTCAGAAGGTGAAATCTCAATGATGGTTTTTAATGGCCAATATACCCACGCTATTTTGAAACAAGCTAAAGCAGGTGATTTTAGAGTTCAAGATGATTTTGGTGGTTCTATCTATGAGTATTTACCAACTGCAGCGGAAATCGAATTTGCAGAACAAGTGGTTAAGGCCTGTCCGGAAATGCCTTTATATGCGCGAGTTGATGTGTTTACAGATAATACCGATCAATTAGCTGTTTCAGAAGTAGAACTTATAGAGCCAGAACTTTGGTTTAGAAAACATCCTGAAGCCGCAAATGTTTTAGCTAAAGCCGTAAAAGAAGCATCATTTATATAATATCTTAGGACTGAGTATTCGAGAATTATTTAACTGAGGTATCTCCTATGGAATAATTCATTTAGTTTTGCAACAATCAATTCATACATAAGTGGCCAAGAAATCAACCTTAAAAAAGACCTTAAAAATAATAGGAGGTTTAATCGTATTCTTTACCTTACCATCACTCTTGTTTTTCGGGTTTTTATACCTAAAGTACGATGAAGATATACCAACAGGCCAACAAGGTCCAAAAGCAGATCAATTAGCGACACAAATGTTAAATGCCTTAAATGAAGAAGCCTATTTAAACACGGATTATTTAGAGTGGACATTTAAAGGCAAACACCATTATAAATGGTATAAGTCGGAACATACATGTGAAGTCTCTTGGGAGCACTTTACCGTTATATTAGATTTAAAAAACTCCAAAAACTCGAAAGTTTTTGTCGCAGACCAAGAATACAACGGGATTGAAAAACAAGACTATATTAAAAAAGCTGAAAACTACTTTAACAACGATTCTTTTTGGTTAGTAGCTCCATATAAAGCTTTTGATAATGGTACGGAGCGTCGTTTGGTTAAAACTGAAGATAATAAAGAAGCACTTCTAGTTACTTATAAGTCTGGCGGAACTACACCTGGAGACTCTTATTTATGGCATTTTGATGATCAAGGAAAACCGAAAAGCTTTCAAATGTGGGTAGATATTTTACCTATTGAAGGACTTGAGGCAACATGGGAGAATTGGATAACCACAGAAAGTGGAGCAGAACTTCCAACCTTTCATAAATTCTTACTCTTCGGATTAGAGCTAGATAATATAAAAGGCTTGCAGTTATAAACTACAAGCCTTAATTTCTAAATCTATTTAATGGTTTAGTCTATTTAGACCTTTGCCCTACAAATTGCTGACTCTTTAATTTAAACAACACATTGAAGCTAGTTAAGCTCCCATAACTCCTTGTAATATATTGCTGAAGGTCAATCTTCTCTTGTTCCTCTAAATTACTCGAGTTGATCTTTTGCTCCATAACGCGCAGACGATCACGAACCATAGTAATTTTATGAAAAAACGTATCAATTGGAATCTCCTTACCTTGTAAACTCGTATCTCCTGGCTCCATTATAAGCTTTCCTCCTTTCCATTTGTCGGCAATTGTTACTACTTCAGAAACATCCGACCATTTCTTTAAAATTGATTTCAAACTACGTTCTACTTCAAAGAAGCTGACCGTATCCACTTCGTCTTCAGCCGCTTCAATAATTTCAAACTCCGCATCTATTTCTATCGTTTCTAATCCGTTCTCAATAAACGTTACCCAATAGTGCTTCGAGGTCACATTAGTCACAACGCCTTTTCCAAATTCTGAATGGTTAATTCTTGAACCTATACCAAGTAATTTCATGTGTTTAATTCTATATATTGACTGTATTTATAAAATACCTACTTTTTCTTTCCTTTTGATTTTTCCTCTTTAATTTTTACATAGATTAACTTTAATCGTCCTTTTGAATCTTCACGTCTTTCAATTTCAAACTCAGGAATGGAATTAATCAAGGGGGTTAATTTCTGGAAACCATAATTTCTGGAATCGAAATTAGGTTGTTTCTTTTGAAGTAAACTTCCAACATCTCCTAAGAATGCCCAACCGTCATCATCAGCCACGTCATCTATGGTAGTAGCTATAAATTTGATTTCTTTAGGTGTTATCTTATCGACATCACTTTTAGAATTTGAAGATTTAGCGGTTGACTCGGAATTATTTTCTTCACTTGAAGATTTTAAAATTTCGATATAAATAAATTTATCACAAGCAACGATAAACGGATTAGGTGTTTTCTTTTCTCCAATTCCGTAAACTGCCATTCCAGCCTCACGTAAACGAGTGGCTAAACGTGTAAAATCGCTATCACTAGACACTAAACAAAAACCATCTACCTTTTCTGAATATAAAATATCCATAGCATCGATAATCATGGCAGAATCGGTAGCATTTTTTCCTGTGGTATAACCGTATTGCTGAATTGGAGTAATAGCATTTTCTAACAATAAATTTTTCCATTTAGACAAATGAGGTTTTGTCCAGTCGCCATAAATTCGTTTTATAGTTGGATTGCCGTATTTCGCAATTTCCTCCATCATTTCTTTTACATATGCCGATGGAATATTATCACCATCAATAAGTACCGCTAATTTTAAATCCATAAATTTTTCAAAATATTGTTTAAGCCTTAAATATAGTAGCTTTAAAGTAAAAAACCACTCGATTTCGAGTGGTTTTATTAATCTTTAGTATTGTGTTTAGGTTCGTTTCGCTTTTTTAGCAATTTTATCAGCCTTTTTTTCTTTAGCCGTTTTCGCTGGCTCTTTTTTTACTGATTTCTTAGCATCTTGTGATTTTGCCATGGTGTTGAAGTTTTACGCTTACGCTTTAAATTATAGTCTAAATGTAGTGAAAATAATGGCACAAAACTTATTCTAAGGTCTTCAATACCATTTATTGAAATACAATTATTTCAAACTCAAATGAACTATTCCTCAACCTTCTTCCAAATAAGCTCACTGTTTAATAAAAAACTACCTATATAATCAAAGTTACAATTGCTTGGAGCAATAATAGATAAAAATGGCTGGTCGTTTTTATCCCGATATAAATGATAGGTCTCACCAATTAATGGTTCAAAACTATAGCGCGAATTATAAACAAGATTATTGTACTCGAGCTCTTTCATCATTTTTTCATACTCCGCCTTTAATTCTAAATATTTAGCTTTTATCTGTTTATTGGCCTTATTGATATTTCTTGTTTTCCATGTAGAATTATCGGTGACTTGTATAGCTGGTGCTCCAATATTAGTTCCATAAGGTTTTAGAGCCGCATCATAACCTTGTGTCTCTTCATTAAAAACTATCGAATCTGGCTTTTTATTATCTGACATATTAATACACTCTTTTAATGAGGATAAAATTAAATTCAATTTAAAGAATGTAAAATATAAAAAGATGAGATGAAACAAAACATCTGACCATTATAAATACAAACTCACCTATTATCCTTTATGAAAGCAATATGTAATTTCATCTACAAGCCTATCTTTCTGAAGTATTAAAACATATCAAACACAAAACCTAATAACCAATAGAGGATCAAGAAAACAACAATGGTTCCAATACAACCACACTTTCCTCCTCCAATTTTCTTTGCGCCCCAGGCGGCTCCAATAAATTTTAAAATTCGTTCCATATTACTGTTTTTATTTTCTATTTCAACTCAATGGTAAATTTATACAGGAATTACTGAAGTTATGTACTGTAATCGATTAAAAGAGTGCTCATTTCACAAATTGAGCATTGTTGATGTGATATTCGCTAACATTAAATTAACAACTATAATTTGTACCTTTGCACTCTTGAAAAAAAAAACAGGAGGTTTATTCATTTATGAGCAAATTCGATGATTCTATTGAGGTTAAAGGAGCAAGAGTTCACAACCTGAAAAATATTGATGTAACTATTCCAAGAGAAAAATTAGTGGTAATAACTGGTTTATCTGGGAGTGGTAAATCATCATTGGCTTTCGACACCATTTATGCCGAAGGGCAACGTCGTTATATTGAAACTTTTTCGGCCTATGCACGTCAGTTTTTAGGGAGTTTAGAACGTCCCGATGTAGATAAAATCGATGGACTTTCTCCTGTTATTGCTATAGAACAGAAAACGACCAGCAAATCTCCTCGCTCTACAGTAGGTACAATTACTGAAATTTACGACTTTTTGCGATTGTTATACGCAAGAGCTGCTGATGCCTACAGTTTTGAAACTGGAGAAAAAATGGTGAGCTATAACGATGAGCAAATCAAAGACCTTATACTAGAGTCTTATAAAGGTAAACGAATTAATATACTATCGCCTGTTATTCGTTCTCGTAAAGGGCATTACAGAGAATTATTTGAGCAAATCGCCAAACAAGGTTTTGTTAAAGTTAGAACTGATGGCGAAATAGTGGATATCACAAAAGGTATGAAGCTCGACCGCTACAAGACTCATGATATTGAAATCGTAATTGATCGACTAAAAATAGATGATAATCAAGATAACGAAAAACGCTTAATAGAATCCATAAACACCGCCATGTATCATGGAGACGATGTGTTAATGGTAATTGATCATGACACCAATGAACCTCGCTATTTTAGTCGAAACTTAATGTGTCCAACTTCTGGCATTTCGTATCCCAACCCGGAACCTAATAATTTCTCTTTCAATTCACCCAAAGGCGCTTGTTTAAATTGTAATGGTATTGGTGAATTATATGTGGTAAACGAACGTAAGCTTGTACCAGATGAATCTCTTTCTATCAAAGCTGGAGCACTAGCACCTCAAGGTCCACAAAAGAAAAGTTGGATTTTCAAACAGTTTGAAATAATTGCACAACGATTTGATTTCTCATTAAGTGATCCTTGGAGTGAAATTCCGGATGAAGCTAAGCAAATTATTCTCTACGGTGGAAAAGATAAATTTACAGTTGAGAGTAAAATATTAGGAGTCACCAGAGATTACAATATCGACTTTGAAGGTGTTGCCAACTTTATAGAGAATCAATACAACTCCAATACAACCTCCTTAGTCCGATGGGCTAAAGAGTATATGGACAAGATAGAATGTCCTGTTTGCGAAGGAACACGATTGCGAAAAGAATCGCTTTATTTTAAAGTAGATGGTAAAAACATCGGCGATTTAGTAAATATGGATATTGTTGAATTAGAACAATGGTTTGAAGGATTAACCAATCGATTATCTTCTAAGCAACAACAGATATCTGCTGAAATTATTAAAGAAATCCGAAATCGAATTCAGTTTCTATTAGGTGTGGGCTTAACCTACCTTAGTTTAAACCGAAGCTCCAAATCACTTTCAGGTGGTGAAGCACAACGTATTCGATTGGCCTCTCAGATTGGTTCGCAATTGGTAGGCGTACTTTATATTTTAGATGAACCAAGTATTGGTTTACACCAACGTGATAATGAAAAATTAATCAATTCCTTAATTTCACTTAGAGATGTTGGTAACTCCGTCATTGTGGTTGAACATGATAAGGATATGATTGAACGTGCCGATCATGTGATAGATATTGGACCATTTGCAGGAAAACATGGTGGTGAAATAATTAGTCAAGGCACTCCAAAAGAACTTCTAAAAGAAAACACGCTTACGGCGGCGTATTTAAACGGTACCAAAGAAATTGAAATCCCTAAAAAGCGTCGAGAAGGAAACGGCAAATCTTTAGTTTTAAAAGGCTGCACAGGAAACAATTTAAAAAATGTAGATATTGAGATTCCTTTAGGTAAAATGATTGGCGTCACGGGAGTTTCGGGAAGTGGTAAATCGACCTTAATCAACGAAACCCTCTATCCTATTCTAAATGCACATTATTTTAATGGCGTTAAAAAACCAATGCCTTACAAAAGCATAACAGGTTTAGAGCATTTAGACAAAGTGATTGACATTAATCAATCTCCAATTGGCAGAACTCCAAGAAGTAATCCAGCAACTTATACGAAGACTTTCGACGAGATCAGAAGCCTTTTTGCCAAGATACCTGAGGCAATGATTCGAGGTTATAAACCCGGGCGTTTTAGTTTCAACGTTAAAGGAGGTCGTTGCGAAACCTGTCAAGGTGGTGGTTTAAGAGTAATAGAAATGAATTTCTTACCAGATGTTTACGTAGAATGTGAAACTTGTCAAGGTAAACGCTTTAATCGTGAAACTCTAGAAATTCGATATAAAGGAAAATCGATTAGTGATGTTCTAAATATGACCATTGAAGAAGCTGTAGGCTTTTTTGAACATATTCCAAAAATCCACAGAAAACTCAAAACTATTAAAGATGTTGGCTTAGGCTATATTTCATTAGGTCAACAAAGTACCACACTTTCGGGTGGAGAAGCTCAGCGTATTAAACTCGCGACTGAATTAAGTAAAAGAGATACAGGTAATACCTTCTATATATTAGACGAACCAACGACGGGATTACATTTTGAAGATATCAGAGTCTTAATGAAAGTTCTGAATAAGCTAGCGGATAAAGGAAATACAGTATTGATTATTGAACACAATTTAGACGTCATTAAAACGGTAGACTATATTATTGACATAGGTTATGAAGGCGGAAAAGGTGGCGGAAAAGTTGTTGCCAAAGGAACACCGGAGGAAATCGTAAAGAATAAAAAAAGCTATACCGCCAAATTCTTGAAAAAAGAATTAGAAGCTAAATAAGTATTAACTAGATCTAAGAATTTGTTTAAAAAATCAATTCTTCTAGATTTCGGCATCATTATTAATTGATTTACTAATATCATTAACGCAATTGATTAACACTCATGAATGTACGGATATATTTCATACCTTGTAGGTATTAACAACAAAAACCTTAAACATTATGAAAAATATTCTTTGGCTAGTCGCAGTAATCGCAATCATTGTATGGTTATTAGGATTATTAGGAATTGTTCCTGGATTAGGATCTAGTAGTTTAATCCACATCTTACTTGTAATTGCAGTAATCATTATTTTGTACAACATTATATCGGGTAGAAAACCACTATAAACCCATAAAGATTTTTATTATAAGCGTATCGATTTATTTCGGTACGCTTATTTTTTTGCTATTATTCTACAAATTAGCTCAATTTACCTTAACTTTGGAAGTCTTATTTTTTAGATAAAGCCATAGTAACTTATGGCTTTTATAGTGTAATATTAAATCATATAAGTTTTATGCATAAAGAAATTAACAGTAAAAGGTGGAACGAAATAAAATCAAATGACTCTTGGGCGATTTTTAAAATCATGGGTGAATTTGTCAATGGTTATGAAAAACTAAGCAAAATCGGACCTTGCGTTTCTATTTTTGGGTCAGCTAGAACCAAACCTGATCATAAATACTACAAACTAGCGGAAGAAGTTGCTCAAAAAATAGTAGATAATGGTTATGGTGTAATTACAGGTGGCGGACCTGGAATTATGGAAGCTGGAAATAAAGGTGCTCATATCGCAGGTGGTACATCTGTTGGTTTAAACATAGAACTTCCTTTTGAACAACATGACAATCCTTATATAGATTCAGATAAAAGCTTAGACTTTGACTATTTCTTCGTACGTAAGGTTATGTTTGTTAAATACTCTCAAGGCTTCGTTGTAATGCCTGGAGGCTTTGGTACTTTAGATGAATTATTCGAAGCTATCACGCTTATCCAAACACATAAAATTGAAACATTCCCTATCATACTTGTAGGTACAGAATTTTGGGGTGGTTTATTTGAATGGATTAAAACAACTTTACTAGATGCTGGAAATATTAGTGCGTCTGATTTAGATTTAATTCACGTAGTAGATACCACAGATGAGGTAATTGATATCCTAAACGATTTCTATAAAGAATATGACTTAAGTCCAAATTTCTAAGAAAACTATCTTATTGAAATTCACTGCTATGAAAAAGAAAAGGTTAGTTTTCTTTACTTTGTTTTTATGTGCTATTTTTCATGTTCCTGCACAAGAAACAGTAAAGGTTATGTTTTATAATTTACTAAACTACCCTTTAGAAGATGCAGTGCCTAATCGTGAAGTCGATTTAGCTTATATATTAGCTGACTATCAGCCGGATTTATTTTATCAGCCGGATTTATTTTTAGTCTGTGAGCTAAACAATTTGACAGGAGCGATAGATATTTTAAATATCACACAAACAGTAGTTAGTTCTGAATTTGAAATGGCAAATTTCATTCCGAATTCATCCGATGATTTGAGTGGGGATCAAAATGATTTACAGAACATGTTCTTCTATAATAGCTCGAAATTTAGTTTGGAAGAACAAATTATTGTTCCCACCTACTTAAGGGACTTTAATGTTTATCGCATTAAATTAAATACAGTTAATCAGGATACAGACCCTATTGAGATTTACGTTATAGTTTGCCACTTGAAAGCTTCAAGTGGCACCTATAACGCTCAAAAACGTTTTGAGATGGTTTTAGACTTACAAGACTTTCTAACCACCTTACCTGCAGATACTAATATCCTTTTAGGTGGAGATCTGAATGTTTATACAGTTTCGGAACCCGCTTTCCAAACATTACTAAGTGATAGTAACAATATTGCACTAATAGATCCAGTCAACAGACTTGGAAACTGGCATAATAATTCTAGTTATATTGATGTGTTTACACAATCTACTCGTACACAGTCTGGAATGGGTGGTGCTTCAGGTGGTTTCGACGATCGTTTTGATTTTATCTTAACCTCCGAAAACATGATTAATAATTCAAATATAACTTATGTTCCAGAGTCTTATCAATCTTACGGAAATAACGAACTAGAATCCTGTAGAAATCGAGCGATCAATTCCACTGATTGTGGCACAGCAGATTCACCGTTTTCTTATGAACTCAGAAATGCAATTCATAACTTTAGCGATCATCTTCCAGTGACCTTGTCTTTAGAAACAGAAGCTACATTTTTAAGTGTTCACGAGTTTACTCCATCAAATCGTTTCGCTTTAGAATCTACTATTATAAATGAAAATTTAATACTCACTATTGAAGCTTCTGAATTGTACAATCAAGGTTTGTTTATCTATAATAATTTAGGACAAATGGTGAAATCAGTTCAATTAAATTCAGACGTTACACAACAAATTAATGTTTCAGATTTGAGTGATGGGATGTATTTTCTAAACGTCTCTAACAGCAATACCAATCCAATTAAATTTATAGTTTCTAATTGAATAATTATCAGTTTATTGCAGTCCTTTTTCTTTTTTTCAGCTGCTCTATTGTGGCTCAAAACCGTATGGAGATAAAGGCCAATATTCAAGTAGAAACGAAAACGATTTCCGTTGAGCAGTCTATTATTTATAAAAACACCACTTCAGACACCCTCAAAACCATCTATTTAAATGATTGGAATAATAGTTATTCGACCAAAACCACACCTCTAGCAAAGCGCTTTGAAGAAGAATTTAGCACCAAATTTCATTTAGCTAAAAGTGAAGAACGTGGTTTCACCGTAGTTACTTCAATGAAAGATAATATCACCAATATTCCTTTAGAATTTGAACGCTTAAAAGAGCATCCCGATGTATTAAAAGTCAAATTAGACCTTCCTTTATTGCCTAATGAATCTTATACCATAAGTCTCAACTTCTTACTTATGATTCCTGATGCATCATTTACAGGTTACGGTTATACTAAATCAAAAGATTTCGACCTAAAATATTGGTATATCACACCTGCTGTATATGATGGCAAATGGCATTATTACAGTAATAAAAATTTGGATGATCTCTTTATCCCAAAATCTGACATCGTTCTTAGCATCACACACCCAAGAAATTATAGAGTAACTTCTGAGTTGGATTTTAAATCAATGGAAGTTAATAACGATAATAGAGCGCAAACCACAATATTATCAGGAAAGGATCGTATTGACACCTATTTATCTTTACACAAATTTCCACCATATCGTTTTGTACAAACCGATGATTTTATACTAATTTCAGATATTAGTGAAAAAGGATTAACAAGCACTGCTAAAGCCATATTAACAGACAAAATAACGCGATATCTCAGCACACATCTCGGTGAATATCCACATAAGCAACTATTGGTAACTGCTATAGATTACAATAAAAATCCGCTATACGGTCTTAATCAATTACCTGATTTTTTCAGGCCCTTTCCGGACGATTTTCAATACGAGTTAAAACTTCTTAAAACAGCCTTAAAAAAATACATAGACAATGTTCTACTTCTTCACCCTAGAGATGAACATTGGTTGAGCGAAGGCTTGCAAATCTATTATCTCATCAAATATGTTGAAGAATATTATCCCGATATGAAATTATTTGGATCTTTAGCTGATATATGGGGAATACGTTCATTTCATGCGGCCGATTTAAAATTCAACTTTCAGTATTTCTTATATTCCATGGAAATTGCTCGAAAGAATAGAGACCAACCGCTAACAACGGCAAAAGATTCTTTAACCAAGTTTAATAGCAATATTGCGGGTAAATATAAGGCTGGAGTTGGGTTAAATTACTTAGACCAGTTTACAGAAGACATCAACTTATCTGATCTTATAACAGAATTTGTTCATAAAAATCAATTGAAACCCACTACTATTAATGATTTTAGAAAATTTATAAGTTCAAAGACAAATAAAGACATTAATTGGTTTTTTACCGACTACGTAAACACTCGGAAAAAGATTGATTTTAAAATTAAATCTGTAGAAACCACAGAAGACTCAATAATACTCACATTAAGAAACAAGAGAAACAACAGCATGCCGGTTTCTGTTTATAAGCTAAAAAATGATACGGTTACAGATGTCTTGTGGGTTGAGAACATTATAGGAACTAAAACCATTAGTCTTCCAAAAGACGATACTGAAAAGTTTGCCTTAGACTACGATAATGTGATACCAGAATATAATCAGCGTGATAATTACAAAGCGGTCAACGGCTCTTTTCTAAACGATAAACCATTACAAGTTAGATTATTTAAAGATGTTGAAGACCCTAACTACAATCAGCTTTTCTTTATGCCTTTAGTAGAGTTCAATAATATTTATGATGGACTAACTTTAGGAGCTAAAGTGTATAACAAGACGCTATTGCGTAAAAAATTAAATTATAGATTTTCACCACAATATGGAACACGATCAAAATCATTAACTGGTTCAACCTCTATATATTATACTCACAATCTTGAAAACAGAAATCTCTTTGATATAACTTATGGGATTTCTGCAGGTTATCAATCCTTTGCGAAAGATGCCTACTTTACAAGAATACGACCATCTATAACATTTAGCTTTAGAGATGATACAGACTTTAGATCAAATAAAGTTGATCAAATTATGGCCAGATATGTGAGTATCGATAGGGAAATTGGTGATTTGGCAACCGTGGTTATTGATGAACCAGATTACGGAGTTTTCAACCTTCGTTATACCCATTCCAATCCTGGAATTATAAATTACTCCAGGTTTAATACAGACTTTCAATTAGCTGATAAATTTAGTAAGCTTTCCGTTAATTATGAATTCAGAAAACTTACGAAAAGCAATAGAAATATAAATTTAAGAATTTTTGCAGGTGTCTTTTTAGGAAATAACTCAGATCCAAATTCAGATTATTTTAGCTTTGCCTTAGACCGTCCTACAGATTATTTATTCGATTTAAATTATTTAGGACGTTCTGAAAATGCTGGAATATTTAGTCAACAGATTATCATTGCTGAAGGTGGTTTTAAATCAAAATTAGAAACGCCCTTCGCTAATCAATGGATGACCACTGCCAATTTTAGCACATCTATATGGCGCTATATCCAAGTATATGGAGATTTAGGTATGGTGAAAAATAAATTCAGCAACCCAAAATTCATGTATGATTCTGGGATCAGATTAAGTTTAGTCGAAGATTATTTTGAAGTTTACTTCCCTATCTATTCCAACCTTGGCTGGGAAATTGGTCAACCTAACTACGATCAAAGTATACGTTTTATGTTTACAGTAGACCCTCAAGTTCTCCTAGGTCTTTTCAGAAGAAAGTGGTATTAACAGATTCGTACTGAAATGTTAAAATACCTAACTCAGTTGCATAATTATCAATAAAACAACAATTTCTTTACGAATAATACAATATTATAACACCAAAGACTATTGCACCAAATTATAAATTTTCGTACTTTTGTTGGGCTTAATAAAATTCTAAAATGAAGGTTTTTAAAACCTGATATAATTCTTTTAAGCTTTATAAACTAAAAGCTCAACCCTAACCATAGTGTTGTTTATAATTTAAATTAAAAGAGAAGTAATCGACTTATGCGGTTACTTTGAAGTTTATCAAGATTAACACTTAAATTCTGCCTAAATGAAAACAAACCCTAACACAAAAACTGAGATTACTTTTGAAGATTTTAAAGCTGAAGTTTTAAAGGATTATGAACTTACTGTAACCAGTCGAGAATGTAGTCTTTTAGGTCGTAGAGAAGTGTTAACTGGTAAAGCGAAATTTGGAATTTTTGGAGACGGTAAAGAGGTTCCACAATTGGCTTGGGCAAAATCTTTTAAAAATGGTGACTTTAGATCTGGATACTATAGAGATCAAACCTTTATGATGGCCATTGGCGAGTTAACAATTGAACAGTTTTTCGCTGGTCTTTATGCCAATACCGATTTAAAAGATGAACCAATGTCTGCTGGAAGACAAATGGGTGGCCATTTTTCTACGCATAGTTTAGACGATAATGGCAATTGGAAAAACTTGACCGAACAAAAGAATTCAAGTTCTGATATTTCTCCTACTGCAGGACAAATGCCTCGCTTATTAGGATTGGCACAAGCATCTAAAATATACCGAAAAGTAAAAGGTATAGATACAACTAATTTTTCCAAAGAAGGAAATGAGATAGCATGGGGAACTATTGGTAATGCCAGTACAAGTGAAGGCCTATTTTTTGAAACTATAAATGCTGCGGGTGTTCTACAAGTCCCAATGGTAATTAGTATTTGGGATGATAACTACGGTATTTCTGTACATGCTAAACATCAAACAACTAAAGAAAATATATCCGAAATATTAAAAGGTTTCCAACGTGATGAGAACGCTAAAGGTTATGAAATCTTTAGAGTTGACGGTTGGAATTACCCTGAGTTAATTGATACTTACCAACGCGCTGCGAAAATTGCTCGTAAAGAACATGTTCCTGTTATGATTCATGTTCAAGAGTTAACTCAACCTCAAGGCCATTCAACATCAGGGTCTCATGAGCGTTATAAATCTAAAGAGCGTTTAGCTTGGGAAACTGAGTACGACTGTAATGCACAGATGCGTCAGTGGATGATTGCAAATAATATTGCTACGGATGAAGAGCTTACGGAATTAGAAAAATCAATTAAAAAAGCAGTAAGAGATGGCAAAAAATCCGCTTGGTCTGCTTTCATCAACCCAATAATAGAAGAGCGTTCAGAAGCACTTGCTCTATTAGATCAATTAGCCGCCACAAGTGCAAATGCCGTGTTTATCACGAAACTAAGAAATGATTTAGCACAGATAGGCGAGCCTCTGAGAAAAGATGTTCTTTCTATATCGCGTAAGGCACTGCGTTATGTGATTTCTGAAGATTCAAATGAAAAAACAGCACTTCAAAATTGGATTACGAATTATATAAATACCATTCAACCTAAATACAGTTCTCACTTACATAGTGAATCTGAATTAAATGCTTTAAATCAATCGGAAGTTGTTCCTACTTATGATGAAAATGCTGAAGTCGTAGATGGACGTATTGTTTTAAGAGACAACTTTGATGCACTATTCAATAAATACCCTGAAGCATTAATCTTTGGAGAAGACGCCGGATATATTGGCGATGTGAACCAAGGTTTAGAAGGTTTGCAAGAAAAATATGGTGTACTAAGAGTTTCTGATACAGGAATTAGAGAAGCGACTATTGTTGGTCAAGGAATAGGAATGGCCATGCGTGGATTAAGACCTATTGCTGAAATTCAATACTTAGATTATATCATGTATGCGCTTCAAATTATGAGTGATGATTTGGCAACGGTTCAATATAGAACTAAAGGTCGTCAAAAAGCACCATTAATTGTAAGAACTCGCGGACACCGTTTAGAAGGTATTTGGCATTCAGGTTCTCAAATGGGTGGTATATTGAACCTAGTTAGAGGAATACACGTATTAGTACCACGTGACATGACTAAAGCTGCTGGTTTTTATAATACATTATTAGAGAGCGATGAACCTGCTTTAGTAGTTGAATGCTTAAACGGTTATAGACTTAAAGAGAAATTACCTAATAATATTGGCGAATTTAAAACACCTATTGGAGTCGTTGAAACACTTAGAGAAGGTGAAGATATTACTTTAATCTCTTATGGCTCTACCCTACGATTAGTAGAGGAAGCGGCTAAAGAATTGCAGGAAGTTGGTATTGATGCTGAAATTATTGATGTACAGTCTTTATTACCATTTGACCTTAATCATGATATTGTAAAGAGTATTGCTAAAACAAATCGTGTGATGGTTATTGACGAAGATGTTGAAGGTGGTGCTTCAGCCTATATTCTAGACCAAGTATTAAACAAACAAAATGCCTATCAGTTTTTAGATAGTCAACCTAAAACATTGGCGGCTAAGCCACACAGACCGGCTTATGGATCTGATGGTGATTACTTCTCAAAACCTTCTACAGAAGATATTTTTGAAGCAGTTTACAATGTTATGCACGAAACAAATCCTACTAATTTCCCGAAATTGAGATAATTTTCACTTGGTGAAATAAACATAAAAAAGCAGTCTATTCATTGGTAATAGACTGCTTTTATTTTTGGCTTATCCTAACTTCTAAATCTTAGAAAATAGTTTAATTTTATATTATGAAGATTGAATCAATAGTTACTATAAAAAAGGAATTAAAACACCTTCCTAAGGAAGAGCTTTTGGAATTGTGTTTACGTCTAGGAAAATTCAAGAAAGAAAATAAAGCACTCCTCACCTATTTACTGTTCGAAGCTCATGATGAAGACGGTTATATTGCAAGCGTTAAATTAAGTTTAGACGAACTGTTTGAAGGCATCAATACCGATAGTTATTTCTATATGAAAAAAACAATTCGAAAGATATTAAGACAAATACGGGTTTATAGTCGCTATTCTCTAAAGAAAACTACGGAAGTTGAACTTCTTCTCTATTTCTGTGAACGTTTAAATGAATTAAAACCGTCAATACATAAAAACATCACTTTGAGTAATTTGTATGAACGCCAAATTCTTTCAATTAAGAAAAAGATAAGCGTATTACATGAAGACTTGCAGTATGATTATAATATGCAATTAGAAGAATTAGAGTCTTAAGGCAATTTTAAGCAAGAAATTCTATAAAAACTTTTACTAAATCAACTATAACTCAATACTACCTATTGTTTCTTGGCCTTTCGGCTTCCTTCATACATTTCGTATTTCACTAATCTCGCCTCAAGCTTCGCGTTAAATACTTTTATTTTTCTTGAAGGTCTAAGTCCAACAAATTTTAAAGCTTCCAGATTAGATGTAATCAACCAAGCATTCGTATTAGGGTAACCGTGCTTTAATGTCGAACCAATATTCGCATAAAATTCTTCAACATTTAAGTTTTCTAATCGCTCTCCATATGGAGGATTAAAAACCATATGAAGTTTTTCGTCACCACCTTTTTGAGTTTTAAAGAAATCTTCATGCTGAATATGAATGAATTCATCTAAATGTGCATTCTTTATGTTTTCTTTTGCCTTAGCTACTGCCGACGGCGACTTGTCGTAACCAATAATTTTATGATGAAAATCACGCACTTTCTTCATTAAAGAATCCTCGATCTTTTCAAACAAATCCACATCCCAATCTTCCCAACGCTCAAAAGCAAATTCCTTGCGCATTAGGTTTGGTGGAATATTACAAGCAATCATAGCGGCTTCGGCCAACATGGTTCCACTACCACACATAGGATCCATAAAATCCGTTTGTCCGTCCCAACCACTCATTATAATTAAACCAGCTGCTAAAACCTCGTTAATAGGTGCAATATTTGTAGCTGATTTATACCCACGTCGATGCAAAGATTCCCCAGATGTATCTAAGGAAATTGTACAAACTCTACGATCTATATGTACGTTAATTTTTAAATCCGGAAAACGTAAATCAACATCTGGACGCACACCTCCATTTTCTCTAAATCTATCAACAATCGCATCCTTTGTTTTTAAAGCGGTGTATTGTGAATGGGTAAAAACACTGTTATGTACTGTAGCATCAACAGCTAAAGAACCAGTAGGTTTTAAATAATCTTCCCATTTAATAGCTTTTACATTTTTATAGAGGTCTTCTTCTCTATTAACTCTAAAGGAATGTATAGGTTTTAAGATTTTTATGGCAGTTCTAATGCCGAGATTCGCTTTATACATAAAGCCTTTGTCTCCAACGAAACTCACATTCCTAACACCCTTCTCCACATTCATGGCTCCAAGCTGTGTAAGTTCCTTTGCTAAAATATCTTCGAAGCCAAATAAAGTTTTGGCGACCATCTTAAAATTATTGTCCATCTGTTCCTCTAAATAAATTGCAAAAATACAGTATTTTTGCAGGATGCAATCCTAATTTTTTACTTTGGATGCCTCGCAACCCAACTTTAATTAAAAGTTGTGCATACCTTTACAAGGTTTTTACGAATCTAAATGAAGAAATTATTCGTTTCGATATCAAATATGATGAGTTTATAGGTCTCATACAAACAACAATTAATTAAAAATAGAATTCCTGCATAAGTAGGAAATAAATAATGACACAATCAACGCAACAATGGTACGCTTCATGGTTTGATACACCTTACTACCATATTTTATATAAAGATAGAGATTACGCCGAAGCACAAGTGTTTATGGACAATCTTACCAACTACCTCAACATTCCAGAGAAAGGTAAAATATTAGATTTAGCTTGTGGAAAAGGTAGACATTCCATCTATTTAAATTCTCTAGGTTTCAATGTAACTGGAATTGATTTATCTGAACAAAGTATTGCTCACGCCAAGCAATTTGAGAACGAAACCTTAAAGTTTGACGTACACGATATGAGCAAACCATATCCTGATACTTTTGATGCCGTTTTTAACCTATTTACTAGCTTTGGGTATTTTGAAGATGAGAGTTGCAACCTAAGCACTATTGCGTCGATAAGAGATGCACTAAGTGATTTTGGTTTCGGAGTTATTGACTTTATGAACGTCAATTATGTGATAGATAATTTAGTTCCTGAAGACGTTAAAACAGTTGAAGGCATTGACTTCCACCAAAAACGAAGCCATAAAGATGGATATATAATTAAAGATATAAGTTTTGAAGCTGACGGAGAGTCTTTTCAATTTCAAGAGCGTGTAAAAGCGTTTACTTTAGAAGATTTTGAAGCTCTTTTTGAAAAAGCTGGAGTACATTTATTAGATGTTTTTGGAGATTATAAATTACGTAAGTATCACCCGCAAACATCCGAACGACTTATTATGATATTTAAGTAAACGCTGAATGAAAAGCTATTTGTTACCATTATTAGCCGTTGTTATTGGAGTTATAATCGCTGTAATAACAAAAAAGCAAAATTCAACCTATACCAAACTACTCTTGTCTTTTAGTGGCGCATTTTTATTAGCGCTTACCTTTTTCGATTTACTTCCTGAAGTTTATCACCATTTAGATGCTAAACATACAGGCTTGTATATCATGTGTGGGATTTTACTTCAGATTATTTTGGAGTTATTCTCCAAAGGAGCCGAACACGGTCATATACACATCCATAAAGATAGTACCGAATTTCCATGGTTGCTATTTGTAAGCTTGTGTATTCATAGCTTTTTAGAAGGCTTTCCTATTCATCAACACAATGATATGGTATATGGTGTTCTAGTTCATAAAATTCCAATCGCCATTTTAATCACTACGTTTTTATTACAATCTAGTTATAGCAGATTTCAGATTATAGCGTTTTTAGTAGCATTTGCAGCGATGACACCACTAGGAACTTATATTTCTCATCATGCTACAATTATGGTCAATTACGTTGATGTGATAAATGCTTTTGTAATAGGTATTTTTCTACATATCTCTACAACTATTTTATTTGAAACTGGAGAAGGTCATAAATTTAATTTATCTAAGTTAGTAGCCATCTCGTTAGGAATTTTAATTGCTTATTTTATCTAATCAATTCAAAACTTTAAGCTTTGTTTTCAAAAGAAGAATCAAGACAGATACGACAAGAATTTTGGACCAGTTTTGGAAAGTCTTTTCCAAGGAAATGGCTCCTATATAACACTAAAATTAAAGGGCTTTCATTTAAATTTCATTTCGACACGAAGTCGGCATTAGTTGCATTAGACCTTGAAGATGATCTCGAAAACCGTATTAATTGTTGGGAAAAGTTAGTCGCTTTAAAAGGAATTTTACAAGGTGAATATTTGCCAGAGGTGATATATGAAGAAGCTTACTTTCTAGAAAATGGTAAAGAAATATCACGAATTTATTTACCACTACATCAGAAAGTATCCATTCATAACAAAAACACCTGGCAAGATGTTATGATATTCTTCAATGATAATATGTCTTTATTTGAAGCCTTTTTTGAGGAATATAACGATATTATCAGAAGTTAGAAATCGTATAATTAAGAACTGTTTTCTTTAGCTATTTTACCCAGAACGCTTTAAGTATTCCTGTAAATTTTCTTTTCACATTATATTCGTTAACTTAGTAAAAAATGATAGATATCGTTGTGAGCAATAGATAAATGTATTGCTTTCTAATTAGTGTTAACATAAAATAATCTCTGAAATGAAACGCACTTTTTTAATTTAATTCAGCTTTGGACTTGTCGCTTGTAATAATCAACAAACGGATCAAATCAAAACATTACAAAGCAAAATAGACAGTTTAGAAATTAAATTGGCAGACACCTACAAACCTGGTTTAGGTGATTTTATGGAAACTCTTCAATACCACCATTCCAAACTATGGTTTGCTGGAAAAAATGAAAATTGGAAACTCGCCGATTTTGAAATTCACGAACTCATGGAGACCGTTGAAGATATTGAGACTTTTCATGCTGGAAGAAAAGATATCGAAATGATAAACATGATAAAACCTGCTCTAGATAGTGTGAATAATGCTATTGCACAGCAAAATACCGATGTGTTTGAAAGTAGTTTTTCTTTTCTTACTAATACCTGTAATCAATGTCATCAAGCCACAGGTTATGAGTTTAATAGAGTAAAGACACCTGAAACTTCTCCTTTTAGCAATCAAGACTTTAGGCCTATTGAATAAATACTAGAGATTTTTAGTACTCTAAACATTTTAAAATTTCAAAGTATTATAGATACATTTTTCAATTCTGTAATTGGAGTTTCAATTTCTTGTATCTTTACACCTTTAATTTGTGGAACTTCTAATCGAAGGTTAAACAGACTCCGATTTGAAATTCAAATGTGACTTATTCGAAGTATAACAAACTAAATCTTTAAAAATGAAACTTGCTGAAGGACTTTTATTAAGAGCAGACCTATTGAAGAAAATTGAACATCTTCAAAATAGAATAAGACCTATATTAATAGTATCTGACGATAAGCTGCCTCAAGAAGACCCAGATAAGCTACTTGCACAATTAAGAAAGGCCATACAAGATTTAGAAACCTTAATCATTCGAATAAACAAAACAAATAACGAAACTAATGTTGAAGGCGAAGGCACACTTATGGAAGCGCTAGCTAAACGCGATTCATTAAAAATGCTTTCGGAAAAGTTAAGAAACATAAGATTTGCAGCACAAATAAATAATAGTGGAGAGAAAAACCTTAAAACCACTATTGACATAAAAAAGCTACAAAGTGAAATGGATCAAACAGGTCGAGCTTTTAGAGAGATTGATAGTAAGATTCAAGAAATTAATTGGCTCACTGAGCTTAAAGATTAAGCCGAAAGGCGGAATGATCGGGGCGAGTGCCAGCCCCTTTTTGTTTGGTGTGGTTTTCGGGGTAAATTGAAAACTCTACCAAATCACGAGCTGCTTGGGTTGCGGCAAAATGTATTGTTTAAGACCCATTACTGCTTACCGATTACAAACGTATAGCTTAAAAATTACTACCAGGTACTGACCGATCATTTTTTTATTATCCCAAATAAATATAACCAAGTGTACAATAATACAATTACCTCTTCCAAAATTATAGAAACTGAGCGTCTTTATTTAAGACCCATCACTGAGCATGATACACTTGACTTCTTTGAATTAGATTCTAATCCTGATGTTCATACATTTCTTGGACAACGCCCTATTACTAGAATTGAACAATCTCAAGCCATGATCTTAAGCATTATGGAGCAATATAATATTTCGGGATTTGGACGTTTAGCCATTGTTGATAAATTAACGGACCACTTTATCGGTTGGACGGGCTTGAAGTATGCCAAGGGGCTTAAATCTACAACTCCGTACTACGACTTAGGCACTAGAATTAAAGAGCAATATTGGGGAAAAGGCTATGCTTCTGAAGCCGCAATGGCCTCCTTAGAATACGGTTTTAAAAACCTAAAACTTAATGAAATTTGCGCCGTTGCCAATGTCAAAAATATGGCTTCTAATACTATTTTAACAAAAATAGGAATGCAGGTTGAAAGTACGTTCGAATATAATGGTGATTGGCTTAATTGGTACGTTAAGAAAAATCCATACCTCTAAAGCATATAACTATTATACACGTTGCTTTTTTTGGTGGCCAACTATTGATCTCTTAACTTAAAAGTGATAGGGACGCTATAAGGGACGCCTACATTCCGATTCCTTTGTTGCCCTGGCTCCATTTTAGGTAAGAGGTTTATAATGCGCTCCGCTTCCTTTTCCAATAATTTATCGGGGCCTCTACTTTTCACGTTGGTGACATACCCATTCTTGTCAATTAAAAAGAAAACAAAAACTTTCCCTTGAATATTTAAGTCTATAGCGGTCTCAGGATATCTAAAATTTTTCAATAAATGTTCAGTCATTTTCTTTTGAAAGCAAGCTTTTAAGGCTTCATTATCTCCTGTACAGCCAGGAAATTGTGGTACTTTTTCAATTACGGCAAACGGCACCTCTATATCCTCTTCAACTTCTTCAACAGCTACTTCTTCAATTTCAATTTCTCGTTCTTCAATCACATCTTCTTGACTAATTTCTGTACTTTCAATGACCGTTTCTTCCACATCTTCAACATCGTCTACAATTTTAATAGTCTCTGTAAAAGTTTGTGGTGGCGACGGTGGAGGTGGTGGCGGAATATTAATTGTTGTGATTGGTATATCCTCATCCGCTATTTCATCAATCATTAAGACATCAATCTTAGTGGATCCTCTGTCGTAAGTTTTATGTTCTAACCCTAAATAAGTTAAGAGCAACATAACGTTAAGGCCAACAGCAAAGTATAAACTGCTATTCCGACCTACATTGGCTTTGATATTTTTCTTGAGTTCCATGACCTTTATTTTTTACTATTAAATTAATCATCATAAGCCTTAAAAGATATGATATCCGTCATGTTTAACTCAAAATCAACACTTTACAACATAATATTTGTTTGAAAATCATTTTTTTAAAATATATAGCAACAAATAAACTTTGCCATGGAACTGAATCTATTAAGTGCGATTGAATTTCCGTCCAAAATAAAAATCAGTTTTAAGCAAAATTTAAGTATTCTGTGTTGAATTGAATATATTTGAGTGTTAACAGTAACTCGATGAAACTCACGAAAATATTTATATTGACAATTGGATTCATAACGCTGATTGGGTGTGGAACCAATGACCAGAAAAATAATTTAATCGGAATTTGGGAATCATACGAAACTCATCACACGAAAGTTGCTTTGACTTTTTACAAGGATTCAGTCAGTACGGAATCTTTCGGAGGAGAAATGCGTACGAATTCTAAATGGAAGGTTGATGAAAGTAAAATTTATCTCAAACAGGTTCAACATAAAGACATAATTTTAAAAAACAACTTGAATTATGAATATGAACTAAATAAAACAAAGGACACGATGTGGATTAAAGTTGATAATGGGACTGTAAATGAATTTACCACTATGAAAAAAGTGACTGAAAATCCATTTACATCTGAATTATAAAACTCTACTAAAAATACCATGTATAATATTTAACACAGTACTGAAAATTGAAGTCAGGAAAGGAAAAATTTAAATATGTCTATGTTGAGAATGACGGAACAGTGCGTGAATTAAATAAAGACGAAATTGAATATTTGCAAACGGAATTTGAGCCAACAGATGGAGCACGACCTTACGTCAAGAATAGTTATAATCAACTAACACCTAACAAAAAGATTTTAGGTTTCCTTCATCGAAGCAAAGTTCTAAAAGAAATGGAAATAATAAATACTGATTTGAGGTATACAGAAATGCGATTCCCAATTGGTATTTATGAATCAAATATAGCCATAGAATTACCTGTCGGAAGTTATAGCATTAAAGTACTTGGAGGCTGGAGTGTTTCTGTCGGTGATTTTTCAATCCAATTTAGGAACAAAGAAAATGGTAAAACTATAACGCCAAGACTTACGAAATGGAAATTCCAATCATATGAGTTTGGGGAAAGGGCAAAAAAAATAATGACCCTTGACAACGCAGAACGTGGAATCTATTATATTGAATTCAAAAATCAAAAGAAATTGAAAGTAAAACATTCGAATTTGTTTATCACTCGATTATTTAAACAAGAATTACCAAATGAAAAACTAAAAATTTGGATAGGATGAAAAAAAATAATGATGAATGGGTTGAGCAAATTATTAGAATCAAAGAGGAACAAGATTCCACAAATTTCGACGAAACGCAACGGATTCGAAATAAAGAAAATGAGTATATAACTATGGAATTAAGAAAAGCTGGGTTTAAAGTTTCTAGCCTATTCGATTTAATTAATTTTAATCAAACCAATTACCACTACATAGAACGCTTACTTGAAATTTTGGTATCTGATCGGTTAAGCGACACTTGGATAAAAAGCGGAATTATAAGAGCGATTACGGTTAAAAACGCCAAAGGAATTTCCGAAAAAATATTACTAGAATATTATAGTAGGTTAAAACCCAAACTAGAAAAAGATTCTATTGGTTGGAGCATTGGCAATTGGTTTGAGTGCTTCTATTCTGACACCTACTTTGGCCAAATAAGTACAATTTCAAAAAATAAAAGTAATGGAGTGTCAAGACAGATGTTCGTTATGGCTCTTGGAAAAACAAAAAAATACTATTCTGAAGCAGAAAAACTATTGCTAGACTTAACACATGACGATGAAGTTGCTCTACACGCAATCAGTGCTCTTGGAAAATTAAAGTCAAAAAAATCTATAGATCGTTTAACTGAATTAACAAGCGCTAAAAACAGTAGGCTAAAAAAAGAAGCTAAAAAATCGCTAAAAAAAATCGTAAAGGAATAATGCCTCAATCCACCTAGATTAATCAATTGCTTATTTTAGCTAACCTCCCCTCTTAACTAAGCCATTCACGAGCGGAGCGAACGGGTATCGCAAACATTCACAAAACCAATAAATACAAATTCCTGAAAGAGAATTAAAATGATACACAGACAGACCATCGCTCTATAACTAATAAGAATTAATTAAAGTACAACCAACATGTTAACCAAAACCGAAAAACAATTCAGCATACTATTCGTCATTATTGTACTAGTAGAACTATATACTGGCAGTTCAGATACACTGCGAAATTGGCATTATTTTGCCAAACCTGCTATTGTAATCAGTCTTATTATTTTTTACTTAAAAGCAGCAGCATCTATACCAAAACGTATAAAAACTTTAACGGTACTAGGTTTGTTATTCTCTGTTATGGGAGACACCTTATTGATGTTTGTAGATAAGTCAGAACACTACTTCACCTTTGGACTAATCGCTTTTCTAACAGCACATATCATGTATATTCTGGCATTTTTAAAACACAGGAATAAACAACGTTCTGTTTTAGGCATATTGGCTATACTGCTGCTATATGCCTTAGCTATATTTTATTTTCTAATCGATCATTTAGGAACCATGCTTATACCTGTAATTCTGTATATGTTGGTAATTTTATTCATGGCTACAACAGCCTATTTAAGAAAAGGAACTATCTCGCTAATCAGTTACCAACTTGTTTTTTTAGGCGCATTATTTTTTGTTGTATCGGACAGTATTTTAGCCTTAAATAAGTTTTATCAGCCTATCCCCTTTTCGGACTATAGCATCATGATTACTTATGCTTTAGCTCAATATTTAATTGTAATAGGAATTTTAAAACTGAAGTTAGATTGATTGTTGTTTCCCCTTTTCCATCTTCCCGAAGAAAGAAAACTTTCTCACTCAGTCTTACCTTTTTTTAGACCGAAGTCATAAGTCACTTTTTTAACTTCTATTTCAACTTCAATTTCAAGTTCAATTTCAATTTCAGTTTCAATTTCAATTTCAATGGTAACTACTTCTTAAAAGGTCTAATAATAAGTCGGGCTGCCTTATCAAAATTGATATAATTGTAAGTCCAATTAAATAATATAATCACCCTATTTCTAAATCCAACTAAAGACATTAAGTGAACAAACATCCAAATGAACCAAGCGAAAAATCCACTAAACTTATAATGCTTTAAATCTACAACGGCTTTATTTCGACCAATTGTAGCCATAGAGCCTTTATCCCTATAAACAAACGGCTTTAATGGTTTATTATCTATTAATCGCAATAGATTTTCACCCAATAATTTACCTTGCTGAATAGCCGGTTGTGCCACTTGTGGATGTCCTTTAGGATAGGCATCTGTAGACATTAGTGCAACATCACCAATAGCAAAAATATTGCTATATTCTTCAACTTGATTGAATTGATTCACCTTGTACCGATTGCCCCTTTCTACTAAAGCTTCTGCTTTTAAACCTTGAACTGGTGCTCCTGTAACACCCGCTGCCCAAATTAAAGTTTCAGACTCCATTATTAAATCTGAATCTGTCGTAACCGTTGACCCGTCATAATGTTTTACAATGGTGTTACAATAGACTTTCACGCCTAACTTCTTTAAAAATTTCTCAGCTTTTTTTGAAGCATGGGCGCTCATAGGAGGTAAAACGCGATCTGATCCTTCTAATAAATATATATGCATATCATCAGGGTTTAAATCATGATAATCCCTAGGTAAAATATTATTTTTCAGCTCTGCAATAGCTCCTGCGAGCTCTACACCTGTTGGACCAGCGCCAACAATTACAAAATTAAGAAAGGCTTTTCGTTCCTCTTCGGTGTCTGCTATAGCTGCTTTCTCAAAATTCTGTAATATAAGGCTACGAATATTTAAAGCTTGTGGTACCGTCTTCATTGGCATACTGAAGTTTTTGATAGCCTTATTTCCGAAATAATTGGTTTTCGTTCCCGTAGCCATTATCAAATAATCATAACTTAAATGACCAATGCTTGTGATAATTTTATTTTGTTCTGGTAGAATCTGTTCAACCTCAGTTAATCTAAAAAATGTCGTTTTATGCTTCTTTATAATCTTACGTAAAGGGTAAGCGATAGAGTCTGGCTCCAAACCCGAACTCGACACTTGATATAATAAAGGTTGAAATGTATGATAATTATGCTTGTCTATTAATACGACTTGCAAGTTTTTATTCGCTAAAGATTTCACTAAATTAATACCAGCAAAACCTCCTCCTATAATGACAACTCTGGGTAAGTTTGTCTGCGGAATATTCATTAAATGTAGATTGATGTTAGGCCCACAAAAGTAGGGATTCTGAAAACAAAAATCCTACTTTAAAACAATAGTTGAATAAATTTGTAACAAATTAGAAACTCTAACTACTAATTAGACAACCAACCTATTTACCAATTGAACAAAGAACTAGAACATAGTTTTGTAGAACAGTTGCAAAAGCATCAAAACATTGTACATAAGGTATGTCGATTATATACCAACAATGCAGATGCTCATAACGATTTGTTTCAGGAAATAACCATACAGCTCTGGCGAGCCTACCCTAAATTTAGAGGAGATGCTAAGTTTAGTACGTGGATGTACAGAGTAGGATTAAATACGGCCATTACCTTATATCGAAAATCAAAACGACGGATTAATACCCAAGCTTTTGATACGGTACAATTTAAGATTAAAGCAGAAGACTATGACGATACCGAAGAACAACAACTTAAACTGTTATACCAAGCAGTACATCAGCTAAACGATATTGAAAAAGCCTTAGTTTTCTTGTATTTAGAAGACAAAGACTATAGGGAAATAAGCGCGACTTTGGGTATTACTGAAGTGAATGCACGAGTAAAAATGAATCGTGTAAAGAAAAAATTAAAAACCATACTAAATCCGTAATATTATGGATGAATTAGAATTATTAAAGAAAGATTGGAAAAAGGCGACGACAGAATATAAAAATTATTCAGACGCTGATATTTATCCAATGCTACATAAGAAGTCCTCATCGATTGTAAGAACCTTGTATTATATAAGTCTTGCCGAATTAGGTTTTTGGATATTAATAAGTACCCTGCCGTATTTATTTAAATCGAAATTTAATGAGCAAATGGCCGAGAGCTATAAGGATCCATGGTTCACTACGCTTTCTGTATTAAGTTTCGTTATCATTTTTGTTTTTGTGTACTTATTATATGCTTCTCACAAAGCTATTTCAGTAACAGATAACGCAAAAAAACTAATGGAAAAAATCTTAAGAACTCGAAAGGTAATTAAGTATTACGTCATCTATAATTTAGTTATGATTTTTATTTCCATTCCTTTTTCATTATACCTAGAATATAATCAGAATATGGTATTCCATGACCAAATAGATGCTTTTAATACGAAGCAAATGTTTGTCTTATATGCTTCCGTAACCTTGCTAACTGGTGTATGTTTATTACTCTTCTGGTTGTTCTATAAACTTCTATATGGAATTCTCTTAAAGCGTTTAAACAGAAATTATAACGAACTAAAGAAACTTGAGGTTTGAAAGTTGGAAGTTTTGAGAAATGTAAAATTTTTGAAACTGAAAATTATTTTTTATTCTAAATAATATGATGAGAAGCCAACCGTTTTTATGCGTTTAATGTATGGTGAGGTTGGCACAGCTTAAAAAAAGCTTAGCATTGACAGTTCCTTTAAGTGCTAGTAAAAATTAATTCCGAAAATACATAAGTCTGATATTGAGTTTAACAACTAAACAACAAACGTCTAAACTCTAACAACAAACGACTAACAACTAAAAAATCAACCTACATCTCACGTAACTCTCTATTCAAACGCTCTTTTTCTTCAATTTCCTCTTGCGGAATTACCTTTAAGAATGAAGGATGTTGCTCAATAGCATATTCTATTTTTTCAACTATGCTGTCAATAGATTCGTTTTCGTAATCGATTTCTAAAGGCTCTTTAATTTCAAAAGTTTGAAAAATGTTTTTCTTTTTAACTCTAAGACCTTTTTTATCGAACGAACGTCTGAATCCATCAATTACAATAGGAACAACAACAGGTTTATAAGTTTTTATAATATGAGCTGTTCCTTTTCTAATTGGCTTAAACGGCGTTGTAGTTCCCTGTGGAAAAGTAATTACCCAACCATCATTTAATGCGGTCTTAATCATGGTAATATCACTCATTTTCACTTGTCTATTAACGTCCTTTCCTTTTGCTCGCCATGTACGCTCAATACTAATGGAGCCTGTATATGCAAATATTTTAGGAAGTAAACCAGATTTCATCGTTTCCTTTGCGGCCACATAATAGAGATTCAACTTCGGATTCCATAAATAACCAACGTTTTTGATGTTATCCAATCGCCCACTTAAACTGGCATTAAACACATGAAACATCGCAATCACATCAGCGAAATAGGTCTGGTGATTGGAAATAAATAAGACGTTAGTATCAGGAAGATTCTTTATAATTTCAGAGCCTTCAATCTGTAATTCGTTAAAACCTCTAAATCGTCTGTGTGTAAACACACCTAACAATCTAATCAACCATTTTTTAACCCAAAGTATATGTCCGAAAGGATTCTTTTTGAATAATCCCATAGTATTTTCAATTTTTTGTAACTACAAATGTAATAAATTAGAAATGCTATAAAACCTGTTTTAGCAAGTCTTTTATCTCACCGAGCATCATTGCGGTGGCTCCCCAAACAATATGTCCATTAAATTTAAATGCGGGAACCTCTAGTTCTTTACCCAAAGATGTTGGCACAGTTGTGTTTAAAGTGCTACCCTCACTTAAAAAATCCGTCAATTTTACTTCTATTATAGCTTCAACCTCTTCGTCTTGTTTTGTAAAAATTAAATACTCTTTAGAAATCCCTATATAAGGATGTACAACAAAATTACTAGGTGGAATATACAATGGCGACATCGGTTTTAAAACTTCAATATGCGCTCTAGACACTCCAATTTCTTCTTCTGTTTCCCTAATCGCCGTTTGCATTAAGTCGCCTCCATCCTCCTCTTCATACTTTCCTCCCGGAAATCCAACCTGTGCCGAGTGCACGCCTTTATACGTTTTACGCAGAATTAAAACCAAGTAAGTTTCATCGTCGGTATTGGGGTAAAATAAAGCCATAACTCCTGCTTTTCGAGCCGTTTTAGCTTTCTCTTTCATCTTTTTAGCAAGTTCTAACCTGTAAGGTGGAGACATTTTTGCGTGAGACTCTTCGCCAAAGAGCTCAAGATGTTTTATTTTTACTACCGATTCTAAAAACGTATTAAAAAGCATTTATGAGATTTTTATTAATGTTATTGGTTGCCCTTGGATTTAGCTTAACATTTTTGAATTGTGAAGATAAACAAACTTCAAAAAAAACACAGAATACTGTTATAAAAGATTCAACTGAAATAACAACTAAAACGAAGGCCAAAAAGAAAAACGAACGAAAATACCCAAAACTAACGGATGAAAATGCCATGGAATTCTTTTTAGAATACGAAAAAGAGAACCCTGAAGATATGGTGAGAATCACTACCGATTTTGGTGTTATAGATATTAAATTATACGATAAAACTAAATTCCACAGAGCTAATTTCATTTATCTTACTAAACTGAAATATTTCCATGGTACACAATTTTACAGAGTAGTAAAAGACTTTGTAATACAAGGAGGAAGTAGTGATGATTATAATATAATGACCAGACGTAAAAATATTGGCCATTACCTATTACCTCCAGATACTAAACGTGGTTACACACATAAAAGAGGTGCCATATCCATGCCAAGTAGTGAAATTGAAAACGCTTATAAATTAGCTTCGCCATACCAGTTTTTCATCGTTCAAAGTCCCAATGGCGCAGCATACTTAGATGGTGACTATACCGTTTTTGGTGAGGTGATTTCCGGAATGGACGTTGTAGATGAAATAGCTCAAGTTAAAACGGATGACGGCGAATGGCCTCTACAAAATGTATACATCAGAAAGATTGAATTGATCGAATAGGCTAGTTTTACAAGTCACATGAACCTTTTTTCTACATTAATTTTTAAATTCTTCATTATTAATAGGTCGTATTAATTCCCTAGTATATTTATAATAATAAACCGACATGAAATACGAGGAACCCCCTATAAATTATAAAATATTTAAGATTCTTCCATTGCAATTTCAGTATCTTGTTTTCTTGATTATTAACTAATTTTAAGACCTTAAAAACCAACACTAATGATTTCAAAATCACTTAAAGCTACTATTATCTGTAGCCTTGTTCTATTTTCAAGTTGTAATGAAGAGACGAACAAAACAACCGAAAAAACCATGAATGACAATGTACTTCTCCAAGAGTGGACAGGTCCTTACGAAGGGGTTCCTGCTTTTGACAAAATTTCTGTTGAGGCTATTAAACCTGCAGTAGAAGAAGCTATGAAGCTTAATCTTGCAGAAATAGAAGAAATCGCTAATAATACCGAAGCACCAACATTCGAAAACACTATTGTTGCAATGGAGAGCGCAGGTAAAACATTAGATCGTGTATTTACCTATTATGGTATTATGTCCAGCAATGTATCTTCTCCAGAATTTAGAGACGTTCAAACAGAATTAGCACCAAAGCTTTCTGAATTTAGATCTAAAATATCTCAGAATGAGAAGTTATTCCAACGTATAAAATCAGTTTATGACGCCTCTCAAAAGACACCTCTAGAGCCACAAGCGCAACGTGTTGTCGATTTAATTTATAAGCGTTTTGAAATGAATGGTGCAAATCTTGACACCGAAAAGAAAAAACGTTATGCTGAAATAGAAAAAGAACTATCTAAACTTTACACGAAATTTTCTAATAATGTCTTACATGACGAAGAAAATTACATTACCTATTTAAACGAAGATCAGCTCGGTGGCTTATCTGATGGCTTTACCAAGTCGGCTGCAAAAATTGCTGCAGACAAAGGTCAGGAAGGTAAATACGCTATCACAAATACGCGTTCATCAATGGATCCTTTCCTTACCTACTCTACAGAGCGTGAATTACGTAAACAAGTATGGACAAATTATTACTCTAGAGGAGATAATAATGATGAATACGACAACAAAGAGATTATTGCAGAGATATTAAAACTGCGTAAAGAGCGTGTTGGTTTAATGGGTTATGATAATTATGCGGAGTGGAGATTGCAAGATCGTATGGCAAAGAATCCAGAAAATGCAATGGATTTAATGCTTAAAGTTTGGCCTGCGGCAACAGCTAGAGTAAAAGAAGAGGTTGCAGATATGCAAACGGTAGCTAATGAATTAGGAGATAAAATTACTATTGAACCATGGGATTACAGATACTACGCAGAAAAAGTTCGTAAAAAGAAATACGATTTAGATAGTGATGAAGTTAAGCAGTATCTCCAATTAGATAAATTAACAGACGCCATGTTCTTTACGGCTGGTGAATTATTTAACTATAAATTCACACCGGTTGAAGAAGATTCAGTACCTGTATTTCATGAAGATGTTAAGGTTTGGGAAGTCACGGATAAAGACTCAGGAAAACATATTGGACTTTGGTATTTAGATCCATTTTCTCGTGAAGGAAAACGTTCTGGAGCTTGGGCTACAACGTACAGAAGCTATACCTCGTTTGAAGGTGAAACTAATGTGTTAGCCTCTAATAACTCTAACTTTGTAAAGCCAGCACCTGGAGAGGCTGTATTAGTGTCTTGGGATGATGCAACGACCTTTTTCCATGAGTTCGGACATGCGCTTCACTTCTTCTCTGCAGATGTAAAGTATCCAACCCTTAACGGTGGTGTAAGAGATTATACGGAGTTCCAGTCGCAATTATTAGAGCGTTGGTTATCTACAGATAAAGTAATCAATCAATTTTTAGTGCACTATAAAACTGGTGAGCCAATTCCAGCATCATTAGTTGAAAAAATTAAAAATGCTTCAACTTTTAACCAAGGATTCGGCACTACAGAATATTTAGCTTCAGCATTAATTGATATGAAGCTCCACTTAGCAGATCCAACGGATATTGATATTGCTAATTTTGAGCGTGAGACATTAGCTGAATTAGGAATGCCTAAAGAATTACCAATGCGTCATAGAACACCACATTTTGGTCATGTATTTTCTGGCGAAGGTTATGCCACAGCTTATTACGGTTATATGTGGGCCGATGTGTTAACAAGTGATGCCTCTGAAGCTTTTAGAGAAGCTGAAGGTGGATTCTATGATAAAGAAGTTGCAGCTAAATTAGTAAAGTATTTGTTCGCACCTCGTAATGCTATGGATCCTGCTGAAGCTTATAGAAAATTCAGAGGACGTGATGCTAAGATTGATGCTTTAATGCGCGATCGCGGATTTCCGGTGACAAAGAAATAATCACCATTGACCGTGTCTATATACAATTGATAAAATTGAATGGACACTATATAACATTTACAAACACCTTAGATTACTTCTACTAATGAAGATACTCTAAGGTGTTTTTTTATATCTAATTCGAAACAATACTCTTAACTTCGATGGACTCAGACTACAACCATTTTTTAATTAAATAACCCACCACGTAGCCATAAACCGCATGCGCAAAGGTCCAATACACCCAAGCCATAAGATCATTAACTGCTGGTGGTTGATCAGACAAAGCTGTTAAAAAAAACAAGGCGCCTCCACCAATGGTATACACTAAAATATAAGGCCTAATCCTTTCTTCTAATTTAAACGATTTTAAAATATGATAAAGGGCAACTACACTTACAATACAAGTTATAAAGTGAAACACATACCCAAACAACCATTCCGGCCTTAAAGCATTAAGGATAGGAATATAATCAAAGTTAAACAGTAAAATATACGCGGTATTACCCGTTAGAAGAATAACAATTTTTAGAATTAGCATTAATACTATACCAGCAATAAGACCTATGGAGATTAGTTTTAATAGTTGCTTCATAATTTTTACAATATTACAAGTTTTGAGAATCAACAAACAAATTGACAATCATTACCTTAATCTTCTAAAGATATTCGATTAATTGAAAATCAATCCATCACAAATAATATTTTTTGACTCTATCCTTAAAAATATCACCATCCAATTAATCAGAAAACCCTATTTAAACGCTAGTTCAATTTCTTTATCTTTGTGTATCATCTAACAGACATACTTATGATTTTTATTGACAATGAAGGCCACACCAACCCCAAATTAAATCTTGCTTTAGAAGAGTATGCCTTAAGACATTTTGATACGTCAACAGATTATCTTCTATTTTATATCAACGAACCTTCAATTATCATTGGTAGAAATCAAAATACGATTGAAGAAATTAATCAAGACTATATAGATCGTCATAATATTCATGTGGTGAGACGGATTTCCGGTGGAGGTGCTGTGTATCATGATTTAGGCAATTTAAATTTTAGTTTTATTACTAATCACGATGGAAAAAGTATCAGCAATTTTAAAAAATTTACTGCGCCAGTTATTCGAGTATTAAACAAAATGGGAGTTACAGCAGAACTAAAAGGTCGTAATGACATTTTAGTAGAGGATAAGAAAATTTCTGGAACCGCACAGTTTTCTACAGGAAAACGAATGATAAGCCATGGCACACTCCTATTTGACACCGATATGAGCGAAGTGGCTAAGGCTCTTCAAGTGAAACAGAGTAAAATTGAGTCGAAAGGTCACAAATCAGTACGGAGTCGTGTTGCAAATATTAGTGAGTTTTTAAAGGCCAAGATGACTATGCAGGCCTTTAAACAGCAATTACTGATTGGTTTATATGAAGCTAGTGAACCTTTTGAAACCTACAAACTAACTGATGCTGAATGGCAAGCTGTTCATGATTTAAAAGCTGAAAAATACGATTTATGGGAGTGGAACTATGGGCGTTCACCTAAATTTAATATTCAGCGTAATAAGCGTTTTTCAGTTGGCGAAATTGATCTTCGTATTTATGTTGAAAAAGGTCATATTTCCGAAGTTAAAATATTTGGCGATTTCTTTGGAAGACAACCAATTGAAGACCTTGAAAATTTACTTCAAGGTGTGCGATACGATAAGGATGAAATCAAAAAAACTATAGATAATATCGCTATTGAAAACTATTTTGGTAAGTTAGAAAAGCCTGAGTTTTTGAATCTTGTTTACGGAACGGATTAACCATTATCAGACTGGCATGACTAGCTGTTTCTGATATCACTAATTTGAAACAAAGGATCTCTTAAGGCTCTATGACGTCTTCTTTCTTATATAAATTAGGTAAACTAATTTCAAACTTTACGGCCAAAATCCTCACTAGGATAACTACAAGACCAGCAATAACAAAAAGGTAATTTTGACTCTCTAAATGCTCGCGTAGAAGAAAATAGGTTGCTCCACCTAATATACAGGCTGTTGCATATATTTCTTTTCTAAAAATCACAGGGATTTCATTACACAGAATATCTCTAAGAACACCTCCAAAACAAGCGGTCATAGTTCCTAAGGCAATACAAATAATTGGGTGCAAATTGGCATGAAGACCAGTTTCAATACCAATTACTGTAAAGACACCAATCCCGATAGTATCAAATAGAAACAATGATTTTCTCAAATAGCTAATCCATCTTCTAAATACTACGGCGAAAATAGTAGAACCAACAATCACGTAGATATAGGTGATGTCTTTCATCCATACGACAGGATTCACACCAACCATAACATCTCGTAATGTACCACCACCTACAGCCGTAACCGAAGCAATAATTAGCACACCAAAAGGGTCCATTCGTTTATTCATAGCAACGAGTGCACCTGAAATGGCAAAGGCAATAGTTCCTATAATATCTGTAATTTGAAAAAACATGTCTCTTTATTAATTTCTGCCTTATCTACACCTTATTTATCGCAGCGATAAGAAGGTCTTTTAAATATTCAATCGATTATAAGAACTACAATAACTAAGCTCTATATAAATAATTTGTAAAATTTTCAAAAATATGAAAATTGGTTATCTGCTTACATGTTTTGGGTATAATAATTATAATCTTTTATAACCGTAGCAATAAAGTCTATAGGTTTTTCTTGGGTTTCAATGGCCATAACTTTTATTAGGCGATGATGCAAATTCAAAATAATATTGTGATTCCCCTTTCTTATAGCTTCATCATATAAGTTCTTAACGGTTTGCATATCACTATCATTTAATAGCGTTACTTGACTATAAGTTGGTACATAGTTTACAGGGATCTCTGTAACAAGCGTATCTTCAATTGTTAATTTTTGCTTTTCACTAATCACTGTAGTTCCGGCAGCAATATCACCAAGTCGTTGTCCATTTCCTTTTATTAAAATAGTAATGGCTGCTACACTTCCTGAGGTTAAAGCCACATCAACTATACGTAATATCCATCTCACAAAGTAATTTGCAAAACTTGGTGTAGAACCATCAAGCTTTACAACTCGAGTCTTCATTATCATTTTGCCAACAGTTTTGCCATTCCAGAACGTTTCAAGCAATACATAGTATAAAAATGCTGGTAAAGTAACTAACAAATAAATTGCCCAGGCGTCTCCCAAATCTAAATTTAGCTGCATTAAAAGTAGAATTGCGCAAATAGAATAAAGCATGATAACAACACTATCTATTAGGTAGCCTAACATCCTGTCGCCTATACTAGCTACATTTTGATTAACCCCTACATTTTGGGCTGTTTCTATTTGAAATTCATCCATATTTTCTTTTCTTTGAAAACCTAAAAGGGATTATAATGCGCGAAGCTGCTTTTGTTAAGCAAAATAAAGACAAATGGTTAGAATTTGAAAACATTCTATCAAATAAAACTCAAATAGATCCCGATGAGCTTTCCGATCTGTATATTGAAGTCACAGATCATCTAAGTTATGCCCAAACTTTTTACGCCAATAGCAATACCGAACGTTACTTAAACCAAATAGCATCTTCCGCCCATCAACGCATTTATAAAACAAAAAAAGAAGCCAAGAACAGACTTTTCACTTTCTTTAAGACTGAATTCCCAACAATGTTTTATAATCATCACCGGGAACTCCTTATTACCTTCTTAACTTTCTCTCTATTTGTAATTGTAGGTGCTTTTTCAGCGGCAAGTGAAGGCGATTTTGTGCGTTCATTCCTTGGTGATGGTTATGTTAATATGACGATGCAAAATATAGCCAATGGTGATCCTATGGCTGTATATAAGCAACAGGGTGAATTTAATATGTTTCTTGGCATCACACTTAACAATATAAAGGTGGCACTTTTTGCCTTTGGATATGGAATCTTATTAGGTATAGGAACTTTATATATTCTAATGCGGAACGCGATTATGTTAGGGAGTTTCCAATACTTTTTCTACGATCAAGGGTTACTATGGGAATCCGCAAGAACCATATGGATACACGGAACCATTGAAATTTCTGTAATTATTATTGCGGGATGTGCAGGACTAGTTATGGGTAACAGTATGTTATTTACAGGCACATACCCTCGTCTTGAATCGTTTAAGCGAGGGGTTATCAATGGCTTAAAGATTTTAATGAGCACCATACCATTCTTTATAATTGCTGGATTCCTAGAAGGTTTTGTTACGAGACATACCGAAATGCCAGATTGGCTAGCTATATTAATAATCTCAAGTTCATTGGCGCTAATCATATTTTACTACGTAATTTACCCCATCCAATTAAACAAAAAACTTAAGCAAAATAAACAATCTAAAAATACCACAACACTAACCAACCCCCATCTAACCAATTTATCATGAGTAAGACTTTTATCGAATTTAGAAAACAACGCGATTTCAATAGTATATTTACCGACACATTTGGTTTTATCAGAAACGAATTTAAACCTTTTATAAAAACCGTCTTTAATATTGCAGGACCTGCGATTGTCATCTTTATGCTGTCTCTTGCCGCTTATAATTACATTGCTGGTGATATCATGAATTTCACAGGATTTAATAGCGGTTCTGGCCTAAACACTAGTAGTCCCTTTGCTATTTTTACTGCATTAATATTGTACTTCCTGTCTGCAATTGCTGCTTATATTTTCACCGTTTCTTCAGTTCTTTATTATATCAAATCTTACGTGGACAATAAAGGCGCAATAGACGCATCAGAAATAAAAGCCAATGTGTACCAGTCGTTTTGGTCCTTTTTAGGACTAAGTTTTCTAAAAGGTGCTACTTTATTTATTGCAGTATTGCTTTGCGTAGTCCCTGTGCTTTATGCGATGATACCCATGGCTATACTCTTTAGTGTTTATGTGTTTGAACCGAGACGTTCCACAACAGATGCCTTCAGCCAAAGTTTTACATTAGCTAATGCCGACTTTTGGACGGCCTTTGGTGCATTTATTGTCCTAGGAATAATATACTATGTTTTAGGAATGGTATTTTCAATTCCTTCTGTTGTATATGCTATGGTAAGTTCAGGTATTTTCTCTGGTGAAGTGGATCCTGCTAATTTAAGTAGCATTTCTGCAGACCCTATTCTTATTCTTCTAAATGTATTAAACACCTTCTTTCAATTCCTATTAAATATTATCTTAATGGTTGCGGGAGCTGTTATTTATTTTCATCTACACGAAAAAGTCAACTTCACAGGTACTTACGACCGTATTAGCAAAATTGGTAAAACTGAAGAATAAATGTTGGTTTATAAATGGTTACTTCTTTGTATTTGTATTGGGCAATTTTCTGTTGCGCAGCAAAAAGGGCATTCGGTAATCTTTGATGATACCGAAGTTGAAAAGCAAATAATTTCTGAAGACCATTTAGACAAGTATAAATCGGATGATGATTTTAACTATGAAGAATCTATAGCTGAAGAAAACTTCTTAGATAAGGCTTATCGTTGGTTTCAAAATCTATTAAAACAATTCTGGGAAGCCATTTTTGGAGTGGGCTCAGCGTCAGGGTTTCTGTATTTTGTCTTTAGGGTGTTGCCTTATATTATATTAGGCGTATTAGTCTTTCTATTAATTCGCTTTTTCTTAAAAGTAAATTCTAACAACTTAATTTCTAAAGCCAAAGAACAAGGTTCTATTTCATTTTCAGAAGAAGAACAAATCATTAAAAATGAAGATATTCCCGCATTAATTAAAGAAGCAATCAATCAAAATAATTACAGGTTAGCGATTCGCTACTATTATCTTCTTTCGCTTAAACTTATGGCCGAAAGCGAAGTTATTTCGTGGCAACCCCAAAAAACAAATGACGATTACATCAATGAAATAAAGAAAGACCACTTAAAAACTGACTTTAAAAACATCACAAGAATTTATGATTATGTGTGGTATGGTGAGTTTAATGTAGACGCAAATAGGTTCGAAACCTTAAGACTTCCTTTTGAAAATCTCAATAAAACATTTACAACGCGATGAGTAAAAAAGGAAAAACATATATCATCCTCGTGGCACTAACTCTTTTTGTTATTGTTGCATTAGAAATGAGTAAACCAAAACAGATTAATTGGTTTCCTTCATACGCTACGCATCATAAAATCCCCTTTGGTTCTTATGTATTTAATCAAGAACTCAATCGGTTGGCTGATAATGTATCCTCTATTGACCGTCCTCCTTTTGAATACTTAAATGAAAATAATATAGAAGGAACCTATCTGTTTTATAATGGTGATATTGAGTTCGGAAAGGAAGAACTTAATAGTTTATTAGACTGGGTGAATAAGGGAAATACGCTCGTGGTCTCTTCTGCAAATTTTGAAAAGAAATTATTAGATACTTTAAACTTAACGACCACATCAGTAAATACTTTTGGAAACTTTAATAATGAATATCAAGTAAAACTTGTGAACCCTTTGTTAGACGATTCTAAAACTTATAAATACGACAGACCGACAACCTTTTTTCACTTCAACAAAATAGACACTTTACAAACTTCTGTTCTGAGTTTTATTGACACTTATAGAGGTGAGAACAAACCTATAGAAGACTCTTTAATCAACAGTATAAAACAACCTTTTGGTGATGGTGAGATTATGCTGAGCACCTTCCCACAAGCCTTTAGCAATTACTTTATACTTAAGACGCCGAATCAAAATTATACAGCCGGATTTTTATCTTATATAGATACTTCGAAGCCCATTTATGTAGATACATTTCATAAATCAGGCAAGGTGTTTTATACCTCACCCTTGTATTTGTTCTTAAATACAAAATCACTCAAATGGGCATATTATATGGTTCTAATAGGTGCCGTAATTTATATTATTTTTGAAGGAAAACGGAAGCAACGAGCTATACCTGTCGTAAAACCATTAAGGAATCAGACCGTAGGTTTTACTAGAACTATTGCAAATATGTACTATGAAAGTGGAAAACATAAGGATATTTCAAATCATAAAATCCAACATTTCCAAGAGTATATACGAAACACTTTACATCTTTCAACAGCGGAAATAAACACTAGTTTCATTAAAAACTTAGCAGCCCGAAGCAATAATACGATTGAAGACACACAAGAATTATTTGAATTTATTGACAGCATTAATCATAAAACTGAAATAAGCAAAGTCGAATTAGAAAGGCTAAATAGCTTAATAGAAAAATATAAATCCCTTTAAAAATGGAAGAAAACGATATAGAAAATAACGATTCATTATTTGACAATAGAATTCAGTTAGAAGAATTAAAAAATGCCGTAGAAAGCATTAAAAGCGAATTACGAAAAGTTATAATTGGTCAAGATAATTTTGTTGAATTATTAATTGTAGCCTTGTTAGCAGATGGTCACGTTTTAATTGAAGGTGTTCCCGGTATTGCAAAAACGGTTACCGCAAAGCTTTTTGCCAAAGTTTTAAAAACGGAATTCAGCCGAATACAATTTACGCCAGATTTAATGCCTAGTGATGTATTAGGAACTTCAGTTCTAAACATGAAAACCTCAGAATTTGAGTTTAAAAAAGGTCCTATCTTTTCAAATATTGTTTTAATTGACGAAATCAATAGAGCACCTGCAAAAACACAGGCTGCCTTATTTGAAACCATGGAGGAACGTCAGGCTACTATAGATGGAAATACGTATTCGTTCAGCAATCCTTTTATGGTTTTAGCAACACAAAACCCAATAGAACAAGAAGGTACTTACGCATTACCCGAAGCTCAATTAGACCGATTTATATTTAAAATTAAAGTTGACTATCCATCATTAGAAGATGAAATAAAGATTATTGCTACACATCATGAGCGTAAGGGTGAGAAACCTCAAACCAAAATTAACACCGTTCTAGATACAGCCTCCCTCGAAGATTATAAAAACAAAACACAGGCTATTCACGTAGAAGAAAAGATTATCAAATATATTGCTGAAGTGGTTTCAAAAACTCGAAATCACCCACATTTATATCTCGGTGGCTCTCCAAGAGCTTCTATCGCCATTCTAAATACTTCAAAAGCGTTTGCAGCCATAAATGGACGTGATTTTGTTATACCAGAAGATGTCAAAAAATCCTTAAACCCTGTCCTCAATCATCGTCTTATTCTAACTCCAGAACGTGAAATGGAAGGAATGACTACTGAAAAGGTAATTGAAATGATAGTGCAGTCGGTAGAAGTACCTCGTTAATTGTAGTTTACAGTCACAGCAAGGAAATTTAATATGAATTTTATCAAATCATTATATATTCACAAACAACTATATATTTATATAGCTGTGACCGCTGTGTGCTTCTTAATATCCTATTGGGTGCCTTTATTATATCCTTTAGCCTGGATATTAATATGTATTATTGTCGTGGTATTATTTTTGGATTTACTTCTACTGTACCAACCCAAAAATGCTATTAATGCGCGTCGAATTTTACCCGATAAATTTTCAAATAGCGATAATAATCCTGTACCTATAACAATTTCAAATAAATATAGTTTTAAAACTTATATTGATGTCATTGACGAATTACCAGTACAATTTCAAAGGCGAGATTTTTTATATCAAGTTGCTTTAAAACCAAATGAAAATCATGACTTTGATTATTTAGTGAAACCTGTAGATCGTGGTGAATACTATTTTGGCCATCTCAATATATTTGTGTCTTCTGCATTAAAAATCATAAAACGTAAGTATCAGTTTCAGAATCAGCAAATGGTAATGGTATACCCTTCTATTATTCAAATGCAGAAATATGATTTCTTAGCAATTAGCAATTCACTTACGGAATTTGGTCTAAAAAAAATAAGGCGGATTGGAAATACGTCAGAATTTGAACAAATTAAAGATTATGTGAATGGCGATGATTTTAGAACTGTGAATTGGAAAGCCACAGCCAAACGTGGACAGTTAATGGTTAATCAGTATCAAGATGAAAAATCACAACCTATTTATTCGATAATTGACACTGGTAGAGTAATGAAAATGCCTTTTAACGGTTTAAAATTGCTTGACTATGCTATTAATTCAACTTTAGCTTTTAGCAACGTTGCCCTTAAAAAACATGATAAAGTTGGAATGATCTCGTTCTCAAAAAAGGTTGACACACTTTTACCTGCCGTACAAAAACTAACTTATCTCAATCGAATTTTAGAAGCATTATATAATATAGACACTCAGTTTAACGATAGCGATTTCGGATTACTCTATGCGCAATTAAAACGAAAGGTAACACATCGCAGTTTACTATTATTATATACTAACTTTGAACATATTAGTGCATTGAAGCGACAAATGCCCTACTTACAAGCTATTTCTAAAAAGCATATGCTTGTAGTGGTATTGTTCGAGAATACAGAACTCGATACCATCTTAAAAGAGCATGCCGAAGATTTACAATCCATTTACCATAAAACCATCGCAGAAAAGTTTGCTTACGAAAAGCGATTAATGGTCAAAGAACTTCAAAAGCACGGCATACAGTCTATATTAACCACTCCTGAAAACCTAACCATCAATACAATTAATAAGTATTTAGAAATTAAAGCGAGAGGGCTTTTATAATACTTTAGCCTCCCAACCGCCATTATGATAGCGGTCCTATTTCCTATTTATTTTGAAATAATCTAATTGAAGCAATCCACCATTCATTATTTTTAAGTACCTTAAAGTGTCTGTCGCTCTGATCATTAATTCACCCGACTGAGCGAACGATATTAAATTTCACTTTAAACTTAAATCTTATGGAATCACTAATTAGCCAACAGTTTAAAAATTTGTTTTTAACCGGCGCATTGCTATTAACTGTATTATTTGGATTCTCTCAAGATTCTGGCCTTAGCATAACCGTCACCATAGATAATGTTAATAACGACAATGGTAAAGTGATCATGGGGCTTCATACTAAAGACACCTTTATGAAAAGTGCAGGAATAATGAATAGTACATCTGAAATAAAGGATGGAAAAGTCAGTATTACTTTTGACAATGTGAAACCAGGTAATTACGCTATTATGGCCTTACACGATGAAAATGAAAATGGACGAATGGATTTTATTGACAACGGAATGCCTAAAGAATCGTATGGAATGTCTAATAATCCCATGTCATTTGGTCCTCCGGTTTATGAAGATGCAGAATTTACAGTTTCTGATGAGAATTTAGAATTACATATCCGATTCTAAACTCCTATACCATAATACTTAAAACAAAAAAGACTGCTCAATGCAGTCTTTTTTTAATTTATATAAAATACGTATTAAACGGTTTCGCCTAAATAAGCTTTTAGCATCCAAACTGTTTTCTCTTGTTCAGTAATAAAATCACTCATCATAGAGTTAGTACCTTCATCATTAGCATCAGCGGATGCATCTAAGATATTACGTTCAATTTTCAATAATTCTGTAAGAGAGTCTACTATTAATTGTACCGCCTTATCTGCTTTAGAAACATCTTTTCCTACTGGCACTTTTCCAGCTTTCGTATAATCATCGAAAGTGTGCAATGGTGTCTCGCCTAGCGTTAAAATACGTTCTGCAATTTCATCGACCTTTATATTCGCGTCGGTATAAAGTTCTTCAAACTTCACATGTAAATCGAAAAATGCAGGTCCTTGGATATTCCAATGTACACCTCTTAAATTTTGATAATACAATTGAAAATTAGCCAATAATTTGTTCAAGTCTTTTGCTATTATTTTGGTCTTTTTGGTATCTAAACCTATACTATTTACTGTCATGATTACTGTTTTTTAATGTTACTCAAATTTACGAATCATTTAAGCTTCATAAAGCATAGTTTTTATGAATAGTTTTAATACTTTTATAGTCAAAATTAATACACATGACAATTACACAACTGAAATATGTTTTAGCCATAGCAGAGCATAAGAATTTCACCAAGGCTGCAGAGCATTGTTTTGTTACACAACCTACTTTGAGTACTCAAATTCAAAAACTAGAGGAAGAATTAGATATCGTTATTTTCGACAGAGGCAAAAAACCCATTGAATTAACTGAAGTAGGCCGTAAAATTGTCTATCAAGCTCGAAATATAGTTAATGAAGCCGACAGGATTCAGGATATTGTAGATCAGCAAAAAGGATTTATTGGAGGAGAATTTAGATTAGGCATAATCCCAACGATAATGCCCACACTCCTACCTATGTTTCTTAAGACTTTTATTAAAAGATATCCTAAGGTTAAATTAAAAATTGAAGAATTAACGACTGAAGATATTTTAGCAAGATTAAGTGAGGGTCATTTAGATGCTGCTATTGCGGCCACGCCGTTAGAAAGCGACAACATTAAAGAACGAGTGCTCTATTACGAACCATTCGTAGCCTATGTCCCAGATAGCCACAGATTAAAAGACAGTAAGCGTATTGAACCTTCTGATTTAAATATAGACGATATGTTACTTTTAGAGGATGGTCACTGCTTTAGAGATAGTGTTATTAATTTATGTAAAGCCTTAAAGGAGCAAGTGGACGAAAATTTCCAAATAGAAAGCGGAAGTATTGAAACCCTCATAAAATTATCTAATGAAGGTTTAGGTATGACCCTACTACCATATCTACACACTTTAGATATTAACGACCAACTCAAATCCAATTTAAAACATTTCACAGAGCCCTCTCCTGCAAGAGAAGTGAGCATTATTTATCACAAAAGTGAATTAAAAATGCAAATTATTGAAGCATTACATGATGTGATTTCTGGAATAATTAGAGGTGCTATTGCCTTTCAAAATGTAGAAATTATTAGTCCTCGGGCTAAATAAGTCTTACAAATGAAAAAGCGACTCGTGAGTCGCTTTTTTTTATTCTATTCTTTAAGATAGACTAAACATTGATTTAAATCTGGATTTTGATTGACAAGTGACTGAATAAAAATTCGAAGTTCCTCAAGTTCGTGAGGCAGTAAACGTCTTACTGCTTTTTGCACTTCTTTACAGAATAATGTCGCATCAAAACTCACTTTGCTAAGTACCGTTTTCGTGTACTCGTACATTGCTCGCGCCATAGATAATAATTTTAAGTTTTTAGGTTAACAAAAAAAGTTTAGTAGTTTTTCTCTATACGCTATAGTTTCAATTATTACTCTAAGATAGCAAATTATTTTAACCAAATTTTGTTTCTATCGAAGTTTAACAAATTCCTATGTTAAAAGTAGGAAATACACGATGAACAATATATTCGACAGGGGTGCATTCTTACAATTTTAAATACTGATTTTCAATATGTTATATAATTGACTAAAATCTATTATCACCATCTAATAAATCTCCAATACCACCTAAAATACTTCCTTCACCTTTAGACTTCCCTCCTCCTTGTGGTGCAGAAGCTAAAACTCGACCGGCTAATCGACTAAATGGTAAAGACTGTATATACACCTTTCCGGGTCCTTGTAGTTTTGCAAAAAATAAACCTTCGCCTCCAAAAATAGAATTCTTTATTCCACCTACAAATTCAATATCGTAGTCGATGCCTTGCGTAAATCCTACTATACAGCCTGTATCTACACGTAAAATTTCTCCTGCTGCCAAAGTTTTTTCGGCCATCGTACCACCAGCATGTACAAAGGCCATTCCATCGCCTTCTAATTTTTGCATTATAAACCCTTCACCTCCAAAAAGCCCTCTTCCCAATTTCTTAGAAAACTCAATCCCTATACTCACCCCTTTTGCGGCACATAGAAATGCATCCTTTTGACAAATGAACTTTCCGCCAAAATTGGTTAAATCAATAGGTATTATTTTTCCTGGATAAGGTGAGGCAAATGAGATATTTCGTTTCCCTGTAAGATTATTATAAAAGGCGGTCATAAACAGACTTTCACCGGTTAAAATACGTTTACCAGCTCCTAATATTTTTCCTAAAAACCCTGAATCTTTCTCAGAACCATCGCCGAAAATCGTATCCATTTTAATACCATCATCCATCATCATAAAACTTCCGGACTCGGCAACAACGCCTTCTTGAGGATCAAGTTCTATTTCTACATATTGCATTTCTTCCCCATAAATGCGGTAGTCTATTTCGTGTGCTTTCATACTAAAAATGTTGTTTATTTATTTGTAGTATAAGTTAGTAATTTGTTACAAAACACAATTTACTTAAAGTATATTTTTTATATAATATATTAACACACAGCACTTAATATCAAATACCACACCTAAGACTTAACTTTAAGCGTCCATTCAAAATTAAAGGAAGATACCTCTACGCCTTCTGAATTAACCCCGTTAGCATTTAACCATACGGTTTGCCCCTCTCCTGTTTCAATAGCCTTTTTAATCGTGTCATCTATTTTATGACCTTCTATACAGGTAAATGTAATTCGTCCTGTTGCCTTTTTTGTAAACGAAGCATTATTGTTAGCCACCAACATAGATATGTTTTTACCGCTTTCTTTAATTTTCTTCATCACTAAAGCTCCTGTGGTTAATTCTGCAGCCATACCCTGAACCGCCCAAAACATGGAATTAAACGGATTCTGGTTAATCCAACGATGCTTTACAGAAACATGACAGGATGTATCATCTAAATGTGTGGTACGGACACCTGTAAAATAAGCAGCAGGCAGCTTATATAATAGAAACATGTTGAGTTTTGATGGAGATATTTTCATTGGATATTATGTCTTTCCTATAAGATTAAACGCCTTAGTGATTGTTATAAAATTGGAGTTAAACCTTGTGTAAATTTTCTAATTCACGCCTAAAATAAGTGAAAATATCTAACCCAACTAATGTTAATAAAATGTTAATTATAGGTACTATGTGTAACATACTACCTTCCTAAAGACATATATTTGTATAAGCAACTATTATATCCTTTTTAAAATGATAGACAATCACCATAAAAATTTAGCGACATTTATTCATTTGTCAACCTTTTCAAGATTTCTAATTCCATTTGGTAATTTTATAGGTCCAATAGTGCTATGGTCTGTAAATAAAGACAAATCAGAATTTGTAGATCAACATGGTAAACAAGCCATTAACTTTCAAATTAGTGTATTACTATACGCTATAATTATAGGAACTCTCAGCGTTCCCTTCTTTATATTCAAATTATTTAAAGGATTAGATGTTATCGATTTTAATGGATTCCATAATTTCCATATAAACATCGGAGAACCTTCTCCTCTACTTTATATAGGAGGTGGTTTAGGAGTATTAGCCGTATTAGCCTTCATCATAGAATTGGCCTTAATTATAAAGGCCAGTTTGTCTGCGCGAGATGGTAAAATGTTTAACTACCCACTAACTATTAAATTTTTAAAGTAAATCAACATATTCATCATTATTTATATCAATCAAAAAAATGAACAGATTAATCAAATTAAAGAAACTTAAATTATGACCGTTACTCTAATCAATTCAACAGTCAAGAACTTAAGTTATTGGCTCAAAAAGCATAACACCTTAACAAACAATTACAAAGAATGAAAATAGAAAACACAAAAGCACAGATGCGTAAGGGTGTTTTGGAGTATTGCATTTTATCCATTTTAAAGGAAGAAGATGCATACGTTGCTGAAATACTCAGCACATTAAAAGACGCAAAAATGCTTGTTGTAGAAGGCACCATATACCCACTACTAACAAGATTAAAAAATGCCGGCTTATTGCATTACCGTTGGGAAGAATCATCTTCTGGACCACCAAGAAAGTATTACGGACTCACAGATACAGGCAAACTGTTTCTTAACGAATTAAATACAACTTGGAGTGAATTACAAAATGCCGTTAACCTAGTTACTCAATCAAAAACATCAAAAAAATGAATAAAACAGTCAATATAAATTTAGCAGGTATATTCTTCCATATAGATGAAGATGCGTATCTAAAATTATCACGCTATCTTGAGGCTATAAAACGTTCATTTACAGACTCTCAAGGACGTTCCGAAATCATAGCAGATATTGAAGCTCGTATAGCTGAATTATTCTCAGAACGCATTCAAAATGACAGACAAGTCGTAGGGCTAAAATTAGTTGACGAGGTGATTGCCATTATGGGACAACCTGAAGATTATTTAGTTGATGACGAAATCTTTGAAGACGAACCAAGTTCTCAGTATAATCAAAAATCAAGCTCGACTAGACGTTTATTTAGAGATACAGATAATTCTTATGTGGGTGGTGTTTCCGCTGGATTAGGTCATTATTTTGGAATTGATCCCTTATGGATTCGTTTGGTATGGTTCTTTTTAATATTTGGTGCTGGTACCGGGTTTCTGCTTTATATTTTACTTTGGGCCTTAATACCTGAAGCTAAAACAACAGCTGAAAAACTTACCATGACAGGCGATCCTGTGACCATCAGTAACATTGAAAAAAAAATCAAGGACGGAATTGATACCGTCTCTGAAACTGTAAAAAATGTCGATTTAAAAAAACATGGAGATAAGCTTAAAGAAGGTTTCGATACGGTTTCCGATACTGTAAAAGGTGTAGATTTTCAAAAACAAGGAAACAGAATAAAGTCGGGATCTCAAGACTTTTTTGAATCTATTGGTTCTTTAATTATGTTTTTTCTAAAGGTCATTGCTAAGTTTATCGGAATAATTTTAATCATTGTTGGTATTACTACCTTGATTGGGTTAATTATCGCGTATTTCACGATTGGCATTACCAATGCCGTACATTTTCCACCAATGAATTTCCTCGATGTAGCTAATGCCGCAAACATACCCATGTGGCTCATGTCTACTTTAGTGTTCTTCGCCTTTAGTATTCCGTTTTTCTTTGTCTTCTATTTAGGTCTGAAAATTTTGGTAAACAACCTTAAATCTATAGGTAAAATTGCCAAATTCACACTATTAGGATTATGGTTAATGTCCATTATAGGCATCATTATCATTGGCATAAAGCAGGCTACAGAATATACTTTTGATGCTGAAGTAATTGCTGAAAATGAACTTAATATAAAAGCAAATGACACCTTAAAAATTCAAATGACAGGCATGAATCGCTATAAAAATTATTACTTTAATAACGGTAACGATTTCAAGTTAATAGAGGATGACAATGGCCAAAGTATCGTGTCCTCTAACGTGAAACTTATGGTATTCTCCACAACAGATAGCTTAGCTAAAATCACCATAGAAAAAGAAGCCAGCGGAAGTTCTTATGAATTAGCTAAAAAACGTGCAAGCGCAATTGATTACAATTTTAATACAACTCAAAACACTTTAGAGTTAGATGCTTTTCATATCACTGATGCCAAAAACAAATTCAGCGATCAAGAAGTCCGAGTTACTGTTTACTTACCTGAAGGCGCCATCCTTTATACCGATAAAAACACGAAGCGATTCCAAAGAAAATACTATAACAGCCTTAATAATATTTTATCTAAAACCGAAACTAATCATTATTTCAAAATCATGAATAATAAGGTTGAATGTTTAGATTGTGAAGAGGCAATAGAAAAGTCCGATGATACGTCTAAATTATCAAATGACACCATTAACACTACCATAGACAAGCCAGAAGTAAGCATCAAAATTAACGGAGAAGATGGTGTAAATATCGAAGTAAATGACAATTGAAGTCAGTGAGTTTCCAATTCACCATATTAAAATGTGGTCAATTTAATTTATAACATAATCATTAATCAAAAAACCAACAGAAATCATGACCACATTAACAAAAATTATCGTTACTAGTATTCTAAGTTTATTAATGCTTTCCTGCGTTATGGGTAAAGGCATAAAAGGCAATGGCGATGTCATCAGCGAAGTTCGAAATATTCCAAGCAATTTTAATGCGATTAAAGTCAGCCAAGGATTAGATCTTTATATTACACAGTCCAACGACGTATCTCTATCCGTTGAAGCTGATTCCAATCTCCATGAGATTATTATGACCGAAGTAGAAGATGGCGAATTACGTATCTATACTACAGAAAACATTCAAACGGCGACTTCAAGAAAAATTATGTTAAGCATAAGCGATATAACTGCTATTAAAGCAACAAGTGGAAGCGACGTATTCACTACAAATACTCTAGAAGTTAAAAACTTAAAACTCACTTGTACTAGTGGCGCAGATATGAGCCTGAATGTAAAAACGGAACAATTAAGCTGCGAAACTACAAGTGGCAGCGATATTAAATTAAGAGGAAGCACGAAAGAATTTATTGCCAAAGCGACGAGTGGTAGTGAGATTGATGCTTCAGAACTCAAGACTGAAGTTTCTGAGGTTAATGCGACAAGCGGTGCGGATATTTCTGTTAATGTTTCTAAGGAATTAACAGCAAATGCAACCAGTGGCGCAGACATACGTTATACCGGGAATCCTGAAAAAATTAACGCATCAGACAGCTCTTCTGGAAGTGTAAAAAAACAATAAAGTCAACAAGAAACAGACACTATTTACCCAAAAACAAACCATTCATTACCAGTTATTTAAAAGCCATCTCAAACTCTAAATACAGTTTGGGATGGTTTTTGCATATCTTTGTTTAAGCGTTTAGAAGTAGGTCTTATTAAATAGAAAATATTTATATTGACAATCTTAAGCCTTAGAGTAAGTCGGATATACTTTAAAATAACGACTTAGTTTTAAGCTTTTGTATTTTTTAAACGCCCCTAAATATTAGAATATGAAAAAAACATTACTTATTCTGCTTTTTATGCTAGCAGCTATAACAATGGCAACAGCTCAGTCGGCAGAGAAAATTAAAGGCGACCGAAATGTCACCATAAAACAGACCTTTATTGACGATTTTCACTCGATAGTCGTCGACGGTGATTTTTCTATTGAAGTTATTTATAATAGTAAGCCTTCTGTCAATGTTGAAGCTGACGATAATTTACATGAAGTTATTCAGTTTGAAGTTGTTGACGGTATACTCACATTTGTAGAAACTATGAGAATTACGTCTAAAAAGAGACTTAATATTACGGTTAATTACAGTGACGGCTTAAAACATATTGAAACCAAAGGTGATGGAGAAATTAGATCTCTTACATCTATGGAGTTAAAAGATGTCACTTTAGTCACTTCTGATAATTCTAGAGCCTATTTAAATATTAATGCAAAATCCTTCAATTATAAGAGTTCTGGAAAGTCTAAAACACGTTTAAACCTTACAGCAGATTCTACAATAATAGAACTAAGCGACAACAGTAAGTTAGATGCTTTGGTAAATAGTAAAGTTGCCAATTTTGATTTATACCAAAGAGCTAATGCCGTAATAGAAGGAACTGCCAATAGCTCTGTATTTAGATTGAACAGTTCTGCTAAGTTTGATGGATCTAAGTTTGATGTAAAGTCTGCAGATGCTACAACCGAAGATAGCAGTGACTTAACTTTATTTGCAAGCAATGCTATTAATATTGCGGCTTCAGGTAATTCAGAAATCTATTTATTTGGAAATCCAGCCATTACAATTACGAAGTTTGAAGGTACTACTAAACTTCAAAAGAAAAGTAGATAATTTAGTTAGGAATGCGATTCCTATTAATACTTAAATAAAAAGCCGAAGTAAATCTACTTCGGCTTTTATATTATATGATTTCCACTTCTAATTATATGTAGAAGTTGCTACTTCAAAATCAGAATCCTTGGCCGCTAAATAACGTTCAGCGTCTAGAGCTGCCATACAACCAGTTCCTGCTGCAGTAATCGCCTGTCTGTAAACATGATCTGCCGCGTCACCACTTACAAAAACACCTTCGACATTCGTCTTACTGGTTCCTGGAACTGCATTAATAATATATCCTGTTTCATCTAAATCTAAGTAACCTTTAAAGATATCTGTATTAGGTTTATGACCTATAGCTACAAAGAAGCCAGTCGCTTCAATCACAAATTTTTCATTTGTCTGATTGTTAAAAGCTCTTACGCCTGTAACCACGTGACCATCTCCTAAAACCTCATCAGTCTCCGTATTATATAAGATTTCGATGTTTTTAGTATTAATAACACGCTGTGCCATAATTTTCGAAGCTCTAAACTCATCACGTCGCACTAACATGGTCACTTTTTTACAAAGTTTAGATAAATAATGAGCTTCCTCACATGCCGAATCTCCCGCACCTACTATCACCACTTCCTGATTTCTGTAAAAGAATCCATCACAAACGGCACAGGCAGAAACACCGCCTCCTAACTGTAAATATTTTTGTTCTGATGGTAAACCTAAATATTTTGCAGAGGCACCAGTAGATATAATTACTGTTTGGGCGTGAATTTCTTTCTCGTCATTCACCCAAACCTTGTGGATATCTCCAGAAAAATCAACTTTAGTAATCCAACCATGACGTACATCTGTACCAAAACGTTCCGCTTGTTTCTGTAATTGAATCATCATTTCAGGACCGGTTACGCCATCTGGATAACCAGGGAAATTTTCCACATCATTAGTTGTAGTCAACTGACCTCCAGGCTGTTCTCCTTGATATAAAACAGGTGCCATATTCGCTCGAGAAGCGTAAATTGCTGCTGTATAACCAGCTGGACCTGACCCTATAATTAAACATTTTAATTTTTCTATTGTATCCGACATATCTTGTAATTTAACGTATTGCAAAAGTAGGTTTTTTGACTAAAACCTTACATATAAGTTATTAACACTGTTTATTGTGATATAATTTATTTAAATCGTAGTTTGATTTAGCTTATAATTTCGTAATTTATAGGTGTTTAATCTCTAAACCCTATTATTATGTCATTTAGAATCCTACTCGTAAGCCTTGTCTTTGTGTTTATATCTTCATGTAAAGACAATCAAAATCAAACACAAATGAACACTGAAGTAGAAGAAACTTCACACAAAAACACTGCTAGTCTAAATGGAACATGGGAATTAGTAGGGTTTTATAATTACAAAGATAACAAAGTTGTTGATACCTTTAATATTTCATCACATTTCAGACAAATAAAAATGTATACAGATAGTAAAGTGATGTGGTGTAAATTTAAACCGGCAGATTCTTCTGAGTGGTTCGGTTATGGTACCTATAAATTTGAAGACAATACATTGACGGAAGTTTTAGATTTTGGTTCTGAGGTTATGAATAAGGTTATTGAGGAAAAGAAAAAATTTAAGTTTGAACTCACCTTAGGTTCCGATAATTTTGAACAGATTGAATTAGATGAAGACGGGAACCGTATTTACTCAGAAAACTATATACGAATTGAATAGACAAACCTTATCATTACGTAAAATAGCCTCGAAATTTTCTAAAAATTTCAAGGCTATTTTGCATATTAGCTCATCTAATTTAAACCTATTTCTTAACCACACCCTTTAAAAGTGACAATATAAATAATACTATAAATATAAAGAATATGATTTTTGCGATTCCTGCTGCTGCTCCAGCTACTCCACCGAATCCTAGAATTGCAGCTATTATTGCGATTATAACGAATGTAATTGTCCAACGTAACATAATTAATGGTTTTTAGTTATTATTTAGAGTTTCTAACCTTCCTTATAAAGGTCGGATTAAAGATTGATACTTATTTGCTCATACCAAAAGCTTATTAACCGTATTAAATCTTAAGGTATTATAACAAATAAAAAGCGAATCCTCAAGTTGAGAATTCGCTTTTTGGGTAACCAACCCTTACTAAACTAATTAAAGTAATAAAACTTAAATTGCTATTAACTATGATACAAATATAACCGACTTCATTAGCACTCTTCTGCTCATAAGAATCAATGTTTAACTCAATTGATCAGATTTTAAAAAAAAAAGGAGCAAAATTGTAATTATTTAAAACAAAGCTCTAAAGTAAAGACCTTACTTGATTGATAAAACCGGGACCTTACTATATTGGGCTCTTTCTAAAATAGAGTCAAAAACAATATCATTTTTGTAAAACTCTTTTGAAATCGTATGTGCTTTTAATTCTAACTTTTGTAAATTAATTATCCCTTCGTCAGATAGGTCTAAATCCTGGGACAACCACTCCTCATAATTATGATGACTTAGAGCAATCGGAAAATCATTTCCTAAATTATGAACTCCTTTTAAATCATCTTTTAATGAAGACGTCAATAGACTTACCGTTAAAAACCCATCATTTAATATGGAATACACTCCGGCTAATGCAAAAGGTTTATGGTCTTTTTCATAAACATAAAATGGATATATCTCGCCATTATAGTAATAAGAAGTAAAAAAGCCAGAGACAATAATAGCACAGCGCTGATCCATTAACAAATTGTTAATCCAATCTAATTGTTGCGCATTGTCTAAAGACATATTCAGTGTATTACTTAGGTTTTGAAAACTCTCCCATCCTTCATTAAAATTCTGAGGTAATAAACCCCAAATAGCATAATCGATACTCTGGGATTGATCCATAGTAATTATGGGTAAAGATTGTTCGGACAAGCCATTTATAATAGGTGAAGTTCTATATAGCAAAGGAAATTTAAATTTGGCATCAAAAGTAGACTCGATGCTCATAAGATCTGTTGTATTTGATAATTTATAAAACATTTCTTTTTTGTTTGCAATGTCGTCATTTCCGTTCTACTATATTATCGAATACACATAAAATAGTAGCTCAAAAAGAATTCGATATTTAACATTTAAAGCGCAAATAAAAAGAGCGCATTCTAATTAAGTATAGAATACGCTCTTATTAGAACTATAGGGTTCTCTTATTATCTCAAACTCTCAAGTGACTTCACTTCTGATAAATCCGTGTCGATTTGATTTTTCTGTGACATTAAAATCGACTTAGTACTACTTGGTAAACTAGCTTCTTGCAGTACTTCATTGTATTCACTTACTGCAGCTTTCTCGCCTCTGATAGCTTCTTCTAACATAGATTCGGCATCATCCGCAGAAAATAAAGCTTTCACATCCATCCAAGTTCTATGAGCAGCACCTTTAATACTTCCTCCTTTATCTACTTCTTGACCAAAAGATGTGATTTCAGATTTTAATTCATGACCAAACGAACGTCTTTGTTCCGCTTTACGGTTAAAGTAATTTTTTAAACCTGCGTGTTCTACATTTTCAGCAGCTTTTTGGTATCCTTTTTCCGCGTCGTAATTCTTTTCAAGTAATCCGTTTAATTTACTTCCTACTTCTTCTGTGTATGTTCCCATTGTATTATAATTTTAAAATTAAGGTGATTTTCTTTTGAGATGATTCACCATTCTACATCTTTATAAGTCGTTAAGACTCTTACTTTTGCTACTCAAAATTAATCAACATTCTATGGTTTCATTAGTTCGATTACGGAAGAAATTAACTCTATGACTTTAAGCAATTTATACTAGTACCTTTACCCCTAATTACACATTAGTTAATAAAAAAACTACCAATCCAAAACTCTATACCAGTAATTAAATAACTGCTTAGAATTTTGAATCGATAGCTCTCTTCGTTACAAAATATGCGTTTCAAATACTACCTATACTCTTTCATATAGGCATTATATTTCACCGCCAAATCTTCTTTTTCCTTTTCACTTAATATTTTCCCGGATAACTGAAAGAAGGTATGCTCCTCATCCTCTAGGTGGTGCTCTACTTTTTCTTTTAAATTCTTAGCTATTTTAAGCCATCCAGAAGAATCCATTTCAGTTTCTTCCAACTGCTCGATAAGTTCATCTATTTCATGATGCTCTGCAATACCATGACGGGCATGTTCCTGCATCATATCGGTAGGAATTAATGGTTTGTAAAAATGCCGCTCTTCTGCATTAGCATGTAAAGTAAGTTCTTTTCGTAATTCTTTAAACAATTCTTGTCTCGTTTTAGTATCGCCAGAGGTGTCTACGAGTTTGTCTAATAAATTGCGCTGAATGTCGTGATCCTTTCGTATAGCTTCATAAATAGTCATAATTTCTTATCTTTTCAATTATTGTAAATATAACTTTTAGCTGGTGCAAAGTTTTGCTGTATACGTGGAAAGGTTAATCGGATTCAATTATAATTAATTTGCACTCATTAATAATTGTCATATTTGTTGAAGCATTGAATGATATAATTAAAATTAAGTTATTTTTACATTTCAACTTTGTTTAAAATTTAATACCTAATATATGTTAATCTGTATTCCTGATATTAGTGGATTCACCAAATTTATGAGCGATGCAGAAGCAGACTTAAGCTCTAAAGTAATTCCTGCGTTGTTGAATAAAATCATCTATTCCAATGAAATAGGTCTTAGGGTTTCTGAGATTGAAGGTGATGCGGTATTATTTTTTAAAAGAGGTGACTTACCTCCACTTAAAAAACTTATTGATCAGTGTAATTTTTTCTATTCTGAATTCTATAAACAATTAAAATCATTGGATCACAAATTTAAAGATGAAACCAATGAAGATACAGATATCAAGTCTTTGGGTTTAAAAATTATATTACATTACGGCTCTGATGTAGAGGCTGTATCCATAGGTAAACATATCAAATTAATAGGTGAAGATGTTGTTATAGCGTATAAGCTACTTAAAAACGATATTGACCAAGACGAGTATATTTTACTTTCTGAAACCTTACTTAATCAGTACGATCCTGAAGATGTAGAAACCAAATTATTCTGGTCAGAACTCAACCAATGTAACGAAGTGTATGAGCATATAGGCGAGTTAAAATATGCCCATACCAATTTTAAAAGTTTATAATCACAATTTGTCAATAATATTAAACTATCTAAACAGCTTTAATTTAGCATGATTGAAATTTCTTTGAACCCCTCAAACACAAGGGATATTTTAACTCAAATCAACGAGTTTTTAGGTGGACAAATAGAAGAGCAATGGGGAGAATATGTAATGCGCATAGACAACCAAAATGCTACGGGAAAAATCACTTATATCCCATTTGATTGGGGAGTAAATTTATTAGATTTCGACATTGAGTTTCATAAGGATTTTATTCTAAGAATAGATAATGAAGACTTTAATCCCATACGTTTTATATACAACTTGAAGGGCTATTTTTATCATCGCTTTGGTGAACAAAATTTAGAACGTAAATCAGAACAATTTCAATCTGTAATTTTCACTAATAAATCTGAAGGTATCAACTACATGCATTTTCCAAAGAATGAAAAACTTCAGATCAATGTGATTCAAATTACCAGAAAGGAGTTCATGAAAAAAAGGACCACGAATGTGTCCTCTTTAAATAAAAAATTATATGAAGTCTTTGTAGATAAAGATCAAGATAATAAATACATGCATTTTGGTGAACTCAATTTAAGAATCGCCGATGATGTTAAGGCCATTCAAAAAGTGAGGTCTAAAGGCATGCTACGCATTTTGAAAATCGAAGCTAAAGTTTATGAAATCTTATCTTCACATATTCAGCAACACGACAGACAAAATAGCGGAAAAAAATTGCCTACATCACTTACCAAAAATGAGCTTAAAACCGTTAAGAAAATTTGTGATATCATTCGAAAAGACCCTGCTAAACAGTATTCCTTAGATCAGCTATCTGAAGACTACGGATTATCTCAAGCCAAGCTTCAAGATGGATTCAAATTCCTTTACAAACGTACGGTTACCGAGTTTATCCGACATATCCGACTAGAACAGTCTCGAAACTTAATGAAGACTACCGATCTAAACATTTCTCAAGTAGTCTATTCCATAGGATTTACGAGCCGAAGCTATTTCTCTAAAATATTTAAGGAGAAATTTGGCATTTCTCCTAATGAATTTAAAAAGCAAATCGTTACTAAGGTAAAAGTACAGTAGTTACCTTCTAAATAACCATTTTTTTATGACGGCTATAAAGCTGTATTTACCAGTCAATTTGAGTGCAGTACTTAGCCAATTCATTGGCTGTAAGTTTTCCTTGTACTCATTTTTAATTAACTTGAGTTCTTCCCATGCTATATCACGCTCTAGTTTATAGCGCTTTAAATCATTTTCAATAGCTTCGAATGATGTGTACTCTTCCATATTAATTAAAAAATTTATTTCCGACTTTCTTTATAATATAATAATTGAATTTAGTCCTCAGCATATAGATGATGATGGCCAATACTAAATAAATCAAACCAACAAGCAAAAATCCTAGCGAAAAACTTCCTAGAGAGTTTCCTAATTTTAAAGCACCTGCAATGGATAAAAATACCAAGCCTGCAAAAAGAAAACTTCCTATAGCCAAAACCTTAGTCATTAAGGTTAACGACAAAGTTAATTGCTGAAAGACTTTTAATTTCAAATATTGGTGAGACGCTCTAATATAACGCTCACCAATATCTGATGCCTTACCGGTTGTACTACTCATATCTTCAAATACGCTCATTGCTTAGGCTTTTTTCTGAAGATTTTTATTTCTATCTTTTAAGTCTTTTAATTTAGCTTCTAAGGTTGAAATAACATCTTCTGCCTTATAACTAGCGTTAGAAACGATAGATTCTACTTGATGATCTAAACTCTCCTTGCCTGATGCAATAGTATGACCTAAAGAATCTCTTAATTCAGTAGCTTTTCTTGCCGCTTGATCTCTAGTAGCCGCTGCCTCATCTGCAATTCTTCTTCTCGTTTCACTACCTTTATCTGGTGCAAATAAAATACCTAAAACTGCCCCTACTGCTGTTCCTGCTAAAATTCCTAATACTGTATTTCCGTTATTACTCATGTTGTTATACGTTTTAAATGATTAAACTTGATTATCAGCGTTTTGCTGTGTTACAAAGATACGAATCTTATAGCATAGAACTTAACTCTTTAGATAGCAATTTTAGCTGAAAAGCAATTTAGTGTACGGGTTAAAGTTTTGAGTGATAGAACTAATGGTAAACCCTTATAAATGCTATATTTGGTATAAACTCTTTTATTATGACTTCTACTATTAAAACTACAAATCCTTACAGTGGAAAACAGCTTGAAACTTATCAATTAGATTCTCCGGCTGATTTAGATAAAAAACTACAATTAGCAGATAAAACGTTCAGAACTTGGAAAGATGATGACATCGAAGATCGTGTAGCTCTTTTCAAAAAATTAGCAGATCAATTATTTCAGGAGAAGAAATCATTAAGCGAACTTATGACCAATGAAATGGGGAAACCTATTTCTGAAAGTCATGCAGAAATAGAAAAGTGTATTTTCCTGATTGACTTCTATATAAAAAATGCCGAAAAATTTTTAAGAGACGATATTATTGAAACTGATGCCTCTGAGAGTTTTATAAGTTATGATCCTATGGGTTGCGTATTGGCTGTCATGCCATGGAACTTTCCATTTTGGCAAGTCCTAAGATTCGCCGTTCCAACACTTGCTGCGGGCAACGTAGCCCTATTAAAACACGCTTCTAACGTTACAGGCTGTGCACTTGCCATAGAACGATTGTTTACAGAAGCTGGATTTCCTAAAGGTTGTTTTCAAACGTTAATTACAGATCATAATGCTATTGAAGATATCATCGGTAACGACATCGTTAAAGCGGTCTCATTAACCGGAAGTGACAAAGCAGGTCGAAAGATAGCAGAGCTTGCCGGAAAACACCTTAAACCGTCTCTATTGGAGTTAGGAGGTAATAATGCCTGTATCATTTTAGAGGATGCCGATTTAGATAAACATATAGATACCATTGTTAAAGCACGAATGCAAAATTCGGGACAAAGCTGTATCGCAGCAAAACGATTTATTGTGGTTGATAAAATATATGAGGAATTTATAGACAAATTCAAATCAAAAGTTGAGAACTTAAAGTATGGGAATCCATTAGAAGAAGATACGAAAATGTCTTGTCTAGCTCGTGAAGATTTAGCAGAAACCCTAGCAGATCAAGTTCAAAAATCGGTTAAACTTGGTGCTAAAGTACTTGTTGGGAATAAGCAGGATGCAGCTTACTTTGCTCCTACGATTCTTACGGAAGTGACTAGTGATATGCCTGTATTCAAAGAAGAAACCTTTGGTCCGGTAGCTGCTGTAATTAAAGTAAAATCTGAAGATGAAGCTTATAAAATGGCAGCACTTTCAAAATTTGGCTTAGGCACTATGGTTTTTACGGCAAATGTCGAAGCAGCTTCAAAACGAATTTCAGAAATAGAAGACGGCGCCTTTTTCATTAACGAAATGGTAAAGTCCGATCCGAGATTACCTTTCGGAGGAACAAAAATTTCTGGCTATGGCCGCGAACTCTCTAAGGAAGGGATGTTGGCCTTTGTAAATAAAAAAACAGTATATATTAATAACTAAAATAGAAGCTATGAAATTTGTAAAAGACGAAGACGACAAAAGAAAAGACTATTTATTCCAAGATGATGCCAAGACTAAATCAGGGGCTTTAATAATCATTATTGTACTAGTCATATTGGTTGCTGCAGTAATAGCATCTGGTATTCATTTTAAATGGTTCTAAGCACGAACTTAGACTATAATCGATTATTAAGATTTTTTGGTGGCTATAACACTTATTATTAATATCTGTATAGCGTGGAAAAGCATTAATGGTAGAAGCACTATACCTATGGTGGCCATGTTTCCGAATAGTATTTTAGAAAATACGGTACCATGCACTAATGACTTCTTTGTACCACAAAACTGTGCGGTAATCTGATCCTCTCTTGAGAATTGTAATTTTCGTGAGAGAAACCCTGTGAGATAAAACGCCACCACAAATAAGAGTATAACACCCACAAATAACAATAGTAAGTCCAAAATTGAAACTGAGCTGAAGATATTGCTCTCAAAGGATTCTGCGAAACTCTTATAGATGATAAGTAGAATTATTGATTTATCAAAAACCGTTAGCTTGCTGCTATGTTTACGTGCCAATCCTCCTAAAAATCGCTGCAGAAAAAGACCTAAAATAACGGGTAATAAAATTTGTAGGATAAGTTTCAAATAGATGTCTGTAAAGTCGAAATCGGTCTGAGCTTCATTTATAAACAGTCCCATCCACAATGGGGTTATCGCTATTCCTATAATACCCGATATACTCGCGTTAAAAATGGCGGCAGGTATATTCCCTTTTGCCATGGACACCATAACCACCGAAGATGAAACGGTTGATGGCAATGCAGCTAAAAAGAAAAACGCGAGCCAAATCGTTTCTTGTTCTTCATTTTGAACGAAAGGATGGATCGTTAATACTAATAAGGGAAAAATTAGAAATGTCGCCGACTGCACTAATACATGCAGTTTCCAGTTTTTCAAACCTTCTTTTAACTGTGTAGCATTTAATTTGAGTCCGTAAAAGAAAAATATAAGTGATATACCTATGGCACTAATAGTATCGATGGGTACAATACTATCTTCCGTTCCCCATTGTGGAAATAAGTATGCTATAGCAATGGTAATTATAATACCAAGAACAAACTTATCAATCTTAATATTCATGTATTAATTAATTCTTGATTTATAAATGAGGCCTACAGCTCCTTGATTGATTAATAAAATCAAAACTAAGGTATCGCCCAAAATAAAGATGAATCTCACTCTTTTTTAAACAGTAAAACGGCGATTATTAAAAATCCAATTCCTGTAAGCACAGGAGGAAGAATATCCGCACGTAGACCTAATCCAATCATTGCAATAGCAATAATTACAAGGAGTATTAAAAGTATATTTTTCATCTCTATTCTATTTAAAGTTCATTCTGCTTTTACATGGTCATCTATCCCCTGAACAAAATCTAGGTCCTAAAATTTTAAATTCACCTGCTAAATATAGCTTTTCAACGCTCAAGGTGGCCATTAATTCCAAAATATTATATCGTCAGAATTAGAGCAAGCTCCAGCAGAACTAAAAGATTCTCCGTCTATTTATTAAATAAATCCTTATTTAAATTTTGATTGAATTTTATATTTTTAGATAGTTCCTCTACCCATGTATCGTTAATCACATTGGCCTCCCAATCCGATTTCGTGTATTTACGATATGTAGTTAAATAGACACCATCAATCTGTTCATAATTCACACGCATTAATAGGGGATCTGTTACTTCTTTTGAAACTACCGTAAACAGAAACTGATCGACCAATTGCGTCTTTGGGTTAATATACAATTGATAAGTATCGGTAGCTATTGATTCAGGAGACTCAAAACTCACTTTAACAACCTCATAGTTATCGCCTTCAATCGTCTTCTGCCCTAAATAATCGTAATTGATTCCAGGGTCTAATAATTTCTGCATCATAGCAAACCAATAGAAATTAGTTTTACGTGTAAAAGTAACAGCTTCTATTGCTTCAGTCTCTGATACTTCTTGTCCGTTTATCTTAATCCAAAAATCCTTTCCATTATACCCTTGCTCCATCTCACCTTTTAATTTTGGCAAAGTTCATTCGTGTTTTAAATAGTTGGCATGAGACAATTCGCCATCAAAAATATAAGATTCAATAGATACATCCTCTTTCTGATCTGGTGTACGGTAGGTATACTCATAAACAACATCCTTTAAATCTAAAAGATCTTGATAACTACCTGTTTTTTCAATCATTTCATAGACTAATTCGTGTCCTTTATTCTGAAACTTTGGCAATTCTACCGCTGAAATCTCCTCAGATTTCCCCTCTTTGGTTCCGTTTGCACAGGCTGCGACTAACATAGCTAATAAAATGGCTATACTTAATTTTGAATAAGATATCATATATGTTTTATTTTGGTTCAAGAATCTCAGTTAACAATTGTTTAAATACATCTACAGGCTGAGCTCCAGTAACTGCACTTTGTCTATTAAAAACAATGGTAGGTACTGAACTTACGCCTAAGTTTTTCCAATAATTTTGTTTAGATCGAATCTCTTGGCGCGCGGTTTCATCATCTAACTTTGAAATTGCCTCTTCTGCATTTAAACGAAGGTCTAATAAAACCTGTTTTAAGACATCTCTATCTGACACATCCTTTCGCTCACTGAAAAAGGCTTTGGTCAGCGCCATTTTCAATGCGGTTTGTTTTCCAAATGCTTTGGCGTAATCCAATAAAATATGAGCATCAAAAGTGTTAACCATACGCATATCGTCAAAATAATCGAAGTTAAATCCAACCTCAGCACCAACCCTTTCCATATGGTTCTGTGATTCCTTCTGCTGCGCATCACTTACCCCGTATTTTTCGGCAAGGTGTTCATGTAAATTTTGTCCTTCAGCAGGCATATTCGGATTCAATTCAAATGGTTGCCACTCTATATCTACCTGATCTTGAAGACCTAATTCTGAAATTGCTTTTTCTAAGCGTTTATAACCAATAGTACACCATGGACAAACCACATCTGAAACCACATCTATTTTTAATTTTTCTTTCATTTATTTAAAATTTATGCTCGCTTCGTTTTTTATATCGAAGCCTTCTATTTATAATAATCTATTATTAACTAATGTTTTTGAAGGTTAATTCAATATAATCCTCAATTTCTTCTCTACTATTTACACGAGTTGCTGCCGCTAAGCCATGCTTCGCAAGAACTAAATAATTGGCTTCCTTAAGAATAGTTTCGTCATCCTTCACGGTATGCATTCTTAATTTTTCAATACATATATCTTTTAGCTGCTGCATAAAATCGTCTAACAAATTACGCACCTGTGCATCTTCACGGTGGGCAAACTCATTATAGGTATTGGTTAATAAACAGCCTTTTTCGTTGCCGTCTTTAAAACATATAGCTACGGAATCTTTAAAGAATTGTTTAATGTCCTCAACACCATTAGAAGACGCTTTAAATTTTTCAAAGAGGTCCTTTGTCTTCAATTTATAAGACTTTAAACACTCTAAAAATAGACCATGCTTATTTCCAAATCTCGAATAGATAGAAAACTTATTAATGCCCATTTCTTTTTCAAGCATTTGCATTGACGTATTTTCATAACCATGACGCCAAAATAAATACAAGGCTCTGTCTATCACCTCCGCTTCAATATATTCCTTCTTTCTCGCCATCTTCTTATTCAATAAACCAGTTAATTTACTAGTGATTCACAAATCTAAACAATCGTTTAGATATATAAATCTTTTTAACATATATATAAGTTATTCAACGGAAAATCATTTAGAGATGATACTCTCATAATTGTATTGATTCTTTCTAAAACCTAGGCCTTGCCGGTTCATTATCCTGGCGTTTTTTATGTATATTCTATACCTGAAGAATTAAAATTTCACCGATTAATTGATGACTGAGGATGCTTTAATTAAGAGGCGAATTATGTGCTTAAGCAATTATAAAATCGTTATAAGAATAGTACGTCCTACCAAATTTAATACAAAAGCAGACTTAACTTATTTTTTAATAGTACCTTTTGACGATAAGAGCTGTTTCAATATGTAATCTAATTCTTTAGATTTGTAGGCACATTTTATAAACATCTAACTATTTATGATATTATAAGTATGTTAGCATTATTGATAACACCCATTAAAATTGGTAATTATGAGTAGTTTAAAAGACATCAAGTCTGAAATCGAAAAATATGCGAATGACTCAAATCTAACTGAATTACAAATTGTTGAGAAACTCGAAAATTATTACTTTGATAAAAAAGTAAATGATAATTTAAAGTTGTATAAAAAAGGCAAGAAGAAAGTGAGGGATATAACGAAAGATTTGAAAATATCGCCTCGTAAATTCTATGCTATATTACAAAAAAAGAAAATTGAACACAAAAAGTACAAAAAAGATGAGTTAAAGGTCAAAGCATCTAACAAATAGCTCATTTCCCTTATCGAATTTTGCATTGGAACGAAAATCCGAAATTCCCAAAATTGCTAACCCCATGCCATTTAAAAAAAATGAATAGAACCATTACTGTAAGTAGTCAAAGACACTCACTTTTTCAGATGTTCTCTTCAAGGTTGCATTATATCGGAAACGAAAAAGTTTGCAGGGTTCAAATAAGAAAATACTACATAAAGCGACGTTTAATTATGTTTCTTGTTTTTAACTTATTTTCTCGCTTAACAAAACTACATACGAGCGCAGCGAACTAGAAAATCAAACCATACACAACGCTGTTACATATCAATTTGAGAAATGAATTCCCAATTCAATAATTCAATGCAACAAATCTATATTTTAGATTTGCATATTAAAAACGATAAATGACCCAATTATGAATGATATAATAGACCGAATTACAAAAATGGAGAATATATTAGACGAACTCACTACAGTTGTTGAGAAATCTGACAAAGCCATGAATGAACTTGCAGAATCTTTGAATGATTTAAATACTTTAAAAACATACTATGAATCGCAATATATGAAAGATGTTATGGCCGATAAAAGAAATGAAATCCCACAAGACCTTAAAAGAGGTGTTTTAAGTGAGGATGCTGTCTACACGTTGCTCACCGATTTGTTTGAATTATCTAATAAAATGGAAAAATTGAGCAAAAAAATAAAATAATTCTAAACGGAAATCGCACCAGGAATAACCAACACATATCGAATTACTAATACCATATTAAATTAACAGCTTGGGCATTGTCCAATGACTGATATGGGTCACGTCCATAAGTTTCTCTAAGATTTAGTGCAATACGCTACCTCTGATTGCTCATCACACCGAAAACGAAAACTGCTCTAATTTGTTTATTAATAGTGGGTTATTGTTAATAAGTCTAGTTTTAATATGTGCTTAATTCCATTAGATTTGTAAGTATGTATTGCAAATATATCACTACTTATAACTATATAAGTTAGTTAGCACCAATTTGAAAAAACAATAACTATTAATGGGAATTTTAGACATTTTCAAATCCGAAAACTCAAAACCAAAAACCGCTCTAAAAAGAAAAAAAGAAACGGAAAAGTTCCTGAAATCAATTAACGTTCCTTTTATTGAACATCTTCCAATGATTGAAGAGGAAAATGAAGTACGAATTAGAAAACCCGCAGAAATTACCAAAAGGATTTTAGTATTGACTTATCTGAACTATATTGCTGAAGAACCAGATTCTAAAATTGAGGTAATTGAATTTTTAAAATCTAATGGACTTTGGGAAAAAGTTTCACCTGATGAAAAGCTATTATTCAAAAGTGAGGAATTGACGGAACAAGAGCTTATTAATATATCTTGGCGTTCGGAGGCAATTTGGGTATTATTATGGGCAATTAACAAAGTAGAGGAAATTGAACTTCCAATTGAACAAGTAGAAATTATGGAAATAGTTTCAAAATTACCAAAGTTTATGTCTAATCCGACTGAATATATTAAATCAGCAACAATAAGACCGACAAGTGAAATTTTGGACTTTTCTGATTTGACTTATAGAATTCACTGGGCGACTCGAAATGCGGAATTGAATAATGAAAAGTCATTGGAATTTCATCCAAGTATTGTTATGGAAAGACACTATGCAATTAATTGGGTCACTTTTTATGAAGAGGAATGGGACGACATATCAACTGACACATAAAAAACTGGTGCTAACAACGTGTATAATTAATGGCTGGTAATCGCCTACTTACGAAAATCCTTGCGGATTTTCTATTCGGTTTTTATTTGCTAAATTAGGTGCTTAAACACGCCACTAATCATACACAAAACCGTTGCCACCAATTAAAACCAAACTTCAACGAATGAATTACAGTATAAAATTTATCAAAATAACTTTGGGGTTATTAATCATATTTAGCATTACATCGTGCAATTCACTTTGGTTAAAATATTCTGGGGTTTTAGATGAAAAACCCAAATTAAAAGTTATTTCAAACGGACAGAAAAATGTTACTTACCTACCGCTTCATCACATTGGACGAGAAGAATATTATGATGATATGTCAAAGAAAATTGACTCTTTACAAAATCTCAAATATATTGTGTTTTACGAAACGGTAACTACTGATTTAAAAGACAGTTCAGAATATATTAATTACGCAAAAAAGTTTAGAAAAATTCACGGTGATTTCGGTGCTGGAAATGGATATTTAGATACTATTAACAATAAGATTTATGGAAGCATAAAATACGATGAAAAATACAAAATGATGAATCAACCAAAATTTTTCGAAATGGGTGTTGACTCGTTGTCAGCAATTAATGCTGATGTAAAATTAGAAGAACTTATTAGTGCATTCGAGAAAAAGAATGGAACTATAAAATTGAACAAATGTGACCTAAAAACAAGCCTTGAATCAGATTATTCTTGTGAAGCTCTCAACAAAAAACTAAAGAAAGACTTTAAGAAAAACTTCACGTTGGGAATGAGAAACGAAAATCTGGCTGAACTAATAACGAATAGCAATTCGAACAAGATTTTCGTAATCTATGGAGCTCGACATTTTAAAGGAATTTTAAAAGAACTGAAATCCATTGACAAAAATTGGAAAGAGAAAAAATAACTTGTGGTAACAACGTATATAGCTCATAGCTAATTAGTTGCTGAATCGAAGTTAAGGCATATTTGGAAAGTCGCCAAATTTTTAAATTTTACGATTTCCAATAAAAAAGATAAATAGTAAAATTTAAAAATTCGGCTCGTGCTTAACCGAAAATAATTTTCTAATTTACACGCTACTAACCATATACAAGACCGTTGATTAGCACTTACATAAAACCTACCATGACCGATAAACAAATCAACAGAACAAAAGCTAAGATTACAAAGATTAAAAAAGCGCTTGCTGCCGAAAAAAAACATTGGGGAGGCTTTTATCACGATGGAGGCGGTTTACGCTATGCACAACCTCAACTTTATATTCAAATTCAAGATTTCACCGGCGCATTAAGATACTTTAATTGGTTTGAGAAAAACTTCCCAGAAGATCCAGGTACTGCCGCATTTTTATTTGAGTACGCGCTCACCTTATTTAAAACAAATCGAATAGAACGAGCTAAGAAAAAAATTTTAGAATTAATTGACGAAAATAAATACCTCTTGCCCTATTATTTAGATAGGGATTCATTCAAGGATATAGATCCAAATTCGGACTGGCTACTTGAATCAGTAGTCAACTATTTCCATTATAAAAAAGAGGATTCAATGCTGACCGACTTCAGCATTTGGTTAACTGATTTCTTAGAAACCGAAAATCTCTTAGATCTTAAAAAGAATAACTAGTACCAGATTTAAGCTGAATGAATCTCAAAAACCACATTGGTTAATAGATACTTAAAAAAAATGATTATAGAAGGTTTTAAAAATATCTTCTGACGGTTATACTTATTAGATAAAGTAGACGTATTCAAATAAACGAGCCCATAACGGATATACCCTCCCACCTTTACAATTTTCCATTATAAAGACCCTATGACAGCGCCTCAATCAATATATACTACATTCCGCTTACCTAACATTTATTTTAAATATATTTTTAGTTAAGCAGGTTATATCTTACTAAATCAGTTCAAGCTCAAACACGTCTTCAACTTTCAACTTTTTTTAAAGGGGAATGATGTTCACTCACTATTTTCCAACCTGAATCTGTTTTAACGAACAATAAAGAAATTTGGTCGTTCACCACAACACGGTCTTCACCAAACTTGAGATGAAAATCAGAATGAAAGGTTAAGTTAGCCACATCGCCATAAACCGCCACCTTCATATCATTAGTATCAAATTTCACAACTTCAGTGACAGCACCAAAGGTATTGCGTTCAAATTGTTCATTGGCCTCACTACCATTGCGCGGTTTTCCATTTTTAAATTCGGTAAACTTCGGGCCATAAGCATGAAAAGCAATGAGTTGGTCCATATCACCATTCTTAAGACTTTGTACAATAGCATCCCAAGTTGCTAGTACTTCTTGTTTTACTTCAGGAAATTCATCCTGAATTAAATCTACTGTCACTTCTTCAACCGCCACCTCTTCAACGACTTTTTTTTCTTCCTTTTGTTTGCAACTTGTAATTACAATTCCGAAAATCATAATCGTTACAATGATCCACCTTGCTCTCATATCTCTATATTTAATTGGTTATCAATTAATTATAAAGGTACGAATTTTATTAATAGGTGTGTTTTCAACCACTTAATACTATGACCTAGCAATACTATTAAGACAATATCTTCATCAGGTTTTATGGCATGAAGTGCAATGAGGCTAAAGGACAGTACTAAGGTAATTACATTTATTTTCTTCGGTTGTATACCGCTCCATTACTGAGCTCTTTACCTGCAAATAAGTTTTCTACAGTGACTAAATGATATCCTTTATCTTTCAAATTTGAAATAACCTCTGGCATAGCTTCCACTGTCGTTTTATGTATATCATGAGCTAAAATTATCCCATTTTTATCAGCCGCACTTATTCGCTCAGCGACTATAGACGCATTACGATCTTTCCAATCCATAGGGTCTAAATTCCATAAAATTATAGGCATATCAACATTGTTTTTTACAACATCATTAAAAGAACCGTATGGCGGACGCATCACATGTATATCTTCTCCAATAGTCGTTGAAATAACCTCATTGGTTTTATTGATTTGATTGATTATTTCGTCTTCCGATAATTTTTTCAAATCCTTATGATCCCAACTGTGATTACCTATTTGATGCCCTTCTTTAAAAGCTCTTAACAAAGTATTGTTTTGCACTTTGGCTGATTTTCCTAAAACGAAAAAGGTAGCTTTTACATCGTGCTCTTTTAAAATATCTAAAAGTAGAGTCGTATGCGTCGCCGGACCATCATCAAAAGTTATAGCAACGCAAGGCACTTGACTACAATCTATGTCGAAAGTCTTTGAAGTTGATTCGCTCGTTGGTGTTTCCGATACTATTTTATCTTCTATGGCCGACTGAAGGTGCAGCATATGTTCATACTTTTTACTTACTAAATGCTTATAGTCTGCTGGAGAAAGCCTTACTTCAATGTTTCCATAATTCCCCGAAGCAACCTGATACTTATCAAAATAAATAGTGAGATTCCCAGTGTCATCCCAAATAAAAGCATGGTAGTTTTTGTCGGAAGGCTTAGTACCCGCCTCAATCATCTCTTTAGAACTTTTCCAAAGGGCACTTCTATCACGAGATGTTAGACCTTCCATGGCATTGATTTTCGCTTTCATTACGTCTTCAGTCTTTGCTTTCACAAGCTCTGCAAGTTGATTGAAATTTTCTTGAGGCGAAAACAGATCTGAAAACTCTAAACGTTTTTGTACTTCTAAATCATAAATATGAGTAAAATACTGGGTATCATAATTATTACCATAAGACGTATACCGTTCTATTAAAAACCCTATAATAGAAGTTGTGCTTTCTATAATTTCAAAATGTTGACCAAAATCTAAGCCTGCAACTCTCTTTTGATCACTATTTTTGTCTATGGCATTCTGAAACTCATCTAAATAAGCCTGAGCAAATTTCTCTTGATGCCCATTAATAAAATCATATGTCGTTTTTGGATAAGAGGTATGAAATCTATCTTGAGCAGCTGAACTTTCTGATCCTATCTGAATATTCTTTACCTGAATATCATCTGTTAATTCTTCGGTGCTCTTTTCAATTTCTATGGTGGACGACTGTTGCTGGTTTTCTTGTTTCTTAGTCTCGTTACAACTATAAATGAAGACAAATACTAGGAGTAGATATATACTGTTTCTCATAAAATTTATGAATTAAGATGCTATTAATTAATCTAATTATTTTTAGTCTAAAGAACGTTGGTTTCAATAGGTTGCAAGATAATAATTTGTATCCGCACTGAATAAGAAACAGGAGTTGTTCCACAAAAGACAGGGGAAGATCCAATCGACCATCACTTTGATCTATTTTATTCTGATTAATACTAAATGAATACAAAGACAACCATAGATATCTTAGATCTTACCGATATCCTAAAAACCAGAAAACCTTGTAAATCATAAGACTTACAAGGTTTTTATTTCTGTTGTTATCACTTTTTTGTCGGGGTGGCAGGATTCGAACCTGCGACCTCCGCGTCCCAAACGCGGCGCGATAACCGGGCTACGCTACACCCCGAATAAGTATAAAATTTAAGTCATTTGGGAACTTAAACTCTAAATAAAATAAACCAAAAATCAATGGTTTTTATTATTCGACTGCAAATATAGATATTTCAAACAGTATAGCAAACATCTTTGTCTAAATATTTAATAAATATTTAGAAGCAACCAAAGACTGAGATAATATTGCTCAAAATAATTGATTCAACATAATATATGCGTTATTTTTCCAACTAGAATTATATCCATAATATGACTAAAATAGCTTTAAAACTTATCTTTCTATTCTATTTGCTATCGTCACACCTGCTCTATTCTCAAGACCTGATAAAAGGAAAAGTTATAGATAGCGAAACTAATCTTCCATTAGCACATACGCTCATCACTAATCTAGAGAATAACGAGGTGCTTTCATCTGACATTTCTGGACAATTTGTGCTTAAATCTCAAGGCCGTTACACCTTTAAAAGAGAAGGCTACCAACCTAAAACCCTAAACATAACATCATTCGATTATCAAATTATTCAACTAAACATAAAGACTTCAGAATTAAACGAAGTCATCGTGACCGCTAATCAAATCCCAAAAGCCCTAAAAAGTACGACATCAACCATTGAAATTCTTTCTAGAAAAGATATAGACAGAGGAAATAGTACCGATATTTCTCAGACCTTAAACAGAGCTCCTGGTATTTTTGTGCAAAGTGGAGCACTAAACACAAACCGATTCACCATTAGAGGCATCGGGTCTCGAAACCTCTATGGAACTTCAAATATAAGAGCCTACTTTAAAGATATCCCCTTAACCAATGGTAGCGGAGAAACCAATATCGACGATTTTGAATTAGGCTCCTTAGCAAGGATAGAAGTCATAAAAGGTGCAGCATCGAGTATTTATGGCGCAGGATTAGGCGGAACCATTCACTTAACTCCAAGAAATGCCTATTTAAATCAATCCTCTATTAATAGTGAATTAACACTCGGCTCCTTTGGACTCACAAAAGGAACTGTGAATTTGAATCATGGCACCACTAAAAACAGTTACAGAGCTATTTATAGCAATACGAAATCTGATGGTTACAGAGATAACAACACTTATAACAGACAAACTTTTACACTGAGTACCAATCATTATTTCAATGAAAAAAACGAAATCAGTCTACTTTTGGGTTACGTAGACCTAATGGCTTATATACCTAGCTCATTAAATGAAGACACTTACCTAAACAATCCTACTGCCGCCGATTTCACCTGGGGAAAAGCTAAAGGTTACGAGGATTCTAAACGTGGTATTTTCGGATTAAAATGGGATCATAAATACACGGATAATCTTAAGCAAATCACTAGTGTGTTTACGTCATTTACAAAGGCCTACGAGCCTCGCCCATTTAACATTCTCACAGAAAATACGTTTGCCTACGGCATTCGAAGTCGACTACTGGGCAAAACTAAATTACTTGATCAACCACTAAACTATACGGTGGGCCTTGAATTTTTTAAAGACAGATATATTTCTAAAACATTTGAAAACTTATATCAGGACTTTCCTGATGGAACGGGTAGTGTTGAAGGCTCTATACTTTCCAACTTTAAAGAGAATAGATACTACTATAATCTGTTCTTTGAAACGAATTATGAATTGTCTCAAAAAATGAATCTCGTATTGGGAATCAACTTTAATAAAACTTCTTACGACTTAAAGGATAACTTTCCGGTATCTGACTCCAATCCCGATCAGTCTGGAGATTATAAATTTGATGGCATTCTATCACCTAAATTGGGTTTATCATATGCGGTTTCTAAATACATCAATATCTATACTTCCATAAGTCAAGGCTTCTCCCCTATTTCATTGGCTGAAACCTTATTACCAGATGGCCAAATCAATACAGAACTTAAACCTGAAACGGGATGGAATTATGAAATTGGCACAAGAGGCACTGCTTTTAATAATAAACTACAATTCAAATTAGCGATGTACCGCTTGGATGTAAAAAACTTGGTAGTCTCTAAACGTGTTTCAACCGACCAATACATAGGTATTAACGCCGGCCAAACACAACATGATGGATTGGAATTAGAATTCAAGTATAACTGGTTAAATCATCAATCCATTCAACTAAGTAGCTTTATCAACTATACCTTAAATGATTTCACATTTAAAGAATTTATAGATGGAGATGATAATTTTTCAGACAACGATTTAACTGGAGTACCGTCTGATATTTTTAATGCAGGAATAGACATCACCTCCAATTTCGGCATATATGGTAATATCAATTTTCAGTATATCGGAAGTCAACCAATCACAGACAGCAACAGTCTTTACAGCGATAGCTATAACCTAACTAACCTGAAAATAGGCTATAAAACAGAACTTGTAAAAAAGATGACTCTCAGTCTCTATGTGGGTCTAGACAACCTCTTCGATAAAGCCTATGCTTCCCAAATTTTAATCAATGCTTCAGGTTTTGGAGGAAGAGCACCTCGCTATTATTATCCTGGTCATCCGATTAATTTTTACACTGGATTAAACATTAACTATGCTTTATAAACAAATATGCATAACTTTATAGCATAAACACTTGAAAAATGAAACACTTAAAGACTTTACTCGTTATATGCTCAATTTCAATTTTAGCATGTGCTCAACAAAAAGAATCAGAAGTAAAAGCTGAAGCTACAACCTCCTATGATTACGTTTCAGAAGTGGTAGTTGGCGACCTTAGCATTCCTTGGGGCTTTGTTTTTCTTCCTGATGGTGCAATGCTAATCACGGAAAAATCAGGAGAACTCATTCATTTTAAAGAGGGTACTAAAACATTAATCAGCGGACTACCAGAAATCTATGTACGCGGCCAAGGTGGCTTATTAGATATTGAACTTCACCCTAATTATGCTGATAATGGTTGGATATACCTCACCCATGCTTCTGCAGATGGACCTGGCGATGGAGGTAACACCGCCTTAATTAGAGCCAAATTGGAAGGCAACACCTTAACCAATGTAGAACAACTGTATAAAGGGGAACTAAATACAACAAAAGGGCAACATTTCGGTTCTCGTATAGAATTCGATAACGACGGTTATCTTTATTTCTCTATAGGAGATCGCGGTAATAGAGATGAAAATCCGCAAGATATTACAAGAGATGGTGGAAAAATATACCGTCTTAACGACGATGGCTCAATTCCAGACGACAATCCGTTTGTTGACGAAGCGAATGCAAAAACAGCCATTTACAGTTATGGTCACAGAAACCCTCAAGGAATGATGATGCATCCGGAAACCGGTGAAATATGGGTACATGAACACGGCCCAAAAGGAGGTGATGAAATAAATATTATAGCAAAAGGAAAAAATTACGGTTGGCCATTGGTGAGTTACGGTGTCAACTATAGTGGAACTTCATTTACAGATAACACCACACTGCCTGGAATGAAAGACCCATTGTTTTATTGGGTACCTTCTATCGCCCCTAGTGGAATGACCTTTGTAACCTCAGATATTTATCCAGAATGGAATGGCAACTTACTTGTTGGCTCGTTAAAATTCAATTATCTCGAAGGCTTAGTTTTAGAAAACAATACTGTGGTAAAAAGAAAAAAGCTATTAGAAGATATCGGTCGTGTGAGAAGCGTTAAACAAGGTCCTGACGGTTATATTTATGTAGGCGTCGAGAATTTAGGAATTGTAAAAATGATTAAAAAATGATAAAAGCTATAATCTTAATAGGGGCTTTATTCACCCTAGTTTCATGTAATAACAGCAATAAAAACACAAAGGACTTAGCCAATAATCAACTTGACCCAGAACTAAAAGCGAGTGTAGAACGTGGAAAAATAGTCTATGGCGATATGTGCATGACCTGCCATTTAGCCGATGGTAAAGGCACACCTAACGCATTTCCTCCCTTAGCCGATTCTGATTTTCTTAGAGAAAAACAAACAGAGAGTATTAAGGCAGTTAAGCATGGCATGTCAGGCGAAATTGTAGTAAATGGAATAACTTACAATAGCGCTATGGCGCCATTAGGGCTTTCAGACACTGAAGTTGCCGATGTTATGAATTATATAAATAACAGCTGGGGAAATGCTATAGATAATTTTGTAACACCCGAGAAAGTTTCCGAGCTATAAAGGTGCATTAATACTTAAATAATTAAATTTGCAGCACTCAAACTAACTAAGATTTAATATGCTCATTATTGGAATAGCAGGTGGAACAGGCTGCGGAAAAACAACAGTAGTAAATACAATTTTACAAGAATTACCCGAAGGTCAGGTTGGGGTAATCTCTCAAGATTCTTATTATAAAGACACAACACATCTAAGCTTTGAAGAACGTGTTAAAATTAATTTTGATCATCCGAGATCTATAGATTTTGACTTATTGAAAGAACACCTTCTTGAATTAAAAAAAGGTAACGCTATAAATCAACCGGTCTATTCATTCGTTAAGCACAACCGAACAGGAGACGTTATTGTCACGCATCCAAGAAAAGTAATGATTGTTGAAGGAATCCTTATCTTGTCAAATCCAGAAATTCGTGATCTTTTTGATATAAAGATATTTGTTCATGCCGACTCAGACGAACGCTTAATACGACGTTTAAAACGCGATATTACAGAACGTGGAAGAGATATTAATGAAGTGCTTCAACGCTACCAATCCACGTTAAAACCAATGCATCAGCAGTTTATAGAACCGATGAAAGAATATGCAGATATCATTATCCCAAACAATAAATACAATACGGTTGCTGTAGATATTGTAAAAACAATCATAAACGATCGCTTATAATGTTCAAGTTCATCAAAAAATATTCTAAGTATTTCAACTTATACACCTATATTCTTATTGGCTTTGTCATATGGATGTTATTTTTTGATGCCCATTCCCTACTATTTCATCACGAATTGAATTCGGATATTAATGAATTAGAATATCAAAAAGAACATTATAAAAACGAAATTGCAAAAGACGAAAAAGCAATAAAAGAACTGAGTACGGAAGAAGGTGTAGAGCGTACAGCTCGTGAAACCTACTATATGAAAAAGCCTAATGAAGATATTTTTATCATAGAATACGAAGACAGTATTGCTAAACAAAAACAAAATGAGTAAATCATTATTTAATGACTTTGATCCCGTGTCTTCAAAAGCATGGAAACAAAAGATACAAGTAGACCTTAAAGGTGCCGACTATAACGAGACTTTAATCTGGAATTCTAACGAAGGTATTGACGTAAAACCATTTTATCACGCCGATGAGTTTGAAAGCCTACTTGAAGTTTCACAAAGTAAATCAGCCGAATGGAAAATTGGTCAGTTAATTAACGTCACTGATGCTAAAACAGCTAATTCTAAAGCTATTGAAGCTATCAATCGTGGTGCAGAAAACATCATATTCAATATAGAATCAGAAACGGTTTCCATTGACGAGCTCGTTCAAAACATCGATTTAGAAGCTACAACGGTCGACATAAAATGTCAGTTCCTATCTCAAGCATTTGTTGAAAATTTATATAATTCAACCTTAAACTCTGAGAACGTATCTTCAATAAATATTCAAACGGATATCATTGGTCACTTAGCCAAATCTGGTAATTGGTACCATAACTTAAAAGAGGATCATTCGCAGTTTGAAAATATTGTAGCCACAACAAACCAGTTAAGTGTTCATATAGACTTGTATCAAAATGCAGGTGCTACAATGATTCAACAATTAGCCTACGGAATGGCTCATGCAAATGAGTATTTAAACCATTTAGACGGTAAGCTTTCAAAAGAAGATAAGGCTTCCTTGGTTGTAGTTTTTAATTTGGCAGTGGGGTCAAACTATTTTTTCGAAATATCTAAAATAAGGGCTTTACGTCAACTTTGGTCGGCATTAGCTACAGAATATGGGGTGAATACCACCTGTAGAATAGTAGCCACGCCAAGCAAACGCAATAAGACGATATACGATTACAACGTAAACATGTTACGCACCACAACAGAATGCATGAGCGCTATTCTCGGTGGAGCAGACCTAATTCATAACTTACCTTATGATGCTTTGTTTCATAAACCAAATGAATTTGGCGAACGAATATCAAGAAATCAACTCTTGGTTTTAAAGCACGAGAGTTATTTAGATAAGGTTAATAATCCTGCTGACGGCACCTATTATATTGAAAGTTTAACAGAGCAATTAGCAGAAAAAGCTCTAGAACTTTTTAAGGATATTGAAGCTAATGGAGGTTTTTTAAGTCAATTAAAAGAAGGCACAATTCAGAGAAAAATTAAAGAGAGTGCTGCTAAGGAACAAGCTGATTTTAATGACGGAAAGTTAGTGCTCTTAGGGACAAACAAACATCCAAATAAGGAGGATAATATGAAAAACGACTTAGAAATAAGTCCATTTCTAGAAATCAATAAACGCAAAACATTACTTGAACCTATAATTGAGAAGAGATTATCTCAAGAACTGGAATTCAACAGATTAAATAAAGAGTAAAACATGGTATTGAGAAAATCTATAGTAGCTATTTTAACGGTTTTAGTACTAAGCACTACCGCTTGTGTCGAGGTCGCTAAAGAGATGGCCAACTGGACCGAGACTGAGGACTTAGAAACGGTAGAAAGCACTATGCATTTACTTGAGAAAGATAATGTAAAAATCTTTCTTCCCAAGACTTTTGAAAAATATTCTTCTGTAGAATATTTAAACCTATTGGACTCTTTAATTACAGAAAACAAAGACTTAGAAATAGAGCGTGCTAGATTTCGAACCATTAGAAATATGGAAGGAAATCATTATCTATATTTCGACAATTCTATTAATGCCACCTACTCGGTAAATGCAATTCCATATACCCCAATTTCGCGTCAAGATGCGAAGTTAATTTTAGGAATGATTAGACAGAATCAAGAGGCCTTATCCAAAGAAATAGATGTCGATTACCATAAAATTACCGCGAAACATAATGACAATGGGAAGACGCAAATTTTTAAAGCGATTTTCAAAATAGAAAATAAGAAAAAGAAACAACAAGCATATCAGCACGTCTATTTTATCTCTTCGAATCAAAAAACACTGATGATTAATCTGATGGCGCCATTTGAAGTAAATTTTGATCCTTTCTTAGAAAAAATGATATTATGAGCCGAAAAAATATTCAACATATAAACCTAAATACAAAGGCCAATACCCAAAAGCCGAAATCAACGCACGATTTTCTTACTGCGGAGGATATCAATTTAAAATCAACCTATTCGAAAGAGGATATTCAAAATGTAGAACATCTTAATTTCGTAGCAGGAATAGCACCTAACCTTCGAGGACCATACTCAACCATGTATGTTCGAAGACCATGGACAATTAGACAATATGCCGGGTTTTCAACTGCAGAAGAGAGTAATGCCTTTTACAGAAGAAACCTTGCCGCAGGGCAAAAAGGGTTATCCGTTGCTTTCGATTTAGCAACGCATAGAGGCTATGATTCTGACCACGACCGCGTCGTTGGCGATGTCGGAAAAGCTGGGGTGGCTATCGACTCCGTTGAAGATATGAAAATACTCTTCGACCAAATTCCGTTAGATAAGATGTCGGTATCCATGACTATGAACGGTGCGGTTCTTCCTATCATGGCTTTTTATATTGTGGCAGCTGAAGAACAGGGCGTAAAGCCTGAACAACTAGCAGGGACCATTCAGAATGATATTCTGAAGGAATTTATGGTACGAAACACTTATATCTACCCACCAACACCTTCAATGAAAATTATATCTGATATTTTTGAATATACCAGCAAGAATATGCCAAAATTCAACAGTATCAGTATTTCAGGCTATCATATGCAAGAAGCTGGAGCCACCTGTGATATTGAATTGGCCTATACCCTTGCAGATGGTCTTGAATATATTAGAAAAGGACTTGAGGCTGGTATGGATATAGACACTTTTGCTCCTCGCCTATCTTTCTTTTGGGCTATTGGTATGAATCACTTTATGGAAATTGCTAAAATGCGTGCTGCTCGAATGCTATGGGCAAAACTCGTCAAGCAATTCAACCCTAAAAATCAAAAATCTCTAGCATTACGAACACACTCTCAAACATCTGGTTGGAGTTTAACGGAGCAAGATCCATTTAATAATGTGGCCAGAACCTGTATTGAAGCGGCTGCTGCGGCTTTTGGTGGTACACAAAGTTTACATACCAATGCTCTAGATGAAGCGATAGCTTTACCTACAGACTTCTCTGCGCGTATCGCAAGAAACACACAGATTTATTTACAAGAAGAAACCAATATTACAAAAACAGTCGATCCTTGGGCAGGAAGTTATTATGTAGAAAAACTGACCGATGAGATTGCTCATAAAGCTTGGAAGCTAATTCAAGAAGTCGAAGAATTAGGTGGAATGACTAAAGCCATTGAAGCCGGAATTCCAAAACTGAGAATCGAAGAAGCTGCAGCACGTAAACAAGCGCGTATTGACTCTAATCAAGATATCATTGTAGGTGTTAACAAATACCGATTAGATAAAGAAGATCCAATTTCTACATTAGAAGTGGACAACCAAACAGTTAGATTACAACAAATTGACCGATTAAATAGCATCAAGGCGAGTCGTGATAACACTAGCGTTAAAGAAGCCTTATCAAAATTAACCGAAGCGGCTAAAACAAATGAAGATAATTTATTAGCTTTAGCAGTAGATGCTGCACGAAAACGTGCAACATTAGGTGAAATTAGCGATGCTTTAGAAGAAGTTTTCGGTCGCTATAAAGCACAGATAAAATCATTTTCAGGAGTGTATAGTAAAGAAATTAAAAACGATCAAAGTTTTCAAAAAGCGAGAGACCTCGCTGATAAGTTTGCCGAACAAGAAGGTCGTAGACCTCGAATAATGATCGCCAAAATGGGGCAAGATGGACATGACCGAGGTGCTAAAGTTGTAGCTACGGGATACGCAGACGTTGGCTTTGATGTAGATATAGGCCCATTGTTCCAAACACCTAAAGAAGCGGCTAAACAAGCAGTAGAAAATGACGTTCACATACTCGGTGTGTCTTCATTAGCAGCCGGACACAAAACTTTAGTACCCCAAGTTATAGAAGAGCTAAAAAACTACGGCCGTGAGGATATCATGGTTATTGTTGGAGGTGTTATTCCAAAGCAAGATTATCAGTATTTATTTGATGCCGGCGCCGTTGCCGTATTTGGTCCAGGTACCAAAATTAGCGATGCGGCTATTCAAATCTTAGAAATATTAATCGATTAATTTTAATAACAGGGATAAATCATAGCTTAAAATTCAATAACAGCCTTAGCACTCACATTGTCAAGGCTGTTATTTTTTTATACAAGTGTTAACAACTTCAATTTCCTAAAGTCGTAAATAATCGTAATTTTAAGCCCTTAGAAAAACAGAATCATTTAATGGGTAAAATCATTGCAATAGCAAATCAAAAAGGAGGCGTTGGAAAAACAACAACCTCTGTAAATTTAGCAGCTTCATTGGGAGCTCTAGAGAAAAAAGTCTTATTAATAGATGCCGATCCTCAAGCCAACGCTAGTTCTGGTTTGGGTATTGATGTTGAAGCTGTTGAAATAGGCTCGTATCAAGTATTAGAACATACGGCTGAAGCAAAGGAGGCCATTATGGCTTCTAATGCACCTAATGTAGATATCATGCCTGCACATATAGACCTTGTAGCTATCGAAATTGAGCTTGTAGACAAGGAGCAACGTGAGTATATGCTCAAAAAAGCGATTATAGACTTAAAATCAGAATATGATTATATCCTAATCGATTGCGCACCATCATTAGGTTTATTAACCTTGAATGCTTTAACAGCGGCTGACTCTGTAATTATTCCAATACAATGTGAATATTTTGCACTTGAAGGTTTAGGTAAATTATTAAACACCATTAAAAGTGTACAAAAAATCCATAATCAGGCCTTAGATATCGAAGGTATGTTACTTACGATGTTCGACTCGCGATTACGTTTATCTAATCAGGTTGTAGAAGAGGTTCAAAAGCACTTTAGCGATATGGTTTTTGATACAATTATTCAAAGAAACGTACGTTTAGGTGAAGCCCCTAGTTATGGCGAAAGCATTATCAACTACGATGTGAGCAGTAAAGGTGCAGTGAATTATTTAAGCTTAGCTAAAGAGCTGATTAAGAAAAATGAATTATAATGGCGAAAGCAACTAAAAAACAAGCATTAGGCCGTGGACTTTCAGCTTTATTGAAAGACCCTGAAAACGATATTAATTCAGCGGAAGATAAAAATGCTGATAAAGTCGTTGGTAATATTGTAGAGCTTGATATTGAAAGTATTGAAGTAAACCCATTTCAACCAAGAACCAATTTTAATGAAGAAACGTTAAGAGAACTAGCGTCTTCTATTCGTGAGCTTGGCGTTATTCAGCCCATAACGGTTAGAAAATTGGAGTTTAACAAATACCAACTCGTTTCTGGTGAGCGACGTTTTAGAGCTTCAAAATTAATTGGCTTAGAAACCATTCCAGCTTATATCAGAATTGCTAACGATCAAGAATCGTTAGAAATGGCTTTGGTCGAAAACATTCAACGCCAAGATTTAGACCCTATAGAAATCGCCTTATCCTACCAACGTTTAATTGACGAAATTCAATTAACTCAAGAAGAGATGAGCGAACGCGTAGGCAAAAAACGCTCGACTATTGCAAACTACCTTCGTTTGCTAAAATTAGACCCTATAATCCAAACAGGTATGCGCGATGGATTCATTAGCATGGGTCATGGTAGAGCTATGGTTAATATTGATGATCCAGCAGATCAGCTCAATGTTTACGAGAAAATCATCAGCAATAAATTATCAGTTAGAGCTACGGAACAATTAGTAAAAAGTTTAAACTCAGAGACTCCTACTCCAACCGAAGAAAAAACACCTGAAATTCCTCAACACATTAAAAAAGGTGTGAAAGAATTTTCAAAATATTTTGGTCATAAAATCGATGTTAAAGTCGCTAAAAATGGAAGTGGTAAAATTACCATCCCGTTCCATTCTGAAGAGGATTTCAACCGTATTAAAAAACTAGTACAACGTGACAAATAAAGGATTCTATAGCCTCTTACTGTGCTTGTTTGCTATTCATTTTTCCTTTTCTCAAAAAGTTAAAGACAGCACAAGTACGGCCATAGAGGAAAGTCCTATCTTAGTCAATGAAAGTTTAGTAAAACAAGAAATTGATCCATTAAGACCTTCTAAAGCAGCCTTCTATTCTGCGATACTTCCCGGGTTAGGTCAAGCTTACAATAAAAAATATTGGAAAGTCCCAATCGTTTGGGGAGCTATAGGAACTGGTGTTTATTTTTATGTTAGAAACGACAAACAACTAGACAGGTACAGGGACGCTTACAAAAGACGATTAGCGGGATTCAAAGACGATGAATTCTACGGAACAGGGACAACTCCTCTAATTTCTAATGATGCTTTAGTAAGAGCTCAACAACAGGCGAGACGTAATAAGGAATTGTCATTACTAGTGACCTTCGGATTATACGCTTTAAACATAATTGATGCTAACGTTGATGCTCACCTGCTTCAATTTAATGTCGATGAAAATCTAAGTTTAAGACCACATTACCAATACAACCAATGGGAGAACACTTCAGATATGGGACTAACCCTTAATCTTAAGTTTTAATAATCGCTATTGAAGTAATAATAAATAATCACAAATAAATCAGATATGAGAATCGCATTACTTGGATATGGAAAAATGGGAAAAAGTATTGAAACTATTGCCGTTAACAGACATCATAGTATTTCCTTAAAAGTGTCAAGTCATACCTCAGAATTCGATTTTTCAGATACCGATGTGGCTATAGATTTTAGTGTACCAACAACTGCTGTAACAAATATTAAACGAGCCTTAGATGCAGGTGTTCCAGTGATTTCTGGCACAACAGGTTGGTTAGATCAATACGATACAATGGTTGACTATTGTAAAGAACAAAACGGGACCTTCTTATATGCCTCTAACTTCAGTTTAGGTGTGAATTTATTTTTTGAACTCAATAAAAAGTTAAGTGATTTAATGTCTGGTTTTCCAGAATACAAACCAGAAATTGAAGAAACCCACCATATTCAAAAACTAGACTCACCAAGTGGCACAGCAATTACCTTGGCTGATCAAATTATTGATGTTTCAGCATATAATAGTTGGTCTCTAGAAATGGGCAATCCAAACGGCCTTTATATCAATTCTATTCGCACAGATAATGTTCCTGGCACGCATGAAATCACTTATAACTCGGATATCGATTCAATAAGCATAAAACATACAGCACATAGCCGCCAAGGTTTTGCAATGGGAGCTATAATTGCCGCCGAATGGATTAAAGATAAAAAAGGTGTATTTAGCATGAAAGATGTGTTAAACATTGGTTAATTTACCCAAAATTTGAAACGAAATAAAATAATTTACAACCAACAGTAGACAAAAACTAAAGTTATGAGCTGGACACAGTGGTTTATCTTTTTACTCATTATACAAATTATTCATGGTTTAGGGACCTGGAAACTATACGTCAAAGCAGGTAGACAAGCTTGGGAAGCCTTTGTTCCAGTATATAACGCCGTAGTTCTAATGAAGATTATTACGCGTCCATGGTGGTGGGTTATTTTAATGTTCTTACCTATTGTGAATCTTATTATGATTCCTGCTGTTTGGGTCGAAACGGCTCGCGCATTTGGGAAAGACACTAAAACAGATGCACTCCTATGCATCGTTACTCTAGGATTTTACCTCTACTATCTCAATTATGCTGCAGATGTAAACTACATTGAAAATAGACAGCTAAAACCAAAAACCGCTACGGGCGAATGGATTACTTCGGTCTTATTTGCTATAGTTGCCGCCACAATCGTTCACACCTACTTCTTTCAACCTTTTGTTATTCCGTCGTCATCTTTAGAAAAATCATTATTGGTTGGAGATTTCCTAATTGTTAGTAAAATCCATTACGGAGCGCGTACACCGATGACAACCGTTGCTGCTCCAATGGTACATGATACGATTCCTGTTTTAGGAAAGAAATCTTATTTATTTAGCGATAAATATGAAGAACGAAATACGTCATGGTTAAATAAACTACAATTACCGTATTTCAGATTACCGGGATTCGAAAAAATTGAGAGAAATGATATTGTCGTTTTCGGGCAGCCTGCCGACACTTTATACGACATGAATAATTTCACACCAGATAGAAATTATTATAAGCCTATTGATAAGAAAACAAATTTAGTTAAGCGTTGCGTAGGAATTCCTGGTGACACGCTTGAAATTAGAAATGGAGTTGTCTTCATTAATGGCAAACAAAATCAATTACCAAGTAGAGCGAAAGTGCAATTTTCATATGATATAGCCTTCAATAATATCTCGGCTAATAATATGTACGAACTGACTCAGAAGGTAAAACCGATCTTAAAAAAATATGATATCACCGACGGTATTGGTTACGACCAACAACGTGAAACGTTTATTATACAAGCTACTGAAGAAGCCGCTAGACAAGCTGTTGTTCACCCAAATATAGAATCTATCACCTTTCATGGTGAAGATGAAGGTATAAGAGATGACCGAATTTTTCCACATGATTTAATACACAATTGGAATTATAACTTTTTCGGACCTATCTGGATTCCGAAGGCTGGTGCTACGTTAGATTTAAATATGGATAATATTTCTATATATAAACGTGCAATTTCTGAGTATGAAGGTCATGAAGTGGTAACGCGAGGAAATCAAATATTTATTGATGATAAGCCTGCGACCTCTTATACTTTCAAGCAAAATTACTATTGGATGATGGGTGATAACCGTCATAATTCAATCGATGCAAGAAATTGGGGCTTCGTACCTTACGATCACGTGATAGGAAAACCAGTGTTTATCTGGATGAGTATTGATGGCATTAACGACGGACTTAAAAACTGGAGTTTCCGTTGGGATAGAATATTTACTACGGTAAGCGGTGATGGCGAACGTACCTCTTATTTTATTCCATTTATAATCCTTGTTTTAGGGCTATCCTTATTCAATAAGTGGAGAAAGAAGAAAAAAGCGCAGTCTTAAATAGACATAGATAATTCTTATGACTAGTCTCATCTATCCGACATACTTTCCAAATATTACGCATTTTTGGACGGTTGTAAATGCTGATTCGGTTTATTTTGAGGTTTGTGATAACTATCAAAAACAATCGTTTAGAAATCGAACAGAAATCTATGCGGCCAATGGTAAACTGGCACTGACGGTTCCTGTGAGCTATTCTCAAAAGAATAGACAATTGTATAAGGATGTAAAAATAGCGAACGAAGAGCCATGGCAAATTCAACACCTAAAGTCTTTGCAGTCGGCCTATAGTATGTCGCCCTTTTTCGAATATTATTTAGATGAATTAATGCCGCTATTTGAAAAAGAATTCAATTATATCCTAGATCTTAATTTGAAATGCTTCGATGTACTATTGAACAGCCTTCAGCTAGACTTATCACCGGTACACACTACAACTTTTGAAAAGGAGCCGGTAAATAAAATAGATTTTAGACATTTAGCGCAACGCAAATTCGAAGCACCTACTCTTCAACCATACACTCAAGTATTTACTGAAAAACATGGCTTTATACCGAATCTTAGTATCTTAGATGTATTATTTAATGAAGGGCCAAATACAGAGTTGTATTTAAAACGACAAGATCTAACTTTAGTTTAAATTCAAATTAAAAATGTTACAATCAACTGCTCATTATGGTATACACTTCGGGTTGCCCTTGCTAGTGGCACTAGTGTTTTATAAAAAGTATTGGCTTAAAGCCTATGGCATTATGATACTAGGCATGTTGATTGATTTAGACCACTTAATGGCCAATCCAATTTTCGACCCCAACCGTTGTAGCATTAATTTTCATCCGCTCCACACCTATTATGCTATGGTTATATATCTGCTGCTGCTAATTCCTAAAAAAACAAGACTCTTAGGCTTAGGTTTAGTCATTCACATTATCGCAGATATGGCAGATTGTGGCTTAATGTAATTTTAAAGTGGCTTTTATCGGGTAATGATCTGATAGTTTTTCCTCGTAAAGCTTAAAGCCATTTACGGTAAAATCTTTATCGACTAATATAAAATCGATTCGTAGCGGGAAGAATTTAAAGTCGTAAGTCCTCCCAAAGCCATTCCCGGCTTCCTCAAAGCTATCTTTTAAATCATCTCCTAAAATCATTCTATAAATATAGGAGTAAGCAGTATTATTAAAATCTCCTGTCACTATAGTCTTATAATTGGATTTGGATTTATGTGCTAAAAATAATTCCACTTGATCTTGTTGTGCCCTAAAGGTCGAACGTACTTGTTTAAATAAATGGCCTGAGGTTTCGTCTTTTAACTTTTCTACGTCTGTTTGAATTCCCGACGATTGTAAATGAAAAGAATACACTCTAATCGTATCTTTTCCTTTCACAATATCAGCAAATATGGCATTGTTATACGTGTTTGGAAACTCTAATGATCCTGAATTTACAATTGGGAATTTCGAAAAAATAGTTTGTCCAGCTTTTATACCTTCGGTATGTCGACCATTAAAATTATAATAACCTTCAAGATCGATAGGATCACCTGTTCTATACTCCTGAAGACTTAAAATATCGGGTTGTTCGTTTAAAATAAGTTCTATAATATCCTCTTTCACTTCTTTACTAGGCAGCCATTCATATCTATTAAATAACCGTACATTAAATGACATTACAGTGAAATTAGCCTCATCTTCAACAGCTTTTGTTCTTGAAAACTTGTACATGGAGTTGATATAGTTCCAACCTAAAAGCAATACAATTAATGATAATAAAAATTGCTTTCGTACTCTTAATAACCAGTAAAGAAAAAACAGCGCATTAAATAAAATCAGAAGCGGAACTCCTAAACTCAACACGGATAAGGAAGCAAAACTCTTCGGTGGGATATAAGGCAAAATATAAGAAATAAGCAATAGAAAGGCAACCAACGAATTGATAATGAATATAATTTTACTACCGAATCTTAATCCTTTCATATATATTACCCCATGAAAAGGGTAGGTTTTAGTCCTTACCGACTTTAAATAAAAATTCCTTCTCTTTTGAGGTTAGACTCTCATAGCCACTCTTGCTTATCTTATCTAAAATAGCATCTATCTTCTTTTGCTTATCTAAGGCTTCAGACCCTGTTTTAGTCTTCGTACTCGTTGTACCTTTAGTTTTGGTTTTAGTTTTGGTTTTATGAACGGTTTTAAGATGAGACTTAGGCTTAAACCAACTCATAAAACTATCCATCATACGTTCAAATCCAATCCCAATATCATTACCCTTAAGTAGGTTAGTCGCATAGAAATAACCTAATAAATATCCTCCAAAATGAGCTATATAACCACCTTGATTAAGCCCCATCATCATTCTAAATAAATCTAGACCTACAATAACCATAGCAATGTGCTTCCATTTCACATTAAACGAACCAAACAGTCTAATTTCACTATTAGGCATATAAGCAGCCACAAAGAGTAACATAGCACTTACACCTGCCGATGCACCAATAAGTATTCCTTTTGCTCCTGAAAAGCTTAATGGAAGTAGATTTGCTGCTGCTAAATAAGCTACACCACCACAGATAATTCCTAAGAAATAAATATTCAAAACCATCTTTGGTCTGAATAAATTCATTGTCATTCGTGATAAATAATACAAGAATAACATATTAAAAGCCAGGTGAAACAGACCATTATGTAAAAACCCATAAGTAATCAAGGACCAGGGTTGAAACACAAAGTCCATGATATCTGACGGTAGTTCAAAATAACCAAACACATTGAATCTCAACAGACTTTTAAATATCAGACCTACAAGAAAAACCACAACGTTAATGGCTATAATTTTACCAAAAACATCGAGATTATTAAACTTGTATTTTAAATCTTGAATCGTACTCATAATTAATTCCAACGGTATTTATCTCTTTCATTCTTTTTCCAGAAATACATCAAAAGAAACCCTGTTAAAGCACCACCAACGTGTGCCATATAAGCGGTATTACTCGGACTAAAAAATGAATTACCAGATATAGCCGAAAACAAATCTAAGGCAATAATACCTGGTATAAAATATTTCGCCTTTATAGGTATTGGCAAGAATATCATCATCAATTTAGCATTAGGAAATAACATGCCATAGGCTACTAAAACACCCATTATAGCACCAGAGGCACCAACCATCATACTATTAAACGCGCCAACAAAACTTTTCCAATCATCACCTAGAAGTGGCACCCATCCAGTATTGTATTTGCCTTCGCTAAGTATACTTACTATCTCTTCTTGGGCAAATCCATTCTCAATTAATGTCGTTAAGCCTGTATTAAATTGAAAATATAAAAAAGCAACCTGAATTATGGCGGCTCCAAAACCTGAAAGCAAATAGAATACAACAAATTTCTTCCATCCAAACACCAGTTCTACGGCAGTTCCAAACATCCATAATGCAAACATATTAAATGCAATATGCATAAAGTTTCCATGCATAAACATATGAGTTAACACTTGCCATGGCTGAAAATTTGGATTCTGAGGAAAGTATAAGGCAAACCATTGGTAAAATGCCTCACCTTGTCCAATGATCAGAGTTCCGATGAACATAATGACGTTTAATATCAATAAATGTTTTACAGCATCAGTTATTCCTTGTCTCATACTTTACATGAATTTTTTTTCAATATCATCAACACCCATAGTTACAAACGTAGGTCTATTAGTTGGGGATACATTGGGTTCCTTACAGGCAAACAAACTGTTTACCATATGTTCTTGCTCGGTACTATTTAATGATTGCCCAGTTTTAATCGCTAAACTCTTCGCCATCGATTTTGCTAATAAATCGGCCGCACTAAAGTTAGCATCTGGAACATCATTTTCTACATCGCTAATTAATTGTTCTAAAATAATAGAGACTTCACTTTCTGGAACGCCAACAGGCACTCCTGTGATAACCACCTCCTTCGCATTCATTTCTGAAAACACAAAACCTGTATGTCCTAAATCGGTTTTAAGGTCTTCAATGATTTTCAACTCATTAGGCGTAAAATGTAGATGCAAAGGAAACAATAATTGCTGACTCGTGGCTTCCTTTATGGTGATATGTTTTAAAAAGTTTTCATACAAGATTCGTTGATGTGCTCTATTCTGATCAATAATCAACATTCCTGATTTCAAGGTGCTAACAATATACTTCTGTTGTAATTGAAAAGTCGTTTTCCGTGTTTCTATGGAAGAATCTGTAAAAATAGATTCATCCTTAGTTTCACTTTCAAAAGTTACTTGACTAAAGTCAGATGAAGATTCATTGCCCTTAGATTCTAAACCAACATACATACTTTCCCATGAGGCTGTCGGTGCTGACTTAAATCCTGTATTTCGACTCGAACTTTGTCTTCCTCCTCCAAAATCATTGGCAAATGGATTAAAATCACGGTCCACTTCAATAGCCGGAGTAGCAGCCACCTTGTTTTTATAACTATAAGGCGTATCAAAATTACCTTGCTGATCGAAATCTAAAACAGGTGCAATATTAAATTGACCCAAACTGTGCTTTACGGCTGAACGCAAAATAGCGTATAAAGTATGCTCGTCGTCAAACTTAATTTCAGTTTTAGTCGGATGAATATTGATATCTATAGTTTTCGGGTCTACAGTAAGATTTAAAAAATAACTCGGATGGTAACTATCTTTCAATAAGCCTTCAAACGCTGCATTTATGGCGTGATTTAAATACGGACTTTTTATAAATCGATTATTGACAAAGAAAAACTGTTCCGACTTCGTTTTTTTAGAAAATTCTGGCTTTCCAACGAATCCTGAAATTTTCAATACTTCCGTTTCCTCTTCTACAGGAACTAATTTTTCATTCGTTTTGGTACCAAAAATATGAACAACACGTTGTCTGTAATTTTCTTGTGGCACATTGAATAAATCACTTCCATTATGGTAAAATGCGAAGGCGATATTAGGATGTGCCAATGCTACACGATGAAATTCATCGGTGATATGACGAAGCTCGACGGTATCGGACTTTAAAAAATTCCGTCTTGCAGGAATATTAAAAAATAAGTGCTTTACTGAAACTGAGGTTCCTGTTGGCGTAACCGCAACTTCTTGAGATTTCACAACACTGCCTTCTATTTCTATCGAAGTTCCTAAATCATCTTCTGCCTGTTTTGTTTTTAGCTCTACATGCGCAATAGCCGCAATACTAGCTAAAGCCTCACCTCTAAACCCTTTCGTATTTAAGCGAAATAAATCTTCGGCAGCCTTAATTTTTGAGGTGGCATGACGTTCAAAACTCAAACGTGCATCTGTCACACTCATGCCCTTTCCGTTATCTATAACTTGAACTAAAGTTTTTCCAGCATCTTTAACAATGAGCTTAATTTCCGTAGCATCTGCATCAATGGCATTCTCTAATAGCTCTTTAACTACCGACGCAGGACGTTGCACCACTTCACCTGCTGCGATTTGATTAGCAACATGGTCTGGTAAAAGTTGAATAATATCTGACATTAATTAGTGTAGAAAATAGTGAGGTCGAAATCTATTATATAAAGAAAAATTAAAACGAAAATGGCAATTAAAACTAATATCGTTCGGTTAAAACCGCTATTAGCTCTATTCCTATTACCTACTCTGCTATCGTGCCATTGACCCGAAAAATCATTTTTATTATAGGTGTCAGCATAAGCGTCAAACTTCGAAGAATATTGAGAGGTATCGGTACCTTCTTTACCCTTATAATAACGCGGTGTATAATTAAACCTTTTGTTTTTAGGTAACTTTTTAATTAAGGTAAATTTTATTGGTCCCATAATATCTATATTAAATATATCCTTCAAGGATATAAATTAAAACAAAAATAAAAACTAACAAGACAATTAAAGCAGGTAAAGTAGTAAACACACTTCCACGGCGTTTGCCACTAGCTCTTAATTCATTCCATTTAGTTTCTAAGTCGTCCTTCGACTTTCTTGCATCGGAATCCTGCAGTCGAGATTTATATGAAAATCGTTTATTTTTTCTTTGCTGAAACAAGTGACCCTTGAATTAATCAATATTAATCTCAAAAGTACTGAAAATACAAGGAAATATAGCTTAAGGATTCCTTAAAATTATAAACAATAAGGATGCCAATCTAAAGGTTGGAAAGTGAAATCGAATATGATATTGAAGATTTCCGCCTTCAAATCAAACCACATCAAAACTTCTGATCTGGATTTAACGATAGATATGAGAAGATCGGATTAGCCTAAAAAGCTAAACGAATACGAATTAATACAGACTGAATACTTAGTATGACAACTAAAGTTTACTATTCTTCCTGAGTTCCGCCATCTTAATAGCAGCAATAGCAGCTTCTGTACCTTTATTCCCATGAATGCCACCTGAGCGATCAATAGATTGCTGCATCGTATTATCGGTAAGTACACAGAAAATTACAGGAATATCGCCTTTAAGATTTAGATCTTTTATCCCTTGAGTAACGCCCTCGCAGACAAAGTCGAAATGCTTCGTTTCTCCTTGAATCACGCAACCAATAACAATAATAGCATCCAACATTCCTGATTCCGCATAGAAACTTTTGCTCATTCTTGCAGCACCATAGGTAAGCTCAAAAGCTCCTGGCACATTCCAACGAACAATATTTTCTTTAATTGCGCCGCAGTCTATTAAGGCATCAAAAGCACCTTGCCATAGACCTTCGGTAATAGTTTCATTCCATTCTGAAACAACAATCCCAAACCGAAAATCTTTCGCATTTGGGATTGTAGCTTTATCGTATGCCGATAAATTATGATTTGCAGTTGCCATACTCTATAAGCTTGCTTCTACTTTTCCTATTAATACATCTGCTTTAGACGCTTCTGTTGAAGCTGAAAATTCAGACTTTATTCGCTTTAAATATCCTAAAGCTTTATCGTTCTTACCTAAATCAATAGCCACGCGAGCCGCTTTCATTAAGTATAATGGCGTAGTAAAGTCATTAACGTTAGCTTTGAATGCTTTCTCGTAATACTCTAAAGCCTCTTCTTTTTGGTTTAATTGCACAAACGCATCACCAATACCACCTTTAGCAATTGGATTTAACATTTTGTCATCACTAGAAAACTTTCCTAAATACGTTACCGCATTTTGGTAATCCTTAAGATTTAAATAAGCCATACCAGCATAATAGTTAGCTAAATTAGCTGCAGGTGTACCGCTGTATTCACTAACGATATCTAACATACCAAACTTACCTTCACCACCTTCTAAAGACATTCTGAATAATGAATCTGAAGACATCCCATTAACCGCATCATCAAAATACGATTTAGCCATGTACATTTCGTTCATTGCTTCTTTTTGTTTTGGTTCTGCTACTATCTTATTGTAGCCTAAGTAACCTAAAACTATTAAAGCTATAGCACCAACAGCACCTAAAATGTACTTTTGGTTCCTTACAACCCATTCCTCAGTTCTTGAAGCTCCTTCATCTAAGGAATTAAACACCTCAGCAGTCGTTGAGTTTTCTTCAACAACTTCTTCCTTTTCTTTTTTCGTTTTTGGTTTGTAGCCTCTTTTCTTATACGTTGCCATAACTTGTCATTTTGTGCGTCTGCAAAAATAAAATTTTTATTGAGATTCTAAAGCCTATTTATTTGTTATTTTTGAATATTTAAAATCAAGCTCAAAAGCCCTGCAATAGCACTAAAATCAAGCAAATCTTACGCTTTTCATGAATCTAAACACGCTATCTTTAGTTAATTACAAAAATTTTGAAAGTCAGGTTTTCGATTTCGACGCCAAAATCAACTGTTTTGTTGGCGCCAATGGGATCGGAAAAACCAATGCTTTAGATGCAATTTACCACCTCGCTTTCGGAAAAAGTTATTTTAACCCCATCGCGGTTCAAAATATAAATCACGATGCAGAGTTTTTTGTGGTCGATGGGAGTTTTACTAAAAACGATAAAACCGAAAAAATCATCGTTTCCTTAAAACGAGGACAAAAAAAAGTAATTAAACGAAATAGTAAGGCCTATGAAAAATTTAGTGAGCATATAGGATTTATTCCTCTGGTTATTATTTCTCCAGCCGATCGCGATTTGATTATAGAAGGTAGTGATACGCGACGCAAATTCATTGACAGTGTTATCTCACAAAGTGACAAAATGTATCTTACAGAATTAATTAGTTATAATAAGGTATTAGCACAACGCAATGCATTACTAAAATACTTCGCCCTGAATAATACGTTTAATGCCGATACACTCTCTATATATAATGAACAGTTACATGATTATGGTTCTAAAATATTTAAAAAACGAGATGCTTTTTTAAAGACCTTCATTCCAATTTTCAAATCGCGTTACGAAGCCATTAGTCAAAGTAAAGAGCTAATTGACTTACAATATAAGAGTGATTTGTTTGAAAATGAATTGATCAATTTATTGAAGAACAATATCAATAAAGACAAAGCCCTGCAATACACAAGTGTTGGCACACATAAGGACGACTTGATATTCCTGATTGATGATTTCCCAATTAAGAAATTTGGAAGCCAAGGTCAACAGAAATCATTCTTAATTGCTTTAAAGTTGGCGCAATTCGATTTTATAAAACAACAAAGTGGAGTCTCGCCTATCCTACTATTAGATGATATTTTTGACAAATTAGACGAAAACAGAGTCGCACAGATTATTAATTTGGTCGATGATGATCATTTCGGACAAATTTTCATTAGCGATACCCATGCCGAACGTACTGAAGACGTGATTAAACAAACCCATCAATCCTATAAAATTTTCAAATTATGAGTTTTAATAACTTTCCCTTCCTATTAGATTATAGAAACCACCTCAATATGAAAACAACACTACTTATAATTTTCGGCCTCCTTATCGTAAGTTGTTCTAAAAATCCAGAATCGTATATTGAACACGTTCAAGGCTATTGGGAAATTGAAGAAGTTACTATGGCCGATGGCAGTAAAAAACAATACACGTTTAATGAAGTGATCGATTATATTAGTGTGAATGATAGTTTAAAAGGCTTCAGAAAAAAATTAAAACCAGGAATAAATGATACTTACTACACTTCGGGTGATGCCGAATCCATAGAGTTGAAAGTTGAAGACAATAAATTAAACATTTATTATACGACTCCTTATGCAAATTGGAAAGAGACGGTTCTTGAAGCCACTCCAGACCAACTTCGCGTTATAAACGAATACGATAAGATATACCTGTACAAGCGTTACGAATCCATTAAACTTGACTTAGGAGAATAAGACGTTTAGATTTAAAATTCGTAAATTTATTTTAATGTTACTCCGGCATTAAATTGAAGTAATTACACACCTATTGGAAACAGACGAGAAACCATGAAAAAGAGAAATAACGAGAACCAACCTATTCAAGATATTCTTAAAGAATTTGTTCAAGTGAATAACTTGCAATCGGGTTTAGATAAGGTCGATGTGAGAGAAGCTTGGGCCAACCTTATGGGAAATGGTGTGAATAATTACACCACAGCAATCGAGTTGAAACATGATACTTTATATGTACAACTGAGTTCAAGCGTTCTAAGAGAAGAACTGAGTTACGGTACAGAAAAAATCATTAAAATGCTTAACGAGTCCCTTCGTAAAGAAGTCGTCAAAAAACTAGTACTTCGTTAAACGAATAGTCTACCTTATTTATTCGTATTACTTATTTTCAACCGACAAATCACAATCCTATTAATTTAGGGAAAATTCGTGCAAATAGTATCAGAGTTTTACTTATAATTTGGTATTTTTAGAACATATATAATGTCTTTGCATGAAGTATTTCAAATTCACCCTATCCCTTGTACTCACTATTGGGATATTTTTCGCTCTAAACACCAAATTCGGATCCATTCCACCCATTGGTAAATTCCTAAATCCCTATACCGGCGTCTGGCAAAATGAAACCGACGAAGCCATTACCGGAGAAATTGTTATTCCCGAATTGCAAGATAAAGTCACTATACATTATGATGAACAGTTAATTCCGCATGTCTTCGCGCAAAATGAAATGGACTTATATAGAGCGCAAGGTTACCTAACCGCCAAACACAGGCTTTGGCAAATGGAGTTTCAAACCTTTGCCGCTGGAGGTCGTATTTCTGAAATTATTGGAGAAGCTGCGTTGGACTACGATAGGCAAGAACGAAGACGAGGCATGGTGTATGGCGCAGAACAAACCATTAACAAAATGGCCGAAGACGAACATACAACAGCTCTTGCTCAAGCATATGCCGATGGCGTTAACAGCTATATCAATCAACTAGATCCGAAGGATTATCCGGTAGAATATAAGTTGTTAGACTATGCTCCTGAAGAGTGGACAACGAAAAAAACAGCCTTACTATTAATGTATATGACGAAAATGTTGGCTGGTGGCGATGACGATTTGGAAAACACGAATGCCTTGCGATTATTTGGTAAAGAGCGCTATGATTTACTTTTCCCTGATTTCTTTGATGTGACCGATCCTATAATCCCAAAAGAAACGGATTGGAGTTTTATAGACGTCCCTCAAACACCAACACCAAAAAATGAAATCCTATTAGATTCTATTTCGGAAACTATCGAAAAACCAAACCCAGATAATGGAAGTAATAACTGGGCGGTTTCGGGTGAGAGATCTTATTCCGGACATCCTATCTTAGCCAACGATCCTCATTTAGGCATCAACCTCCCTTCCATTTGGTTTGTGATGCAATTAAGTACGCCTACACATAATGCCTTTGGCGCTACACTACCTGGAGCTTTAGCTGTTATATCAGGATTTAACCAAAATATAGCCTGGGGAGAAACAAATGCTACAAGAGATGTAATCGATTGGTATAAAATTGAATTCAACGAAGACCGAACAAAATACAAGTTCGACAACGAATGGAACGATGTTAAGCATAGAGTTGAAGAAATCAAAATTAAAGGCCAACCTACCTATAGAGACTCAGTATTGTATACCCATCATGGCCCTGTAGTTTACGACAAAAACTTTAAATCGAATGAAGAGTTAGCCGGTTATGCCATGAAGTGGACAGGACATATTCCTGGTAATGGTCAAAAGACCTTCTTGGATTTAAATAAAGGAAAAAATTATGACGATTACGTAAAGGCTTTACAACATTGGGTAGCTCCTGCTCAAAATTTCGTGTTTGCCTCAACCGAAGGCGATATTGCGATTTGGATTCAAGGACTTTTCCCTAATAAATGGGAAGGTCAAGGAAAATTTGTAATGGACGGAAGCAAATCAGAAAATGACTGGCAGAGTTTTATTCCGCAACCCTTTAACGCACATACTAAAAACCCAGCACGCGGATTTGTGAGTTCTGCCAACCAACATCCCGTAGATGAGTCCTATCCTTATTACGTGTTTAATGATGGTTATGAAACCTATAGAAACCGTGTTATTAACGACTTTTTTAATTCTAAAGATAAATTCAGTATTCAAGATTTTAAAGATTTGCATAATAACAACTACAATCTAAAAGCGGCTGAAATTGTTCCTTATATGTTAGAGCAGATGGATACCTCAACATTAACTTCCGAAGAAAAAGCCATCTACGATGAAATAAGCGATTGGCAATTTAATAATGATATTGATGAAGTTGGACCGAGTATATTCCGATTATGGTATGAAAAACTTTATGATATGGTTTGGGACGAATTTGACGTAGAAGACACAGCTTTAGAAAAACCATTCACTTATCAAACTATTTACTTATTAAAGCATAAAGGTGATGATGCCTTTATGGATATTGTAGACACACCAAAGGTTGAAACAGCAAAAGATTTATTCTTATTAGCTTTTAAACAAGCTAGCAAAGGTCTACTAGAGATAAAAAAGGAAAAAGGAGACTACACCTGGATGAAATATAAAGCCACTTACGCCGGTCATCTATTACAAAAACTACCTGCTTTTTCTATATATGACATTCCTGTTGGTGGCGACCGAAATATTGTAAATGCTAATTCTGAAAACCATGGAGCGTCTTGGAGAATGATTGTAGAGATGACCTCACCCCCAACAGCATTTGGTATTTATCCAGGCGGACAGTCAGGTAATCCAGGAAGTAAATACTATGATAATTTTATAGACGATTGGGCTGCGGGCGAGTATCATAGTCTTAATTTTTTACAATCAGAGGAAGCGACAGAAGATATCGTCGGTACACAAATATTAACACCATCTAAGTAATGAATAAAAATAGTATCAATTTTATAGCCACTATTATATTAGCTGTTCTTTTATCCTTATTCCTGCCTTGGTGGTCGGTAATGACTGCAGCCTTAACAACAGCCTTATTCATCCCCTTAAAAAGGACAGCTGTATTTTTTATCCCGTTTTTAGCCATTCTACTATTTTGGATAGTTTACAGTTATATCTTAAGCAGCGCGAATGATTTCACCTTAGCAAAACGTATAGCCGTGCTCCTTCCTTTAGGAGGCAATCCATATCTATTAATGATCGTTACGGGAGTTGTAGGCGGATTAGCAGCTGGTATATCAGCAGTTTTTGGAAAGCAGTTGACCTTATTATTAAAAAAGTCGTAACGCGAAAATTCTAAAGTCAATATGATTAGTAAGCTATAAATAGTTACGGTTCTCATAAGCCAACAATAGACATGCATATTGAAAACATATTCGAATATATAAGAGAGATTTACCACCTAGATAAGTCGCGACTTCATTCGAATAGCAGAGAAGTTAAAGCGATTCTTCAGGCAATGGCTGAAATTGGAACAACAAAAGTTCCAGATTCAAATATCGATTTACATTATTTGATTCTATATATAGAAAAGTCATTTCAGCTTTCATTTGAGACTAATGAATCTCAAGACCCTAATGTCTGCTTTATAAAAAGTCACGAGCTTCGAGATGATTACAAAACCACCTTCACGCCTCAAGACCTCTTTAATTATTTAGCTGCAATTATCCAATCAACACCACTCCCAGATACGATTCATCAAAATCAAAAAACCCCAAGTATACCCCATCCAAAAGACGAAAAAACATTCTGGAAAATGGTCAAATTAGGAAGCCACATATAAGAAAGCTCATCTATTAAAAACAAATCGCAATTCACACCAAAACCCAAATCTAAGCCACAGAGCGGCGATATATTAATAGCAGGTGCAACATGTCGTTAACAAATAAGCCACAGAGTGGCGGAATATTAATAGCGTTCATGCAATTGCAAATCCCAAATGTCAGCCGCAGAGCGGCGATATATTAATAACAGATGTAACATGGCGTTAACAATTAAGCCACAGAGTGGCGACATATTAATAGAACATATAAACACCCCACAACCAAAAGCTCCAGAGGAGCGACATATATAAAACCCGAATTTAGGCACAACAAGACGAAATAATAACCGATTTAACAAAACCCCATCATTCTGTGAAAAATTCTATAATACACAAACCCAACAATCGACGGTAATGAAAATATACCGCTCCTATGGAGCTGTTTTATATGACCCAATCATGGTATCTACGAATATTACGCTCCTACGGAGCTAAAAACAACACTCCCTAAATTTTCTCATGACCATTACCCCTTTTAATTAATAAAAAAAATGATAATGATTAAAACCTATTTTTCTGATCCAATTTTTACGACTAACATCAATACACCCAAATGTCAGCCGCAGAGCGGCGATATATCGATAGCAGACACAATAAGGCGTCAACATTTCAGCCACAGAGTGGCGATATATTAATAACAGGTGCAACATGTCGTTAACAAATAAGCCACAGAGTGGCCACATATTAATAGAACATTTGAATACCCCACGTCCAAAAGCTCTAGAGGAGCGACATATATAAATTCCATATTCAACCACAGCAATAAATATTAATCATAGGTGCAATTGCCCATCCCAACGTTTACCGCAGAGCGGCGATATATTAATAACATATACAATACGGCGTCAACAATTCAGCCACAGAGTGGCGACATATTAATAGAACATATAGACACCCCATAACCAAAAGCTCCAGAGGAGCGACATATTAACAACCCAAATTCAACCACAACAATTCATATTAATCATAGGTGCAAGGTGCAATTGCAAATCCCAATGTCAGCCACAGAGTGGCGATATATTAATAGAACATATAGATACCCCATGTCCAAAAGCTCCAGAGGAGGGACATATTAACAACCAAAATTCAACCACAACAATACATATTAATCATAGGTGTAATTGCCCAACCCAATGTCAGCCGCAAAGCGGCGATATATTAATAGCAGGTGCAACATGTCGTTAACAAATAAGCCACAGAGTGGCGACATATTAATCGATCATATGGATAACCAACAACCAAAAGCTCCAGAGGAGCGACATATTAACAACCCAAATTCAACCACACCAATACATATTAATCATAGATGCAATTGCCCAACCCAATGTCAGTCGCAGAGCGGCGATATATTAATAACATATACAATACGCATCCCAATTTCAGCCACAGAGTGGCGACATATTAATAGAACATATAGATACCCCATGACCAAAAGCTCCAGAGGAGCGACATATTAATAGCAGATGTAACATGTCGTTAACCATGAAGCCACAGGGTGGCGACATATTAATAACGTTCATGCAATTGCGCATCCCAATGTCAGCCGCAGAGCGGCGATATATCAATAGCAAATACAATACGGCGACAATATTTCAGCCACAGAGTGGCGACATATTAATAGATCATATGGATAACACACAACCAAAAGCTCCAGAGGAGCGACATATTAACAACCCAAATTCAACCACACCAATAAATATTAATCATAGATACAATTGCGCATCCCAATGTCAGCCAAAGAGTGGCGACATATTAATAGAACATATAGATACCCCATGACCAAAAGCTCCAGAGGAGCGACATATTAATAGCAGGTGCAACATGGCGTTAACCATGAAGTCACAGAGCGGCGATATATTAACAAAACCCACAACAACACACAACCTATTGATTTTCAAACACATATTTCGTATTTTAATAACCTCAATTGAAATCAACAAATGATATTTCCAAATAACCATGGCAAACACCTATTCACAACTCTATTTCCATATCGTTTTTGCCGTAAAAGGCAGAGCAAACCTCATTAAAACCCATTGAAAAGACGAACTCTACAAATATATTTCAGGAATAATCACAAACAAGGATCAAAAATTAATGATCATAAACGGCATGCCGAATCACCTCCACCTCCTCATCAGCACAAAACCAAATTGCAACTTATCAGATTTAGTAAGAGACATTAAAACCAATGCCTCGAAATGGATCAATGAAAAACGATTCGTCAACGGGAAATTCCAATGGCAAAATGGATTCGGAGCATTTACGGTAAGTCAATCTCAACTCCAAAAAATCACAAATTATATAAAGAATCAGGAAGAACACCACAAGGTAAAATCATTCAGAGAAGAATATATCGATTTCTTAAAGGCTTATAATATCGACTTTAATACCCAATACATATTTGAAGATTAACATCTTCATTTTACCCACAAAAAAACCTCTTAAAAATTAATTTAAGAGGTTCTATATATTTTAAATGAATGTCTTATTTAACTCCCATCAACTCCACGTCAAAAACAAGGGTTGCATTTGGAGGAATAACGCCACCGGCACCTGCAGCACCATATCCTAAATCACTAGGAATCACCAAACGCGCTTTATCACCAACGTTCAACAAGCAAATACCTTCATCCCATCCTGCGATAACCTGACCAACACCAACTTGAAAATCTAATGGCGAATTTCTTTTGTATGATGAATCGAAAACGGTACCATCAGCCAACTGTCCTTTATAGTGTACAGAAACCATATTTCCTTTTTCTGCTTTTTTACCATCACCTTTCTGAATGATTTGGTAACGTAAACCTGATTCAGTTTCTTTAAAACCTGCAGCTAATTTATCTAATTCAGCTCGTGCAGCTTCACGCTCAGCAGCGATACGCTTTTCACGAGATCCTTCAAAAACTCTAAATGCTTCCACCGCGTTAAATTGTTCCGCAGCCTCTCCTTGTCTAATAATCTCAAGCGTTTCAATTACATCGCCTTGTGCAACGGAATCAACCACATCTTGTCCTTCTACAACCTTACCAAAAACGGTGTGCTTATTATCTAACCAATCAGTTGCAACATGAGTGATATAAAACTGACTTCCATTAGTACCAGGACCAGCATTAGCCATGGCTAAAACTCCAGGGCCGTCATGTTTTAATTCAGGATGAAATTCATCATCAAACTTATAACCTGGATTTCCAGTTCCTGTGCCTTGTGGACAACCACCTTGAATCATAAAATCAGGAATAACTCTGTGGAACTTCAATCCATCATAATAAGGAGTTCCTTGTGGTTTTACCGAATTTTCTAAATTTCCTTCTGCTAAAGCCACGAAATTACCTACTGTACCAGGTGTTTTCTCGAACTCTAAACTAACTAATATCTCACCTTTTGAAGTGTTGAATTTTGCGTATAAACCGTCTTGCATTGTATATCTGTGTTTTTATTTAAGATTGCAAAGATAGTGAACTGAGTTATAAGTCTGAAACTAAAAGTGATTAGCCGAATTTGAAATGAATAAAAATGAGGCACTTTGATCACGAATAAGCACGAACCCCACCTAAGACAGACTAAGATGAATGTCGAAACACCATATCACGAGCCCAATTCCACCGCCTACAAATTTGTACTTCTAACAATAAAGCCTAAATTCGCACAAATCAAATTTCATGGCATTTTCTTTATCGAAACTTTTAGGCAAATCTTCTAAAACAGAAACCACTGATTCCGTTGAAGCCATCATAAACGATGTCCAAAACAAACCATTTGGGGTTTCAGAATCCAATGTGCTATACGCAGGTTTGAATGAATTAGGAGGCTATTTCTTTTTCCAAACGGTTATCGTTGGTCAGCTTTCAGTGAAATCTAAGGTCGGTGCGGAACTTTATTTTATAGGAGAGGATAACTTTAAACTCCAACTCCATTCAGATATGCCAGAGTTTGAATCCGAAGGTTCTGATATTAAAGGAAGACACGTCACTAAAATCGATTTTGCTATCGAAGAATCTGATGTCAAAAAATTAGAGAAAGCTACACTTAAAAGCATACAACTTATAGTGAAAAAGCATGATATCGTATTTAGCAAATACGTCGTTCTTGATGCTTCCGACGAGGAAGAATAACAAACGGATGAACTCAGTTACCGCAATATTAACTAAAGTAATAAGATGCATAACCCACCTAACCTCACTACCCCACCAATCCCCTAATCCCTAATTCCAAATCCCTAATCACTAATCACTAATAACTAATTACTATTCCACTACTCCCCTAGTAATTTTAAATCGAGAATCAACCAGCTCCAATTGATAATGAATAAATAGGCTATTAATAATAGTCAACACAATTGAATTTCAAATAAAATAGCCTCAAAAAAAATATCGAGAATAAGATGCCAATGCAACACCATGTTCTCGATACAAATAATCTTATCTATTAAAGAGTATATAGTCTACAAACTAAAACTTTAATTCGCGACCTCACTCATGAACTTAATACGATACAAGCGCAATTCCTCATCATCATAATCCCCATCGAACTCTTCAATCGCATCGGCAATCTTATCACTTTCAGTCTCCATAAAGTAATCATGGATTTCTTCTTGCTGATCTTCATCTAAAATATCATCAATCCAATAATCGATATTCAACTTAGTTCCTGAAAACACAATCGATTCCATTTCCTTTATAAAGGCAGGCATTTCCATCCCTTTAGAACTGGCTATATCTGTTAATGGCAACTTCCGGTCTACGTTCTGAATGATGTATAATTTGATAGCCGAATTGGTTCCTGTCGACTTCACCACCAAATCATCTGGTCGCATAATGTCGTTTTCCTCAACATACTCAGCAATCATAGCAATAAAATCCTTACCGTATTTTTTAGCTTTACTTTCGCCTACGCCGTGAACATTAGATAGTTCCTCTAAAGAAATAGGATATTTTAAAGCCATATCTTCTAAAGATGGATCTTGAAAAATCACAAATGGCGGTACACCTAATTTTTTAGCATTGCGTTTACGCAAATCTTTAAGCATTCCCATTAATTTCTCATCTGCAACAGCCGTTCCTCCTTTTGCAGCAGTGATAATACCATCATTAGACTCTTCATCAAACACATGGTCTTCAGCCATCATGAAAGATTGTGGCGACTTAATAAATTCAGTTCCACTGTCGCTCAATCGTAAAACACCGTAAGTTTCAATATCTTTTTTAAGGTAACCTGCAACAAGCACCTGACGGATCAAGGCCATCCAATAGCGCTTGTCCTTATCTTTACCGACTCCAAAAAAGTCCTGAGTATCAGTTTTATGTGATGAAATAAGGGCGTTAGAATTTCCAATAAGAACTTGAACCAAATCCTTAGCCTTATACTTTTCATTTGTTTTCTGAACCGTATCCAGAAGAATTTTAACATCATCTTGAGCTTCGACCTGTTTTTTAGGGTGACGCATATTATCGTCCATATCGCCGCCTTCACCAGTCGCATTATCAAACTCTTCACCAAAATAATGAAGAATGAATTTACGTCGAGATACCGAAGTTTCAGCAAAGGCTACCACTTCTTGTAATAGCGCATGACCGATTTCCTGTTCTGCAACAGGTTTACCCGACATGAATTTCTCAAGCTTCTCAATATCTTTATAAGCATAATAAGCCAAACAATGACCTTCGCCACCATCACGACCCGCGCGTCCGGTTTCTTGATAATAACTTTCTATACTCTTTGGAATATCGTGGTGAATCACAAAGCGAACATCAGGTTTATCAATACCCATCCCGAAAGCAATGGTCGCTACCACCACATCCGTATCTTCCATTAAGAACATATCTTGATGCTTCACTCGTGTCTTAGCATCTAGTCCAGCGTGATACGGAACGGCTTTAATCCCGTTCACTTGTAGCACCTGCGCTAATTCTTCAACACGTTTTCGGCTTAGACAATAGATGATACCCGATTTTCCTTCATTCTGCTTCACAAAACGAATGATATCAGCATCTACATTTTTTGTTTTCGGACGCACCTCATAATAGAGGTTCGGTCTATTAAACGAGGCTTTAAACGTAACGGCATCAGACATACCTAAACTCTTCAAGATATCTTCCTGAACCTTAGGAGTCGCCGTTGCGGTCAATCCAACAATCGGAATATCGTCACCAATTCGTTTAATAATCGTTTTAAGATTTCTATATTCTGGCCTAAAATCGTGTCCCCATTCACTGATACAGTGAGCCTCATCTACAGCCATAAAAGATACCTTAACCGTCCGTAGAAAGTCAACATATTCTTCTTTTGTCAGCGATTCGGGCGCCACATATAACAATTTCGTGATGCCATTTACAATGTCATCCTTCACACGTTTCACCTCCGTTTTATTCAAAGACGAATTCAAAACATGCGCCACACCTTCGTGTTCAGACACCGCTCTAATGGCATCTACCTGATTTTTCATCAAAGCAATAAGAGGAGAAACCACAATAGCTGTTCCTTCTTTTATTAGCGCTGGTAGTTGATAACATAACGATTTTCCGCCTCCTGTAGGCATAATAACAAAGGTGTTATTACCCGCTACTACGTTCTTTATAACTTCTTCTTGAAGACCTTTGAATTGTGAAAACCCAAAGTGCTTTTTTAATGCGGAGTGTAAGTCAATTTCTGCAATACTCATTAATCCCTATTAGTATTGCAATACTCATTAATCCCTATTAGTATTTTATATACATTTGCAACAAGTTTAAAGATAACAAATTCTTTAGACCTAAAAAACTCAATAAATAATAAGTTTTGAACACTACGCAATCCATTTTAAACACAGCACACAGTACCATTAAGTTAGAGAGCAAAGCTATAGAAAATTTGTCTGATTTACTTACAGAAGATTTTGCAAAAGCGGTAGAATTGATATATAATTCTTCCGGACGTGTGATAATCACAGGAATTGGAAAGAGCGCTATCATAGCTAATAAAATCGTGGCGACACTAAATTCAACAGGAACGCCTGCGGTATTTATGCATGCGGCAGATGCTATTCATGGTGACCTCGGATTAATTCTAGAAAACGACGTGGTGATTTGTATTTCAAAAAGTGGAAACACTCCTGAAATTAAGGTTTTAGTACCACTTATTAAGAATGCAAAAAACAAAATGATTGCCATAACGGGTAATATCGACTCCTTTTTAGGTCAGCAAGCAGATTATATTTTGAATGCATACGTAGAGCAAGAAGCCTGTCCTAATAACTTAGCACCTACAACAAGCACAACAGCCCAATTGGTTATGGGAGATGCTTTAGCTATTTGTTTATTAGAGCTACGTGGGTTCTCGAGTAGAGATTTTGCTAAATACCATCCAGGTGGTGCTTTGGGAAAACGCCTTTATTTAAGAGTAAACGATTTGTCTTCTCAAAACCAGAAACCTCAAGTCGGACTAGAAACATCTTTAAAAGAAGTGATTGTAGAGATTACCGAGAAGATGTTAGGCGTTACTGCTGTGGTAGACAATGATGAGATTGTTGGTATCATTACCGATGGTGATTTAAGACGTATGTTGAGTAAGAGTGACGACTTCATGAGCTTAAAAGCAAAAGATATCATGAGTAAAAATCCAAGACGAATTTCTGAAGACGCTATGGCGGTGGATGCTAAAGAAGTGATGGAAGAATTCGGGATTTCTCAATTATTAGTAGAACACGACGGAAAATACTCAGGCGTGGTTCATCTTCATGATTTAATAAAAGAAGGCATTATATAATGGCGAAAAAACAAGTGGATGAGATGTCTTTCCTAGACCATCTCGAAGAATTAAGATGGCATTTAATAAGAGCAACTTTAGGGATTGTTATTGCCGGAATCTTAGCTTTTATATTTAAGAAATTTATATTCGATGTAATCATTTTCGGCCCAACACATATGAGCTTCCCAACTTACGAAGCCTTATGTAATATGTCCCGATTCTTAGGCATGTCGGACACCACCTTTTGTGCTGAAAAATTCCCATTTATCATTCAAAACAGAACCGTTGCCGGACAGTTTTCAGCACATATATGGACCTCCATTTATGCAGGATTTATAATTGCTTTCCCTTATGTTCTCTACCAACTGTGGAGTTTCATAAGTCCAGGTTTAAAGACCAATGAACGTAAAAACTCGAGAGGCTTCCTAATCATTGCATCCTTATTATTCTTTTTAGGCGTGCTTTTCGGATACTATATTATTACACCATTATCAATTAACTTCTTAGCCAACTATCAAATATCGGATCAAATCTCTAATGAGTTCGACATTAGCTCTGTAATCGCCATTGTGCGTTCCTCCGCTCTTGCCTCAGGATTTGTATTCGAATTACCTATAATTATTTACTTCTTAACTAAAGTTGGACTTGTAACACCACAGGTATTAAGAAAGTATAGAAAATTTGCCTTAGTAATTGTACTGATATTATCAGCAGTCATTACCCCTCCAGATATCGCGAGTCAAGTGATTGTGGCCATTCCTATATTATTATTGTACCAAATAAGCATCTATATTTCGGCCATTGTGGTAAGAAACCAAAAGCGAAAAGAAGCCAAAGCGAAGAAGAAATCTAAAAGTTAAAACCTAAGAAGCTATGTCAGATATTGTAAAAGAATTCAATGCATATCGTGCTAAAATGAATGATAAAATCTTAGCCGATAACAATAAAATAGTAAAGCGAATTTTTAACCTAGATACCAACGCTTATCAAGAGGGCGCACTAGATAAAAAGACAAAGGAACTTTTAGGCTTAGTCGCATCTACAGTTTTACGTTGTGACGACTGTGTGAAATACCACCTTGAAGCATCTTATAATGAAGGGTTAAGCAAAGAAGAAGTTAGTGAAGCTTTAGGCATTGCCACTTTAGTGGGCGGAACCATTGTCATTCCACATTTAAGACGCGCTCATGAATATTGGGAGGCCTTAGAACAACAAGAATCCTAAGGTTAAACTTTTAATAAATGATAGCCAAAGCGAATAGAATCTATATGATTTTATTAATTTTAGCCTTCTAAGAAACACTATGAAGTTAAGAGCAGAACATTTAATGAAGTCCTACGGTGGACGAAAAGTGGTAAAGGATGTCTCTTTAGAGGTAAATCAAGGGGAGATTGTTGGATTATTAGGGCCTAATGGTGCTGGTAAAACCACATCTTTCTATATGATCGTAGGGATTATTAAACCTAACGGCGGAAATATTTACTTAGACGACACCAATATCACCAAATTTCCAATGTACAAACGTGCACAAAATGGTATTGGTTATTTGGCTCAAGAAGCTTCTGTGTTTAGAAAATTAAGTATTGAAGATAATATCCTAAGTGTTCTTCAGCTGACGAAGTTAAGCAAGAAAGAACAACATATAAAGATGGAATCACTCATCGAAGAGTTCAGCTTAGGTCATATTAGAACCAACCGTGGGGACTTACTATCTGGAGGTGAACGTCGTCGTACGGAAATCGCTCGTGCTTTAGCTACCGATCCCAACTTCATTTTATTAGATGAACCATTCGCGGGAGTCGACCCAGTAGCGGTTGAAGATATCCAACGCATCATTGCCAAACTCACCAAGAAAAATATCGGTATTCTTATTACCGATCATAACGTACAAGAAACTTTAGCCATTACCGACAGAACCTACCTCATGTTCGAAGGAGGCATTTTAAAAGCTGGTAAACCAGAAGAACTAGCAGAAGACGAAATGGTTAGAAAAGTCTACTTAGGTCAAAACTTTGAACTAAGAAAAAAGAAACTAGAGTTTTAAGCTTAAAAAACTAAAGGCATTTCACCCCCAAAGTAACACCAAAAAAATTATCAGTTCGAGTAAAATTCTAACAGGAATCTCGTATCAAAAACTATTGAACCTAGGAGTTGTTACTCAGAGATTCACAGTGTGAACGCAGAGACTCACGAAGGTTTGTTGGAAGCTAGAAGCTAGAACCTCGAAGCTAGAACTTTTCGACTAAAAACTATCAACTAATCAACTCACAACAGACAACTCACAACTAACAACTCCTCACTTTTCACTTTTCACTTTTAGTTTTTCACTTTACTAATCCACTAATCCCTAATCCCAAATACCTATTCCACTATTCCCTAATCCCTAATACCTCATCGCCGATTGTCAGTTCGAGTAAAATTCTAACAGGAATCTCGTATCGAGAACTATTGGAATTAAGCCGTTACACAGAGACTCGCAGAGAGAACGCAGAGTCTCACGGAGATTTGTTTGAAGCTGGAAGCTCGATGCTCGAAGCTGGAGGTTGGAAGCTCGAAGCTAGAAGTTGGACATAGAAAACTAACATTAATGGCTAAAATCGGTTAACGTTTCACACCACCTCACCGCCCCACTCCACTGCATCACCGATTCACTGCATTACCGCCTCACTCCCTAATCCCAAATACCTAATACCTATTCCACTATTCCCTAATCCCCAATCCCTAAAAACTAGAAAGACCTCGGAAACTCGAAACTAGGAGTTGTTACTCAGAGATCCACAGAGTGAACACAGAGACTCACGGAGTTTTATTTGAAGCTCTAAGCTCGAAGCTAGAACTTTTCGACTAAAAACTATCAACTAATCAACTCACAACAGAGAACTCACAACAGACAACTCACAACTAACAACTCCTCACTTTTCACTTTTCCCTTTTCACTCCCATTCCCTAATCCCTAATCCCCAATTCCTAATCACTAATCACTAATGACTAATGACTACAAACTAGAATCTAGACCTCGGATACTAAAAGCAAGCTGTTACACAGAATCACACATAGCTCCTCGAAGAAAAACCAACCCAAGCAAATAAGAAAGTCCCAAATTTCGACAGCGTCGAAAGCTCAATTTGCAGAAATAAAGAGCGAAGAAACGGAACTGCGAAGCGCAGCTTCAAGCATGTAGTATCGATAGCGAATGGTGCGAATACCTTAAATAAATATAAGCGATATGAGTAATTTCCTCAAATTGATATGATTTTTTGGTTCGTTTTGCATCAAGGCAAAATGAACGTAGTAAATGCATGTCAGCCCCAGTGCTCCGATTGAGCGAGAAATGTATCAAGAATCTTTGAACCTAGGAGTTGTTACTCAGAGACTCGCAGAAAGAACACAAAGTTTCGCAGAGGTTTGTTGGAGGTTGGAAGCTCGATGCTCGAAGCTAGAGGTTGGATGCTCGAAGCTAGAAGTTGGACATAGAAAACTAACATTAATGGCTAAAATCGGTTAACGTTTCACACCACCTCACCGCCCCACTCCACTGCATCACCGATTCACTGCATCATCGATTCACTGCATTACCGCCTCACTCCCTAATCCCTAATCCCAAATACCTATTCCACTATTCCCTAATCCCCAATCCCTAAAAACTAGAAAGACCTCGGAAACTCGAAACTAGGAGTTGTTACTCAGAGATCCACAGAGTGAACACAGAGACTCACGGAGTTTTATTTGAAGCTCTAAGCTCGAAGCTAGAACTTTTCGACTAAAAACTATCAACTAATCAACTCACAACAGACAACTCACAACTAACAACTAACAACTCCTCACTTTTAACTTTTCCCTTTTCACACCGCCTCACCATATCACCACCTCACCATATCACCGTCTCACCAACTCACCAACTCACCGAATCACCAACTCACCGCCTAACAACTCACCGCCTAACCCACTTCACCCCATTAACCACCACCAAACAAACCGCACCAGCAGCCAAGCCAACAATAAAATCACGTAAAATCGAAGGAATCCCCTCCAAGAAATGATGTAAGTATTCAATATTATGAACAAAAATACCACCAGCCACTAAAATCAGAGCAATGGTTCCAATAACCGACAAACTCTTTATCACCCATGGTAAAGCATTAACAAGAAAAGTACCAATACTAAATAAAAACCCTTTATTATCATCACTCTTTTCTATCAGACGCAAACCAAGATCATCCATACGAACAATCAAAGCCACAATCCCATAAACCCCAACGGTAGCGATTAAGGCCACAATAGTCACCACAATAATTTGGTTCAACAATGGAATATTCACCACCGTGCCTAAAGCAATAATGACTATTTCAACAGATAGAATGAAATCGGTGATTATGGCCGACTTCACCTTCGCCTTCTCTTGTTCTAAACGTTCTTCTGGCGTGTAATCCGTTTTTAAATCCGTAACCACCGCCTTTTCATGAGGCACTATATATTCATAAATTTTCTCGGCACCTTCATAAGCTAGGTACAAACCACCAATCATTAATATCACAATCACCGACCACGGTAAAAAGGCACTCAACAGAAAAGCCAAAGGGAGAATAATCAGCTTGTTAATAAAAGAACCTTTAGTAATCGCCCAAAGCACAGGAATCTCACGAGACGACACAAAGCCTGAGGCTTTTTCTGCATTTACCGCCAAATCATCCCCTAAAATCCCAGCAGTTTTTTTAGTCGTTATTTTGGTCATTGCAGCAACATCGTCCATAATTACCGCGATATCGTCTAATAATGCAAAAAATCCTGAAGCCATTTAGTGAGGTGTTTAGGTGAGGTATAAAGTTGAAATTGGAATTATGCGATTTTGGAAGCCGTTAATAACGAAAGCAATATATACAAGGCTATAATTAAAGGAATCGCGGCAAACTGCAACACGACTAATAATATAACACTCAATATCAAAAATATATAACGAATGGAATTATCTCGAAACCCATAATTCTTAAACTTCAAAGCAAACAACTTAATGTTCGAGTTAAGTAGATAACAGCTCAACAGTGTCAGGCCGATTAAAAACCATTTATTGATGATAATAGAATTCATCAAATCACTATTCTGGTACTCTAAAATCAAAGGCAGTGACATAATCACCAACGTATTAGCCGGAACCGGCAAACCTTTAAAATAACTTTGCTGATCCTCATCCAAATTAAACTTAGCCAAGCGATAAGCCGATGCCAAAGCAATAAACAAGCCTATAAGCGGTAATACCGACATCTTAAACCCTTGCCAATGGAAAATAGAATTCCAACTATCGCTATAGGTTGAATAATCCGGAGCATCGACTGTTAAAGAAATTAATTTAAACATCACAATGCCGGGCACAACACCACTCGTCACCAAATCCGCCAGAGAGTCCAGCTGAATCCCTAAGGGACTTTGCACATTTAGTTTACGAGCTAATAGCCCATCAAAAAAGTCGAAAAATATACCCAAAAACACGAACATAGCAGCGGCGATAAAATTGCCGTATACCGCAAAAATGATAGCAATACAACCTGAAAGTAAATTCAGAAGAGTAACAATATTAGGAATGTGACGTTTAAGACTCATAATTTTAATTTTTGTAAAAATATAAAAGTATTTGCGTCTAATCTTAATATTTTTCAATTTGACATAAAAGAAAACAATAAGAACAGGCATTTGCAGTTAAATAGATAGGAAAATATTATGCATCTTTGTAAAAATTTTTGCTGTTGAAAAATTACTATGTAATTCTCTTAACACTTACTACGCTTTTCACTTCGGCACAAACCGCAAGAAAATATTCAAATGAATTTATGAATATTGGGGTCGATGCTGCCGCTTTGGGCATGAGTAATGCTGTTGTATCACAAACCTCAGACGTAAATGCTGGATATTGGAATCCAGCCGGTTTGGTGCACCTAGAAGACAATCAGCTTTCCCTAATGCATTCCAGTTACTTTGCCAATATCGCCAATTACAACTATATCGGCTATGCCATGCCTTTAGATGATAGAAGCGCCGTAGGCATCTCATTAATTCGGTTTGGTGTAGATGATATTTTAGATACCACACAGCTTATTGACGATCAAGGGAATATTAACTACGACCGAATAAGTACTTTTTCTACAGCCGATTACGGACTTACCTTTTCCTACGCTAGAAAACTCCCTTTAGATGGGTTGAATTTTGGGGTGAATGCAAAAATCATCCGTCGTATTATTGGAGACTTTGCCTCTTCATGGGGATTTGGTTTAGATGCCGGTATTCAGTTTGAAGGAAATAACGGGTGGAAGTTCGGCTTGATGGCTAGAGACATCACAACCACCTTTAATGCCTGGTCTATCGACGAAGAAAAATTCGAACAAATTAGTGGCGCGGTGGAAGGTGAAAATCAGGAGCTACCTGAAACTACCGAAATTACCATTCCAAAGTTGCAATTAGGCATGTCGAAGAAATGGATCTTCAATTACGACTACTCCCTTTTAGCGGCCGCCAACTTAAATATGCGTTTTGTAGAAAATAACGATATCATTTCCACTTCCTTTGCCAGTATTGACCCCGCTTTAGGCTTTGAATTCGGTTATACCGATTTGGTCTTTTTAAGAGGTGGTGTAGGGAATTTTCAGAACGAACTACAAATCGATAATTCAGAGCAACTCACCTTTCAACCTAACTTTGGAGTCGGATTTAAATACAAAGGCATTCAAATCGACTATGCTTTTACAGACATTGGCGACCAAAGTGCGGCTTTATATTCTAATGTGTTTTCTCTAATCATAGACTTCAGCGTCTTTAGATAGTTTCCTTATGAAAATAAAATTACTTTTTATAACCCTTCTTTTAACGGTGGTTTCAGCATTTGCACAACAGATACAATTATCTCCAGATGCAAAAGTTTCGGTGTTAACCATGGGACCAGGTGAATCTTTAAACGATGCCTTCGGACATAATGGCTTCAGAATTTCAGATAAAAACCTCGGCTTAGATGTGGTCTATGGCTATGGCGAATACGATTTCGATGCGCCTAACTTCTACCTTAAATTCGCCCAAGGGAAATTAAACTACCTGATTAGCAGACACCATTTTTCAAACATCTACAACCACTATTCAGCCGCTAACAGAACCATCACAGAGCAGGTGCTCAATCTTTCTACGGAAGAAAAACAAAAGCTATTCAACTATCTTGAAAACAATTATAAGCCAGAAAACAGACGTTATTTATACGACTTCTTCTATGATAATTGTGCCACACGAATCCGCGATGTGTCTTTAAAAGCAACGGATAGAGACATTAAGTTCAACGCGCCTGACGATGCAGAGCTGAAGACCTTCAGATCCTTAATTCACGATCATGTAGGCTTAAACACTTGGGGCAGTTTCGGGATTGATATCGCCTTGGGTTCTGTGATTGATAGACCAGCTTCGGCTTACGAGCACATGTTCCTCCCTGCTTATATTAATACCTATTTTGAAAATGCCACTATTGGTGGTTCAGAGCAATTAGTTCAAAGTTCAAGCATACTCTACAAGAAAAAGGAAAACCAAGACTCCGCAAGCTTTTTATTTAGCCCATTGATGATTATGGGGCTATTAGCGATTCTTATCCTATTCATCACCTATAAGGACTTCAAAAACAACAGTCGAAGCAAGTGGTTAGACCTAACGCTCTTCACCCTAACAGGCCTCATTGGTTTCCTGATTTTATTCCTATGGTTCGCTACAGACCATACCGCAACCGCACATAACTATAATGTCTTATGGGCCTTTCCATTAAACCTCTTTGCGATGAGTCAGTTGCTAAAACCAAAAGCAAGCCAATGGTTCAACCGCTATTTGAAGTTCCTTATCATCATGCTATGTCTAATGACGATGCATTGGCTCATCGGGGTTCAAGTCTTTGCCATAGGCCTGATGCCATTATTAATCGCTTTACTGATAAGATACATCTACTTAGTCCGATTCTATAACCAACCATCGAAATAAGCCTATTCCATTTTCCAACTTTAACCTTTTCTCCCCTCTGAAGTCTATATCAAAAACCTAGTGGTATAGCCCTCAGCCAACTTACTTTTGCCTTCATTTTAAGGTAAAATACAAGCTATTTTTCTCATAAAACGAACATACCCTTTATTCGAAGTCACTTCGGAGTCAATACGGAGTCAATTGGGAGTGAGGGGGTGATGCGGTGAGTTGGTTATGCAGTGAGGTGGTGTGAAAAGAATTTTAGTTGGTAGACGTTAGTTTTTAGTCGGAAAGTTCTAGCAGCGAGCATCCAACTTCGAGCCTCCAGCATCCAACTTCCAACAAACCTCCGTGACTCTCCGCGCCTCCTCTATAAATCTCCGCGTAACAACTTCGAGCATCCAACTTCTAGCCTCGAGCTTCCAACTTCTAGCATCCAGCTTCGAGCATCCAACCTCCAATAAACCTCCGCGAACCCGTATCTCCCAACTACCAACTAAATACTACCACCTAATGACTTCCCACTGTCACCTCGAGTGAAATTCCAACTGGAATTTTGTATCGAGAGGCAATTACATAAAAACTTAGTCTCCGCGAACCTCCGCGCCTCCTCTATAATTCTCTGCGTAACAGCTTCCAACTTCCAACTTCCAATCGTCTAGATTCTAAATTTGAGTTATGTGTCGACTGTTGTGATTTGAATGGGATTAGGCATTAGGTATTAGGAAATAGGTATTAAGGATTAGGGAGTTGAAGTGAAACGGGAAGAGTAAAAAGTCTTTAGTTTGTAGACGTTAGTTTTTAGTCGGAAAGTTCTAGCAACGAGCTTCCAACTTCGAGCCTCCAACTTCCAACAAACCTCCGTGACTCTCCGCGTGCCCTCTGCGAATCTCCGCGTAACAACTTCGAGCATCCAACTTCTAGCTTCGAGCCTCCAACTTCCAACAAACCTCCGTGACTCTCCGCGTCTCCTCTGCGAATCTCCGCGTAACAACCTCCAACTTCCAGCTTCCAACACCCCTACTGCCCACGATAATACAAAACAGTACTCATAGTCTTTATCACAATATTTAGATCCAAAAACGCACTACGATGTTTTATATAATACAAATCATACTGAAGTTTAGTCAAGCTTTCATCAACCGAAGACCCATAGCGGGTTTTCACCTGCGCCCAACCCGTTAAGCCCGGTTTAATAATATGTCTGGTTTCGTAAAACGGAATCGCTTCCGCTAACTCCTGCACAAAGCAAGGACGCTCTGGACGAGGACCAATAATACTCATATGTCCTTTGAGTACGTTATAAAACTGAGGAATCTCATCAATCCGAGAGCGACGCAAAAACATGCCGAACTTAGTAATCCGAGCATCATTTTTCTGTGCCCACTTTGCCCCATCTTTTTCCGCATTAACCACCATGGTTCGTAATTTAAGTATGCGAAACAACTCGGAGTTCTTACCCACACGATCTTGAGAATAAAACAAAGGCCCTTTATTACCAATGGCATTTCCTATAAGAATAAAAGGCAATAATAGCGACCCTAAGAGTAAGCCAATGATAGAAAATACGATATCAAAAGTTCGCTGAAAAAGCATATACAGCTTATTCTCATTACTTCGACTAAACGGAAAATATTTATAGAAGTCCTTCCCTACAAACTGAATAGGCACCTTATGCAGTAATTCCTCATACACCTGCGTATAATCTCTAATTTTAAAACCACGTTGCAATAAGGTGAGAAGATCATTATGAACCTCAGATTTGATATCATCGGTTTTAAAACTGGCCACCAAAATTTCAGACACGCCCTTTTGTCTAACCGTTTGTAATAAATCCTTAGAATCATATTCTGTCAACTTATCATACTTTTCATTCGCTGAACAGGTATCTGTACTATTGATATAGCCTACAATCTTATAGTTTTTATCATATTTACCTAAGGCTTTTATCAGTCGTTCAATCATACAACCGTCTCCTACCAAGAGCACACGTTTATAAAACCGAGGAGACTCAATAAGGTTGATATACACTATCCGCCATAAAAGTATACATACAATGATACTTAAATACAGATAAACGATTTGCATACGTTCATTAGGAAGTATAGGCGACAGAATAGGAGTAAATAAGTAGAACAATACGGTAGTTGACGCAGTTATCACAACGTTTTTAAACGTCACATCGAAACGGCTTGCGCTTTCCAGATCATACAATTCAAAAATAGTTCCGAAAACAGCTACATAAAACCCCAGTAATAGTAAGGCGACACTATTGCTCCAGCTAACGGCGATATATTCAAAATCAAAATACAGACTTAAGCTATAGACCCCTATGAATACCATAACCAAGTCCAAAAGTCTAAGAAGGACTTTACGCTCAGAAACTTCAAAATGTATACCTTTATTCTTGACCATTATGTGGGAAAACTACAAAGTAAAGATAATAAGTCCAAATGAATTTTAACTTATATTTAAGATAACAGCGCATCCCATTTTGGTTTAACCACTTTCCAATCAAATTTTTCCACTTTAGAGCGCGCATTCTTGACTATTTGCTGCCTCAGAGATTCATCTTGCTTAAGTCGTACAATAGCATCTACCATCTCATTAATTTGGTTGGGTGCCACTAATAAGCCATCAACATTGTTTGAAATTAAATAAGGCATCCCACCAACATTAGTGGATACAACGGGTAAACCTAAAGCCATAGCTTCTATGACGCTGACTGGCGTATTGTCAAAATTGGTCGTATTTATAAATATATTAAAATCCTGAGAACGTGAGATCCATTCGGATTTAGAGAGCTTGCCTGTAAATTCCACGTCAACGTCAAGTTCTTTTGCTAATTCTTGCACCTCGACTAAACTCCCATCAGAATCTGGCCCAACCATACATAATGTGGCGTCTGGGTAACGCTTTTTGATAGCCTGAAAAACGTGTATGGCCAATTGGGGATTATAGATTTTTGAAAATGAACGCACCCATAGCAATCGAAGTGTCTCATAAGTTCTTGATTGAAACGTATAATTATGGAGCTGAACCGTATTAGGGATATGAACAATAGGCTTATATCCATTAGTTTCAAAGGCTTCTTTGAGGTATAACGAAGGGGATACTATATGTTTCGCATGATTGAAAAGAGCGCTGCTTAATTTAGGATGACTTTCCAAACGAGCCGGTAAATTGCCACCATGCAGTATAGGTATATAATCGAGTTGAAGCCAACGACAAAGCTGACTCACTGCATAAGCATAATAAAAGTTTTGAGTACTATAGGTATCTATGAGGACCACATCAACTTTACACCGTAGTCGGATAACATGGAAAAGCATATCCAATAAGCGTAACAACTTATGAGTCTGACTAGAGGCATAATAAAGGGTATAACCCTCCTGCTCCAATAAACCACCTAATATCTTAATATAAGAGACATTATGAGCCTTACCTGCTAAGTTGTTTCCTATGTAAAGGACGTTTTTCATTAGTGACATTTAATAAAGCTAAGGCGTATATAAAAGCCGGCATAGCGATTCGCATTCCTGAATGGTTAATAGTTGCAAACCATAGACATAAGAAGGCATAGAAATAGATGTTATTTTTATTCTGTGACCGATAATATAAGGGTTTAAAAATCAAAATAATCAGTATAGCCACGCCTAAGACGCCATGTTCTGCCAAGGTACGACTTACTTCATTATGAGAAATAACCCCTTGTCCAGAATCCTCAATCCGCTGATCCTTAGCCCGACTGGAACCAATTCCGAAAAATGGACTTGATATAAATCCTTCAATTTCCTCAACAAATAAATCGACACGCCCAGTACTTATATCCTCTTTTTCGCGTCCTAAAGAATCCTTATTAGCATAACGCTTATCAAGCATATTGTTAGTTTGTACAGAAGAATAGGTCCACACTGCAAAAATACTAAAACAAAAAACCCCTAATAACATAATCAGTTCACTTCGCCTTCTATAGTTAACGTAGCCGTAATACATGACTAAAAATGCAATAAGAGCAATTACAGCGGCATAAATACCACCTCTACTTAAAGTCACTAAGGCTCTAAAACTAAGCATGGCAAAAAGGCTAATATTCAAAATTTTCAAGGGTATACTTGGCGATTTTACAAAAAACCGCACCGCTAAAATAAACATGCCTAAACCAAACACGGTAGCCACTTGGTTGGACCCAAATCCACCAGAAGCCGCTGTATTAGACGCCGTATTGGTAATAACTTCTCTAAGATCTGGTGTATAAAAGAAGTTATAAACCATATGTGCAATTAAAGGCAAAAGCATATATAATAACACTTTATGTAATTGATTTGGACTCACTTTTTTATCATAACAAAATAGTGCTGCAACCCCTAAGCAAGCCGGCCCACTCAATACGAATGCGATATTGGTTCTAAAGTTGGCATCAAAACTTAAGGTGGTAGAGGCCACAAAAATAGAGGGTATGAGGAACATTAGATAAAAAAGATAGGGATAAGCTCTACCTGAAACACCTTTATAAAACATGCCTATCATTACAAAAAGCATCACTAAATATTTAGACGCTTCATAAGACACAGACCCTTTAGTTGTTCTCATAAAAACTTCAATACCAACAAAATACGCACAAGCTTTTAAAACTTCGTAAGTTTTTTTATCATCTGAAATCATGATAATACGATACAGAAAATAAAATAAAGCGCTAAAAAAATAAAGCTTCGCTAAACTTTCATTAAAATAAATAAACATACCTATGACGGCGTGTAAACCGATGGCACTGATATAGGTAATATTGGTTTTCAATGGATTTATTTAAGGTCTTATTTGAGTGAAAGCGTAAATCTAAAAATTTGATTATTGATATCGAATTAAAGAAACAATTTTAAGAAAATATACTTTTATAATTATCTAAGGGAAATTTATAATGGTAACTTTTATTGGTCAGATATACAAGAAAGTGGATAATAAAAACAGGAAGATAAGCTCGATATAATTTTAAATAACGGTCATAAGTTTTATTCCGATAGGCACATATAAGGAATGGGGTTATATCTGGGTTTAAATAATTTTTATTGACTTGTGACTTCGTAATGTCTTTGTTTCGAATAAAGGATGAAAACACCAACTTTTGCCGCTTTCTAGAAAATTCAAAAACTTTGAGCACAGACAATGGCTGCTCTTTATTTTCCTCAAAAAACAACATCCCCCAAGACGGATCAATCAATACCCACTTGTTCAATTCTTTAATAAACACCTCATTAAAGGAGTGGCCACCATTATCTCTGCTAAAAGGTGCACTGGTAGTTCCCCATTCGCGTACTTTGATATCATTAATCACACAGAAATTATTAAATACCTGTGCCATATCACTACATACACCGCCCTTCCCATATAATAACGTTTCTAAAGCTTTATCCGATGGCTCACTTAATCCAGGCCCTACTTTAGAATGAGAATACAACCACGTCACCAACTGCTTAATAAGCTCCAAATCAGCATCAGGCTTCCCATCCTTAAAAATCTTAGTATTTATCTCATAAAAATAGGGTGGTATATCTTCTTTAGCATTCCAATCATTATAAGATAGGTCTTGAATGGCTTCTATACTACTATTCTTAGACAAGATTCGAAATCGAGTAAGGTATAAGAAAGGATGGCGCTTTATAATCCAGCGAAGTTTTTTAAGCAGCATTAAAGAATTAGCATAGAATTAGTTTGAGTTAAAAATATCATTTTTTTCTTAATTCTTGTCAACTATTTTAAAATTCACTGATTTTCATGTTCAATATCATGAATGTTCTTTATAAATAGTCTTTGCTTCTAACAAATATTCCTAAAATAGCGCACTATGCTAGTTTAATTATTTCAGCAATTATACGATTATTATAGTGCTTAAAACTGAACTTATCAACAATTGGTCGTTGGTTATTTAAAATATTATGGTAGAGATTCATGTCAATCGACTTTAATACACGAATCATAGCGGTCAATTCTGCCACGGTTACTTCAGATAAACAGAGTCCTGTTTCCTTATGTTTTATATATTGACCTATAGACGATATATTAGATACCACAGGCATACATCCAAAGTTCATAGCTTCGGCAATGGCCTTAGGAAAACCTTCTGAAGCCGTTGTAGGCATTAAAAACACCTGACTTTCTTTATAAATTTCAAAAACCTGTCCTCTTGATAAAAAACCATGAAATATAAAAGAGACACCGGAGTTTTCTGCCAAAGTCATGAAAGCAGCTTTATCTGGACCATCCCCCACTAAGTGAACCACCTTTATTTGTTCCTTTTCTCCATCTGACAATTCAGTAATAGCTTGAATGATGCGTTCAACCCCCTTAGGCTTCTCCAACCGCCCCACGTAGCAAAAAGTTAATTGACCATCAAATGATTTTTGCTTATTCAATACCTCCCCTTGCTGCAACTCTGAAGTGGTTAAACAAGGATTTTCAAAAGTTAAACAATGCTCTGGCTGGTTTTCCCAGTGCCCATTAATAGTCACTTTTCGAGATTGTCGTTTTAACATCCAGCGTTGCAAACGATAGCCTAAGGGTGGATTTGTCTGATTCCAATTCCCTGCATATTTAAACCATCCAGGAGTTTTAGCACAGAAGGTTAAATAAGGAATCACATACATCCCTATTCCTGTAGGGCTTCTAAACTGAAACCAATCAACCTTCTTTAAAGTTTGCCTAATAATTCTTAATACTTCAGGAGATTTCCATACAAGTTTCAACTTGTCACCAACGGATTGACCTCCCAATGCGGGTAGAGATATAAAAACTATTTTATCTGAGCTATAGGGTAGAGCACTAGCGGGAGCTTCTTCATCATGCAACATAGCTACATGATATATAGTATCGAACACTTCTAATAAATGATTAAGCTCTGTTACTGTCGGCCCCCAACCAACAATGGTGCCATCAGGCCTTTTATAATGTTCGGTATGTGATATGACTGCTAAGTTCATAAACTAGTTTTCGATGAGTTCTTCATAGCGTTTAATAATAGTACTCCATGAATGTTGGTTTGCCCATTTTAAAGCCTCCTGTTTAAAATTAATTGGAGATGCCATAATCCGATTGATTGCGTTTTTAAACTCAATGTCACTCTCATTGGATATGAGAAAACCAGATGCGCCATCCAAAACAGCATCCTCAATACCACAGCCTTTAGAACCAATCGCCGGAACGCCCATAGCATTCGCCTCTAAAATGGCTATACCAAAACCTTCCACATCTCCAGAACGGCTTTCTGAGCTTAACATCACAAAAATATCCGTAGCTTGAAGCACTTGCTTTAATCGTTCCTCACTCACACTTCCATGAAAAGTAATATAGTCTTCAACTCCTAAAGATTGGGCTATGACCATAAAGTCATCCGCTTCAGTGGGAATCCCCACACAATGGTAATGAAGCTCTGGAAAATGTTTCAGCAATTCGGGAAGTTGCTGAATCACATTCAACTGTCCTTTTCGAGAACTCACCCGACCAACCGTCGTTAAAACTGGAGATCCTTTAAGCTTGGTTCTTGACTGGGGTAGCTTCCAATCCGATATCGAAATTCCATTAGGAATAACCTGAACGTCTTTATTCAAATGGCTGACTAAGGATTTGGTATAATGAGACACCGCCACAATCTGGTCAAACCGTTGTAAAGAAAGGTCTATAGATCTCTTTAGCCAAGCCGACTTAAAATTGACTTCCGTCCCATGAATCACCGCCATGGTCTTGCGTTTAAAACATAGGGAACCAAAGGCCACATTCCATAAGGAGAACTTCCCTGTAGCAATAACAACATCTGTGTTCCTAAACTCTTTAAAAGTGGTGATAATCCGTTGAATATACATCAAAAACCGTAAGGATCGCATAGAAATACGCTTCACCCTAAAAGGCAAACTCCCATCAAAACGCCTTTCCTCAGTCGCATCCACATCCCGCTGATCTGCAATCACTGTCACTGCATAGTCATTCTCAGCCAAGTACAACGCTAAATTATAAGCATGATTCCCTATCCCCCCAGGTTGCGGAGGAAATTCAGAGGTCACAATGAGAATATTCTTCTTAATCAACACTATTTATTTTTCTTGTTTTTTTATGTCACCATCATTGAAAGCAAATCAATCACTTCAATCCCAACTTCAAATTCAACCCCAACCCAGCTCCTTCCTTTAGCCAAAGGAAGGTGGTTTTTGCGCCAGCAAAAATCGGAAGGTTTGACCTAAAAGGCGAAGCACTTTTAAAAAGTCAATTTAACTCCTCCACAACCAACAACAAACCATTCATAACCTTTCCAACCCCAACCAAGCTCCTTCCTTTAGCCAAAGGAAGGTGGTTTTTGCAACAGCAAAAATCGGAAGGTTTCACCTAAAAGGCGAAGCACTTTTAAAAAGTCAATTAATATAACAACTTAGCGCTTCCCCAATCAAAAATCAAAAATCCTCAATCAACAATCTCCAACCCCAAATCTCCATACCAACCAAGCTCCTTCCTTCAGCCAAAGGAAGGTGGTTTTTGCAACAGCAAAAATCGGAAGGTTTGACCTAAAAGGCGAAGCACTTTTAAAAAGTCAATTAATATAACAACTTAGCGCTTCTCCAATCAAAAATCAAAAATCCTCAATCAACAATCTCCAATCAACAACCTCCAACCCCAAATCTCCATACCAACCCAGCTCCTTCCTTCAGCCGAAGGAAGGTGGTTTTTGTGCCAACAAAAATCGGAAGGTTTGACCTAAAAGGCGAAGCACTTTTAAAAAGTCAATTAATATAACAACTTAGCGCTTCTCCAATCAAAAATCAAAAATCCTCAATCTCCAATCTTCAATCTCCAATCTTCAATCTCCAATCTCCAATCTCCAATCTTCAATCTCCAATCTCCAATCTTCAATCAACAATCTCCAATCTTCAATCAACCCTTTCTATCATAGCTCCTTCATCCAACTTCTTACCAGAAAGTCTCCAACTTTTTAACACCTGAAAAACCACAATTGGCATCAGCAAGACACTCAAAAGTCCCCCAAGCACCAACATAGGTTTGTTTTTTTTAAATTGGTAAGGCATAACAGATAAAGGCACTGTTCTACATAATGCAAATTTAGCCGCTTTGTTTCCAAAATAACGTCTATAAAAATACAAGACACTAGGGATGGGTCTTGGTGCAAACCATTTTTTAGTTCTAAAGGCATCCCAACTACCCATCTCCCGTAAGCCACCAGAATCGACCTTTAAATGCAAACGGCCAGAATATGGGTTGGAAATATTTAAAAACCCCTGTAAATACGCACGTAATCCAAATTCCCCATCGCCCATACGTTGTTTTTCAAATTGCCGATCAAAGAGACCTATACGTTTAAAAACCTCTTTTTTAATCAAAACATTACCAGTATCTAATTGATCGCTAAGTCTAAAAAAATCATAATTCTCTGGTACTTTTGCTCCTAGCTTCGAAATGGAAACACCAGAAGAAATAGCTGCATTAAAATAATCTAAACATTTTAAATGCATAGAAATCCAATTGGGATCCACACGGCTATCATCATCAAATAGTAATAGATAATCACCTGTAGCCTTTTTAATCGCTGTGTTTCTAGCCAGCCAAAGTGCTTTTTCTTCTTGGTAAATAAGCTGTAAATCTAATTGGAAAGACGTATAAAAATTTTCTTGAAAGGGTTCAGACTGATCGACTACAATAACTTCAAAATTAGTATAGTCTTGTTGTTCTAAATCTTTTAAAACATCTTTTAAATAGATATATCGATTTAGGGTTGGAATAACGACCGTTATTTTCGGTTGACTTTTGATAAGTGGAGATTGGAAATTCTCCCAATTAGGATATTGAATTGGTGTTTTTAAATAAGTGCTTCGCTTTGTATGTCTGGTAACATAAAATGCTTTTAATTCTTTAAATGGGTTTTTTAAACTAAAGAGCCTGATAAAAAGAACATAAAGAACCCAGGCTATATGAAAATATTTTCGAATAAAACGGTAATCATCTGTTAAAGGTAAGTTATCAAACGCTGTATAAGTTTCGGTTGTTCCAATGTAGCCTTTTTGAATCGCTTGCCAAGATAAATCATAGGCTCTTGCCAGTGCTGTCTCGTAACCAAAATCTTCATGAAGTTGTTTTAGAACTGAACCTGATAAAACTTCAATTTTTGGGAATACACTGACTCCTGTTTTTATAAACAAACGAAAATAATTGGTGGGCTGTAAGTATTTTAGAAATTCAAATGGCATTAATAGCGTTTACTAATATAGTTTTAAAGCTGAAAAGTATTTTAAAATCGGATGTTTTAATTTAAAATGACTGTCTTTATTTGATTATAAATAAGTTCCTTTTCAAAAGATTCCTCATACATCCTTTTAAAATAATTGGACTCTAATCCTGTATAATTTAGATAAGGGTCTAATTTATCAATTAAATCTGAAATGTCATGTGGATTAAAACTAAATTGGTCAATTGAGAATTTTTTCCTATTAATAAAATCCAAAGCTCCAAAAGTATTTGAAACCAAAACGGAGGTGCCCAATGCAATAGCTTCAATAAAGACCAACCCAAAAGCTTCATAAAAACTCGGTAAGACTATCACATCCATGGCTTTATAAAACGAAGTCATCTCATTTACATTTAACAAACCTAAAAATATTACATCGTCTTCCATATCCAAATCCGTTACCATTTGCTGTAAATGCTTTTTATAAGGTCCGTTTCCTGCAATGAACAATCTAACAGTTTGTTTTCTATTGTTCTTTAACTGAGATAAGGCTTCTATTACCATAGCATGATTTTTATTGGCAAATAACCGTCCTGGGCAACCAATGTTTACAACCGACTCTTGCTTTGATATTTTTAAATTATTGGGATTAGAGCTATAGTTTTCAATAGATGTCCAAAAAGGGATGCGTCTAGTTTTATCTTTTGGAACCTTGTACACCGTATGCATTTCACTTTGTAAAGATTTTGAATTGGTCAGTACAACATCCGCCAAATTTAAGTAGAGCGATTTATTCCATATTTTTAACAAGTTCGGTTTGGTGTGCCCAAAAGCTGTATGGAACCACGCAATATTTATTTTTACCCCTAATAGCTTTCCAAATAAAATAGCGGGATTAATATAACTAAAATTAGAAATGACCACATCAGGCTTAATTTGTTTAATTATCTTATAGATCTCCCTATAGTTTGCAACTAAATTTCCTCGCTTTTCACCATAAAAACTCACATTGTTTATTTTAAATTGAGATTTTTCATGCTTTAAGTAAAAATTGACCACCTCAAAACCATCTGCACAAAGTTTTTCCGAAAGCTCTTGAAAAAACTCAGATAATAGGCTTTTGTTGTACGTATAAAGAATTAATATTTTCAATAATTTATGGTTTTAACCTTTATGTTCGAGTTTTATTTTGTGTGATATTTTACGATAATAATATGGAGCTTTAACAAAATGTCTTACCCGTTTGGCTGTCGCAGAAATAAAGCTATCTTCATAAGATGTTCCAAAACCAGCATTGACACCTTCAATCCTTAAAGGACGTTTCAGTTGCTTATAAGTCCCATTAAATTTTAGATATTCAAAAACAGAATCCCATAATGCCATCTCTATTGAATATTTGAGATTTATTGCTCGTCCTACCTGTTCTAAATAAGGGAAAAAATCTTTGGTAAAAAAGAAGCACCGAGCATCCATTTTAGTCACTTTATAAATATTACAAGAATAAACTTTTTTATATCTCTTCGTTAAAGCGAAAAAATTTGAATTTAAATCTATGATATTTAATATTTTTAGTCTTCCAGTAATTTTTACAATAGCATCAGATTTTGAAATAAATTTAGAATGAAAAATTGAATAACTTATAATTTCGAGCTCTTTTGCTCCTTTTCCTCTATCTGGTATAGATGGTTCGGATTTGTATGTTAAAAACTCCAATCTATCCTTATTATCGTCATGTTCAAATTCACTTTCAATTGAGGTTCCTGAGTTTTCAGTAAAATCAATATTTAAGCTCGTTTTTTCCAAATAAAACTTTATAGCTTCAATATACTGCGCTCTTCTTGTATCAGGATCTTTTAAAGCCAAAGTTGCAAAACTATTGGGATTAATAGTACCGGTCATAAGAATAACTATATTATTTTTAATTATATCCATATTTATAAATCTTATAAGTTCTTTTCTTGAAAAAATTTTTATAAAAAGAGTTTTGTTTTAAGCCTAATGAATTAATAACTATAGTGTTATTCAGTTTAGTTATAAATTAAATGTCTTTTTTTAGTTTTAAATAACAATATGGCGCTCTAAAATAATGTCTAACACACTTTATCTGTGCAATTAAAGGACTATCATCGTAAGGCGTTCCAAATCCACCACTAATCCCACTTACTCTTAAAGGTCTTTTAAACTGTTTATATTCACTTCCATCTCTTAAATACTGCAATCCAGAGTCCCATAGAGCCTGCTCAAATGAATATTTAAGATTAATAAGCTTACCAAACGTTTCTAAACATGGCCAAAAATCCTTTGTAAAGAAAAAACAACGTGAATCCATTCTTGTTAATTTATAGATATTACAGGCAAGTAAATTTTTTTTGTTTTTATTAAAAAATGAAAAATCCTTATGTAATTTATGAATATTTAAAATCTTTAATCTACCAGTAACTTTAATAATAGCATCAGAATCTGATATAAATTCAGAATGATACATAGCATAGTGTATAATTTCAAGTTCCTTGGCTCCTTTTCCTTTATCTGGTGTTGTTGGTTCTGACTTGTATGTTAAAAATTCTAATCTCTCTTTGTCCTTAAAATTGTCAAACTCATTTTCTATTGAACATCCTGAATTTTCAGTAAAAACAATACTTAAATTCGTTGTTGACAAATAAAACTTTATGGCTTCAATATATTGATTCCTTCTTACATCAGGATCTTTTAATGCCAAAGTATCAAAACTATTAGGGGTAATTGTACCGGTCAAAAGAAGAGTTATATGGTTTTTAACGTCATTCATAGTATTTTTATTGATTCTATAAGCTCTTGAAAAAAGTAGCATCTCGATCTATCGCATAAGAAGTTTCATAGTATTTTATAAACCTTTTGTAACCAGAGGTTGCTAAGAAATTTCTATAACTTTCATCCATTAAAAGTGTTTCTAATTTATTAACCAAATCATCAGAACGGTCTGTTTCAAATAATAATCCTGTTTCTTCATGAATAATAATTTCTTTAATACCTGTATTATTCGCACCTATTACACAAGTGCCAGTACTCATAGCCTCAATAACGGTAAAGCCAAAGGCTTCAGAACGACTTGGAATAATAGTGCAATACGATTTTTTATAAGCGCTCAATACAGATTCTTTGTTTTTTTCACCTAAAAATGAAACGTGGTTAGAAACACCTAATGCTATTGTAAGATCGAGTAATTCATTTAAAAATGGACCTTGACCAATGATATCCAAACGCATAATCGGGAATTTCTTAACTATTTGAGAAAACGCACGGATTAAAACATCAATGCCTTTGCTAGAATGCAAACGTCCAACATATAATAAATTCTTATTATCCGTGGTTACCCCTTGTAATGTGGAACTATAATCTTTAACTGAATTTGGAAGTACCGTTATTTTACGAGATGGTATTTTAAAAAAATTGGCAACATCTATTTTAGTCGCATTGGAGTTGGTTATAATAGTGGTAGCTAAGCTATAAATAAAAGACTTTCTTAGCACCTTATATCTTTTTTGAGCATATTGAGAGCTTAAAGTTCTTATCCAAGCAACTCTATTTTTAACACCAAACAGCCTACCAACAATTAAAAACATATTAACAAAACCAAACATAGAAATCATTAGGTCTGGCTTATAAGTTTGGACTAATTTGAAAAGAAACCAAAAATCTTTCCATGTTGTTGGCCGTACTGATGGCCACTTTAAAACAACTATATTTTCATTTAGCTTAATTTTTGTATCTCGAATTTTACCTGCTATTACTATAACCTTATAATCCTGTGATAATTTATTGCTCAACGTTATAAAATAATCACCTGTGGAAGTTGACATAATATTATAAGAAAGAAAACAGGTTTTCATTTATTTGTTTTTTTTTTTAAATACAGTCTAGAAAATCTAATATTACAACTCCTATAATTTATAACTTTCAGAAGCACTTTTATTTTTAGCCACTCTATTATATATTCACCTCTTGTGCTTCAAAAAAACCAGATAAGGTTAATTTTTCACGCCACAACTTACGATTTTTTTTAAACAAAGCGCTTAAAGCATCCGGATCTAATTGTTGATGAAAGTCTAATAAAATTTGTGATATGTTACGTCTATCCTTATAGTCCACCCAAACAACATGGTCTTTCCAATCAATGATATCGGACAAGGGTAAATACCCATCAGTATGCACATATAAAGGAATACGTCCCATCATAAGGGTTTCATAGAAACGCACAGAAAAATTCCCAGCACCACGGACACATAATACGTATTGCGAGTCTAATATATTATTATAAAAATCCGCAGTTGTGCTATCTGTTTCTTTATTCTTAGTTACACCTGCACGATATTTTAATCGTTTAATAAAGCGACTATCAATAGCTGCATTAATTTCCAATCGCTTTAACAAAGAGGCTCGTAAATAACTTGTTGACAAAATTTCCTGTGGCTCATGACTATTAAATCGTAAGTAGCTTCTTAAATTTCTATAAACCTGTTTGGCAACTTCTAGAATGGCATTTTTTTTAGAATCAATTGCTAACCCACAAAATCCGACGATTGGTTGTGCACTGTAGTCAATATTTAAATACGTTTTATTTAATTTATTCTTAGTTAAATAATCTTCTATAATAGATGGAAAACCAACATGACCTTGTTGTTTATTGGAGATATAACCACTCTGTCTGAATACTTTTAGATTTTTAATTGGCGGTAATTTCACACCAAAATCACCATTATTTATAGACCATATTGGTTTACCCAGCCCTTGTGCCTTTTCAATAAAAGCATATGCTAAAGCCAATTGTTTAGTATTGGCGTAATAATTCCAAGACATAGGTAAAATAACAACTTCGGCGTCACCTATAGCTTCAACTATAATAAAATTGCGTGCACTAACACCATAGCCTTTTATCCTTTGGACATCAGTAAAATTAGCATCTTTTATAAAGGGTTTTAATAAAGGAAATACTTGGCGACGGTAGGAAGCGTTATAATGTTCAGGTGGATAGTATAGTTTCATATTCAAAAATAATAACGCTTGTCAGTTTTTAAAATAGGTATTACTAAACAAACTTGTAAACGCTTCTGCACCCTTTTTACTTAAATGCGAAGGGTCACCAAAGTAATCCATTTCCCTAAAAACACCTGAAAAATCACGATAATTAGGTAATTGCTCCTTTAAAACTTCAGTATTAATTGAAGTATTATAATAGGGAGCTGTAAAAAAGAATAAATCAATATTTTCTTTTTTACAAATATCTATAATAATTTGTAATTGATTATTTTTTTTGTTTTCAAGTTTTATAGTACTTAATTCTCTACGCTTCTGCATGATTCCTGAAGGTACAGCAAACCCATTAGTAGAATCAAACTTATTGGCGTTTATAAAACTCATCATAATTTCTCGAAATCCTAATTTAGAATCATAAACCATATAACGATAAAATGGAATGTACTTTTTATAAACCGCTGCAGAATCAACAGTTTTAATCTCATTATAAATATAGTCGTCTTTTATAAATGGCATCCAAGGAATTATTGCTATGGGATCTAAACGCTCTTTATTATATTGTTCATCTACTTGAATAAATATCTTTTTAGTTTTTTGATGCTTTAAAAATTCTTTAACCATCAATTTAATTTCAAAATTATTAGATCCAGGATAGCCAAGGTTGATACCGCTTAAGCCTGTTTCAGATTTAATTTGTTGCGGATTTAAATGAAAAAAGACGCGTGAAGATCCAAAAATAGCATAATCGAATTGTTGATTGGGCTCCTTATTCATTAGCCAATTCACTTTGTTTCTTGCATATACTGGATGACTGTAAATTTGGGTGTACACCAAATCCAAAATCACTAAAAGGATAAAAAAAACAGTTAAAGCAAATACAAATTGTTTGAAAAATGTTTTCATGCGGTTATAGTTGTTGTTTTTCAAAAGTCATATAGTATGTCTAAATAATCACGCACTTGAGTATTAACTTTTAGTTGTGAAAACGTTTTAATCTTAAAATTGAAAATAAATAAACTCTTGGATATTAGAAAAACTACCAAATACAACAATTAATAATACAATTAAAAGCATAAATACTGTTGGGTGTTTCACATTTTTAATAGGGTGCTCTTTTTGTCTCGAAAACCACTCAATCAGTATTAGCATGCTTAATAGTGGCAATAATTCAAAAGCAAAACGGTTTAATTTCAGTCGGTCACTTAACTCAATGGAAAACTTAAAAATATTTTTAATGTATAAAAATGCTATTTCTACATTTTCGGCTCTAAAAAATATCCATGCGAAAATGGTGAACCCAAAAGTCGTAACCATTTGAAACAACTCTTTTAAGTTAGGCAACCAACTATTTTCTGCTACAACATTAGTATGCACCCGATTTTTATTTTTTAATAACAAAGGCAAAAAATATACGGCATTTAGTGCACCCCAAATAATAAAAGTCCAATTCGCACCATGCCAAAAGCCACTAACGATAAATATAATAAAAACATTACGAATTTGATTGCCTTTAGAACCTCGAGATCCACCTAAGGGAATATATAAATAATCTCGAAACCATGTAGAAAGTGAGATGTGCCAACGCCTCCAAAACTCGGCAATATCTCTAGAGAAATAAGGTGTGGCAAAATTCTGCTTTAAATTAAAACCAAAGAGTTTAGAGGTTCCAATAGCAATGTCTGAATAGCCTGAAAAATCACCATAAATTTGAAAGGCAAAGTAAATAGCACCCAATAAAAGCGTGGAGGAGGAATAGTCTGTGTAATTATTAAAAATATCATTTGCAAATTGTGCGCAGTTGTCAGCAATAACCACTTTTTTAAATAAACCCCATATTATTTGCCGTAAGCCATCTATAGCTAATTTAGAGTTGAATTGCCTTTTTACATAAAACTGAGGCAATAAATTGGACGCACGTTCAATGGGACCAGCCACTAATTGCGGAAAGAAGCTTACAAAAGCGGCAAAGGATACAAAATTCTTAGTGGGTTCTAATTGCCTTCTATAAACATCAATAGTATAACTTAAAGTTTGAAACGTATAAAAACTAATACCAACAGGTAAAATAATATTAAGGGAACGGCCTTGAATCTCAGTGCCAAAAAAAGAAAACGCGGTCACAAAATTATCCAAGAAAAAGTTATAGTATTTAAAAAAACCTAGAAAACCTAAGTTCACAAGAATACTAATCCATAAGAGAATTTTCCGTTTACTTAAATCATTTTGCTTCGATAAAGCCACGCCCACTGCATAATCTACTAACGTACTAAAAAGAATTAAAGAGAGGAAACGCCAGTCCCACCAGCCGTAAAACACATAACTACTAATAACTATAAAGAAGTTTTGTAATTTCAGGTTTTTGTTAACTACAAACCAGTAAATAATAAAAACAACAGGTAAAAAAATAGCAAAATCTATGGAGTTAAATAGCATTTTAGTAAAGTCTTGTTTAATAGTTTAAAATTAGTCTGTATAAAACGCATTAAAAGCCTCCTTTTGCTGCTCCAAATTAAAATGGTCTTGCACACGTTTTATGGCGTGTTCAGAGATTTTAAGTTTTTCTTCCATAGGTAATTGAATAACTTCAAATATCTTTTTGGCTAACAATTCTGGTTTGTTTTTGGGAACTACCCAGCCTGAATAGCTGTCTTTTACATTTTCTGATAGACCTTCAGCGTCACTCACTACACAAAGTAAGCCCATAGCTTGTGCTTCTAAAACGGCATTGCAAAAACCTTCCTGCAAACTGTATTGTATGTAAATATCAGAACGATTTAAATGTTCTTTCACCTGGCTATGCTCCAATTTCCCTAAAAATTGCACTTGCCCTAGAAGCTCTAATTGATAACAAGCAAATTTTAAGGATTCGTAGGCCTCGCCTGTACCTATAATCTTATACTCAAAAGAAACTCCCTTTTTTTTTAAAATCGCTAATGCTTCTAAAGTTGTAACTAAATTTTTTATCCAATGTAAACGCGCTACAGTTATGAGTTGTATAGGTTCATTGGTCGTATTAGAGGTAGATGCTTTAAAGTGTAGCGTATCTATAGCTGGTGTAATTTTAATAATAGGAGCTTGGTCTTTAAAACCATTTTTATAAAGCAGATCAGCAATACCATTTGAAATGACATGAATTTTCGAAACGTTATCCCAGAGTTTATGATAACAATTAGGATGTTTTAAAGGATAAACGCCAATATCAAACCCTCTAAAACTAACCGCCATTTTGGCTCCTATGGCTTGCGCTACTAATTCTTTGTCTATCGCCAATGTACCAAATCCATAATGCAGCCAATCCCCTTTATATTTTAAGAGCTGTGCATTAATATAAATTTTTTCCAAAATACGTCTCATAGAACTACCGTCTTGACGCTCTAATCTTATAAATTCCCGAACCGCTCTTATATTTGGAAACAAGCTAAACCCAACTATAAACATGTTAAAAACTTGTAGTATTAAAAACCGATTAACAGCTCGACTCTTTTTATGGGTACAAAGTTTATAAGTCTCTAGACTAGGCCCAGTAAATAAAGTAACCTCATGGCCATTTTCTTGCAAGCCTTTAATTTTTGAATTAAAAAAGGTTTCAGAATACGCTGGGGCTTGGGAAAGTACAATTCCTATTGTCATTCTAATTATTATTGCTTTTCAGTTTCTTCATTTGAATTGCTAAATCTAATGAAAACTTTTTACCTGAATCAACAGTTAAATGATTTCCATCCGTATATTCATAAGCATCTTTAAATGGCATCATATTGATATAAGGTATTTGATAATCTGTTGCAACCGTATTCATTTTTTTATCAAAATCTGGTATCAATTCATTTTCTATTTCTAACATCGCTTCTATTACAGGTATCCTAACTAAATATACATCACCCTGTTCTTTAAATAAGTTTATTGTTTTAATTAAATAATCAAATCTATATTCAGAAATCCCATTGTACTTTACTAATCTCTTTCTATAACTTTCAATTTTATTTTTTGTTCTAAACTCCCTAGATATCATATCAGATTCTATAGTTACTTCCAACCAACCATTATCCTGCACATAAAATGTTTGATACATGCCTTTTCGATTTTTGTTTCTGATAATAGCCTCATTTTTAGGAATAAAAGATTCTAGAAGATATTCAATATTTGGATTTATATTAACAAAATTTGTTTTTCCAATAAAGTCAGCATCTTCAGGATACTCAATTTCATTTTTATTAGTTAATTTATTTTCTGCTAAAGACCACGGAGTGACACAAATTATAAAAACATTTTTTTTATAATCCCTTTTGAGTTTGCTTGAAATACTTTTATAATATGCTTTACCGTATGGCGATGCTGAAATTGTAAACCCATAATTATATATGCCTTTTGAACCATATACAGAATCAATAATATTTGGATGTACACCCTGACTAGCTCTAGATGACCCCACTATAAGCGATGTTTGTTTTGGTGATGAAAGCTTTCCATAAAAGGCATCGGTTGTACCATCTGCCATACTAAACACAAAAAGAAAACTAGCTATCAAGACAACTAAAAACAGGATTGTATGTATTATAAATCGTTTCATTAAAATTGAAAATAAATAAACTCTTGGGTTTTACCTCCATAAAAAAAGATAATCATCGCAATGGTATAATATATAAATAATCGAATGAATTTAGGGTATCCATACCACAAACGTTCTATGGCATATAAATTTCGTCTTCCGGCCCATTCTATCAAAACAAAAATTAGTAAAAAAACAAATACATCAGTTGGCCTAATTTGAGGCAATGTAAATAAAGATGAATTCGCTATTTTAGAAATAAAATCAATGGCCATAGAGACATTCTCTGCTCTAAAAAAGACCCAAGCAAGAACTGTCAAACCAAACGTTATTAACATTTGAAGCAACTCTGTAAGATTAGGAAATATAGTATATTGAGCTACAACATTGGTATGCATCCGATTTTTATTCCGCAATAGTAAAGGTAAGAAATACAAGGCATTTAATGCCCCCCAAATAATAAAGGTCCAGTTAGCACCATGCCAAAAACCACTCACAATAAAAATAATAAACACATTACGGACTTGATTCCATTTTGAACCTCTAGAACCTCCTAAAGGGATATAAACATAATCACGAAACCAAGTGGACAGCGAGATGTGCCAACGTCTCCAAAACTCAGCCATATCTCTAGAAAAATAAGGCGTGGCAAAGTTCTGTTTTAAGTCGAATCCGAAAAGACGAGAAGTTCCTATAGCAATATCTGAATACCCCGAAAAATCTCCATAAATTTGAAAGGCAAAAAACACAGCTCCCAATGCTAAAGTACTGGCAGAATAGGTTTCATAACCATTAAAAATGGTATTTGCAACGTTTGCACAATTGTCTGCAATAATCACTTTCTTAAATAAACCCCAAAGTATTTGTCGCAAACCATCAACCGCTTTATTGTAATTGAATTGTCTTCTTACATAAAATTGAGGTAATAAATTTGAAGCGCGCTCAATGGGACCAGCAACTAATTGTGGAAAGAAACTCACAAAAGCAGCAAAGGATATAAAGTCCTTGGTAGGCTCCAATTGTCGCTTATAAACATCAATGGTGTAACTTAGCGTTTGAAAGGTGTAAAAACTAATCCCAACGGGTAATATAATATTTAAGGTATTAGGCTGTATATCTCTACCAAAAAATGAAAAAGCCTGTACAAAATTATCTATAAAAAAATTATAATATTTAAAGAAGCCTAGAAATCCAAGATTTACAATAACACTTACCCAAAGTAGTAGTTTACGTTTTCCTAAATCCCGTTGTTTTGATAATGCTAAGCCGATAGTATAATCTACAAGGGTACTAAAAAGTATTAAAGATAAAAACCGCCAATCCCACCAACCATAAAACACGTAGCTAGCCATGACAATTAGTAAGTTTTGATACTTTATTTGCTTATTTACTACAAACCAATACAGTACAAAAACTATGGGAAGAAAAACCGCAAAATCTAAGGAGTTAAATAGCATACAATCTGATTAATTGGTGAGTTTGAGATATAATTCCTGACAGGTAGCTACTTCTTTGTCTATATGGTAATTCTGCACGACATAATCCCTAAACCTGTTTCCTATTTGTATATTTTCCGCTCTTGTTTTAGAACAACACGCTAACAACGCTTTTCCCCAAGAAGCAACATTTCCAGCTACAACCAAATGCTCTGGAAATGGTTGCAATTGATCTTTTATGCCAGAAACAGCCGCCCCTAAAACATTTTTACCCGCAGCCATGGCTTCCAATAAAGACACCGGAGAGCCTTCACCGCTGCCCAATGTTGGCAAAACAAATAGTTCAGCTAAACTTAAATAATCTTGAATACGCCCTTGTTTACCACAAAATAACACCCGATTTTTCAAACCTAATGTCTGGGTTAATTTAATCATTTCAAGACCATAATCACTTGTAGCATCTCCTACAAGCATTAAAATCCAATCATCTAGCTGTTCACAAACCAATTGAAATGCTTGCAAAAGTACTTCAATACCTTTTACTGGTACTAAATTAGCCACACACATCACAATACGCTGTTTGGAATCTAATTGCCAGTGCTTAACTAAATCTTCATTCCGAATTACAGGTTTAAAAACGGCAACATCAACGCCACGCGGAATTAAAGTCGTTTTCTTCGAATTCTTAAAAAACTCCTGAAGCATATCGGTATTTTGAACCGCAATAGCACTAGCTAAAAATGTTCTTACCAACCAGGCGTTTTTTGAAGCGCCTCCCCAATTCATATTTTTTTTAGTATAAACCCATGTAATACCCGCCATTTTTGCCGCTAAAGGTTCTGAGTAATCTGCTGCATAATGCATGCTATGGATAATATCTGGTGCGATGGCTTTTAATTTCCTACTAATATCATAACAGGCCTTTATACCTTTTAAATAGGGCTTCATGGGCGTGGTATATTGAATAATATGAATAGGAATACCAGACTCTTCTACCGTTTTAAAAAACGTACCACGATTGTGCATACAAGCAATATGCACCTCAAAGCGTTTTGGATCTAGTCGTTTTGCCACCTGCAATAAGGCTCTACCACTACCAGCAGTATCAAAATTGGGAATAGTAAATAAAATTTTAATCATTTCACTAAAGCATATAAAGTAAATAAAGGCCATTTAAAATCCTGCTTCTTATCAGCATGTCGCTGTAGCATCTGTTCTATGGCATGGCGTTCAAAACCAAAACTTGTTAAGTCTGCATCCAACAAACGCTCTGTAAATAACGTTTTTAAATCTTCACGAAGCCAGCCACTCAAAGGTATAGAGAAGCCCTTTTTTACAGTTTCCATTGGTACAGATGGAATCCGTTTATGTAATACCTGCTTTAACACTTGCTTACTTTTGTTTTTACCGTAACTCAACAAGGGATCTATTTGTAAACTCGCCTCAATCATCTGTTTATCCAAAAAAGGCACGCGTACTTCCAAACTGTTTTCCATACTGGCCAAATCTACCTTTCTCAAGGTTTTTTGCATCATCCCATAAAACTCAGCATGCCGCATATGCTGCAATAAGGTTCTTATATCCCCTGAGTTCTCGTAACTATACACTTGGTAGCTTTCCGGCAAGGATACAGCTGCTAATTGAGGTGCTAAGGCATCCAACCATTCTTTTCTAAACCTAGAATGTAAGCCTTGTTGTGCGCTTGCCTGACTTGAAGCTAAAAGCACCGCATTTAAGTTTTTATTTCCGCTGGCATACTTATCAAAACCATATAAGCCCTTACGTATTAAACTAGGATAATGCTGAAAGCGAATGTTTTTACCAACACTCCAAAACCGTTCATAGCCAAAAAACAATTCGTCACCGCCATCACCACTTAAAGCAACAGAAACTTGCTTCTTTGCTAATTTAGAAACTAAATAGGTTGGTAAAATACTAAAATCGGCCATGGGCTCATGCAACGCATTCATAGCCTCATCCCAATAAGACAGCATCTCTTTAGCGTCCAAATTCCAAACAGTTTGTTGCAGATCTAAAGCTTCAGCAAACTGTTGAGCGCGTTCAGATTCGTCATGTATCTTACTATCAGAACCTATGGTGAATAATTGAGTGTTTTTATGGTATTTCTTTATAGAAGTTCCTATTAAAGTGGAATCAACACCTCCCGACAAAAAAGCACCTACAGGAACATCCGAAAGCAGTTGCCGTTCTACAACCTTATCCAATACGGTTTCAATATAGTATTCGGCTTCAGAAGAATCTGTTATAAATGAAGATTGGTTGACTGGCAGTTCCCAATAGCGTTGATGGGTTTTTACACCTTCACTACTAAACGTAATGATCTCACCTGGCAAAACTTGAAACGTATCTTCATAAAGTCCAAAAGGTGCAGGCATAAAGTGTTGTTCTAAATAGAGTTTTAAAACCTGCGAATTAATAGATTTACTAGAATATAAAGCGTGTCCTCTTATTTGGTCGTACTGACTTGCTACTACTAATGCCTTACCATCCCATCCATAAAACAAAGGTTTGATGCCTGCAAAATCTCGAACCAAACTTAACTCTAAAGTTTGATGATTAAATATGACCATAGCAAACATGCCATTTAGAGCTTTTATGGTTTTCTCTACTCCCCAAGCCTCCAAACAAGCCACAATAGTTTCCGTATCGCTATGTCCACTAAAATTGTTGTAATTGAGTCTTTTTCGCAGGTCAAAATGGTTATATATTTCGCCATTAAAAACGATCGTGAATTTCTTATTAGCACTTTGCATAGGTTGATCTCCAGCGGCTGAAACATCCTGAATGGCCAATCTATTAAATCCCATTTGCACATTAGGCGAAATAAACATATAGCCACTGCTATCAGGACCCCGCTTGCGTGATAAGGACAATAAATCTAAGAAGTGATCCTTGTTTAGGTCGGTTTGAGTTGATAAATTATATTCGACTAAAAATCCACACATATATGCTTTTACTTGGTTTTAAATTTTCGCTGTATTTATTAAGTTTTTCTTCTCAAAAACAGTGCACATGCCTTATATCATTTTACAATATACCGCATATAATACTTCAATACATAGTAAGCATAAAATTTATACAAATTCCTACTTCCTGTTACTATTGTTAAATGAATAAACAAACTAGTAATAACTGGGATTCCTAAAGGTTGAATGTCTTTTAGTAGCTTTTTTTTAAGCAATTTTCTTTGAGAATAGCCTACTGTAACACTTAGCATTTTAGGTATATAACCATAAGCTCTAATTAGAACTTCTTTTTTAAATGCTAATGGTACCTCATTTTCTAATAGATAGGGAATATGCTCATGAATTAGAGGTTCCCAATAGGTAAATTCCCTTGACAGCGCTTTTTTATTTTGAGCGCTTACAGTAGAAGAGTCATGTCTGTAATAAAGTAATATTTTTTTATCTAAATGAGCAACCTTACATTCCATCCCCAATTTAACATGAAATGCAGCATCTTCTCCTAGCTTTAAAAGTGGATTGAAACAACCTATTTTATCAAAAACTGATCTTCTGTGTAAAAAACTCGGCGTACCAGGTAAAGTTCCATAATTCATCCATCGAATACCCCAATAATGATATTCTGGTACCGTTAATTTATAAGTATCCTTAAGACTAACTTTCGTCTCCCTTAGCTTCATGTTAGATTTGATAGTATTACCATGAACACTATCTAAACTAGAATCTATTTTAAGCACTTCTAATAAGCTATTTAAGGCATTTTCAAACAACTCATCATCCACATCAAAAAAATAAACAAACTCACCTTTGGCTTGTTCTAACCCCGCATTTCTAGCCGATGCCGCCCCTTGCACGGGTTCTCTATATAAACGTACGCGGTCGTCTTTTGCTTGAATACTCGTAATAATAGCTACAGAGTTATCCAGAGAGTTATTATCAACAAAAATTATTTCAAGTACCCCTATATTCTGATCAATTAAAGTTTTATACGCATTCTCAATAAACGGCGCACCATTATAAATTGGAATAATAACGCTTATCATATAATCAACACATTTATTGCTAATGGGATTTCTCACCATTTAAGACTTATTAAACTTAGAATTCCAAACAGATAAGGTTAAAAGCATGCTTACGGCATGGGAATAAAACACAGGATCTTCAGCTTTAAACTTATTATACATACTATCGATCACCTCCTGATCAACAAACTCTAAAAAAGAAGCATCGTATAAATAACTGCGTAAATTTTCATCATTGCTTTCTCCTAAAAACTGCAACTCCCAATTTCGCTGAATATACTTTTTTCCAGCAATCGCATTCATCTTTCTACTTATTTTATTTTTAATACGATAAGGCAAATTATAAGGCAACTTGTTGTTTTCATAATTATACAAATTAAAAGGCATCTGTTCTTGCCAAGGAATGCGCGCTAATGTTGCATCTCTATTTTTGATATACTCTATCTGTAATTTCCGATCCGCTAAGTACTGCTCCGGTATTTCGCAAATAAACTGACACATACGATCATCATAATACGGCAAATTAACAGGCTGGGCTTCCTGAAAAAACGACAAACTAACACTAGTCCAGCGTGGCGCCCAATACAAACTCTTAAAGGCACGTATTTTAGCTCCTTTGTCATCAATATCTATTTGGTTTAATAACTTTTGAATACGCATTTTTAAATAACTTTCAAAATCACCATCCAAATCCCAGGACTTCCATAGGGCACTGGCTACAGCCAAGCCACCTTTCTTAATCACTTTTTTATAAATAAGGTCCAATTCCGTTAAATGAGCATCTTGCTCCGCAATACCACGATCAAAAAACACATCGCCCCAATGACCTAAAGAGAATTCGCCTTCCATAGCTTTAAACTCTTTTAAAACTGCCATTTGCCTAGGGTGTGTAAACTCTGAATAACAATTATTAATTGCAGCCGCATCATCTAAAACCTCCCATAAATAATGGGATGGAATAATAAAAGGATCAAAAGGAAACGCACAGGCTTTAGCCATCAACTCGCTTATCTTATGTTCTTTAAAGCCATCTTTAAACGAATAAGAATAACTGTGCACATCGGCTTTTAAATGTTTTAAAGCAACAGCTTGAGTCCTGCTATCCAAACCACCAGATAAGGGTAATAAAACTCGGTTATTTCCCGTTTGTTCCTTTACAATCATTTCAAATAAATCAGTGAACTCGGCTAGTGCTGTTTTAAAAGAAATATCTCGAGGTTTTGAATACCATTTAAAAAATGAATTTTGCTCTTGTATCTGTCCATTAGCATTCAAAACATATTCGGTTCCTGGTTGCAAGATCTTTTCATCCTTAAAAAAACTATCGTCTTCCAAAAAAAATCCCGTGGCTGCAAAAACACAAATGGCCTTAAAATCTATCGCATGAGGTGCATCCACCTTAGCAAAGGTTTGTTTTTTAGGAATAATTGGTACTCTTGTTGTTTTCATTCTATATAGTAATCGAAGATAATATATTTTAGGACTTTTGTAAAGGTTGTTTAAAATTGAAACTTTAAATTCTCATTTTTGTACTATCGATTATCATTTTAGATTCATAAAATGAAGGTCGCATACAATTACACTTTATTAGTTCACATATGTTTTAAATACAATTGACCACATTTCATTCTCTAGTCGAAAGATTTTTCTGTGATTCCAAAGTACTCAAAAACTTCTTTAACTTGTCGATCATTATCGTTATCAAAGACATTTTTTGAGAATAAGGTTTCTTTTTGAGATTCAGGAATTTCAAGAAACTGTTCGAAATAAAAATCAGTAAATACGACTGGAATACCACTTGCTATTTGGCCTGCTTTTAACCATACATCATCACCTATACAATTAGTCTTTTTTATACCTTCTAAATCAAAAAATGAATCTTGAAAAAAACGAGGTTGGTATAACACACCACCAACACCTGTTGCAAACAACATTTTTGAAGGATTGCTACTACCCACAATGTTAATTTTCCATTGGCGGTAAGGTTTTATGTGATGATCCTTTATTTCCATATAACGAATGCGATTAGCCACCACGCAATGCGGGTGTTTGTGATGGGTTTCCATTAATCGGGACAACATCTGCGTAGGGTAGATAATATCATCATCTACAGTCACAATTAAATTATCTGGATATTTTTGAAAGGCATAATAATACTTAGTATGTGCCCCAATATCTTCACAAAATTCAATATCCAAACCTAAGGGTATCAATTCTAATAAGGCCTGTGGCAATTCTTCTTCACCTAACGGAAACTGATCTTTACCTAGCCACAATACAATCTTTTTAGGTTTTAGCGTTTGATTTAGAATACTGCGTATGGCTAAATAAACCACATCTATTCTTCCAGGAAAGGAAGTTAAGCTTACTATAATAGTACTAGCGTCATCCACTTCCAAAGAATTTATAGACACGGTCTTATAGTGAGCAACTAAATTGACTTTTAAATATTTATAAAGCTGCCAATGTAACCAATGGTTTACCCGATTAGCCTTCTTTAGAGGTTTTCGAGTTAAAAAATAGTTGTATAAGAAATGAATCATATTACTTTTTGTGATAGTAGATTCTTGAATAAAAATGAGATTCAAAAATATTCAAAATAACTAAGATACTCAGCTTATTCTTATACTTTAATATATGCTGTACATGTCGAATGCCGTTACACGCCTAACCTCTTCTAATTAATTAACTCTAACAAACATAATAACATCAATAAAAATTAAAAGTTTTAAATTTTCTTTAAACCATAAGTATTAAAAACTTCATTTTGTTTCATCAACTCATAAAACTTATAATACTTTCCAGAAATAGAATTCGAAATCTTTGCTATATAATAATAATAATAGTGTTTGGGAAAAACACTCTTTAATTCGTCCGTAAAGCCCTTCGGTAAATCTATGTTATTGTTTAGTTGCAAATAACAATGCACACATTGCAATAAGGAGTATCTATTAAATTTGGATGAATTGGCTTGATCTTTTATATCCATATAATTATGCCAATTTGATTCGAACATTTTCTTTAGATGAATTTCAGTGGATTGATCACGCTGTCCTTGGATGGAACTTGTCGTGTATCTTCTTAAGGTTAAAAAAACATCTAAATAAAATAAATTAGTAGTTTTCAATAAGAGCTTACAATTAAAGTTATGCTCTTGTCCTGCTGTCATGAGTTCATTGAATTGAATAGTTTCAATAACGGATCGTTTTACCATTAAATCTGGGGTATGCCATCTAATATAATCTATAGCATATCTTTCAAATGTAACATCTGAAGCTTTAAAGTCATAATTAAAAAAAGAATTATTTTTTTTATTGAAGTACTTGGTTTTACTAACAACAAAGTCAACATCATTTTCAGCCAAAGCCTTGGCTTCTAACGCTAACTTTTCTGGAACCATCAGATCATCACTATCAAACCACTGAATATAATCACCTTTACTTAATTTAAATCCATAATTACGAGCGCCATTACCACCAGGCAAATGTGTGTCTGGACGTTTGTAGTATTGAAACCGACTTTCATTAGCCATATAATCCTTAAGAAGTTGTTCTGTAGTATCAGTACTTCCGTCATCAACTATAATACATTCCCAATTACTATAGGTTTGTGCAATAATTGAATCAAGAGTTTCACCAATTATATGTGCTCGGTTATACGTGGGGATGATTATGGAAACTAAATATTTATTCACAAGAGAAAATTTGTATTAAAGCAGAAATAAAATCTGACCGGTTTTAAAATGAGACCTATTAATTGAAGTCAATATCATTAAGTGATATTATTGTTTAAAAAAAAACAGTATTGATCGGCTATTCTAATAAATTATTTAAAAGTTTGAAATCATAAAGGGTAACGTATCGAAAGACTTGTTACTCCTAAAATAAGTATATCTCTCCATAAATTGAGGTTTGATTTTTAGTATTTGAGCCCAACGTTCAGAAATTTGAAGTTCATCTTCCCTTTGTGCGTCATCCAGAAACACGCCGTATGTATTGGATAATCTATTTTCAAGAAAAGGTATTGCGGAATAACGCGCAAATGGTGTGCTGCCTCCAAAAGGACCATCTACAATAATCAAATCAAACTTTTGCTCATCCTGTAGGGCAGTCGCTATTTTTGCCGAATCATACCAAAGTTCTTGATTCAGAATTTTCAAATCATTTGGAACAGCCGTCATTGGCGCGTGAATGAACGTAACTATATCTTCAAGACCATGACGTGAAACATCCATTTACATCTTAGATAACCATTCTTCACTAGATTCTACGGAATAGAGTTGAGCAGGTAAATTTAAAGTTCTTATTAATTGGGCAATATATAGTGTTGACGCTCCAGACCCAAATTCAATGATATGCTGTCGTTTATTAATGACAATATCATTTAAAATGTGCAAAATAACACTTGGCGAAATAGACCAGTCGGTAAATGGAATAAAATTAGGCTCTGGGAACAATCTGCTTATATGAGCATAATCCAACACAACTTGCTCGCTTTTTTGTTGATTTATACCAATTTCCTTTATGCGATCCTTAATATAGGTTTGTAGTTTTTTTTTGAGATTAAATGACATCAATTCAGTTTTTAGGTTGCGTGTTTTTGTTAAAAAAAAAAAATCTAATGATACTCGTTTAGTCAATCACTTTTAAAGTGGTTTATGATATTTTACGAATCAATTACAACAAATTGGTTAGCACCGCGCTTTATTAAAAATTGAGAAACAGTACAGCCCATTAAATAAAGCTTTTGGCCTATGCTTAAATATGGAAAAGCAAGCAATCGTTTAACAACCTCTTGATAGTGACCATTTCTTAGCATTACTTTTAAACTATTTAAACAGTGTTTTTTATATCTATTAATACCTTTTGTGTGCTTTTGTGCCGCAAAATAATTCAAAACCATAAGATATACTTGATAAATGGAAGCCATTTTTAAAATATCCATATCCGACCGATAGCTCATGGAACCGTCATGAGTTTTTACAGTAAAAAGTATCTTGTTAACATGGACAATTTTTAATGAATTAGATGCTGTAAAAAACCGAAAGAAAAAATCGAGATCTTGGTTTTTTTTTAAAGATTCATCAAAGCGAATGTTTGCTATTTGGTTTCTTCGTAACATATAAGAATAAGGCCCAAAAGACACGTCTCCATTTACCAAGTCGTTAAGTATGTCACCGCTAAAACTCTTATTGGCTATACGGGTTCGTTTACCCATTTTATTAACATTTTCAAATGCGGAAAAAACGACGTCTGTATCAGCCTCTTTAATAAAACACTGCATTTTAGTAGCAATAAAGTCTGGAGCCATAACATCATCACTATCAAACCAATTTATAAAATCACCAGTGCTTTTTAAAAACCCATAATTTCTGGCACCATTGCCGCCAGGCTTATGAGCATCTGGACGTTTAAAGAACTTGAATCGATTATCTTGGTTTACATAACCCATTATAACCGCTTCGGTTCTATCTTCACTACCATCATCTACAACAATGCACTCCCAGTTTTGATAGCATTGAGAAACTACTGAATCTAAAGTTTCTCCTATCAATTGAGCACGATTATAGGTAGGTATAATAATAGAAACTAATGGATTTTCTTTCAACGCAATGGGTGTTTTTTATAAAATTATATTTTTTAAAGGATACTAATTTAACATTTTATGTCAAACTTTAAACACTATGACCAATTAGCTTTCTATAGAAAAAATAACCTTTATCCTCGCTAACCTTAAAACTTAACCACATGGGAAAAAAATAGAAGGCTTTAACATGTAACTCACTAAATAGCGCCTTTATAAAAATACTTTTTTTAGGTGCATAGCTCGTATTTCGACCTTTGGCCATGTAAAAAAGACACTTTTTTATCAGAAAAATCCGTGTTTCCTTTTCGGCAATTTCTTTTAAATCCAAATAAGTTAACCATTTTGATTTAAAAGCGCCTGAAAGCAACTTTTGCTCATTATCTATACGTCCTCGTATAGAATCCGTGTGATGTCTCCGTAAGCTAACAACCTTATCTACAAAAAAAGCATGGGTTGAATAATGCACTAAAATAGAAAAATAATTATACTCTTGTCCAGATTGTAAAGCTTCATTAAATCTTATACGAGTTGCTATATCTCGTTTAATACAAACATCTAATGTCAACCAATTAATGTTCTGAGCGACATAATTATATTTTGATATTTTGAAATCTTCGAAATTATAATAATCCTTAAGTTTTACTGACGTATGGTTGAAGTATTCCGTTCGAGTAATCACATAATCACAATTAAATTTCTTAATGGCATTAACTTTAACTTCCAAATGGTTTTCAGTCATTAAATCATCACTATCAAAAAAAACAACATAATCACCTTGAGCTTTATTTAAACCTATATTTCTACAGGCGTTGGCACCTTTGGGTTTGGCGTCAGATCTTTTATAAAATTTTATTCTTTTGTCAAGATGTCTATAGTTAACCACGACATTCTCGGTTTTATCTGTACTACCATCATCTATAATTAAGCATTCCCAATTAAGATAACTTTGCGCTTTAATAGAATCTAAAGTATCGGCTATTAAGTTTGCACGATTGTAAACTGGCATGATGATAGAAACTAAAGATTGCGTTGACATAATATCCGTTTAATGGACTAAAATAAGGAATAAGGTATTATAAGCTACTGGAACAAACACAAGATTATATCATTTTATGTATAACAGATTAATCTGCTCTTTTCTGCACTAATTTATTTCGAAAATAATAGCCTTTATTACTGTATTTCATTAATAGTAACATTAAAACGAAATAGCAGCCTTGAAAACCGTACATACTAAAAATTTCTTTTAAAAATTTAGTTGTATTCGAAATTGGGATAAGTCTCAAAGCATATACATTCGCAATACAATTGACTAAAAGAAAATCCAATTCTTGTTTTTCAGCTGTAAACTTTAAATCCATATAGGTAAACCAATTTACTCTAAAAGAACTTTCATTCTTTAATAAATTGGTTTTCAAGTTCGACCGGATCGAACTATCATGATGTCGTCGTAACGACACAACCTTATTAACAAATTCAGCACAGTTTGATTGCTGTATCAATTTACTAAAATAATTATACTCTTGTCCAGACTGTAAATTCTCGTTAAAAGTTATAGTTTTTGCGATTGAACTTTTTATACAAACATCTAAAGTTAACCAGTTTAATTTTTTTGTTAAATAATTATGCAGCGTAATGGAAAATTCATCAAATTTATAATACCTATTGATGACTTCATTAGTGTAATTAAAATATTGTGTTTTTGTTATAATATAATCACAATTAAATTTTTGGATAGCATCAACTTTAATCTCCAAATGATTTTCAGTCATTAAGTCATCACTATCAAAAAAAACAACATAATCACCTTGTGCTTTATTTAAACCTATATTTCTACAGGCGTTGGCACCTTTAGGTTTTGTGTCAGGTCTTTTAAAAAGTTTTATTCGCTTATCGTTTTGAGCGTATTCTGTTAGAACGCTAGTAGTTGAGTCTGTACTCCCATCATCCACCACAATACATTCCCAATTGGTGTAGGTTTGTGCCAATACAGAATCCAACGTCTCACCAATTAAATGCGCGCGGTTATAAGTAGGGATAATAATAGAAACAAGTGTTTGTTCTGGCATCAGTAGAATTTACGCTACTAAGATACAAAGCCATAAGAAATACAGCCAATAAAATCAAAGAAAGGATAAAATAAGAGTGGTAAGTGAATAAAAAAGAAAGAAGACAAGGCCTTTGATCGTTATTAAAGCAATCAAAACGGAGTTAAACAAAAGGAGTCGACAAATTACAACGACATACATGGAGAGTAATTAGGCAAGCTAAGCAGGTAATCATCGGCACTAAGACCGTTTTTCAATGCCATTTACCATATTAAAAACATCGTCGAAGGGCAGAGCCATATATTCACAAAACTCACGTATAGTAACAGCCTGATGTTTCTTTTTTTTATAAACATCCCTCATGGTACGAAGTAGGGTTTGTGCATAGGTTTGGGACTTACCTAAAATAATGGCAACCTCTTTAGGGTATATGCATATTTGTTTCATGTGTTAATAATAATTTAAAGACGCTGTGCTGATTTTTACTTGTTAATACTTCCATAATTATCTGATTTTAATAGTTTAATTCATACAAATCTAACTGGTTATCAGTCCATAACAGTTCTAAAACATTAAACGTTATTAAAAGTTCTGAACAATAAATATCTTATTTCTTACAATTTTACTACTATTTAATAATTGTATAAAATGATAACAATATAGCTTGTGCCATTAAAAGTATTGTCTTACCATAATACAAGCAGTGCTTGTCTTGCAAGGATCCGATGATGTCGTTATCAGTTAAAGAATTGATAAAAAGTTTTAATTTCATGATTTTGAGGGTATTATAGAAAAATTAATTAATGACTTAAAGTTATAAGGAAATTAACAAAAAAGGCTTAAAGCGCTCTTATATTCGATGAGACGGTTTTATTTGTAAGATTTATAATATAAATAATTATCAGTTTTATCAGACAAATGCTTTAATATAATCGATAAAACATGAGTTGAACTACTAATAACAAAACCATCATCAAAGGGTAATGCCATATACTCACAAAACTCACGTATAGTAACAGCCTAATATTTCTTTTTATTATAAACATCCTTCATGATACGAAATAGGGTTTGTGCGTCGGATTGGGACTTACCTAAAATAATAGTGACTTCTTTAGGGTATATGCATATTTGTTTCATTTTGTGTTAAAAAAACTAACTATCTACATGTAATACGGCTTATAATATCAAAACGGATGGTTTTTCTTAAACATTAACGTTAACAGGGTTTTCCCTACAAAAATAAGAAGATTATTATATTAATAAAGCGAAGCGTACCAAAGTAATCAATCGTCGGGTTGCACCCAGTCGAAACCCATTCCCAACTCCCCTCTTTTAAAAAAAAGGACGACCAAGCGTTAAAAAATAGTCCAGTGGACTATTTTAGCGAAGGAGCGAGCTGGCGCATGGGCAGAATTTGCCATAGTGAAACGAAGGCAAAGAAAGGGGTGTTCAAACTCCGTACTTACTCCGTACTTACTCCGTACTAACTCCGTACTAACTCCGTACTAACTCCGTATCTAACTTCTACAAAAACAGAAAACACTAAAAACATAAAAAAGCACCAAAACCGCCAAAAACATTAAAAAACATTAAAAAACATTAAAAACAACCATACTAAACCATAACACCAAAAACCTTCAAATCACTAGAAAACAGAAATTTAAAACAACTTTAAACAATAACAACCCAAAACAACCAAAACCAAAACAGCATTCTAAAATCAGCCATAATTTAGCCTTATGATTGTGACAACAGCTGTGACATCTGAAATTTTTAAGCAGGAGCTCATGCTTAAGTGCACCTTTTCGAAACAGCTGTTTAGCAATTAAAATTTAGTGTTGAACCAGTATGCTTATTAAAACAAAATAGCATACATAAATTTTAAAATTATGGCAAAATATAAAAGCCTATTTAAAGTAAGAGGCTCCATCGACGATGTGAGTTTTTACAAGACAGAAGATGGATACGGCATCAGATCCAAATCAAGCTTAGACAAAGCACGACTTAAATCTGATCCAGCCTTCGAAAGAACTCGTGAAAACAACAACGAGTTTGGCAATGCAGCAACCAGTGGTAAAATACTGCGTCGCGCAATTATTGACATGGTCTCTAATGCAAAAGACAACAAACTCGCATCGCGCGTAACTCAAGTAATGAGTCAAGTTAAAAACTTCGATCTCACCTCACCTAGAGGACAGCGAAATGCAGCAGTTGGCATACTAACACCAGACGGTAAAATACCTTTGATAGGATTTAATTTCAACAGAAGATCGAGTCTTTCAGAGGTATTCCAATCCGATTACAGCTTAAGCACAGCTACGGGAGAAATCGTAATTAGCAATTTCATCCCCACACAAAAGCTAATTATCCCGGAAGGAGCAACGCATGTAGAGTTTACAGCAGGCTTTCTTAATCTGGATTTGGCGACGCAAGAAAAGGATATGCAAATAAGCAATGTGGAGAACTTAGCGATTAATGGTATATCAACCACAATAACGCTAACACCTGCTGCACCAGCTGCCGGAACAGGGCAAAGCTTTTACTTATTAAAAGTGGCCTTCTTTCAGGAAATTAACAATTTACAGTATCCGCTTAAAAACGGAGCTTTTAATGCCTTACAAATCCTGAATGTGTTATAGCAGTAGAGCTCTAACAAAAAAACGGACACCTTTGGTGTCCGTTTTTATTTCTGGAATTTACATTATTAAGCAACTTTCCTTTTAAAAAGTTACGACATAAAAAACAATAGTATCTGTATAATAAATTTATTCTTTTAATATTTTTTTAAAACCACTGTATATCCTGTTTTTTCCATAAATAAAAAACCTTTGTTCTTTATTTTATTTATAGCTTTTACAAGATACCCAACTAACGCACCTCCTTTAGCGTTATAATAATTGATTACATTATCACTAGCTATATACCTGTATACTAATTCCTCCTGCTTATATGAAGTAGAAATCAAGTTACGCGTTCGAGAATTCTTCTGCTCTCCACACAAATAATTGCGATATACTTTCGGGTTATACGGGCGAACATGTGACAAATCATTATAAAACCCACTCCACATAAGGGGAGCTGAAATCACTAAACATCCTCCAACCTTCAAACAACGATCCATTTCTACAAGTGTTTCGTAAAAAATCTGTGGCTCTAAATGTTCTACAACATGACTACAATGAATAACGTCAAAAAAGTTAGAATCAAATGGAAGCTTAGGCAATAAACCACAAAAAACATTTTTATAGTTCTTTTTCAGTATATCTGCTGTGTCTGGATTCCCTTCAAACAAATAAAAATCGTCGCGTTCGCAATACTCTGGAAAAGATCCTACACCAGGACCAATATCTAAAACTCTTGAATCTTTTGAAATATAGCTATTTGCTATTTCAAAAAACGGTTCTCTCTTATGTGTATAATATATATTTTTATTCATAAAATTCCCAATTTGCATTTTCTATGATTGGATACCCGTTTTTACTTGAAATAGGACCATCACAACGTATTGCTCCTTCTTGGACTTCAAAGTTAATAACTTCTTTATGAAAATCATAAGTTAAAGAAGAAGTACCAACCCATAGGTTTCCAAGATAGCTACCGTGAACTAAAGGCAAAGAATCAACTACAATTTTCACTTTATTATCCCCAACTTTCATCTTAAAACTTTCTCCTACATGACCAGAATAGATTTGGTATATAGGTTGTGACTCAGCTGTACTTATGGTGAATGCTATTTGTATTAGAACTTCAATCTTAGAATGAATAATTATTTCAGAATTAAATACATGTCCTGTTTTAACTTTAGACATAATATTAAATTCTTTAACACTTATTTCTTTATTAGAATCTATATTTTTAAAGTTTTCATTTGCAATCTTATCTTGCTGATTATTTAAATAAAAATCAATGGTTTCTTCTGTTGGACCATCAGCAATAATTTTCCCATGCTCCATACAAATCACACGACTGCATAAATTAAGAATAGATACCATATTATGACTCACAAACAAAACCGTTCGCCCATCGCCTCTACTAATATCCTGCATTTTCCCAATCGCCTTTTTCTGAAACTCGGCATCCCCAACGGCAAGCACCTCATCTATCACTAAAATATCAGGCTCTAAAAATGCAGCTACAGCAAAAGCCAAACGCACACGCATACCGGAGCTATAGCGTTTAACAGGTGTATCAATATAACGCTCACAACCAGAAAATTCGATAATCTCCGCTTCCTTACTTTTTATTTCGGCTTTGGTCATGCCCAAAATAGCCCCATTCAAATAAATATTCTCACGTCCGGTAAGCTCTGGATGAAACCCAGTCCCTACTTCCAATAAAGACGCAATACGGCCTTTGGTTTTTATTTCGCCTGTAGTCGGAATCGTCACACGTGATAAGATCTTCAGTAAAGTCGATTTCCCTGCGCCGTTTTTACCAATAATCCCTAATACCTCCCCTTGTTTCACTTCAAAATTGATATCACGCAAAGCCCAGACATACTCACTATCGGCCTTCGTACTTCTATCATTCACAGAACCTACCTTCAAATACGGATCTTCCTTCCCACGAATACTCGCCCACCATCTATTCAAATCGTGACTTAGAGTACCAGTGCCTACGAGGCCTAGTCGGTATTGTTTGCTTATGTTTTCGGCTTTAAGGATGGTCATTAGGTGTTAGTCTTTAGGTGTTAGTCTTTAGTTTTTAGTTATTGGACTTTAGATATTTTGTTAATCCACTAATCATTTTTGATAATTCAGACAGTAGATTACGGTTTTCCTCATGCGTATCGTTATCTATATAACCACGTCTAAATGCAATAGTACTACAAACCACGCATTCGTTTACCGAGTTTCTTGCAATTTGTAAAAAGCGGTTAAACTGTGCATTCGAGTCACCATGACCTTCTGCAATATTCAAAGATATAGAAACCGCTGCTCTATTAAACTGAGAACATAAATTGTATTGTTCATGCGTTGGAAATGCTTTAGTCAAGTCGTAAACCACATCCACGAAATCTAAAGACTTCTGATAAACCTTTAAATCTTCAAAACTAAAATGTGCTTTTATAGATTCCATATAAATAAAAATTTATAACTCCAATTACCAACAACTACCGCCTACCATCTACCAACCACCATCTAACAACTAACATCTAACAACTACCAACCACCAACTACCAACTACCAACTACCATCTACCACCTAATCAAACTGTATCAATAAAAGTCTTCTCAGTCCGATTAAAAATTACAATTCCCAACATAAGAACAGCTATCGTAACTCCCACCGTATACACTATCCCAAACCAACTAAAGGTTCCAGTGCCCAACAACATATAACGTGCAGTTTCTATAATATAAGCTAAAGGATTGTACTCCACCACCCAGGCAATCTTTGGTAATTTTTCTCGCATTAAGGCTAGTGGATACATAACGGCCGACACATACATAAGCAACTGAACGCCAAAACCTACTAAGAATTTCAAATCACGATACTTGGTCACCATACTCGAAATAATCATTCCTAGTCCTAAACCTAGCAGCCCCATGAGCATAACGATTAGTGGAAAAAATAGAACACTAGAGGTTAAATGTATAGCAGCTCCGTTGAAATAATAAAAGATATAAAAGGCTATAAATATGAGTAATTGAATCCCGAACTTCATCAAGTTCGAAATGATAATAGATAAAGGCACAATAATACGTGGAAAGTACACCTTACCAAATATGGCTGCATTGGTTTTAAAAGTATCACTCGTAGAAGTTAAGCAGGTATTAAAGTAATTCCATATAGAAACTCCAGCCAAGTTAAACAAGAACGGAGGCACGGTTCCAGTTTCTATATTAGCAACTTTATTAAAAATCAAGGTAAAGGTCAATGCCGTAAATAACGGCTGTATCAAATACCATAAAGGTCCAAGTATCGTTTGCTTATAAACGGTGACGACATCTCGTTTTACAAACAAGAATAACAAATCACGATAACGCCAAATCTCTTGGAAATTAAAATCTATTAATTTTCGTTTGGAAGAAATGGTGTATAACCAGTCTTGGTCATCTATTTTACTCAAGAGTAGACATGTTTTTAGTTGGGTAAATATAGTAATTCCATAAAGATACTAAAACATTAGAGTATAGAATATCTAGGTATATATGTTCTTCTGGATTAAGACTTTGCAAACTTAATTTTTAGCCGTTCAAAATGTTTTTTAGCGTTCCTTGAAGTTTGTCTCCTTTTTAATCTTAAGGTCTAAATACCTGAAACACAACTGTTATTTTGAGTGCAGCAAAGAATCTATAAGCATTAGACCGAAGAAAGCAGGAACATAACTAAGTAATAGAACAGCAAAAAGCATCAAACCATAAATCCATGCACTTTTAGCTTTTCACTTTTAGTCTTTCACGTCTAACTCTCCACTACCAACTAACAACTAACAACTAATTAGTAATCCCTAATCCCTAACAACTAACAACTAACAACAAACCCTCCGTCTAGCTCTCCTTCGTCAAGCTAGCCACCTCCCTTTAACTAAAAGGAGGAGCAGTTTAGTGGTTCAATTAATAATTGGAATATTCAATTCGAAGTTAGGATGTCATTACCAACGTCGAACCTCAGGTTTCATAGCGAAGCGAAGAATCTACAGCCTAACACCGAAGAAATCAGGAACATAACTAAGTAACAGGACAGCGAAAAGCAATAAACCATAAATCCAGTCACTTTAAACTTTTCACTAATAACTTTTCACTAATAACTAATTACTAACAACTAATCCCTAATCACTAATCCCTAATCACTAGTTACCAACACCTAACAACTAACAACTAACCCCTCCATCAAGCTAGCCACCTCCCTTTAACTAAAAGGAGGAGCAGTTTAGTATTTCAATTAATAATTGGTGAATTCAATTCGAAGTTAGGATGTCATTGACAACGTCGAACCTCAAGTTTCAGAGCGAAGCAAAGAATCTATAAACATTAGACCAAAGAAAGCAGGAACATAACTAATTAATAAGACTGCAAAAAACAAACCATAAATCCATGCACTCTTAGCTTTTCACTTTTAGTTTTTCACGTCTAACTCTCCACTACCAACTAACAACTAATCACTAATAACTAATTACTAATCACTAACAACGAACAACTAATCACTAACAACTAATCACCAATCACTAATAACTAATCCCTAATCCCTAAAAACTAACAACGAACAACTAACAACTAACACCAAACCCTCCGTCTAGCCCTCCTCCGTCAAGCTAGCCACCTCCCTTTAACTAAAAGGAGGAGCTGTTTAGTGGTTCAATTAATAATTGAAATATTCAATTCGAAGTTAGGATGTCATTGACAACGTCGAACCTAAGATTTCAGAGCGAAGCGAAGAATCTATAAGCATTAAACCAAAGAAAGCAGGAACATAACTAATTAATAAGACTGCAAAAAGCAACAAACCATAAATCCAGTCACTTTTAGCTTTTCACTTCTAACTTTCCACTCCCAACTAAAAACTAACAACTAATCACCAATCACTAATCACCAATCACTAATCACCAATCACTAATCACCAATCACTAATCACCAATCACTAATCACTAACACCAAACCCTCCGTCTAGCTCTCCTCCGTCAAGCTAGCCACCTCCCTTTAACTAAAAGGAGGAGCAGTTTAGTGGTTCAATTAATAATTGAAATATTCAATTCGAAGTTAGGATGTCATTGACAACGTCGAACCTCAAGTTTCAGAGCGAAGCAAAGAATCTATAAGTATTAGACCGAAGAAAGCAGGAACATAACTAAGTAACAGGGCAGCAAAAAGCAACAAACCATAAATCCATGCCCTTTTAGCTTTTCACTTTTAGTCTTTCACGTCTAACTGTCCACTACCAACTAACAACTAATCACTAATAACTAATTACTAATCACTAACAACGAACAACTAATCACTAACAACTAATCACCAATCACTAATCACCAATCACTAATCACCAATCACTAATCACCAATCACTAATCACCAATCACTAATCACTAACCCCAAACCCTCCGTCTAGCTCTCCTTCGTCAAGCTAGCCACCTCCCTTTAACTAAAAGGAGGAGCAGTTTAGAATTTCAATTAATAATTGAAATATTCAATTCGAAGTTAGGATGTCATTGACAACGTCGAACCTCAAGTTTCAGAGCGAAGCGAAGAATCTATAAGCATTAAACCAAAGAAAGCAGGAACATAACTAATTAATAAGACTGCAAAAAGCAACAAACCATAAATCCAT
>NZ_QJTD01000002.1:826304-838243 GCF_003217215.1 Winogradskyella epiphytica
TTCAGAGCGAAGCGAAGAATCTATAAGCATTAAACCAAAGAAAGCAGGAACATAACTAATTAATAAGACTGCAAAAAGCAACAAACCATAAATCCATGCCCTTTTAGCTTTTCACATTTAGTTTTTCACGTCTAACTCTCCACTACCAACTAACAACTAATCACTAATAACTAATAACTAATTACTAATCACTAATCACTAATCACTAACAACTAACAACTAATCCCTAACACCTAAACAAATGCATCCCAAGTAATCTTCAAACCTTCTCGTACCGTATACATCGGCTTATAACCCAATAAGTTTTCCGCCTTAGAAATATCCGCTAAAGAATCACGAACATCACCTTGACGTGGTGGTCCGTAAATAGCCTTCAGTTCAGAACCAGCAGCAAGGCGTAAAGAATCCCATAAGTAATTAATGGTGATACGCTCACCACAAGCCACATTAAAGACTTCGTTTTTAGCCTCTTTAGAAGCAAAAAAGCCTTTGACATTCGCCTGAACCACATTATCAATAAAGGTGAAATCGCGAGTTTGCTCGCCATCACCATTAATTTTAGCAGGTTCATCGTCTTTTAGGGCTTGCATAAACAATGGAATCACCGCAGCGTAAGCGCCTTGTGGACTTTGTTTAGGGCCAAACACATTGAAATATCTTAAGCCAATTACATCCGTATCATAAGTCGTTCCGAAAACATCGGCATACAACTCATTCACATATTTGGTCACGGCGTAAGGCGATAAAGGTTTGCCTATCGTATCTTCTACCTTAGGCAAGGCTTTACTATCACCATAAGTAGAACTAGATGCCGCATAAACCATACGTTTTACACTTGGACTGTCCTTTAAGGCAATCATCATGTTTAAAAACCCAGAGATATTGACCTCATTGGTGGTTGCTGGATCGTTGATAGAACGAGGCACCGAACCTAAAGCGGCTTGGTGCGACACATAATCCATGCCTTCCATAGCGCGCTTGCAAGTGTCTAAATCACGAATATCACCTTCTATAAGTTCAAAGGCTGGGTTATCCATAAATTCCGTCAGGTTTTCACGATGACCATTAGAGAAATTATCTAAAACGCGTACTTTCTTAGCCTTGTACTTCAATAAATATTCGGTAAGGTTAGAGCCAATAAAGCCGCCACCTCCAGTGATTAAAAAACTTAGTTCGGAAAGGTCTGTAGTATGATGTGGTTTTGAATACATTATAAACGTGCGTCAACGGTATCTCTAGGAAGTAATGACTTTACATCGAAGATAACACCTGTTTGTGATTTTAATTGATTTAATTTTAAGTCTAAAAATTCCTTATGTGAAACAGCTAATATGATCGAATCGTAATCGGAACGTAAGTCCTCAAAATTCTTAATCAAGTCAAAGCCATATTCATGCTTCACTTCTTCTTTTGATGCCCATGGGTCAAACACATCCACCTCAACATCATAAGATTCTAATTCTTCAATAATATCAATAACTCTAGAATTTCTAATATCCGGACAATTCTCTTTAAAGGTAATCCCTAAAACAAGGGCTTTTGATCCCTTGATGGTCGCGCCTTTCTTAATCATCATTTTAACCGTTTCCGTAGCCACATAACTACCCATACTGTCATTCATCTTACGTCCAGCTAAAATAATTTCAGGATTATATCCCGATTCTATAGCTTTTTGCGCCAAATAATATGGATCTACACCGATACAATGACCACCGACTAAGCCTGGTGAAAAGTTAAGGAAGTTCCACTTCGTACCTGCCGCTTCTAAAACCGCCTTCGTGTCAATATCTAAAAGTCTAAAGATTTTAGACAACTCATTCACAAAAGCAATATTAATATCACGCTGCGAATTCTCAATCACTTTTGCCGCTTCAGCAACTTTTATAGAAGGTGCCATATGTGTGCCTGCGGTAATCACTTTTTTATAAAGATTATCGACTCTTACAGCAATTTCTGGCGTTGAACCTGAAGTCACTTTTAAGATTTTAGTTACCGTATGTAATTTATCGCCTGGGTTAATACGTTCTGGCGAATACCCTGCAAAGAAATCTTTATTATAAACTAAACCTGAAGTTTGCTCCAAAACAGGAATACAGATATCTTCCGTAGCTCCAGGATAAACCGTAGATTCATAAACAACAATATCATCCTTGCTCAACATTTTACCTACCGTTTCACTAGCTTTAATTAAAGGAGTGAATACAGGCTTATTCAAAGCATCTGTTGGCGTTGGCACCGTGATAATATAGAAATTAGTTACCGCTAAAGCTTCAATATCATCGGTGATATATAAACCTTTTTCTGCATTTAAATCAGTGGTTAATACCGATTTCAAATGATCGTTTTCTACTTCTAAAGTTTTATCTAAACCAGAATTTAATTCACTGATACGTTGCTTATTGATATCAAAACCAACTACCAAGAATTGTTTTGCAAATTCTACGGCAAGTGGTAAACCCACATAACCTAATCCTATAATTGCAATCTTATCTTCTGAATGTGTCATTTGTTTATAATAGATTTTAAAATAAGTGACAAATCTAAGCAAAAACTGTAATTCTGAACGTACATTTTATTGATTTTCACCTTATCTACCCAAATCACCGTTCTGTTGTAATGGTCAGGGTTGCTTTGTACCGCCAGTAGCGCTTCTTCGTTTTTATATTTTAGCGTCGCAGGTCCTGTGATGCCAGGTTTCACTTTTAGAATGATACGATCCTCCCCTTCCAAAACATCTGCAAACCCAGGTAAATCGGGACGAGGCCCTACAAAACTCATATCGCCTTTAAGTACATTAAACAACTGCGGTAATTCGTCCAACTTCGTTCGCCTTAAGAAACCGCCGATAAGAGTTGCACTGCGTTCCAAATGACCGAGTTGATGCAACTCTGCTCTTAAGGTGCGTATCTTATAAATAGTGAATAGTTGCCCATATTGCCCCACACGAGATTGGCTAAACAAGCCGAATTGCCGAGTATCTATAGTGGCAATGAATACAAGCAGTCCAATAGGAAGGAGTAGCACAGATAGAAGGACTAAGGCTAAAACGGTATCAAAGACGCCCTTGACCTGAAGCTGGGTTTTACTAATCAAAATCTAGCGAATAATCGGATTATAGTCGTTTTAGAAATTGTTTGACACGCGAAAATACCGAATGCTTATCGTTTTGGTGATAGGTATTTCCATAAACCCCATAACCATAGCCATAACCATAGCCGTAGCCATACCCATAATTATGATTGTTCTTATGCCTGTAGAAGTTGAGTATGAAATGGACATTCTTTAATTCCCCAGTACGATGTTTAGCATTTACCAATTGAAGCATACCGCGTTTGGTATAATCCAAGCGCACCATAAACACCGTCGCATCAGCATACTGAACCAATTCCAAGGCATCAGTAACCAACCCTAAAGGTGGTGTATCCAAAACGATAATATCATATTCCTCCTTCAGTTCTGCCATCAACTCATGAAGCTTCCCATCCATTAATAATTCGGATGGGTTTGGAGGAATCGGGCCCGAAGGCACCACATCTAAATTTTCGATATGGGAATGGGTCACCACCTCATCAAAAGTATTATCGCCAATTAAGTAATTAACCACCCCTTTTTCATTAGTGATATTAAAATCATCAAAAATCTTAGGCTTCCTTAAATCCAGACCCATTAAAAGGGTCTTCTTACCAGACAAGGCATAAACTGTGGCGATATTTATCGACGTAAAGGTCTTTCCTTCCCCACTCACGGACGAAGTCACCATTAAAGTATTGGCTCGCGTCCCCGAATTGGCGGTTTTATTGAATACAAATTGAAGGCTTGAACGAATCGCTCTAAAGGATTCGGCGACAGCCGACTTAGGCTTTTCGTAGGCGATTAAATTGTTTTTATAACGGTATTTCCCCACCAAGCCCATAATCGGGATTCGTGACATCTTCTCCACCTCATCCGAACCATGAATGGTATTGTCCAATAAGAAAATCACAAAGATGAGGAACATAGGAATAAAGAAGCCCATCATTATCCCCATCATATAGTTCAAGGACTTATTCGGCCCAATTGGCGCATCACCAATATCCTTAGCTTCATCAACTATGGTAATATCGGAAACATTAGCAGCTTTGACAATAGCCGCTTCACTTCGCTTAGCTAAATAAATATCATAAGCTTCCTGACTGATATTCATCTTACGCTGAATCTTCAAGTACTCTTGCTGCTCTTGAGGCAAGCCACTCAATTTTTGCTCTAAACCAGCAATGGCTCTATTTAATTCAATGATCTGCTGATTAATGGTAACCTTAGTTGCATCAATAGTTTTTAATAACACATTCTTCTCCGCATCAATACGGCGGTCTAACTCCTTAAAAGTAATAGAACCTTCTTTCTGTGTATATTCTAAACTCTGACGCTCAACGGCTAATTCAATAATTTTCTGTACCCCACTCACAATAGGGCCTTCGGTAATTCCTGCTGAACTGGGCGCAGCTATCTTTTCGTAATCTTTAACGTTATTTAAGTATTTCTCTAAGGAATTGATATAATTCAGCTTGGTATTTTCTACATCTTTCTGAAGATCTAAGCTTTGTAGCTTATTAGAATACTGAGCCATTTCCTCATCGATATCGAAGATTTTATTCTTCTTTCTAAAATCATTGAGTTCTGCTGCAATATCCTTTAAATTGTCATTGACGGCATAAAGGCTGCTGTCAATAAATTTAATAGTATTAGTCGCATAAAGGTTCTTTCGCTCTAATTCGGTGCGGCTTAAAATAGCTGCAGTGGCATTTAAATAATCGACAATCTTCGCTTTATTAGTACCCGCTAAAGACAATCGTAAAACTGATGAAGAATTACCTGTACCTGCAATCTGAACACCTCTCTGATAACTATGCACCACACGATCAAAGTTCTGAAACTGTAAAAAATACTCTGCCTGAGGCGTTACGGTTCTACCATCTCGAAGCTCAATCACCCCATTTAGAAAAGGCAATTCTATAGTCTGTCCAAATCTAAATTTCTGTACATACTCTCCGGCCGGCAATTTTACCGAATAGGTACTTTTGTCGCCGTAATTCTGAACCCGTCCTTGCTCGCCAAAGCTTCCAAACAACTCAAACTCTTCATTATTGAGTAGTCGTACACCAACTAAGCCCGACAATAACTGCCCCTTATCTTTATTAATCCGAAATTCAAAAGGGGCCTTTTTATAAATATCAATTTTATTGTACTTCCCTTGCTCGAGATAGTTCATATAAAACTGAAGCGAATCCACCACTAATTCATTATGCGTTCTGGTATTGACAGAAGTCATCACTTTACCCACCTTACCAGACACACCTCCCCAATTAAATGAAATGCTCGTGTTAGCCGTAAAGAACGGATTCTGATCACTCTCTACGGAGATTAAAGAACTGAGCTTATAGACACTGGTTTTTCTTACATTAATAAAATAAGCAATTAATAAAGCTGTACCTACACATAGCACCACAAACTTCCATAGGTTGAGGGCTTTGAATAAATAGCCTCTAAAATCAAAACTTAAACGACCTGATTCCTCATGATCAAATTCTTCCTGAGTATTCGTATCCATAGTTTAAAGTCGTGTAAATAGTAATAATGTAGTTGTAAATAAGGAAACAACCGTGGCAATGGTTCGTATAGATTCTACTGCTGTTTTACCAGTCCCCCAAGATTTTTGCTTTAAGGGCTTCACATAAATGATATCATTGGGTTGGATATAATAATAAGGCGACTGCATTACCCTTTTATCCGTAAGATCTAAAGTATGTATTTGCTGCCCTTGTGGGTACTGACGTATAATCTGAACTTCTTTTCTGTTTCCAACCTCTGTTATTTCACCTACATTAGCGACAGCCTCAAAGATATTCACCCGTTCTTGAAATAAGGTTTTTGTTCCTGGACTCCCTACTTCACCACTAGCGGTATAGCGTAAACCTGCTAATTTTACGGTGACAAAGATATTTGCAGTTTCTTTAAACTGCTCTTCTAATAAGCGCGCTTCAATCATCTTCTCAATTTGAGTGGTTGTATAACCTAATACATTGATAAATCCTAAAGTAGGCACACGAATATTTCCGTGTAAGTCCACCGTAAAACCATCAAAATAAGCGCGTTCTGCACCTGAAGCATTTAAGTCACCTTCCCCTGAAGGGTTTAAGATCGAGACCGTTTCCTGGTCTATGGCCTTCACCCTAATATTCAGAATATCATTAATTTGAATACGATACGGCTTCTGTACTTCAGTCAAATTATTAGGAATACTATCATTAAATGAATTCTCCTTATTTTGTAAGTAAACAGTGTCTTTATGAGGAATACATGAGCTAGCAAAAACACAACTCAATATGATAATCAAAAGCTTAAATCGCTTCATACGTAAAATGGTTCTATACAGACAAATATAATGTATCAACACTAATATCAAAACTAATACGTTTCTTTTTGGTTTATTTCCGTTCTTTGTAAAAAAAACACCTTGAATTACCTTAACGTTGAAAATATATCAAAGTCTTTTGGAGAGCTTGTGCTCTTTAAAGATTTGTCATTTAGTATCCATAAAGATCAGAAGATCGCTTTTGTAGCCAAAAACGGTTCTGGTAAAACGTCTATTCTTAATATTTTAGCAGGAAAAGATACACCTGATGATGGTCAAATCGTGATTAGAAAAGGACTGCGTTTGGCCTTTTTAGACCAAGAGCCCGACTTAGATCCTAACCTTAGTGTTGAAGAAACCATCTTTGCTTCTGATATTCCTGTTTTAAAAATTATTGAAGCTCACGAACAGGCTTTAAAAACCCCTGATGATGCTGAAGCTTATCAAAAAGCCTTCGAAGGTATGGATCGCTATAACGCCTGGGAGTTTGAAACACAATACCAACAGACCTTATCTCAATTAAAGTTAGATGACCTGTCTTTAGAAGTGAAGACCCTCTCGGGTGGACAAAAGAAACGTTTAGCCCTAGCTCAAGCTTTATTAAGCAAACCTGACATCCTTATTCTTGATGAGCCGACCAACCATTTAGATTTAGAAATGATTGAATGGCTGGAAGATTATTTTGCCAAGTCGCAGCAAACCTTATTCATGGTCACGCACGATAGGTACTTCCTAGAACGTGTATGTAATGAAATTATAGAATTAGATCATGGCGAGTTGCATACCTACAAAGGCAACTATTCTTACTATCTTGAAAAGAAAGAAGCCCGTATAGAAAATCAAGCGACCGAAGTCGGCAAAGCCAAACAACTCTATAAAAAAGAATTGGACTGGATGCGTCGCCAACCGAAGGCTCGTACCACCAAATCAAAAAGTAGAATTGATGACTTCTCTGAAATAAAATCCAAAGCCCACCAACGTCGTAACGACCATCAAGTCCAACTCGAAATCAGCATGGAGCGCTTAGGAAGTAAAATCATTGAGTTCCACAACGTCTCTAAAGCGTTTAAAGACAAAAAGATTTTAGATGGCTTTGAATACACCTTTAAAAAAGGAGAGCGTATTGGAATCATTGGTAAAAATGGAACGGGAAAATCATCATTCCTCAACCTCCTTACCCAAACTTTAGAACCCGATGCTGGTAAAATTGTAATTGGTGAAACCGTGAAGATTGGCTATTATACCCAAGGTGGAATCAAAGCCAAACCTAACCAAAAGGTGATCGATGTCATTAAGGAGTTTGGTGATTACATCCCTTTAGCCAAAGGCCGACAAATTAGCGCACAGCAATTATTAGAACGCTTCTTATTCGACAGAAAGAAACAATATGATTTTGTTGAAAAACTAAGCGGTGGTGAGCAAAAACGTTTATACCTCTGTACGGTTTTAATTCAGAACCCTAACGTTCTCATCTTAGATGAGCCTACAAACGATTTAGATATCGTCACGTTAAACGTACTAGAAGATTTCCTTATGGACTTTCCCGGAGTACTACTCGTGGTCTCTCACGACAGGTATTTTATGGATAAAATTGTAGATCATATGTTTGTGTTTAGAGGTGACGGTGTAGTAGAAGACTTCCCAGGCAACTATTCCGATTTCCGAGCCTACGACAGCAGTCTCCCAAAAGAAACCGAAACCGTTGAAAAAGTAGATAATACCAAAGCAATTCAACAAAACGAAGCTCAAAAACTAGACTATAACGAACAAAAGGAATACAAAAACCTAAGCTCTAAAATCCGTTCACTAGAATTAGACAAAGCCGCACTAGAAGCCAAATTCACTAACCCTGACCTCAGTCAAGACGAAATCAACAAGCTCTCTAAAAAACTTCAAGTGATTATAGATGATATTGAAGAAAAAGAAATGCGTTGGTTTGAGTTAGCGGAGAAGTTGGAGGGATAGCTGGTAGTTGGTAGTTGGTAGTTGGTAGTTGGTAGTTGGTAGTTGGTAGTTGGTAGTAACATAGTTATTTCGCAGAGAACCACAAAGGAGAAACAGAGGTTTTTAGTCGGTAGTTATATAGTTGTCACACAGAGAATCACAGAGAAGCCACAGAGATTCACGGAGGCTTGTTTGTAGTTGGAAATTGTACCACTGATGCTCGAAACTAGAACTTTTCTACTAAAAACTAATGACTAGTGACTAATGACTAATGACTAAAATAAATTCCCTTTTCACACCAACTCACCAACTCACCAACTCACTGTCTCACTAACTCACTGTCTCACTGTCTCACTAATAACCAAGACCTAAACACTGGATTAGAAGTTGTCACACAGGGAATCACAGAGAAGCCACAGAGATTCACGGAGGCTTGTTTGTAGTTAGAAATTGGACCACTGATGCTCGAAACTAGAATCTTTCTACTAAAAACTAATGACTAGTGACTAATGACTAATGACTAAAATAAATTCACTTTCCACTCCCATTCCCCAATCCCTAATACCTCGTCCGAATGTTTCAAGCAGGCAAGTAACGTATCGAGAACAATTGGAACTACGAAGCTTTTCCACAGAGACGCACAGAGAATACACAAAGTTTCACAGAAAACTCCTTAGAACCTAGAACATAAAAGCTATTGACTAAGAACCTACAACTAACAACAGAGAACACACAACATTTTGTCATTTCGCTTTGAACTTTTCCCTTTTCACACCAACTCACCAACTCACTGTCTCACTAACTCACCACCTCACTAACTCACTGTCTCACTGTCTCACTAATAACCAAGACCTAAACACTGGATTAGAAGTTGTCACACAGAGAATCACAGAGAAGCCACAGAGATTCACGGAGGCTTGTTTGTAGTTGAAAATTGGACCACTGATACTCGAAACTAGAATTTTTCGACTAAAAACTACAAACTAGAGGTTAGAAGCTGGAAGCTAGAAACTAACTAAAATCGATTCACTTTTCACACTATCTCACCAACTCACCATCTCACCATCTCACGATCTCACCACCTCACCATCTCACTGTCTCACCACCTCACCACCTCACCACCTCACCAACCAAAACCTAAAACCCATAAAAATTGTGAGAATCTCTAAAACACCGTAAATTCGCAACCAACAACCACTCAAAAACCAAATCACCACAGCAACACACCGCTGAACCTCAATGTACCAATTCCTCGCTTACATAAAATTCATTTTTACGGCCACCAATCAACATGGCGTCCACTCCCCTTTTATCTATAATTTCGTAACGAAATGTCTGTATGATAAAACCAATTACGACGCCTACACGCAACTCAACAACTACAGAAAAAGACTTAAAACCTCAAAGGTCACATTAGAAGTCAAGGATTTAGGTGAAGGCTCAAAAGTATTGGACGACACACATCGCTCAGTTAGCGATATGGTAAAAACCTCAAGCAGTTCAAAAAAAGACACCCAACTTTTATACCGACTAGCCACTTACTTCAATTTCAATAATATATTAGAATTAGGGACATCACTCGGCATGGGAACTTACGCCCTAGCTTTAGCCAATCCCAACTCTAAAATCACCACGATTGAAGGCTGTAAAAACACTTCCTCGTTCGCTAAAACAAAGCTGGAAGAATTAGAAATTAATAATGTCGATTGCCTTATGGGGAACTTTAGCGAAGTGATTCCCAATCTAAAAGACCAAACCTTAGACTTTATTTTCTTCGATGGTCACCACAACAAAGAAGCCACTATTCAATATTTTGAATCGCTTTTATCTACGGTTCATAATGACACCATTTTTGCTTTCGATGATATTTATTGGTCTGAAGGGATGACCGAAGCTTGGGACTACATTAAAAATCATCACGCTGTGACAGTGACGGTAGATTGCTTTCATTTTGGCTTTGTGTTTTTCCGAAAAGAGCAGGTCAAAGAACATTTTAAAATTAGACTGTAACATCTTCCCAACTTTAACGTCTTATTTAGTGAACTGATTTTTAAATTCTTTTATCTTGCAAAAGGAATCAGCGACAACAACCCAACAAGAGTTATAATTATGAGTGACAACGTCATTGAAGTTAGAAATATCATTAGAGATTTTAAATTAGGACAAGAAGTTGTTCATGTTTTAAAAGGTATTGATTTAGATATTAAACGTGGCGAATATGTCGCTATAATGGGACCTTCCGGCTCTGGGAAGTCGACATTAATGAACCTACTAGGATGCCTTGACACCCCTACAGCGGGTTCGTATAACTTAAACGGACACGACGTGAGTCAAATGACCGACGACCAATTGGCCGAAATCAGAAATAAAGAAATTGGGTTCGTATTTCAAACCTTTAACTTACTACCACGAACGACTGCCTTAGACAATGTGGCGCTTCCTATGGTTTATGCCGGCGCCTCCAAAAAAGAACGTGTGGAGCGTGCGACTCAAGTCTTAACCGATGTAGGCCTTGCCGATAGAATGGATCATAAACCCAATCAACTTTCCGGTGGACAACGACAACGTGTAGCGGTCGGTAGAGCTTTAGTCAACAAGCCTTCTATTATTTTAGCCGATGAACCTACAGGAAACTTAGATTCCAAAACAGGTACAGAAATCATGGCACTTTTCGATGAGATTCACGCCGCAGGAAACACCGTAATCATGGTAACCCACGAAGAAGAAATCGCCGCACATGCAAAACGTGTGATTCGTTTACGTGATGGGGTTATTGAGAGTGATACCTATTCAGAGGTTAGGGTTTAGTTGGTAGTTGGAAACGGGAGGTTGGAATGAAGACACTTAGTAATTTCACTAAAAACTAAAGACTAACAACGCTTCACTTTTCACACTAACTCACTGACTCTCTAACTCACTGTCTCACCGTCTCACCACCTCACCATCTCACTGTCTCACTATCTCACCATCTCACTGTCTCAACACCGTCAGTTCGAGTGTTTCGAGTAAGCGAGAAACGTATCGAAAACCATTGGAATTAAGCTATTACACAGAGACGCGCAGAGAGAACACAAAGTTTCACAGAGAAATTATTAGAACATAAAGACTAGACTGTTGGATGCTGGAAGCTAGAAACTAACACAAATCACTAAAATCGATTCACTTTTCACACCAACTCACTGACTCACTGTCTCACTAACTCACTAACTCACCAACTCACTAACTCACTAACTCACTATCTCACCAACTCACTAACTAACCCCTAATCCCTAATCCCTAATCCCTAATCCACTAATCTCTAATACACACCACCGTCAGCTCAAGCGTTTCGAGGGCACGAGAAACGTATCGAGAACCATTGAACTGTGAAGTTGTGACAGAGAGACACAGAGACACAGAGAGAGAGAGAGAAAACTCAAAGTTTCACAGAAACTCCTTAGAACCTAGAACATAAAAGCTATTGACTAAGAACACACAACTAACAACAGAGAACACACAACATTTTGTCAGGGACTGTAAATTATTTTGTGTTTTCAACTTTTAGATAGCCGAAAAATGATTTTGAAATTCATAGGCAAAAAATTTACTTTTAAAATTTTATCTT
>NZ_QJTD01000003.1:0-260182 GCF_003217215.1 Winogradskyella epiphytica
TTGCTAAATCTGGACTAATATATGAGGATAGTTACAGAAGTTCTTTGGTGAGAAATTAATGCTTTTTTACTTGTTTTTTACCACAGTACTTTGTTGTGTGTAGTGTTTTTACATTAGAATATGATTCTATTCAGAGTTTGGATTCATATGTCTGTTTTATTTCCACAATTTTAAGAAAAAATGGTTCGATGTCTAATACGATGGACATTATGTTTTTAAAAATTAACTTATATCGTAAGTCTTTTAAGGATAAACATTTGTATCAGTAATGATTTGCATAATCAAAAATAATTATACAATATAAAGCGACACATTGCAATCGACATAGAGCCGAAAAATATTATGATTATTTTGTAAATAAACTCAATTAATCTTGTAACTGTATATTTTCCAACATATCTAAATTAAGCTTACCGTAAAACTCCAAAATTACAACAAAAGAGATTTAGTTATATTTTTTTTGTTTTTTTCCTTAAATAACTCCAAAGATATATCAAGCTTGATCCAGATATAAATCCAATTAAACTTGTTGATGTATCTTTTCCAATTATCAAAAAGTATCCACAAAATAAAATTCCCAAAATTCCAACTACAAGTATTAAATCATTTGTTTTCATATTTATATATTTTAAATTATTTTCTTATTTGACGCATAGTAATAAATATTGTTACAAAATTTTGTAATTTAATTTGGATTATATAACTATTAATCAAGAATCATTTCTGTTTTTACATTACACACAACGGTCTCGGCTATGAGTAGTTGCGTGGGTTAGCAGTTAACTTTGCAAGTACACACCAAACTGAAAATCCGCGAGGATTTTCAGAAGTAGGCGAGAACAAGCAATTACTTATAGCCATTGTTGTGGTGCGTTATTTTTCAGGTTTCAATTCAGTTAGTCCGTATGGATTGCCATATTCAAAACACTTTATCAAATTAACTTCGCCACTTGATTTTATTCCTATAATGTAAAACTTTTCGTCATTAACCACATAGCTTTGAACAAAGTATCCGTGAGGTTTAGAAATTAATTCATTTGGTTGTCTATCATTAAAAAGTCCATTAAGTTTTACAATATTTATTTCCTGTTCATTAACTTTTTCTAAAGAAGTGATATTCTCAAGGCTTGCTAAATATTCAATTGCCAACAGACTTGCTCCATCCTTGTCTACAGATACTAAACGTTCAGTTTTCCAAAGACTTTTAATTTTTTTTCCGATTTCAATCCATCCGTCAATTCCCTTCACCAATCGATCGCCAATTAAAAAAACGTTAACTATAGCGTTTATTGATGCGAGAATAACAAATAAATCCGCTCCAGGTCCAATATTTACTTCTTTAACTTTTTCAACTGAACCAAGTCCAAGTAATTCCTCGATTTCCTTTCGGTTTTGTTCAGAAAGTCCGCCGTCACTATGAATAACGTCATCAAATTTTTCGTTTACAAATAGTATTTCCATAGGTTCGTTTTAATGCACCACAACGGTTTTGTGTATGGTTAGTTGCGTGATTTATGCACTAAAGTTAGCAAATAAAAACCGAATGGAAAATCCGCGAGGATTTTCGTAAGTATGCGAAAACTAAGCAATTAATTATACACGGTGTTATATAGATACTTCCCTCCTTTTCTTTTGTTTTCCTTGAAACCCTTTATACATAGGCTTTTATAGTTTTTACAGAATGTAATATAGTGCAACAAAATGCACTTAAATGTTTGTTTTGTTATACCACTTGTTGTACCTTAGTATTCGGTTGCTCTCTTTTGCATGCCTAAAAACCAGTACTTTATGTCTTCAATAAAACTAATACTAAGAACAGATAAGATGGATAAAGCAGGTGAATCTCCTCTTTATATAAGAATTATCAAAGATCGTAAAACTAAATTCATTTCATTAAGCCTAAAATTAAAACCTAATGAATGGGATGAAGATAAGCAAAAAGTAAAAAAGAATCATAGCAACTCTACAAGACTAAATGCTTACATATCTCAAAAGGTAGCAGATGCAAAAGGCGAAATTGCAGACTTAGAAAGAAGGAATCAATCTACAACAGCTAGAAAACTAAAAGAAGCCATTAAAGGAAAGCCTCTAACTAACTTTTTTGAATACGCTGATAATCGTTGCGAAAAGCTAAAAGATACCTTAGCATATTCCACGTATAAGAACTATAAAACCTACTTAAATAAATTTGAAAAGTTTGTAGGCCATCGTGAGTTAATGTTTGAAGATATTACAGTAACAACACTTAAAGATTACGCCTCTTATTGTAGTTCTAAGTTAGGCAACAATAATACAACTATAAATTTCTCATTGAAGATTCTTCAAATAATGTTTAAAGAAGCTCAAAGAGAAGATTTGATACCATTAGATTTATTTCCATTTAGCAAATTTAGAGTTAAAAAAGAGAAAAGTACTAAGCGCTATTTAACAGACGAACAATTAGATACTTTTATTAAATTAGAAGTTTCTAATGAACACAAAGCTCAAATCATTAAAGACATGTTTATCTTTTCTGTATTCGCTGGTGGTTTAAGGTTTGGTGATATGATTGAGCTAAAATGGAAGAATTATGATAAAAAAAACAGCAAAATAACTAAGGTTATCAGGAAAACTAATAGGCAGCATAGCATTAGAATTGGTCAGAAAGCAGTTGATATATTAAATAAGTATACACATAAAGACCAGACGCAAGAAGATATAATTTTTCCCTTTGCAAATATTGATGATGCATATTTTACGGATAAAGAACATAGAAATTTATTACTAAATAGAGCGATAGCATTAAGCAACATGTATTTAAGTAAAATGGGGAAAAAGCTAGAATTACCTTTTAATCTATCCTTTCATATTAGCCGGCATACATTTGCTACAAGGGCATTAAACAATGGTATGCGTATAGAACACGTTTCTAAACTTATGGACCATTCAGATATTGGTATTACCCAAGTGTATGCAAAAATTATAAGTAGTGAATTAGATAACGCAGTAGATAAATACATCAATTAATATGGGTGAATATTCAAAAATAGAATTATTGTTGTTAAACAAATTCACGGAAGCTATTGATAATTTTATTCAATCAGCTATTTACTCTCAAAGGGATAAGGATAAATTAATGTATAGTTCTTGTGTTAATGATGAAGAAAAAGATGTATTTACCAAAAAGGAGATTAAGAAAATGCAAAAGAAACTCGCTAAATGCAGTCCAGATATTGCAGAGTTTTTAAGATGCTATATAAGCCCAACCGAATTTGATTTATCAGGTGATAATTATGATCAATACAGGGTAAGATTAATTAGAAATTTTCTATCACAAGAGTTTGATGATGTTTTAGAAGTCTTAACAATGAAGTTTAAAAAGGTAGAAGATGTCGAGAATCTTGATGAATTAGAATGGGAAGAAATGATTGAAGAAGGGTATTTTGGTATTGATAATAAGTTTATGTCGCATTTTATCAAATATATGGCGATTGCAGATAGACTAACAACTTTCAAGAGTATATTGAAAAGTGTAGAGAAAGAAAAAAAACAACAAGAAAGAGAGAAATTGACCAATCCAGTAATGACCTACACCAACTACCAAAACGATGAATCTAAAAACGTTTTTATTGTAGAAGAATTAGAAAAACGTTTAGCAATAGAAGCAGTAGGATACAAACGTAAACTTGATGATGAATGGGAAAAATACACTTTTGACCCTATGTATTTTGATAACTTCATATCTGGCGACTTATACAATGAGTTTTTAAAATCATTATATGAAAGAATTAAACCCTTAAACGACTTTGAAATTAATAAATACCTAACATTATCGGTAAATCAATTTAAAACCCATACACCAGAAAAACGAGTAGAAGCATTTAAAAGACTATATCACGATACGTATTGGTTTCCAAATTATATGGAATACAAAGAAGAAACCTATTTATCTAAATATGCAATGCACGTTTGGAAACATTATACTAAACATTTTGAGTTATTTAAAGAAGCTACAATAAATGCTTTAAACGATTTTAAAAATGGTATCACATCTACATCTAAAAAACCATCTAAAAAACCATCTAAAGAATTAAAGAAAGATTTCAATTCTCTTATTCCACAAACCAACAAACAAGAATATATTTTACAGTTACTTGAAGATTTAAGTATAACGCTAAATGGCACTAGCATTTTAACACCAAGAAAGAAAGGTGCATTAAGGGGAGTGATAGAAGCATTAAGGGAAAAGATGATAATTCCGAATATTGGTTTATCAACGTTATGCAATGTTTTTGCAGATAAAATAAATTTAGAATTAAGGTCAGAATTAGATGCATCTACAACATCAGAGAATTACAAAAAGGAAGCATTACAGTACATTAAAAACAACCCAATACATTAAAATACACCTGTTATAAGGGTATTATAAGGGTGACCCTATAGCTACCTATGTTTAGGGCAATATTGCGGTATAATTTTAAAAATATATCGTAATGGAAGCAATTATTTTAAGCACCCAACAGTACAAAGATTTAGTTAATCGTTTAGACGCTTTAAACAAGCAATTAGAGGAAAAACAAAAGAAGCCTCAAGACACTTTTTTAGACAATCAAGAATTTCTTCAGTTAATGAATATTAGCAAACGTACCGCTCAAACTTGGCGTGACGAAGGCATTGTATCATTTTCACAGATAGGCTCTAAAATCTATTATAGAATGAGTGATGTTCAAAAGCTTTTAGACAAAAACTATAAAGCTGCATTTTCTAACAAACGTAAGTATTAATCCTTAAATCTGTAAAGTTATGAGTAATGCTGTACCATTAAACCCTCAATTTGAGAGTTTAGAAGAGCCTAATACAATTATTAGACATATTAATGGCTTGATAGAAACTAAAGAGGTTAAACACACTAATATCTTATCTAAACTTTTAAACCAATTTAATAAAGTAGACTTTGAGAGAGTAGCAAACCCAAGTGTTCACGACAATTTTAAACTAACAAATAAACACTATTCAATTATTTCAATTGATACTGTTTTAAATGTAGCTAAAAGTAATAATTGGGGTTTATGTAAAAATCATAGTTTCATTTATTTATACAATGGTTCTTATTGGAGTGAAATTGACAAAGAAGCATTTCAAAAATTTTTAGGTAAAGCAGCTGAAAAAATGGGTGTGCCTAAATTTTCTGCGAAATATTATAAATTCAAAAAGGAATTATACGAACAATTTTTGGCAACCGCTTACCTGGAAGCTATACCACCATCAGCCGACAATGTTTTAATAAATTTAAAAAATGGAACATTTGAAATAAATGCAGATGGTACTCAAATAAGACCATTTAACCCTAATGACTTTATTACATATCAATTACCTTTTGAATATAATCCAGAAGCAGAAGCACCAATATTTAAAGCATATTTAGATGAAGTGTTACCAGATAAAGAGCGTCAAAATGTATTAGCAGAATTTTTAGGTTTTCTTTTTATAAAACACAATAGCAATAGGCTCAAAGAAGAAAAAGCATTAATTCTATATGGTGGTGGAGCAAATGGAAAATCTGTATTTTTTCAAGTTGTTAGTGCCTTACTTGGTGATGAAAACACAAGTAATTATTCTTTACAGAGCTTAACAAATGAGAATGGCTATTTCAGAGCAAAAATTGCTAACAAATTAGTGAATTATGCATCAGAAATTAATGGCAAATTAGAAAGCTCAATTTTTAAACAATTAGTTTCAGGTGAACCTGTAGAAGCTCGATTACCTTATGGTGAACCTTTTACTTTAAAACAATATGCAAAATTAATATTCAATTGTAATGATCTGCCAAAAGAGGTAGAACAGACAAACGCATATTTTAGGCGATTTTTAATTATTCCTTTTGATGTTACCATTCCACCAGAAAGGCAAGACAAAAACCTACATAATAAAATTATAGAAACAGAACTATCAGGTGTCTTTAATTGGGTTTTAGAAGGCTTAAATCGTTTATTAGAACAAAAAGGCTTTTCAAAATGTACAGCAGCAGAAGAAGCAGTTGCAGATTATAAAAAACAATCGGACAGCGTTAAAATGTTTATTGATGAAAACGATTATGTTGTTTCCCCAAATGAGTATACGCTTATAAAAGAGTTGTACCCACATTACAGACAGTATTGTTATGAAGATGGTTTTAAACCAGTAAGTAAAGTCAATTTTTCTAAAAGGCTAAAAAACTATAAAATAATAGTAGAGCGTGTAACAGGTAATAAACTAGCAGCTTTTATTACAAAGGAAATTCCCTATTAAAAAAAAGATGTTTAAAAGCAGTAATTAAAATAACTAAAGTAACAGTAAGAGTTACTAAAGTTACTAAAGTTACCCTCTAGAGAAAACTTTTTATGAGCCAATATAGATACACTTTTGAAAAAGGCAGCAAAAAACATCGTTGTCCAGCTTGTCATAAAAAACGCTTTGTAAGATATGTTGATGCAGAAACACAGCAATATTTACCTGATAATTATGGAAGATGTGATAGAGAGATTAATTGCGGTTATCATTTAAACCCATATAAAAATGGTTATGCAAAAGATAATACAATTAAGAACGATTTTCTATATCAAATTAATATACCGTTAGAAAAGCCAAAACAAGTATTTATTCCAAAAGAAGTGTTTTACAAAACAAGAATGGCTTATCAAGAAAATGATTTTATTCAAAATTTACTGAACAATATTGCATACCCCTTTAAAGCTGATGATGTTGAGAAAATTATTGCACAATATCATTTAGGTACTATAACAAAAGGATATTGTAAAGGTGGTACAACATTTCCTTTTATCGATATTCAAAACAATGTTAGAGCAATTCAAGTGAAAACATTCAATAAATCAAACCATACGATAAACACAAATTTTTTACACGCCATTATAGAAAAGCATTGCATTAACAATCAAAAAGAAATTCCACAATGGCTAAAAGATTATAACAACAATGACACTAAAGTATCTTGTTTATTCGGTGAGCATCTATTGTCTAAATATCCTCACAATCCAATAGCATTAGTCGAAGCACCAAAAACAGCAATCTATAGTACATTGTATTTTGGCTTTCCTAACAACCCTAAAAATTTGCTTTGGTTAGCGGTTTATAATTTAAGTAGTTTAAATCTAAAAAAATGTAAGGCCTTAAAAGGTCGTAAAGTATTCCTCTTTCCAGATTTATCTAAAGAAAGTAAAGCATATAACTTGTGGTCTACTAAAGCTCAAAATATTCAATCAAAATTAGAAAACTCAACTTTCATTGTTTCAAACTTATTAGAGCAATTTGCACCTAATCAAGACAGAGATCAAGGCAAAGATATAGCAGACTATCTAATAAAATTGAATTGGCAAGATTTCAGAGAGAAACCAATTTTAAAGCCTAAACCAAAAACTACTTTAAATCAACCGAAAGTAGAACAGAAGTTAAAACCAGATTCAATTATTAAAAAGTCTAAAGTTAAGGCTCAACCAATTGAAGCAATTAAAATAGATGACAATATATTTAATAAAACCTGTGAAGATAAGCAAGTCTTAAATTGGGACAAGGAGATAAAAGAACTTAACGATTTTTTTGAATCTATTACATTGTCGAAAAACCCTATAAAACTTAATGATTGTACTATGATTTTAGATGTTTCTAAATTTATAAATAGTCATATGTTAACCATTAAGTCAAACAATGGTAATTTGATTTATAAACCCTATTTATCAAGGCTTCAAGAGGTGAAATCACTATTAAGCGATTATTAGTTTTTACTTATATTATCAATACTAAATCATATTAATCAAAAATATAACGCAAGACATTATATAAATACAATGTAAATACTATATATTTATTGCTTCAAATCACAAGCTTTTATGAACCGAATTAAAGAAGTTTTAGAAGAAAAGGGTATTAAACAGGTCTGGTTAGCAGATAAGTTAGGTAAAAGTTTTAATACTGTAAATGGTTATGTTCAAAACAGAAACCAGCCTACACTTGAAGTCCTTTATGATATTGCTAAAATATTAAATGTAGATATAAAAGATTTGATTGTTTCTAATAAAGAAATCGATAACTAATGCCAACAGAAAAAGAATTACTTGCAGAAATTGAAGCTCTAAAAAAGAAATTAGAGATTTCAAATAATAGAATAAAAACAGAAAAATATGGTATCACTTGGTTAGATGTTCCAGAAGCTTTTGAAGAAGAATCTGAAAACCAATTACCAATTTTAACAGAGGTAAAAGACAAAGCAATTAAAAATAATGATGGTAAACCAACCCATTTATTAATTGAAGGTGATAATTACCATTCTTTAACTTGTCTAAATTATACACACAAAAATAAAATTGACTTAATCTATATAGACCCACCTTATAACACAGGTTCTGATGGTTTTAGGTATAAAGATAAAAGAATTTTAGATAAATATCCAGATGGCACAGAAGTGCCAAAAGACCACCCATTGAGGCATAGTTACTGGTTGTCGTTTATGAATAAAAGGTTAGAATTAGCACATAATCTTTTAAAAGATGATGGTACTATGTTTATTTCCATTAATGAGGTTGAATTTGCTGGTTTAAAATTGTTATGTGATAAAATTTTTCATCCTTCTAATTACCTAACAACATTTAATATAAAGGTAAGACACGAGGATAGAATTTTGAGAGGAGATAATGATTTTCACGAAACATCTGAATACTTATTGATGTATCGTAAATCAAATAAGTTCAAAACAATAAAGAGAGTTAAGGATAATACATCATTAAGTGCATATCAATATAAAGTAGTAGAGAAAATAGACAACCCAAATATTGCTAATATTGCAGGGAGAGAGGTACATATATTTAAAGCAGGCGAATATGAAATTGAAAGAGTTGAGCCTTCTACAGAAGCTCTAAAAGAATATAATATTCGAGGTTCTTTAATTACCCAGAGTGGTTCTGCATCTGAATATTATGAACTAAACTTAAGAAGTAGAAAAGAAAGTGATGGTTTAGGTACGTTGTATAAGGTAATTGATATGGGTACTCGTGGTGATGGTTTAGGTTATCGTTATATTCGCCAACCATTTGATACAACTGGTACTAATGGTTTTTATTATCAAGGTTTACCATTAAACAAAAAAGACACTAAACTTGTTCCTTATCCTAACTTCTATGATTTTGAAGAGATTTTTAATAATGTTGGTTATGAAGGTGGTATCAAGTTTACAAATGGTAAAAAACCAGTTGATTTTTTAAAGTTTGTTTTTAGTATTGGTACTCATAACAAAAATTCAATAATATTAGATTTTTTTGCAGGTAGCGGCTCAACAGGTCAAGCAGTATTAGAGCAAAATAATATAGATCAAGGTAAGCGTCAGGTAATTTTATGTACTAATAATGAAGCAAATATTGCTCACGAAGTCACCCACCCAAGACTTAATAATGTAATAAATGGTTATCAACAAAAAAAAAACCAAAAAGACACTCTGTTCGAATTAACTTTAAATAAAGGGAATCTTGAAGATAACTCATCAATATTAGAAGCTATTGATAAATACACTAATGAACCCTATAAAAGTCAATATGATGATATAAAAGTAGAAGTTAAAAAGGGAAGGTTTATAATTAGTGGTTATACAAAAAAGCAAAACAAAATTACAGGGCTTGGTAATTCTTTAAAATATTACAAAACAGATTTTGTTGGATCTAATAATATATTATCAGCAACAGATGAAGATAAATCTAATTTAGCACATAAAGCAGGTTATTTACTTTCAATAGCAGAAAACACTTTAGAAGAAATAGAATTAAGTAAATGTTATCAATTATTTGGAAATGATAAAAAGGTAACAGCTATTTATTTTAAAGAAGAGTTAACCGAAATGGAAGCCTTTTTAGATAAAGTAGAGAGCATAAAAAAACCAATAGCATTATATTTATTTAGTTGGGGCAATAGAAGTGAGTTTGAGAGTTTATTTGACCATTTAGACCATATTACTATCAAAACAATTCCTCAACCAATTTTAGAGATTTACAAAAAAATATACAATATAGTAACTGTATGAGCAAATTCAGTCCTTTAGACTTTCAAAAGAAAGCAATAGATAAATTAACATCAAGTTTTATTAGACTTTGGGAGCAAACAAAACCTCAAAGACATTTAGTGTTTAAATCCCCAACAGGTAGTGGTAAAACATTTATGGTTTCAAATTTTGTCCACGGCCTTAATGCGTTACCAAATTGGGATTATGACAAGGCTTTTATTTGGATTACTTTTTCTGATGATTTAGCAATGCAGAGTAAAGATAAGTTTCAAGAATATTTTGATTCTAATTTAGAAAATGGATTGCTTACAGTTAATGATTTTAAACAAGGTAAGTTTTATAAGAATGATATTCTATTTATCAATTGGCAAAAATTAGTTTCTACCAGTGCTGATAATAGAGTGTTAAGGAGACCAGATGATAAAGTCTTATTAAAAGAACAGGGTTATTATTTTGAAGATTTAATTGAAAACACGCATAAAGAAGGAAGGGAAATCATACTTATTGTAGATGAAAGCCACATAAGTAGTAGAACAAATTTAGCACAAAATATAATTGATATAATAAATCCAAAAGTAATACTAAACGTTTCTGCAACACCAAAGTATATCCCAAATAGAGATGAAGAAGATGAAGGTCTTGCAGGTTATGTAAGAGTTAATAGAAATGATGTCGTAGCCGAGGGATTAATCAAAGAAAAAATAGCAGTTCAAACAGAAGAAGATTTAATAAAATACCCTAATAAAGATTTAGACGAATTATTACTGGAGCTAGCAATTAAAAAGCAATTAGAATTAAAACAAGAATTTAAAGATTTGGGGAAAGAAATTAACCCTTTAGTATTAATTCAATTACCAAATGATGATAGTAAATTAAAAGAGTCTAATCAAAAAACAAAAGAACAAATAGTACTTGATTATCTTACTAAAAAGAAAATAGACGTAGAGCGTAAAGTTGCTTCATGGTTTGATGGTAAACAGAAAAACATGGATTTCATTACTCATAATGAAAGTGATATTGATTTTATGTTGTTCAAACAAGCAGCAGGAACAGGATGGGATTGTCCAAGAGCCCACGTTTTAGTAATGTTTAGGGAAATAAATTCAGCATCATTTTACACACAGACTATTGGTAGAATTTTAAGGATGCCAGAACCTAATGCTAAAGACGATTATAAAAACAATCCTAATTTAAGAACAGGTTATCTATTTACTAACTACAAACGTAATGATGTAGAAATTCCAGATCAAACACTAAAAAACAAACCTTTTATTTATACTTCTACAAGAAAGGATAATATTGAAAATATAAAAGGTCTATATTCAGATTTTGTATCAAGGGTTGATTATGGTGATTTAGGTCACGCAGTAAAATTTCAAATGTCATTTTTAAGTTCCTTTAATGACTTTTTTGATGTTGAAGAAAAAGACCATCCAATTAGTATTAGAGAAAAAATCGCAGCAAAAGGAGTAGATATAAACCCAACAGTTACCAATAAATTAATTGTCGATGCAGTATTTACAGATTATGATAAAATAAATCTTGACTACGCTAAAAAAGGTCATGAAGAAGATTACGAAATATCAAGGAATGATGTGGAAAAAATGTTCAATTTATATTGCTATCAATTATTAACAGAGCAAACAGAAACAGAAGCAAAAGTATCTAACGTTGCTCGTTCTTGGTCACCTTTAAAATCAGCATTTAGAGTATGGTTTAAGAGCATTTTTGACCAAGATAGTAATTTGTATTATCGCATATTAATTAATGATTTAAACAAAGAGCAATCAAGTATATTTCGTCAGGCATTAACCAAAACATTAAAAACATATTACCCAATTAAAAAAGCGTTTTTAGAAAAGCGTAAGACTGAAATAGAAAAACGAGAAGCACCTTTGTTTGAAATCAAAGAAGAATATACCTTTACAGATGATTATGCAGAATTAACCAAAGATGAAGGTACTTCAGAATTAAGTGTAGTTCAACCTTTTTATTTAAAGAAACAATACAATGGTAGAGTAAACGAATTAAAGTTTTTAAACTATTTAGAACAACATAAAGATAAAATAGATTGGTGGTTTAAAAATGGCGATTCAGGTAAAGAATACTATTGCTTAAAATATTTTAATACAGGTAAGAAAGAAGAAGCATTATTTTACCCAGATTGGATAATTAAATTCAAAGATGGTAGAATAGGCATATTTGACACAAAGAGTGGTAATACAGCACAAAATCCAGAAGGTAGAGCAGAAGGTCTAGCAAATAAATTAAAAGTTTTGAATAAAGAAGGCGGCAATTATGTAGGTGGTTTAGTTGTTTTGGAAAATAATCAATGGTATTATTTCAATAATGAAAAGTATCTCACGGAGGATAAGGGAGATAAAGTAAGTTTTGATTATAATTATACACCAGGTAAATTAACACAACATTGGAAATTGTTTTCAAGCTTATTTAAATAAACGAAGATATATTTGGTATCTTTTTTGTATATTTAATTACAAAATTCATTATATCATGAACACTAGAAAAGGAACAATAAAAAAAAATACTGATTACTCCAAAATTAGAGTAACCTCTAATGGTGCTTTTTATATGCGTAGTGAGGATATTTTTAATAATAAAACAGAATCTTTGTCCTTATTATCAAAACTTTCTAAAGCTCTTGATAGATACAAGTCAAATCAGACTAACAGTATTGCTAAAACTAAACTGAGAGTAAAGCAGATTTAAATGCCTAAATTTGACTTGCTTCTACTTCCACTCTTAGGGGGCTATGTTTTTTTAATAACATTTAAACTAACTAAGTTTTATCACCAAAGAATAGAAAGACAAAGATTGATATTTAATTCATTAATCTTGGCTTTTTTTGTATCACTATTAGGATTATTTTTAGATGAATATGTTTTGAAAAGTGCATGCTTGATCAACATTAGAGAGTCACTTGGAAATATAATACCTATAAATTATTCCGGTTTAAATCATTCTATTTTAATATTCTTGATTGCTTTTCCTTTTGCTAAATTTTTGAATTTTCTAATTAGTAATCGCTATATGTTAAATTATGTAGTAGATAAATGGGGGGATGAATATGAGAAGTTATTTTGGTCTTCATTACAAAGTAAAAATGATGAAGACAAACTCTTAATGATAACAACAAAAAATAATAAAGTATATGTTGGTTATGTTAGCAGAATTTCAGAGCCTATAGGTAATTCACATATTACAATTATTCCTAATTTTAGTGGTTATAGAGATAAAGATACTCAAGAATTTATTCTTACAACAGATTACATATCAGTCTTACAATATTTTATAAAAAACGATCAAGAGAGACTAATTGATGATAAAATGGGGATTTTAATCCCGAAATCTGAAATAATTTTAGTTTCTAAATTTGACTATAATGTTTTTGATAGATTTAATAATTTTTTAGAAGAACCAAATCTAAGAGAACAGAAACTCTAGTCCCCACAACACAAAACCCAGTATTTTGCGAAAAAGCAAAACCCCTCTGTCTTTTGTGTTGTTCCCCGCCCAGCCGCCTAGTTGTTTTTATGTCACAATAGTTGTACCCAACGCTATAATAGCACATTGCTTGTTTTATTTAAAAGTATCTATTTTTAGAAAATTGTACAATAAAAAAGCAAAGAGCTATTGCCAACGCTCAAACAACTATGCCGCCATAAAAACAACCCCAAGCTATGTTTACATAATGCGTAGTTATAGAACAGCCGCTTCACCCACACTAGCCCAAAGCTCTCCTATAACTGTCATTATGTAAAATATCCGCTCAGCCCACGCGCACATCCGAACAACCAACAAACAACCGTATAAATTGAAACTGTAGTACTACCAATCCCTCACGATTATAATTTCCACTTTTCCCCAACCACCCTTTTCAGCGGTAATAAAAAAATAGGTTTAGAAACTTTAGTACTACGCCATAGCACATTCCTTTTTCGCCTTACCCTGGGCAAAAGCCCAAGGAGTCAAAAAAGAAAAGAGCTATCGGCTACAAGTCCAGTATGCGTAGCGTGTTTAAAAGCTGCTTTACCAAGCAACAATTTAAAACGCTACCCATACAACCGCTTCACCCACCCCTCAATGTAGAACTAAAACCTATTTTTTTAAGTGTTAATACCCCAAAAAGTGATTAACATTGTTACTCCTTTACAATAGAAAGATGGTTATAAAATATAAAAAAGCATGCAAATATATGTGCCTTCCTTCAGCCAACGCTAAAGCCTATCAAGGTCAAGCCCTACGGGTTACGGAAAAAATCTCCACCTTCCAGGTAGTATTTTTCCCGTAAACCTTGACAGCCTTACCCACGTCACATTCAACATAGCTGTCTTTTTTCTTTTCAAAAAAAAATAATGGTGCGAAGCATAGCGAAGCAATTTTAAATTGGATAGCTATGTCAACTTTTGAACTAAAAACACACCAAGTCGGAAGAACCTACTCAAACCCTCATTTTTTCATCTTAAATAAAGGTCTAAATAGTGGAAAACCACTACCAGATCCTTGCCCTAACTGTTTTGTTGTAATCACAAAGACAGAAACAGATAAAAATACCCTTTTTTACTTGTCGATGATGTTGCAAATAGGCGGTTTCTACGCTCACTATTTAAAAGGAAGTGTTATTCCGTTCATATCAATAGATGATTGCAGAAACACGCTTAAAAAAGGCTTAATATCAAACAGAAACAACTCTGGTCAGATACAAAAGCTTATTAATGTTGTTGAGGTTATTACTAAAAAACAAAATGAGCTTCAAAATACAATTAATAAAATGTCCGATTTGAAGATGGCGTATATCCGTAATTGTTTCAATCTAATGCAAAGTAAAGTTGTCTAATGCAAAGGCATCGTAAGTGCCTAGAACATTAACAAAAAGGCATTATTTTCGTTATATTAATAGAGTTAAATAGGTTTAAAAGCAATATCAAGTCCGTACCAAATCCGAACGAGTATTAATTTTAAATATTTATAAAGATGGGGAAAATAGCCCAAGGAATTTTAGGAGGCTTATCTGGTAAGGTAGGTAACATTATAGGCGGTAGCTGGAAAGGTATTGACTATATTAGAATTAAGCCATCAAGCGTGGCAAACCCTCGTACAGAGGGGCAAGTTAATCAACGTAATAAATTCACTATTACATTGGAGTATCTACAAGCAAATAAAGATTTTGTAAAGATCGGTTATAAGGCTTTTGCAACTAAGAAAACAGAATTTAATGCTGCTATGTCTTATGTGCTGAATAATGCTGTAGGCGGTTCTGCACCGAACTTTACTATTGATTACTCTTTAGCTTTACTAAGTAGAGGTGGTTTATCTAGTGTTCTAAATGGTGCAACTGATTTAGCTACTCCTGGTCAAGTTGCTTTTAGTTGGGATGATAACTCAGCAGAAGGAAATGCAAATGTAACCGACAAAGCAATGGTTTTAGTTTACAATCCAAGTAAAAGGGAATCAATATCTATCCTTGATGGTGCTGATAGAACTGTAGGCTCTCAAGTGGTAACAATACCAAATACCTATGCAGGTGATACAGTAGAGCTTTTTATGGCATTTGTAACTGAAGATGGTAAAACAGTATCGAATAGTGTGTATTTAGGCTCTGGTACGGCAGCTTAATAACTTTAAGTTTAAATACATATTAAAAACCGTTTCTATTAATTTAGAAGCGGTTTTTTTATGCTTACAAATCACTTAATTATCAGGTTTAAAATGTTAGACCTATGTTATACCTATTTTAATAATATTTATTTTAAGCCTTTAAACACAACACATACAAAGGTATATTAATATAACACGGTGTTGTGCATAGTTATTTATTTTATTCCAACATTCGGTTTATTTTTGGTCTCCAATAGTCAATATTTTCTTCTATAGGCAAGTCAGTTTTATAGATACTATCCTCAACTGCTAATAATTCAGCATAAATTTTCGTGCCAATTTTTTCTAAATCCGAATATAATATGTCATCTCTGTATTTAATTTTATTAATTTCTTTATTAAATTTTCTCGCAAAACTCTCGTAAAGGTCAAATCGCAATTTCTGCATTTTCATCAGTTCTTTGAAATCCGTTGTGTCTTTTATCCACGATTTATTTTGATCAAATAATGCTTTTACTTCTGCATCTTTTAAGTTGGTCGATTTTAAGTAAAGTCCGTGAAACCACGATTCGTTTGAGTCAGAATTCAAATTAGCTTCTGCTTTAAAATCAGATGGTTTTATTTCCACGTTTTCAGACCAAAAAACCACGTGTTTTTTTAGAAAATAATATTCAATTTGAATTCTTGTATTCCAGTATATGATTCCAATTATAATAACTGAAATAATGGCTATAACGATTTTTTGGGTTTTTGTCATAATTATGCACAACGGTCTAGTGTATGAGTAGTAGCGGATATATAAGCACTACTTTTCGGTAAGCAATATACTCAAATAAACACAGAAACGGTTCGAGTTTGCACTCAAACCGCTATTACTTATACACATTGTTGTGTACCGTTTATTTATTTTCTTTCAATCTAAACAACTTTGTTAACTGGTAAACGGCATAAGCTGGTAAAATCACTCGAAAAGCATTCAAAATCCCCCATAATTTTAGTTTTGAAGGTATTTGCTCGGCAGGAATAATGTTTTCACTAAAAACAGGAACATTAATAAATGTAATAATGTAAACTGAAATTCCATAAGTAATTAAAAATGCTATAAAAGCCTTCCAAACAATTTTTTTGTCTTGCTTTTTTTGCATAAAGCCAGATTTTTTAATAACTAAGCCAATAAATCCGATTAGCACAATGGTTGAAGTAGGGAAGTGAAAAACTCCTGCATCAACCACGTGGTGAAATTTTCTGAAATTTTCTGCATTTTCAACGATGTCACCAACCAACCAATTGGTTACATAGGTAATTTGCTCAAATAGTTCGACTATTCCTAATCCAGTTAAAGAAATAAATGTTGCTATTAACCAGTTAAAGTCTCTTTTTGTTTTTACTGTATTCATTTTATGCTTTTTTTTTTAAAATTCATACTGCAAAACTACAACGGTAAAACATTGTTTATAATACTAAAATCTATGTGTTAATTATTAAAAGTTAGGTTTTTGTGTTTTTCTAAAATTTGTAGGAGATTGATTTGTCATCTTTTTAAAGAAATTAATAAAATTTGATGTTGCACTAAACCCTAATAGGTCAGCTATTTCGTCTATTGTTTTTTCTGATTGTATTAGCAGTGTAGAGGCTTCAAGTATTTCATAATCATTAATAACCATTTTAGCTGTTTTGTTTGTAGCTTTTTTTACACATTCAGACAAGTAAACCACACTTAAATTTAGTACGTTAGCGTAAAAACTTAATGAATTACGAGTGTGAGAATATTTTCTGATTAAACTTTCAAATTTGAATGCAATTTGTTGTTCTCGTGAAATAAAAGAATTCGTTAGAGTTTCGTTTACTAGAGATTTTTTAGTTTCAAGAAGAAGTATTTTTAAATAGGACTTAATAATCTCTTCATTGTCAAGTGTAAAACATTTGAACAAATCATAAATTTTACTAAACAACTCTTTGAAAAGATTTTGGTTTTCATTTAATTGATAAAATGGCGAGTAGTTTAGATTGAAAAAAGGATATTTTTTTTGTAGGTTAAAATCACTTAACGTATTGCTTATAAATGACGAATTAAATAATATCATATATCCGTTTGATAAGTTTTCTACACTTTTAACATTAACTGAAAGAGTTTGTTGCGGTGTAAGAAATGATAAAATTGTTTTGTTGTTTGAGGAAAAAGAAACATTATCTATAATAATATCAGCGTTATATTCTTTGGAAAAATAAACTTGATAAAATTCGCATTTTCGTAAAGTTGTTTTATGAGGAATTTCATTGGTATGATCTTCAAACCTTAGTATATGAAAATCATTACTTTTTATATGTTTTTCTAAATTAATTGACTTTAATAATGAGGGAATATTTTGATGATTTTCCATATCTCTTAATGGTACACAACGTGATTGTGTATGATTAGTGGCGTGTTTAAGCAACTAATTTAGCAAATAAAAACCGAATAGAAAATCCGCGAGGATTTTCGTAAGTAGGCGAGAACCAGCCATTAATTATACACGGTGTTACCCAACGTTTTTATTATTCATACAGTTCATTAATCGTAATATTCTTTTTGTCTTTTAGATAATTGCTAACGAGTTTATTGTAGCAATTCAGATTGTCGTAAACCATACAACCAAGGTCAAAATTTTCTATTCCGTATTCTTTTATATTTTCCGATAAATTTCCTGAACCAACTAAACCACTCGAAAAATATTTCATTTCATTATTTGCTAAATCAGTTGTAAATCGGTCAGTTATTTTTTCGCAATCTAATTCGTGATATTCAGTCAATATTTTTTCAGTCCTTATCATTCCAAAATAGTCCAAAGTCAGTTGAGTTGTCAGAGTCACTAAAACAATTCCAATTCCGAGTGCTGTTAAATTCAAAAATTTGCTTTTTATCTTTAAATTCTTTGGCAAGAAGAAAAACACAATTAATATAATCGCCAATATTGCTGGAAAGTAAAATTCTTGATAAAAGAACTCGTACATTTTACTGTAACTGAAAATTCCTAATCCAATTCCAATTAGTGTTAAAGTCAGAATTATGTTTTTCAGTTTATCGTGCATATTTGGTCAAATGTTGGGTAACGGATTTGTATAACCGTCCGTTGCAAGATAAAGAAATTATGAATATTAATAAGCACAACATTAGCCAATTGCGAGGTTTTTCCGAAAGGAAAATCAGATGCAATGGCGGTTATACATTGTTGGCAACAGTTATTTTTAATTCTACGTGATTCATTAAATATTCCGAAAACCATTTTAAATCATTCAGAACATATTTTTCATTTTCGTCGTCAAATCCGAGAATTTGATGTTTCCTTTCTTCGTTGTCTATTAAGTAAAGATTTCCCTCGTAGGTTTCTTCTCCAATTTGTTCGGCAGAGTATTCAAAATCTTTTATGCTCTTTGCGTCAAAGGTATATTCTCCAAAATCGTTTTTTATTTTAATTGCTTTGTGGTCAAGTGTTTTTAAGTTGTCATTTGATTGTTTTTTTGCTCTTATTCTTGAGTAGCTAAAAAATCCTGTTCCGAACAATAATATAATCCCAGCAATAATTTTTCCGCGAAATTCAACATCGTTTATAAACATAAATAAACAAATTCCAAGAGCAGCAACTATTGGAAGAATGACAAGTCCGATTAGTGTTCCATAATCTGCTTTTGATTTCCCAATAATTATTTTTCCGTTTTCATTTGAGTAGGAAATTCTATGTCTTTTCAATTTAGATTCTAAAATTGAAGTATTCATCTGCGTTTTGGTTTAATTGTTGCCAACGTCGTTGTGTATGATTAGTTGCGTGGTTAGGTAGCTAATTTAGCAAACTTTTACAAGCCAGAGAAAATTCCGCAGGAATGTTCGTAAGTAAGCTTAAAACAAGCAATTAATTATACACGGTGTTAGCAAATCGTTTTTTTATTAATACGATATTTTCTATTGTTTTCACGTTAACACCGTTATAATCATCATTATTTTCCATTATAATTTTATCAACAACCATTATACTATCAGTAAGCGTTTTTATTTTCCAGACTTGTTCAGTTATTCTAAAATTGCTTTTTACGTCCATAGTTATAAATTCAAAGCTACTATTTATGTGAATTTTTGATTTTGATTCAGAGTAGCCATATTTTACATTAATTGAGTCTAATGTAATGTCATATAAAGATTGTTCTTGAAAGTCTCTTTTATGTTTAAAATTTGGTGGTGGTAGAGGTGGTGGAATAAGATTAGGTGGTGTTTTGGGAATGCTGTCGTTTTTATAATAATCATTTAATTCATTCATAACCCAAGTACCTATTAACAATTCTTTATTCCATTTCGGATTTCTTTTCTTGAGAGTATATTCATAATCTTTCACACCAATTAGTAAACCATCAAAAGTATTTTTATCTAATTGCTTGATAGCGAATGTTTTGTAAGCCATAACTAAAAACTGATTATTATCAAAAGTCGTGACTCTCCAAGGTAATTTTCTGTACATTGCTTCGAAAAATGCACTAGACGAGAAAACCGAATATGTTGAGTCTTTAAATTCAATAGTTAGAGTGTCTTTTTCTTCAATTGATATAATGTCAAAAGTATTTCCTTTTAATTCACTTTCAATATTAAGATGGTCAATATTTTTTTGACAACTTAACATTGTTGAAATCATTAGAGAAATTAGTATTAACTTGCTCATTTTTAAATGTTTGCTAACGGTCTAGTATATGAAACGTAGCGTATAAATAAACACTAACTTTTCGGATTATACACGAGCCAAATTTTTATTTTTTCTATTTATCTTTAATTTTTTAAATATACAAAAATAAAAATTTGGTGGACTTAATAGAGAAGCAAAAACCTCTCGGAAAGCCTGTAATAGCTATGTTTTATATACATTGTTGTGCATAGTGCTTTTCACGTTTTGCTTGGTTTTCCGATGTTTGTTATTTAGTTCTAAATTGAGCGTTGGCAAGACATATTCTTTTACAGTTTTGGTGGTGCGATGGCTTGAGCGACTGTAAATGTGTTTGGCTTTAAGCGTTGGCAATTCCGATTACTTGCTTAATTTCAAAATCCGAAATGCACCTTGTATTACCACTATAAAAACGATTGTTCCAACAATTAAATCAGGTTTGTTGGAATTTAGCCAATTCACTAAAATTCCTGCAATTATTACTCCCAAATTGATAATCACGTCATTGGAAGTAAAAATCATACTTGCTTTCATATGTGCCTCTTCTTTGCTCTTTGACTTTTGTAAAATGTAAAGACAAATTCCGTTTGCGATAAGTGCCAAAATCGACACGATAATCATCGTTGAAAAATCGGGAAGTTTTTCGGCTCCAAAAAATCTTCTCAATACTTCCACAAATCCGATAATCGCAAGTGTTATCTGAAAATAGCCTGCAATTTTTGCAATCCGTTTTTTCTTAATCAACGTTCCACCAACCGCAAACAAACTAATTCCGTACACGAAACTGTCCGCAAGCATATCTAAACTATCGGCAACCAATCCCATTGATTTCGAGATGAGTCCTGTGGTCATTTCGATAATGAAGAAGACAAAATTTATCGCCAGTACAATCCAAAGTAGCTTTTTTTGGTTGGTGTTTTCTACAAAATCTTTTTCGTTGGTTTCTTCGGTCGAAATTTTCTTTCCGCCTAAATTTAATTCGATAATTGACTTTTCAATTTGGTCGGATTCTCCGCTGTGAAAAACAGTCAGTTTTCGGTTCGGAATATCAAAGTCCAAATTCGCAATACTTGAAATTCCGTCCAATTTCATTCGTATAAGATTTTCCTCGGAAGGACAATCCATCTTACTGATTTCAAATATCGTTTTGTTCATTTTAGTCGTCATCTTCGTTTCCAAAAGGTTTGATTATTACTCCAACGCTAAATATAAAACCGTCTGTTGGTGCATAAATTTCGGAAAATTCTGGATTGTCGTGTGGTGGCAAAACCAATGGCGAAAACCTGCTTTGTCTTCTGTCCGTAAAGTTTTCAAAATTCACAAACGTTGTTCCCCATTTAAAATTTCGCATTGCCACAAAACCCATTGTTATGAAGTCGGTTGTTTCTGTTCCATTAGACAAAAATTGTTTTCCTGTGTAAAACGTTTCGTAACCGATTCGCCATTTTTCAGATTCGTACATCAAAACACTTCCTGCGTTATGTTTTGCAGTTAGCGGTTTTTGTGGATTTCCAGCCAAATAATTCAATTTTGTGTCAATGAGTGCATAATTCAAGAACCAACGAAAATCTTTATAGGTAAACTTGATGTTTGTTTCAGCACCTTTGCTCAAAATTTCATCTGTTGCATTCTCAAATTGGAAAAATCCATTATCAGTTGAATTTAACAGTAATGCATCATTAATCGCAGTTACATAAAACAGTTGATTAATAGAAAAACCAACGGTTTCAAATAAACGTGTTTGATAGTTGAAATCAAGATTTACACCGTAAGAACGTTCCGCATTTAGTGAAGATTTATCAATACCAAGTACATTTACAAAATTGATAAATTCCGCCTCTTCTGTAAAAATATCTGGAATTTTGTAACCTAATCCACCACCAATTCTGCTCGAAAATCCACTATCGTTTTTGTATAGCAATGAAACTCGTGGAAGCGGAAAAAAGCCAAAATCAGTATTGTAATCTGCTCGCAATCCTGTTTCCAAAATCCAATTATCCGAAATGTCATAAATGTTATTTGCAAATGCTCCATAAGTTATGTCTGTTTGGTCGCGTTGCAAAGTTGCATTATCATTTTCATCAAAATCAGAAGTATATAGGTTTGCTCCAAAAATCCAATCTGTTTTATTGGCTGACTTTTGATAGTTTATTTCCGTGAATGTATTGGTTTGTTTACCGTCAAATGTAAAATCGGGAATGGTCAGTTCTCTGTCGAAGAACGAGATACTATTTTTGATAGTTAATGAACTGACGGAATCTATTTGAGTTTCGTAAACCGCTTGACTGCTCAATCTTTTCGATACGTTTTCTTCGGTATATTGATGGATGCCATTTTCGCCACTTTCAATTTTTGTGATGTCGCCACCAATTCTGTCGTCATACGTTCCGTTTAAGCCAAACCAAAATGTTGTTTTTTCCGATGGATAATAAAAGAACTTTGGGTTGAATGAAATCGAAGTTGTTTTTGGCAAGTTACTAAAGTCATCATCTTCTGGGTCATACGCTTTTTGATAATGACCTGAACCATAAAGTGAAACACCAAATTTTTCATTCCGTTTGCTGTAAAATACATTTGCTGTACTTCCCAGAGCTTGGGTTTGTGTCAACATAATATCCAAAGCAGGTTCTTCGTCTGGTGTTTTGGAAACCATATTTATCAAACCTGCAATCGCACCACCACCATAAAGCGTTGATGAACTTCCTTTTATTATTTCAAATTGTTTTAAGTCTAATGGCGGAATTTGTAAAATACTCAAACCGCTAGAAAAACCGCCATAAAGTGGAAATCCATCTCTCAAAAGTTGTGTATATCGTCCATCGAGACCTTGAATTCTAATGTTGGTATTTCCGCTACTTAACGAAGTTTGTTGCATCTGTATGCCTGTACTTTCCCGAAGTACCATTGAAATATTCGTTGGGTTCATTACTGCTTTTTCGCTTAATTCCTCCGCTCCGATAAATTCTATTCTCGTCGGTATTTTTCTAACAGTTCTTGTACTTCTTGAAGATTGTATGACTACTTCGTCAAGTTCATTTCCTCCCGATTCGAGCTTGAAATCGAACGCTGTTTTTGTTCCAACATCAATAGTAGTTTCTATGGTTTCAAAGCCTATGTAAGAAATTTTTATAATAAGGTTTCCGTTTGGGATTTCTGTGAACCTTGCAATTCCGTCAAAATCGGTTACTGCTCCTTTCTCTAATTCTTCAAAATAGACGGTCGCTCCCAATAGTGGTTCGTTAGTTTCTGCATCTCTAACAGAAATGGAAATATCACTCGTCTGTGCGAAAGATATAATTGATACGAATAAAAATAATGTGTTTAAAAATATGTTTTTCATCTGCTTATTCTGGTTTAAAAGAATAATGCAAATGTATTTAGGATTTACTGCAACTCGATTGCAAAGATTACTTGTTACAGTTATCGCATAGACCTTTTACGACCATATTTGCTTGTTGTAGTTTGAAGTTTTCGGGAAGTTGAATTTTGGGAATAGGAACATCAAAAAGGCAGAATGTTTTATCGCAGTTTGTGCAATAAAAATGATAGTGCAAATCCTTTGGGTCGCAGTTACAGCCTTTGGCACAAACCGCATATTTGGTCATTCCAGAACCATCTTCAATGCTGTGGATAACTTTGTTTTCCTCAAATGTTTTCAGCGTTCTGAAAATCGAACTTCTGTCAGTATATGCCAACGCGTTTTCAATATCTTTTAAAGATTGGGCTTTTTCTTGGCTCAAAAGATGTCGTAAAACCACAGTTCTGACTGCGGTGTTTTTTACTTTTTTTATTTTTAGGATTTCTTCTTCAGTTTGCATTTTCCTAATGTATCATTTTTTTCGAGCGTTGGCGAAAAACAGCTCTTTTATTTTTTTAGCGTTGGTATTTCGCGTTGGCAAAAAAAATAAATGTGCTGTTTGTGCGGTTGGCTTTTTTAGTTCAAATGTTGAATTTTAGAACGATTTTTTGCATTATGCACAACGTATTTGTGTAATGAACGTTGCGGTTTTGTATGCGAGGATTTTCCGCAGGAAAATCAGAGTTACAAAAAAGCAACGACCAATAGTTTAGACCAAAATAAGCAATGTTTTTTACACGGTGTTACCCTACGTTTCTATTTTTTATTAAAATCCGTTTACTGAAAAATCAAAATATTCTTTTTTATCAACATCCACTTGGACTTGCCAAAAGCAATTTCCACCATCATAAACATCGAAATAATGAGATTTCCATTCAATTTCTTTTTGAACATCTTTACTGCTTAAATCCTGAATGGGATTTTGAACAAAATCTTTACACAATGAATTTACATAAATTATTTTCCGATTGTTTTTGTCTAAGTAAGGGATAAATTGATAATAATAGTCATTGAAATTTATACTAAGTTCTTTGACTCCATAATCCGTTATATTATTTTTAATTATTTCCTTTATAAATTTTTCGGTAAAATTGATTTCTGATTTATTAGGTTCCCACGTTTTTAAATTTCCATAACGGAATGATTCGTTTCCGAATTGATTTATTAAAACTGTAACATTATCTGACGTGTGTTTTTCTACGCAAGAAACTAAGATGAAAATCAATAATATTAAACTTAGACGAATGTTCATTCAAATGTAGGGTAACGTTTATGTATATGGAAAGTTGCGGTTTTGTGTGCGAGGATTTTCCGAAGGAAAATCAGACGTAACAAAACTAGCAACTAACTTTGGTTAAGCCAGAAACCAGCAATTTTTTATATACGGTGTTGGCAAATCGTTTTTTTATTTCAGATTATAATTTTTCAGTAAGCTTTTCAATTCCATTAAAGAATTCGTTTCGACGATTTGAGTGTCAATTACAAATTCAGTTTTTTCCGTAATTAGTTTTAAATCTCCAGCAAATTCTCTTATAAATTTCACTTCTTTAAGTTTTATTTTTTTCGGAAATAAAGTGTTCTTAATTAATTCTCCGTTTTTCAGAGTCAGATATTGTTTTTTGTTCTCAAAGTAGTAAATCATAAACATTGGAATTCCTGCCAAAATTTGTCCAATTCCAATTGAAGCGAGTGAAATTTCTTTCCATTTTATAATAAAAGATAACAAAACGAAAATAATTCCGATTGTTACAAAGAATATTCCCATTCTTAAATTACTTCTTAATCTTTCTTTTGAATATCTGATTTTTGTCATTTCTCAAATGTTTGCCAACGTTGTTGTATGTTTAGTGTTGTGTATATATCAACTATACATATACTTACAAATCTAATGGATTTTTTATAAAATCAAAGCTACTTTTTGCTACATGTGTGTAAATTTCAGTGGTTTTGGTAGAATTATGACCCAATAATAACTGAATATAACGAAGATCAGTCCCAGATTCTAATAAATGAGTAGCAAAACTATGCCTCAATATATGCGGGGAAACTCGTTTCTTAATCCCTGCTTTCTTAGCAGCATCAGAAACTATCTTACCCACACTATTCGCGCTATATGGTCCTTTAGTTGGACTCTCAAATAAGTAATCACTTGGCTTCCACTGCTTATAATATGTGCGTAAATCATTTAAAGTGTTAACAGATAGTAAGGTGTATCTGTCCTTATTTCCCTTAGCGTCTGTCACGTGTATAAGCATCCGTGAACTGTCTATATGAGAAAGCTTTAAATTTAATAACTCACTCCGCCTTAAACCGGCAGAATATAGTAAACTTACAATACAACGATGTTTTATATTATTAGTACATTCTATAATACGCTTAACATGCTCTTTAGATAAAACAATAGGAAGCTTTTTTTCCGGCCTAGGACGCTCAATCATATACAGCCTGTTAGGCATGCCCTTTACAATTTCATAATAAAACTTTATACTATTAATAGCAACATTAATATAAGAATTAGAACGATTTTCTTCTATAAGGTGGGTTAAATATGCCCTAATGTCAATCTCATTCAATGAGTCAATCTCCTTATTGTAATAAAAATTAATGAAGTCTTCAAAACTAGCAATATAAGACTTTACAGTGTTATTCGAATATTTTTTTAACTCAAGCTTCTGTACATATGAATCCGGACAATACTTGTAGTTCAATCGATGCTTACGTCTTTTATACCAACCAATATTAAAATCTTCGTCAAGTTGTTTAGATCTTGTCTTTTCAAAAAAATATTTGGAATCAATCCATGCAACACCCTTAAATATACGGTAAACACTATCTAAGTGACGTTTGGTGTTAGGAATATAATACATGTTAAAGCTGTCACTCCACTGTACAGAATCAAGCTCTTTAACTAAAATTTCTAAAGCCTTATTTGTGTAAAACTGAAGACCAATGTGCCTCTTGTTGTCTATTAATAAATGCTTTAATTGGATGTGCTGACTATGTTTCATAATATGTTTTTTGCTTAAATTAAGCTTTATAAGTATCTTAAGAGTTTAATAAGCGAATAATAAACGTTTAACTAACAGGTAGATATGCTTACCAATAAAAAAAATAAAACTTGTAAAGCTTGTGATAAAATTTTAATAGGCAGATCAGATAAAAAATTCTGTAATGCCAATTGTAAAAGCGCTTATCACTATGGGAAATATTTAGAAGAAACACCCAAGTTTTATTATAAAGTAGATCGTCAGTTAAAAAAGAATAGACGAATCCTAAAAAGCTTTAATAAAGCAGGTAAGGCCACAGTAAGATGTCATATATTATTAGAAATGGGATTCAATCCAAATTTCTTTACGCACTTTTGGAAAAACAAAAAGAACGATGTATACCTATTTGTATACGAATATGGATTCCTAAAGAAAGTAGAAAAAGGAACAGAAAAATACATATTGGTGAAATGGCAAGACTATATGTTTAAAAAATAAAAACAATGTTACTAATAGCGAATCCATAAATTATCTAAACAACTTTACTGTCACCCAACAAAAAAAGAACATTTATAGTTGAGTCTAAACCACTAGAGAAGTTACTTACATTTGGCTTAAATTAATGACCGTATTCAGATAATATATCAGATGGTGTCTCGATAATGTATGGATGGTGTATGGATGGTGTATGGATGGTGTATGGATGGTGTATGGATAGTGTAGGGTTAGATAATGTAAAATAAACCATACAATAATATAAGCATCAATGGAAAGTTTCTAGAATCAAAAACACCTTAAACCGAAGAATAGGGCATAGCAACAAATAATAAACTAAGGTTTTACGTAATTATAGAAACTAAAAAAAACAATGGACTAAATACAGTCTATAATTTAGAGGTGTAACCGTTAAATAAAGTTGTATAAAACCTTAATATATTCTACATAAATAGGTAAAAGTGAGATGTAGTAAGAGGAGAATAATAGAAAAATTCTTTAAACCCAAAAGCTATTCTATCGCATTTTTAGTCACATAAACGCGCCAACCTATTATAGCCATTTGAAGTTTAGTTGCCTTACTAAGATCTAGTTGCTTTTTAGAGTAACTTGGAAGAATGGCTTTGTTTAATTTTGCCAGAAACTTAAAAAGTGACGTCTTCATAATTTTTATACTTTAAGTCAAAAATAGTAAAACTTATTCTAGAACTAAGTTTTACCTTTAATTTGATCGATAGTCTTATCGATTCGTCTAGCTTATATTATTGAAAAAACTATATCAATAATTATCTTTACAAGTGTCATCATAATTTTAGGTTTTTGAAGGTTAATAATTGAATGAGTTTTCAATATATAGGTTCAACACATTATCTTCCAAGTGTTTATGTGAAAATCGACAAAATTGAATTTAATTATATAAGTAAATAAATCTAAATTGTTTTAATAATTTGTGACCTGTCTTAAGTTACGTTATAATTTGTAACCATAATTGAGCATAAAGATTGCAAATAGATATAATTCAAGGGCCTTTTTATATTCGTCTTCTTGAACTAAGGGGGTTTTGATCTTTTAAAATGGAAATTTTGATCATTTCGTCATTTTTTTAAAATGTTATGTGGTGAAATTCATATTCTATTCAGATTGTTTTTTGTAATTAAATCTGATTTCCCACTTAGCTATAATAAAATGATATCTTTGTTTAAAATAGATTTAATATGAAAAAAATTACTTTCGCATTATTGCTGTTAATTTCAGGATTTGGTTGGTCACAAGTTTTATTAATTAATGAATTAGACCCCGATTCTCCGAGTATAGATACAGCTGAGTTTATTGAATTAAAGTCAGAAACTCCAAATTTTTCAACAGATGGATACATTTTAGTCTTCTTTAATGGATCTTCAAGTGGTGGAGATTCAAGTTATATGGTAATTGACCTTGAAGGTTATAGTACAGATAATAATGGACTTTTAGTTGTAGGCGGATCTGAAGTGTCACCTTTTCCTCAGTATTTAATTCCTGATAATGTTATTCAAAATGGGGCAGATGCGGTTGGTATATATCAGGCAAGTGTAGATGATTTTCCAGAAGGTACCTTAGCAACTCAAACTAATTTAATAGACGCAATGGTTTACGGCACCAATGATCCTGATGCTACTGGTTTATTAAATTTGTTAGGTGAAACAATTCAACATAATGACAGTGGAACCAACTCTAACCCTAAGTCAATTCAACGTTTTGTAGACGATCAAGGGGTTGTAACTTTCTCAGCACAAACTCCAACACCAAGACGAGAGAATGATGGTTCGGGTATTCCTATTAATCCAATAACAATTACGGTAACTGAATCACAAATAAACGAAGGTGAATCTTTTGATATATTATTTACTTCGGAAGAACCAATGACTTCAAGCTTAACATTCACTATTAGTTTAGACAACTACGGCTTTAATACGTCAGATTACACTGGTGAAACCACTTTAACAATTCCAGTTGGCTTAAATTGGGCGAGCACAACAATATCAACTATTGACGATTCTTTTGATGAAGGCGATGAGGTAGCACGTATTCATTTTGTGGACTTGGTTGAGCCTTTTGTTCCTGAAAATAATTACATAGAAGTTAGAATTGTAGATAACGATTTTACGATTGCTGAATTCGGGACGCCTACTAATCCAACAACAGGATTTGTGGAAAGTACACAGCCCGAAGGCTATTATGATGGTTTAGATGGTTTAGCAGATACGGCTTTAGGACAAGCACTTCAAGATCTTATTGCAGATCCATCCGTGGTTAGAGCGCAAACTTATGCAGATGTATATAGTATTTTAATGGAAGCCGATCAGAATCCGGAGAACAGTAATCAGGTATGGTTAGTATATTCGGAAGAAGGACGACCTAAGTTAGATTTACAAACCAGTTCAAATAGTACGAATAAGTGGAATAGAGAGCATACTTTTCCAAGATCTAGAGGTGGTTTTTTCGATATTGAAGCAGATGAAATAGCAGATGGTATCGATATTTACTGGACTACTGAAGCAGATTCGTTACGTCATGGTAATTCAGATGCTCATGCACTTAGAGCAGCAGATGCTTCTGAAAATAGTTCTCGTGGCAATAAGCACTACGGAGAATATAATGGTCCAACGGGAAATTTAGGTAGTTTCAAAGGTGATGTCGCTCGAAGCGTTTTGTACATGGAAATCAGATATAATGGATTAGAAGTTGTAAATGGTTTTTCAACGACCCAAGGTCAAATGGGAGATTTAGCTACTTTATTAGAATGGCACAGGAATGACCCACCTGATGATTTTGAAATGAATAGAAATAATATAGTTTATAACTGGCAGAAAAATAGAAATCCGTTTATCGATCAGCCACTATTGGTGGAATATATTTGGGGTAATAATGTAGGTGAGACATGGATGCAGTCAATGAGTATTGAAGACAACGAATTTCAACAACTATCTGTTTACCCTAACCCTACAAATGAAAGATTGTATTTTTCGGATTCTTCTTCTTCTAATATAGATGTAGAGGTTTACTCAGTAGATGGAAAGTTGTTAAAGCGATTTAATTCTGTTACAGATTATATAGATTTAAATATGGAAGCAGGTTTATACTTATTACAATTAAATGTAGATGGTAGCACTCTTGTTAAAAAAGTGCTAGTAGATTAAACATGTTCTAAAAGTTGAATAAAAGCCAAATGTCTTAAGACGTTTGGCTTTTTTTTGTTCTATGAAATTTCACGATAGAGGTAGTTATTAAGAAAGGTTTAGGACGATATTATAATAGTTTTAAGATTAAAACGTTATAATATAGGTAGTTTTGTTGAGGCCTTACTGGCATTAATCAAACTGAATTAATCATATTTAAATAATATAAACCTGAAAATTTTCCAATTATGAAAAATTTAAAATTAGTAATAATGGCGTTGTTCGTAACGTTAAGTTTTTCTTCGTGTAGTAACGATGACGATGGAGGTGATTCTACATCTATTGTTCTAACCGAAAATGAAACACCCGTCACAATTCAAACTTATGTAACCACACATTTTCCATCACGTATTATAGATTTAGCTACACAAACAACAACTAATGGAGTAGTCACCTATGAGATTTTATTATCGGGAAATACTAATTTAGTTTTTAGTGATAGCTACGATGTTTTAGAGATTAGTAGTATGGATCAATTGCCTAATTCTGTAATCCCTCAGTCTATATTAGACTATGTTGCTGAGCATTATCCGGATAATTATATTACTGAATGGGAACTAGAAGATGATTACCAAGAAGTAGAATTGGATAATGATTTAGAATTAGAGTTTACTTTAGATGGCGTATTTATCAGAGTAGATCATGATGATGACGATGATGAAATTTTAGCTATTGCAGATATTCCATCAGCTATTACGGAATATATATCAACACATTTTTCCTCTAGCACAATTATTGGAGCTTGGATGGATAATGATGATGACGAAACGACTTATGAGATTAACTTAGATGGAGATATTGAATTAGAATTTAATAGTCAATTTGAAATTATTAGTATAGAAAGTGATTCTCAATTGCCAGATTCTGTAATTCCACAAACAATTTTAGATTATGTGGCGGAATATTATCCAGATAACTATATCACGGAATGGGAGCTTGAAGATAACTATCAAGAAGTTGAATTAGATAACGATATAGAATTAGAATTTACATTAGATGGTGAGTTTATTAGGGTAGATTCCGATGATGATGAGGATGATGACGATGTTTTAGCCCTAGATGAAATTCCTTCAGCTATTACGGATTATATTTCAACTCATTTTCCTTCAAATTCGGTAATTGCGGCTTGGCTTGATAATGAGGATGACGGTGTGGAGTACGAAATAAAATTAAGTGGAGATATTGATTTAAAATTTGATAGTCAATTTCAGGTGCTTAAAATAGAAAGCGACACGCAGCTGCCAGATTCAGTGATTCCTGAAGCAATTTTAGCTTATGTGTCAGAAAATTATCCAAGTAATTATATTACAGAATGGGAATTAGATTCTAATGAGCAAAAAGTAGAATTGGATAATGATATCGAATTAACGTTTACTCTGGATGGTGTATTTGTTAGTGTAGATAACGATTAAATAAATTTTTATTAAATAATTAAAAGTCATGACATCTTAAAATACTTGTCATGACTTTTTTTTGTTAATTATTTTTCAAATTTTTGATAGATTTCTTTTCTCTAAGAATGAAATGTTATCTTCGCTTCATAAAAAAAGTAGATGAGTGTAATTCTAGTTTTAGCTGGTTTGGCGTTGTTGGTAGTTGGCGGTGATTTTTTAGTAAGAGCCTCAGTTGGCCTATCTTTTAAACTGAAATTATCGAAACTAGTCATTGGAATGACGGTTGTTTCTTTTGCGACATCAGCACCTGAATTGCTAGTGAGTTTACATGCTGCTTTAGACGGAGTTTCTGATATAGCTCTAGGTAATGTGATTGGCTCCAATGTCGCTAATATTGGATTGGTTTTAGGGATCACCGCGATAATATCACCGCTAGGTGTGGATAAGGACTTTTATAAGCTGAATTGGCCTATGATGATGATCCTGTCATTCGCATTATATTACTTTTTAAAAAATGACAATGTACTAACAGCACTGGAAGGTGGAATCATGTTGGCGGCATTAATTATTTTCTTAGTTATTCTGATTAGAAGTTCTAGAAAATCAAATAAAGCAAATTTAGAGGACGTAGATGATTCACTTGCTGTGGTTTCAAACTTTAAAATAGCTGTGTGGCTATTAATAGGTGCGGCCGGATTGTATTTTGGATCAGATTGGCTAGTGCAAGGAGCTAAGCAACTAGCTTTAGCTATAGGTATTAGTGATTACGCTATTTCTGTAACAGTTATTGCAATAGGTACTAGTGTGCCGGAATTAGCAGCCTCTGTAATCGCAGCACTGAAAAAGGAAAAAGCTTTGTCTTTAGGAAACCTTATTGGTTCTAACATTTTTAATATTGCCGCTGTTCTTGGTTTAACGTCAATTATTAAGCCTATAGTGGTGAATCCAGCTACACCAGAAATATTATCTACAAATATCTTTTGGATGATTGGTTTCGCTGCGATTTTAATACCAATGATTATAATACCAAAACGTTTTGAAATTGGTAGATTAAAAGGAATGATTCTTTTCGGTGCTTACTTACTCTTCATATTTATAGCTTTAAAGTAGACCATTACATTTACGTATTTATAGCTTCGGAATCGATAGAATCGATTTATATAAATCTACCATGCAATTTCAAAAACCCTTTAGGTTTTATGAGTCTTTTAAGTCATTAATCTCTCAAAATAGGAGGGTCGCTTAAATTAATTTTGTGACCGAATTATACTTGCAGTAAATACAACATCAGATTAAACTTCTATTAAATTCTCTTAAAGCTTCTATTTTATATTTCCCGATTTGAATAGCTTATTGACTTTAAAATAGCTTTAGTTAGTAATCAATTAATCCAAAATAATCATATTTAAATTATAAATTTTAAAAATGAGCTAAGGTTGTAATTTATTTTTAGCATGGTATTTTGTAGGGTGTATATTGTGAAAATGTAATTTTATGATGTGTTGACCCTATTTTTTTACAGGGTTACGTCGGGGTTTTTAATTTTTTTGTACTTTTGACCCAAAATACATACGATATGGCACAACTTAGATTTCATGCAATTAAAACATCTTTAAAAAGAAAACCTTTAAAGATTAAAGAAGGGAAACGTCGTTCCGAAATATTTGGAGCTAATGTTTTTAACGAAGCAGCTATGCGACAATATCTAACTAAGACGGCTTTTAAAAGTGTCTTAGAGGCGATCGAAAAGGGAACCAAAATAGATCGTCATGTGGCTGATCATATTTCTACAGGTATGAAAGAATGGGCTATTTCAAAAGGAGCAACTCATTATACACACTGGTTTCAGCCTTTAACAGGAGCAACAGCAGAAAAGCATGATGCTTTCTTCGAAACTATAGGAGATGGATTAGCTATTGAGAAATTTGGAGGAGACCAATTAGTGCAACAAGAACCTGATGCTTCAAGTTTTCCAAATGGAGGTATTAGAAATACTTTTGAGGCAAGAGGATATACAGCTTGGGATCCAACATCTCCAGCATTTATATATGATAAAACTTTGTGTATTCCTACGGTGTTTGTAGCCTATACAGGTGAAGCTTTAGATTTTAAAACGCCGCTTTTAAGAGCATTGCAGGCTGTAGATACGGCTTCAGTTGCTGTATGTAAGTATTTTGATAAAAACGTAAAAAGAGTAACGGCTTCTTTAGGTTGGGAGCAAGAGTATTTTTTAATAGATAGTGACTTAGCAAGTTCACGACCTGATATTTCTCTTACAGGAAGAACCCTTTTAGGGCATACAGCTGCAAAAGGTCAGCAATTAGACGATCATTATTTCGGAACGATACCAGCTAGAGCTATGGCGTACATGCGTGATCTTGAGCACCACTGTATGTTATTAGGTATTCCTGCAAAAACAAGACATAATGAAGTCGCTCCAAATCAGTTTGAATTAGCGCCAATTTTTGAGGAAGCTAATTTAGCAGTGGATCACAATTCTTTGCTGATGGACATTATGCAGAAAATTGGAAAGCGCCATAATTTTACAGTGCTCATGCATGAAAAACCTTTTAAAGGGGTTAATGGGTCTGGTAAGCATAACAACTGGAGTTTAAGCACAGATACTGGTGTTAATTTATTAGCACCAGGAAAAACGCCAATGAGTAACCTTCAATTTTTGACGTTTTTTATTAATACTATAAAAGCGGTTCAAGATCATGAAGAATTATTGAGAGCTGCTATAGCTTCTGCAAGTAATGACCATCGTTTAGGGGCTAATGAAGCGCCGCCAGCAATTATGTCTGTATTTATTGGTGATCAATTAACTAAAGTGTTAGAGGAGCTTGAATCGGTAACTAATGGAAAATTATCTCCAGAAGAAAAAACAGATTTAAAACTTAATGTCGTTGGAAAAATTCCAGAAATATTAAGAGATAATACAGATAGAAATAGAACTTCGTCTTTTGCCTTTACAGGTAATAAATTCGAGTTTAGAGCTGTTGGTTCAACCGCGAACTGTGCTAAACCAATGACAGTATTAAATACGATTGTTGCCAACCAATTAATGGAATTTAAAAAGGAGGTAGATGCTTTAATTAAAAGTAAGACTATGAAGAAGGATGATGCTATCTTTAATGTCTTAAGAGAGTATATTAAGAAGTCTAAAAACATACTTTTCGAGGGCAACGGTTATAGTGAAGAATGGGAAGTTGAAGCTAAAAAACGTGGATTAAGTAATAATAAGACCACTCCTGAAGCACTTAAAGTGAAGATGACTAAAGCTAATATCGAACTTTTTGAAAAGTTAGGTGTTATGAATAAGGTTGAATCAGAATCTCGATACGAAATTGAAATGGAAGAATATATTCTACATATTCAAATTGAAAGTCGAGTTTTAGGTGATATTGCTAGAAACCATATAGTGCCAGTTGCAGTGAGATATCAAAATATATTGATTGATAATGTTACCGGTTTAAAGAGTATTTATGGCGATCGATTTAAAGATTTTGCTAAAGAGCAATTAGCCTTAATAGAGCAAATTTCTGGTCATATTGAAGCGATCAATTCCTCTGTTACCGATATGATTGAAGCCCGTAAACAGTTTAATAAAGAAACTGACATAGAAAAGAAGGCCGATGGTTATTGTAACAAAGTGAAACCTCTTTTTGAAGATATCAGATATCATTGTGATAAATTAGAATTGATGGTTGACGATGAAATATGGCCAATGACGAAGTATAGAGAGCTTTTATTTACAAAATAATAAATTTATACTACTTTTTATTTTAGAAACTAGAGTAGTTTTATTGATGAAACTACGTATAAATACGTATATGAAACGACACTGATTTTTAAATCCGTGTCGTTTGTCGATAGCAACAAACGGATTGTCGAAAAGGTAGATGAATACTGATAAATATCATGTTTACAAAGGGTTAATTTCCTATATTTGAAGTGCTATTAATCAATATTTGTAAAAATGAAAAAGTTACTACTAAGTGTAGCTATTCTCATTGGAGCAACTCTAATTCTGTCACAGGATAATTCTGACAACTTGGACAAAGTAATGAATGAAGATGTTGCAATTGTTCAATCGAGGCTACCGTAAAATCTTAATGAAATAAGATCGTAAATTAGGTATTTTTTTACCATTAAAATAAAGGATAAAATCGAAATTCGGTTTTGTCCTTTTTTTTTTTGTAAAATTTTATTTGAGTTTCACTTTATAAAATATTTTCTATATTGCTCATCTTTATTTTATTATAGCATACCGCCCACAAATTGAATCATATGAATTTTAATTTAAAATTTGCTGTATTGTGTTTTGTTCTAAATTTAATGGCATTAACTACAGCATTTGCTCAAAAACAGACAGACAAAAGTGAAAAACAAATTAACAACCGATTTGCTTTTTTAGATTCTAGAGGATTGCATGCTATAGATTTAGCTGTTGGAAGTGCTACTTTAATAGATAGCGACTATTCAAATTCTGAATTAGACCTCTCTTTTAGATTAGGTTATAAATATCATATCACTAGTCATTTAAATATAAATCTAACTTATAATAAATATAATGTGGTTATTAAAGATTTATATAATGAGGGCTATATGTCTTTCGATGTAAATTTAGAATACCTCATTACACCCTTCAATAAATTTTCCCCATATATTTTTGTAGGCGGTGGGTATAATGCTTCTAACTACTATAATACTACTGCAACTAAGGCGCAAGCTGGGCTTGGTATTGAGTACATGGTCGCATACCAAGTGGGTTTAAAGTTGTTCGGTGAATATAATTATATGTTTACGGATGAACTTGATGGACTTATACAAGGAAGTTCAGATGATAGTCTTTTAAGAATTGGACTTGGCCTCAATATTTACTTTGGTGGTCAAAAGAAAAAGGAAGCCATTCGTAAAAAAATGAAAACAGTCATTAATTCCAACCTAATCTATCCATAAAATTAAACGCAATTCTTACTTTTGCAATTCCAATACTAATAAACAACGCCATGAGTAATTCAGTTAGTAAGAGATATGCACAAAGAGGAGTTTCAGCTTCTAAGGAGGATGTCCATAATGCAATAAAAAATATAGACAAAGGATTATTTCCTAAAGCATTTTGTAAAATAGTTCCAGACTATTTAACGAATGATGATGACTACTGCTTAATTATGCATGCTGATGGTGCAGGGACTAAATCGGCATTAGCTTATATGTATTGGAAAGAAACTGGAGATCTTTCAGTTTGGAAAGGCATCGCACAGGATGCATTAATCATGAATATTGATGATTTGCTATGTGTGGGTGCTACATATAATATTATGCTGTCTTCTACAATAGGGCGTAATAAAAATTTAATTCCAGGTGAAGTTATTTCAGCCATCATTAATGGAACTGAAGAATTAATCGAAGACCTTAAATCTTTTGGTGTTACTATTCATTCAACAGGAGGCGAAACAGCAGATGTTGGTGACTTAGTCAGAACTATCATTGTAGATTCTACAGTAACAGCACGTATGAAGCGTTCCGACGTAATAGATAATGCTAATATCTCTGAAGGTGATGTTATTGTCGGATTAGAATCTTTTGGACAAGCTTCTTATGAAACTGAATATAATGGTGGAATGGGAAGTAATGGATTAACATCGGCTAGACATGATGTGTTTTCTAAATACTTAGCTGAAAAATATCCTGAAAGCTACGATGCAGCAGTTCCGGAAGACTTAGTGTATTCGGGACAAACCAAATTGACAGACGCCGTAGAAAACTCTCCAATTGATGCTGGGAAGTTAGTGTTATCACCAACACGTACATACGCACCAATCATAAAAGCGATACTAAATAAGTTTGATAGCGATACTATTCACGGTATGATTCATTGCAGTGGTGGAGCTCAAACAAAAATTCTACATTTTATTGATAATCTTCATATTATTAAAGATAATATGTTCGCTGTTCCACCGTTATTTAAACTCATTCAAGAGCAGTCTAAAACAGATTGGAAGGAAATGTACCAAGTATTTAACTGTGGTCATAGAATGGAGTTATATGTAAAACCAGAAGTTGCAGAGGCAGTAATAGAGATTTCTAAATCCTTTAATGTAGATGCGAAAATTATTGGTAGAGTGGAGGCTTCAGATAAGAAGGAGCTTACCATAGTTAGTGAATACGGCAGATTTACGTATTAATATTTGTAAAATGAAGAATTATTCTTGGTTTATTTTTAGCATATTTTTAGTATGCTCAAGTATTGCATTTGCACAACCTGACTCTTTATATTTTCAAAAGAAAAAAAAGGAACCCCTAGAATTAGGCTGGGTTACCAAAAAAGAAGTTGGTTTGTTTTTAAACCAAGTTTCTTTTACCAATTGGAATGCTGGTGGTACCAATTCAATATCAGGGCTTATATCAGGTAAAGCTTCTGCTCGTTACAAGCAAGAGAAATGGTTTTGGAATTCAAATTTTAACCTACGATACGGTTTAAACAAGCAGGAAGATAAGGATATTAGAAAAACAGACGATGTTATTGAAGTAATATCGAATTTCGGTTTAGAAAAAGATCCTACAAGTAACTGGTTCTATTCAGCACGATTTAGTTTTAATACCCAATTTGCCAATGGATACAACTATCCCAACAGAGATGACGCCATTTCTAAATTCTTAGCGCCTGGTTATATGTTTTTCGGTTTAGGTATGGAATACGGTCGACATATTGAACGCATGTCTATTTACGCTTCTCCTTTCACCTTTAAAACCACCTTTGTTTTAGATACAGAGTTGGCAAACCGTGGGTCTTTTGGTGTGGCCCCGGCCATTTACGATTTGGAAGGAAATATGTTGCGAGAAGGTAGAAAAATTAGGCAAGAATTAGGGATTCTTTTTACTAATGAATACGAAGAGCAACTTTTTGAAAATATAAAAGTGAATAGTCTGCTACGCTTGTATACGGACTATATCAATGATTTTGGTAACATTGATATAGAATGGGAACTTCATTTAGATATGAAAGTCAATAAGTACGTAAAAGCAACTTTGGGTTCGCATCTTAGATATGACGATGATATAAAAACGGAGTCTAAAAAGAATGAAGTGACTAATGAAGAAATCACAATTGTAGGTCCAAAACTACAATGGAAGCAAATTCTAGGTATTGGTGTTGTTGTAGATTTAGATAATATTATCAAGTCAAACGGAGCTTCTTAGGTCCTTTACAGCACTCCGTTCAAACCTTTCACAACCAAAACTTCATCCTAGGGCTAGAAGAGGATTCAGCTACAGGAAAATATTTTGATAAAATACCGAATAGACTATTTTATTAAAATCCATAATTTATCGTATTTTTGAACCTCAATTTTTGAAGATAGATGTTAGAGAAAATACAGATTATAAAACAACGATTTGATGAGGTGAACGACCTTATCATTCAGCCAGATATTATATCAGATCAGCAGCGTTATACCAAGCTGATGAAAGAATACAAAGACCTGAAGCTAATTGTAGACAAAGGCGAAGAGTACAAAGAAGCATTAGACAATAAGTCTGAAGCAGAAGAAATCTTAGCTGATGGTTCTGATGCCGAAATGGTGGAGATGGCTAAAATGCAACTCGATGAGGCTAAGGAGTCTATTGAAAAGCTAGAAGGAGAGATTCGCTTTATGCTTATTCCAAAAGATCCAGATGATGCTAAAAACGTAGTTGTTGAAATTCGTGCCGGAACGGGTGGCGATGAAGCGAGTATTTTTGCTGGAGATTTATATCGAATGTATTCTAAATACTGTAGCGATAAAGGCTGGAAAGTTGATGTGGTAAGTACTAGTGAAGGCACTTCAGGTGGATTCAAAGAAATTATTTTCGAAGTTTCTGGTGAAGATGTTTACGGTACTTTAAAGTTCGAAGCTGGCGTGCACCGTGTACAACGTGTACCACAGACAGAAACGCAAGGGCGTGTACATACAAGTGCCGCAACAGTTATGGTTTTACCAGAAGCAGAGGAGTTTGACGTAGAATTAGATATGACCGAAGTGCGTATCGAGCGTACAACATCTACAGGTCCTGGTGGTCAGTCGGTAAACACGACGTACTCGGCAATTAAACTACATCACGAACCTACAGGTATGATTGTTAGTTGTCAAGATCAAAAATCATCACATAAAAACTTAGAAAAAGCGTTAAAAGTATTACGTTCTCGTTTATATGAAATTGAGTTGGCTAAGAAACAAGCGGCCGATTCAGCAAAACGTAAAAGTATGGTGAGTTCTGGTGATAGAAGTGCCAAGATTAGAACTTATAACTATTCGCAAGGACGTGTAACGGATCATAGAATTGGGTTAACACTTTACGATCTATCGAATATTATCGATGGTGATATTCAAAAAATAATTGACGAATTAATGTTAGCTGAAAACACGGAGTTGTTGAAGGCTAATGATGATGTGATTTAAATTGAAGCCTCTTTTTTGAGGCTTTTTTTATACTATGACTACAGACCAACTAATCACGCAAATCCGCAAAAAACAATCCTTCCTCTGTATAGGTTTGGATGTAGATTTAAATAAAATTCCAAAGCATTTATTAAAAGAAGAGGATCCTATTTTCGCTTTTAATAAAGCTATTATTGATGCTACACATCATCTTTGTGTAGCCTATAAACCTAATACAGCATTTTACGAAGCTTATGGAATCAAAGGCTGGCAAGCACTAGAGAAAACAATCAATTATCTCAATGATAATCATCCTGAAATTTATACCATTGCCGATGCAAAACGTGGTGATATAGGGAATACAAGCACCATGTATGCTAAAGCTTTTTTTGAAGATTTAGGCTTTGATAGTGTCACTGTTGCACCTTATATGGGAAAAGATTCAGTGGAACCTTTTTTAGCATTTAAAGATAAACACACCATTCTATTAGCATTAACCTCAAATCAAGGTGCATTCGATTTTCAAACGAAAACGGTTGATGGTGTCCAACTGTATAAACAAGTTTTGGAAACCTCTAAATCTTGGGTGAATGCTGAAAACCTTATGTATGTTGTCGGTGCCACCAAAGCGGAGTTTCTAGCGGATATTAGAAAAATTATTCCAAATAGCTTTTTGTTAGTGCCTGGCGTTGGGGCACAAGGAGGCAATCTTCAAGAGGTTTGTAAATACGGAATGAATGATTCAGTAGGATTATTAATTAATTCTTCTCGCGGAATTATATATGCTTCCCAAGAAGAGAATTTTGCACAAGCTGCTGCCGATAAATCTGAAGAATTACAACAGCAAATGGCTGCTGTTTTAGCGATATAGTTTTACTTAAAAATACATCAGAAGTCAGATTCTGCGTTAGAAAATGAAATTAACAGCATTCTCGGCATAGTCAAAGCATTTAAGTTGAAATTTAATCATGATCTATAAAGACCAACTCCATAGAGAATTACATCTAAAATCAACACCAAGACGAATAGTGTCATTGGTACCTTCTCAAACGGAATTATTAGTCGATTTAGGGCTCGAAGCATATATTGTTGGGGTTACTAAGTTCTGTGTGCACCCAAAGCACCTTAGAATGTCTAAAGCCGTAGTTGGAGGAACCAAGCAAATCAATATAGATAAGATTAAAGCACTGAGGCCTGAGATTATATTTTGTAATAAGGAAGAAAACACCAAGGAGATGATTGAGCAGCTAGAATCCATAGCTCCAACTCATATTAGTGATATTTATAATCTCAAAGATTGTTATGATCTTATAAATAGGTATGGTGAACTGTTTAATATTGAAACTAAAGCTTCTGCATTAATAGCTGATATTGAATTAGGGCGAGAAACATTTAAAATTCAGCATACATCTAATTTGAAAGTGGCTTATTTTATTTGGAAAAAACCTTGGATGGTGGCCGCGTCTGATAACTTTATCGACGTGATGATAGAGGAGGCTGGTTTTCAAAATGTGTTTAAAGCTGAAAAGCGATACCCTGAAATAGAGTTGGATCATCCGAAATTAAAAGAAGCGGATTGTATCTTTCTGTCTAGCGAACCTTTCCCATTTAAAGAAGAACATATTTCAGAATTAAAAGAGCAGTTTCCTGATAAGATATTTCGAATCGTAGATGGTGAAATGTTCTCGTGGTATGGTAGCAGGTTGTTAAAATCGTACCGTTATTTCGAGACGCTTCATAACTAAACACAAAAAAGTCGATACAAATTTATACCGACTTCTAACTAACTGTTCAATCCTAAACTAAGATACTAACTAACTCAATCTTTGTGGTACAAAGATGATAACTTATGTTAATTTGAATCTTACCAGAGTGTTACTAAAGGGTCAAATAAACTTTAACAAAAGGGCTTTGTGTTTATTGCGCCTGAACATCTGAACTTCTTACTACAAATTCTAATTTGTTAAGTTTATTTAAAATTTTTGTGGCTTTATATTCTGAAAAATCACTTAAAGCATGGTCGGTCTGTCTTAGATTGTACGCATCCTCAATGAGTTGCGTGTATTTTTTTCTAAGCCTTTTTCTTTTATTGAGAAGTTTGTTTATGTGTGCCACGTCCTGAAAGTTTAAAATTACCCACAGAAAGTTAGTGATTTATATTTTAAAAAGTCTAAAAAAAATCTAAAAAATAAAAATCTAATCTTGAAGCGCGAACACCCTTTTTAGTAAATCAGTACTTCTTGATGAGATCTTAGTTCTAATTTCTTTCTCTTCAACAGCAATCATCGTATAAACACCTTTTAAGGCTTCACCAGTAACATAGTCCGTTAAATCAGGATTCACATTTGTAGTTAAAGGAATATTATTATATCTCGTGATAAGATTTGTCCAAATTTGGTCAGCGCCAACCTTGCTAAATGAATTATCAATAACGGGCTTAAACTTTGCGTAAAGCTCAGCTTGTGTTTTAGAGGTTAAATATAAAGTTGCGGCATCGTCTTCGCCTAAAAGAATATTCTTAGCATCGTTAAATGTAATTTCTTTGACCGCATTCACAAAAATAGGAGTGGCTTCTTTTACAGCATCTTCAGCGGCTCTGTTAAGCGCCTTTAATCCTTCGTCAGCTAAACTACTTAATCCAATTTTACGTAAAGCGTTATCTACCTTTTGTAATTCTTCAGGTAACATAATTTTTACCAATTCATTCTTGTAAAAACCATCTTCTTGAGTCAGTTTGGTCACTTGCTTATCAATTCCAAAATCCAAAGCTTGTCTTAAACCCGAAGCTATATCAGCATTGCTAAGAACACCTCCTGATTGAGGTAATGAATCAACAACTTGTTGTAATTCAGCACAAGCTGTTAAATTAAATAGTATAAGTAAAGCGAAAATTCTTTTAATCATAATTCGATGTTTTTAATTTGAGCAAATATAATTTAATAAAAGTAATAGCTATTCAAAAGTTATGCCGTTTATATTATTGAAATCATACAATTCATTTTGAGCGAAATACATAAAAATCCAATCTCCAGTAATGGCAATTATAGACTTAGCAACAATCATAATTAGCGCGAGTTTTTCGTCTTTTCTACAAGTTTATATATTTAGAGATTCATACTTTAAGTTTTTGAATATTCCTTAAATTTGCTCCTCAAATAAGTTAGATTTTTACGAATGGAACAAGTTAAGCCTTATAAGCCAAAATATAAAGTACGTATAGTAACTGCAGCATCTCTTTTTGATGGACATGATGCTGCGATTAATATTATGCGTCGTATTATTCAATCAACAGGAGTAGAAGTGATTCATTTAGGTCACGATAGAAGTGTTGAAGAAGTTGTGAATACTGCGATTCAAGAAGATGCCAATGCTATTGCCTTAACCTCTTACCAAGGTGGACATAATGAGTATTTTAAATATATGTACGATTTGCTGAATGAAAAAGGAGCAGGACATATCAAAATATTCGGAGGTGGAGGAGGAGTGATTCTTCCTGAAGAAATTAAGGAATTAATGGATTATGGGATAACCAGAATCTATTCTCCTGATGACGGAAGAGCACTTGGGTTACAAGGAATGATAAATGACTTGGTTCAACAATCAGATTATGCTATTGGTGATCAACTTGATGTTGATGTAAATGAGCTTGCTAAGAAAAATCCAAAGGCTATCGCAAGAGTGATTTCTTCGGCTGAAAACTTCCCTGAAGTGGCTAAAGATGCTTTGGATACCATTCATGAAAAAAATAAATCTTCAAAAACGCCAGTTCTTGGAATTACAGGAACAGGTGGTGCTGGTAAATCATCCTTAGTAGATGAATTAGTGAGACGATTTTTAATCGATTTTCCAGAAAAAACTGTTGGTTTAATTTCTGTAGATCCTTCAAAACGAAAAACAGGTGGTGCACTTTTAGGTGACCGTATTCGTATGAATGCTATCAACTCACCGAGAGTTTATATGCGTAGTTTGGCAACGCGTCAATCTAACTTAGCATTATCTAAATATGTTAATGAAGCGATTGAAGTTTTAAAAGCGGCAGAATACGATTTAATTATTCTTGAAACTTCAGGAATTGGACAATCAGATACGGAAATTATTGAGCATTCAGATACGTCACTTTATGTGATGACTCCTGAATTTGGAGCTGCTACACAATTGGAGAAAATCGATATGCTTGATTTTGCCGATTTAGTGGCGATCAACAAGTTTGATAAACGTGGCGCTTTAGATGCTTTAAGAGATGTGAAAAAGCAATACATGCGAAATCATAACTTATGGCATGAAGACCCAGATACAATGCCAGTTTTTGGAACTATCGCCTCGCAATTTAACGATCCAGGAATGAATACGCTTTACAAAGCTATCATGGATAAAATTGTGGAAAGAACAGATACTGATTTAAAATCGACCTTTGAAATTTCAAAGGAAATGAGTGAGAAGATCTTTGTTATTCCACCTTCAAGAACACGATATTTGTCGGAAATCGCAGAGAGTAACAGAGCTTATGATAAAAAGGCGAATGAGCAAGTTGAAGTGGCGCAGAAATTATATGGAATCTTTAAAACCATATGTTCGGTTGCTGCCGTTTCAGGCGAATCTGAAAATTCACTTTTAAATAAATTCGGAGTCGATCAAGAAGAAATTCTAAGTTCGGTGAAGGAAGATAAACAAGATTTTATCAAACTTCTTATTGCTGAGTTCGACCGTGTAAAATTAGACTTAGATCCTTATAATTGGGAAGTTATTACAGGTTGGGATGAAAAAGTAAATCGATATAAAGACCCAATTTATTCGTTCAAAGTAAGAGATAAAGAGATTAAAATTGAAACACATACCAAATCCTTATCGCAAACCGATATTCCTAAAGTAGCACTTCCAAAGTACCAAGCTTGGGGAGATATTTTAAGATGGTGTTTGCAAGAAAACGTACCAGGAGAATTCCCTTATACTTCAGGATTATATCCTTTTAAAAGAACAGGTGAAGATCCAGCGCGTATGTTTGCCGGAGAAGGTGGTCCAGAACGTACAAACAAGCGTTTCCACTATGTGAGTATGGGATTACCAGCAAAACGTCTATCAACAGCTTTTGATAGTGTAACGCTTTATGGAAATGATCCAGATTTACGTCCAGATATTTATGGGAAAATCGGAAACGCAGGGGTTTCTATTTGCTGTTTAGATGATGCTAAGAAATTGTATTCTGGTTTCAACTTAGCTGATGTGATGACTTCGGTCAGTATGACGATTAATGGTCCTGCGCCAATGTTATTAGGTTTCTTTATGAATGCCGCTATCGATCAGCAATGTGAGATTTATATTAAAGAAAACGGTCTTGAAAAAGAAGTTGAAAAGAAAATAGCTGCTATTTATAAAGGTAAAGAACGTCCAAAATACAACGGACAATTACCAGAAGGAAATGATGGTTTAGGTTTAATGTTGTTAGGTGTTACTGGAGATCAAGTATTACCTGCTGATGTTTATGAAGATATTAAAACTAAAACAATTGCTCAGGTTAGAGGAACCGTTCAAGCTGATATTTTAAAAGAAGATCAAGCGCAAAACACCTGTATTTTCTCTACGGAATTTGCCTTGCGATTAATGGGAGACGTACAGGAGTATTTCATTGAAAACAATGTTCGTAACTTCTATTCAGTTTCTATTTCAGGTTACCATATTGCAGAAGCTGGTGCGAATCCAATTACTCAATTGGCATTAACACTATCTAACGGATTTACTTATGTAGAATATTACTTAAGTAGAGGAATGGATATCAATAAATTCGGACCGAATTTATCATTCTTCTTTTCAAATGGTATCGATCCTGAATATGCTGTTATTGGTCGTGTGGCTCGTAAGATATGGGCAAAAGCTCTAAAGCATAAATACGGCGCAAATGCAAGAGCGCAAATGTTGAAATATCATATTCAAACGTCTGGTCGTAGTTTACATGCACAGGAGATTGATTTTAATGATATCAGAACAACGCTTCAGGCTTTATATGCCATCTATGATAACTGTAATTCTTTACATACAAATGCCTATGATGAAGCGATTACAACGCCAACTGAAGAGTCTGTTCGTAGAGCAATGGCGATTCAGTTAATCATCAATAAAGAATTAGGTTTAGCTAAAAATGAAAACCCAATTCAAGGGTCTTTCATTATTGAAGAATTAACCGATTTGGTCGAAGAAGCTGTTTTATTAGAATTTGATAGAATTACTGAAAGAGGTGGCGTTCTTGGTGCTATGGAAACTATGTACCAACGCTCTAAAATTCAAGAAGAGAGTTTGTATTATGAAACTTTAAAGCATAATGGTGAATTCCCAATTATTGGTGTAAATACATTCCTAAGTAGTAAGGGGTCGCCAACGGTTCAACCTGCGGAAGTCATCAGAGCTACTGAAGAAGAAAAACAATATCAGATTAAGACTTTAGAGAATTTACATAAAGATAATGATACCGAAGACTTGTTGAAAGACTTACAAAACAGAGCTATTAATAATGAAAATATTTTTGAAGCTTTAATGGAAGTTTGTAAAGTGTGTTCATTAGGTCAGATTACTTCTGCTTTATTCGAAGTAGGAGGACAGTATCGTCGAAATATGTAAGCAGAGAACCACTTTTCGACCTTCTCGAAATGTGTGTGAATCGCTTATGCTGAGCGTAGACAAAGTTTATTATCAATGCAGTTTAGATAAAAAAGAGCCTTTCTATACGGAAAGGCTTTTTTAATAATATTGAAATATTTTGCATCTTTTCATGTCATTCATCGTCTATTAGATGAACCTTAAAATTTAATTAATATGAAAAATATAAATCAATGCGAATGTAATTGCGAATCATGTCAGGATGGACGTTGTAAGGATTGTACTTGCAGCAATTGTACTTGTTCAAATTGCAATTGTTAAATAATAAGCAGTTCGGGTCATCACTTTGTTGCTCGAACTGTTTTTTATATCTTTAATTTATGACTACTTCAAAAGTTTGGACCTTGTACGCCAACGATCTTCGTCGCTTTATTATAAGTAAAGTAAAAGATGAAATCATTGCAGAAGATATACTTCAGGATACCTTCATTAAGGTGCATACAAAATTACATACACTTAAAGACGAATCGAAATTAAAGGCATGGCTATTTTCTATAGCTCGATATACACTTTTGGATTATTTTAAAACAAGTAATCCTCTTATTCCAGTTGAAGATTTAGAGCTAGAGTCAGAACCCAACATTAAAGAGCATACAGAGCATGACTGTCTTAGAAGCATTATTAAAAACTTACGTAAAAAATATAGAACACCTTTGTTTTTAGCCGACATAAAAGGTTTAAAGCAACAGGAAGTGGCGGATCAATTAGACCTACCTTTAGCTACAGTAAAGTCGCAGATTCAACGGGCTAGAAAACAGATTACTGAAGGTTTTATGGATTGCTGTGGGTTCAAAATGAATGATGATGGTCATTTAGTCGGGGAAATACAAGACAAAGCCGACTGTAAAGTATGTCATTAATAGTATATTTACAGAATATTAGCTAAATCATTAATCAAGCTACTATCTTAAACTAATCAATGTCTTTCAAAAAATTACACCCTTTATTAAAAGAATCATTAGAAAATGCAGATTACGAAACCTCTAATGCATTTCAGAAAAAAGTATTACCAACTCTAAAAGGCGGAGCAGATGCCTATCTTATTGCGCCTAAAGGAAGTGGTAAAACTACTGCGCTTATAATTGCTACCATTCAAAAATTAAAGGCTCAAGCGTTTGAAGACTCTCCAAGAGCTATCGTAGTCGCTAAGGATAAGCAAGAGGTCTTAGCCTTAAAAGATGAGTTCGAACGATTCACTAAGAATACAGATTTAAGAGTTTATGCACTTTATGACGAATATGATATCGAAAAACAAAAAGTTGAGGTTTACTACGGTCAAGACATAGTCATTGCAACACCTGCAAGGTTGAGCAAGCTGTATTTCTTAAATGGTATCCATATGGGAGAGGTTAAATTGTTTGCTATTGACGATGCCGACTTTTTAGGTAGAGGCAATGCCTATAATCTAATTTTACGCTTATCGGAAAGTATAGAGAAAAGTCAATTTGTAATTATTGCTGAAGAGATGAATTCAAAAATCTCGAATTATCAAAACTCATTTATGAGTAATGCACATATTTTAAAGCAGAAATAAGCTTTTTATAAAGTCATCATCCAATGGCGCTGTAGTTTTCTAAACTTGCGCAATTCGCCACGAAGAATAGGTAAATAATCTCTACCGTTACTGTTCGATCGTTCTAAACGTTTACAATTATTGTACAAACGTGAAATTAATCGGTCTAAGCTTTCTAAATGCTTGTATTTTTTATCTGAACAACTTTCGCGTTCTACATTTATAATTTTAGGTGTAAGACTTGTAGATTGCTGAACAATATCTCCTGAAAAATAGATATGATTATCTTCAGTGCCATCTTCATTTAATCTAGACAAATCTTGATTGAGATAGCTTGAAATGCTTTGAGAAAGCGCAACAATATCCATGGCCTTTTTATAAATAGGCAAATCAGATAAATGTGATGGTAAATTGTAACTCATAACTTTTCAATAGCAAGGAACACGAAATTAAGGACTAATATTGAAAGTTGACTTTAATTATTAAAGTAGAATTGTATATTTGCTTTAATAAATGTGTATTTAGTGTTAATTTTCTTTAAATGAGTATAGATAGTTTAAATTGGAAGATTTTAAAATGTTTACAAGAGAATGCACGCATGTCAAATGCCGAAATTGGTAGACGTGTGGGGATCACCTCACCAGCGGTTTCTGAACGTATAAAACGAATGGAAGATGCTGAAATTATTCAAGGATATACCACTTTTGTTTCCCCCTTTGAAGCTGGTTATCAGTTAAAAGCGTTGATAACGTTAAGAGCTTTTATGGGCATGCTAAAACCATTTTTAGAAAAGGTAAAGACCTATGATGAGGTTGTAAATTGTTACCGAATTACTGGAAATGAAAATATAGTCATGGAAGTGGTTTTAAAAAATCAAAAGCATTTAGAGACCTTCATTGATCAGTTGATTAGTTATGGTGAAACTAAAACACAAATTGTACTGTCTCATGTGATAAAGTATAAAGAGATAAAACCTATAAATTAGAGGTAATCCACCTTATGATTTAGCCCCTATTGGTGCTTTGTTTACAATATGATCAACAATTAATTTCGCATGAATTCTAGAGTTTTCTATAAACCATTTGTGTGTTTCCATTCCGCCACAAATTACGCCAGCCAAATAAAGACCTTCAATATTCGACTCCATAGTTTCTGAATTATATTTCGGGATATGTTTTTCGTCTTTTGAAAATTCAATTCCCGCCGCTTTTAAAAATTTAAAATTCGGTTGATAACCCGTTAAGGCAATCACATAATCGTTAGCTAAAGTTTTTTCACCATCTGGCGTATCGATTATAATGTCATGAGGCGTAATGGTTTTTATTTGAGAATTGAAATAAGCTTTTATACTACCTTCCTCAATTCGATTCAAAATATCTGGCTTTACCCAATATTTGACACGTTCACCAATAGCATCGCCTCTAATAATCATAGTTACTCTGCCTCCTTTTCTATAAATTTCTAAGGCGGCATCAACAGAGGAGTTACTAGCGCCAACCACAGCAATATCTTGTAAGGTAAATGGATGCGCTTCTTTATAATAATGAAAAACTTTTGGAAGCTCTTCACCTGGAACATTCAGTGGATTAGGAATATCGTAAAATCCTGTTGCGATAATGACTTTTTTAGTTTTGTAATTGGCCTTATCGGAGGTCACACTAAAACCAAAATCCGTTTTATCAATATTTAAAACAGCTTCATATAAGTTAATATTGAGATTATTAGACGTGGTAACTCGCCTGTAATATTCTAAAGCCTCGTTTCGTGTTGGTTTTGGATTGTTACTGATAAAGGGAATACCGTCAATTTCTAACTTTTCAGATGTTGAAAAAAAAGTCATATTCAACGGATAGTTAAATAATGAATTAGTTAAAGCTCCTTTTTCGAGTACTAAATAGCTGAGGTTTTGTTTTTTACACTCTAAGGCGCATGCAATACCTATAGGTCCTGCGCCAATAATTAATACGTCCAAATCTTCTTTTTTCAACATAAATTTAAAATTACACTTATTGATTGCATTTATAAAATTTAGTCTATTAAATATCTCTTAAATCTTAATCTTTATGTTGTATTTTTGAAATTTAAATAGAAAAATTATGCGAAATTTAGTACTCTTATTTACGGTTGTGTTTTTAGCAAGTTGTGGTCAGAAAAAAGTGATAGACTCGAATCTGACGCCATTTCAGAAAAAAATAAATTCAGAATTTAAGGATGCTTCTACTTCGCCTTTAAAAGCAAAAGACTTAAAAAACTTTGAAGGATTAGATTTCTTTCCATACGATTCCACTTTTGTGGTTACAGCAAATTTAAAGCGAACTCCAGGTACAGAATGGTTTGATATGAAAACAACAACAGATCGTTTGTCTAAAGAGCGTGTTTTTGGAGTTTTAAGCTTTGAGTTACATGGAAAAACCTATAATTTGAATGTGTATCAAGGTCAAGAAACCATGCAAACAGAAGGCTATGAGAATTATTTATTCCTACCGTTCTTAGATAATACAAATGGTTCTTCAACCTATGCAGGTGGACGTTATATCGATTTAAGCATTCCAAACGGAAACACGATGACAATTGATTTTAATTCGGCTTACAATCCCTATTGCGCTTACGATGAGAAATACTCTTGTCCAATTGTGCCAAGTGAAAACTATATAGACCTTGATGTAGAAGCAGGCGTAAAAGCATTTGTAAAATAGTTGGAGTAGAGGTGCGCTTATTTGGCTAAATAAAGCCCTAAAAACACAGCTAAGAATCCTATAACAAAACTAGCAATAGTATAAATCGCAAAACTTGTAAAGTCGCCTGACTTTAAGAATACATGATTTTCATAAGCAAAGGTAGAAAAGGTTGTAAAACCGCCACAAAACCCTGTGGCCAATAAGAGGGTCTGACTTTGAGAGAGTGTTTCATTTTTCGCTGCTAAACCGAGAATAATACCAATAAGTAAACTACCAATAATGTTTGCTGCAAAAGTTCCATAAGGAATTCCGTTTTCAAAATTATTGAGCCACTTTCCAATAATGAAGCGCAATACACTTCCAAAACCACCACCTAGGAATACTAAAATTATGTGCTTCAAACGACTTTAGTTTTTAAGTATTCAACTATTCTTCTACTGCTATATAAAGTTCTGTTCTCCAATCGGCAGGATTAGGATAATTTTCAGGCATTGTTAGATAGGTTTCTATCATTGGCCCAGATTCCTTAATCTTAAGATTATTGTCTGCAATATATTTCTTAGTCGCACCCCAAGCTTCTTTCAAATTGGAATAATCACCTTTTAAAAGAGTCTTTACCGTTCTGAAAGATTCTAACTGTCCTGTTAAGACTTCAGGCTCTTCAGAAATAATTCTCGAGTTGGTTGGAATACATGAAGAGAAAATAATAGCATCATTCGCTTCATCCCACTTGTGATAAATTACAAATGGTGTTCCTGCCATACTGATATTATGTGTAACGGCATAAGCACCCACTTTAGAAATGTGAGTTTGCATATTCTCTTTGAAATTATTGAACTTTGAAGAGGTGGTATTGTATAGATAATAACCACCACTGTGTTGTGTAACACCTTCAACTTTGATGCTATAAACTTTCATTTCAGCTTGAACAACACTATCTAACAACGTTAAACCTCTTTCAAACCTAGGTCCAATTTGTTTTTCCATTCCACCCATAAATGCTGAAAACATCTTAAAGCCAAATGGTAAATTATCTCCAGAAATGGTCCATGTTACGTTGGTAGTGCCATCATCGTTGGATTTAAAACTCCAATTAACATCAGAAATTGGATAATCTGCAAATTGCATTTCTTGTGTTATGGATGAATTCGGTTGAGTTTCAGTCGTAGTCATTCTACCAGTACCATCATCGTCTTTCCACTCATAAAAACTTTCAATGCCTTTTGTCTTTTCTGGAAGTGTAATTACCGTTTTAGGATTTTCTTCAACCCAAGGCGACCAGGATTCCCAATTTTTGAAATCAATAACATTGTTATATACCACAGACTGAGGTGCGTTAATGTTTTGAGTTCGGCTTACTTCGAATGAATTTGGTTGTACGGCAATATAAATGGATACTCCAATGACTAAGATTAAGAGTAATAATAAGACATATTTAAATGCTTTCATTATAGGGATTTTGTTTTGTAGTTGATCAAAGATAGTGATTTTATGATATGTGATATATATATTACATTTGTGTACAACTAAAATATAACAGAATGAATTTAAAATCACTATTTAAAATTTGTCTTTTGGCCCTATTAATTGTGGCTTGTAAGAATGACGTAAAAGAAAAGCCTGTAGCAAAAGCGGAAACGGAGAAAACTACAGAATTTGATTATACGGTTGAGCAATTTGCCGATATTAAAGTTTTACGTTATCAAATTCCAGGATGGGACAAGCTTACTTTAAAGGAGCAAAAATTGGTTTATTACCTTACTCAAGCAGGATTAGAAGGTAGAGATATCATCTGGGATCAAAATTACAGACATAACCTTACGATTAGAAAAGCATTAGAAAATGTGTACCAAAATTATGAAGGTGATAAATCATCTGATGATTGGAACAATTTTGAAACTTATTTAAAAAGAGTTTGGTTTAGTAATGGTATTCACCACCATTATTCAAGTGATAAGTTAAAGCCTGAGTTCTCTTCAGACTACTTGAAACAATTGTTAGCGGATACAAATACAACTTTAGAAGGTGAAGCTTTTGAGGTGATTTTTAATGATAAAGATCTTAAAAAAGTAGATCAGTCTAACGGAATTGATAATGTGGCTCAAAGTGCTGTAAACTTTTATGGACCTGGTGTTACTAATAAAGACGTCGTAGATTTCTACGCTAAAAAGAAATCTCCAGATGCTAAAAAGCCTTTGTCATTCGGTCTAAATTCTAAACTAGTTAAAGAGAATGGTGAGGTAAAAGAATTGGTGTATAAGTCAGGTGGACTTTATGGTGAAGCTATCGATAAAGTAGTGGAGTGGCTTGAAAAAGCTCAAGGTGTTGCAGAAAATCAAGCACAAGGTGATGCTATTGGTTTATTAATTAAATATTACAAGTCTGGTGATCTTCAAACTTGGGATGATTATAATGTAGCATGGACGGCTGCAACAGAGGGTAATATTGACTATATCAATAGTTTTATTGAAGTTTATCAAGATCCATTAGGTTATAAAGGGACTTATGAAAGTATTGTTCAGATTAAAGATTTCGACATGTCTGAAAAAATGGCTGTTCTTTCTGAAAATGCACAATGGTTTGAAGATAATTCAACATTGATGGATGAACATAAAAAGAAAAATGTTGTAGGTGTGACTTACAAAGTTGTAAACGTTGCAGGTGAAGCTGGAGATGCGTCGCCAAGTACACCAATTGGTGTGAACCTTCCAAATGCGAACTGGATTCGTGCTGCCGTAGGTAGTAAGTCTGTTTCTTTAGGAAACATTATTGAAGCGTATAATAATGCAGGAAGCTCTGGCAGATTGAAAGAGTTTGTTCACGATGAAGAAGAATTAGAATTAGAGAAAGAATACGGTCAAGTCGCTGATAAACTTCATACGGCACTTCACGAAGTTATTGGTCATGCCTCAGGACAATTAAACCCTGGAGTTGGTGAAACGAAAGAAACACTTAAAAATTATGCATCTACTTTAGAAGAAGGGCGTGCAGATTTAGTTGGACTTTATTATTTATACACTCCAAAACTTCAAGAACTAGGTTTAGTGGATGATTGGAAAAAAGTGGGAATGGCTGCTTACGATGGTTATATCCGTAATGGATTAATGACTCAATTAATTCGTCTTAACCTTGGAGATGATGTAGTACAAGCACATATGCGTAACCGTCAGTGGGTTTCTTCTTGGGTTTATGAAAAAGGAAAAGCTGACAATGTCATTGAGAAAGTGACTCGTGATGGAAAAACGTACTTCAACATTAACGACTACGAAAAATTACATGATTTATTCGGACAGTTATTAAGAGAAACTCAAAGAATTAAGAGTGAAGGTGATTACGATGCCGTTGAGAAATTAGTAGAAACTTACGGTGTAAAAGTAGATCAAGATCTTCATGCAGAAATATTAGAGCGTAACAAACAGTTTACATCTGCGCCTTATAGCGGATTTGTAAACCCTGTTTTAGTTCCTGAAACTAATGATGCTGGGGAGATTACTTCTATCAAAGTAACTCAACCGAAAGGATTTGCTGACCAGATGTTAAACTACAGTAAGGCGTATAACAACCTTCCTGAGGTTAACTAATTCAGTTGTAATATTAAATTGAAAAGCACTTACAGAAACGTAAGTGCTTTTTTTTGTTTTAATCGTGGTAAGAGGTTTAGATGTTTTTCTCCTCGATGTCCACTTCTGGTCTAATAAATTCAGACTTATATTTTTCTAAAAACTGCTTTTGTCTTGCGATCATGTCTTGAGTGATTTTGTCAATATCCATAAAGTCTTTACCGAAATCACTTCCAAAGAAATCATCATTGAAGAATCGCTGACTAAATAAAGAATCTTGAGCGAAGATATCTTCAAATCCATGATTTTCAAATCTCGAATAGTTGGAAAAGAATCGAGATTTAAAAGATTCTATTAAACTGTCTTTATCTAAGGTTGAAGGATAGTCGAATTTTTCACGTGAGGACCAAGAATAAATACTGTCGTATCTAATCAAATTGCCATACTCATCGTATTCCTTATCTACTTTCCAAGTGCCCTTAGGTTGTTCCGTAATCTGTGTGTCTTTTTCTTTTGTGATTTTTGTCCCATTATCCTGTCCGTGACAATTCACACTAAATACGGCTGCTAAAGCTATTAAAAGATATTTTTTCATAATTATAAATTTTAAAATTAGACCTCAGATTTATTGATACCATAAGAATGTGAGCGTAATGTTGTAAAGGAACAGAGGAGACTAAATGGTCTCCTTCTGTATACTTTAAACTAATAAATTAAGGTGTATTATGAAATTTCAATACTTCTCACAGGCTTTTGTTTTACCTCTTCCTTTTTAGGTAAATGAATATTTAAAATACCATTTTCATATTTAGCATTGATATGGTCTTCATTTATACTTTCTGGTAAAGTGAATACTCGTTTGAATGAAGAATATCCAAATTCTCTACGCGTATAATTCTCTTCTGTGTGTTCTTTCTCTTCCTTGACTTCTGTAGAAATCGATAATGTATCATTGTCAAGGTCAATTTTGAAATCTGATTTATTTAAGCCAGGAACAGCCATTTCAACTTCAAATGCGTCCTCTGTTTCTTTTATATTTACTTTAGGAGAAGACATTCCCGTATTAAAATTAGAAGTAAATACCGATGGTAATTCTCTGTTAAACATCTCATCTATCCAACTAGACCATGTAGGGAAGCTTATATTTGAATTAGTGTTCGACAAACCTCCACTTTTTGGAACATTTACTAAATTGCTCATAAGTATAAATTTTTAAATTAAACATTATTTCAAATCTGAAATCGTTATGTGATTTCGCTTATATAATGGCAAAATAAATGCCAATTATAATATTTGTGGTTTGTAGGCTTTATTTACTTGATTTCTTTTTGCTGTATGACAAAATTTCAGTATAATTATTTAAAATTTCGTTAAAACATTGACATGTTGTCATTTCACATAGACGAAATGCGCTGATTGTATAATTTTAATTCATGGGTTTATGACTATTGCAGAATTAATAAGTAAGGTGTTTTTACCATTATCTCTTGCTATAATTATGCTAGGAATGGGAATGACACTAGTTCCCTCTGATTTTACGAGAATTTTTAAGTATCCTAAAGCTATTCTTATTGGTCTTACCAATCAGCTTATCTTATTGCCATTAATAGGGTTTTCATTAGCCGTAATATTTAATTTAAGTCCATTAATGGCTGTTGGATTAATGATATTAGCTACCTGTCCAGGAGGTCCAACAAGTAATTTAATTACTCAGGTTTGTAAAGGAAATATTGCCTTATCCGTGTCATTAACGGCTTTAGCAAGTGTATTAAGTATTGTTTCAATTCCTTTCTTACTATCTATTGCTTTAAATTACTTTGGTATTGAAACAGATATGGCTATTAAGTTGCCTGTAGGAGATACAATTCTTCAAATCATGGTTATAACGGTTATTCCGATATCAATAGGCATGCTTATACGTAGATTTAAAACAGAATTTGCTTTAGGTCTCGAGAAAACCATGCGAATCGCTTCAACCATTATCTTTATTTTAGTCTTTATTTTGGTGTTTGCGGCAAACTTAGATAGCATTGCAAAGGCGATGAAGGAGGTCGGTGTGGTTACCTTACTTTTAAATATACTTACTATGTTCGTCGGGTTTTTATCGGCACGATTATTTAAATTAGACCTTAAGAGTTCTATTTCAATTACTGTTGAAAGTGGGATTCAAAATGGCACTTTAGCCATAGTCATCGCGTATTCTATATTAGAAAACGTAGAAATTGGAATTCCCACTTTAGCCTATTCTATTTGGATGTTTATAACTGGTGGCATATTAATGTGGCTGATGAGCAGGAGAACTTTTGCAGAACTTAAAGAGAACGATTTGTAATTAAGTTAGTAGCATGATTGCATTATTTTTCTAAAACTATGTCTGAATTTAATTGACTTACCAACTATATAGGATTAAGACTATCTACAAAGGTTTATATACCAACTACCCATTAATTCTTTTTTAATCGTTTGATATTCAATATCTTTATAAGATTATTAACCTATTAAATATTTATATTTTATGAAAACCACAACAATTTTTAAACCTCTTTCATTTGCATTAATTATATTTTCTTTCGTTGCTTTATTTTCATGTGACAGTGATGATGATGGCGGTCCAGATAATCCTTCAAACGATATTGTTGGCATATGGGATGTGACTTCTTTAAATTTTAGTGCTAACGCAGATGGTATGCCTCTGACAGGAGAGGTCATAAACCTCGATGAAATTAATGCTAAGCTTAATTTTAAAGCAAATGGAGAATTAACATCTAGTTCCGATAGTGGTTATCAATTAGAGCTAACTGCAGCAGGGCAATCTTTCGTAATTCCTGTCGACCCATTCACAGGGGCAGGAACTTGGGTAAAAACCGGAAGTACTTTAACAATAACTGATGAAGAAGGTACATCTGTATTTCAAATTGAATCTTTGACGAGTTCCAAATTAGTTCTAAAAGGAAATGAAGCTCCTGGAGGTAATGGAGAAGGCGAGTATACTGATGTCGATTATACTATGGTACTTAATAGATAGGCTCTTAAGTATCTATTAATTTACAAAAACAAGGACTTCTAACCTAACAGGTGGGAAGTCCTTGTTTTATAAAAAGAACAAAACATTTAGGCTATCTGTTTGGACATTGTAGAGAGCATCGACTCAGAGTTCACTTGTTTAACCGAGTAGATTTTGCAAGGCTGGTTTTAAATTCACGAAATCAAAACTGAATCCCTCTTCTTCTGCTTTTTTTGAACAAACCCTTTGTGAATCAAATAATAATATATGCATTTCTCCTAAAACTAATTTCATAACAAACTTAGGAATGTTAGGTAGTATAAGTGGCCGATCTAAAATATGAGCAGCAGCTTTTGTTAATTCTTCATTACTTACTGGATTAGGAGCAACCCCATTATAAACGCCTTCAAAGTTATTTTGGACCGCATACACAAATAAGGAGGCAAGATCTTCTATATGAATCCAACTTTGCCATTGTTTACCACTTCCAAAAGCAGCCCCAACTCCATATTTTATAGGTTTGATTATTTGCGGTAAGGCGCCACCATCCTCAGCTAATACCAATCCAATTCTAATTTTAGCCACACGAACTCCCAATGCTTCAAAATTATCTACAGCAGCTTCCCATTCCGATACTACTTTTCCTAGAAAAGAATCTGAAACGCCATTATTTGTTTCATCATAGTAATTCGTTAAACTACTTGGATAAACACCAATAGCACTTGCGGAAACGACTTGTTCAATTTTGTAATTATGTGTCTTAATGGTGTCTTGAAGTAGTTGAGCAGTTTTAGTTCTACTTTCAATAATTACTTTTTTATAATCGTCTGTCCAACGTTTAGAAATAGAAGCCCCAACCATATTGATAATCCCAGAAACACCATCTAGACATTTATGGTCAATCTCATTATTATTTGGATTCCAGTAGAAACCCTTGTAATTAGGTTCTGTGCTAAGTTTAGACTTTGATGTTGTAAGGTAATGAACATTTATACCTTGTCTATGACATTGTTTAACGATTTCTTTTCCAATTAATCCTGTAGCACCTGTTATTAAAACTGTCATTTCTTACTTTTAAGTCAAAGATACAATAGGTAATACTAGTGGGAATGGACTTTAGTTTGGATTTAACGTTTAGGTCTAAGAGGTATGTGGTGATAGGTGTTTATTTCTAACTTATTCATTCAGAAAAGGTTTAGTGGCTCTTAGCATTTCTCGTTTGCCAGGAGGACCTGGGAGACGTTCTACTAAAAAGCCAACAGCTTGCATAGCGCGCCTTACACTGCCTTTGGCCGAATAGGTAACTAAAATGCCATTCTCCTTCAACGCGTTAAGCATAAGTTTGAAAATTTCTTCAGTCCACAATTCAGGTTGAACACGAGCACCAAAAGCATCAAAGTAAACGATATTAAATTCGTTATGGTAATCTAGATCTTTAAAAAACTTCTGTTGCTTTTCTAAGTGGAAGTCAGATGAAATCGCATGTGTGGTTTCCCACGATGTTTTATGAAGTTCTTCAAAAATGGCTTTGCGGTGTTTTGCAATTAAATCGACATAATTAAGTTGTTCAATTTCATCTAATAAAACGGGATAGGCTTCTACTCCTGTGTAGTGAATTGGTAGTGCTCTCTTTTCTGCTTCAATAAAGGTTAAGAAGGCGTTCAAACCTGTGCCGAAACCTATTTCCAAAATATTAATGCTGTTATTTTTGTCTATTTGTTCGTTACTATTGCCTGAGGGCATAGTCTCGGAATAATGAAATAAACCGTGTTTTATAAAAACATGGATAGCCTCTTGAACGGCGCCATGAATAGAATGATATTGCTCATTCCATTCTTCAATTTGTATGGTTTTTGAACCATCTGAAGTTGTGATTATTTTTCGTTTCAATTTTACTGAATCAGTAGTTTTTTAATTCTTGGAATAGGTCCTGTACATTCCGTTTTATGGCAATTCAAACAATTATTTATTGCTTCGTTATAACGGTCTTTTAAATTTTTATTGGAAAGTGTATCTACAACGGCTTCTTGAGATGCAATGAAGACATTGACGAAACTCTTCCAATTTTGAGATCTAGATTTTCCATCGGTCATCTCTGCTGAATGAAGTTTCAACAAATCCAAAGACATTGAATTCGGCACCTCTCCATCCATAATTTTTGCTTTTAACTGCTGGTTGTAGGCGTACATTAGATTCATGAAATCTGCCATTTCTGAAGGTTGATACATGTCGTATTTCACCATTGGCTTAACAGGTTCCTGAGTTAGTTTTCCTTCATCTTTACAGCATAAGAACATGAAAAAGGACAGGCAGACAATATATAGGTGATTATTCTTCAAGTAAAACACCGTCAGCTTCAAAGCGATATTCTAATTTAGGTTCTGTAATTGCTGCGATTTCTTCAGTAGGTTTTCCTGCATCCTCCGCATAATGCTTTAATTCTTCAACTGAAGTTTCTGTTATATAGGCTTTTCCATTAAGGACTACATGGCCTTCAGCATTTAAAGGCATGAAAAAACCGTAGTCTTTAAATGTCACCATTACCTCATTTGCACCGTCTACATCAACTTTCATCCAGCATCCTTTTTTAGAACAAACTTCTTTGATTTCGCCTTTTATTTTAGAAGTTAAAGTATCGCCAACTTTCATGTTTTTGTACTTCTCCATAATGGTTTCAGCAGAAAACACATCCGAATCATTAATTTCATCTCCAAAGGAAGCATATGCTATTTCTTTAGTGGTCTCTTGAATATTTTCTTCTGTGGATTCCGTATTGTTTTTACAAGAGAATGCAGCCAAGCAAATAGCTATAAGTAGTACAGATTTTTTCATTGTGAGTATATTGTGAATTGAATAATATTGAATTGCTAATTTAATCAATTTAATGGAATATTACTTTTTTTTAACCGTAGTGATTGTGTATTTTTGCGCTTTAATTAAGAATTTTTATGGCTATTAATACAGAGAACGTTAGTGTTGAAATATCAAAGACTTCTAAAATAGATAGTGTTGATTTTAGTAATTTAAATTTTGGACGAGAATTTACAGACCATATGTTTGTCTGTGATTTCGTAGATGGAGAATGGCAAACACCTAAGGTGATGCCTTATCAAGCTATGTCCTACGAACCTTCTGCAAGAGTATTCCATTATGGACAGGCTGTCTTCGAAGGAATGAAAGCGTATAAGGATGATAATGGAAAAGTTTTTCTATTTAGACCTAAACAAAACTTTGACAGAATAAACAAATCGGCTCAGCGTTTAGCTATGCCTGCTTTTCCTGAGAACTACTTTTTTGAAGGATTAGAAACGTTGTTAAAATTAGATAACGAATGGATTAAGCCAGGAATGGGTAATTCACTTTATTTACGTCCATTTATTATTGCTACAGAACCAGCGATTTCTGCTTCGCCTGCAAATACATATAGATTTATGATTATTTGTTCGCCAGCAAAGGCGTATTACAATGCTCCAGTTAGGGTATTAGTAGCAGAGGAATATAGCCGTTCTGCAGATGGTGGTGTTGGTTTTGCTAAAGCTGCTGGAAACTACGCCGCGCAATTTTATCCTACAAGTTTAGCTCAAGAGAAAGGCTTTCAGCAAGTGATTTGGACCGATGCTAGTACACATACTTATTTAGAGGAAGCGGGGACGATGAACGTATTCTTCAGAATAAATGATACCTTAATTACGGCACCAACTAGTGACAGAATCTTAGATGGTGTTACCAGAAAGAGTATTGTTCAATTAGCGGAAGATTTAGGTATTAAATGTGAAGTGAGAAAAATCAAAGTTGATGAGATAAAAACCGCAGCCAAAGACGGAAGTTTAAAAGAAATATTTGGTGCTGGAACTGCAGCGGTAATTAGTCCTATTTCTGCATTTGAACATAAAAATGAATTATTTGATATTCCTGTATCTGAAGACTCATATGCGAAACTATTCAAACAAACCTTATTAAATATCCAGCATAATGTATCTGAAGATAAGCATGGTTGGAGATATGAAGTGAAATAAGCTTTTATCACAGGTTATAAATAAAAAAAGCAGCTATTTAGCTGCTTTTTTTATTTATCGTTCTAAGATTTCCTTAATATGAGGTTGAAAGTAGTTAGGGCCTTTTAATACTTTGCCGTCTTCTCTATATATAGGTTCTCCGTCTTCACCTAATTTACTCATATTGCTTCTTTGTATTTCTTCAAAGACTTCTTCGATTTTATGTTGCATACCATGTTCTATAATCGTACCGCATAAAATATAAAGCATATCACCTAAAGCATCGGCTACTTCTACTAAATCGTTATTATTAGCGGCTTCTAAATACTCTTCATTTTCTTCGCGCATCAGTTTATAGCGTAGCATGTTTTTTTCATGGCCCAAATCGGCTTTCGGAGTCTCTCGATGTCCAATTTTAAATGCGGTGTGAAACGCTTTAACAGCATTAATTTTGTCTTGCATAGTTGTGGTTTATTAGTTGCTTAATCCTTACTTTTGCATAAAAATAAGAAGATGTTTAGTACTGGTCAATTGATTTTTGGAATATTATTTTTTGTAGCCTTTGCCATTATCATTGGTTACCAATATCGTAAAGATCTTCGTCTTCATAAACGTTACTATAAGGGAACTATTTGGGTTTTAATTGCTTTTATAGGTTTTATAGGTATGATCGCTGCTATTAAATACATTTTTATGTAGTCGATCTTTTTGCATCAAATTCTTTTAAAACTTCTAAAAGCCTGAGTTAGGAAGGTTTCAATAATTATTGACAAAAAAAATAAAATATCAAACAAAAAAAGCAGCCTTTTATAGGACTGCTTTTTTTTATTTAAGTTAGTTTGTATTAAGCTTTAGTTGCTTTAACAACCACTTTTAATTCAATATCATCGTTGATGAATTTGTCACCTAAATCACTAAAGAACGATTTAGAACCATATTTTACATTCCATTTAGAACGATCAATAGTGAAGGTTTCACTTGTTAAAGTGATGGTCTCACCTTTGTTATCAACTGTTACCGGAAATGTAACATTGTTTGTAGCATCTTTAAGGGTTAAGTTTCCAGAAAGCATAGTTTGACCATCTTTTGTAGAAATACCAGTCATTTCAAAATTTGAAGTTGAGAATTTTTCAACTTCGAAAAAATCTGCACTCTTAAGATGTCCAGTCAATTTTGCATGGCTCTCATCGTCAGCAGGAATATCTAAAACTTCGATACTATTCATATCAATAATAAATTTACCTGCAGCTAATTCGCCATCAGTAGCTTGTAATTTTCCTTCTTGAATAGCAATAGTTCCAAAGTGTTCACCAGTTGGTTTGAATCCTTTCCACTCAATAGTTGAATTTTCAGTATCTACTTTGTAGTTAACTGCAGTTGCTTCAGCTTTCGCAGCTTCAGCAGCTTTAGTTGTTTCAGCTTCTTTAGCTTTGTCTCCACAGCTAGTGAATGTAATTAAGGCTACTAGAACAAAAGATTTTAATAATAGTGTTTTCATGTTTTTATTTTATTTGTTTGAGGATGCAAATATAAATAAATGGAAGAACAAACAATCAAAATAAATTGTTAATGACATTTTGACATTTTTAGAATAATGGCAGTACTTTTGCCCATTCTAAATCGAAGATTTTAAAAAAAGAACTCAAAATGAGTAAGAAAGATAAAAATAAGAAGGTAGAAGATCCACAAGTTGAGGATCAGGCTACAGTTACGGCAGAGTCAGAAGAACAACAAGAAGAAACTAAAACTGCTGAAGAGCAGCTTCAAGACCAATTAGTTGCTGAAAAAGAAAAGTTCATGCGCCTATTTGCGGAGTTTGAAAATTATAAAAAGCGAACGACTAAAGAGCGTATTGAACTGTTTAAGACAGCAAGTCAGGATGTAATGTTAGCCATGTTGCCAATTTTAGATGATTTTGAACGTGCATTAGCACATATCGAGGAGACGGAAGAAACAGGAGAATTAAGAAAAGGTGTTTTGTTAATTCAAAGTAAGTTAATCCGAACTTTAGAACAAAAAGGATTAGCTAAGATTGAGGTTAGACAAGGAGATGTGTTTAATGCAGATAATCATGAAGCGGTAACTCAAATTCCTGCACCAAGTGACGACTTGAAAGGAAAAATCATTGACGTTGTAGAACAGGGCTATAAATTAGGAGATAAGGTGATTCGTTTCCCAAAAGTAGTAGTAGGGCAATAAATATAGATAACAGGAATGTTAAATCAAGAGTTTTCACTTTAGTGAAGATGAAGAATAAATTATTTGATGAAAGAAGATTATTACGACATATTAGGAATAAGTAAAGGAGCATCCGAATCCGAAATAAAGAAAGCCTATCGTAAGATGGCATTGAAGTATCATCCTGATAAAAATCCAGATGATAAGGAAGCTGAAGATAAATTTAAAAAAGCAGCTGAAGCCTATGAGGTTTTAAGTAACGCAGATAAAAGAGCCCGTTATGATCAATTTGGACACCAGGCTTTCGACGGCGGAGGAGGCTTCGGCGGTGGCGGAATGAATATGGATGATATCTTTAGTCAATTCGGAGATATTTTTGGAGGCGCTTTTGGCGGCGGCGGAGGCTTCGGTGGTTTCGGCGGCGGTGGCAGACAACGTGTAGTTAAAGGAAGCAATTTACGTATCCGTGTGAAGTTGACTTTAGAAGAAGTCGCTAATGGTGTTGAAAAGAAAATAAAAGTAAAGCGTAAAATACAAGCGCCTGGAACTACTTATAAAACCTGTAGTACTTGTAATGGTTCTGGTCAAGTGACACGAGTAACAAATACCATATTAGGTAGAATGCAAACGGCTTCGCCTTGCCAAACCTGTGGTGGTGCTGGTCAATCAATTGACAAAAAACCTGCTGATGCAGATGCTCAAGGTCTGAAAATAGCAGAAGAAACAGTTTCTGTTAAGATTCCAGCTGGGGTTGAAGATGGCATGCAACTTAAAGTTACAGGTAAAGGTAATGACGCACCTGGAAATGGAATTGCTGGAGATTTATTAGTGGCCATTCAAGAGGAAGAGCATCCTACACTAAAACGTGAAGGTGATAACTTGCATTATGATATGTATGTGAGTATTCCAGATGCTGTTTTAGGAAACTCTAAAGAAATTGATACTGTAACGGGCAAAGTGAGAATTAAAATTGAGCCAGGAGTACAGTCTGGTAAGATATTAAGACTTCGTGGTAAAGGTATTCCAAGTATTAATGGTTACGGTAAAGGTGATTTATTAGTGCATGTAAATGTTTGGACACCAAAAACTTTAAGTAAAAAACAGAAGTCATTTTTTGAAAGTATGAAAGAGGATGAACACTTTGAACCTAAGCCAGAAAGTTCAGATAAGTCCTTTTTTGAAAAGGTAAAAGATATGTTTTCTTAATTTAGAGGCTATTTAAGAAAAAATGCTATCTTTGGTATATCGCTAATCTAATTGGCGATAATTTTTCTTTTTCATAGCAATTTTTTCCCATCCTTGTTTAACCATAAGGGTGGGTTTTGTTTTTTATAGAATAATTGCTATTTAACTATCGAAGTTCATTGTTGCGAACTTAAAATTTATCCCTAATGTCAAAGGCAATTTAGTTACAGTTACACATCTATGATATGTTTTATCTTCCATGATCAATATAATTGTTAATACGGGCAACATGTTTTGAATGAGTTAAAGAAACACGTATTTATTCTATAAATAGTAGATCATTTTTATTCTAAATCTCGTACATTTAATATCTTTACGCACTAACCACAGCATTAAATTCTAGTTATATATGAACGATTTATTAGTCGCTGATGCCGTTTCTAAAAGCTTTGGAAACTTTAAAGCGCTAAATCAAGTGTCAATTGCTGTCCCAAAGGGTAGTATATTTGGACTTCTCGGTCCCAACGGAGCTGGGAAAACTACGCTGATTCGTATCATTAATCAAATCACCATGCCAGATGAAGGTCGTGTTTTTTTAGATGGACAGCCCCTCAAGCCAGAACATGTTAGAGATATTGGATATTTACCAGAAGAGCGTGGACTTTATAAGTCTATGAAGGTTGGTGAACAATGTTTGTACCTTGCGCAATTGAAAGGTCTTAGCAAATCTGAAGCAAAACAAAGACTAAAATATTGGTTTGATAAACTAGAAATTGGAGATTGGTGGAATAAGAAAATTCAGGAATTGAGTAAAGGTCAAGCGCAAAAAATTCAATTTGTGGTCACCGTCTTACATCAGCCTAAATTATTGATATTTGATGAACCCTTTTCAGGGTTCGACCCTATAAATGCCAATTTAATTAAAGATGAAATTTTACAGTTGAGAGAGGAAGGTGCTACTGTGATTTTTTCTACACACCGAATGGAATCCGTAGAAGAGTTATGTGATCATATAGCTTTAATTCATAAATCAAATAAGGTGTTAGATGGTAAATTAAATGATATCAAGCGGCAATATAAAACAAACACCTTCGAAGTAGGTTTACAAGCATCTAATAGCGATAGAGTTATTACTGAAATTAAAAATCAATTTGAAGTACTTCCTGCCACATTTAAAAATTTGAATGACGATGTGAAGTTAAATGTGAAGTTAAAAGAGGATGTCTCACCTAACGATTTGCTTTCATTTTTAACAGCAAAGGCCGAAGTACACCACTTTGTTGAGGTGATTCCTTCAGCAAGCGATATTTTTATTCAAACCGTAAAAAACAACTAAGGATGAATCATTTGCCACTAATTATAAAACGTGAATATTTCACAAAGGTGAAGAATAAGTCATTCATAGTTATGACGTTCTTGAGTCCTTTAATAATGATTGCGCTTTTCGCCGTTGTAGCCTATTTGTCTCAATTAAATAATGATAAACAGCGGACCATTTCTGTTTTAGACGATACGGGCTATCTAACAAATGTTTTTGAGAATACAGAAAACACCTCTTATACTATATTAAATGGATTGAAATTAAAGGATGCTATTGAATTAGTTAAAGAAAAAGAAGATTACGGTTTATTACATATTGCTAAAATTGATGATTTAGATGGTGTTTCGGACCATATTAGGTTCTACTCAGAAGAAACCCCTTCATTAAGCGTTATTTCTGGATTAGAGCAGCGAATTGAAAAGCGACTAAACGAAATGAAGCTGGAAAAAGATGGGGTTACGCTAGCCCAAATTGAAGCTGCTAAAACGAATGTTGATATAGCCCAAGAAAGTTATACTGGTGAAAAAAGCTCCAAAGCAGATAATGTAGTAAAATTGATGTTTGGTGGAGCAGCTGGTTATCTATTATTTATGTTCATTATCATTTATGGTAATATGATCATGAGGAGTGTGATTGAAGAAAAAACTAGTCGAATTATTGAGGTTATAATTTCTTCAGTAAAACCTATTCAACTTATGATGGGTAAAATTATAGGGACGTCTTTGGCTGGAGTTACTCAATTTATTATTTGGGCAATTCTAGGTGGAGTTCTTATGGTGCTTGTAGGTTTCATTTTTAATATTGATATTTTAGCAATGCAGACTCAGCAGCAAGAAATGGCCATGCAATCGCTTCAAAATTCTGGAATGGATCAAAAAGTAGGTGAGTTTTTTATCGCCTTTCAAAATTTGCCAATGACTAATCTTATCATCGCATTTTTATTCTTCTTTATTGGAGGTTATTTATTGTATAGTTCTTTATATGCCGCCATTGGGGCTGCAGTAGATAACGAAACTGATACACAACAATTTATGTTACCTATATTGATGCCGCTAGTTTTGGCGGTATATGTGGGCGTATTTACCGTAATTGAAGACCCGCATGGTGTTGTTTCAACAGTGTTCTCATTTATACCATTCACCTCTCCAGTTGTAATGCTTATGAGAATCCCGTTTGGCGTGCCAATTTGGCAACAAGGGTTGTCACTTTTGTTACTTATAATTACATTTATAGCAACAGTTTGGTTTGCTGCAAAAATCTATCGTGTTGGGATTTTAATGTACGGAAAAAAGCCAACCTATAAAGAGCTTTTTAAATGGTTGAAATACTAAAAAATGAGTCAAGACCTTAAAGATATAGAAGATAGTATTACCCAAAGTAGCCTTTGGGAAACCATAACGAAGTTTTTGGACCAACATATTGATTTTGGTTCAGATATTAGTATCTCTCTTTTAGACGTCTTAGTAGTTATAACAGCTATTCTTGTAACTACCGTAGTACTAAGAATTATATTAAAAATAATCACAAGAAATCTGCCTGCAGAGAACAAAGGGAAATTTAATGTGGTATACGGTTATTTTAGATGGCTTGTTTACTTTGTTATTTTAATCTTGACCTTAAATAGTGTTGGCGTTAAAGTTACAGCGGTTTTTGCAGCATCTGCAGCACTTTTAATTGGTGTTGGTCTTGCGCTTCAAACTTTATTTAAGGATATTATCTCTGGAGTTTTTATATTAGTAGATCAAACATTACAGGTTGGTGATATTATAGAGCTGGAAGGAAAAGTGGGTCGTGTTGAAGAAATTAAATTAAGAACAACAAGGGCCGTAACTATCGATAATAAAGTATTAATTATTCCCAATCATTTATATTTGGACAATACCTTGTATAATTGGACACAAAATGGAACGCTCACAAGAGAAAGTGTAAAAGTTGGTGTGGCATATGGAAGTGATGTGCAATTGGTTAGAAAATTATTGATTCAAGCGGCAAGTACGCATGAAGAGGTGATGTCGCAGCCAGAACCAACAGTAATTTTTGCAGATTTTGGTGATAGTTCATTAGATTTTAAACTTGTATTCACTTTGCGTGATAGCTTTAAAGCTCAACATCCTAAAAGTGATATTCGTTTTGAGATTGATCGACTATTTAGAGAAAACAATATTTCGATACCGTTTCCGCAGCGTGATATTCATATTATCAAATCTCAAGAAATTGATTAAATAAAAATTATCAATCCTATGAATCTAAAAACTTATAGAGTTCTATTTATAGTACTTGCATTGTGTTTTTCACAATTGGGTTTAGCACAGCTAACCGATTTAGCGAGGTTGGAATATTCTTTTATTCCGAAGAGTAAATCTGGTGATCAGTATACACGATTAAGAGCATTAGTTAATTATCCAATAGAATTAAAAAAAGATAATTACCTTGTAATTGGAGGAGAGTATAATAGAGTCATCTTAAATCTTGAGGATAATTATCCCTTTGATAATTCACAATTAGAAACAATTAATATAATTGATTTAAATATCGCTTATACCTTTAAAACAAGTGAATTTTGGAGATTTGGTGCTAAAATTAATCCTAGAATTGCTTCAACCCTAAATGAAACTATCACCATGGATGATCTCTTTTTAAACGGAGGTGTTTACGCGATCAATGATAGAACCGATGATGAAACTGCAGAAAAACCGTATCGTTTAATCTTAGGATTAACTTATAATTCAACTACGGGTATTCCTTATCCTTTGCCATTCGTGAGTTATTTTAGACGTTTAAATGATAATTGGTCTTATAATTTAGGTGTGCCAAAATCTAATGCAAAATACTTTTTTAATGAGGAAAATATTGTTCAAGCTTTTGTTGGTTTAGACGGGTATTTTGCGCATCTGCAACGGCCAATTATAATCAATGGTAAACAGGCAGATCATGTATCTTTATCTGTTGCTGTTGGAGGATTGGGCTACGAGCATTATTTTACGAAACATCTAGTTCTGTACGTGTATTCAGGTTATACCTTTCGTTTAAATAATATACTTAGAAATGAAGATAAGGATGAAGTCTATAAATTAGATGACAGAAATGCATTTTACTTAAGAACAGGATTAAAATTTAAATTATAATTATGCCGAAAATATTAATAATTGAGGATGAAGCAGCGATTCGTAGAGTATTGGTAAAGATTCTTTCCGAAGAAAATGATTCATATCAAGTTGATGAAGCTGAAGATGGATTAGCAGGTGTTGAAAAGATAAAAAACGAAGACTATGATTTAGTGCTTTGTGATATTAAAATGCCTAAAATGGATGGTGTCGAAGTATTGGAGGCCGTTAAAAAAATAAAACCAGAAACCACAATGGTCATGATTTCTGGCCATGGGGATTTAGATACGGCTATAGAGACGATGCGCTTAGGGGCATTTGACTATATTTCTAAACCGCCAGATTTAAATCGTTTATTAAATACAGTACGTATTGCCTTAGATAGAAAAGAGCTTGTAGTAGAAAATAAAATGCTCAAGAAAAAAGTGAGCAAAAACTACGAGATGATAGGGGACAGCGAAGGCATATCACGTATCAAAGATATGATTGACAAAGTGGCACCTACAGACGCACGTGTTTTAATTACAGGTCCCAACGGAACAGGTAAAGAACTCGTTGCTCATTGGCTTCATCAAAAAAGTGAACGTTCAAGTGGACCGATGATTGAAGTTAATTGCGCTGCTATACCAAGTGAACTTATCGAAAGTGAATTATTTGGTCATGTTAAAGGCGCATTTACGTCTGCGGCCAAAGATAGAGCAGGTAAGTTTGAAGCCGCTAATGGTGGTACTATATTTTTAGATGAGATAGGAGACATGAGTTTGTCTGCTCAGGCCAAAGTTTTACGCGCTTTACAAGAAAGTAGAATTCAACGTGTTGGTAGTGATAAGGATATTAAGGTAAATGTAAGAGTGGTTGCAGCTACCAATAAGAATCTTAAAAAAGAAATTGAAGAAGGGAACTTTAGAGAGGATTTATTCCACAGACTAGCAGTGATTTTGATTGAAGTGCCTCCATTAAATGATAGACGAGAGGACATTCCGTTATTAATTAATTATTTCTCAAAAAAGATTTCAGGAGAGCATGGTACCGCGGTTAAGTCGTTCTCAGATAAAGCCATTAAGTTGCTTCAGAATTACGATTGGACGGGGAATATCCGAGAGTTACGCAACGTGATTGAACGCCTGATTATTTTAGGAGGAACAGAAGTTAGTGAAAGTGATGTAAAGGCTTTTGCTTCAAAATAAAACAGATCATTATGAAAGAAGTAGATATTAAAGATTTTAAAATAACCTCAGATATAAAAATTGAAGATTTACCTACATCCTACGATTTAGAGTCGAAGAAAAAGAAAATTAAGCGAGAGCTTAGAACTGTGAGTGAAAACTTAGCTGAGATTCAAAATAGGATGTATGCTCACGGAAAATATGCAGTTCTTATGTGTATCCAAGGGATGGATACTGCTGGAAAGGATAGCTTGATTCGAGAAGTTTTTAAAGAATTCAATGTCAGAGGTATTGTAGCTCATAGTTTTAAAACTCCTACAGCTTTAGAGTTGAGACATGATTATCTGTGGAGACATGATGTGGCCTTGCCAGAACGTGGTAAATTTGGAATTTTTAATAGAACACATTACGAAAATGTATTGGTAACACGAGTTCATCCGGAGTATTTACTGAATGAAAATATGCCAGATATTAATAGTGTGGATGATGTTAACGATGCCTTTTGGGACAGACGCTTCGATGAAATTAATAATTTCGAAAAACGCATCGCAAATAATGGTACCATTGTGTTTAAATTCTTTCTGAATTTATCTAAAGACGAACAGAAAAATCGATTATTAAGACGATTAAACAAACCAACTAAAAATTGGAAATTCTCTCCAGACGATTTAGACGAAAGAAAGCTTTGGGATCAATATCAACATTGCTATGAGGATGCAATTGATAGAACGTCAAAACCACATGCACCGTGGTATAATATACCTGCAGACGATAAACCTACAGCGCGTTATATTGTAGCGAAGATTTTATATGACACTTTAAAAGAATATGAAGATATAACTGAACCAGAATTACCAGCTGAACAAAAGGCGAAGGTAGACCACTATAAAGAGCAACTGGAGAAGGAGTAATCTTAACATAAAAATAGTACAGTATAAAACGACCGAAAAGTATACTCTACTGATCGGTCGTTTTTTATTCTCAAACTTCACTTAAAATTTCAGGAGTTAAATTCTATCAGCAGGGTGTTCTTCTATGGGTTTACCATATTCATCTTTATAAATTTTAACCAATGCCATAAAAATACTCACTAGGAGTGGACCGAATATTAAACCGATAAATCCGAATAAAGGTACACCAACTATGACCCCAATAAGTGTTACTAAAGGATGGACATTATCAAGTTTTTGCAAGACATATAATCGGATGATATTGTCTGTAGAACCTACTACAACGAATCCGTAAATTAATATTCCCCAGGCTTGAAATGAGTTTCCTGTAGATAGAGTCAGTATAAACACGGGGAGAATTCCAATTAGGGTACCAACGAATGGAATCATGGAACCTATGGTGACTATTCCAAACCAAAAGAATGGTTCTTCGATACCAAAAATGAAGAATCCAATAAGCGCAATAATACCTTGTGCAACCGCAACTAAAGGAATCCCAATGGCATTAGATTTTACCATCGCTTGCACTTCGACACCAATCTTATTGATGTTATAATTATTCATAGGAATATAGTCACGCAAAGATTGTCTTAATTCCTTTCTATTGGTAAGCATAAAATAGAGCATAAAGTACATAAGACCAATAGCAATAAATAAATTGAAGGTGCTGCCAGCCATACTTTGTAAACTCTCCGAAAGCCATGTGGTGATGCCTTGGGTATCAATTTGAGAATTTATATCTATGCCGCTTTTTAATTCTAGTCTACCAGCCTGATCTTTAAACGCATTGATTACCCTCTCACTATTATTATCGACTTCAGAAATTTTGTTCCCCAACATAATCGCAAATCCAGTAAGTGGAATAAGTACAACGAAAAATGAGGCCGCCATTAAGAAGAGCGCAGCTAAAGGCGGTTTCCAATTTTGCTCTTTAACCAACTTCTTCATCATTTTCCTCATTAAGATATAGAAGGTAATAGCTCCCAAAACACCACTTAAATATGGAATCATTTCACGAAAAATCAAACTTCCTGTGAGGATGATTAATAGTAAGACAAAAATTTGACGGATTATTTTAGGTGCAATTTGATTCATTATGGTGAGTTAGAGATGGTCAAAGGTAAAGGTAAAGCTTAAGTGATTGTGATTTTATTAGACAAAAGATTAACCCAGTAACATAATTTTATATTCAATTTTAAAAATTTAGTTCTACTTGATTTTTCAATATATCTTCAAAATTTTCTCTTTGTCTTATGAGGTGAGCTTCACCTTTATGCAATAAGACTTCAGCAGGCCTATATCGAGAATTATAATTACTGGACATGGAATAGCAATAAGCGCCAGCATTTTTAAAGCATAAGATATCGCCTTCAGTGATCTCCGGGATTCGTCGGTTATTAGCAAAGGTGTCGGTTTCACAGATATAACCTACTACAGAATAAAACCGGTCTCGGCCATTCGGATTTGAGATGTTTAGTATTTCATGTTGAGAACCATAGAGCATAGGTCTAATCAAATGATTTAAACCTGAATCAATTTGAGCAAAAACAGTTGAGGTCGTTTGTTTTACAACATTAACTTTAGCTAAAAACACACCAGCCTCACTCACTAAAAATTTTCCGGGTTCAAATGCTAGAGTTAGTTCTTTACCATACTCTTTACAAAACAGATTAAATTGTTTGGACAACTTCTCGCCTAATTCTTCAATATTTGTTTCAATATCTCCTTCTTTATAAGGGACTTTAAATCCAGATCCAAAATCAATAAAATCTAGATTTTTAAACTGTTTTGCGGTTTCAAAAAGTATTTCACTAGCATATAAGAACACTTCAATATCTAAAATATCACTGCCTGTATGCATATGGATACCATTAATAGTCATATTTGTATTCTCTACAATACGTAATAAATGAGGTATCTGATGAATTGATATGCCGAACTTACTATCTATATGTCCCACAGAAATATTAGTGTTTCCACCAGCCATGACATGAGGATTAATTCGAATACATACTGGCGTATTCGGGTGCTTCGTGCCAAATTGTTCTAAGATAGATAGATTGTCTATATTAATTTGAACACCAAGTTGTGCAGCACTTTCAATTTCTTCTAAAGAAACTCCGTTAGGGGTGTAAATAATATCCTCAGGTTTAAATCCAGCCGTTAATCCTAATTTCACTTCTTGAATAGAGACGGTGTCCAATCCAGAACCTAAAGTGTTAAATAGCTTTAGAATAGAAATATTAGACAGGGCTTTTACTGCATAGTTGAGTTTTAAGTTTTTAACCGATTTAAAAGCGCTAGTTAATCGATTATACTGAAAAATGATTTTTTCAGAATCATAAACGTAAACGGGGCTTCCAAAATCTTTTGCTATTTGTAAAAGTTGCTGATTCATATTTTATTAATTCAATGAGGATTTATTAAGATTTCTGTGGTTGACACTATGGTAATTTATTTCTTTCTATAAAGAACCAGTTAAATATAGGATAAATTAGAGAAGTTAGATTAATTCATTATCAAATATTAGGGTAAGTTAATGTGATTAATTATTTTTGTGGCAATAATCTTTCGGTGTTAATTTTTCCGAAGAGCAATCAAAAATTTCTGATTAAAAATGAATTTACACGAATATCAAGGAAAAGAGTTATTAAGTAGTTTTGGAGTACGAATTCAAAGAGGAATCGTTGCCCAAAGTGCTAAAGAAGCTGTTGATGCAGCAAAACAATTAACGGCTGAAACTGGTACAGGATGGCACGTTATTAAAGCGCAAGTTCATGCTGGTGGCCGCGGAAAAGGTGGTGGAGTAAAATTGGCAAAAAATCTTCAAGAAGTTGAAGATATTGCAGGACAGATTATTGGTATGAACCTGGTAACACCTCAAACTTCAGCAGAAGGAAAAAAGGTACACCAAGTTTTAGTAGCTGAAGACGTTTACTATCCAGGTGATAGTGAACCAGAGGAATATTATATGTCTGTGTTATTAAACCGTGGAACTGGAAGAAATATGATTATGTATTCTACTGAAGGTGGAATGGATATTGAAACGGTTGCAGAAGAAACTCCGCATTTAATTTTTACTGAAGAAATTGATCCAGCAACTGGGATTTTACCTTTCCAAGCCCGTCGCGTTGCCTTTAATTTAGGTTTATCTGGTACAGCGTTTAAAGAAATGACAAAATTTGTTACAGCCCTATATACGGCTTATGACAAATCTGATGCATCCTTATTCGAAATCAACCCAGTTTTAAAAACTAGTGATAATAAAATTATGGCAGTAGATTCTAAAGTGACTTTAGATGATAATGCTTTATTCAGACACAGAGATTTAGCTCAATTACGTGATTTACGTGAAGAGAACCAAATCGAAGTTGAAGCAGGTGCTCTAGGATTAAACTATGTAGACTTAGACGGTAACGTTGGTTGTATGGTTAACGGTGCAGGTTTAGCAATGGCTACTATGGATTTAATTAAGCAAGCAGGTGGTGAGCCAGCTAACTTCTTAGATGTTGGTGGTACTGCTGATGCAGCTAGAGTAGAAGCAGCTTTCAAAATTATCTTGAAAGATCCGAACGTAAAAGCAATCTTAATCAACATTTTTGGTGGTATTGTACGTTGTGATCGTGTTGCTCAAGGTGTTATTGATGCTTATAAAAACATGGGTAATATTAATGTGCCAATCATTGTACGTTTACAAGGAACAAATGCAGACATCGCTAAAGAATTAATTGATAATTCTGGTTTAGATGTTATGAGTGCAACTGAATTCCAAGAAGCAGCTGATAAAGTACAGCAAGTTTTATCTTAAATAACTTAGTTATATAAATTGAAAAGAGCGACTAATTTTTTTAGTCGCTCTTTTTTGTACTTTAAATCGAAATAGTAGATAAAATTAATCCTTCTTCTTTTCTCCTTTTTTAGGCATTGGACCCCTTAGATGAATAATTAAACCATTCAAAAAATTTCTTAAAACTTGGTCGCCACATTCCATATATTTTGGATGATCGTCTTTTCTAAAGAAGGCATTTAGTTCACTTTTTGAAATTCTGAAGTCGACCAATTCTAATATTTTTACAATATCATCATCTCTAAGTTTATGAGCTACTCGTAGTTTTTTAAATATGTCGTTATTTGTCATGACGTTTATGTTTTTAATTTATTTAGAACTTTAAAAATTTTTAATGACTGTATAGCCAATAGTATGCCTTTCCAAATTGAGATGACCAAAATTTTTCATTATGTTGTCCCCCTTCAACAATATGGCTTTCAAATTGATGATCTTTTATACCTTTAGTTTTAAGTAATGATATCATTTCTTTTAATTTCGGAACCATGTTTTCACCTTCATCTGTGCCTGCAACAAAATAAAATCTTGAGGTCTCAGGAATATCGGTCGCAACTACTAATTTAAAAATTTCTGGATTTATCCAAAAAGATGGAGAGAACACTCCAGCTTTACCAAATGTTTCAGGATAATTAATTGTGGCGTAAAATGAAATCAGCCCACCTAAAGATGATCCGAATATAGTAGTAAACTCTGCACTCGGCTTTGTTCTATAGCTTAGGTCTATATGTGGTTTTAAAGTGTTTTTTATAAAAGTGATATAAGCTTCTCCATTTCCTCCGCCATACTTTTCATGGTTATAAGGAGTGAGTTCATCAATGCGTTTCTCATTACCATGTTCAATGCCAACAATGATACTTTGGTTAGCTTGAAGACTATCCATAAACTCATCAATTTGCCATTCTACTGCGTATGAGGTGCTTGCGTCGAATAAGTTTTGTGCGTCATGCATGTAAATGACAGGAAAATGATTTTTAGCGTTTTGGTAATTTGTAGGTAGATAAACCCAAATAGTTTTAACTGTATTTAGTTGAGGTGCGTTAATTGTAAATTTTGTAACTCTCTCATATACAGTGTTTTGAGATGTTAGGTTAAAGAAGGCTAATACAATAACAAGCAGGTGTAAATGCTTCAATATCATGCGATTATAACAGTTGTAAATTGATAAACGTTTAATATTACCGACCAATTACATTAAACTTTTCGACAAGATACATTATATCAACGACAATAAAATAAACTACCTCGTTAACTTTACAGTATAATTTAACTCCCTCCGACTCATGATAAATCGTGCTGAAAAATTAAGCTTGCTTTCTGAGATGATAGCTTTTGCTCAAACGGATGATAATATAAAAGCTATTGAATATAATTTTCTCTTGAGCATTGCTAAACAATTAGAAATTTCTAAAGAGGATTTTCAGTACCTTTTAGAGCATCCTGTAACTTACGTACATTTGAAATCCCATAGTGAGCGGATTGTCCAATTTCACAGATTGGTGTTACTCATGAATTTAGATCATAAGGTTGCTCCCAAACAATTGGTTAAAATTCATAATTTTGGATTACGTATGGGATTGAGCCATGAATCTATAAATCGCGTTTTAGATTTAATGGATAGTTTTCCAAATAAAATCGTTCCACCTGATTTTTTGATCGATATTTTTAAGATACAGTATAATTAATTGAAAGGTTGATTCAGTAAACCTTGGCAAATAAATATCATGGCATATCAGACACACATTTTCGACAACACGAAAAATGAGGTGTTAGTTCACTTTTAGTTTTTCTAATTTACTCTGATAAGCTGTTATTTCATCCCTAAACTGCGCTGCTTCCATAAAATCTAAAGCCTTAGCAGCTTGTTCCATTTGCTTGCGTTTTTCTCGGATTTTCTTTTCAAGCTCAGATTTAGATAAGTATTCACTTTCTGGTTCTGCGGCAATTTGTGCGTCTAATTCTGTTCTATATGTGCTCACCGAATTCTTTGATAAGGCACTATCTAAACTCTTATTTAATGCTGTAGGTACGAGGTTATGCTTGGTATTATAGGCTATTTGTTTTTCACGACGATAATTGGTTTCGTCTATAGTTTTTTGCATGCTGTTCGTTATTTTGTCCGCATACATAATTGCTTTTCCATTCAAGTGTCTCGCTGCTCTACCAACTGTTTGTGTCAATGAGCGCTCCGATCGTAAAAACCCTTCTTTATCCGCGTCTAGAATAGCCACAAGAGACACCTCAGGTAAATCTAAACCTTCACGTAATAAGTTAACACCAATTAAAACATCAAATACCCCTTTACGCAAATCTTGCATAATTTCTACACGTTCTAAAGTATCAACATCACTATGAATGTATCGGCAACGTATTGAAATTCGTGTGAGATATTTTGTGAGTTCTTCAGCCATTCGCTTAGTTAAAGTGGTCACTAAAGTACGTTCGTCCTTTTCAACACGATCTTGAATTTCTTCAATTAAATCATCTATTTGATTTAGGCTCGGACGAACCTCAATAATTGGGTCTAATAAACCTGTTGGTCTGATTACTTGTTCTACATAAACACCATCCGATTTTTGCATTTCATAATCCGCTGGAGTTGCCGAAACATAGATGACTTGATTTTGAAGCGCTTCAAATTCTTCAAACTTTAAAGGCCTATTATCCATGGCTGCAGGTAAGCGAAAACCATAATCCACTAAGTTTACTTTTCGGCTTCTGTCACCACCATACATGGCATGAACTTGTGAAATAGTCACATGGCTTTCATCTACAACCATTAAGTAGTCGTCAGGAAAATAATCCAATAAACAGAATGGTCTAGTACCAGGAGCTCTTCCATCTAAGTAGCGTGAATAATTTTCAATTCCAGAACAATAACCTAATTCACGAATCATTTCTAAATCAAATTCAGTACGTTCTTTAAGTCGTTTGGCTTCGAGATGCTTTCCTATTTCCTTAAAATAATCATATTGTTTAACCAGGTCATCTTGAATGTTTTTTATAGCGCCATTCAAAACGTCTGGTGATGTAACGAACATATTAGCTGGATAGATATTCAAACGATCATAACGTTCTATGATTTCGTTTGTTCTAGCGTCAAATGCTTCAATTTCTTCAATTTCATCTCCAAAGAAATGAATCCTGAAAGCATGATCGGCATAACCTGGAAACACATCAACGGTATCTCCTTTAATTCTGAAATTTCCATTTTTAAATTCGGCTTCAGTTCTTGAATACAAACTCTGAACGAGCTGATGCAACAATTTAGTACGGGAAATAACCTGATCGCGTTCTATTGAAATGACATTTTTCTGAAATTCAACTGGATTTCCGATACCATATAAACAGGAAACGGAAGCAACGACTATCACGTCACGTCGACCGGAGAGTAGGGAAGAGGTGGTGCTTAGACGCATCTTTTCAATCTCCTCATTAATAGATAAATCTTTTTCTATATAAACTCCAGAGACAGGAATGTAAGCTTCAGGTTGATAATAATCGTAATAGGAGACGAAATATTCAACTGCATTATTTGGAAAAAATTGTTTGAATTCTGAATACAGTTGAGCCGCTAAGGTTTTATTATGTGCTAAAACTAAGGTTGGTCGTTGTACTTCTTCTATAACGTTGGCCACAGTAAATGTTTTACCAGACCCTGTAACACCCAAAAGTGTTTGGTACTTATCGTTATTAGTAATTCCTTCAGCTAATTGTTTTATAGCCTGAGGCTGATCTCCTGTAGGTTTAAATTCAGATTCAATTTTAAATCGCATAGTGCAAAGTTACGATAAAGTTCTATGTCAGCCAATTAGCGACGCAGTGCAAAGTGACCAGTATAGGTCTTACCATCTGTAAACTTAGCAACAAACCAATAATCGTCACTTGGTAGTTGTCGACCGTTTAGAGTTCCATCCCAACCTCCGCTCAACGTTGTTTGTTGCGTAATAAGTTTTCCGAAACGGCTATAAATTTGAACGACTTCTATTTGATTAAATTGAGCATTAGTGCCAATAACCCGCCATGTATCATTTTGATTATCACCATTTGGTGTAAAGTATTTTGGAAAGCCTAAAACGGAAATGGTTTCTTCAACAATTCCGCAACCGTTTTTATCTTTTATATAGACGGTATGGAAACCTCTTCGGACATTAGTAAATACGTTAGAGTCTTGATAGGGGCCATTGTAATCATCTAAGGCATATTCATAATCACCTTCTCCGGAAACATTAATGCTTACACTATTATTAGGATCAACTCCAATGACATCCACACTTTCTAAGATGGCCAAATTTGACGATTCTACTGTGATTGTTCGACTTGCAGAACAGCCGTTTGGATCTGTAACAATAACGGTGTAGATCCCAGGTTCTGTAACATTATAAAACAAGGTCGTTACATCTGTAGTTGTACCATTAAATTGCCATTCGTAGTAATAGTTATTGGGCAAATCATTAAGAACTCCTCCATAAATTTTAAGAGGTTCGGGAAATGTGTTCAGACAATAGGATACCGTTTCATCGGCTTCTAATAAAGGTGTGTAAAGAACTTTAAGGTCCACAGACGTTACGCTGAAACATTGATTGTTACTTGTGACTTTTACGTAAATTGTTTGTTCGTTGGCTATACTATTTTCAAATGAATTCGATAATGGGTTAGTTTCATTAAAAGCATCTTCTTCAGTTTCATAATAGCTCACATTGGCACCTTCAGGAATTTGATTGAGAATAGAGCCTTCTATTAGTGATAAATCGAAATTAGCGAAGCCATCAACCATATCGCCATCACATCCGTTTAAGTCTGGAATATTTAGGACGTTATTTGAAATTTGTAACTCTAATTCAGCAATACTCGAGCAATTTGCTTGATTTTTAATACGTGTATAGACAATTTGATTTGGGTAGGTGTTTTGAAAAGCTTCAGGTGTTGTAATAGGATTTTCATTTGCTATAGCATCGGCTTCTGTTAAGAAAAAACCTTCGATACTTAAATCTTGATCTCCATTTACTAAGTCAAATGTGGCATTAAATAAATTATAAGTGGTTAATCCATCTTGATTGATATCACATTCAACTAAAACCGAATCGTTAACAACGGGTAAAGGTGCATATTCAACTATGACTTCTCCGTAAGAAATACAATTATTTTCTAATGTGACTTCAATAGTGTAGGTGCCAGGCTCAGTAATGGTGTAAGTTTCACAGTCTGTGCAGTTACTTGGTTCAGATAAGATTAGATTTCCATCTTTGTACCATTTATAAGCGCTTTGTCCATCTTGAACTGCGCTAATTTCTAAAGTTTCCCCATGGCATAGCGCATTAGAAGTTGCTATAAGCATGTTTGGACCTAAGTCCGTAGAAAGTTCAAAACTTCCTGCTTCTAAAAAAACAGCGGAATCATATCTGTAATTTTTTTCATCAGCAATCACCAACTTTACGTGGTAGGTTTGGTTAGGAGTTATATTTGCGGTAGCTGTTAAAATTGCCGTTTGGCCATTAAAGTTGATAGGTGCATCGCTACCATTATAACCTCCGAAATAGGTTTCGTTTTGTGGCGGACAAACTCCAGGAACTCCCGGGGTTACGGTTGTTGCTTTAACAGGTGTATCTGTATCTGGTACTAAGGCAATATTTTCAAATTGATTTTGAGCACCTACGGGTTTAATCAGAAATCCAAAAAGATCCGAGTAATTACAACTATTTGGGTCGTTTTCTTGATATTCTTCCGAAGCAAAAAGGTATCTGAAACTAACTTGCGAAGCAGCAGAAGTAAATTCGAATTCTATAATTGTAGCATTTACAGTTCCAGATTCGTTTAAGGCATTCTCTAAATCTATATCACCTCCCCAATTTGGTGCATCATCATCACTTAAACTTGTGTTTGGTCCAGGGACATTGCTTAATCGTCCAGTACTCATTACAATGCCACTTTCAAATGGAAATGAAGATCCATTCGCTTCAAAGTAGCCATAGCTTTTGTCTGTACTCCCAAAGTCACCACCAATTACATTTGTGACATTAATATTGTCAATACAGTCACTATCAATTAATACATTCTCAATAAGTTCTTGAGGAGTGTAGTTTTGGCTATCTACGATTATATTTTGCGAATACGTAAATAAGGATCCAATGAGGGCAGTTAAAAGGACTAAATACTTCATTTTAAAATTTAGAGAAGGCAAAGATAAGCATACAAGTTAATCAAAGATATAAATAGGTGTTAAAGAAATTGTAGGAGGTTTACTTAACGGCGTAAGGTGAAATGGCCTCGTACTTCAAATGCAATACTTTCTTGTTTAACTTCAGCTAAAAACCAATAATCATTAGCAGGCATATGATGACCGTTATACGTTCCATTCCATCCCTGAGAATTATGACCCAACTGTTTTAAAAGCTTACCGTAACGATCAAATATATAAACGATACTTCCGGGTAAGGTTTCGATACCAATAATATGCCAGGTGTCATTTTGCCTGTCTCCATTTGGAGTGAAAAATTTTGGGGCATCAATAACGAGTACCTCTTTAGTAACTTCGGCACAGCCATTTAAATCAATTATGGTAATAGTATGATAACCAAGAGCAACATTTTCAAATACATTAGAATTTTGTGGGACACCATCATCTAGAATATAGAGGTAATTTCCAATTCCGCTAATGGTTATAGTAATATTGTTGGGGTCTGAAAAATCTACTGTTTCCACGACGTCGATATTGGCAGACTCTGATTCTATTACATTGAATGTGCTGGTATTTTGACAACCAAATTGGTTTGTGATGGTTACAGTATAAGTTCCTATCTCATCTATTTGTATCTCAGGTGTTGTAGCATTTGTTGACCAAAGATAGGTGTCTGTATTTACGTTAGTGTATGCTGAAACCATTAAAGGTAAGTCATTCAAACAAATAACCTGGTCCGTGATTGATGCAAATGGTAACTCATGGATTATAACTGAAAACTGTGTGGTATCAAAACAACCTGTTTGAATATTTTCAAGTCTTATATAAATTACTTGTCCATCAAAAGCTAAATAATTTTCATTAAGTGCTTCCATGTTTTCAATCGCATCATCCTCTGTTTGATGATAGGTTACCAGAAATTCATTTGAATTCTGATCACCTAAAATTTGAGTGGTTTGTTGGTTTAAATTGAATTCGAATATTCCATCAAAATCGTCATCACAAGCTTGTAAGTCACTTGGGGTATTTGCAATTGGTAAGGGCTTTACGATGATATTAAAAGGATAAACAGCATAACAATTCGTGGTGCTGTATTCTACTCGTGCAAAAAGAGTATCTGTTGTATCCGTATAGAAATAATCAGTATTCAAAGGGTTTTGATTATTTTCTGCATCAACTTCAGATGTGAAGTAGTTTAATAAAACATTATAGGTGTTGTCTAATAGGATTGTATTAATCTCCTTTAGATCGACAAAATTTTCTGAATTCTCACAAATTTCGTAATTCTCAAATTCATTAATTGGAGGAGGAGAGTTCACAATTAGTTCAAACGGAACAATATCATAACACTCAGTTGTGGCATTCCTGATTTTTGCGTAAATGGTTTGTGAGCCTTCAGAATTTATATAGTTTTCCGGACTCTGTATTCGATTCTGATTAGCTATAGCATCATCTTCAGATTCGTAATATGTAAAGGCTATATTATATTGTCTTCCATCTAAAATATCTAACTCTATTTGGGTTAAATCCCATTCTGGTGATAAATTATAATTATTTCCACATGCCTCTAATTTTTGGTGAAAATTCACTTCGGGTAGTGATAGTGTATTCATCCAAAAAGAAGCCGTATCGTGACATCCTGAGTTGATGTTTTCAATTCGTGCATAAATTAATTGTGGATTACTCGTCGCTGTAAAGTTTAATGGAATTTCATTAGTGCCTAGTTCGGCATTAAGAGGGGAAAGGTGAAACGTAACAATTAAACTCGTAGGAGAGCCTAAGTTGATTTCTTGTATTTTATTATTTAGGTCGGTAGTGGCTAAGCCTGTTTTATTAATATCACATTCAAAAACATCACTCGGTTCGTTAAAGATAGGTGCTTGCCGAGACTCAATGTTCATTGGCGCTACTTTAAAACAAGAGTTACCAGTTTCATTTTCTAAACGAACATAGATGGTCTGAGGATTAGATGACTGAAGATAAGCTGTGTTTTTATCAATCGGATTCACTCGATTTATGGCATTTGCTTCAGTTTCAAAATAAAGAACTTGCATGTCTTCCTGTCCATTAATTATCTCGGTATCTTTATTAATGAATAAAAATTCTGAAGGCGTACTTAGATCTAACTCACATTTAATAAAATCTGTAATTTCATTCAGGAAAGGGGTAGCATATATTTGTATATCATAACTAAATATTGAAAAACAATCTAGTCCTTCGATTTCACTGCGAATAAAAACGGTAGTACTTTCTGTGTTATAGTCAGTCCGATTTATGATTGGATATTCATTTTCTACAGCATCTTCATAGTCCTCGAAAAAAGTAAAGTTTATATTATTCATTCCTCCAGAAAGTTCGGGTAGTATATTCTCAAGATTGACATTGGAAAATCCATCCTGATCATCATCACAGATAATAAGTGGGTCGGGATTACTAGCTCCGATAGCATTTGTAATATTAACTTGGAGAGTTGAAACGTCGTGACAGGTTGAAAATATATCTATCACTCTTATAAATAAAGTTTGTTGATTACCAACGATATCTACACTCTCCACTAATTGGTTGACTTGATTTTCTGCATCTTCCTCAGTGAGGTAAAATTCAACTTGGCTAACAATATTAAGGCCATCTACTACGGTTTCAACCAAAGGATCTAAAACAATATTTGTCGTATTTGTTAAAGGATTTGTGTTTCCACAATAATCTATTGTTTTGGGAGGTACGTATAGACCTGGAGTTATTCCTAAGTTTAATTTAGAATTGAGAGAGCAATCTTTATACGACGAACTTAAATAAATGGTTTTAGAACCTATGACTGTTAAAGGTATATTTTCATCTAAAGGATTAGTGTCGTTTAAGCGATCTTCTTCCGATTCATAAAATTGTAAGTCTATGTCGTAAGTACCTTTGAGTTCTGCGGCAACTTCTGCTAAATTATAATTAACAACTCCATCGTTAGTTTCATCATCGCATTTAAACAAATTAAGTTCTTTTTTAAACCTGTTGAATAATAAATTTTTGTGGAACTCTACCCTTAAAAATGTTGGGCAGTTTTCGCCATTTGTTCTAATGCTAATGGGTACTATTTGGGTAGGTGATGCTGTAGTGATAGTTCTTGGGATGCCCATCACTAACATTTCAATTTGAACAAAAATATCAGGATAGATTGTTTCAATCTCACTTATCATGTCCTCAAGATTATAAAGAATGGGTAAGCTGTTGTAGTCATAAGTCTCTCCATCAATAGACTCATTATAATCAGGGTCCATACAAAGGTTGATAATATAGCGTTCACCAATATCTGGAGGAGTTATATAATTTAAATTAACACGAACAACTGATGGGCAAAAGTTGTAGATATCTTCAACTCTTGCATAAAAGAAAGGCAATTCATCGTCAATATTAGGGAATTCAGTTATTGCATTTTCAGTATTTGTAGCATCTTCTTCGGTTAAGTAAAAAGTGACATTGTTATCTAGTTCAAAGTTAGAAACGGTATAAATGAATAAGTTTAAATCGTAGAATGAAGGTTCTACTAATTCACCATTACAAACATCAATGGTGTATTCTAAAGTATTAGGAGATTCTTTAACTAAAATATCGAATGTACCAATTTGAAGACAGTCTCCAGCTAAACTTTCAATCCGTACAAAAAAGGTCTCAATACTTTCCGTGTTTTGATAAATCCCAGTAATCCGATTCTCATTATTTTGAGCATCATCTAGTGAATTATGATAACTTATAGTATAATCTGTAGATGGTAAATTGGCATAGATTTCCTCATTTTTTAGCGAGAAATCAAAATCGAAAAGACCATCACTCGGTTCAGGGTCACAGACTTCCCAATTGTTTATTAGAGCAGCATCTTGATAAGGTGTAATTTCTATGTTTATGGAGTCTTCGAGTATACAATTCCCACTAGAAGTAGGGATTGAAACTTCCACGCTATAGGTTCCCGAGTCTTCCACGTCTATGCTTGGGTTAATTTCACCTGGAATGAGATTCCCATTCAAATACCATGAGTAATTGGCTGCAGAGTTACTCACATTAGCATCTAAAGTCAGGGCTCTACCGCAAATAGTTTGATCGGGTCCTAAGTTAATTGAAGTCCCGAATCCGTCTGCTTCAATAAAGACGGCAGAGTCGAATCTCTCGTCAAAATGATCTGCTATAACAAATTTAATGTGGTATGTTTCGTTCGCAATAATGTCTGTTCTAGCTGTTAAAACCTGTGTGCTACCACTAAAATTAGTGTCTCCACTATTATAACCTCGAAAATATTCTTCGTTAAGAGCGTCACAAAAACCAGAAATATTTGGTCTAATTGTGTTGGAACTGATTTCAGTAGAGGTCTCAGGAATAACTGCAATATTAACGTAAGGATCTGAAGTACCTGCGCGTTTTATTAGAATGGCAAATACATCTTTAAAATTACAAGGAAATTCTTGTTGGTATTCTTCTGAAGCAAATAAATAATTGAATGCTATTGAATTATTGGGAGAAGAAAAGTCAAATTCTATGGATGTGGCATTTAGAGTCTGATCGATTCCTATGACTTCAAGAATATCTGAGTCGGTTCCCCAAGCTATATCACCTTCACTTAAATTATTTGGGTTAGGAATATTTCCTGCCGAACTTACGCGGCCTGTCGATAAAATTAAACCACTCTGAAGTGGGAAATTGGAAGAATTATTATTGAATGAGCCGTAGCTCACTATATTGTTAATGTCTCCGTTTATAGGTGATGAAACATTATTTACCGTGATACAATCATTACCAACTAAATTTTGAATAAGTTCATTAGGTTCTTGGGTATTATCTGTAGAAACCTGCTGCGCAAATCCAACTTGGATTTGAACAAAAAGAATAATAAACCATAATGTTCTTAACTTTTTCACTAATACTCCAAAGGAGAGGATAATTCTTTTTTTATAAAAATATGAAAAAGTTAAGAACCTTTATTATAATATGGTTAATTAACGAAATTTATGGTTTTTGAAATTTGTATAAAATTTACCTTCTTAACGTAAAATGCCCTTTTAATTGAAAGGCAATCTCACCACGTTTTACATTTGCAACATACCAATAATCACTTGCTGGTAATTTTAAGCCATTAAATGTGCCATCCCACCCGGGTGTATCAGAACGTATTTGCGTTAAAAATTTACCGTATCGATTAAATATATCGATAACAGTTCCTGGTAAGGTTTCTACACCAACAATGTGCCATGTGTCAAATGCACCATCATCGTTTGGTGTAAAGAATTTTGGGATATCTATCACTAGAACTTCCTTAGTAATGTTAGAACAACCGTTTAAATCAATAATTGTTATTGTATGATATCCCATGGCTACATTCTCAAAAACATTAGATTCTTGAGGAGGGAAATTATCTAATTGATACATGTAATTACCAATTCCACTAATGGTCACTGTAATATTATTTGGATCTGAGAAATCAACTACTTCGGTTGTTTCAATTGTGGCAGCTTCAGACTCTGTAACGTTAAAAGAACTGGTGTTTGGACAACCTAAATCTGATGTCACTGTTACCCAGTAGCTTCCTACTTCCGTAATTTCTATTTCTGGAGACGTTTCTCCTGTAGACCATAAATAAGTATCAGTGCTTACGTTAGTATTAGCAGAAACTAATAATGGTAGATTATCAATACATACGACTTGATCTCCTATATCAACAAAAGGTATAGGGTTGATGATGATTGAAAACTGTGTAAGACTATAACATCCTGTGGTGTTGTTTTCTATACGAGCATAGATAACCTCACCATCAAATGCAACATAATTCGTATCAAGAGGCATGATATCTTCATGAGCTTCTAACTCTGAATTATGATAAGAAATTGAATATAATGTTGGGCTTTGACCTCCTAATATGGATGCGTTTTGTGATGTTAAATCAAATTCTAAGATTCCATCATGATTATCGTCACAGGCTACCAAATCACTCGGCTGATTTGCAACAGGTAATGGGTCTACTATTAAATTAAATTCATAATAATCGAAACAATGAGTGGTACTGTATTCAGCTCTAACATATAAGATTTCTGAAGTACTTTGATACTCGTAATTTGTGTCTAAGGCATTTGTATTGGCAATAGCGTCTGCCTCATTAGAGAAATAACTAAATAATACATTAAAGTTAACATCTGTTGCTATTTGGTTAATCAGTGATAAATCAACCGTATTGTCAGGATTCGAACAAACATTATAAGTTTGAAAGTCGTTAATCACTGGCGGCTGATTTACAATTAGTTCAAAAGGCACTAAAGCTGGACAATTAGATAAGGTATTGGTTACTTTAATATATACCGTTTGTGGGTTAGTTAAATTAGTATAGGATTCTGGTACTGCTATTTCATTTGTATTTGATTCAGCATCCTCTAAAGTCTCATAATAATTAATAACAATATTTTCCTGTCTAACATCCGTAATATGATCTTCTGCTGTAGTTAGGTCAAAAACAGAGGTTCCGTCCATATCCTCTTCACATACAATCATTGGTGCTACAGGAGTCATATCAGGGACTTTAATAACATTGACTACAAATGATGTAATAGATTGGCATATGGTTCCGTTATCTATCTGTACGTAAATTTGTTGTGGATTTACCGTGTTTGCGTACTGCAGAGGAATTTCGTTAGTGTTATTTTTTGCATCTAGTTCTGTAGTGAAAAATTTAACACTTTGAATATCTGGAATTCCAGCCGATACTTCATCAACTATACTCGTCAAGTCTAATAAAACAGATCCATCGTTAGAGATATCATCACAGACAAAAATATCTGTTGGCTCATTATAAGTTGGATTTGTTCCAACCTCAATTTGAAAAGATGACGTCATATAGCAAGATTCGTCTGAGATGTTTTCAACTCGCACATATATTTCTTGCGGATTGCTAATGTTTTCATAAACACTAGTTTTATCAATTGGGTTAGTCTTGTTTTCTGCGTCTAAAGCTGTAAGGTAGTATGATACTTCATTTCCAACTTGACCACTTAAAGCTTCCTCATCCTTAGTTTGGAAAATAAATTCTCCTATACCATCAGAAACATCCTCACAAAAATTATATTCGTCGACATAGTTGGTTAAGTCACCTACAAAAGGTAAAGCGTTAACCGTAATACTAAGTTCTTCTATTACATAACAGTTTGTATTACTATTTTCAACACGCATATAAACGATTTCCGTTGTTGCCTCATAGTTATACATGGATAGAATAGGATTCTCATCATTTTGCGCATCTGATAAGCTATTGTGAAAAGTTACCGTACGATTTGATGTCGCTAAAATTGAAGTTGGAATGCTCTGGTATAAATTAACTGAAGAATAACCATCTCTGTCGTCGTCACAAATAATTATATCATCAGGCTTTTCGCTTTCTGGAGCAGGGATTATGTTTACTTCTAAAGAGTTATTTGTAAAACATCCCGTTTCTGAAAAGGAAATTCGTGTATATAAAGTAAACGGATTTGAAACGTTTTCATATAAGTTAGGTAGTGCGTTAGTATCGTCTATTGCATCTTGTTCCGTTAAATAATATTTTACATTAAAACCAGTTTGACCGTTCGTTACATCTGCATTTAAATGAGATAAATTAGTGGTGACTATTCCATCTTGATCGTCGTCACAAACTTCTAAGGTGCCAACAGAATCAAATTCAACTATTGGGAATAGGATCAGTTCAAATTCCGCGAATTCAGTACATGTTGGACTTTCTAAAGTAATATAAATAATCTGTGGGTTATCCTGTGACGGATAAGGGCTAGATGAATCAATTGGATTTGTCCCATTATTCCTATCGTCTTCCGTTTCGTAAAATGTTACAGTAACATCTTCTAAGTTATTTATTATAGTAGTTGCAATTGAATCAAAGGTGAAATCCTCTGTGCCATCATCATCAATATCACATGCAGTCACATCTCTAATATTAGTTGCAGTAAGTAATAGATTACTATGTAACTCAATCGGAGCAACAGATGAACAACCAGAAGAATCGTCTTCAACTCTAATATAAATGGTTTGTACGTTTGCGTTAATATTCGAATAATTAGATTCGTCTGCTATGGGGTTGGCACCAGTTAGAGCATCCTCTTCCGTAAGATGAAATGTTGTGGATACACCTGTTAGACCTTCTAACACGTCTGGAATTATTGATGTTAAATCAAAACTCGCAAATCCGTCAAGATCTGAGTCACAAGCATCAATAAAATGTGGCCCTAGGGCGTTGATCGTCGGACTATCGAAAACACTTATATTTATAGTAGTTGTTCTTATACAACCAGTGTCAACATCTCTAATACTTACAAATAGTTGTTCGTTAGGGTTAGTGTTAGAATATGGCATTGGGAATGCGTTTACTCCATTTGCAGCGTCGCTTGCCGTCCCATGATACGTAACAATTAGGTCATTTTGTCCTAGCACAATTTGACTATCTCTAAGAGAATTCAAATCCATAGAAGCGATACCATTAGCAGAAGCATCTGCACATATAACGACATCCGAAGGGTTTCCTATAATAGGTGGTGTATGAACTACTAAATTAAATGTAGAATAAGCTAAACAACCATTAACATTATCTTCAATTCTAACGTGAACTGTTTGAGGATTGGATGTATTTTGAATCTGAGAAGTGATAGCATTATTGTTATTTAATGCATCTGTTTCTGTATAGTGATATGAAATCGTATAGGTCGATGGTGGTACGGTATTTAATACTTCAGCATTCTTAGTTGATAAATCAAAAGTTTCAACTCCGTCACCGCCTAAATCGTCACAAACTTCATAATCTGATATAGGATCTGATGTTTGAGGTGAGTTTAATGTGATGTTAATATCATCTTCAATATAACAAGAACTACCTGCAAGAGGAATTTGTACCTTAACGTTATAATTTCCAGATTGTATTGCATTAAGAGTTGCTTGTGTTTCAGATGGCATTAACACCCCATTCAAATACCATGAGTAAACGGCATTTGGATTACCAATATCAGCATCTAAAGTAGAGCTCGTTGCACAAGTCGTAAAGTCTTCACCTAGGTCTACCGAAGCGTCAAAGCTATTACCCTCAATAAATACAGCAGAATCAAAATTTTCATCATTTTGATCAGCAATCACAAGTTTAATCTGATATTGCACATTAGGTTGGATGGATGCCGTTGCAGTAAGAACCGTAGTTCTACCATTGTAGTTGGTGTCTCCAATATTATAACCTTCAAAATATTCATCATTCGAAGCCGGACAGAATCCTACGATTTCAGCATGTACAGTGTTGGTATTTACTGGAGTAGTTGTACCTGGTACTAATGCAATATTTGTATATGGATTAGTCGTTCCTGCTTCTCTAATTAAAAATGCAAATCCATCAGAATAGTTACATGGATTATTCCCAAAATACTCTTCTGAGGCTAAAATATAATTGAATTGAATTTGGTTTGAAATTGAAATAAAATCAAACTCTATTGAAGTTGCATTCAGCGTTCCAGAAATTCCTAAAGCCGTTTCCAAATCACTATCCGTTAACCAAGTGTCATCTCCTGCATTTAAAACATTTGTATTTATACCGTTTCCTGCAGAGCTAGCGTCACCTGTAGTTAATACGATTCCATTTTCAAAAGGAAAATTAGAAGCACCACGCTCAAAATAGCCATAACTGCCTATTCCTAATGTAGATCCATTTAAAGGCGAAGAAATATTTGAGACTTCCACACAACCTTGAACAAGGGTGTTTTGAATTAAGTCCTGTGGCGAGACTGAATTATCTACCGAAATTTGTTGTGAATATGATATACTACAAATTAGGCAAAAAATTAAGAAGAGGGAGCGGTTGAAATATGTCATTAGTTTCGCTTAAATTTAATAATTAAGTGGAGGACGAGCTAGAACTCAAGACTACACATATTTAATAGGGGCGAAATATACCTACTCTAAAGACGAAATACAAATAAATACGACGAAATACATAAAATGTTAACATTTATTGTCGGTATAGGTTGTATTATGTTAAAATGCACCCAAAAATTCACTTTCCTTCCACAAATTAAACTCTCAATAACCTATTTATCTTTTTGAAATATGGATTACTAAAAGGTACAAAATATTAATCAAATACCATGCAAAACTAAATAGTTGATAATTAGAATTTTATCTTTATTCGTAAATATGTTAATCTGAAAGCGTAAAATGTGCCAAATGAAGGTTGACTTCAGTACTGTTATTTTAATTATAAAGCAGTACTGAATTTAGAAAAAGTTGAATTTATATTAATAATTTACATAGACCCAGCCTACTTTAGGTCGGTATTTAGGATCATTCAAATTTAAGACATAATAATATGTGCCAACAGGAACAATATTGCCTTTATTATTTAAGCCTCTGTTTATTTCGCCATTCCACGGTTTATCGTTGTTTCCGTAAAAGATGAGTTCACCGTAACGATTGAAAATTTGTAATTCATGCTCAGTAAAAATATTATATAATCCCTGAATATTAAACCAATCATTTTTTGAATCATTGTTTGGTGAGAAGCCTTGTGGAATATAAGGAGGACAATTTTCTATGTTCAAATTAAACTGAAAAATTTCATAACAAGGTGGACTAATTAGTTTAATATAAATAGTTTCTGGGTTTGAAACATTATAATAATGGCTAGGCATAATTATAGAATTATCTCCTAAATGTAAATCTTCCAATGAACGATAAAATGATAGGTCTTCCTCATTAAAATCCAAGCTTTCAATAGCTTCAAATAAATTATAAGTTGAGCTTTCAAATCCTTCGTTACAACCAATAAGGTCTGGTAGAATGGTGGTTTCAGGAATAATTAGTAATTCAATCTCTTTAAATGCACTATTGTTGTTTTCATTCGATTCTGTAACAACTCCGTTCATGGTGCCGTCATCATCTACTATCGCAATAATTGTAACCAAAGAGTCAAGGTTGTCTGGTAGATTAATGCTTATGGAGCTGCTCTCGCTTCCATTAATAGCAATTTCATTTTGAGTTACACTCACGCCAATTAAACTATCGTTATAATAAAACGCAATTGGTGTATTGGCAGGTAAAATAGCGGTGCTATTACTATTGTAAACGGTATAAAAAATTTCAATTTGGTTATCACCACAACTCATAGCATCATTATCAATCGTGATCGTAGCATCTGGTAATTGACTATTAAGAACTGTTATAATATTATTAATCATTACAAAGTCCTGACCAGATGTTAAAACAATATTAGCTGTGGTGTCGCCAATATTAATATGATTTTGAATGCTATAAACATCAATATCCATATTGTAGAGGTTGGATTCTCCTGTAAAAGAATTTGTGCCGTTAAATGCATTGTTAGCAGGGTTTAAAGGGTAATTACTAATAACACTTCCGTTAATAGTCAACTGTTCGTTTACAGCAATTGATCGGTCACCTTCCCACGCCACGAATCCAATTTTAGCATTTTCATTGTCTAAAACATTGAGATTATCTAATGTTATACTTAAATATTCTGGGACACTCTGTAAACCATCATATACATTTAGTTGATTTAGCGGAAGGTTAGAGTCCTCATATATAATAGTAATGGCCCAACCTCCAAAATTTGTTCCCGATGGACAGTAGGGAGCGATTACATCAGTGAGGTCGAAATTTGAAATGGTATATTCAGTACTTCCTTGATCTATAATAATTGAAGTAACATCGGCAAAGGCAGCAAAGAAAATCCGATTACTATCTATAGCATCGCTAAAGGTTCGTTCTGTTGTAATATCTATATTGTTCAATGAGATATTAAAATCACCAGCACCAGATCCTGCCCAATACAAATAGGCAGCGACCACATTTTGGTTGTCGTTTAGAGTTAAATTTGCCGATGATTCAGTGTGAATCTCACAAGGAGCACTAGTGCCATTTTCGGCTAAGTTCATAGTATTTCCAATGGCGAGATAATCGTAGCGACCATTAAATTGCTGGTACAAGGAAATGTCTTGAGCCATTAACAGCTGAGAAATACTTATGACGTATAATAATATGTATTGGTATGTTTTCAAATTTGAAGGTTGATCATACCAAAATACAAATTTTTAAGTTAGCGCTTCAATGTGAAATGACTTGTAAATGTTCTGCCATCTTCAAGCTGTACTTTAAACCAATAATCGCTAGATGGTAGTTTTATTCCATTAAATGTGCCGTCCCAACCAACGCTTAACGGATCGAGTTCTTTTAAAAGTTGCCCATACCTATCAAAAATATAAATAGTGGAATTCGATTGAAATTCTGATGAAATCCCTTTTACTTGCCAAAAGTCATTGTTGTTATCATCATTTGGTGTGAAAAATCTAGGGAAACCAATTACGGAGATTAAATCTTCTGTGATGCCGCAATTATTTTTATCCCTTATATAAACCGTATAGAGGCCTGGAGGTACATTTTCAAAAGTATTTGAATCTTGATAAGGACCCCATATGTCTTCTAAAGCATATTCGTAATTACCTTCACCATTCACTAGGATTGAAACGGAATTATTAATTGTTCCATCAACGATTTCAATGTTGGTTATGCTTGCAATATTAGAAGGTAAAACCTTTATTACTCTATCTTTAAAACAACCGTTAGAATTCGTAACTCTAACCGTATAAGTGCCTGGTGAATTTGCATTAATTTCAGTGGTTGTTTCACCTGTAGACCATAAATAACTATAGTTGTTTGGTATGTCGTCAATGACTCCTCCAGATAAGCTTAAGGTTTCAGGAAATAGATTGAGACAATAGTAAGCTTCAGATGTAGTTTCAATATTAGGAAGTGCGAAAACAGAAAGTTCTACCGTGCTAATCCCATAACAAGCATTTGTGTTTTCTACTCTTGCGTAAATAGTTTGATTGTAAGGTATCGTATTAGTAAAAGTTGAGCCAAGAGCATTGCTTTCGACTAAAGCATCATCATAATTTTCATAATAAGTGATATCTAAATCAGCAGGAGCTCCAGCTAAAATAATTGGCTCTGCATCAGCTAGATTAAACTCCATAAAGCCATCTTCTATACCATCTGTATCGCATAGTTTTAAACTTGTATTATTTGTAGACGTTGTACTAACTTCTAAAGTGATATGACTAATATTTGAACAGCTCGTTGTTTGGTTGGTTACTCGAGCATAAATAATTTGAGGGTTGAAGTAGTTCTCAAAAGCATTGCCATCAATCTCATTAATTTGATTTTCGGCATCTGTAAGAGAGAGGTAATATGAAATGGTAGTATCTGGATTTCCTCCTGTAATGTCGTCGGCAACTTCAGTGATATTAAAAGTAGTAAAACCTTCAGGAATTCCATCTTCGTCACATTGAATCAAGGTAACATCATGGGCTATAGGTTTTGGGTTCACATGAATCTTAAAAGAAGTAAATCCTATACAACCTAAATCGAGATCTTGAATTCTAACAAAAATATCAGTTGGAGTGGGAGCTGTATTAGAATACAGAAGAGGTAAAGCTGAAGTAGACGTTTCAGCATCTGATTGACTCAAATGGTAGCTAATATCATAATTAACACCGACGATTCCATCGAGAATTTCTTCACTTTTAATATTAAAATCAAAAGTAACTTGACCATTTTGATCATCGCCATCTAAGTCGTTATCGCAAATACGGTAATCTGAAGGTTGATTAAAATTGGTTAATGTTGAAACATTTATATCAAAGTCGTTAATAATATAGCAGCCTGATGTCGTATTTTCTACCCTAACATAAATGGTTTCATTTGGAGAGGTATTATTAAAAACATTTCCTAAGGGATTAATATTTATATTGGCATCACTTTCCGATAAGTGATAGCTCACTTCTACATCAGATTCGTTATTAATGATATCCTGAGTCAAGGAAGTGAAGTCCAATTCTATAATATTATCATCAAACGGAGCATCATTATCACAAATATCTATAGTTGGTAAACTTGTAGAACTAAGGTTGTCTAACAAAGGATTAGTTGGTGCTTCTGGGAAGGTTGCCGTTCCTGTCCATTCCATAGAAAAGGGACTATTACCAATTGGTCTATCAATAACTATAAAGTAGCTTTCGCCTGCTAAGGCATCTATTTCACTAACAAAACTATCGCCATTTGCACCTGGACCATCAAAGGTTTCTGTTGAGGTAGAGTTTAAGCCTGTTAAGTTGTTACCTTGATTAGCCGCAGCTGGATTTGTTGTAGAACAACGAATAGCCTGCCCAATATTACCACATTCAACATTAGGACCAAATACGAAAAAATCGTAATCTTCATTAATACTATTACTGTCGGGTGTCAATGTAAAAGCTAAGGTTCCGTCTGTTGCAATATCAACTTTTAACCAAATACTATTGTATTCTCTACTTCCACAAGAGTTTGAATTATTTAATTCCTGTGTGCCAACCCCATTAACATCTAAATTGAAATCCGAATTTCCACAAACGGTTACAGCAAATTGGCAATCATTTGGCTGTTGTGCAAAACAAAAAGAATTGAAGGAGAAGATTAATATAATTGTCCATAAGGATTTTAGACAAAGTTGAGGGAATTGAATCATCGTTTTAATGTAAAGTGATTGGTATAGGTGCGTCCATCTTCTAATATAACTTTAAACCAATAGTCACTTGTTGGCATTTTAGCACCATTGTAAGTGCCATCCCATCCAGGACCTAAAGGGTCTAGTTCTTTTAAAAGTTTTCCATACCTATCAAAAATATAAATGGTTGCATTGGCTTGGAATTGTTCTGTAATTCCATAGACTTGCCAAAAGTCGTTAATTGAATCGTTATTCGGTGTAAAAAACTTAGGAAATCCTATTACCGAAATTAAATCTTCAACAACGCCACAATTATTTTTGTCTCTAACGTAAACGGTGTGCAAACCAGGTTGAACATTATTAAAAGTAGAACTGTCTTGATAAGGGCCGTTAACATCATCTAATGCGTACTCATAATTTCCTTCACCATTGACTATAACAGAGATTGAATTGTTTTGTGAAGCATGAACAATGTCAATATTTATAATGTTGGCAACGTTTGAAGGTAAAACAGTAATTGTGCGATCTTTGAAACAACCGTTGGTGTTCATTACCCGAACGTTATAAATTCCTGCCGCATTAATTTGTATTTCTGAAGTGGTTTCTCCTGTAGACCATTCATAATAATAGTTACTTGGGGAGTCTTCAAGAATACCGCCATTTATAGTTAAGGTTTCAGGAAATTGATTTAAGCAATAGTAAGTTTCAAATTCAGTAGCTAGATTAGGTAAGCTTAAAACTGTGAGTTCAATTTCACTGATGCCAAAACATGCGTTGGAATTTTCTACTCGTCCATAAATGGTTTGACTATAGGGAACTGTATTGGTAAACGTAGTTTCTAATGGGTTGTTTTCTAGAAGTGCGTCCTCGTAAGTTTCATAGTAGGTTACATCTAAACCTATTGGTGAATCAGATAAAATAGTAGTTTCTGCATCCAAAAGATTAAAGGCCATCAAGCCATCTTCGGTTCCGTCGATATCGCATAGGGTTAAGCTGGTATTGATTGAAGATGTGATATTAACCTCTAAGGAAACTTCACTAATATTAGAACAACCGGAATTTGTATTAATCACTCTTGCATATATAATTTGAGGGTTGAAATAATTCTCAAAGGCATCAGCATCTATACTGTTTTCTTGGTTTTCGGCATCCAATAATGATGTGTAAAATTCTACATTATGGTTAGAAATGTTATCGGTAATTTCACTGATGTGATTAGTGAGATTAAAAATTGTGAATCCTTCAGGAATGCCATCTTCATCACATTGCACAATAGATGTTTGATTAGCAATTGGAATCGGATTTATAATTAAACTGAAACTACCTGTTGAAAAACATGCTGGATTTAGAGTGTTTTCTATCCTAACAAAAATAGTTTCATTGACAGCTGAAGTGTTGGTGTAATTTAAAGGAAGTTCATTGAAGCCATTGTTAGCATCATTTTGTGAAGCATGAAATGACACACGAGTTTGTGTCGCATCTTGGTCGCCTCGAATTGTTGGTATTAAGTCTCCAAGTTGAATTGTAGCGATGCCATCTGAAACGTCCCCTTGATTATCACAAATTTCAAAATTATTTAATGAGTGGATTTTTGGTGTGTTAAAAATCTCAACATTAAAGGAGTTAACGGCAAAACAATTCGGGTTTTCAGAATTATAAACACGAACAAAAATAGTTTGAGGATTACTTATGTTGTTGTAAGGAAATGTAATTTCGTTTTCACCAGAAGTGGCTTCATCTTCCGTTTCGAAATAACTCACCTTGTAAATTAAGGGATCTTGATTTAATAAGGCTTCAGCATTTTTATGACTAAAGTCCAAACTGTAAAAGCCAATATCTCCATTGTCGTCACATATAATTTCGTCGGAAAGTGAATAAACTATGGGAATATCAAAAACACCGACTACAGCACTTCCTTCAATTGGGCAATCTCCATTATTCGGTTCAATATACACCTCATAAAAACCAGGACTAGTAATAAATAATTCTGAAGAGGTTTCAGCTAATTGAACACCATCTAAAGACCAAATATAGTCTGCTCCTGCAATATCATCGGCTTTTAAGGTATAACTGTCGTTGGTACATAGATTTAGTTCAGTAGTGCTGATTCCATTTTTAATGATATCAATTTCCGAATTAAATAGAGATTGAATGAAAGGAGGTAAACCAATACGACTGACATTTTGGTTAGAACCATTAATATCTAAAAGGACACCATGCTCATCGTAATTTGCCGCTGATCCATCAGCTTCAGGATTTTGGATAACTCCTAAGTGTTTTGAGAGTGTAGGATGGTTACTATAACTTAATTGTGCTCTGTAAATTCGTCTGTCAATACCTAATTGTAGTGCTCCCGCCGAAATATCATTAGAGGTATGAATCACTTGGAGCGAGTTAGGAATGTTAGCACTCTCTAAATCCCATTGCAATACTTGACTTGTTCCTGTGCCTTCAATACCTTTGTTGATGGTAGCATAAGCTTTCTTAGTTTCAGCAGAAAACTCTACGCCATAAGGACTATCATTGTTTGTCGAAGCATATAATTCTAAGGAATTTGAAATAATACCAGTTTCATTATCAAAATCAAAAAGATATATGCTTCCTCCAGAATTCCCACCTGTCACAGTAGCTTCACCAAAATTGGCTGATATAAGCTTTGATCCATCAGGAGAGGATTTAATATAACCTAAGGCATTCCGTCTGTAGCCTTCTAAAGGAATATTTGGACCTATTGTTGAAATAACAGGAGTGGTTTCTACACCGGTCGCATCAATTTTAAAAGCATAAAATTTGTTGACAAAATGTGTTATTACCCAAAACGATGTACAGTCTTCAGCACGAACTGCCGTAATTTTTTCTGAACATTTATATTGAATTTCTAAAGGGTCAGCAGGATCGTAGGTAACCAAATGTATGTTCTTTTCAGTGGGAACGACGTCTCCTAATCCATTATTAAGAGTCATATCAATCAGTGAGTAATTGAAACCATTATTAAAACCATCATCAGATTCTGGAACAGATCCGCCTTCTTCGTAAATACCGGTAAACTGATTTGGATATACAGAAGCGTTGTCATGATGTGGCTCATCAACCGTAAAAAGATAATATTTGTCTGGGTCGTTGGGTTTTGGAACTATTAGGCCTGAGGAAGTACTTGAGGGATCGCCTAAAAGACCAGTTCCGGCAGCATAATTGCCATTATCCATGATTTGATGATTTCGATTCCATACGGTTCGTCCATCAGAGTAAAAGCGTAAATTTCCATCCATATCAGAAAAGGAAGTACATCCTTCTAAGGTGTTAATCTGTCCGTTTGTAATAGCCGTAACTGTTCCCGATTCGGCATTAAAACGAAGACCAGCATTCTTGCCGAAATACCAGAATGAAGCCTCCTTTTGTCCAAAACATTGAGCAATAGAAAAGAGTATACATAAAATGAAACAAATCCTTTTCATAAAATCTTAATACGCTAAATACATATAAAGCATACAATATAACCACAAGATATTAAAATACCTTCGTATTAGTTGGTAATGATAAAAAGGAAAGAATGAACGTTATTATAAATCTCGCTTTTTTAATAATTGATAAGATAAGGAAACGAAAATAGCAGTCCAGCCTAAAACGATAGCAATCTCGTACCAGTGTACAGCGTAGTCATAGGCTAAATCATTCTTTTCAGGGAATTTAGTCATCGCTATTCGTTGTATGGGTTGGTTGATAAGATTATACATTGATTCTAAAGGCATAAAGTTTTTTACTTTAAAAGCGGCATCGGTCGTACCTGTGAAATAATAGGCAGCCCAAAATACTAACCATTCTACAATGTAAAGAATTACTAAAAAGGCCAAAGCAAAAGCGGAACGTTTAACTAACATGCCAAAGAATAGACACAAGCTAAAGAATCCAATAAGTTTTACACCATAAGCTAGTAAGAATTCTATCTCTCTAAATATAATGGATGCTTCTGTATAACTCGAATAATACATCCCAATAACAAAAGTCGCTATACCAATTAATAGAGTAGCAGCCAAGGAGAAGAATACAATGGTATAGAATTTAGAAAGAATAAATTCCTTCTTACTCAATCCGTCGATGAGGTTTTGTTTTAAAGTTTTGTTGCTGTATTCATTTCCAATCATGCTCACTACAACAATAGCAAAAAAGAATTTAAAATACGACGCAAAAAACGTGGTGATATGCCAAATTATAGGAAAATTAAAAATACCAAGTTCTCCTAATTCTAAAGTGAAAAAGTTAAAAAAGTTGATTTTTATTGACGATAAAATTAAGACAGTAAAAGGCAGGATGAAGGATATGAATATTAAAATTCGGCTTACTCTATTGAGCCATAATTTTTGTAATTCTAATTGTACAAGACGTAACATATATGGGTTGGTTTTACATAATTTCTATTGCTAAAAATTATGCTGATTTTGTAATTGCTTTATTTTTTATCAGTAAGTTGAAGAAATTGTTCTTCTAAACTTTCTTTTCGTTTTACGAGATGAGAAAGGAAGATCCCTTGTTCGAACATGGTTTTGTTAAATTCTGAAGCTGACATAGGTTCGTTTAAAAACGCCGTGATTAATTCACCTTCAACCTTTACTTTTCCAATGTTTGAATGTACATCTAAGACCTTTAATAGTTCATCATGTTTTTCTGCTTTTAGTTCAAAAAAGCCATGACTGTTAATCATCTCGTCTACGCGACCCGAATATAATTTTTCACCTTTACGCAGTACGACCACATGTGAACACACTTTTTCAACTTCATCCAAAAGGTGAGAAGCTAAAAGAATAGTAGTTCCGCTAGCTGCAATATCTTTTATAATTTGTCGAATTTGATGAATTCCTTGTGGATCTAATCCGTTAGTTGGCTCGTCTAAAATTAGTATTTCTGGGTCATTAAGTAGGGCAGAAGCAATTGCTAAACGCTGTTTCATTCCGAGTGAATAGGAGCTGAACTTATGATGTTTTCTATCCAATAAACCAACAACGTCCAACTTTTCGTCAATTTTACTTTTATCCACTTCTTTGATACGGCAGACTAATTTTAAGTTTTGTTCCGCAGTCATATAAGGATAAAAGTTAGGTCGTTCGATAATAGCTCCCACTTGTTTTAAAGCGTCATGAGTTGTGGTATTCCCATCAAACCAATGAAAATCGCCTTTTGTTTTATTTACTACATTTAAAACGATTCCTAAAGTTGTGGATTTTCCACTTCCGTTAGGACCTAAAATGCCGTAAACATTTCCCTTATGAATGGTAAAGCTTAAATCTTTTACAGCCGTTAAACGGCCGAATTTCTTTGTGAGATTATTAATGGTGAGGATAGTCTCCAAAATGATTGGTTTTTGTGAAATTGTCAAAAACTCATTGTCTTAAATAGTTTTTAAACAATATCAATTGGTTATGTAGATAAGACGAGTGATATAAATGTTTGTTACAAAATATTTGGTTTTATTACATCGGGATATAAAAGTTATCGCATTTATTCATTTTTGTATTACTATAGAAATGAGTTAAACTCCAATTTTTAGAAAGAAAAAGGTCGGTTTTCTTATAAAAAAGCACTCTAAATGGCAATTTTTATATCATTTGCGAATAAATATCTAAAATTCGTATTAAAGATTTTCCTATTCATTTAGGAACTCTTAAATTTAGAAAATGAATGATGATTTGAAAATTTCAAAACGAAAGCCAACGTATCCTATCTCTGAGAAATTAGATGCCTATTTGTCGGAATACCGACGAAATATAGACCTTCCTATTTTTTATTCAGATTTACTGCGTTTTCAAGGGTCTGTTGTAGTTTACGATCAAAATGATGAGGACACACTATGGGTTCGAGTATATTATAATGATTATGAACGTGAGGAAATAGACATTAGCCTAAAGCAGGTTTATTCTAATTTGATTTCAGATGGAGGTAAAGGTATTTTAAAATATCTAAGTGTAGATGCTATTGACTTTTGCACCTTTGGAAATTCTAAACCTTTTAGAGTTAAAGTTCGTAATATTCTAAATGATAATTACACCTATTTTTATGTAAAAACCGCGGATGCTTCTCGAGTTTATGGACTAGAATTGGAGCAAATGTTATCCCCATATCAGATTAACTTTTTGGTATGTGGAGATACCTTGATCGAAGAACATATTGCTGGAATTCCTGGAGATGTTTTTATAAACACCATGCTTCCTGATTGTAATGAATCTGAAAAAGCTCAAATCGCCAAAGAATTTGTAAAGTTTAATGAGCGTTGTTTAATTCGACTTTTAGGTGATATGCGTTCATATAATTACGTGATTGTACCAACCCACGATTTTGATCATGTTGTATTTAAAATTAGAGCTATAGATTTTGATCAACAGTGTTATGAGGGTAATTTTAAAATTTACAAGCCACAATTTTTTAAAGAAAACTATAAAATGGTGGAATTAGTAGGTGAGAAAATCCAGAATGAATCTATCGATCAATATAAAATAGAAGAACGTTCTATCGTCGCAAAGCGCATGATTAGTTATCATACGCGACTTAATGCATTATTAGATTGTATGGTAGAAGATGAGATATCTATACCAAAACATATTGAAATGCTAAAAGAGGATATTTATGAATTTACTATGGATTTAAACTTTAGAAAAAGTGAAAATATGGGTGAAATTCTAAGAAATGCACTCGATTTTGTTAAGCGTAATTATGAAGATGTGAGTTTAAAACGATTTCTTTAATTCCAATTTTCATCGAAATCTAAATCACTGTAATCATCAACGTCTAAATCGTCTTCGAATTCATTAAATAAATCTTCGTCTTCTTCAGCTTCAAATATTTTTTCTGGAGCTTCATCAGGAATTTGACCATGAACAAACATTAAATTAGGGTAGTCTGTACCTTCAGCTTCTTCAATGATTTCACCAAGTTCTACGTAAAATGTCCACATACTCATAAAATCGTAGACATAGATTAAACGAGTACTAGCTTCATGAACAATATCTTTAATGATAGTAGTTCCCATCATTTTGATTTCGTTGCCAGCTTCACTGATGTCCATCATAGCAATTTCTTCACCTTGATTCCATTGCTCATCACTCACATAAAACGAAGCCATTTCCATACCGTCAAAACCAAAGGATTGGGTAATAACATTGTGTAAATCTTCCATAGTGTCAGTTTCGCGAATTTCAATATCACGGAATACATCTTCTTCGGAATCGTTATCAAGTATAATTCTAAATCTGTAAATCATTGTTCTGGTTTAAGAATTTGCAAAGATATAATTTATGTTTAAGCTATGGCAGTTTTATCAACACTTCTACGACTACTTTCTAAAACAATGTAAAATTGAATTCCAATTAAGATAGTTGCTATAACTAAGTGTAAGGTCTGTGTAGAAAATGGGAAATCGAAGTAGTACATGGCCATGCCTGTTAGAATTTCGAGTGCAATACAAACTAGTACCCAATCTAATTTAGTATAACCTAAGTGCTGTTTTTTATTTCTGTAGTATAACCAAACATTAACAGCTAATACAAGAATGGAAAGCGTTCTGTGTATGTAAAAATCTAATGTGGGATTGTCTAACCACAGCGATTTTATATAGCCAATAGCTTTCACTTGTTCATCGACATGTTGGCGAACTTGCGTTCCTAAAACAATCTGAACTAAAGTTAAAAGGGTTGCAAAAATGAGAACATTTTTAAATAATGGGTCAAATTTCACCAATTTGAATTTCTCTTTAGAGATAAAAATGAGATATAAAATAACGGCAACAATGACTAGCGCCATAACCATATGAATAGTGATTTTGAAAGGGGCTAAATTAGAATCAACCACTGTTTTACCTAGCCAAGCCTGAAATCCCATGGCAACTACGGTGAAAATAGATAGCAATAAATAACGTTTTCTATCCTTCCAAAGCCATATAGACATTATGGTAAAAATCAAAATTGGAATTCCAGATAATGCTCCAGAAAGCCTATTAATATATTCTACCCAAGTGTGAACTGGATTAAAGGTAGCGTAATCGTGAGCGGTATATTTATTCCAGTGCGATAAATCTAATGATTCTCCCGAAGTAAAATTTTCTTTTGCAACTTGAAGTGTTTCATCTACAATAATCACCACTCCTTTTTTATAATCGTGGTTGGGTTTAAATTGTAATTCAGAAAGTTCAGTTGGTGGAATGTAGTATCCAAAACATTTTGGCCAATCCGGACAGCCCATACCAGAACCTGTCATACGCACTACAGCTCCCGCAATGATCACTAAATAAACGAGCACCAATGCGACTTTTACTGTTTTTCTAAATTTTACTTTCATTTGGTAATGGTTGAAGTTAAGCCTAAGGCCTTTCCTTTTTTTAGCATTAATTCAAAAGCAGCTTCATGTTCGTTAGGAATTTCACCTTCTAAAATAGCTTCTTTTATAGCTTCCTTAATAATCCCAATTTCTCTTGAAGGTTTTAAGTTGAAAGCTTCCATAATTTCTTCGCCACTAACAGGTGGTTGGAAATTACGAACCTGATCACGTTCTTCAACTTCAACAATTTTATTTCTAACCTTTTGGAAATTATTATGGTATTTCTTGAATTTCTTAGGGTTCTTTGTCGTGATATCTGCTTCACAAAGTGTCATTAAATCTTCAACATGGTCTCCAGCATCAAAGACCAAACGTCTTACTGCGGAATCGGTTACTTCTGAAGCTAAAACAATAGGTCTAGAACTCATTAAAACCATTTTTTGAACAAATTTCATTTTGTCATTCAATGGCATTTTTAAACGTTTGAAAAGTTTGTAGACCATTTTCGCGCCTACAAATTCATGCGCATGAAAAGTCCAACCAATTTTTTTATGGAACTTCTTTGTTGGTGCTTTTCCAATATCATGTAATAGTGCGGCCCAACGTAACCATAAGTTATCTGTAGTTTTTGCAATATTATCAACCACTTCTAAAGTGTGATAAAAATTGTCTTTATGTTTTTGACCCTCAATTTCGTCAATGCCTTTTAAGGCTGTTAATTCAGGTAAAATATAGTCTAGAAGCCCTGTTTCTTCCAGGTGAATAAATCCAATGGAAGGCGTTTCACTTTCAAGAATTTTATTCAGCTCTACAACAATACGTTCTTTAGTAATAATCTTGATGCGCTCCTTATTATCTGTAATAGCTTTAAGCGACGCTTCTTCAATTTTAAAATTTAGTTGCGTCGCAAAACGAATAGCTCGCATCATACGCAACGGATCGTCGCTATAAGTGATGTTAGGCTCTAAAGGTGTTCGGATGATACCTTTGTCTAAATCGCTAATACCATTAAACGGATCCAATAAGTCTCCAAAACTATCTTTATTCAGACTTAGAGCTAAGGCATTGATAGTAAAGTCACGTCGATTTTGGTCATCTTCTAGGGTTCCATTTTCAACAATCGGATTCCTACTGTCTTCATGGTAGCTTTCTTTACGCGCACCAACGAATTCAATTTCAATATCGTCGTAACGCAACATAGCTGTTCCGTATGTTTTGAATATTTGAACTTTAGGTTTGTTAGGTAAGTTTTTAGCGACTTGTTTTGCTAACTCAATTCCACTTCCAACAGCCACGACATCAATATCTTTAGCGTCACCACGGTCCAATAGATAATCGCGTACAAAGCCACCAATGACGTAGCTTTCTACTTGTAGCTCTTCAGCAGATTGTGAAATAATATTAAATATATTGTGCTTTAATGCTTGCTTGTGGTTCATAATAGGGTAATGTCAGCGCTTTTTTATATTACCGAAAATGCGTTGATTTTTGCTGTGCAAATGTACGATTTACTGCTATTCTTTTAAAATGAATGCAATGCTTTTTGAATACTGTCCGTCAATAATATAATTGAAGCCGTGAATTGTGAATTTTTAAATTAAAATGGATAATTTAATTAATACATTTACGTCCTAACTCAATTACTAATTTATGAATTTCTTTAAAAGGAAATATTATCAATTACTTTCTAAGTATTTAAAAAGTAAGCCAAATTCAGAGGTAGCCTTTACTAAAGCACAGTATTTCTTAAAAAATGAAAGAGAATTAAATTTGGACAATCCAGTAGAGTTTGCTGAAAAATTAAATTGGCTTAAATTTTATCTATATACTGAGGATTATGGTGATTTTGTAGATAAATATGAAGTAAGGAAGTTTGTAGAAAAACGAATCGGTGGGAATTATTTAGTAGATTTTATTGCAATTTATGACAATGTTGATGCTATTGGTTTTCAAGCGCTACCAAATCAATATGCTTTAAAAGGAACCCATGGTTCAGGGTATAATGTTATTGTGGATGATAAATCTAAAATTGATATCAGTCAAGTAAAGAAAACTCTAAATAAGTATCTCCACTTAAACTATTATGATAAGTATAAAGAGTTGATTTATAAAGATGTAAAGCCTCGCATTTTAGTCGAGCATTATCTAGATCAATCAGATAGTGAGAATATCATAGACTTCAAGTTTTTCTGTATACACGGAGAACCCGAATATATTTGGGTAAAAACTTTTAGTGATGGAAAGTTTAGAAGTTGTTATTATGATTTAGAATGGAACAAGCTTCAGGATGACTCTAATAAAAAAGACTTTCTAAACAAATCGATACCGAAACCAGGAAACCTAAATGAACTGATTTCAATTTCTAAGAAACTCTCAAGTGAATTTATTTTTGTCCGAGTAGATTTATATTCAATTCAAGATAAAATTTACTTCGGTGAATTAACCTTTTTTCCATGGGCAGGGTTAAAACGTCTTACAGTTGAACGGTTAAATAAAGAATTGGGCGATTTAATGAAATTACCTATTTCAACTCATGTTTAGATAGCTCATCAAACATCTTTTTAGCTATAACAGGTTTGGTGAAATTGTCTACAAGATATTGATACCCATGAGATGTCAATTTATTTTGCAAAGTTTTATTGTTAATTAAAGAGTTCACTTTTAGCGCAAAATCTTTAGGATTGCCAACTTCAGCTAATAATCCAGTTTCTCCGTCGACGATAACTTCAGGAATTCCACCAGCTCTGGCGGCTACGATTGGAACTTTACATGCATAAGATTCTAATAAAACACCTCCAGTTGGTTCGTTATTAGAAGTGAATAAAAATAAATCGAATTCAGGTAAAATTTCAGGAATATCACGTCTAAATCCAGCAAATATAATATGGTCCGTCAAACCTTTTTCGTCGACATAACTACGAATCTCTTCTTCCATAAAACCTTTTCCAACGAGAATGTATTTCGCTTTAAAAGTGTTTTCTTTTACTAAAATACTTACCGTATCAACCCAGGTGTAATGATCTTTAAATTTAGTGAATTCAGCAATATTCCCGATAATTTTGTATTCCCTAGGTATATTAAATTCTTCATGGAGCAATCCAGTTCCTTCTTGTTTTTGAAATTTATTTATATCGGTAACACTACCAATTACGGTAAACCTGCTGTGATCTTTAATAGCGAATTTTAACGATTCTACAACAGGTTGAGAAACACAAATGATCTTTTTGATTCCTTTATAGTTGTACTTCCATTTTCTGAAAAAATTAGTGTCAACTCGTTTTATAAGTGTTCTACATAAAACTAATGGAACTTTTAATCCAAAAATAAAGGCTGACATCACCGCTATAGTTTGGGCCTTAGAGCTATGGATGAAAATTACTGAAGCATTCTTTTCCTGAACAATTTTTTTAAATTCTTTAGCAAAAGAAAAACTATACTCAGATGTGAAATCAAAAGAAATCACTTGCAAACCTTTCTCTTTAGCAACCTCGTAAATTTCAGAATTTTGAGGACAAACAATCCATTGGTCTTCCACATAACCCTGTGCAGCAAAGGCTTCATATAGATAAACTATTTTTTGCTCGTGTCCACGCCAAACAGTAGATGCTGTGAATTGAATTAATCTCATTTCTAAAAATTGTAAATATTAATTTTCGGAAAAATAAATAAAATAATAGTTTAAATTCATAATTAAACCTTTAATTTATCCTTTAGATGATATAATATTGCAAAGGAAATACATCATGATAATAATTAAATACCCTAATAAATTTCAATAGATTTGCTGATAATTATCCTTTTAAAAAGGATTAGTAAACTCCATGCATCCTATGAGTGTAAACTCTGTAATACATAATAAATTTAAAGACTTAAAAGGAAGCCTTAATCATATTATATTCAATTTTGATAGCTTAGGCGAAAACTTTGGAAATCAAGATAGAAACTCATTAAAGCTTTTTGAACTTGAAGGAAAAACATTAAATGTAAAATCGTTTCGAGTTCCTAATATTATTAACCAAATAGCGTATAGGTTTCTTAGAAAAAGTAAAGCACAACGCTCTTTTGAATATGCTAAAAAACTACAAAGTTTAGACATTGGAACACCCCAACCTGTTGCTTATTATGAGTTTAAAACGTTGTTGTTATTTAAAAAAAGCTATTATATCTCAGAGCAGTTAGATTGTGATATCACTTACAGAGAATTAACTACCGATTTTGATTATCCTAATCATGAAGGGATATTAAGGGCTTTCACCAGATTCACTTACAGACTTCATGAAAAGCAGGTTAATTTCTTAGATCATTCTCCTGGAAATACTTTAATTAAAAAAGTAGGGGAGGACTATGAGTTTTATTTGGTGGATTTAAATCGAATGGAATTTGGTGAAATGAATTTTGAGACTCGAATTAAAAACTTTGCACGTTTAACCACTCATAAGTCTATGGTTGAAGTGATGAGTGATGAATATGCTAAAATGGGTGGCTACGATTACGATCGAGTATTTAATCTAATGTGGTCAGAAACTGAAGCATTTCAAGAACGATTTTACAGAAAAAAACGATTAAAAAAGAAGCTTAGGTTTTGGAAAACAAATAAGTAGTGATTACTTCTCTTGATACAATTCTCTTAACTTCGAGTACTTCAAAAAAGTAATATTGGCGGTTTGTACACAGATTACAAAACCATTAAAACCATCTAAAAATCCAAGTCTTAAGAAGTAAGATTTGAAAAAGGCCCACGTAGGATTGAAAATTATATTGAAGAGTGGTGCTTTCTTGCCTTTATCATAATAGGCTTTTGCTGCAATGGTTGAAAAATGCTCGGTTTTTAAGTTGAACTCAGAATAGGTCTGATACGTTTTATGTAAAATATCTCCCTTTAAATGTCCTGTCTTTAGAGTAGAGTCATGCAGTTGCACATGGTCATGCGGGTTGGTTCCTTGCCATTCTGCTTTTCGTCTATCAAAAATTCTAAGCTTTTTATTCGGATACCAATCAGAATGTTTTATCCATTGGCCACAGAAATTATTGAAGCGGTTGGCGTAGTAACCATCAAATTTCCAATGAGATTTTAGCTCGATTATCGATTTTTGAAGAGTTTCAGATAAGGCTTCATCACCATCTAATGAAACAACATGATCATAACTAGCCTGTGATAAGGCGAAATTCTTTTGTTCTATATAACCCAGGAATTTCTGTTCAATAAATTTTACATTAAATTTTTTGCAAATTTGTTTTGTGTTATCTGTTGAAAAAGAATCCACAACAACAATTTCGTCTACAACATTCACTAATGACTGTAAACAGTTTTCAATATTGCGTTCCTCGTTGAAAGTAATTATGACTCCAGATAGTTTTAACATGGTTCTAATTTCTGAGCTGTAAAAATAGTATTTTTGTGCTATGCAATCTAATCCTATAGCATCTGTAATAATTAGCACCTATAATCAGCCGAATTGGTTAGACTTAGTGCTGCATAGTTATAATTTTCAATCTAGAAATGATTTTGAAATTATTATAGCTGATGATGGTTCAGATGAAAGAACTAAAATAGTTATTGATAGTTTTAGGGCTAAAACGGAATTAAACATCATTCACGTTTGGCAAGAAGATGATGGCTTTCAGAAAACCAAAATATTGAATAAAGCTATTGTTGCTTCAAATACAGATTATCTTATTTTTACGGATGGCGATTGTATAGCTCGTAAAGATTTTGTTGAAACTCACCTTAATTTAAGACGAACAAAATATGCTCTTTCTGGTGGTTATTTTAAGTTAGATGCTTCTGTATCTAATAAGATTTCGAAGGAAGTGATCCAAAAACAAGAATGTTTCGATAAGGAATGGCTTTTAGCACAAGGTCAAACTAAAAGTTTTAAATTTAATAAATTAACCAAATCGAAAACTAAAGCTAGACTGCTAAATACTTTAACGCCAACAAAGGCAACCTTTGATGGTATGAATGTGTCCTGTTATAAACAAGATATTCTAGCGGTAAATGGATTTGATGAACGCATGCAGTATGGAGCAGAGGATAGAGAAGTAGGAGAGCGCATGATGAATAATGGTATCAAGTTTTTGCAAATTCGATATAGTGCGATTTGCGTTCATTTATACCATGATAGACCTTATAAAAATGAGGAAATTCTTCAAAAGAATAATGCTATACGAAAAGAAACTAAACGATTAAAATCTTATTATACAGATTTTGGCATCAATAAAAAGAAGCATTAGTACAAATCAATTACTTAGTTGTTTGATTTAAGTGTAGTAATTAAGAATTTACTTAATTTTTCTTTGATTTTTGATATAGGGTAAGCATCAAAATACTTCATAGTGTGTTCTTTTATATACTTTTCGTCGTGCTCTTCAAAAATCTCAGGTTTCAAGTCTTTAAGATGGATAGATATATTTTTATCATCTTCAAAAATTTGCCAAGTTTCTTTGTCTACACTAGGAGAGAATAATGAAAATGTAGGAACATCTAAGGCTTTTGCCATGTTCACAGAGCCTCCTTCATTTCCTATTAAGGCATCACATTGTGATAGTAGTCCTAAGAATCCTCTTAGAGATGTAGCGTAAAGTTCAAAATAAATTTTTTCTTGAGTGTATTGGTTACAGAGGTTATATAGCTTTAGAGCATCCTCTTTCTGGTTTGGTATATAGTTGAATAATAATGATGCCTTGGTTTCCTTTGCAATAAAATCTAAAAGCTTAGCCATACTTTCAAGCGGATAAGTTTTATACCACTCGCTACCTAAAATTCCTATCATAAAAACAGGCTGAGATGTGTTTATATCATGTTTATTTAATAGTAATTTAGCCGTTTCAATTTCAGACTGAGATAAGAATATTTTTGGTTTATAATCTTTGATATTTTTAGTTTTTAAAATTGGTTCTAATAAGGCTAATCTATTATCAATAGCCAAACCATTTTTACTATTAGTGCCATTAGGAAGCCTTTTAATGTTGTGATTATAAAAAATATTCGAATACCCTTTGTGATACGATATTTTATATTTAGCTCCTGAAAAACCAGTAATTAAATTCGTTTCTAACTTGCTATAAGCATCTATTACAATTGTATATTCTTCCCTTCTTATTCTATTGATGAACTTTAAAAGAGACCAATAATTTTTTCTAGTAACTTCTTCTAAAACAACTATTTTGTCTATGGAAGGGTTTTCTTTTAGTACATCTACGCAGTACGAATAGCACAAATAATCTATTGAGGCATCAGGGTAGTTTTTCTTTAAGATATTAGCTAAAATAGAAGTGGTTAAAACATCTCCAATACGCTTTTGTTGTATGATTAATACCTTCATTAAGTAAATTTAAGTGCAGAATTTATTGAAGTAAAAGTATTAATAAAAACTGTATTTTTACCCCATAAACTCAACATTTATGGACATCAGCGGATTAGTAATAACATATAATGAAGAAAAAAATATTGAAAAATGTATTGATGCTTTATTCAGGGTTTGTAATGAAGTTATTATTGTGGACTCAATGAGTAGTGATGCTACCGTTGAGATCGCACAAAGTAAAGGGGCGAAAGTTATTTCACAAGCATTTTTGGGAGATGGACCACAGCGTACGCATGGATTACAATATTGCAAAAATGATTGGATTCTAAATCTTGACGCAGATGAGTTTCTTGATACTGATGCTGAAAAATTCATAATGGATAAGAAGTATTTAGACGGTGATTTTGATGGGTTTTCTTTTAGAGTAAAAAATTTCCTCGGAGATGAGTTGATTGATTTCTCAGGCTGGTATCCTGATCATAAAGTGAGATTTTTTAATAAAAAATCAGCGAAACCGTCAGAGTCAAAAGTTCATCAGAAGATAATCACTACCAATGAAAAAAAAGTAAACGTTCATATTTTGCATTATGGATGGGATTCTTTTGAACAAATAATTGCAAAAAAAAATCAATATTCAACCTGGCACGCTAATCAATTATTTAATCAAGGTAAACGCATTAATAGCTTCAAGCCTGTTTTAAACGGAACAGTTGCTTTTGTTAGATGCTATTTTTTTAAAAAAGGAGTTTTTAATGGATTAGATGGAATTACAATAGCATTAATACAAGCTTTCTTTTCATATATGAAATATGCAAAACTTATAAAGTTGCAGCGCCTTGAGAAATTAAAGGGTTAATTTGTTCTGAATCATTCGTTCGTTAAATGACTGAATGTAAGCTTTAATAAACTTTTCTAAGTTATGAGCTAATTGAGATTCTTTTGAAAGTAAATTAACTTTCATTAAAGGATCTTCTTTAATATTATATAAGGCTAAAGATTCACTACCATTAAAAGCTAAATAAAATTCACCATCAATAAGATGATATATGTTATCAAGGTAATAGACTACATAATCCTCTTCTGAAGTATAGGACTTTCCGTAACTGATTGTTTTTGTAGAAATACCTAAATATTCCAAAATTGAAGGTGATATATCAACTTGTTGAAAATTTCTAAAATGTGTGCCAACTAATTCATTGTTAGATGGGTCGAAAAATAAAATAGGAATTCTAAACTTCCCTACATTAGTATTGTAAATTTTATTTTTTGTTTCAGATGATGTGTGGTCTGCTGTAATGACGAAAAGCGTGTTGTTATACCAATCTTTATGTTTGGCAGATTCAAAAAAACGTTTTAAAGCAAAATCCGAATAAGCAACAGATTGATAGATTTTTGTTTCGCCTTTCGGAAATTTATTAGTGTATCTTTCTGGTATTTTATATGGGTTATGAGAGGAAATTGTAAAAACAGTACTGAAAAAAGGCTGCTTAAATGTATCTAAAGTGTTATTAAAAAATTGAAGAAATTCTTCATCAAAAATTCCCCATTTACCATCAAAAGCTTCAGGCCCTTCATATTCATCTTTTCCAAAATAAGCATCAAAATTTGATACTTTAGAATATTGATCAAAATTTTGGCTACCATTAAAAGCGCCATGAAAAAAGGAGGTATGATAACCTTGCTTTTTTAAAATTTTAGGTAAGCCATTAATTTCATTTACAGCGTAGCTCGAAGTTATAATTGAGTGTTTTAATAAACTAGGAATGCTTGTTAATGTTGAAGGTACGGCATCAATTGAAAGTTTTCCATTGGCAAATCCATTTTCAAAGAAATAAGAGGCTGTGATTAGTGAATCTAAAAAGGGGGTTGCTCCAATATGAAGGTTTTCTCTACCAAAACTTTCTAAAATAATTAAAACAACGTTTTGATTGGTCTTTTCTTTAGTTGGATTGATGCTGATTTCAGGATTAAATATACTGTCTAATTCGGCTTTAGTAAAATATTTAGGGCTTGTTAAAGTTTCAGTTTTGTTTAAAGTTTTTAATATGCAAAATGGCGTATTGAGTACCAGTGCAGCATGATTAATCTCGCCATAGGCACTAGAGTCTATAATTCGTAATGGTTTTTTTTGAACGCCACCTCTTCCTAAAATAATAAAGACAAGTATCACTCCAACAAACATTAGAGCTTGTTTAGTATAATCCTTTTTTGAATTGCTTTCTGTGATAAGTGCATGTTGTTTATTCGGTATTGCTTTGTAAAACCCTATGGCAAGTAAAATTCCAAGAACTAATAAATACCAAAATTCCAATAAAAATACTCCTAGAAGACCGCCAATTTCATTTTCCATACCTTGAGCGGTTAATAGCCCAAAGGTGCTACGCCTGCCTGTGAATTTATAGTATTCGAAATCCACAAAGTTGGTTAGTATAAATACTAAGTTGACGCTATAAAATAAAACTTTAAGGACCCTTTGATATGTTCTATTGTATTTGAAGTTTCCTGGAAGACAATGAAGTATTGCAAATAGCAAATTGGTATAAGCTATTGCAGATAAATCAAATCTCAGACCTCCTAAGAACGTACTAAAGAATGGTTTATTAAAAGTGCTAAAATTGAAGAGTAAAAATGCAATTCTACATAATTGGTAAATTACAACAACTAATAAAATACGTTTAGCAAAAAGTTTTAAACTATTTATATAATTTACCATTCTGTTAATTGTTAGACGGCGACATCATATTCACGTAAAGCATCATTTAATGATGTTTTTTTATCCGTGCTTTCTTTTCGTTTTCCAATAATTAAAGCGCAAGGAACTTGGAATTCTCCCGCAGGGAACTTTTTAGTATAACTTCCTGGAATTACAACAGAACGAGCAGGGATAACTCCTTTTGTTTCTACAGGTTTATCTCCGGTAATATCAATAATCTTTGTACTCATAGTTAAAACGACATTTGCACCTAAAACCGCTTCTTTTTCAACGCGAACTCCTTCCACTACAATACACCTTGATCCAATAAAAGCTCCGTCTTCAATAATTACTGGCGCCGCTTGTAAAGGTTCTAAAACACCACCAATTCCAACACCTCCGGAAAGATGTACGTTTTTACCAATTTGCGCGCAACTACCAACCGTTGCCCAAGTATCTACCATCGTACCTTCATCAACATAAGCACCAATATTTACATAACTTGGCATTAAAATAGTACCAGATGAAATATAAGCACCATGTCTAGCTACGGCATGAGGAACAACTCGTATCCCTTTATCCGCATAACCACGTTTTAAAGGAATTTTATCGTGATATTCAAATATACCGACTTCGAAAGTTTCCATTTTCTGAATCGGGAAATATAAAACAACAGCTTTTTTCACCCACTCATTGACTTGCCATCCATTTTCTGTTGGTTCGGCAACACGTAATGTTCCGGCATCAACTAAATCTATAACGCTTCTTATAGCGTCAATGGATACTTTATTAGATAAAAGTGAACGATCTTCCCAAGCGTTTTCAATAACGGATTGCAGTTGTTTCATTTGTTTAGGTGTAATAATTTGTGTTCAAAGATAAGTCCATAAATAACCATCAGAAAATTTTTTCTAAAAATTGTGACGAACTCGAAAAATTAGTGTCTTATAAGTGTTATAGATTAAATACAGAATAATTCGTTTTAAAATATTTTGATTAATAGCTGATTTTGAAAACCCCTTCCCCTTAATTTAAGGGGTTTTCTTATTTTCTAAATAATTCCATGTGACTTTATCTAAGTATTGGGGTCATATGAATGGTAATACTTTAATTAATGGGAATTACTAAGGTATTTTCATAATGTTGATGGTTGATTGTTTAAAACGCTTCTTTTTTAAGGAAGCGTTTTTTATTATACTATCTTTGCCTCTATGGGACGAATTTTAGCTATAGATTACGGGACAAAACGCACCGGTTTGGCCGTTACTGATGAAATGCAAATCATTGCTTCTGGACTAACCACTGTAGATACAAAACAACTTCTGGAGTTTCTTGCCGATTATGTATCAAAAGAAAAGGTGGATAAGTTTGTAGTTGGTTTACCGAAACAGATGGATAATACAGCCTCAGAAAGCGAAGTGTATATTCAGAAGTTTTTAAAACAATTAGAAAAAGCACTTCCCCAAATTCCAGTTGAACGAGTAGATGAACGCTTTACTTCTAAAATGGCATTTCAAACGATGATTGATAGTGGTTTGAAGAAAAAGCAACGTAAAAACAAAGCATTGGTAGATGAGATTAGCGCTACATTAATTCTACAGAGTTATTTGGCTAGTTTTTAAATTAGTAAAAAAGCAAGACGATTTACATTCAGTTTTCATAATCATTTCTCAGAAGATTAAATACTTTAGAATTTTGTGCTTGGAATATGGAATTTAGTTTTTGAAATTTGATACTTTTGCACTCGAAAATTAACGAATTATGATTTTACCAATCGTTGCATATGGCGATGCTGTTTTAAAGAAAAAAGCAAAGGCTATAGATAAAGATTATCCGAAGTTAGACGCACTTATTGAAAACATGTACGAAACCATGTATGGTGCTTATGGAGTTGGTTTGGCTGCACCACAGATTGGTTTGGCAATTCGTCTCTTTATAGTAGATGCAAGTCCTTTTGCAGATGACGAAGATCTTTCTGAAGAAGAAAGAGAGCAAATGAAAAACTTCAAAAAAACATTTATTAATGCTGAAATCTTAGAAGAAGAAGGTGATGAATGGGCTTTTAATGAAGGCTGTTTGAGTATTCCAGATGTAAGAGAAGATGTGTTTAGACAACCGAAAATTAAAATTCAGTATCAAGATGAGAATTTTGATACTCATGTAGAGGAATATGATGGTTTAGTAGCAAGAGTAATTCAACATGAATACGATCATATCGAAGGTGTTTTATTTACTGATAAATTATCGTCATTTAAGAAGCGCCTCATCAAAGGTAAACTTACCAATATTTCTAAAGGAAAAATCAAGATAGATTATAAAATGCGCTTTCCAGCAATGAGCAAGAAGCGTTAGAACAATATATTAACTTCAGAAATTAGTAATATATAGTTGCGTTAAATTGAAGTATTTGAAATTTCAGTTTAATAATTCTTAGATATTATAGTTTCTAAAATGAAAAACATAATATGAGCTTAGACAAAATTTTATCCATTTCAGGAAAACCAGGTTTATACAAAATTGTTACACAAACGAGAACAGGTGCGGTTGTAGAATCTTTAATTGATAAAAAACGCATTACTGTAGGTGCGCATAGCAATCTTAGTATTCTTAGCGAAATCGCTATATATACCTTAACAGAAGAAGTACCATTAAGAGAAGTATTTAAAAAAATAAAGGAAAAAGAAGGAGGAAATCCAACGTCTATAAGTCATAAAGATGGTAAAGATAAGTTAGAAGAGTTTTTCTTTGAAGTATTACCTGAGTATGATGAAGATCGTGTATACCCTTCAGACATCAAGAAGGTTGTTCAATGGTATAACTTACTTCAGAAAAATGATTTACTAGATGCATTAGAAGAGCCGAAACAAGTGGCTGCAGATGCTTCTGAAGAAGAATAAGTATGTCAAATAAAGAAGCCCAATTAAAAGCCTTTGAACGTTTGTTAATTATTATGGACGAGTTGCGAGAGCAATGTCCGTGGGATAAAAAACAGACGATGGAATCCTTACGTCACCTTACCATTGAAGAAGTTTACGAACTTGGTGATGCTATTTTAGATAATGATTTAGATGAGGTTAAAAAGGAGTTGGGTGATGTATTATTACATATCGTTTTCTATTCTAAAATAGGAAGTGAAACTAATAGCTTTGATATCGCAGATGTTTGTAATAGCATCTGCGATAAGCTTATAGACCGTCATCCACACATTTATGGCGATGTGAAGGTCGCTGATGAAGAAGAGGTTAAACGCAACTGGGAGCAGTTAAAACTTAAAGAGGGAAACTCTAGTGTTTTGGAAGGGGTTCCGAAAAGTTTACCAGCTATGGTAAAAGCGAGTCGAATTCAAGATAAAGTCGCTGGAGTAGGCTTTGATTGGGAAGAACCTAAACAAGTTTTTGAGAAAGTAGAAGAGGAGTTAGCTGAGTTAAAAGATGAAATAGCAAAAGGAGATCAAGATGCTATTGAAAGTGAGTTTGGCGATGTTATGTTTTCTATGATCAATTACGCCAGATTCCTTAAAGTAAATCCTGAAAACGCTTTAGAACGAACTAATAAAAAGTTCATCACACGCTTTCAATATCTAGAAAGAAAAGCAAAGGAGATGAACAAATCTTTGAAAGATATGACGCTTTCCGAGATGGACGTACTCTGGGAAGAGGCTAAATCTCTTTAGCAGCCTACCATTATTATATTATTAACTGTTGTTGTAGTATCGGGAGAAAAACCTGATTACCACTAATGTCATTATTAAATTTTAATCACGGATTTTTAATCTTCGCTTTAATCCTAAAAGTGGTGCTTACTTCAGCATGTTATTTTAGTTACGGTAGAATGTATGAATAAAAATTTCCCATGGGATTTAGCATTCCACGATCTATTTTCCTTTTTTTGAGTTGAAATTCAAAAATAATTAGCAATTAAACATCCAAATTAAATTTCTGTACGTAAATACTGTATATAAAAACAATCACGTTTTTATAATCTTAGTAGGATATCTTAATTATCAATTAAGCGGTTATAATTAAGGTTAATTTAGTTTAGTTAGGGCAAAAGCCACTTGTGAGGACAAGTGGCTTTTGATTTATATAATATTTATATCTTAAACTATTCGCTATACATACCACGAACTTTAGTCAACTTAGATTTCCAAGTGTCTAATTCTTTTTTGTGGTTAGCGATGTTTTTATGAACTTCCTTAACTAGTGGATTGTCTGATTTCACATTAGAGAAAAACTGTAAATTATTTTCTAATTGATTAATATCAGATTTAATTTCATCAATTCTCTTTTTAATAAAATTATATTCGTTATCCAATAGACGTGTATCCTCAGGATCGGCTAAATTTTCAAGTTTGCTTTCAAACTTTACCATTTCCAATTTAGACTTATCCATTTTTAATTTATCAAAGGCATCATCAATTGCTTTATAGAATTTACCATCAATATAGCGTTTGTTTTGTGGAACGTGACCAACCTCTTTCCATTCAGCAATCTTAGATTTTAAAGTTTCAATGTCCGCTTTATTATCCTCTGTTAGCTTTAAGTCTTTTAATGCTTCAAGAAGTTTTACTTTTTTGTCAAAAGCATCGTACAAATGTTGGTTTTCAGCTTTACGCTCTTCATGCATGCGATCAAAGTAATGATTACAAGCTGCTTTAAATTGCTTCCAAATTTTATCACTGTCACGTCGTGGTACATGACCAATCTTTTTCCAGTCATTCTGAATTTTCTTCATCAAAGGCGTTACAGTAGCAAAATCGTCACTGTCCTTATTATCCTCGGCAATTTGAATTAATTCTTTTTTCTTTTTAAGATTATCGTATTGATCTTTCTTTAATTCCTTATAAAAACTATTCTTACCACGATTAAACGTCCTTACGGCATTTTTAAATTTAGCCCAAGTGCTTTCGTTAACTTTTAATGGCACCTTTCCAGCTTTGAAGAAAGCTTCTCTTAAGGCTTCAATTTCTTTTATCTTTTTTTGCCAAGCATTATGTGAATTAGCTTTGTCTGCAGCGATAGCTTCAATTTGTGTTATAATCTCTTCTTTTCTTTCAAGATTTTTTTCATGAGCCTTTTCCATATCAGCGAAGTACGCCTGACGCTTATCGTGAATGGCTTTGGTTGCATTACTAAAACGTTCCCAAATTTCCTCTCTATGTTCTTTGCCTACAGGACCAAGTTCTTCTTTCCACAACTTATGTAAAACTTGTAACTCTCTAAAAGAGCGATTGGTGTTTTCATCTTGGGCTAATTCTTCTGCACGTTCTATGATTTTTAATTTTTGTTCGTAGTTGTGCTTGAAATCCATGTCTCTCAAATCGTTGTTGAGGTGTAGGAAGTCATAAAAACGCTCAACATGATGATGATAGGTATTCCACGCATTATTATATTTATCTCGTGGAATAGGGCCAGCATTACGCCACCTCTCTTGTAATTCTTTGAAGGTTTTATAGGTGGTACCCATGTTCTCTTCAACATTGAGTAAACCTTTAATTTCTTCAATTATTTCTAACCTGTTTTCAAGGTTTTGCTTAAGGTTTTGTTCACGCTCCTTATAATAGGCACTAATGGCTTGCTTGTATTCTTTATAAAGTGAGTTAAATAGCTTTTTAGTGTCGTTTGTAAAATAGAAATCAATTTCATTTCCGCCATCGTCTATAAACTCTTCTTTTTTCTCTTCAAGAAGCTCGTTAAACTTGGCGTTAAATTCACCTTTAATTTCATTTACGTGCTTTGAGATCGTCTGAATCTTGTGATGCTTTAAGAGTTTACTGAACTCAGCCGTTAATTCATCCATACTCATGGCATGGTAATCTTTATCCTCTAGCTCATGACGCTCAGAATTAGACTCGTCTTCAGCATCCTCTGCGTTAGAAGCATCTATCTCTTCAACGTGGTCATCCGTCTTTTGCTGTGCTGTAGGCGGTTCTTCATTGTTCTCTTGCGTATTTGTGTGTTCTGCAGGAGTCTCAGTTGGTGCTTCAGTTTCAACATCACTTTGCGTTGATTCTGCTTTAGGCGTATCAGCTTGTTGCGCAGTCTCTTGTGTTGGAGTAGTTTCGGTAGATTCTACTTCTTTTTTTCCATCTGCATTTTGCAGGTTATCATTCTCAGACATGTGTCAATTGTTTTTATTAGGATTTAAAGATACTAACTAGTACTATAACTACAAAGGAAATGAACGCAGAGCTTGGGTTTTATACGTTATTCCAAATTTTCCATGCTTTTTCGGCTTGTAATCTTAGCATTTCTTCGCCATTAATAGTGATTGCACCTTTTTGATGACCATTTTTTAAGAATTTGGTTTGTTCAGGATTGTAAATTAGGTCAAAGAGAATATGGTCTTTAGTTATCGCGTTGTATGGTAAATCAGGGCAAGCATCAACATTAGGAAATGTACCAATCGGTGTGCAATTTATAATAATGGTATATTCTGATATGATGGCCTCTGTTAATTCTGAGTATAGAAATTTAATGTCTTTTTTATTGGATCGAGAGACGAAGTCAAAGCCTATACCCAACCTTTGAAGCCCGTAAGCAATAGCTTTTGAAGCTCCTCCAGTTCCGAGAATTAAAGCACGTGTATGGTGAGACTTTAAATAAGGTTTTAATGAATTTTTAAAGCCAAAATAATCCGTATTATAACCTTTTAGCTTCTTGTTCTTAGTGATTTTAATAGTGTTCACTGCACCGATCTTTTTTGCTTTTTTATTCAATTTATTAAGCAAAGGTATAACCTCTTCTTTATAGGGAATTGTAACGTTTAGTCCTTTTAAATTAGGCGTACTATTAACGATTTCTTTTAAATCATTTATGGATTGTATATCGAAATTTACGTAAGCGTAAGGTAAACTTTCATTTTGGAATTTATTCGTAAAATAGCGTCTTGAAAAAGAGTAGGAGATATTCCTACCTACGAGTCCAAAATTAAGCTTTGATTCTTCTTGTGTGTTTTCCATACCATTCTAATCCTAAAACTATGAGAATTCCTAGAGCAATATAAGCAATTGCGATATAAGTTTGAGTATTGAATTCAGGCAAATAGCGTTGGTAATTGGCAATGATGTGTTTTCCGGTTGAATCTAATAAAAGTGAACCTTCAGAATTTGTTTTATAAACTGTTTCTTTCCATGGCCAAACCACGCCCAGAGAACCAATAATAAATCCCATTATAGTGGCAAGAGTAATGAATTTATAGCGCTTTAAAATATAATTTAAAATATGCGAGAAGGTGACCAAACCTGTTACCGATCCTAAAGTAAATATGGCTAATACCTTTAGCATTCGAATGCGCACAGAATTATGTATGAATTCAAAATCACCACTAACTATATCAACCAAAGAGTCATAAAGTGCGTTGACAGAATCTACTAAAAGTAACACGTAATTTCCTAAGAGGATCAGTATAAATGAGCCTGAAAACCCAGGAAGTGTCATACCTGAAACACTGATTATGCCACAGAAGAACACAAACCACAAATTGTCATTTTCCGTTGCTGGGTCTAAAAAACTAATGCTAATACCAACTAAAGCACCTAGAGTTAAGGATAGAACGGTAGTTTTATTCCATTCATCAAAATCCTTACTGATATAATAAATGGAGCCCAAAATCATCCCAAAGAAAGTACTCCAAACATAAAGTTCGTAATGGACAATGAGGTAGTCCAAAATTTTAGAAACACTAAAATAACTGACTATCATTCCTAAGAATAGCAAGCTTAGAAATTTGCCATTGATATAGCGATAGAAACTCTTAAACCGACCGTTAAATAAAAGTTTAAATGCGGTTTTATTTACCCGTTGTAATGAATAAATAAATTCTTCGTAAAAACCAGCAACAAAGGCAACAACACCACCAGATACACCAGGAACTTTATTAGCAGCTCCCATTCCTAGTCCTTTTAGAACCAAAAATACCTTATCTGAAAATGTTCTGGTGCTTTGCATTTATGCTTTGTTTCCTATTTTTTCTAAAATAAATATAATTGAAAACCCAGCGATCATTAACGCAACTGCGAATAATATTTGTGCATCTAATTGTCCATTTATTTCTGAAAAGTGGTTGGGTAAGATGCTTTTTTCGATAACCGTTTTATAGCTATCAAAATTTTGAATTTCTTTTTGATAAACCGAAAGCGTACCCAATTCACTTAATTTAGAAAATGGGATTATTTCTCCAGAGGAATCACTCATAACAGAAACCGTTTTTTTCCAAGGCCATATTTTGTTTAATGATCCAAAAATAAATCCTGTAAGCACGGCTAATGTTGTATTGTGATAGTTTTTAAATAGCCATTTTAAAACACGAGAAAAGCTTAAAAGTCCAACAACGGCTCCAAGAGCAAAAATGATAATTTTTTTAAGGTCTAGACTATCAATAGCATCACTTAGCGTTTTGTACGCTCCAAGAATTACTAAAATAAAAGAGCCTGAAATTCCCGGCAATATCATTGCGCAAATAGCAATGGCTCCAGCGAAAAATAAAAAATACGGATTATCATTACTTGCCATTGATGGTAAAGAGGTGATAAAATAGGCAAGAACGCTGCCCACGACTAAGGCTACCATACTTCCAGCATTCCATTTGGTGATTTGCTTTGCAACAAAATAGATGCTAGCTATAATGAGTCCGAAAAAGAAGGACCAAATTAATATGGGATGTTGTTCTATTAAGTATTTAGCTAGCTTCATAAATGAGGCAAAGCTTATGATAATACCAATGAGTAAAGCAAGGATAAAGTTACCGTTTACTTTTTTCCAAAAAGCCGGAAATCCTTCTTTTTTTAGAACCTTTAAAGTAGATAGATTTACATTACTTATGGTTGTAATAAGTTCTTCGTAAATACCCGATATAAAAGCAATTGTACCTCCTGAAACACCTGGAACTGCATCAGCAGCACCCATTGCAGCACCTTTAAGGGTGATGACTAAATAATCTAAAAATCGTCTTTGCATTCTTTAAAAAATAAGAGATGCTAAGGTATGGTTTTTTTTATTTGGAAGTCTTTTTAGCCTCTGAAATTATCGCCTTAATCAAAGGTTTATTAGCTAATTGAGGAAACAATTCGGCTATTATGAAGTTGTAATCTATATTTAAATACGTCGCATTTTTAAGATGAAAACGTCCTTCTTCATATTGATGCATCGTAAAATAAAGTCCAGCTAATCGGTACTCAACTTCTGCATTTTCCGGATAAAATTCGGTCGCTTGAAGGAGATTGAAAATGGAGGCATCATATTCGCCTAAAGAAATTAGGATATCGCTTCGCTGTAACCAAGTGTCCAATTCGTAATTCCCTAGTTCTAATGCGCGTTTAAAACCGCGTTCAGCCTCTTCAAGGAAATTTAAACGTTTATTGATTGTGGCGTAGAGTTTCCAGTATATCACATTATCGCTGTCTATAGCTACGGCTTTATTTACATAGTATAAAGCTTTCTGATAATTAAGACGCTTCATGTAAAATTTAATGATCGCAATCCAGCCTTTATCGAGAAGTGGGTCTTCATCTATACATTTTTTAAAAGATTGAATAGCTAACTCTTCTTGATTTGTTTTAGCATAACAATGACCTAATCGCAATAACGCAAATGACGTGGGATCGTCTAAAGCTAATGTAATTTTATAGTTTTCTATAGCTTCATCGTACTGCTTCAGCTTTTCTAAAACCTTACCTTTTTCAATATAGGCTCCAATAAAGGTATCATCTGAGATGATAGCAAACTCAAAGGCTGCATTAGCTTTCGCGTATTCTTTTAGTGTAAAATACTGCCTTCCTAGTTGATGCCAAGCAATTTCGCAATACGGATTAGTGTCTAAGTATTTATTTAAATACTCTATGGCCTCAGAGGTTTGATTTAAGTAATCAAAACAATACACAATATTATGAAGTGCAGAATAGTCGGAATTGTCGCTTTCTAAACACTTCTTGAAGTATTTAATCGCGTTTTCAAACTGATCTAAAAACAAATACTCCATTCCTACTAAAGCATACAAGTCGGCATCATCCTCGGGCGAATTAGATATGTCTATGGCTATAAGTAAGGTGTCAATTGCTTTTTGATGTTCATCTTGTTTAGACAATACATTGGCCTTCTGTATAAAGATTTCTTCGTTATTAGGCTCTAGATTATGAAGATCGTCTAAAAGCTCATTGGCTTCGGCGAACTTATTTTCTATTACAAATATTTCAACTTGAAATAATCTGAGATTAATAGAAGATGGGTGTTGTTCTAACCCTAACTTAATCGCACGTTTAGACAAGGCCACTTTCCCATTTTCAAGGTAGTGGTGTATAATGTTTTCGAATTCGTTTGAATCAAAGAACAATATATCATTGGTCTTTAACATGGATTCAAATCGAGTTAGTGATAAATTTTTGTCTTCGTGCCTGTATTGCATAAATAAGTTAATAGTTCACGAAATAAAATTACAGTTATACTTTGCACTACATCGCTTTTTAACTTAATGTTTTTAACAAAATAATTAACATTGAAATTTAACTTCATGTAAATCAGGTGAATTGCTGACCCTGAGTGTTTTATTTGGGAAGTCTTAAAATTAAATAGTATCTAGAATAGTGGTGATTATACGACAACCTTCAATAATCTCTTCGTTAGAAATTGTTAAAGGAGGCGTTATTCGGATGGCTTTCTGCTCAAATAAGAGCCAAAATAGAATTAAGCCCTGATTCTGCGCTTCTAAAATCACTTTATTGGTCATCTCAGCACTATCAGTGAATGCGGCTAACATTAAGCCTTTACCTCGTATCTCTTTAATATGTTTATGTTGAAGGTGTTTACGGAATAATTGCTCCTTCTCTAAGGCTTCAGCCATTAAATTAGATTCAGTAACTTCTTTTAGCGTTGCTAAAGCAGCGGCGGCTATAACAGGATTTCCTCCAAACGTTGTAATATGTCCCATTTTAGGGTTGTCACTTAAGGATGACATCATTTCTTTTGAGGCTGTAAAAGCTCCAATTGGTAAACCACCTCCTAGACCTTTTCCTGTAACGACGACATCGGGCTGACAATTGTAATTTTCAAAACCGAATAGTTTTCCAGTTCTCCCAATTCCTGGTTGGATTTCATCTAAAATAAAAACAGCACCAACTTCATTACAACGCAATTGAACTTTATGTAAATAGTCATTCGTTGGCTCGATAAAACCGGCGCCACCTTGAATAGTTTCTAAAATGACTGCTGCTGTATTGTCGGTAATTTGAAGTAAATCAAGTTCAGAATTAAATTCAATATGCTTTACATCTGGAATTAAGGGGAGAAAAGGCGTCTTCCTCTCATCGTAATCCATAAGACTCAAAGAACCCATGGTATTGCCATGATAAGCACTTTTAGCTGCAATAATTTCTGAACGACCTGTATAGCGTCTCGCCAACTTAAGACTTCCTTCAATGGCTTCGGTACCAGAGTTAACCAAGTAGGTAGACTCTAAAGGAGTTGGTAAATGTTCAGCTAATAGTTTTGTTAAGTCTATAGCCGGTTGTTGAATATACTCGCCATAAACCATCACATGTAGGTATTGATCAACTTGATTTTTTATAGCTTGAACCACTTTTGGATGAGAGTGTCCTAAACTACATGCCGACACACCTGCTACAAAATCAAGATAGGCTTTGCCTGTGGTATCATAAATATATGAGCCTTTGGCATGACTAACTTCCATGGCTAAGGGGTGTGGACTTGTTTGTGCTTGGTATTTAAAAAAATCGTTTTTCAATTATTGATCTTTCTTTTTAGGCGCTTCTTTTTTAGTACTAATCGTATTTGTCGAGGTATTTAAAGGCGCTACATTATTTTGCTTAGGCAGATTTCGAGCCGCTTTATTAGGTTTGTTTGGTGTCGCTTTCCCGGCATCTTCTATTCGTTCCGTGACACTTTTATCAATAAATTCCTCGGGTGGAACATAATCGTCTAAACCTTTAATTTTGGGCAATGTAATTGGAGCATCATCCTTAAATAAATCTTCAACAGACATAGGGCGTTCATCGCCACGCCAATCAAATCCTCTTAAGCGTTTGGCGCTGTTTGGGAATTTAGACTCAGGCGATAACTCTCCATCAATTTGATTAATAAGTCTGATTTCCTCAATCGCTTTTTCTTCAATCTTAATATTGATGCTACCAGATTTTGATTTGTTAATGCCAACTAATTCATTTTCTCCGTTTCTCGAGTAATAAATAACTTCGGCATTCTTGATGATATCCACATTATAGAGTTCGTTGTCCCTGAATAGCCCTATTAAGCGCTGACCTTTGATTTGATTAAAACCATCGTTACTCAGCGTGTCTTTACTGACTAAAAAAGCATTATCGAAAACTTTTAATGAGTCGAGTTTTTCCGTTTTAACATTAGAAATTAAATGAATGGTATCACCAGTCATTTGGTTGCCCATATTCCAAAGTATAGGTTTTCGTTTAATGGCAAAAGCATCAGTAGAATCAAACCTACTCAGATTAATCAGTTGAGTTAATCCATTTTTATGATCAACGTGAATAGAATCTGATTTTCCGGCCAAGTCACTTTTGTATAATTTGGCATTGTAATAAGCTCTTGTAATACGATTTTCAGGCTTGCCAGTAACCATTAATGTGTCTGCGTGTACATAAACAGAATCACGTTCTTGTACAGTTATCGCTAAAGCGCGTTTTGTAATAAAGACTGAATCTTTCGCTCGCCAAACTTCGGCATAATGACCTTTGACGATACTTTGATTAATGGTATCTGTAACCGTAATATTATTGGTAGCCGAAGCAAAACTTTTATTTCGGTCAAAATATAAACTATCACCTTCAACCGTTCGATTGTCATAATCGATTTTAGCATTTCGTTGAAAATGCCCCGTATTGTTATTGGTGTCGTAAAAACCTCTTTCACAATACACATTACTCGTTTCTCCGGTAATTGTTGACGGACCAAAAAGATAAGCGTGGCCATTTTCAGTGAAGAAATCTAAGCGCTCTGTTTTTAAGGTGTATTGAGGATTAACGAGAACCACATTTTTTACAAATTGGTATTTGCTCACATTCATATAATACCGACCAATTTGACTTGTAATGGTACCCGATGAGTCTCTTACAACAGTACCTCCAGTATTATAGTAAGCTTGTTGTTTTGTTCTATCAAAATGAAGTGTATCGGTTGTTAATGTTGATTGTGGTTCGGTTAGGACGACATTGCCACTTGCGAAGGCCAACTGTGTTTTACCACTGTATTCCACGTACTTGGCAACCATGTTTATAGAGTCGCCTTGCTTCATCACTACGTTGCTATAGGCTTCTATAAAATCTTGATCTTCATAATACACGGCTTTATCACACCACATATTAATCCCTTTATGGATAAAGTGGACCTGTTTTGATTTATCTCTTAGAAAAACTTTAGCACCATCTTCAATTTCAGAATCGGTATAGCCAATCCCTGCATATTCGATGGTGATTTTTTGTTTTTCCTGAGCAAAACTTATATAAAATGCCGTAAAGCACAGAATAAAAATAAGATTCTTAATAGATTTCAAAGCAATATGTTTTGTACAAAATAACATTTATCCAATTGCTTTAGTCTGCGTTATTACTATTTTTAACAGAATCTTATAGTTTATATAACTAAACCGTCTTGCGAATAATAGTTTGTTTACGATCAGGACCTACAGATACAATTGTAATAGGTAGGTTAAGTTCTTTTTCTAAATATTCGATATATGCGTTAAGATTTTCTGGTAATTCTGAAGCTTCAGTCATTCCAGTTAAATCTGCAGCCCAACCTTTAAGTTCAGTATAAACAGGTGTTACGTTTTCCTCTTCAATATTATAAGGTAAATGAGTAATTGTTTCACCTTTATATTTATAAGCAGTACATACTTTTAAGGTTTTGAAACCAGAAAGCACATCGCCTTTCATCATAATTAATTGCGTCACACCATTAACTTGACAAGCATAACGTAAAGCAACTAAATCTAACCAGCCACAACGTCTTGAACGACCAGTCGTTGCTCCGAATTCGTTACCAACACGTCCCATTGTTTCACCATCTTCATCAAATAATTCTGTTGGGAATGGACCTGAACCTACACGAGTGGTATATGCTTTAAATATTCCGAATACTTCACCAATTTGATTTGGTGCAACTCCTAAACCTGTACAAGCTCCTGCCGCCGTTGTGTTAGAAGACGTAACAAATGGATATGTACCAAAATCAATATCTAACAAAGAACCTTGAGCGCCTTCAGCTAAAATAGTTTTACCTGATTGTTGTGCTTGGTAAATGTATTCTTCAGAATCTATGAATTTTAATGTTTTTAAAGTATCGATAGCTTCGAAAAACTCTGCTTCAAGTTCATCTAAATTGTACTGAATGTCTACATTGTAGAATTCAATCATAGATTCGTGCTTATCTGCTAAAGCTCTGTATTTGTCTTTCCAATCGGCTAATTCAATATCACCAACACGGATACCGTTTCTACCCGTTTTATCCATATAAGTTGGACCAATACCTTTTAAAGTAGAACCAATTTTTGCTTTTCCTTTTGAAGCTTCACTAGCCGCATCTAATAAGCGATGCGTAGGTAGAATGATATGAGCTTTACGAGAAATACATAAAGATTTTCTATAATCTACATTTTGCTCCTCTAACTTATCAAGTTCTTTTTTGAAAATAACAGGATCTATAACCACACCGTTACCAACAAGGTTCACCTTGTCTTCATGAAAAATTCCAGATGGTATCGTATGTAATACATGTTTTTTGCCATTAAACACTAAAGTGTGTCCTGCATTTGGTCCACCTTGAAAGCGTGCAATGATGTCGTATTTAGAGGTGAATACATCGACAATTTTTCCTTTGCCTTCATCTCCCCATTGTAATCCAAGTAGTAAATCTACTGCCATTTTAATATTGAGTTAGTCGTCTTTTTTACGGTTACCGTAAAAATATAGTGAATGATTAGTTATTTGAATATCAAAAACCTCTTCGATGGTTTTTTTAATCGATTGAATGCGAGGATCGCAGAACTCTATAACCTCACCTGTATCGGTAAGAATGACATGGTCATGATTTTTATCGAAATATGATTTTTCATAATGCGCTTGACTTTGCCCAAATTGGTGCTTACGTACTAAAGCACATTCCAATAATAATTCAATAGTATTATAAAGCGTAGCTCTACTTACACGATAGTTCTTGTTTTTCATTTTGATATATAAAGATTCAATATCAAAATGCTCTTGACTATCATAAATTTCCTGAAGTATAGCGTAGCGTTCAGGTGTTTTTCTATGACCTTTATCTTCGAGGAATTGAGTAAAGACGCGCTTTACTATTTCCTGGTTACTTTCTTCTGTAGTTGCATTCATAATTAAGCGACAAATTTACACAAAATTATTACCAATTGAATGATAAAATTATGCTAAAAATTATTGACCAATTTTACGTTAAACCTAAAGCTTATTAAGCTTAAATTATAGGCTGAAGTTTTGCTATAATAAAGGATAAATTATAGGAATTAGATACTTTTGGTTCCCGAAGGATTCGATGGGGTATAGGCTATACTCTTGTTACCTTCTCAATGCCACTAATTTGTTTAAGTCTATCCATTAGCTTTTTAAGCATGGTTTGATTCTTAACTTCAACCGTTATTTTTCCAGAGAAGATACCATCATCACTGGAAAAGCTGATGCTTTTCATATTTACGTGCATGCTATCGGAAATCATTCTAGTAATGTCGTTTACCAGTCCCATATTATCTATACCAGATAAGGTGATCTGAGATGTAAATACTTGCTGTGATGAATCTATCCATTTGGCTTGTAAAATTCTATAGGCATAGTTTGATTGAAGACTAACCGCATTAGGACAATTCTTTTTGTGAATTTTTATGCCGTCATTAATCGTGATAAAACCGAAGACCTTATCACCTGGAATAGGATTACAACAGTTTGCGAGGGTATAGTCGAGTTTTTCCTCTTCCTTACCAAACACCAACATGTCGTATTTTGTGGTAATTTCTTCTTTATTTATGTCCTTTGGTGTAGTAGGCCTATAGAGTTTGTTTTTAAAATAACTAACAAAAGCATTACTTCTAGAGGACGCGAAAGACTTCAACTTGGTATTATCTATAGTTCCTATACCGACACGATAAAATAAATCTAAGGAGGTATTTAGTTTGAAATAGCTCACCATTTCATTAATTGAAGCCTCGTTTAAGGTGATTTTAAGCTGTTTTAGCTTTCTTCTTAAAATTTCCTTTCCTTCTTCTGCTATTTCTTTGGTATGAGCATTTAATGCCGATTTAATTTTACTTCGTGCTCGAGCTGTGGTCGCGTAGTCCAGCCAGTTAGGATTTGGTTTCGCATTTTCCGAAGTTATAATTTCAACACGATCGCCACTTTGTAACTCATGACTCAGTGGAACTAACTTTCCATTTACTTTAGCTCCCCGTGTTTTTAAACCAATTTCTGTATGAATGCTGAATGCAAAATCTAGTGGTGTAGCCCCTTTAGGCAGTGATTTTAAATCTCCCTTTGGAGAGAAAACAAATATTTCCTTGGAGTATAAATTGAGTTTAAATTGTTCTACGAAATCTACAGCATCAGCTTCATGATTTTCTAAGGCTTCCTGCAGTCGGTTAATCCATAAGTCTAAACTATCATCCTTATCGTCTGCATTTTTGTATTTGTAGTGTGCTGCATAACCTTTTTCCGCAATTTCGTTCATGCGTTCACTTCTTATCTGAACTTCAACCCAGCGGCTTTTTGGACCAACAACGGTAATGTGTAGTGCTTCGTATCCTGTTGATTTAGGAGAGGAAATCCAATCTCTTAATCGGATAGGGTTAGGTGTAAAGTGATCGGTAACGATTGAATATATTTTCCAAGCCAAGAATTTCTCATTGGCTAAATCGGACTTATAAATGATTCTAACCGCAAATTTATCATAGACTTCATCAAAAGAAACCCCTTGCTTAACCATTTTTCTCCTAATACTGAAGATAGACTTAGGCCTTCCTTTAATTTCGTAGTTAAGTCCCTCTTTAATTAAGGAGTCTTCAATAACTTTCGTAAATGCCTTGATATACAGGTCTTGGTCTTCCTTACTGTCTTGCATTTTTTCCAGAATGTCATTATAGACTTCTGGTTCGGTATATTTTAAGCCTAAATCTTCGAGTTCTGATTTTATATTGTAAAGTCCAATCCTATGGGCAAGAGGAGCGTAAATGTATAGTGTTTCCGAAGCAATTTTTACCTGCTTATCATCACGCATAGAGTCCATGGTCTGCATATTGTGCAAACGGTCGGCAATTTTTATAATGATAACTCTAACATCATCGTTTAAGGTGAGAAGCATCTTTCTAAAATTCTCAGCTTGTAAAGACACATCCATGTCTTTTTTAAGCGATGCTATTTTAGTTAGTCCATCAACGATTCTTGCAACGGTTTTTCCGAATAACTGTTCAATATCATCAATGGTATAATCAGGATTGTCTTCTACCACGTCGTGTAGTAAAGCAGCAGCAATAGACGTGGCATCCATTCCTATTTCTTGTGCTACAATTCGAGCCACTGCAATAGGGTGAAAGATATAGGCTTCGCCTGATTTTCGACGTTGATCTTTATGCGCATCAACAGCCACATCGAAAGCATGACGTATTAATTTCTTATCGTCCTTACTTAATGTTTGGTAGCTTACTTTTAGTAATTCTTTGTAAGCTTTTGCAATCGCTGCATTTTCTTTCTCTATATCCGCTTCTGTCATAGAACTAATGTAGTAAAAAGGTGGTTAATGAACAATGATTTTTATTAGCTATATTAAAAACAATAATAATGATTAAGTTCGAAACTTATAGATGAACTTAGAATAAAAAGGTAGTGAAAAAATGTGGTAGTTTAATCCTTTTTAGAAAATTTTGATTTGATTTTCTTTTCAACTTTTATAAATAAAAGTATAGTTACCAATATCATTATACCTAGCCCAATAAGTGTTCCTGTTTTCTCAGAGGGTTGGTAAACAAAAGCTATTAATCCTACTAAACATTGTAAGCCGCCCATTTTCATCATTTCTTTCGAAGAATACACTTGAGCGAAATCCCAACGTTCTTGATTTTTCATGGAAGCTGAAGTTCTGTAGCCATAAAGCCCATTTATTTCCTTTGGCGGAAACTTATACATTATGAATCCAACTACAATAAAAATTAAGCCAACCGAAAACGGTATAATTAATAAAGGATGATCTGTAGGCATATGAACTTAGTTTTATTTAAGTCTTAACTTGTAGAATCAACTGTGTTTTTTCCAATAGCGTTTTCCGTAACTACAAAATATCTCTTCACCAATTTTAATAGGTCTTGAAGCTTTGATACAAACATGATCGTTTTCGTCTAAGGTGATTTCTGCATTGTTTTTGAAATCGCTTTGCGATAAGCCTTCAGCATCATTAGCGTATTTTGCAAAGCAATCTGTATGCATGGAGTCCATAATACTGCCATCTAACAAATTAATAAAATACTTATCATTGTTTTGCAGCGCTCTTCGCTCAGCTTCTTGATTAGATATGATTTCTCCTTTAAATATAGAAATTATTTCGTTTTTATAAATATCGATTGCTGTAAATAATCCCAAACCTGCATTTTTGATTTGTGACGATTGAATGTATAAATAGTCAGACTCTTTAGCTTCAATACTATCAGTTTGAGAACTATCGTTATTTGTAGAAATATTATTCAAAGCTATTCGGGTTTATTTATAATACGTTTCACTTTTTGGAACGCAGATGTTGAATCTAATTAAAATTATGTAATATGAATTCCATCGGAAACTAAGTGAATGTATTGAGTGATTCTATAAAATTAGCAATTTAAATTTTTAAAATGTATTAAGCTATTATAAAACTAGCCATTTATTAGACAACAAAACCCACATATAATGCAGGTTTTGTTATATTAAAATAAGATTAAAAAATTATGGATTTGTAGACCATAATGATGCGTTTTTCAGCATTGCTCTTCGAGGTAATTTTAAGCCTGCAACAATCAGTTCTGCAAAATCCTCAGGTTGTAAAACACTATCTTCAGAATCTTTTGTCGCAATACCTAATTCTACGGACATATCCGAAGCTATAGTACTTGGTGTTAACGTACAAACTCTAATGTTGTTTTTACGAACTTCCTTCATTAATGATTCAGACATTCCAATAACGGCGAATTTAGAAGCAGAATATGCAGAAGTAGTAGCATTACCATTTAATCCTGCAGTGGAAGATACGTTTATAATATCACCTTCGTTTTGATCTATTAAATATGGTAAAACCTCTTTAGTTACGTGATACATTCCCATAACATTAGTTTGAATTATTTGAGTCCACTGACTCACTGCCATATCATTAAACGTTCCAAATGCTGCGATGCCTGCATTGTTTACTAAAATGTCTACAGATCCTAAATTTTCAACAATTGTTTTGATGCTTTTTTGAACTTCTTCATAGTTACTTACATCGAAAACAGAATAAATAGCATTAACACCTAACGCCTTTAATTCTAAAACTGTTTCTTTTAAAACTTCTTCATTTCTACCTGTGATAGCAACATCAATGCCTTCTTTTGCAAAAGCTATGGCAGTTGCTTTTCCAAGGCCTCTTCCGCCTCCTGTAATAATTGCTTTTCTATTTTTTAAATCTGTCATAATATGTATGTTTCTTCTTATTAAGAGTATATAATTGAAATGTTTACTCGATTAACCTATCGGGTTTATCTTTTTAAATTCCTGACACGTTCCAAAAGAGTAGGATGTGAATAATGCATAAACACATAGGCTTTATGAGGTGTTAAATTGCTTAAGCTATTTTTAGATAATTTTTTTAATGATGAAATTAAAGGTTCTGCTTTATAAGTGTTTTTAGCATAATCGTCTGCTTGATATTCAAAAACACGAGAGACATAATTCATTATTAATCCTGTGATTTCTGAAATAGGAGCGTAGAGCATTCCAAAGGCGATTAGTCCGACATGGAAACTTGGGATTTCAACTCCAATAGCATTCGATAATAATGGGTTTGAAATAAATATGGATAAAATATAAAGCGTCAATCCTGTGAGTAGGATGGAAGTAACCAGGTTAAAAATGATATGTTTCTTTTTATAATGGCCGACTTCATGTGCTAACACAGCAACGATTTCTTCATCATCTAAATCATTAACTAAGGTGTCATAAAGTGTCACTCGCTTTTCACTTCCAAATCCTGAAAAATAGGCGTTGGCTTTTGTGCTTCGTTTTGAACCATCAATAATGAATATTTTTTCAAGATTAAAACCTACCGACTCAGCATAGGCTGAAATTTTGTTACGCAATTCACCATCTTCTAAAGGTGTCTGTTTGTTGAATAGTGGCACGATAAGTTTAGAATAAAACATATTCATAAACACCGTAAAGACCGTGACAATTCCCCAAGCATATAACCAGAATTGATTACCTGTAACTTGATAAAACCAAACGATAAGAGCAATGATTCCACCTCCTAGAATAACCATCATAAGTAGACCTTTAAATTTATCTAAAATGAAAGTCCTCTTAGTTGTTTTATTAAACCCGAAGCGTTCTTCAATCACAAAGGTTTTGTAATAACCGAATGGCGTTGTAATAATATCACTGGCAATCATAATGATTCCAAAGAAAATCAATGCGATAATAATTGGGTTATCCGAATAGCTTCGCGCTATATTATCGACATATTCAAAACCATCTAAGAACAAAAAGCTAAGGGTTAAGACTACTGAAAATAAGGAAGTCCAAATCCCGAATTTATAATTGGTGGCTTTATAAGCTTGTGATTTTTTGTATTCCGCATCATCGTACACGTCTTTTAATTCCTCAGGAACTGGATCGTTATAATGTTTGGCGTTTATAGCATCGAGAACTTTATCAATTATAAAGTTAATGATGATTATAGCTATGATGATATAAAAAAGGGTTTGTGCAGTCATGTAAATTATAAATAATTGAACTTCCTAAAGCCAATAAGTATCGATAGGAAATTGGTTTTTGAGTTTTTTATTTCTTATTTAAAATCTCGTTGACGTTTCGCTTCAAAAATAAGAATTCCGGCTGCAACAGAGACATTCATAGAATCGATAACTCCTTGCATTGGGATGCTTATGTTTTGTGTTGCTGCAACTCGCCATTCTTGAGTTAATCCTGTAGCTTCTGTGCCAACGACAATAGCCGTTGCTAAAGTGTAATCATGAGTATGATAAGGTTTTGATTCTTGTAATATCGCAGAGAAAATATTGATGTCGTTGTTTTTTAAAAACGCTATCGCTTCATCACTACTTGCCATGGCAATTTCGGTAGTAAACACGCAACCAACACTTGAACGAATAATGTTCGGATTATATAAATCTGATTTTGGATTAGCAATTATCACAGCATCTACATTTGCAGCATCTGCGGTACGAAGTAATGCGCCAATATTGCCCGGTTTTTCAGGAGCTTCGGCTACTAGGATTAATGGGGTTTTTGATTTAAATTTTAAATCATTAAGCCTATGATGCTTAGATTGTACTACTGCAATTACGCCTTCTGTAGTGTCTCTATGTGCTAATTTTTGAAACACCTCTTTTGAAATTTCAATAATTTCAATGCCGTTTTGGCTAATGGTTTCAGCTTCATATTCTGAAAACAATTCAGGCAAAAACAATAAGGTTTCAACTTTATAGCCACCTTCAATAGCGAGTGCCAACTCGCGCTTACCTTCAACTAAAAATTGTCCAGATTTTTTACGTGATCTCGACTTTTCTTTGAGTAAAACAAGTTGTTTTATTAACGGGTTCTGTGGGCTAGATATAAGTTTTCCCATCATGTCATTTTTATTAAGGGTATTTTGAGTTGTGCAAATTTAACCTAATATGAAAGAATAACGATGCATTCTCTTTATTGTCTTGATAATTTCATAGCTCCAAAAGTTATTTTCAAATTAAAGGGTAACAATTTTAAAGTTGAGTTGATATACTAGTATAAACCAAAACTTTAACATCATGAAAACAAACACATTTAATAATTTAAAAAGAACTGTTTTTCTTATCACCTTAACATTGTTTATTTATAACTGTTCTGATGATAGCGGCGTTACACCACAGCCTTGTTTAGATTTCAACTTTTATGGATTACAAATAGAAGGAAATTTCGGCAATCCTACAGGGCAGTTGGATTTTATTAAAAACACAGCAGCTAATTTGGCTAATCCTTCACTACAAGTATTATCGAGTCTAATTATTACAGGTAATTTATATAGTAATCGCCCTGCATTCGACAGGACTAATGAAACACTTTATTTTATAGACGAATTTAATGGTGGTCAAAAAATGTATGTTGCAGCGCCAGGCACTTTAGATGAAATTATATTAAGTCCTGCAGCTAGTTATAGCGCACCAATCTATTTGGGTAATCAACTATATGCCTTAGAATTTGATACATCAGGAATTTTTTTATGCACCATTTCCGCCTCAGGAGTTGCGGTGCGAATAGGTGGCGCTATTGGTACGAATGAATACTATCAAGATACCGTTGGTAATAAGGCTTATGGTGTAGCGAGTATTTCGGGAAGTTTATTGTTCTTAGTAGGTCAAGTACTTTATGAAGTTACATCCACAGGGTCATTATTAAGTGCTATTCCTGTAAATACCACTGCTGGTTATGCCATGTATAGCGACATTGAAATAGATCCTGAAACAGGTGGGTTGTTTTTGCCAAAAATGGAGAATGGAGCGCGTTCTATTGTGCACTGGGACTTTAGTAGTGGAGCTATAGTGGAAAGTACAATTATACCAAGTATAGAGTTTAACCCTGAATCTGTAAACCTAGCTTATAATAATTGCGGAGATCGTTTACTTGTTTTGAGTAATGGTACGTATATCAATAATACTCAAGAAAATTCAAGAATTTGGGAGCTAGAAATACAAAATAGTCCAAATCCAGGCGTTATAAATAATTCTAATGCCTATACAGACCTTTTATTAGGACTTGTATTTTAATTTATAAATAAGCCAAATAAGTAAGAGGTCGTCTAAATATAATTTGGACGACCTCTTATATTATTAATTTTGGCTATTATACTTTTTAGAATAACGTTTCCAAAGTGTCGTTTGGTGCGTTTCTAAACTTAATTGTCTGCCATCAATAAAAGCTTCTAATAGTTGATTGGTTCGCATATCTAAAGCATCACCTTCACTAATAAACAATGTCGCACTTTTACCAACTTCAAGAGTTCCATACATATCATCAATTCCCATAATTTTCGCCGGATTCTGTGTGATAAGTTGTAACGCCTGTTCTTTGGTTAAACCATAAGCCGCTGTTGTCCCTGCGTAGAATGGCAGGTTACGAGAGTTCATTCTTTCCATTTGTCCGCTTGGCTCTAAAGCCACTAAAATTCCAGCATCAACTAATTTTTTAGCTTGCTTGAATGTGTAGTCGTAATCATCATCTTCCAATTCTGGTCGAGAATGTACGCGTCTTAAAAATACAGATACCTCATTTTGCTTTAAAAAGCCAGTAAGATTTCCTGCTTGATAAGCTCCAACGATAGTTAGTTTTGAAACCCCTTGAGACTTTGCAAAATTTACAGCATCAGTAATTCCTTTTTCGTCATCTACATTAATGTATAAATGTTTTGAGCCATCAAATAAACCAGACATGGCATCAAAAGGTAAGTGACCTTCTTTTTTATCTCCATTATTGTAGCTTTTAGCTTCTGTGAAATAATCTGAAAGTTCTTTGACTTGTTTAGCGTAATCTTTATTTGGTTTTAATCCTGGATCTTCACCTAACCACCAACGACCACGACTAAAACTACTCGGCCAATTGATATGAATTCCGTTATCCATTTTAATAGCAGCATCTTCCCAATTCCAAGCATCATATTGTACTACAGAAGAAGTTCCTGAAATTCGTCCGCCTCTAGGAACTACCTGTCCCAGTAGTACGCCATTTGGTCGCATCGATTCAATGACTTTCGATTCCGTATTATAAGCGATAATACTTCTAATATGCGGATTGAAAGTACCAAGTTCAGATAAGTCATCAGAGGCTTTTACAGCATCTACTTCAACCAAACCTAAAGTTCCGTTAGCGACTATAAATCCTGGATACACATGTTTGCCTTTAGCGTCAATTATATCCATGGTTTGACGAGTCTGAGGAGTAGAAGCTTCTGGTCCAATCGTTGTGATTTTCCCATTACTTACTACAATTATACTATTTTCAATAACAGTTCCATTTCCAATGTGAGCGGTTGCTCCAACAATCGCAAAATCCTTTCTTTGCTTAGCGCCTGGTGTTTGTTGTGCGAATCCTAAAGTGATACACAGCAAAAACAAAAGGGTATTAAATTTATTTAAGTTTTTCATTTTTTAATGTTTTTAGTTGTGAGCATCCATAGAGTCGCAATGCAATACTTTGTCTTCTTTTTTCTTTATCGGTTGCGTCTTCATGCCTTTGTTTTTCTCCTGAAGCATTAAGTTGATAAGTTCACTTTTTTCCTTTCTAATCGCTTCGCGCATTTGCTGATCGCGTTCTAAATCGAAGTAAGTTACACCTTCAATTAAAGTCTTTTCAGCTTTAGCATAAACTGATAATGGGTGATCTGACCATAGTACAACATCGGCATCTTTTCCAACTTTTAAACTTCCAACTCTATCATCAAGATGTAAAAGTTTAGCAGGATTTAAAGTCACAAATTTCCAAGCATCTTCTTCACTAACGCCACCGTATTTAACAGATTTTGCCGCTTCTTGATTTAGACGTCGCGACATTTCTGCATCATCACTATTAATAGCTGTTACAATTCCAGCATTATGCATAATCGCAGCATTATAAGGAATAGCATCATTAACCTCGTATTTGTAAGCCCACCAATCACTAAAAGTTGAGCCACCAACACCATGTTCTTTCATTTTGTCAGCTACTTTGTAACCTTCAAGAATATGAGTGAATGTATTAATATTAAAGTCGAATTGATCTGCAACTTTCATCAACATATTAATTTCACTTTGCACGTATGAATGACAAGAAATGAAACGTTCTTTATTAAGAATCTCTGCAAGCGTTTCCATTTCGATGTCTTTTCTATAGGGTTTTCCGCTTTTCTTCAATTCGTCATAAGCTTTTGCTCTACTGAAGTAATCGATAAAAACTTGCTCAACACCCATTCGCGATTGTGGGAAGCGCGAATTACTTCTGCTACGTGATTGCTTTACGTTTTCACCTAAAGCGAACTTGATAAACTTAGGCGAATTATCATAAATTAAATTATCGGCTGACTCTCCCCATTTTAACTTAATAATCGCAGAACGACCGCCAATTGGGTTGGCAGATCCATGTAAAATCTGAATAGAAGTAACACCTCCTGCAAGGTTGCGGTAAATGTCTATGGCTTCATCGTTTAATACGTCTTCAATGGTTACTTCTGCTGAAGAATTATGACCACCTTCATTAACTGAAGACGCCGCTATATGAGAATGCTCGTCTATGATACCTGCGGTAATATGTTTTCCTGTAGCATCGATAACTTTAGCATTTCTGCTTGAAAGATCTTTACCTATTTTTGAAATCTTTCCATCTTTAATTAAGACATCTGTATTTTCTAAAACACCATCTTCTTCATTAGTCCAAACCGTTGCGTTTTTGAATAAAATAGTTTCAGCTTTTGGCTTTTCAGTAAATCCATAAGCTAAGTTAGGATAGGTGATAGGACTCATAAAAGGAGTTTCTGACTCCTCGTTATCTTTCTTTTTAGAACCTTTTTTATCTGAGTCTTCTTTGGTGGTTTTATTAGCATGGAAAGTCACCTCGTTCCCATTTGGTAAAATTGCTTTTCCACTTAAAGCATTATTTTTAGTGGTATTAGCAACAACTCTTATGAATTCTTTTTTAGTGCTATCGGCAGTTTTAAATGTCAGGTTTAACCAATCTTCTGAATAGTTGATTTTTGAACCTAAAGACTTGTCATTGCTTTCTAATTTTGCCTTAGGCTTGCTTGTGCTTCCTGTAATGCTTAATTTATAATCGTCACCAGCTAATTTAAATTCGTAGTCACCATCAATATCTTTGGTGTTTAAATCTTCAATTACATGAGGTGTTCCTTGAACCCAGTTTTCATAAAGTTTTGTTTTCTTTTCGAAAATGTCTCCGTCTGTAATTAAGAAGTTAGCATAGCTTCCTGCTTTTAACGTTCCTAATACATCAGATTTTCCTAATAAGGAAGCCGGCACTGTGGTTAAAGCTTCTAAAGCTTTTTGTTTTGAAAGTCCACTTTCAATAGCTTTCATTAAATTAGATGAAAATGTTTTTGTCGACTTTAAACCGTGAGTCGTCAAGGCGAATTTCACACCGTTTTCTGCTAATAATCTTGGGTTGTGAGGTTCCTGATTCCAAGCTCGCATATCACTTAAAGAAAGTGTGCTTGCTAAGAATGGGTTTTCCACATCATAGGCCAATTGAAAATTCAATGGTAAAATTACCGTGGCATTCGTTGCTTTAATTTCGTTAATACGCTCATATTCATCACCACCTCCAACAATAGTATATTGAATATTAAAAGCATCTCCAACTTTATCAGCTCTCATCAAATTCGCTCTGCTTCCAGCTTCAAAAATTTGAAGTAAGTTCTTGTTTCTATTTAAAGCTTCAAGTGATAAATCTTTAGTGTCAACATTTCCTGCAGCATACCACTCAGCATCATGGTACATTTGGCGCAATAATGCCATACTTCCCATAATTGAAGACGGATAAGATTGTCTGGATGTTACACTTTTTCTAAATGATAAATGTTGAGAAGTTCTACCATCAACAATACGCATCGCATTATCAGCATTATTATTCAATGCTATTAAAGCTCCTGTACCACGAACAATTCCATCTGGCATATGTGTATTAACAACGCCAAAACCAAGTTTGTGCATTTCCGAAGCGGTTTTCGCATCGTATTTAAAGGCATTCATCACATCTTGTTCTGGCATGACGTGATCATTCCAATAGTAACCACTTCTGCTTGGACCGTACTGAGGACCATCGCCACCACGTTTTGGTTTTTCAACACCGAAAGAAGTGTATAAATCTATAAATGAAGGGTAGATTGTTTTTCCAGAAAGATCGACTTGGGTAGTGTTCTTTGGGATTTTTACTGACTTGCCAACACTGACCACTTTTCCATCTTTAATGAGGAGTGTTCCGTTATTAATAACTTCGGTTGGTGATACATGAATCGTTGCATTTGTGAATGCTGTGAAATTTGAATTATTTGCTATAACTCCAGAATTACTCGGGAAGTAATCTTGTGCAAATAAAGAAAAACTGCACATGAGCATGAGCAGCCGTAGATGTACTTTAATCATAAAATTTATTAGTTAGGTTAGAGTTTTAAAGATAAGAATTTAAGTTTATAGGAAAATTTATACGGGTATTTTAACATTTATGACTAGCCTAATCTTGAGAAAATTAGTCTTACAAAGGTTGGTTGTCGTAATAATTGACCAATAAAGCTACAACGTAACTATAGCTTCTCATTCCAGCCGATTGATTATTAGCTTTTAGAAAATTGTCAAAGGTTGATGCAAAAAGTGGTTCTATTGGGTTTTCGTAAGAGACCCAAAAATCGCGTACCTCTTGGTAGTTTTTCAAAATACCTTTATTCACGGTAAGAACTATAGCATTATATACATTAGGGTCTCTTCTGAAAATTTCAGCTAGACAATGTTGTAGAGCGAAAGTATAACCGGAATATTTGAAGTAGATATCTTTATTGTGAATTGCAGCCAAACTTCCTATGAAATTGGCTTCATTTTCTGCGGCATAACCTAACTGATGCGCCGCTTCGTGAGAAGCTGTGGTTGGAAATTTGTAGGTGGGAATCATCCCATCAACCTGAGCTTCATTTGTAAAGGGGTTTAAGTAACCCGAAAAGCCCATATAAGTAAGTGGTATAGAATAAATCGATTTTTTGATACTACTAGGTTTATATTTTAAATGTGGATACGTTTCTGATAGTGCTTCATAACCATCTTTGACTTTATCAATAATCTCAGCTTTTGAATATGGCATATCGACTTTCAATGTGTCATTTTTAGCTAATTCCTTATGAAGGCTATTCGATTTTTGAATTAATTTTTTAGTAAATGAAACTAATTGTTCAGAAGTATAATCGGCATCAATATTTAAAGACTGATTAAGTGGTAGTCTATAATAATTAAAAGCCCAAAGTATGTGAAAAGCGAAATAGGCAATGGATAAAGTGGCTCCAATATCTAATAGCCAATTTAAAGTGTCTTTAAGAATGCGTTTTCTATTAATAAGTAGCCACCTTATGATATAAATACCAGCTAAAGTGTAAAGAATATCACCCATCGAAAAAGGAATCCAACCAAAGGCGTAGCGCATCAGTTTTGAAAGAAAAACATAAAGTCCGTTACTGTAGAATTGTTCAACAAATTCGGGATAATGCTTTAAGATGGAAATCAAAATAATTTGAATTCCGAAGAAAATAACTAAAGCTAGTTTTTTGTTTTTGCGCATGATTCAAAAATAGGAAAAAGATTGGATTGAAATATGATATTTCATGTAAAGGGTCTAGAGGTATTGTTTAAAAAAGTGTAATGCTTTTTGTACCTTTGAAAATTAAATAAAATAGACATATGAGTTCAGAAATAAGAGCCTTAGAGCCAAAAGCATTATGGAATAAATTTGCAGACTTAAACGCTGTGCCACGACCTTCAAAAAAGGAAGAACGTGTGATTCAATTCATGAAGGATTTCGGAAATAGTTTAGGTTTAGAGACCATAGAAGATGAGGTAGGTAACGTTATTATCCGCAAGCCTGCATCTAAAGACATGGAAGATAGAAAGCCAATCGTGATGCAGTCGCATTTAGATATGGTGCATCAAAAAAACAACGATACTGTTTTCGATTTCGATAAGCAAGGTATAGAAATGTTTGTTGAAGGTGACTGGGTTAAAGCCAAAGGAACTACTCTTGGTGCTGATAACGGTTTAGGTGTTGCTACAATTATGGCAATTTTAGAAAGTGATTCAATTGCACATCCTGCCTTAGAAGCTTTATTCACTATTGATGAAGAAACGGGAATGACTGGTGCTAAAGGTTTAAAAGGAGGCTTACTTAAAGGAGAAATTCTTTTAAACTTAGATACTGAAGAGGATGACGAAATCGGTGTAGGTTGTGCAGGTGGCGTAGATGTTACGGCGACAAGAGACTATAAAGAAGAAGAAACTCCGGAGTTTAAAATTGGTTATACTATTACTGTAAAAGGTTTACAAGGAGGTCATTCAGGAATGCAAATTCACGAAGGCTTAGGAAATGCCAATAAATTAATGAACCGTTTGTTATTTGATGGTTTTGAAAATTATGGACTTCGTATTGCTGAAATAGACGGTGGAAGTTTACGTAACGCCATTCCGAGAGAAAGTAATGCTGTTGTTGCTATAGATTCTATTCATGAAGAAGCTTTTGAAGCTGAAATGAAAGCACATGTTGATGTTCTTAAAACGGAATTTAAAACGATGGAACCGGATTTAGAAATTATTGTTTCTAAAACGGAAACTCCAGAAAAAATTATGGATTTAGGCGTTCAAGAAGGATTAACAAGAGCATTATATGCAGCGCATAATGGTGTCTACCGTATGAGTCCTGATATTGAAGGTTTAGTTGAAACTTCAAATAATATAGCAAGAGTTATTGTTAAAGATGGCGCTATTAAAATTGGATGTTTAACACGTAGCTCTGTTGAAAGTACGAAACAAGATTTAGCAAATACCTTGCGTGCTGTTTTTGAATTAACAGGTTGTGAGGTTGAACTTTCTGGTGATTATCCAGGTTGGGCTCCAAATATGGATTCTGACATTTTAAAAGTAATGGTACCTATTTATGAGCGTTTAAACAATGGTGAGAAGCCAAATGTAGCCGCTTGTCACGCTGGGCTAGAATGTGGTATTTTAGGAACTAACTATCCTGAAATGGATATGATTAGTTTTGGACCGAATATTAAAGGAGCGCATTCTCCAGATGAGCGTGCTCAGATTTCTTCGGCTCAGAAGTATTGGGAATTTGTTTTAGAAATTTTAAAGAATATTCCTAAAGCTTAATGTAAAGCGTTAGAAACCATGGTTCTTTCAAGTAATCAATATTTGAAAGATAATATATCACAAAAAAAAGCAGCTAATTTAGCTGCTTTTTTTATTTAAAATAATGTTGCTTATTTCTTGATACTTACTAATTCAATATCGAAAATAAGGTTTGAACCACCAGGGATTACTGGTGGATTACCGTTTTCTCCATAGCCCAAGTAGTAAGGAATAAATACTCTCGCTTTATCTCCAATCTTCATATTAAGCATAGCTTCTCTGAAACCTGCAATTAAGCCTGCCGTTTCATTATAAGGCATATCAAAAGGGGCATAACGTCCAGCTTTATCTTGTCTTTCGTCGTATTTACCATTCTTTTTCGCAACGTCTTTCCATGTAGTCCAGAATAAGTCACCATTTTCTAAATATCCAGCACAATCAATATTTACGCGTTGAGAAGCATTTGGCTTTTCACCATTAGCTTCATGTGTAAATACCATTGCCATACCTGTAGGTGATTCAATCTTACGACCTTTTAATTCTTCATTCTTTTTTAAGAATTCAGCTTTAGAGACTTCAGCTTTTGCTTTAGCAGCTGCTCTTGCTTCTTCAGCTTTTCTTTCAGCTTCGGCTTGTGCTTCAGCTATTCGTTCTTTAATTTTTGGAAGTTCTTCAGTAAATACTTTTGGAGCATCAAATTTCTTAGCTTCAGTTCCTTTTCTAATGATATTCACTTTTAAAATAACCACATCTTCAACTGGTTTACTTCCTTGTCCAACAGTCACATCAGAAATGGCGTTTTGAACTTCGATTCCTTTCACTAATTGACCAAAAACCGTATGACAACCAACTCTAGGATTGTTACAATCTTTCATATTACCGTTTTCATCATAACCATCTAACCAAGGTGTTGGTTTTTCCGTGATAAAAAACTGAGAACTGTTGGTTCCCATTGGACCTGAATTTGCCATAGATAAAATTCCTGGCTTATCGTGTTTTAAGTCTGCTCTTAATTCATCTTCAAACTTATAACCAACATCACCACTTCCAGTACCAGTTGGATCACCAGTTTGAATCATAAAATTATTAATCACACGGTGAAAAGTAACACCATCATACAAAGGTTTGTCTTTGTATTCTTCCTTAACTAATGGATGAGTTCCTTCAGCTAAGGCCACAAAATTGGCCACCGTTACAGGAACTTTATCATAAAAGAGTTCTGCCACCATGGTATCTTTTGTGGTAATGAATTCTGCATAAATTCCATCTTTTAAATCCGGATAACGTTCTTGGCATGAAGTACTAGCCAATACTAGTAGTAATGCTAATGATGATAGCGCTTGTTTAATCATTGTTTTGTTTTATTGTGTTTAAAGTTACTTTGCAAATTAAAGGAATATTAGTTCCAATTTTATGGTCATCTCCATAATATCCAAATGCTTTTTGGGAAGGAAAAATAAAAGTTACTGTTTCTGAGGGTTTTAGTAGTTTTAAACCTTCGCGCAGACCTGTGAATAATTCTTCTTTATCCATAACGTAGGTTTTATCTATATCGTCATAGATTTCTTCACCTTCAATTGTAGAGACATCATAAGTGAAATCCACTACGTCGCCAAATTGTGGTTGGATACTGTCACCTTCGACTTTATGTACGTAAGAATACCAAAATCCGCTTTTTGAAGCGATATACTCTCTATTTGGATTGTTTTTTATAATCTCCTCAATTTGTGTTTTCTCAAGTTCGTTGAGTTTTTTATTCCGTGCGGCAGAAGCTTTTAAAAATGATCCTGATTGTACGGATTCAGGAAGCCTTGCCTCGGGCGATTTACAGCTGAAGCACAACATAGCTATGGCAGAGAGTATGAGTAGGTTTTTCATATATTGTGTTTTATGATCTGCTTTGGGTTGGGGACAGATCTTCTTTATACTGTGGTAATATACTAATAAATTTATTTATTGTAGTTGTCATATCGTCATCACTACGTCCTCCAGCAGCATTGGTATGTCCACCACCATTAAAATGAGCTCGTGACAATTCGTTCACAGAAAAGTCGCCTTTACTTCGGAGAGATATCTTTATTATATCGTCTTGTTTACTTTCAATAAAAATGGCTCCAAATATGATGCCTTCTAAGGATAACGCATAATTAACAAAACCTTCTGTATCTCCTTTTTTAAAGTTGAATTCATCTAATTCATCTTGCGTTAAAGTGATATAAGCCGTTCTTAATTCTGGAATAACTTTTAGGTTTTGCATGGCTCTTCCTAATAGTTGTAAACGACTAAAACTATTGTTGTCGTATATATTATTGTGAATTTGCGAATTATTGGCGCCTTTATCAATAAGGTTACCAATAATTTGATGTGTGCGTCTTGTTGTTGCAGGGAAACGGAAAGAACCTGTATCTGTCATTATTCCAACGTATAAACAGGTTGCGATAGTTTCATCTATTTTGTTTTCATCACCGAGCATTTCAATGAAGTTATAAACCATTTCGCAAGTTGAAGACATGGTGACATCAGAATAGGTGAATTGAGCATAATCATCTGGTTGTTGGTGATGATCTATCATTACTTTTATAGCTGAAGAGGACTCTAAAACTTCTGCCATATCATTTCCTACTCGATGAAATGCATTAAAGTCTAAGGTGAAAATTAAATCAGCTTTTTCAATAAGCGCTGTACTTTCTTCAACTTGAGATTCGAACTTCAAAACCGTATCATCTCCTGGTAACCATTTTAAAAAATCAGGATAATCATTTGGCGCAATTACTACGGCATTATGATGATATAATTTTAAATAATGATATAAGCCTAAGGTAGAACCCATAGCATCGCCATCTGGATTTCTATGAGGAACAATAACAATATTTTTGGGAGTGTTTAATAAAGCTTTTATTTCAGGAATTTGAGTTTTGATCATGCTTCTTGCTTTTCCAAATATGATATATTCAGAATTGATTTATTGGGTTGATATGACCTAAATTTGTCTAAAGAATAGATTTTGTCATAGATGGCGAATATACAATTTATTAGAGTAATGATTGAAAAGCTATTTCAATTTTATACTGTTTTTAACAGGATTAGAAAGATGGATTTTGTGTTTTGAATTGGATGATTATCAGTGCCAAGTTTCATTTTTAAAGAGAAAAGCATGAATGGAATATTAGGAAAATAAAGCTGTAGTTATAGTATTGTTATTTCTTTAAAATAGATTACTTTTGCACCTCATTAAAAAAAAGATTTATGGCAACTAACAGAACATTTACAATGTTAAAGCCAGATGCTGTTGAAAAAGGACACATTGGCGCAATATTAGAAAAGATTTCAGCTTCAGGATTTAGAATCGTAGCAATGAAATTAACACAAATGACTAAGGCAGATGCTGAGGAATTTTACGCAATACACAGTGAACGTCCGTTCTTTGGTGAGTTAGTAGAATATATGACTCGTGGTCCTATTGTAGCGGCAATTTTAGAAAAAGAAAACGCAGTTGAAGATTTTAGAACTTTAATCGGTGCTACTAATCCTGCTGATGCTGCAGAAGGTACTATCCGTAAATTATACGCAGCTTCTATAGGTGAAAACGCTGTTCACGGAAGTGATAGTGATGAAAACGCAGCTATTGAAGGTGCTTTCCATTTCGCTGGAAGAGATATGTTTTAATAAAAGACATGCTTATTATATAAAAAGACCATCTAAACAGATGGTCTTTTTTTGATATATACTATACATAAGTAAACCTCCTACTAGAGTTTTAATGGTTTTTACAAAATCTTATAGAAAAACGTTAAGACAACCAGGAGGTGTAGTGCGGAAGATTTACACTGTGATATATTTATTCGCAATGCTTAGCTTTAATTTTCTGAAGGTGTTTAGTGTTCTCAATTTCTAATCCGTAAGACTCTGCTGTTTTTATATTCTCACAAGCAATATCAAATGAATCTTGATAATAGTACACCATAGCTAAGTTGGCATATAATGAAGGTAAAGTAGAATCTAATTTAATGCCCTCTTTTAAATCGCTAATTGCTTCTGAGTCATGACTTAGTTTGTAATGTAGTAAGCCACGATTGTTATAAAATTCAGGATAATTTGGATCAATAGTTATTGCAGTATCGAGTAAAGCTACAGCCCTTTCTAGTTGGTTAATCCGCGCGTAAGCTTCAGAGAGGTTAAAGAGTAAATATAGATTTTTAGGTTCAAGCTTTTTGCCTTGCTCAAACATGTCTATAGCCGCTGGATAGTTGTTTTGTTTTAAATATGCATTACCTTTTTTGCTTAGTAGCTTTGTTTCTTCTAACTCAAATGAGAATGGTATAGTTTTATAGTAACTTAAAGTTTCACCATATCTATTGTGCCACGATTGTGGAATATAATGCCGTGGTGCCTCATTAAATTCAAAAGCAAATAAAGGAAGTGTTAGAATGAGATATAGTACAGTAACTATGCTTTGTTTTATCTGCTTTGCTTTCTCCGTCAGTAAGTAAATAATAGAAGTAATTATAAAAACAGGGACTATAACCAGGGCAGGATAATCTCCAATAGAATGAAATAAGTACTTTGAAAATAAAGAAAGAGTCATTAATATTATCAGAATATTCAAAACGATAATTTTTACCGAATATTTATTTTGTAGGCTTTTAACCACTTGTCTAATCTGAAAAATCAAAACTCCAAGAAAACCAAGGCTTATAAGTATATTACTCATGAAAAAATCAAATGTCCTTAGAATAATTCCTATAGGTATGAGGGTAATAATAAAAAAGAAAAGTGCATTCCTCATAGTAATTAAAATCTTGTAGGATTTAAAGTCTTGATAATCATTTGGTTTGCTAATATTTTTTAATCTTCATCATCTATTCGGTTATCGTCAAAAGCTGATGGTAATAACTTAGGAATAAACTTCACGAATAAAGGTAATAGGAGCATTCCACCAGGTAGCATGAAAATTGCTAAACTTGGCATGGACTTAAAAATATCCATTAATTGCGCTTGGATTTTCTTTTGCTCTTCGTCTGTGAGATTTCGTTGTGTAGATTGCGTTAATAAGTATAAGGCTTCTTTACTTTCAGACAACTCTTGAATTAAGCGCTTACTATTTCTAGTAATAAGTCTGGTGACCACTTTACTACTGTTGTCATAGAAACTTTGTGCTAAGTTTTTCGAACTTAAAAACGCAACATCTTGCTTATGTTCGTCATAAAACAAATTGATATCGTTTACGGATTCTGCAATCACTTCGCCATCTAAATCTAAATCCTTTTTTAATTGAATTAAGAACTGTCGCTCTTCGGTGTCAATAATCTTATCCGTCCAAGACGCCATACATACCAAATCAATAACATATAGTTTTTCTAATGGTGTATTGATAAAGGAAACCGCTTTATTATAAGTAGGCAGTTCGGAGTTTTTATGTCGGATAGAACCTTCAAATAGTTTGATAAGATTATCGTCGTACTCTGTTTTTACAGACTTATTATCAATAACAAAGAAAACTATAGTCTCTAATGCCGATTCAAGAGTATTGACGTAGTCTCTAATATGGCTTTCATCTTTCAAAAATCGGTGATAGCCTAAAACATCAACGAATAACAATGCATTAATTAAAAAATAACTAAAGCTCTTCGAAATAAAGTTATCTTCAATATGAATACGCTTATGTATAATCTGCTCTAGGAGACTATCGGGTTTATTATTTCCAAAAAGTTCTAAAAAGAATGAACGTTTGTGATCATCTATAGATTTATAATAGCGAATTAAACTATTTATAAATTCTTCTTTAGGATTTTCCTGATTATAGATATAATAAAAGGTGAGGAGTAGGTTGGTTTTACAACGTTCTTCCTCAGTAAGAGCAAAAGGTTTAACAAGGTCTAAAACCACTTTTATGTTACTACCATAAATAAAACCAGTTTGTTTTAATTTATCATAAAACACAGTAGTCTCTGTTTCAGAATATTTGGTTTCAGAAACCTGTTTAAGTAATTTTTTTATCCAGCCACTAGCAGAAGGATTCATAGCCTTATAATTATAGTATAAAGATACTTTTTATCTTTAATAATTTAAATCATTTCGAAATTATTCAAAAAAAGATAACACTGAATAAATTTTCTAACTCTCGTAAAGGTTTGAACTTATATACCTTCCTAAAAATAACACCATTTTAACGTTCTAACAGTTTCAAATCGACTTTTAAATTCTGTATTTTTATCACCTTATACAAAACAACAAAATATGAAGAAATTATCTCTAACAATTATTGCCTTTATTATCTCCTTTTCGTCGGCGATGGCAAATGAAGGCATGTGGTTTTTAATGCATATCGATCGATTGAATCATCGAGATATGCAAAAAATGGGTTTACAATTAACTGCTGAAGAAATTTACAGCATTAACAATCATAGTTTAAAAGATGCAATAGTGCAGTTTAATGGTGGTTGTACGGCAAGTATCGTTTCAGATAGCGGATTGGTTTTAACTAATCACCACTGTGGTTATAGTGCTATTGCAGAATTATCTACTGCAGAACAAAATCACTTAAAGAATGGTTTCTGGGCTGGTTCTTTAGCTGAAGAAATGAAGCCAGAAAGCTTATATGTTCGCTTTTTCGTAAGAATGGACGATGTTTCTAAACGTATTTTATCTCTTGTTAATGATAACATGAGCGAAAAAGAACGTGAAGCAACTATTAATAGAGAGATTGCTAAAATTGAGCAAGAAAATAATGAGGGTGGAAAATACACCGTTTCAGTTCGTTCTTTCTTTCAAGGAAACGAGTATTACTACTTTGTATACGAAGATTATAAAGATGTTCGTTTAGTAGGAACTCCTCCAGAAAGTGTTGGTAAATACGGTGGTGACACTGATAACTGGGAATGGCCAAGACATACAGGAGATTTTTCATTATTCAGAGTTTATGCTGATGAAGATGGAAATCCTGCTGAATATTCAACGGATAATGTGCCATTAAAAGCAAAGTATCACTTACCTGTTAATATCGATGGTGTAAAGGAAAATGACTTCGCTATGATTTTAGGCTATCCTGGTAGAACAAACCGTTGGATGCCTGCTCAAGGTGTAGAGCAAAACGTAAAATACGCATATCCTGCTTGGGTTGAAGGCTCAAAATTAAGCATGGATGTGATGAAAAAATACATGGAAGAAGACGAAGCTATCAACTTAATGTATGCGTCGTCTTATGCAAGTATTGCAAACTACTGGAAAAACAGAGGCGGAATGATTGAAGCCTTAACCGAACATAAAACAGTAGAAAAAAAGACGAAAACTGAAAATAAATTTGCGAAGTGGGCTAAGAAAAAAGCAAACAGAGACAAATACGGAAAGGTTATCGAAAACATCAATAATTACTACAGCTTAACTAACGAAAAAGCAAAACAATCTAATTACCTATTAGGAATGTTACGTTCAAGTAAGTTTGCTGTTTTACCTTACAGATTAGGATCTGCTTTAAAACATTATGCAGGCGCTGATGAGGCTGAACGTAAAAATCTTTTACCAAGATTACAGTCTTTAATTGAAGGGTCTTACAAAGGTTTCCATTTACCTTTAGAAGAAGAAGTATTGGCTAAGCAATTAGGTTTATTGGCTTCAAAATCTAACTATTCTTTACCAGAAATAGTTTCAGAAATAGGAGAGAAGTACAACAACGATTTTACAGCTTATACAAAAGCGATTTTTGACTTAAGTATGTTTACGTCTAAAGAAGGTGTAGAAGCATTTTTAGAATATCCTGATATGGCTATTTTAGAAAATGATCCATTATTGAAGTTATCTACCCAATTATTAGATAAATACAGAGAACAACCGGAAAGTTTAGAGCAAGCGGAAAACGATTTTCAAGCGTCTTTTAGATTGTTAGTACAAGGTTTACGTGAGTCTGGATTAAGTAATATTCAATATCCTGATGCGAACTCTACTTTGCGTTTATCTTACGGAAAAGTGAGAGCTTTACCTGCAGATAAGAGAAACGATGCTAAGGTAAATAATTATACAACGTTTAAAGGTATGATTAAAAAATACAAGCCAAATGATGCTGAGTTTGATTTAGAGCAAAAGATGTTAGATGCTTACGAAGCAAAAGATTATGGGCGTTATGCTAACGAATTAGGCGAACTATCCATCAACTTCTTAACAGATAACGATATTACTGGAGGAAACTCAGGATCGCCAGTAATTAACGGAAATGGTGAGGTTATTGGTTTAGCTTTTGATGGAAACATTGAAGCTATGGCAGGAGATGTAATTTTCGATTCTAACTTACAACGTACCATCAATGTTGATATTAGATATGTACTTTGGCTAATTGATAAGTACTCTAATGCAAAGCATATTGTAGATGAGTTAACTATTGTTTCAAAGCGTAAATAATAGCAAGTTTATATAGTTAAAAAGCGACCTGAAATTCAGGTCGCTTTTTTTTTGCCATGGATTAAAGACTTAGAAATGTTTTAAGAACTTAATACCTCTTTCCATCGACCAGTTTCTGCAAACTCTTTAACTACTTGATTTCTTTTAGTCAGTAGCTGAGTCATATACTTTTTTAAAATTATTTTGTCGAAAAGCTGTCCTAAAAGACCAAATGGAGATTCATAAACGAATATATCTGTCATTAATGTGCCTTCGTTTGTTTTAATAAAATGATGTTCATGTCTAAACCCTTTAAATGCACCTTTGGTCATTTCGTCTACGAAGTAAAAAGGTGAATTAAACGCTGTGACTTTAGATGTTAAATTCTGATATACTCCAAAATGCCTTGCTCGCCAAGTCACACTTTCATTCAATCTAATCAACCCCGTTGTTTTTCCAGCAATTGCTTCTTCATAGGTTTGAGCGGTAGAAATTTTGTGTAAATCAATAGATCTTGAAAGGTCAAATACAATTTTTATATCAGCATTTACCTGTGTTTTAATTTCAATTCGAGGCATATATAATAATGATTAAGTATGGGCACATCTTGGCAGAAACTTTCATAAAAAAACCACCAAGCATAAGCAAGGTGGTTCATTATATTTTGTTGGATTTTATTATTTATTCAATAATACCAGCACAACCAACACGAGCACCAGCGTTACCTGTAGGCTGCGTTGTGAAATCATCTACATCAAGGTGTACAATAATAGCTTTACCCAAAATGTCTTTAGTTTCATCGCCACATCCTATACACCACTCATCCGTAGTTTTAGTTATGGTCGCACGACCATTAGCATTGGCTGTTAAGTTACCAATATCACCTTTATGATATCCAGTTTCAGCGCCCCATTCGCCATGTGGTTGACCCGTTGGGTTCCAATGTCCTCCTGAAGAGGTTCCATCAGCGGCAGAGCAATCTGCTTTTTCATGAATATGAATCGCGTGTTCGCCTTCTTCTAAACCTGTTACCGTTCCAACCATAGTTACCATACCATCTTTCTCAGTAAAATTAATGGTTCCTTCTACCTTACTGTCGCTTTTAGGAGATAAGGTGATGCTGAGCTTTTTTTCTTTCACCGCTTCAACCATTTCTTCTGCTTGTGTAACAGTCTCTTCAACTTCAGTATTTACTTCTTCTTCTTCTTCTTCTTTTTTGTTGTCTTTACAAGCCGTGGCAAATACTACAGCAAAAGTCAATACAAATAATTTTAAAGTTTTCATTTGATAATTTATTTTTCGTTTAGATAAAAGTAGTTAGATATGTGCAGTTATCCAAGAAACTAGGGTATATGTGCTACTTAAAATTTCAATCAAGTTAAAAATTGTTTGTGCTAGAGTACTTCCGAAAGCCTTAGTATGAGTGAATTGCTATGAAATTATTCCGAGGCTTATGATAATTGTCATATTTTAAAAAAAAAGATAAGTCTAATTTTGAAGTCTAATTTTTAGGCATGAGTCAGTCATTAATTAATAAATACAACGTTGCAGGTCCACGTTATACAAGCTATCCAACTGTTCCTTATTGGGATTTAGATTCGTTTTCACTAGAACTATGGAAGGATTCTTTAAAACGGGCATTTAACGAAAGTAATAATTCAGAAGGTTTAAGTTTATATCTTCATTTACCATTTTGCGAGAGTTTGTGTACTTTTTGTGGGTGTCATAAGCGAATTACTAAACGTCACGAAGTAGAATCGCCATATATAAATGCAGTTTTAAAAGAATGGCGCCTGTATCGTGAATTATTAGGGGCTACACCAAAAATCAAAGAGATGCATCTCGGTGGAGGAACACCAACCTTTTTTTCTCCAGAGAATCTACATTATTTAATCTCTGAACTTTTAAAAGATGCTGAATTAGCTGAAGATTATGAGTTCAGTTTCGAAGGGCATCCTAATAATACAACGGAAGAACATCTTCAAACCTTATTCGATTTAGGGTTTAGACGAGTGAGTTATGGGGTTCAAGATTATAACCTAAGTATTCAAAAAGCTATCAATCGTATTCAACCTTTTGAAAATGTAAAGCGTGCTACAGACTTGGCGCGTAAAATTGGTTACACCTCTGTAGGGCATGATATTATTTTTGGCTTACCATTTCAAACGGAAGCGGATGTCATTGAAACTATTAATAAAACGAAGGCTTTAATGCCAGACCGAATCGCCTTTTATAGTTATGCTCATGTACCGTGGATCAAAGGAAATGGACAAAGAGGTTTTAGTGAAGACGATTTGCCTACACCAGAATCTAAGCGTCAGCAGTACGAAACAGGGAAAAAACGCTTTGAAGAGGCAGGATATGTGGAAATCGGGATGGATCATTTCGCTCTAAAAACAGATTCACTTTATAAAGCGATGAAAAATAAAACCCTGCATCGAAATTTTATGGGGTATACAGCAAGTAAAACTCAAGCGATGATTGGTTTGGGCGTGTCATCTATTAGCGATAGCTGGTATGGTTTTGCGCAAAATGTTAAATCTAATGAAGAGTATTATAAATTATTAGATCAAGATATTATTCCGGTATTTAAAGGACATATTTTAAACACAGAAGATTTAGTAATAAGAAAGCATATACTTAACCTAATGTGCAATTTTGAAACCTCATGGGAGGATACCTCTTTAGTATTTGACGATTTACCTGAAGTGCTTATAAAATTAAAAGAATTTGAATCTGACGGCTTGCTCGAATTTGGTACTAAGCATGTTTTGGTAAAAGAAGAAGGTAAACCTTTTATAAGAAATATATGTATGGCCTTTGATGTGTTATTGCAACGAAATAAGCCAAACACTCAGTTGTTTTCTATGACCATTTAATAAATAAGAATTTATAATAAGGTGTTTAAAAAATTCCTTTTAATAAGCCTTAGTTAAAATAATAGACCATGAAAAAAATAATTATTCCTGTAGATTTTTCGGAGTATTCAGAATATGCTCTTGAAGCTGCCGCTAATTTAGGTCGGAAGTTTGGTGCTGAACTTATTGTAGTTCACATGTTAGAATTATCAAATGCTGTTTTGTCGTCGGGAGGACGTACACTTAGAGATGAAGCTGTATTTTATTTAAAGCTTGCTGAACAAAAATTCGAAAAGTTTTTAGACAAACCTTATTTAGAAGGCTTGAAAATTACACCTGTGGTAAAACATTTTAAAGTTTGGAGTGAATTAAATGAAATTGCTAAAGAACATGAGGCGAGTTTTATTGTGATGGGATCTCAAGGCACAAGTGGATTAAAAGGTGTATTAGTAGGCTCAAATACTGAAAAAGTAGTTCGGCATTCAGATATTCCCGTATTGGTAATCAAACATAATCCCATCTTATTAGAATTTGAGAATGGGGTATTTGCTAGTGATTTTTCTGAAGCAGCCATTGAACCTTATCTAAAAGCAAAACAAACATTTGATAGCATGGGGACAAATATGCATTTGGTATATGTGAACACGCCTGATGGTAACTTTAGGAGTTCCTCTGAAATAGATAAACGTGTTGCTGAGTTTTTAAAGAAAGGAGATGGCGATCTAAAAAATTTAAATAAAGTCCGTGTGGTCTCGGATTACACTATAGAAAAAGGCATTTTAAACTGCGCTAATGTCACTGGGGCGGATTTGATTGCAGTGGCAACACATGGAAGAAAAGGATTGTCACATTTTTTTGAAGGAAGTATCTCTGAAGATATCGCAAATCACTCTACCTTACCTGTAATGACTTTTAAAATTTAATCGAATTGTTTGTTTAGTTGTTAGTTTAGGGGGTAACAATTCATAAACACCAAGTGATTTCTTGGTGTTTTTTTATGCCTTTAAATTGAAAATAGAAACGGTGAATTATAACATTTTGGACTAAGTTTATTTTACATTCTGTTTTATTATTCTGACACTTTCTGTTATTGAATAAAGACCTATAATTCATTGTTGTAATTCTTGTTGTTGAGTTATGTGGCTTATAATTATGTTGTTATGTTTTGTTTTTGTAACTAAAAAATGAAGATTTTAACTACATTTTACTATCTTGATTGTTGTATTTACGGTGAAAATATTCTTTAGATGATAAAAATCATATTTTCATAACAGCCACTAGTTTATTTTTGTCTTATTAGGATGAAAAACTCCTAATTTAAAAATGAACACTAAATAAGAACAACCAAAACCGAAACTAAAGATGAAAAACATCAAATTATTATTAGGCACTGCAATAGCAGGAGCCCTTTTTCTTACCTCTTGTAAGGGGAACGAGAATAACGAACCAACCAACAACTCAGACATATCTGTGTCGAGAGAAATGGTAGCAGAGCTAACTGCTCCTCCTCATGTACCAACGCCAATTGGAAGACGTAAAGCCAAGAAGCTTAAAGTAAATATGGAAATCCTTGAACAAGAAGGTGAATTAACCGATGGGGTGAGATATAATTATTGGACATTTGGAGGGTCTGTTCCAGGAAGTTTTATTAGGACTAGAGTAGGCGATGAAGTAGAATTTACTTTATCAAATCACCCAGACAACAAATTGCCTCATAACATCGACCTACATGCGGTAACAGGCCCAGGAGGAGGTGCAGAGTCTTCTTTTGTTGCGCCAGGATTTGAAAAAACCTTTTCATTTAAAACCTTAAATCCAGGACTTTTTGTTTACCACTGTGCTACAGCGCCAGTTGGGATGCATATTGCTAATGGAATGTATGGTTTAATTTTAGTGGAACCAGAAGGAGGTTTACCACCAGTAGATAAGGAATACTACATCATGCAAGGTGATTTTTATACAAAAGGAAAAAATGGAGAAAGGGGATTACAACCTTTCGATATGCAGAAGGCAGTTGATGAAAATGCCGATTACGTAGTTTTTAATGGTAGTGTTGATGGTTTAACTGGAGACAATGCTATTACAGCTAAGGTTGGTGAAACTGTAAGACTATATGTTGGTAATGGTGGTCCAAATTTAGTATCATCTTTTCATGTTATTGGAGAAATATTTGACAAAGTTTATGTTGAAGGTGGAGACCTAATTAACGAAAATATTCAAACAACACTTATTCCTGCAGGTGGGGCTGCTATTGTTGAATTTAGGGTAGATGTTCCTGGGTCTCTTGTTCTAGTTGATCACTCTATATTTAGAGCATTTAATAAAGGTGCTTTAGGAATTCTTAATGTGGAGGGTGAAGAAAATAAGAAAATCTATTCTGGCGAACTTCGTGAAGGTATTTATTTACCAGAAGGACCTGGAATCCAAAGTATGCCTACCACAGATGAAATTGTTGAATCTGAAGTACCTGCGAAATCAATGGAAGAACAAATGAAATTTGGTAAACAAGTATATATGCAAACCTGTTTTGCTTGTCACCAAGGAGAAGGTCAAGGAATTGCAAATGCATTCCCTCCATTAGCTAAATCAGATTACCTAAACGCTGATGTAGATCGTGCAATAAGTGCGGTTGTACACGGACTTAGCGGTGAGATCACTGTAAACGGTAATAAATACAATAGCGTAATGACGAGACAAATGATTTCTTCTGAAGAGGTTGCGAATGTATTGACATATGTTTATAATAGTTGGGGCAATAATGGTACTGTTGTCACCAAGGAAATGGTTGAAAAAGTAAAAAATAAATAATATAAAATATGAAAACCAGAGTCTTTAGCTTGTTATTAGTGTGTTTAGCCTTTCCATCTTTAATGTTTGGACAAGCTAAAGACATGGTTCTTATAGAAGGAAGTCGTTATCTACCATTATATGGTAGAGATTCTACAGTCGTTGAGGTTAAGGACTTTAAAATGGATATTTATCCCGTGAGTGTTGAGGAATATATAACTTTTTTAAAAGAAAATCCGAAATGGCGAAAGTCTAAGGTAAAAGGATTGTTTGCAGACAAAAGTTATTTGGCGCATTGGGAATCTGATTTTAAAATGAAAGATTCTGTAAATCCAAATAGTCCCATTACTAATGTATCGTGGTTTGCGGCAAAAGCGTATTGCGAGTGTCAAGATAAACGTTTACCTACAGTAGATGAATGGGAATATGTGGCGATGGCAGATGAAATCACAAAAGATGCACGGGTTAAACCTGAATATAATGCGAGAATCCTAGCCTGGTACGAGCAACCTCGAAAAGAACTCATTATCGGGGAAACTGAAAAAAATGTTTGGGGTGTTTACGACTTACATGGTTTGGTTTGGGAGTGGACTCTAGATTTTAATTCGGTATTAATCACTGGAGAATCTAGAAAGGATAGTGATAAAGATAGTAACTTATTTTGTGGATCTGCTTCAATAAATGCAACTGATTTAATGAATTATGCAGCTTTTATGCGTTACGCCATTAGAGGAAGTTTAAAGGCAAAAAATTCAATGAAAAACTTAGGGTTTCGTTGCGTTCAAGATATTAAAGACTAAAAGAAATGAAATATATTAAAACCATAATGACAGTAATGATGTTGCTTATCGTAGTAACATCTTGTGATTCGAACAAATCGAAAAATTCTCAACAGGAAATTGCGGTTTATCAATGTCCTATGCAATGTGAAGGTGATAAGACCTACTCTGAAAACATAAGCTGTCCTATTTGTAAAATGGATTTGGAATTGGTTGAAGAACAATCACCAAAAGTGACGTCTGATACTGAAATTTCGGATGAGTCCATATTCAACCTTACAAGTCAATGGCATACTGAGGAGGGTGAAGAAATTCAGCTTGAAGATTTAAAAGGTAAAACTTTGGTTATGGTGATGATATATACATCTTGTAAAGCAGCTTGTCCAAGATTGGTCGCGGATATGAGAAATATTGAAGCTAAAATTCCTAAAGAGAACTTAAAAAATCTTCAATTTGTATTGGTAAGTATAGATCCAACTGTAGATACACCAGAACGTTTAAAAGATTTTGCCATAGAAAATGTTATGGACGATGAACATTGGACATTCCTACAAGGTACAGAAAGTGGGGTAAGAGAATTTGCTAATGTACTTTCTGTAAAATACAAAGAGATTTCACCAATAGATTTTTCACACTCAAATATTATAAGTGTATTTAATGCCGAAGGTGAGCTAATGCATCAACAAGAAGGCTTAGGTGTAGATAATAAAGAAACTATTGAAACTATTCTTCAGCTTACAAACTAAATCTAAAGCAACAATTTAAGATTGTATTAATCTTAGTGTATTACTTCCAAAATTCATCAGTCAAGTTGTCTTCAAAGGCTTCTGGTTGATGAATTTTCTCTATTTGAAGCAGTTCTTCTTCCGTTGCTATTTTTTGAATCTCTGGGAAGAGTACTCGTTCTTCAAATCGAATATGTTGATCTAACTTTTCTTCAATTCTATTTAGTGTCTTTACATCATCACCCGTTTCTTCAAATAAACGTTTTAAGCGTCTGTGATCAGCTAAAGCACGTTTAATTAAATCGTTTTCAGCATCTAGAATAGGGAAGATGTGGGCTTCTTCAATTTCGAAATGCGGAATTAAATGGTTTTCATAAAACCAATTTGCATATACTCTAATGCGTTCTGGCTCTATATCTTTACTAAAGCCTGATCGGATTTTCCAAGATAATAATAAACCATGATGATGTTCTCTACTTAAGGGTTGTAAAGCTTTATGTCGTTTTTGAGGTTTAGGTTGCATTGTTTTTTGTGTTTAAAAATGTGAACTAAAATTAAGCCGATGCCTAAGGGTAATAAGAGACTAAAAATGAATAATAATAGGTGATAATGTGTAATTAGTCCGCTTCCTATATAAAACATTCCGCCTTGAACTAATAGAAGTAATTCCGTTAGAATAAAGCCTATGAGAAAGCTATAAATACCTAAATATAAGGTTTTAGAATGACCAACCACGCTTGAATTAAGAATAAAAGAAAATAGGAAACCTGAGATGACGCCAAGCATCAATAAATGTATAAATCCAATTACAAAATTTCGTTGGTAGAAAACTGTTTGTGCAAATTCTGGTAGAATGGTAACGATTTGAAAGAGAACTTTCAATATAAAGCAAACTACGGTGAAAACATACATGAGATAGAGTAGTTTAGAATGCTTGTTTGTAACGATATTCTGCTTAGGCGATACGATTTTTAAGAATAGTATAAGCATTGCTATTTGCAATAAAACGCCAATTGTATTAATCCATATTAAGGCATCATGAGGGCTAAACCAATGAATTGGTAAAGCCATCGTTAGAATGGTTGACCCTATTAAAACATAGAAAAAGTTTTTAAATACCGACGAATATTCAATTTTAAGTAAATGAAAAAGAACAGCTATAACCGCAATTAAAAACCAACCATTAAATTGAAAATGTAAAAAGAATTGGATCGCAGTTTGATAAAAAGCTGAGGTAGATCCTAAAGTTACTACAGCAGGACCTAAGCACCATACTCCAAAGGTGGATAAAACCATGAAAGCCAGTGACGCTTTTATGAGCAAACTTGTAGCTTTGGATTCTGTTTCGTGATGTTTCCAGATAAGATAGGCAAAGTAGTAACTACAAAAAATATGTAAGGTCGAAAAACTAATTGAAATCGCTTCGTAGCCTTGAATAGGAAAGCTAATCATCATTCCTAGTACGGCAATTTCGGTAATCCAAAACAAACGGTTATAAGGCTTGGTTTTATTTGGTATAAAGTAATGAACGTATAAGGTAAAAATCATCAAATAGACCCAGCCTAACATAGCCACGTGAGAATGGGCATGCGTCAGGAATCTATAATTAATACCAATTGGTTCTAAAAAGGAATAACGCAGCGCTAATCCCATAAGGGCTGCGACTAAAAAATTACTCAAACATATTAGAACTAACTTAGCTTGCATCGTTGAAATTTACGATTCGAAATGTAGTGAAATAAATAAAAAAAATCCCAAGATATGGTTTTAATCACACCTCAGGATTTTCTGGTAAAACTTGATTAATAGCTGATTTGTTTCTCAAGTTTTATGGCTTCAGGAAATAGAATATTATTTTCTAAATGTATATGTAGATGTAAATCTTTCTCAAACTCATCTAACATGGCGTAAGTCACTTTATAGGTGTTACATGCATCTGAAGGCGGCGTATAGTTATCCGTTAATTCAGCAATTTCTCTGAAACGCTGCCCTTCATTATCATGCTCTTCCATCATCATAGCTATTGGGTTCTCAACTGTGCCAAATTGTGGAGATTGAACTGGCGAATTGGCTAATTTGGCTTTTACCATCCTTTTTACAAAAGGGAAGAGAATCAGTTCTTCTTTCTTCATGTGGGATGCTAATTCACCGGTAGATGCATAGAATAAGTCTTTTATTTTGAATAATTCAGGATGTCTTTCTCCATGGACTTTACATAATTTATCTAAAAATTGACGTAAAACTGGAGTTTTCTCCTCGACATATCTGTGGTGTTTCTTTTCAATATATTCTGCCAATAAATCTATTGGCCACGATTTATAATCAATTGATTCTCCGGTTTTAGAATTTATAACCTGATGCAGTTCTTCTAGAACCTGTGAACTGTCTATGCCTTTCTTTTTGCAAGCTTCTTCAACAGTTCTATTTCCATTGCAACAAAAATCGATTTTATACTTTGAAAAGATAGCGGCTGTTCTGAAATCATCAGCAACATATTGCCCAATTTCTTTTTGAGAGTTCATTTGAAGTGTTTCCATAATATTAAGTATTTCGGATATATATATCCTATTTATGTTTAAATTTTTTTTTATATTTTCAAAAATGATGCGCCAGATGTAATATTTAGTGCCAATTCTTCTAAAGATGTATGCTCTAACATGAACTTTAAATCGTCTCTAACTAATTTGAATTTATCATGTACTGGACAAGGATGGGCTTCATTGCAACTTTGTAATCCCAATCCACAGCCTTTATAAATTTGATCGCCATCAATCGCATTAACGATCTGTGCTAATTTTATTTTTGAAATGGTGTCCTTATCAATTTCAAACCCGCCATAGGCGCCTTTCACAGATTTTATAATATGATGTCTTACTAAATCTTGAAGTATCTTAGCTGTAAAGGCAGTTGGTGAATCAATTTCCTTAGAAATTTCTTTCGGACTAACACGTCGACCATCATAAGAATTGATCGCTATGAAAATCGTTGCTTTTATACCATATTCACAGGCTTTTGAAAACACAAACCAATAATTATAATACAAATATAATGTATTATTTTTATATAGGATAGTTTTGTCTTAATTAAAATATAATATTTAATGACATTCGATAGTGCTTGTTGCTGTTTCCACAATTGGAGCAGGAGAGATGTAAGGAATACCTAAGCCTAATCCACGAAGAATAAACAAAACACCAATAATAACAACAAAAACCGGAATAGCTTTTTGAATACGTTGCTTAATCGTAGTATTTAAAAATTTACCTAAATAAATAGCTGTGGTCATTAATGGAATGGTACCAATTCCAAACAGAATCATATAAAAACTTCCTTCTACCAAGCTACCAGTGGCAATAGATCCGAAAACAGCCATATAAACTAATCCGCAAGGTAGAAAACCATTAAGAAAACCTATGGTTAAAAAGGTATCTGCTGTTTTCTTTTTTAAGGCTTTACCCAAAGACGTCTTTACTTTTGAAATAAGCTTATAAAGTGGTTGTGAGAGGTTGTATTTGCCAATTGTTTTATGAGGTAATATGACAATGACAATCATTAAAACACCAATAATAATAGAGAGTTGTTGCTGAATGCCAAATAGAGAAAAACTCTTCCCGACCAGTCCAAAAACTAAACCAATGATACTATAAGCCAATAGCCTACCAAAATGGTAAATACCGATTTGACTTACTTTTCTAAATGAATTGGATCTATCTACAGGCAACATAAAAGCAATAGGACCACACATGCCAACGCAGTGCAGACTTCCTAATAAACCTAATATGAGCGCAGATATAAGCATTTAATATGTGATTTCTTTTTTAAAGAGATAAGAATTAGTGTTATATTTCCAATCTACTTTAATGTTCCAACGACCATCCAACAAACGCTTGTCAGGTATGAGCAAATTATGGTTAGATAGTGAAATCTCAGTTTCAAAATCTAATTGTTTGTTAGATGGTCTATATAGGAACACTTTACCTTCAATATTTTTAATGTTTAAGTTCTCTGGAAAAGTGATTACAATACCTTCTTTGGTTGTTTTTAGAGTAATATTACTTTTTAAATGTTTTGCATTTTCTTCATGATCCAAGTCGGCTTGAAACTGAAGCTCCTGACCGTAATAATCTTCCACTACTAAATCGTGATCATATTTACGATCTGTACTCATGCTAATTACAAAGTACATGATAAAGGATATAAAACATACAAATGCAATTACGATTGCGGTTCCCCAATTTATTTTCATAATTCTTTTATTTTATTCCTGAATAACATTCAGGGCTTTATCATATTCTCGACAACTTTTGAGCTGAAAATGTTTAAAGCTTGTGCTCTTTTTTAATTGAAACTTCTAGGTCCTAAGAATGTTACCGAGGTGGTTTCAATAATCTCATCATTACTATAAAGATCTATCATCACCTCATTTTTATCACCAGACAAATCACTTTGTTTCAATTCTATAAATAGAGTGCCTTCTGCAATACCTTGGGCATCTACGTTAAATGTTTCTGAAGTAGACACTACATTTATAGTACCATCCCAACCTCTCAGCTTAAAGGTGATATCATCAAATTCTTGAGTGGTTTTATTAACCAGCTTAAAGGTGTAAACATTACTAATAATACCGTTGTCTTTATGTTCATACAACTGACCTGGTAATCGTAATATTCTTGCTTCAACATCGCTTCTCAATAATAACATACCAGCTAAAATTCCAATTAATATGGTGAGTACGGCCATGTACCCTTTCATACGAGCGGTTAATTTAAAGGGCTCTTTCTTTTCAATTTCATCTTCACTGGCAAAACGGATTAAGCCTTTTGGAAGATTAATACTTTCCATAATATGGTCGCATTCATCGATACATGCGGTGCAATTCACACATTCTAATTGGGTACCGTTTCTAATATCGATTCCTGTAGGACATACATTAACACATTGAGAACAATCTATACAATCTCCATGGCCTAGAGCTGCTCTGTCTTCCTTTTTTCTAAACTTTTTTCTACCATTCTCTCCTTCACCACGTTTGTGGTCGTAGGCGACAACAATAGATTTATTATCTAAAAGTACTCCTTGTAAACGGCCATAAGGACATGCAATAATGCACACTTGTTCTCTAAACCAGGCAAATACAAAATAGAAAACGGCTGTAAAGATGAGTAATGGTATCAATGTGCCAGCATGTTCAAAAGGCCCTTCAGTAATATACTTTATAAGTTTATCACTACCTATTAAATACGCTAGAAAAACATTGGCTATTAAAAACGAAATGACCAAAAAGATAAACCATTTTAATGCGCGTTTACGAATTTTTTCTGCATTCCATTTTTGTCGATCTAAGCGCATTTGTTTGTTTCGGTCACCATCAATCCAATATTCAATCCGTCTAAAAACCATTTCCATAAAAATGGTCTGTGGACAGATCCATCCGCAAAATACACGACCAAAGCCTACGGTGAATAGGGTTATAAAAATAACTCCAATCAACATAGAGATGACAAAGAGATAAAAATCTTGAGGCCAGAATGGAAATCCAAAAATATTGAATCGTCTTTCTAGGATATTAAATAATAGAAACTGATTACCATTAATTTTGATGAAGGGTGCGGCAAATAAAAAGGCTAATAATACATAGCTTACGAGCTTACGCTTTTCATATAATGGTCCAGAGGGTTTTTTAGGAAAAACCCACTTGCGTTTACCTTCTTCGTCAATTGTACCAATTGAATCTCTAAAAACTTCATTTCCTGGCGTTTCCATTACTTTATTAAATTAACTATTATTTAGAAAAAATCTTCTAATTCCAGTGTTATATTTACTCATCAGTGTCTTCTGGTACCCAAATATCACCTTCCGCTGCCTTTGGATTGGCAGGAGTGGTGCCCTGAAACTGTAAGACGTAACTAGCCACCTGTGCCATTTCTAGAGGTTTTAAACTTTGTTTCCAAGCCACCATACCTTTACCAGAACGTCCACCTTCAGATATCGTTTTAAATACGTTTTTGATGCCTCCACCTAAAATCCAATGTTTATCGGTTAGATTTGGACCAATTCCACCACCACCATCAGCCATGTGGCAGGCCACGCAGTTGGTTTCAAAAATCTTTTTACCAGCATTTAAATCCGCGGTTTCAGTTAATACTTCTACAGTGTTAATATCCACTAAACCTTTAGCTGTCTTTTTATATGCTTCAATGGCAGCATTAGCTTCTGCGTATTCAATTTCATATTCTACAAATTGGTCATCTGCATCCAAAACATGATAACGAACCATATATATCACAGCAAAAACTATAGAGATATAGAAGGAGTACACCCACCAAGGTGGTAAATTATTATCTAATTCTTTAATACCATCGTAATTATGGTCTAATATAATTTCACCTTCTTCTTCAATTGGTTTCTGTTTACCAACTAATTTAGAATACAATGCTTTTAATTTTGTGAATTGAGGTGTTTTAGATCGTGACGCTTCGTAGCGTTTTTTTCCTTCCTCATCTAAGCTTTGATAAAGAATATTATCTAAGGAGTTGACAATACCTTCAATGGCAATAAGCACTAGTAATATTAAAAATAAAAATAGTAAAATAATTGGCTGCTCAATAAAAGCAGGCTTATCTCCTGAATCTACAAAGTACTCTACGAGTCCAGCAATGGCAAAAAACACTACAGGTACTCTAATGTATGATGGGATTAAATGTCTCATATTGTGGTATCGTTTTGATTGTCTAATGGAATATTACTAACTGTGGTGATATAATCTTTCTTAGCTGTGATTACCCAATAGAATAACACAACAAAGAATATAAAGAAAATAAGAAGCGATATCAATGGGTATATCTCAATCCCTGTAATACTTTCTAAATGACCTTTTATAAATTTGAACATAATAAATTAGTTTTGAGCGGTTTCGTCTAAAATATCTTTAACTTTAATATCGGTACCTAGTCGCTGTAAATAAGCTATTAAGGCTACGATTTCTCTGTTTCGCATTTCTACGAAATCATCTCCTGAGGCTGCTTTATCAGCTTCATACGAGGCTACAAAATCTGGATCATTATAGAGGCTTTTTTCAATTTGTGTACCTTGCTCTAACATATCAGCCTGTGCGTTGGCTATATCTTCAGCTGAATATGGTACACCTAAGGATACCATAGTTTTCATTTTCATCTCAGTATCAGATTTATCCAATTCATCTCTAATTAACCATTGGTATGCTGGCATTATGGAACCGGTTGATGTACTTTGTGGATCGTACATATGATTAAAGTGCCAGTTGTCTGAGTATTTTCCTCCAACACGATGTAAATCTGGTCCAGTACGTTTACTTCCCCAAAGGAATGGATGATCGTATACAAATTCTCCAGCCTTAGAGTATTCTCCGTAACGCTCTACTTCCGATCTAAACGGACGTACCATTTGTGAGTGACAACCCACACAACCTTCTCTAATATAAATATCCCTTCCTTCAAGTTCTAAAGGTGTATAAGGTTTTACAGTACTAATTGTTGGAATATTAGATTTTACAACGATGGTTGGTATAATCTGTACGATACCACCAATTAAAATAGCGATTGTAGCATATATTGTTAAGAGTACAGGCTTACGCTCTAACCATGTGTGCCATCCTTCACCTGCAACACGACCTTTTGAAACACGTTTTAAAGCAGGAGCTTCAGCTAATTCATCTGTAACACCTTGCTTAGAGCTTACAACGGTTAGGATAACATTGACAACTAAAATAATCATCCCAGTGATGTATAAGGTGCCACCAATAGCACGCATCCAGTACATTGGCATAATTTCGGTTACGGTTTCTAGGAAGTTACCATAAACTAAAGTACCATCTGGGTTAAATTGTTTCCACATACTCGCTTGTGCAAAACCTGCAACATAGAGAGGTAGTGCATACAACATTATACCTAATGTTCCAATCCAAAAGTGTAAATTGGCTAAACCGATAGAGTATAATTTAGTTTTAAATAATTTTGGAATAAGGTAATAAATCATACCAAAGGCTAAGAAACCATTCCAAGCTAATGCACCAACGTGCACGTGTGCAATAATCCAATCCGTAAAGTGTGCAATAGCATTAACGTTTTTAAGCGATAACATCGGACCTTCAAAGGTTGCCATACCGTAACCTGTAATGGCTACAACCATAAACTTTAAAACAGGATCTGTACGCACCTTATCCCAAGCACCTCGCAAGGTTAAAAGCCCGTTAATCATACCACCCCAAGATGGCATTAATAGCATTACTGAGAAGGCTACACCTAAATGTTGTGCCCATTCTGGTAAGGCTGTATATAATAAGTGGTGCGGACCTGCCCAAATATAAATAAAGATTAATGACCAGAAGTGAACGATAGATAAGCGATAAGAGTACACAGGTCTGTTCGCCGCTTTAGGCACAAAATAATACATGAGACCCAAAAAAGGAGTGGTTAAGAAAAATGCAACTGCATTATGTCCATACCACCATTGTACTAAGGCATCTTGTACACCAGCATATACCGAATAACTTTTCATACCTGTGAAACTTACAGGAAGCGCTAAACTATTAAAAATGTGAAGTACAGCAACCGTAACAAACGTTGCTAAGTAGAACCATAAGGCCACGTACAAGTGTCGTTGGCGACGTTTTAACATCGTACCGATAAGATTAATACCAAAAGCCACCCAGATTAAGGCAATAGCAATATCTATTGGCCACTCTAGCTCGGCATACTCTTTAGACGTAGAATAACCTAAAGGCAATGTAATTGCTGCTGCAACAATAATAAGTTGCCATCCCCAGAAATTTAAATTACTTAAAAAGTCGCTAAACATTCTTGCTTTTAGGAGGCGTTGCGTAGAGTAGTAGACACCTGCAAAGATGGCATTACCCACAAATGCAAAAATCACCGCATTGGTGTGTAAAGGTCGTAATCGACCAAAACTCAACCAAGAGACACCATCGGTCATGTTTGGGAATAAAAACATAAAGGCCAAAATGAGCCCTACAAGCATCCCAACAACTCCCCAAAAAATGGTAGCATAAAGGAATTTTTTAACGATTTTATTATCGTAATAGAATTGTTGCATTTCCATATTTAATATAATTAGTCAGTTTTAGTTTGTTTCGTTGTATTGGTTTGTTTCTTTACAAGTTCGTCTTCAAAAAGCATTCGAACGGATGGAGTATAGTCATCGTCATATTGTCCGGACTTCACTGCCATAATGAAAATGACAAAAAAAGCCACACCAATAACCACGCTAACTGATAACAAAATATAAATAACACTCATACCTACTGAAGTTATGGCTCAAAAGTACTATTGAGACTGTTTTAAAAATATGATAAAAATCATGTTTACTTATTTTTATTCATTCTATTCGTTTCCCTAATAAATTTGTGGCAACGGTTGTAAATACCACAATACTAATAGAGCTTAAAGGCATTAATATTGCTGCAACAACAGGTTCTAATTGTCCGGTTGTTGCAAAATATAACCCTATTATATTATAAAAAAATGACAATACAAAACTCCACTTAATAATTTTTATGGCTGATTTAGACGTTTGAATATAGCTATATAATTGCTTAAATTTTGACGCATCTAAAATAGCATCACAAGCTGGTGAAAAGACATTGACGTCTTCCGAAATAGCGATACCCACATTACTTTGTGCCAAAGCACCTGCATCATTTAGACCATCACCAATCATAAGTACCTTAGCACCTTCAGATTGATGATACTTTATAAACTCTAACTTGTCTTCAGGTTTTTGATTGAATATTAATTTCGTTTTCGTTGGAAGTAATTTCTTTAAATTCTCTAATTCACCTTCATTATCACCAGATAAAATGACCAAATCAAATTCCTTTTTTAGCTGATTGAATAATTTAGAGACACCTTTTCTATAACTATTATAAAAGGTGAATTTTCCTTTGTACACATTATTACTACTTACGTGGACCGTTGTATTTAATGCTGCATTATTCTCGGGATTACCCACAAAACTCGCCGATCCAATTTTAAGAGCAATATTATCGTGTTTTGCTTCAATTCCTTTTCCAACGTGTTCTTCAAACCTATCAAGGGTGATAATGTTATTCGCTTCTAGTATATTGTATAAGGTTCTACTTAAAGGATGATTAGAGCCTCTTAATGAGTTTTTAAGAACTGTATTTTCAGAATCACTGAGTAAATCACCATCATATTCAGCATTGCTATCTTTATTGGAGGTAATGGTTCCTGTCTTATCAAAAATGACTGTATTTATCTGAGCAAGTTGTTCAATAACTGTGGCATTTTTTACATAGAATTTTAACTTCCCAAAAATCCGTAATAGGTTTCCAAATGTATAAGGAGCCGATAGTGCAATCGCACAAGGACAAGCGATAATTAACACGGCAGTAAATACATTCATGGCTTTACTAGGATCGAGAAATAACCAAATGGAAGTAGAAATAAAGGCAATACTCAATACAGCAATCGTAAAATGCTTACTGATGGCATTCGTAATGTTTGTAAAACCATCTTCTTTATTTTTGCTGAAGACATCATTACTCCATAATTGTGTGAGATAACTTTGTTCAACAGATTTTAAAGCCTCCATTTCAATAACCCCATTGGTTTGTTTTCCACCTGCAAATATTTTATCTCCGGATTCTTTTGATACCGTTTGTGATTCTCCAGTAACAAAACTATAGTCAATTTTAGCTCTACCATTTATTAGAATCCCATCCACAGGTATTAATTCTTCATTTCGGATTAAAATACGATCACCTTTTTCTATATCATAAACTTGAATAGATTGCTCTTCACCATCTCTATTTATTTTTGTGATGGCGATAGGGAAATAGGATTTATAATCGCGCTCAAAAGATAAGAAGTCATAGGTTTTCTGTTGAAAGAATCGTCCAGTAAGTAGGAAAAATACCAGTCCGGCCAAACTATCAAAAAAGCCTGAACCTAAGTCGAACATTATTTCAACGGTGCTTCTAATAAACAAAACTGCAACTCCTAAAGCAATAGGAACGTCAATATTTAGCACTTTAGCTTTGAGTCCTTTATATGCTGAAATAAAATAATCTTGTGCAGAATAAAAAACAATGGGTACAGACATGGCAAACATTAACCATCGGAAAAATGGTTTATACTGTTCTAACCAAAATTCATTAATCTCGAAATACTCAGGAAATGAAAGGAACATAATGTTTCCAAATCCAAATCCAGCGACACCGAGTTTATAGATTAATGTACGATTGATATGTTTCTTACCCGATTTAAAATCGTCTAAACTAATATAAGGTTCATAGCCAATAGAACTAAGCAACATCACCACCTCTTTCAAGCTAGTTTTATCGGAGTTATAAGTTACTCTAACCGTCTTCTTACCAAAGTTAACTTGAGAGTCAGAAATATTAGGGTTGAGCTTGTTTAAATTTTCAAGTATCCAAATACAAGAGCTGCAATGAATATGAGGAATGTATAAAGTGGCAATTTCAATAGAATCACTTCGAAACTCCGTTAGTTTTTCAATAATATTCTCTTGTGTTAGGAAATCATATTTTCCCTCAATTTCCTTGGGAATAGCTCCCGGAGAGTTTTGTAAATCGTAATAACAGGTTAAGTCGTTTTCATTGAAAATCTCAAAAACAGTCTTACAGCCATTACAACAGAATGTCTTGTCCTGATACTTTATTGGATGCTTACCGCAATCGTCACCACAGTGAAAACAAGAATTGCTTTCCATACTTAAACTTGCTCAATTATACCTGCGACAAAGGTCTCTAAACATGAGAATAGAAACTATGATATTTGTCATGTTTTGATTAACTTTGAAACCTATCAAATATAAGGTATTATGAGTAAATGTGAGCAGTGTATTTCGCGGCAGTTGAATTCAATGAAAACCTTAACTACAGAGGAGTTAAGACAGGTGTCTGCTTGTAAATCGACACGCTTTTACAAAAAGGGAGATGTTATATTTGATGAAGGAGAATCGTTGAACGGCATCTTTTGTGTACGTTCAGGTGTTGCTAAACTCACTAAATTGAGTGCTAACGGTAAAGACCACACTGTAAAACTATTAGGAAAAGGAGAACTATTAGGTCAGCGTTCTGTTATTAGTGACGAACGCACCAACCTCAGTGCAGTAGCTATAAATGATATTGAGTTATGTTATGTGCCCAAAGATCAATTATTGACACATATACAAGGCAACAATGCTTTTTCACTTGATATCTTGAGAAATTTAGCTACGGATTTAAGAGGAGCTGAGGACGATTTAATTAACATGGCACAGAAGTCGGTGAAACAGCGTTTGACTGAAGTATTAATCTATGTTCAAAATACGTTTGGTCATGATTCTGAAGGATATTTGAGCTTGGTGCTTTCGCGCGAAGAGTATGCAAGTATTGTTGGTACAGCCACAGAATCTGCCATTAGAATTTTATCGCAATTCAAAAAAGATGGATTAATTTCTACAACAGGAAAACAAATTAAGATAGAAAATTTAGAAGGGTTAAAACGTATTGGATAAATATAACTATCCCTAATTCTACGATGTATAAGTTTAGTTCGTACGTAATATTTTCTCCATTTTTCGCCCTTTAGCTAATTCGTCTACTAACTTATCTAAATATCTCACTTGTTTTGTAATGGGGTTTTTTAATTCCTCAATACGATAACCACAGATTACACCTTTAATAAGATTCGCATTCGGATTTAAATTGAAAGTTTCAAAGGTCGCTTTTTCATCAATAAGCGCTTGCAATTTACCTTCGTTGAAACCTGTTAACCATTCAATGACATGGTGAAGTTCTTCTTTTGTTCGGCCTTTCTTTTCAACTTTTGTTATATAGTGAGGATAAACTGATGCGAAAGTCATTTTTGTGATGCGTTCATTGTGTTCTGGAGTTGTTTTCATGTGAGTTGAAGTTTCAAAGATGTGTTAGGATAAACTTCAAATTTACAAAGTCTTTTTACTTTTAAAATAAAAGATGAGCTTGATTTACAAAAGAGATGTTAATGCTTCTATTAGCCACTAAAAATGTGGTATTTTTATAATGTTATGAGAAAAAAAACAAATAAATCTGGTTTTATATTTACGTCTTATGAGGCACCTAACCAGTCTCCTTTTGAAAAGTTGTTTGAGATTTTTAAGGAGCTAATTACTTATACTTCAGGTGATTTTGACGAGGCTATAGATTGGATGAAGCAGCTTGATAAAGAATATAAGTTAACAACGCCAGACTATACTATAGATGATTTTGTTGAAGATTTAAAAAAGAAAGGTTATATCAGAGAGGAAATAGATCCAGATGCTAGTGGCGGAAGCGGAATAACAATAACAGCAAAGACAGAACGTGCCATACGACAACAAGCTTTGGATCATATTTTTGGAAAAATAAAACGAAGTGGCTCTGGTAATCATAAAAGTAAAGGTGTTGGTTTAGGTGATGAACATACAGGCGACTTTAGAGCTTATCAATTTGGTGATGCTTTAGATAAGGTGTCCATGACCGAAAGTATAAGAAACGCACAAATAAACAATGGGATTGGCGATTTTAGCATTACTGAAGATGATTTAGTTGTTGAAGAAACTTTGCATAAAAGTCAGATGAGTACGATACTGATGATAGATATAAGTCACAGTATGATCTTATATGGCGAAGACCGAATTACTCCGGCTAAAAAAGTAGCAATGGCCTTAGCTGAATTGATAACAACCCGTTACCCAAAGGATTCTTTAGAAATCTTGGTGTTTGGGAATGATGCTTGGCCTATAAAAATTAAAGACCTGCCTTACCTAAAAGTTGGACCCTACCATACGAATACGGTTGCTGGACTGCAATTAGCCATGGATATGCTAAGAAGAAAGCGAAACACCAATAAACAAATATTTATGATTACAGACGGTAAACCGAGTTGTATTCGCTTACCTGACGGCCAATATTATAAAAATAGTAATGGTTTAGACCCGTATATCACAAACAAGTGTTACGCCATGGCTCAACAAGCTAGACGATTACATATACCAATTACCACATTTATGATTGCCGAAGATCCATACCTCATGCAGTTTATTAGAGAATTTACACAAGCTAATAGAGGCAAGGCCTTTTATACAGGATTAAAGGGATTGGGCGAAATGATTTTTGAAGATTACGAAAATAATAGAAAGAAAAGAATTAAGGGATAAATAATAAGCTGTTAACCTTTCAGTGTTTGCGCTTAACTTTTTTAAAATTGAAGAATTTGCGAATCGCATGAAACGAACAGCCAAAAGCTATACTATGAATAACATTAAAACACTAGGTGAATTAAAACAATCAGTTTATCAATCCAAATCTATTAAGGATGAGCTGCGAGATAATTTAATTGAAAACATTAAAAATAAAAAGAACAGTTTTGAAGGCATCCATGGTTATGAAAACACGGTCATTCCAGAATTAGAACGAGCGATTCTTTCACGCCATAATATTAATTTGTTAGGATTACGAGGTCAAGCCAAAACACGTTTAGCGCGTATGATGGTAAATTTATTGGATGATTATATACCTGTAGTTGAAGGTTCTGAAATAAATGATGATCCTTTAAACCCTATTTCAAGATATGCGAAAGAACTAATTGCCGAAAAAGGTGATGAAACGCCTATTCTATGGTTACGTAAAAATGATCGTTTTGCTGAAAAACTAGCCACTCCAGATGTGACTGTAGCGGATATAATTGGAGATGTGGATCCTATTAAAGCAGCAAATTTAAAATTGAGTTATGCCGATGATCGTGTGATTCATTATGGAATGATTCCAAGAGCCAACCGTTGCATATTTGTAATTAACGAATTACCCGATTTACAAGCTCGAATCCAAGTTGCACTATTCAATATTTTACAGGAAGGAGATATTCAAATTAGAGGATTTAAATTGAGGTTGCCATTAGATATGCAATTCGTGTTTACTGCAAATCCTGAAGACTATACCAATAGAGGGAGTATTGTCACGCCTTTAAAAGATAGAATTGGATCACAAATTTTAACACATTACCCTGGGTCTGTAGAAACAGCAAGAAGTATAACGGTTCAAGAAGCGAAATTAGATGCGCGACAAGTTGAATCGGTTTATGTTCCAGATTTAGCCAAAGATTTATTGGAACAAATTAGTTTTGAAGCTAGAGAGAGTGAATATGTAGACATAAAAAGTGGTGTAAGTGCAAGAATGAGTATCACTGCTTTTGAAAATTTGCTGAGTACCGCAGAACGTCGTGCTTTATTAGCAGGAGATGAAAATACCTCAGTACGATTATCTGATTTTGTTGGTGTGATTCCTGCAATAACCGGAAAAGTAGAATTAGTATATGAAGGTGAACAAGAAGGCGCTGATTTCGTCGCCAATGAATTACTGAATAGTGCGATTAAAACACTATTCCCAGACTATTTTCCTAAGATTGAAAAATTAGAAAAGCAAGGTGAAGAAACTCCCTATGACGATGTACTATCTTGGTTTTTTCAAGGAAGTGGATTTGAATTGATGGACGATTTTAATGACGAAACCTACAAATCAAAGTTGGATGAGATTAGTCCTTTAGATGCTTTGATTGCCGAATATCAGCCGGATATTGATCCTAAAGATGTTTATTTTGAAAAGGAATTTATCCTTTGGGGCTTGGTGCAATTTAATAAGTTAAGTAAACATCGTTATTCTGAAGGGACACAATTTCAAGACCCTTATGGTAGTTTTATAAACGGTTTATAAGTGATAAAGAAAGACCTGCTAAAATTTCGAAATTTAGCAGGTCTTTTTAATTCTACTTAATCTGTCTAGTATAAATTAAAAAGTTTCGATCTATACGAATCTCGCTGGCAGCAATAGATTTTGTTTGCCAGTCCGCTTTTGGAAATAACCATTCAATATGGTCATCTATTTCGATTTTTATTGGCATATCAAAACCTTCAACAATACTCGTCCAACGATACTTTAATTGTCCATTTTTAATTTCATATTCTAAAGTCGGAATTTTTGTAGTTCTTAGATATTGATTAAAAAAATCTGTCAAGTCAATCCCGGATTGTTGACTAATATAATTTTCAATCTGTTTTGTTGTCACGGTTTGATGGTAAAATTCAGAATTTAATCCTCTTAGAATTTGTCTCCATTTTTCATCATCTTCGATGAGTTGACGCAAGGTGTGAAGAATATTCGCTCCTTTATAATACATATCGCTTGAGCCTTCATTATTTACCTCGTAATTTCCTATGATAGGTTTATCATTTTGAATATTTAATCGTGTGCCAATTACATAATCTGCCGATGCTTCTTTGCCGTAATGATAATCCAAAAACAAATTCTCGGAGTAAGCCGTAAAGCTTTCATGGATCCACATATCTGCGATATCCTTGTTGGTAATATTATTAGCAAACCATTCGTGTCCAGCCTCATGAATAATGATAAAATCGAATTTTAATCCCCAACCTGTACCGGAAACATCTCGACCTAAATAGCCTTTTTTATATTTATTACCATAGGTTACTGAACTTTGGTGCTCCATTCCTAAATACGGAACCTCGACCAATTTAAAACTATCTTCGTAAAATGGATAAGGGCCAAACCAGTGCTCAAATGCTTCCATCATTTTTGGTGCATCTTTAAAATGATCTTTGGCTAATTCTATATGGTCTCTAAGAACCCAATAATCCATATCTAATTCGCCTTTCTCTCCTTGATAAACTTCTGAAAAATTGACATAATCGCCAATATTGACATTCACGCCATAATTGTTAATTGGATTGCTTACAAACCAATGGGAGGTTACGGTTTTTTCATTTTCTACTAAGTCACGTAAGCGACCGTTAGAGACATTCATTAAACCTTTAGGATTGGTCACGCTAATTAACATGCTATCTACTTCGTCGTACATATGGTCTTTATTTGGCCACCAAACACTAGCGCCTAATCCTTGGCAGGACGTTGCAATAAAGTGTTTTCCGTTGTCGTCCCTTTTCCATGAAAAACCACCATCCCAAGGCGCACGTTTAGCGACTTTTGGTTGACCTTCATAATAAACGTCGATGGAATTTAGTTCATCAATAAGTTGATTTTTTTTTAAGGTGATGAAGTGGGCGTTTCCATCATGTTCAACTTTAAGTTCTTTTCCATTTTGAAGAACTTTAGTGATTTGTAAAGGCGGTTGCAGGTCTATTTGCATCACTTGATGAGGTTTCAATACTTTATATTGTATTGTATTTTTTCCTGAAATAAATTTTTCTTCAGGCTTCACCTCAATATCTAAATGATAATAGGTTAAATCCCACCACTCGCGTTCAGGTGTAATACTTCCTCTTAACGTGTCTTGTCTTGTAAATTGATTCTTGTCGGTAAGTAAACCTTGACTTTTACAGCTAGTGATAACAAACAGGACAGAGAATAGGAATAAGAATGACTTCATATTGGTATATAGAAATTTGTAGTTTTATTGAATGAGATAAAGATAGAAAAATAAAAAAGCCAATTCGCCAAAATGGGTATTTTGGGTTGAATTGGCTTTAAAGCATTTAACTTCATATTAAAGTTAAAAAGGAGTAGGGCATAAGCTATCGCTTATTTCTTTTTTGTTTCAATATCGCCTGCTATTACTAATTTTGAAGCCGTTGAATTTGTTGAAAGTCGTGATATGTCTTTGATTCCATATTTTGATAAGTCGGCAATGAATTGCCAGTCAGAATCTTCTTTTAAAGCTAATTTATATAAATTATTTGCTTTTCCTGAAAGTAATGTGTCATGATTTAACCAACATATATCTTCAACATTTTCTATACTATTTGTGATGAATATTATGTCACCATTTACAGGATTTAAAGACTTTACTTGCCATTGATCGTTATTTTCTTTTGAAATAAAACTAACCAAATTAGAGTTTGGAATCTTATGAAAAGAACGTCCAACATTAGAAGCATATTTTGTGTTAGTGCCATCGCTTAAATTAGAAACATATAGGTTTAGCTGATCACCTTCAATGACTGCAGAAACAATGGTATTATCATTGTACCAAGTATAATAGGCAACAACTAAGTCTTTTATCAGTTCTTTAGATTGTCCGTTTTTTAAATTATACGAGTATAGTCGTTGTTTTCCGTCTTTATCTAATCGTACGGCAGAGACCTCTTGTTTATTGGGGATTTTTAATGGTGAATATTCGCCGCCTTCAGTGGAGTTAATCCACGCTTTTGAGTTATCACGAGTGTCATATTTGGAAATATCAGTTTGTCCATTTCGTGTAGATGCAAATACAATATAGCGATCATCTATGAATGAAGGTTGATTATCATAGCCTTCATTATTTGATAGAATTTTAGCATTTTTCAATGTTATTGTAGACTGATCCGTTTCTAAATCAAATAGAAAGATTTCGATATTAGATTGTGAATAGATAGAAAGAGTAAATAAGCAAAAAAGGAATTTTAAGGTTTTCATTTTAACTAATTTAAATTATCTAAATATACGGAATTAAAAAAGCCAATTCAACCCAATAAAAATATTGAGAGAATTGGCTTTTAAAACATATAGTTTTCTAAAGTTTAGAAAGCGTATTTGTTTTCAGCTTTTACTTTTTCTGCGATTTCGTTACGTAAGTCTACGATATCCGGATAGTTTTGATACTTAGTAAAACGCTTAAGTCCCATTAACATCATACGTTGCTCATCTCCTTCAGCAAAAGAAATAATACTTTCTTTTCCTTTTTTCTCAATGATATCTACAGCTTGGTATAAATATAATTTTGACATAGCGATTTGTACCGATTGTGAATCTTCACCAAAACGTTTAGCATTCTTTTCTGTTCTTAAGATAGCAGACTCCGCCATATAGATTTCAATTAAGATATCTGCAGCTGCAGTTAATAATTGTTGGTGCTGTTCTAAATCTGGTCCGAATTTTTGAACTGCTCCACCAGCAACCATTAAGAAGGTCTTTTTTAACTTCTTAATCATTTCTTTTTCTTCAGAAAATAATTCAGAATAATCTGGGGTATCAAAAGAAGGAATTCCCATTAATTCTTCTTGAACTTTTTGTGCAGGACCTAATAAGTCAACATGACCTTTCATGGCTTTCTTCACTAACATACCAACACATAACATTCTGTTAATTTCGTTAGTACCTTCATAAATACGAGCAATTCTTGCATCTCTCCAAGCGGCTTCCATAGGCGTTTCTTCTGAGAATCCCATTCCACCAAAGATTTGGATGCCTTCATCTGCAGCATTCTGAACATCTTCAGAAACGGCAACTTTTAAGATAGAACACTCAATCGCGTATTCTTCAACACCTTTTAATTCAGCTTCTTGATGTGAATTTCCAGCGGCTTCACGCATAGCGATTCTGTCTTCAATATTTTTTGAAGCTCTGTAAGTCGCTGATTCACCAACATAGGCACTAGTTGCCATTTCAGCGAGCTTTATTTTAATTGCTCCGAAATCTGCAATCGGTGTATTAAATTGCTTACGCTCGTTAGCATATTGTACAGCTGTAGTTAAAATTCTTCTTTGAGAATCTAAACAAGCTGCTGCTAATTTGATACGACCCACATTAAGAGCATTCATAGCGATTTTGAATCCTTCGCCACGACCAGCTAACATATTTTCTACAGGAACAACCGTGTCGTTAAAGAAGACTTGACGTGTAGAACTTGCACGAATACCTAATTTATGTTCTTCTTCACCTAATGTAATTCCGTTAGGATTGTCTTTATCATATTCAACAATAAATCCAGTAATGTTTTTATCGTCTTCAATACGAGCAAATACGATCATCAAGCTACAGAAACCTGCATTTGAGATCCACATTTTTTGTCCGTTAATTTTATAGCTTTTTCCATCTGCTGATAGAGTAGCAGTCGTTTTACCAGAGTTGGCATCAGATCCAGCGCCTGGTTCTGTTAAACAGTAAGCACCAAACCATTCACCTGAAGCTAACTTAGGTACGTATTTTTGTTTTTGTTCTTCTGTCCCATAAAGGGTGATTGGCATAGTTCCAATTCCTGTATGTGCACCAAAAGCCGTACTAAAAGAACCTGTTCCAGATGAAATATAATCACAAGTTAGTACTGTAGAGACAAATCCCATTCCCATTCCGCCATAAGCTTCAGGTACAGCAACACTTAAGAAGCCCATATCACCAGCTTTACGCATTACTTCTTCTGTTAATGCATATTCTTTCGCTTCAAAACGTGCTTTATGAGGAATGATTTCACGATCGTTAAATTCCTTTACCGACTCTTTCATCATGGTTTGCTCTTCTGAAAAATCTTCAGGAGTAAATACGTCTTGGCAATCTGTTTCCTTTACTAGGAATTGTCCGCCTCTTAATAAGTCTTTTTCTTTTGTTTCCATTATTTTTAAGATTAAAGAAGATAGAGAATAGAGAATAGACCTTAAATGAGACTATTTTGAAATCCCATTGTCATCCTTTGGAATTCTTCTATTTTTTCTTCAAGTATTTTTAATTTGTTTTCGTTTATATAATTTCTATGCTTTGCTACTAATAGTTGTGTTCCTAATTCGAAAGACGAGCCTAATGAGATATCTAAAAAATGACTAAAGGATTTATCTGTCCTCGCTGATCCTTCAGCTATATTACTAGGCATTGAAATTGAACATCTACTAATTTGTGAGCTTAAATCGTATCTTTCGTGCTTTGGGAAAGTCAATAATAAATCAGAAATATCATTCGTAATCTCTAAACTGAGTTTCCAAATTTTCAAATTCTTATAATTATGTCTCTGTTTAGCACACATTAGTCTTTTTTCTTTATTCTATGCTCTCTATTCTTTTTTAAGAAAGAAATTCAAATATTCCACATGCACCTTGGCCAGTACCAACACACATAGTTACCGCTCCATACTTGCCTTGCATATTGCGCTTACGCATTTCATCAAATAGTTGTACTGACAATTTAGCACCTGTACATCCTAATGGGTGTCCAAGTGCAATAGCTCCACCGTTAACGTTAATGATGTCTGGATTTAGATCTAATTCTCTAATTACCGCTAAAGATTGAGAAGCGAATGCTTCGTTCAATTCAATTAACTCTAAGTCAGATTGTTTTAAACCAGCTTGTTTTAATGCCTTTGGAATAGCTTTTACTGGTCCAATTCCCATAATACGAGGCTCAACACCTGCAGCAGCATAATTAACTAAACGAGCGATTGGTTCAAGATTTAATTCTTTTACCATCTCTTCACTCATAATCATTACGAATGCAGCACCATCACTCATTTGTGATGAGTTACCAGCTGTAACACTACCATTGGCAGCGAATACAGGACGTAGTTTTCCTAAAACCTCTACACTTGTTCCTGCACGAGGACCTTCGTCTTTAGTTACGGTATATTTTTTAGTGGCTTTTTTACCGTTCTCATCAATATAAGTTTGCTCAACTTCAATAGGAACAATCTGATCTTGAAAACGATTTTCAGCTTGTGCTCTCAATGCTTTTACATGTGAGTTATAAGCGAATTCATCTTGATCTTCTCGTGATACGTTGAATTGCTTAGCCACAGCTTCAGCGGTATTACCCATTCCCCAATAATAATCTTCGTGACCAGCTTTTACGGTTTCGTAATTTAATTCTGGTTTAAAACCTGTCATTGGTACAGCACTCATGCTTTCTGCACCACCAGCAATGATACAATCGGCCATTCCTGCTTGAATTTTTGCAGTGGCAATTCCGATAGTTTCAATACCTGAAGCACAAAAACGGTTCACAGTTACACCAGGAACATCAACACTGTCTAATCCAATTAAGGAAATAAAACGTGCCATGTTTAAGCCTTGTGCACCTTCTGGCATTGCGTTACCAACAATAACATCGTCAATGCGCTTTTTGTCTAAATTTGGGAGCTCCTTCATCATATACTGAATGGTTTCAGCAGCTAATTCGTCGGTTCTCTTAAAACGGAACACGCCTTTTGGTGCTTTACCAACTGCGGTTCTGTATGCTTTTACTATATATGCTTGTTTCATTTGTATTTAGTATTTAGTTGTTCGTAATTAGTATTTAGTGATTTTCAAATCCCTAATTTCTTATTACTTTTCGCAACTAGTTGCGAAGTGGTTTCCCTTTAGTTAACATGTGTTGAATTCTTTCCAAAGTCTTACGCTCAGTACATAGAGATAGGAACGCTTCACGCTCTAGGTCTAATAAGTATTGCTCGCTAACTAAATTAGGCTCTGATAAATCACCACCAGCCATTACATAAGCTAGTTTGTTAGCGATTTTCTTATCGTGTTCGCTGATGTAGTTAGAATCTTCCATAGAGTCTGTTCCTACTAAGAACATACCTAAGGCTTGTTTACCAAGAACTTTAACATCTGTGCGTTTAACAGGTTGTGTATAACCCATATCAGCCATTAACATAGCGTGTTGTTTTGCAACTGCTATTTGACGGTCTTTATTGACAACGACAACGTCTTTTCCTTTTTGAAGAATACCTAAGTCGAAAGCTTCATAAGCTGAGGTTGCTACTTTTGCCATTCCAATTGTTAAGAAATATTCTTGAAGTGTATTTAATTGTACATCTCCTTTTCTGAAAGTATCTGATGCTCTTAAAGCCATTTCTTTAGAACCTCCACCACCAGGAATCACACCAACACCAAACTCAACCAATCCGATATAAGTTTCTGCTGCTGCAACTACTTTATCGGCGTGCATAGATAATTCACATCCACCACCAAGAGACATACCGTGAGGCGCGGCAATAGTTGGAATAGCAGAGTAGCGCATACGCATCATTGTATCTTGGAAGTATTTGATAGCCATGTTTAACTCGTCATACTCTTGTTCTGCAGCCATCATGAAAATCATTCCAATGTTAGCTCCAACAGAGAAGTTTGCGGCTTGGTTACCAACAACCAATCCTGCGAAATCCTTTTCAGCTATATCAATCGCTTTATTTAAACCTGCTAGAACGTCTCCACCAATAGTGTTCATTTTAGATTGGAATTCAACATTTAAAATGCCGTCACCTAAATCTTCAACAACGACACCTGAATTTTTAAAGACTTCAGAAGTTTTTCTAATATTATCTAATATGATGAAACTATCTTGTCCAGGAATCTTCTCTTGAGATTTTTTAGGAATATCATAAGCGTAAGTCGCTCCATCTTTAACAGTGTAGAAAGAAGTATTTCCAGATGCTAACATGTCGTTTACCCAAGCATTAGGTTCTAAACCTTCAGCTTTCATCATTTCAATTCCTTTTTCAACACCAATAGCATCCCAAATTTGGAAAGGACCATGTTCCCAACCAAATCCAGCTTTCATAGCATCATCGATTTTGTATAGGTCGTCCGTAATTTCAGGAATACGATTTGAAACGTATGCAAATAATGCAGCGAAACTCTTTCGGTAGAATTGACCTGCTTTATCTTTTCCTTTTACAAGAATTTTAAAACGATCGATAACCTTATCTACTGTTTTAGTTAATTCTAAAGTCGCGAATTTTGCTTTCTTAGCTGAACGGTATTCTAAAGTATTTAAATCGAGAGAAAGAATCTCTGAAGATCCATCATCTTTTCTTACTTTCTTGTAAAAGCCTTGTCCTGTTTTACTACCTAACCATTTATTGTCCACCATAGTTTTGATGAAGTCAGGCAACTCAAACAATTCTAAACGTTCATCTTTAGGACAGTTTTCTCTAATTCCGTTTGCCACGTGAACTAAGGTATCTAAACCTACAACATCAACCGTACGGAAGGTTGCCGATTTTGGACGACCAATTACTGGACCAGATAATTTATCTACTTCTTCAATAGTTAAATCTAAATCCTTAACAGCGTGGAATAAACTTTGAATACTGAAAATTCCGATTCTGTTTCCAATAAACGCAGGTGTATCTTTAGCAACCACCGAAGTTTTTCCTAAGAATTTCTCACCATATTCATTTAAGAAATCTAAAACAGCTTGATCCGTTTTTGGTCCAGGAATAATTTCGAATAATTTTAAGTAACGAGCAGGGTTGAAGAAGTGTGTTCCACAGAAATGTTTCTGGAAATCTTCACTGCGACCTTCACTCATAAACTTAATAGGAATACCAGACGTGTTTGAAGTAATTAAAGTTCCAGGAGTTCTGTACTTTTCTAACTTTTCAAAAACTTGTTGTTTAATGTCTAAACGTTCTACAACAACTTCCATAATCCAATCAACATCTTTTACTTTAGCGATATCATCTTCCAAATTTCCAGTAGTGATTCGGTTAGCAAATGATGGATGGTAAAGAGGCGCAGGCTTCGATTTTATCGAAGCAGCTAAAGCGTCGTTCACCAAACGGTTACGAACAACCTTGTCTTCTAAGGTTAAACCTTTAGCTTTCTCTTTGTCAGTTAATTCTCTTGGTACAATGTCTAATAATAGCACATCGACACCAATATTGGCGAAATGGCAAGCAATACCGCTTCCCATAATTCCGGATCCAATAATCGCGATTTTTTTAATTCTTCGTTTACTCATCTTACTTTAAAATGTGGTCTTTTTTATTATATATCTGTTTGTTGGAAATCATATTATTAATGACTTCTGCAACCTTGTAAAAATTTGATAATTCTTCTGGCGAGACATTCTTTTTAATAGTCTCATTAAACGTTAATACTTTTTCTTTAGAATAATTACGTTTCTCTCTACCGAACTCCGTTAAGTAAATTAATACGCCTCGTCCATCTTCAGGGTTAGGTTTGCGTTCAATCAATCCATTCGCCTCCATGGTTTTTAAAGTTCTAGAAAGGCTTGTCGCTTCCATACCCATTTTTGGTCCTAAAGAGGTTGAAGGCGTGCCTTTTTCAGGATCAATACTAAGCAAAGCAAATCCGGTGGCCATTGTGGTTCCAAATTGAGAGGCTTCTTCATTATACATTTTGTTGACTGCTAACCAAGTGGTTCTGAGTACGTAGTCAATGGTTTTGTCTTTCATTAAAAATGTTTCAAACCCAAATATAGTAAAAAATACTATGCGTGCATAATAAATTGTGAAAAAATGTTTTGTCCTTAAATTATTAGAAAAAGAGTTCTAACAGCTATCAACTGAGACTTAAAATTGGGGATTGTCTAAGAAATTCTTCCGCTTAAGCCTCCAACAACGGCACCTGTGCAAGCAGCGGTAACTATAGATGCAGCAAGATGTAGAAAGAATACTTCTATAGATTCTAAATATTGAATAGCTAGGTAAAAAAAGCCAGATAATAGACCTAAAAACAATCCGAAAAATATGCCAGCTCTTAAGCCCATTGATGCTGTTGTGATATGTGCCCAACGATTAAAAAAGTATGATATAAAAAATCCTACGGAAAAGAAGGCTAGAAAAACTAGGATAATGGTACGCGTGGTTTCGTTCTTAGGTGGAAAATAATCTATTAGGAGTATTCCATAACAAAACCAACTTAGAAAAAAGTGAATAAGACCTCCAATGGCACCTGCTACTATAAACCTTTTAATATTCATTATATAGTGTTAGTTAAATACTATTAACTAATGTAGTTTATGTTTTTTAATAAAGTACTTAATAACGATGAAGCGTTTAGATATAAGTTAAACTTTTAAAACTATAATATCTTTCCTAGATGTCCGCCTTACAATAATTCAAAAATTCTGGACTCATTAATTTATGACCTATATATCTTATCATAAAGATCTTGATAAAGCCCTTTAATTATAGCACGTTTCATTTTTAAAGTAGGTGTGAGGTGTTTACCTTCAATAGACCAAACATCTGATGTCAATTCAAAACGTTTAATCTGTTCCCACTTACCGAAGTGTTTATTGTATTTGTCAACTTCTTCCTGAATTCTGTCAATGACAATTTTTGAACTGGCTATTTCTTCATTAGACTTTCCAACATTATGTTTCTTAAGGTCAATCCAATCGCGTATAAAATCGAAATTTGGCTGTATTAAAGCAGCAGGCATTTTTTCGCCTTCACCCACAACCATAACTTGCTCTATAAATAGAGATTGTTTTAGGTCGTTTTCTAATAGGGTAGGAATTACATATTTTCCACCTGATGTTTTAAACATTTCTTTTTTACGCCCTGTGATTTTTAAGAAACCTTCATGATCAAGTTCTCCTTTATCTCCAGTATGGAAATAATCACCAGACATGACTTCAGATGTTTTTTGTGGGTCTTTGTAGTAGCCAAGCATAACATTTGGACCTTTTACTAATACTTCACCATCATCTGCTATTTTTACTTCTACATTGTCTATAGGTTTACCAACAGTGCCTACTTTATAACCGTTACCTTCCATAATGCCTACAGATATTACAGGAGAAGTTTCTGTTAATCCGTAACCTTCCATGACTGGCATACCCGCGGCGCCAAACATACGAGCTAATCGAGGTTGTAGTGCAGCACTACCTGATACCATAGTTTGTAATTCTCCTCCAAGTGCTTCACGCCATTTAGAGAAAATAAGTTTACGTGCAATTTTAAGTTGGAATTCATACCATGCGCCATTTACACCATATGGCTCCCATTTTTCTCCTAAACTAACAGCCCAAAAGAATAGTCCTTTTTTAATACCTGATAATTCTTCACCTTTAAGCATTATTTTATCGAATACTTTCTCAAGTAAACGTGGCACTACACTCATTAAATGAGGGTTTATTTCTTTAGCGTTATCTCCGATTTTGTCAATGGCTTCAGCATAATAAATAGAGGCACCTGAATATTGATAGACATAGATTAATAGACGCTCAAAAATATGACAAATAGGTAAGAAACTTAATATACGGTTTTCTCCCTCTACTAAAGGAACACGCTTATTACTATCTAAAGCATTACTTGCAATATTCCAATGAGATAACATAACCCCTTTAGGTTTTCCTGTAGTACCTGAAGTATAAATAATGGTGGCTAAGTCATGAGGTTTTACAGCATCTTTTCGCGCTTCAACTTCTTGCTGATTGCTTTCATCTTTACCAAGCTCAAATAACTCCGAATAATGTTTACAGCCATCTATATGGTCAAAAGAGTACACTTCCTTAATCTTCGTATTAGCTTGTACAGCTCTTACTTTTTCTAAAACATCTGAATCTGAAACGAAACAATAAATAGATTCACTATGGTTTAAAACATATTCGTAGTCTTCAGCACTTATAGTTGGATAAATTGGAATGTTTTGTGCTCCAAGCTGAAGAATTCCGATATCCATAATGTTCCATTCCGTCCTATTCGTCGTTGAAATGACAGCAATTTTATCATCCTTCTGAATCCCTAAACGCAATAAAGCCCTACTAATCGCATTTGATTTATCTACATATTCTTGCGTGGAAATAGCTTCCCATTTCCCATTGTATTTAGTAACCAGTGCTTTAGCGTTAGGTTTGTGCTTTAATTGATAGTAAGGAAAATCAAAAAGCCTTGTAACTTCAGTCATATCTTTAAATGCTTATTTGGTAAGTGATGTTACGAAAATATAAAATTTAAAGTTATAAAAAATTAAATTAGTCAAGTAGGTCGAAAAAAAATCAATGTTGCCTGTATTAAACCTATGAAATAGTAAGCATTTTTTGAGAAAAGTAACTTAACTCAAATCATGGGTCGTTCTTATAAATAAAAAAGCTCTCACAAAATGTGAAAGCTTTTTTAATGAGTTGTTATTTAAATGGCCTATTTGGTTAACCACTTTCTAGCATTAACAAAGGCTTCTAACCAAGGTGAAACTTCGTCTTTTCTATCTGTTGGATAGTTGGCCCAGTTCCATTGGAAAATTGAACGCTCAATATGAGGCATTGTTGCTAGGTGTCTTCCTGATTTATCACACATCATTGCGGTGTTAAAGTCAGAACCATTAGGGTTCGCAGGATATTCAGCATAACCATACTTAGCTACAATATGATATCTATCTTCTGAATATGGTAATTTGAATTTTCCTTCGCCATGAGAAATCCAAACACCTAATTTAGTTCCAGCTAAACTTGAAAGCATGACTGAATTATTTTCTTGAATTTCAACAGAAGTAAATCCGCTTTCGTGCTTTTTAGAATTGTTATAAGTCAGTTTTCCATGAGTTTCATGATCTGGATTAACTAAATCTAGTTCCATCATCAGTTGAGCCCCATTACAAATACCAATTGAAAGTGTGTCTTCACGTTGGAAGAAATCTTTAATCACCTTATTGGCCTTTTCGTTGTATTTAATAGCGCCAGCCCATCCTTTTGCTGAACCTAACACATCTGAATTACTAAATCCACCAACAGCTCCTAAAAACTGAATGTCTTCAAGAGTTTCTCTGCCAGAAATTAAATCTGTCATATGAACGTCTTTAACATCAAATCCTGCGAGATACATAGCATTTGCCATTTCGCGCTCGGAATTCGATCCTTTTTCACGTAGAATAGCTGCTTTAGGGCGAACAGTAGTATTATCTTTTCTTAAAACATCATTTAGCTTCCCTGTAAACTGATTTGGGAATTTAAATTCTAAAGGTTGCTTCTTATAATTATCAAAACGATCTTGCGCTAATCCGTTTGCTGTTTGTTTTTGATCTAGTAAGAAAGACGTTTTATACCACATATCTCTTAACCTAGAAACTGTCATTGTATAGACTTGGTTGTCGTTGATAATGCCTAAAACATCTTCTTCAACTACTTTACCAAGTTTGTGGAATTCAATATTTGCTTTAGTTAATCCAGCTTCAATAGAATCATCTACAGACTGAAAAACAAGTCCTGCATTTTCAGCAAAAAGAACTTTGAATGTGTCTTTTTCGTTAATAGAAGTGATATCTAATTCAGCACCTAAATTATTATCTGCAAAACACATTTCTAAAAGCGTGGTAATTAATCCACCTGAAGCCACATCATGTCCAGCAACAATTTGGTTGTCTTTTATTAAGTCTTGAATTGTATTGAATACGTTTTTAACGTAAGCAGCACTTTTAATATTAGGTGTAGTGTTTCCTATTTTGTTATTGATTTGCGCAAAAGAACTTCCTCCTAATTCATAAGAATCTTGTGAAAGGTTGATATAGTAGATAGAACCTTTTCCTTTTTGTAAAACAGGCTCTACAACTTTAGTGATATCGTTACAGTTTGCAGCGGCAGAAATAATCACTGTTCCTGGAGAAATGACATCTCCATCAGGATATTTCTGTTTCATGGATAAGGAATCTTTTCCTGTTGGGACATTTATACCAAGATCTATGGCAAATTCTGAAACGGCCTTCACCGCTTCGTATAGTCTTGCGTCTTCACCTTCATTTTTACAAGGCCACATCCAGTTAGCGGATAAAGAGACACTTTGTAAACCATCTTTTAAAGGCGCCCAAATAATATTGGTTAATGCTTCTGTAATAGAGTTTCTACTTCCTGCTTCAGGGTTAATTAAACCCGAAATAGGAGAGTGGCCAATACTTGTAGCAATACCTTCTTTGCCTCTAAAGTCGAGTGCCATAACACCAACGTTGTTTAAAGGAATTTGTAAAGGACCAACACATTGTTGTTTAGCTACTCTACCACCAACACAACGATCGACTTTATTGGTCAGCCAATCTTTACAAGCTACAGCTTCGAGTTGTAAAAGTTGATCTAAATAGTCATAAAAGTTATTTGTGTCGTACGAAATGCCACCGTAAACTTTTTCCACGGTAGTATCAGTCATTACGGTTTTTGGAGAACTACCAAACATGTCTTCTAAAGCTAAATCCATAGGTTTAGCACCTGTGGTTTTAGATTTGAAACAGAAGTTTTGGTCATCGGTAACTTCACCAACGGTATATAGTGGCGAACGCTCACGTTCTGCTATTTTGCTTATATGATCTAAGTTCTTTTCGGCAATTAATAATCCCATTCGTTCTTGAGATTCATTACCAATAATTTCTTTTCCAGAAAGCGTTGGATCTCCAACAGGAAGTTGGTCTAAATCGATGCAACCACCAGTATCTTCAATTAATTCTGAAAGACAATTTAAATGACCTCCAGCACCATGATCGTGAATAGAAATAATATCGTTAGAATCACTTTCTACCATGCCACGAACAACATTTGCGGCACGTTTTTGCATTTCAGGATTGGAACGTTGCACGGCGTTTAATTCAATACCCGAAGCAAATTCCCCAGTATCGGCAGAAGAAACTGCAGCGCCTCCCATACCAATTCTATAGTTATCACCACCTAAAACCACAATTTTATCTCCAGCTTTCGGTACTTCTTTAATGGCTTGATCTAATTTACCATATCCAATACCACCAGCTTGCATAATCACTTTGTCGTAGCCTAATTTACGAGGTTTTGATCCTTCAAGTGAAGTGAAAGCAGTATCATTATTTTCGTCGTGTTCAAAGGTTAAAACTGAACCACAGATTAAAGGTTGACCAAATTTGTTTCCAAAATCTGAAGCGCCATTACTCGCTTTGATTAAGATATCCATTGGAGTCTGGTACAACCATTTACGTTCTGGGAATGCTTTTTCCCATGGACGTTCATCGTTTAATCTTGAATAAGAAGTCATATAAACAGCAGTTCCGGCTAAAGGTAAAGATCCTTTTCCGCCTGCAAGTCTATCTCTAATCTCTCCACCAGAACCTGTAGCTGCACCATTGAAAGGTTCTACGGTTGTTGGGAAGTTATGTGTTTCGGCTTTTAATGAAATTACCGAATCAAAATCTTTAGTCGCATAATAATCAGGAACATCTGCACGCTTCGGAGCAAATTGCTCTACTACAGGTCCTTCAATAAATGCCACATTATCTTTGTAGGCCGAAACAATTGTATTTGGGTTTTGTTTCGACGTTGCCTTAATCATTTGAAATAAAGAGCTGTCTTTTTCTTCACCATCAATAATAAATGTTCCGTTAAATATTTTATGACGACAGTGTTCTGAATTCACTTGAGAGAAACCAAAAACTTCAGAATCTGTTAATGGTCTTCCTATTTTTTTTGAAACGCCTTCTAAATATTCAACTTCTTCGTCGCTTAAGGATAAGCCTTCTTGTTGATTGTAAGCCGCGATATCTTCGATATTGATAATATCTTCTGGTTGAATATCAATCGTAAAAATCTCTTGATTTAAACCTTGATACTTTTCAGAAATCATTGGGTCAAAATCCTTATAGTTCTCTGAAACTGCTTCGAACTCTTCAATACGAAGAATGCCTTCAATACCCATGTTTTGGGTGATTTCAACTGCGTTTGTACTCCAAGGTGTTATCATTGCTGCTCTTGGCCCAACAAAAAAAGCATCGAGAGATGCTTGTTCTAATTTAGGTTGGTCGGCAAATAACCATGTCAATTTAGAAATGGTTTCTGTTGATAATTCTTTTGTTGCTTGAACAGCAAATACTTTACTGTTTTGGTTTCCGAAGAAATGAATCATTTATATGTTTATTTGAGATGAAAAATATGCTGCAAAGTTAATTCATTTTACGCTAATCTTAGTCATAATTAAATTGCAAATTGTGAAGTATTCAACATGTTTTAAACAAAAAAGCAGCCTTTTGAAAGCTGCTTTTTAAAATATTTAAGTTGTGACGATTATTGTTTCACAAGTTTCTTCGTTATAGTTGAATTGTTTTGTGTGATTTTAACGATATAAATACCTGACTTTAAATTTTGTAAGTCGATGGTGCTTGTTTTAGAAATTAAGGTTCTAAACACAGGCTTTCCAAGAATATCGTAAATCTCAATATTAGTATCCTTGCTAGATTTTAAACCTATCGTTAAACTTCCTTTAGTTGGATTTGGGTGAAGTTTTACAGTTTCAATATTAAATTCTTCAACATTCATAGGTGCGTAGCATGTATACGACAGATCGTCAAATATTACTCTGTCTCCATTACTGTTACCGTCAATGACAACAGAAACATTGTTTTCTATATTAATATTTGAAATTGTGGTAGTTTGTTCGCTTCCACTAAATGGAATAGTTCCAACTAATACACCATTAACGTTTACATTGAAAGTTCCACTACCGCCACTAAACACGCGTAAAGTCGTTACGGTTAAAGAACCTATACCTCCAGTGGTTGTTGGCATCGTTAATGCTCCTTCTCGTATAGTTATAGCTCTGTTGCTTAAAGTTTGATCTGTTCTGGCATCTGTTGCTGTCCAGGTTCCTCCGTCGTCACCTGTCCATGTTCTGATACTATAACCACTAGCATTGTCAGGTATATTTTCAAAGGATTCTGATATACATTCAGTTCCTCCACCAACACTTCCATTGTTAGTAGTAGTTTCGCAGGCTTCATTACTAAACCCTGATGTGTTTCCAGATGTATCTTTAGCTCTTACCGTAAAGCAATACTCTGTTTCTGCAGATAATCCGTATGCAGTGGTTGAGTTTTCACTTGTGCTAAAAGCAAATACGCCATCTCTAAAAACATCGTAAGACGCCACAGCTACGTTATCATTAGACGGTGTCCAACTTAAAGTGATGCTATTGTCTGTTGGGTTAGAAGCTATTAAATTTGTAGGATTAGATGGCGCTTCAGTATCTGGAGTTGGATTCCAAATCATATTAGCATATTCTGGATGATCTACAAATGGATTTGCATTTCCTTGAAAATTATACGCTGCATGGTTTCTAGCTATTTCTCTAGCATCTACTGGATCTACATTATAATGCCAATCTAATAACATATCTACAGCCCAAGATTCTAGAGCTTGGTCGTTAGTCCCATTAAACATTTGAAAACTAGTATAGTTATCGACATTGTTTTGGTAGCGTGTAACGAAATATAAAATGGCTCTAGCAATATCTCCTTTAAATTCATCTATAGGTTCAAATACGGTTCCTGAGTAACCAGGTACATTACTGCTGCCTTTTTTTGATCCATTTAAAGATGTCCATGTAGCATTACCAACAGTTCCAAAAGGAAAACTCCCTCTTTGACCATTGACATAACCATCACTTGGTACAACATGATGAATATCGTTCTTCATAGGTGAAGCGCTGTTAAAAGACGATTGAGGAACTAAATGTTCTCGGTTGTAACAATCGTTTTCAGAGTTGTAATTTCCACATTTATTGGTGTGGTGATTATAACTATAAGGATCTGGACCATTAGGATTTTCATTATAATAGGATAATACAGTGTTGTCATTTTCATAACCTGGAACATTCATATTATCAGAATGTGTTGTTTCGTATCCATAGTATAATGCATTATAACCTTGGTCATTATGACCATTAGCAATAATATTCATTAATTCGGTTTTCAAAGCGTAGCCTGTTAGGCCTTCTGCGCTATCATAGTAGTTAGCAGGAATTTGAGCAAATCCAATGCTCGAGATACATAGTAGTAAAATGTAAAAGTACTTCATTCGTAATAGGGAATATGGTTATTTCTTTTCTAATAAAGCCATGTAAAATCCATCAAATCCAGATTTGTAGGCTAATATTTTTTTATCTTTTATTATATTAAAATCTTTTCCAGCTTCTGAAGTTAAAAATTTTTCAACTTGCTTCTGATTTTCTGATGGTAAAACAGAACATGTGGCATAAACCATTTTTCCACCTGGTTTTACCATTTTAGAGTATTGTTCTAAACATTCGGCTTGCGTTTTTTTAATGTTTTCAATAAACTCAGGCTCCAATTTCCATTTAGCGTCAGGGTTTCTTCTTAAAACTCCTAATCCAGAACAGGGTGCATCAATTAGTAAACGATCTGCTTTGCCATGTAACTTTTTTATAGGCTTCGTAGAATCTATGACTTTCATTTCAATATTATGAACCCCATTTCTTCGTGCCCTAACCTTTAATTTTTTCAATTTACTTTCGTAAATATCCATAGCTATTAGCTGACCTTTGTTTTCCATTAATGAAGCTAGATGCAGGGTTTTTCCACCAGCTCCTGCGCAAACATCTACAACTTTCATTCCAGGTTGTACATCTAAAAAGTCAGCAACTAATTGAGAGGAAGCGTCTTGAACCTCGAACCAACCGTCTTTAAAAGCTTCAGTAACAAAAACGTTGGCGCGTTCTTTCAATTTTAAAGCTGAAGGATGACCTGGTAAAAATTCCGTTTCTATATCTTCAGATTGCAATTTAAGTTGTAAATCTTCTTTGTTAGTTTTTAAGGTATTTACTCTAAGGATAACTTCGGCTTGCTCATTTTGCATCGCAATTTCCTTGGTCCATTCCGCTTCACCTAATTCTTTAACGCCTAATTCATCCATCCAATCTGGAATGGACTCACGGTATTTTCTAATTTTTGACAATTCGTCAAAACGACCTTTAATTTTACGTGTTGGTGTATCGGTGAAGTATTTCCAATCTGGTAATTTTATGCCTTTTAAAGTTGCCCAAACCGCAAAAATACGCCAAAGGTTATCTCTATCATATGGGGCTTTAACGTCTGCGATTTCAGCATAAAGTCTTTGGTAGCGTACAATTGTATATACGGTTTCGGCTACGAATCCTCTATCGCGTGCGCCCCAACGTTTATCACGTTTTAGTAATTGTTGTATGACTTTATCTGCATATTCGCCTTCGTTAAAAATTAGGTGTAATCCGTCGATAACGGCAAAGCATAAATTTCTGTGTAATCTCATATTAGGTATTCTGTTATATGTCCTTTCAATACAGTTTAATTTTTCTGCAAAAAAGAACGTACAAAGGTAAGCAAATGTTTATTTGTTGTGTTGCTTTAGTGTTAATTTATAAAGCTTTTCTATTTTTAGAAAAAATATTAGTTATGAAAAACTTGTTTGTGGTACTTATAATTCTCTCTTTTTTGAGTTGCGAACAACAAAAGAAGGAAGAAATACTTAGCTCAAGAGAATTATCGAGAATTTGGGTAAAGGATATTCTGAAAGATTCTACTTTGAGTATTAGAACCTTTGAAGAAATTGATGGTAATATATATTACGCAGCACATGAAGGAAAAGCGGGAGTTCTTTTAAATGATGGGAGCAGAGTTACTGACTTGTATAAATATGATAGTATTCTGCCTTCATTTAGAGCATCAGCTTTTAATGGTAAAAACATATTTTATTTGAGTATTGAATCACCTGCTTTAATCTATAAATTAGACTATCATGTAAATAATAAAGTCTACCTAAATCACAGTTTAGTTTATAAAGAAACCCATGAAAAGGCATTCTATGACTCTATGAAATTCTGGAATGAACAAGAAGGTATTGCCATGGGAGATCCAACAGATAATTGTATAAGTATCATTATTACTAGAGATGGGGGAAACACCTGGACGAAAATTTCTTGTGAAGATTTACCAAATGTTACTGAAGGTGAAGCGGCCTTTGCGGCTAGTAATACTAATATTTCTATTGTAGGTAATCATACTTGGATAGCTACTGGAGGAAAAGCGAGTAGAATACTATATTCTTCAGACAAAGGAAAAAGCTGGGAGATTTTTGAAACACCAATAATACAAGGGACACAAACTACCGGAATCTATTCTATTGACTTTTACGATGAAAAGTCTGGTTTTGCTATTGGAGGTGATTATACTAAGCCAAATGATACTTTAAATAATAAAATCAGGACTAAGGATGGTGGTAAAACCTGGCAAGTTGTCGCTAATGGCATGGGACCTGGTTATAGAAGTTGTGTGCAATACATACCGAATTCAGATGGTAAAGAATTAGTAGCGGTGGGCTTTAAAGGCATTGACTATAGCCATGATGGCGGTGATTCCTGGAAGCACGTAAGTGACGAGGGGTTTTATACGATCCGGTTTTTGAACGATTCTGTGGCTTATGCAGCAGGAAAGGGTCGGATTAGTAAATTGATTTTTAGGGAATAAAAAAAGGAAGCTTATTTGGCTTCCTTTATGTTTTATTTACGTTCACCTTTTTTGTTGGCATGTCTTTTACGATATTCATCAAGCATTTTTTTACGGAACGAGCGTTCTGCTTGATAGAGCTTAATTATCTTTTTTGCAGGAAGAACAGTTAACAAATCATTCAGCATTTTAGAATGTAATTCTACTTTTTGTTTTTCTGTCTTTTCCATATCTAAAAGCAATGCTTTGGCCTCATTTTCGGTAAGCTTGTCAAGAGATTGTTCTTTACGTCTCTTAGAGGATTCTTCTCTTAATTGATGTTCAGCTTCCTTATTAGCATTATAAATAGGCCAAAACTTTTGTGCTTCAGCTTCCGTTAAATCTAGCTGCTCCGTAATATGAGCAACTTTAAGTGCTTTAATTTTTTCTCTATCCGGATGTTGAGCGAACACATTTGCGGAGATAAATACTACCAACAGTAGTACGTATAATTTTTTACTCACAGAGTTTATGGTTTTCATATGAAGTTTTTCGTTTTTAGGTGGATAATACATAAAAGTTTAATCTAAAATAAGGTCTTCAGTATCTAAATTATCTAAATAGTTATTAATCGTTTCTTCTGTAATCGTGACATCAATAAAATCGGAAACAGACATATCACCTGATTTAAATAAAGTTGCCAATTCATCAGTAGAATACTCTTCTTGATATAAGTAGCTTTCTATACTCGAGGTGTCGATAGAGTCTAAAGATGCCATCGAGAATTCATTAGATTGATTAAAAAATAAACTAAAAAATAGTACCAAACTCGCTGCAATTCCAGCTACATAGTATAATATTTTTTTTTGTTTTAATTGAATAACAGGACGATCTTCAGTTTTTGTTTTATTAAAAACAGCTTCTTCAACGGAATTAAAGTAGTCTTTAGGTACTGTATAACCTGAAGATTCTACACCGTGCATCGATACTTTTTTATATAACCGTGCAAAGAGCTTGTCTTCAAAAGATTCAAAGTACTGGTCTGGTGTTTTAAATCCAGGTGACGTAATATTATTTAAGTTTTCTTTTTTCATTTTATGCTGAACTTGATTCAGTATCTATATCTTTTAAGAAAGGAATTTTTCTAAATTCATTTTACTATAAATTGGAAACAAGTTTGTTCTTTATTAATTAGACTTCAAATTCATTAATAGGTTTAATCTGAAGTTAAAAATGCTTCAATTTTTTTAGCTGCAATATGATAGGATGCTTTTAAGGCGCCTTCACTTGTTTCTAAAATTTCGGCCATGTCTTTATATTTTAAATCATCAAAATAACGCATGTTAAATACCAATTGTTGCTTTTGGGGTAATGTGGCGATGGCCTTTTGCAATTTTAATTGAATAGCGTCACCTTCAAAATAAACATCGGCAGTTAAATTATTAATAGCTTTGTTTTGATGTTCTTCATCGGTTATTTGTAGCCGATTTGCATTTTTTCTTAGGTGTGTATACGATTCGTTGGTTGCAATTCTATATAGCCAAGAAAAGAGTTTACTTTCTCCTTTAAATTTATCTATTCCACGATAAACCTTGATAAATGTATTTTGAAGTACATCGTCAGCATCGTCATGATTGATAACTATTTTACGAATATGCCAATACAGACGTTCTTTATAGAGTTGCAATAATTCTTTAAAGGCCTCATCTTTTGACTTTGAATCTTGTAATCGCAATATGAATTCTAACTCCTTATTCAAATAACTAACTTTTGTATTTAGACTCGTTGGATTAATAAAGGTTTAATTCACTTGAAATTAAAATAAATCGGTGTTATTCAATTCCATTATCACAATTTCATAGGAAAACACTCGTTAAAAAGCTAAAAATATCGGTAAAGCGTATATATTTCTTGTAAGGTAGAAAATTTTAATCTAAGTTTGTCCCAGCTTAACCTATTAAAGTTCGTCGGTTACCCCAAAGCCGATAGCTTGTATGAAAAAGGATGTATAATCAGATACATCCTTTTTTTGTTGATTTAAATCGCTTAGGTATGTTTATTCAAAACTTTGCATTTCTACTAACTTTCTGTAAACGCCATCTCTAGTCATAAGTTCGGCATGTGAGCCTTGTTCTGCGATTTCTCCTTTTTGCATTACTACAATTTGGTCGGCACTTTGTATGGTTGAAAGTCTATGGGCAATAACAATCGATGTTCTGTTTTTCATCATTTTTTCAAGAGCATCCTGCACCAATCGTTCGCTTTCTGTATCTAAAGCGGAAGTTGCTTCATCGAGAATCATAATTGGAGGGTTCTTTAAAACAGCTCTGGCAATACTCAAACGTTGTTTTTGACCGCCAGATAATTTATTTCCAGAATCGCCAATATTGGTTTCAATTCCCTTAGGCAAGTCTTTTACAAACTCCCATGCGTTGGCAATTTTTAAAGCTTCGATAATTTCTTCATCTGTAGCGTCTTCTTTACCAATTAATATATTGCTTTTTATAGTATCATTAAACAAAATGGAGTCTTGAGTTACTAATCCCATCAAACTTCTTAATGAATGCTTAGTGATGTTTTTAATGTTTTCGCCATCAATGGAAATATCACCATCATTTACATCATAAAAACGTGTTACTAGATTCGCTATGGTTGATTTACCACTTCCGGATTGGCCAACTAAAGCGACGCTTTTTCCTTTAGGAACATGGAGTGAAAAGTTTTTGAGAACTAAGTCATCTTCATATTTAAAGGAAATATTATTTATGTCAATAGAACTATCGAAACTTGTTTTTGTAGTGGCATTAGGAAGATCTTCTAAACTGCTTTTCGTGTCTAAAATTTCTAATACACGTTCAGCTGCTGCATTTCCAGCTTTTACCTGATAGCTAGCTTTACTAATGGCTTTTGCAGGTGTTAAAATTTGATAAGCCAGGGCCATATAGGCAATAAACGAACCTCCAGAAATTGTTTGTTCAACCATCACCATATTTCCACCATACCAAAGTAAAGCAGCAATGGTGGCGATTCCTAAGAATTCACTTGTAGGTGATGCTAAATTTTGGCGATTCATTAAAGTGTTCGAAAAATGATAGAATCTATTTGTAGAATCTTGAAACTTTGTATTGAATCGTTTTTCAGCGTTGAAACCTTTTATCACTTTAAGGCCACCTAAAGTTTCCTCTAAAGTTGAAAGAAATAAACCTTGCTCTCTTTGTACTTTGTCTGATTTTCGTTTTAAACTTTTTCCAATTCTTGATATTATAAAGCCAGAAACAGGAATAAAAATGAACACGAATATGGTCAGTTTAACTGAAATCATAAACATGGCAATAATAGCAAATGCAATGGTTAAAGGTTCTTTAACAATCAGTTCTAAAACGGATAGCATTGAGTTTTTAACTTCATTGACATCGCCAGAAATTCTCGCAATTATATCACCTTTCTTTTTTTCTGAATAATAAGAAATGGGAAGAGTAATCACTTTATTATAAATCTCATCCCTTAAATCTCGAAGCACACCATTTCTTAGAAAAGTGATAAAAAACAGGGCTAAATAATTGAACAAATTCTTAAGAAGGAAAAGACTTATGATTAAAATAATCATATATAGCAAGGCTCTCTGAGGACCATCAGTTTCTGAAGTGGTTGTAACGATATAATTCAGATAATTAGAGGTATAGTCTTTGATTCCGCTTAAGCCATTGTAAATAGGCTTGGTGTATATTTTTTTACTTTCACCAAATAATACATTAATCATAGGCATCAATGATACCATGGCCAATGTACTGAATAAGGCGTAAAAAATATTAGAGATGATGTTCAGTATAGCATAACGCTTGTAAGGAACAATAAAACGGGAAAGCTTCTTTATATAATCCATTAATTATAAATTCATATCCTTTAGGATAGCATCAATTCTATCGTCCAACAATTGCTCCGTTTTCTTAAAGTCTGACGAATTGTCCAACTCTGTATTAACGCTGATGTAGAATTTTATTTTAGGCTCAGTACCACTTGGCCTTAATGCGATTTTTGAGCCGTTTTCGGTATAATAGATAAGAACATTAGATTTTGGAATATCTAAGGTGCTTTCTTCTTGTGACTGAAGGTTTTTGGCGATAGAGGTTTGATAATCTTCTATTAAAACCACTTTCTCACCATTGATTTCTTTTAATGGATTGTTTCGTGCATCAATCATCATTTGCTTGATTTCTTCAGCGCCTTCAATCCCTTTTTTAGTTAAAGACACTAAGCGTTCCTTATAAAAGCCGTGTTTTATATAAATGTCGATTAATTCTTCAAACATGGTTTTGCCTTTAGCTTTCGCTTGTGCTGCAATTTCGCAAGCCAAGAGGGTAGAGGTTACCGCATCTTTATCCCGTACAAAATCCCCCACCATAAAACCAAAACTTTCTTCTCCACCACCAATAAAATCAAGGTTAGGGAAGTCTTTAATCATTTTGGCAATCCATTTAAAACCAGTCAATCCAATTTTGCATTCCACATCGTAGGCATCAGCTATTACCGACATCATTGGTGTAGAAACAATTGTTGAAGCAATAAATTCATTACCCTTTATTTTGCCTTCGTTTTTCCATTGCTTCAATAAGAAATTGGTCATTAAAAGCATAGTTTGATTGCCGTTAAGAATTACCAATTCATTATCCAAATTTCTTACTACAACACCTAACCGGTCGCAATCAGGATCTGTTCCTATAACAATGTCACCATTGACTTTTTCTGCCAATGCCATCGCCATTTTTAAAGCTTCTGGTTCTTCAGGATTCGGAGATACTACGGTTGGGAAATCACCGTCTGGCTCGCGTTGTTCTTCAACTATATTTACATTCGTATAACCTGCTCGCTTTAAGGTTTCAGGAATTGCAATGATAGACGTTCCATGTAAAGAAGTGAAAACAATATTTAAATTTTCTTTTGCTTCTTTAGTGGTGTCAAAACTTCCATTGTTTACGGAAGCGTTGATAAAGACATCATCGATATCTTTGCCTATGTATTGAATTAAGCTCTCATTCGCTTCGAACTTAATTTCAGAATATTTTAATCTATTTATTTCAGCAATTATTTCAGCATCTTGTGGTGGAACTAATTGTCCGCCATCTTGCCAATATACTTTATAGCCATTGTATTCTGGTGGATTATGAGATGCCGTTAAAACAATTCCGCAATGGCAGTTTAAATGCTTTAAAGTGAACGACAATTCTGGCGTTGGTCTTAAATCTTCAAAAAGATAAACCTTGATGCCATTAGCGGAAAATACATCAGCAACTAATTTTCCGAAGGTTTTACTATTATGTCTACAGTCGTAGGCGATGGCAACTTTTAAATCTTCATTAGGAAAGGTTTGCTGCAAATAATTACTTAAGCCTTGAGTATTTTTACCTAAGGTGTATTTATTAATGCGATTAGTTCCTAAGCCCATAATACCACGCATTCCACCAGTTCCAAATTCAAGATCTTTATAGAAACTCTCTTCTAATTCTTTCGGATTAGAGGCAATCATTTCTTTGATTTGCTTTTGAGATTCTTCGTCAAATGTTGGGGTTAACCACGTATTAACGCGTTCTAATATTTCTGGTTTAATGTATATCATGAGTGAAAATTTTAATCACAAAAATAAACAATTCGTATGGTAATTTGAAAGTGCGTTATTTCAACTCAAATTCAATTACGAACTAATATTAATTTGATCTTTAATAAAATAACGTTGTTGCTGTTTTTTCGAACGTAAAATAAGTTCCCCTAAAAAGCCTGCAATGAAGAATTGTGATCCAATTATCATTGTAGATAAAGAGATGTAAAATTGTGGACGATCTGTGATGAGTCGACCTGTAGGATGTATAAATAATTTGTCGATGCCCAAATAAATGGCAAATCCAAATCCGATAATAAACATAAGTACACCTAAAGCACCAAATAAGTGCATAGGCCTTTTTCCAAAACGTGAAACAAACCAAATGGTGATTAAATCTAAAAAACCATTAATAAAGCGATTCATTCCAAATTTCGTTTTCCCGTATTTACGAGCTTGATGCTGTACTATCTTTTCGTCAATTTTAGTAAAACCTGCATTTTTTGCTAGCACAGGAATGTAGCGATGCATTTCGCCGTAAACATCAATATGCTTAACAACAGAATTACTGTAGGCTTTTAAACCGCAGTTAAAATCATTCAGCTTCACTCCAGAAGTTCGTCGTGCAGCCCAATTAAAAAGTTTAGACGGTAAGTTTTTAGAAAAATAAGAATCGTAACGTTTCTTTTTCCAGCCAGATACGAGATCAAGACCTTCTTCTTTAATCATTTTAAATAGATCTGGGATTTCTTCAGGATTATCCTGTAAATCCGCATCCATTGTAATGACAACATCTCCTTCAGCTTGCGCAAAACCAGCATGCAACGCTTGAGATTTGCCAAAGTTTTTTAGAAAACGAATGCCTTTGACATTAGGGTTGTTTTTTGAGAGATTAGAAATAACGTTCCAAGAAGTATCAGTACTGCCATCGTCAATAAATAGAATTTCATAAGAAAACGAATTGGACTGCATCACAGATACAATCCAATCGTGTAATTCTTTTAAAGATTCTTCTTCGTTAAGTAATGGTATAACTACCGATATATCCATAGAGTTGTAATCAAATTTCTAATTTTCAAAAATAGAGAATTTATTTAAGCCTTTTAGCGGTCTTTTCGCATAAATAATCCTAAGATCACAGAAATAATCAATCCGAATATTAATGAACCTATAACTGAAGATAAACTAAAGAAGGTGGAATTCATAAAAATATTTGTAATTCCTAAAGATTGTTCAATTTGTTCTGCCGTCATATTAGGATTGGCTTCAACCATTTGCTTATACGCTGTTTCTCTTTGCATATCTATGAATTCTGGATAAATAAATTCATAATGAAAATAAGAATACACTGCTGAAATAAGACCTCCAATTACGGCAATGGCTAAACCAACTTTTATGGCTTGTCCAATTGATAATAAATTTCCATTGGCTTCTTTAAACGCTTTTATGCCATAAAAATAGATAGCGATACTTAAAACAATGCTAACGATTGATACCGTCCAGCTTTTATCCATATTAGTCACATACATGATGACTAAAATCCCAATACTAATAAGGGCTGAATATAGGCCGTAAGTGTAAGCTATAGGTTTAATTGAAGGTTCTTTGTCTTCCATAATTGAGTTGGTTTTTATGTTAATTTTATAGTTAGTAGTCAAAGTTACGCAAATGTTACATACTTTAGTAAAATAAAAGTTATCAAAAAGATTGTAGATTTATAAAAATTGATTAAATTTGCACCTCGAAAAATCGAATTATTTTAAAGCATTTAGTGATGAAAGCAGGAATACATCCAGAAAATTATAGAATTGTAGCGTTTAAAGATATGTCTAACGAAGACGTTTTCTTAACTAAGTCTACAGCAGATACAAACGAAACTATTGAAGTTGACGGTGTTGAATATCCATTAGTTAAATTGGAGATTTCTAGAACATCACATCCTTACTACACTGGTAAATCTAAATTAGTAGATACAGCAGGTCGTATTGACAAGTTCAAAAACAAATACGCTAAGTTTAAAAAATAAACTTTGCTTACGTAAACATATTAAAAAGCCTTTCTGTTATCAGAAAGGCTTTTTTGTTTTAAGCAAATAAACTACTTTTGATACTCATAGTAAATGAGGTTGTTTGTAGGCAACCTTCTAATAATCAATATCTAATTCTAAATTTCAACATGAACTATATACTTTTTGATGGTCCTTACCATAATAATCTTTTACCTTTTACATACACACGTCCTGTGGCAGAAATTAGAGTGGGCATTTTAACTATTCGTCAAAAATGGGAGTCTTATTTGGATTATACCACTACCACAATTACGGAGGATTATCTGTCTGAGAAATTTCCAATGGTTGAAATGGAAGAGAATATCATGATCAATGCTTCTTTTTTACCAAATTTGGAAGTCGTTGAGAATGTTAAAAATTTAAAACAAAATCAGGCACTTTTTAAGGGGGAAGATGTTATTGCTTTCTTTTCCAAAGAAGGTGAGGAGCATGAGGATTTTTCGGATTTTGAAGCCATTGAGTATGAGGGTGAAGTTCTAAAAATTGAACATACTTGGGATATATTCTCAAAAAATGGAGAAGCACTTATCGAAGATTTTAATCTAATTACAAAGGATAGAACATCAGAACCTATTCCAGCGAGTGTTAATACAGTGAATCCTGAAAATATCTTTATAGAAAAAGGGGCAACCTTAAATTTTGCTACACTCAATGCGAGTTCTGGGCCTATTTATATTGGTAGAGATTCGGAAGTTATGGAAGGCTCATTAGTAAGAGGTCCATTTGCACTTTGTGATCATTCAACATTAAAATTAGGTGCTAAAATCTATGGACCAACTACAATAGGGCCGCATAGTAAAGTAGGAGGAGAGGTTAATAATTCTGTAATATTTGGTTACTCTAATAAAGGGCATGATGGGTTTTTAGGAAATTCAGTTTTGGGAGAATGGTGTAATTTGGGTGCGGATACTAATAATAGTAATCTAAAAAACAATTATGCTGAAGTAAGACTATGGGATTATGAAACAGGAGGATTTGCCAAAACAGGATTACAATTTTGTGGCTTGATGATGGGAGATCATAGTAAATGTGGAATTAATACCATGTTTAATACAGGTACGGTTGTTGGCGTAAGTGCTAATATCTTTGGAAGCGGCTTTCCACGAAATTTTGTTCCTAGTTTTTCTTGGGGTGGAAGTAGTGGTTTTGTAACTTATAAAACCAACAAAGCATTTGAAGTAGCGGAAGTTGTCATGGGAAGACGTAACGAAGAATTTACAGATATGGACAAGGCTATTTTGGAACATGTCTTTGAAGAAACTAAACAGTATAGAAGAGAATAAATCTTAGCCAATGAAATTAGTGCTACCATTTTTACTATTATCTGCTTTTTCATTCTGCCAAGAATTTGAAATCAGAAATCTAAAAATAAATGATAAATATGATCATTTTGCTGTAAGGAAGGTAGGTGATATAGTGTTTTTTAGTACTAATTTATTAACTCGGAGAGGAAACCCTATTAGGGACCGATTTCAACAAGAACTTTATGGTGTTTATGAAGCAAAAGTTGATGAACATGGCGAAATCTATGATGCTAAACTTATAAATAGGACCGATACAAGTAAGTTTAATATGTCGGTGACGGCTTTCTCTAATGACGGGAAATACATGTATTATACGTCCAACAATACGGTGAAAGGCTATAATAATCTTGCCGATTACGACACCTTCAATCTTGTAATCCAAAGAGCTGAATATGTAGAAGGAAGGGGGTGGACTAATTTTACAACCTTGCCATTTTGCGACCCAGATTTCAATTTTGCGCATCCAGCTTTAAGTCCAGATGGTTCAACATTGTACTTTATAGCAGATGTGGAAGGGACTAAAGGGAAATCCGATTTATATAAAGTTTCTGTTACTGACCATAGAAGTTATGGAGAATTGGAAAGGTTAAATGATAGTATTAACTCGCCACGAACAGAAACTTATCCATTTGTGAGTATAGATAATAAGCTTTATTTCGCATCAGATCGACGTGGTGGTAAAGGTGGAATAGATATTTACGTATATGATTTAGAGTCCGACGATAAAGATCAAGTCGCAATTTCGTTGCCAGAACCGATTAATAATATTGGTGATGACTTTTCATTTTATTTAAATGATGATTTAGATAGTGGCTACGTGTCTTCAAGACGATTACGTGGTAATGGACGTGATGACTTATATTACTTTACAGGGTTTAAATCATTGGATCTTACGGACTGATTTAAGTTCTAATAAATTAGTAGGATTAATACCTAAGCCTTCCACATTTTTGCGCGTAAATCTAACAACTTCATCATAAAACATAGGGACAATTGGAGCACTTGACATAATCAATGAATCCATTTTAGTATAGAGTTGTGCGCGCAATTCAGGGTCTGTTTCTAAATAAGCGGCCTCATACATCTGGTCGAATTCTACATGATTATAATGGGTATAATTTGGACCGTTTGGCGCAAAATTCTTACTGTAATATAGGGAAAGATAGTTTTCAGCATCAGGATAATCGGCAATCCAACTAGCTCTAAAGAAATCGATTTGTCCGTTGGCTTTTGCATCTTGTAAACTCGAAGGAGGAATCACATCAACCGTAACTTCTAAGCCTGTTTTCTGTAATTCACGTTGAATAAATTCGCAAAAGCTCAAATAATTACTCGTTGTTGTCAATGTAATCTTAGGCGTGCTTATTCCTGTTTCAGCTTTATATTCTGCAACTAGTTGTTTGGCTAATTCAGGTTGGTATGAATATCCGATAGACTCGTTAAATCCAGGAAGTCCTTTGGGAATAAATCCACCATGTGCTGGAATTCCAATGCCATTTCGTAAGTAGGTCATCATTTTACTACGGTCGAAACCTAGATTAATAGCCTTTCTTAATTTTAAGGATTGAATAGTGTTTACCTCAGATTCCATGAAAAAAGCGAGATATTCTGTGTTGAGATAAGGGCCTCGTATCATTTTCACATCATCTTCTTTATAAATAGCTCTTAACTGTCCGTCTGCGGTTAAGATTTCATCCTTATAGGAGGCATCTAATCCCGAAACAAAATCAATTTTTCCTTGAGCAAATTGGAGGAATTCACTTTGTTTATCTGGTAAAAATGTAATGGCGACTGCTTCAAGGTGTGGTAAAGATTTACCTGTTGAATCGGTTTCAAAATAATGGTTATTTCGTCTAAAAACTAATTTTAAGTTTTCTTCCCAACGTTGAAATTTAAACGGTCCAGTGCCAATAGGATGAGATCTAAATTCAGTTCCATAATGTTCAACAATTTCTTTTGGTACTACAGAACAGTATTTCATCGTTAACAAACCTAAGAACGCCGGGAAAGGTTGTTTTAATTTAATTTGAAAGGTAGAATCGTTAAGGGCTGAAAATGATTCGACCTTACTTAAAACCCAACTTCCAGGCGATGCAATATTTTTATCTATTAATCGATTGAAGCTATATTCAAAATCTGATGCCGTCACAGGGCGAGTTGAATCAGCTCCAAATAAATGATGTTTATGAAAGAGAACATCTTTTCTCAGTTGAAAGGTGTAGCGGGTAGCACTATCTGAAACAGCCCACTCCTTGGCAATAGCGGGAATCACATTTAACTCATCGTCCATCTGAACTAAGCCATTAAATAGCTGATGCGTAGCCCAAATGTCTGCTAAATCTTTTGAGAATGCCGGATCTAAAGACCCAATGTTTTTATGCTCATTATACTTAAATACGAGATGATCTTTGTTGTTTTTTTCTGTTGAAGTACAAGAGAGTATCGTTAATACCAACGAACAACAAAGTATTCGACTGAATAAGAGTGGTGTGAGTTTTAGCATATAATTTATATGTTGTAAATTTGCCAACTTGGTAAAAGTACAAGAATGAATCCAACAAAAAAAGTCGCATTTTACACACTTGGTTGTAAACTTAATTTTTCTGAAACATCTACTATAGCGAGAAGCTTTTCAGACGAAGGTTTTGATCGTGTGGATTTTAAAGAACCTGCAGATATCTACGTGATAAATACCTGCTCTGTAACTGAAAACGCAGACAAGCGATTTAAAACGATTGTAAAGCAGGCGCAGAAAACTAATCCTAATGCATTTGTTGCCGCAATTGGTTGTTATGCACAACTAAAACCTGAGGAATTGGCTGATGTTAATGGTGTAGATTTAGTGCTAGGTGCGACTGAGAAATTTAAGATCACGGATTACTTAAATGATCTGACTAAAAACGATTTTGGTGAAGTGCATTCTTGTGAAATTGAAGAAGCCGATTTTTACGTTGGAAGTTATTCCATTGGAGATAGAACAAGAGCATTTCTAAAAGTTCAAGATGGTTGTGATTATAAGTGTACCTACTGTACCATTCCGTTAGCAAGAGGTATTTCTCGTAGCGATACGATGGAAAACGTTCTAAAAAATGCTAAAGAAATTTCAGAACAAGGTATTAAAGAAATTGTATTAACTGGGGTTAATATTGGTGATTATGGGAAAGGTGAATTCGGCAACAAAAAACACGAACATACTTTTTTAGACTTAGTTAAGGAATTGGATAAGGTAGAAGGTATTGAGCGTTTAAGGATTTCTTCGATTGAGCCTAACCTATTAAAGAACGAAACCATAGATTTAGTTTCTAAGTCAAGAGCATTTGTTCCTCATTTTCATGTGCCTTTGCAAAGTGGAAGCAACGACATTTTAAAGAAGATGAAACGTCGCTACATGAAAGAACTTTATGTAGATCGCGTGACAAAAATAAAGGAAGTGATGCCGCATGCTTGTATTGGTGTCGATGTAATTGTAGGTTTTCCAGGAGAGACGGATGAATTATTTTTAGAGACCTATAACTTTTTAAATGAGCTAGATATATCCTATTTACATGTCTTTACGTATTCTGAGAGAGATAATACGGAAGCCGCTGAAATGGGTAATGTCGTTCCAAATAAAGTAAGAGCAAAACGCAGTAAAATGCTAAGAGGCTTATCGGCAAAAAAACGTAGAGCCTTTTATGAGCAGCAAATAAATACAGAACGTACTGTTTTGTTTGAAGGTGAAAATAAAGAAGGCTATATACACGGATTTACTGAAAATTATGTCAAAGTAAAAGCGCCTTGGAATCCGGAATTAGTAAATACACTTCAAAAAATCAGGTTAACAAAGATTGATGAAGACGGTTTAGTTAGATTTGATGTTGTTGAAGCTTTGACGGCTTAATAAATATAAAAAATCCGAAACTTTTTCAATTTCGGATTTTTTTATTCTCAATAAGGATAAGAATTATATTCTGATTCCCACTGGCAGCATTCGTTGGTATTTTCTGTTTCGCCTTACAAATTTTGCAATGTCCGGACTTGTAGGTACCACGCTTATATTGCGCTCTTTAATGTTTGAAAAGACTAAATCGATAAAATCTAGTTCAAGCTGTTCAGTTCTAATAGCATCAGGAATAATCATTTTTGTTAAGAAGATTTTTCGCTCTTGTAAAGAGTATTCGATAATTGCCATTTCGTTTTCAACATTTAATTCAAATTGACGCAGAAAATCATTGTCAATTAATTCAGCAGTTTCCATCATAATTACTTTTTATTAAATTCGGAGGTTGGCGAGTAGAAACTATAAATTTATATAGTTTTGCAGTGCAAAGGTACAAAAAATCAACGTATGTTTCACTTAATCAATGTGAAACCTTAATTTGTAACACTTGAAGTTCGCCCTATTTAAGAATTAAAAAGCCTATGAATTCCGATTTGACACATGTTTATTTAATGCCAGGAATGGCTGCAAATCCATCAATTTTTGAATACATTAAATTGCCAGAAGATAAGTTTGCAATTCATTGGTTGGAATGGCAAATTCCCAATAAAACCGAAACACTCGAGGACTATGCCAAACGCATGTGCGAATTTATTAAGCACGATAATATCGTTTTATTAGGCGTCTCATTTGGTGGTGTTCTCGTGCAGGAAATGAGTAAGTATCTCAAGGTGAAAAAGTTGTTTGTAGTGTCTAGTGTTAAAACTCATTATGAGTTGCCAAAACGACTAAAATTGCTTAAAATAACTAAGGCTTATAAGATTCTACCAACACAATTGGTGGGTAATATCGATTTATTAGCAAAATACGCATTTGGAGAAACCGTTAAAAAGCGGGTAGATTTATATAAAAAATACCTCTCCGTGAACGATAAGACTTATTTGGATTGGGCAATTAAGCAAATGGTATGTTGGGAACAAGAAGAAGCTCATGCTGAAGCTATTTATATACATGGAGATAAAGATGCTATCTTCCCTTATTCTTGCGGAGGAAATTGTATTGTGGTCAAGGGAGGTACACATATTATGATCATCAATAAATATAAATGGTTTAACGAAAATTTACCAAAACTTATAGAGGACTGAACTTGAATTCTGTCCTAAGATTGTTTACATTTATAAAAAAGAAAAATTATGAAAATTATTAAGAATGGTTTAGCGTTAATTGGAGTTGTCTGTGTGTCAGGCTTGTTCATTTTCTCTATGCAAAAATCACCTGATGAGAAGTCCCCATCAGATTATTCTATAGAACTAGAAGATTCAAAAGAAAACAGCTACAATGTGTATGCTATAGATATGCCTGAGGATTTAAATTTTGCAGGTGAAAAGGTTCCTGTAAATGATCCTGATATTTATGAGCGCATGGATAGAGAATTGTTAGTGAATACGTATTGGCAATCTAATGGACTCCTTATGTTTAAACGTGCACAAAAATATTTTCCAATTATAGAACCGATTTTGAAAAAGAATGGTGTTCCTGATGATTTCAAATATTTGGCAGTGATTGAAAGTGGCTTGGTTCAAACGGCGAAATCACCTGCAGGTGCAAGTGGGATTTGGCAAATTATGCCCGCTACAGGTCGTGAAAATGGACTAGAAGTAAACTCTAATGTCGATGAACGCTATAACTTAGAAAAAGCAACCGAAGTGGCTTGTGATTATTTGAAAAAGGCTAAGGCCAACCTAGGCTCATGGACTAAAGCTGCAGCGGCTTATAATGCAGGTAATGCAGGCGTATCAAGACGTCTAAAAGAGCAAGATGTGAGTGACTATTATGATTTATTACTAGGAGAAGAAACGGGGCGCTATGTTTTTAGAATTGTGGCTTTAAAGGAAATCCTTTCTCATCCAAAGAAATATGGCTTCAACTTTGATAAAACACACCTATATAAAAAGGTGCCTACTTACAAAGTAGAAGTAGATACGGCTGTAACTGATTTTGCTCAATTTGCTAAAGGTTTTGATATCAACTATAAAATATTGAAACTACATAACCCATGGTTACGTGAACCGCACTTAAACAATAAATCGAGAAAAAAATATCTTATCGAGATACCTGAAAAAGGCTATTATAATACCCAATTATAATTTTTGGAATTTGTAAAAAACCATATCTGGCAAATACTAATTGTTCTCAATTATACAATTGCATTATCTGCAGTAGCTACTATTTTGCTTAAAAAGGTGAACCCTACTAAAGCATTAAGCTATATTATTGGTTTATTGGCGCTTCCATTTTTAGGTATTATTGTGTATTACCTCTTTGGGCAAGAATATCGAAAGTCTAAAATTTTTAGTAGAAAGAATGTTTTAAATCAAACGGTTGTAAAAAAGATTCAACAAGAATTAGAACTCGATACTAAGGAAATTGATGTGGTAGATGACTTATTGGATGAAAAAGCAAAACTCATCCCGTTACTTTATAATAATGAAAAGTCTAAGTTGACAATCAATAATGAAGTTACTCTTATTAAAAATGGAGATGATAAGTTTGAATTATTGTTTGAAGATCTAGCGTCTGCAAAACACCATATTCACCTTGAATATTTTATCATAAAAGATGATAAAATAGGAACGGAACTTCTTAATATATTATGTAAAAAGTCTGAAGAAGGGGTAAAGATTAGAATCGCTATAGATGACGTAGGTAGCTCTATTTCTTCAAAAATGAAGCGAAAAATCAAGGATAGCGGAATTGAAATGTACCCATTTATGCCGGTATTATTTTCAAAGTTTACGGGCCAAATGAATTATCGTGATCATCGAAAGATTATTGTAATCGATGGAAAAATAGGATATATTGGTGGTGTAAATATTTCTGATAGTTATGTGAACGCCAATAATGAAAGGTATTGGAGAGATACGCATCTTCGAGTAGTTGGTGAAGCGGTTAAGCCCTTGCAAATTTTATTTTTTACCACTTGGGATTTTGTAAGCGAAGGACAATCAGAAATATCAAAAGCTTATTTTCCTGAACACGACTGTAAGGCAAATGTGCCAATACAAATAGCGGCTAGTGGTCCTGATACAGACTGGTCTAATATTATGGAGGCCATATTTATAGGAATCACCAATGCTGAGGATCATGTGTATATCACCACACCATATTTTATTCCAAATCCTGAAATTGTTACGGCACTTCAAGTGATAGCTAGAAGTAATAAAGAGGTTAAAATAATTGTTCCAAAAGAATCAGATTCATGGATTGCGGAATATGCTACTAATTCGTATTTGGAGTTGCTCTTAGAAGCAGGAGTAGAGGTTTACCGCTATACAAAAGGCTTTATTCACGCTAAAACCATGGTGGTTGATGGGGTATTTAGCACCGTAGGAACAACCAATATGGATTATAGAAGCTTCAATATAAATTTCGAAATTAATGCCTTAGTTTATAATAAAGACATAAGTCGACAGTTAACAGAATTCTTCAATGACGACTTAAAAGATTGTGAAAAACTAGAATTAGAATCATGGCAGAAGCGATCTAAACGCACAAAACTTATCGAAGCTGTTGCGCGTTTAATGGCTCCACTCTTATAAATTATTACCTTCTACTTCTTCTGTTTTGTCTTGGCGAGGTTGGCTGACCGTATTGTTGTTTCGGTATCATAGCCTTTTTCATTTGTTGCTTCATCATTTTTATTTGTTCAGCAAGCATATCTCTTTTATCTAATTTCTCTGCTTCAGCTAAAAGTTTTTGAGCTTCTGCTTTTCTACGTTTAGAAAACGCAATTCCAGCTAAGTTTAATTTAGCCATAGCCATATCATGATCCATAGATAACCCTAAGTTCACAGCTTTTTTAAAGTAAGCTTCAGCTTCATTCATATTGGTTTGAGAAACCATGATACCATTAAGGTAATTTAAATAACCTTGTTGCTTTTTTACTAAAGCGCCTTCAGGATTCTTAATTTTATCTAACCACTTTTTAGCACCTTCAAAATCTTGCTTCCTTAATTTTAAAAAGGCTAACAAAATCATTTCATTCTTAAAGTATAAGAAAATAAAGATGGTTGACAATAAAAGGTACATTATACCATTACCAATTTCGCCTTGAGTGAACTCATATATACCGTAACCAATGATTAAAGCGGCTAGTACTAATTTTATATTTTTATTGAACATAGTTCTATGTGTTTTTTTTACAGAGCGCAAAGGTAATAAAAACAAAGAATTTAATTTCATTTTTAATATTGAACTAAAAAAAAGCAGATTGACACCCTTTTAAACTTTGATTAAATAAAAAATAAACTAGAAATAAGGACAGAAAATTAAGCGTAAAATAGTAGTTTTGTGGACGCAACAAATGGAGTTGAAAAAATCTCTGAAAATTTTTCTTTTGCTTCTTGCTAAAGTAAAAACTTGTTGTATATTTGCACGCAGTTTTGAGAGAGGACTCAAACTCATTTAAAGGAATATTAGTTTTTAAAAATATAAGACAATGCCAAAAAGAACGTTTCAACCGTCAAAAAGAAAGAGAAGAAACAAGCACGGTTTCAGAGAAAGAATGGCTTCTGTTAACGGAAGAAAAGTTTTAGCACGTAGAAGAGCTAAAGGTAGAAAAAGATTGTCTGTGTCTTCTGATACAAGACATAAGAAATAATGATTAACAATTGTTAATATATTAGGGCGTTACTTAGGTGTAACGCCTTTTTTTGTATCCTATTGATGCGTATTTTTGCAAAACCAAAGAAAGAAAAATATTTTCCACAGTAATAAATATACACTCACATGCCAAAAAACAACAACATAAAGTCTATTTTACTTATCGGTTCAGGTCCTATTGTCATAGGGCAAGCCTGTGAATTTGACTATTCTGGTTCTCAAGCCTTGCGTTCGCTAAGGGAGGATGGAATAGAAACGATTTTAATAAATTCTAACCCTGCCACGATCATGACAGATCCTACAATGGCAGACCATGTGTACCTTTTACCATTAACTACAAAATCTTTAATTCAAATTTTAAAAGAGCATCCACAAATTGATGCTGTTCTTCCAACAATGGGAGGACAAACCGCATTAAATTTATGTATTGAAGCGGATGAAAAGGGAATTTGGGAAGACTTTAATGTTGATATTATCGGTGTGGATATCGATGCTATTAATATTACTGAAGATAGAGAGCAGTTTAGAGAATTAATGTTGAAAATAGGAGTTGGTATGGCGCCTCAAGCCACTGCCACTTCTTATTTAGAAGGTAAAGAAATTGCTCAAGAATTTGGTTTTCCTTTAGTGATTAGAGCATCTTATACTTTAGGTGGAGCAGGAGCCTCATTTGTATATAAAGAAGAAGATTTTGATGAATTATTAAAACGTGGTTTGGAAATTTCTCCAATTCACGAAGTTATGATTGATAAGGCATTAATAGGCTGGAAAGAATATGAATTAGAGCTTTTGCGTGACAAGAATGATAACGTTGTTATTATTTGTACCATTGAAAATATGGATCCAATGGGAATCCATACAGGTGATTCCATCACATTGGCACCAGCAATGACGCTTTCTGATAAAACCTATCAAAAAATGCGTGATATGGCCATTCATATGATGCGTAGTATTGGTGATTTCGCAGGAGGATGTAATGTACAGTTTGCGGTGAGTCCAGATGATGAAGAGGAAATCATTGCTATCGAAATCAACCCTCGTGTATCACGTTCATCAGCCTTAGCGAGTAAAGCGACTGGTTATCCTATTGCTAAAATCGCATCGAAATTGGCTATTGGTTACACTTTAGATGAATTAGATAATCAAATTACAAAATCGACCTCAGCTTTATTTGAGCCAACTTTAGATTATGTAGTTGTAAAGATTCCACGTTGGAATTTTGATAAATTCGAAGGCTCTGATAGAACTTTAGGCTTACAAATGAAATCAGTAGGAGAAGTAATGTCTATAGGACGTTCGTTCCAAGAAGCGCTACATAAGGCGACGCAGTCTTTAGAAATTTCGAGAAATGGTTTAGGAGCAGACGGGAAGAGTTATAGAGATTATGATACAATCATTGAAAAATTAACTAACGCAAGTTGGGATCGCGTATTTGTTATTTACGATGCGGTTGCTATGGGAATCCCATTAAGCCGAATTCATGAAATCACTAAAATAGATATGTGGTTCCTAAAACAATACGAAGAGTTATTTCAACTTGAAAAAGAGATTTCTACTTTTAAAATAGAAACAATTGAGCGTGACCTATTACTCGAGGCCAAACAAAAAGGTTATGGAGATAGACAAATAGCGCATATGCTAAATTGTTTAGAGAGTCAGGTGTATAACAAACGTAAAGAGCTTAATGTCAATCGTGTATTTAAATTAGTGGATACTTGTGCTGCCGAATTTAAAGCGCAAACCCCTTATTATTATTCAACTTTTGAGAGTGAAGTTGAACGTCCGGATGGAACGACATATGTTCATAACGAGAGTGTTGTAACGGATAAAAAGAAAATTATTGTTTTAGGATCTGGTCCTAACCGAATTGGTCAAGGTATTGAGTTTGACTACTGTTGTGTTCATGGTGTTTTAGCAGCTGCGGAATGTGGTTATGAAACCATAATGATAAACTGTAATCCTGAAACGGTTTCTACAGATTTCGATATTGCAGATAAGTTATATTTTGAACCTGTATTTTGGGAACATATTTACGACATCATTCAACATGAAAAACCAGAAGGTGTTATTGTTCAATTAGGAGGACAAACCGCTTTAAAATTAGCCGAGAAATTAGAGCGATATGGTATTAAGATTATGGGAACAAGTTACCAAGCTTTAGATTTAGCTGAAGACAGAGGTAGTTTCTCTAACATCTTAAAGGAGCACAATATTCCTTATCCAGAATTCGATGTTGCTGAAACAGCAGAGGAAGCTTTGGCAATTGCAGATGTACTAAACTTTCCAATTTTGGTAAGACCGTCTTATGTACTTGGTGGACAGGGAATGAAAATTGTGATTAACAAGAAAGAGCTTGAACATCATGTGATTGACCTATTAAAGTCAATACCAGGAAATAAACTGTTATTAGACCATTATTTAGATGGTGCAATCGAAGCTGAAGCAGATGCAATTTGTGATGGTGAGAATGTGTATATCATTGGAATCATGGAGCATATAGAGCCATGTGGAGTGCACTCTGGTGATAGTAACGCCACACTGCCACCATTTAATTTAGGTGAATTTGTAATTCAACAAATAAGAGATCATACTAAAACTATTGCCTTAGCGCTTAATACAGTAGGTCTAATCAACGTACAGTTTGCTATCAAGGATGACATCGTTTATATTATTGAAGCGAATCCAAGAGCTTCCCGTACAGTTCCGTTCATAGCAAAAGCATATAAAGAACCCTATGTGAACTATGCGACGAAGGTTATGTTAGGTGAGAAGAAAGTAACTGATTTCAACTTCAATCCGCAACTAGAAGGCTTCGCGATTAAGCAACCTGTGTTCTCATTTAATAAGTTCCCGAATGTAAATAAGCAACTAGGACCTGAAATGAAAAGTACAGGGGAAAGTATCTTATTTATAGATAGCTTAAAGGACGATCAGTTTTACGATCTTTACGCAAGAAGAAAAATGTATTTGAGTAAATAATGGCATAGTTTTCGATAAAAGGTATATCGTTATTCGTTAATAATTACTAACTTAGCTTTAGTAGAGCACATAACTAATGAGAAAAATATTACTCGGACTTATTTCAATTTTCACTTTTGCTTCTATGAGTGCTGATAACTCATGGCAACAAGAGGAAGGGCTTTATGGCCATTTAAGTTCTGATTTTTTCTATGCTCACCAAGAGAATGAGTTACCAGTCAGAACAAGTTTTGAAGTGAATTTTAATTTGTTTCAAGATGGTCTGTTTAAGATTTCACCGAATCCATCAAAAAATAGATTGAATATTAAATTACCAAAATCGTTTGATAATATGACGGTTGAAGTATTTGATGTTTTAGGGAAGCGCGTTCATAGAAGTGTGATTACGAATTTAGATTCTACTATCGATGTATCTCGTTGGAAAACTGGCGTATATCTTGTAAAGGTCTCTAACGATATAGAATCACAGACTAAGCGATTTATCAAACAATAAAAGATTATAATACAAAGAAAAAAGCTGCTTCAACAATGAAGCAGCTTTTTTTATTTAAAGTCAATTTGAACACGATAATCCTTCAGTTGTTCAAGGTAGTTGTCTACGTTTTTATACACTTGATTTAATTCATCATCTTTTCTAATCTCCATTTCACGACGCTTAATCGCTTTTATAAAACGTTTAGCATCCATCTTTGTAGTTAGCTTTAAACCAGGGACGGTTGCGGTTTTTCCGTTATCATCTAAGGCCACCATGGTGAAATATGAAGAGTTACAATGTTTTTTAGCACCCGTTCGAATGTTTTCTGCTTCAACTCGTATACCAACTACCATAGAAGATTTCCCTACATAGTTTATAGAAGCTTTCATGGTTACAAGCTCACCAACTTCAATAGATTGCATAAAATTTACCTTATCCACTGAGGCGGTAACGCAATAACTTCCGCAGTGTTTAGAGGCGCAAGCAAAAGCCACTTGATCCATTAAACCTAAAATATATCCTCCATGAATTTTACCACCAAAATTAGTGTTAGAGGGTAACATGAGTTCTGAAATTAAGATTCTTGATTCTTCAATAGTTTTATACATATAGTCTAAAATTTAAGTAAAGTAAACTAATCACAATGGCAATACCAAAACTGATTAAAGTACCTATTAAAATGTATTCTGTTAATTTTCGTTCTTTTGATGCCGTAAGGTCTCCAAATCTAAATACAGATTTAGCGGTAATTAAAAAACCGACAGCTTCCCATTGACCAACCACAATAAAAGTGAAAACTAATAAGCGTTCTAAAATACCAATATATTTTCCGGCGTCTTTTAAGGATTCGTTATCTTTTGTGAGCTTAGCAATGTTCCATTTTGAAAAAATAATTTTCATGATGATGGACGCAGGTGTTGTTAAAAACGCGATGCAGATGATTAAAAGCAGGAGTTGATCGTTAGGTATAAATTCAAAATTATAAGTCTTGGAATAGAAAAGAGCTGGTAAACCTATTATGGTGGCAATATGAAGAATTTGATCTATAAAGAAGAAAATTCGCTTGTTGTTCTTTTGTTGTAATATGAGTTTGAAACTATCTATGATTAAGTGTAATAAACCAATACCTAAAATTAAGGGAGTATAAGACAAGTCCCATATGAATAGAAACATGAGGGCTAAATGTACTGCGACATGAACGTACAGCCAAACCGATTTTAACTTATGTTTCTCCTTGTGCTTCACCCATTTTTGAGGTTGCAAAAAGAAGTCACCAATAAGATGGGCTAATAAAAGTTTTAAAATAAGTATCATACGGCGCTTTTAATTTTATCTCTATACAGATTGTCTAATTCTAAAATCTCATCTAAATAAGCACGTTTTTGTCTTGTACTTATAGCATTCTGATTGATTCCAATAATCTGTCCTAATTCAGCTTGCAAGGCTTTAGGGTGTTCAATACTTAATTTTACAACTTCAGCTGAATTGACGGTCCATCTATCCATCGCAATGAGCGCAAGTTTAAAATAGAGATTGAGTTCTTTATCAACTTGAGAGTTATTAGACTTTATGCGTAGGTTGACTTTCTCTTTTTTTAATTTTTCTAAAGTCTCTCCAGAATAGATAAAAGCATCACCTCCTGATTCACTTACGCTTTTACCTTTATAGGATTTTTGACCTATTCCAATAGCCAACCTTACGTCCAAACCATGAATAACTTTAATGCAGGCCTTGATGTAAACGGCCGCACTAAAACTTGAAAATACATCTTTTAATTCTATCTGAAAACTATCGCCTCGATAAATATCCCAATGAGCTTCATTCGAACATAAGTAAGATAAGGCCTTCTTTAAGGTTGATAACCAGATCTCTGTGTCTTCTTGAGTTCTAGATTTAATGATGTCGCCGGTAATTACACTTGTTTTCATATATCACAATTATAGGTGATATTCAAATATATCACATTTTTAAGTGATAAACAAGAATATATTGTTTTGTGGTGATAATTTACGGCTAGGCGAAGAGAAAAGGCTCTGAGATCAGGCACTACTGGTCGTATTCGTCCTCTGTAGCCCGTTTTACGATATTTTCAGGAAGTGATTTTTTTGCTTTGGCGCCCATCTTTTTGAGTTTTTCAACACGTGAAATTAGGTTTCCTTTGCCATCCACTAATTTATTCATGGCCGCAGAATAATCACTTTTAGCCGAATCAATCTTTTTACCAACGCCTGTTAAATCTGTAACTAAACCTTCAAACTTATCATAAAGTGCACCTGCTTGCTTGGCAATTTCCATCGCATTCTGCTGCTGTTTTTCATTATTCCACATACTATCAATAGTACGAAGGGTAGCTAACAGGGTGGAAGGGGTAACGATAACAATATTTTGTTCAAAGGCTTTATTATAAAGTGAATTATCTTCATTAATGGCTACAGCAAAAGCAGGTTCAATAGGAATAAACATCAATACAAAATCAGGAGATTCTATATCATATAAGTCTTGATAATTCTTTGCAGAGAGTTGATCTACATGGCGTTTTATAGAGTTGACATGAGCTTTCAAATACATTGGTCTTTCGTCGTCATCTGCATTCACTAAGCGTTCATAATCGGTTAAGGAAACCTTAGAATCAATAATCATTTTCTTCGAATCCGGAAGATGTAATACAACATCTGGCATAACGCGACTACCATCTTCGCGTTGGAAGTTTTGCTGAACAAAATACTCACGATTCTTCTCTAATCCTGATTTTTCTAAGACACGTTCTAAGACTAATTCGCCCCAATTACCTTGAGTTTTACTATCACCTTTTAAAGCTCTCGTTAAATTGGTCGCCTCTTTTGCCATAATTTGGTTTAAGTCCTTTAAACCTAAAAGCTGCTCTTTTAATGCTGAATGCATGCTGATGCTTTCCTTTTGGGTATCCTCAACTTTTTTCTCGAAGGTTTTAATTTTCTCTTCAAGTGGGTTTAATATACTTTTAATATTCTCCCTGTTTTGAAGTGTGAATTTTTCCGATTTTTCATCTAAAATTTTAGAAGCCATTAATTCAAAATCCTTACGTAACTGCTCTTGCTGCTTCACTAATTCTTCATCACGGTTTTTATTTTCTCTTTCAAGACTTTCATATTCAGAATTACGTCTAGATAACTCCGCATTTAAAAAATCTTTCTCTCTTCTAATCGCTTCACGATCTATTTCAACCTTAGAAATAGTCTCTTTTAAATCAGATAATTGCTGATTAAAATATTGGTTTTGCTTTTGATTTTCAGATTCGGCATAGTGTTTAAATTCATTGAATTGCTGTTGAAGATTGGCATTTCGTTCTTCTAATGTGCTCTTCTCACTTTTACTTTTTAACTGTGCAAACTTCTGCCTAATAACGACACCAATTCCTGCTGTAACAAAAATGGCAATGATTAGAATAATAGTGTTATCCATGATAAAAATTGAAATTTATCAAATATAATCGATAATGTGGAAATGGGAGATGAAAGAGATTACCGATATCGTATTAAAGTAAATTGAAATCCAAAATTAATGTTTTAGCGTTCTTATATCGGTTATTAACTGTTCAATGTCTTCATCTTGAGTACCATCATAAATCCCTCGAATTTGCTTTTTTTTATCGACTAAAATAAAATTAGGCGTATGAATAAAATCTTGTAATCCACCATCACCTTGTTCTACAACAGCAAAGTAACTTTTTCGTGCTAAGTCATAAATGTGTTTTTTATGTCCAGTTGTTAAATGCCATTTTGAATCGATGGCGCCTTTTCTATTAGCGTACTCACGTAATACTGAAACACTATCTATATATGGAGTGACCGAAAGCGATAATAACATAATCTCATCATCATTTAGAAATTCGTTTTGAATTTTAGCCATATTATCAGACATAATGGGACATATAGTTCCACAGCGTGTAAAAAAGAAGTCAGTAACATAAATCTTGTCCTTGTAATGGTCCTGAGTGATGGTGTCTCCGTTCTGATTAATAAGTTTAAAATCTAAAACGGTATGATGTGTACTTGAATTATGAAGACTTTTGTCCACTAATTTGGGATTAAAATTAGATGGATTATAAATGGGTAGAGGTTTCCTCTTTTCGTTAGCACAAGAGGTAGTGATAACCAAAAACAGAAATGCTAGAATGGTATTCAAACGCATGGTTTATATGATTTGATGTTTCGAAATAAATTGATTTGCTTCTGTTATTTCAGGTCTTTCGCCATTGGAACTTTTGGTTAATTCCAATAGTTTATTAAAATACAAGGTGGCTTTATCATTATTTCCAGATTGTTTTGCGGCAACAGCAGCTCCATAAAGACCATTAAATCTATTAGGACGACTTTCTAAATTAACTTCGTAGACCTTCAACGCTTCTGTGGGCTTATTTAATTTTAAAAGTAAATCGCCTAAAAGTTCATCGGCAGGTAAAACTTCTCCTGGCGTTACAGGATGTTTAGAGGTTTTAGCTTCCATTTTCGCTGCTAACTCCATAAGTGAAAGTGCTTCGGAATTATGACCTTTGGCTAATTGAATCCATGCGTCTGCAGCGTGTATCTGAATCTTAACTTGAGTTGCTTTATAGCTATCTCTGTTTTCGAGCTGTTGATGTAATTCTTTCAAGGTCTTTAATTCATTTTCAGCGGCACTGATCTTACCTAAATGCGCATAACCTAAAGCTTTTCCAAAATGCAATAGGGCTTCTTGCCAAGGTGATTTTTCCCAGTCAAATTCGGTTTTTGGTAGCTCTAAATTGGCAGCGTCTTCCCAATTTTTGTTCTCTAAGGCCATTCTAATAGGTATAGCGGTTAAGGCATATGCAGAGGCTAAATCATTAGCTGGAAATACGGTATCTACACCTCTCATCTCCTTGATATATTCTAAAGCCTTTTCATTATCACCAAGTTGCAAATAGGCATAAACTAAATAATCAACTGCGTGTATTTCTTGGGTCCATGTGGCATTCGGATTTACACTTTGCGCATAACACTGAGCAGAAGAAGCCGAATTTATGTTTGTGTCAATAGATTCCTGCCATAGTCCTAAACGCGTGAAAATATGAGAAGGCATGTGTTGGGCGTGTGCGGAACCTGGAGCAATTTCGGCATATCGTCTAGCGGAGTTTAATCCTAATGATGCCAATTCAGGATAATCGTAAGAGTGAATAATATAATGAGCAATGCCTGGATGATTTGGACGTTCTTCAAATAATTTTTCTAAAAGCGCGCCTGCTTTTCTCTGATTGTAAAAGGTTTTGTCATTAGGGGCAGCAGATGAGGTTAAGGCTAAAGCATAAAACACGGTTGCCTCAGCATCGTCCTTATCGCTTAAGTAAATGTCTTCCATCTTATTGGCGTACCGAACTTCTCTTGTTTGATGATCTACCTGTTCCCAATCTTTATAATAAGCTCCAATTGCTTCAATATATTGCTTTGCTTTTTCTGATTTATCTAAAGATTGTGCGATGTCAATTAATTTAGACCCTTTTCTTAAATCATCAGCATTGGGTGGTGCCCATAAGGAATGGTAAATACTCATGGCAACTCCCCAATAGGCCATAGCGCATTCCGGGTCGGCATCAATAACTTTTACAAAGGTTTTTTCTGCTTCAGCATATTCAAAGGAATGCAACAATGATAGGGCTAAGTCAAATACTTCTCGAACTTCATAATTGCAATCTAAAGCAAAACTCACATCCCCAAACTGCTCTGTGCTGCATAATAACAGTTCTTCGCGTTTTAAGTCGATAGAAGCTAATGCTGCATTCGGCGAAGAAGCTTTCTGCTTACAACTACTACATATAAAAATGAGAACGAAACAACTTAATCTAAAAACGGTACTTAAATTGGTCATAGTAACTAATGTATATAGGTTCAACCACAACTATAGAGCAGACAATGGCTCTATAGGACTCTGATATAATTAGTTGTGTTCTTTAGGAGGAGGTATAAAATAGGAAACTTATAACTCCATATTTTAATAGGAAACTATGTTAAAGATAGTGAAAAATGAATTTAGATATTGAATATCAGCGCTGTAAAATTGCGTTGGCGTCGTATTTTAAGAATAAAAAAGTCTTATTTATTTACTCTAAAACTTCCAATTTTCTCGTCAAAAACAATTAAATCTTTAGGGAAAAGTGAATTAAAAACACCTTCAGATATTAATTTACAAGGTTGATCGAAAACCATCTTATCCTTTTGCATAACAATCATCGTGTCGCATAATTGAATGGCTAAATCAATTTCGTGAGATGAAAAAAGAATCGTTTTTCCTGTTTCTTTAGTTAATGTTTGAAGCAGTTTTAAAATGTATGCCTTATGATACATATCGAGATGTGTAGTGGGTTCATCTAAAACAATAATGGCTGTATCTTGTGCTAAGGCACGAGCTATCATCACTTTTTGTAATTGACCGTCACTAAGCTCGTAACATCTTTTGTCTTTTAATTCTGTGATATTGACTAACTCTAAAGAGTTACTTATAATAGAGTCATCAGCTTCGGTTAAATTACCAATCCAATTGGTATAAGGATGTCTTCCTAAAGCGACTAATTCAAAAACAGTAAGATTTTTTGAAGTTAAGGGTTCGGTTAAAACAATGCTTAGATGTTTTGCCAATTCTAAGTTGGTAGTGGTTTGTATATTTTTCCCATTAAGGGAAATATTGCCAGACAAAGCAGGTTGCACCTTAATTAAGGTTCGTAATAAGGTAGATTTTCCAATACCGTTTGCACCAACCAACCCTATTAAATGTCCCTTTTGTAATTCAAAATTGATATCTGAAGCCACAACAGTTTCCTTCTTTTTGGTTTTGTAACCAATAGAAAGCTGATCGGCTTTAAGGATGATATGTTGGCGTTCTGCTGTCATATTCATTAAAACATCATTTTACGTTGTCTAACCAACAACCAAATGACCACTGGCGCTCCTACTAAAGCAGTAATGGCATTAATTGGTAAGACATAATCACTTGAAGGAACTTGTGCTATACTATCGCAAATTAACATGACAATGGCACCAAAAAGAAAAACGGCTGGCAATAGTATTTTATGGTTTGAGGTTTTAAAAATTTGACGGGTTAAATGCGGTATTGCCAATCCTATAAATGCAATTGGTCCAGCAAATGCTGTAATAGTACCCGCGATTAAACTGGTGGCAATTATGATAATATATCTGCTTTGTTTCAAATTTAAGCCTAAACTTTTAGCGTAATTATCTCCAAGTAACAGACTGTTTAATCCTTTGATAGAAGCGATACTCAGGAGAATGCCAATGCCATATATTCCAAAGAAAATCAATAATTCTTCCCAAGATAAATTACTCAAACTTCCAAAGCCCCAAAAAATATATTGTTGTAATTGTTCGGCGGAGCTGAAGTAGGAGAGAACGCTGACTACAGCAGCTGTAATGCTTCCAAACATTAATCCTATAATTAGTATGGCCATAGTGTCTCTAACCTTGCTTGATACAGCTAATACAGCTAAAAGCACTAAGAAACTCCCTAAGCTGGCTGCAATTACAATGCTCCATTTTGAAATGAGAGTCGTCGCAAATAAACCTCCAAATAAGCCTGAGCCAAGGATGACCAAGGCAACACCCAAACTTGCGCCTGAACTGATACCTAAAACGAACGGTCCTGCAAGTGGATTTCGAAATAGGGTTTGCATCAATAATCCCGATATACCTAAACCGGAACCAACTAATATCGCGGTGATGGCTTTTGGTAATCTAAAATCTGTTATAATGACTTGCCAAGTAGTGTTTTCTGCCGTTCCAAAAAGACTTTCGATAATTGCTCCTAATGGAATACTTACTGAACCTAAACTGATATTAAGCACAAAGCAGAACAGTAAGATGACTGTAAGACTTATAAATGAATATGTATGATTAGTTTTCAATGTTTTATTTTGTCATACCTAGGAATGAAGAGTCTCCGATTACTTAAATGAATTCATTTTAAAGAGATTCGTCATTGTGCTAGGCATACAATTCGTCTAATTTAGTTTTTCAAAAAAATAAGGTTCATAACCTTCCAATAGTTCTGGATGTGCAATTTTTATTAAATCTTTTAAGACCAAGTCGGGACGTGCTGTGCCTAACTCATAATACAATACACCTCCTGTTTCACCTGTTGTATTGGCAAATGTATAGATGTTTTTATTTTTAAAGGCATCAAAGTTTGTATAAAGTGTGTTGGCTTTTTCTAACTTCTCAAAACTTGTATAATAAGAGGGACTAATCCATACATCGGCTGCTTTAGCTTTGGTTAAAACGGTTTCAAAACTCAAAGCTAGACTTCCGTTTCCTGTCGTTTCACTCCATAGATAATCGAGGTTAGCATCTTTTAAGAATTGCGCTTCAGGACTTGAACCATTGGGTAAATACCAAACATCTTTATGCATAGCACCACTTAAAACGGTAGGTCTGTTTTTTGCATTTTGAGCCATAGCTTTTGCTTTTAAATAATCCGTTTCAATCTGATTAAATATAGAATCAGCTTCTTTTTCTTTTTGGAATAAGACAGCAAAAAATTTAATCCATTCGGCTTTAGCTAAGGCAGAACCTTCAACCCAATCTCCATTGTAAATTACAGGAATACCTACTTTTTTAATCGTTTCAAAGGTTTTGTTGGTACCGTCTAAACCATGACCAATCACCACATTTGGATTAATATCTAATAAAACCTCAGTATTTAGGCCTTCATTTTTCCCTAATTCTCTTACCGCTCCATTGTCGATCCGTATTCGGGTTTTTTCAGAGGAAATATAATTAGTTTCAGGAAATCCGATTAAAGCTTCTTCAACATTTAATAATTCTAAAGCAGGTATATGCGTGGTTGAAGTGACCACAATACGTTCAATAGGGTTGACAATAATACCATCATACGCATCTTTAGCAAAGGCGGTTTTAGCCATGTTTTCTTGCGAAATAAGCACATATCGAAAAGTTTTTTCAGATTTTGGCCATGGGTTTGTAATACTTAATACCGTGAAGTTTTCATGGTAATCTACTTTAAATCCTTTAGCATATTTTAGCTCAAGTTGTTCAGTTTTTTGAGAGGGGATGGTCTCTTGTTTTGGCTCATTTTTACAAGCGCATACAAGAAGCGATAGAATAAGAATTTTAAAGAATTTCATAAGTTATATCTGTAGCTTTTTCTTTAATGTTAAAGGCGTAAATTAGACTATAAAAACGACACCTTATGAGGCGATTCAAATTTAACATTATATATTGTTGATAGAATTATTATTAGCTATTTTTTAATGGCATGCATTTATCACAACTATAAAATGAATTATAAAAAGTAACGATTTGTATAACTAAGGTTACTTTAAAGTAGTATTTTTGCACGCGAAATTAGGTTCGATTTAATCATATAAATCGATTAAAAGGGAATCTGGTGAGATTTTTAAATCAATTCCAGAACTGTTCCCGCAACTGTAAGCTTAGTCACAAAAGTGATGCTTGCTATTACACTTCAAGTCACTGTTCACAAAAGAATGGGAAGGCAAATAGCGAGACGTAAGTCAGGAGACCTGCCAATTTCAACATAGTAGTCAAACTTTCGGGATAAAAGTGATCGTTAAATGAAAGATGTAATACTCTTATTATTGCTATTTTTTTATAGCGTTGCCGAGGCACAAATAGCCACTGACTCTATTCAGAGGCTTGATGAGGTGGTTTTGAGCGATGTTAAGTTAAAACGCCATTCTAAGGGATATAAAGTGAGCGTTCTTAACGATTCTGTACTTCAGAGAAATGGAGGTTCTTTTACGGATTTATTACGATTTAATTCAATTATTTACTTTAAAGAAAATGGTTATGGAATGGTTTCCTCACCATCATTTCGTGGTACCAATGCTTCACAAACAGCTGTCATATGGAATGGTATTTCAATAAACTCTCAACTTACAGGGCAAACTGATTTTAACACAGTTAATGTTACAAATTTTAGTAGTGTAGTGATTCGTTCTGGTGGAGGGTCTGTACAATATGGTAGTGGTGCTATTGGCGGTAGTATTCATTTAAATAATTCACTGAAATTCAATGCGCATTTTGAAAATACGGCGACATTGTCTTATGGTAGCTATGATTCTAAAAAGGCGAGTTATTTATCGTCATATGCGAATGGAAAGTTCTCCATCAATTTGGGATTACAGTATATAGATTCAGAGAACGACTATAAATATTTAAACTCAGCAAAACGCAATACAAACGGTGCATATAATAACGCTAGTGTTAATGTGACTTTAGGTTATGTGTTGTCTGATACAGATGTATTAAAATTGTATCACCAATCTTTTATTGGAGATCGTGAATTTTCGGGAACTATAAATTCGCCGTCATTAGCCAAATATAAAGATCAAAATTTTAGAACCATGATAGAATGGGAGCGACATGGAGAAAAGGTGGATTCTAAATTTAAAGTAGCGCATTTACAAGAGCATTTTAAATACTTCGGGAATAAAAACACGAAGAATTTTACATTTGGAAAAGTGAATACTTATCTAATAAATTACACGTCCGATATTGATTTGAACCCATTTCTAAAGTTGAAACCCATCATAGCATATAATTATTATGAAGGTTCTGGAAGTAGTTTTGCAAATCCGAATAGAACAGAACTTTCAACGACGGCATTGCTTCAATACAAACCCAATAACTCCTGGCAATATGGTTTAAACCTGAGGCAAGATATAACCTCTAGCTTTAAAAGTCCTATGTTAATGGCTTTTGACATGGTTTTTGAGGTTTCGCCACATTATACCTTAAAACTTAATGGCTCTAAAAATCACAGAGTTCCAACATTTAATGACCTCTATTGGCAGCCAGGAGGCAACCTAAATCTATCACCAGAAACATCGTATCAAGTTGACTTCGGACAAGAACTAAGACTTAATAAGTCGAGCTTAAAGTTAAACACATACTACATTAAAACTAATGATCTTATCCAATGGGTTCCAGGTAACTCCGGGTTTTGGAGTCCTGAAAATGTAGCGAAGACTCAAAATTATGGCGCAGAAGTAGGTTTAGATATAACTAAAACAACTAAGGATCATAATTTTTCCTTACAGCTGAACTATGCCTATACGGTTTCAGAAGATTTAGAAACAAAAAAGCAGCTGATTTATGTACCCTATCATAAGGCGAATGCCAATTTAGCTTATAATTATAAACGTTTGTCGGTATTTTTTCAGCATTTATTTAATGGTGAAGTTTATACGACTAAAGAGAATCTGTCAGGCAGGTTTTATAGCGTTGAGGCTTATCACGTGAATAACTTCGGAATTAATTATCAACTTTTTAAAACGCATTCACAACACATAGATATGAGTCTAAAAGTATTCAACTTATTTAATACAGCATACGAGAACGTGGCATTCAGACCAATGCCAGATCGTAATTTTAACTTTCAAATACAATATAATTTTTAAAACAAGTACAATGAAAAAAGTAATCTTATCAATTTTTGCAATGTCATTATTTATTGTTTCGTGTTCTGACGATAATGATGATGTTATACCAACGGCGCCGTTAGGTGCTTATGAACATGGAATTCTAGTAAGTGCGGAAGGAGGACCATCTTCAATTTCTTTTATTTCTGATGATTTTTCTACAACTCAAAACCAAGTTTATTACAATGTAAATAATGAAGAATTAGGCGTGTATTTACAATCCGTAGGTTTTAATGATGATAAAGCTTACATTGTTGTGGATAATGGAACAATTACAATTGTAAACCGTTATACTTTTGAAAAATTAGGTACGATTTCAACAGGTTTAACAACACCTAGATTTATCGCTTTTGACGGTAATACAGCATACGTATCGGATTGGGCAGATCCTTATGACACTACAGACGATTTTATAGCCGTTATTGACTTAACTTCTAATGCGGTAATTTCTTCAATTCCTGTTTCGGAAGGGCCTGAGCAAGTTTTAGTGAATTCAAGTAAAGTTTATGTATCTCACAAAGGAGGTTATAATGTGAATAATGAAGTTTCTGTAATTAATACATCAGATAATTCACTTGAGACCATTACGGTGAACGATGTTCCTGATGAAATGTTTATTGACGCTAATGGTCATTTATTAGTTTTAAATGCTGGAGCTAATCAATCGTGGTTAAACCCACCTGTTGAAACTGAGGCTTCAATTACAAGAATTGACATAAGTGATAATTCGATTATTTCGAACATGGAATTTCCGTTTGGTCAACATCCTGGGTTAATGGCTTACGACAATGGTCGAGCTTATTATATTTTAGACAATCAAGTGTTTGAATTAACAGATTCAGCAACAACCTTACCGAACTCTCCTATGTTTAGTATTGAGACAAGCTACACTTACGGTATGTCAGTTAAAGGCAATCAACTTTTTGTAACTGATGCAAGCTTCACGGAAAGCAGTACACTATTGGTGTATGATTTAACGTCAGGAACTCTAATTAATAGTTTTAGTGTTGGTTTAGGAGCTTCTAAGATTTACTTCAATTAAATAGAAGTCATAACTCGAATCCGAGTGTTGCTCAATATACCTAAAACGAAAAAGCCGCTTTTACAATTATCTGTAAAAGCGGCTTTTTGAATTGAACATCTAAAACTATAGGCTTTAGGACTAAAAATTATTCAACATACATATCTTGCTCTATAGCAGGAATTGGCATGTTTATATCAATATACTTATAGGTTTCAAATTCTGAATCCGCAGGACGACCAGAGCCTGTCATATGAGCCAATGCAGCTTCTAATAAAGGTTCGTTAAGGTCTCCAAGTGTACCTAAGGTATGAGGTCTTTCTGAAATTTCAATATCTGGAATCATTCCCGTTGAAGGCACGAGTTCATCATTAACATTCGTAGAGTTTGCAATTAAAGGTTGCATGGCGTATGTATGTGATGGATTGACATTATTATTTGATAAGTCAGGTGAGTCATAAATGACACGTGAGGCTTGAGTTTTTCCAACAGTATTTTCGCCCACAACAATCACTTCTATATAAGGCTTCAAACTATTAATAATTAATTCACTCGCAGAAGCGGTTCTTTTATTTGAAGTTAAAACATATACTTTATTTAGATTCAAACTGTTAATAGCTCCTCCATTCGGTATAGAATTTGTAAATGTATAGGTGTTATTATTACTGCTTAAATTGTCATTAAAAAACAGTTTAGAAAACACCTCTCCTGTATACTGTCCGGTAACCATACTTCCTAAATAAGCTGCAGTTTGTACAGAACCACCACCATTATAGCGTAAATCTAACACTAATTCTGATACGCCAGCCGCATTAAACTGAGCAAAGGCATCATTTAATGAAGTATCGAAGTTGGCATTAAAGCCATTATACATTAAGTAGCCAATATTTAGATTATCTACATTTATAACTTCGGCAATATGAATTGGATTTTCTGTATAAGCCACTTTAGATATCGAAGCACTATTTCCATTTAAAGTGATGGTATCATCTATTGGAGTAGTTGTATCATTATCGTTATAATCCGCAAAATTCAAAGTATACGAGTTTTGATTGAGAAGTTCAATTCTGTTATCTACTGTAAGCTCTATGCCGTCAACCGCTCTAAATATTTCACCACGTTGCAAACCTAAATTGTCAGCCGTACTATTTTCTAAGACTAAAGTAATAGCACCGAAAACCTCAGTAGAACTACCAGGTACCAAATACAGATTATACTCAAGTCCATCTGTTAATGTGGTTCCTGCTTGTTGGTTTTGTAAATCAAAATAATTACTGTAAATCCTACTAAATCTATCTACTGTAGAAGGTGAATATTTCAAAGATTCAAACAGTTCCTCAGGAGTACTATAGTCATTTAAATAATTCACGTACTCTTCATTAGAAGAAAATCGACCATCATCTAAATTAGGAATTTCAGATTTGTAGAGATAAACGGCATTCATGCCTTTCCAAACAAAATCATTGATATCTCGTCCAGGAATAATATTGTCGTCCATATCTTCAAAGCAGCTGGTTAAGGCAAAAGCGGCTAGACAGGTTAATACTATAATTTTTAAATGCTTCATAAGTGGGGTTCGTAATATTAAGTTGTAACTTTTTGTTCTGATTGTAAAACTCTAAATTTAGTTACAATATTGTAAAAATTAGAAATCTTTGTAACAAAATGTCAACTGTATCGTCGTAATAATGAAGACAAGAAGTATTGAATTCGCCAACCAACCATAAGAATAATGAAGCAAGCAGAATTTGTAAGCTTAGTAATGCCATTTAAGGACAAGGTATTTCGTTTAGCAAAGCGATTACTGGTTTCTCGAGAAGAAGCCGAAGATGCTACGCAGGAGATACTTTTAAAATTATGGAAAAATAATAAGAGTATTGGTGACTATAAAAATGTTGAAGCGTTTTCAATGACCATGACCAAGAATTTTTGTTTGGATCGCTTAAAATCGAAACAGGCACAGAATTTGAAAATAGTTCATAGTAATTACACCGATGCTAATACCTCGTTACAAAAGCAGGTTGAAGCAAAGGACAGTGCGGATTGGGTTTCTAAAATAATTGAGGACCTTCCAGAACAACAAAAAATAATAGTGCAACTGAGAGATATCGAAGACTATGATTATGCCGAAATAGCCAAAATGTTAGATATGAATGAAACAGCTGTCAGAGTAAATTTATCCAGAGCACGTAAAACAATAAGAGAAAAATTAACTAATACACATCAACATGGTATTAAATAATATAGAACAATTAATAGAAAAGTATAACAATGCAGAAACCACATTGCAAGAGGAAGCTCAGTTAAAAACATATTTCAGCAGTGATCATGTGGCGCCGCATTTAGAACATTTTAAACCGATGTTTCAATACTTTTCCCAATCAAAAAAAGAGCAGTACACCAAAGACGTTCCATTAAAACCTAAGAAAACAAAATTGTATCAATGGATTTCTATCGCAGCAGTGGCTGTTATAATGTTGGGCTTATTAATTCCGACTGGGAATAGTGAACCAAAGTCTTTAGCGGATTATCCGCCGGAAGATCAACAATTGTATTTGGAAGCTAAACAAGCGTTGGCAATGCTTTCAAATAATTTTAAAGATGGAGCTACTAGTTTAAAAGCTTTAAACCTAGCTTCAGAGAATTTTAATGTTGGACTTAAAAAAGCGAACCATATCACTGAGTTCAACGAATCAACGAGTAGATTATTAAAGAATTAGAACAGAAACTTAAAACAAGAAATCATGAGAAAAATAGTAGTAATAATTGCAGTAATGCTAATGTCAGTAAATGGATTTAGTCAAAGTGTATTTGATAAATTCGAAGATATAGACGGTGTAACTTCCGTTATTCTTAATCAGAAAATGTTTAAGATGTTAGCTACAATGGGCATTGATATCGATGATCCAGAAATGAAAGAATACGCTAAAATGGCCAGTAATATTACTGGGTTTAAGGTGTTCACAACTGGAGATGAAAAGATATCAGCAGATATGCAGTCTGCCGTCGCACAGCATTTAAAATCATCTTCTTTGGAAGAGTTGATGCGAATTAAAGATGGCGATCAAACGGTTAACTTTTATGTAAAAGAAGGAAAAGACGAAAACCACGTAAAGGAACTGTTAATGGTAATTTCAGGTCTAAAGGAATTAACAAAAGGTTCTAATGTGGAAGTTAATGGAAAAAAACGTGAGTTTGAAACCGTTATAATGACCCTTACAGGTGAAATAGATTTAAGACAGATCTCTAAAATCACTAATCAAATGGATATTCCAGGTGGTGAGCAGTTGAAGAAAGCTGGTAAAAAGAATAAATAAAACTATGATAGCATCAATCAATAAATTAGTAGTAGTGTTGCTTTTGATTACGACTTTTACAAGTTGTAATCAAGGGCCAACATTACAAACCTATTTCGTGGATAACGAATTGAAACCAGGCTTTGCTACATTCGATGTGCCAACAAGTGTTGTGGATGTTGAGCATATTAGCATGACAGATGAGCAGAAAAAAGCCTATAATTCTGTAGATAAACTAAATGTTCTTACGTTTATGAAGGAAGACACAGAAGCTGAAGAGTATACTGTAGAATTGGAAAAGGTGAAAACTATTTTGGAGAACCCTAAATATGAGGAATTAATTCGTGGTGGAAACACAACAGATGGAAAGTTTGTAGTAAAATTTTTAGGAGATATAGAAAGTATAGACGAGCTAATTATTTTTGGAAATGCCAATAACAAAGGATTTATGATAGCAAGAGTTTTAGGCGATGGTATGAATGCTAAACAATTAATGACTTTAGGTGCCGTCTTAGAAAACGCTAATTTTGATGATGCTAATTTTAAAGGCTTAACTGACTTCTTTAAATAGAGTCCAAAAAATATAATTAATTTAAATCATCTTGAGGAAACTCCTCAAGATGATTTTTTTTTACCTGATTCTTTAGTCCATACATAATCGCTAAGACGAGTAAAATCGCATACCCTAAAATTAATATGGCTTTTATGATAAAATAATCCAACACATCGAATAATCCTGCAATAAACAGTCCTAGCGTAATTATAGACACGCTAGTTAATGCAATAGAGTCGGTGGTACTTGGAATATATTTCACAGTTTTATCATTATATACCTGTATAATTACTTGGCGTAATCGCTTTGAGTTCAGATTTAATAGCATCTGAAACCTCTAAGGTATCAATAAAATTTGATATAGACTTTTGATTGATAACTTCGTTAGTTCTAGTTAATCCTTTTAATGCTTCATAAGGGTTCGGGTAGCTTTCACGTCTAAGAATTGTCTGAATAGCTTCGGCCACTACAGCCCAATTGTTTTCTAAATCTTGAGCAAACTTAGGTTCGTTTAATAATAATTTACCTAATCCTTTTATAGTCGACTTAAATCCAATAAGAGTATGACCAAAAGGAACACCAACGTTTCTTAAGACAGTACTATCCGTTAAGTCACGTTGCAATCTCGAAATTGGTAATTTAGCTGCAAGATGCTCAAAAATAGCATTCGCAATACCTAAGTTACCTTCACTATTTTCAAAATCGATAGGATTTACTTTATGTGGCATCGCAGAACTTCCTACTTCACCAGCTTTAATCTTTTGCTTAAAGTAATCCATAGACACATAAGTCCAGATATCCCTATCTAAATCAATAATGATATTATTGATACGCTTTAAGCCATCAAATAAAGCCGCAGCATGATCGTAGTGCTCTATCTGTGTTGTTGGGAATGAGTGATGTAAACCTAATTTTTCCTGAACAAATTGAGTTCCAAAAGCTTTCCAATCGATATTAGGATAAGCTACTTTATGTGCGTTGAAATTTCCTGTTGCACCACCAAATTTAGCGGCACTTGGAATATCGTTCAATAAGTTAAATTGTTCTTTTAATCGAACTGCAAAAACCTCAATTTCCTTTCCTAAACGCGTAGGAGAAGCTGGCTGACCGTGAGTTCTTGCCAACATTGGGATATCTGCCCAATCTTTTGCTAAACCTTCAATCTTTTCTAATAAGGCTAAATATTCAGGAACATACACATCGTTCATAGCATCCTTTATGCTTAAAGGAATTGCCGTATTATTAATATCTTGAGAGGTTAAACCAAAATGGATAAACTCTTTATAAGCTGATAAGCCTAAAGCATCAAATTTTTCTTTAATAAAGTACTCAACCGCTTTAACATCGTGATTGGTTACCTTTTCAATATCTTTAATTGCTGAGGCGTCAACAGCGGTGAAATTTTTATATATCGCTCTTAAATCTTCAAAAACCGAACTTGAAACAGATTCAAGTTGTGGTAATGGCAATTCGCACAAGGCAATGAAATATTCGATTTCTACTAAAACTCTGTACTTTATAAGAGCTTCTTCTGAGAAATAATTGCCTAAAGCTTCAACTTTAGATCGGTATCTACCATCAATTGGTGAAATTGCATTAAGAGGTGAAAGTGCCATTTTTTGTTGTTTTAAGGTGATTTTTAAGAAGCGTCAAATATACTAATAAGTTCAGAGTTTTTAGGTAAGAGAATAGAGTTTTCAGTCGCAGTTACATAATATTTTATATGTTACACAGACCGTTTTTGAGTTATAAGGTGCTTCGTTTTAGATCTCAATTATTTTTTACGATTTCAGGTAACTCTAAGTTGAGCACTTCAATTTATTGTACCATATTTTTTTGTAAGACATGACGTAAACTATGTGAGTACCAGAGCAATTTTTCACCTAATCATTAGTGCTAATTGTTCAAATTCGTATCAACTTTTTATACGTTTCAAAATATGCTTAGCACGTGCTTTAAATCCAGAACTTTGCATCTCGTAATCGCGTTCTAAAATAACCGCTAGTTCAGGATGAATCCAAGGATATTCTGTGCCTAATAGATACAAACAATTCATACTATACGCTTTAGGAGCTATTTTTTCATCGTTAATCATCCAATCAAAACAAGCTTCTATAATCTTCTCTTTATGTCTTTCTGAAAGTTGGTCTTTAATCAGATGATCTTTTCCTGAATAATAAGTGGTGATAAGATACTCACAAACTTTGGCCATAGGTCTTACGGCAGAATCATAATGAACTGTTGATACATTTTCTGTAAACTTATCTAAATGTGGAATAATCGCTTCAAGCTGTTTACTACACATAAACTCAAATACCCAAGCCGCTTTACAGGAGAGTTTATCATCTACAGTGAATAAAATTTCTAAAAGAGGGTCAATTAATTTAGGGTTATCAATGACTAAACTAGAGTAGTAGATTCGTTTCTCTCGTGAATGATTCACGTACTGTAGTTCCTGGTAGAGTTTAGATGTTGTCAATAGGTAAAAGACATTTAGAGGTTTAAAATTAATCAAAAATCAATGTTTAAAAGCCTAAGGCGACATATTTTTATTTGAGATTGTTTTAGAATCAGCAAAGCAATTTAAAAGACAACTTAATTCTGAATGAAGAGATATTCAAAATCTAATAGTAGATTTGGATATTGGTATTTTACATTTGTGGTTTAGAAGTTTTATGAAAAAGACCTTATTAGTTATCGGATTTGTTTGGCCAGAACCTAAAAGTTCTGCTGCGGGAAGTCGTATGTTGCAATTGATTGAGCTGTTTCAACACCAAGGTTACGATATCATATTTTCTTCAGCAGCGAAAACTTCGGATAATACGTTTGATCTAAATTCGATCCGTGTAAAAACTAAAGCCATTCACTTAAACGATGTAACTTTTGATGAATTCATAAGTAACTTAAATCCTAACGTTGTGTTGTTCGATCGATTTATGACGGAAGAACAATACGGTTGGCGAGTAGCAGAGCAATGTCCTAACGCTTTAAGAATATTAGATACAGAAGATTTTCACGGACTGCGAAAGGCTAGGGAACTGGCTTTAAAACAAAATGGAACCGTCACAATAGCACATTTGCAAAACGATGTATCCAAACGTGAGATTGCAAGTATCTATCGTTGCGATTTAAGTATAATGATTTCTGAGGCCGAAATAGACCTCTTAACGACGCAATTCAATATCGATGAAAACCTACTGTATTATTTACCTTTTTTATTAGATCCAATTTCTGAAGAAAAGACAGAAAGCTTACCAAGCTTTGAAGCGCGTCAACATTTTATAACCATTGGTAATTTTCTACACGCTCCTAATTATGATGCAGTACTATATTTGAAACAAAGTATTTGGCCATTGATAAGAAAACAATTGCCAAAAGCCGAATTGCATATTTATGGCGCTTATGAATCGCAAAAAGTGACACAACTGAATAATACCAAGGAAGGCTTTTTAATTAAAGGTTTTGCAGAAGAGGTCAATGAAGTCATGCAGAAGGCAAAAGTGTGTCTAGCAGCATTGCGATTTGGAGCCGGACTTAAAGGGAAGTTGGTGGATGCTATGCAAAATGGAACACCTTGTATATTAACAACTATAGCTGCGGAAGGTATGTTTGGTGGTTTAGAAGCAAATGGCTTCATTGAAGACGATGCCATATCCTTTGCTAACAAGGCGGTTGAACTTTACAATAGTTCCGAGCTATGGAAAGCAAAGCTGCAAAATGGGTTTCAAATATTAAATCAACGTTTTGATACATCTAATTTTGAAGAGGCGTTTTCTTTACATATTCAAGAACTCGTTAGGAACTTAAAAACACATCGTCAAGGAAATTTTATTGGTCAATTATTTAGACATCAAACTATGCAGAGCACTAAATACATGAGTAAATGGATTGAGGCTAAAAATAAATAGCTTTCAAAGTTAATCGACTAATAAAAATGCCGGCCAGAATAAACTTTTACTCAATTCAATTAAAAATAAAACCCATAACCTAAAAAATAGTTATGGGTTTTAGCATGTAGTTATGCAACTCTCTCTGTTATTCTTTAATAATTTTAAAGGCCGATAAATGGTCCCCTTCATCGGATTCTATATAAACAAAATACATTCCATTAGGCAAGTGTGATAAGTCGATAGTGTTAATGTCTAACTTATAGATGGTCTTTTGTCCTAAAGTGTTTATAACCGATATGTTCTTTATTGGACTATTCGTAATGCCCTTAAATTTAAGTAGTCCAGAAGTTGGATTCGGATAAGCCGTCATCTGTTGATTAAGTGTAATATCTCTAATGCTCAAATTATCACATTCTAGCTGTGTGTCAACAAAGGTAGCAGTTTCATCGATGTTCGTCCAATTAGCCATACTGTATGAAGCGTCATCTACTAAAACACAGGTTAAATTTGGATTGTTTTCAGCGTTAAAATAGCCATCTGTGGTATTCGTATTATTTCCATTTTGAATATTTAGTACCGAAATCATGGTATGGTCTACCCAACAAAGTGTTAATGAACTATTAAGACTTAAATCTAAGCTGCCCGTAAAATCATTGCTAACACCTGGAAATAAATTGGCATTTCCAATAGAAAAATATTCTAAATTAGTCCACCCTGAAAAGATATCTGGAATATCTCCAGAAAGATTATTGCCATTTAACCAAAATGAAGTCATTGCTGTTAAATTAGATAATGATGTTGGTATATCACCTGTTAATTGATTGTCTTCAAGTGATATAGTTTCTAGCTTGATACAATTTCCTAATTCATTTGGAATAGGACCAGTTAAATTATTATTCCAAAACGACATAAAGAGCAACTCAGTTAAATCACCTATTTCAACTGGCAATGGTCCATCTAAATTGTTAAAGTAAAAATCAATGCCAGTAACATGGTCTTGACCTGAAACTTCCGTTACTGTTATACCAAACCATGTGGAAACAGGTTCTGTCGAGTTCCAATTGGTGTTATCCGTCCAGTTATCACCTCCCGTAGAATTATACAAAGCAATTAAAGCATCTTTTTCGGACTGAGGGACTTGTCCGAGAGCAAAAAGCATAGTAAAATTTGGGTGATTGAGAATAAAATTGTTTTCATAGGATTCTAATTTTAGAATTATAACCTACTTCAAAATTTTACAGTTGGCTTTTCGGCTTATTCCCAACTTTGAAACGCATCAATAGACCTTGGTTTACTGAAAATCAAGAGCATTCAAAATCTATGTAATTAGTTTAGGGGGAACTTTAATACCTAACAATAGTTAAGGTTTGGTATATTAATAATAGTGGACCTGAGAAGTGTAAAAGATTGATATACAGGGTAGAATACGAATTTAATTTTGATTTTTAATAGGAACGGAATAAAATATTTAAGATATAAGGAATAAATTAGAGTGCAATTACAACCTTAAAATATGAACGATAACCTATGGTGAAAATTAAAAGTAGGACTATTCTAGAAATTGAACTTGGAGGCTTTATCCCAATACAGAATAGTTGTGAATTACATTTTAATCATGCGTGATTAAATGATGCTCTATGTATAATTGATATTCTTCAATATTAAGAGGGCATTTGTATTCTACGAACAAGAAATCATCTCCAACAAGTTTGTTGAATTTTGGGTGATGTTTAAAATAGTCATAAGCATTAATCACTACATTAAATTTGACTTGTGATACTCCCTAAGTTAGTGAATAAAAATCGATCTAATTTTAGAAACTATTTTGATTTATTTTTAAAACTTAAATTTTTATTGAAAATTTTCTACATTTGTTGAGCAATAAATAACATATATGTATCATTTAAATATTATTCCTTCAATTAGTATTGCAATTGTGATTAGCACAGCTGCAGAGGGAATGCTATAGAATATATTCAAAATATTTAAAAAGCCTCCCGAGAAATCAGGAGGCTTTTTTTATGACCTAAAACCGTTTTATGACAGGGTTAACAAACATAATTATTATCAGCATTATTATTTGCTCTAAGGAGTGAGAATGGCTGGTATGTCCCAATTTTAAGCCTTTCTCATTGATGATGAGAAAGGCTTTTTTATTTAATAAAAATACGAATCAATAAAACTAAAACTATGTATTACAACGAAAACACAGTAATTTATTTAGACGGTAAGTTTGTAAAAGCTAACGAAGCTTCAACTGATCTCTACAGCCAAACCATGCATTACGGCTATGGTGTATTTGAAGGGATTCGAGCTTATGCTGTGGAAAATGGAACACAAGTATTTAAAGCAGAGGAACATTATGACCGCTTAAAGAAATCGGCAGAACTCATTAATATTCCTTTTGACTACAATGTTCAGGGATTAATAGAGGTGACTTATGAATTATTAAAAAGGAATAATTTAACTGATGCTTATGTTCGTCCTTTAGTGTTCTGTGACCCGAATATGTCACTTGCTCGACCTAATAATGTATCTATTATGATTTGTGCTTGGGAATGGGGCGCTTATTTAGGTGATAAACAATTGCGATTAACAGTATCTTCTTATTGCCGTCCGCATCCACGCTCTATAAAAATTGAAGCCAAAGTTTGCGGTCATTATGTCAATTCTATTTTGGCCACAAACGAAGCAAAAGACAAAGGCTTCGATGAAGCTTTACTTTTAGATAGCGATGGTTATTTGGCCGAAGGACCTGGAGCAAATCTATTTTTCGAAAAAGATGACGTTTTATTCACGCCACAATTAGGAAATATTCTACCTGGAATTACACGTGCTACAGTATTAGAGCTAGCGGAAGAACTTGGAATTAAAGTAGAACAAGGTTTGTTTAAACCCGAAGCATTAGCAGCTGCAGATAGTGCGTTCTATTGCGGAACAGCGGCTGAAGTTATTGGAATTGAATCTGTAGATGATAAAAAGTTTCCTAAAGCATGGAATGAGACATTAGGGAAAAAGTTAAAGGACGCCTATTCAAAGCGTGTTAGACAGCCTAAAGCAGTTCAAGAACAGCTATAACTAAAAAGACTTTAAAAAAACAAACTCCAATTTATGACCTTGCTTGTAAATTGGGGTTTAGTTGATTGGGCAAATGTGTTAAGATAAGAATTTTACAGGTCATAATTTCAGAACTTTGTTCGTAAACATCTTAGTTATTTCCAATCGACTTTTAGGTCTTTGAGTAGGTCGTTTAATTTAATTAAGGAAGCTTTCTCAATGACTTTGGTGTTAATACGGATACTCTTATTATCTGTCTTTAGAATATATGAATTACCGAAACTTATTATGTCCTTGACATCCTTCAATTGAACCTTCTTGTTTTCAAATAAGATATTTAACTGAAGAGTTCCATTTTTTATGGTAATGTATTGGTTGCTAAATTCGTAGGCAAACATAAATAGATATGTGATTCCTACAAGGACATAGATGAATTCATACCATCTATACATCTCATTTTCAATAAAACTATAGGTGCCTATGCCAATCCACAGCAGCCCAATAATTAGGTTACCATACAGTCGAGTTTTTTTATAGTGGATTTTCATTTAAATACAATATGATTGCTTTATAATTATGAAACTACTCGGTTTCTGAAGGTCTACAGCTGTTTTTTTAATTTATCTCATTTCGGTGGATTAACTCGTTATATTTATAGGGTTGGTCACTCTTCTATTGGTAATACTATACGTGCCCCAACAAGTTTAAACTCAGTTATACACCTTTCCATTTATAATTTTGAAAATATAATAAATAAATTTAAGATTTATTAAAAACATAAAATGCGCTTCAAATTCTAGTTGAATACTAATATCACCAATAATTATATACTGCAACAATCGTAGCGTATTCAGCGGCTATAGTTTAGTCTATTTACTATAAGTGTCTCTGCGTCTTCGACAAATACCGGAGGTAGTTATTCCGTGACTTTTATTATATGTCTTTCCTTTTATACAACTAGCTATCTCTTTATAATAAGAAGACAAATCCGCTTTATTGATGACATTATTAGTTTATTGCGATGTCATAGTATAACCATAAAATTAAATTGAAATGATGTTATCAAAAATTCAAAATTTATTCGCTATTGCACTTATTATGTGTTTATCCTCCTGTTCATCGGATGATGATAGTTCTGACTCAATGACCGAATTACATGGAACTTGGTCTGTAGTTTCTTTAAGTATTGAAACGGCATTCGACCTTAACAATGATGGTGTGGCTTCAAGAAATTTAGTTGAGGAAACGCCATGTTATAACGGTGATTATGTAAATTTTAATAGCGACGGAGATGTTAGAGTTGTAACGGCTTTAACAGATATTTCAGTAAATGTAAATAGTTCAACAGATTATAACTACACTTACGAATGTTTACCAGGAATAGATCAAGAATCAACTTGGACGAGAAACGAAAATGTTGTCACTATTACTATGTTGGGATATACCTTATCCGGAACGATTTCAGGAAATACTATGACGGTTGTAATTCCTAATTTCTTTCAAATTCAAAAATACGATGGCAACGCGTATTATGAAGTCGAAGAAGATGTTACTGTAGTATATATAAAGGCTTGATATTTGGTTAGTTGATTTGAAAAGCCATGAAATTTAATTTCATGGCTTTTCTTTTTAGGATAATCTCTTAAGAAGTTCTTTCATACCTTCTGTAGCGGACTTAGCGATTACTGTAATTTTTCCTCTACTTTGAATTGCAGGATTAGGATCTATATAATAAATAGGAGTATCCGAAGGGGCAAAATCTATTAAACCTGCCGCAGGATAGACTTGCATGCTCGTGCCTATTATAACCAATATATCGGCTTGCGCACATATTTTCATGGCCTTCTCGATCATTGGAACGGCTTCACCAAACCACACAATATGAGGTCGGAGTTGAGATCCCTTGTCGCATAGATCACCCAAGTTAAGGTCCTGCGTCCATACTTTAATGTCGTTTTCGTCTTTGGAACTTCTTGCTTTTCGTAATTCGCCATGTAAATGAATGACATTAGAACTTCCCGCTCGCTCATGTAAATCATCGACATTTTGAGTGATAATAGTGACTTGATAATCTTTTTCAAGTTGTACTAAATCCAAATGCGCTCGGTTGGGGTCAACCTCATTTAGCTGTCTTCTTCTTTGATTATAAAAATCTAAAACTAATTCGGGGTTTCGGGCAAACCCTTCAGGTGTAGCCACTTCCATAACATCATGACCTTCCCAAAGACCATCGGCATCTCTAAAGGTTTTAATGCCACTTTCGGCACTCATTCCAGCACCTGTTAATACGACTATATGTTTCATAATAAATTTGTTAAGAGTTGCGCTTCCAGTTTTTATAAACTTCAGAGTTGACAAAACCTTCTAGCGCATTGCTGCCATCCGGTTCTTTTTCTTCAATAAATTCTAGTAAAGCATCTTTGTCATACTCCTGTGCTATTAAATGTTTGACTACTTCTAAAACCTCTTCAAACCGGTTTTGAAAGTTGAGACTAACCATATAACCAATATAGCCTTCGATAAGATCTATATAGTTCGAGGTCATATATTTATAATGCTTTTCTGCATTTATATAATCGCCTTCTAAGACATAAATATTCCCTTTTAAGAGATTCAGAAAATCATCGTTAGTTTCATAAATGAGTTTATCAACATTTTGTCTCGCAGTTTTAAAATCACCTTTAAGAATATTATAGTCCACCTGTTTTAAGTATAAGGTCGGATCATTAGGATATAATTCGGAAAATTCTTTTAAGGCTTCTTCATAGAGTTCATCATTAAATGAACTAGCATAAGAGGCTTTGGTAAGTAAGGTAAATTTCTCTTTCGCCATTGGGCCCTTTATTTCAGAGAGTCTATTGTATGCCTCTTCAAATTTCCCTTGTGTAGCAAATTTTCGAGCCTCTAACATATTAAAAACGGAATTGTCAATGGTACGTGAATTCTCGTCTTTTGGCTGTGCTAATAAAAAGATTCGGCGAAGTGTAGAAGAGAAATGCTCTGCCGTGAGATAAATATAAATATCGCTAAATTTTAAAGTCTCACCATCAGTACAAACCTTGTAGTCGTGATAGTTCACGCCTGTCGCTTCGGAATACAACCTAAACGTGAAATAATAGGTCATTTCTTCTACGTTGTATTTATAATTGACTAAGTTATAATAGGCACCAGTTTCAATGGTATTGATAATACTTTTAGATAATGTGCTTCCAGTATTGGAAACACCTTGCATAAATCCTTTAGTAAAGTCATCATTGAGATCAATCTCTTGATATTCTGCGATATGACATTTAAAAGCATCTATGTCAAATTTTTCGTCGAACCCTCGACTTTCCAGTTCATAAAAAGAAGACTGAATGTATTCCGCCAATTCAATTACCTTTGCGTCGTTTTCTTCAGTTTCTTCAAGACGTTCACAGTCGCAATCAATTAAAGGGGCTTGAGAATGACTGGTAAGACTAAAAAAAACAATAAAAAGTACAAGACTAATAGTAGATTTCAATTTCATAAAGATTGATTTTGCTTTAAATATAATATTTTATGCCTAAGGACTTACAACTTTTAGAATATTTAGAAAGCTTACTGACCGAGAATAGGAGAGAGCGGTTTCAAAAGGTATTACCGCAGCGTACAAAACATTTCACTGTGGCTACTGAAGATGTTTACCAATTACATAATACAAGTGCTGTCATGCGCTCGTGTGATGTATTTGGGATTCAAGAATTGCATATTGTTGAAGAAGTGAATTCTAAAAGTATAGATAGAGAAATTGCGATGGGGGCACAGAAGTGGGTAGACTTAAATCGGTACCATTCCATTACAGACTGTTTAAAGAATGTGAAATCAAAAGGTTATCAAATCGTAGCTACAACACCACATATAGACGATTGTGAATTAATCGATTTTGATATTACTAAAAAGTCGTGTTTTTTCTTTGGAAGAGAAACAGAAGGCTTGTCACAACAAGTGCTCGATCAAGCCGATTGTTTCTTGAAAATTCCAATGGTGGGCTTCACAGAAAGTTTGAATATTTCAGTGTCGGCCGCAATTATTCTCCAACACGTGACTTCAAAATTAAGAAAATCGGATATTCAATGGCAATTAACCAAAGAGGAAATGATAGAAAAACGTTTCGACTGGGTAAAGAAAACCATCAAGAATTATGACGCTATCGTAGAGCGTTATAAAGAAAACAAATAAGGGTAAAAGCTTGTAAATTTAGAGGGAAACAATAGTTTTAACCAACTAACAGCTACCAACTAACAGCTACTTCTTCTTTCCGCGCTCTTTACTACGATTAATCACTTTGTACTCTTCGTAGCATTCACTAATAGCATCTAAAATTTGAAGATCATTAGCCGTATTGATAAAGTCTTTAGAATAGTTACATTGGTTCACTATTTCGTCTAAATCGTATTTAGTCACTTGAAGTAAAACCAAAAGCATTTCTCTGTCAAAACGCTTCGCGAGTTGATTCCTAATTTCATCATCTTCCTTCATTTTCTTAAGCTTATGCATTTCATTAGGCTTTCGGCCGAACATATTGTATAAGAAATCTGCAGGATTAAAAATAGCACCAAGAACTTTGGTAGCAATATTAGGTTTTCCAGCTTCGTAGCCTTGACCAGGTAAACCAGAGATTCGATAACGATTATTAGAAGTCACTGGAATTTGAGCCATATCTACTTTTAAATAACCAGTAAGCTCTAATTGTCTAACGGTGACTTCCTCTAATGCTAAAGCCAATTCGGTCATCTCAATTTTAGTATTTCCGAATTTCAACCAGTCATTGGTCACTCTAACTTTAATAGATTTATAGCCTAGATAAGATAAGTGTAAAGTGTCATTCGCTTTAGCTCTTATTTCAAATTCACCATCGTCATTACTCGCCGTACCTACCACTTGATTAATGTTAACAATATTAGCGCCACTTAAAGGTAAGCTTGTGGTTGAACTAACTAATGTGCCCTTAACTTTTGTAGATTCTTTTGTAGCAGTGGTGTCTTGGCTATAGCTATAAACTGTAGTTAAACAAAAAATAAATATAAGTAGATATCGCATGCGTGTAAGTTACGAGGTAAAGGTAATAAACAAAACCGATTTTCCATATGAGGGCTATAAATTTGACTAAATATTAACTTTTTTAGATTAGAACCCTTGAGTATTAAAGAATTGCGACGAAAGCAAAGGGTAGCGCTAAGCCTAATGAGATATGGCAAAAAAAAATCCAAAACTAAAAGTTTTGGATTTTTATATCATCTATAGCATTTCTGCTAATTAATCTCTTCTTCGAGAACGTCTTGGTCTTTCAGAACCAGAGAAACTTGTTTCCGTTGCTCTTCTGTCTCCTCTAGAGTCATCAAACTTTCGTTCGCCACCTCTTGAGTCTTCAGTACGTCGACTACGTCTTGCTCCTGGTCCAGCAGAAGAACGTCTATCACTAGAACGTCTTTCTCCTCTTGGTTTATCATCGCGTCTGCGAGCTCCACCACCAGAACGTCTTTCGCTACCTCCACGACCTCTTCCGCCGCTTCTGCCACCACTACGTCCTTTGTCTGCGCTAACTTCTACATTAACAAATCGACCTTCATGTTTAAAGTCGGTAAAGAAGGCAAGTACTTTTTCTTGTAATGCTTTTTCAGTATTAAAGAATGAAAAACTTTCTTTAACATCAACTTTAAAGACATCATCACGTCCAAGCTCTAATTGTTCTTTTAAGAAATCTTTCAATTTCATCCAATCAAAACCATCTTTGCTACCTACGTTAATAAAGAAACGAGCATCGTTAGATTGTTTCCCATAATCACGTCCGCCATCTCTATCGCTTCCACGAGAATCAACAACAGCTAAATCTTTAGATTTTTGGTAGTAGTTGTAGAAACGGTTGAATTCAACAGAGAAGAATTTTTTGATCAATTCCTCTTTATCTGTATCTGCAAATAATTCATTGATGCTTTCTAAATGCTTGTCAATAGCATTTGTTGTTTCAGTCGTATGAATTTTATTCGCTAAAGACATTAATTGTACTTCTACGATATCTTCAGCAGAAGGAATTTCTTTCTTTACAAAATCCTTCTTAATAATACGCTCTATACTTTTAATCTTTCTAACTTCACTTTTAGAAACTATTACCATAGAGATTCCTGTTTTACCAGCACGTCCAGTTCTACCAGATCTATGTGTATAAATTTCAGGTTCGTCAGGTAATTGGTAATTAATTACGTGAGTAATATCATCCACATCAATACCACGAGCAGCAACATCTGTAGCTACTAACATTTGTATTTGTTGATTTCTAAAAGACTTCATTACCAAATCTCTTTGGTTCTGACTTAAATCACCATGTAATGCTCCAGCAGAGTAACCGTCTTCAATTAAAGTTTCAGCTACTTTTTGAGTATCGCGTTTGGTACGACAGAAAATCACAGAGAAAATATCTGGATTAGCATCAGCCAAACGTTTTAAAGCTTGGTAACGATCTCTTGCGTTTACTAAATAGTATTCGTGAGAAACATTACTTGTACTTTCATTTTTATTACCAACCGTAATTTCAGTTGGGTTATTCATGAATTTCTTTGCAATAGTCGCTACCTCTTTAGGCATGGTTGCAGAGAATAACCAGGTGTGTTTATCTTCAGGAGTATGAGATAAAATATCAATAATATCATCATAGAATCCCATGTTTAACATCTCATCAGCCTCGTCTAAAACGCTATATTGTATTTGAGAAATGTCAACCATCTTACGCTTAATCATATCTTTCATACGACCAGGAGTAGCCACAATAATTTGTGCGCCTCGTTTAACGTCTCTCGCTTGATCCGAAATACTTGATCCACCATAAATAGCAACAACATTTAAGCCCTTGCAGTATTTACCGTAGTTTTTTATTTCGTTTGTAATCTGTAAACAAAGTTCACGAGTAGGAGATAATATTAAACCTTGAGTGGTTCTATTATTAAAATCTATTTTTTGCAACATCGGAAATCCGAAGGCTGCGGTTTTTCCCGTACCAGTTTGAGCCAAAGCAACTAAGTCTTCGTCTTGTTCTAATAAAATTGGGATTGCTTTTGCTTGAACTTCACTTGGTTTTTCAAAACCTAAATCAGTAATAGCGTTAAGAAGGTCTTGATTAAGACCGAGTTCTTGGAATGTGCTCATTCTTGAGTTTTTATGTATTCGATTATGTCTTTTTAGTGCTAAAAAGAAGCGAATCGACATACTAAACACTTAAACTTCTTGGTAACACACCCTCACTCTGAGGAATAAAAAAATCCTTTCTGCGGATTTTTAGCAAGGTGCAAATGTAAAACAAAAAATTGGATAATCACCTATTTATTTTTGTTTGGGCGCTTTAACAGGCTTTCACTACTCAATCTTTTTATCGCCCTAAGCCTTGTCATACCTCGCTTGCGCTCAGCTGAGTTTAGGGCAATAAAAAGGATTTCAAACAGGCCGTTCAATCCTTAGCGCAGTCCACTTGAAGCTCAAAAATATAGATTAATAGCTGTAGTTTTTTTGAAAAAAGGTATTTCTAAGCCTAATTTTTAAACTGTCAACTATAATTTTGAAAGAAATTCAATAAGTTGCTTCACAGCTAAACCACGATGTCCGATCTTGTTCTTTTCTTCTAATGAAATTTCCGCAAAAGTTTGCTCGTAACCTTCAGCCTTAAACACAGGATCGTAGCCAAATCCGCCTTCACCGTGTTTCTCGGTAGTAATCTCACCTTTGCATATTCCGGTAAAGGTATGCAGCTCACCATTTAAATGTAAAGCGATGACGGTTTTAAATTGAGCGTTTCGGTTAGACTTGTCTTTTAACTCAGTTAATAGTTTTTGAATATTGTCTTCAGAATTGCGCTGAGGTCCGGCATACCGAGCCGAATACACGCCTGGTTCACCATTTAAGGCGTCAACTTCTAAACCCGTATCATCAGCAAAACAATCATAGCCATAATGCGTTTTTAAATACTCCGCTTTTTGAACCGCATTACCTTCAATCGTGGGTAGGGTTTCAGGAATATCTTCAGTGCAATCGATATCAGCTAAACTCAATAATGTTATGTTTGGAGGCATTAAAGCCTGAACTTCTTTGAGTTTATTTAAATTGTTAGTGGCGAAAACAAGTTGCATAGTTTAGTCTTTATTAATGTATTTTAGCTGTGGTAAAAATAGCAATCTAATTACAGTTCAAATTGTCAAAACAGATATTTTTTAAAAGGTCATTATTCGTGAGGAATGTTATGCTTTTGGTTTTTATGTTTTCCTGTCTAAATCTAAGCGCACAAAACTTGGAGGATTTAGATTCGCTCTTGGTCGATAGAGATATCGAAAACTATTCAGTGCGTATTATTACGAATTTCAAATCCAATAAATTCAGTATCAATAATCAGGGTTCTAAACTGAGGTTTGTGCCTAATAATAAGCATGGTTTAGGTTTTGGGGTGGCGAATAGTAAAATGATTGTCGACTTAGCTTTCAATCTTAAAAATCCAAATAAAGAGGAAACAAGAAAATTTGATTTGCAAGGCACCACGATTGTCAAAAACCGACATTATGTGAATGCTTATATTCAGTCCTACAAAGGATTTCAGATGAAAAACAATTTTGAAGAACCCGAAGTGTTTAGAAAAGATATGCGCTCTGTAAATATTGGCTTTAATTATTTATACACCTTAGATGATATAGAGTTTTCATATGCACTACTAAAAGCTGGATTGGCAGATAAACGTCATGAAAATATTTTTATAACTGGTGGTCTGGGGGTTTTTGGTGGCTATGATTACTTTTCAGCAAAACCTAACCTGCTTTCTGAAACGGTTAGTCCTTATTTTAACGAAGAGGGAAATATCAAACGCTACAACGGAATATCACTTGGAATTATGGCCGGATTCATCTCGTATTTTAAGCTTCCAGAAAACATTACAGCCACGTTTAATCTGATGCCAGGAATAGGACTAGCCAATAAAAGAATAACCTTAGAAAACGATAAGTACAGACCATCAAATCCTATGGTTTATAAGTTGGACTTTTTAGTCGGACTTGGTTATAGCTTTGGTCAATTTTACACAAGTTTAACCTATAGTAATGGATTGACGGCTACGGATTTTGACAACGATAATAAATACCGATTAAACCTTACCAAAGCTAAATTGGCAATTGGCTACCGATTCAAACGAAAGCCGAAATAGTTGTTTCAAGGATTTCATATTTTAAACAATAGAACGTTCGTGCTTTAAACTTTTTTTTATAGTTGAAACGCTTTGTTTTAGCACAATTTTAAAGATTCTTTATGATATTTATCAGTCACTTCCATCAATTAATCTTGTATCTTAGTCAAAAGAATAATTCATTAAAACAAGAAAGATTATGACGGTAAATTTTCAGTACGTAGACATTGATGTAAGTGAAACACTTTCAGCATTAACAAAAGAGAAATTAGAAAAATTAGCTAATAAATTTGAATTCCTTATTTCAGCCCAAGTATATTTTAAGTTAGATGAAAAAGATCATGAAGCAGGTAAAATTTGTAATATAGAATTAAGCTTACCTGGTCCACGAATTTTCGCGACATCTAACGAGAAAAATTACGAAATGGCCATGAACGAAACCGTAAACGATTTAACAAGACAACTTAAAAAACGTAAAGAAGTTTATAAAACACATTAATACAAGTTGACAGTCGCAGTCCTACTTATTAATAAGCTATTAGTCAATAAAAACTGCGACTGTTTTCTTTTTTAGCGATGGTGATAAGGCTCATTTCTTAGAATGGTAAAGCCTCTGTACAATTGCTCTATAAAAAACAAGCGCACCATTTGATGAGAAAAGGTCATCTTAGATAAACCAAGTTTGCCATTGGCTCTTGAATACACCTCGTCTGAAAATCCATAAGGTCCACCAATGACAAATATTAAAGTTTTTATTCCCGAATTCATGTGTTTTTGTAAATAACCAGAAAAAGCCACAGAATCCATTTGTTTTCCATTTTCATCCAATAGAATTAAGACATCAGAAGCTTGAGTTTTCGATAAAATAAGCTCGCCTTCTTTGTCTTTTTGCTGAGTTTCCGACAAATTCTTTACCTTTTTTAAATCGGGAATTACCTCAAAATCAAACTTAATATAAAAACCAAGTCGTTTGGTATAATCTGCGATTAAGGCTTGTAAGTTTTTGTCGTCGGTTTTGCCAATGGCAATTAGTTTTATCTGCATGGGTCAAATTTACGATTTGCAATTTACGATAATAGATATTTTTGAAGTATAATTCGCAATTCTAAAATCGTTATTCGTAAAATCTATTTCCTATTTTTACGCTAAATATGTATTAAGATGATTTCAAAAGCACAATTCGATAAAGAAATAGAATTAATAATCTCAAATGCCATTCGCGAGGATGTAGGTGATGGCGATCATAGTTCATTGGCTTGTATTCCTGCAACTGCTCAAGGAAAAGCAAAGCTATTAGTTAAAGATACAGGCGTAATTGCTGGTGTAGAATTAGCTAAGAAAATATTTGCTTATGTCGACTCTAATATGAAGGTAGAAACGCTTATCCAAGATGGTGAAAACGTAAAACATGGTGATATTGTATTTTATGTAGAAGGGGCTTCACAATCAATCCTTAAGGCTGAACGTTTGGTATTAAATGCTATGCAACGTATGAGTGCTATTGCAACTAAAACACGACAGTTCGTGGATCTATTAGAAGGTACTGGAACAAAAATATTAGACACGCGTAAAACCACACCTGGCATTAGAGCATTAGAGAAATGGGCCGTGAAAATTGGCGGTGGTGAAAATCACAGATTCGCTTTATACGATATGATCATGCTAAAAGATAACCATATCGATTTTGCTGGAGGTGTCGCGAAAGCTATCAATTTAACCAAGGAATATTTAAAAGATACGAATCGCGATTTAAAAATAATCGTCGAGGCTCGAAACCTTCAAGAAATTAAAGAAATCCTAGATTGTGGAGGTGTTTACCGTATTCTAATTGATAATTTTAATTACGAGGATACTCGAAAAGCGGTGGAGTTGATTGGCGACCAATGTTTAACAGAATCTTCTGGTGGAATTAATGAAAATACACTTCGAAAATATGCGGAATGTGGTGTCGATTATATTTCTTCGGGTGCTTTAACACATTCGGTTTATAATATGGATTTAAGCTTAAAAGCGGTGTAAATTAATTTACAGTGTTCAGTCGCAGTTTGCAGTCTCACTGTTGTAAATATCAATATTGAGCTAATGGCTAGGGCCAAAAGCTAAATACCAAGAAATGAGTAAACCTATAGAAGATAAAGTTGAAAAAATCCCGGTTTTAAACGTGATCATGCGTTTATTAAAGAAAATAAAACTGCCAGGATTTGAAGGCTTATCTATGTACGATCTGCTTGAGTTATACGGAATGGGCATCCTGAAAGGTGCACTGTCTACACGAGCAAGTGCCATTGCATTTAGCTTTTTTACAGCGATTTTTCCGTTCCTATTGTTCGTAATTATAGTCATTCCTCATATTCCAATACAGAATTTTGATTTGGCATTTTCTAACTTCCTAGAATCTTTCTTGCCACCTCAGACTTCTGAGTTTTTCTTCGATACTATTTTTAAGGATATTTCGGGGAGTACTAGTGGTGGATTGATTTCGTCAGTGTTCTTACTATCGGTTTTTTTAATGGCCAATGGTGTTAATTCAGTATTTGCAGGGTTTGAAACCTCCTATCATAAACAATTGTCAAGAAATATATTTAGACAATACGGAATCGCACTTGGAGTTGCACTAATCTTAGCCTTCCTCTCATTGTTAACCGTAGCTGTTTTTGGTTACTTTCAAATTTACGTGATTCGACCCTTATATACGAGTTTTACTGGAGACGTGATGATCGTGGAAGGTGGTGAAGTGTCGGGGTGGATTTACTTTGTGAAATACCTTTTCTTCGTATTCATGATTTATTTGGCAACCGCAACTTTATACTATTTTGGTACTAAGGAAGGGAAGCAATCCAAGTTCTTTTCAGTTGGAGCTTTGCTAACTACGTTATTAACCATTTTGACATCCTATCTATTTGGTGTGTATATCGAGAATTTTTCGCAATACAATGAGATTTACGGATCTATTGGTGCGCTTCTTATTTTGCTGTTATACCTTTGGTTAAACTCCAATATTCTGTTGTTAGGTTATGAACTCAATGCCTCACTACAATATTTAAGAAAAAATCCGAAGGCGAAAAAAGAAATATTACCTCTCGAATAGTTTGAGAATATTTCAAAAGAAAAATTGTTTGAAAGTGCTCTAACCAGACGTTCGTTTTAACGAAAAATTTAGTCTTTACTCAAAAGCCTAACCAAATGAGATGGTTTTTTTAATTAAACCTATTACATTTGGGATATAAACCATTGAAACTTCTATTATGATTAAAAATGCCTTATTACTACTTTCGTTCTTCTTCTTATGTTTTAACCTTTCAGCACAATCCATATTAGGAAAATGGAAGACTATTGATGAAAATACAGGTCAAGCCAAATCGATTGTTGAAATATTTGAAAATGATGGCAAGATTTATGGTAAAATTCTTTCTGTGGTCAATCCAGCAAAACAAGATGCAAAGTGTATAGACTGTGATGGGGATAAAAAAAATAAGCCACTTGTGGGTCTCGTATTCATAGAAGATTTATCTAAAAACGGTGATGTGTATGAAGGAGGAACTATTTTAAATCCTGAAAATGGGAAAGTGTATAGATGTAAACTCACACTAAACGATCCAGATACACTTCAGGTGAGAGGGTATTTAGCATTTTTCTATAGAACGCAATATTGGAAACGAGTTAAATAATGCTGCATTTTATTGATGTAATACTACCAATTCCTCTTCAAAAAGCATTTACCTATCATATTACTGAAGCAGAATCTGCATTCCTAAAACCAGGAATGCGTGTTGCGGTTCCTTTTGGAAAAAGTAAAATTTATACAGCTTTAGTCTATACGATTCATCAAAATCCGCCAACAGCCTACGAAGCAAAAACCATTCATCAGATATTAGATGATTCTCCTGTTATTACAGGGAGTCAACTGAAACATTGGGAGTGGATTTCTAAATATTATATGTGCAGTTTGGGCGAAGTGATGCGAGCAGCTATGCCTAATGCTTTTCTAATTGAAAGTGAAACGACCATTTCTAAAAATGACAAAGTAACGGTTGACGAATCTGATTTAAAAGATGAAGAGTTTCTGATTTATGAAGCTTTACAACGTCAATCCTCACTGAAGATCAATGATATTGTTTCAATATTAGATAAGAAACGCGTGCTCCCAGTGATTAATAGCTTGGTGAAAAAGGGCGTGGTGAATCTTCAAGAAGAACTTTACGAAAAGTACACACCAAAGTTGGTGCGTTACGTGAAGTTGCATCACAATCATAAATCACAAGAAAAATTACAAGAATTATTAGAAGTGTTAAGTCGTGCGCCTAAACAACGTGAGGTCGTACTGACCTTATTTACAATGGAAGCCGCTTTAAAGAAACCTATAAAAGTTACGGACTTATCAGAAAAAAGTGGAGCCTCCTCGAGTATAATTAAAGCATTGATAGATAAAGATATTTTAGAGGAATATCATATCCAAACCGATCGCGTTCAATTTGAAGGTGAAGGCGATGCTGATGCAAAGCATTTAAGTGATGCTCAGCAAAAAGCCTATAATGAGGTAGAAGCCGCTTTTCAAGAGAAGTCCGTGGCTTTATTACATGGCGTAACTTCTTCTGGAAAAACAGAAATTTATGTGCAGTTAATTCAAAAGCAATTAGACCTAGGGAAGCAAATATTATACTTACTTCCAGAAATTGCATTAACAACGCAGCTGGTTCAACGACTTCAAGATTATTTTGGAGAAAAAGTCGCCGTTTTTCATTCGAGATATACCAGTAATGAAAGGGTAGAGGTGTGGCAAAATATGCTGAATAATTCCGAAAAAGCACAAGTGATTATCGGAGCGCGTTCATCTTTATTATTACCATTTCGTAATCTAGGTTTAATTATTGTAGATGAAGAGCACGAACAATCCTTTAAGCAATTTGATCCTGCGCCTCGTTATCATGCGAGAGATGCGGCTATTGTTTTAGCTCATATATTTCAGGCAAAAACACTATTAGGTTCAGCGACACCGAGTTTAGAAACATACTATAATGCCACCCAAGGGAAATATGGCTTGGTTGAATTAAATACACGTTATAACAATGTCGTCATGCCAGATATTGAATTGGTTGATTTGGCCGACAAGTACAAGCGGAAACGCATGAAGGGGCATTTTAGCGATAGATTAATCGAGGAAATGACAGAAACCTTAGAAGAGGGTCATCAGATTATATTGTTTCAAAATAGACGTGGATATTCGCCAATAATAGAATGTACAACCTGTGGAACCTCACCACAATGTCCAAATTGCGATGTGAGTTTAACCTATCATCAATACAGAGATCAGTTACGCTGCCATTATTGCGGTTATAACTCATTGATGCTGAAAAGCTGCCAAGGATGTGGGAATGCTACTTTAGACACGAAAGGCTTTGGGACGGAGCAAATAGAACAAGAGGTAAGAACATTATTTCCCGAGAAGAAAGTCGCTCGAATGGATTTAGATACCACACGTGGGAAATACGGCTTCGAGAAAATCATCAATAATTTTGAACAGCGGGAAGTTGATATTTTAGTCGGAACACAAATGCTGACTAAAGGTCTCGACTTTAGACATGTGAAGCTAGTTGGGATAATGAATGCCGATAACTTATTAAACTTTCCAGATTTTAGAGCACACGAACGTAGTTATCAACTTATGGCGCAGGTCTCAGGTAGGGCAGGGCGTACCGATTTACGTGGTAAGGTGTTAATTCAGACGTATAATCCGCATCACAATATTTTACAGCAGGTATCGACGAATGCTTATAAGGAGATGTACGCAGAGCAAATGGACGAGCGTTACAACTTTAAATATCCTCCTGTTTACCGTTTGATTAAAATTACCTTCAAACACAAAGACTACAATCGTGTAAACCTTGCAGCGGATTGGTATGCCAAATCCTTAAAGCAAATCTTTAAAGCCAATGTTTTAGGGCCTGAAGCACCACCTGTAGCACGAATTAGAAACTTATTTCACAAGAATATTTTGGTCAAAATACCACCAAATCAATCCCTAGGCAAAACCAAAGAAGTGATTTTAAGAATTGACACAAGCTTCAATGCTGTAAAAGACTTTAGATCAGTTCGTGTTATTATTAATGTAGATAACTACTAGTCACCTAACTTATTTTGATGTTGTCACTTATCCCTTCAAATAAGCATAAAATGTCCGGCTGAGCACAGTCGAACCCCTTTTTAATACCTATTCTGTCTAGTGACTAAATTGTCAATTCGAGTGATTCCGAAGCATGAGAAATTGTATCTAGAAGCATTCTTATAACACAGCAACAATCTTTAACCATCGAAAGTCATATTTTCTTTTTTTTTCATATTAGAAACCACTTTCAATTATTGTGAATTTAGTTATAAGGGTTGTCTCCTTGAGGCTAAAGAGAAGCAAAATATATTTTGATTCGATATTACCGAGCGTAGCTCAATAGGGTTGTTTTTAAGTTTAAGAAAAAGTTATTCAAAAATATCTGATTAAAATTATTACAGATTAATAATACGAGTTTATAAGATTAATAGTTAGGGGTGTCCCCTCGAGGGGACTTTAGGGTTGTTTTTAAGTTTAAGAAAAAGTTATTCAAAAATATCTGACTAAAATTATTACAGATTAATAATACGATTTTATAAAATTAATAGTAGGAGATGTCCCCTTGAGGTTAATGAGAAGCAAAATATATTTTGATTCGAAATTACCGAGCGTAGCTCATTAGGGGTGTTGTCAAGTTTAAGAATAAGTTATGTAAAAATATCTAACAAAAATTTTTAAAGATTAATAAAACAAGTTTATAAAATTAGTAGTTGGGATTGTCCCCTCGAGGCTAATAACAAGCAAAATACATTTTAATTCGAAATTACCGAGCATAGCTCAATAGGGGTGAACAAAAAAATCCCAAGCTCAAGACTTAGGATTATTATAACTTATAATGTAATACTCTAAATGGTTATGTAGTGTTTTTACATATTATTTAAAGCATCAACAAGTTGGGTCTTTTTATTTCGACTCAATGGAATCTCATAAGCACCAACTTCAACATTCTTACTATTAAAACGGTCAATTTTATCAAGGTTCACAATATAAGATTTGTGAATTCTTAAAAATTTACCTTCTGGTAGTTCTTGTTCAAAAGCTTTCATTGTAGATAAAACGACAAGGCTATTTTCTTCAGTCACAACTTTAACGTAATCACCTAAAGCTTCAATCCATTTAATATCCTTAATATAAACCTTACGTTTCTTAAGGTTACTCTTTACAAAGATATGTTCACCATCAGTTTCATTAAAATCAAGTTTTAATTTGTGCTGCTCAATAGCTTTTTCTACAGCAGTATTAAAACGTTCTTTAGTAATTGGTTTCTGAAGGTAATCGGTAGCGTCATAATTAAATGCTTTAAAAGCATATTCTGTTTTACCAGTAACAAAAATAATTTGGGGTTTGTTGTTGAGGACGTCTAAGAGTTCAAAACCGTTTAATACTGGCATCTCTATATCTAAGAAGATTAGATCTACTTTGTGGGTATTAAGACCATTTTTTGTTTCTAACGCACTACTATATTCTGCAATAAGATTAAGAGAGGAATGATTCTCAATTAACTTTACTATAGAAAGACGCTGAATCGCGGAATCATCAACAACTACACAGTTTAAAGTCATAACATTATTCGTTTTAGGTTAAGATATCGACAATAGTACAATAAATTCGGTTAAAAAACAAATATTGCCGACAAACAGTATTTTTTAACATTACTTTTATAAGAACTCACCGAGACTAAATATTAAATTAAAAAACGTTGTCTAATATAATATAAATATGTATTTTTGCACCCGTTTTAACAATAAACAAATATATTTATTATGAATCATTATGAAACTGTTTTCATCTTAAATCCCGTTTTATCTGAAGATCAGATAAAGGAAACAGTAAAGAAATACGAAGATTTTCTTGTTTCTAAAGGTGCTAAGATGATTGCCAAGGAAGATTGGGGCTTAAAAAAGCTGGCTTATCCAATCCAAAACAAAAAAAGTGGTTTTTATCACTTATTCGAATTCACTGTAGCAGGAGAGGTTATTGAGCCTTTAGAACTAGAGTTTAGACGTGATGAACGTTTTATGCGTTACTTAACTGTGAAGTTAGACAAACATGCAATAGCATGGGCTGAGAGAAGAAGAGAAAAAATGAAACAAAAAGCAAAAGCGTAATTATGTCATCTATAGAACAACAAGCAAAAGGAAAGAAAGACGGTGAAATAAGATATTTAACGCCGTTAAATATCGAGACGTCTAAGACTAAAAAATATTGTCGTTTCAAAAAATCAGGTATCAAGTATGTAGACTATAAAGATGCAGATTGGTTACTAGGTTTTGTAAACGAGCAAGGTAAATTATTACCAAGACGTTTAACAGGAACGTCTTTAAAATATCAAAGAAAAGTATCTGTGGCAGTAAAGAGAGCTAGACATTTAGCTTTAATGCCATATGTTGCTGATTTATTAAAATAAAATATCATAACACAATGGAACTTATATTAAAACAAGACGTTGAAAATTTAGGATTTAAAGACGATATTGTATCTGTTAAGAACGGTTATGGTAGAAACTTTTTAATTCCTCAAGGACAAGCTGTAATGGCAACTCCGTCTGCTAAAAAAGTATTAGCAGAAACTTTAAAGCAAAGAGCGTTTAAAGAGAAAACTATTATTGCTGATGCTGAAAAAACTGCGGAAGCCTTAAGAGGATTAGATATTAAAATTACAGCTAAAGCTGGAACTGGTGCAACTGCTGGAGATAAATTATTTGGTTCTATTACCAATATGGATTTAGCTGCTGCACTTAAAGACGCAGGTCATGAAGTTGACAAAAAGTTCATCGCTATCACAGGTGGTAACATTAAGCGTTTAGGTCAGTATGAAGCTGCTATTAGATTACACAGATCTGTAACTGTCGATTTAACTTTCGAAGTGGTTGCTGAAGCATAATCTTATTATTATAATATGTAAAAAACCGTTTAGTTCGCTAAGCGGTTTTTTTGTAACTTTTTTTGCCAGAATATAGCCGTAATTGGCTTCCTTAATCAGATTTTAAATAGCTTCATATGAAACGATTTCTCTTACTCTTTTTAGTGTGCATTTTAGTGGCTTGTAAACAAGCACCAAAGGAAACTACAGCTAAAGCTGTTCCTCATTCTAAATTGATAGAGGTATTTAAAGCATCTCATAAAGGGTATCCAAATATCAGTGTACATCGGGGAGGAAAGGGCTTGTTGAATTATCCTGAAAACTGCCTAGAAACCATAAAATTTCTTAACGATAGTATTTCTGCCGTCTATGAAGTAGATGTCGCACAAACCAAAGATGGTCAACTCGTTTTACTTCATGATAATGCCATTGATAGAACGACAACGGGATCCGGAAAGATAAGTGATTTAACTTATGCCGAATTGCAACAATTTAATTTAATTGACGACTTCGGAAATAAAACCGACTATAAAATTCCATTATTTTCTGAGGTATTAACATGGTGCAGTAATAATAATGTAATTTTAACTATTGATATAAAAAGGTCAGTAAGCCAAAAGGACGTCATTAACGCCATTAGAAAAGCTAAGGCAGAAGATATTAGTCTAGTTATTACTTACGACCTTAAACAGGCTCGTATGGCTTATGAATTAGCACCTGACTTGTTATTGTCAGTTCCAGCTAGAAACCATGACGAATTTGATCGTTTGTTGAAGTCTGGAATTCCAACAAAAAATATGATCGCCTTTACAGGAACACGATTGTCAGATCAATCACTATTTCAAAGATTACATGACGAAAACATAGTCTGTATTTTAGGAACATTGGGTAACTTGGATAACAGAGCTGAAGCTAGAGGAGAGCATTTATACCGACAGTGGATAGATTTAGGGGCCGATATTTTAGCGACAGACAGACCATTTGAAGCATTTTTATCGGTTAACCAAAAATAAATAATTGAGCATGTCCCCTTGAGGCTAATGAGAAACAAAATATATTTTGATTCGAAATTACCGAGCGCAGCTCATTAGGGGTGTTTTTAAGTTTAAGAATAATTTATTTAAATATATCCGATTAAAATAATTAAGGATTAATAATACGAGTTTATCAGATCAATAGTAGGAGATGTCCCCTCGAGGCTAATGAGAAGCAAACTATATTTTGATTCGAAATTACCGAGCGTAGCTCAATAGGGGTGTTTTTAAGTTTAAGAATAATTTATTTAAATATATCCGATTAAAATAATTAAGGATTAATAATACGAGTTTATAACATTAATAGTAGGGATTGTCCCCTTGAGGTTAATGAGAAGCAAAATACATTTTGTTTCGAAATTACCGAGCGTAGCTCATTAGGGGTGTTTTTAAGTTTAAGAATAATTTATTTAAATATATCCGATTAAAATTATTAAGGATTAATAAAACGAGTTTATCAGATCAATAGTAGGAAATGTCCCCTTGAGGCTAATGAGAAGCAAAATATATTTTGATTCGAAATTACCGAGCGCAGCTCATTAGGGGTGTTTTTAAGTTAGAGAAAAAGTTATTCAAAATATCTGATTAATATTATTAAAAATTAATAAAACAAGTTTATAACATTAATAGTAGGAGATGTCCCCTTGAGGCTAATGAGAAGCAAAATATATTTTGATTCGAAATTACCGAGCGTAGCTCAATAAGGTTGTTTTTAAGTTTAAGAATAATTTATTTAAATATAACCGATTAAAATAATTAAGGATTAATAAAACGAGTTTATAAGATCAATAGTAGGAAATGTCCCCTTGAGGTTAATGAGAAGCAAAATACATTTTGTTTCGAAATTACCGAGCGTAGCTCATTAGGGGTGTTTTTCAGGTTTAAAAATAATGTTATTTAATAAATCAGACTAAAATTATTAAGGATTAATAAAACGAGTTTATCAGATCAATAGTAGGAAATGTCCCCTTGAGGCTAATGAGAAGCAAAATATATTTTGATTCGAAATTACCGAGCGTAGC
>NZ_QJTD01000003.1:260276-277467 GCF_003217215.1 Winogradskyella epiphytica
AAGGATTAATAAAACGAGTTTATCAGATCAATAGTAGGAAATGTCCCCTTGAGGCTAATGAGAAGCAAAATATATTTTGATTCGAAATTACCGAGCGTAGCTCATGAGGGGTGTTCTTTAAATTAAAGAATAAATTATATGAAAATATCCAACAAAAATTCTTAAAGATTAATAAAACTAGATTATAATTAATAATTAATAAGAAGGCCCTACGCATGTGGTCAGAAGAACAAAGTGTTTCAATGAAATGCTAAAATATAATTATCAATAATTAAATATATATTTTAAAGGCACACCATCTGACCTTTAAAAGATTAAATCAATACCAGATGAAATACGCAAGATTAACTAAAGAACAATTCGAAGAATTACACCAAGAATTTATTAACTTTTTAGCGACTCAGTCTATTACCGGAGACGAGTGGGAAGATATTAAAAAGAACAAACCAGAGGTAGCTGAACAAGAGTTAGATGTGTTTAGTGACTTAGTTTGGCTCGGTGTATTACAAAAAGTAAAATACTTAGAGCATATTTCGCCACAGCAAATTCATTTGTTTCAATGTAATGAAAAAAGCATGCGCTTAATTGCTTTAAAAATAGAAAACCAGGCTATCGACTTCACTACAAAAGAAGGTTTTCAGTGGTTAAGAGATAACTTATTATCAGATTCTCTAGAATTTTTTAATGCGAAAAAAGACTATTCAGAAGATAAGTATTTAGATATATTTAAAATGATCCAGTCAGGAGCCAATATCACTAAAGGCGAGTTGTTTGAATATTTCGCTAATTTAATTAAAGGCTAAGCGGAGTTTGTAGTGAGTAGAGTTTAGTACGTAGTAATTAAAGGGTAGTATATGGACAATACGGAAGGACAGTTTTAACTCTGTTACCCCTTTATATTAGTACAACACACCCAGTTAAGCCCAGTCGAAACCTCATTGATAAACACCTATTCTGTCTTGTGTCCAAAATGTCACTTCGAGTGATTCCGAAGCATGAGGAATTATATCGAGAAGCATTCTTACAACACAGCATTCATAGGAAAACAAGGAATCTCCAAAACAACCAACATAGTTTTAATTAAGAACACATCATAAATGCCCCCACCTAACCAGCAGCTCCTCCCTTTAGTTAAAGGGAGGTGGCTCATCGTAAAGCAATGAAGATGAGTCGGAGGGTTTGCAATACCAACCCGATTCACAACTTTCAAAATATCCAAATACAGGAGAACGAATCATTTCTATGAGCCCTTAAAATCAGCACACCATGTCCGGTTAAGCGCAGTCGATACCTCCTTTTTAACACCTATTCTGTCTAGTGTCCAAAATGTAACTTCGATTGATTTGCGAGGTAGGAGCAAGTGTATTGAGTAGCATTTATAGCAAAGAACCTATAATCATCGAAAGTCATATTTTATTTTTTCATATTAGAAACCACTTTCAATCATTTATTAAAAATTTAGTTGTAAAGATTGTCCCCTTGAGGTTAATGAGAAGCAAAAAATATTTTGATTCGAAATTACCGAGCGTAGCTCATTAGGGGTGTTGTTTAGTTTAAGAACAAGTATGTAAAAATATCTAACAAAAATATTTCAAGATAATAAAACAAGGAATAAAAAATTCCTCATTTCAATCTGATTTTTTGGTTCGTTTATTCGCCCAAGTTTATTTTATGGAGCTCATGATGTGCTCAGCAATTTGTATCAAGACAATATGAACATAAGAAAAATAATAAAGTTATTTACTGCGCAGCGAAGAATCTTGATATTCCTAAAGACATGTTTTAAGTCTCTACCAGCTCCTCCCTTTAGTTAAAGGGAGGTGGCTCATCGTAAAGCAATGGAGATGAGTCGGAGGGTTTGCAATTCAACAGTAACCATCAAACTAACTAAAAACTACTCATAACGCAAAGACTCAATAGGATCCAACTTAGCGGCTTTAGTTGCAGGATACAATCCTGAAACCACAGCAACAATAAAAGCAATACTAGTGGCCCAAATCATCGCAACCCAAGGTGTAGAAAACTCCAATTCAAATCCTCTAGCAACAGCATAGCCAATTAAAATCCCAAGAATAATTCCTAGTAACCCACCAAGCTGACCAATAATGATCGTTTCCATAAAAAACTGAAAAGCAATCGTAGAACTTTTAGCCCCAAGTGCCTTGCGGACACCAATTTCACGAGTACGCTCACTCACAGAAACCAACATAATATTCATCAAGGCTATAGTAGAACCAAAAATAGTGATAATGCTTATGATCCACGCAGCCACATAAAGCGCTTTTGTATTTTGTGCCACCTGATTCAATAAATCCTCACTGCGCTCAATACCAAAATCATTGTCTTCAATAGGATTTAATCCACGAATATTTCGAAAGGTCTGAATGGCATCTTGCTGAGCGGCTTCAAGCATATCGGTTTTGTCCACCTTAACGCTCAAATTATAATTGATATTGGGATTGGTGAAAATAGAACGTGCTTTCTGAATAGGCATAATCACGCGTAAATCTTGATTGTTCCCAAAAGTCGACCCTTTTTCTTTCAGCACACCCACTACCTTAAATTTAGAACCTCGGATACTAATGGTTTTATCAATGGGATTTTCATCCGGAAATAAGGCCTTCTGTAAATCGCTACCAATCACACAAACCGAATTGCTGTTTTGAACATCAAACACATTAAGGGATCGACCGTTGGCAATATCTAATCCCGAATTTTCAATATAATACTCATTGGCCCCCAAAACACCGACCTCAGGATCGGTTTTTTTGTTTTCGTATTTCACTTCAGCACCCATAGTACCTGTAAAGGATACAGCGACTTTGGTGTAGGGGAAGTTAAACTTATCTTCAAAATCCTTCACATTTCGGTAGTCGATAATCGGATTCACCTTCTGGCGCTCTCTACTGCTCTGACGTTGTGCCGTAAACTCGTAGCGCTGAAAATTAAAGGTGTTAGATCCCATAGAGGAGAAATTGCTAGTAATGGTGTTTTCAAGGGCAGAAACACCACTTAAAATACCAACCAAAGCCATAATCCCAATTGCGATAATTAAAACCGTTAAAATGGTACGTAGCAATTGACTTTTTATAGAATCGAAAGCAATTCTAATATTCTCTCTAGCTAATGAAAACATAGTTTTTTATCGAGTTAGTTGGATGGTTCAATGTATAAGACGACACATAAAGCATAAAGTTACTATAAAATCAAAATATCTTGGGTTAGCCTATGAAAATTATAATATTTTTGTGACTTATATATTGTTTCACTTAAAGAGATTCCCCACGATCGTGGGAAATATTATGGCACAAAAACCAGGCATACCAAAAGGCACAAGAGATTTTAACGCAGCAGAAGTCGCGAAGCGTTCATATATTATGGAAACCATAAAAGAACAATTCAAGCTTTTCGGATTTCAACCGATTGAAACTCCTAGTTTCGAGAATTCCGAAACCTTAATGGGAAAGTATGGTGATGAAGGAGACCGTTTGATTTTTAAAATTTTAAACTCAGGGGAGTTTTTAAAGAAAGTTTCTGATGAAGACTACCAATCTAAGTCTGAAACGGTTCTAACCCCAAAGATTTCAGAGAAAGCTCTGCGATACGACCTTACTGTTCCTTTTGCGCGTTTCGTGGTACAACACCAAAACGATATAGAATTTCCATTCAAGCGTTACCAAATTCAACCGGTTTGGCGCGCAGACCGACCTCAAAAAGGCCGATTCAGAGAATTTTACCAATGCGATGCGGATGTGGTAGGTTCTAAATCCTTGTTTCAGGAAGTGGAATTTGTACAATTGTACGACGCGGTATTTTCAGCTTTAAAGCTAGATGGCGTAACCATTAAAATCAACAATCGTAAAATCTTGTCGGGTATTGCTGAAGTGATTGGCGCCCAAGATAAATTGATTGACTTCACAGTAGCCTTAGATAAACTCGACAAAATAGGAGAGGAGAAGGTGAAGGAAGAAATGCGAAGCAAAGGTATTTCTGAAGAGGGAATCACCAAACTTCACCCCTTGTTTACACTCAAAGGGGATTTCGGTGACCAAGTTGAAAGTTTAAAGTCGATTTTAAGTTCTTCTGAAATTGGACTTAAAGGTATTGAAGAACTCGAATTTATCAATACAGCAATTTCAACCTTACAATTAAAAACAGCGAAACTACAATTAGACGTAACTTTAGCAAGAGGTTTAAACTATTATACAGGTGCTATTTTTGAAGTATCTGCTCCTGAAGGTGTGAAAATGGGCTCCATTGGTGGAGGTGGTCGTTACGACGATCTTACGGGCATCTTCGGGCTAAAAGATATGAGTGGAGTTGGAATTAGCTTCGGACTAGACCGCATCTATCTAGTTCTAGAAGAATTAAACCTATTCCCAGATACCATTACAGCATCGACGAAAGTATTGTTCATCAACTTTGGTGAAAAAGAAGCAATGGCCTGTTTACAAGCCGTGACCAAATTAAGACAAGAAGGCATTAAAGCCGAACTATATCCTGATGCTGCTAAAATGAAAAAACAAATGAATCATGCCAACCGTCGTGATATTCCATTTGTAGTTTTAGTAGGTGAAGAAGAATTAAACTCAGGAGTTTTTACCTTAAAAAACATGAGCTCTGGCGAACAGCATAAAGTCGACTTCCAAGCGTTATTAGACATGTTGAAATAAAAGAAAGAAAGTCTCAATCCGTAAGGATTGAGACTTTCTAATCACACTAACAAAACAAACAAAAACAATTAGAAAAACTACTAACTTAAACTTTGTATACTATAAACTAATTTCTAACAACTAACAACTAACAACTAACAACTACCAACTAAAAACTACCAACTAACAACTCACAACTAACAACCTCCAGCCTCCAACCTCCATCTATCAACTAACAACTAACAACTAACAACTACCAACTACCATCCATAGACCATCCCGAAAGAGCAATTTGCAGAACAAAACGAACAGAAGAATAGCCTAAAGTAAGAATGATTAATAGCGCATTTAGTTCCATGAGATTTGGGCTTGAATGACGCTAATATAGTACTTTATTTTGAAAAACACCTATAAAATGCATTAAAAATCCGACAAAGTGTAGTTTTTGTTGGGAAAATACCTGTGTTGCAAACCTAGTTGATGAGGTTTAAATCTAGGGATTAACAGCCATGGCATTATAGTTTAGTGGTTTTTTCTGATATAGTTGTTTTACCTGAAAATGTGGAATTCTATACGTCATTAGGTAGGAGTATGCTAATTCCTACAAATGTAAATTTGGCTTATTAATAGAAAAAAATATAATCAGATCCAATTTACCTTCAAGACTACTGGCAGCACCCAAAAGAATGACGACGTCAGGCGGTAACTATTAGGTTAGAAGATCTCTTAGGTGAGCGTATCACATATTCTAGAATAAATTAACTAACCTTTAGCCAGTTACCTACAATCACAGAGCATCTTATACCTATTACTAATAAGGAAAAGACTTTAGATAATTTTGATATGATAGAATAACTGTTTTTATTTTAAAAAGAGTAAATTCCTTCATTTATTATGAATTTTACTAAATTACGCACTTGTTCCAATTTCAAAAACATGCAATAGTATTTATGTAATTGAATATATATTAGTAGATAAATAAGCATAATATGCCAACAAAAAACACTACCAAAGTGAAACTAATATTTATAAAAATTTTTCTATTTTTTTCAATAATCAGTTACTCTCAAATTGATTCGAGTTTTGAAGAAATTCAAAAAAGATTCGGAAAAGAAAATATTGAGGAATTGCAAACCCATAATATGCACTTTGAAGTAAAAAGATTAAAAGGAAATGAAACTATTAAATTTACCTATAATCGTGAAAAAATTGTGAAAATTATTGAAATCCAAAGCACTCAACCTATAAGTCATAAAAGACTGCATGAAATTGCCAAAGAGTTAATTCCAAACTTTAGCCTAACAACTACTGGGAAAAATGAAAACTCAAACTTCTATTACGATTCAAATAATAAGTTTTTAAATATTGAAGTTTTTGACACAAATAAAAAAGTGAATAGAAATAAAGTGATTTATATTTCTGATCCTGAGCTAATAAATGAATTAATTCCTGAAATTGAAATCTGGAATTAAATACTATTGAAAGTAAAAATTACAGTCGCAAAACCCCCATATATATTCATCATTACGCCCTCTTTAGGGCGTTTTCAATTGTAGGTTATTATATAACATAAAAAGTTTCTGAATGAGAAGATCGCTGGTAACTAAGGCTATCCTCGAAAACCTTCTATGTTTAAGTTTAAGCTTTCCACACAAATGTTAGAGATGAAAAAAGCTGAAAAAAAAGAAAACGACAACCGAAGTTGCCGTTTTAAATGTTTTCACAACGGAATAATCCTTATTGTGAATTGATTTCAAATTGTACTCAAATATATGAAAAATAGTTAAATAGTAATAATTTTTATATATATTTAGTATAAATTCCTACAAAACTAACTTGTCAATAAAGAATTTAGAGAATCATATATTCTACAAATGTGTAAAACCAAATAATATGAAAAAAATACTAGGCTTAGATCTTGGAACAAATTCCATAGGTTGGGCATTAACTACACAAGATTTTGAAAATAAAATAGGAAAAATAGATGGTATAGGAGCACGAATTATACCATTATCTCAAGACATTTTAGGAAAGTTTGATTCTGGACAATCTCATTCTCAAACAGCAAATCGAACTAGTTACAGGGGTGTTAGAAGACTTTATCAAAGAGCTTTACTAAGAAGAGAACGCTTGCATAGAGTATTAAATATCTTAAATTTTCTTCCAAAACATTACAAAGAATCTATAGATTTTGAAAAACATTTAGGGCAATTTAAAAACAACACAGAAGTAAAACTTAATTACCGCAAAAATGAAGAAGGAAAACATGAATTTATATTTATGGATTCCTTTAATGAAATGGTTGTTGAGTTTAAAGCAGCTGGAAAAGACGTTAAGATACCTTTAGATTGGACAATCTATTACCTTCGTACAAAAGCGTTAAAGCGTAAAATAACCAAAGAAGAATTAGCCTGGGTACTTTTAAACTTTAACCAAAAAAGAGGGTATTATCAATTACGTGGAGAGGAAGAAGAAGAAAGTAAAAACAGTAAAAAAGAATTTTACGCCTTAAAAGTTAAAGAAGTTATAGCTACTGAAGATAAAAATGCAAGAGGCACTTGGTATCATGTACTACTAGAAAACAACTGGGTTTATAAAAGGCAAAGCAAAGAATCATTAGATAACTGGGTTGGTAAAACTAAGGAGTTTATTGTAACAACACAATTAGAAAAAGATGGTACAGATAAAGTTGATAAAGATGGTAATGTACGAAGAAGTTTTAGTGCTGTAGATTCTGAAAAAGATTGGATTGCAATCAAAAAGAAAACAGAACAAGATATCGAGCAAAGTAACAAAACAGTTGGGCATTATATCTACGAAACGCTTTTAATTAATCCATCGCAAAAAATTAGAGGCAAACTAGTTAAAACTATTGAAAGAAAATTCTATAAACAAGAATTACAGAAGATATTAAAAACACAAATACAATTTCATCCTGAATTAAATGATAAAGAACTATACAATGCTTGTTTAGACGAATTATATCCAAGAAATGAAGCACATCAAAGTAATATAAAAAATAATGGCTTCGATTATTTGTTTATTGATGATATTATCTTTTATCAGAGACCTCTAAAAAGTAAAAAATCAACAATATCAGATTGCCCTTATGAAGAAAGAATTTTTATAAAAGATGGAGTTAGAAATGTACAAAAAGTAAAATGCATTGCTAAATCCAATCCTTTATTTCAAGAGTTTAGACTATGGCAATTTCTAAAGAATTTAAAAATTCATCAAAAGGAAAATATTGTAAATGGTAATATTGATGAAGATATAACAGATAGTCTTTTCACAAGTGATAATGATTGGGTTTTATTATTTGAGTTTTTAAATGATAAAAAAGAAGTGGAACAAAAACATATTATCGATTTCTTAGTCGATAATAAAAAGATAGAAAAAAGCCAGAAGAAAAATTACCGATGGAATTATGTAGAAGATAAAAAATATCCTGCAAACGAAACTAGATCGTCTTTTTTGTCTAGATTAAAAAAAGTAAAAAACTGTAATGAAAATGATTTCCTATCTAAAGAAAAAGAAGTTGCATTATGGCATATTATTTATTCAGTAAAAGATAAAAAAGAATATGAAACAGCTCTTGAAACTTATGCATCTAAATATAATTTAGATGTAAATTCTTTTGTTGAAGCATTTGTAAAATACCCGCCATTTAAAAATGATTATGGTGCTTATTCAGAAAAAGCAATTAAAAAAATATTGCCTTTAATGAGAATGGGGAAATATTGGGATGAAGAAGCTATTTCCGATGACGTAAAAAATAGAATACTACAAATACAAGAAAGGTTAGAAAGTATAAATTATGACAAAGAAGTTTTCAAAGGAGATAAAGAAGACAGATTGAAAACGATTGTCGATGATGAAATCCCTAGACAGTTTATTAAAAGCTTTATCGATTTCAAGGATAAAAACCCTCTCACAGGTTTAAACACTTACCAAGCTTGCTATGCAGTTTATGAACGTCATTCCGAATCAGGTCTAATCAAACAATGGAAATCGCCTAATGATATAGACACCTATTTAAATGAATTTAAACAACACAGTTTAAGAAATCCAATAGTTGAGCAAGTCGTTACAGAAACCTTACGAGTTGTAAGAGATATTTGGAAATATTATGGAAAAGGAGCATCTAATTTTTTTAATGAAATTCATGTTGAATTAGGTAGAGAAATGAAAAATTCTAGTGACAAACGTAAAGCAATGTCATCTAGAAATATAGAAAACGAAAACACTAATCAAAGAATTAAATCTTTATTAGAAGAACTTAAAAATGATTCAGAATATGATATAAGACCATATTCACCAAGCCATCAAGAAATATTAAAAATTTATGAAGAGGGTGTTTTTCAAAATCCAGAGGTATCTTTCTCTAAAGTAAAAGAAGATGAAATAAATAAAATTAGAAAAAGTAATTCTCCAACAAAGTCAGAAATTAATAAATATAAATTATGGCTAGAACAAGGGTATATTTCCCCTTATACCGGTCAAATAATCCCTTTAAGCAAATTATTTTCTATTGACTATCAAATTGAACATATTATTCCGCAATCACGTTACTTTGATAACTCAATGAGTAATAAAATTATATGTGAGAGTGACGTTAATCAGTTAAAAGACAATAAAACTGCTTATGAATTTTTAAAAAATGAAGGAGGCAGAGTTGTCACGTTAAGTAATGGAAACACCGTGAAGTTGTTTACTTTAGAGAATTATGAAAAACATTGTAAGCAATATTTTAAACAAAATAGAACAAAACTAAACAACCTACTATCAGAAGATATTCCAGAAGGGTTTATTAATCGTCAATTAAATGATAGCAGATATATTAGTAAAATTGTAAAAACACTCCTAAGTAACATTGTAAGAGAGGATGGAGAAAAAGAAGCAACCACAAAGAGATTAGTACCTGTTACTGGAGCAATAACCTCTAAACTAAAACAAGACTGGGGGCTAAATGATAAATGGAATGAAATAGTTGCTCCTAGGTTCATGAGGTTAAATGAATTAACAAACTCTAAAGACTTTGGTGAATGGGATTCTAAAATCAATGCGTTTAGAATAAAAGTTCCTAATGAAATTTCAAGAGGGTTTAGCAAAAAAAGAATTGATCACAGACACCATGCTTTAGATGCTTTAATAATTGCTTGTTGCACAAAAAAGCACACAAATTATTTAGGTTCTTTAAACTCTCAAAGAGAAAACTACGGCTTAAAAGCCAGTTTGTTAATAAAAAATAAGCAAGGAGATTTTACCAAGCACTTTCAATTACCTTGGCCAAACTTCACTGCAGAAGCTAAAGATAGTTTAGAAAAAACAATCATTAGTTTTAAACAAAATTTAAGAATCATAAACAAAACAAATAATAAAACCTGGCAATGGCAACCACAAAAAAATGGTACGTTTAAAAAAGTATTAGTAAAACAAAAAGACGCTACAAACTCAAAAAATAAAACAAATTGGGCTATAAGAAAGCCAATGCATAAAGAAACAGTTTCTGGGGCTGTTAAAATAAAAAGGATCAAAAAAGGGTTAAGTAATATTACCAGTTATTTAGACAAGCCAGAGTTAATTGTAGATAAATTAATTAAAAGAAAAATTAACAGCTTATTAATTCTATTTGATAAGGATTTAAAAAAAGTTAGAAAACATTTAAAGGAGACTCCACTTGTAATAGAAGGTAAAGAAATTACGAAAGTGAAAGTGTATGAATGGACTGAAAATGCCACTGCAACAAGAGTAGCTTTAAATGAAAAATTCACAAGAAAACAACTAGAATCTATAACAGATAGCGGTATAATAGCTATTTTAGAAAGACACCTGCAAAATTATATAGATCAAGATGCAAAAGAACGATTCGATCTGGCCTTTAACCCAGACGGCATAGATGCTTTAAATCAAAATATAAAAGCGCTAAACAATGGTAAAAACCATCACCCAATTTATAAAGTTCGCTTGTATGAAGAAGGAAGTAAATTCCCTGTTGGAGAAAGTGGTGCTAAGTCCACTAAATTTGTTGAGGCTGCTAAAGGAACCAATTTATTTTTCGCAATTTATTATGACAAAGAAAAAAACAAAAGAGTCTTCGAAACCATTCCTTTAAACGAGGTTATTGAACATCAAAAACAAACAGCAGCACTACCAAAAGATAAACGATTGCCAATACAACCAAATAACACAAAAGGGCAGTTTTTATTTACTCTTTCTCCAAATGATTTGGTTTATGTGCCAACCGATGAAGAACTAGAAAATGAGTCCTTGGTTGATTTTAATAATTTGTCCAAGGAACAAGTTTCTAGAGTGTATAAAGTTGTCAGTTTTACAGGTAATAGATTATATGGTATTCCAAATACAGTAGCAAAACCTATAATGAACAAATTTGAATATACTTCGTTAAATAAGCTTGAATTCGATTTGAATAAAATATCAATTAAGGAGAATTGTATAAAGTTAAAAATTAATAGAGTTGGTAATATAACTGTTATGTAATAAATTTCTCTATGATAAAAAGAACCATTTACATCGGCAATCCTTCTTATTTAAAAATGAAGCAAAAGCAATTAGTAGTTCAAGACCCAGAAACTAAAGGAATTAAAGGAACGGTGCCTGTTGAGGATATAGCCTTATTAATGTTAGATCATTTCCAAATAACCATTTCCAACCAATTATTAATGAAGCTTCAAGGCAATAACGTAGCAGTTATTTCTTGTGACCAACATCATTTACCTTTTGGTTTAATGCTGCCAATGGTAGGGCATTCAGAATATTCAGAAAGAATAAAGTATCAATTAGCAGCCTCAGAACCTTTAAAAAAACAATTATGGAAACAAACAGTAGAACAGAAAATAAAAAACCAAAAAGCTCTTTTAGATTTAAACAATAAATTCTCCGACCCTTTAGAAGAATATAAATCAACGGTAAAAAGCGGCGATACTACCAATAGAGAAGGAATCGCCGCGCAATTTTACTGGAAACAATTATTTGAAAACTTTTCTAGAGAGCGCTACGGGGTAGAACCAAATAATTTATTAAATTTTGGCTATGCAGTTTTAAGAAGTATAGTTGCTAGAGCTATAGTTAGTAGCGGCATGTTACCTGTTTTGGGTATTTTTCATAGAAACAAGTACAACCCATATTGTTTAGCAGACGATATTATGGAGCCATACAGGCCTTTTGTGGACAAACTTGTCTATAATTATGTTGTGAGTAATAACAATTACGAGTTAGATAAAGAAGCCAAAGCACATATACTTACCATGGCCACACAAGATGTTAGTATAAATGGCCTAGTAAGACCCTTATTTGTAGCTGTTACAACCACTACTGCAAGTTTATATAAATGCTTTACCGGTGAGTTAAGACAAATTAAATATCCCGAACTAGATTAATAAAACATGTCTTCAAAAAGATATAATGCTTATAGAATTATGTGGGTCTTAGTATTTTTTGATTTACCAACAGAAACCAAGAAAGAACGTAAAGTTGCAGGGCAATTTCGTAAAAAGCTAATGGATGACGGTTTTACAATGTTCCAGTATTCTATTTACCTAAGACATTGCCCCAGTAGAGAAAACGCAAAAGTTCATACCAAAAGAGTAAAAATGGGCTTACCTAAACACGGTAAAGTATGTATTTTAGAAATTACAGATAAGCAATTTGGTAATATGGAACTATTTCATGGTGTAAAAGAGGTAGATTTGCCCCAACCAACACAACAACTACAACTGTTTTAATAGAATGTAAAAATTCTATACTAAGAAATTTAATTTTTTTTTTTCAATGTAATTTTTGTAATTCAAAAAACAGTCCCATAGTATTGGTTTTACTCAATATTTTGGGACTGACCTTGTGATTGCTCACGTAAAAATACAATTTGAAATCAATTCACAACAGATATTGGGATCCGCATGCGCCATTAGATCTTGTGATTGCTCACGTAAAAATACAATTTGAAATCAATTCACAACGAATGATATGGAAGGGATTGCAATTGGCGACTTGTGATTGCTCACGTAAAAATACAATTTGAAATCAATTCACAACGCTTTTTGTAATCCTATTGTGGCTGCTGAACTTGTGATTGCTCACGTAAAAATACAATTTGAAATCAATTCACAACTAACTTAGAAATAATATTATACCAAGTGAACTTGTGATTGCTCACGTAAAAATACAATTTGAAATCAATTCACAACTGTGGAAACTGTATGGAATGCAGAAAAAAGCTTGTGATTGCTCACGTAAAAATACAATTTGAAATCAATTCACAACTTGTTTTGTGACTGGTTTCTACTTTTAGATCTTGTGATTGCTCACGTAAAAATACAATTTGAAATCAATTCACAACTACCTGCATTAAGATTCTGGAATTATCAAACTTGTGATTGCTCACGTAAAAATACAATTTGAAATCAATTCACAACAAGGGATTGAGGCGAAATGTTACACTTGTTCTTGTGATTGCTCACGTAAAAATACAATTTGAAATCAATTCACAACCTATTAGAATCTTATTCTTCAGAAATTGAACTTGTGATTGCTCACGTAAAAATACAATTTGAAATCAATTCACAACAAGTTATGAACGAGGCTAACGGACTAGTAGCTTGTGATTGCTCACGTAAAAATACAATTTGAAATCAATTCACAACAATAAAACCTTGCCATGCTGATTCTACCAACTTGTGATTGCTCACGTAAAAATACAATTTGAAATCAATTCACAACGTATGGAAGCCAGTCATCATCAACTCTTATCTTGTGATTGCTCACGTAAAAATACAATTTGAAATCAATTCACAACATAGCTCTTGTTTTGTGATAAGTTCTAAATCTTGTGATTGCTCACGTAAAAATACAATTTGAAATCAATTCACAACATATATAATGAGGTGCAAAGAATGTTAAGCCTTGTGATTGCTCACGTAAAAATACAATTTGAAATCAATTCACAACAAGAACAAAAGGATTCTTTTCTATTTTCACCTTGTGATTGCTCACGTAAAAATACAATTTGAAATCAATTCACAACGCAATATTCTTTAATTCTTCATTAATGGTTCTTGTGATTGCTCACGTAAAAATACAATTTGAAATCAATTCACAACTTATTTACAGTTGTTCAATGGCTTTCACTACTTGTGATTGCTCACGTAAAAATACAATTTGAAATCAATTCACAACTGGCACTAACAATATTCGTTTTAGTGGCTTCTTGTGATTGCTCACGTAAAAATACAATTTGAAATCAATTCACAACTCTGTAACTTCTATTTTAGCAGCACCGCCTCTTGTGATTGCTCACGTAAAAATACAATTTGAAATCAATTCACAACATGGTATTGCTCATAATAATTTACCCGACACTTGTGATTGCTCACGTAAAAATACAATTTGAAATCAATTCACAACAGGAATGGTAGAAAATACAGTAAATGCCATCTTGTGATTGCTCACGTAAAAATACAATTTGAAATCAATTCACAACAGGTCCAGACAACAAACAACAGTCTGCCGTCTTGTGATTGCTCACGTAAAAATACAATTTGAAATCAATTCACAACTTAGTATACAATAGCCATCGAGGACACGCACTTGTGATTGCTCACGTAAAAATACAATTTGAAATCAATTCACAACATTAGTAACACGTTCTAAAACTTCATCCTTCTTGTGATTGCTCACGTAAAAATACAATTTGAAATCAATTCACAACAATGTCATCCAATGGATCCGTAGATGCTTCCTTGTGATTGCTCACGTAAAAATACAATTTGAAATCAATTCACAACAGATGTATATCTATTGAAAGCGTACCATCTCTTGTGATTGCTCACGTAAAAATACAATTTGAAATCAATTCACAACACTTATATTTTGGTGCGCGTATTGGTCTTTCTTGTGATTGCTCACGTAAAAATACAATTTGAAATCAATTCACAACATATTCTTTATGTTTTTCATCTATTTTTGACTTGTGATTGCTCACGTAAAAATACAATTTGAAATCAATTCACAACAATCTGTTTCAAGTTGTAAGCAACCAAAAACTTGTGATTGCTCACGTAAAAATACAATTTGAAATCAATTCACAACAACACCATAGTTCAAGGCGATAGATTAAGTCTTGTGATTGCTCACGTAAAAATACAATTTGAAATCAATTCACAACCGTAAAGAAGGCTAAAACCTATTTATCTAACTTGTGATTGCTCACGTAAAAATACAATTTGAAATCAATTCACAACGAAAATGCCACCACCTAATGTTTAATAGGTCTTGTGATTGCTCACGTAAAAATACAATTTGAAATCAATTCACAACATCAAGAAACGTTTACCATAATAAACCTTACTTGTGATTGCTCACGTAAAAATACAATTTGAAATCAATTCACAACAAACTCTTGTTCATCTTCATCAAAACTAAACTTATAACTATTTCATTTTTTGAAAATCCATTTTTAGCAACGCTATTACTTTCAGAGGAAGAAACTAATAGACTTTGGTTTTTGAATTTCGTTTCTCCCAATTGATGAATAACTCTAAAATAGTAATTACGTAATTCTAATTTTTCTTTATTAGATATTTTTTCTATCTCCTTGATAAATAGATTTTTGTTGCTATCATTTTTAAAAAACTCAAAGAGTTTTTTGTTCTTGTCAATAAAACGTTTGGTTCCTGTTTTTGTGGGATTTTTAACTATTTCGTTAAATATCTCAAAAATGTAGATAAAAATCTCATTATTTATTTCATTCAATCCAAAATCTCTACCGTTCATTTGCTCCCAAAAATATTTTGATTTATCTCCATAATAGAATAATAGTTTGGCAAAATCGTTTAAACTATGGTATTTGGGGTTCAAATTGAATTTATCAAAACCAAATTCTTTAGAAAAACCACGATGTAATATTTTAATCAACCTTTCTGATTTAAAATCATTGAGTCTTTCAATAAATTTCTCGTATTTTTCTTTTTCAGTTCTGCTTTTCATCAAAATTACTGCCAACGTTATACAGCTTGTAGCAGTAGCGGTTAAATTTACCAAAACTTTATGTTAAATACTAAACTTTGAAAATACAAAAGCGACTTTCAGTTATGCACGAAAGCCGCTATTGCTACAAACTGTGGTTGGCAGAAGATTTTTATTTCTTCTTATTCTTCTTCAGATTTGGTAAAATAAAGGTTAATATACCAGCACCTACTGAAACAAAAATAGATGTTTTAATATCAAAATTCGCAAAAAAGCAAAGACAAAAAAACATTAAAACAGAAGAAGAAAGAAAAAGAATAAAACTCTTTAAATGAGAACTCATTGTCTAATTAAAGAGAATTGTGAAGCTCTCTAACTCCTTGTAATGCTGAAGCATTCATTCCATAACCAACTGCTCCAGCTGCTGTGCCAACCAAAACACCAGGACCAGAAGCAATAGATGAAACAAAACCAACTACTGCACCAACACCTGCACCATAAGCGTCCGCAACAGCCATATTGCCTATTGCATTTTTAAACCAACTCCAACCTCTTCCAAATGTTTGATTACTATTTGGGTTTAATTCATACCATTTATTAATGTTAGCTTCCCAGTAATTAAGAGAATGAATACTTGTAGATATAAAAGCTCTCACTGCTACATATTCTTTATCGTTGAAAACAATCTCTGACTTATTAATATTTTCTTCAATCAGTCTAATGTCTCGAATCACAGATGTTGAATTATAATTTTCAATTGTTTTAAAATCATTGAATATGTTCTCTATCTTATTAACTTCTTCTTTTAAAAAATTAGAAGTTAATTCAGAAAATAGGTTGTTTTTCATATCTGTAATTAAATTAGAAGAAGAAACACTTGGTTTTAATTGAGACAATAAATCAGAATCTAATTTATCAAAATTATTATTATTTAGTAAAAAATTCTGAGGTTCTTCAAATATTTCATTGTATAAATCATTTTGAGAACTATTTAAAAAATCAAAACTCTCTAATTGAGAATATATAGCTTCTAGTCCTTTGTTATGTTCAATTCCTATTAATTCAAAGTCATAATTGTTAAAGTAACTATTTGAATTTATTCTTTGTAAGATAGTTGAATCACTTTGAACAGAGAATTGTTCATTAATCTCATTCTCATTTGAACAAGAAATGAAAAATATACCCATAAATAACAATACATTTAAAAATACTTTTTTCATTTTACAAATTTTTTAAATTATGCCTACTCTTATTTTAAGTTGATTTCGGCTTTTCAACTTAAAATTATTTAAGAAGTTTCGACTATTTACTAATGCTACAATTTTTATATACTGTAGTTTTAATTAGGTTTTTCGTTAACGTCTTCCATAATTTTCTGCCAACGGTTAGTATATCTTAAGTTAGCGATCTTAAGTTAGCGATTATAAATATAAGTTATAAATTAGGAATCAAATCAGAAAGAAAAAAGAGAGGATTAAGGTTATTTTGTGTATTGAGACAGCGATCTCGTTTTTCATGACAATCCCCTCTCTTTCCTACTATTATTTCGAACAGTT
>NZ_QJTD01000004.1 GCF_003217215.1 Winogradskyella epiphytica
ATGCCAACGAGTGATTACTGGTTTACAGTAGAATACGACGAACCTCTAACCGGTGAACGCAAAGAATTTAAAGCCCATTTTACCTTGAAACGATAATAAATTATGAAATTAAAAAAGTTTTGTTTAGTAGCATTTATAGCTTTTGCGGCAAATTTTAGTTTGGCGCAAGAAGGCATTCCCACTTATTCGGATTATTTGACGGATAATTATTATTTAATTCACCCTTCCATGGCTGGTGTTGCTAATTGTGCTAAGGTTAGATTAACAGCAAGGCAACAATGGTTTGGTGTTGATGATGCACCGAGTTTACAAACATTAAGTGTAAATAGCCGTATTGGCGATTCTCCAGTAGCAATTGGAGGTGTCGTATTTAATGATTCTAACGGTTATCATTCCACAGTTGGAGGTTATGCTACATTTGCTTATCACCTTATGTTTTCAAGAAATGAAGTTGATTTAAATATGTTGTCATTTGGTCTTAGTGCTGGTTTTCTTCAATATAAATTGGATGAAACTGACTTCTTAGCTCCTGGTGAATATGATCAATTGATTGCAGGTATTGAGCAAAGTGCAACAAACTTCAATATCGATTTTGGTTTTTCTTACCACTTCTTAGATTTTTATGCTCATTTTACGGCAAAGAATATTTTAAAGAATGAAGGAATCAATTTTAATGATCAAGGATTTGAATTTGAAAATTTAAGAACCTACCTATTATCTACAGGTTATACTTTCAATAGACTTGGAAGCGATTGGAGTTTTGAGCCATCTATAATGTATATGTATAGAGATGCTACTGAAGAGTCGTCAATAGATATTAACGCTAAGGTGTATAGAGATATGGACTTTGGTAAGCTTTGGGGTGGATTATCTTATAGACGTAGTCTTGATGGCGCAGAGTATCTTGATGGAGGCGGCGTGCGTAGTCAAAAACTACAATATATAACACCATTCATAGGAATTGATTATAACAACTTTGTGTTTGCATATACTTATTCTTATCAATCGAATACAGTTAATTTTAATACTGGAGGGTTTCATCAGTTAACTCTTGGATTTAACTTTAATTGTAGAAAAGAACATTACGATTGTAAATGTCCAGCAGTAAACTAATAATAAAAAAGGCTCAAATTAATTTGAGCCTTTTTTATTTATATGAATTCAATTCCCATTAAGACCTTTAATCGGAGCTTGATTTTTTAAAGCCTGAAGCCTGGCATCTATTCAAATTTGTTTAAAGAATCTATAATTTATTTAGATAGTCCTCACTTTAAATGGACAGATTACATTTCATTTTTTACTTTTCTCGGTCTTATATTATTATAATATAATGCTATGTCTAAATAGTATTTATAAAAAACGACAATGAGTTAAATGTGGTTATGGTTGAGTGAACTCTTCAATTCATTGAGTAGAGTAAGCTATTTAGAGTAAAATTTGTCAGCCATTAGTGTTAGACCGCTTTTTGAAACCAAATAAAGAGTGTAAGTTTATTCCAATAAATTAAATTTGTGTGTGAGAACTTTTAAAACAAATTATACAACACTCCTTTTTTGCCTGATAAGTTTCTTCATATTTAGTCAAAATACGAAAGGAGAAATAAATAAGAATGACGACCTTTTCTCGATTAGAGGATCGGTTTATATGCAGGATTCTCGATCTCCAATTGAGAATGTATCCATTGAGCTAAATAATGGTGTTTACACAACCACTAATCATGATGGGAAATTCACTATCAAAGCAAAAGTTGGAGATAAATTAGTCATTCGACATCAGGAGTTTGAAACTATTAATTATACGATTAAAAGTAATGAAAGAATCTCCATTGAAGTAGCGACTGGTAATAGAAGAAATCAAACTCAAACTCGCGATAATAAGATCAACCGGCGTTTTAACGACATGATTGATTCTGCAGATGTCTATCTAAGGAAAGATGCGCGGAAAAGTATAAAATTCATTGGAGATGCTCTAAATGCAGATATAAGTACAAGTCAGAGTGCAGAAGCACATGAACTATTGGGTGATATTTATGTTTATTGGCAACAATATGATTTAGCAATCTCAGCCTATAAAACAAGTCTTCAAAATTCTAAAACATCATCGGCTAAACTAAAGTTGGCAAAGGCTTATAGTCACAATGATGAATTTAAAAAGAGCATTGAAACGTATAAAAATATAGATGTAAAAGTCTTGTCAAACTATAATAAATCAATATGGTTTGAAGGTATAGGTGATAGTTATAAAAAAATAAAGGAATATACTAAGGCTATCAAGGCTTATGAAGATGGCTTAGAAGTAGCTAAGAATCATCTAATAGCACCTAAGGTTACAGATTTAAACTCGAAACTAGCACAAGTATATAGTGAGCAAGGTCAAATTAGTAAAGCCAAAGACTATTTTAGTAATTCGTTGAACCTCGCCGAAAAGGAGAATAAAAAAAGAGCCGTCGAGGAACAAATTAAAGTGGCTGAGTTTAATAGTGTAAACGAAGATTATGAGAGTGAGATTGTTCTAAGAAAACAAGCTGTAGAAGGTATAAAAGATATTGAGATAGACTCTGTTATTGCAAATGAAAGTCCAATTACCTCACAAAAACAAAACTATAAAATAGGAACCGCCTATTTATTGAAGAATGACATAGGAAGTGCTATTCCTTATTTTGAAAAAAGTATTGAAGAAGCCGATAAAAAGAATGACCTAGACGTGAAATTAGATGCCACTCGAAAGCTGTCTGAAGCACATTTTAGATCTGGTAATACGGAAAAAGGCATTGAAATAAATAACGATTATAAGAATATTGTAGATGAAGTTTACGCCCTCAGATTGCAAAAAATTTCCAGAGCCGCACGATTTAGTAAAAGCATTGCTGAACAACAAAATCGAATAACCTCCTTAGAAAGTGATCGCGCGTTATCTAGAAGTAAATATGAATTAACCCAAGAGCGAAATAAAAGACAGCAGCTCATAATATATTCCCTAATAGGAGGATTAGTTCTTTTACTTATTACCGGATACATGATGTTTAAGTATATCAAACAGCAGCGTTTTGCAAATAATCTATTGGCTTTAAAATCTTTAAGAAGTCAAATGAATCCGCATTTTATTTTTAATGCTTTAAATTCGGTGAATAGTTTTATAGCTACCAATGACGAAAGAACAGCTAATAAATACCTTTCTGATTTTTCCCAGTTAATGCGGGCCGTATTAGAGAATAGTGAAGAGGATTTTATTCCATTAAAGAAGGAAATTGAATTATTAAATTTATACACAAAATTGGAACATTTTAGATTCCAAGATAAGTTTGATTATGGGATTGATGTTGACGAATCTATAGATGTTGAAGAATTTCAGATTCCACCAATGTTATTACAACCTTATATCGAAAATGCGGTATGGCACGGCTTACGTTACAAAAAAGATAAAGGACATTTAAATATAAAAATTCAACCTAAATCTAAAGACGAAATTACGATAACTATAACGGATGATGGCATTGGAAGAGAGCGGTCTAAAGCTTTAAAAACCGAACATCAAAAAAAGCAGAACTCCAAGGGCATGAATAATATTAAGAAACGAGTAGCTATCTTGAACGAAATGTATAAAGATAAGGTGGATGTTTCCATAAGTGATTTTCAGGATTTAGAAGATGCAGGAACGAAAGTAGTGGTAACCTTAAAGAAAGATTAATAATAACAAGATTAATGAAGTTTTGAGAATTGAGTAATCAGCTATGAGTGCTGTCCATTTGAGCGGATTTTAGTGGTGTCTAATTATCAAAAAAAGAGAAACTCTTCCAATGGGATAAAAAGTTTAGCCTTTAGGTGTTGATGATTAAAGGTTTTAAAATACAAGGAATAAAGAAGATTTTAATAGAAATTTAATTAAAAAGATAGCTGCCTGCGCAGGTAATATTATGAAATTAAGAGCCATAATAGTAGAAGACGAGGAAAATAGTAGATTAATATTAAGAAACTATCTGAGCAAATATTGTCCTAATATTTCGATTTTAGGTGAGGCAGCTTATGTAGATGAAGCTCTAATCTTAATTAGGAATAATGAATTAGATGTCGTGTTTTTGGATGTTGAAATGCCATATGGAAATGCCTTCGATTTATTAGACAAAGTTGGCGATATTAATTTTGAAACTATATTTGTAACTGCTTATAATAATTATGCGATTGAAGCTTTAAATGCCCATGCGTCTTATTATTTAATGAAACCCATTTCAATAGACGAATTAATTAAGGCTGTAGATTATGTCACTGAAATTAGAATGAAAGAGGACGCGCTTCAGGATCAAGTTTTAGTGCCACGAACAAATTCAGTTAATGGGAAAATTACGATTCCACAACAGGATGGATTTGAAGTTATAGAAACATCCAATATTATGTATTGTAAAGCTGATGATAATTACACAGAAATCTATTTAAATAATAATAAGAAAAAGGTAGTTAGTAAAACATTAAAATATATTGAAGAAAGCTTGAAAGATGCTAACTTTGCTAGAGTTCATAAGAGTTATTTAGTAAATGTGAATGAGATTGTGAAATATGTAAAAGGAAAAGGTGGAAGTGTTATTTTAAGTAATGGAAAGGAAATAATGGTTTCAGCTTCTAAAAAATCAGATTTACTATCTTATTTTAATTAATAACCATAAATCTCAACTGAGATATTATCAGATATAAAGTATGCCAATAATTAAACCAGTAAAAGGAAAGTCTCCACAAATTCCAAAAGATTGTTTTATTGCTGAAAATGCAACTATAGTTGGAGATGTCACTATGGGTAAAGAATGTAGTATTTGGTTCAATGCTGTGGTTCGTGGTGATGTTCACTATATAAAAATGGGAAATAAAGTGAACGTTCAAGATGGTGCAGTCATTCATGCGACCTATCTAAAGTCGCCAACAACAATTGGAAATAATGTTTCGATTGGTCATAATGCAATAGTACACGGTTGTACTATAAAAGATAATGTCCTAATTGGAATGGGCAGTATAATTATGGACGACTGTGTTGTTGAAAGTAATAGTATCATCGCTGCTGGAGCTGTTCTTACTAAGAATACTATTGTAGAGTCTGGTAGTATTTATGCTGGTATTCCTGCTAAAAAAGTTAAGGATATTAGTAAGGAATTAATTTCAGGTGAAATAGATCGCATAGCTAATAACTACGTAGAATATTCGAGTTGGTTTAAAGAATAAAAAAGATTAGATGCTCTGTTTTATTCGATCAATTAACTCTTCAACAGTTGACAATTCATTTAAAACATCTGGACTTAAAATAGTTGTAACTTGAGACTCTTCTAATTTCAAAACTGTTGGATAAATTAAATTGATACTAGGGAATAGCTTTTCAAACTCATCTTTATGATAAAATTCCATGTCTAAATGACTTTCGGTTCTGAAATTCTTCCAAATGATATTTTCCGAAAAAACATCGTGAGTAAGAGCACACAAACTACATATATAAGTCGAAGGGCTTATTAATTTATGACTTGCGTCTAATAATGCGTTTAATGATCCTGAATTGGCATTATAAATAAATAATAATTTCATGATCATTTAAAGTGTTATTTCTAGAAGTCTAAATAAGATACGGAAAAATTATGATCTAAAATGGATTTTAATACGTCTATATCGCCATTTGAGTAAAATTCAACAGTAGGCCTTGCTGTTGATTTATTAAGGATGTTATGAGTCTTGAGAATCGATTGTGTTTGCTTGGCGACAGCTAAACCAGAATCAATAATCTTAACTTCTTTAGGTAACATTTTGTTGAGTAGGGGAATCAGGTATGGATAATGTGTACAACCTAAAACTAAGTGATCAATGTTTTGAAGGATCATTGGCTCTAAATAGGTTTCTAACAGAGAATACATTTCCTTAGATTCTAATTGCCCTGTTTCAATGAGAGGAACGATGCCTTCACCCACTTGTTCTACAATCTTAACGCCATTAGAATATAAATCTGTGGTTTTATGAAACAGCTGACTGCTAAGAGTCCCTTTAGTTGCTAAAATTCCGATAGCCTTTGTCTGTGAGTTTAGAGCAGCCGGTTTGATAGCAGGTTCAATTCCAATGAAAGGAATATCATAATGAGCTCTTAAATATGAAATAGCATTAGTGGTGGCCGTATTACAAGCAACAACGATAAGCTTACATCCTTTATTGATGAGATATTCCGTGTTTTTAATGCTCAGCCTGACGATATCTTCTTTTGGTCTATTACCATAGGGTGCGTTTTTACTATCGGCAAGATAGATATAACTTTCATTTGGTAAAAGAGCATGAATTTCCTTGAAGATAGAAGTACCTCCAATACCGGAATCGAATATGCCAATAGGTCTCTTGCTCATTACTACAAAAATAAAAAGTCGCTTAATAATAAGCGACTTTCTAATTGTTTATTTTCTGAATTAGATTTTATAAACCTAATTGCTTTTTTACGTCTGGCATAAGGTTTTTTCCTTTAGCTACGATTAAGCCTGCTGCTTCTAATACGTAGTCAATACCTTGGTCAGCGGCTACTTTTTCAATAGCAGCTTTAGCTTTTTCAGTAATTGGCTTTAACAAGTTAAATTCTTTTTCTTGTAAATCCTTCTGAGCTTGTTGTTGGTACTGAGCAATACTTTGTTTCATACCTTCAACTTCTTGCATACGTTTCATGTTCTCTTCGTCAGTCTTAGTTGCTGCCTCAGCATCGTATTGCTTAGTTTTAGTTTCAAACTCTTTGTATGAATCTTTGATTTGAGCTTCATAAGTCTTTCCAAGCTTTTCCATCTCAGCTTCAGCTGCTTTGTACTCTGGCATAGATTTTATAAGCTCTTGAGTATTTATATGTGCAATTTTACTTTGTGCAGATGTAAAACTAGTAGCTCCAATAAAAAGTGCCGTTGCAAATAATAAAGTTTTTAAATGTTTCATTTGTTTTTAATTGTATTACGTGTTATAAATTATTAATTGTTATTTCCTTCTTTTTCTTTTTTTGCCTTCGCGATAGAATCGAGTTTTTCTATTTGTTTTTCTCGTTCTTCGCGTGCTTTTTTTCTTTGTTCTATAATTTTTTTCTTTCTGTCCTCTAAAGCTTTTTGACGAGCTTCTCTGTCTTTCAGTTTTTGCAAGCGTTCTTCTCTTGCAATTTCTGCGGCTGTTTTAGGTTTTGCAGAACTAGTAGAATCTTTCTTAACGGTATTCTCAACTTTTAAACTATCCTTTTTAACAGTTGCTGGTCGTGCATTTGTACTATCAGTTTTAACAGTTTCTGTTTCTATTTTTTTCTCTTCATTAGACTCAGTACCTTTATTTCTAGCTTCAATTGCATTTTGTCTACGTTCTTCAGCTTCCTTGATTTTAGCATCTCTTAATTCTTGCTGTGCTTTTCTTCTTTCCTCTGCAGCCTTTTCACGCTCTGCACGTCTGGCTTCCAATTGAGCCTCTCTTTGTGCTTTTCTATCTTCTAAAGCTTGTTGGCGCTCGTCTCTATCTCCTCTTACTTCAGGAACAACCTCTTCCTCTTCTAATTCTTTTCGCTCTTGTTTGTTCTTGGCTTGAGTTCTTTTCGACGTTCTTGTAATTGTTCTAAGAACCTGTTCGCTCACATCATAGCGTTCTGCTGAATATAACATCACAACATCTGCCGACTTATCAAAAACGAAATCATATTTTTTAGTTTCAGCAATTTCTTGTACTGCTGCAAAAATTTGATCTTGAATAGGTTCGATTAACTGACGCTTCTGAATCATTAAATCGCCTTCTGGTCCAAAACGCTTTTGTTGATAATCTAAAATTTCAGCTTCTTCAAAAGAAATATCTTCATAACGCTCATCGTACAATTCTTTAGTTAAAAGAACACGTTCATTTTCAAGTTCCTTTTTCTTTTGTTCAATGGCATTCAGTTTAGTTTCAATTTCTGTTTTCCACTGCTGAACCTTTTTATCTAATTGAGAAGAGGCTTCAGAATACTCTGGTACATTTTGTAAAATGTACTCCGTATCTATATAACCTATTCTAACACCTCGTTGTGCTTCTGCACTAAAGCTTATTAGACCTAGTATTGTTAATAAAATAAGAACTTTAAATTTCATCGATTTTTGTTTTTATATTCTGAGACATTTTAGATGTAAAACTAAATGTACTTTTTTTTAGTATTACTAATCTTCAAATTTAACGAAATATATTCTTAAAAATTTTAAGGTCACGATGAAATCCTTGATTTACTATTAGAAAATACCGTGCCAAACTTAAAATTGCTGACCAATAATAAAGTGAGTTTCCCATTTTTTCGGAGCTGTACCATCTGGCAAGTTGTCAAATGCATGACCAAAGTCTATACCAAGGAGTCCAAATGCTGGCATAAAGATTCTTAAACCAAAACCTGCTGATCTCTTCAGTTTGAATGGATCAAAATCTTTAAAGTCATTAACCGATGAACCGGCTTCTAAAAATGTTAAGGCGAAGATTTTAGCTTGCGCGCCTAATGTAATTGGGTATCGTAACTCTAATGAGAATTTATTGTAGATAGATGCCCCATCTTGAGATGATAAAGATTGGTTAGGATATCCACGAAGTTGTACAACCTCTCTTCCGTCTAATGAGAAGTTACCTAAACCGTCACCACCTACGAAGAAACGTTCAAAAGGAATAACACCTCTATCGTTATTATAAGCGCCTAAGAAACCAAATTCTAAACTTGGACGTAGAACTAATTTTTTAGTAAGTGCTTGGTACCAGTCGGCTTTAAATTTAATCTTATAGAATTCTAACCAATTAAAACGCTCTTGATCTATTTCGCCAATTCTTGCATAATCTGCAGGTACGGTTGGGTCTAAATTTTCTCTTTCCTCTTTTAAAGCTTTATAATCTACACCATTTACTAATGAGTAAGGAAATGATAATTTAGCAGAAACATTAAAACTAGATCCACCTGTAGGATAAATAGGGTCTGCCGTAAGGCTATTTCTACTTAAACCTATTGTATAGGATAAGTTATTCGAAGTTCCGTTTCCGAATGTAAATAAGCCCGTATTATAATTTTGAAGGTCGTAATGTTGGTAACTAATAGCTTGTGATAATAAGAAGTAATCATCTGGCTTAGCTAATCTAGTAGATACACCAAAGGTTAAACCTGTAATATTAAAACTCTTACTTTTATCTGCTCTTCTTGTTTGAGGGCTATATAAGAATTGTCTAGAGTGTGATAATGACGTCGATAATTGGAATGGCTTCTTACCACCTAACCAAGGCTCACTGAAAGAAAAGCTATAAGTTTGGAAAAATTGACTGGCTTGAAGTCTTAATGCTAAACTTTGACCATCACCTCTAGGTACTGGCTTATATGCATCTTTTTTAAAGATATCTTTAATAGCGAAGTTATTAAATGATAATCCTAAGGTACCAATAAAACCACCTCCACCATAACCACCTTGTAGTTGTATTTGACTAGAACCTTGCTCTACAACCGAATACTCTACGTCTAGTGTTCCATCTACCGGATTCGGGTTTAAAATATTTGGAGTGATTTGTTGCGCATCAAAATAACCTAACTGACCGAGTTCTCTAATGGTTCTAATAATATTAGTTTTTCTATAGAGTTCTCCTGGACGCGTTCTTATTTCTCTATAAATAACATGGTCATTCGTTACATCATTACCTGTTATAGTTACGTTGTTAAAGTAAGCAGGTTTACCTTCAGAAATACGAATTTCCATATCAATGACATTTCCTTCAGCACTAACTTCAACCGGGTTGATAGTTGAGAACATATAACCAAAGTTTTGGTATAAGTTAGTTAAGTCGTCTGCATCTGGATTCGTATCATCTGCAATTCGTTCTCTTAATTCTACACCGTTATAAGTATCGCCTTCTTTTATTTGAAGAACGTTAGATAATTGGCGATCTGTATATACAGTGTTACCTACGAATGAGATTTTGCCAAATGTGTATTTTTCACCCTCCTCAACTTTAATGTCTAAACTTATAGTTTTGTCATCTAAGTATGTAATAGAATCAGAAATAATCCTTGCATCTCTATAACCGTTTTCTTTATAATAATCAACAACGCTTACTAAATCTGTTCGGAAATCGTCCTCTATATATTTTGAACGTTTTAATATTCGTAAAGGGTTTAAACTCTTTCTCTTCGTATTTCTCATTGCCTTACGAAGCTTTTTATCGGCGATTTTTTCGTTGCCTTCAAAGTTGATATCTTTGATTTTAACCTTTTCACCTTTATCAATCACTAAGTGCATATTAACTCGTTCTTTTTCCACTGAGTCAATAACCTTAGAAGTACTAATTCTAACTTTCGTATTTAAAAAGCCTTTTTTCTTATACTTATTAGTTAAATAATTTCTAGTAGTAGCAATCAGGTTTTCAGTTACTTTCTGCCCAGACTGCAACTTGTTTTCGCTAATAATCTCGTCTTTCTTACCTTTTTTAACACCTTCAATGGTAAGGTCTTTTAATTCAGGTAGGTCGCTAAGATTAATTTCTAAGTCAGCTGTATTACCTTCAATATTTGTAATATAAATATCAATACTGCTGAAAAGATTTGATTTCCATAAGGTTTTTACGGCATTTGCAATTTTTTCACCACCCACTTGAATCTCTTCGTTCTTTCTAAGTTTAGAATAGGCAATGATAGTTTGTGCACTAAAGTTAGTGTTACCAGTAACGGTAATTTCTTTTATGGTGTAAGTTTCGCCACCTTCAACTTGAGCATTACCGGTAAATGAAATTGTAAAGGCAATGGCAATACAAAAAAGTTTAATAAATGAATTCAATATTGCGTAATTAGGTGAGTTGTTCGCTTGTTTTTCCAAATCTTCGTTCTCTATTTTGATAATTTATGATAGCTTCGTACAGATCTTCTTTTTTGAAGTCTGGCCATAAAATATCTGTAAAATATAATTCTGCATAGGCTATTTGCCAAAGCAAAAAATTACTAATCCGTTGTTCGCCACTTGTGCGAATAAGTAGGTCAACGTCAGGTAAATTTTGCGTGTAAAGATGCTTATTTATAATTGATTCGTCAATACTTTCGGCAGAAATTATATTATTTTTAACTTTAGTTGATAATTCTTTAATAACACTAATTATTTCTTCTCGAGAACCATAGCTAAGGGCTAAGGTCAATGTCATCTGAGTGTTATTCTTTGTTTTTTCAATAACATCTAAGAGTTCTTGATGCGCTTTTTTAGGCAAGTCATGTAGACATCCTATAGCATTAAGCTTTATGTTATTTTCTTGTAATGTTTTTATTTCCTTCTTTAAAGACTTAACTAAAAGCTTCATTAAGGTTTGAACCTCTATTTTTGGCCTATTCCAATTTTCAGTTGAAAAAGCATAAAGTGTTAGATTTTTTATACCTAACTCCGCACTTGCTTCAACGGTTTCTCTTACGGATTTTGTACCATTTTCATGTCCTATGACCCGAAGTAAGCCTTGTTGTTTTGCCCAACGACCATTACCATCCATTATAATGGCGAGGTGGTTAGGGAGTTTATCTATATTAATTTGTTTTTTTAGACTCATTTAAAAATTGCAATAGCAAGGTTTTCTACCGAAGGTGTAAGTTAATGTTATTCCTGAAAACATATACCAATCGTTATTATTGGTGTTTCCAAAACTGTATCGTTCTGTGTCTTCCGAACTAGGTACGCTACCGTCAATTTCATCCGTGAAAGTGTAGCGAGCTCCAACTTCTGCAGCTAAAATAAATTGATCGGCTATTCTGGTTTTATAGCCTAATACAATAGGTATTCCCATAGCCCAACTGAATTTGTTTTCTGAAGTAAATACCCCAGCATCAGAAAAATAATAATTATCGTAGTTAGTTAGTGTTAAACCTGAATATAAATAAGGTGTTCCTTTTGTATCTAAAGAGTGAAGGTCGAAATCAAAAAATGTAAACTCCATCCCTAAAGATATTTCTAAAATACTATTATTAAACTGATAATCTCTTTGCTTTCTTCTAGGGTCATCAGATTTGGCGTCAATTCCCTCTAATTCTGAAAAAATAACCGAAAGTCTGTATGAGTGTCTTGGACTGCGATTCCATTTCGCAATTCCACCTATTGCTAATTGATTAGGCGAAATATATTTAGTTGCACCTACATCGCCAATAAAATTACTTCCACCGGCAAATACACCTATCTCATAGATTTGAGCATCAAGGTTATTGGCTAATAAAGCACTAAATAGAATCGCGAAAATATACTTCATAAATTTTTTAAAGTTTGCAAATATAACAATTAAGATTTGTGTGAAATAATTTGACACAGATTGTCTTACAGATAAACTTCATTTGAAGATATTTATTGTGTTACAAGCCTTTAGTTACGACGATCTTCGCCCCATAATAATTTTTTTCGAAGAGTAGCTAAAAAGGTTTCGTCAAGCAATTCAACCATCTTTATGACGAATCCGGCCTTTTTAATCGTTACGGTAGTTGAGTTGGATAAAGTGACAATTCTAGAGTCTAATGACATTAAAAATTGTTCTTCTCTACCACTAACTTTTAATGTTACGGTGGTGCTATCTGGAATAATTAAAGGACGTGCACTTAGATTATGTGGAGCGATTGGTGTTAAAGCAAAATTCTTTGCATCAGGGGCAATGACAGGACCACCACAGCTTAATGAGTACCCGGTAGATCCGGTTGGAGTGGAAAGAATAAGTCCATCGGCCCAATATGAAGTTAAAAATTCACCATTCAGATGTGTTTCTACAGTAATCATCGATGTGGTGTTTTTTCTACTTATAGCTATTTCATTTAAAGCAAAGTTCGTTTCAAGAAGGTCATTGTGCATTGGCGTTGTAGTAACGCTCAACAGTGATCGCTCAGAGATCTTACATTTTCCATTAAAAATCTCAGTTAATGCTCTATGAATATCGGTTATTTGAATCGTAGCTAAAAAACCCAAACGACCTGTGTTAATGCCCACAACGGGAATCCCCAAATCGCCAACATAAGAGGTGGCTCTTAAAATAGTTCCGTCTCCGCCTACACTTATTAATAAATCAAAACTAGAATCTAAGCTAGTAAAAGTATCTACTTTGGAGTTGGTTTTAACCTGAGTGAATTGCGTATCTAAGAATTCTCTATGAATATAAATGTCGGCTTGTTTCTCAATGAGAACCTCTACTAATTTTTCAACCGCTTTTTGAGTCGTTTCTTTTATATAATTCTGACCGTAAATTGCTACTTTCCTCATTATATATTTAAGTATTTAGCAAGATACTGAGATCGCTCTTTCAGGCTTTCTAAATAAGAATCATCTTCGTGTCCAGATATAATATTATAACTATAGCGTCTAAACGTTTGAATAATTTCGTTTAAACTAGTATTGTTAATTTTTAAAGTAATTCTAATTAAATCGCCATCCATTTTAGATACGAATGCTCCTAAAAGTCGCGCATCATTAGATTCTACAATCTGACTAATTTCGCTGAAAGAATAATCGTGGATACCTTTTTCGACCACTAAAATCCCACCCGGTTCTGAAAAGAATGGTGTTTCATTAAAAAGGTGAATAATATCATTTAATTCGTAGTAGCCAAGATATTTGTTGTTCTCATCTAATACAGGCATTATATTAGAATCATTATGAGCAAAAGCTTCAAGGACATCTAACCAAATGGTAGTTGGCCTAACGTAGAAACCTTCAATAGCGTAATCACAATCATTTATAATTTTTGCACCTTCAAAGCAATGGGCATCTGTTTCAGAAATACATCCCATATAAACACCGTCTTTCTCAATAGGAATATGTGAATAGGTTAACTGGTTAAAAAGTAATTTTAAATCACTCACTTTACCTGTTATACTTACCGGTTTTACATCGTTAATTATATAATTTTGTAGATCCATTTAATTGCAATTAATATGTCGCAAATTAATCAAAAATTAGCATAAAATGGCTGCAATTTGATATAGAACTTATGATCGGTTTGTATTTATAAGCCTTAATCTGCCTTGAGAGGTTAAATTGAATCTTTCAGTATTAAATTAAAAAGTAAAGTGGAGTTCTGTATTTTTGTAATTCAAATTTTATAAAGATGACTAAATTAAGTGTTAACATAAATAAGATTGCCACCTTAAGAAATAGCCGAGGAGGAGACGTACCAAATGTAGTTCAATTTGCTAAAGATGTTCAACGATTTGGAGCAGAAGGGGTGACTATTCATCCGAGACCAGATGAAAGACATATTAGATATCAAGATGCTTATGATTTAAAAGCAGAGGTGTATACAGAGTATAATATCGAAGGAAATCCAATTCCAAAGTTTATGGATATGGTTTTAAAGATTAAACCAACCCAAGTAACTTTAGTGCCTGACTCTGTAGATGCCTTAACTTCTAATGCTGGTTGGGATACGTTGAAACATAAGGATTTTTTAGTTGAAGTCATTCAGGAGTTTAAAAACAACGGAATCAGAACCTCTATTTTCGTAGATCCCGATTTACATCAAATAGAAGGAGCAAAGGAAACAGGAACGGATCGTATTGAATTATATACTGAAGCCTATGCACATCAATATCATTTAGGAAATAAGAATGGAATTGATCCTTATGTCAGTTGTGCTGAATTGGCGAACTCTATTAATTTAGGGATTAATGCAGGTCATGATTTGTCTTTAGATAATATTAAATTCTTTAAGGAAAATATTCCTGGTTTACTTGAGGTTTCAATTGGCCATGCTTTAATTGCAGAAAGTTTATATTTAGGTGTAGAGACTGTTATTGGAAGGTATTTGGAAGGGTTGAAATAATTTTAATAGGTAGTGATAAAAAGAATTTTAAAATGAATTTACATTCAAATATAATAGGAGAAGGAAAGCCGTTTGTAATTTTACACGGATTTTTGGGAATGGGAGATAATTGGAAAACTTTAGCCAGACAGTTTTCTGAATCTAATTTCGAAGTTCACCTTGTAGATCAACGAAATCATGGTCGTAGTTTTCATTCGGAAGAATTTAATTATGACGCAATGGCCGATGATGTAAAACAATATTGTGAAGATCATAATCTCAATGATATTGTTTTGTTAGGTCATTCTATGGGAGGGAAAACAGCTATGTTATTAGCTTCTAAATATCCTGATTTGGTTAATAAACTGATTGTAGCCGATATTTCACCACGTTATTACCCAGTACATCACGATGCTATTCTAGAAGGATTGAGTAGTTTAGATTTTTCTCAAATTGAAAGCAGAACGGAAGCAGACGAGGCTTTGAGTAAATACGTGTCTGAAGCAGGTGTTCGCATGTTTTTACTTAAGAATCTTTATTGGGTTGAAAAAGGGCAATTGGGATTGCGAATGAATTTAGAAGTTTTAAAAAATAATGTATCTGAAGTAGGAGAGGCGCTTCCTACGCACGCTACTTTTAACAAAGACACTTTGTTTTTGCGTGGAGACCGATCAGAATATATTGGCGAATCGGATGAAGCTATAATCAATCGTCATTTTCCAAATTCTAAAATTATAACTATTTCGAAGGCAGGTCATTGGTTGCATGCTGAAAATCCTAAAGATTTTTATGATGCTGTAGTTAATTTCGTATCTTAGAGGCAACTCAAAAAACATAAAAAATGAATCTAATCATTAGACTTTTACTCAACGCTTTAGCAGTATTTGTATTGGCGCATATTTTAAATGGTGTACATGTAGATGGCTATGTTGGGGCTATTATAGTCGCAGTTGTTTTAGCGCTTTTAAATTTATTAGTCAAGCCTTTTTTAGTACTACTTACATTACCAATAACGGTGTTCACTTTAGGGCTTTTCTTACTTGTAATTAATGCCTTAATTATTTTACTAGCAGATAAGTTAGTAGATGGATTTTCCGTAGATAACTTTTGGATAGCACTACTGTTTAGTGTACTCTTATCTATTTTACAGTCGCTATTACAATCGTTCATTAAAGACGATAAATAATAGTATAGAGCCAAACTATTAAAATATTGTTGGGTTGCAAAAAATATTGTATTTTTGCAGCCCAATTTTAGTTTCAATAAAAATGAACATTACAAGAGAAAATATCGACGCATTAAATGCCGTTGTAAAAGTGGATATCGCGAAAGAAGATTATAGCGATAAAGTAGAGAAAATCTTAACAGATTACCGTAAGTCTGCTAACATTCCTGGTTTTAGAAAAGGTCACGTACCAATGGGAATGGTAAAAAAGCAATATGGTAAAGCTGTATTGGTAGATGAGGTAAACAAATTATTACAAGATGCTCTTAGTAAGTATTTAGTTGAAGAAAAACTAGATGTTTTAGGTAACCCGTTGCCAAAAGCACAAGACGATTTAGATTGGGATGCAGAAGCATTTACGTTTGAATTTGAATTAGGTTTAGCGCCAGAATTCGATGTGAATCTAAAAAGTAAAAAAGCAATAACTCATTACAATATTGTAGCTGATGATAAAATGATCAACGAGCAAGTTGAGCATATTCAAAAACAATATGGTAAAATCGTATCTCAAAATGAAGTAACAGAATCTTCAGAAATTACAGGTACGTTTACTAACGAGGAGAAGGAGATTAATAACTCAACAATGATTACTTTAGATAAATTGAAAGGGAAAACAAATCCTAAGAAATTTATCGGAGCGAAAGTTGGAGATGTTATCACATTAAAGACAAAAGGATTGTTTAGCGACGATCACGATTTAATGAACTTTTTAAAAGTATCTCATGATGATGCTCATGGTTTAGATATTGAAGTGAAATTTGAAATTACTGAAATCAACGAACGTGAATTAGCAGATTTAGATCAAGAGCTGTTCGATAAGTTATTTGGTAAAGGAGTTGTAACTTCTGTAACAGAGTTGAAAGATAAAATCAAAGAAGATTCAGAAAAGCAATTTGCACAACAAGGTGATCAAAAGTTATTGAATGATGTAACTGAGTACTTAGTTGAAAATACGAAGTTTGATTTACCAGCAGCATTTTTACAAAAGTGGATGCAAACAGCAGGTGAAGAAGAAATGACTGAAGAGCAAGCTAAAGAAGAATATGAAAAGTCTGAAAAAAGCATGCGTTACCAACTTATAGAAGGTAAGTTAATTCAAGAGCATAAGCTTCAGGTTCAGTTTGAAGAGTTAAAGTCATTCTCAATGGATATGATTAAAACTCAGATGGCACAGTTTGGTCAAATGAACCCTTCTGAAAAAGAACTAGAAGATATCGCAGCACGTATTTTATCTAATCAAGATGAAGTTAAGCGTATCTCTGAACAATTAATGAGTCAGAAATTATTAAAATTATATAAAGAGGAAGCAAACATAAAGACGAAAGAAATCACTTATGATGATTTCGTTAAAGAGTTTTATAGTTAATAGTCTCTAAAAATATTAGTATCTTTAAGGCGTAAAACTGATTGGTTTTGCGCTTTTTTTTGATGTAGCTTTTTTCGTTGAAAATTATTTTTACATCATGTGAGACCAATGGTTCTATAAAACAACATATTAATTAAAAGAATTTAGACATATATGAATTACGGAAAAGAATTTGAAAAATTCGCGATAAAAGATCAAGGCATTAATAGTAACTACTATGATAAGATTATCACAAGTATGTATCCAACTAATTTAACGCCTAATATTATTGAAGAGCGACAAATGAATGCGGTAGCCATGGATGTGTTTTCACGTTTAATGATGGATCGTATCATATTTTTAGGAACAGGTGTGAACGATCAAGTAGCGAATATTATTCAAGCTCAGTTATTGTTTTTACAAAGTACGGATTCTTCTAAAGACATTCAAATATATATCAATTCACCAGGAGGTAGCGTTTATGCCGGTCTAGGTATTTACGATACTATGCAATTTGTAAAACCAGATGTAGCAACAATTTGTACAGGTATTGCAGCATCAATGGCTGCTGTATTGTTATGTGCAGGTGAAAAAGGAAAGCGCTCAGCTTTAAAGCATTCTCGTGTTATGATTCATCAACCAATGAGTGGTACTCAAGGTCAAGTATCAGACATGGAAATTGCAGTACGTGAAACTATTAAGGTGAAAGAAGAATTATATACAATTATCGCTAATCATTCTGGAAAATCTTATGATGAGGTAGAGAAAGATTCGGATAGAGATTATTGGATGAGATCTAGTGAAGCCTTAGAATACGGAATGATTGACGAGGTATTAGAACGAAAGTAATCCCAATTATTTTCGACTAATTAGTTTAAGTGAAAAATAGTTCCAAACTTCCTATTCGTGAATAGGAAGTTTTAGGAATTAAAAAAGAATTTAAAATGGCAAAAGAAGAATTAGAATGTTCATTTTGTGGTAGGAAAAAGCCAGAAACTAACTTGCTTATAGCAGGTTTAGATGCACATATTTGTGATCGTTGTATAGAGCAAGCTCACGGAATTGTAGTTGAAGAATCGAAACAATTAGGAAACTCAGATTTGAGTGCTGAATTAATGCTTAAAAAACCTAAAGAAATTAAAGGGTTTTTGGATGAATATATTATAGGACAGGATTATACAAAACGTGTAATGTCTGTTGCGGTTTATAATCATTATAAACGTTTATTACAACCAGCTACAGATGATGATATTGAAATTCAAAAGAGTAATATCATTATGGTTGGTCAAACAGGTACTGGTAAAACATTAATGGCTAAGACAATTGCGAAAATGCTTAATGTGCCTTTGGCTATTGTAGATGCTACTGTTTTAACAGAAGCTGGTTATGTAGGTGAAGATGTAGAAAGCATTTTGACACGTTTATTACAAGCTGCCGATTACAATTTAGAAAAAGCTGAACGTGGTATCGTTTTTATTGATGAAATTGATAAGATTGCTCGTAAGAGTGATAATCCATCTATAACTAGAGATGTATCGGGAGAAGGCGTGCAGCAAGCTTTGTTAAAGCTCCTTGAAGGAACTGTTGTAAATGTGCCGCCAAAAGGTGGTCGTAAACATCCAGATCAAAAATTTATAGAAGTTAATACTGAAAATATCTTGTTTATTGCAGGTGGTGCTTTTGATGGTATCGAACGCGTTATCACTAAACGATTAAATATGCAGGCTATTGGTTATAGTTCTATGAATACCGATGCTATTGATAAAGACAATATTTTACAGTACATAATACCAAAAGATTTAAAAGACTTCGGGTTAATCCCAGAAATTATTGGTCGTTTACCAGTATTGACTCATATGGACCCATTAGATGCAAAAACACTAAGAGCCATATTGACGGAACCTAAAAACGCAATTATCAAACAATATAAAAAGTTGTTTGAAATGGATGATGTTGAGCTTACAATAACAGATGGTGCTTTAGACTATATCGTTGAAAAGGCTATTGAATATAAACTTGGAGCTCGTGGTTTAAGATCGCTATGTGAAGAGATTTTAACCGAAGCCATGTTCGACTTACCGAGTTCAGACGAAACGAAGTTAAACGTTACAAAAGAATATGCGGAAGATCGTTTATCTAAAACGACTTTAAAAAAGTTGAAAGCGGTGTCCTAAGCTCTCAAATTATATAGTAATGAAAAACCACAATTTCGAATTTTGAAATTGTGGTTTTTTTTGTACTTAGTTATTAGGGATTAATTTAAATAATATTGCACGCAATATATTTTATAATTCAAGGGAGGGATAAGAACTATTTAATTTTGTTCTTTGCTAATATAAATACTTAAGTTTATGCGAAGCCATTTTTAATTTAATTTTTGGCTGAAATCTCCATAAATATCGTTCTGTTGATGTTTAATGCGTTTTTTAATGTTTAAAAGTATTGTTCATAAAAGGTGTTAAAAAACTTAGCGATGATTCATTTTTAAAAGTTCTTCAAGGTAGACTCTAGAATTCGATAATCGAGGAACTTTATGCTGACCACCAAGTTTATCATTTTCTTTTAGCCACTCGTAGAATAAGTTTGGTTTTGCCTTATGAATAGTCGGTTTATTTAAAGTCATATTATTAAAACGCTTGGCCTCGTAATCCGAATTAAGAGATTTTAAAGCATTATCGAATAACTCTTCAAAGTGCGCCATGTTTTCAGGTTGCTTTTTAAATTCTATAATCCACTCGTGAGCGCCTTTTTCTTTGCCTTCCATAAAAATTGGCGCTGCCGTATAATCGACGATTTCGGCAGAGGTCGTTTTACAAACACTTTTTAAAGCCTCTTCTGCATTATCGATAATTAACTCTTCTCCAAAAACATTGATATGATGTTTTGTTCTACCTGTGACCTTTATTCTATGTGGACTTAGGCTTACAAACTTTATAGTGTCACCAATTTTATAACGCCATAATCCAGCATTTGTAGTTATAACAACCGCATAATTGGTGTTGAGCTGAACCTCGCTTAATGGAATTACGGTTTGCTCAGTTGTCCCATAGGTATCCATGGGAATAAATTCATAGAAAATCCCATAGTCAAGCATTAGTAATAAATCACTAGAATTATTCTGGTCTTGGATAGCGAAAAAGCCTTCAGAAGCATTGTATATCTCATAATACCTGAATTTATCTGAAGGTAAAATAGCACGATATTGTTCCTGATAGGGATTGAAACTTACACCTCCATGAAAGTAAACTTCTAGGTTGGGCCAGATGTCAAAGATATTACCCTTGCCAGTGGTGTCTATTACATTATTTAAGAGAACTAACATCCATGACGGAACTCCCGCTAGGCTAGTCACATTTTCCTGAATGGTTTCGTCTACAATGGCTTGCATCTTGGTTTCCCAGTCGCTCATTAAAGATACTTTGTTGCTAGGCGTACTACTATATTCCGCCCAAAAAGGCATATTATCAATGAGTATGGCGCTTAAATCACCAAATACGGTTCCGTTTTCTTTATATAACTCTTTACTTCCGCCTAACCGTAAACTTTTACCTGTAAACAACTGAGCGTTCTCATTATTGTTAAGATACATACATAGCAAATCCTTACTTGCAGCATAGTGGCAATCTTCTAGAGATTCGTAACTTACTGGAATAAATTTACTTTTAGCATTGGTGGTTCCACTAGATTTGGCAAACCATTTTATAGGTTTAGGCCAAAATATATTTTGTTCGCCATTACGTGCACGTTCTATTAAAGGTTGAAAATCTTCGTAATTAACAATGGGAACTCTATTGTTAAACTCTCTATAACTATTGATGGATGTAAAATCATATGTCCTACCTATCTCCGTGTCTTTTGCAAGTTTCAAAAGGTTGAAGAGTAACTCATTCTGTACTTCGTTAGGGTATTTTATAAAGAGTTCAATTTGATGGAACCGCTTTTTCAAAAACCAAGAAGCAATAGAATTTACAATTGGAATTGGCATGGATTGGCTATCTTTACACTATTAATTAACGCTAAAAATACTAAATTTCTTTTATGGTTTACACTGGAGTCCTCACTAAAATGCAAACCGAATTTTTAGAACCCATTCAATATTATCTGGTCTTTGAAAATGATTTTATTCATATCAATCAATTGTTGAATAAATCCATTGATATTAAGCGTGTTGGTTACCAATGTTTAAGTTGTGGGTTAGATCGTCCGATTTTTCGACAAGGCTTTTGTAAAACTTGTTTTTTTGAAAAGCCATTGGCTGGAGATTGGATTATGCGTCCGGAATTAAGTACAGCACATTTAGGTAAAGAAGATCGTGATTTAGAATACGAAAAGAAAGTACAGTTACAACCTCATATTGTGTATTTAGCTAACTCCAGTAACGTTAAAGTTGGTGTTACGAGGAAAAGTCAGGTGCCAACACGTTGGATTGATCAGGGCGCGCATGAGGCTCTTGAAATTGTTGAGGTTCCTAACCGTTATTTAGCTGGTATTACCGAAGTCGCCTTAAAAGACCATGTCGCTGATAAAACGAATTGGCGCACAATGCTTAAGAATGAAATAAAAGATGAAGATTTGCTTGAGTGGAAGCAAAGCTTAAAGAAGTATATTCCAGAAGAAGCACTACCTTATTTTATAGAAAATAATAAAGAGACACATTTACATTTTCCTGTGGAAAAATATCCAGAAAAACTGAAAAGTTTAAATTTAACTAAAACACCTCATTACTCTGGAAAGTTAGTTGGTATTAAAGGGCAATACCTCATTTTTGAAGATAATACCGTTTTTAATGTGAGATCTAACGAAGGTGCTGTTGTTGAATTACAAGTTTAGAATAGGGTAAGCTTCTGTTAAAACACTTTCTTCTTTGTAGAAAATGTATTAATTTAAGGCAAAGCTTATCTTATGAAACCGTCAGCCTTTCTTCTTGTAACCATAACAACTGTACTACTGCTAGCAGTAACTATTATGAGTGCTGTAAACTTTGCGTTTCCATGGGTGTTTTATCTAACCGTTATCGGGCAGATTGCTGTGGTGTTTATGGTCTATAAAATTCTACATGATAAATACACTACCACTAAAACCTTTGATGATTTTTACGAGGATCATCCTATGGATACTTTTATGTACTAAATACAATCTTTCCCATTCTACCAATAGAGTAGAGAACATAAAAAAAGAGCAGCACAAGTGCTACTCTTTTATATATTTTATATAAAAAAATATCTATATATCTTCAGCGTCTCTTAAACTCTGAATGTATTGAGCTTTTTGAAGTTGTCTTCTGTTCTTAACAGACGGCTTCGTGAAATAACGAGACTCTCTAAGGTTTTGCATAATCTGTACATTTCTGTGTTTACGCTTATAACGCTTAAGTGCACGTTCTATATTCTCTCCTTCTTTGATTTCGATTTTAATCATGTATCGATATATTTTTGTTATCTAATTCTTGCAAATGGTCGGCAAATATATGCTAACTATTTGAAAATAAAAAATAATATGAAAGTTTTAAACATTTATTTTTTGGTCATTAACTTTAGTGGCTCTTTTGGTTATTAAATTTTAACATAAAACCTTAAAAGTAATAGGCTTAAGGTGAAAATTTAACTTACAATAATTAAGCGTTCTAAAATAGATTTTTTAACCTAAATAAGTTTTTAAAATCTTACTCTTACTAGCGTGTCTTAATCGCCTAATCCCTTTCTCTCTAATCTGTCTTACACGTTCACGAGTTAAATCGTAAATGCTTCCAATTTCTTCAAGAGTCATTGGTGGCTGATCGCCAATACCAAAATTCAAACGAATAACGTCGCTTTCCTTTTGAGTTAAAGTTTCAAGAGCACGCTCAACTTCTGTGTTTAATGATTCTCTCATTAACTCGCCATCAGGTCTCGGTGACTCTCCAGAACTTACCACATCGTACAAACTAAATGTCTCTCCGTCCTTTAATGGTGCATCCATGGATAGATGACGACCAGAATTCTTCATAGACTGTTTTACCTCACGAACACTAATGTCAAGCTCGCGAGCAATCTCTTCAGCATTTGGAGGTCTCTGGTTAATTTGTTCTAAATGAGAAAAGGCTTTATTAATTTTATTAATAGTACCAATCTTATTTAAAGGTAAACGAACTATACGCGACTGCTCTGCTAAAGCTTGTAAAATAGCTTGTCTAATCCACCATACCGCGTATGAAATGAATTTAAAACCTCTAGTTTCATCAAAACGTTTTGCAGCTTTGACTAAACCAGCGTTACCTTCATTAATTAAGTCAGGAAGTTTTAATCCTTGATTTTGATACTGCTTAGCAACTGAAACAACAAATCTTAAGTTGGCCGTTGTTAACTTATCTAGTGCCGCCTGATCACCTTTTCTGATGCGCTGTGCTAATTCCACTTCTTCATCTGCCGTAATTAATGGAATCTTACTAATATCTTGTAAATACTTATCTAAAGATTTGTCTTCTCTATTAGTAACCTGCTTGGTGATTTTTAATTGCCTCATGTATCCTTTAAAATTTAGTGAACCTTCAATATAACTTAATAATCCATAAAAGCAAGAAAAAGGTTAATTATTAATAGAAATTAAGATTTATTAACTATATTTAACGTTTGCGCCTTAATTTTTGGTCGAATCCTGAACTTTTTTATTGGATTTCTTTCTTCCTCCTAAAATTCCTTCCAATATATTCCCCACACCCTCTTTAACTTTGTCTTCTGTAGATTGAGTGCTATCTACTGGCTTAGTAGGAATGCTATCTACGGGTTTAGTAGGAACTGTTGTGTCAGTTGTAGACGTCGAATCAGTTTTGGTAGGATTTTGTTGTCCATTCATAATGCCACCTAATAAATCCTTGATTTTGTCTTTTCCTTGACCTATTAATTTTTGTTTTTCAATCTCAATTAACTGTTGCGTTAAATTAGAAATACCCGTAGTTAAATCAGTTTTTACATTTGGACTGGAGAAGGTGCCACCTATATTCGCAGTGATCGGAATTGAAATTTTATTGACTTCATTATCATTGATTTTTCCAATGAGTCTATTTACCTCGCTGCCTAAATATTTAGCAGGTACTTGTAATACGGCACTATAGTTCATGACATTTGCAAAACTGTGCGTTCCAGATACCTCAATTGGAATATCTTTATAATTTATAGTGAAAGGTTTAACGGATACCTGACCATCTTTAAAACTTAAATTGGTTACAAGATCTTTCAAAATAAAATCATCGAAATTGATAAAATCCAACTTGCTATCTAAGGAAGTAAGTAGCGGACTGTTTTCACTATTAATTTTTTCTGTGATTATAGAAGCTAATGCGTATCCTGATATTGAACTTAAATCCGGTGAAAAAGTTGAATCTAAGAAGCCACTAACATCAATAGTTGAATTCAATTTACCTTTTAAAACTTTAGCAATAGGTGCTAAGGCTTCTAACATTTCTAATCCTGCAAACGACTCTGAAATATCAAAATTCTGCATGGCCAGTTTCATGTCGAAGCTTGGCTTCACATCTTTGGTGGATACATTTCCAGAAAGTCCCAATTGACCATTAAAAATATCGGTGGTCATATCTTGGAGATTCGCGTTTTGATCTTTTATGTTTAATCGTCCCTTAACGTTCTTCAAATTTAAATTATCATAAATTACTGTTTTAGCATTTGCAGTAATAGAACAATCTAAGAAGGCTGGAATTTTAAGAGATTCAGAAGTTGTCGTAGTTGTGCTTGACGTGTTACTTTTAGCTTCAGCGTCATCTTCAGACATAAAATCGGAAATAGCGAATGTGTTGGAGTTTACGTTAAAATGTCCTTGTAACTTTTTGTCACTCAATAGAAAACCGAGCAGATTAGTAATGGTTCCTGTTGCCGATAAATCACTCTTTCCGGTTAAGGCATCAAACCTATTTAGACTGACTGTGCCTGGTTTGAAGGTTAAGTCGGCCTTATTAATTTGAAGTGGATTAATTAGGTCTTCAGAAGAAAATACAAAATCACTAATGGATACACTTCCGTCATTTTTGATACGTTGATAGGCATTAGTTTCAATAGCATTCATATCAAAAGCGGTATGAATCTTTCCTTTCAAAATACCTTTAAGCTCATTTTCTAATTCAACAGGATACGCTTTTGTAATATTTGCTAAGTTTAAAACACCATCTAAGTTGGCATCCACCAACATGTTTTTGGTCAAGTTTTTTAAATGAATTTCGGATTTAAATACGTCTTCATCAATCTGAAAATTTAATTTATTTAGGTCTACGAATGTATCATCAATATTTCCTGTGGTGTTCTTAACAGTAGCATCAATAATTATGTTTCTAACACTCTTAGGAAGGTCTGGGAATTTAAAAGAAGCATTATCTGAATTAAGATTAATATCGAAACCTGGAATAGTGTCATCCGAATTCAATCCTTTTATTATACCATTCATGGTAAATTGACCTGAAGTGGCAACTTGTTCAAGATTCTTAGCGTAGGCTTTTGGAATTACAGCCATTAAATCCTTAAAAGATGATTCAGGATTTTTGAAACTAATATCTATTTGTTGTCCCGCTTCCACTAATTGAACAAAACCTTCAAATTCTAAAGGAAGTTCGTTAATATATCCTTTGTTTTCTTTGAAAGAATATTTATCCTGATCAAGATCGATATCAATTAAGGCGTCTAATTTAATTCTGTTATTGCTTAGATATTCTGTGCTGTCCATCGCTAAGCTGATATTTGCCTCAGTTTTTGTGTCTAATTCCGAAATATCACCTGAAAAAATTCCTTTACCACTATGATTAATTTCAGTTAGATAAAACTTTATATCTGAACCTTCATCAATATAAGTGAAAGCACTATTGTTTATTTTATAATTGTCAATATCGAAGCTGAAGGAACTTGAGCTGTCGGCCGGTTTAGTTGGGTTAGGCTCACTGGTTTTTACAATATCGTAGTTAACCGCTCCTGTTTTATTAGTTTTTAATACGAGTAGCAGTTCATCGGCAATGACTTCATTGACTTCAAGAGGTTCATCGGTACCTTTAAATAATTCGGAGATGGCCATTTCAAAAGAAATAGACTTAGCAATGGCTAAGTTTTCTCCTTTAAAAGGTGCGCGATTAGTGATTTTTAAATTCTTAACACTCACTTCGGCTTTAGGGAAGCTGCTAATAAGACTAAGGCTGACATCGTCAAAAGTTAAATCGGCATCCAAATTATTGTCAGCATAATTTTGAAAAATTGTGTCTATTTTCGATTCTAAAACAAATGGTATGGCAACAAGAATCGCAATGAATACCAGTAAAACAATTCCTATAATTTTTAAAAACTTTTTCATAAAGGTGTATTTGTGCTTTATTTAAAACAACTTCTTAGTTATATACGCAAAATTCAGCATAAAAGTTACTTTAAGGCCTAAGTTTAAGAAGATTTTAGTGTTTCATTTGACGTTTACAATAAATTTATTTCCTCATTTACTTTTAGTTTAAATCGCTTTCTAAATAAATAAACACCAAGGTATAAAAATGGAGTGTCCATTATGGCGATTAAAAATTTGAATAGGAAGCCACTTAATAGCAGGCCGTAAAAGTTTTCCCAATCAATAATTCCAAAGGTACACAGTAAGAACACCACAGTGAATGTATCTATAAATTGAGAAAACCATGTTGAAAAATTATTTCGCAACCATAAGTGTTTTCCTTTAGTGACACGTTTCCAAAAGTGATATATCTGAATATCCACAAATTGTGCAAAAAGGTAAGTGATCATACTTGCGAATACAGCCAAAGACGTGTTCCCAAAAACTTTAGAAAACATATCGTCATTTACATAAGACCATTCCGTTGCTGGTATCTGTGCGCTTACATAAACTATGAGTAAAGAGAACAATGAAGCAAAAATTCCAACGACCACAACGTCATTTGCGCGTTTTTTACCATAAATCTCACTGATTAAATCGGTAATTAAAAAGGTGATGGGGTAAGGTAAAATGCCAACAGAAATTTCAAATAATTTAAATCCTAAAATTTCCATGTTCAGCGGATACCAATAAAAGAATTTTTGAAAAATAAGATTTGAAACAACTAAGGATGTAATGAAAAGAGCACCAAGTAAGAGATAAATGCGATGTGCGAAAAGCTTGTCTTTTAATTGCATTAAAAATTGTCGATAAATAGTTTCTGTAAAGATAATCTATTAATATTTCTTTTAGTTATTTTGCCCTTTCTATGAAACCAAGCAAAACCATCCATATCGCATTAGGAAGTAATAAAGGCCATAAGTTGGAGTATTTACAATCGGCTGTTAATGCTATTTTTGAGCGAATTGGTGTGGTGAGGATAATGTCTAAAATTTATGAAACTCCGGCTTTTGGGTTTGAGGGTGATGATTTTTATAATGCATGTATTGCGGTAGATACCGAATTGAAACCGAAAAAAGTTCTTAAAGAACTTCAAGACATTGAAATTGAATTAGGACGCACAAAAAAATCTACTGAATCTTACGAATCCCGAGAAATTGATTTAGATATTTTGTTTTTTGGAGACGAAATTGTCGAAGAGAAAAAGTTAATCATTCCTCATGCCGAATTGCATAAGCGAAAATTTGTGCTTCAACCTCTTTATGATATCGCAAAAGATGTGGAACATCCTGTTTTGAACAAAACGGTTGAGGTATTATTGAATGAGTGTAATGACGATTCAGAAATAGAACCGAAGAATATTTGGCTAAAGAATCCGCAAAAAGCTTACGATTTTACCGACTATAATTATATCGCCATTGAAGGCAATATCGGAGCAGGAAAAACAAGTTTGGCTAATAAAATTGCCCACGAGTTTAATGCGAAACTGATCTTAGAGCGTTTTGCAGATAACCCATTCTTGCCAAAATTTTACAAAGAACCAGAGCGTTACGCCTTTACATTAGAGATGTCGTTTTTGGCCGATCGTTACCAACAAATCAGTGACGATTTATCACAATTTGATTTGTTTAAGGACTTTATGGTGAGTGATTATGATGTGTTTAAGTCGTTAATATTCTCAAAAATCACCTTACCTGAAGACGAATTTAGATTGTATCGAAAATTATTCTATCAGGTTTATAAAGATATAGCAAAGCCAGATTTGTACGTTTATCTTTATCAAAATACGGAGCGACTTCAAGCTAATATTAAAAAACGAGGACGTAATTACGAAAAGGACATCAAGGATGATTATCTCGAAAAAATTAATGCAGGATATCTCGATTTCTTAAGAAGTCAAACCGAAATGAATGTTATCATTATTGATATTTCGGAAAAGGATTTTGTAAAGAATCGCGAAGATTATTTGTGGGTATTGGGAGAGATTGATAAAGCTTGTGAAGAGAATATTGATTAAGCTTCTTTAAACTGAAGATTTAGATCATATAAAGCGAGGTGTGAATTCGACCTTTATTGTTGTCTAAAACCGTATCAATCAGGGTTTTCTCTTTTTTAATTTTCAAGTTGAACGGTGGTTCCAATAAATCTACACCACTATTTTGTTTCAATCTAATACCTTGACCAGAGATTATATCCTTATTAGGAGCGAAAGTTCCGATTGGAAGATGCTCTGTAAGAATCACGTATTTATAATATTGCAGTTTTTGAACGATGTCGTGAATTTCAGCATTTGATAAATGTTGAAGCACTTGTCTTATAATGATGCAATCTGCTGCTGGAAGCTCGTCTTTTGCTATATCTAAACAATGAAATTCTAAGTGGTTTTCTTGAAATTTAGATTTATTTCGTTCAATAAGATCTTCTACAATGTCTATAGCTATATAACGACTCGTATATTTAAGGAGTTGTCTTCCGATATTAAAATCGCCACAACCTAGATCGCATACAGATAAACTATTGTTATGCGCATTTAAAAATTCAATGACAGATTCTAAATATGGCGCAACAATTTTGGAGTCATGAGAACCTTCACCTGAATAAAAATCAAATTCCTTTCCTCCCCAGAGATTCAATTCGTAAATCTGAGTCATCGCATCTTTTGTTGGCCAAGGTTTTTTCATTGAATTTGAATTGCAATTTGTCCTTTATGTTATTCACAGTGTCGAACCACTATGTTAGCTTTCCGAAATTAGATAGGATTAAGGAATCTCTAAATTATAGATTTAATTTAAGCAAGTTATAAGATTTAGATTCGCTGAACTTAAAGGCTTCTCGTAGCTTATACTTCGCTTTGTAGAAATGTCAAAACATAGTTACTTGTTAGTATTTATTTTCTATAGCTTAGTTTAGCAAAAACATCCCAAATCACCACACCACAACTTACCGAAATATTTAGGGAATGTTTTGTGCCGTATTGTGGAATCTCAATCACCACATCACTGTTGCTAACTACATTTTGAGCGACACCTTTCACTTCGTTGCCAAAAACAAAGGCGTATTTTGTGTTTGGTTGCGGTTTAAATTCATTGAGCATAGTAGCGTTTTCGGCTTGTTCAATGGCGCAGATTTGTACGTTTTCAGACTTTAATTTTTCGATAACATCTAATGTGTTTTCGGCATATTCCCAATCTACAGTTTCTGTACTTCCTAATGCAGTTTTTCTAATATCATTATGAGGTGGTTGTGCCGTAATTCCACAGAGATATATTTTTTTAATTAAAAAGGCATCACTTGTTCTAAAAACCGAACCAATATTGTTTAAACTTCTAATATTATCTAGTACTATAATAATTGGAGATTTTTCAGCAGCTTTAAACTCGGCAACTTCTAATCGCTCTAATTCTTCGTTTTTTAGTTTTCTCATTATTTACCTGTTTGTGTCATAGCGTAGACGAAGGACTTAACAACCTTACAAAATTCTCTAAATTTCAGTAGATTACCTTCCTTCATCGCATTTTGCTCGAAATCACTAATAGAATTGTCAACACCTGTAAATAACTTATGGCTTGTAGGCTTCTATAAACCTCAAAATATAAGTAATTTAGCAAACTTACAATTTTGTAAATTTTCAAGGCAAAAATATAACTTAAAACCAGATTACCATTGGCTAAATCAGCAAAAAAAGAGACACCATTAATGAAACAGTATAATGCAATCAAGGCTAAATACCCTGATGCACTCTTGTTGTTTCGAGTTGGCGATTTTTACGAAACCTTTGGTAGCGATGCCGTTAAGGCCTCAAAAATTCTGGATATCATTTTAACCAAACGTGGAGCGGGAAGTGATAGTGAAACGGAATTAGCAGGTTTTCCACATCATTCTTTAAATACTTATTTGCCAAAATTAGTTAGAGCAGGTGAGCGCGTTGCTATCTGCGACCAATTAGAAGATCCTAAGCAAACGAAGACTATTGTAAAACGTGGAGTTACAGAATTGGTAACACCAGGTGTAGCTTTTAATGATGATATCCTTCACTCTAAGTCTAACAATTTTTTATGTGCGGTTTATTTTGAAAAACAACGAATTGGTATTTCGTTTTTAGATATTTCTACAGGTGAATTTTTAACCTCACAAGGGGATGCCGAATATATTGATAAGCTGCTTCAGAATTTTAGTCCTAGTGAAGTGTTAGTTTCCAAAAAAAGCAGAAAGTTATTTTCTGAAACTTTTGGCAAAGATTTTCATACGTTTTATTTGGAAGATTGGGTGTTTCAAGCCGATTATGCTCATGAAACCTTAACCAAACATTTTAATACTAAGACACTAAAAGGATTTGGGATTGAAGATTTATACGAGGGGATTATCGCTTCGGGTGTTGCGCTTCACTATTTGAGTGAAACGCGCCATAATAAGTTAGAGCATATCGCTACGATTTCTAGAATTGCTACTGATGATTATGTGTGGATGGATAAATTCACCATTAGAAATTTAGAATTATACAATTCTACCAATGCTAATGCCGTGACCTTGATTAATGTTATAGACAAGACAATTTCGGCAATGGGTGGAAGAATGCTTAAACGTTGGTTGGCCTTACCCTTAAAACATGCTGAAAAAATAAAACAACGTCATGAAGTTGTCAAATATTTGTTGGAAAACGAGACTGTGCTTCAAAAGATTCAAGGGCAAATAAAACATATTGGTGATATTGAACGTCTCATTTCAAAGATTGCAACGACTAAAGTTAGTCCACGAGAAGTCATTCAACTTAAAAACTCATTAGAAGCGATTGTACCTATCAAGTCCGTCGCTGAAAATTGTGACAATGAGGCTTTAAAAGTATTAGGAGATAATTTGCATCGCTGTGATTTATTACGTGAAAAAATAAAGGAAACTTTAAACGAGGAAGCGCCAGTAAATGTCTTAAAAGGAAATACAATAGCGGAAGGCTTTTCTGAAGAATTAGACGAGTTAAGAGGCTTGTCTCAATCAGGAAAGACCTACTTGGATAATATGTTGAAGCGTGAAACTGAACGTACAGGAATAACCTCTTTAAAGATTGCGTCAAATAATGTTTTCGGCTATTATATAGAAGTAAGAAACTCACATAAGGATAAAGTTCCAGAAGAATGGATTCGCAAACAGACCTTGGTAAATGCAGAACGTTATATTACTGAGGAGCTCAAGGAATATGAAGCGAAAATTTTAGGTGCCGAAGAGCGTATCTTAACCATTGAGCAAAAATTGTTTGCTGAGCTAGTTACATGGATGCATCAGTTTATTGTTTCGGTACAGCAAAATGCACAGTTAATAGGTCAATTAGATTGTTTATGTGGTTTTGCAAGTTTAGCAAAGGCTAATAAATATGTGTATCCACAGATTGACGACAGTTATGATTTGGAAATCAAAGATGGGCGTCATCCTGTAATAGAACAACAATTACCAATAGGTGAACCATATATTGCTAATGATTTATTTTTAGATAGAGCATCCCAGCAAATTATTATGATTACCGGTCCAAATATGTCGGGTAAGTCGGCTATTTTGAGACAAACAGCATTAATTGTACTATTAGCTCAAATAGGAAGTTTTGTGCCTGCAGGCGAAGCGAGAATAGGTTTAGTAGATAAAATATTTACTAGAGTTGGAGCAAGTGATAATATTTCAATGGGAGAATCGACATTCATGGTAGAAATGAATGAGACGGCTTCTATTCTTAATAACATCTCTGATCGCAGTTTGGTGTTATTAGATGAAATAGGAAGAGGCACCAGTACTTACGATGGGATTTCTATCGCTTGGGCGATTAGTGAGTATTTACATGAGCATCCAGCCAAGCCTAAAACATTATTTGCGACGCACTATCACGAGCTAAATGAAATGAGCGAAACATTTGAGCGTATTAAGAATTTTAATGTTGCCGTAAAGGAGTTAAAGGATAATGTGCTTTTTGTTAGAAAATTAGTTGAAGGTGGCTCAGAGCATAGTTTTGGTATTCATGTAGCTAAAATGGCTGGAATGCCACAACAGGTGATAAGCCGAGCAAATAAAATTCTTTCTAAATTAGAAAAATCACATTCGAGTGAAGAGTTAACGGATAAGGTAAAGACATTTAAAGACGACTTACAATTAAGTTTCTTTAATTTAGATGATCCTTTGTTGGTTGAGATAAAAGATGAGATTTTGCACACAGACATTGATACTTTAACGCCTGTTGAGGCCTTAATGAAGCTTAATGAAATCAAGCGAATGCTGGTAAAGAAAAAGCAAGCGTAAATTTTTTTAATTTATTTTTAAAAAAGGCTTTGTAATTCTAATAAATATTATAAATTTGCAACCGCTTTGAAAGCGAAATAGTTCTTTAAAAACTGCGAAAGTAGCTCAGGGGTAGAGCATCACCTTGCCAAGGTGAGGGTCGCGGGTTCAAATCCCGTCTTTCGCTCTATTCTTTTAAAATATACCAATTTGATTACAAGATTTGTAATTAAGATGCTGAAGTGGTGGAATTGGTAGACACGTTGGACTTAAAATCCAATGTCCATTAGGACGTACGGGTTCAAGTCCCGTCTTCAGTACTAAAGCCTTTATCGAAAGATAGAGGCTTTTTTTATTGACAAAATTTAAGTAATCTCTGAAAGAGACTTTAAGAATTTAACACAAAAAAAAGCCTGATTTTCATCAGGCTTCTAATTAAATAATTAAAGATAATTAGTCAATTTTTACTTTATCTGCTGCTTTGTCCACAGCGTCATTACCAGCTTTCTTAGCTGATTCTACAGCGTCGGCACCTGCTTTCTTTACGTTTTCAACTGCGTCACTTCCTGCTTTTTTAGCACCTTCAACAGCTTCGTTAGTAGCGTCTTTAACCTCATCGGCCATTTCTTTAGCGCCTTCTTCAATACTATTTGCAGCGTCATTTGCCGCATCTTTAGCATCTTCTAAAGCTTCACCAGAAGCGTCAGCCGCATCTTCTACAGCGTCTTCAATAGCATCTCCTGCATCTTCTAAAGCGTCACCTGCTTCATTCATTGCGTCTTCAATTTTGTCCTCTGATTTTTCCTTTGTATCTCTACAAGAAGTAAAGGATAATCCTATAAAAGCAACTAGTGCTAGACTTAATACAACTTTTTTCATTTTAATAGTTTTAGTGTTAATTTAATTTGTGTGAATAAGTAATAATGTAATTGTGTAAAAATTAGTTATTGTCGATATCGTCAACAGCATCTTCTACAGCTTTTCCAGCTTCTTTTGTTTCGTTAACTGCATTATCTACAGATTTACCAATTTTTTCTAAAGCACCTTCTGTTTCTTTTTCAACAGTTTCAACTGCTTCTTCTGTTTTACTTTCGGTTTCTCTACAAGATGTGAATGATAACCCTACAAAAGCAACTAATGCTATACTTAATACAACTTTTTTCATTTTAATAGTTTTTGTTTTTATGTTTATTAGTGTACGAAAATACACAATTCAATGAAATTTTAACATAATTTTTTGAAAATTATAATCGTCCACTTTCTGCTATATACGTTTCTATTGAAGGAATTGGACTATATTAAGGCGATATTTTCTGAAAAATTTAGATCTTGTTATCTAAATAATTCATGATCTCAATAACCGCACCTCTGTTAGAATCAATATAAGATTTAGTAATTGATCCTTGTTTGTTTCGAAGCTTATCGTCCGTTATTAAAGCGGCTAAGGTTGATTCAAAAGCTAATGAGCTTCCAACACTAGTAACCCCTCCCAAGGTAATTAATGATTTGGCTTCTGGGAATTTGTTGTAATTTTTTCCAATTAGAATGGGCACACTAAAAACAGCAGGTTCTAAAATATTGTGAAGTCCTGTTGAGCCCGCACCTCCACCAACATATGCAATGTCTGCATAACTGTAGACTTTGCTTAAATAGCCAATGGTGTCTAAAATAAAGACCTTGTAATCGGCTAAATTTTGATGTTCAGTTAGTTCTGAATAGCAAATAGTTTTTACTTTTAATTGTGTTTTAAGAGAAGCTATATAATTTGGTTTTATATTATGTGGAGCAATTACAAATTTTACATCAGCATTTTTGTTAGTATTAATGTCATCCATGTACAGTTTGTCATCTTCTGGCCAAGAGCTTCCAAAAACCACACATAATTTGTCGTCTTTAAATTCTTCAATAAATGAAACTGTATTGTCAACTTTTAATTGGTTTGAAACCCGATCAAATCGTGTGTCGCCAGAAACAGTTACATTATTGTAATTTATGCGCTCAAGTAGAGTTTTAGAATTTTCGTCTTGTGTAAAAATATGGTTGAAAGCGAATAGAGCAGATTTTGTATAAGCACCATACCATTTAAAAAAGGCTTGGTCTTTTCTAAATACCGCTGAAATTAAAATCGCTTTTAAGTCACGTTTTTTAATTTCATGTAAAAAATTAGGCCAGATTTCATATTTAACAAAAAGTGTATAATCAGGGTTTACTAGATCTAGAAATTTTTTAGCATTGGACTTAGAATCTAAAGGAAGGTAAACCACAACATCGGCGATAGTCGCGTTTTTTCTAACTTCATATCCTGAGGGTGAAAAAAATGATAGAACGACTTTATAATCGGGATGCTTCGTTTTTAGCGCTTCAAAAACTGGTAAGCCTTGTTCGTATTCACCGAGAGAGGCACAGTGAAACCAAAATGTTTTGTCTGTAGGTTGAATAGTGCCTTCAAGTTTAGCAAAGGTTGTTTTTCTGCCTTCAACGCCTTTTTTCAATTTCGAATTGAATAAAGCGAGGCTCTTTATAATAAAACCTGCTATGTAAATTCCTATAGAATAGAGTGCTCTCAAAAACAAAAATTTATGCTAAAATACACTACTTTCAATTAATTGCATTGCCATAGCGCTTACAATTTCGTATTTTCGCTAAGGCAAAATGTTTAATTAAATAGACTCCCATTTTCATGGGCATTAAGATGAAAAAAATACAAATGGTTGACCTTCAGAGTCAATATGCGAAAATAAAAAATGTTGTAGATGCTTCGATAACTGAAGTTATGGATAGTGCTGCTTATATCAATGGACCTATTGTACATCAATTTCAGAAAAATCTTGAAAATTATTTAGGTGTAAAGCACGTCATTCCATGTGCGAATGGTACAGATGCCTTGCAGATTGCTATGATGGGCTTGGGTTTAAAGCCAGGTGATGAGGTGATTACTGCAGATTTTACATTCGCTGCAACAGTAGAGGTTATTGCACTTTTACAATTAACTCCTGTTTTAGTTGATGTAGATCCTGTTACTTTTAATATCGATGTAAACGCCATTAAAAAAGCGATTACACCAAAAACAAAAGCTATAGTTCCTGTTCATTTATTTGGTTTACCGGCAGAAATGGATGAGATTATGGCCTTGGCTAAAGAACATAATCTTTATGTCATAGAAGATAATGCACAAGCAATAGGTGCAAGTTATAAGCATAAAGATGGAAGTAAAACTAAAGTAGGTGCAATAGGTCATGTGGCTTCAACGTCTTTCTTTCCTTCAAAGAACCTAGGTTGTTACGGAGATGGTGGTGCTATATTTACGAATGACGATGATCTAGCTCATAAAATTAGAGGTATCGTAAATCATGGAATGTACGAGCGTTATCATCATGATGTGGTAGGTGTAAATTCAAGATTAGATTCTATCCAAGCTGCTGTTTTAGATGCAAAACTACCGCATTTAGACACTTATAATAAAGCAAGAAGAGCTGCCGCTAGAAAATATAGTGAGGCATTTAAGAATCATCCAAATATTATAACACCAACTGGTTTAGATCCTAATGATGCTGATGATTCTCACGTCTTTCATCAATACACGCTTAACTTAAAAGGTGTGGATAGAGATGCTTTGGTAGCGCATTTACAGTCAAAAAATATCCCATGTGGTGTATATTATCCAATTCCACTGCACAAACAGAAGGCTTATACTGATCCACGTTATAACGAAGCAGATTTCCCTGTGACAAACGAATTAGTAAAGTCTGTAATTTCCCTCCCAATGCATACTGAGTTGGAAGACGATCAAATCGATTTTATTACAAGCACAGTTTTAGATTTTATAGCATCTAAATAATAATATAAGACATCCGCAATGATATCATTTTTTTATTATTGCGGATATTCTATGTGAAGTAGTCAGCACACAAAAACAAATACATATGAAGATTTTAGTTACAGGAGGTTTAGGTTTTATCGGTTCTCATACGGTTGTAGAATTACAAAATGAAGGCTATGAAGTAGTGATTATAGATAATTTGTCGAATTCCTCAATTGAGGTTTTAGATGGTATTACTGCAATTACAAAGAAAAAACCACTTTTTGAAGAGCTTGACTTGAAAGTAAAGACCGATGTTCAAGATTTCTTTATGCGTCACAATGATATTGTTGGTGTTATCCATTTTGCTGCAAGTAAAGCGGTAGGAGAGAGTGTTGCTGAACCATTAATGTATTATGAAAATAATATTACCACTTTGGTCTATGTTCTTCAGGAATTGAAAAAATTAGATAAAAAGAATTTTATCTTCAGTTCTTCTTGTACGGTTTATGGACAGGCTGATGAATTGCCAATTACAGAAAGTGCTCCTGTGAAACCTGCTGAATCTCCTTATGGTAATACGAAGCAAATAGGTGAAGAAATAATCAGTGACACTTGTAGAGTAAATGGCGATATTAAAGCAATAGCATTGCGTTACTTTAATCCTGTTGGCGCGCATCCCTCTGCAGAAATAGGAGAGTTGCCAATTGGTGTTCCGCAAAATCTTGTGCCTTTTATCACACAAACAGCTATTGGAATGCGAGAGCAACTTTCAGTTTTTGGAGGAGATTATCCAACCTCTGATGGGACTTGTATTAGAGACTATATTCATGTGGTAGATTTAGCTAAAGCCCATGTCGTGGCCTTAAAGCGACTTTTAAATGGAGACAATGATTCCAATTACGAATACTATAATTTAGGTACAGGAACAGGCAGTACAGTTCTGGAAGCGATTCAAGCATTTGAACGTGTTTCAGGTGTTGCGATAAATTATAAAATAGTAGATAGAAGAGAAGGTGATATTACAGCCGCTTATGCTGAAACCAATAAAGCTAATACCGTTTTGGGATGGAAAACAGAATTAACCTTAGATGATGCTATGGCTTCAGCTTGGAAATGGGAGCAAAAAATTCGAAATAAGTAAGTCCTTATTTTGATGAATTGTTTATTGAAATTCTGATAATTTTTTATTCAATTTAATACCAATAAGATTTTATAAAATCTTCTTTTTCAGGATTATATATCTTATAATTTAATGAAAACAACTTGTTTTGATCAGAAATCAACTCATTTCTTCAAACTTTTAATTAGGAATTCTATAAGGAATAGTTAAAAGATTTAAAGAATTCTTAAAGATTTGATTGTCTGTTGTTTGATTTGATAATGAAAAAGGCAGTTAACTAGGTTTTAACGTCTATTTCTTGGGATTGCTAATCATTCTTCGTTACTTTGTACCCAATGATAATTGAATAACATGAAACTGATTAGTATTAAAAGAGAGACCAAAGTTGAAGGTCGCTTCACGAAAAAAATGGGTGTATTAATGACTAATGTCACCTATATCAAAAAGCAATTTTTAAGTATTCCTTACAAAACACTTCATAAATATCGTGATACGTATTATGGAGAGGTAAAAGATTGTGATGATTGCCAACTAGCTCGTTAGGCAATTTCTTCCTTTTTATTGCTGTTAAAAATACCACTGAATAATAACATTATCATTCCAGCGGTAACAGACATATCTGCAATATTAAAGATACCTGTTTTAAAAACACCTCCTAAATTTATAAAGAAGAAGTCAGTGACTTGACCGAAAACTATTCGGTCAAAGACATTGGCAATACCTCCTCCTGCAATACAGCAAAAGGCAATTAGACTTAATCGGTCTAATTCTTTAGTTTTAAGGATATAATAAATCACATAAGCTAAAACAACAGTGGGTAAAACCAACAAGAAAATAAATCTTAATGTTGGGTTCATATCACTTCCCATTCCTAAAAAGGCACCTTTATTCTCTACCCAAATGAGTTGAAAGTATTTGCCAATAACATCAATTTCTTCTCTAAAATTTAAGGTGTTACGAACAATTACTTTAGAGATTTGGTCAATGGCAATATTGAAAACTATAAGTAAAGTTATAAATAATGTCCTGTTCAAAGTAGCTGAATTTAGGCGTTAGTTGTAAGTGTAGCTGAGGCTGTCTCTGCTTCACGATGTATTTTCTTTACTAAGCCTTGTAAAACTTTACCAGGTCCAACTTCTGTAAAATGTTTGGCGCCATCGGCAACCATTTGCTGTACTGACTGTGTCCAACGCACAGGAGCCGTTAATTGTGAAATTAAATTCGCTTTAATCTCGTTTTCATCGGTAATAGCTGATGCCGTTACGTTTTGATATATTGGACAAAATGGTTTGCTGAACGTTGTGTTTTCTATAGCAGCTGCAAGTTCTTCACGAGCTGGTTCCATTAATGGCGAGTGAAATGCGCCACCAACAGGTAAAACTAAGGCACGTCTCGCTCCAGCTTCTTTTAATGCTTCACAAGCTTTATTAATGGCTTCAACTTCTCCTGAAATTACTAATTGGCCAGGACAGTTATAATTTGCTGCGACTACAACGCCTTCCGTTGATGCACATACTTTTTCAACCACTTCATCTTCTAAACCTAAAACAGCAGCCATAGTGCTAGGTTGTAGTTCACATGCTTTTTGCATTGCTTGAGCGCGTTGTGAAACTAATTTAAGTCCGTCTTCAAAAGTTAAGGCTCCAGCAGCAACTAATGCTGAAAATTCACCAAGTGAATGACCCGCAACCATATCTGGTTTAAAACTATCTCCAAGTGTTTTTGCTAAAATGACAGAATGTAAAAAGATAGCCGGCTGAGTTACCTTGGTTTCTTTTAAGTCTTCTGCAGAACCTTCAAACATGATATCAGTGATATGAAAGCCTAAAATACTATTAGCTTTTTCAAATAATTCTTGTGCTATAGGTGAGTTTTCGTAAAGATCTAATCCCATTCCTGAGAATTGAGCTCCTTGACCTGGAAATATATATGCGTTCATTTATTTAAAATTTAAGTTGCAAAAATAACAATTAATTATTTATCGGTTTGATGAATATTTTTAATGGCTTTCTTCCGCTATTAATGGGATTATTTTAGTTTAACTGCATGCTGCTTCAGCACATCGTTCACCATCCATAGCTGCCGAAATAATACCTCCTGCATAACCGCCACCTTCTCCGCAGGGAAATAAATTTGTGATTTCAGGATGTTCTAAAGTTTCTGTTCTTGGAATGTTTACAGGTGAAGACGTTCTTGATTCTACACCTATGATATTGGCTTCTTCAGTATAATAGCCTTTCATTTTGTCACCAAAGGCTTTAAAACCTTTCCTTAAAGAACCACCAATAATTTTTGGTAATAAGGAATGTAATGGAGCCGACTTTAAGCCGGGTTGATAAGAGGTATCATTTAAAGTTGATGATAATTTACCTTCCACAAAATCTGTGAGTCGTTGTGCAGGTGCCGACTGAGTTCTTCCTCCAGCGGTAAAGGCCAATCGTTCTAAGTCTTTTTGGTATTCTAAGGCTTTTAAAGCACCAAAATGCTCGTATTTATATAAGTCTCTTTCGGCATTGATTTCAGTAATTATTCCTGAATTAGCGAATTTATTATTTCGTTTTGAAGGTGACATACCATTAACAACGACTTCTCCGTTTGCAGTGGCAGCCGGAACTATAAATCCACCTGGACACATACAAAAAGAATATACACCTCTGTTGTTTACTTGTTCAACTAAACTATAAGAAGCGGCTGGTAAAACCTCGTCTCTTGGTTCACCTAAACAATGATATTGAATGCCATCGATAAGTTCTTGAGGATGTTCAACACGAACGCCCATAGCAAAAGATTTAGCTTCGAGTTTTATTTCTTTATCGTTTAATAAATAAAATATGTCACGTGCCGAATGCCCTGTGGCTAAAATGACTTTTTCAACATCCATTTCCTCGCCATTCTGAAGTTGAATAGCTACAATCTTTTTATCTTTTATGGTAAAGTCTGTAACTCTTGCTTCAAAATGAACTTCACCACCGTATTTGATGATATTCTCTCTAACATTTTTAACTACTTTAGGCAATTTATTGGTGCCAATATGAGGATGAGCGTCAATTAAAATTTGATCGGTTGCACCGTGATACACTAAGTTTTCAAAGATTCTTCGAACATCGCCACGTTTCAAACTTCTAGTATAAAGTTTTCCATCACTATAAGTTCCAGCGCCACCTTCTCCAAAGCAATAGTTTGAATCTTCATTCACATAGTGGTCTTGATTAATGGCTTTTAAATCTCTACGACGATCCTGAACGTTTTTACCGCGTTCTAAAACAATAGGTTTAAAACCAAGCTCAATACAACGTAAGGCTGCCCACATTCCAGCAGGACCAAAGCCAATAATATGAATAGGTTTGGCGTTAGAAACATCTTTATAATTAAAGGTATAATCTGAAGACTCCGGTAGGGGTTCGTTGATATAAACTTCAACCTTGTAGTTAAACATGATATTTCGCTTACGTGCATCAATTGACTTTCTCAGTACTTTAATTCCTGATATTTCAGAAGGTTTCATACCTAAATCAGACGCCACTTTGTTTAGCAGGCTATCTGGTTGTTTCTCTTGTTGTAAATTAATGCGTGTTTGTAAGGCTCTTATCATGCTGCAAAATTAGTTATAATTATGAATAGATTTACTTGAGCATAAAAAAACCACGTTCATAACGTGGTTTCTTTAATAGGTGTGAGATTTATTTCGTTTTTGGCTGATCTCTATTGATTTCAGTAATATCAACTTCAGTGGCTTCAACACCAAGTAAATGTTTACTAAAATGATCTGCTCTTAACCAGAACGAATATTCAGTCATGTTTCCAAAACTATGACGTTGTCCTGGCATAAGCATAAAGTCGAAACGTTTGTTGGCTTTAATTAAGGCATTTGCCATTCTAATAGTTCCGCCTGGATGAACGTTATTGTCTACATCACCAGTAATAAGCATTAGATTTCCTTTGAGGTTGTTTGCTAAGGCCTGGTTGGTGTCAATCATGTATTTGTATTTGACATTGCCATCATCGTCCATTTCTTCTTCAACACCATGATGCGTTTCACTCCACCAACTATTGTAAATATTATTATCATGATTTCCTGCAGAAGATACAGCTGCTTTAAAGAAATCAGGATAAACTAGCATAGCTGCAGTTGACATAAATCCACCTCCAGAATGACCATAGATTCCCACTTTTTCAATATCAATAAAATCGTATTGGTCGGCAAGTTGTTCTGCTACATGTCTTTTGTCTGCTAAACCATAATCTCTAAGATTTCCGTAACCATAGTTGTGGTACCATTTAGAACGATCTGGATGTCCACCTCTATTACCCATAGTGACTACTATAAATCCAACTTGAGCCATTCGGTCTAAGCGATCCATACGAACCGAAAATGATTTATTTACTGCTTCTGTTTGTGGACCAGGATATACATATTCTAATAAAGGATATGATTTGTTTTCATCAAAATCAAATGGTTTATACATAACTCCATAGATATCTGTGATACCGTCGTCAGCTTTCATTTTAAATGGCTCAGGAAATTTATAACCAGTGGCCATTAATTGAGACAAATCGGCTTCCTCTAAATCCATAACCAATTTTCCTGTACTTGATCTTAATTCAGATTTAGGAACTGTATTCACTCTAGAATAATTACTCACAAAATATGAATTAGAATCGGCCATACTTGTACTAGTATTGTAATCACCAGGGTTTAATGTTTTTAAACCAGAACCATTTAAATTTATCTTATGAAGTTGTTCGTAATAAGGATCTATGTCTTTATTCACTCCATGAGCTGTAAAGTATAGCGTTCTAGTTTTTTCATCAACTCCAATAGCTTCTTCTACATGGTATGAACCAGAGGTCACTTGATTTTTTAAATTTCCTTCTGTATCATATAAATAATAATGAGCCCATCCTGAACGTTCAGCCCAATGAAGCATCTCCGTTTCGTTATTAAATAAAACTAAAGGACGTGATTCTATATAGGTGTTGAAGCGTTCTTCAATTAATACTTTTACTTCGCCAGTATTTATATCAGCGACGCAGATATCTAATTTTTTACGGTCTCTACTAATGGTGTTGAAATAGATTTTTCCCTGTTTAGATAGAAGTAGTGAAGGCGAGAAGTCATCATCGTATGTCGATTTTTTTCTCGGTGCACGATAAACTTGAATACTTTGTTGTTTTACGGTATCTAGCTGAACTTGAATATTTGTTTTTGAAGGGATGTCAAAGACATGTAGTTCGGTTTTATAATATTCATCTTCACCAGGCATATGGTATTTATAGGTCTCTAATGTTGGGCGTTTTCCTGAAGTCGTATTAATAACCCATAGCTCATCAATATGTCTTGAGTCAGTTCTTTGGAATACAAATTTTTTAGAATCATGAGACCAAATACCACGAACGGATTGACGTTTGTCCTTGTTTTTCTTCATGGTTTCATTGGTTTCGCCTCTTCCGCTACTTCCACCATAAGAATAGTACAATTCACCATCTTCGGTCCATTTATTTTCTACAATGGTAGTGTCTTTTTCATTCTTTACAGCCTTCAGGAAATTCTCTTTATCCATCCAATATAGATTGTAGTTTTTTGAAAATAAAACTACAGAGCTGTCAGGAGCAATATTAGCCCACTTTTTCCATTTTTCTTTGCCTTTCTTTTTGTTATCAATAACTGTTAAGCCATTACTTCCGAGGCGATATTCAAAGTGGTAAACTTTATTAACCTTTTTTGCTTTTTTCTTTTTCTTTGTATCGGTTTTTATAGAATCATTTTCCTTAATGTTCTCACCATCTACATTATCCTCTTCATCATTCTCTTCATCTACTTTTTCTGTAGATGTAACATAAAAACGAATCGCGGTTTCATTTTTTACAAATTCAAAATCGAATTTCGGTAAGTGTTGCGCGTCATAAGGATCTTTAGTGATTTCAGTTAACCACTTCGCCATTTTTTCATTATCAAAAAGTTCTTTTTTTGTACGGTTATCTGCGTCTACAATATAGTATTTAGAACCGTCTGTTGTTTTGTACTGGTACCAAAAACGATTGCCATTTTTTAGCCAATGAGGTCTTACAGAGGTAGAGTGCACTAGCTTAGCTAAGTTGGTAGGTGAATATTTCGCAGCCGCTCTGTAGTTTGGGGTTGGTGTTGATTTCTTAGAGTCATCTTGGGAGAAACTGAAATTAAAAGTTAACCCAAAAATGAGTAGAAATAATAAATTCTTCATGTTGATGTGTGCGTTAGAATAATTAGGTCAAACGCCTAAATTAGTAAATCTTTTAGAAGCTCAACTTGTATTAAGATGATGTGCTAAGTATTTAAACAAAATTTTAACGTTTTAAGGATTATTTGAGGTTTTAAAATCTGATGGTTTTAAAGATTTAAGTATATTTAATCTTATGAATTACGATGATTTAACAACTTTAGGATTAGCTTTTGGATTGGGCTTGCTCGTAGGCCTGCAGCGTGAAACTCCAAAAAATGATATGGCAGGTGTTCGAACATTTACCCTTATCACAATTTTGGGTGTAATGGCTGGTTTCTTAAGTAGAGTTTATGATAACCCATACATACTTCCCATTTTAGGATTATCAATTGCCGCTCTATTAATGATGGCTAATGTGATTAAAAGTAAAATAAGTCCAAATCCAGATGTTGGTCAAACAACTGAAGTTGCTGCCTTATTAATGTTTGCTGTTGGAGCTTACCTTGTTGAAGGAGATCAAATTATTGGGGTGATTGTTGGAGCTTCAATTGCTATATTACTTTATATAAAAGAACATCTTCATAGTTTTATAGAAAAACTAAAACCGAAGGATTTATCGGCAATAATGACATTGGCAGGTATTGCTTTAGTCATTCTTCCTATTCTTCCCGATAAAAACTTTGGCTCCTTGGAGGTCATTAATCCCAGAAACATTTGGCTGATGATTACTTTAATTGTTGGTATCAGTGTCTTTGGCTATTTTATTTACAAATTATTCGGAAAGAAAGTAGGGGTTATATCAAATGGAATTTTAGGTGGCTTAATTAGTAGTACAGCAACTACAGTGAGTTACGCTCGAAAAACTGCTGATGCTGCCGATATTAGCAAGTTGGCTGTTTTTGTAATCACAACGGCTTCAACCGTTTCTTTTATTAGAGTTTTGTTTGAAGTTGGAATTGTAATTCCACAACATTTAAATGTTATTGCGGTGCCTATCGGTGCGGTTATATTAATTATGGCTTTGACCTGTTTGGTATTATTTTATTTAATTAATAAAGACGATTCCCAAGGGGAAGAAATGCCAGAGCCAGAGAATCCTGCTCAGTTTAAAAGTGCTTTAATTTTTGGCTTGCTTTATGGACTTATTTTATTGGCTGTTGCTTTCACGAAAAAAACTTTTGGTAATGATGCTTTATATATCGTGGCTATTATAAGTGGTTTAACAGATGTCGATGCTATTACCTTATCCTTATCACAATTAATAAAGGAAGGCTCCTTACAAGCTAATTTTGGTTGGAAACTTATACTTCTTGCTGGCTTGTCAAATATGATGTTTAAAGGCATTATGGCTATAGTCTTAGGAGCTAAACAACTTACCAAATGGATCATTGTTTCTTTTGGAATTATTATAATTTCGGGTTTATTAATCATGTGGCTGTGGCCAGAATCATGGCATTTCTAAACTTGGACTATGTTTAAAAAAGATCCTTTACAGATAATTGCTTTCCAAAGTTATGGTACAGATTCCCATTTTTATGCCAGAGGAAGAGCTTTGGAAGATGAATCAATCGACCTAGAAAAGAAAAATATTTGGCAACTTATCGTCAATTCGTGGAAGCGATTTGAAACTGATGAAATAAAGCATGTGGGTTTAGACATAAAATTGCCAAATAATAAAATTCTTAAGGCTACAACTGATGGTCACGGATATTATAAGGTTGCAGAAACTTTAGAAAACCTTGAATCTATGGCCAATGATGAAGGTTGGTTGTCTTTTGAATTGTCTTATAACGACGTTAATATAAAACGCAATATTCAAAATCAAAATAGATTTCCAGGGGAATTATTAATTCCATCACAAACAGCTCAATTTGGAGTGGCTAGTGATATTGATGATACCATTTTGCACACAGGCGTAGTTTCTTTATTAAAATGGCGCTTGATTTACAATTCAATTTTTAAAAGCGCAAAAAGCAGATTACCGCTTGAAGGTGCAGCTGAACTTTATCATAAATTACATCGCGGTGCTTCAGGAGAAAATGCCAATCCTATATTTTATGTGAGTCATAGTCCATGGAATTTATATCGGTATTTGGAATTCTTTTTAAAACAAAACAATTTTCCAAAAGGGCCTATTTTGCTTCGGACTTTAGGTGATTTAATGAAGAAAAAGTCATTAGATGAAAAACCTCAAAAGCAAAAAGAAATATTGAACCTTCTTAAAACTTATCCTAATCTACCGTTTATATTGATTGGTGATAGTGGAGAGCATGATCCTGATATTTACATAGAAATTGCGGAGAAATTTCCAGATCGCATCTTAGCTATATACTTGAGAAGCGTCAAACATAAAAAGCGGATGTTGCGTGTTTCTAATCTTATTAAGGATTATAAAACAACTCAAATTTTATTGGTAGAAAGGAGTGAAGAGGCTATTGATCATGCCCGAAAACATGGTTTTATTGCTTAAGTATTCGATCTATTCGTTTTTTATTATGCTGCTGTAATAAGGTAGGGTAGAGGTTAAATATTATATTAAATACCAATAGAATAATCGCAGACAAAAATTGGCCATTCAAAGTTTGATAACCAATCAAGATCAGAATAAATAGAAAGCCTATAATATGACCTATTTCCGCATAAGTCATTTCGTTTCTTATAAGCTTTAAATCTTTTTTATTAGTTGTTCCTTTTTTGAGTTGAAGATTCTGATTAAAAACTTTAAAGACAGTATTTTTTATCATCCAACCAAAACCATTTAAGGCAAGTGATTTTCTAATCGTATCATTTTTAATGAATTCGAGGTTTGAAATTTTGGAATAGAAACTGCGGTTCTTTATCAGATTATTAAGAATTAATCCAATGATCCAAGACACAAAAACGTAAATAGTGGCATTTAGGAAATAGAGTACAATACTCACCTAAAATAATCCATTTATTTGCGCATCAATTTTATTAATAATGTCTCCTAAATCTTCAGGATTAGCCACAAAATCAATATCGTCTACATCAATAATCAATAAGTTACCCTTATCGTATTTTGAAATCCAAGCCTCGTAACGTTCGTTTAATCGGCTTAAATAATCAATACTAATAGAGTTCTCGTAATCGCGCCCACGTTTATGAATTTGTGACACTAAATTGGGAATAGAACTGCGTAGATAAATTAATAAATCGGGACCTTTTACAAAAGATTCCATCAATTCAAATAAAGACGAATAGTTTTCAAAATCACGATTGGTCATTAGACCCATGGCATGTAAGTTCGGAGCGAAAATATGAGCATCTTCATAAATTGTTCTGTCCTGGATAATATCTTTTCCGCTATCATGAATTTGATTCACTTGGCGAAATCTACTATTTAAGAAATATACTTGAAGATTAAAGCTCCAACGTTCCATCTGATTGTAAAAATCGTCTAAATACGGATTGTCAACTACGTCTTCTAATTGAGCTTCCCACTTAAAATGTTTAGCGAGTAATTTTGTGAGCGTTGTTTTTCCAGCTCCTATATTTCCAGCAACAGCAACATGCATAATCTATTCTATTTTTAATTGGTAATGACGTAGTAAATTTTCGTGGTAAATATACAAGGTTTCGTTGGTTACCAAAAACTGTTTTATTAACAACTTCGGGTGTTTAATAGCTTGTATTTCAGTGCTATTTTTCATTAGAGCGAAAAGCGATTCGTCCTTTTTTAAAATCAAATGAGCTTTACTGAAAGCCAAAGCATCAAAACCTGTGTTTTTAATTTTTTGAATTAAGCTTCCAAAGTAACTATAAACATAGAGGTAGTTTTCAGTAAGTAAGTAGCAATAATTGTAATCACTTTTTAAATCTAATACTTTAGACTGAACAGAAACCGTTTTTAATTTTACTTTATTGGCTTTATAATTGTATAATTCTAAATATTGAAAATCCTCATTAAATACCCAAAGTGTATTATCATATCCTGATGAAACAAAAGATACATTTTTATAAGGTTGAATAGTATTAAAGTCAATTTTGGAAATTTCAGCCAATCGATTATCTAAAATAACTACCGTGTTAAAATCGCGATAAAAAAGATTTATTCTTAAAGGATTAAATGTGTTGGCCGAAGTAATTTCTCCAAGTTGAAAGTTGGAATACGTGATAATAGTATCCTTAGTTTTTTTTTGAAACGAATTGTTTTCGGTTGTGTAGTAAAGGGTTCCAAAACTATCAACTCCAGAAATGGTTTTAGCTTCAACCTTAGTTGAATCTTTTAAAGTAGCAGTGATTTGCTCTTGAGAAAAGCAAATTAAACTGAAGAAAAAGAACAAAGGCATGAGCTTTTGCATAGAATTGGAGAATGATTCGGTAAAATACGAAAATTGTATTAGAAAATTTAAATGGAAATTTTAGTATTTAAAGGTAGGTATAAGCTTTAATTGTATTTTTCACAATATTACACAGTAAGTTTATAGCCATAACCACGCACGTTTATAATTTGAATTCGCTCATCGTTTTTTAATTTTTTCCGAAGCTTACTGATAAAAACATCCATACTTCTTGCGGTGAAAAAATCTTCAGTTCCCCAAAGTTTATTCAGAATTAACGAACGATCTAAAACTTGATTCTTGTTCTTTATAAGATGAAATAATAAATGCGCTTCTCTATGTGTGAGTTGAATAGCTTCTTCATTTTTAAACTTTAGAAGTTGTTTAGGAAAATCGAAACTGTAATCACCTATTTCTAGGGTTGTAGAGGTTTTTTGTGTTTTACTTCGGTCTATTAAGTTGTGAACTCTAACTATTAACTCCTCAATACTAAAGGGCTTTTTTAAGTAATCATTTCCACCTATTGAAAACCCTTCAACAACATCAGCGGTTTGGGATTTAGCGGTTAAAAATATGATTGGAATGCTGTCGTCTACAGCTCTGATTTCCTTGGCTAATGTGAAACCATCCTTTTGTGGCATCATAACATCAAGGACTAAAACTTCTGGTGATTCAGATAGGTATTTATGAAATGCTATTTCGCCATTTTCACAAAGGATGACGTTAAAGTCTCTAGTTTCTAAGCTTTCTTTTACAATTTGTCCTAAAGCGGCTTCGTCTTCAGCTAATAAAAGTTTGATTTTATTTGCCATGTGGAAGTGATATTTTGAAAGTAGTTAAACCTTTACTTAATTCTAAAGTTATTGAACCTTGATGTTTTGCAATTATGGTTTTTGTATAATACAAACCAATGCCAAAGCCTTTAACGTCGTGAGTGTTGCCTTTTGGTACGCGATAGAATTTTTCAAAAATACGCTCTTTATTGGCTTTAGTTAAATGATTTCCAGTATCTGAAATGAAAATTTCGAAATTGAAATTCTTTGAAATTAATTCAACAGAAATGGTATCTCCTCCATATTTTACAGCATTCTCTAAAATGTTGTTTAAGGCATTTTCAATATGAAAAACATCCGCATTAATAATTAGATTTTCAGACTGAAAATTGACCTGAAAAGCTTTATTCGGAAACTGAATTTCAGAACGATTAATTAAGTCTTTAAGTAAAGCAATTATGTCGAATTCCTCTTTGTTCAATTCTAAGCTATCACTATCTAAAGTGGCTGTTTCTAATAGTTTTTCAACCATGGTGTTTAATTTACCAAGTTGCTGTGAAGACATTGCGATATAATTTTTCGTCTTGGCTTTATCATCTATTGCGTTAAAGTTGCTAATGCTTTCTAATGCCGCACTAATTGTTGCAATTGGTGTTTTAAACTCGTGTGTAATATTGCTGATGAGGTCGTTTTTTACTTCGGCTAATTGCTTCTGGTGTTTTATAATTTTCAGTAAATAAAACAAGCTACTTATAACCGCTAAGATTAATAGTGAAGAAATTAAAATACCGCCCAGAATACGTTTTAAAATTACTTTAGTCTCGTTAGAGAATTGAACCTCGAGTGTGCTTCCTTTTGGTAGAAAAGTAGATTTCGATGTGGTGCTTAAAAATTCTTTTTTAGAAATCAATGAATCTTTGACTGTGGCATTTTCTATTTTAGAAGGTTGGTCGTTAGTTTTCCCATTATCATAAAGTAAATTAAAATCTACAGTTAATTGTTTTCTATTCAATTCATCGCTTAGTCTTTGATTAACCTGTTTTAAATCTAAACTATCGTTGCTTATAGAAAACATCACTTTTGTGGTTAAAACCTTAAGATCTGAATCTGTTATAATACTATCAGTTCTCTCAGAATATGAGATTGAAGCGGTGTTCTTTTTCAATTTCCGTTGGTCCATTATTGAGTCGGCATTAAGACCTCTAATAATGGTAACGCCTTCAACAGAATTAGCTTCTATAGAATCAAGGTTAGAAAACTGCTTATCTGTTTCGTTAATATTTTTCAGGATATTAGTAAACTTATCGTTGTCTTTTAAAGAGCTAAAGTCGTTGTCATCTTCAAAAAATATATTTAGGGTTGTTTTTTCGGCTAGGTCAGCATAGTAATCATCAACCGCTTTGTCTAAGCTAATTTGTACTTCATTGATGAGTTGACGTTTATTGCTTTGATAGTTCTTGTAATTCCAAAATACCTGTATGCCTATCGTAGCTATAATTACAGCAACGATGGTGTATAAAATCCATTTGTATTTTGTGCTATTCATATTTCAAAAGTAGAGGTAAAATTGATTTAAAACTAATCGGTTAACACTCGTTAACGCTCGTTAACTAATAAAGTGAAATAAGGAATAGATATTTGTAGAGTATTAATGTTAAAACCAGAATGAAATGTTTAAACCGTTAATTTTTATAATTATGGTATTGCTATCAATTCATAGTTATAGTCAATCCGTACAGAAAGAACAAGACTCTAAAGTTGTAATTTACGAAATTGAAATAAATGTAGATTCAGCTGAAGAAATAGAGAAAGCAATTACAACAAAGGACATCGATTTTTTATTTTCTAGTACAGAACCTAATGAAGAGATTATTTTCAGACTACAATGTAAAATATCTGAAAATCACGACAAAATTAAGAGTAACATGACTTATACCGTTTCAGGTAATACGAATGATAAAGAGCAGTTTATCAAAAACTTAGAAAAAGCTAAGTCTTCAGCATTAAAATTTTATAATTCGAAAAACAAAGACTAATGAAAGTATTAAAAGTAATTCTTATTGTATTATCAATATTTACGACCACTTCAAACGCTCAAGAATTTCAAGGTGTTGCGACCTATAGAACGCATCAGAAGTTTGATGTTAAATTGGATAGCACCAAGATGAATGATGATATGCAAAAGAAGATTATAGAAATGATGAAAAAGCAATTTCAGAAAACCTATCATCTCAACTTTGATAAGTTTTCCTCATTGTATCAGCAAGAAGTAGAGTTAGATAAACCACAAGTTGGAGGAGGGGATTTTCAGGTTTCATTTGGCGGCAATGCTGGTTCCGACGTACTTTATAAAAACATACGAGATCAAAACTATATAGACCAAAAAGAAACTCTGGGTAAAAGGTTTCTAATTAAAGATTCTATATCGCCAATTAAATGGGAGTTGGTGAACGAAACTAAATATATAGGTGAATACCTTTGTTTTAAAGCAACTTACACTAAACAGATTCCAAAAAGGAACTTTGGCATAAATGATTCGGATAAAGATGAGGATTCAAATGAAGAGCCAGAAATGATAGAGCGTGTGGTTTCAGCTTGGTATACACCTCAAATTCCTGTAAGCAATGGTCCGGCGAAATATCAAGGTTTACCCGGTTTAATTTTAGAAGTTAATGACGGAAAACTAACTATTATTTGTAGTAAGATTGTTATTAATCCTCATGATAAAGTGGTCATTGAAGCTCCGCGTAAAGGTACAGAAGTGAGTCAGGGGGAATATGATGATATCATGGAGAAAAAATCGAAAGAAATGATGGAGCGATATGCGCCAAGAAAAGGAAGTAAAAATGGATATTCGATAGAAATAAATGTGGGCGGCTAATTTCTTAACACAACTTTAACAAGACTTGAGTTTACATTTCTTCGATTGTGTAGTCTTATGAGAAGAAAGATGAATCAAATTCGTTACTGATATTAACTAGACTATTAAAAATGAAGAAATTACCACTTAAGATTGTATTACTGTTTACTGTGCTTTTCGCCAGTTCAAATCTGTTTGCTCAGGATTTTCAAGGAAAAGCCTATTATGTATCCAAAACAACTATGGATATGGATGAATGGGGAGGACGTGACATGAGTCCGGAGAGAAAAAAACAGATGATGGAGCGTATGAAAAGCTTTTTAGAAAAGGAGTATGTTTTAACTTTTTCTCAAGTTGAATCTATTTACAAAGAAGATGAAAAGTTAGAAGCGCCTGGTGCAGGAAGAGGTTTTAGAATGGGTGGAAGTATGACTGGCGGTCCAAAATATAAAAATGTTAAGACAAAAGAAGTTATACAAGATCAAGAGTTTTTTGGAAAACAATTTTTAATTAAGGATGAGCTAAAAACGATTGAATGGAAAATGGGCACGGAAACCAAATTAATTGGTCAGTATACAGCGTTTAAGGCAACTGCAACCGTTCCTGTGGATCGATTCGATTGGAGAAGCATGAGAAGAAGTAATTCTGACGATGAAAAAAAGGAAAAAAAGAAAGCAGATAAAGATAGTGTGAAGTCGACTAATACAGACATCACGAAATCTGATGATCCATTAAGTGAAATAGAAGTGCCAAAGACAATTGATGTTGTCGCATGGTACACACCACAAATTCCTGTGAATCAAGGTCCAGATAATTATTGGGGATTACCAGGTTTAATTTTAGAAGTTAATGCAGATCGTACCACCATTCTTTGCACTAAGATAGTTTTGAATCCTTCAGATAAGGAAACTATAGAACAACCTAAAAAAGGAGAAGTCGTAACTCAAGCCGAATACACTGAAATTATCACAAAGAAAATGCAGGAAATGCGTGAAATGTATGGTGGACGTAACAGAGGACGACGTGGTCACTAAATTCTAATAACTACAACTACAACCAAATTTTATGAAAAATATTTTAACACTATTATGTCTAATAATAGCAAGCAGTTCTTTTGCCCAAATTAAAATGCACGGTATTGTAAAAGACAGTATTGGCGCGCCTTTAGAACTTGCAAATATTATTGCTATTAATAAAGAGTCTAACACTTTAGAATCCTATGCTATTTCTGATGCTAATGGAAAATATATGCTGTCGTTAGGAAAAAATGGGACCTATAATGTTCAAGTGAGTTATATCGGATTGAAATCAGTAGATGAAACGATTGAAACCAAAGAGGAGGATATTACAAAAAACTTCAGTTTGCTATCAGATAACTCCTTAGATGCTGTTGAGTTGACTTATGAAATGCCGGTAACAATAAAAGGAGATACCTTAATTTATAATGCGGATTCTTTTAAAAATGGCACGGAACGAAAATTAGAAGATGTTCTAAAAAAATTACCAGGAGTAGAAATTAATGCCGATGGGCAAATTGAAGTAGAAGGAAAGGTAGTTAACAAGTTAATGGTTAACGGTAAGGATTTTTTTGATGGTGATTCAAAATTAGCTACAAAAAATATTCCTTCAAATGCAGTAGATAAAGTACAGGTTTTACGTAATTATGCTGAGGTTGGACAATTAAGTGGTGTTCAAAACAATCAGGATAATGTAGCGATTAACATTAGGTTAAAAGAAGGTAAAGAGAATTTTTGGTTTGGAAACGTTACGGCTGGTGGAGGCGTAGCACCATCACCAAATGACGAATTGTACTTGGTTCAACCTAAATTGTTTTATTATAGTCCTGACTATAGTATCAATGTGATTGGAGATCTAAATAATACAGGAGAAGTGGCTTTAACAGGTCGTGATATCCGAAATTTCGGTGGTGGTTTTAGACGACCTAGCAATAGCAGTGGAACAAGTATTAATCTTGGAGATAACGGCCTACGAGGTTTAACAAGTCTAAGTGACGCTCAAAGTATCCAGTCGAAATTAGGAGCACTTAACTTTAGTTATTCACCTAATAAAGCACTAGATCTTAGTGGATTTGTAATTTATAATAGCAATCGTTTAAATACAAGACAGGAAAGTTTTGTTCGATATACAAATCCTGAATTGGGTATTCCAGATGAAGAAACGGTACAAACAGGAAAAGAAGCAACTAATCAAGGTTTGGCAAAATTTAGCGCACGTTATAAACCTAATGCCAATAACCAATTAGATTACGATATTTTAGGGCGTATTTCCGATGATTCTGAAGTCAATAATGAATACTCTTCTGTCATTGGTAATACAAATCAACTAAATGAAGCAAAACCGTTTAGTATTAATCAGAATGTGAATTATTATTATACTTTAAACGACAATAATATTTTTGCTTTTGAAGCGCAGCATTTATTTAAGGATGAAGACCCTTTTTATAATGCACTACTAGTAAACGACCCAACAAACAATGATGATGCTGATAGAGATGCTTTTGACAACACCGCAGAAGGATTAGGTTTAGATAGAACTCAGTTTGGTTATGATTTAAATCAAGATAGACGAATTAAGTCGAATCAACTTGATGCTAAATTAGATTACTACAATATTTTGAATTCGAAGAGTAACATCAATCTTACTTTAGGTACTATTTTAAGTACTCAAAAATTTAATTCAAATATCTTTCAATTTTTAGATGATGGAACGTTCTACGATCCTACAGCAAATCTTACTAATGCCGATGGAGACCTATTGAGAAATGAAAATGATATTGAATACAATTTTAGTGATGTTTATTTAGGTGTTCATTATAGATTGAAAACTGGGAAATTCACTATAACACCTGGATTCTCTGTCCATGCTTATGGGAATAAGAACACGCAATTTGGTGAAACCTATGAAGATAATTTCTTCAAGATACTACCAGATTTTGAAACTCAAATCCAATTCAAAAAGAGTGAGAGTCTAACCTTCCGATATAATATGCAAAATTCGTTTACAGATGTAACGAGTCTGGCTGAAGGTTTAGTGATGAATAATTATAACAGTATCCAATATGGTGAACCAGAACTTCAAAATGCACTATCACATAATTTAAGTTTACGTTATTTTAGTTTCAACTTGTTTAATTATACAAACGTGTTTGCGATGTTAAATTATAACAAGAATATTGACCAAATAAGATCGGTGACTAATTTTGACAATGTGATTAGAACCAATACTTATTTTAACTCGAATTTCGCAGATGAAAGTGTCAACTTCTTTGGACGCGTTCAACGTACTTATGGGAAATTAAGAGCCAGTCTTGGAGTAAACTATAACTACAGTAAGAACAATCAATTTATTCAAGATATAAGATCGGTAAATGAAAGTTTCTCACAAAGCTATACGCCAGAATTGAGAACTAACTTTAGAGAAGCGCCAAACGTAAGTTTGAAGTATCAGTATAGAGTATCTAATACCAATCAAGGGGCTAACGATACACAGTTTATTACTAATGCACCTTCTATTGAATTTGATGCTTATATATGGGATGCCTTAACCTTTAGAACGGATTATTCGTACACTAAGCAAAGCTCTAATGTTGGACCTTCAGATTCTTATCAAACCTGGAATGCTAATTTATCCTATAGAAAAGATAAAGATGCGAAATGGGAATATGAGCTTAGAGCTTCTAACTTATTGAATATAGATTCTAATTTGAATAATGGTTCTAATAACATTTCGGTTTATAGCTCAGAAACGTTTGTTCTACCAAGATTCATAACATTTAGATTAACATATACACTTTAGTAAAGATTTTTATAAATTGAAAAGCCTCATATTCAAAACATGAATGCGAGGCTTTTTTTGTTTTAAATTTTATCAAAAGAAAACCCTCAACATGTTTCAAAGTGTTGAGGGTTTTTTAATGTATAATAAAAGGCTATCCCTTTTTAATATCTATATTTTCAATCACCATAGTGGCTTCTCCGGAATTATTTGTTAGAGAAGCTTCAAAAGCCTTTATTTCTCTTTCAACTTCCGTTTTTGAGCCTTTAAAGACTAAAGATTTAAAAACTTTTTTACCGTCTTCTATGGTATAAAAATCAACCGTTGCTTTAGCTAAATCTTGAGAATCTACCGTCATTTCAATAGAAACTTCTTCTTCGCTACTTACTAAAGCTGTTTCAACAGTATGACCACCTAAAATAGGAGCAATAACCAACCCAATTAAACAGGTTAATTTAATTAAGATGTTCATTGAAGGGCCAGAAGTATCTTTAAAAGGATCTCCAACGGTATCACCAGTTACTGCTGCTTTATGAGCATCAGAACCTTTATAGGTCATTTCGCCATTAATCATCACACCAGCTTCAAAAGACTTCTTCGCATTGTCCCATGCGCCACCAGCGTTGTTTTGAAAGATGGCCCAAAGGACACCAGAAACGGTAACACCGGCCATATAACCACCTAACATTTCAGCAATAGCTAGATAATCCATTCCAAAAATCATAGGAACAAAGGCAATCACTAATGGGAAACCAATAGTTAATAAACCTGGTAACATCATTTCTCTTAAAGAAGCTTCTGTTGAAATGGCGACACACTTATCGTATTCTGGTTTTCCTGTTCCTTCCATGATTCCAGGAATATCTCTAAACTGACGACGTACCTCTTGTACCATTTCCATAGCTGCTTTTCCTACAGCATTCATTGCTAAAGCGGAAAAGACCACTGGCACCATTCCACCAACAAAAAGCATGGCTAACACAGGTGCTTTAAAAATGTTAATTCCATCAATTCCGGTGAAGGTGACGTAAGCGGCAAATAAAGCCAACGAAGTTAAAGCTGCAGATGCAATAGCGAATCCTTTTCCTGTGGCGGCTGTTGTGTTTCCTACGGAATCTAAAATGTCTGTACGTTCTCTAACAATTGGGTCTTGCTCACTCATTTCAGCAATACCACCAGCATTATCAGCGATAGGTCCGAATGCGTCAATAGCTAATTGCATAGCTGTTGTAGCCATCATAGCAGATGCTGCTAAAGCTACGCCATAGAATCCTGCAAAGGCATAAGAAGCCCAAATGGCACCAGCAAATAACAATACTGAAGGGAAAGTTGAAATCATACCCGTCGCTAAACCAGCAATGATGTTGGTTCCTGCTCCTGTACTTGATTGTTGGACAATTTTTAAAATAGGTTTTTTTCCCAATCCTGTATAATATTCGGTCACTGAAGAAATCACTGCTCCAACAACTAAGCCTACCAATGTCGCATAGAATACGCGCAATGAAGAGATGTCCTGCAGACCTTCACCAAAGAAGTTCATTTGCATAGTTTCTGGTAACATCCAAGTCACCAGGCCAAAACAAGAAAGCGCTACTAAAGCGATAGATACCCAATTACCTACGTTTAAAGCGCCCATAACCTGAGCTTCTTTAGCATCGTTGCTTTTTATTTTTACAAGCATGGTTCCTATTACAGATATAATAATACCTGCACCTGCAATTGCTATAGGTAATAAGATTGGGCCAATACCTCCAAATACATCGTCAATCGATCCACCCATGTCTCTAATGACATAGTTTCCTAGAACCATTGCAGCTAAGACAGTTGCGACATAAGAGCCAAATAAATCCGCTCCCATTCCGGCAACATCTCCAACATTATCACCAACGTTATCCGCAATAGTAGCTGGGTTTCTTGGATCATCCTCAGGGATTCCTGCTTCAACTTTACCAACTAAGTCAGCTCCAACATCGGCAGCCTTTGTGTAGATTCCTCCACCAACTCTGGCGAATAAGGCTATAGATTCAGCACCAAGTGAAAAACCAGCTAAGGTTTCTAAAACAATAGTCATATCCATTGTGTTTGTCCACACAGATCCCATAAAGAACCAAAAGAAAAATATGAAGAATAGTGTCAATCCTAAGACAGCTAAACCAGCAACACCTAGTCCCATTACTGTTCCTCCTCCAAAAGAGATTTTTAAAGCATTTGGTAAACTTGTTTTAGCAGCTTGAGTTGTTCTAACATTGGTCTTGGTGGCTATTTTCATTCCTATATTTCCCGCGAAAGCAGAGAAGAATGCTCCAAAAATAAAGGAGATTACAATTAGCCAATGTGTTGTGGGTACTATAAAAGATACTGCGGTCAATGCGATACTTACTATAAGTACAAAGATGGCTAGAAGTTTGTATTCGGCATTTAAAAAGGCGAGAGCGCCTTCATATATATGATCTGAAATTTCTTTCATTTTACCGTCTCCGGCATCTTGTTTCATTACCCAAGATTTTTTAACGACCATATAAATTAGGCCTACAATTGCCATGGCAACTGGCATGTAAATCATCATTGACTCCATAAGTTTTTATTTTATTTTTTGGTTAGTCTCGTAAATGTAGGGAAATGGATATAAATAAAAAAACCCTTTCGCATTGATAACGAAAGGGTTGTAATTGTATAATTTTTCTGAAATATTAGATGCTAAATGCTCTAGTTGCTTTGTATTCGCTATTATCGTAACGCTCTACGCATTTATTTAGAATTTCATAGGCTTCTTTTGCATCGCCCCATCCACCAACATCAACTTTCTTTTTTTCTAAGTCTTTATAAACTTGGAAGAAGTGTTCGATTTCTTTAATTTGGTGTGGATTCATGTCCACTAAGTCGTTTAGATTGTTCCAAATTGGATCTGAAATTGGCACACAGATAATTTTTTCATCTGGACCTTTTTCATCGGCCATATGGAAAACTCCGATTGGCTTTACTTCCATTACACACATTGGGAATGTTGGTTCACCTCCTAATACTAATACATCTAATGGATCTCCATCTAATGCTAAAGTTTCTGGTACGAAACCGTAATCCGCAGGATACATCATAGATGAAAACAACATACGATCAAAACGAATTTTATTCAATTCAAAATCGTATTCATATTTGTTTCTGCTTCCCTTAGGAATTTCGATTAAAACATCGAAGGTTAGTTTTCCAGCTGCTGTCATATTCAATTTGTTTATAAGTTCTATAAGATAGAACGTTTAATATATTATCTTTTAAATTTTTAGCGGGTGCAAAGATAGTGTAATGCTGAGGTTTTACCAAAGTAATTATTTTCTATCCTGTTTTTAGAAATAAAACCCAAAACTACCTGTGACTCCAAAGCGTCTTGCGTCCGGTTGATCTAAGTAATTTCCTCTAAAGTTGAAGTCGAGCCTAAGCACTTTAAAAATATTAGCCACACCAAAACTATATTCGTAATACATACGACTATCTGGTGCCATTAAAGGAATTTCTAAAGGATTGCCAGTAGTACTTAATGCAATATTCTCGTCAGATAATTCTCCCCAAACCCCTCTTAAACCTAAAATGGCTCTAAGGTTATATTTCTTTAGGAAAGGAATACGTGAGAAAATACGACCATTAAAATTATGCTCTAAGTGTACAGAGCTGTAAGTGTCTGTTACAAATTCGTAATAATCTAATTGTGTAAACGTATTGTATATAGAGAAATAACTTTGGTTTCCAGGAACAACACTCAGTAATCCTAATGGTACTTCTCCAAATGTTTTTCCTAGCTCTACTGAAGTGACTAAGCGTCCAAAACCGCCAACTTGCCATGGTTGTATATAGGAGAACTGAAGTTTTGTATAATCGAAATCACTATTAAACCAATTGCGATCACCATAACTTACTTGCGTAAATAGTCTGGCGAAATTATCATTTTTATTTTTTCGTTCTACTCCAAATCCTGTCATTTCACGTTTTGGGAAAAAACCAAGAGATAGTCGAGTTTCAAATTGATCTACTTCAGATGAAACTCCTGTTAAAGAACTAGGGTCATTATAATCTAAACTAAAAGTTGGAGATGCTGATCGCAGAGTTCTAAAACTTCCATCTAGTCGGATTTCGAAATTTCTTGCGGGTTCGATGGATAGACCTAAGTTGGTTAGATTGATATTGGTAAGTTTATCGTTAGATCCTGTGCCAAATACAGCTGAGGATGCCAAACTTCGTCCTAAAACGTCTGTTGAGCTTGTTAAGCTTGCACCAATCTGTTCGACGTCGCGTCTATGACCTCCAAAGATGGTAAATCGGCTACGCTTATCTAATAACCATTTTCCGGAAATACCGTATTTGAACTTATCATCTTTAAAACCGTAGGCCAAAAAGCCTTCCAGTCGCCATAAATCGTTCTGTCCAAAATAAGTTCGTCCACCTGTTCTTATACGAACACCTTCAACTTCGTTATAACCAAAGGTTGAAAATATAGGGCCATAATCGAAATTGATTTCAGAAAACTCCACATATCCTGATGCTAATATACTTCCAACGTTATAGAGTCGTTTGAACTTCTTAACAGTTTTTAGCGTGTCTAACATTTTATACACGCCTTTTTCATCTTTACTTAAAGCTTCGAGCCTGTTGTTTTCCCAGAATTCATCCTCCCGATTGTAAACATCTTTGTCGAAATTATAAATGACTTTATCATAGAACTTTGGTTCTTTTGGAATATCGAATTTATAATTATCATAAATCGTGGTACGTTTTCCATAAACACCTCGAGATTGTTCCTTTTTGTTTAAAGCAAAATCTGAAAGAAAATAATCACGCTTAATAAGGAAAACGGAGTCGTTTAGAACTTCAAACTCTTGTTCGATATAAATTTCCTTAACCCAGTTAATATTCGCGCTTTTCGAGGCTTGAAGATTAATTTCTTTTATGGCATAAGTAGAATCATTAACCCAAAAATCACCTTTAAAAGTCAACTCGTTTTTACGTCTTGGGTAGTAAATAATATTATAACACCATTTATTATCTATAAATGCGCTATCAGATAGAACATAATTATAGGTTTGAACGCCAGTTCTACTCAAAGGACTCACAAAACTCTTATCGAAGAATTTTAAATAGTTGTCATAAACATTGTATTCTGAATACAAATCGTCAATAAAGTCTATGATGATTTGATTATTGCTAAATCCCGAATTTTTATTTCCTATTAGATCCTCTCGTTCTTTTTTTAAGAGATTATCTCCTGAAATTTTCTTGACAGATTCATTTAAGAAAATTGGTAAATAGGTCTTTCCGGTTACTTTAGAAGTATCAACTTCTTCAAATACGAATTCCATACCTTTAAAAAGTTTACTTTTTATTAAGGCACTATCAATGGTGTTGAGGTCGAATTCTACTTTTTCGTATTGGTCGTATTCATATTGTTTAAACTGACTTAGACCATTCATATGCTTACGTTCCCAAATCTTCTTAAGAATTCTGATAGCAGGATTTTCGGAGGCTTTTTTGGATTGTTTTCCTGTAACAATATGAACTTCGTCTAAAGTTGAAGCTTCTTCCTTTAATATGAACTTTAAATCGTAATTAACGCTTTTAGTTAATGGAATTTCTAACATTTCAAATCCCATGAACGATACAATTAAGGTACTCCATTTTTCATTAGATTCTAAATAGAATCTTCCATCTTCATTAGTAATGGTTCCTTCTGTAGAGCCTTTGAATAAGACGTTCGCAAAAGGAATGGGTTGATTGTTTTCATCAAAAACATGACCGCTAACTTTTGTCTGCCCTAAGGCAGAAAAAAATCCAAGTAATAGAAATGGAAGGAGTAGTTGTAGTTTCATATTAAAAAATAAACTTCATTCACAACCGTACTAAACAAAAGTTTGAGGGTTACCAATGAAGTTTATAAAACGCAGAAATCTGCAAGTTATTTATTTATACATCACTTTTTTCACAGCTTTTATAACGTCGTTACTATTAGGTAACCACTCTTCTAATAAAACTGGTGAATATGGCGCAGGTGTATCTGCTGTATTTATTTTAATAATAGGAGCATCTAAATAATCAAATGCTTCAGACTGCACTAAATATGTGATTTCTGTTGCTACGTTACCAAAAGGCCAAGCTTCTTCTAAAACAACTAATCGGTTCGTTTTCTTAACAGATTTTACAATGGCAGCTCTATCCATAGGGCGAACCGTACGTAAATCTATAATTTCACATGAGATGCCTTCTTTCTCTAATTCTTCAGCAGCTTTGTAAGCCTCTTTAATGATTTTACCAAATGAAACGATAGTTACATCGGTTCCTTCGCGCTTAATTTCAGCAACACCAATAGGAATTGTGTATTCTCCTTCTGGAACTTCACCTTTATCACCATACATCTGCTCACTTTCCATGAAAATAACAGGATCGTCATCTCTAATAGCCGATTTCAATAAGCCTTTAGCGTCATATGGCGTTGAAGGAACAACTACTTTAAGGCCAGGAGTGTTAGCGAACCAATTTTCAAAAGCTTGTGAATGTGTTGCGCCTAACTGACCAGCAGAAGCTGTTGGTCCTCTAAAAACGATAGGACATTTGAATTGGCCACCAGACATTTGTCTTATTTTAGCAGCGTTATTAATAATTTGATCAATACCAACTAATGAAAAGTTGAACGTCATATATTCTACTATAGGACGGTTTCCTGTCATTGTTGATCCAATAGCAACACCAGCAAAGCCAAGCTCTGAAATTGGAGTATCAATTACACGTTTAGGTCCAAATTCATCTAACATTCCTTTAGATGCTTTGTAAGCGCCATTGTATTCAGCTACTTCTTCACCCATAAGATAAACACTTTCATCTCTGCGCATTTCTTCGCTCATGGCTTCGCAAATAGCTTCTCTAAATTGAATTGTCTTCATTATCTTCTTTTTATTGGAGAGGCAAAAATAATAATTATCGGCTATATAATACCATTAAAAGACAAGTGAAAAAAAGAAAAAATAGTGAAGCCGTTTTTCCTTTTGAGTTTTAAAAGGGTTTTACATTAGAATTGATATTATATCTTCAAAATATTGGGGCAATTCTTTAAAATTGACGGAAAAACTGATTTTTTCAAAAATATACTATGCGTGCATAGTAAAATTTGAATTATTATATTTATATTCGTGCTTAGAAAAAAGACGTTTAAAATAAATCATTTTTTATGAAGATATTAGTATGTATTAGTCATGTACCTGATACAACATCGAAGATTAATTTTACAGAAGGAGATTCTAAATTTGACACTAATGGTGTTCAATATGTTATTAATCCTAATGATGAATTTGGTCTAACTCGTGCCATGTGGTTCAAAGAAAAACAAGGAGCAAGTGTAGATGTTGTAAATGTTGGTGGTGCAGAAACAGAACCAACTTTAAGAAAAGCTTTAGCGATTGGTGCAGATAATGCCATTAGAGTAAATACACCTGCGACTGATGGTTTTTCAGTGGCGAAGCAGTTAGCAAAAGTTGTTAAAGATGGTGGATACGATTTAGTGATTGCTGGAAGAGAGTCTATTGATTATAATGGAGGAATGGTACCAGGAATGTTAGCAAGTATGATTGATGCTAATTTTGTTGCGAACTGTATAAACCTAGAAGTTGATGGAACTAATGCAAAAGCCGTTAGAGAAATTGATGGTGGAAAGGAGACGGTATCTACGTCATTACCATTAGTTATAGCTGGGCAAAAAGGTCTAGTTGAAGAGAGTGATCTTCGAATTCCAAATATGAGAGGTATCATGATGGCCCGTAAGAAACCTTTAAAGGTTGTAGAGCCAACAGATGTTACTGCTGAAACGAAAGCGGTTAGTTTTGAAAAACCAGCTCCAAAAGGTGCGGTTAAATTAGTAGATGCAGATAATCTTGATGAATTAGTGAATCTACTTCATAACGAAGCTAAGGTGATTTAATTGACGATTAAATCGTTCCGGAGGTGTTTCGGAATTTCATATAGTTAAAGGAAATATTAATAAGTTCCTGACTGGAGCTCAGGAAAATTTATAAATAAAAATTTATGTCAATTCTAGTATATACAGAATCAGAAAAAGGAAAGTTAAAGAAAACAGCTCTAGAAGTTGTCTCTTATGCTAAGGCCATTGCAGACCAAATGGGAACAACGGTTACAGCTGTTGCAGTTAACGCAGATAATGCTGAGAGCTTAGGAAACTATGGTGCAGCTAAAGTACTTTCAGTAAAAAACGATGCGTTAAACAAATTTAATGCAAAAGCATATGCGGCTGTAATTGAACAAGCAGCAAAACAAGAGGGCGCTAAAGTAGTTGTGGTAAGCTCAAGTGCAGATAGTAAATATTTAGCACCATTATTGGCTGTTGGATTAGAAGCAGGTTATGTTTCTAACGTGGTTGAAGCGCCATCTAGTACGTCTCCATTCGTTGTTAAACGTTCGGTATTTACAAATAAAGCTTTCGCTAATACTGAAATCACTACAGATGTGAAGGTTGTTGGTTTATCTAATAACTCATTCGGATTAGTAGAATCAGGTGGAACAGCTTCAGTTGAAGACTTTTCTCCTTCGTTACCAGACTCTGGTGTAACTGTAGAATCAGTTGATAAAGCTACGGATAAAGTAAGTATTGCTGATGCGGAAATTGTTGTGTCTGGTGGTAGAGGTCTTAAAGGTCCTGAAAACTGGGGAATGATTGAAGAGCTTGCAGAAGTTTTAGGTGCAGCAACAGCTTGTTCTAAACCGGTTTCAGATTTAGGTTGGAGACCACATAGTGAGCACGTTGGACAAACAGGAAAACCTGTAGCTTCTAACCTTTATATTGCTATTGGTATTTCTGGTGCTATTCAACATTTAGCAGGAATCAACTCATCTAAAGTTAAAGTGGTCATTAATACAGATCCTGAAGCTCCTTTTTTCAAGGCAGCCGATTACGGAGTTGTAGGTGATGCATTCGAGGTTGTACCAAAATTAATCGAAAAATTGAAAGCTTTTAAAGCTCAAAACGCATAATTTTATTACCTTGTAATACGATTATAATAGTTTAAAAGTAATAGTAATGTCAGTTTGAGCGCAGTTGAAGATCTTTAGTTTTGCTTTTGTAGCATTTCTACTGCGCTCATAACGACATTTTTTATTTATAGTCACTTTTTAGACTTTAAAAAAAATAAGAACTATTTTAAGTTTCTATGAGTTGCCCGCGTTTTATCGAAACTATGCGGAAATAAGCCAAATCTGAATAAAGCAGTTGGTAAATTGTAAATTTAAGTTGTTCTTTGTGTTTTATAAATTATGAGTTTAGTTCGTTTAAATATCAAAGGCATTTCTTATAGCCAAACACAAAATGGTGCCTATGCTTTAATACTCAATGAAGTAGATGGTGACCGAAAACTTCCAATTGTAATTGGGGCTTTCGAGGCACAGTCTATTGCTATAGCATTAGAAAAAGAAATTCGCCCACCACGACCACTTACCCATGATTTATTTAAAAATTTTGCCGATCGATTTGATATTGTCGTAAAGCAAGTGATTATTCATAAACTAGTTGATGGCGTTTTTTACTCGAGCTTAATTTGCGAACGAGATAAAATAGAAGAAATTATTGATGCCAGAACTAGTGACGCCATTGCATTAGCGCTCCGTTTTAAAGCGCCAATATTTACTTATAAAAATATATTAGATAAAGCAGGAATCTATCTTAAAGTCAACCCTAAGAAGGAAGACGAAGAACAAGATAGCATCCTTGTCGATGACCTTATTGTAGATGAAATTGAAGCTGCTACAACCGAACAAGAAGGCTACAAAGACAAAACTATAGAAGAACTAAATAAGCTTTTAGATGACGCTGTTAACAATGAAGACTACGAAACAGCTGCCAAAATAAGAGACGAAATTTCTAAACGCTAACTAACACCTCCTTTTCATGAATCAGTTTATCAAGATTTTTCTTGCTATTTTCATTGCGCTTTCATCAATTACAGCACAAGAACTTGAAAAACCTCAGAATGATTCTATACCTGCTGAAGCTGTAAAAGAAATTTCTACACAAGAACAGCCCAAAAAGAAAAAGGATTTAAAGATTAATAATTGGCAATTATCGGAACATATTGTTTACGAAAGTTACCCAGATAGCATACAAGGGCATAACGACTTTGTTAAGGGAAAAGAGTTTCTTAATCTAAATAGAAATGGCCAGTATTCTTCAATTCTTAATAATAGCTTTAGTAAGGGAATTTGGCTTCAAAACAATAACTTATTAGTATTTAAACAAAAAGCACCTACAGTTGTCGATGTTTATTATGAAGTGATAAAACAAGATGATTCTACTTTAATACTGAAGAAGAATGATGCCGTATTTACGTTTGTATCGGAAGATCACCCAAACTTTATAGTTCAAGAAAAGTTTCATGATGTTATTATTGCAAGTGAAGGTTTTACTTTTAATAGTTTATGGCGTGGAGCTATTGGGATGGTTTCTTTAATATTCATCGCTTTTTTATTCAGCAGTAATCGCAAAGGGATAAATTGGAAGACTGTTGGAATTGGATTAGCCTTTCAACTTATAATAGCTATTGGAGTTCTACGAGTAGAATTCATAAAAAATGCCTTCGAAGGAATTGGACAGGTTTTTATTAATATTTTAGATTTTACTAGAGCAGGAAGTGAATTCTTATTTAGTGGTGTAATGGATGTCACCTCTTATGGTTTCATTTTTGCATTTCAAGTTCTACCAACCATTATTTTCTTCTCTGCATTAACGTCTTTGCTGTTTTACTTAGGCATTATTCAGAGAGTTGTAAAGGCAATGGCTTGGTTATTATCAAAGTCATTGAAGATTTCAGGAGCCGAAAGTCTAAGTGTGGCAGGTAATATATTTTTAGGTCAAACGGAAGCCCCTTTACTTATTAAGGCCTATTTAGATAAAATGAATAAATCTGAAATTCTCCTTGTTATGATTGGTGGAATGGCGACTGTTGCAGGTGCTGTTTTAGCCGCGTATATAGGGTTTTTAGGAGGTGATGATGCTGAATTACGATTATTCTATGCGAAGCATTTATTAGCGGCATCGGTAATGGCAGCTCCAGGAGCAATTGTAATTTCAAAAATATTATTTCCGCAAACCGAGGATGTCAACACAGATGTTACCGTTTCTCAGGAGAAAATAGGAGCAAATATTCTAGATGCGATAGCAAATGGTACTACAGAAGGTTTAAGATTAGCTGTAAATGTAGGAGCGATGCTTCTTGTATTTGTTGCTTTCATTGCTATGATTAATGGTATGCTTGGATGGATTGGTGAGGTAACAACGTTAAATGGATGGATGGCAGCCAACACACCTTATCCAAGTTTTTCACTCGAAGCTATTTTGGGAACTGTATTTGCACCGTTAATGTGGTTGATTGGAGTTGCTACAGAAGATATTATGATGATGGGACAACTTCTAGGTATTAAATTAGCCGCATCGGAATTTGTTGGGTATATTCAATTAGCAGATTTGAAAAATGCCGCAAATGCAACGCACCTTACATACGAAAAGTCTATAATTATGGCAACGTATATGTTGTGTGGTTTTGCCAATTTTGCATCTATAGGTATTCAAATAGGAGGTATAGGGTCATTAGCACCAGGACAACGTACACAATTGTCTAAATTTGGTATGAAAGCTTTAATAGGTGGTACACTGGCATCTCTAATTTCTGCTACTATTGCAGGAATGATCATAGGATAAAAGATTCCTTTAGATCCACAAACTGTAACATACTTAGAATTCGTTTTCTCAATATTTTATTTCAGAATAATAGACGTTAATAACTTTTCATATCTGTTTCGAGAATTCTTGAAGCATTATATAGCAATTAGTTAAATTCGTTCCTGATTTTTATTATAGCTCACTAGCATCTAATTTCAAGTGACTTATAGTATGTAATTTTAGTTTAATTAAAAGAGATTCCTACGCTTGTAGGTAGTAGACATGAAGCAGTATCACGACTTAGTAAAGCACGTTTTAGAACAAGGTAACGATAAAGGAGATAGAACAGGTACAGGAACCAAAAGTGTTTTTGGCTATCAAATGCGTTTCGATTTAAGCGAAGGCTTCCCTATGGTGACGACTAAAAAAGTTCACTTAAAATCCATCATTTACGAACTGTTGTGGTTCTTAAAAGGTGATACTAATATTAATTACTTAACAGAGAATGGTGTTAGAATTTGGAATGAGTGGGCTGATGAGAATGGCGATCTTGGGCCTGTTTATGGTCATCAATGGAGAAACTGGGCAAGTGAAGATATCGATCAAATAAAAGAAGTCATCGATACTTTAAAGAATAATCCAAATAGCAGACGAATGTTAGTTTCTGCATGGAATCCTTCAATATTACCGGATACCTCAAAATCTTTTTCAGAAAATGTAGCTAATGGTAAAGCGGCTTTACCACCATGTCATGCTTTCTTTCAATTTTATGTTTCTAATGGAAAGTTGTCTTGCCAGCTTTACCAGCGTAGTGCTGATATCTTTTTAGGCGTTCCTTTCAATATTGCGTCTTACGCTTTATTTACGATGATGATGGCTCAAGTTTGCGGATACGAGGCTGGGGATTTTATTCACACATTTGGAGATGCGCATATTTATAACAATCATAAAGAGCAATTAGAATTACAACTATCTCGGGAAATTCGACCATTACCTAAAATGATTTTGAATCCAGAAGTAAAGGATATTTTCGACTTTAAGTTTGAAGACTTTACCTTAGTTGATTATAATCCGCATCCACATATTAAAGGCGTAGTTGCTGTCTAAACAATTTATATGAAATATTCTTTTCTTGTTTTTATTGTTGTCTTAAGTTTTAGCTTAAAGGCACAACAAGAAACATTTACCCTCACGGAATTAGATTCCATAACTACAAAGAATTCTAAACGTGATAAAGCATCAGGGATTAGAGAAAAGGATAGTTTGAATTTCGAAATTGTTGAATCTGTTCCGGTTTACAAAGGTTGTGAAAACGAAATCAGAAATAAAAATAAGAAGGAATGTATGAATGAAAAAGTCGCTGACTTTTTCAAGAAGAACTTTGACACAACGCTACCTAAGGATTCAAAAGTTCCATCCGGAAAAATTAGAATATTCGTAACATTTATAGTTAATGAAGAGGGCAAAGTTGTAGAGGGAATAGCCAATGGTCCGGATACACATTTCGAAAATGAAGCCATTCGTGTATTAAATTTACTGCCTAAGTTAACACCAGGTTATTATAAGGGAGAACCTATAAGGTTTCCTTTCTCACTACCTCTAGTTGCGGTTGTTGAAAATGAAAACTTGGACCTGATCAATACTACTTACCCTGTTTACAGAGGTTGTTCGAAAGATTTGAGTTATCAGGAAACGAAAAGTTGTACTACAGAAAAGATAATGGATTATATTAGAGTTAGTTTCGATTATGAGCTAGCGGAAAGGGTCTTCCCAACAGAAATATCTACGAAGTTCCTTGTCGAGTTTACAATTAACGATAAAGGTAAAACAGAACAAATCAATGTTAAGGCACATCATAAAGCGATTGCGATAGATGTCATAAACCTTATAAAACGAATGCCTAAGTTTAAGGTGCCAGGTTCTAAAGATGGTAAACCTACTTCTACAAAATTTAGTGTCTTAATGACCATTCGACTATTGAGTTAGACATAACTAACATCTTTCTTTTTCTATTTAAGAATTAAAGAGCATATTTTAATTCTAAAAAATAATCTTTTAAATAATTATTAACTATTTAATAATCAATTGGTTCGATTAAAATTTCTACCTTTAACTCATTAATCAACACTAAATTAGATGAGTCAATTGTTCATAGATCAGGTTAGGGCAATTGTGTTAGACAATTTATCAAATGATAAATTTGGCGCTAAAGAACTTGCGTCTAAATTAGGGTTAAGTACTTCACAAACTTTACGAAAAGTAAAAGCGGCTTCAAATAAATCTGTTAACCAATATATCCGGGAATTACGTTTAGAAAACGCTGCTAAACTTATAAAAAAAACGGATGACACCATAGCTGAAATTTCTTATAAAGTGGGATTTGGTAGTCCGTCATATTTTAATAAAGCTTTTGTTAAATATTACGGTATTGCTCCGGGGGAGTATAAAACTAAAAGCCTAAAATTGAGTGACCTTAAGCCTAATGAGGTCACGTACAAAACTCGCCCCTTACTGTCTAAGAAAAATATATTTTATAGTATAGCACTTATGCTCATGGCAGTAGTCATGTTTTTTGTTATCACTAACTCCCTTTCCAATAAAAGTCCTCTTCAAAATTCTATAGCTGTTTTACCATTTAAAGATTTAAGTCCTGTTGACACTCAGTGGTTCTGTGATGGTGTTTCAGAGAATATCTTACATTCTCTTGCCCAAATTAAAGGACTATCCGTCACTTCATTTACATCTTCTTCTACCTTTAGAGATTCAGATAAACAAATCCCTCAAATTGCTAAAGAATTAGGAGTCTCTTATATCTTGGAAGGTAGTGTAGTAATGCATGATGGTAAAATTAAAATACTAACACAGCTTATTGACGCTAACGACCAACATGTGTGGTCTAAAGAGTATAATGATGATTTTGAAAACATAATTGATGTTCAAAATAATGTTGCACAAGAGATTATGAAGCAGCTAGAGATTACTTTAAGTCCGGAAGAATCAAAAACATTAAAACACTACCCAACAGAAAATATGGAAGCCTACAATTTACATATGGAAGGGCGTTTAATAAACGAAAGTATGAGATGGGAGGATTTACAAAAGAATATAGAGTATAATAAAAGTGCAGTATTATTAGATTCAAATTTTGTTGATGCTTATACAGAGGTGGCAACTTCAAATATGTTGTTAGCTATTACTAGAGATGTAAGCGCAAATCATAAATGGGCTAAAGAAGCTATTACTTATGCAGATAAGGCATTAGAAATTAATCCAAAATCAGCAAGAGCTTATGCCGTCAAGGCAAGAATGTTTTTAGGGAATGACTGGGATAAATCAAAAGAGTATTTTCAAAAAGCTATAAATCTAAATCCTAATGATGCTGAAACTCATTATTGGTATGCCTTTTACTCTCTTCGCTCTGATGATCCGGATATTAAAAAAGCATTACAGCATGCAACAATTGCAGTTAAGTTAAGTCCATTTTCTGGGGTGTTTGCAGAAAGATATATTTGGACTTTGATGTTAAACAAGAAATATGATGATGCAGAGGATTATATGAATGACTATGGATTTCTCCTGTCGGAACAAAGTGATTTTATTTTAAAAACAAGATTGATGTCCCTTAAAACCGAAAGCTGGGCCACTGCATTTTCATGGACCCTAGATAGGCTTAAACGTGAGCCGGAAAATGCTTTTTTACATAGATGGGCATCTGCAGGTTACGAGCAAATAGCTCAAGATATTAATCAGTCCCTTATTCATGCCAAGAAAGCTTATGAATTAGACCATAAGTATTTTCATAACTATTTTTATCTATTAGTAAATAATAAATTTTTTAAGGAGGCGGAAATTCAAATGCAGACTGAAGAATTTTTAAATCTTCCAAGTGCTCAACAATTTTATTATAGTTGGATGTATAACTACTACAAAGGCAATTATTATGAAGCTTTAAAAATCATTAAGAATAATCCTGATTTATTTGGATACTCAGAACAGTCTAAAACTTATGCACAGCTCGGAGATATAACTAAAGTAGATAGTGTAAATAAGTTATTTTATTTCTATGGAGAACACAAAAATCAATGGAAAGCAGAAGTTCAGGCTATCTTAAAGAAAGAGGATTCTATGTACTATTACCTTGATAAAACCAAATTTGCTTTCACCGGGACAGTTATTGCAGTATGTGCAAGTAGGGATTTGGCACCATATAGAAATGAAGAAAGGTTTAAGGCTCTACTTAAAGATCACTTTATTCCTTACACACCAACTTTTGAAGACATTGTTACTCCTTTGTAAGTTCTATATTCTCTTAGAATAAATTAAGAGGTATTAAAACAGCAACATAATTCCAATATTTATTTAAGTTTCAAACTAATCGTGAAACTTCTAGCTATTAGGGTGATTAAAAATATGGAATGCTTAATAATTTCAATTGTCTGCGGAACATGAACTAGGAAACGCAAGTTTTATACAAGTCGAAATACCATGGTTTAAGTAATTTGGTAATAGTTATAAATCATATAAATTCTTAACATCATGGAAACATTTAAAACAACATTCGCACAATTAGTATCTTTAAGAAAACAGGTATTCTTAATCATACTAACTTTATTAATCTTTAGTTGTAGTCCAGAAGACGCTGATCTAATTTCGGAGAGCGAGACTGAGGCTCAATTTCAAAATGAAACACTATTTACTGTATCAACTGTAATTTCAGAAGATAATCTTTACGGAAATGGTCAAGAAGGGATCAATGATCATAATTATTTGATTACAAATGATGACAAATGGGTTAGACTTATGCATCAATTAAATACAGTTAATAATGTTACTAGTACATTTACAGAAACCGATATCGATTTCAATGAGTTTCAGGTGATTGCTGTCTTTGATGACATTCAGGAAAGCAGTGGTCATCACGTCAACTTAGAGGTAGATTGGAATGAAGACAACATTACAGTAAATGTTATTAAACAAGGTCCTCAAGGGATTGCATCTTCGGTAATTACACAACCTTTTCAAATTATAAAGATACCAGTATCTAGTTTACCTATACAATTTGAAGAAATACATACCACCAATTAAATGGTTTTATAACCACACGGTAAAGAAGTCTATTCAATAAATCCCAATTGCTTTGTTTACCGAGATTAAAAAATGATTTCCTTGATCATGAATTTGAATAAAAAAGCATCTAATCTAATTGGATGCTTTTTTTAATATAAAATGTTAGATGAAATTATTTCATTCTTCCGTAGCATAAAGTTGTAGTAAACATATAAATAACTTGAATGCTGAAATCGTATATGATTCTGCTTAAAATGAGCAAGGTATAGCTTATATTCTACACGGCTAGATATCATGGTTTGAGTACTTTAGTGTGAATAGAAATGACTTTATGTCAATAGTTATTAATCATATAAATACTTAAATCATGGAAACATTTATAACAACACTCATTCAATTAGTATCACTCATTAAATTGATATTAATAATCTCACCACTACTATTTTTTCTTAATTGTAGTCCCGAGGATTCTGTACTTCAAGATAATAATGAGGTTCAGACTTATTTACCAATTCAATCATTGTACACAACGTCTAGCTTAATTGCAGAAAATAACCTTTATGGAAATGGGCAAGAAGGTATTAATGAAGAGCATTATTTAATTACATCTAATGATACTTGGATAAGACTGATGCATCAGTTAAATACAGTTAATGATGTAACGAGTACTTTTACCGAAACAAATATCGATTTCAATGAATTTCAGGTCATTGCCGTATTTGATGAGATTCAAAATAGCGGAGGTCATAGAGTTAATATGGAATTACTTTGGAATGAGGATAATATTTCGGTTAGAGTTATAAAAACAGGTCCAGAAGGAAATGCTACATCTGTAATAACTCAACCTTTTCAAATTATTAAAATTCCAACAAGTAACTTGCCAATTGTATTTGATCATGTACATACAACAAGATTATAATGATTAGATCATATGGCTTACCCACTTAAAACCCAAAAGAATTTAAACTATAAAATATCATTTCTATTTTGTTTACCTAATATGAAAATATGGTTTCCTTGATCATTATTCTAAGCATAAAAAAGCATCTAAAATCTTAGGTGCTTTTTTTTTAGAATACAATTATCTAACTTTTCCTGACTATTACTTCTGCACTGACATTTAATAATAGGTAAGGCTTATAAACTTCATTGTTTTGCTGAAAATAAACAAGTGATGGCGTGATTAGAACAACGTTCAATCTCCTAGTTTATGTACTTTGGACTTAGAGAAATTGACATAGTGTCAAACTCTATTAATCTTATAAATACATAGAATCATGGAAACTATTAAAAGAACATTTAAACAGTTAGTATTATTAAAAAAACTGATATTAATAATTTTGCCAGCACTGATTATTATTAGTTGTAGCCCGGAGGATAACGGAAGCACAGCCGATCAATCTTCTCAGACGCTCTTGCCAATTGAATCGTTTTATACTCAAACAAGTTTAATTGCAGAAGGTAGTTTATACGGGATTGTTCAGGAGGCTATCCAACAACAGAACATTAGAATAACTGATGAAAACACATGGATTAGATTATTACATCAATTAGATGCAGTTAACAGTGTTTCTGAATCGTTTACCGAAACAGATATTGATTTTAATGAGTTTGAAGTTATAGCTGTTTTTGATGAAGTTCAAGACTCAGGCGATCATAGTGTAGAGTTAGAATTCGAGTTGAGCGATGATTTTATCTTGGTGAAAATTAATAAGAAACAACCGGAAGCACACTTTTCTACAGTTAAATCGCAACCTTATAACATTGTAAAAATACCATCAACTGGTTTACCAATTGTATTTAGAAATGTAGGTATTGTTAATGATTAGACAATTAGTAAATACGGCAAAAGCCAAGCAATTAAATTACCCTATAAGAATCAAAATGTTAATCTCCTATTCTCATTTTGCCTATTTATTTGAAAATGGTTTCCTTGATCATAAACATAAAAGTATAAAAGCATCACGATATAAATCTGATGCTTTTTTCATTTTAATTAAACATTGATATAGAGTTTTATGCAATGCTTAAATCTTGTACTGTTCTGCCTATAATATACAAGGTATAGCATGAAAAGTATAAGAGTATTTATGATGGTTTGAGTACTTTGTAGATGGTAGAAAAGACAATTTATCTACTGTTATTAATCAATTAAACTCTCAAAATTATGGAAAACAATAAAGCGACTTTCGCACATTTCAAATTACTAAAAAAATGGATGGTGTTTTTTATACCTGTATTACTGACCTTTAGCTGCTCTTTAGATGATGATGGACTTGCTACAGAAAATATAGTTGAATCGAATACTTCTTTTGAATCAACGAATTATGTCCCATATGTTCTTAGTTATGATTATGTGTCGTACAACATTGGGCAGGACAACTTATATGGCGCTGGACTGGAGGGGTTTCAAGAGGGAAATATTATAATTAAAGACCCAAGTTCCTGGATTGGACTTATGAATCAAATGGATTTGTTTACAGACGTTACGCAGCAATTTTCAGAGACTGATATCAATTTCGAACAGTTTCTAGTGGTGGCTGTATTTGATCATCTATATAATAGCACAGGTCAAAAAATTCATTTGGAAGTAGAATACAATTCGGATAATATTATTGTGAGTATTATAAAGTCAAGAAGACAGGGTAGAGAAACCTATATAACAACCCAACCTTTTCAAATTTTAAAAATACCATTAACTAATTTGCCCATTGTATTTCACCATAGAATTTCCAAATAGACTATGGAGAATTTCTCAACTAAATTTTTTCATATTAGGGAATATTTGAATTATATAATTTTAAAGAAAGGTATCTAATTTTAGCAAGATGCTTTTTTATTTATCTAATAAAATTAGGAATTCACTTTTAATTATTCCGAGAAATTTTATAAATCTAAAAAAATGAAAACTGTAAGAATCTCTTTAGACATATTGTAAAAAACGAGTATCTTTATCCTATTAAATTACCAATATGTTCGGGAAGAAAAAACAAGTTACAGGAATAGATAAGGACCAATTAGAGCTGATTGAAAATGCTCAAAGACGTATTAAACAAAAGAAAAGATTATATATTCATTTTGTAATCTTTTTAATTGGAGCTGTATTCTTAATCGTAGCCAATACTGTTTTAGGTATTGCTCAAGACTTTAAAATAGCTGGGATAGATTGGTTTGTGTACGCTATTTTTGCGTGGTTATTTCTATTTATTTATCACTTTGTTAGTGTATTTATCACTAATAAATTTATGGGTAAAGATTGGGAAAAACAGCAGCTAGAAAAGTTAGTGAGTCAACAGCAAGAACGCATTGATAAACTCAAACAAAACCTACAGAAAGAAGAAACTAAAATAGCCGAGTCTCAAACTAAGGCAGAATTAGCAGCAAATCCTGCTTCTTCTGAAAAAAAAAAGTCTAGAGAGTTAACAATTATTGTCGCTGCTGGTGAGGACAATGCTATAGGTAAGGATAACGACTTAATTTGGCACTTAACAGACGATCTTAAGCGCTTTAAGTCGTTAACTAGTGGGCATCATATAATAATGGGAAGAAAGACTTTTGAAAGCTTTCCTAAACCACTTCCTAATAGAACACATGTTGTTATTACAAGACAAAACGATTATAAAGCGCCTGATGGCGTTATTGTGGTTCATTCCCTAACAGATGCTTTAGATGCTGCGAGACACGATAAACAACCTTTTATTATAGGAGGAGGGGAGATTTATAAACAATCTTTGGCTATCGCAGATAAAATTGAAATGACTCGCGTTCATGCTAGTTTTGATAATGCAGACACCTTTTTTCCTGATATAGATTCTTCTAAATGGTATGAAGTAAATAAATCCACACATCAGGTTGATGAAAATCACGCTTATGCTTTTTCTTTTATCACCTATTTGAAGAAATAATAGGAAATGATTTAAAATAAAACACCCTAACAAGATTATTGTTAGGGTGCTTTTATATATTTCATTCTGAAGTCAATTTAGACTTAGATTCCAAATTCCTTTTTTACTTGGTCTACATAATCTAATTCTTCCCAAGTGAATAATTCAACATCTAAAGTTATTGGATCACCATAAGGTCTATCAAATGTTTTCGTAACAACTTCATGTTTTCTACCCATATGGCCATAAGCTGCAGTTTCGCTATACATAGGCTGACGTAATTTTAAACGTTTTTCAATAGCCGCAGGTTTCATATCGAATATTTTTTCAACCGTTTTAGCTATTTCACCATCGGTTAAGTTAAATGGGCAAGTACCATAAGTGTCAATAAAGATACCCATTGGTTCTGCTACACCAATCGCGTAAGATACTTGAACCAAAACTTGATCACATAAGCCAGCAGCAACTAAATTTTTAGCAATATGTCTAGTAGCATAAGCCGCACTTCTATCAACCTTACTTGGATCTTTTCCTGAAAATGCACCTCCGCCATGAGCGCCTTTTCCACCGTAAGTATCAACAATAATCTTACGACCAGTTAACCCTGTGTCGCCATGAGGTCCACCAATCACAAATTTCCCTGTTGGGTTAATATGGTATTTGATATCATCACTAAATAAGTGTTGAATATGTTCTGGTAATTTAGCAATTACTCTTGGAATTAGAATTTCAGTAATGTCCTTTCTAATTTTAGCCAACATTTCGTCTTCAGCAGCTTTAATATCTTCTGGAGATTTCGATTTTGGTAGAACAAACTCATCGTGTTGCGTGGAAACTACAATAGCTTCAATACGCTCTGGTATATTGTCGTCACTATATTCAATAGTTACTTGACTTTTAGAATCTGGACGTAAATACGTTATTTCCTTATTTTCACGACGTAAATCAGCTAATTCTATTAAAATTCTATGTGATAAGTCTAAAGCTAAAGGCATATAGTTGTCAGTCTCGTTGGTCGCATAACCAAACATCATTCCTTGATCGCCTGCACCTTGCTCTTCTTTACTCGCTTTATCAACACCTCGATTAATGTCTTCGGATTGTTCGTGAATAGCTGAAAGGACACCACAAGAATTCCCATCAAACATATAGGCACTTTTAGTGTAGCCTATTTTGTTAATAGTGTCTCTGGCAATCTTTTGAACATCGAGATAAGTATCTGATTTCACCTCGCCAGCAAGAATAACCTGCCCTGTAGTTACTAATGTTTCACAAGCTACCTTAGACTCTGGGTCAAAAGCTAGGAAGTTATCAATTAAAGCATCACTAATTTGATCTGCTACTTTGTCCGGATGGCCTTCAGAAACACTTTCCGAAGTAAATAAATATGGCATAAATCCTATAGTTTAGATTATAGTTATTATGAAAAATTTGAGATTGCGGGTCGCTAGAGAAGTACAAAACTTACTGCTTTAGCATTTTTTTAATCCCAAAACGATATTGGAATCTGCTAATCGTTTGAGCGAAAAGCATAGAGGTTGCAATCAGACAAATTTTTCCTCTTAAATATTAAGATTACAAAAGTAGAAAAATTAAATGGAATAAAATTTAATATATGAATTAAGTTATGTTACCAAGTAAATTAATAAAGGATTATTTTAATATAAATCATGTGGTTAGCTACATAATTCGATAACCTTTTGTTAGACTTTAAATAACATCTAAAGAGATAGATAGTGAGATATTTGTAACGAACATTAATCAGAATAAAACATGAAAATAAGTAATAAGTATAAATCAGATTTTAGGTTCGTTGTGCAAATTATTGCATTGACCGTTGTTTCATTATTAGCCACATTGCTAGTGTAGCTATTTAAGTTAGTCTAATACTAATTAATGATTATTTTTGCGCTTCAATAATTGAGGATGCGAAAATTTCTAAGTACTATTTTAATATTTACCTCTGTGGCTATCTATGCTCAAGAGGCTGGATATAAGTCGTACATCGATTTCAATTATTTTGGAGGTAATATTGCACTTCACAACAACAGCATATTACACTTAATTACAGGTCATCCAGAAGGATTTATAATTAGTTATAACAAAAAGACTTTTGGGCATGACGCTTGGGAGCAGCGCTTTAATTATCCAGATTATGGTGCTTCGTTCGTATTTCAAGATTTAAAAAACCATCGGTTAGGAAACAATTATGGTCTATACGCCCATTATAATTTCTATTTTTTCAAAAGAAATGTCATGTTGCGTTTAGCACAGGGCTTGTCATATAATACAAACCCTTATGATAAGATGGATAATCCGAAAAATGTAGCTTTTGGTTCTCGTCTTTTAAGTTCTACCTACCTCATGCTTAATTATAAGAAAGATAGGTGGTTTGATCGTTTTGGTTTTCAAGCGGGCTTATCTTTAATTCATTATTCAAACGCTAATGTTAAAGCACCAAATACTAGTGTAAATACAATTGCGCTTAATGTTGGTCTAACCTATCATTTAGACACAGAAGATCTTGATTTTATAGTTGATGAAAATAATGAGAAGTTCACTGAAAATATCAAGTATAACTTAGCATTTAGATCAGGAATTAATCAAAGTGATGTTATTGGAAGTGGGCAATTTCCGTTTTACATCGTTTCAGCTTATGCCGATAAACGTTTAAGTGCAACAAGTGCCATTCAGTTCGGTGCAGACGTATTTTTCTCTGAGTTTTTAAAAGAATTAATCTATTATCAATCCGTGTCTTTCCCAGAAGAGAATGTAAGTGGGGACGAAGACTACAAACGTGTAGGATTATTTGCTGGTCATGAATTATTTATTAATAAGATGTCTGTTGTCACACAACTCGGGTATTATGTCTATTATCCATTCGATTTTGAAGGGCGAACTTATATCAGAGTGGGTTTAAAACGTTATTTTGGAGATAAACTTTTCGGTGCCATAACCCTTAAATCACATGGTGCTAAAGCTGAGGCCGTAGAATTTGGAGTCGGTGTAAGATTATGAAAAAACTAATTTATATATATGTCTTGTTAGTAGTTGCGTGCAACAGTGAAGACGCTAACGATTGTTTTCAAACCTCAGGAAATATTATTCAGCGTGAAGTTCAGGTTTCTAATTTTGAACGAATTCTTGTTCATAGAGACGTCCAATTAACTATTAAAGAAGCGCCTAATTATAAGGTGACGATTGAAACTGGTCAGAACCTTATGAATGATGTTCATGCTGAAGTCATTGGAAATCGATTAATTTTAACAGATAACAATACTTGTAATTACTTGCGGGATTATGGTATTACAAAAATTATGGTCGAAGCTCCCAACCTTACAGAAATAAGAACGTCCTCACAATATGAAATAGTCTCTGACGGAACTCTAAACTATGATTCTTTAACTCTGTTTTCGGAAGATTATGCGGAAAACACTGATTTTACGGTAGGGGACTTTCGACTTTCCATCAATTCCGAAACCCTAAATATTACAGCGAACAACTTATCATTCTTTTATATCGATGGTGAAGTTGAGCGACTTTATGTCGGTTTTTTTGCTGGTGCCGGACGTTTTGAAGGTGAAAATCTAATCGCTCAGATTGTTAATGTTTCTCATCGTGGTGCGAACGATGTAATTGTAAATCCACAGCAGTCTTTAACAGGAGAGCTTAGAGGAACTGGAAACCTAATATCCGTAGACCAACCGCCTATAGTAGATGTAGAGCAAATTTACACTGGTCGTTTATTGTTTCAATAAGAAAATACAGGTTTTAGTTTGAGGTCAATTCTCTAAACAAACTTTCTAAACTTGCATTTTTCTGGTTTAACTGAAGGATTTTTAATTCGTTATCATGTGCAAAATCAAATACATGAGAACGCATGTCTTCTTTAGTTGAGAAGGTGATTTCGTATATAAAATCGTGGGTGTTCGTTACAGACACAACCTTTGGAAGTTTTAATAAAAAGGCATCTTCAACACGATAGTCAAATTCAACAATTACTACTTGTTCTTGACCATCTCTTAAGTCTTTTAAATACTTATCGGCAACTATTTCTCCCTTGTTTATAATAATCACTCGATCACACATGGCTTCAACCTCTTGCATAATATGTGTGGAAAGAAAAACAGTTTTTTCCTTACCAATAGTTCTAATCAGGTTTCTAATATCTACTAATTGATTTGGGTCTAAACCAGTTGTTGGTTCGTCTAAAATAAGTACTTCTGGATTGTGTAATAAAGCATTTGCCAAACCAACACGTTGTCTATAACCTTTTGAAAGTTGGCCAATTTTTTTATGCGCTTCAGGCTTTAGGCCTGTTAGTTGAATCACTTCGTCTATTCGTGATTTAGGTGTACCATAAACGCCTGCATTAAAATTCAAATATTCTTTAACATACAAATCGGTGTAAAGTGGATTGTGTTCTGGTAAATAGCCCACAGAACTCTGAACGTTTTTCTTGTCGGTAGACACATTAAAGCCGTTGACACTTGCAGAGCCTTCAGAAGCCTCAATATACGTGGTTAAGATTTTCATCATAGTCGATTTCCCGGCGCCATTTGGACCTAAGAAACCCACAATTTCGGCATCTTTTACCTTAAAAGACACATTGTTTAGTGCCTTTTGATCTTTATAAAGTTTAGTGATATTTTGAACTTCAATAGACATAGAAAAATAAATTTATTCAAAAATAGGTAATTCCAAATATTGAACAGCTATTATTGTTTAATCTTTAAACGGAGAGGATTCTTTTTAAAAATCCTTTTCCACAATTTTGATTTGTAAAAATATTACTTACTTTAGCTTTATAATTAAGATATTCCACGCAAGTGGATTCACAGTATGAACATATTTAGAGCATATTATTACTCGTTTTATTTCTTTTATAGTTAAAGGAACGGGACTTAATATGTTTTATTTAAAATATAATTTTTAAAGGTCTCGATATTATCGGGACCTTTTTTATGCTATAAACTCGAAGATTCAATGCTGAAAATCATTAGGATTAGGATATTCGTAGAATGTAAAAATGTCAGATTATGATTAAAGTGGCCAATCGGTTAAATAAAGTTGAAGAATACTACTTTTCTAAGAAGTTGAAAGAGGTTGCATTTTTAAAATCACAAGGTAAACCAATAATTAATTTAGGGGTTGGAAGTCCGGATTTAGAGCCTCCTTTTAAAGCATCAATGCAACTTCAAGACAGTTTGTTAGATGAAGGAGCACACGCATATCAAAGTTATCAGGGTTTGCCAGAATTAAGAGATGAAATTTCAAAATTTTATAAAAAACATTATAAAGTTAATATTAGCTCCCAAACGGAAGTCTTACCTTTAATGGGAAGTAAGGAAGGTATTATGCATATTTCTATGGCATTTTTAAACAAAGGTGATAAAGTGTTAATTCCTAATCCTGGTTATCCAACCTATGCTTCTGTGACTAAATTATTGGAAGCAAAACCAATTCCTTATGACCTTAAAGAAGAGAACAACTGGCTTCCCGATTTTACGACTCTAGAACGACTAGATTTAAAACGGGTGAAAATTATGTGGATAAATTACCCGCATATGCCAACTGGTAGTAATGCCGATAATAAGTTCTATGATGAGGTTATCGCTTTTGGAAAACGACATGGTATTTTAATCGTTAACGATAATCCCTATAGTTTTATTCTCAATGATAAACCGAATAGTATTTTAAGATATAGAGGAGCGAAAGATGTGTGTTTGGAGTTGAATTCATTGAGTAAAACTTTTAATCTTTCAGGATGGCGTGTAGGGATGCTTGTTGGTAATTATGATTTTTTAAATGCTGTATTACGAGTGAAAAGTAATATGGACTCCGGAATGTTTTATGGAATTCAGAAAGGGGCAATAGAGGCTTTAAAATGTTCTGATATGTGGTTTAAAAGCTTGAATAGTGTGTACAGAGAAAGACAAGCTTTAATTTGGGAATTGGCCGAGCGATTAAATTGCACTTACGATGAACATGCAACTGGACTCTTCGTTTGGGCAAAATTACCTGAACATGTAAAATCTGAGGAGTTTTCAGATATGGTTCTAAAAGAACACTCCATATTCGTTGCACCAGGAACGGTTTTTGGAACAAATGGAGAAGGGTATGTTAGGTTTTCCTTATGTGCTACTGAAGAGGATATTAAAGAGGCGTTAGCACGGGTTTAGAATAAAACCTCTCAAAAGATTTTAAGAAATGAATAATATATTTATAATAGGAGTAGGGTTAATTGGAGGGAGTTTTGCTTTAGACATAAAAACCTTATATCCAAAAAGCACAATATTCGGAATAGATAAAAACGATTCGAATTTAGATGAAGCCATTCAGTTGGGGTTTATTGATAAAAAAGCAAATTTTGACGATTTAGGTTCTGCGGAATTCGTCATTTTAGCCATTCCTGTAGATGCTACCTTAAATATTCTACCACAAGTTTTAGATCAAGTTTCTGATACCGCTATTGTCATTGATACAGGTTCTACAAAAGAAGATATTTGTTTGAAGGTGAAAGATCATCCGAAACGTAGAAATTATTTAGCAGCCCATCCTATTGCAGGAACGGAGTTTTCAGGGCCGAAGGCGGCGATTCAAAATTTATATAAAAACAAAACTAATATTATTTGTGAAGTTGAAGAAACGGCCTTCAAACTTCAAGAAAAAGCATTGAAATTGTTTTCAGACTTAGGAATGCGTATAAGATACATGAATCCAAAAGCACACGATAAACATATCGCTTATGTTTCACACTTATCACATATCAGTTCGTTTATGTTAGGAAAAACTGTGATAGATAAAGAGAGAAATGAACGTGATATTTTTGATATGGCAGGGAGTGGATTTGCAAGTACAGTGCGATTGGCGAAGAGTTCACCTGCCATGTGGACTCCGATTTTTGAGCAAAACAAAACCAATGTTATTGAAACTTTAGACGAGTATATTAGTAATCTAATTCATTTTAAACGACTAATGGAAAATGATGATTTTGAAGCTGTTTTTAATGAAATGGTAAAAACAAATCATATTAAAGAGATATTAAACGGAATACAATAGTAGTTAAGACTTTAATCAAGTATGGAAAATAAGAAAGAAATGAGAACATGGTTAGATGATATGAAATTAGATCATCCATTAGTGATTGCTGGACCATGCAGTGCAGAAACGGAAGAGCAAGTATTAAAAATTGCTCATGAACTAAAAGATACTGATGTTAATTACTATAGAGCAGGAATTTGGAAACCAAGAACTCGTCCAGGAAATTTTGAAGGTGTCGGTGCTTTAGGCTTAAATTGGTTACAAAAAGTAAAAGCTGAAACTGGTTTAAAAACGGCCACTGAAGTTGCGAATAGAACTCATGTAGAATTAGCTTTAGAACACGATATCGATTTATTATGGATTGGAGCACGTTCTACGGTAAGTCCATTTATAATGCAGGAAATTGCAGATGCCTTAAAAGGAACCGATAAAATTGTATTAGTTAAAAATCCCGTGAATCCAGATTTGGCATTGTGGTTAGGAGGCATTGAAAGAATGTATTCTGCAGGAATAAAAAACTTAGGCGCCATTCATAGAGGGTTTTCAACTTATGAAAAATCGAAATATAGAAACATTCCAGAGTGGCAGTTAGCAATCGAATTTCAGAATGGATTTCCTGATTTACCTTTAATTAATGACCCTTCTCATATCACGGGAAAACGAGATATGATTTTTGATGTATCTCAAACTGCATTAGATCTTAATTTTGATGGTTTAATGATAGAAACCCATTACGATCCGGATAATGCGTGGAGTGATGCTGCACAGCAAGTCACCCCAAAACGATTAATCCAGATAATGAAGGATTTAAAAATCAGAAAAGAATCTGATCCTGAAGCAGAATATAATACGTCTTTAAATAATCTAAGAGCACAGATTGATGTTGTAGACAATCAAATCATTGAATTATTAGGAAAACGAATGAAAGTTGCCGACGGTATTGGAGCTCTTAAAAAGCAGAAAAATGTGGCCGTTCTGCAAAATAGACGATGGAATGAAATTTTAGGAAAAATGGTATTAGAAGGTGAAGAAAGAGGTTTAAGTGAAGAGTTTATTCTTCGCATGTTTAAGGCTATTCACCAAGAGTCAATTAATCATCAGGAAAAAGTTATAAATAGTTAAAAAAAGCTCGCAAATTATGCGAGCTTTTTTATGTGTTAATGACAATTGTCACCTTTTGAAGTAATGTCAACAGTTAAATTTGTTATCAATCAAATTAACTGCTATGTCATTTAAATACATCCTTCTTATTGGTTTAATATTCTATGTTGTAAACGCTCATGCACAATTAACTATTGATGCAGATATTAGACCGCGTTTTGAATATCGTCACGGATTTGCTAATCTATTTCCAAATGACGCAGAACCAGCAGCATTCGTTGTGCAACGTTCCCGACTTAACCTCAATTATCAAATGGAAAAACTCACAATGATGATGAGCTTTCAAGATGTAAGTGTTTGGGGAGATACCAAACAGGTTGATGCTACAGATAGCAATAATTCCTTCTCACTTTTCCAAGCTTGGGTAGATTATCAATTTCATGAAAATTGGTCAACCAAATTAGGGCGCCAAGTTATCTCTTATGACGACCAACGAATTTTTGGCGGATTAGATTGGGCTATGCAGGGGCGATTCCATGATGCGGCATTACTTCGCTACAAAAAAGGAAGTTTCAAAGCAGATTTAGGATTTGCTTTTAGTCAAGAAGGACAAGCTACAGATGGAAATGCGTATTATTTACATGGTGCATTTACTTATAAAACTATGCAGTATGCCTACCTAAAAAAGAATTGGAATAAGACTTCTGCAAGTTTTTTAGTGCTAAACACAGGATTTCAAGACTTTAAGGGACTAAATAATGATATTCCTGATGGCGTATTCTATAGACAAACCATTGGTTCTCATATCACATTTCCAATCGATAAGATTAACTTTTTAGGATCGGTATATGTTCAAACTGGCAAGTCTAACGGAACGACAGATCTTAGTGCGTACAACTTAGCTTTAGAGGCTAATTACAAGCCAAGTAAAACTTTATTTGCCTTAGGTTTTGAAATGTTAAGCGGAACAAATCAAGACGGCGCATCTAAAAATAAATCATTCTTTCCACTTTATGGAACTAATCATAAGTTCAATGGATTTATGGATTATTTTTATGTGGGAAACCATGCCAATACTGTTGGCTTAAACGATTTGTATGCTAAGGCGGTTTTTACAACCGGAGAGAAATCTAATCTGTTAGCAAAAGTTCATTATTTTGCAGCTAATGCCGATTTGTTAAATGATGCCGACAGTTATTTAGGTACAGAGTTAGATTTGGTATTTACCCAACAACTCATGACAGCAGTAAAGCTAAATGTGGGATACTCTCATATGTTTGCTTCAGAAAGTATGAGTTTAATAAAAGGTGGCAGACCTCAAAATAATACCAATAATTGGGCTTGGGTGCAGTTTACAATTACTCCAACTTTGTTCACCACTAAAAATGATTAGCTATTGATGTATTTATTAAACAATAGTGTAATGTCTACAAGTTAGTTGGAGTCAAGGCGAGTAAAAGTTAGTTTAAAGGCATCTATTTAGGATTAAGATTTTTTAATAAGGTTATTTTAGTTAAAAATCGTTTCTTTGTTATTATAGGATAAATTTCATTAATGACAGGAACAGTATATAAATCTACAGGTAGTTGGTACACCGTAAAAACCTTAAATGGCAAATTTTACGAATGTAGGATAAAAGGTCGTTTTAGGTTAGATGGAATTAGAAGTACTAATCCAATTGCTGTTGGCGATATTGTGAATTTCGAATTAGAAACCAAAAATAATACCGAAACTGGTGTAATTCACGGAATAGAAGAACGCCGAAATTATATCGTCCGTAAATCAGTAAACCTTTCTAAGCAAACTCATATTATAGCTTCTAATATCGATCAGGTGTTTTTACTAGTAACTATCGATAATCCGCCTACATTTACCACTTTTATCGATCGTTTTTTAGTAACGGCAGAAGCTTATTCTATTAAAACAATTCTATTGTTTAATAAGGTAGATACTTATTCTGAAGAAACACTTTTAGAAGTCAAATATTTAGCTAGTATTTACAGAGCCATTGGTTACGAGTGTATTGGTATTTCTGCTGCAACAGGAAAAAATATTGATAAGGTCAAAGAGTTAATGGTAGGCAAGGTTAGTATGTTTGCCGGACACTCAGGCGTTGGTAAGTCAACTTTAGTAAATGCCATAGAACCTTCTTTAGATTTAAAAACAAAAGCCATTTCAGAGCAGCATATGCAAGGACAGCATACAACCACCTTTGCAGAGATGTTTGATTTAAGTTTCGATGCGAAAATTATTGATACACCAGGTATAAAAGGATTTGGTGTGGTTGATATAGAAAGAGAAGAAGTTGGCGATTATTTTCCTGAATTTTTTGCCTTAAAACAAGATTGTAAATTCAACAATTGTATTCATCTTAACGAACCTCAATGTGCAGTGAAAGATGCCTTAGAGAAGGACGAAGTGTCTTACTCTAGATATCGAAGTTATCTTCAAATTTTAGAAGGAGAAGATGAACATTATCGTACAGATAATTGGGATGAAATTCAATAAACTAAGCTTTCATTATTTGGAATAATAAATTTCAGACTCCTTAAAATTTTTATATTAGAATTAATTTGAAACGACTCCTTGTAGAATATGGGAGCACTAGGAATTTTATATTATGAGAATAGTAATACAACGTGTATCGGAAGCTTCAGTAGTTATTAATAAGGCTGAAGTCGCTTCGATTCAGAATGGCCTTTTAGTGTTATTAGGTGTTGAATCTGATGATACTAAAGAAGATATTGATTGGCTTTGTAATAAAATTGTAAACCTTCGCATATTTTCAGATGAGAATGATGTGATGAATATTTCATTAAAAGATTGCGACGGCGATATCATTGTAGTAAGCCAATTTACGCTTCATGCTAGTACTAAAAAAGGAAACAGGCCAAGCTATATAAAAGCAGCAAAACCAGATATTGCAATTCCACTTTATGAGCAATTTGTAGCTACTCTTCAAAATACTTTAGGCAAAACGGTTCAAACAGGTGAGTTTGGGGCAGATATGAAAGTTCACTTAGTCAATGACGGTCCAGTAACCATACTTATCGATTCAAAAAATAGAGAATAGTAGAGTTGTACTATTTTCATTTTATCTTCTATAACTTGTGTGATCTTAGACCTGATAAACACAATAGAAAAGTGGTGGTTTTTTTATACCTTTTGAAGATTCGATATATTTTTTCTAAAAGATTTATTAAGGTGTTTTCAAATGGAGTTAAGAGTTCTTTTCAGAATAGGGCATTTATGTAAACTTAAGCGGGTTAATATATGTTGGGATAGCTTGTCCTATAATTCTGCATTCGATTTAAGCTGTTAAGAAGTTAGTGAAATAGAGAGAGAGGTTGTTAATCGAAAATTTCTCTAGTTTCGAAAATCTGGATTAGAATTTATTTGGTGAATTAATATTCTTCTTTATATTGTATCCTTAACCTCTCAAATTCAGAAATGTATTCCGCCAAACTTAGCCTTTCTACCCTACTTTTATTAATATCAATTTTTGGTTTTTCTCAGACTGAGGACGTGTATAACGCCTATTTAGTTGATGCCGATCTTAAGACAAAAGCAAACGCAATTGTGCGTTATGAAAAGGAACAGGTCGAAATTTTAAGTAGTAACCAAATCAAAGTTTCAACCAAGAGAATTACAACAGTTTATAACGAATATGGTAAGAAACATGTGAATGCCGTTGCCTTTTATGATAGTCACCGAGTGATAGGTAAAATGGAAGCGCGAATTTTCGATGCTATGGGTGAAGAAATCAAAAAGGTAAGAAAAAGAGATTTTACCGATGCTAGTGCGGTTAGCGATATTTCTATTTATGAAGATGATCGAGTTAAATACCTAGACTATGTGCCTTTAGACTATCCATATACGGTCGAGTTTGTAGTAGACATGACTTATAAAAGCACCGCTTTTTTTCCGGGATGGACTCCTATGCATGATTATTATGTGAGTATTCAACATGCGGAATATGAACTCATCAATTCAGTAGGAATTGAATTGAAAACAAAAAAGGAAAATTTCGAGAATTATAATATTAGAGAAATTTCAGAACATCATTTTGTGGCTGAAAATATCCAAGGGATTAAATATGAAGCCTACACTCCCGAATTATTAAGTATTGTACCACGTTATAAAGTGGCCCTTAAAAAATTCGAAATGGTTGGGGTTGAAGGTGTAAATAATAATTGGAATGACTTTGGAAAATGGATGTATGATAAACTTTTAACAGGTACAGACGAAATTCCTGAAGCTACAAAAGAACAAGTAAGACAACTCACAGCAGGAGTTGATGATCCAATTGAGCGCGCAAAGATTGTGTACAAATTTATGCAAGATAAAACGCGATATATCAGTATTCAAGTAGGAATTGGAGGTTGGAAGCCAATGTCGGCCACTGATGTAGATAAATTAGGATATGCCGATTGTAAAGGGCTAACAAATTATACCAAAGCTTTGTTAGAAGCTGTTGATGTTCCGTCTTTTTATACGGTTGTTTATGGTGGTAACAGCTTAAGAGATATTGATAGAGAATTCTCTTCAATTGAAGGAAATCATGTTATACTATGTGTTCCAACGGAAGATGAAAATATCTTTTTAGAATGTACAAGTCAAACTAGCCCTTTTGGTTTTACAGCGGGCTTTACAGATGATAGGAATGTTTTGTTAGTTAAGCCTGATGGTGGAGAAATTGTTCGTACTAAAGTATACGAGGCAGATGAAAGTGTTCAGGATACAAAAGCCATAATCAATATGGATGATTCAGGAAGTTTTACTGCAGACATTAATATCACCTCTACAGGTTTTCAATATAATAATCATGAAGGAATTGAAAATAGAACAGAACGAGATCAGAAATTATATTACAAGAAATATTGGAGTTATGTAAATAATATTTCCATTGACCACATAAACATCGAAAATGATAAAGAAGCGGTTGTTTATAAAGAGAATATAAAATTGTCCACAACGAATTATGCTTCAAAAAGTGGTGATCGACTTATTTTTCAACCTAATATGTTTAATAAGCTAACCGCTATTCCTCCTAGATATACAGAGCGAAAATTAGAATTTAAAATCGATCGTTCTTTTAAAGACACAGATGAGTTTATTATACAAATCCCAGAAGGTTTAAAAGTTGAAGCTATGACGGACTCTAAAGAAATTAATACAAAATTCGGAAGTTATAGTTTTAAGTTAGAAGCCATAGAAGGTAATAAGTTAAAGTATACGAGAACATTTGTTTTGCTAAAAGGAAGTTACCAAAAAGAAGACTATAAAGCCTTTAGAAATTTTAGAAAACAAATTGTAAAAAATGATAAAAGTAAAGTGGTGTTAACAAAAGTTTAGGGCACGCTTACTAATAAGAACAAAATATTAATTAAACAACTTTTCAACCCAGTTAGCAATGAAATACCTCTTATTAACTTTGGCATTTGCCTTAACCTTTAATTTATCAAACGGACAAGATTTTAGATTCGGAAAAATATCAGAAGCCGAGTTACAAGAAACTTTTCACCAGAAAGATTCTGCAACTCCAGCTGCTATATTATATCGAAACGAAGATATAAGTTTCTTCTTCTCTTCAAATGAAGGATTTATGCAACGTCGTAAGGTTCATGAACGAATAAAAATCTACAACAAGGATGGTTTTGATTGGGCTACTAAAAAAATATATTTATACCAAGGTTCAGGACAGAAAGAGTCTATTTCTACTTTAAAAGGATTTTCATACAACCTTGAAAATGGTAAAATAGAAAAGGATAAATTAAGAAATGATGGTAAGTTTACAGAGGATTATAGTGAATTTATAAAGATAAGTTCATTTACACTTCCAAATGTAAAAGAAGGTACTGTTATCGAATATGAATATACCGTAACATCTCCTCGAATTACTATAGACGATATCGTTTTTCAATTCAGTGTGCCTGTGAATAAATTAGATGTAAAAATATCAACTCCTGAGTATTATATTTATAATAAGCAGTCTAATATCCGTGCGAAATATCAGCCTTATATAAGTGAGTCGTCTGTTCATACAAGAACACCTTTTGATTATAAAATAAATATCTTAGAAATTAATGAGGTAGATGTGCCTGCGCTAAGAGAAGAGGCTTATTCTGGGAACATCAACAATTTTAGAGGTAAATTGGCCATGGAACTTTCGGTTATCTTAAATAGTAACAAGATTGTGAGCAAATCACTCTCTACAACTTGGGAGCAAGTATCAAAAACTATCTATGATAGTCCTAATTTTGGAGCTCAATTAGAGAGATTCAATATCTATAAAAATGACTTAGAAGCAGCATTGAAAGGTGTGGAAGATGATTTTGAAAAAGCACATCTGGTTGAAAAGTTGGTGAAATCTAAAGTAAAGTGGAATGGTTCTTACGGTATTTACACACAAAAAGGGGTAAGAACGGCTTACAAAGAAGGTGAAGGAAATGATGCAGACATTAACTTGATGCTAATTTCAATGTTGCGTTCTCAAGGTGTAAATGCTAGTCCGGTTCTAGTTAGTACAAGAAGTAATGGTATTCCTGTTTTTCCAACTCGAGATGGATTTAATTATGTAATTTGTAGTGTTCAAAAAGGAGATGAACAATTATTATTAGATGCAACTGAGCAATATACTACGAATAATATTTTACCTCGTCGTGCGTTGAACTGGCAAGGCCGCTTGCTTGAAAGCAGTAAAGAATCGAGTTGGGTTAATCTTCAACCACAAAGAATATCTACTGAGACCTCAATGTTAAATGTGAAAATTAATGATGATTTTTCGTTAACTGGAAATGTAGCCAAGCAGCTTACAGATTACGTGGCTTATTTCTACAGAGATAGGTATTCTAATGTCACAACCGAAGAACAAATTAAATCCATAGAAAAAGGTAAAGGTGATATAGAAATCATGGAGCTTGATGTTGAAAATGCAAAAGATGCTACACAGCCCATAAAATTGAAATACGAGTATGAACTTTCAGATGCAATTGATGAGGTAGGTGACAAACTTTATTTTTCGCCGATGTTATTCTTGGCAACAAAAGAAAACCCGTTCAAATTAGAGGAAAGAGAGTATCCTATTGATTTCGTTATACCTTATTCGGATAGATATATGGTCAATATTATGTTGCCAGAAGGCTATGTTGTTGAGTCTATTCCACAATCTGAAGCTATTCAATTTAAAGACGCTAACGTTAAGTTTACTTATCTAGTTCAACAAAATGGTCAATATTTACAGCTTAAAGCGCAGTTAGATATTGTTAATCCATTAATTTTGCCTGAAGACTATAAAGACTTCAAAACCTTTTATAGTAAAATTGTTGAAAAACAAGCAGAGCAAATTGTATTAACTAAAGCTTAAATATGGATATTAAAAACGCACAACAAGAAGTTGATAACTGGATTAAAGAGCATGGCGTAAGATACTTTAATGAGTTAACTAATATGGCGCAACTTACCGAGGAGGTCGGCGAGGTTGCTCGTATTATTGCTAGGCGTTATGGCGAGCAAAGTGAAAAAGAAAGCGATAAAGATAAAGACTTAGGTGAAGAATTATCTGATGTGTTATTCGTTGTCTTATGTTTAGCGAATCAAACAGGAATTGATTTGCAGGAAGCATTTGATAAAAAAATGGATAAAAAAACAAAACGCGATCACAATAGACATCACAATAATGAGAAATTGAAGTAGCTTTGTTTTCTTAGGTAAATCTCTAGTTCAAAAAATGAACGTCTACATAAAAAAATCAAAGCTTCGAAATCATCAAAAGGTTCAGATTACTGGGTCGAAGAGTGAATCTAATCGCTTGTTATTATTGCAAGCATTATATCCGCAGCTTCAAATTCAAAATTTATCAAACTCAGACGATTCGGTATTGATGCAAAAAGCAGTGTCGACAAAAGATAAGCTTGTAGATATTCATCATGCCGGAACGGCTATGCGATTTTTAACGGCTTTTTTTTCCATTCAGAAGAATCGAGAAGTAATTCTTACGGGTTCTTCACGCATGAAAGAACGGCCCATTGAAATATTGGTAGATGCCTTAAATAGCCTAGGAGCTGATATTCGCTATTTAGAAAACGAAGGTTATCCGCCTCTAAAGATTGTTGGACGAGATATTACCAAAAATAAGGTAACTCTTGAAGCAAATGTGAGTAGTCAGTATATTTCTGCATTGCTGCTAATTGCTTCAAAATTAGAGAATGGTTTAGAGTTGACCTTAATAGGCGAAATTACTTCAATGCCCTATATCCAAATGACTTTAAGTTTGTTGCGTGAAATAGGTATCGAAACCAATTTTATAAATAACGTTGTTTCTGTAAAACCATGTTCTTCAACAGTGTCTTCGCAAATTTTAACTGTTGAATCTGACTGGTCTTCTGCATCGTACTTCTACAGCATCATTGCATTAAGTGCGGTCGGCACAGAAATCATAATTTCCTCTTATAAAAACGAAAGCTTACAGGGAGATTCTGCTTTAGTAAGCATTTACAAAAACTTTGGAGTTAAAACAACATTCTTAGATAATTCAATTTGCCTTCAGAAAGTGGAGACCAATGATAAAAACTCTTTAAAACAATTCGACTTACGTGATGCTCCAGATATTGCACAGACTATCGCTGTAACCTCATTTGGATTAGGGAAGGAATGTCAATTAACGGGATTACATACCTTGAAGATAAAGGAAACGGACCGATTGGTTGCGCTAAAAAATGAGTTAGAAAAATTAGGAGCTCAAGTCACTATTACCAACGATTCTCTTCACTTAAAAGCCTCGGATAATATTAAACAAGAAGTTTCAATAAGTACGTATAACGATCATAGAATGGCAATGGCCTTTGCGCCATTAGGGTTATTAGTACCCATTGAGATAAAGAATGCGGAGGTGGTTAGTAAATCATATCCTGATTTTTGGAAAGACCTAAAACGCATTGGCTTCGATTACGATACAATATCATAGAGAATCCATTATTGCTGACCTAATTTATAAAGCTATTTACGTCTGTTTTTTTAATTCTATTGAATCATTTGTATTGCGCTAATACTCAATAATCTCATTGGTTTTTTATAATTAAAAATAAACGCCTATTTACTTGACAAGGCCTATCTTGAGATTGTATATTTGCAACTTCAAAAAATACAATAGAAACATGAAATTATCACACTTTAATTTTGACCTTCCAGATGAATTATTAGCTGAACATCCTGCAGAACACAGAGACGAGGCTAGATTAATGGTGCTTAACAGAGAAAAGCAAACTATTGAGCACAAACTTTTCAAGGATATCATTGATTACTTTGATGAAGGTGATGTGATGATTATGAATGACACAAAAGTGTTTCCTGCAAGATTATTTGGAAATAAAGAAAAAACGGGAGCTCGTATCGAAGTCTTCTTATTACGTGAGCTTAATCAAGATCAGCGTCTTTGGGATGTCTTAGTAGATCCTGCTCGTAAAATTAGAATTGGTAATAAACTATATTTCGGAGAAGATGAAACTTTAGTTGCGGAGGTTATCGATAACACGACATCTAGAGGTAGAACTTTACGTTTTCTTTATGATGGATCTTATAGTGATTTTAGAACCAAACTAACTGAATTAGGAGAAACACCATTACCAAAATATATTAAGAGAGAGGTAGAGCCAGAAGATGAAGAGCGCTATCAAACTATCTATGCAAAACATGAAGGCGCAGTGGCTGCACCAACGGCTGGTTTGCATTTTTCTAAACATCTTTTAAAAAGATTAGAAATTAAAGGTGTAGAAACAGCAGATGTTACATTACATGTTGGTTTAGGTACTTTCAATCCGGTAGAGGTTGAAGATTTATCGAAACATAAAATGGATAGTGAAGAAATCGTTATTTCAAAACAAGCTGCCGATATTGTAAATAGAGGAATTGAAAATAAAAAACGAGTATGTGCTGTTGGTACAACTTCTATGCGTACTGTAGAAAGCTCTGTATCTTCTAATGGACGGTTAAATGAGTTTGAAGGTTGGACTAACAAATTTATATTTCCTCCTTACGAGTTTAGTATTGCGAACTGTATGATTACAAATTTTCATACGCCAAAGTCGACATTACTAATGATGACTTCAGCTTTTGGTGGCTATGATTTTGTAAAGAGAGCCTATGAAGAAGCCGTTAAAGAAAAGTATAAATTCTATTCTTATGGTGATGCTATGCTTATCATCTAATTTAGATAAACATTAAATAAATAAAAAAAGCCTCTTCAGTGAGGCTTTTTTCTTTTTCAGTTTTTAATGTTTTACTAATTGTATAGCCTGTCCAATTGACGTGTATTGTAAAATAATGAAGGAAATAGTGATCCTTTAATCTAATCTTTTTAGGAGTTTTATTCAAATATGATCTATCACAATACAATTCATTACTTTTGCATCAGATGAAAACAAAAAAGAAAGACATACGCGCGTTAACCAAAGATCAACTCAGAGACTTCTTTGTAAATCAAGGAGATAAAGCCTTTAGAGGTAACCAGGTTTATGAATGGCTTTGGCAGAAATCGGCTTATAGTTTCGATGATATGACAAATTTATCATTGGAAACTAGGCAAATGCTTGAAGCAAACTTTGTGATTAATCATATAAAGGTTGACCAAATGCAGCGTAGCTCCGATGGGACTATAAAAAATGCCGTTAGATTACATGATGATTTAGTTGTAGAATCGGTACTTATTCCAACCGCAACTAGAACTACGGCCTGTGTGTCATCTCAGGTGGGCTGTAGCTTAGATTGTAGGTTCTGTGCTACCTCTAGGCTTAAACGTATGCGAAACTTGAATCCGGATGAAATTTACGATCAGGTTGTGGCTATAGATAATGAAAGCCGACTATACCATAACAGACCCTTAAGTAATATTGTCTTTATGGGAATGGGAGAGCCGTTAATGAACTATAATAATGTATTAAAGGCCATTGATAAAATCACCTCTCCTGAAGGTTTAGGTATGTCACCAAAACGTATTGTAGTGTCAACATCTGGAGTGCCAAAATTAATTAAAAAAATGGCGGATGATAATGTGAAATTTAAATTAGCAGTATCACTTCACTCTGCAATAGACGAAATACGGACATCAATTATGCCGTTCAATGCGACGTTTCCCTTAAGTGATTTAAGAGAAGCACTTCAATACTGGTATGCGGCTACAAAAAACAGAATAACCTATGAGTATGTTGTTTGGGATGGCATTAACGATAAACGTAAAGATGTAGATGCTCTGGTTGAGTTTTGCAAATTTGCACCAAGTAAAGTCAATTTAATAGAATATAACCCTATTGATGATGGTGAATTTCAACAAGCGAAATCTGAAGCTATAGATATGTATGTAAGGGTCTTAGAAGCAAATAATATTACGGTAACGGTAAGAAGAAGTAGAGGCAAAGATATTGATGCGGCTTGCGGGCAATTGGCTAATAAGGGGTAAGGTTTATTTTAGATTAAGACATAAAAAAAGCGGCAATTGCCGCTTTTTTATTTGAGAGAAATAATTAGTTTTTCATAAACTTAATTGTTTCAGAGTGACCATCAACACTCACTTTAGCTAAATATACTCCATCAGTTAAAGACGATAAGTCAATAGATTCAGATGTAGCATTTAAAGATTTCGTAAGTACATTTTGACCTAACACTGAGTAAATTTCAACGCTAGTCATTGCTGCAGCAGAAGATTCTAAATTAAGTGTTTTAATAGACTTATTATAATTGTGTGTAAACGTATTATTAGAAAAATCAATAACTGAAAGATCTTCATCATTTATTCTTATGTTATCGACATAGGCATCTCCACCGTAGTTGTCGTGCACAACTCTTAGTGATTCAATGTCATAATTACTTATTAGAACAGATTGCCCTGCTTCAACGTCATTTACAAAAAAAGTTACGTTAGTTTCTGATACTTCGGCTCTTACATTATACCATGTATTAGCAGTCCATGTCCCAATAATTTGAAACGCATCACCTGCTGCATTTAGAACGTTAATATTACCTAAATAGTTAAAATCGACAACCAATACGTAATAGCCATCAGTACCATCAGTACCTGTCAAGCCAAATCTAAAATCTGCACCAGTACCATCTTGCTGAGTAGCAAGCATATCAAAAGAAACAGTAAATGTGGAGTGCGGTATTGGTGTTGCGAAATCATAAAATCCCCCAACTACAGGTCCCTCTTGACCTGGGAATGCAGGCTCATTACCGAACTTAAATGAATAAGTACCGTCTGTTGCTTGAGCATCTGTAATCTCTTGGTTAGTAACAAAAGTACCTGGACCAGTACTAGTAGTTTCCCAGCCGTTTTGTGTGTTAATATCTCCTAAAGAAAAGCCTTCTGAAGCTTCAAAGGAAATAGTTTGTTGTGAAATTGCTGTTAAGCTTACCGCTAAACAAGTGATTAAAAGAGTAATTTTTTTCATGTGTATTGGTTTTTTAGTTAATGGTCTAAAGTTACAAATTAATTTGAATCGGAAAACTTATATTGCTATAATTCCTTTTTTAAGAATAAATATTAATAGAATTCGTAATTTCGCAAGGTTTAAAGCTAAAATGAAAATAACCGAACAAATAAAATTACCTATCGCTTACGAGATGGATCTTTTTGAACAAAAGTTTCAACTCTCTATGGCAAGTAAGGTAGCGCTACTGAATCGTATTACTCATTATATTGTTAACCGTAAAGGCAAACAAATGCGACCTATGTTTGTGTTCTTGGTGGCTAAAATGATGAATAACGGAGAGGTGAGTGAACGCACTTATAGAGGAGCATCGGTTATAGAGTTAATTCATACGGCAACTTTAGTTCACGACGATGTGGTAGACGATAGCAACCGACGACGTGGATTCTTCTCTATTAATGCTCTTTGGAAAAATAAAATCGCCGTTCTTATTGGTGACTTCCTATTGTCAAAAGGACTATTACTTTCTATAGACAATAATGATTTCGACTTGCTTAAAATTATCTCGGTTGCTGTTAGAGAAATGAGTGAAGGTGAATTGCTTCAAATTGAAAAAGCAAGGCAATTAGATATTACAGAAGATATATACTACGAAATCATAAGACAAAAAACGGCTACTTTAATTGCAGCCTGTTGTAGTTTAGGTGCTGCATCAGTAAAACCAGACTCGCAAGATGTAGAAACCATGCGAAAGTTTGGAGAATTGATAGGAATGGCTTTTCAGATTAAAGACGACTTATTCGATTATGGCAACGAGGCTATTGGTAAGCCTACAGGGATAGATATTAAAGAACAAAAGATGACCTTGCCTTTAATTTATGTCTTAAATAACTGCACGAAAAAAGAAAAATCTTGGCTAATCAATTCTGTGAAAAATCATAACAAGGATAAAAAACGGGTTAGGGAAGTTATTAAATTTGTGAAAGCCAATGGTGGATTGGATTATGCAGTTTCAAAAATGAAAGCTTTCCAAGAGGAGGCATTAGCTATTTTATCAAAATACCCAGATTCACCATATAAAGCGTCACTTAACCTCATGGTTGATTACGTGATAGATAGAAAAAAATAATTTCAAGCGACTGAAAATCATTTAGTTGCAAATAATATTGAATTATTTTAACTTCTCAAGCAACCCTTGGTAACAAAATTGCGTCTTTATAAATAGAAAGGCTTCTGAAAGCGATGAATGCCACCAGAACTTAAAAAAGACGATGAAAGTTATCCAACTTCATAAAAACGAAACTAAACTTATACAAAGAGCTGCGAAACAAAATCGCGAAGCACAGCATGTTTTGTATGAGCTTCATTCTCCTAAAATGCTCAGCGTTTGTAGATATTATATCCAAGACGTACAACAGGCAGAAGAGGTGATGCTTAATGGTTTTTTCAAAGTCTTCAAATATTTAAGCAATTTCAAGAACGAAGGAAGTTTTGAAGGTTGGATAAGACGCATCATGGTTAGAGAAGCTATTTCCTATTTAAGACAAAAGAAATCCATTGAATTTGCAACGGAAGATGATTATTTAGAGCATGATTCTTTCAATAATATTAATACCAATATCGAGTTGGCAGAGATACAGCAAGTCATTGATGGTTTGCCTGAAGGCTACCGGATGGTATTTGTTATGTATGCCATAGAAGGTTATAAGCATAATGAGATTGCGGTGCTTTTAAATATATCCGAAGGTACATCTAAGTCGCAATTGTTTAAAGCAAGACAAATGCTTCAAAAAAGAATAACAGAATTAAATAGCAACAGTTATGTCACCAATTAAGTTTGAAGAAAATATAAAGGACAAGCTCGAAAAACGTAGCTTATCTCCGTCAGCAGATAGTTGGTCAAAATTGGCTGAGCGCTTGGATGCTGAAGAGAAATCATCGAAAGGGCCACTATTTTGGTGGTTGAGTGTCGCTGCAGGTTTACTGATTATGATGGCTATAGCTGTACAGTTTTTTAGCATGGATGAAAGTGATCAGGTATCACCTCAAGTTGTAGAGGATACGAAAACGGAAATTCAAAAGGAGATTAAAATTGAGGATTCATTGCCCGAAAAATCAATTCAATTAGTGGAGGAAAAGGTGAAGACTAATGAAGAGCAAGAATTGCTATCTATTCAGAAGGAATCTCAAATTAAAGATTACAAAAAAGAAATTCAGGGAGAGTTTAAAGCAGAAACCAAATTAGTCAATCAAAAGGCTTCAGATTCAAACATAATTCAATTATCTAAAGAAGAATTGCTAGAAAAAGAAACACAAGATTTATTAGAAGAAGCTATAATGAATAATGCTATAGCCAATGCTTTTAAAGAGATAAAATCTGAAAATATCGCAGTTTCGGATGAAGAGATAGATTCCTTATTAAAAATAGCGAGTAAAGAATTGTTTAAAGAAAGATTGCAGTCTGAAACAACAAGAACCGTTGATGCAGATGCTTTATTAAGAAGTGTAGAAGACGAAATGGGTCAATCTTTCAGAAGTAGAGTATTTGAGGCCTTAAAAGAAAGTTATGAAACTATTAGGACCGCAGTTGCAGATCGAAATAATTAAAATTCATCAATAATCATCAATCAAAAAACGAACAATTATGAACACAATTACAAAATTAGTAGTGTACTTGGTTTTAAGCTTGTCATTCACAAGTTTATCAGCTCAAACAAAGGCTGCAGATTCTATTCGAAAAGCTGAAATCAATCAAAAGATTAGTGCTTTGGAAGAAAAAAAATCTAAAATCGAAGAAGAAGAAAAGGAAAGTTTAAAAACTAAAATATCTATCATCAATAAGCGTTTAGACGCGGGTGAAATAACGGCCGAACAAGCTGAGAATCTAAAGAAAGAAGCGGCAAAAGTAGCCGCGCTTAATATTGAAAATAGAAGAGATATACTAGATAAGCAAATAGCACTTTTACAACGAAACGCTAACGAAGCAGGCCTATATGTAAAGTCAGATACCGAAACGGATGGCTATCTTTTTAGAATAGGAGGGAGTAAAGATAATAGGGGTGACAGTTTTTTCTATCTGGGAGAAAAATCAAAAGATAAGCTAAGAAAGTATGATTTAAGAACATCTACTGATGTTGTATTTGCCATAGGATTTAATAATGCTATAATCGAAGGCCAAAAACTGGACGATTCTCCATATAAAATAGGCGGATCTGGATTCATAGAACTAGGATATGCTTGGAAAACCAGAATCTTAGAAAACAGTAATTTCTTCAGATTGAAATATGGATTTTCGTTACAGTGGAACAAGCTAAATATTAAGAATAATAACTATTTGGTTAATAACGATGGCACTATTGAGCTAGAGGAGTTTCCTATGAACTTAAAAAAAGCAAAATTTAGAACCACTAATTTGGTGTTCCCAATGCATATAGAATTTGGACCATCTGAAAAGATTGAAGGCGACCATTATTTTAGGTATTCAACCCATAAAAAGCTCAAAATAGGTTTAGGTGGGTATGCAGGAATAAATTTGGCTAATGTTCAAAAACTTAAATACAAGCAAGATGGAGACCGAGAGAAAGAAAAACAAAAGGATGAATTTGAAGCGAGTGATTTTATCTATGGACTAAGTGGGTATGTGTCCTTGGGAGATGTTGCATTATATGTGAAGTACGATTTAAATCCAATATTTAAAAATCAAGCTATAGACCAGAATAATATTTCTGTAGGTTTACGATTCGATATGGATTAAATAAAACAATGTGTTAAACTTAAAAAAGCCTTGGTCTAAATTAGATTGAGGCTTCTTTTTATGTTTCAATTTGATACGAACTTAAGTCCAACGATTGAAACGATTAGAGTCGTTATAAAAAATAACCGCCAAAACGTAGCGGGTTCCTTAAATATAAATATGCCAATGAGTACTGTGCCAACCGCTCCGATACCTGTCCATACGGCATATGCAGTTCCAATCGGAAGTTCTTGTGTCACTTTTACAAGAAGTAGCATACTTATAGCCAAGCATATCAAAAAGCCAACATACCAATAGCTAGCTTCAGTTCCAGTGGCTTCTTTGGCTTTTCCTAAGCAAGCGGCAAAAGCGACCTCAAATAAGCCTGCAATTATCAATAATATCCAATTCATCCTGATATTGTTATTTCATAAGATTTAATTAATTTCTAAACGAAGTTCGTGTTTTAATCAAGATTAACAAATTACTTTACGGCTTAAATTTTAAATACAAATTGTTTTATCTTAAATTTACCCACATTCCAATAGAGTGGAAAACGTTTTATAATTTCCGAATAAATTTAAAAAGATGCTTGCTTTAGATTCTACCCATAAACAGGCAAAATAATAGATATATGATTTCACAAAATTCCATAGCACAAGTGTTTGAAACTGCTCGCGTAGAAGAGGTTATTGGTGATTTTGTTCAATTAAAAAAATCGGGAAGTAACTTCAAAGGATTAAGTCCATTTAGCGATGAACGTTCCCCTAGTTTTATGGTGTCTCCTGTAAAACAGATTTGGAAAGATTTTTCGAGTGGCAAAGGTGGAAATGCGGTGACCTTTTTAATGGAACATGAGCATTTTACGTATCCCGAAGCAATCCGATATCTGGCTAAGAAATATAATATTGAATTAGAGGAAACTGAACGAACTGATGAGGAAAAAGCTCAGGCAGATACTCGAGAAAGTTTGTATCTAGTAAGTGAATATGCGAATACATATTTTCAAAAAATTCTTCATCATACAGATCAAGGAAAAGCCATTGGTTTAAGTTATTTTAAAGAGAGAGGGTTTACTGAGGAAACCATTAAAAAATTTCAATTAGGTTACTCCTTAGATGAATGGCAAGCCTTTACAGACGATGCTTTAGGAAAAGGCTATCAGATAGAGTTTTTAGAGCAAACAGGTTTAACTATTGTTAAAGGCGAAAAGCGTTTCGACAGATTTAAAGGCAGAGTTATGTTTCCAATTCATAGTATGAGTGGACGAATTCTAGGTTTTGGAGGTCGAATTTTAATCAACAATAAAAAAGCGGCGAAATATCTAAACTCGCCTGAAAGTGAAATCTATCATAAGAGTAAAATTTTATATGGTCTGTTTCATGCCAAACAAAGTATTGCTAAAGAAGATAATTGTTATCTGGTAGAAGGTTATACGGATGTGATTCAGTTTCACCAAACAGGAATTACAAATGTGGTGTCGTCTTCAGGAACGGCCTTATCACCAGATCAAATTCGCTTAATTAACAGACTTACTAATAATATTACGGTCTTGTTTGATGGTGATGCGGCAGGTATTAGAGCGTCTATTCGTGGTATAGATTTAATATTAGAGCAAGGCGTTAATGTAAAGATTTGCTTATTCCCTGATGGCGAAGACCCAGATAGTTTTGCGAAATCAAATACCTTAGAAGAACTTTCAACTTATCTTAATGAAAATGCGACTGACTTTATTCAGTTTAAAGCCTCTTTATTAGTAAGAGAAGCTAATAATGATCCCATTAAGAAGGCTGAAACCATTCGAGAAATTGTAAATAGTATTGCTAAAATTCCCGATCAAATTAAACGTGAAGTTTATATTCAGGAATGCGCGAGAATAATGGATATCAGTGAAAATGTACTATTTAGTACGTTAGCGCAAATCAATAAGAAGGAGACGGCCGAAGCAAGTAAGTCGTATAAGCCTGCTCAACCTGCCTTTCAAGTTGTAAAGAATGAAGAGCAGTCCAAACCAAAAATTGATGTTCAGTACCAATTGGAACGTAAAATTATTGAAATTCTAATGCTTTATGGTGACAGAACAGAAGAGTTTGAAGATTTGGTCATGCAAGAAGATGAAGCCACGGGAGAATTAATTTTAGAGCCAACAAAACATGAAGCACGCGTATTTGAGAAAGTGTATTTAGATCTTCAAGAGGATGAAATGGAATTTACTAACCCGCAGTTTAAAGTGCTTTATTATTCAATTATAGATAAGTTAAATCAAGACGAAGATTTTTCAACTAAAAACTTCATTAATCAACTCGATCAAGACGCTGCAAGTTTAATTACAAGTATTTTGATGGAGGATGAGCGTTATAACTTGCACGACTGGGAGCGAAATCAAATTGTACCTAAAGAAAAGAAAGACTCAGTACCACAGTTAGTGAGTCAAACTATTTTAAGCTTAAGATGTCATCTTATAGATAAAAAGGTAGCTGAATATAAGAATGAGACCTTAAAGGAAGATGCCGATTTACGTATCATTATCGAAGATGTTAAAGAGTATTTAGGGCTTAAAATGCTTTTATCCCGAAAATTAGGTAAAGTAGTAAGCTAAATTCTATTTATGTTAGATTGTGATGTTTTGCTTGATGTATTAAATCAACAATATTAGTGACATTTAGCTTTTTAAATAGTCTTGCTTTATAAGTGCTTACCGTCTTTTCATTAATATCTAGCTCTTGAGCGACTTCTTTATTCTTTCTGCCGATGGACAGCAATTTTAAAACTTCAACTTCTCTAGTGGATAATTTCTTAAACATTCTACTTCTACTCTTACGCGTGTCTTCGTAACGATAATGTTTATCCATTTTTTCACTGAGTGAAATTTCACCGATGATAATTTTTCTAATAGCTGCTTCGATCTCTTCTACACTTGCAGTTTTATGCAAGTAACCTGAAGCGCCTGCTTTAAGTGTGCTGATAGCGTAAATCTCTTCTGGTTGGTGACTAAACATCAACACATTTACGGATTTATTTTCATTTTTAATAGCTCTAAGAGCTGTGATTCCGTTTAGTTCTGGTAAGTCAACTTCTGAAATTATGACATCAACCTCATGGTTTCTCATAAATTCGAAAATTTCGATTCCACTACTTAAACTTCCTACAATTTTAAGGTCTGGTTTACTACTTAAAAATAGTTCTAATCCCTTCCGGACGATGGGATGACTGTCTACAATTAATATCTTTGTCATGGCAATAATATTTAGAAATAGGTTTGGGTTAGGGTTTGGGGGTGCTTTTTCTTTTAGCTCGGGTAGGCTAGCTGAAAATTAAAATCTATTCGAAATACTTCGTGAGGTTCTACATACAAAAATACAATAAATTCAATGAATAGTTGTTATTATTTTGATAAATTCAATAATTATTTTAAATCACTAGGAATTTCGCAAATTGGTATAGGGTCCATTTTATGTTTATTTGAATTATTGTATCTATTATAAATTTTAAGAACTTCACGTTTTCTACCTTCAAAATCGGATATTGTTTTACCTTCTTCTATAACTTTCATGGCCCATTCTAATTCTGGGTAAGAAGCGCCAATTTGATCTTCATCACTTCGGGAATCTCCGAATAATCCATCGCTCGGTGCAGCCTTCATAATCGAATTAGGGACATTTAAAAATTGACCTAATTCGTATACTTCAGACTTCATTAAATCGGCAATTGGACTCAAGTCAACACCACCATCACCATATTTTGTGTAAAATCCAACGCCGAAATCTTCAACTTTATTTCCCGTGCCTGCTACTAAGAGACCTTTTAGTCCCGCGTAATAGTAGAGAGTGGTCATTCTCAAGCGAGCTCTGGTATTGGCTAGTGCCATATCAACTGTAGCTTGATTCCCGTCTAGACTTACTTCAGTTTTAAATTCTTCAAAGACAGGTGTTAGGTCAACTCTAATATCAGTAACATTAGAAAAGTTAGATTTTAAGAACGAAATATGTTCTTGAGCTCTGGTGACATGACTCGCTGCCTGATGAATCGGCATCTCTATACACAAAAGGTCTAATCCTGTTTTTGCGCAAAGTGTTGAAGTCACTGCTGAATCTATACCGCCAGAAATACCAATGACAAAGCCATTAACTCCGGCGTTGGTGGCATAGTCTTTAAGCCAACCTACGATATGTTCTATAACCTTTTCCGTTTGCATAATATTTGAGTTTTTAATACAAAGAAGTGTACCTTTGCACAACAAAAATAGCCTATAAGAGTTAGGATTAAAAATGTTTTACTAAATGTTTGTACGAAATTACTTTATTTTCTTCTTAGGATTAATGCTTTTGTCTTGTGATTCAGATTCGAAGACAGAAAAGGAAATTGCGAAAATTGACACTGATTTTAAAGTGGAACGCTTTGATCAAGCATTTCTTAATTCTACACCACAAGACCTACCAAAGCTAAAAAAAGACTATCCGTTTTTGTTTTCTAAACAGATGCCAGATTCCATAGTAATAAGTAGGATGAAGGATACTTTACAACACGAGTTACTTAGTGAAGTTCAAAAAACTTTTCCTGATTTCAATTCCTCTAAAGAAGAATTAAATGGTCTGTTTCAACATCTAAAATATTACGATAAAACTTTTAAAACACCTCGCGTAATTACGCTTACAAACGATGTGGCATATAGAGAAAAAACGATTGTTACAGATTCAATTCTGCTTATAGCATTGGATAATTTTCTAGGTTCAGATCATGAGTTTTATCAAAACATACCAATGTATATCGCCGCAAATATGAAGAAGTCCCAGTTAATTACTGAGGTTACGGAAGGTTATGCGAAAAAGTATGTGTTTCAAACAAATCGAAAAACCTTACTTGATGAAATGATATATCATGGAAAGCTTCTTTATTTCAAAGATGTGATGATTCCTTTTAAGTCGGTTTCGGAGAGAATCGGTTATTCTGAAGAGCAACTGAAATGGGCTGAACTTAATGAAAGTCAGATATGGAGCTATTTTATTGAAAAAGAATTATTGTACGATACGGATCCTAAATTGTCTAACCGATTTATTGCAGATGCGCCTTTTTCTAAATTTTATTTAGAATTAGATAACGAGTCGCCTGGACGCTTAGGTCAATATATAGGTTGGCAAATTGTAAAGGCTTACGCTGACAATACAAGTGAGGATATTTTAAAAATTATGCAAACTGAACCTGAAGTCATATTTAGAAAATCAAAATTTAAACCAAGAAAATAATGTCAAAAACTATAAAGTCGAAAATAGAATTAAACGTTGAGCTTGATGAGAACAGAGTACCAGAAAAGCTACATTGGTCTGCCGAAGATGGTGGGGTAAATAATGAAGAAGCTAAAGCGGTAATGTTGTCAGTTTGGGATAGTAATGCTCAAGAAACTTTAAAAATTGATTTGTGGACGAAAGACATGCCGGTAGACGAAATGAAACTTTTCTTTCATCAAACTCTAGTGACAATGAGCGACACTTTTTTAAGAGCAACTCAAGATGAAAAGATGGCTGCTACCATGAAAGATTTTTGCGATTATTTTGCTGAGAAATTAGAGCTTAAGAAAGAATAGGCTCTTAGCGTCTTTATTTCTGGTAATAAGGTTTGATATTAAAACTTTCGGAAGGTATTTCTGTATAGTTCTTTTTATGAAAACGTTTATGTGTAATAAAAGCAGGTGGGTCATAAACTTCCCAAATGGAAAGTTTGTTCAATCGACCTGTTTCTGTTTTCATGTCTATTTCAATCTTTTTAATTAAACGATCAACAAGTTGTTGGTCCCCTAATCTCTGAACTTTTTCAGAACGTGTGCCGTTGTTACTTTGGTAGTGAATCCAATAGGCTTTTATAGGTTTTTTGACCAGTTCTTTTGGTGAGTCTAGGAGTGTGGAATTATTAGGGTTTGATCTTTGATTGCCTGATTTTAGGACTTCAGTTTCAGATGAGTCTCCTTTACCAGCCATTTGTGTATTCGACTTGTTTATCTCTCTAACTATACTTTCCGCGGCCATCACACTGTCAATAACATCCTTTTTAGGCGATATTCTAGTGGTAACAGGGTCGGCATTAATACTCAGCGGCTTAGTTTTAGCGGCTTCAAGGGGTTCGTGGCGGACTAGAGTGATCACAATAAGTTTGTCACTAAGCGCAACTTCTACAACATATCTGCCAACTGGAACATCTGATATAGGAATTTGTACTTCTGAGCCTTCAACATTAATCACGCGTTCAAAATCATCATTGTAAATCACAACTTCAAATATGTCGCGTTCACATCTTAAAATTATGCGATCTTCTGATGTATTTAAATAGTGCTTAAGCTCATCAGCTCTAAAATTAATGTTTTGAAATAAAGTTGATTTTTGACCATAGATAAACGAGGTCAATAGAAAGAACACTATCGTGTGAATCAATTTCATAATAAGTAGGTTTTGTTCTTGGGAAAACAATTAAAACATTAGGAAATTTGTAAAGGATTCGCAATGTTGAAAGCAAATATATAGGTTATTCTGAAAGGGAGGTTGTATTTTAAATAGGCTCTATATTATTTTAGTTTATGTGTAAATAACTTCGGCATAACACAGAATTCTTAGATGAACTTCATTTGAAAATATTGGTAGATATGATCATATTACGAGCTCTGTAAGTCATAGAGTATTCTTAAAGTTGATATTTGATACGTAATTCACTATAAGAGGCTTGTGTTACAGGTTAGCTATTTCATTATGAGTTTTGTAGTAAGGTGTCGTGTTAAATGTGTCTGATGTTAAGGAGTAGAAGTAATTCTTATCGGACATTTGTTGAGCCATAAACTTAGATGTATCATAAACCTCCCATACCATCAATTTATTGAGTTTGCCTGATTTACTATTAAGTTCGTGTTTGTGCTTAAGAATCATGCGGTCTACTGTGGCTTGATCTACTAGCTTCATTGTTTTACAAGAACCACTTTCATTGTTTATTTGCATAACCACCCAGTAGAACTTTTGTGGTTTGCGCGTTTTTTCATGTCGTTTCTTTCCAGTTAATATCGATTCTAAGCTATAATTTGGTGGGGTTTTTATAACCTTTAACTCTTCATCTAGCATCATGCCTTTACCTTCTGCAACCTCATTCTTTTGGTTGAGTAGTTCTGTACTACTATAATCTTGTGTGAAAGCGGGTTTTATTATATCAAAAACTATGATTTTATCTTCTAACCTAGCTTCAACAATAAATTCTCCTGCAGGCAATTCGTTTAAACCAATTCGAGTTTCATAATCTTCTACTTCGACTAAGCTTTCATAGTCTTCATTAAAGATTTCTACCTTTAAGATCTTATTCTCACTAGCTAATAATAAGCTGTCCTTAGTTAGATTTAAACTCTGTTGTAATTCTTTTGCTTTTGGATTTGTGTTTTTAATTAATATAGCATTTTGGCTAAATGAAGTGATGCTATAAACCAGAACTAGTAGTGTACCTATAAGTTTAATCATAATATTCACGTTTTAAATAAGAGGCTATATTTAAAAAGAATAATTAGTCTATTCTTATGTCTTATATTGATACTAATTTAGAGTGAAAATAGGTAAGTTGTTAAGAATCAGGATGTTTTGCATCTTTTATAGATAATGTACACTCAGCGCCGATATAATACGGAAAAACAGGGTTTAATTAGGCTGGAGTTTCATGGAGTTGACTTAAAAAATGTTTAAATTAGCTTATGCGAAAAATAGTATTTGGTGTCATAATTACCTTAGTAGTGGTACTTACGTTTAGGTATTGTGAAGATAAAAAGGAAGATAGAATTGTGATTGAAGAGCATAGCGCGCTCATACAAGAGCAAATTAAAAATGTCGGAAAGTTAGTCGTCACAGAAGGTCATTTTTCTGAAGTATTCAGCTATAAAAACTCTAAAGCCATTTTTGGTGATTTTATTTCAGCAGAAAAGAAGGCGTTGGTCGTCGTCAATGCAGATGTCACAGTTGCTTATGATTTAAGTAAGATTGAATACGAAATTGATGAAGCCAACAAAACACTTAGAATTATAAGTATTCCTAAAGAAGAAATAAAAATTAGTCCTGAATTCGAATATTACGATGTTCAGGCCGATTTTCTAAATCAATTTGAAGCTAAAGATTATAATACTATTAAAAACTCGGTAAGAAAGTCTTTAATGAAAAAGGTTGAAGCGTCTGACTTAAAATCAAATGCCCAAAACCGATTAATTAGTGAGCTTTCAAAATTCTTTATTTTAACCAATTCGCTAGGCTGGACATTGCAGTATCATGAAAATGCTATAGAGAATTTCGATCAACTGCAAAAACTTGAAGCTATTTTAGATTAGAGATTATCCTAACTTACCTTGTAAGCTATTCATGCCGCCGCCATTTATAGCGTCAATACCATTAGACTTCAGAATGTTAGTAGCGCTGCCAGATCGCATACCACTTGCACAATAGGCTATAACAGGTTTGTTAAGTTTTTCGATTTCTTTAATTCTGTTCTTTAATTCTGGTAATGGAATATGAACAGCAGATTTAATATGGCCACTTTGGTATTCGCCATGACTTCTAACATCTAATAGTACAGCATCTTTGTCAAGATACTCTGCAACCTTATTACCCGACTTCCCAAATAAAGCACTTAATATTCCCATAATTGTAATTTTTATTCAAATTTCCGAAAACTCTTATGAAGCGTCCGTAACCAAAGTTACATTAAACTAAAACGAATTGAAAAGCCGCACGATTTCTTTTTATTAAATTTACATTTTATACATATGTATTTTACCCGATTCCAAAACTCCGGAATCATTAAAAGGAAGTCTTTATAATATCAATGAAATCAGAAACACGACAAGAGGAAATTATAAGAGTAGCTGCAAAGCTTTTTAAAAAGAAAGGCTACAGTGCTGTAACCATGCGAGATTTGGCAAAAGAAATGGGAATGAAAGCCGCTAGTTTATATAACCATATTAATTCTAAGCAAGAACTTCTTAATAGTATTATTCTCTCCATAGCCGAGCAGTTTACCGAAGAGATGAGTAATATTAAAAATTCTAATTCCCCAACCGCTCAAAAACTAACCGATATTGTCGAGCTTCATATTAAATTAGCAAGCGAAAACACCTACGGCATGGCATCTCTAAATAATGATTGGATGCACCTGGGTGACCAATTGCAACACTATCTAACCTTAAGAAATGGTTACGAAGACGACTTTAGAGATATTATTAAAAAAGGCATTGAAAACAAGGAGATCGTTAATGAAAACCCTGAAATTATTCTCTTCTCCATGCTAACTACCTTGCGGTCATTGTATCTGTGGATTCCTAAAAAAGAGAATCTAGATATAAATAGTTTGTCTAAAAGTTTAAGTCAAATTTTAATTCAAGGTATTGATGCTTAAATTTTAACAAATCTCTATGGATAATTTTTGTAGATTTGTTGCTAGACTAACAAGTGTTAGTTAAAGATTTAAGTTTAACATAACAGTTTCTTTTTCTTTTACAGGCCGAATATGGCTAAATTTAGAAAAACGAATTAAAGATAGAATGGCAGAATTTTACAAACTAAAAGTTGCAGACATTTATAAAGAAACCGATGATACTTCGGTAATCACTTTCGATATCCCTTCAGACTTACAAGATGTATTTAAGTTTAGACAGGGGCAACACTTAACCTTAAAAGCAGATATTAACGGAGAAGACGTTCGTCGTTCTTATTCCTTATGCTCTAGTCCAATAGATAACCAATGGCGGGTAGCTGTAAAGTTAATTCCTGGCGGTAAGTTTTCAAGCTTTGTAAATAATGAACTTCAGGCAAATGATACGCTTGAAGTCATGAAACCTAGCGGAACTTTCGGTGTGGAGGTCAACGTAGAAAAATCTAAAAACTATTTGTTTTTTGCTGCAGGATCTGGTATTACACCAGTTTTGTCTATGATAAAAACGCATTTACAAGGCGAGCCAAATTCTACTTGTAAACTGTTTTATGTGAATAAGACAGCAAAATCCATTATCTTTAAGGAAGAATTAGAGCAACTTAGAAATACCTATTTTGGAAGATTAGAAATTTATTATTTCTTAACCAAAGAGCGTCGCGATATCGAATTGTTTAACGGACGTTTTGATGATGAAAAAATGCAAGTCCTCACCAAAACATTCATCGATATTCCAGACACTAGCGAAGTATTTCTATGTGGTCCAGAAAAGATGGTACATTATGTAAGTGATTATTTAATCAACGCCGGTCTGCCTAAAGAATTGGTGCATTTCGAGCTGTTTGTTACCGGACTTTCAGAAGAAGATATCAAACGTGCTGAGCGTCTAGCCAAACAAAATGTAGAAGGCGTAGAAGTCACTATCGTCGATGGCGGTAAAGAATTCGCATTCACCATGACCAAGGAGTACGACAATATTTTAGATGCTGCCTTAGGTGCTGGTGCCGATTTACCTTTTGCCTGTAAAGGTGGGGTGTGTAGCACCTGTAAATGTAAGGTCGTGGATGGCGCGGTAGAGATGAAAATCAATTACGCTTTAGACGATAAAGAGGTGTCACAAAACTTGGTGCTTAGCTGTCAGGCGGTACCAACTACAGAAAAAGTTGTTGTCGATTTCGACGTTTAATATAAACATTTGGGCGTTACCCTAAAGGGTCGGGCTTTCGGCAGTCGCTCTCTACGAGGAGCTCCAACAAAGCCTCAATCCCTAACGCACTAATCAGCCTACAAAAGGCATAATCAGAAATCAGTGATTTTTACAAGTCCGGTTTCTAATTAAAATAAAAATAAGTTCAATAAGCGAAAGGCGATGAGCCCAGAGCGAAAAGCTACTATTATGAGTGAAGAACAAATAAAAAATCTAGAAAAACAATTCGAAGAACGTATCGCAAGAGACGAGAAAATCGAACCTAAAGACTGGATGCCAGAAAAATACCGTAAAACACATATTCGTCAAATGTCGCAACACGCACATTCCGAAATTGTAGGGATGCTTCCAGAAGGTAACTGGATTACCAGAGCGCCATCTTTAAGACGTAAAGTAGCGCTTCTTGCTAAAGTACAAGATGAGGCTGGTCACGGACTCTACTTGTATTCGGCAACAGAAACTCTTGGGATTTCACGAGACGAAATGTACGAGCAACTCCATACCGGAAAAGCTAAATACTCTTCCATTTTTAACTACCCAACAATTACTTGGGCAGATATGGGAGCCATTGGTTGGTTGGTAGATGGTGCAGCCATTATTAACCAAGTGCCACTTTGTAATACCTCTTACGGACCGTATGCAAGAGCGATGATTCGTGTATGTAAAGAAGAAAGTTTCCACCAAAGACAAGGCTTCGAAATCATGCTAAAACTTAGTAATGGTACGCCAGAACAAAAGGAAATGGCGCAAGATGCCCTAAACCGTTGGTGGTGGCCAGCATTAATGATGCTTGGACCTACAGATGCAGAGTCTGTTCACACAGAACAATCTATGAAATGGAAACTGAAAAGAAAATCTAATGACGATCTGCGTCAGCAGTTTATAGATCAAACAGTGCCACAAGCCGATATTTTAGGTTTAACCATTCCAGATCCAGATTTAAAATGGAACGAAGAACGCGGAAGCTACGATTTCGGTGAAATTAACTGGGACGAGTTTTGGCAAGTGGTTAAAGGCCACGGACCATGTAACAAAGAACGTATGAAAGCTAGAGTAGGAGCATGGGAGCGCGGAGAATGGGTTCGTGATGCAGCTATGGCTTATGCAGAAAAATCACAGGAAAGAAAGAAAAAACAAGTAATCTAAAAAAAGAACTTGAAAATGATCTTACACTGCAAATCGAATACATTTCGAAAGGCAAGTGAGAGTTCAATTTCAATTTAATATATAAATAATATGTCAACAAAAAACTGGCCTCTTTGGGAAGTCTTCGTAAGAAGTAAAAACGGATTAGAACACAGACATTTTGGTAGTCTTCACGCTGCAGATGCAGATATGGCTCTAGAAAATGCACGTGATGTATATACAAGAAGAAATGAAGGCGTAAGTATTTGGGTTGTAGAATCAAAAAATATTACAGCATCAAACCCAGAGCATAATGGCGAAATGTTTGAGCCTGCTCAAGATAAAGTATACCGCCACCCAACGTTTTACGATTTACCAGACGAAGTGAAGCACATGTAAAGGCAAACCGAACTTGAAGCTGATTTAGCTAAATTGAAAAATGAAAATGATCAGCTTATTAGAATTATTGTCACAAGAATTAAAAATATAAATTGAAGGGATTTCGATTTCAATTTCAATTTCAATTTCAACATGAAACAAAACTTATATAATTACATACTTGGAATAGCAGATAACAGCTTAATCCTTGGTCAGCGCATGGGAGAACTATGTGGCCATGGTCCAAGTTTAGAAACCGATATCGCGTGTACGAATATCTCATTAGATTTATTCGGGCAGGTGCGTAGCTATTTTCAATATGCATCAAAATTAGCAGGTGATGGTAGAACAGAAGATGATATTGCCATGCTTCGTCAAGAGCGTGAGTATGTAAATGTCTTATTGGTAGAACAACCAAATACAGACTTTGCTTATACCATAGCACGTCACTTTCTTTTTGATGTATACCACTTATTATTCCTTACAGAATTAGAGAAAAGTAAAGACTTAACACTTTCTGCAATTGCGAAAAAATGTATTAAAGAAGTGCGTTACCATGAGCGATTTACTTCAGATTGGATGAAGCGTTTAGGTGATGGTACAGCAGAAAGTAAAGCCAAAATACAAGAAGCTATAAACGATTTATGGACCTATACCGATGAATTATTCCATCAAACGAAGGCCGATAAAGCTATGGTTGCAGAAGGAATAGGTGTAGATGTTACCAAGCTAAAAGACGCCTATTACGAAAAAGTAAACGAAGTTTTAACCGAAGCGACTTTAGAAACACCAGAATCTAAATACTTCCAAAAAGGAGGTAAAAAAGGTATTCATACAGAACATATGGGCTATTTGTTGGCAGAACTGCAATACATGCAACGTGCTTACCCAAATATGGAATGGTAAAACAGAAATGTCATTCAGAGCGAAAGCGAAGAATCTCATGATACAAAGAAAATAGAATAACGAAATCGAACACGAAGCTGAAACGCCAGATGTGAATTTTTAACTTCGAATTCAATTTCAATTTCAATTTCAACAACAAATGACAACAACAGAACAAAATATAGACGACATCTTAGTTCCAATCTTGGAGCAAGTTTCAGATCCTGAAATTCCTGTCCTATCTATTATGGATATGGGTGTGGTACGTTCTGCAGTTATCGAAAATAATAAAGTTAAAGTGCAAATCACACCAACCTACAGCGGCTGTCCTGCAATGGACGTTATTGGTGATGATATTAAAGCGGCTTTAAAACACGCAGGTTACGATTCTGAAGTAGAATTAATTCTGCATCCAGCTTGGACCACCGATTGGATTACGCCACGAGGTAGAAAAGCATTAGAAGATTACGGAATTGCAGCACCTCTTGGGCCGGAAGCCGATAAAGATGTATTGCTGCACGGAAAACGTATTGTTAAGTGTACCAATTGTGGTTCGCAAAACACACGATTAGTCAGTCAGTTTGGTTCAACAGCGTGTAAAGCACAATTTCAGTGTGATGACTGCCAAGAGCCGTTCGACTATTTTAAATGTTTAAAATAAAAGTTATTTAAAACGAAGGGAAAATCTTCTTTAAGACCATCCCTTTTTTTTATGACAAACAAAATATAAGGTATGAGCAATAATTCAATCGAATTAAAAATCGAAAACAAAATCGCCTTCATTACTCTAAACAGGCCAGAAGTTTTCAATAGTTTTAATCGCGAAATGGCTTTGCGTTTGCAAAGTGTTTTAGACGACTGTGAAAACAACCCGGAAGTTAGAGCCATGGTTTTAACCGGGAACGGAAAAGCATTTTGTGCAGGTCAAGATTTAAAAGAAGTGACCAGTCCTGAGTTAAATCCGGGATTCAAAAAAATCCTCGAAGAACATTACAATCCTATAATTACCAGAATCCGAAATATTAAAAAACCAATTATAGGCGCTATAAACGGTGTGGCAGCTGGTGCAGGAGCAAATATTGCATTAGCCTGTGATATTGTAGTGGCTCATGAAAAAGTGAGCTTCATTCAAGCTTTTAGCTTAATAGGTTTAGTTCCTGATAGTGCAGGAACCTTCTTCTTACCGCGATTAATCGGTTTTCAAAAAGCACAAGCGTTAGCTATGTTAGGAGATAAGATTTCTGCTGAAGAAGCTGAGAAAATGGGAATGATTTATAAAATGATTCCTTTAGAAAGCTTCGATGAAGAAGTAAATAAACTTGCATTGAAACTCGCTAATATGCCAACAAAAGCTTTAGGCTTAATCAAAGAGTTATTCAATAGCTCGATGACAAATACCTTAGAGCAACAATTAGCATTAGAATCTAAATTACAGATTGAAGCGGCACAAACAGAAGATTATGCTGAAGGAGTTTCTGCTTTTATTGAAAAAAGAAAACCTGAGTTTAAAGGGAAATAAGAAAGTTCGAATAAGGTTGCTTCCCGCAACTTAAATTCGATAATATAATTAAATAAACAGATTTGTTATTCCTACGCAGATAGGAATCCACAATAAAAATATAAAACATGAACGTAGGAATTATAGGTTCAGGAACCATGGGAAGTGGCATAGCGCAAGTTGCTGCTACTGCTGGTTGCCAAGTGAAATTATACGATACCAATCAAGCGGCTTTAGATAAAGCTAAGGCGTCTCTTGAGAAAATATTATCTCGTTTAATCGAGAAAGGTAGAATGGATTCTGCAGAAAAAAACAGAATTCAATCGAATATTTCTTATGTCGTTGAATTGAAAAGTTTAGCAGATTCAAACCTAACCATCGAAGCTATTATTGAAAACCTTGACATTAAGAAAAAAGTATTTTCAGAATTAGAGTCTTATGTTGCAGACGATTGTATTATCGCTTCCAACACCTCTAGTTTGTCTATCGCTTCCATTGCCTCATCACTTCAAAAGCCTGAACGTTGTGTTGGGATTCACTTTTTTAATCCAGCACCATTAATGAAGCTGGTAGAGGTTATTCCTGCAATTCAAACCTCAAAAGAAGTTCTTGAAAAGTCCATACAAACCATTAGCGATTGGAAAAAAACAGTCGCTGTTGCTAAAGACACTCCTGGGTTTATCGTGAATAGAGTAGCACGTCCATTTTATGGTGAAGCATTACGAATTTACGAGGAAGGTATAGCTGACTTTGCAACGATTGATGATGCAATGAAACAGGTTGGTGGTTTTAGAATGGGACCATTCGAACTCATGGATTTCATTGGAAATGATGTGAATTATACCGTTACCGAAACCGTATTTACGGCCTTCTATTTCGATCCGAGATATAAGCCATCTTTTACACAAAAACGCTTTTCAGAAGCAGGCTACCTAGGAAGAAAATCAGGAAAGGGATATTATGATTATTCTGAAGGTGCTGTAAAACCAGAACCAAAACAAGATAAAGAATTAGCAAATCAAATATTCGATAGAGTATTGGTGATGCTAATCAACGAAGCGGCAGATGCCTTGTTTTTAAACATCGCTTCAGCCGAAGATATTGACAATGCCATGACTAAAGGGGTTAACTACCCAAAAGGGCTATTGGCTTGGGCAGATGAGAAAGGCATCGATTGGTGCGTGTCAAAATTAGACGATTTATATAACGAATACCACGAAGACAGATACCGTTGTAGTCCGTTGTTAAGACGAATGAAGAAAAAAGGTAATAGGTTTGGGGTATGAGGAGGTCCAAGTATCATTTCAAATTTGAGGAATTAGCGATTTATACAACCGCAATGGAATTTGGAGAAGTTGTTAATGTACAAACAAAGAAATTTCCTAAAGATGAACGATTTGAGTTGACATCACAATTTAAAAGAGCGGCAGATTCTATAGCTCTGAATATAGCAGAGGGGGCAAGCGGTTCTGATAAACAGTTTCATAATTATTTAGGTAACGCCTGGTATAGTGCACATGAATGTATTGCTTGTAGTTCTAAAGCTTGGTTAAGAAACTATATTACGACTGAAGAAGATGAGGAAAATAGAAGATTAATCACCGAATTATCAAAAATGATAACAACTTTACGTGCAATAATTTTCAAAAGAATTAATATATAATTTTAAATAACGAATGAAACCTATTACCTCACACCTCATACCTAAAAAGATGCTCAGCCAAGACGCCTATAGTCAATGGCTAGGAATCGAAATCCTAGAATGTGAATTAGGACGTTGCAAAGTAGGGATGACCGTTAGAAAGGAAATGCTTAATAGTATGGGAAAAGCCCATGGTGGCATCAGTTATTCATTAGCAGATACCGCCTTCGGTTTTGCAGCGAATACCCATGGTAAATATGCCGTTTCTATCGAAACGAGTATTAATCATATTGAAGCCTTAAACGAAGGGGATTATTTAGTGGCCGAGTCCGTAATTGAAAATGTAAAAAACAGATTGGGCTTTAATATTATTGAAGTAAAACGTGGAGACGAATTAGTAGCTCTTTTTAAAGGGGTTGCTTATAGAACGCAAAAAGACTGGGAATAAACCATAAAACTATTAATATATGAAATGGCAAGGTAGAAGAAAAAGTGGAAACTTAGAAGACCGTCGTGGTATGGGGTCTAAAGGTAAAATTGCAGCAGGTGGTGGTTTGGTCGCCGTTGTTGTGATTCTCTTACAGCTTTTTGGTGGTGAAACAGGAAAGCAAATAGCTCCAATTATAGAACAAGTAGGTAATAGTCAAACGGTTCAGCAGGTAGAGCAAAGAGAATTAACCCAAGAAGAACAACTTATGGGTGATTTTATGGCTACCGTATTGGCAGATACAGAAGATATATGGACTCAACTTTTTAGAGAATATAATTTAGGGGAATACAAAGAACCTAAAATGGTATTGTTCAGTGATGCTGTGAATACGGCTTGTGGAAGCGCAAGTTCCGCTTCAGGACCATTTTATTGCCCAGGAGATCAAAAAGTGTATATGGATTTAGTCTTTTTCAACGAACTCAAATCGCGTTTCGGTGCTAAGGGAGGCGACTTTGCTATCGCTTATGTTACAGCACATGAGATTGGTCACCATATTCAAACCATATTAGGAACGTCCAACAAAGTACGACAGTTGCAGTCTCAATCGAGTAAAGTAGAAGCAAACAGACTTTCTGTAGCCCAGGAATTGCAGGCCGATTTCTATGCAGGTGTTTGGGCGCATCACAATAGAAAATATTTACAAGAAGGAGATATCGAAGAAGCTCTAAGTGCTGCCAATGCAGTTGGAGATGATGCCATTCAAAAGCGTACAAGAGGAACGGTTTCTCCAGATAGCTTTACTCATGGGACTTCAGAGCAACGTATGGAGTGGTTTATGAAAGGCTTTAAAACAGGGGATATGAGACAAGGTGATACCTTTTCTGCTATTCTGAATTAAATTTTAGATGTATACCATTGGTATTTCGTACGGGCTACGGAATCCAAAATAAAAAATTATAATATTAAAATGCTCAGCTGCTGAGAAGAATAAAAGATTATGAAAGAAGCTTATATAATAGACGGAATCAGAACACCAATAGGAAATTACAAAGGTACTTTATCTGCTGTACGAACAGACGATTTAGGAGCTATTGTAATCAAAGAAATTGTCAAACGTAATCCAAACATACCAAGTGATGCTTACGACGATGTGATTATGGGTTGTGCTAACCAAGCAGGAGAAGATAATCGTAACGTAGCGAGAATGTCAGCGCTTTTAGCAGGCCTTCCTTTTACGGTTCCAGGAGAAACGGTGAACCGATTATGTAGTTCAGGGTTATCAGCAATCATTCACGCTAATAGAGCGATCAAAGCTGGAGATGGCGACTTGTTTATTTCTGGTGGTGTAGAAAATATGACCCGCGGGCCATACGTTATCGCTAAACCTTCTAGTGCTTTTGGAAACGATTCTAAAATGTACGACTCTAGTTTCGGATGGCGTTTTGTAAACCCGAAAATGAACGAGATGTACGGGACAGATGGTATGGGAAACACTGCCGAAAACCTAGTAGAGAAATATAATATATCAAGAGAAGACCAAGATAAGTTCGCACTTTGGAGTCAGCAAAAAGCAACCAAAGCTCAAGAAAACGGAAGATTGGCAAAGGAGATTGTTACCGTAGAAATTCCACAGCGTAAAAAAGACCCGATTCAATTTTCAAAAGATGAATTCGTAAAACCTACGAGTTCTTTAGAGGTGCTGGCAAAATTACGTCCAGCGTTTAAAAAAGAAGGCGGAAGTGTAACCGCAGGAAACTCTTCAGGATTAAACGATGGTGCAGTAGCAACAATCATTGCTTCTGGAGATGCCGTAAAAAAATATAACCTTAAACCGCTAGCAAGAATCGTAAGTTCTGCAGTTGTAGGAGTAGAGCCAAGAATTATGGGTATCGGTCCTGTAGAAGCGTCTAATAAAGCCCTAGAAAAAGCAGGTTTAACAATGGACGATATGGATGTTATCGAACTTAACGAGGCCTTTGCTGCTCAAGCTTTAGCGTGTACGCGTGCGTGGGGATTAAAAGACAACGACCCGAGGTTAAATCCTAATGGAGGTGCTATCGCCATTGGTCACCCACTAGGTGTTACCGGTGCGAGAACCACTTATTCTGCAGCTCTAGAATTGAACGAGCAGAAAAAACGTTATGCTTTAGTAACCATGTGTATTGGTGTTGGTCAAGGTTATGCAGCGGTTATCGAAAACGTAAATCTGTAGTATTTGGGCGTTACCACAAGGGTCGCGCTTGCACTACTCGCTTCCAGACCCAAAAGTCTGGAGAGCTCAAACACACCGTTTAATCGCTAACGCAAAAGAACGGTTTAATAGTTTAAATAGCATTCCGATGTATCTGTTCACGAAAGTACATCGGAGTAAGATAAAATAGTAAGTAATGAAAAAAATACAAAATTACGTCAACGGAAAATGGACAGAAGGTACAGGTGAAGGTGTTCCAATGTTTGACGCTATTACAGGAGAAGTAGTTGCCTTATCGGATACGCAAGGTCTAGATTTTGGCGAAATTCTTCACTACGGAAGAACAAAAGGTAGTGAAAAACTACGTAAAATGACGTTTCAAGAACGTGGAAATATGCTAAAAAGTCTGGCGCTTTATCTTATGAAAAAGAAAGCCGCTTTTTACGAATTAAGTTATAGAACAGGGGCAACAAAAGTAGATAGCTGGATAGATATTGAAGGTGGTTTCGGAAACCTATTTGCCAATGCATCGCTACGTAAATTATTTCCAAATCAGTCGTATCACGTAGAAGGTGATGCTATCGATTTGTCTCGTGGTGGTCGCTTTATGGCGCATCATATTATGGTGCCTAAAAAAGGAGTTGCTGTTCATATTAATGCTTTTAACTTCCCGGTTTGGGGAATGTTAGAAAAATGTGCTACGAACTGGATGGCCGGTGTGCCTGCTGTAGTAAAACCAGCAACAAACACCTCGTTTCTAACCGAAGCTGTTGTTCGTGAAATTATAGCTTCTGGAATTTTACCAGAAGGCGCACTGCAACTTATTACCGGTTCGGCAAGAACGATTTTAGATACCGTAGAATCTCAAGATGTCGTGACCTTCACCGGTTCGGCAACAACGGGACGTTTATTAAAATCTCATAAGCGAATTATTGACGAGTCTGTGCCATTTAATATGGAAGCTGATTCATTAAACGCATCTGTTTTAGGAGAAGATGCTATTCCTGGAACGCCAGAATTCGACCTGTTTATTAAAGAGGTAAGAAATGAAATGACTGTGAAATGTGGACAAAAATGTACGGCTATCCGTAGAATAATTGTACCGCAAAATTTGGTTGAAGATGTTCAAATTGCCCTAGGTAAAGCCTTGTCTAAAGTAACTATTGGTGACCCAAGATTAAAAGAGGTTCGCATGGGAGCTTTGGTGAGTAAAGACCAAGTAACCGAAGTGAGAGAGCGTGTTCAAGAACTATCTAAAACAGCAAGTATTGTTTATGGTGATTTAGATAAGATTGAGACGATTGGTGCCGATGCTAAAAAAGGCGCATTCTTAAGTCCGATTTTACTTCGTGAAGATCATCCGTTTACAAATTTAGCAGTACACGAAACCGAAGCTTTCGGACCAGTCAGTACTATAATGCCATATAAAAACTTGGACGAAGCCATTACATTAGCGCAAATGGGTAAAGGATCGTTAGTATCTTCTATCGCCACTTACGATAATAAAGTAGCTAAGGACTATGTGGTTAATGCGGCAAGTCACCACGGACGAATTTTAGTGATAAACCGTGATATGGCTAAAGAAAGTACAGGCCATGGTTCACCATTACCAAACTTAGTGCACGGTGGTCCAGGACGTGCTGGTGGAGGAGAAGAAATGGGTGGAATGCGTGGTATAAAACACTATTTACAACGTACAGCCATTCAAGGTTCACCAACCACATTAACAGAAATTACAGGTATTTATCAGCAAAATGCAGAGTATAAGGAAGCAGAACAGCATCCATTTAAATACCACTGGGAAGATATCAAAGCGGGTATGTCGCTTAAAACGCATAACCGTACATTAACAGATTCTGATATTATCAACTTCGCGAATCTTACTTGGGATCATTTCTATGCACATACCGATACCACCTCTTTAGACGGTAGTATTTTTGAAAAAAGAACAGCACACGGCTATTTCATTATAGCAGCAGCAGCCGGTTTATTTGTTTATCCTAATAAAGGGCCTGTAGCAGCAAACTACGGATTGGAAGAATGTAGATTCCTTCGTCCGCTATACCACAACGACACGATCTATGTGCGTTTAACTTGTAAGCAAAAAATTGATCGTGATGTGGCTTCAGCAGAACACCCAAGCGGAATCGTAAAATGGTACGTTGAGGTTTTTGATGCCTTAACCGACGAAATGGTGGCCTTTGCAACAATCTTAACGATGGTTGAGAAAAAGCAAGAGGTTTTTGTTGAAATGACCGAAGATAAAATCAAAGAATGCCTTTCAAAATTAAAAGAAGATTTTAAACCGAAATGGGGAATTCTAACGCCTCAGCATCTTTTAGAACACCTTGAAGAAGGTTACAGATTAGCTTCAGGAGAAATTAAAGTAACCGAATGTGTTACTCCGGAAAAAATCGTTGAGAAAGTTCATAATTCATTATACAACTACGAGAAATTTCCAAAAGGAACGAGTTTCCCAACGTATAAAAAAGAAGAGTTAGAAGATTTAAAACATCCAGATTTCGAAACAGCAAAGGCAAAATTCTTTGAAGCAAGAGAGGCTTATGTTGCCTTCTATAAAGAAAATCCAGATGCCGTTTTAACAAACATGGTTTTTGGAGATTTAAATAGATACGAGTGGTATTTATTAGAGCGTAAACATTTAAACCACCATTTCGAGCAATTCGGATTAATTTAGTCTGTCATTTCTGCGTATGCAGGAATCTTTAAAGAAAAAGTAATAATCATAAAATGGACTCCTGCTTTCGCAGGAAAGACAAAAAATATATTAAGATGAGTCAACCTTATGTTAAACTAGACATACAAAACGAAGTAGGATATATAGAATTTTTTCATCCTGCACACAACTCTCTACCGGGAGATATTTTAGCAAAATTAGCACAAACAATTACCGACGCGGGAACTAACGATGACATCAAAGTGATTGTTCTTAAGAGTGGAGGCGATAGAACCTTCTGTGCCGGAGCAAGTTTTAATGAATTAATCAACATCAACGATGCAGCAACAGGAAAGGTTTTCTTTTCAGGGTTTGCAAATGTTATTAATGCCATGCGCAAATGTCCGAAATTTATTATCGGTCGAGTGCAAGGTAAAACCGTAGGAGGTGGTGTTGGTTTAGCAGCATCAACCGATTATTGTATGGCATCGAAATTTGCTGCCATAAAATTAAGTGAATTAAATATTGGTATCGGACCATTCGTAGTCGGACCAGCTATAGAGCGTAAAATGGGATTAAGCGCCATGTCGCAAATCGCAATTGATGCCAACTCATTTTACCCTGCAGACTGGGCACAACAAAAAGGACTTTATACACAAGTTTACGATTCTACAGAAGCTTTAGACGAGGCTGTAAAAGCAACAGCGGAGCACTTATGTACCTACAATCCAGAAGCGATTAAAGAAATGAAAGCGATTTTCTGGAAAGGAACGGAAGATTGGGATACGCTGTTAGCAGAACGTGCTGCAACTAGTGGAACTTTAGTGCTTTCAGAATTCACAAAAGAAAAATTAAAGACCTATAAATAATTAGTGAGTAGAGAATAGTGGGTAGATAGTACAGAGTGGATGAATAGTCTAATCTTAACTATTTACCCTCTATGTCCTACTCTCTAAATACTCCCCACTAAAAACTAATATATGATTTACAAATTCAAAGGCTACACACCTGTTGTACATGAAAGTAGTTTTGTACATCCCTTAGCCGCAGTTACTGGCAATGTCATTATTGGAAAGAACTGTTACATCGGACCAGGCGCTGCCATTCGTGGTGATTGGGGACAAATTATCTTGGAAGACGGAGTGAATGTACAAGAAAACTGTACAGTCCATATGTTTCCAGGGAAATCTATTATCTTAAAAGAAAGTGCTCATGTGGGGCATGGTGCTATAATTCATGGGGCTAACTTAGGTAGAAACTGCCTTATCGGAATGAATTCTGTTATTATGGATGATGCCGAAATAGGAGATGAATGCATTGTAGGAGCTATGGCCTTTGTAAAAGCAGAAACAAAAATACCAAGACGTAGTTTAGTAGTCGGCAATCCAGCGAAAGTAGTAAAAGAGGTGAGTGATGATATGATCTCTTGGAAAACTGCAGGTACCAAGTTATATCAGCAATTACCTGCCGACTGTCACGAGACCCTAGAGGCTGTAGAACCTTTAAGAGAAGTTCCAAAAGACTTACCCAAGCAAGAGGATTTTTATAAAACGCTACAAGATTTTAGAAAGAATAATTAAGACATCTCATCATGTATAATAAAGAAATAGAAACGCTTCCTCTTGTAAAACTTAGGAAGCTGCAAAGCGAACGCTTGGTAAACCTTGTAAATCGCGTATATAAAACAGTGCCATTTTATAAAGATCTATTTGATAAATCTGGTATCGATGTGTCATCGATAAAATCAATTGATGATATTCATAAATTACCATTTACCAAAAAAACAGATTTAAGAGATCAATATCCCTTTGGGTTTTTAACAGTGCCCGAAACTCAGCTAGCGCGAATTCATTGCTCTAGTGGTACTACAGGGAAACCTACCGTAGTAGCATATACCAAGAAAGACTTAAATATTTTTTCTGAAGTGGTGGCGCGGTCATTGGCTGCAGGAGGTGCCAAACCAGGAATGAAAATGCACAACAGTTATGGTTACGGATTATTTACCGGAGGTATCGGAATTCATTATGGAGCAGAACAATTAGGGATGTCTGTGGTTCCTGTTTCTGTGGGGATGACCGATAGGCAAATTACCCTATTACAAGATTTTAAACCGGAAGTTATTTGTTGTACACCGTCTTATGCGCAAACCATTGCAAGTGAATTGGAAAAGCGAAACTTGAGTAAATCAGATATCAACTTAAAATATGCTATTCTTGGTGCCGAACCATGGACCGAAGCGATAAGAACAGATATAGAATCGTCGTTAGGTGTAAAAGCAACTAATATTTACGGTCTAAGTGAAATAATCGGACCTGGAGTTTCGCAAGAAGCTTGGGATGAACAAGGAACAGGAAGTTATGTTTGGGAAGATCATTTCTTTCCAGAAATTGTAGATAAAGATACGGGAGAACCTCTTCCTTACGGAGAGGAAGGCGTGCTTGTGTTTACGACACTGTCTAAAGAAGCGATGCCATTTCTTAGATATTGGACAAACGATATTTGTAGTCTGTCGTACGATCATAGCACCTCTAGAACCCACATAAAAATGGGTAAATTAAAAGGTCGTGCCGATGATATGTTAATCATTCGAGGTGTGAATTTATTCCATACACAAATTGAAGAAATCTTTACAGAATATACCGAACTAGCACCAAATTATCAGTTGGTGGTAACAAAACAAGGGCTTACAGATCAAGTAGAAGTAAAGGTGGAAACAAGTACTGATTTCCAAGTAAAAATAGGTTTAGGTAACGGATTTGTTAAAGATGAAATCGTAAAGAATTCAGCTTTAATGGAAATGACAAATCAATTAAAAAAGAATATTAGAGATAAAGTTGGTTTAAGTATGCAGGTGACTTTATGTTGTTGTGATTCCATTCCTAAAAGTGAAGGCGGAAAACTAAACCGAATAGTCGATTTAAGAAATTTATAAGACTTCTTAAGAAGTACAAAAAAAGCCTAAGTAACGACTTAGGCTTTTTTTATATTTTAATAATTCTACTCAAATCTATCTCATTAGTTTCTTTGCTGGTTGATAAAGCAATCAAACTCTGTACATTCCCTAAGTAAGGAAGTAAGGTTAGTTTCGATATAATGAATGTTTCGTAAGCTTCAATATCTTCAACGACTAACTTTAATAAATAATCAAAATTACCGCTAACACGATGGCACTCAATAACCTCAGGAAATTTGTTAATCTCTTTAACGAACTTTTCTAAATAGCTTCGTGTATGGCCTTGTAGGGTGATACCAATAAATACAGTCAGTTTTAAACCAATCTTTTTATTGTTTAGTACGGCAACATATTTTTCTATATAACCTTCTTTTTCAAGTTTTTTTATCCGCTCAAAAATAGGTGAGGTGGTCATTCCCAATTCAGTAGCGATGCTTTTGGTGGTGCGGTTACTATTTTTTTGAAGAATCTCTAAAATCTTGGTGTCTATTTTGTCAAGTGTGGGCTGCATAAGAAAATTATGTTTTTAAAAAGCGATATTCAAAGGTAATAAAGAAATATAATCTTTAAAGTGTAGAATCATAAGAATAATTTTCTTTTTAAAATATATTTAGAAGTTGTTAACAGGTGTAAGCATCATCTTTTATTATCTTTATTCCTTTAATAAAAATCAGAGATGAAAGACAAAGAGGTTTCTGCCAAAGCAGGAATATACGAACTTAAGATGCCCAAAATGGGTGAAAGTATTACCGAAGGAACAATCATCAATTGGTTAGTTAATGAAGGGGATACTTTTGAAGAAGGCGATATCATCTTAGAAGTCGCTACAGATAAAGTTGATAATGAAGTGCCTGCGCCAGCTTCGGGAACATTGAAGAAAACGATGTTTCAGGCTAAAGATGTCGTGCCAGTTGGAGAGGTGATCGCTATTCTGGAAGTTTCAGGAGAGGTAAAATCTTCAAAAAAGGAGAGTCCAGCTCAAAACAAAAGCAAAGCTCCTGCAAAGCAGAAGAAGGTTGAGCGACCAAAACCAACGCCTCAACATTCAGTTTCAACGACAAATTCATTTTCAGTTTCAAATAGTAATACATTCTTTTCGCCTTTAATCATCTCAATTGCTAAAGAGCAACATATTAGTTTTGAAGAATTGGCACGAATTCCAGCTACGGGTCACGAAGGTCGTTTACGTAAGAGTGATTTATTTCAATATATCGAAGACGGCAGACCTTATAAATTCGCTCAGCCAGTTACTCAAGACCCAACAGCCTATCGTATACCTCAATTGACCTTCGATAAGGGCAAAGGAAAAGTGGTTGAAATGGATAGAATGCGTCAAATGATTGCCGATCATATGGTGTATTCAAAACACACATCGCCTCACGTAACTGCTTATGTGGAAGCCGATTTAACGAATATGGTAAATTGGAGAAATGCTAATAAAGTAGCATTCCAAGAAAAATATGGTGAACGATTAACATTTACACCATTGTTTGTGGAGGCTGTAGCGAAAGCAGTAAAAGATTTTCCAAATATAAATGCTTCGGTAGATGGTAATAGCATCATTGTGAAAGAGGATGTTAATATTGGTATGGCAACAGCACTTCCTAGTGGAAACTTAATTGTTCCAGTGGTAAAAAATGCTGATACTAAGGATTTAAAAACCCTAGCTTCTAATGTAAATGAACTTGCAGGAAAAGCCAGAGAAAACAAGTTGGCTGGAGATGATATTAAAGGAAGCACATTTACCATTTCTAATGTTGGTACATTCGGGTCTGTTATGGGAACACCAATTATCAACCAACCAGAAGTTGCTATTTTAGCTTTAGGAATTATAAAGAAACGTGCAGAAGTTATTGAAACCGAAAAAGGAGACGAAATTGCTATTCGTAGCATGATGTATTTATCCTTATCTTTTGACCACAGGGTAGTCGATGGATTTTTAGGAGGAAGCTTCGTTCGTCGTGTTGCCGATTACTTTGAGCAATTTGATATAAACAGAGAAATATAATATATTGTTATTCCCGTCCTAGCGAAGAATTTCAATAAAATTAATACAGTATTATTTCGTTTTTCGAAATGAAAAAAATAAAAATATGAAGTACAAGATTACAGTTGATAAAGTAGAAAAATCAAAAGTTGACCAATTAGATTTTAACAACATTCCTTTAGGAACTACATTTACAGATCACATGTTCATTTGCGATTATGATAATGGCGAGTGGGTAGATGCAAGAGTAGTACCTATGGGATTAATTCCAACGCATCCTGCAGCAATGGCTTTGCATTACGGACAAGCAATTTTCGAAGGAATGAAAGCTTATAAGGATACCGATGGTAAGCCAATGTTATTCAGACCAGAGCAAAATGCAAAACGTTTAAACGAAAGTGCAACGCGTATGGGAATGCCTGAATTACCAGAAGAAATTTTTGTTGAAGGACTTAAAAAATTAATTTCTATAGATCATTATTGGATTCCTCCAACAGAAGGAAGCGCTTTATATTTAAGACCTTTTATGTATGCCGATGAGGCTTTTATTGGGATGCGTGCAGCAACACATTACAAGTTTATCATCATGGCATCGCCAGCACAAGCACTGTATAGTAAGCGCATTAAATTATGGGCCGAAAAACAATATATCCGTGCCGCTCATGGTGGAACAGGAGAAGCTAAAGCAGCCGGAAACTACGCAGCAGCAGTACTTCCAACCGAATTAGCAAAAGCAAAAGGCTACGACCAAGTACTTTGGTTAGACGCAGCAGAACATAAATATATTCAGGAAGTTGGTACTATGAACATATTCTTCAAAATCAATGGAGAATTTATCACGCCAAACCTTGATGGTTCTGTGTTACACGGAATCACTAGAGCAAGTGTTATCGATATGTTGCGTTCTATGAATTTTAAAGTTACCGAGCGTAAAATCACGATCGATGAAATTAAAGAAGCTTCAGAAAACGGAAGTCTAGAAGAAGCATTCGGAACAGGAACCGCTGTAGGTATTGCTTACATCCAAGAAATTGGACTAGAGGATGAAACCATTCATGTTTCAGATGAAAGCCCTGTAGCTTTAGAAGTTAACGACACGCTAAACGCTATTAAAACAGGTCAGTTAGAAGATAAATTTGGTTGGATGACCAAGGTAGATAAAGCCTAGGTTTATAAGAATTTGGGCGTTACCACAAGGGTCGGGCTTTCGGCAGTCGCTCTCTGCGAGGAGCTCCAACAAAGCCTCAATCCCTAACGCGGAAGTTGCTCCAAAGAAACTAGATTCCATCTGATAAAGCTTGGTAATGCTTAGGCTAATAGGAATCTGAAAAAGAAATATAAATAAAATGTCATTCAAGGCAAAACGAAGAATCTAATGAGACGCTTCGAGCTTAATCTGACACTAATTATAATATGAAAAAAGACATTCTAAAAACAGGATTTTCAAAACTCTGCACAGCTAAGGCTATGGCAGAGCTGTATGAAGCTAATTTTAAATTGGTTTCAAAATATGTACATGCAACCTCTCGAGGACATGAAGCGATTCAGATTGCTTTAGGTATGCAATTATTACCTCAAGATTATGCTTTTCCATATTACAGAGATGATGCTATGTTATTATCGTTCGGTTTAAAGCCTTATGATTTAATGTTGCAATTATTAGCTAAAAAAGATGATCCGTTTTCAGGAGGTAGAACTTATTATGCACATCCAAGTTTAAAGGATGATGACAAACCTAAAATTCCACATCAATCTTCAGCAACAGGAATGCAAGCTATTCCAGCAACAGGAGTTGCTATGGGAATACAATATAAAGAGTTGCAAGGAATGGGAGATGATGACTCAAAGTCTTTAAAACCCATTAGTGTATGTTCTTTAGGTGACGCTTCTGTTACCGAAGGTGAAATTGCTGAAGCTTTCCAAATGGCTGTATTAAAGAAATTGCCAATACTTTATTTAGTTCAAGATAATGGTTGGGATATTTCAGCTAATGCAGCCGAAACTCGTGCTCAAGATGCATTTGAATATGCTAAAGGTTTCAAGGGTTTAGAGGCCATATCTATTGATGGTGCTAACTTTATTGAGAGCTATGAAGCTGTAGAAAAAGTAATAAAAACTATGCGTGAAGAAAGACGACCATTCTTGATTCATGCTAAGGTTCCGTTATTAAATCACCATACTTCTGGTGTGCGCATGGAATGGTATAGAGATGATCTAGATGAAGCATGCACAAGAGATCCCTATCCGGTTTTAAAGCAACAATTATTGGATAATGGTTTTTCTGAAAAAGAAGTTGAAGACATAGAGAACTCTGCTAAGGCGGATGTTCAGTCGGACTTTGAAAAAGCGTTAAAAGCCGAAGATCCAAAACCAGAAGATTTATTTACAAACGACTTTGTACCGACTCCAATCACTGAAGAAAAAGGAACACGTTCACCGGAAGGTGCAGATAAAGTGGTTATGGTAGACTGTGCTTTGTTTGCTGTTGAAGAGCTCATGAAACAACATAAAGAATGTTTACTCTATGGTCAAGACGTAGGAGGTCGCTTAGGTGGTGTGTTTAGAGAAGCCGCAACCTTAGCGCAAAAATTTGGTGATGATCGTGTGTTTAATACACCAATTCAGGAAGCATTTATAGTTGGCTCAACCGTTGGTATGTCAGCCGTTGGACTAAAGCCGATTGTTGAGGTTCAGTTTGCCGATTATATTTGGCCAGGATTAAATCAGTTATTTACCGAAGTCAGTAGAAGCTGTTATTTATCTAATGGAAAATGGCCAGTAAGCATGATTCTACGTGTGCCAATTGGTGCTTATGGTAGTGGTGGACCTTATCATTCATCTTCGGTAGAAAGTGTAATTACTAATATTCGCGGTATTAAAATTGCATATCCAAGTAATGGTGCCGACTTAAAAGGCTTAATGAAAGCCGCTTATTACGATCCAAATCCAGTAGTAATTTTAGAACATAAAGGTTTGTATTGGTCTAAGGTTCCAGGAACACAAGGAGCAACTTCAATAGAGCCAAGTGAAGATTATGTGTTGCCGTTTGGTAAAGCATGGGTGCTTCAAGAAATATGGAAACGAGAAAGTGTAGAAACTATGACTATAGTTACCTACGGAATGGGAGTGCACTGGGCAATGAATGCTTCAGCTGAACTTGGTATGCAAGATCAAATTGAAGTGATTGATTTACGTACGTTGTTTCCATTAGATGAAGATACTGTAATGAAATCTGTGAAGAAGACAGGAAAATGTTTAGTGGTGACTGAGGAGCCTTCGAATAATAGTTTTGCTAGAGCCTTAGCTGGTAAGATTCAGGAAAAATGCTTCAAATTTATAGATGCACCGGTGATGACTATTGGAAGTGAGAATATGCCTGCGATTCCATTGAATTCAGTTTTAGAAGAAACTATGATTCCTTCAACAGAAAAAGTAAAGGAAAAAATTCAGGAGCTACTTAATTATTAATCAGCTATCTGAATTAGAATAAAATTTGTAAATTGACTCAAACATTAAAATAAGATAAACTTATGAAAAAGTTGATTTATGTATTCTTTATGGCATGTTTTCTAACCTTGTCACTGACTTCTTGCAGAGAGCAAAGTGAAAAGGATAAGTTAATTGAGGAAATGAAAGAAGAAGGAGCTACTATGAAAAAGAAAGTAGATGGTGATGAGTCTAAGATTAAAATGGAAACAGAAAACAAGAAAGTAAAAATTAAAGAGGAAGATGGGGAAACTAAAATCAAAGTCAAAACTGACACTGATAATTAATTAACTATTCTTCTTTGAAATCTTTAAAGTCAGCTCTATTGAGTTGACTTTTTTGTTTTTAAGTATCTCAATTTGGACCAGAATAACGGTAGAGCTAAGGGTGTAAACAAAAAAAAGCCTATCTAAAAGATAGGCTTTATACTTAAAAAGATTGTAAGATATATACTTATATAACTTTTACATTAACTGCATTTAAACCTTTTTTTCCTTCTGCTAAATCGAATTCTACATTATCACCTTCTCTAATCTCATCGACTAAACCTGAAATGTGTACAAAATGCTCTTTGTTGTTTCCTTCTTCTGTGATGAATCCAAAACCTTTAGAGTCATTAAAAAATTTTACTGTACCAGTACTCATATTAAAATATATTAAATTAAGCAGCAAAGATACTCTAATTAGTTGAATACCAACTATTTTTAAGGTTTAATTTAAAAAATAAAAATTAATAGCAGCTAATGGTCTAAGGCTTAGTGTTTAAAAAGATTAAATATTATACTCGGATAATGGTTTCGTGAATTTCTCTGGGTCAGCGGCTAAATGGTATCTAGGGTCATCAATATCATCGACGATAACTTCTTTAAATTTCGGGCTGGCTTTATACATTAAGGCTTTACAATCAGAGCTCAAATGTTTTAATTTAATCGTTTTACCCGCGGCTTCATATTTATTGACCAGATTGAAAATAGCTTCTAATGCCGAATGATCACTCACACGAGATTCAACAAAGTCGATAATTACATGGTCTGGGTCATTTTTCACATCAAACTTCATATTAAAATTTTGAATGGATCCAAAAAACAATGGTCCCCAAATTTCATAGACTTTCGTTCCGTCCTCTTTCATACGTTTACGTGCTCTAATCATGATAGCGTTCTTCCATGCAAATACAAGAGCTGAAACAATAACTCCAATAAATACGGCAATTGCTAAATCAAAAAATACTGTTACAGCAGACACAATTATTAATACTGCGGCATCTGACACAGGTATTTTTCGAATAATTCTAAAACTTGACCAAGCAAATGTTTCAATAACCATCATAAACATTACACCCACTAAAGCTGCAATAGGAACTTGTTCAATATATTGTGCTGTAAATAAGATAAAGGTCAATAGGGTTAAGGCCATAGCAATTCCTGATAAACGACCTCTACCTCCTGCGTTTAAATTAATAACGGTTTGACCAATCATACCGCAACCACCAGTTCCACCGAATAATCCACTAACGATATTTCCAGTTCCCTGAGCTACACATTCTCTGTTTCCATCACCTCTAGTCTCCGTTAGTTCGTCTACTAGGTTCATAGTCATTAATGACTCAATAAGCCCTACAGAGGCCGCTAAGAAGGCGTATGGAAGGATGAACTTCAAAGTATCTAAGTTAATAGGTAGGTTTTGCCAAAGTTCCATATTTGGAGTAGGGAATTCGCCTTTTAATCCATCTCCACCACCTTCAATAATATAGGATCCTACGGTACTTACCTCTAGTCCACCAAAAACAACAACTGCTGTAGTGATTAAGATGGCTGTTAAAGCTGCTGGGATTTTTTTAGTTAATCTAGGAAGTAACCAGATCACACCCATGGTTAAAGCAACTAAGCCAATCATGATATATAATTCTGTTCCTTCCATTGGAACATTGATGTATTTTTTTAGACCATCGGCACCTACCTCTAGTTCCTTATGAGAGAACATTCGGAGTTGGGCTAGGAATATAACTATGGCCAAACCATTGACGAAGCCCATCATTACTGAATGCGGTATCAATCGTACATACCTACCTAACTTAAAGACACCTGCTAGTATTTGTATGACGCCCATGAGTATAACGGCTGCTAATAAATAAAAGTAGCCCATATTATCAACTGGCGAGTCAAATAATAATCCTTTAGAATGTCCATCTTGAATTAGGTTGATAAATATAACCGCTACTGCGCCAGCAGCACCTGATATTAACGCAGGACGACCTCCGAAAAACGCAGCGATTAATCCAACCATGAAGGCACCTGATAAGGCTACTAAAGGGTCAATTTGTATGACGAATGCAAAAGCAACTACTTCAGGTATCATAGCTAATGATACTGTAATACCCGCAAGAATATCATTTTTAGGGTTTTCTGTAAAGTATTTAATGGCTTTTTGTCCTAGAATCATAATTTATTTTGTTGAAAGGCGGCAAAGATATACTTTTTGGATTTATAGTTGAAAAGTTTGGTTTTTCAATATGAGGTATCTCTATATGGTTTATACTAAGATATTCTTATTCTTTTAGAGTGGCTTATACAACTATTGTGGATTTGATGCTTTTCAATTTTTCTATTGTAATTATGTCAACAAAAAAAAGCATTGGGATTACCAATGCTCTTTATATTTAAATTGCAATACTTATTTTTTCTCTGGTGGAAACTGTAATAACATTTGAGAAACGAATTCTTTAATACGCGCTTCTTTTTTGTCAATGTTTCTAGTTTCAAGATTTCCTGTTCCTGAACCTTGCCATATTAATTCTTTCTTCTTTGTATCTATAAGATCAATGTATAGCACACCTTCTGTGGTTGTAGATACGGTATTGCCATGGGATCTCCATCCCCAGCCACCATAGCCGCCCCAGCCCCAAGCTCCATAGCCCCAAGCATTGTTATAAATGTCTACACGTTGATTGGATTTGGTGAATATGCTCACAAGCATATCTGGGGTTTCAGATTTGGTAAAACCTTTTGCCATTAATTCGGCCTCAATAGCTCTTAGTATTCTCCGTTTATCGATGTCATTGATTTCAGCTTTATCAATACCAGGTTTGAAAAAGGCGAAGGTTTTGTAATTGTCAAAATTTGCTTCTCTGTCGTAGTCGGATGCAACTTTAACTGATCTACAGGACGTAAGTCCAATTAGCAACATAATTATTGGCGTGAATTTGAGTAATTTTCTCATAATGGCAAGGTGTTTTAAGTTATACTTCGTTTAATAAATTATCATCTACGAAGTTTGGTAAGGTTACCTTTAAATTTGGTTCCATTTCCATTGCGCGTTTAATGGCAAAAATAGCCCCTTCATTTCTAGCCCAACTTCGTCTTGAGATGCCATTATTAACATCCCAAAATAACATCTGTTTCAATCGTTTAGATGCTTCTTTAGTACCATCAAGAACCATACCAAAACCACCATTAATTACTTCGCCCCAACCAACACCACCGCCATTGTGAATGCTTACCCAAGTTGCTCCTCTAAAGCTGTCACCGATTACATTTTGTATAGCCATATCTGCTGTAAAGCGTGAACCATCGTATATATTGCTTGTTTCTCTGTAAGGAGAATCCGTTCCTGAAACATCGTGATGATCTCTTCCTAAAACCACAGGGCCAATGTCTCCTTTGCTAATCGCTTGATTGAAGGCTTCGGCAATTTTCATTCTACCTTCTGCATCTGCGTATAGAATTCTGGCTTGAGATCCTACAACAAGTTTATTTTCTTGTGCGCCTTTAATCCATTGAATATTATCAGCCATTTGTTGCTGAATTTCTTCAGGAGAATTCTTCATGATTTCCTCAAGAACTTGGCAAGCGATTTCATCCGTTTTTTTTAAGTCTTCCGGTTTACCTGAAGCGCAGACCCATCTAAAAGGTCCAAAGCCAAAATCGAAACACATAGGTCCCATAATATCTTGAACATAGCTAGGGTATTTAAAATCTATACCGTTTACGGCCATAATATCGGCTCCTGCTCTCGATGCTTCAAGAAGAAAAGCATTTCCGTAATCAAAGAAATAAGTGCCCTTCGCCGTATGTTTATTTATGGCTCGCGCATGTCGACGCAATGTTTCTTGAACCTTCTCTTTAAATAATTCAGGTTGGTTGGCCATCATTTCGTTGGCTTCTTCAAAAGAAATATCAGCAGGGTAGTAGCCACCTGCCCATGGATTGTGCAGAGATGTTTGGTCACTTCCTAAATCGATTTGAATATTTGCTTCATCAAATTTCTCCCATACATCCACTATATTACCTAGATATGCGATTGAAATGGTTTCTTTTTCAGTTTTAGCTTTATGAACACGAGCAACTAATTCATCTAGGTCTGTGATTTTCTCATCAATCCAACCTTGATCTAATCTTACTTGGGTGATTTTTGGGTTAACCTCTGCACAAACTGTAATACAACCTGCAATATTTCCTGCTTTTGGTTGCGCTCCAGACATACCTCCTAAACCAGATGTTACAAATAGATGGCCTTTAGGTTCTTTGTTAATCTTTCGGAAACCGTTTAAAACTGTAATCGTTGTACCATGAACAATTCCTTGAGGACCAATGTACATATAACTTCCTGCCGTCATTTGGCCATATTGGGTCACACCTAAGGCGTTGAACTTTTCCCAATCATCTGGTTTGGAGTAGTTAGGGATCATCATACCGTTTGTAACTACCACGCGTGGCGCCTCTTTATGTGAAGGGAATAATCCCATAGGATGACCAGAATACATCACTAAAGTTTGCTCGTCTGTCATTTCAGCCAAATACTTCATGGTTAGTCGGTATTGTGCCCAATTTGAGAATACACCACCATTACCGCCATAAGTAATTAGCTCATGTGGATGTTGAGCTACTGCATAATCCAAATTATTCTGAATCATTAGCATAATAGCTGCGGCTTGAGTTGATTTCGCTGGATATTCTGAAATTGGTCTCGCATACATTTTATAATCAGGCCTCAAGCGATACATGTAAATACGACCATAAGTATCTAATTCGTGTTTGAATTCAGGTAATAAAGTCTCATGGTGCTTTTTATCAAAATAGCGCAGCGCATTTCTAAGTGCTAATTTTTCTTCTTCAGGAGAAAGAATTGCTTTTCGCTTTGGTGCATGATTTATTGAAGTATCGTAAGCTTTTGGTTCTGGTAATATATTAGGAATACCTTCTAGTATTTGATCTTGAAATGATAGTTTAGTTGTATGCATTACTTTTTGTTTTGTAAATTCTTATTCGTTTTCTGTGGCGCGTTTTTATTAAATCCATACGGACAATGTCTGCAGCCACTTTCGCAACAATAGCCACGCTTTAGATGGTATTGCTCAGTAAAACAGCGGTAACCTTCAGGTGTAAGATAATAGTCACCGTCTTCAATTGGAACGTATTTTTTCATCATCTCACAAAGATAAGAAAATAGATTGTTGGATGACTTATGGGTTAAAGAGGTTTAATTTTTTTCATTTTTTAAATAAGATGTTTTGTTGTTGAGAAGTTTATTTGTTTCTTACATACTCTATACGGAGTCACTACGGAGTCACTACGGAGTCACTACGGAGTCACTACGGAGTCACTACGGAGTCACTACGGAGTCATGATTAGGTTAATTTTTAAAATTTAGCTGTAGAAAATCAGGTACACAATCATAATTTGGAGGTCTTTCTAAATAAAAATCAACCCGATGGCCTTCTCCTTTATATTTTTTAAATTGTAATTTGGTTTGATTATTGAATTGTGTTGTTTGTGATATTTATTTCAAAATATGTTGTTCCGAAAGGTTATATAGGTATTAGTATCTTCCCTTTTGTGTTTTTAAAGACCAAATCTTTAAAGGCAAATCTCGTGGTGATTAATCATGAGAAAATTCATCTTAGACAGCAATTAGAACTACTCATTATTCCGTTTTTTATCTTTTATATGATTGAATTTATATATCGATGGATTCAATACAGGAATTGGGATTTGGCATATCGAAATGTTTCTTTTGAGCGAGAAGCTTATGCTAAAGAAAAAGACCTTAACTATTTAAAGTCAAGGCCTTTTTGGGGTTTTTGGACATATTTATGATTTACTTTAAAATAACTTTTTCAACTTTTTGAATGCCATTTTCTAAAGTAGCTTTAACGACATAAGTTCCTTTTGATAAGGCCATATTGTTCAAAATGAAATCGGAATTATTGATGCTGTCATTACTGAATAGCTCTCTACCTAAAACATCGAATACTGAAACTGATTTAATAAGGTTATTATCGGAACTAACTTTTATGTAACTGTTGTTAGGAGCGGTGATGCTCAGGTTATTTAAGGTTTGTTGGTCTGCAATACTTAAGGCTGCATTTGTGTAGCGAAGGATAAAACGATCGTTATATGTCCCGGCATCTGATTTGAAACTATAAGGAGCTATTCTTAAATCGTGAATAATATTCATATAAGTGTCTTCTAAAAAGATACCTTGATTAGTGCTTTCAAACAACCCATCAATTGTATTTATGCCGATGGTAAACGAATCGTTTTCCGATATGGTGAAACCTAAAGGAATCGTGTCGTCTTGTGAGAAGGGCAATGCGCGACCTTGTATAGAGTATGTACTTTCACCGATTAGTGAATAAAAATTAGTAGGTTGGTTTAGAAAATTATATCCATCGTATAATCTATCGTAATCGTTTGTGGCATTAGCAATATACCCGACTAGTAAGGTATGCCCCTTATTATCTGACCCTGCTAAGTCTAACCAAATTCTATGTTTTTCTGGAGTGTCGACTTCTTGTCTGTAAAAACTGTTATTAGCTTGGGACTTGTCTCTTAAGCTATTATTAAAAAGGACGGATTCACTTAAGCCTGCTGTATCCATCATGAGTACCATAAAAGCTTGTCCGGAGGCTATGTTTAAGTCGCCAACCGTAGGAGGTATGGTTCCCGTTGGGTTATGTTCAATATAGATATTATCGTAGTTTAAGCCGTAATCCCCATAAAAAGGATCATTATTTGCAGCACTAGGTAACGCCGTATGAGGCCATAAGTAAATGGTACCGCTAATATGGGAATTTAAATTCACAAATTTATTTGCGGATATGGATGACGGATATGGATTTCCTAATAAATTCCAATTATCGTCTTGGGCGGTGGCTGTATTTCCATTACCAATATAGTCTAATCCTGTATAGTTTCCTCTATTTATTGGTACTACTATTTCACCGTTGTTAGGCACTCCTGTGAATAAGGCGGTGTTATTGGATACCGGTATGGTGGTTGCAGGAGGTAGCACGGTTGGTGTGCCCGAAAGACCCCTAACGATATAACCGGTACCATCAATCATTGTACCTGTGGCATTTTGCCAATCACCATGATTACCACTTCCATTTTCTGTAATGGTTGGAATCCATTGCCAAATAAGACTTGCGGATGTATTTGGAGAGATGTTGCCTACATTGAAACCTTTTACTGGCGATGACCAATAGACATAGTTGAGGTTGTCTACAGGTGAAAAATCGTCTTTAGGAGCTCGTTGTACATGAACATTTCCGGAGTTTGGTTTTGTGGTAAGATCGTTTATTTGAATGAGGCTCGCGCTATTTTTAATATTAAAAACACCTGTATTTTCAACGTTTATCCAATCTTGTACGGTTAGCATATACTCTGGTTCTAGGTGTAAAATACCTCCATTTTTCACTGTAACATTTAACGCTTCGGCATGAAGTAGGGTACCGTCTACACTACTTTCTTGACCGTTAGGTATAATCACACAGTTGTCTAAGGTTGGTACACCAGGTGGGCTCCAATTACTATCATTGTTCCAATCGTTGTAGGGGCTTTTGAAAATTTTGGTGTTGTTGGTCACAAGAGCTGTACCTGTTGCTTCGCATCCATTAGATAAGGTGGCGCTTACGGGAATATGAAAAGTAGCATTTTCTAATTGGTCTATCGTAGGCCTGATATAAATAGAATTAATTTGTGTTCCTGGTGTATAAGGTATTGTAGCTGCTGCATCCGTAAATGCATCCACTGTAGAAGGGTCATAAGTAAATGCTGTATTAAGCGGTTTGTCACCGTAAAGTTTAATATCGTCTACGGCAACACCGTCACCTAACCAACCATTCTCACTTGCTTCTGAATAGTGCCTGATTCTCAAGCTTAAGTTACTTTCACCAATATAGGTTGATAAATCATGGTTTATTTCGTGAAATTTAGAGCCATATCCTACGGTATTAGTGAATTTTTGAATTTCAATAGGGTAAGTTAACCCACCGTCTGTAGATAATTCAATAGCTACATATTCATTATCTGGGTTGCTTCCGTTTTGGAAATATCTTGAATAGTATAATTTTAGATTTAAAGTTAAGTTTAAAAAGTCAGTGGCATCAACGGGAGTTACTAGTTCTAATGAATTATGTACTATACTATTTGGTGGGGTTGGAGCCGTATCGGACAGTGCTAAAGCAAATTTATCACTTCCAAAGCCAGAGGATATTGCTGGGTACCATACATTTACATTGTTTCCTGGAACATAGACACTTTCCCTGTTTTGCCATTTGGCTGTATCATTTATTAGATTATTGTTTAAATTATCGGAATGTTTATAGTTGTTAAAAGCACCAAGTCCTCCAGATTCAAAGTCTTCATCGATAAGGTATGCTAATTCTATATCACCACCAGCTGTTAATTGTATGATATCATTACCACAGATTACAGGGGTTTCGGGGTTAAAGGTTACTGTTGGCGTTGGATTTACCTTTGCAGTTATTTCGGTTTTAACTATAGATTCACAACTACCATTAGTGGCTGTTACCCAATAAGATGTTGTAGAACTTAGTACTGGTGTTGTCCAATCTCCTTGAGGCGTGTTTTGGAATGGTGTAGTATCGGTTTCATTATAATACCAATTAATAGTGGTTCCTGGGCTAGCTGTAACATTAAGAGTTACAGCACCGTTATTACAAGTTTCACTATCTATAATGTTTGTAATAACCGCATCGCAGTTGGCAATAACGGTAAATAAGTAGTCCTCAGTTTCACCAAAATTATATTTATATATATCGTCGTAATAAGGAAATCCTTCATATCCATAATAGTAATGTTCAAAAACATCACAGGGACTAAAATCAAAGCCATAACCTTCATAGGCTTCTTCATAATACATCAAGTAGTCTACACTATTATTAACCCTAATTCTTAGTCTATAGTCGCCAGGGATTTGTCCGTCAGGTATTTCAAAGCCAAAAGTAACATTAGAGCCAACAAAGCCAAAAATATTATATACTTCTTCAGAGGGTTCAAAAACTTCATTTTGATTCCAGTCTACCCATGCTTTCCAGGTTCCTCTAGATAGTATGCTTCCTTGACTACTAGCAATTATATTAACACCTTCACCATCTGCTTGGACGGCCAATTGTGGTAAGGTTGTAAAATCTTCAAAACCTGTTGTATTGTATGTTGAGGTATTGGTTGGTGGATCAGAAAGTGTTCCAACAATTGAAACACTATTGATGTACAGACCATCTGGTTCTTCGGATGTTGGAGAACAAGGTTCTGTCACAGTGTAATCTATAGTTAAGTAAGGAGGATTTTCATGAGAATAGCCACCAAAATTATCATAATTATTGTTTGTCCATTCGTTGGATGATGGCCATGCTAAAATAGATGCAAAACCATCAGCTAAGGCGTTTTCGATAAACGTTATTCCAGTAGGATTAAAAGTGTTAACTTTCCATCCATTGCCATTGTTTGCCGAAACTGAATTTGAGATGTCACCGGTATAGCCGTTATAAATGTCTGCCCAGAATACTGCTGTTACTGGGTCCACATTAGAGCTTCCTATAGTCATTTGTCTATTAGGATGGGAACCTACACCACCATAGCGAAAAAGGTGAGAAGTTACAGATGAAACAGTTGAGCCTGCTTGAATTGAAGTGAGATTAAATTTCACAAAAGCATCAATTTCAGCGCCTGAATTGGTGTGGCCTACTCTCATGTTGCCATTGGCTCCTGCTCCGTTGCTATTAACCCATCCGCTCCAAAAATTGGCGTTATCAGGATAAACCATAACCGTCGGATCAATAGCTAAAGGAAAAATTCTGTTAGCATCTTTTAGCCAAGATGTTTCTACTTTTAAAAATAAGGTAATGGTATTGTTTGTTTTTTTAATTTCAAATGAAGCGGGGTTGTTTTGTTCGTGTAGTACTAATTCTCCGTGATAATCTTCATAAACTGTTGGGTTTTCATAGGCGTAGATGGTTTCACCTGATGCATCATTAATTAGTATGCCTTTCTGTTTATCTACACGATGTGTCCAACCACTTGGAAGTACTATATCTTCAGAAAAAACTAAATATTGGGCATTGTTAGGCATGTTTCCAAAAGCTTGGGCGTTTGGAATAATGTAATTTAATTTTCGTTTCCCCGACAATATGGAATACTCCGCAGCAATTGTTCCAAATAAATTGTTGTAATAGGCTTTACTACCATTTATAGTCACGGAAGTGTTTTGGCTATTTTGTATGTCTACAGCTTGACCATTCACTTCCCAATACATTTTGGTGTTTAAAAATTCTTTCACCTCGCCTTCTTTGGTATTGCTTCTAGCTCCAAGGTGGGCGGTGGCTCCAAAGTAAGATTCTAATAAGTTGGTCGTATTGCTATACGGATACTGTGGATTGTTATTGGTAGTTATGCTGTGGTTTATATCTTCCCAAGTTCCGTTATTATCATAATGGATTGGTCCACCACCAATAAGAGCCGTATAGCTACCATCGTCATTAATAAAGTGTTTGGAAGATATGTCTCTTTTGCTAAGGTCTTCTTTTTTGTTTTTTTGAGCTTCTAAAGGACCTGCTTGAGGCTTAGGTAATGGAACGTAACTATTTGGTTCGGGTTCGGATTTTATTCTTTCGTTTTTTAAAGGAGTTTGTTTACTATTCAGAGATGATTTTAACGTGTTTTTAAAAATGGCTTTGTCTTGAGATTGCTTTTGAGCATATTTGGCATTAGCTACTTCCTTCGCCAATTGTTGTCCATTTACACAGAAATTTCCTAATAGAAAAAAGACCATAATAAAACAGCTGAATACTGAATTTATGACAGATTTGGGAGATGGGAAAATGTCGTGCGTTTTCATAAAATTCTGGGTATTATATGGCTGTTCTTGGTAGATTATATATTTTTTTGATATACAATTGTTTAGGGTATTAGCTAATATAATTAAAAATTTTAAGTAGTTGATATTAAAAGAATTGAAAAAAACACGAAATAAGGTTGTCGGTAAATTTTGCAATTGTAAAACATAACGGCCCTACTATTGAATCTAAAGTCCAACATTGAGATAAAACATTTATTGATGATGAAAGTTTGTGTCTATTAGTATTGGTTTTATTTAGAGTTTGCATGTTAATTCTTATAAGTAATAGCATGAATCGATACTATGATATCACATAGCTTAACGTATTTAAGGAACCGCAAGCTGCTATATATCTAGGAAGAGATTTTGTTTATACTATTGAAGGAGGAAGTATAAAAAAAGTCCTTGACACTATTTGTCAAGGACTTTAGAGAAGTTATTACTATGACTAATTGTGTTTACTTAAAGATTTATAACCACTTTTTGTATTTTTTGAAGTCCGCTGTTTAATGTAACTTCTACAATGTAGGTCCCATTTGAAAACGGCACGTCGTTTAACATAAACTCTCTTTGGTTGAGGTTATTATTTATGAATAGGTTTCGTCCTAAAACATCGTATACAGATACGGATTTAATGGTTTCATAAGCAGAACTCACTTTAATGTACTGATTACCTGGTGCCGTAATAAGTAAATTATTTAAAGCCTGCTCGTCTGGTAGGCTTAATGTCACGTTGTTATAACGCAATATAAAGCGGTCGTCAAAAGTACCCTTTCCGGAGTTGAAGCTGTAAGGTGCTCCTCGTAAATCGTGTATCATACCTGTATAGGTGTCTTCTAGGTAGATATCTTGGTTTGTGCTTTCAAATAAGCCATCTAGGGTGTTGATAGCTATGGTATAATTTCCAGCTTGTGCAACAACTAGGCCTAGAGGCACTTTGTCTGTGTCTTCAAATGTTACAGATTTTCCTTGAATAGCCATCTTTTCACCTTCAATTAGTGAGTAAAAACGTGTGCTCGTTTCGCTTAATTCGTAGCCGTCATACAGTCGATCTATGCCATTGGTGGCATTTTCAATATAACCTACCAAAATAGAGTTGGCACGGTTGTTTGGTGAAATTAAATCTAACCAAATCCTATGTTTTTCTATTTCTGTGCCATATTCTAAGGACTTAGCCGTTGGTGCAGCCCTGTAAAATTGCGTGTTATTAAAAGGCAGTGGATTTGTAGGCGTAGAATTATCATAACGCATGGTGTTATTGAAAGTTACCATAGAAGGTGAACTTGCATTATGATCCATGAGTACAAAAAATGCTTGTCCTGCCGCGATGTAGCCGTTAAACCCAGCAGGGTTAGATCCTGTGCTGTTGTAGCCAATATAATCGTTTGGATTGTAGTTGTACACATAGTCGCCATAAAAAGGATCGTCTATGGTACTTGGTGCAGAGGTATGGGTCCATAAATACACCGTTCCAAAAATAGCAGGTGTGTTTGGGTCTGGTGTTTCACTTAATGTGCCTCCGTTTACAGCTATAAATAAATCGGCAGAGATAGAAGATGGATATGGGTTTCCAATTAAATTCCAATTATCGTCTAATTCTGTTGCATCTGTATTCCCAGCACCAGTATAATCTGCTCCAGTATAACCACCATGCATGATAGGAATTTGAATCCTTCCATTTCTTGGTACTCCTGTAAATTCCACGGTATTGGTTGGTGCTACGCCTTCAGGGTTTGTGCCAGAAATTCCACGAATTATATAACCCTTAGCTGGTTCCATAATTTCTGAGGTAGCTTGCCAATTTCCATACTTAGCAGCTGTAGTTGGCAGCCATTTGTATCTTTGGTTTGAACCTGGTGATACAGCTGTTACCGAAAAATCATCCACAGGAGAAGACCAGTACACATAATCTTGTGGTGAAAGATCGTTGACAGTGCGTTGCATTTGAATATTACCCGTATTGGTGATTCCCGTATTGGTAATTTGCACTAAGTTAGAGGAGTTTCGTAAAATAAGCTTTCCATCTACGGTAATATCATCGGTTATGATTAATCCGGATTCACTTTCTACTTCTAAATAGCCATTGGTTTCTACCAGCAAGGTTTTTCCTAAACCTGGACTAGTAGCCGAATCTACAATTGGTGAATGATTAGTAGTATTAGCGTCTGGAATAATCACGCAGTTTTGGTTGGTAGGAATCCCTATTGGGGTCCAGTTGCTGGAGTTAAACCAATCTGTGTTTATGGAGCCGTTCCAGATTTTTTTATTTCTAGAGACCGTAACGGTGTCACTACAGCCATTTTGGTCTGTAGCGGTATAAGTTTGTGTGCCGTTTGGAGCTGCATAGACGGTATCTGTAAATCCACCAGTATAGGCTGTGGTAAGGGAAGCATCTGTATAAAGGCCTGTTGTTGGAGACCAAGTTATTTGTGGTATTACGGGGGGTGCGTCACCTGTAAGTATGATATCATCTATATACCAATAAGATAAACCAAATGGCATTCCGTTCAATTGGAATCGAATACGTAAACTGTTCCCCGATAAAGCAAACAAATCAATATTACGAGTTTCTTGATTGATATCATTAGTAACAGGGTTGACATTATATTGATTTACCCAACCAGCACCATCTAAACTTGTTTGTATAGATATTGAATAAAAATAAGAACTGCCATAATGGTCTAAATATTGTTTTAAGTCTAATTGTAGATTGGTTTGTCCGGCAATGTTAATTGGAGGTGAGGTTAAACTCACAGTGCCATTGGCTGATGAATCATAACCTCCTGATAATGTACCTTCATAAGGTGTTCCACCTGCATTTGACGAATTTGTAACAGTCCAACTTCCAGCGCCAGCGCTATTATTTACTGTCCAACCTGTAGGTATACTTGTGCCACGAAAATCTTCTGAAAAAACAGTAGTTGTACCTCCTGGACTTCCAAGTGAAGTTGCTACAAATTGAGAATAATTTAAAGTACAGTCATCAGCACCAATAGGATTAAGCGCTTCTGCAATAGAAATGTTACACAAAATACTACAGGTAATGTCTGCAGCCCACCCTGATTGTGTTCCACCTCCATTGCTTGTAAAAGTAAACGTTAATTCACCTGATGGATCTGTTGAAGTGAATGGACCTGGAATTGTTGTTCCTGTAAAGGAGCCTAATGAAGTTGCTCCATCAAAAACCTCTAAAGTGTCACCACTATCAAGATTAAATGCGGTAAAAGTTGTTGTAACAGCATCTCCAGGGTTAATTGGTGCAATAACTGTTGTTTCGTTTTCGTTGTTTGTATAATCTCCAGATACACCACCACTATCGTAAAACGTATCTCCACATGTAGGTATTAATGGGGGAGGGGTGCATACAATATCTGCCGCCCAACCAGCGCCTACTCCAGAACCGTTACTTGTAAAAACAAAGGTAAGTGTGCCTGAAGCATGGGTAGATGTAAATGGCCCAGGGTTAGTTGTTCCAGAATATGTACCTAATGAAGGTGCTGAGGTGTCAGGTCCATCATAAACTGCTAAGCTATCTCCGGGGGCTATATCAAAAACAGTGAAAGTTGTTGTTACGGTTCCTCCTGCTTCAAACGGATATATGGTTGTGGTTTCTGCTAAATTGTTAGAGTAATCCCCAGTTTCCCCACCACTGTCATAAAATTTATTACCGCAAACAGGAAGGTCTTTACAGCTAGTGGCCCCTGTTCCACCAGTTTGTTGTAGCGAGATAGACCCAGGTTTATTACCATAATTGGTAATTAGCACGATATAAATTTCACCAGTTTGGGCACCTGTTATGGTAAGAGTTTCTGCTGGAGCAGCATCATAGCTACAGTCTACTATATGGTCGGGTGTATAGGGGTAAAAATTTGGTTCTGTTGTACTTGTATTGCTAGGGCATGTAGCGCAATCAGTTAATGTAATCGAGGCATCGGCATCAGCGATAGAATTAAATGGACCCCATGCTATAAAATCAACATCCAATCCGTCTCCATTCACATCTGTTTGTGAGATATTAAAAATTAAATCACCTGGTTGGGCTATGGTTATATAGTAATAAGCAGCGTTTGGGATGCTGCCTAAACATCCTACATCTGTCCAATTAGTTTCTCCTGTAACATTTGGGAACACCAATTCGGATCCGCCTGCACAAAATTGTTCCGCATTTGCTACGGAATCTCCTTGGGCAAAGTTGTTTTGACAAAATAGGGTGACGAAAATAAGTAGTAGGGTAATTTTTTTCATTTTAGTTGCTTTGGTAGGTTAGGGCTTAAAGGAAACTAGAAAATTGCCAATCGGTATATTGTTCTTGGCGCGTGTTAGTGTTTATGATTTGAGCACGCCATTTAAAACATTTGGTGTTGTATTCGCGTGAACTTAATAAGAGATTTCCTGTTGGGTTTTCGGCTAGGTTTTTAAAAGTTTTTAAAACCATATCAGATCTGTTTTTTCCATTCAATGTATTCCAGCAATCATTTATTGGTTGGACTTCAATGTTTAAAGTAGTGGCTGTTCTATTTGTTGAATTAGAAAAGTCCCATGAAATTTCTACATTATTGGTACTTGAATTTTCAATCAAAATGGTTTTAGACTCGATGACAAAGCCATTTTTATTAATTTCTGTTTGTCCAAAAGCGCTTAATGAAAATAGGAGTCCTAAAATCAGTGGTAGGTATAAATCGGAAAATCTGAATGATGTAGGGAAATTAAGGTAGGAGTACTGCGTTTTCATAGATTAAATGAGGCTAATATTGTTCTTAAGTGACTTGATTAGGTGTTAATTTTAATAGATATTCTGTAAAATTGTTAAATGTCATGAAAATAATTAAAAATGTTAAATAAATCGTAAAGTATTTTCTAATAAATTCTATAATAAAGGGAGATTACTGTTGTGAAGTATGATGATTTAATGGCTTGACTAAAACAATTAAAATTTTTAGTAAATCATAAGTTCTGAACCTTAGTTGTTACCTTTGAACTCATTAACTTTTAACGTACAGGTGTGATTGTTATCAAAGACCAGGATCCTATTTATTTAGAGCATCAAATTGATATTAAACTCGATTATTTAAATCATAAATATATCTCAGGCAACAAATACCGAAAGTTGAAGTACAATCTTCTAGAGGCTAAGGGTCTTGGTTTTACCAAAATATTAACGTTCGGAGGTGCTTATTCTAATCATATAGCGGCAGTAGCTGCAGCGGGTAAGGAATTTGGTTTTGATACCATTGGCATCATACGTGGCGAAGAGTTAGTTGATAAAATTGAAAGCAATTCCACCTTGTCATTTGCGAAAGATCAGGGGATGCTATTTCATTTTATTTCAAGGAACGTTTATCGCGAAAAGACTTCAGCAACTTTTCTAAATGACTTAAAATCAAGGTTCGGTAGTTTTTATTTAATTCCTGAAGGCGGTACAAATTCTTTAGCAATTAAAGGCTGTGAGGAAATATTAAGACTTGAGGATTCGAAGTATGATTATATCTGTTGTGCCGTAGGGACAGGTGGTACCATTTCAGGATTAATTAACAGTTCTCAATCACATCAACATATCTTAGGTTTTCCGGCGCTTAAAGGTGACTTTTTACGAGAAGATATTCGTAAATTTGCACATCAAGAAAATTGGAGTTTAATAACTGATTATCATTTTGGTGGTTATGGCAAAATAAAGCCCGAATTAATTGCGTTTATAAATCAATTTAAAAACAGATATCATATTCCACTAGATCCTATTTACACTGGTAAAATGATGTATGGGATTTTTGATTTGATGGACAAAGGATTTTTCGCAGAGGGTTCACAAATTCTAGCCATTCATACCGGAGGTTTACAGGGAATTTCAGGTGTTAATAAATTATTGAAACGAAAAAATCAGCCTTTAATCGATATATAAAATATGAAGTTGAGATATTTAATAATGTTACTTGTTTTAGTAGCTATGAGTTGTGGTCCAAAGAAAGGAATTGTTACAAAAAAGAAAAACAGCAAGACCAATAAGACAGTGGTTGTTAAGGACAGAGAAGAAGACCGCAGCGTTGAGGTTGAAAAACAACCAGAAGTAAAAGTTAATGATACTCGCAATGTTGTAGAAATTTATATCGATCAATATTCTGAAATTGCTAAAAATAAAATGAGAACTCATAAAATTCCGGCAAGTATTACTTTGGCGCAAGGCATTTTAGAATCTGGGTCTGGACGTGGACGATTAGCTGTTGAAGGCAACAATCATTTTGGTATTAAGTGTCATGGTTGGCAAGGCGCTAAAATCTATCATGACGATGATCGTTCTCAAGAGTGTTTCCGAAAGTATAAAAAGGCAGAAGGGTCTTATGAAGATCATTCAGAATTTCTAACTGGAAGACAGCGTTATTCGGGTTTATTTAAATTAAAACCAGACGATTATAAAGGTTGGGCCAAAGGCTTGAGAGCAGCTGGTTATGCTACGGATAGACGATATCCTGAAAAATTAATCAGTTTGATAGAGCGTTACAAGCTGTATCAATTTGATGAAGAAGTGTTAGGTTCAAGATCACAACGATCAACTACAATCATTGAAAAGACATCTAAAAATTCAACGACAACACATATTGTAGCAAAGGGAGATACCTTGTACTCGCTTTCAAGATTATATAAAACAACGGTTGAAGCTATTAAAGCTAGTAACCGATTAAAATCAAATGACCTGTCTATTGGTCAAGAACTTATTATTCCTAATTAAAAAATTATGTTATATCAAAGAAGTAGTGCATTATTTAAAGATGCAAAGACTGTGATTCCAGGTGGTGTAAATTCTCCAGTAAGAGCTTTTAATGCCGTTGGAGGTACACCTATTTTTGCTAAATCGGCAAAAGGCGCCTATGTCTATGATGAAGATGGAAATCGTTTTATAGATTATATTAATTCGTGGGGGCCAATGTTACTTGGTCACGCGTTTCCGCCAGTGGTAGATGCGGTTATTGAAAAGGCTAAATTAGGTACTTCCTTTGGAATGCCGACGGCTTTAGAAACTGAAATCGCTGAATTAGCGGTGTCAATGGTTCCCAATGTAGATAAGATTCGTTTTGTGAATTCTGGTACTGAGGCTTGTATGAGTGCTATTCGGTTAGCCAGAGGTTATACGAAGAAAGATAAAATCATAAAATTCTCTGGTTGTTATCATGGGCATAGCGACTCGTTTTTAATTGCTGCAGGAAGTGGAGCTGTGACCTTTGGTACTCCAAATAGCCCTGGTGTTACTCAAGGTACAGCTAAGGATACCTTGTTGGCACGTTATAATGATATTGAGAATGTAAAGGAATTGGTTGAAGCCAATAAAGGTGAAGTAGCGGCGATTATTATTGAACCTGTTGCGGGTAATATGGGATGTATTCCTCCAATTGAAGGGTTTTTAGAAGGCTTAAGGACTGTATGTGATGCGAATGATATCCTGTTGATATTTGATGAGGTAATGACTGGTTTTAGGTTAGCTAAAGGTGGTGTGCAAGAGCTGAAGGGCATTAATGCAGATATTGTTTGCTTTGGAAAAGTAGTAGGTGGTGGATTGCCAGTGGGAGCTTTTGCCGCAAGAAATGAAATTATGGATTACCTAGCGCCATTAGGACCAGTATATCAAGCAGGAACTTTAAGTGGTAACCCTTTAGCTATGGCTGCCGGATTAGCAATGTTAAAAGCTGTTCATTCCGATAAAGGCTTAATGAATAGGTTAGAGGAGAAGACCAAATATCTACACCAAGGTATGGCTGATGCCTTAAATAAAAATAATGTTACCCATACGATTAACCGAATTGGCTCTATGATTTCTGTTCATTTTGCTGAAGAGGCCGTTGTAGATTTTGAGTCTGCTGCTAAAGGAAATAATGAGACTTTTAAGAAGTTCTTTCACGGTATGCTAGATGAAGGCATATATATTGCACCTAGCGCCTTTGAAACTTGGTTTATTACTGATGCTTTAACTTATGAAGATTTAAATGAAACCATCGCGGCCGTTGAACGGATAGCGAAAACCTTATAAAATAAAAAAGCCTCGTAAAATTTACGAGGCTTTTTTTATTAAAATAATTTTTTTTAGTTGGCTTTTATATAAGCTAAATAACGCTCATACTGTTCTGCATCTAAAATTGATTTAATCTTCTCTTGTAATTCTTTTTCGTTTCTTTCAAGGTTTTCTGAAGTTGAAGGATATACTTTAAAACTCGCCTTCACTTTACCGTATTTTTGAAATGCTGAATAAATTTCATCTCGCTGTTCATTGCTAAACTTAACATTAAGTCTCAACTCTTCTGTTTTTTCAGCAGCTACTTTATTAATTTCTTTGAGGTCTTGAGCTGTATTATTTTGAGCAGCAATTGATTGGCTACCAAGTAACATAGCACCTACAAATAGACAAAGTGTAAATATCTTTTTCATTATGGATTAATAGTTTTAAAATTGGACACTAAAATAACAATTTTATTCAATAAATAGAAAAAGTATCGACTAAGCGATACTTTTTTATTTTAAAAATCGAATTTGTCTTTTTTATTGCTGGGTTTTTTTGACTGCTTTCGGTTGGTGTTTTCTTTTCATTTTATTCTTTTTAGACAGCATATTTTCAAATTTAGCATATTGTTCTGGGCTAAGAATTGCTTTCATTTTGCGTTTCATTTCAATTCTCTCGTCCAACTTATCGCTTCTTCTTTTAACCAATTCATCTTTTGTGAGTTTTTCCTTTTCGGTATTGGAAGATGCTTTTCTTTCTTCTCTACGCTTTTGTATTTCTTCGGATTTACTCAATATCAAACTATGCACTTTTGCTTGTTGATCTGCCGTTAAATCTAGTTTTAAGGTAAGCTTTTTGGTTTGCAAATCTGCTCTATCTTGAGGAGTCAATTCTTTTCTTAATTCAGAAACTTGACTTCTTTCCATCTTTTTTTGTTCCTTTTGTTGCGCCATTCCGCTGAAGGAAATAAGCGCTAAGGTCATAATTGCTAATTTTTTCATGATTTATCTTTTTATGTTCTGCTATTTAAGACCGTAAATACTCTTAATCGTTTAATGAGATTTTGTTATTTAACAAAGAATTTAACATATAACAACCTATCTAATTACGAAGTACTTAGCCTAGAAACCTCAAATATTCCATATATTGAAAAGCAATAGGATTGTATAATGACAGTGCTATGGAATTTAAATCCTGAATAAATGCTAAATAATCAGCGGTCATTTTAATTAAAGGAAATTTTAAAACCTATGAAGTTTAAATTTAATAGAGAACTGACCGAATTAGTGGATAATAAGGTTATTTCAGAAGATACTGCCATTCGTATTACTGAATATTATAGGTATAAAGAGAAGGGGCAATCTAACCCTTTGTTTATGATTTTTGGAATCTTCGGTTCGGCTTTAGTCGGATTAGGGGTTATTTTAATTCTGGCTCATAATTGGGATCATCTATCAAGACCTATCAAGACCATTTTTGCCTTTCTTCCATTACTCATTGGGCAAGTGTTGTCGGGAATCGCTATACTGAAAAATAAAAGTCGGGCGTGGAAAGAATCTGCAGGCACATTTCTGTTTTTTTCCATAGGCGCGTCCATTGCACTTGTAAGTCAGATTTACCATATACCTGGCGATTTGAGTAGTTATTTGCTATTATGGATAAGCCTTGGATTGCCGCTGATTTATCTGCTAGATTCGAAAGCAGTCGACATGTTGGTTATAATATTGGCTACGTATTACGCCGTAGAGCTTGGTTATAGTTTTAATGGTGGGAGTAGGGTGCCTTGGTTGTATTTTTTGATCATGTTAGGAACTTTACCATTTTACATATCGGCCTTGTTAAAAAGTGCACAAGCCAATTCCACTGGAATTTTAAATTGGTTATATGCGGTGAGTTTAATGATAAGCTTGGGCACCTGTATCAATTCTAATTGGGCATTAGCGTTTTTGATGTATGCCTTGTTATTCGGAATGTATTATAATCTCGGCTATCTTAATGTTTATAGAAACGGGCTCCTTAGGAGAAATAGTTTTAAGCTTTTAGGATCATTAGGAACAGTGGTTTTATTGGTTGTTTTCTCCTTTAATGGTATTTGGGAAGACGTAGAAAGTAAGGTGTTTGTGGTTAACTCGCAAGAGTTGATCATTTCAGTTCTATTATTTGTGAGCGCTTTAGTTTTATTAGGCTTCAGTTACAAAAAGAGAACGGAAGTGATGTTGGATGTTTTTCAATTTGTGTTCCTCGTCTTTGTAATATTGTTTGCAATAGGTACTATAAATGCCGGATTAGCGACTGTACTTACTAATAGTATTTTGCTGCTTTTAGGATTATTTGCGGTGAAGTCTGGGACAGAGCGTTTAAGTTTTGGTATTCTAAATTATGGTCTGTTAATTATTTCAGTGACCATTATTTGTCGCTTTTTTGATACTGATATGAGCTTTGTTCTAAGAGGAATTCTGTTTGTTCTGGTTGGTCTAGGATTCTTCTTAACGAATTATTTCATGTTTAAAAAACAGAAGTCTATTCAGTCTTAACCCCGTTAAATCGCACTTATGAAATCTAAATATCTATTTATAATTTTCGTGGTTATTGCCGTTTTACAACTGTTTGCTCCTGCAAACATGATTTATAATCAAGAACATATTCTTAAAACAGGAACTTTATATAAATTTAAAACACAACCCATAGATCCGAATGACCCCTTTAGAGGGAAGTATGTGACTTTGAGTTATGAATTAAATTCTGCAAAAAGTAGAGATTCTACACTTCAAAAAGACGATAAGATTCTCGTGTATCTGGAAAAAGATAGTTCAGGATATGCACAAGTGAAAGCAGTAAGTAAGACGAAGATTGAAAACGAAAAAGATTTTATTGAAGTCAAGGTTGACTGGTATAATCCATATACCAATGATGTTGGTTTCAGTTTACCATTCAATCGCTATTATATGCAAGAATTTAAAGCCAAACCAGCAGAAAATATCTATAGAAAATACAATTCGGTTTTAGATACCATCAATCAGACTTATGCTTTAGTGTCTGTTAAAAATGGAGATGCGGTTTTAAAAGAGGTCTATATTAATGATCGACCTCTTCTGAATTATTTAGAACTAAAGACCTCTGAATGATATCCATAAAAAAAAGGCTTCAAATTGAATTGAAGCCTTTTTTGTTTTCTATAATTAGCCTTAAATTATTTAGGATCTAAAATAAGGTTGATTCGCTCTATAGCATCAGCAATATGAATTCTACTCATGGCATCTCTACCACGTGCCGAACGTAATTGATTACGTAAGGTAGTTAACTCAGCTCTTACTACAGCTCTAATATCAGACTGACTAGTATTTACTGCTGTCATTTTAACGTAGGCACTTCTTGATCGTCCACTTTGATTTTCAGCCGTCATTAAATAGGCTAATCTATCAATATGTGCACGTTGTAAATTACGTCTGTACGTATCGATACTTTGACCTGTACGTAATTCACTCCAAACACCTGAACGAAGATCTTTCATCATTTCTGTAAGTGCGTAAGCATTTGCATCAAAAGTATGTGCTTCAATTAAACGTTGCATTTTACCTAAACTTAAAATATTGTTTAGGGTTCTTTCTTGCATACCTCTAACACGTTCTACAGAGCCTGAAAACTCAATACGATCAAAAATATCCTTATCAATTAACCATTCTGGTGTTTCGAATAAGTGCTCTTGAATAAAAGCCATAGCTCTCTTTTGGTGATCTTTTGGAACGGCCGTATATACAGCGCCTTCTTGGTCTGCTGCTTTATAGTGCTCATAAACCCCACCAATATTATTAGATACGTGACCCATATAACGATTAAATTGCGCTAAAACATGTCCGTACATTTCTTCTAAATCGTCATAGTGCTCACCAGCTTCTGTTGTCCAATCAATTAAATTTGGAACAATACGCTTTAAGTTTTTAATCCCATAATCACTAGCAAGCATTGCGTCATCTCCTAAATCCTCAGTTTGAGAACTCGGGTCTACAACATCGCCAACTTGTTGATGACCAAAACGGTATAATGGATCACCTGCATGTTTCATAATCCACTCGTTAAGGATTGGTTTTTCCTCTTCAGCCGTTTTGTCTAAAATAGGTCTATAACCCCATTCGATAGCATATTTATCATAAGGACCGATATCTGGCATTAAAGCAACACCTTCATCTCCTGGTTGTGCGATATAGTTAAAACGTGCATAGTCCATGATTGATGGCGCAGTTCCGAATTTCTTGGTGAATTCAGCATCACGTAATTTTTCAACAGGATAAGCCACACTTGAACCCATATTATGAGGTAAACCTAAGGTGTGTCCTACTTCGTGAGAAGATACAAAACGAATTAAGCGTCCCATCACTTCGTCTTTAAATTGTGGGCTTTGTGCTTCAGGGTTTATAGCTGCTGTTTGAACAAAGAACCATCCTCTTAATAAGGACATTACGTTATGATACCAGTTAATATCACTTTCAATAATTTCACCAGTTCTTGGGTCACTTACGTGAGGTCCATTGGCATTAGGGATTGGAGATGCTAAATAACGCACTACTGAGTAGCGTGCATCTTCTGGGCTCCAATCTGGATCTTCTTCCACTGAAGGAGGGTCTTTGGCAATAATAGCTTCTTTAAATCCAGCAGCTTCAAAAGCTACTTGCCAATCTTCAATTCCTTGTTTGATATAAGGTCTCCATTTTTCTGGAGTTGCTCTATCGATATAATAAACGATTTGTTTTTTAGGAACTACAAGTTCACCACGTTTGAATTTTTCGATATCCTCGTCTTTGATTTCAAGCCTCCAACGGTCTAAATATTCTAAGGTCTTACTTTTTTGATCTTCTAATCCGTAATCGGTTTGTTTACTTGTAAACCATCCCACACGCTTATCGAAATAACGACGCTTCATAGGTGTGTCCGGTAACAAAATCATAGAGTTATTAATCTCTAGTGAAATTGTTCCTGTACTTGAATTTGAAGGTGGTTTTCCAGCCGTATACGTTTTTACGTGACGTGTTTCAATATTTCGTGGGTAACTTTTAATGGATTCGATAAACGATTTATCGCTTTCTAATCGAGATATCTTATAGGCTGTTCTTCTGAATTGTGGTAAACCTAATGGTTTAACATCCTTTTCGTAAAGAGGTGTTGCATCGATGACTGTACTTGTTGAATCTTTGCCTATAGCTTCAATAGGAAATGTGAATAGTACAGGCTCGAAGTTAGAGTTGATTACTGCTTCATTTACCGGAAGAGAATCGGCAGCCACCACGTTATAAGAGACTACTCGAAGTACTACTTTTTTGTCTCTTTTTTCCCAGCGTAATACTTGTTCATTTTGCTTTCCACCACCAAAACCAAGTCCTGATGCTGTTTTAGCAATACGAGTAACCATGAGCATTTCTCTATTAAAAAGAGAATCTGGGATCTCATAGTAGTATTTGTCATCTAAAGCGTGTACAGTAAATAATCCTTGGTCGCTTTTTGCGTCTTTAGTGATGACTTTTCCGTAAGGTTTAGGGTCGTTTTTTCCAGGTTTTTTTCCTGAATTTTGAGCCATTTCAGTGGCATCCTTTTTTGACTTTCCAGCGTTTTGCACGGTCGAGCATGAAAATGCAAGAAATGCAGACGCTACAAAGACTAATTTGATTGATACGTGTTTCAAAATTGTTGGTTTTAAAAAATTTTGTTGAAAATAAGGATTCTATTGATATTCCGAGAGTATTAAAAGCGACTTTAGTAAATCTTTAACGGGTTTAGTTTAGGGAATTCAGATATTCTTGAATTAAACTTACTCCTTCGTTATGCAGCATTGATGTTCCAATATATGGCATGCTTAATCCCTCTAAGTAAAATGAAATTCTATAATCGATACTAAAGCTGCGCTCAATAATTTGACTTTCCTCTAAAGGTGTTTCAAATGCCAGGTTTAAGGTGGATAAATCGTCGCAAGTACCACCAGGAACATGACAGTGCGCGCAATTAATATCCATATAGGCCCTAGCTCTGTATTCTAGCGGAATAGAAGTATCTTCCCAATTAGGAAGACTTCTTACTGAAGAACTATTTGAGAGGCCCGTTAGTTGTTGGTTAGTGATAAATTGCTCTAATTGATTCACGCCATTAATGTTGAAATTCATCGATCGTAATTTTGGGCCAATAGGTTGGGTGGAGCCATAATTGTTATGGCAGGTAAAGCAATCTGTATTTGAAGGGATTTTATAAGTGGTCGTCTGGCTGTTGCCTTCACTATCGATCCATGAAACAGGCAAAGAGCTGCCTGATAAGTCTAACACGGCCTCTGATTGCTCGTCATTCCATTTGTAATCGCCCGATTCCCATTCGCCATTAGTTTTTATTAATATGCGGGTCTCTATTATCGTACGGCCTAAGCTAAGGTCTCGTTCATCATTATTATAATAAAAGGTTTTAGCAATCAGGGTCCCGTCTGGAAAAATAGGTAAGCCGTCGCCATTAAAGGTCATGCTTGTCCCTTCAGGTAGAGCTATAAGGCGTTGTTTATGCGAGTAATCTGAAAATAGGGTGCTACTCAGATTGTATTCAAAAGCACGTGATGAATGATTTAATTCACTTAATTCACCAGTAAATAGATTGAGTTCAGAGAGGTTGGTTTTGAATTCTGCCACAACTTCGGGAGTTTCAACAGGGAAGATAGAGGGGTCTTTCTCACAAGAACTGAAAAGTAGGGTAAGAATAAGTAGTTTGAATAGGTTTTTCATGTTAAGAGATATGACTTTTCTAATTTAAATAAAGAATTCTAAAGTATAGAAAAACAGATTAAAAACTAATTTTTATCTGTTCATACTCCAAAAAACAGGATAAAAAAAAGGAATTACTCTTCAGTAACTCCTTTTCATGATTAAAATTTTAAGTTTAAACCAACTCAACAAATAGGCCCTCATCGGTTTTTTCTACCTTTGTTAAACCGTGTTTTCCTAAACCTTTGATGCCTTTATCCCAAGCTTTATTACTTAAGCCTGATTGCGATTTTAGAACATTTAAATCCATTCGATTTTGAAGTTTAAGAATTTCAAAAATCGTTTTTTCGTTATCGCTAAGATTTACTTTCTTCTTTTCTGGTCGCATTTGAGGGAAGAACAATACTTCTTGAATGCTTTGATTATTGGTGAGGTACATGATTAAACGGTCCATTCCAATTCCCATACCAGATGTTGGCGGCATTCCGTATTCTAAGGCACGTAAAAAATCGTAATCTATAAATTCGGTAGCTTCGTCATCGCCTTTTTGAGCGAGCTTCAGTTGCTCTTCAAAGCGCTCACGTTGATCTATTGGGTCATTAAGTTCGGAATAGGCATTAGCGATTTCCTTACCGCAAACCATCAATTCAAAACGCTCTGTTAATTCTGGGTTGTCTCTATGTTCTTTACATAGTGGACTCATTTCCTTTGGATAATCTGTGATGAACGTTGGTTGAATATAATTGCCTTCACACTTCTCTCCAAAAATCTCATCTATCAATTTGCCTTTACCCATGGTGTCATCCACTTCGATATGCATTGCTTTTGCAGCGGCTCTAATTTCATCTTCGGTTTTGTTATAAATATCAAAACCTGTGAATTCCAATATAGAATCACGCATGGTAATACGCTTGTATGGCGCTTTGAAATTGATTTTATGTTCACCGAAAGTTGCTTCCGATGTTCCGTTTACGGCAATGGCACAATGCTCTAATAAGCGCTCGCAGAAATCCATCATCCAATTGTAATCTTTGTAAGATACATAGATTTCCATGGCTGTAAACTCTGGGTTATGAGTTCTGTCCATCCCTTCGTTACGGAAGTTTTTAGAGAATTCATATACCCCATCAAAGCCACCAACAATTAATCGTTTTAGATATAATTCGTTAGCAATTCGCATATATAATGGAATGTCTAAACTATTGTGATGTGTTACAAATGGTCTTGCTGCAGCTCCTCCTGGAATAGGCTGTAAGATTGGCGTTTCAACTTCAAAATATCCTGCATCATTAAAAAATTGACGCATGGCATTGTAAAGCTTCGTTCGTTTGATGAACACTTCTTTTACATGTGGATTTACAGCCAAGTCGGCATAACGTTGTCTGTAACGCTGTTCAGGATCTGTAAACGCATCATAAGTCTTTCCATCTTTTTGCTTAGGAATAGGTAGCGGTTTTAAAGCCTTACTTAATAGTTTAAACTGCTTTACCATTACTGTCTTTTCACCCACTTGCGTTGTGAAAAGTTCACCTTCAATCCCTACAAAATCACCTAAATCTAGTAATTTCTTAAAGACATCATTGTACAAGGATTTATCTTCACCTGGACAGATTTCGTCTCTGTTAAAATATACCTGAATACGACCTTCACTATCTTGTAATTGAGCAAAAGAAGCTTTTCCTTGGATATTGATAGCCATTAGACGACCAGCAATAACTACCTGTTTACCATCTTCGTAATTCGATTTTATCTGTTTCGAAGTGTGATCAACTGGAAATAAATCCGCTGGATAAGGGTTGATTCCTAAAGCTCTAAGCTTGTCTAACTTTTGGCGTCTTACCAATTCTTGTTCTGAAAGTTGCATTCTGAATAATTTTATAATCTTGCCAATTTTTGACAAGCGTTTGCAAAATTACACTATTTAGAAAAATTAGGGAATTCTTTTAGGAATGTTTTAAGCATCTTAAGGCTTAAAACTTAACAATTGTATCAATTTTGTTCTATTATGAATGAAAACCACTGATTTTTGTAACATTATTGGTTCATTAGCGTCTAATCATTGTATTTTATTATCAATTAAATTATGAGTTTTTGGCGTGTTATACTTTCTATTATTTGTCCACCTTTAGCGGTTATTGATAAAGGCTGTGGTTCTATTCTTATCACTTTTATTTTATGGCTTTGTGGTTGGGCTCCGGGGGTGATTGCGGCCTTGATTATTTTAAATAATCCCAAAAGATAATAGTTGGTTTGAATGTTTTTATGGGCCCCATAGGAATATAAAAATTCAATAAGGAATAGCATTCTTCGTTTGTATTCGTATTGGTCTAATTACTTTTTAATTACCTTTGGTTCAAATTTTAGGTATGAAAATTCAATTATTATTTATTGCTATTCTTGTTCTTCTTACAAGTTGCAATGTTACCGAATCGATTGTTTTCAATAAGGATATGAGTGGCGATTTCAAGTCTTCATTTGATATGTCGCCTATGCTAAATTTTGCCAACTCTCAGAAGTCAGATGCTGAAAAAGAACAAAAGGCAAAAGAGCAGAAGATGGATACGACTATCGTTTTTAGTTCTTTAATGGAAACCTATAAGGATAGTATCTCTACACTTCCTGAAGCAGAACGTCTACGACTGGAAAAATTGAAAGATGTGACCATGAGCATAAGGATGGATGAGGAAGAACATATTTTTGAATTTAGTATTCTTAAACCATTTAAGTCGGTTAATGATTTAGAGAGTGTGCATGATCAAACTAATGAAGCCATTGGTATTGTGAAAACCTTAGGAAATAAGGAGGGGCAAGCTCCCGAAGATCAACTGGACGAATTAACAAAAACCGATCAAGTAATCTATACTTTTAAAAACAATACGTTTTCAAGAACTCAGTCTTTTCCTGAGACCGATGATAGTGTTATTGATAATGATTCGATTGAAGAAGAGGAATTAGATAATGAAAACACCGAAATAGAAGCTGATGCCGACGAATTCGGAGAGCAGTTTAAGGTGCAATTTGAGGAGATATTTGCCAAATCTAATTATACGTTGGTGTATACCTTTCCGAAGAAAATAAAATCGGTTAAGCATGAAGGAGCTACAATTTCTGAAGACGGGAAAACGGTCACGGTTGTAATGCCTTGGGATGTCATAAACAAAGATAATTCAGTGATGAATTTAAATATTATACTAGAAGATTAAGATTTTGAATAAAACAGTACAGATACAAGATTTAGGGACTAAAGATTTTAAAGAAACTTGGGATTACCAAGAGATGCTTTTTAAATCAATTTTAGATACAAAAATTAAGAATAGAAGAGAGGACGCTGGTTTAGAAACAGATAATTACTTTTTGTTTGTTGAGCATCCTCATGTTTATACATTAGGTAAAAGTGGAGATTTATCTAACTTGCTGCTTTCTGAAGAGCAATTGAAGGAAAAAGGAGCTACATTTTATAAAATAAATAGAGGAGGAGACATCACTTATCACGGTCCAGGTCAAATTGTGGGTTATCCAATTTTGGACTTAGATAATTTCTTCACGGATATCCATAAATATCTTCGTTTTTTGGAAGAAGCGATTATTCTCACCTTAGCTGAATACGGTTTGGAAACCGAGCGTAGTCCTGGAGAAACAGGAGTTTGGCTTGATGTAGGGACGCCATTTGCTCGTAAAATTTGCGCTATGGGAGTTAGAGCGAGCCGTTGGGTGACTATGCACGGTTTTGCTTTAAATGTGAATGCTGATTTAGGTTATTTTGATAATATTATTCCTTGTGGTATTCGCGGTAAAGCGGTCACAACACTTAATAATGAATTAGGTGTGGATAGGGTTGATGAAGCTGAGGTGAAAACAAAGATTTTAAAGCATTTTAAAGACTTGTTTGAAGCAGAATATGTTTATGAGCCTTCAGTGCTTTAATTTGAATTAGCGTTTCGGAGTTATAAATAATCGATGCCTTTAATTTCAAAAACACGCTCTTCTGTGGCGAGTTTTAATACGGCTTTTTCTCCCACTTTTTTATTGGTTAGTAACCTAGCTATTGGTGAGATAAATGCTATTTTACCTTTGGATATATCGGCCTCGTCTACACCAACTATTTGATACCTGTTGAGTTTGGGCTCTTTTCCGATTTTAAGTGTCACTGTGGCACCAAAGCGCACCTCTTCTTGTGGTTGTTTATCAAGCTCTACTATTTTGGCTGTTGCAATACGGTTTAGTAAGAGCTGTAATTTTGCATTAATGTGGTTGACGGCAATTCGCCTTTCGTTGTCGTTGGTGGTATCAAGCTTATCTCTTTCGTCTATTAACGACTGTTTTTCTTCCAATAGTTGATTCATACCAACTTGAGTCACGTAATTGGTCACCCCTTCCGGTAAGTCTGCTCTAGGTGGTACAATAGGAATTTCTTCCTGATCATCTTCTTTTACAAATCCTCTACTCATAATTTATTGAAACTTTTTTGCTGAATACTGTCCGATAAAATAAGCAATTAGTATCGGAATTATGCTAAAAGCGATGTGTTTGTTAAGCACATTGAATTCGTTTAGAGCTATAAATAACCCAGTTGCAATTATTATAAAGCTGAGATCGAAAATTCTTTTACTGGATTTCATGAGTATATCTATTTAGTCTTTGGTAAAGATAATTCATAATTATTGCTACTAAAAATCAATGTTTAAAACTTTGTACAGACTTTGTTTGAATGAATAAAACCTTTATAGAGAATGCTTGTTCTTGCGATAGGCTGTATATTAGCAAACTTAAAATAATCTACTGAAGACTGTATGAGTCTTAATCAAGTTAACATTACTTATGAAGCGTATTTATTCAAATTTATTATTTAAGGTTTTTATTGCCATAGTTTTAGGGATTCTTTTTGGTCAAGTTTTACCTGAATCCATAAACCGAATATTTACCACATTTAATGCGCTTTTTGGCCAATTTTTAAGTTTCTCTATACCTTTAATTATCATGGGCTTAATTATGCCTGCCATTTCCGATTTGGGTAGAGGTGCCGGAAAGTTATTATTGATTACAGCTTTGATAGCTTATGGTTCGACCTTGTTTTCTGGTTTTATGACCTATTTTACAGCTTCGAATATCTTCCCATTTCTATTAGAGTCGCATGTGGAAACTGCGGGGCAAATAGCGGATTCGGGTAAGGAATTGACGCCATACTTCAGTATTAATATACCTCCTGTTTTGGATGTAATGTCGGCCTTGGTTCTAGCGTTTGTTATTGGTTTAGGACTGTCGTTTCAAGAGAAATCGAATTTGAAATTAATAGTTAAGGACTTTCAGAAAATTATAATGCAATTAATAGAAAATGTCATCGTGCCTTTACTGCCGCTATTCATATTAGGCATATTTGTGAGTATGTCATTTAACGGTAAGGTATTCTCTATTTTATCCGTATTCATTAGCATTATAGGTGTTATTTTTGCGTTGCATATTCTTCTATTATTACTTCAATATGTGATAGCAGGAGTTGTAACAAAGCAGAACCCTATAAAGTTATTAATAACTATGATGCCCGCTTATTTTACGGCATTAGGGACTCAATCTTCGGCAGCGACTATTCCTGTGACTTTGAAACAAGCTTTAAAGAATGGTGTTTCAGAAAAAATTGCAGGATTTGTTATTCCCTTATGTGCTACCATTCACTTGTCTGGAAGTATTATGAAAATTACGGCCTGCGCAATGGCTTTAATGATATTACAAGGGATGCCTTTTAGTTTTGCTCTATTCTCTGGTTTTATCTTTGTTTTAGGAATCGCGATGATTGCAGCACCAGGAGTGCCTGGAGGCGCGATTATGGCGGCCGTAGGAATCTTACAGTCTATGTTAGGATTTAACGAAGATATGATAGGTCTTATGATTGCCTTGTATATTGCTATGGACAGCTTCGGAACCGCTTGTAATGTCACCGGAGATGGTGCTATTTCTTTAGTGGTCGATAAGATAACTAAAGAAAAGATCGTCGCTTAACCACTTCGTTAAGACTCATCATTAAAAAACACTTTATAATAGTGCATTTTTTTGTCTTCGTCGTAACCGCGTTCTAAATACTCTGCTGAAGCATCTGGCGCATCGACATCGAGTTTGATTTGAATATTCGTATCGAGTTTTATCTCTGTTTTTATCTTTTGTTTTTGCTTTTTTAAGGCAATTTCAGAGACGTCAAACTGATTTCTAATGAGAACTTTATGGTCTGATTCGTAGTTTTTCTTATAATCTTCAAAGAGTTGAATTTTGTCTTCTTCATCAAAGACTTCCTCTTTAAAAGTTTCGATGTTTACAATTTCATTTTCCTTGAAAAAATCGACGGTTTTAGCTAGGAAATTACTTTGCTCTTGGCCACCAAAATTAGGTTGAAGTACTTCTTTTGAAAACTCTCTACAAAGCTCGATACAGTTTTTTGTATGTTGGTTACTATCGTCAGGATATCTGATGTTTAAAAAACTTTTTATCCAATATTGTGTATCGTAAGTATTGTTATCTACACTGAACACAATTTTTCCTTCCATATCGGAAGTATTTAGGATTAAACAACCCTTGTCCACCTTCTTGGCTTGGATGCCTTTCTGAACTAAAATATCGTAGTTGTTATCCTCTAAATAGGTTTGAAAAAACTCGGTTTTATTTTCAATTTTAAAAATACCAATAGCGTCTGTAAAATAGTCTTCGTATTGTACATTTTCGAAATGACAAACAAGCACATCTCCGGTCTTAATTTGTGCTGAATTACTCTGCTCAAATAAGTGGGTGACAATATGTTTTGATATCTCTACAAAATCGGCATCCTCTTTAAACAATTGGTCGCTGTAGATGTTGATTTCATTGAGTCCAACATCACTGTGGTGATGGAATCTGTAGCTCTCTGCAACACTCACAAAAGGTTTTAAAAGATAAGGAAGCATTAAGTTATAAGTGGCTTCGTCAAAATCTACTGTAGCATCAGAGAAGGCATTTTTGGTGCCGTTAAATTTGTTTCCAACCTTGTGTATAATACAGCTTTTTAAAGAGGCTTTTTGTCGTTTAATCATTTTAAAATGTTTGCAAATTGTTTGTCACTAATAAAGGCTTTTAAGTTTATAAAACCAAAACCTAAATTTAAGACTACAATACTACAAAAGGAAAGATATATAAATTATAAAACGACCATTTAATTTTGATATTTTAAGACTTAAAACCTTCTTTATATTTTTATAAATTCCACACGTCGGTTTTGCGCTTTACCATCTGATGTACTATTGTCCCCAACGGGCTCGCTCGAGCCTTTACCATCTGTGGTTAAGCGTTCTTCTGAAATATTATAAATGGAAACTAAGGCCTCTTTTACAGCTGCGGCTCTGGCTTTTGAAAGTTTTAGATTCGCATCCGTTTTACCATCAGAGTCTGTATGACCTATAATGTTCAATTTTATCGATTCATCTTGTTTTAAGACTTGTGAAATTTGAAGCACAATGCCCAGGGATTGGGGTTCAATTTTTGCTGAGCCTGATTCAAATAAAATGCCATTCGTAGAAATTTTCCCTTCCGACATTAACTTTCGTCTTAAATCGACACCACCTTTAGCTACTTTAAGGTTATTAATAAATATACGTTCACCGTCATGGACTAGGCTCACAATGCCAAATTTTATATGGTTGAGCACATTAGATTCTTCAATAAACCTTGGAATATCGAGGTGCTTGGTTTCATTTATCCATAGTCTAAAACGGTGTTTAGTTACCGATATGGCGATATGAGGTTGGTTTAAAATCTCGTTTCTAATATCTGTAGAAATATGACTATCAATGGTGCCTGGGCTTCCATTAAAATAGTTGTAATTGTGAATGCTAAAAATATTATGTTGGCCTAAAGGAATTGAAACTTTTACAAAGTGATCTTTGCCATCTTCGAATGTATTGGTATCACTGATGTATATGGAGAACATGGCGTTAGCAGAGGTTTTTTTAGACAAACCAGATGTAAGTAAATCGAATTCGATGGAGTAGTCTTCTGGCAAACTTTTTACATCTGGGATAGAATAAATTTTGCGTCCTGGCTGCATTTCAAACCAATTCCCTTCAGCATTATTAATTCTTACCACCTCACCAGAACCATTGGTGTTCCATCGTGATGGAAAATCACCTATAAAATCTTCAGAGAAATCATCAAAAAATAAAGTTTCATCACCTGGAACAAAATCATATTTACTGTAAACTTCTAGGTCTTTTGAGATGTTTGAAGAAGCAGTGCTAGTGTTGCTATGCGTGTTTGTACTGCTTGTTGAATTGTCGTTAGAGGCTTCTACTGTTTGGTCTTTGTCTTCTGAAGTGTTTTCTTCCTTTTTCTTATTGCGTTCACGTTGGCCAAGTAATAATTCTTTTGATGTAGAAATACTGTAGGATAGCGCTTTTTTTGCCTTATTGATTTGTAAGGTAGCTTTGGCTTGTTTTAGAGCGCCTTTGCCGTCTAAGTCATTGAGAATATTAGGCGCATTTTCACTGACTATAGTAACCTCTTCAAGCGCCTCTTCTAAAACATCTATGTCCTCATCATCTAATGGTGTTCCGGAAGCGGCGTAACCGTCATACTTATACACTTTCTCATATAAGTTGAAGGATTTCTGAACGAAATTATCGACACTAGATATGCCAACTCTGCTTCTTGGACGTTTGATTTTTTTGGTTTGCGCATCCACATGAGGAATAACAAACATTAGGAGTAAAACCGATAAGCATAACTGCTTATAAAATAGTGAATATTTCATATAAGTAATTGATTAATAGCTCTGTAAACTTAAGAATAACTAATCAATTTAAAAAATGAAAACTCAGTTTTGCCTAGTGTAACTTGTAAACAACGATGGTTTTATCATCACTTTGTGTAATAAGTTCCAAACTTTGGTCTTTATCTAATTTTTGTAATTCGGCAGGCCCTGTTCCAAAAACAGGAAAATTAGGAATAGGCTCAGCTTGGCTATCAAAAAGATAGACCTTTTTAGATTGTAAATCTGTAGTGCTGACGTAAATTTTATCATTCAAATAGAAGATTCGCGGTTCGGTATATTCCCCGTAATCTAAATCTACTGTTCTAGATTTAATCTTTAATTTATTTTCTGTTAAAGTGACTAAAGTTTTACTGGTGGTAGTAATACGATGCTTGTCTGTTAGATTTAAGCTAGTAGTATTTATTCGCCCACGAGTGTCAACTTGTGCAAGTTGGCCTAGTGTATTGGTCGTTGTGAACTTATTTTGGTATAAATAAATATCATTACCCGAAAAGTGAATTTTATCCTTCACATTAATTCTTATAGAGCCTTGGCGGTTTAGAATTTTGAGTGTTTCTCCTGCGCCAAATACGATATAGTCTTTAGAACCAATTCTGAAATGATGTGGTTGTGAAATAATTTCAGACCCTTTGCTTTTGTATTTGAAGCCATTCATGAATTTCCCCTTCGCAGTGTACATGAGAAGGTTTTTACCTTGGGTGATTAACAACCTATAGTTTCTTCTATTTTCATAATCAAATACAGAAAGGGGTTGTGTGATTTCGTCATTATACTTTAAGGGAAAAGGGGATACGTTATTCCCATTTCTATCTAATACGTACAAGCGGTGAGGTGTGGCAAATGCCAATTGTAATCGGCCATTTTTATACATGTCTATTTGCTCGACTTGGCCAAGGATTTTACCGTGCAATTGTTTCTTCCAAAGAATGCTTCCAGAACTAGAAATTAAGTATAGCACGTTGTTAACGTCCTGCACCACGATATCATGTGATTTGGATACATGATTAATAACGGTCTGTGGTGGCGTTAGGATGGAGGCGTCTATTTTAGTAGTGAATACTTCGGTCACTGAGTTTGAGGCGGCTCTTTTCTTGAATTCACGGATTATCCCATTAACGTAAGTGAAATTATCTTCTCGAATAAACTGAACAGCATTGGCATTGTAATTATCCATAGGTTGGCCTAAAGCGTTAGAAAGGGCCTCGTCATTTTTAAATATAAATAATGACGATTCGCTACTCAACTTTTGATTGATGTTTTTAAAAGCTTCTGAATTAGATAATGTATTGGAATTAAGTGCGTGTGTTAATACCTGTTTTAGTTGATCTAGAGTACTCGCAAATACCATGAAGTTTTCATATACCGAAAAGTACTGGGCATTATCGTAGCTTATAAAAGGTTTAAGTTTCGTGGTGAAAAATTCCGGTTGTTCAAATTCGAAAATATCAATAGAGCGGAAAGTTTCAGTTACGGATTTTTCTTCTATAGATTCTAAAATAAGCTTTGGGTCTAAAGTATGAAGCACAAGCGCCTCGTCAATTAAGGCAATTTCATTTGTGAAATTTAAAAAACTTTCAGTGCTCACCTCTTCATCATCATTATTGTTGAAGGTTTTGAGATTTTTATTAAATACTGAAAAATCGTCATAAGCTATACTTATCAAAGAGCTCGTATTATATGGAGCAATGGAAGGTGTGTTTGTTTTTTGAGGTAAGGTGTTTTTAAATATCTCAAGGTGATTTGTACTGGAATCTTTTGATGTGAGAATTCCACTGTAATGTAAACCTTTGTCTATATAGTTAAAGTCTAGCACGGTAAAGTTGCTCTTGTCATTACCGAGAACGTCAGAGAATAGAAGTTTTGAATAATTGTTGGCTGTAGATTTAAATAAAACAGACGCTACAGATTTGTGATTCGTTGATTCAATTAAACGACTGAGCTCCGTATCTTCATTCTTAGAGTTAAGTTCCTGAAGAACCTTTAAATTGTTGGATGCAGCAAATGTTTTTCCAACGACTTTGTGATATATGGTAGACTTTTCAATTTGAGTTTCTTGGATATCTAAGTCTACTAAAGTTTTAGAAATGTGATTAGGTATGGAGTCTACGACAAATAAAGTACTGTCGTTTGGAGTAAGAATGACATAATCTGAATTTCCTTTAATGGTATCTAATAAGGATATGAATACTTTTTGTGTTGTATTAAAGTGCTTGAGGATTTGGGAAGCATTTTTTAAATCGTCATTATGTATACCTGATAGAACATCATTGTTTTTAATACTACTGATAAAATCATTGAGCTCATTAATTTGTATAACAGCTTGAGTGTTTTTGGGAATAAACTGATGTGGCTGTTTCGTTTTATTATAATCTTTCTGGCAAGCAAATAATAAGATGAACAAAATCGAAAATAACCCAAGTCGCTTCATTAAGATAAAATTTAGATTACAAATATAAAAAGTTAAATATCCAATTGGTATTGCTCGGGTAATAATCTAAATGATTTTCTATGATATTTGGTTATACCATACTTTTTAATAGCCTCTCTGTGTTCTCGAGTTGGATAGCCTTTGTTTTTTTTCCAATTGTACATAGGGTATTCTTCATGGATTCTCTCCATATATTCATCTCTATATGTTTTGGCTAGTATAGACGCTGCTGCTATGCTCAAATATTTACCATCTCCTTTAATTATTGTAGAATAAGGGATGTTTTTGAATGGTTTAAATTTATTTCCATCAACTATTATGTATTCTGGTGATTGTTTTAGTTGTGAAATGGAACCATGCATTGCTTTAATTGATGCGTTTAATATATTAATTCTGTCAATTTCAGATTCAAAAATATGTTGAACACCGAACGAAAGGCTTTCAATTTCAATTATGGGTTTTAAGATATGCCTTTTCTTTTCCGATAGTTGTTTAGAGTCGTTAAGCAAAGAATTGTTGAAAGATTGAGGTAGAATTACCGCTGCAGCCGTAACAGGGCCAGCTAAACAACCTCTTCCTGCTTCATCTGTGCCACATTCAAAACTATAGGTAGAAAACTGTTTTTTTAGAGCCAAAGCATTAAATTTTGAACAAAGTTAAAATTTTAACGCAACCCTTTTACAATTTTCACATCTAAGTATTGAGTAGCAGTGTTAAACAGTGGAAAAATCAGGATTATGGAATTCCTAATAATTACGCAACCCATTAACATATTTTTGGCAAAAAGGCTTGTTTATTTAATATTAAATTAAGATGTTTGCAGCTAGACTAACTCAAATAATTGTTTTATGAAATTAAAGTTAACATGGTTATTGACGCTTTTTATGGCGTTCGTGATGCAATTTTCTTTTGCACAAGAGAAAACTGTCACAGGTACAGTAACAACGGCTGCGGATGGTTTACCTCTTCCTGGTGCGAGTGTGATTGTAAAAGGGACCTCAAGGGGTCAACAAACTGATTTCGATGGAAAGTATTCCATTCAAGTCAATCAAGGAGATGTTTTAGTAATTTCTTATGTGGGTATGAAGCCTGGAGAAGTTCTTATAGGTGCTGCTAGTACTTACAACGTTGCTTTAGAGGATGCAAATACTCTAGATGAAGTTATCGTTGTTGGGTATGGTACTACAACTAAAGATGCTTTTACTGGTACAGCAACAAAAATTAATGCTGAAAACCTAGAAGCTAAAACAGTATCTAACTTATCTCAAGCTCTTAAAGGTGAGGTTGCAGGTGTGAATGTTGTAACAGGAAATGGTGCGCCAGGTTCTTCTGCAACAGTACGTATTCGTGGATTTGGTTCTGTTAACGGTAACCAATCTCCATTATATGTAGTAGATGGTGCTCCATATAATAGTGATATCTCTTCGATTAACGCAGCAGATATTGAAAGTACAACTGTATTAAAAGATGCAGCGGCTACTTCTATTTATGGATCAAGAGGTGCTAACGGTGTAATTTTAATTACAACTAAGCAAGGTAAAACAGGAACTTCTAAAATTACAGTAGATTTTAAAACAAGTATCAATACTTTGTTTTTACCTCAATATGATGTGATTGAGTCTCCAGAAGAATATATGGAGGTGTCTTGGAGATCTCTTGTAAATAAAGGTGCTTTATTAGGTCAGGCTGATCCAGCTGCTTGGGCAAGTGCTAATTTATATGGTACTCCAGAAGGTATTAACAATCAGTATAACATTTGGGATGCTCAAGGTTCTGATTTAATTAATCCTTCTACAGGTAAATTTAACCCAGGTATTGCTAGAAAGTATACGCCAACAAAATGGTCTGATGCTGCTTTTAATACTAGTTACAGACAAGAAGCTAACGTTCAGTTTAGTGGAGGTAACGAAAAAACTCGTTTCGCAACATCTTTTGGTTACTTAGATGATCAAGGGTATGCAATTAAGTCGAGATATACGAGATATGCTACAAGAATTAACTTAGAGCATAAAGCTAAAGATTGGTTAACTATAGGAGGTAATATCGCTTTCACTGGAAGTAGATATGTAAACTCTTCTGATGCGGAAAATGAAGCAAGTTCTTCAGGTAACATTTTTGCACTTACAAGTACGACTCCAACAATTTACGATGTGTATCTTAGAGATGCTGATGGTAATCGTATTGCAGATCCTATCTTCGGAGGTTACCAATTTGATTATGGTGGAGAGTACGGAAGACGTGCTTGGACTAATACAAATGGTATCGCAGATGCTAACTATGATTTAGTACAAACTGATGTAGCTACTGTTCTTGGAAACTTTAATGTAGGTGTTGATTTTACAGATTACTTAAAATTAGAGCTTCGTTACAGTGGACAGTATAATGACGAAGATTACGCGTCTAGAGCTAACCCATTCTATGGTGGTTCTGCAGATGTTGGTGGTACATTATTTAAAGTACAAGATTTAAATATCAACCAAAACTTCTTACAGTTATTACGTTTCAATAAATCATACGGAGCTCATACTGTAGAGGCTTTCGTAGCTCACGAATCTACTGAGAATAGATTTAAGAGAATGGGGGCAGGTGCTCAAACAGCAATCCTTCCAAACACTTTAGATTTAGCACAATATACAACTCCATTTGGTAAGGCGTATTCGTTTACTCAAGGATGGACATTAGATAGTTATTTCTCTCAATTGAATTATAACTATGATGGTAAGTATTACTTTACTGCATCTGTTAGACGAGATGGTTCTTCACGTTTCTTAAACGATAAGTGGGGTACTTTTGGTTCTGCAGGTCTTGGATGGGTTGTAACTTCAGAAGATTTTATGGCTAATTCAGGTGTGTTAGATTACTTAAAAGTAAAAGGTAGTTATGGTGTAATTGGAGATCAAGGTACTAACTTACAGTACGGATGGCAATTATATAACATCAATGATACTGCTGACGGTAGTTATTCATTTACACAAGGTGCTACTTTAGCTAACCCAGATTTAACTTGGGAAACTTCTAAAATTGCACAAGTTGGTTTTGAAAGTACTTGGTTCAATGACAGATTAGATCTTGATGTTGATTACTATGTGAAAAACACAACTAACTTATTCTTTGACCAAAGCTTACCAGGATCTAGTGGTTCAGCTAATATTCAGTATAACGATGGTAAATTACAAAACAGAGGTTTAGAGTTTAGCGCTAACTACAGATTATTAAGAGATGGTGACTTTAAATTATCTTTAGGTGTAAACGGTGAAATGTTTGAAAACGAAATCACTGAAATGCCAAATGATTATTTAACTGGAGAGCCTAAAGTATTAGATGGTAGATTATCTCAAGGAAAATCTCTATACGATTGGTATATGCGTGAGTGGGCTGGTGTAGATCCTGCATCTGGTGCTGCTTTATGGAATATGTACTATGATGATGTAGATAATAATGGTGTATTCAGCCCTGGTGACGAGAAGATAGGTAGTATGACTATTTATTTAGATGAGAACCCAAATGCTAATGTAAGAAAAACAGTAACTGACACTTATACAGATGCTACGAACAAGTATGTTGGAAAATCTGCAATTCCTAAGGTAAGAGGTGGTTTCCGTCTTAATACTGGGTACAAAGGATTTGACTTAACTGCACAGTTCAGCTATAGTATTGGTGGTTATGTGTATGACAGTGGATACGCAAGATTAATGGAAAACAGAAACTTAATTGGATCTGATAACTTCCATACAGATGTTAGAGATGCATGGCAACAGCCAGGTGATATCACTAATATCCCTAGATTCTCTGCAGGTTATAGTGCTGATACTAGATTTAGTGGAACGTCTACTCGTTTCTTAACAAAGGCAGATTACTTATCATTAAATAACGTAAACCTTAGCTATACATTACCTAAGCAAGCAGTTAGTGATATGAATCTTACTAATGTAAGATTATTTGTATCTGGAGATAACTTAATGATGTTAAGTGCTAGAGATGGATTAAACCCAGCTACACTTATCAGCAGTACTAACTCTGGTATCTATATGCCAATGACTTCTTTTAGTCTTGGTGCAAAAATTGAATTTTAAAAAAACGTTAATATGAAAAGAAGTATAGTTTATTTAATTGCATGTACCTCAATGATTTTTGTTGGGTGTAACGAGGACTTCCTAGATCCAGTGAGAAACACAAATGTGATCACGAGTGCGGAATTAGTGGAATACTCAGACCAAAACCCTGCTTTAATTGAGGGTACATTAGATGGAATTGCAAGTTTCATGATACAAGATCGTGGTATTACAACGCAACACTACGATATTGGGCAAAAAGGTGTAGATATCTGGATGGACATGTTGTCTGGAGATATGGCCTTAGCTACAAGTTCTTATGGATGGTATAACGGTTCTGCCAATTTGGTTGCAACTGTAGATTTTACCGCTACTGAGAATAAAATTGTTTGGGATTACTACTATAAGATCGTTAACTTATCTAATAGTGTAATTATGTCATCGGGTGGTAATGACGCACAACCTGAAACGGATGGAGCTCGTCGTATTTTAGGCCAGGCAAAAGCTTCTAGAGCTTATGCTTATTTCTACTTAACTCAATTGTTTCAGAGAGAGTATGATCCAGCACAACCTATTTTACCATATTACGATAGTGAAGTTGCTGAAACTGCTAAAGTGCCTGCATCTCAAATTTATGATCTAATCATAAGTGATTTAACAGATGCTATTTCTTTATTAGATGGATATACACGTTCTAATAAGAGTCAAATAGATAAATCAGTAGCTCAAGGTCTTTTAGCTTATACTTATGCGGCTAAAGGTGATTATGCTAACGCTAAGGTACAAGCTGATGCAGTAATAGCTAGTGGTTACCCATTAACTACAACTGGTCAACTTGCATACCCAGGAGCTGGTTCAGGTTTCAATGATATCAATTCTGGATCTTGGATGTGGGGATTTGATTTAACTGAAGATTTAGGACATCAATTAATTGATTGGTGGGGACAAATCGATTACTTTACGTATAGCTATGCTTGGGCAGGTGATGCTAAGTCTATTGATAACCTTTTGTTTAGCCAAATTCCTGATAATGATATAAGAAAAACACAATTTGGTACGACTCCAAATGCGGACTTAATGCCAATTAATAAGTTTTTCGACCCAGCTAGAACTGCAGGTTTACAATATATTATTACAACAGACCTTATTTTCATGAGAGTTGAGGAGTTTTACTTACTAAGTGCAGAAGCTGCAGCTAAAACTGGTGATGAAGCTGGTGCTAAAGCTACATTAGTTGAGTTGTTAACGAACCGTTTAGGCGCGTCTGAGGCTGCTGCATATGTGGCACCACTTTCAGGAAATCAGTTAAGAAATGCTATTTATTTACAAACAAGGATTGAAATGTGGGGTGAAGGTAAATCATACTTAGCTATGAAGAGAAACCAAGCTACTGTTCAAAGAGGTTCTAATCACGTATTCCGTGCAGGTGAGTCGTTTGCTTCTAATTCAGATGAATTGTCTTTCCAGATTCCACAATCTGAAATTGATAACAATCCTAATATTAATAGCCAAAACTAAAACCAACGAATTATTATGAGAAAATATTTTAAATATCTTGCTGTCTTTACAGCAGTCATCATGTTTAACTGTGAGGCAGATGATGAAACAAAACTTAGCAATTATGTTGGTTTTGAAATAAGTCCATTGTATGTAGAGATTCCAAAGAACTCTAGTAGTACTATGGAAATAACATTCGCATCAAGTGAGAAAGCGTCTAGTGAAAGAACATATTCGATTTACGTAGATGAATCTTCTACTCTTGGAACTGAATATGTGGTGCCGAGCACAGTGACTATTCCAGCAAATTCAAATGTAGGAACATTTACCATTTCAGTATCTGATGATGACTCTTTAGCATTCTTTGATCAAACTTTAGTAATTTCATTTCAAGATGAAGTTGGACTAGATGTTAGTGATAGTATCGTTATCACTGCAACAGAGTTATGTGAAGAGACGTTGATTAATCTAAATCTAGTGTTTGATGATTACGCAGATGAAGCGATTTGGAGAATCTATGATATGGATGCTACACCACCTGCTATTTTGTATACAGGAGGTGCTGATGCAGAATATGATGGATTAGAATCATACGACATTCGCTTCTGCTTAGAGCCAGGAAATTATGGTATTGTTGTATATGACCTTTATGGTGATGGTGGTACTGATTATACTATCACAACAGGAGATGATGTAATTTCTTCAGGATCTGTTCCAGATATTGGAAGTGGATATCCTGCTGTATCTAATATTTCTGCTGAATTTACAATAGAATAGTATTAAAATGTCATTCAAATTAAAGCCATCGTATTTTTATACGATGGCTTTTTTATTAAAAAACACCTTATGAATTCAATCAATTTTGATGTATATTGCAACAAAATTATACTTATATTAATATGAAACACTCCTACTTAATCTTGATAGCGTTGACTTTAATGCTTAATCAGAGTTATGGGCAGAGCCCTGAAAAGGCCAACATGTCTAAAGAGAATATAGAATTATTAAGACAATTAGACAGGCAAGAACAAGCTCGTTTGGCAAGAGTTCAGGCTTATTTAAAGAAAAATCCAAAAACAATAACTAGTAAAAAAGACGGAATAAATTTTACTCAAATCTATGATATTGTAGATGGCGTAGTCTTATATAGATCTACAAATAATTTGAATGCAGGAAGAGCAACTAAGACATCTCATTTACAAGTTGGTGGGGATTTAGAATTAGATTTAGATGGAACAGGAATGACAGTTGGTGTTTGGGACGGAGGACCAGCTGACCTAAACCATCCAGAATTTCAAAATTCAGATAATTCTGGATCTCGTATAAATGTCGTTGATTTCGCTATGTCAGATGATGATCCTGGCGAATTTAGTGGTCATGCTACTCACGTCTCTGGAACTATAGCGGCTAAAGGAGTATTTGCTGAGGCTAAAGGAATGGCAACGAATATTAATGTAAATTCATACAATTGGACTAACGATTATGCCGAAATGATTTCTGCAGCCAATGCAACTATTGATCCAATTGTACTTTCCAATCACTCTTATGGTGTACCTGTATCATCTGGGGGCGAAACGATACCAGCTTGGTACATGGGAGCATACACACAAGATGCAAGAAATATTGATCAAATATCAAAGAATAACCCTAAATATTTAATTGTTGCATCCGCAGGAAATTCAGGTACCACTATATACACTGGAGGTATGTATTCCGGTTATGATAAACTTACTACTGATAAAAACGCTAAGAACAACCTAGTAATTGCAAATGCTAGTCCTGTTTTATCTCCATTTATATATGACTTAGAAGCAGTGAATATAAACACAGGTAGTAGTCAAGGGCCTACTGATGATTTAAGAATAAAACCTGATATCGCAGCTGATGGAACAAATGTTAAGTCATCAGTACCTGGAGGTGGATATGCCGAATTTTCTGGTACTTCAATGTCAGCGCCTAATACTACAGGAACTTTAGCTTTATTGCAACAATATTATAAACAGTTACATGGCGAATATATGAATTCTTCAACTTTACGTGGACTAGTATGTCATACTTCAGTTGATGATTATGCCACACCAGGACCAGACCCTAAATTTGGTTGGGGATTTTTAGATGCGAGAGCATCAGCAGAGACTATTTTAGACGCTCAAAATAATACAGCGTTATTAGATGAGTTAAATTTAGCTCAAGGTGAGACCTACACTATGACTTTTACGGCTCAAGAAGGGGATAAATTAAAAGCAACTATAGCCTGGACAGATATGCCAGGAATAATATCTAATGGAACTTTAAATGATCCTACTCCAAGATTGGTAAATGATTTGGATTTAAGATTAACTAAAGATGGCAACACATATTTCCCTTGGAAGCTGGATTACTCTGCATCTTCAGGATTTTCTAACTCGAAAGGAGATAATACTGTCGATAACATTGAAATAGTGGAAATAGAGGCACCTTCTTCAGGCGTATACACTTTAACAGTAAGTCATAAAGGAACATTAAAGGGTAATGCTGGCGATCCTTTAGATCCATTTTTTCCTCAAACTCAAGATTTCTCGTTAATAGTAACAGGAAATAATATCACTCTAAGTACTCAAGACAATCTATTGTCTAATAGTTTAGTCGTTTATCCAAATCCTAATAAAGGAGAATTCACTATTAGTTTTGATTCAAGCGTAAACAACAGCAATGATATCAAAGTAGATATTTATGATGTGAGTGGACGTTTAGTTTATAAAAATGTATTTGTAAATGATTCAGCGCAATTCAATAAAACTATAAATTTAAATGGTGTTGCTAGTGGAATATATGTTGCCAACATATCTCAAGGTAATAACACGTCAACACAAAAAATTATTATCGAATAAATACGATTAGTATTAATATTTTATAAAAAGACCAACAATTTATTCTGTTGGTCTTTTTTGTTAAGTAAATTGTAATTCATTATTCATAAACAATAATTTATAGTTTACTTTGTTTGAAATTGAAAAAACTTAAATGCATAAAAAATATTTCTATATATTATTTCTCTGCTTTATTACATTTAGTGTAACAGCACAAAGAAAATTAGTTGGAGGTGTAGGCGGTGGAAACAGATTAGATACTTCCGTAACAAAAAGGGCAGGTGGTTTTAATAAACTGGCAACTATTGATATGTATAGACAATTTAATAGCGAGTCTGATTCTATTCAAGTAGATACAACGATTTCTATTAAAAAAGATTACAAATTCAACTATCTACAACGAGATAATTTTGGATTAATGCCATTTGCTAATATCGGGCAAACTTATAATACCCTTAGTTTTAATCCAGCAGACCAAGAAACAGCCCCATTATTTGGAGCAAGAGCCCGACATTATAACTATCTCGAACATGAGGATATAAGATTTTATGAAGTGGCTACTCCATGGACACGACTAACCTATAAGACTGCATTTGAACAAGGGCAGCTATTAGATGCGTTTTTTACGGTTAACCTTTCTAAAGAATTTAATTTTGCTATTGCTTATAAGGGTTTAAGATCTTTAGGAAATTATCAAAATGCTTTAACAAGTACTGGTAACTTTCGTTTTATAACCAATTATAAAACAAAGAACGAAAAATATCACGCCAAGGCATATATAGTTATGCAAGATTTACTAAATCAAGAAAATGGCGGAATAAAAACAGAAGATCTTGAAAATTTCACTTCTGGTAATAAAGAGTTTATTGATAGATCTGTTTTCGATCCTAATTTTGAAAATGCCGAAAATATCCTAGAAGGTAAACGTTTTCATATTGAGCAGTCGTACGCTATTTTAAAAAGAAAAGACTCTCTCTCTCATAACGGCATTTCCGTATATAACGTTATTGACTTTGAAGATAAATATTATCAGTATAATCAAAAAGGAGCCATTACCACATACTTTGGAGATGCCTTTAATAATACTATTAATGATAAGGTGACCTTAGAAAAGTTTAAAACTGCGGTTGGAATCAACTATGCGAATAACATTTTAGGTGATATTAAGTTTGCCGTTAATTATACTAATCTCAATTATGGTTATAATAGTGTAGCCATATTGCAGTCACAAGTTATACCTAATAGAATTAAATCCAATTATTTCGGTATCGAAGGTGCCTATGCTAAAACCTATAAAGGTTTCAATATACAAGCAAATGGAGGTTTAAATTTATCTGATTCTTTCGTCGGTAGTTTTTTAGATGGGACCATTAACTTAAAACTGAATGAAGATATTGCGTTTGAAGGGGGGATTAGCATAAATTCTAGGTTAGCTAATTATAACTACTTACTCTATCAGAGCGACTATATTAATTACAACTGGTATAATTTTGACAATTTTAAAAATGTAAATACACAACAGTTAAAATTTAGCATGCAGTCTGAAAAGTATTTAACTGCCGAATTAGACATTTCAAATATCGACAATTATACTTACTTTAATTTAGAAGAGATTACGGAAGATAACCCTATAAGACAAATTTCTCCAAAACAATTTAATAAGCCCCTTCAATATTTAAGATTAAAACTACAAAAGGAATTTAGAGTGGGGAGTTTTGCCTTAGACAATACTATATTATATCAAAATGTGGTTAGTGACGAAAATGTTTTAAATGTTCCTGATTTCATTACTAGAAACACACTGTATTATACAGGGGAGTTGTTCAAAAAATCCATGACCCTCCAGACGGGTGTGACCTTAAATTATTTCACAGCCTATAATATGAATGGTTACGACCCGTTATTGGCAGAGTTTTATACCCAAAATGAAACAAAATTAGGTGGCTTTCCTAGATTAGACTTTTTTGTAAATGCAAAGGTGAGACAAACACGAATATTTTTAAAAGCAGAACACTTCAATTCATCTTTCACAGGCTACGATTATTTTTCAGCACCCAACCATCCATTTAGAGATTTTACTATTCGCTTTGGTCTAGTATGGGATTTCTTTTTGTAAAACTCATTTGGGCGTTTCTCTTTTGCTTTTTAATGAGCAAAAGAGCCGCGCTATCCGCTATATCTTTTTTGGACTATACTATTTAGGTGTAGTTTTTACTTCGAGAATTACTCCTTATATATATAGGTATATAAATGGAAGTGATATTGATCCAAAAAAGGATGCCACTTCTATCGCTAACACGAGTATTTGCTAACGACCTTTCTGTAATGCGATGCTATGGACTGTTTGTTGGAGTAGGGATGCTTATAAAAAGACCGAGAGTTAACTACACAATAACTTAATGATTCTTTATATATAGGTGTTGGTTTAGTACACTCCATAGTTTTTATACTGCTCCTTCATATTATATAGTAGGGGTTATCCCTTATTATGATAGGTATGATCCATAGGAATGGAGGCATAAGACTAGATAAAGACTAGAGATCATTATATATAGGTAGAATCAAAACAGCATGCTTCAAAAAAAGCACCATGTATTTCTATGGTTTCAAGGGATTTAAAAAAAATAACAAAATAAATTATAAAAAGGTGTTGTGGGATTAAAAAAGGGTTCTATATTTGCACCCCGAAACAAAGACAAGGTGTCGCGTTTCAGACGTTCATTTC
>NZ_QJTD01000005.1 GCF_003217215.1 Winogradskyella epiphytica
TGCTGCTGATTGCCCGCCTAAAATCGAAGCCGTTTGAGCACTTAAATCGAAACTCTCGAAGCCGTCGTTGCTGTTGTCATCGCATAACTCCATGTCGGGTGCTGGGTTAAGAGCAGGTTGAGGCGATATTCCTAAAGTAATTGTACTAACCGCGAAACAGTCTGTCCCATTTGCCTCTACTCTTACATGAATAACTTCACCGTCAGTACCATTATAAGAATCTGTTCCTGTAATTGATGGTGCATCAGCTTCTGCATCTGCCAAACTGTTATGGAAAGTCACTGAATAATCAGCAGCATCCAATGGGCTCAATATATTTACTATTTCAGCATCTAAATCGAAGTCTGCATTTGTGGTGCTTGCACTACATGTAGAAATTGTTAAATCATTTAAAGCTATTGAATCGGCTATTGTTACTACAACTTCATTCTCAGCGGTACAAGGATCACCAAAAACAGCATCAAATCCTTCTGCTATCAACTTATAAGTTCCAGACTCCGTTACTGTTAAAGTAGAACCTGTTTCTCCTGGGATGGTCTCTCCATCTAACTGCCATTCAAATGTATTGAATGCTCCTGTAAATTCAGCTTCAATAGTATAACTTCCCCCATTACAAATTTGTTGATCATCTCCTAAGTCTACCTGGCAAATAATATCACAATTTGTAGTTGCATTAGAACCAGGTACTGGATTCATTTGTAAATTAATATACCCAGCATTACCGCTATAGTTTGTAATTAATAAGACATAATACGAATTAGCCGGAGCATTTGGGATATCTATCTGTTCGACAGAATCAGCTGAATAACTACAATCCACTTGATTAGTTGGATTCAAGTTTGCAGGACCACAAACAGGTTCATCAAATGGTCCCCATAAAATAAAGTCGATATCAAGACCAGATCCCGTGCCATTTTGACCTGTATTTTGCGATAAAGTAAAATTCAAAGTTCCTGCCTCAGGCCCTGTTTGCATAAAATACCACCTTGGATTAGGCACAGAACTTAAACAACCATAATTAATACCATTTTCTGCATCACCGGCACCTACAGGTGAAGGAACATCCTCAATATCACCACATATAGGTAAAGCTCCAGAACACATATCATTATCAAGTACTTTAACCTCTATGGTATTACTCGAAGCAAAACAACCTAAAGGATTATCGTCAGATACAGTTAATGTAACAATATAAGTTCCAGGGTTAGGGTAAGCATAATTAACTGTCTGACCGGCCATAGATGCTCCATTACCAAAATCCCATGAGTACTCAGCACCAGTCCCGTCTTCCGAAAATGTTGCGCTACCATTAAAGGTGACTATATCCCCTGGATCAACTTCAATAACTCCAGCCACCGCTGCAGGTGTTGTATCATCAATTGATGCTGTAATGGTTTGACAAGGTGTAAAACACTCTATTTCTGCAATCCAACCTTGGGCATTTCCAGATGGACTAGATACAAATTCAATAGTTAAACATCCTGATGTATTAGATTCTGAAGCAGAAACTACTCCTGGACTATTGGTTAAGGTATAACTTCCAATTAATGCAGCTGTGGTATCATCACCATCGTATATATACATAGTGTCTGCTTGCGCACCACCTTGTGTAACAAATTGAGTAAAATTTAATTGCACAAAATCACCTGCTACATCTGAACAAATTGTAGTAACTAGATTTTCATTATTTCCATAATTACCAAACTCTCCTCCTGAATCATAAAACAAACCACTACATTGATTAAATGTACCGTTCTGCATAAGAAGATCCTGTGAAGATCCAAGGCCTGTAACTATAAGTGCTAGTAATAGTAAAATATTTTTCATTATATGGATGTATCGGATATATTATCGTTTAAAATTTCTATATTGAGATGTTATTTGAATAAAGTAGTTAGTATTATCTATTCGATAAACGTACGTTCCATTGGCAAAAAAGTCTAATTTGTACTTAAGTGGATTAAAAGTATTAATATCGAAATTAGTATCACGTTTTAAGTCTTTATTATACGTATCAAATAAAGGGACTTCAGATAAGGTTTTACCGTTCTTCTGCGTTTTAGGGTTATCATCCTTATAAATGGTAATTCGATTTCTTAATAAATGTTTTAGGTCCTTTAAAAAGCTTGCATCTTTATATACTATTTCATTCGTTTTTAAATGATAAACTTCTTCTATCATAGTCTTTTCCTTCTCAGTAAGAACTTCATAGACATTATCTGGATAATTAATGTTTATGTTTTTCAAATTTTGACTATTTAAGGAAATAGCCATAAACGTAAAAATAGTTAGTAGGAGTATTTTTTTCATAATTAACTTAGGATAGGTTAGAATCCCGAAAATTAAGAAAATTTTAATAAAACAATTGTTAATTTGTTAACGATATTCACATTTTAACGGTTTCCTCCATTTAATCAGAGTAATAAAAAATCCTCTACCTTATTGAAACTATTTTTATTGCTTATCTTTGCACCCTCTTTTAAAGAAAGAACTACTAATATTTTTTGAACAATGAAAATCGAAAGTGATTTTAACGATATAGATGCTATCGGAGATGACCACGTAGGTTCATCTAGCGATACACCTTTAAGAGCAGATGCCTTTAAATTATCTAGCAATGAAAAAATAGATATCATTAAAGATGATGTTAGGCATATTTTAGAAACATTAGGGCTTGACTTGAATGACGACAGCCTAAAAGGTACTCCAAATCGAGTTGCTAAAATGTTTGTTAATGAAATTTTTGGAGGATTAGATCCTAAGAAAAAACCTAGCGCATCTACTTTTGACAATAAGTATAAGTATGGTGAAATGTTAGTAGAAAAAAACATTACAGTTTATTCTACCTGTGAACACCACCTATTACCAATCGTTGGACGAGCACATATTGCTTATATATCTAATGGAACAGTTGTAGGCTTATCTAAGATGAATAGAATTGTCGATTATTTCGCCAAACGACCTCAGGTTCAAGAAAGATTAACGATTCAAGTGGTTAAAGAGCTTCAAAAAGTTTTAAATACGGAAGATGTGGCTTGTGTGATTGATGCTAAACACCTCTGTGTAAATTCTCGTGGTATTAGAGATATTGAAAGCAGTACCGTTACTTCAGAATTTGGAGGTAAATTTAAAGACAACCAAACAAAACGTGAGTTTTTAGACTATATTCAACTCGATACACAGTTCTAATCATTTCACTGTAATAATTGAAATAATTAAAACTTTTGATTCACTATACAAAATCGCAGTATGTCATTATATAACACGCAACAGATAAAAATTTACAATACACTTTCGGGGGAAAAAGAAGTTTTTCAACCTATAACAGAAGGATATGTTGGAATGTACGTTTGTGGACCTACCGTGTATAGTAATGTACATTTAGGTAACGTAAGAACATTTATGTCTTTTGACGTTATCTTTCGCTACCTGAAACATTTAGGCTATAAAGTGAGATACGTGCGTAATATTACGGATGCTGGCCATTTGGAAAATGATGCGGACGTTGGTGAAGATAAAATCACAAAAAAGGCACGTCTAGAAGCCATTGAGCCAATGGAGATCGTACAACGTTATACGGTTGATTTCCACAATGTCCTCAACACCTTTAACTTTTTACCACCAAGCATCGAACCTACGGCTACGGGGCATATTATTGAGCAGATAGAATTAATTCAAACGATAATAGATAACGGATTGGCATACGTTGTGAATGGTTCAGTTTATTTTGATGTACATAAATACAACGAATCTAACGAGTACGGCATTCTTAGTAAACGTAAATTAGAAGATTTAATTCATAATACACGAGAACTAGACGGTCAAAGCGATAAAAAAAATCCTCAAGATTTTGCACTCTGGAAAAAAGCAGAACCGACTCATATTATGCGTTGGCCATCACCTTGGAGTGACGGATTCCCTGGATGGCATTTAGAATGTACCGCAATGAGTACCAAATATTTAGGCGATTATTTTGATATTCACGGTGGCGGAATGGATTTAAAATTCCCACACCACGAATGTGAAATCGCTCAAAACCAAGCCGCTAAAGGTCAAACACCTGTAAAATATTGGATGCATGCGAATATGCTTGAGCTAAACGGCGCTCGCATGAGTAAGTCAACCGGTAACTATATTAATCCGGGTGAATTAATCACTGGAGATAATGACATTATGTCTAAAGCTTATAATCCAAGTGTGGTCCGTTTCTTTATGATGCAAGCTTCCTATAGATCAGTTTTAGATCTCACGGACGCTGGATTAAGTGCTGCTGAAAAAGGGCATCATAGACTTATGGATGCGATTGATTTAACGGATAGTTTAAAAACAGGATCTTCATCATCATTTAATATTATTGAGTGGAAGCAAAAATGCTACGAGGCGATGAATGACGATTTTAATACACCTATTTTAATCGCGACACTTTTCGAGGCTGTAAAATTTATTAACCAAATTAAAGACGGTAGCGCTACGGTAACTTCTGAAGATTTAACAATCTTAAAAGACACACTTGAGACATTTGCTTTCAGTGTTCTTGGTTTAGTTAATATTTCGAATGAAAATACCGGTACTGATAAATTATCCAAAGCTGTTGAAATTTTAATTAATCTTAGAAAAGAGGCACGCATAAATAAAGACTTTGCATTATCTGATAAAATCAGAGACGAATTAGCGGAAGCGGGAATTCAGCTTAAGGATAGTAGAGATGGAACGACATTCTCTATTCAGTAGGTTTGTTATAATGTTGTTTAGGTACTAAAAACCCTTTAGAAAATTAAGACTTAAGATTTCGCGAGGAAACTATTCAACTTGAAATTAAACCACATAAGATTATTAAAAAGCTACTTACATATCCTTTTCTTTTTCTGATAAAAATTTATCAGACGTTTATTTCTCCATTAACTCCGGCTAGTTGCAGATATCAACCCACATGTTCTCAATACGCTAAAGAAGCCCTTGAGTTACATGGTTTTTTTAAAGGTGGTTGGTTAGCTGTGAAGAGGATTTTTAGTTGTCATCCTTGGGGAGGTAGCGGATACGATCCTGTTCCTGATAAGGATGACAACTAAAAATTGGCCAACGCGCCAGCTCGCACGATCCCTAAAAATGTACACTGTACATTTTATTAACGCTCCGTCGCCTTGGGGAGGTAGTGGATACGATTCTGTTCCTGACAAGGATGACAATTAAAAATTGGCCAACGCGCCAGCTCACACGATCTATGTAAAAGCACTCCGCACATTTAATTATCGTACCACCGCCTCGGACAATTCCCACCTTGAATATAAAATTCATTTATTATATATAGATTTCTTGTCGACAAAGAATTAATGGTTTTCTTTAAACCGTATTGAATGTCCATTAATATTACGTTAATCTCATTTTCAATCACATTCAAAATATTATATTTACAGCATAAATAGAATATCTATGTTTTTATTACAGATTGATTGGGATCCTATAAAGTATATTGATTTAGGATTTTTTAAACTTCATTTTTACAGCTTAATGTGGATTGCCGCCTTCGTTTTAGGTTTTAATATCACTAAACGTATTTATAAAAAGGAAGGACAGACAGATGAAGCTTTAGATTCGTTATTTATTTATTCTGTTTTAGGAATTATGCTAGGGGCACGATTAGGCCATGTCATATTCTATCAGCCTGAACTTATTACTGAAGATTTTTTCAGCATCTTTTTACCTTTCAAATTTAAAGGCGGATTTGAGTTCACCGGATTTCAAGGTTTAGCGAGTCATGGTGCTGCTATTGCTATGATCATATCAATGTATCTTTACAATAAAAAAGTACTACACAAAACAGTCCTTTGGATTTTAGATCGTGTCGTTGTTCCTGTAGCTTTAGGGGCAGTATTTGTTAGAATTGGTAACTTTATCAACTCGGAAATTATCGGAAAATATACGAACAGCGACTTCGGTGTTGTATTTATGCAATTAGGTGAAACTGAACCTAGGCATCCCGCACAATTGTATGAAGCCGTCTGTTATGTATTTGTTTTTTTAATTCTATTTTATTTTTATTGGAAAACTAAAAAATCTGAACAGCAAGGATTTTTATTTGGCTTATTTTTAGTTTTACTATGGTCTGTAAGATTCTTTGTAGAATATGTAAAAGAAGCGCAAAACCCAGAACGTGCTGATTGGATTCTTAACACAGGACAACTTTTGAGTATTCCATTTATTTTAATTGGATTGTACTTTATGTTTATTTATAAACCTAAAACAGAACTAAAATAATGCGTACTTCTCTATTCTTAAAATCATTTATTGTTGCATTTGGATTAATAACTTTATCGTCTTGTAAAGAGGAAAAAAACAATACCACTGAAAAAAAAGTAGTGGTTAGCTTTAAAAAAGAAGGTACATTGACATTAAAAAAAGCTGAAACCGATTCTATAATCAAAACTATAGATATTGAAATTGCAGACGACGAGTATACGACTCAAACAGGTTTAATGTACAGAACAAGTCTTGAAACAGATCAAGGTATGTTATTCATATTTCCAAGATCGCAAATGCGAAGCTTCTATATGAAAAACACTAAAATTCCTTTAGACATTATTTATATCGACGAAGATTACTCTATAGTTAGCTTTCAGAAGAACGCTAAGCCATATGATGAAACGTCACTACCTTCTGAAGCACCAGCTAAATATGTTTTAGAAATTAATGCTGGACTTTCGGACGAATGGCAACTTACCACTGGAGATAAGATCGATTTTAAGAGATTAAAGTAACTCCCTTTCCTATAAATTAGACCACCTATAATTCATCATTATCTTTTTGAAAATTTGCCTTCAAGATGACATTGAAGACGCGCATGAAATTGTAGTGCTTCAAATTATATGCCTTTAAAAAGTCTTATGGGGAAACGATAATTATACTATTAATGACGATGGTATAATTTTTACTGAAGTACTTATTCCCTATTCTTAAACCTCCTTAAAGAGCAGACGGATTATTATACCCATGAGGTCATTTTCCTTCTAAAAGCCAATAAACAGCTACTAATAGAGCCTCCAACAATAGGATATCTTCCAATTTATATCATCAAAATTCAATGACGTAGAACATCCGGATTTAATAAACCAAACTACTTTAAAACAAAAATGCCATCCTTTTCAGAATGGCATTCTTTATATATACTAAGATTAGAATTATGCTTCTTCAGCTACTTCTACTTCTTTTTTCTTAAGTGATTCAGCTGCATCACCTCTTTTAGCAGTATCGTACATAATTGGTGTAGCGATAAATACTGAAGAGTATGTACCGACCACAACACCTACGATTAATGCGAATAATAAATCCTTAAGTGAATCAGCACCAAATATGAACATTGCTATTAACACCACTAAAGTAGTTAAAGAGGTATTTAATGTTCTACTAATAGTACTGTTGATTGACTTATTAATTGTTGTATCAAATTTCCATCCTAAATTCTCATTTATGAATTCCCTGATTCTATCAAATACCACAACCGTATCATTCAGTGAGTAACCAATTACCGTTAAAATTGCCGCAATAAACGTTTGATCAATTTCCATGCTAAATGGCATAAATCTCCACGTTAATGAATAGATACCTAATACGATTAAAACATCATGGAAAACTGCAGCTACAGCACCAAGAGAGAATTGCCATTTCTTAAATCTAAATAAGATATATAAGAATACCACAACTAAAGATCCTAAGATAGCCCAAATTGACGATTTCTTAATATCATCTGCAATTGTTGGACTCACTTTACTTGAAAGCATTTTACCAATTTTCTTATCACCAGAACCATCTAAGAATTCATCATAAGTCATTCCTTCTGGAAGGTATTTTTGAAGCGCCGTAAATAACATAGACTGTACTTCTTCATCAGCTTCAGTAGAACTATCTTCAACCTTATATTTTGTTGAAATCTTTAACTGGTTTGCTCCACCAATAGTTTTTACCTCTGCACTTTCAAAAACTGCATTAAGATCGCTTTTCACTTCCTCTACACTCATATCCTGTGCAAAACGAACTTGGTACGTTCTACCACCAACGAAATCAATACCTTGATCTAATCCTGTTGTAAATAACGAACCTAAACTCGCTAATATCATTGCACCTGAAAGTACATAAGCTATTTTACGTTTCTTTAAGAAATCGATATTTACATTCTTAAATAAGTTCTTAGTAAGAGCCGTAGAGAAATCTAATTTTCCACCTTTATTATCATACCAGTCAACTAATAAACGAGTGATGAAAATCGCAGTAAATAATGACGTTACAATTCCAATGATTAATGTTGTAGCGAAACCTTTAATTGGTCCTGTACCAAATACAAATAAGATTAGAGCTGTTAAACCAGTGGTAATATTGGCATCTAAAATTGAAGATAATGCATTTGAGAAACCATCTTTTATAGCGTCTTTTTGGGATTTACCTTTAGCCAACTCTTCTTTAATACGCTCAAAAATAAGAACGTTTGCATCGACCGAAATACCAATCGTTAATACGATACCTGCAATACCTGGTAATGTAAGTACCGCACCTAAACTCGCTAATACACCAAAGATTAATAAGATGTTTAATAATAAAGCGATATCTGCAAATCCACCCGACTTACCATAGTAAAAAATCATCCAAAGCAATACAAAAACTAAAGCAATCATAAATGATTTCATACCACTATCAATAGCTTCTTGTCCTAATGAAGGTCCAACCTCATCGGCTTGAACGATTTCTGCAGAAGCCGGTAATTTACCAGCTCTTAAAACGTTAGCTAAATCGACCGCTTCTGTTAAGCTAAATGCACCAGAAATTTGAGATCTCCCTCCAGAAATTGGTCCTGAAGAAACACTTGGTGCAGAATACACCGTATTATCTAATACAATTGCAATGAACCCTTGAGTTTCATAAGCCTTTTTGGTCATTTCTTCCCAAATCTTAGCTCCTTTTGAGTTCATTTGCATACTCACTGCAGGTCTACTTAATTGATCATAATCTTGTCCTGCGTCTGTAATTACAGCTCCACTTAATTGTGGAACGTCATCTCTGTTTCCTTTAATCGCATATAATTCTGAAAACTCAGACTCTTCGTTTTGAAGTCCCCATACGAATTTAACGTAACGCATTTCCGCTGGTAAAGACGCACGATTTTTCGGAGAGTTTAATTGCTCTAAAACCTTTTCTTTGTCTTTAGCTAAAAACATACCGATAACAGATCCACCATTACCGTATCCTTGAATTCCAAGAGGATTGATTTCTGAAACGTCTGTTGAATCTGTTTCTATTTGTCCTGTTAATTCGTCAATAGCGTCTGAAGTTGTTTCTTCTACATTCTCAGTAACTTCAGCAACCTCATCTTTAGAAGCATTTTTCTTATTCTCTTCAACTAAATTTTGGTTTACTTGTAATAAATAAGGTAATACCTCATCTGTCTTATAAGTTTCCCAAAACTGTAATTGAGCGGTTTTAGTAACTAAATCCTTAACACGCTCGATATCTTTAGCCCCTGGTAATTCTAAAAGAATACGTCCAGAGTTTCCTAAACGCTGAATATTTGGAGAGGTTACACCAAACTTATCAATACGCTTACGCAATACTTCGAAAGCAGAAACGATAGATTCATCAATTTTCTTTTCGATGATTCCTTTAACTTCGTTGTCTGACATGTCAAACTTAATCTCTTCACTTAACGTACGGTTAGCAAAAATATCTGGCGATGCTAACTTAGTATCACCTTTAATAGCGTCAAATGCTTTAAAAAATGATTGTAAATAAGAATCTTGTGAGTTTTTCTGTAATTCTTCAGCATCATCCAAAGCTTTGTTAAAAACTGGGTTTTTACTGTTATTAGATAATCCTTTTAAGATATCTCTAACTGAAATTTGAAGAATAACGTTAATACCACCTTTAAGGTCAAGACCAAGGTTCATCGCGTTATTCTCAACATCTGAATATGTGTACTTTGCAACACCTAAGTTATAAACTTCAATAGGCTCAAACTTGTCACCTACTTGAACTTTAGTTGTTTTTAAAGAATCTAAGTAGCGAATTTCTTCTTGATTCCTTTTAGTTTGGTAATCTTCTTCTGTGTCTGCGATTTTAGCAATTGCTGCTTCTTTAGCATTTGCTTCGATTTGATTGGCTTTGAAAGTAAATGATAATTGATAAATACTTACTAAACCGAATAAAATCGCAAAAAGTTTAATTATTCCTTTGTTTTGCATTTTTAATAGTTGTTTAATGTCAAATTTTAATACCCTCTCGATAGTTACCGAGACAGGCGCGCAAATATAGAGTTTACACTATAATTGGACAATGTTTTTTAATAATTAGATTTTCAGTCTTTTGAATGATGAAAGACAGGTTTTGACGTGGGAAGTTTTTCAGATAAAAACCTTCCTTAAGCAGTAGGTCCTGCTCTTACCTCAGGAATTTTATAGGAATGATTATCAATTGCAATTGCTACTGTGTTATTTACTAAGATAGCAATTGAATAAATGCAGTTGGTTTGTTGAATACTTACCGTATTGCTAAAGTTATTACTCTGTGGAAATGAAAGACGATCCGTTTTTTGATTTATTTCTACAATTTGAGCATCCTCAACCCCCCAATCTGAGCCACTATCAGTTTTAATTTCTGAAATATTGAGCTTATAGTCATCTGCTCTATGATGCTCTGGGTACTGATTTGAAGAATCCTGTTGTGACTGAAAGGCTAATTTAAAATTATTAGTTTTAAATAGTACGTTTTGAATATGTTCAACATCGGTATCACTGTGATACACAATTTTTAATTGTCCATTTTCCTTCTTCCCTATCTGTATATGAGTAACACCGACACTTTCAAGCTTCGTTTGAATAGCTTTTATCGCTTTCTCGGTATCTTCAGAAGAAACCTCTGAATCTGAGAATTGTATAACAATCTGCTGATTAGGTAGTGTATTACGCTCCACATACGTTCCAATGAACGCTAAAAGCACAACTAATATCCCAACATGCAGTTTGGTTTTCATGCGGCAAATATAGATAAAAAAATAACGACTGCATTTCTGCAATCGTTATAAATTCGTTATAAAGAATCAATTACATGCCTTCCATTTTAGTATACCCTTCTGGAGGTGTTAAACTGAACTTTTCATTTGGCACAGATTGCTGATCAATCTTTACGACTTCCATTTCAACATTAATGGTTGTTCCCATTTGATTCATCTTCATGTTAAAGTATAAAGGAAACCCTTCTACTTTATCTCCCATAGCAGTGGTATTTTGACTAACAGCTGAAATTTTATCTGTTGTGAACATTTGCATTTCAACATCTTGACCATTTTGTTTCATAGAAACAATATATTCTTGACACTCATAGCCTAAAACAGTTTTAGTTTTATCTCCTTTTTTTACGGTAACAGCTTCTAAATCTTCCTTACTTGGCTCTGTAGATTGAATCATGTATTTTTTACCATAAGCGGCCTGATCCATGAGCATTAGCATTTGCTTTTTAGTGCCATCTACTATAACGATCATATCACCTGTCATAGGATTGTTAGATTCGTTACGAGACTTATCTCCCTTAAAATAAATTGTAGTATTAGCTGCTGCCATTGCTTGCAGTTGCGCATTCATTTGCTCATTATCACTAGACATGGTTTGTTTCATGACCATCACACCTTCAGTGATATTTTCTTGAGCCGTCAACACAACGCTTAGCATTAATGTCAAACTTAGTAATAGGAATTTCTTCATGATTTTATATTTATTAATTTATAATATTAGAAACAAAAACCTTACCAACAAAATAGTTAGTAAGGTTTTTTAAATTTAAATATGTATATATAACTATAGTTCTAATAAACCATTGGTCTTTTTAACACCTTCTGCAGATTCAGCTAGTTTTTCTTTTTCTGCATCGCTTAAACTAATTTCAACGATTTTTTCAATTCCATTAGCTCCTAATACACAAGGAACACCAATAGATAAATCACTTAATCCAAACTCACCATCCAATAAGGCAGAACAAGGGAATATCTTCTTAGTATCACAGGCAATTGCTTGAACCATTGCTGATACTGCTGCTCCTGGAGCATACCAAGCTGAAGTACCTAATAACCCAGTAAGAGTTGCGCCTCCTACCTTAGTATCTTGTACTACTTGTTCCATTCTTTCTTCTGTTAAAAACTCAGAAACTTTAACACTGTTTCTTGCTGCTTTGTTAATTAATGGCACCATGCCTTTGTCAGAGTGTCCACCAATTACCATACCGTCAACATCACTAATAGGCGCACCTAAAGCTTCAGCTAATCTATATTTAAAACGAGCAGAGTCTAAAGCTCCTCCCATACCTATAACTCTATTTTTTGGTAAGTCTGTAGTTTTGTGCACTAAGTATGTCATTGTATCCATTGGATTACTTACCACAATAATAATTGTGTTTGGAGAGTGCTCAATTAAGTTAGATGAAACTGTTTTAACAATTCCAGCATTGATACCGATTAACTCTTCTCGAGTCATCCCAGGTTTTCTAGGAATCCCAGAAGTTATTACACAAACATCAGAACCTGCTGTTTTAGAATAATCGTTAGTTACTCCTGTGATTTTTGTATCAAAACCATTTAAAGATGCTGTCTGCATTAAGTCCATGGCTTTACCTTCAGCAAAACCTTCTTTAATGTCTAATAAAACAACTTCTGAAGCAAAATCTTTGATTGCAATATACTCTGCACAACTTGCTCCTACTGCGCCTGCACCAACTACGGTTACTTTCATAATTATATATGTTATTTAATGTGAAACTATGTATTTAAAACGATTGCAAAATTACGAATAAAAATACTGTTAACGAAAAAAGCACAAGAGTAAATCTTATGCCTTTTAGATTATAAACTGTTTAAATTTTTATCTCATTCCAAAATTAACCCCTATTGAAAACGCATCATACTCAGATAGATGATACTCGGCATTAAGTCTAAAGAACCCTAATTTCAACTTTGTTCCAATAGTAGCTCTAACTGCGGAAACTTCACTTGAGACTGAAAAGGGATCTACAATTGTTTCTGTGGTTAGAATTCCATTAGTAACTCTATAGCTTCCTAATAAATCTGACTCAGATTTACCCTTAATATAGCCAAGACCTCCATAAAAATTGATGACCGGCAACTTGGTTGAAGCTACAAACTGAAACAACCAAGTATTTGTATCATTTTCTATTCGTTGATTTTCCCCTTCAATTCCCGATGAACCTGTTATATCATAGGAACCATCTAAATGATTATAAGCCATCAATCCTGATATAGCAATAGGCCACATTTTACTCGCAGGAAGCCATTCTGTAAACTCCATTTGCAATCCTGCGCCGTACATTCCTAAACTCACATCATCAGTATCTATCTTAGGAACAAATCTGGCTTTTAACTCTAAACCGCTACTCAATCCCAATGCCCCTTGTATAAAGGCAGTCGGTAATAGATTTCTACTACTTTCACCTATTCCTTGTGGCAATTCGAATTGGGTAGTTTGTGTCCCAAAAATAGGATCGTCGTATTCTACCTCAACAAATATTTCTGGATCATTTTCTCCTAATACAGATGATACCATCTGAGAAATCGGTCCTTGAACAAATTGAACATTATTATAATCTGCCGTATTTAGATGAAACATTTTATGTTCATCCTTAACCAAAGATGCATTAACTATAACTGAAATTTCGAAAGCACCAAGCGGTTTTGCTTTTGCCGAGTTAAACCAGTTAGCATTCATACTATGCATAATTCCATTAGAACCAGGTGTTAAATAATCATTAGCGAAATGCTCGGCATCTTCTATTCCTGCAGCAAGCAATACATCAATATCATTTTGTGCTGTTGACTCAATTGTAATTAATAAACAAGCTAGTACTGTGATTAATATTTTCATGAGGTGCTAATTATGATTCTAGGTAAATGTACTAAAAGCATCTAATATAATGTGTTTTATCGATAATTATTGCAATTCATCTCTATTAGAACACAAAAAAAACAACTATAATTTATATAGTTGCTTTTAATATTTTGAATTAGTCAAACCTATTTACGCATCAATATTTGCATAAATAGCGTTCTTTTCAATAAACTCTCTACGTGGCGGAACATCGTCTCCCATTAACATTGAGAACACTCGATCTGCTTCAACGCCGTTTTCGATCTGAACTAAACGCATGGTTCTAAATTCAGGATTCATTGTCGTATCCCAAAGTTGCTCCGCGTTCATTTCTCCAAGACCCTTATAACGTTGGATTTTTGCTCCATCGCCATACTCTTCAATAATTTTATCACGCTCTTCATCACTCCAAGCATATTGCTTTCTAGCTCCTTTTTTAACTAAGTATAAAGGAGGTGTAGCGATATAGATATGTCCGTTTTCAACAAGTTCTCTCATGTATCTAAAGAAGAACGTTAAAATAAGTGTAGCAATGTGACTACCATCGATATCGGCATCACACATGATTACTACTTTATGATAACGTAATTTAGATAAGTTAAGAGCTTTACTATCTTCTTCTGTACCTATGGTTACACCTAAGGCCGTATAAATGTTCTTGATCTCTTCATTTTCAAAAACCTTATGAGACATTGCTTTTTCAACATTAAGAATTTTACCTCGTAATGGTAAGATAGCTTGAAACTCTCTATTACGTCCTTGTTTTGCAGTACCACCTGCCGAATCCCCCTCGACAAGGAATACTTCACATTTTGAAGGATCTTGTTCTGAACAGTCAGATAATTTTCCAGGTAATCCTCCAATACTCATTACAGTTTTACGCTGAACCATTTCACGAGCTTTTTGTGCTGCGTGACGTGCTTGAGCTGCAAGGATTACTTTTTGAACAATAATCTTAGCATCCTCTGGATGTTCCTCCAAATAATCGGTAAGCATTTCAGATACAGCCTGACTCACAGAAGCTGAAACTTCACGGTTTCCTAATTTGGTTTTTGTTTGACCTTCGAACTGTGGTTCCTGAACTTTTACAGAAATAATAGCTGTTAAACCTTCTCGAAAATCATCTCCTGCAATATCAAACTTCAGTTTGTCTAACATTCCAGATTCATCGGCATACTTCTTAAGTGTATGCGTTAATCCACGACGGAATCCTGATAAGTGAGTACCACCTTCATGCGTATTAATATTGTTTACGTACGAGTGTAAGTTTTCAGCATAACTCGTATTGTACACCATTGCTACTTCAACTGGAACTCCATTCTTTTCACCTTCAAAAGCAATAACTTCTCTGGTTAAAGGCTCTCTGTTTCCATCTAAGAACTTGATAAATTCTTTAAGACCTTCCTCTGAATGGAATGTTTCACCTTCAAAAGAACCATCTTCTTTCTTGTGTCGTCTATCAATTAAGTGAATTGTGATCCCTTTATTCAGGTAAGCCAATTCACGCATTCTACTGGCTAAAGTTTCGTAACTATACTCTAAAGTCTGAGTAAAAATTGCTGGATCTGGTTTAAAGGTAACAATTGTTCCTCTTTTATCCGTATCACCAATTTTCTTTACAGGATACATAGGTTTTCCCTTTTCGTATTCCTGCTCCCATATTTCACCTTTTCTATAAACTGTGGCTTTTAAATGATCAGATAGTGCGTTAACACAACTTACACCTACACCGTGAAGTCCACCAGAAACTTTATAAGAATCTTTATCGAATTTACCACCTGCACCAATTTTAGTCATTACAACCTCTAATGCAGAAACACCTTCTTTCTTATGTAAGTCTACAGGAATACCACGACCATCATCTTCCGTAGTAATTGAGTTATCCTCATTTATTGTAACGCTAATATTATCACAATGTCCAGCTAAGGCCTCATCAATAGAGTTATCTACAACCTCATACACCAAGTGATGCAACCCTCTGACTCCAGTATCTCCAATATACATGGAAGGACGCATACGCACGTGCTCCATTCCCTCTAGGGCCTGAATACTATCCGCTGAATAGTTATCCTTGTTAAATTCTTCTCTTTTTTCGCTCATTATAAAACGTTTGTTGTTTAATTTTAAATTATTTGTTGTTTCCGCTCTTCAACGGTCTGAATCAACGGTCCAAATTTATCTTGATTAATCTTAAAAAAATCGGAATGTGATTCACATAAAAAAATCCCGTATTAATCGGGACTTCCAACACTAACAAAGATACGAAAATCTGATGCATTTTAAAAGCTTTTCATCGATTCAAGCGATAAATTATCAACATTTGTTAATTATTTAAAAATGCCTTAAATCGCTTAAAAATAGCCTTAAATTAAATTTCACCTATTTTTTATTAGATCAAATGAATCGAACAAACTAAAAACCTCGTAAAAGTGATATTTTGAAATTATGCTGAATTTAGGAAACCTAGTTTTTCGACGAAAAAACGTCAAAATACCGATTGAAATTGGTCTGGATTAATCAGAATTCGAGAAGAAAGAATGAAGATTATTACTAATGAACTTTCAATTTATCTATCATTTCACTAGCTATAGCATCACTATAAATTCCATAACCATTTACAAATACCCCTTTGATATTATGTTTTTCAGATGAAATCGCATATAAGATGCTCTCGTCACCAGGATCAGTCATGCCTTCAAACCGAAAGTACTTATCAATATTAAATTCATCAGGCATTAATCTATAACGACCATCTGCACAGATTAAACAATTCTTATCTAAATTAAAATCTACAGTATAACCTTCCTCTCTAAGAGCATTCATACTTTCACTTAATGTATCACAATCACGCATAGCATTTATATTTTAAATTTCTCGTAGTAGTCAAATTAATTTTTCAAAACATAGAACATTAAGTTTCAAACTTTTAAACTCCAAAATCCTCTTTTAAAGATACAAAAAAAGCAGCTCATATTTTGAACTGCTTTTTATATAATTTTCCACTACTCGAAATGACCAAATTTCCCCGAATTAAAATCCTGAAAGGCCTCTATTAACTCCTGTTGCGTATTCATCACAAAAGGACCATGAGCCGCAATAGGTTCATTCAGCGGTTCACCACTTAGAACTAAAATAATAGAATCGCTTAATGCTTCAATTTTAAATGTATCGCCATCTGAACTAAATAAAGCGAAATGGTCTTCTAAAACTTCTGTAGTATCATTCACCTTTGCATTCCCTTCTACCATTAATATTGAGGTCGTATAATGTCTAGGAAAAGTTAAACTAGTTCTCCTTCCTTTTTTCAATCTCACATTATACATATGTATAGACGAAAAAGTTGAAGCTGGTCCTGATTGCCCATTAAAATCTCCTGCAATAATTTCAACCGTTCCTGCTTCATCAGGTAAGGCCACTCTTTTAATTTCAGCATTTGAAATGGCTTGGTATTTCGGTGGACCTAATTTGTCCTTTGCAGTTAGATTTACCCATAATTGGACCATCTGAAATTCACCTCCAGTTTTACTCCATTCAGTTTCATGAAACTCTTTATGCAAAATACCTGAAGCCGCTGTCATCCACTGCACATCACCTTCACCAATAACACCACCTCCGCCAGCACTATCTCCATGCTCTACTCTTCCTTTATAAGCAATAGTAACTGTTTCAAATCCTTTGTGAGGATGCACTCCAACTCCTTTTGGTTTATCAGTTGGGGGAAAAGTATACTTCGAATTATAATCCAACATAATAAAAGGATCCATTCGTTTCATTGTTGAAGTTCCTGGTATAAAATTATGCACTCGAAACCCATCACCAACAAAATGTGGAGTACCAGGTTTTGTTACTTTTTCTATAGATCTTATTTTCATTTCAAATCATTTTTATAAGGTTACTGTAAAAAGACAGTAATGTTATAAGATACGAAATAAACAAGTAAATAGCATTCTTTATATTGAAGCGGTAGTTTTATCGAATATAAAATATACTCTATTTGTAACTTTCATCCATTAGTGTTTTACGCACACGACTTAGACTTTCAGGAGTTATTCCTAGGTAAGAAGCAATCATCCATTGTGGTACTCTTTGCATGAGTTCTGGATAAGTCTCAGCAAATTCAATATAACGAACTTTGGCTGACGACCCTATTAGTGAGCTTATCCTTCTGTATAAATGACGGATATGATTTTGCAATAAGATTTCGTTTTGCTCTCTAAATGTTGAATTTACTTTGGTGATTTCACTCACAAGTTCATCATCTAATAAAACAGTTAAGGTGTCCTCTAAAGCATCAATATTAGATGTTGAAGGCTCCTGAAAATAAACACTACACCTATCTGTAATAATCCAGTTTTCTACAGCAAACTGCAGATGGTTTTCTTTGCCTTCACTATTCACATTATATAAACGCAACAAGCCTTTTTCTACAAAAAAAGCAGCAGTACCAATTTCTCCTTCTTTTAATAGAAATTTATTTTTAGATATAGTTCTCGTACGAATAAAAGGAGTAATTTGATCAAACTGCTCCTCTGACAACCCGTGTTTATCAATTAGGTGTCTCTTAAAATTAGGTAATGTCATGGTTTAGATTCAGATTATGAAATTACACTAAAAAATTGTAATAAAAAAAAGACCAATCTTATTTTTAGATTGGCCGTTTTACTACTAACATAAACTAACTTAAACACAAACTCTTTTAATACGAAACCGCATGAACTTTGGATACCGCTCTACCAGAAGGGTCGTTCATGTTTTTAAAAGCCTCATCCCATTCCAATGCTATTTTAGTACTACAAGCCACACTCGGTTCTTGTGGAACACTTAAAGCTGCCGCATCACTTGGAAAATGGCTCTCAAAAATGGATCTATAATAATACTCCTCTTTGTTCTGTGGGGTTTGAATTGGGAAACGAAAACCTGCGTTGGCCAATTGTTCATCGCTTACTTCTTTTGCCACTACTTCCTTTAGAGTATCAATCCACTCGTAACCTACACCATCACTAAATTGCTCTTTTTGCCTCCAAGCCACACTTTCTGGAATCATATCTTCAAAGGCTTTACGAACTACCCATTTCTCCATACGCTCTCCGTTAATCATTTTATCTTGTGGGTTGATGCGCATAGCTACATCCATAAATTCTTTATCTAAAAATGGCACACGTCCTTCAATTCCCCAAGCCGCTAAACTTTTGTTAGCTCTTAAGCAATCGTACTGATGTAGTTTACTTAACTTTCTAACCGTTTCTTCATGGAACTCTCTCGCGTTTGGTGCTTTATGAAAGTATAGATAACCGCCAAATAATTCGTCAGCGCCTTCGCCTGACAACACCATTTTTATACCCATAGACTTAATAACTCTAGCCATTAAATACATTGGTGTACTTGCTCTAATCGTAGTTATATCATAAGTTTCCAGTTGATAAATAACATCCTTTACGGCATCTAAGCCTTCTTGAATAGTAAATTTAATTTCATGATGAACAGTTCCAATATGATCTGCTACCTTTTTTGCCGCAGCCAAATCTGGCGAACCTTCTAGTCCTACCGAAAATGAATGTAATTGTGGCCACCAAGCTTTTTCTTTATCATCGGCTTCAATTCGTCTTTCAGAATACTTTTTTGCTATGGCAGAAGTCACGGATGAGTCTAAGCCTCCAGACAGTAATACACCATAAGGAACATCACTCATAAGTTGTCTATGCACAGCATCTTCAAGCGCCTGTTTTATTTCTAGAATACTGGTTTCATTTTCCTTCACCGCATCATAATCTTCCCAATCACGTTTATACCACTGTACTAACTTTCCATCTGAACTACTCATATAATGTCCTGGAGGAAATAATTCAATTTTTGTACAAACTCCTTCTAAAGCTTTTAATTCTGAAGCCACATAAAATGTTCCGAATTGATCCCAGCCCATATAAAGTGGAATAATACCCATATGGTCCCGAGCAATGAGGTATTCGTCCTTGTCCACATCATAAATAGCAAATCCAAAAATGCCGTTCATATCATCAATAAAATCATGACCTTTTTCTTTATATAAAGCTAAAATGACTTCACAGTCACTTTGAGTTTGAAACTGATAATCGGGAAATTGAGTTTTTAATATTTTATGGTTATAGATTTCACCATTGGCGGCTAGAATCAATTTTTTATCTTCACTTAACAAAGGTTGCTTACCAGAAGCTGGATCTACAATTGCCAAACGCTCATGAGCCATAATAACTTTGTCGTCACTATAAATCCCACTCCAATCTGGTCCACGATGACGAATCTTCTTAGCCATCTCTAATACCTGAGGTCTTAAATCCTCTACTTTTTGTTTTATATCAAACGCACATACTATTCCGCACATAAATCTATCTTTTAAGTTTAGGCTATTTTATGTAACCCAATTATTACTAATTATAGGACAAATATCAAATAAAACTTTCATATTGTAAACACATGATCTTTAATTGATTTCAAAATAAAACAAATAGACGCATATTTATATATATACGAAAGAACATTGAGCACATAAATCTAATTTTACTTTTAATCTGTTAATTTTAAGCCTCATCCATCTCTAATAAACTTTAGAATGACTACTTTTAATAAAACTCAACATGTATAATTATGAAAAAATTTAAATTTATTACCGCTATTGCCTTTGCTTGCGCCATGTTATTTTCATTTAACGTAAATGCGCAAGAATTCCCAGACTTAGACAAAAGTCCTATGGATGCAGCTTCTTTTCCAAGTTCATACAAGGAATCAAATAAATTAGTAAAAATCATCTATAGTCGTCCACAATTAAACGGTCGCTCTGTGGAGGATTTGATAAAAAATGGTGAAGTATGGAGAACTGGAGCCAATGAAGCAGCCGAACTTACGCTCTACAAAGACATGGTTTTTGGCGACAAAGAAGTTAAGGCTGGTACCTACACTTTTTATGTCATTCCAGGAGAAAAAGAATGGACTGCAATTATTAGCTCCGACCTCAACGTTTGGGGAAGCTATTTTTATGATGAAAAGAATGACGTAGCACGTGTGAAGGTTCGTATTACGGAAGGAAAAGAATCAATAGAAGCGTTCTCCATAGCTTTTGAAAAAGGAGACAACGGACTTAATATGCATTTAGGCTGGGGAACACTTAGAGTTGCTATACCTTTTAAATTATAGCCTTTCAACTCCCTAAAAAAGCAAAAAGCTTCGAAAGATAAAATACCGTTCGAAGCTTTTCTGTTTATGATTATTTCTTAATTCAGTTTAAGGAATATTCAAGTACTTATGCGTTTGTAAGGACACTTTCCATTTCGGATTTGCCATCACATAATCCACAATCATCGGCATCATTTTTTCACGCTTACTCCATTCCGGCTGTAAATATAAAATACAATTCTCATTCACTTTATCCGCATACTCTTCAGCAAACCTAAAGTCGTCTTTATTGTATATTATACATTTTAACTCATTTGCTTTCGCTAAAACCTCTTCTGTTGGGAGTTTCATTTTCTTTGGAGATAAACAAATCCAATCCCATTCACCGGTTAGCTTATAAGCCCCAGAAGTTTCTATATGTGTTTGAACGCCTTTAGCTTTCAATTGTGCTGTTAAAGGCCCCATATCCCATGTTAAAGGCTCCCCACCAGTAACTACAATAGTGTTACTGTACTTTACTGCATTTTCAACAATCTTTTCAGTTTCAGTTGGAGGGTGCAATTCGGCCAACCAACTTTCTTTAACGTCGCACCAATGGCAACCTACATCGCAACCACCAATACGTATAAAATAGGCAGCCGTTCCTTTATGAAAACCTTCACCCTGAATGGTGTAAAACTCTTCCATTAATGGGAGCAATAGCCCTTTATCGATTAACTCTTGTCGTTCTCTTCTTGTCATAGTCGGCAAATATATTAATAAGTAAGCATTATTCGACTGCTCCAATACTTAAACTAATTATAAAAGATTCATATTAAGATAAGCAGAACTATATTGAGCTAAAAAAAACACTGAAACGGTTTACAGATACCGAAAACTATTTCCTACTTGATTAAAATTACATTATTTTTATCCAAATTTTTTGATGAATGAAGAATACTGAAGCTTTCGTAAAAGAAATCACTGAAGGAAACCTGTTTAAAGGTGATTATATTACCTTAGGTTCTGCCATGTTAGATGGTGAAGCCATAACAAATGCCTTTGTAAATGTTCCGTTAAAAACCATGAACAGACATGGTCTTATTGCAGGAGCAACAGGAACTGGTAAAACCAAAACCCTACAAGTTTTAGCAGAAAACTTATCTGAAAAAGGAGTTCCTGTTTTACTTATGGACATCAAAGGAGATTTAAGTGGGTTAGCAAAACCAAGTCCTGGACATGCAAAGATCGATGAGCGCCATGAAAAAATTGGTTTGCCTTTCGAATCAAAAGCATTTCCTGTGGAAATGCTCACCTTGTCGGAACAAGACGGTGTCCGATTGAGAGCGACTGTAAGTGAATTTGGCCCGGTGTTAATTTCAAGAATTCTCGACGTTACCGAAACTCAAGCTGGAATCATTTCTGTGATATTTAAATATTGTGACGACAATCACTTGCCGTTATTAGACCTTAAGGATTTCAAAAAAATCCTCCAATATGCGACTAATGAAGGTAAAAAAGAATTTGAAGAATCTTACGGAAGAATTTCATCGGCATCTACTGGGGCCATTCTTAGAAAGATCATCGAAATTGAACAACAAGGAGGTGATTTATTCTTTGGTGAAACATCTTTCGATCCACAAGATTTATTACGAATAGATGAAAATGGCCGTGGTTATATCAACATTATTAGATTAACTGATATTCAAGATAGACCTAAATTGTTCTCGACATTTATGTTGAGTTTATTAGCTGAAATTTATTCTACTTTCCCAGAACAAGGTGATAGCGGAAGACCAGAATTGATAATGTTTATTGATGAAGCGCATTTAATTTTTAATGAGGCTTCAAGTGCTTTACTCAACCAAATTGAAAGTATTGTAAAGTTGATTCGAAGTAAAGGTGTTGGACTATATTTTGTGACTCAAAATCCAACAGATGTTCCCGAAGCAGTTTTAGGACAGTTAGGTTTAAAAGTTCAGCATGCCTTACGTGCTTTTACGGCAAAAGACAGACAAGCTATTAAACTAACCGCTCAAAACTATCCAGATTCAGAATATTATGATACGGCGGAAGTACTAACCTCTTTAGGTATTGGTGAAGCTTTAGTTTCAGCTTTAGATGAAAAAGGAAGACCAACGCCTTTAGCCGCAACTCTTATCCGTGCACCAATGAGTAGAATGGATATATTGAATGAAACTGAACTCAGTAGCCTTATTTCACAATCGCGACTTGCAAGAAAGTACAATAAAACCATTGATCGTGAGAGTGCTTACGAAATGCTTAATGAAAAAATTAAATTAGCAGAAGAAGAGGAAGCCAAACAAAAAGCTATAGAAGAGAACGAAGCGCTTAAACGTGCTGAGAGCAAGAGAAGAACTTCGAGTACAAGAACTCGAAGCAATAAAATGAACCCAATTGTAAAGGTTTTAACCAGTGCTACCGTTATAAGAGGCGTACTAGGAATTATTAGTAAAATGATTAAAAAATAAATATTAAATACTATATGAAGAATACCTTCTTTACAGCACTTATTTGTGCTTTTATCATTACAAGCTGTGCAAACGACAAAGCACCAAACCCATTTGTAATTAAAAAGAATCATATCGGTTTACTGACCGACTCCACTCAAGTCAAAGACTTGAAAACAATTTTTAGTAATGATTCAGTAGTTCAATTTAATGCTGTAAGATCCTATATGGCTTCTGGAAATATTGAAATCTACGAAAAAGGAGGCAAAAAGCTATTAGACATTTCTCCAAAGAAAGGACAAGACTCAACATCCTTAATTTCTAGTGTCCGTATTTTTGACGATCGCTATAAAACAGAGAAAAACATTAATACCTTAAGCACTTTTAAAGACATAAAAGCCGCTTATAAAATTTCAAAAATTGATAATCTTATCAACGTGATTGTTGTTTCTGTAGATGAAATAAACGCGACATTCACAATAGATAAGAAGGAACTTCCTGCAAGTATGCGATTTGATATGGATATGCAAATTGATCCTATTCAGATTCCTGAGAAAGCTAAAATTAAGCTTTTTATAATTCATTGGTAGAACACAAAACAGGTTCCACTGCTGTAAAACACATAATAGATATGCAAGACAAAAAGAAATATACAGTTCAAAATGCCCCTTTTGTTTTCCCAACAAATGATGGAAAAATCATCAAGGAACATTTTGGAAATGCAACGGATGGTAATTCTCAAATAAGCATTGCTCATATGGTGGCACCTGCAGGATGGTCCGAACCATTTCAAACCCCTGAGTTTGATGAATATACCTTTATCATAAAAGGAAAAAAGCAATTTATAATTGATGGGGAAACTATTGTACTTGAAGCTGGCCAATCTATAAAAGTAGAAAAACATACTAGACTTCAGTACTCTAATCCTTTTACAGAACCTTGTGAGTATTTAGCCATTTGTTTACCTGCCTTTTCTGTTGATTCCGTAAATAGAGAAGACCAGTAACTATGAGTAGTATTGTTATAAAAACCGTAGGAAGTGCCGTAAATGCCTCGAGTTTTGTTTCATCAAAATTTGCAGCTAAAAAAGCATTAAAGTTATTTGCTTCTCCAAGAAAAGGACGATATACGGAAGATCAAAAACTTCTTGTTGAAACCGCTTTACAAGACGAGATCCGTTATAACAATATGGATATTGCAACCTACCGATGGGCAGGAAAAGGAAAAACCATTTTACTTGCTCACGGCTGGGAAAGTAATACAGCACGATGGAGCTATATTTTAAATGATTTTAAAGCACAAGATTACAATATCGTTTCTTTAGATGCACCTGCACACGGTAGATCTAGCGGTAAACAATTTACAGCGATAATGTACGCTGAATTTATCAATGTAGTCGCTAAAAAATACAAGCCAGATGTCTTAATAGGTCATTCTGTCGGAGCCATGTCTCATATTTTATCCTTATACCAGAATGAACTTCCATCTGTTGAAAAAGTGGTTCTACTTGGCGCTCCAGCTCACTTCACAGGTGTATTTGATAGATATAAGAACATGATGGGTTATAACAACCGTGTTTCATCCGAATTGGATAAAATTATTATGGAACGCTTTGGTAAACCTGTCTCTTATTTCTCAACGGCACAATTCACGGAATCAATCGACGCTAAGGGTTTAATAATCCATGATAAAAAAGATCGAATTATTCCTTACGAAGATGCGCAATTGATTGCTCATAGGTATAAAAACTCCCAATTAATTTCTACAAATGGTTTTGGTCATGGATTAAAAGATCCCTCGCTAACACCTCAAATTATTGAATTTATTAATACATAAAGTTTATTGTATTTTTACATTATGTCACAAGATTTAAAACGCCTAAATAAATACCTCAGCGAAGCAGGATACTGTTCTCGTAGAGCTGCCGACCGACTTATTGAAGCAGGAAGAGTCACTATTAACGATGTGGTACCGGAAATGGGTACTAAAGTTGCTCCAGGAGATATAGTTAAAGTGGACGGAGAAATTATTGGCGCAAGAAAACAAGACTTTGTATACCTGGCTTTTAATAAACCGGTTGGGATTGTCTGTACCACGGATACTCGGGTTGAAAAAGATAACATCATTGATTACATCAATTATCCTAAACGTATTTTTCCAATTGGCCGACTAGATAAACCAAGTGAAGGATTAATTCTCCTTACTGACGATGGTGATATTGTAAATAAAATTCTTAGAGCTAGTAATAATCACGATAAGGAATATATCGTCACCGTAGACCAACCTATTTCACAAACCTTTATTGAGCGAATGGCTGGTGGAATCTACTTGGAAGAATTAGATAAGCATACTAATAAGTGTGAAGTTAAAAAGATTGATACCTACACTTTCAGTATTATACTAACTCAAGGACTAAATAGACAAATTCGTAGAATGTGTGAATATCTCAATTACGAGGTACAAACCCTAAAACGAATTAGAATAATGAATATAGAACTTGACGTTCCTGTTGGTAAATATCGTGAATTAACTAAAAAAGAATTTGACACTTTAAGCGAATTGATTAGTGACTCCGATAAAACTTATAAGGAGGAACAAGAAGAAAAATCGAGAAGAAACAGACGGTAGTTATGGCATTAACACCCTTTCACTTAGCTATTCCTGTTCATGATTCAAAGTTATGTAGAGACTTCTACACGAACACCTTAAATTTTAAAGAAGGACGAAGTAGCGATCATTGGGTTGATTATGATTTTTTTGGACATCAACTTGTTATTCATTATAAAGAAAATCACAGATCAGATGTTACTTCAAATCCAGTAGACGGAAAAGAGGTTCCTATTCCGCATTTTGGCGTCGTTTTAGAATGGACTCAATTCCATACTTTTGCCGACTTATTAAAATCGAAAGACATTCATTTTATTATTGAACCCTACATTAGATTTGAAGGACTGATAGGCGAACAGGCCACCATGTTTTTTAAAGACCCTTCAGGAAATGCATTAGAATTTAAAGCCTTTAAAGATATGTCTCAACTATTTACTAAGTGATCTATTTTTTCTCTCTAAAAGATAGAAAGGTAAATAAATGAGCAAGAATAATGGGATAAGTACTAACTGACCAACTAAAATGTAGTGAGGCCATTCTCCGAAATAATCTAATAATGAAGCCGATTGAGGTTTTCTACTTAAATAAAAATAGTTTGCTCCTAAAAGATAGTTTAACCCCATCATAATTAACACATAAACTTGTAGAGCTAAGATGGATTTAAATACACTTTTCAGTGTTGGTTTCATCTTAAAAACAAAGATGAAATAGAAGATTACGGCTAATAAACCTAAGTGTACCACCCAATATCTTATATAATTAAAACTCGGAAAACCTTCTACAATATCTGGTGTAAAAATAGCTTGAATTGTTCCTCCTAAAATCCAAAATATTAGAATTTCTAGCATCCAATACTTCCGATAATAGGTGAATATCGGCAGTAATAAGGCCATTAAGCTGCACAGATAAAGAGGTAAATCTGTTTTGAAATTATAGTCTCCAAAACTTATATAGTACACATGAAAACTAACAAGTGTAATGGAAATAAACCAAGCTAAATAATGTACAGCCTTCTGCTTTTGAGCTAGATTTAATTTTTGATTAGCATACTTTATAAATGCAACTGTAAAAACAATAGCAATTAATATCGGAATAACATGCTGAAGACTTCCTATCGTTACTTTTGATAGAACGATATCTGAAATCGACAACCATACATTCATAAATAAATTCTAGTGCTTTTTTAGTCTGTGTTGTTCTCTAGCTAACAAAGTGTTCTTTAATAGCATTGCAATAGTCATTGGCCCTACTCCTCCAGGAACTGGAGTAATAAAACTTGCTTTTTTACTAACATTTTCAAAATCGACATCACCGGTGATATGATAGCCTTTTTCTGTATCATCAGGGACACGCGTAATTCCAACATCAATAACAACCACATCATCCTTCACCATTTCAGCTTTTAAAAAGTGAGGAATACCTAAAGCTGAAATTATAATATCTGCCTGAGAAGTAATCTGTGTGATATTTTTAGTATGACTATGCGTCAGTGTTACTGTTGAATTACCAGGGAAACCTTTACGGCCCATTAAAATACTCATTGGACGACCAACAATGTGCGAACGACCAATTACAACGGTATGTTTTCCTTTAGTTTCAACATTATAACGATCTAGTAGTTCTAAAATTCCAAAAGGCGTTGCCGGAATAAAAGTAGACATATCTAAAGACATTTTCCCGAAATTCATAGGATGAAATCCATCAACATCTTTATTAGGGTCTACAGCCATTAATACCTTTTGCGTATTAATTTGACGTGGCAATGGTAATTGAATAATGAAACCATCGATATCATCATTCTTGTTTAACTCATCAATTTTATCCAATAATTCGATTTCACTTGTTGTATTGGATAATCTCACCATTGTAGACTGAAACCCAACGCGCTCACAAGCTCTAACCTTACTACCCACATAAGTTAAACTCGCACCATCATTACCCACAATAACAGCAGCTAAATGCGGTACCTTTTCACCATTAGCTTTCATCTTATCGACTTCAGCTTTAATTTCATTTTTAATGTCGTTACTTACCTTTTTTCCGTCAAGAATTGTCATGTTTGTAGCTGTTATTGTGCGAAGGTACTAATGACCAAAGCCATAAATGATTGTTTTATAAAGATGTCAACTGAACACAGCTTACTGTGACTGCCGACTTATAAGTTTTACTTCGGCATATTCTGCATCATCTGCATCATACGTTTTCCGCCACCACCTTGCATCATCTTCATCATTTTACTCATTTGCGTAAATTGTTTCAATAATTGATTCACTTCTTGAACTGAAGTTCCCGAACCTTTACCAATACGTTTTTTACGACTTGCATTTATAATAGATGGATTTGAACGTTCTTCTGGAGTCATTGAATGGATAATAGCTTCAATACCTTTGAAAGCATCGTCGTCTATATCAATATCTTTCATCATTTTTCCAGCACCAGGAATCATTCCAATAAGATCCTTCATATTACCCATTTTCTTGATCTGCTGAATCTGTTTCAAGAAATCATCAAACCCGAATTGGTTCTTAGCAATCTTCTTCTGAAGTTTACGCGCTTCAACCTCATCAAACTGCTCTTGAGCACGTTCAACTAAGGAAACAACGTCACCCATTCCAAGAATACGATCTGCCATACGTGATGGGTAGAACACATCAATAGCTTCCATCTTCTCACCTGTACCAATAAACTTAATTGGTTTATTAACTACAGATTTAATAGAAATTGCAGCACCACCTCGTGTATCACCATCTAATTTAGTAAGGATAACACCATCGAAATTCAAAATATCGTTGAAAGCTTTTGCCGTATTTACAGCATCCTGACCAGTCATCGAATCCACTACAAATAGTGTTTCCTCAGGCTGAATTGCTTTATGAATATTAGAAATCTCCGTCATCATCGCTTCATCTACAGCTAAACGACCTGCGGTATCTATAATTACTACGTTATGACCATTAGCTTTTGCATGTGCAATACCTGCTTGCGAAATAGCTACTGGATCCGTATTTCCTTTATCACTATAAACCTCTACACCAATTTGATCACCTACAACATGTAATTGATCAATCGCAGCAGGACGATAAACGTCACAGGCCACTAATAATGGTTTTTTAGTTTTTTTGTTTTTTAAATAATTAGCAAGTTTCCCAGAGAAGGTTGTTTTACCAGAACCCTGAAGACCAGACATTAAAATTACGCTAGGATTACCAAAAAGGTTAATACCTTCGGCATCACCGCCCATAAGTTCGGTTAATTCATCCTTAACGATTTTAACCATTAACTGACCAGGCTGTAATGTAGTTAATACATCTTGACCAAGAGCTTTTTCCTTTACTCGAACGGTAAATTCTTTAGCAATTTTAAAGTTAACATCGGCATCTAAAAGCGCACGTCTTACTTCTTTTAAAGTTTCAGCAACATTTACCTCAGTAATGCTACCATGACCTTTTAATACGTGTAACGCTTTATCTAACTTATCACTTAAATTATTAAACATGTCTTTTGTATTCAGTTATCAGTCTGCACCTATGCAGTCTGGGTTATTTTAATGAGTTGCAAATTTAAGAATTTATGAGGGATTTACTAATGCGTTGATTACATTTATCTACAAAAAAACAGTTTATCACAACCACAACATCTAGAACACTACTTTTGGATCGTAAAAAGTTGAACACACCTTTTGACAAGCACTGTCAAACAGCTTCCTAATACCTTGACATATAACCCAACAGCATCTTCAATAAAAATTAAAAAGCCACCCAACTAAGAGTGACTTTTTAATAAATTCTATAATTAGGTTGAAATCTCAATCGGTACTAACCATTAACCGTGTTTTTCTCTTCACGTTGTTTTTCCTTCTCAATACTTTTTCTGATTTTATCTATAGCAGACTGAATCGATTTATCCGGTTCGATAAGATTATATTCACCCCAAAAATCAGGATCCGAAAAACCAGAAATTGCATCCGTAATAATCACTGAAGGTCTTAGCCTATCTCTATTTTTTATTTTTTTATTTACACCATAAATCTCCCAATCTGTCACTGCCATTTCACTGGAAAGAGTATACACTTTATTAAAGATTTGTCGTTTTTTACTCACCTTAAATGTGAGGCTTAAATTAGAATAACTATAATACCATTTATCACCTTTTTGCTTATAGTCCACTTTATATATAGCTTCTAGTGGATAAACCTCTACGTCCCTTGGCTTCTTTTTCACTAATAGATTTCTTGTATTCCTTTTATCGCTCACATCTAAAGCATAGTTGGCACTTACTAAAGCTAATGACTTTACATCTATAAATAATTTTCCTTTATAATTTATTCTAAACTCATTATCTTTTGGTGTAAAATTCACGACGTATACTGTTCTATTATTTATTGTTGACGGTTCATCAAAAGTAAACCTATAAGAGTTAATACTCTCTTCTGTAAAAATATACTCTGGGTACTTCATTATATCCAAATAGACTGTCGAAAATGGCCCTCCTTGCAGTTTAACAGACACGGTATCCAAGCGTTTATAATCAGTACTTTTTCTCGCTTTTCCTAACCCAATAATGTCACGTTGCTCTGATGAGTTTGGTTGCTTTAAAATATTAACAACTGCCTCCGTTAATGACACATTTCGACTTCGACGCTTAATAGTTTCTCTATAAAATGCAGTCATAAAAACAGACTCATTACCAGCATTATTATTTTTATCTTGGAACACTTTTCGAATTAAACTTTGAGCATCCTTAAAGGCAGAAATACTTACCGTAGATAATTCGGTAACAGCAACATATAGTTTAATAGGTTGTTCTGACCCACGTAACTCGGTCAACGGTAACACATAGGTATTATACCCTAGAAACGACACTATTACTTTAGAATCAGAATAATTATTAGGCACTTTGAGAAGAAACTCTCCTTCGGAATTTGCTATGGTACTTATATTCGTATTATTAATACTTAAACTCGCAGCTTCTAAAGCTTTATTAGTTCTTCCATCGACAACTTTTCCGTGATACTCAGTAAATCCTGTTTGAGCATTTAAAGAAAAAAGCACAAATAGCATTGCTATAACTGTACTTGCATAATGTTTTAATGTGAGTGACTTTTCCATAACAGTAAGATTTAATGAACATTTTATTCTCTTACTAAGTTACAACAAAAGCAGCAAAACTAACTCTGTATCAACACATTAAAACGTTAAAAATAATTATTATTCACTCTTTTTTTTCTTTCTAAAAGCCGATGGTGTTTCATTCGCAAACTTCGTAAATGCCTTATAAAACGTAACTTTATTATTAAATCCACACTCTTTAGCTATAGCTTCAATCTTAAAATTATTATAAGATGCATCTCTTAAGTATTTTTTTGCAACCTCTACTCGATGCCTATTCACATAGTCGTTAAAATTCTCAAATAAGACTTCCGAAAATGTTTGAGAAACATGATGCTGTTTTTCATTCAATAACTTACTTAATTTTGAAATATTAATCTTGCCGTCTAAAAATACCTTATCATTTATAAAAGCATTTTCAATCTTAGATTGAATCCGCTTCATATCATTCTTTCTAAGATTAGAAGTAAAGTATTTTTTTTTGATTTGTTTTAAAAAATCCGGATTCTTAATTAAGAAATAACCCACTCCAAAAATAAGAAGCGTTAGCACTAAATAATAAGACGCAAAATCCCTCCAACCTTCAGCATAACGAGTGAGATATAAAATAAGTACAGAGGAACACACATAAGCCAGCACTATAAATACGGCATATTGAAGTCGTTTTGCAGTTAAATCTTTTCCTTTTACATAAAGTAATACTAAAGAACTAAGAGAATACACCATCATTACTACAGCTAAAAAGTAATTCCATGTCATTGTCCTATCATAAAAATGTTCAATAACATACTGACTGCGGATTCGTCCTTCCATCATTAAAACATCACCATAACCTATCCAAAAAATTACAATAGGAGCTAGATGCAAAAGATCAATAAAATATAACTTTCGCTTATTTAAAATTAAACATTGTAGATGAATAAAGACTAGCGGACCAAACAACAATGCGACCTCATAATAGAACCAACTTTTAAACTGAGGATATAAATTTACTAACTCACCGGAGCCGAATAAGAATAATAAAATATGAAATCCAACAAGCGCTATTAACGAAGATAGTGTAAGACTTCTTAAATTTCGAGATTTAAAAAAGACACCACCTGCCACAAAAAATGCAACAAATACTTGTGCAAATAATATGTAGCGGACAACTTCCAATAGGCTTAGATTTACATACTACAATATAAGATTTATTTTCTAGTTATTCCATGCGACCAAAGGATTGATTACAGGTAACCTATTAATCTTCAACTCGTTTCACACCTTACTTTTGACTATTTGCTATCGTACGAAAATCATTTAGGGTACTTAACTAAAACAAAAAGTTCCTACTCGCTATTCGCAAGTAAGAACTTTTTCAATCCTGTCTTTAATTTATAATATTACATTCTTTCAGGAACCTCAATTCCTAAAACTTGAAATGCATTTTTAATAGTATGACTAACGGTTCTAGATAAAGCTACTCTGAAACTTTTTTCGATTTCAGTGTCTGCGCCAAGAATAGATACATTTTGATAGAAAGAATTAAATTCTTTTACCAAATCATAAGTATAATTAGCAATTAGCGCAGGGCTATGTTGATCTGCAGCATTTTGAATTACTTCTGGAAATAACTCTAATTGCTTGATGAGTTCTTTTTCTTTATCATGTAAAGCCACCTCTTCTGAACTTGGAATATCACTTCCAGCTGAATCTGCTTTTCTTAAGATAGATTGAATTCTAGCATAAGTATATTGGATAAACGGGCCTGTATTTCCTTGGAAATCGATAGATTCTTTCGGGTCGAATAGAATTCGTTTTTTAGGATCTACTTTTAAAATATAATACTTTAAAGCACCTAAACCTATGGTTTTATATAACTCTTGTTTTTCTTCCTCAGAATAATCTTCAAGCTTACCTAAGTCTTTAGAAATCTCTTCCGCTGTATCTGCCATTTCTTGAATTAAATCATCGGCATCTACTACAGTTCCTTCTCTACTCTTCATTTTTCCGCTTGGCAAATCAACCATACCATAGCTCAAGTGGAATAAATTTTTAGCCCAGTCGAAACCTAATTTTTTCAATATTAAGAAAAGCACCTTGAAATGATAATCTTGCTCATTTCCTACGGTATAAACCATTCCTCCAACATCTGGGTAATCTTTTATACGTTGAATAGCTGTACCTATATCTTGTGTCATATAAACCGCAGTGCCATCGCTACGCAATACTATTTTTTCATCAAGTCCATCTTCGGTTAAATCACACCAAACAGACCCATCTTCTTTTTTAAAGAAAACTCCTGTTCTCAATCCTTCTGAAACAAATTCCTTTCCTAACAAGTACGTATCACTCTCGTAATAATAAGTATCGAAATCAACACCTATATTTTTATAAGTGACATCGAAACCATCATAAACCCATTGGTTCATTTTCTTCCAAAGCGCAACAACATCTTCATCTCCTGCCTCCCACTTAATAAGCATTTCTTGTGCTTCCAATAGCATGGGCGCATTCTTTTTTGCCTCTTCTTCAGATTGACCTTGAGCCATTAACTCTGATATTTCAGCTTTATATGCTTGATCGAATTTCACATAATAATTTCCAACTAACTTATCACCTTTTAGCTCTGCCGTTGGCTCTTCATTATTACCGAATTTTTGGTAAGCCAACATACTTTTACAAATATGAATACCTCTATCGTTAATAATTTGAGTTTTGTAAACTTTCTTTCCTGAAGCTTTTAAAATTTCAGCAACACTATAACCTAACAACACATTTCTTACATGTCCTAAATGCAAAGGTTTGTTAGTATTAGGTGATGAGTACTCAACCATAACAGCTTTATCATCTTTCACCTCAGAAAAACCATAGCTTTCATCGTCTTTAATCTGTTGAAAGAAATTAATGTAATACGCATCACTAATTTCAATATTTAGAAAGCCTTTAACCACGTTAAAACCTTTTACCAAATCAACATTATCTAACAAGTATTGACCAACTTGTTCTCCAATAACCGCAGGATTTCCTTTAATTACACGCAACATTGGAAATACAACCACTGTAATATCACCAGCAAACTCCCTACGAGTGGCTTGAAATTCTACAGATTCTAATTCCGATTCAAACAACGCTTTTACCGCTGCCTTCACATGTAATTCTAAAGTTTCTTGAAGATTCATATCCTGTCTTATTTTGTATTTAAAAACGTGGGCAAAGATAGTTAGTTTAATTCTTTTATTAGGCTTCAATCTACATTATTAAGCAATATTTAAGACTGTATTTCTGGGTCAAAACTCTTAATCTAATAGGATAGAACCGAAAACTTTAATAGGCCAATTTCGCAACTAATGATCTTACAATAATTTTTAGCGTTTTTACATCTAAATACGACACTTTAAAACTTCGGAATTATCTCAAATTAAAGATTTTAAAATCATAAAGCATTTTAAATCAGAAACATATAAAACCAAACCAACCGACACATAAAACATTAAAAATCAATCACTTACATAAACCGTGTATTTCATCGATAAAACAGCCATACCTCTATATTTTCACACCTTTTATCGATATTCGATTTTTTCATTTTTTGTAAATTAACCATTCACCTAATTTATTAGCATTAAGTCTTAATAATTAGCATATTTGTAGACATAATAGCACTTTTGATAAGCTATTAATCAATGTCCCAAACATTAATGAGGTTTAATTATCAAACATTAACCCAGTTGTTACTGTTTTGTGTTAACTTACTTTTTTATCCCTCTATAAAAGTTAATCACACCAAAACATCACAATTCGTATTACCCATAAATTAAGATGAAACAGTTATTAATTTTAGCTGTTTGTTTCTTAACTTTTTCTGTTTTTTCTCAAAATGAAAAAATAGATCAACTTACGGTGCAATTGGCATATCAAAATTCTGACTCCACGAAAGTGGATATGTCGCTTATACTCATTAACGAACTATTTAAAGCTTCAGATTACAGCAAAGCTTTATTATATATTAACCAGACATCAAAACTCTCAGAAGACCTTAATTACACGAAAGGTATCGCCGAAAGTAATTACTATCGCGCTTTAATATTTACAGAACGAAACGATTACTTCAACGCAATAGACAATTTCAACAAATCAAGGGGACTTTATTTACGTATAAACGATACACTTGGCGTGGCCAAAGTGAGTAACAGTATAGGCCTATTAGAAATTAAACGTGGTAATTACGCTGTAGGATTGCAAAATTCTTTATCAGCTATTTCTATTTTCGAAGAACAAAATCTACAAGAGGAATTAAGTTCTGCTTATAATAACCTTGCTGAAGCATATTTTAAAACTAATCAAATAGACAAAGCGATTGAGTTTAATTTTAAAGCTCTAGAAGTTAGAAGAAAAATCAATCATAAAGCTGGAGTTAAAGAATCGACTAAAAATATTGCTGAATTATATTCCATACTTAAAGAACACAGAAAGTCTATTGAATACTACGAGCGAGTATTAGATATTTTAAACTTAGATTCAGATCAAAATCTTCGTGGTGAAATATTACCAAAAATCGGATCTGAATATTTACGTTTTAAAGAATACGATAGAGCTTCTGAATATTTAATTGAAGGATTAAAGTATAATAGAAAACATAATAATCAAGAAGGACTATTAAGAGCGTTAAACGCGATTGGTCAGTTAAACCTTCAGAAGAAAAAAGTTAAATTAGCAGAAAATCAATTAAATGAAGCTTATCGTTTAGCTCTAAAAATCAATAACAAATCTGAGTTGTTAGAAAACTATAAGTTAAGAATCGCCCTAGACTCTACTCGTGGTTATTTTCAGAATGCTTTTTTCTGGCAAAACAAATACTATAAATTAAAGGATTCATTATCTAAGGCAAATGAGCCTATGTTTCCTACTGAAGATTTAACACCTTTAGATTTAGACTTTTCAAAAGTAGACTCTTCAAAAAGCGACATCAACAAAGCATCGCAACCAGATAAAACTCAATCATCTTTCAATTATCCATTTGTTGTTTACGGTCTTCTTGCTATTATAGCCATTCTTTTAATATTTTTAATTTTTAGTCTATTAAGAACGAGATCCCATAAATCTGCTCTTGAAGAACAAAAGAATAAACTCAAAAAGGAAAAAATAAACACTGAAGCTATTATAGAGCAAACGCATCATTTAGAAGAAGTTAATCAGGTAAAAGACAAACTGTTCTCTATTGTTTCACATGATTTAAAAGATTCTATTTCCTCCATCAAAGCCTTTTTAGACTTATTAAAAGAAGGTAACATTTCAAAAGATGAGTTTTATAACCTTATTCCGGAGTTGAGTGAAAATGCTAATAATGCATCCTCTTTATTATACAATCTACTGAATTGGTCTAAGTCTCAAATGCAGAATTTAGAACCGAAACCTGAAATGCTTAATATTCAAGATGTCTTCCATACTAAAGTTGCTTTAGTAGAACAAAAAATAGAGGACAAACAAATTATTCTAATTGACGAGACACAACCTGAATATATCTATGCCGATCGCAGCATGGTAGAAATCGTCATTCAGAATTTACTAACTAATGCCGTGAAGTTTAGTAGAACTGGAGACGTGATTACCATCTCAAATAAAGAAGTTGATGGCAAATCTTTAATCTGTATTGAAGATACCGGAGTTGGCATTTCGAAAGAAAATATCTCTAAATTATTCCATGCTCATAAAAACTTCACTACTGTTGGAACTAAAAACGAAAAGGGAACCGGTTTAGGGTTAACTATCGCTAAAGATTTAATTGAGTTAAATGACGGTAGAATTTGGGTTGAAAGCACGCCAAATGTAGGTAGTAAGTTCTTTGTTGAACTTCCTAAAAATGAAAAAGAAGCTTAATTAAGCTTCTTTTATTCACTATTAAAGTATAATTATCTTTATTTATTTCTTAGGTAAAAATACCTCAGCCATCATACAACGAGCACTACCACCTCCTAAAATTTCAATAGTATTTAATGAGCTATACAATATAGGACAATGTTTTTCTATAGTCTTAATTTGATTAGGAGTTAAACTCTTATAAGCGGTTTCACTCATAATTAAATAACGCTGCTCGTTCTCACCTCTCACCTGCAACATATTTCCAGCAAACTGATGCATTTGAGCTTCAGTAATAGAAACGATTTCCTTACCATCCTGTTTCAGCTGTTTTACAACGCTCTTACGCTCCTTTTTATCATCTATGCTATCTAAACAGATTACCGCAAAAGTTTCTGCCACACACATCATCACATTAGTATGATAGATTGGTAATCGCTTACCTTTTACGTTTTGATATGCTGTAAATATTACAGGACTGTATTCAAAATCTTCACAAAACTCAATGAATAATTCCTCATCCGCTCTTGCAGACAAAGCGCAATAGGCTTTTCTGTTCTCACGATCTAAAATAATACTACCTGTTCCTTCTAAAAACACACCTTCGTGTTCTGCAGAGGTATAATCAATAATATTTTCAATAGCAAAACCGTCTTCTTCTAGTCGAATAAACACATCATCACGTCTTTCCTTTCTTCTGTTTTCTGCAAACATTGGATATTTTGCTACATCACCATTTCCGTGAAAACTTACCCAGTTATTAGGAAAAATTGAATCTGGCGTATCAGCAGTTTCATCATCATTAATAACGACTACATTAACACCAACAGCTTGTAATTTCTCCACAAAAGCATCAAATTCTTCTTGTGCTTTAGCATTGATTTCGGCATTTTTTAAATCCAATTCTTCCTGGAAATAATTATTGACAGCCGTTTGTTCATTCATCCTGAAATTTACAGGACGAATCATTACTATTGTATTTGTAGTTTGTTGCATAATCTGAAATCTAAAATTGTTGCAAAATTAGTCAATTTTATGACTCTAAAAACCCAATTAACACAACTTTTCCTGACATAATTTTGTTAAGTTTGAGGTATAGTATATAATACGTTTTATTCATGAAAAAACTCTTCATAATTTTCTTAATCATTTCTTCCTGCTCCGATAAATCCCAACAAAAAGAAATAAAAACCAATCAAACCGAAATAGATTTCACAACGGTGTTCGAAAAAAGCGAGGGCGTTGAAACAGCTACTTATCAAGAAACGATTGCTTACTATCAAGATTTGGCCGACCGCTATGCTGAAATTTCAATTCAAAACATAGGTGAAACAGATTCAGGAACACCACTTCATATAGTGACCTTAAACATGGACGGATCTGGAGATAATTTTGAACAACTACGACAAAACCATAGAATCATTTTAGTCAACAATGGTATTCACCCAGGAGAATCCGATGGCATTGACGCCACGATGATGTTGTTTAGAGATTTTGCTCAAAGAAAAATAGAAACACCGAAAAACACAGTTGTAGTTACTATTCCTATCTATAATGTTGGTGGTAGTTTAAACCGCAATTCTACATCTCGTACCAATCAGAATGGCCCAAAGGAATATGGTTTTAGAGGAAATGCAAGAAATTATGATTTAAACAGAGACTTCATAAAAGCCGACACTAAAAACGCACAAACTTTCGCTAAAATATTTCATTTAGTACAACCCGATATTTTTATCGATAATCACGTGAGTAATGGTGCAGATTACCAATACACCCTAACCCACTTGTTTACACAACATAATAAATTAGGCGGTGAACTTGGAGACTATATGCATACTGAAATGATGCCAAAACTCGAACAAAAGCTCGAAACAAAATCTTGGGACATCACTCCCTATGTCAATGTATTTAATCGTACACCGGACTCTGGATTTACACAATTTCTAGATACACCTCGCTACTCTACAGGATACACGGCTTTATTTAACACCTTAGGTATGATGATTGAAACACATATGCTAAAGCCTTATAAGCAACGTGTTGAAGGCACCTATGAATTAATGAAAAGCATGATCGAACTCACCGAAGAGCAAGGTGATAAAATTTCAGAATTAAGAAAGAAACAAGAAAAATTATGGTCGGTTGGAAAAAGCTATCCTCTTTCTTGGACCGTCGATTCTACTAAAACCTCCACCTTAAATTTTAAGGGTTACGAAGGTGAAATGATTCCAAGTAACCTCACAGGATCCAAACGTTTAAAATATGATAGAACCAAACCCTTCACAAAAGAAATCACATATCACAATCATTTCAAACCGGTTGATTCCGTTCTAATCCCAAAAGCCTATATCATTCCTCAAGGTTGGCATCATATTATTAAATTATTACAACTGAATAATGTTGAAATGGCTCAACTTCAAAACGACACAACACTTACAGTTGAATCTTACAAAATAGCCAACTATGAAACTAGAAAGACGCCATACGAAGGCCACTATTCTCATTACAACACAAGCATAACATCTACAGAGGAAAAAGTAACTTTTAAAGAAGGTGATGTCATGATTTCAACCGATCAAAAAGCGGTGCGCTATTTATTAGAAACTTTAGAGCCAACAGCGCCTGATTCATTCTTTAATTGGAATTTCTTTGACACCATTCTACAACAAAAAGAAGGCTTCTCACCGTATGTATGGGAAGATAACGCTGAAGAATTATTAAAACGAAATCCGAAGCTTCAAATTGAATACAATATCATGGTTAGCTATGACGAAGATTTCGCTAATAATTGGTACACACAATTAGATTGGCTACATAAGAAAAGTAAGCATTATGAATCGGCTCACCTTCAATACCCTATATATCGCTTGAAGTAAAATCTCAAGGTTCTAAAAATTTTGTCGTATTTTCAAATGTGGATAAATATCAAGAAACATTTGAAACTTGGAATAAGGTGGCGAAAAATTATGATGACAAGTTTATGAAATTAGACTTGTACAATGAAACTTATGATGCCTTTCTAAATTTAATACCGACTCCTAAAGCTTCACTTATAGACATTGGCTGTGGTCCTGGTCATATTTCAAAATACCTTCTATCCAAAAATTCTGAGTTAAGATTAACAGGAATTGATATTTCGGAAAACATGATTAGCCTAGCAAAACAAAACGTACCAAATGCTCATTATGAAGTCATGGACATTAGAGAAATACATAACTTAAACGAAAAATACGATGCGATTATATGTGGATTCTGTATTCCGTACTTATCAAAAGCAGACGTCTCTAAACTGATAACGGATTGCAAAAATCTGCTCAATAATAATGGTGTTTTATATTTAAGTTTCGTTCCAGGACAGTACAGCCATTCTGGTTTTATTTCGGGAAGCATGACTAACAGAGTTTATTTTTATTATCATCTGTTGAATTCTATAAAGAAACAATTAAAAGACGCATCTTTTGAATTGCAAAAGTCCTTTCAAATAAAGTATCCTAAAGCAGACAAAACTCCTGAAAACCAATATATTATAATATCAAAACTCGTCTAAAATAATTTTTCAAGCAATGTAAAAGCAATTAAAAAATGACATACATTTACTTAAAATTTAAATAGCGTAATGCGCTCTAAATGAATAAATACATTGTTGTAAATCAACCTGAAAAATGGAACTTTTCAATTGATAATATTACCGTATTATCCTCCCAAGATTACCTTACAAATCCGAAGTATTCCTTATTAAAAAACGCACGAATCTTCAATTTATGTAAAGATTACTCTTACCAATCTAAAGGATATTATGTTTCTCTTTTAGCGGAAGCTAGAGGTCATTTACCCATTCCAACCACTAAAAACATTGTAGATTTAAAAGCCTTGAAACTTGTTAGAATTGTTTCTGATGAATTCGATGATGTTATTCAACAAAGTTTGAAAAATATAAAGTCTCAAGAATTTACCCTAAGTATCTATTTTGGTCAAAACGTAGCACAGAAATACAAAAACCTAAGTGCTTTGTTTTACCGACATTTTCAAGTGCCTTTTTTACGTATTAAATTCAACCATACGACCAAATGGAACATACAGAGCATAAAAGCAATTTCGGAATCTGAAATTCCACAAGAGCATATGCCGAGCGTGCATCAATTCGCCAATCAATATTTCGCAAAAAAGCGTTACGACACAGCAAAACCTACTAATTACGATTTTGACCTAGCTATTTTAGTTCATCCGAATGATCCAGCTCCACCAAGTAATCCTAAAGCCTTAAAAAAGTTTATAGATATCGCAGAAAGAATGAATATCTATGCTGAAATTGTTGAGCCAAAAGATTTATCAAGACTCTCGTCTTTTGATGCTTTGTTTTTGAGACAAAGTACAGAAGTGAATAACGAAGCATACACTTTTGCTCGAAAAGCACAACAAGAAGGGATTGCCATTATTGATTATCCTGATGCCATTTTAAAATGTTGCAATAAAGTGTATATGGCCGAAGCACTACAAAACGCCAACATCAACACTCCAAAAACAGTCATTGTTCACAGCAATAATAGAAATACGGTTTTGGAACAAACAGGATTACCGTGTGTACTAAAAGCACCTGACTCTACATTTTCTTTTGGCGTTAAAAAGGCAAAGACGAAGGAAGAATTTGACGCCTTGGTTTCAGAAATGTTGAAAGAATCAGATTTAATAATAGCACAAGAGTATTGTCCTTCTGATTATGATTGGCGCATTGGCATAATTGACAATAAACCATTTTACGCTTGTAGATACTATATGGCAAAAGGCCATTGGCAAATTTACAATTGGAAAGCCACCGACAAAAACGAGCAAGATGGTGAAGCTGATTGTTTAGCGATAGAAGACGTTCCAAAAAACGTCATTGACATGGCTTTAAAGTCGGCTAAACTTATGGGACTTGGGCTTTACGGCATTGACATTAAAGTTGTAGAAGGTAAACTCATGGTTATTGAAATCAACGACAATCCTAATATTGATTTTGGAGTTGAAGATGCGCATTATGGCGATTTGATTTACACCGAGATTCTTTCAGCATTAAAAAAACGCTTAACTTAAACATCTCACGAACAGGTTTAAAAGCTATATTCTTCTGAACTAGCAATGAACTATTCGATCATTTAATTACAACTGATCTAAACACATGAAAAAGAAATATCACCTCTTCGAGGTCTATGGCATTGAACTCGAATATATGCTAGTTAATAACCATACTTTTAAGGTTGCGCCTCAAGTAGACGAATTATTAACACTTAAAGCAGGTGAACTAAAGGCCGATATTGAAAATGGATCTATAGCATGGAGTAATGAACTTGTAGCCCATGTCGTTGAACTCAAAACCAACGGTCCTGCAAAAAGCACTACTGATTTGGCTGAAAAGTTTCACAAAAACATTTTAGAAATTAATGAAATTTTACACCCCTTAAACCTTTCACTTTTAGGCTCGGCATCACACCCGTTGATGAATCCTGATACAGACACACAATTATGGAAACACAGCTACAGTGAGGTTTATGCACTTTACAATACTATTTTTAATTGTAAAGGTCATGGATGGAGCAATGTACAAAGCACACATATCAACTTACCCTTTTATGATGATAAGGAATTTGAAAAGCTTCATGCTGCCATTCGGATCATCTTGCCTTTATTACCAGGTCTATGTGCCAGTTCTCCAATTTTAGATGGTAAAATCACAGGGTTTAAAGATACACGACTAGAATATTACAAAAGCAACCAAAAGGAAATTCCCGAGTTGACAGGTCTAGTTATTCCTGAGCGTTCATTTTCAAAAGTTGATTATTATGCTACCATATTTGAACCTATAAAAAAAGCCATTCAGCCTTATGATAAAGACAAGATTTTAGACCAATATTTTCTAAACTCTCGTGGCGCTATTGCGCGTTTCGATCGTAATGCTATTGAAATCCGATTGATGGATATACAAGAATGCCCAAAAGCTGACCTCGCAATTTGTGCTTTCCTAATTGAAATTTTAAAAGCACTAATTAATAAAGAATTTTGCTCATTAAAAGAACAAAAAGCTTGGACTAAAGAACAGTTATTCCCTCTATTAAATGATGCTATAAAACATGCTGAAAACTCTATTGTTGGTAATAAGGAATACTTAAACTTATTCGGCCTAAACGATTTTGTAACGGTTAAAGAAGTTTGGAAACATTTATTCCAATCTGTAAAATCAAAACTTCACAAGTCTCATCACAATGCTATTGAGTTAATTTTAGAAGAAGGAACTTTAGCTACTAGAATATTAAATGCCATTGGGGATGATTCTTCGGAAAAACACATAATTTCTGTATATCGCCAACTTCAAGACTGCTTAAAACAGAATAAAATGTTTCAAGCATGAAACTAGTTTTAACATGTGAGCATGCTGGGAATAACATCCCTAAAAATTACGAGAAATACTTCAAGAATAAATCGGTATTAGAAACCCATCGTGCATATGACTTGGGAGCTTTAGACCTATTTAATTATTTAAAACCCTTATCTAATTCATCTTTCTATAGTACCACATCCCGACTATTAGTGGAGCTGAATCGCTCAATACATCATAACAACTTATTTTCTGAATTCACAAAAGAACTTTCAAAAATCGAGAAAGATCAAATCTTAAAAACGCACTATACGCCATACAGATCTAAAGTAGAAAACAGTATTAGGGATTATATAGAAAGGGGAAACACTGTTCTCCATTTATCTATACATAGTTTTACACCACAACTAAATGGCAACCTCCGAAACTGTGATTTTGGTTTACTATATGACTCCTCAAGAAAACCTGAACGACAGTATTGCAAAGATCTTAAATCAAGACTCTTAAGGTACAATCCAAGCCTGAATGTACGATTTAACTACCCTTATTTAGGAAAGGCTGATGGTTTCACAACCTATTTGAGAAAACAATTTCCTACTCAGTATTTAGGTATTGAAATTGAGGTGAATCAAAAGTTTTCTTTCAATAATTTGATGTCAAAAGAAACAAAAGAGTCAATTTCTAAAGCCATAGTTCCTTGACATTCGTAGCAACCTAGACATCAGAGCTTTGATATTATATTTCTATTGTTTAAATTCGTCTAAACCACATTTTTTATCATGAAGAAATTAATCACAATAGTTGTATTTACTCTTTTATCATTTGGGGCCTATGCTCAAAATTTAATTGGTGCCTGGGAAAATTATTATACCTCTGAAAGTGGAGAGAAGTTAAAACGCGTAGCAATTTTTTCGGAAGGATATAACGTAGTTACAACATATAATGCTGACACCGGTGAATTTATCCACAGCAAAGGAGGTTCTTGGAAATTAGAAGGAAGAATCTTAATAGAAACAATAGAATTCGACACGAAGAATTCGGAATCAATAGGTCAGGAATTCAGTACAACAATTACTATTTCAAAAACAGTATTTAATCATATAAACGATGAAATTCAATTTAATCGTATTGATAATGGAGAACCTGGAAAACTGCAAGGTGCTTGGTTAATGTCTGGTAGAGTTATAAATGGGAAATCGCAATTAAGAGATACAAGTGGCCCTAGAAAAACAATGAAAATCATGTCTGGAACGCGTTTCCAGTGGATAGCTTATAATACAGAAACTAAAAAGTTCATGGGAACAGGTGGCGGAACCTACACCACTAAAAACGGTAAATATACCGAGAACATAGAATTTTTCTCAAGAGACAACTCAAGGGTTGGTGCTAGTTTGGAATTTGATTACAACTTAGACAATGGTGATTGGCATCATAGTGGTTTCTCTAGTAAAGGAGATCCACTTCACGAAGTATGGCGTTTGAGAGAATGAAACTCTTACTACGTCGAAACTTCATTACACTAATAACCGAATATTAGCATAGCTATTCTTTAAAGCCTTTTGAGAGGACTTTCCATTCAGCCATTCTACTTTGGTTATACCTTCATTTTCTTGAGGCGATAGATCACCTTCAAAATCGGTTTTCATTTCAAACCAATAAGTCACCTTGATTTTGTGTTTTCCATTTCGCTTAAAAATGTGATAAGTCGTTGGTAAAGGCTTGGTTATTTTCAGACCTTCAACTCCAGTTTCCTCCTCTACTTCCCTAATCGCGGTTTCTTCAATCGTCTCTTTACGTTCTGCTTTTCCTTTTGGTAAATCCCATTTATCGTTGCGGTAAATAAATAGAATTTCATTCTTAGCATTATAGACTTTACCACCTCCAGCGACTACATTAGGTAATAGCTTTAAAAATTTCTTTAGGAGTTTATCTTTATTTTCATGAATTAAATGCACTGCCTTTAAATCTGTATTATTTAAGGTTTTTATCACCTTACCTATATTTACAGACTTTAAAAGAAACGATTTAAAATCAGTTTCCTTTTGTATTTCAGAAGTTAAAATAATAGGTTTATCACCTACATAAATGGTATACATCGTTCAGATATGTTTCTACTTTGTTATTGTAAAAATATTATTTTTTATGAGAAACTATTTGAAATGAAAATTATTTTAGATTAAAATTTCTTAACCTTTAAAATTCATTATTTTTGCAGCATGATTTTTAACAAAGAAACCGCTAAAAAAACAGCCGAAGTTTTATTGCAGATAGATGCTATAAAATTGCAACCCAAAGATCCATTTACTTGGGCTTCTGGCTGGCAATCGCCAATTTATTGCGATAATAGAATTGTACTATCGTTTCCTCTTATTAGAAATTACATTAGAGGAGCCTTAGCGAAACATATAGAAGATTTATATGGCAAACCAGATGTGATTGCTGGCGTTGCAACAGGTGCTATTGGAATTGGCGCCTTGGTGGCAGAATATTTAAACCTGCCATTTGTTTATGTGAGACCAGAAGCTAAAAAACACGGTCGTCAAAATCAGATTGAAGGTTTTATTGAAAAAGGCCAAACTGTAGTTGTGGTTGAGGATTTAATCAGCACTGGAAATAGCAGTCTTAATGCGGTTCGTGCTCTTGAAGAAGCTGAAGTAAATGTAAAAGGCATGGTAGCCATTTTTTCCTATGGGTTTGAGGTCGCTGCAAAGAATTTTGAGGAAGCTGGTGTAGAATTACATACGCTTAGTAACTACGAAACTTTATTAGAGCAAGCTTTGGAGACTTATTATATAACTCAAGATGAACAGCACAGTTTAACGAAATGGAATGCCAATCCAAGTGAATGGAATGGAAATTGATATACACAGTTGAACCAGTTAGGTGCAACTCAGCACTATACAAATCAACAATAAATAACTTAACAATATTATAATGAATTTAGAATCACCAAAAGTAACCTTAGATAAGTCTGCAGAAGAAACTTTCAATTTTCTTTCTGATGTGAAAAATTTTGAAAAACTAATGCCTAGTAACATTAGTAAATTTGAAGTTTTAGATAATGACAAATTTCTTTTTGCGCTAAAAGGAATGCCAGAAATTATCCTAAAGAAAAAGGAAGCGGTTCCTCATAATAAGATTGTACTTGGAGCTGCAGGCGGAAAATTAGATTTCGCTCTAATTGGAAACATTACTGAAATAGAACCAAATAAAACAGATGTTCAATTATCATTTGAAGGTGAATTTAATGCCATGATGGCCATGATGATTAAAGGACCTATTAGCAAGTTTATTGAAACATTAGTAACAAATATGAAAACTGCTATTTAGACTGTAGTTATAATACCCTGAGGTGAAAAACTAGTACAACAAAGTTATTTCTTTAAGGTCGAAGGTTTTTATTATCCCATCTTCGGTCCAAACTTTAAGTTCACCAGTTTCAGTCACACCCTGTATAATTCCAGAAAAGCTGTCATTTTTAGAAGTTCTAAAAGTTGACGGCTTATTTTTTCTAAAAAGAACTGCTTCATATTCTCGTTTTATTTCAGCATAATTTTCAGTTTCAATTGAATTAAAATAGAATTTTAACTGCTCTAGAATAGCTGAAAGAATTTCGTCCTTATCAAATATAACACCAGTTAACAGACTCATTGACGAGGCTTGTGGTAAATTTTCGAAAGTTTTCTGATTAACATTAAGTCCTAATCCAATAATACATCCTTGAATTTTGTTAGATTTAATGATATTTTCGATTAGAATTCCACATATTTTTTTGTCTGCTGACAAAATGTCGTTAGGCCATTTTATTCGTATTTGCGGCAAATTATAGTGGTTCAATGTTTTAAATATCGCCAAAGAAACCGCCATACTTATATAAAATTGATTAGTTATAATAAAGTTTGGCAATCTTTTAAACACACTCGCAGTAAGGTTTTTACCACTTTCTGAATCCCAAACTGAGCCCATTTGCCCTCTCCCCTTAGTTTGTACTTCAGCCACTACCACCGAATAATCACGTGGCAAGGTAACACTCGCTAAATCTTTGAGGTAGCTATTTGTAGAGTCAATGGCATCAAGTTTGATTATATACATTAAATAAACAATTTTATTTTAAGGTTTTCTTATGAGATTAAGAGGGCACAAGAACTAAAAAAATAATAACTTTGCACAAAATTAATACATTTTAATGACGAAAGATAAAATCCCTACAGACCAACTCATTACAACCATTATTGGTGGTATTGAAGAAGTAAAAGGAAAAGAGATAACAATTCTAGATTTAAGAGAAATAGAAAATACGGTTTGTGATTATTTTATTATTTGCGAAGGATCTTCAAATACGCAAGTAAACGCAATCGTCGGTTCGGTTCAAAAACAAGTTAGCAAAGCACTTAAAGACAAACCTTGGCATATTGAGGGTACTGAAAATGCCGAATGGGTTTTAATGGATTACGTTAATGTTGTCGTACATGTGTTCCAAAAACGCATTAGAGAATATTACAATATTGAAGAGCTTTGGGGAGATGCTAAAACTACCCGAATAGAAACAAGTTACTAAAAAGACAAACGCTTATAATGGCAAAAGACAATAAAAATTTAAACAAAAAACCTAAACTAAATCCGTACTGGATTTATGGGATCATTATTGCTGCATTTATATTTATCCAGATGTTCTCTGGTGGATTTGGTGGTTCTGAAGGAACACAAACAACACCTGCTCAATTCTTAGGCTACTTAAGTAATGGCGATGTTGCAAAGATAGAAATTGTAAACAAACGAGAAGCTAGAGTTTTCCTAACTCCTGAAGCGAAAGAACAAACGGAACATAAAAAAACAAAACCGAATACAATTCTTCCGTCGGTAGCAGCTGCTCCTAATTATACATTCGAATTTGGTGATCTTCAAAACTTCGAGAAAGAGGTTAATGAAATTATTAAATCTAAGAATCTTGAAACCAAGTTAGTTTACGAAACTGAGCATAATGTTTGGGGCGATTTTCTCCTTACTTTACTGCCGTTTATAATTATTATTGGGGTTTGGATTTTTATTATGCGTCGTATGTCAGGCGGTGCAGGTGGTGGAGCTGGAGGCCAGATTTTTAATATTGGTAAATCTAAAGCTAAACTCTTCGACGAAAAAACAGATACGAAAACGTCTTTTAAAGATGTGGCTGGATTAGAAGGCGCTAAAGAAGAAGTTCAAGAAATTGTAGATTTCTTAAAATTCCCAGAAAAATATACCGCATTAGGTGGAAAAATACCAAAAGGCGCATTATTAGTAGGGCCTCCAGGAACTGGTAAAACCTTATTAGCTAAAGCCGTTGCTGGTGAAGCACAGGTGCCTTTCTTTTCATTGTCTGGTTCAGATTTCGTGGAAATGTTTGTAGGTGTTGGAGCATCTCGAGTTAGAGATTTATTTAAGCAAGCTAAAGAAAAGTCACCTTCAATAATATTTATTGATGAGATTGATGCCATTGGTAGAGCAAGAGGTAAAAACAATATGTCTGGCTCAAATGATGAAAGAGAAAATACATTAAACCAACTACTAACTGAAATGGACGGTTTTGGCACTAATACTAATGTTATTGTATTAGCTGCAACCAACAGAGCCGATGTTTTAGATAGCGCATTAATGCGAGCTGGTCGTTTTGACCGTCAGATTTACGTTGATCTTCCTGATGTTAGAGAGCGTAAAGAAATTTTTGAAGTGCATTTACGTCCGCTTAAAAAGGAAGAGACGTTAGACATCGATTTCTTAGCGAAACAAACACCTGGTTTTTCAGGTGCAGATATTGCTAACGTTTGTAACGAAGCCGCTTTAATCGCAGCTAGAAAAGGAAAGAAAGCTGTAAATAAGCAAGACTTCTTAGATGCGGTAGATAGAATTATCGGAGGTTTAGAAAAGAAAAACAAAATTATAACCCCAGCAGAAAAGAGAGCTGTGGCTTTCCACGAAGCTGGACATGCTACAGTTAGCTGGATGTTAGAACATGCTGCTCCATTAGTAAAAGTAACTATTGTACCTAGAGGCCGATCTTTAGGAGCTGCTTGGTATCTACCAGAAGAACGTTTGATTGTTCACCCTGAGCAAATGTTAGACGAAATGTGCGCTGCATTAGGAGGACGAGCTGCAGAGAAAGTGATTTTTAATAAAATCTCTACAGGTGCTTTAAGTGATTTAGAAAAAGTTACGAAGCAAGCCAGAGCTATGGTTACTGTTTACGGATTGAGTGACAAAGTAGGAAACTTGACTTATTACGATTCTTCAGGACAATCTGAATTTGGTTTCTCTAAGCCATACAGTGAAAAGACGGCAGAACTTATTGACCAGGAAATTTCAGCTATTATTGAAGAACAATACCAACGAGCAATAAAGTTACTAGAAGAGAATAAAGATAAGCTAACAGAGTTAGCTGAAGTTTTATTAGACAAAGAAGTTATTTTTAAAGATAATCTTGAGAAAATTTTTGGCAAACGTGCTTTTGAGAAAGAACACGTAATTAACGAAGAAGAAGAATAAAAACTTCCTTGTTATAGAATCTTATAAAAAACTTAAATTAACCTTATGTTAGTTTAAGTTTTTTTATATTTGGGAATCGCATAAAAATCAGGATTAATAGCATATTCAATGAGTTTATTTCGTAAAATCTTCGGAAAAAAATCTGAAAAGACTGAAGAGCGCATACCTAATCAGGAGCGCGGCAAATACATGCCTGAAATAAAGCTACCTGTAGATGAACGATTTACCATTAATTTTAAAGCTAATGGTGGTAAGTTTTTGTATTGTGAAAACCTTGATGAAGTAAAAGAAAGTTTTAACGCCATCTTAAACGAAAATAATTGGCACAATGAAAGTGTGTTTTTAATTGATAATCGTTTGTCGTCTTTATTTAAGGATTTCAATCTTAAAAGCAGTAAATCTGTTTCCGATTCTGCTTATTTTTTATCCACTTGTGAATATTTAATTTCTGACGACGGCTCATTGTTAATTTCTTCAAATCAAATAGCCGAAAAAAAATTATTAGAATTACCTGATAACTTTATAATTTATGCCACTACAAGTCAGTTTGTTGAAACTATAGGTGAAGGTCTTAAAGGTATAAAAGCTAAAAGCAAGTCTAGTATTCCAACAAATATTACGACAATTAAACATTTTAAATCGGCAGATGATAAGAACTTTCTAACTTATGGAAGTAGTTCAAAAAATTTGTACCTACTTCTACAAGAAGATTTATAATGAAAGAGTTATTTATAAGAGCCATTTCTGGTGCTATTTATGTATTGCTTCTCGTAGGTTCTCTCTATGTGCAAGATGCTTCTGTCATATTAATCGGCATATTTGGAATGATTTGTATTGCAGAGTTTAGCAACTTAATAAAACTCAAATCTTTTATACAATATGCTATTTTTCCTATAGTCTATATTGGATTTTGGTACTTATGTATACATAACACTAACATGCCTGGTTGCAGTGAAGCAAGTCAAATATTATTAGTTCTCTCAATATTTGTGAATCTAATTCTGATAAAGGATTTATTCACCTCTAAAAAAATCCCATTATTTGAATCCAAACGTTATATCTTAACCACGTTCTACTTATCAAGTGGTTTTGTATTTATGCTACTTATTGCTAATTATGATCATGCCTTCACTCCTCTTTTATTATTAGGAAGTTTCATACTAGTTTGGGTGAATGATAGTGCAGCCTATTTAGTTGGAAAGAATTTTGGTAAACAAAAATTATTTCCAAGCATATCACCGAAAAAAACTGTTGAAGGTTTCTTAGGCGGATTATTTGTCGCATGCATATCTAGTTATTTTATTGCAATTTATACTGAAACATTAGGATTTACTAAATGGTTAATATTAGCTATTATAGTGAGCGTGTTAGGTACATTTGGTGATTTAATTGAGTCGAAATTTAAACGTCAGGCAGGTGTAAAAGATAGTGGCGTTATAATGCCAGGCCACGGCGGACTATTAGATCGATTAGATAGTATTATATTTGCAGCACCATTTATATATTTATTTTTAAGAATATCCAACCATGTTTCATAAAGAAGGTCATAAGATCATATTCGTAACCCTAGTTATTGTCGTGGGTTCATTTTTCCTAATCGATGAGTTTATTCTCAACGAATGGTTACGTAAAGGTTTAATGATAGCTGTTTTGGCTTTCTTTATTCTTATTTTACAGTTTTTCAGAAACCCTAAACGAAACACCCACGCTAATGAAATGCAAGCTTTATCACCAGTAGATGGTAAAGTTGTGGTTATCGAAGAGGTAATGGAAAATGAGGTTTTTAAAGACAAACGTATACAAGTATCTGTATTTATGTCACCAATAAATGTTCACGTAACTAGGCATCCTATAAGTGGTAGAGTAAGTTATAGTAAGTATCACCCAGGTAAATACTTAGTGGCATGGCATCCTAAGGCTAGTGAAGAGAATGAACGTACTACGGTAGTAGTGGAAAACCAACACTTCGGTAAAGTATTATACCGTCAAATAGCTGGAGCCTTGGCAAAACGTATTGTAAATTATGCTAAGGTAGATTCACTGGCCATTCAGGGTCGAGATTCTGGATTCATAAAATTTGGGTCTAGAGTTGATTTATTCTTACCTTTGGATGCAGAAATTAAAGTTGAGCTCAATCAAAAAGTACGTGGTGGAGAAACTGTAATTGCAGAAATGAAATAGATGACTTCCGAAGAATTGGACATAGAATTTAAAGAAGCTGTAGATCGTATAAACGATCATACGGAACCTTTTCCTGCCGATTTTTTACTTCGCCTCTACGCTTATTACAAAAAGGCTACAAACAATTACGACCGCCCAAGCAGTCGTAAACCCATCATTAATGCTTTTAAAGCTAATGCCTTATTTCAAGTACAAAATATTAGCAGAGACGAAGCGAAAAAAGAATATATAGCACTTGTTACCAAGTACTTTCTTTATAGAAAATAAGACTCTTATTAATCTCTTATTAACGGCAAAGTAGAGCAACGTAATAAGCCTTCTTGCTTTGCTATTTCAGAATAAGCAACTTCCTCAACAGTAAAGCCTTGTTCCCTCAACCAAGTATTCAGTCTTGTAAAATTCTTTTCAGAAACGATCACATCTTCAGAAATTGAAAACACATTACTATTCATATTAAACATTTCGTCTTTTGTAATTTCGAAAACATTGTCCTTACCGAAATAATTCAGTAACCATTCATACTCTCTTTCTACTAAAAATCCATTTTTATGAAGAATAGCTTTATCCTTTCCTATGGGTTGAAAACAACAATCTAAATGCAAAGCATTCTCTTTTGGATCGGTATTCGACTTTCTTAATTCGAAAGACTTAACGGTCTTATGTGGAAACAACTCCTGAATCGCGATTACGGCATCCATATTAGTCCTAGCTGTTATATAATCTGAATAATCCTCACCTGAGTATGTACCGATAAAAATATAATCATTCCATGGCATTACATCTCCCCCTTCAACATGACATTCTTCAGGCAGAACAATAACTTTATCGTTATCTATCTCATCAACGATATGTTGAATGGCTTCATATTCGCGTTCACGATCTGGTAAGATATTAGCTTTGATTAATTTATCTTCGATTACAAATGCAATATCTCTTGAAAATATTTGATTGTAATCTTCAATAACCTTGGGTCTATATACCTTAATATCGTACTTTTTAAAAACTTCAGCCACTGCTTCCATTTCTTTGACCATATCCGTTTCCTCCGGATAGGTTCCTGCTTTGATATGTAATACCGATTTAGGATCGTAAGCTTCCTCTATCGAAGGTTCTGGACCGTTGCTAACAGCTGTTCCTAAAATAACAGCTCTAAGACGTGATGTTTCGTTTTGTATGTTTAGTTTCATATTTTTTGAAATAGAAAAAGCTCCATAATACATATGAAGCTTTTTGTTGTTTATAAAAGTAATCTATCTTTTCTCAATAGTTTTAAACTCCCTAAGAGTTTCACCAATATATAATTGTCTTGGTCTGCCAATTGGCTCATTACGCAAGCGCATTTCTCTCCACTGTGCAATCCAACCTGGTAAACGACCTAATGCGAACATAACGGTAAACATTTCTACCGGGATTCCCATAGCTCTATAGATGATTCCTGAATAGAAATCAACGTTTGGATATAGTTTACGATCAATGAAATATGGATCTTCTAAAGCTTCTTTTGCTAAACCTTTAGCGATATCTAAAATTGGATCGTCGATACCTAAATCGTTTAATACTTCATCTGCTGCAGCCTTAATAATCTTAGCTCTAGGATCAAAGTTCTTATAAACTCTATGTCCGAAGCCCATTAAACGGAAAGGATCGTTTTTATCCTTTGCCTTAGCCATATATTTTTTAGTATCTCCACCGTCGGCTTTGATAGCTTCAAGCATTTCTAATACAGCTTGGTTGGCTCCACCGTGAAGTGGTCCCCAAAGTGCTGAAATACCAGAGGCTAATGACACAAATAAACCTGCATGTGAAGAACCTGCAATTCTTACTGTAGATGTAGAACAGTTTTGTTCATGATCTGCATGTAAAATCAATAATTTATCAAGTGCATTTACTAAAATTGGGTTTTGCTCATAATCACTACTTGGACTCTTGAACATCATTTTTAAGATGTTCTCAACGTAGCTTAATTTATTGTCGCCATAATCTAATGGTAAACCATGTTTTTTGCGTAATGTCCAAGCCACTAAAACTGGGAATTTCGCTAAGATTCGTACAATAGAGTTATACATTTGCTCTTCTGAAGTTACATCTACAGAAGTTGGATAAAACGCTGTTAAAGCGCTAGTTAAAGATGACAACACTCCCATAGGGTGTGCCGACTTAGGAAAAGCGTCTAGTATTTTTTTGATATCATCATCTACAACTGAGTGCGATTTAATATCCTTATCAAATTTATCTAATTGCTCTTTCGTTGGTAATTCACCAAAAATTAATAAATAAGCTACTTCAAGAAAATCAGCCTTTTCAGCAAGTTCCTCAATTGAATAACCTCTATATCTTAAGACGCCATTTTCACCATCAAGAAATGTAATGGCACTTTCACAACTTCCAGTATTTTTATAACCTGGATCTAAAGTAATGACACCACCTGTTGCACTTCTTAAACTTTTAATATCAATAGCGACTTCTTTTTCGGAACCTACTAGTATAGGGAATTCGTACTTTTCACCATTAATTTCTAACGTAGCTTTATCTGACATATTTCTTTTCGGGTTTTAGTATATTTTTAAAGGATTGTAAATTTACAAAATCTCCAACGATTACGAAAGGAGATTTATAATGGTTTTAACAATTACAAAAAGTATTAGTCACTTGTTTTATGCTTTTTAACGTTTAATGCAAAAATTGATACTATTTTTAACACTAATTCGCTATAATGAAAAAATATTGTTGTCTAATTCTATTAACTGCTCTAAGTTTCACCCTTGCTTCAGCACAAATTGTGAATGTTGAATCTTTAAGGCGCGTTTCTGACTCTGCCAAATGGTCTGGCTCTGCTGGATTAGATATAGATCTCATTAAAAACACCAAGTCCATTTTCAAGATAACCAATAAACTCAGACTTCAGTATAATAACGGAAAGAATTTATACTTGTTTATGAATGATTTAAAACTGGAACAAATTGAAAGCAGTTCGTTTGTAAATAAAGGCACACAACACTTTAGATATAATAGAAGAATTTCTGAGCGACTAAAACTTGAAGCTTTCGCTCAAACTCAATACGATGCTATTTCGGATATTAAATTTAGAGGATTAGTCGGTGTTGGCCCACGACTCAAACTTTCAAAAAATGATAATTACAGATATTATCTCGGCACATTACTAATGTATGAGCATGAAGAATCTTCAGATCGTTCAATCGACATATTACGTGATTTTAGAGGTAGTGCTTATTTTTCTTTTAGTTTATTTCCTCTAAACAATTTATCTATTGTAAGTACGACCTATTACCAACCTTTGTTAAAACAGTTTTCTGACTTTAGAGTTGCCAACGAAACCTCGGTGGCCTTTAAAATTATTGAAGACTTATTATTTAAAACAACCTTTACTTATAATTTTGATGCTAGTCCTATAGTTGGTATTCCCAAGACGCAATATGAATTATCAAATGGAATTGTATATACCTTTAATTAACGATTGTTATCTTTCAATTATAAAAACTAAAAAACCATCTAAAATTTTATTTAGATGGTTTTTTTTAATTAATTATCTTTTATATAAATTAAGCTTTCACTTTAAACGCATGCTCTTGAGGAAAGTAGGCTACATCACCTAATTCTTCTTCTATGCGTAACAATTGGTTGTATTTAGCCATACGGTCGCTTCGTGATGCTGATCCTGTTTTAATTTGACCACAGTTTAAAGCAACCGCTAAATCTGCAATGGTATAATCTTCAGTTTCACCAGATCTATGTGACATTACAGAAGTATAACCGGCATTATGAGCCATATTCACAGCAGCGATAGTTTCTGTTAAGGTACCAATTTGGTTCACTTTAATTAAAATAGAATTTGCAATACCATTATCAATTCCGCGTGACAAACGTTCTACATTAGTTACAAATAAATCGTCTCCAACCAATTGAACTGTATCACCAATTTTTTCAGTTAAATATTTCCAGCCATCCCAATCATTTTCGTCCATTCCATCTTCAATAGAAATGATCGGATATTTCGCTGCTAATTCTGCTAAGTAATCAGCTTGTTCTTTACTGGTTCTAACAACACCTTTATCGCCTTCGAAAATGGTATAAACATATTTACCATCTTTATAGAATTCTGCCGCCGCACAATCTAAAGCGATCTTGATATCATCTCCAAAGGAATACCCTGCATTTTCCACAGCCTTTTTAATAGTATCTAAGGCATCTTCTGTACCACCCGGTAAGTTAGGTGCAAAACCTCCTTCATCTCCAACAGCGGTACTTAAATCTCTATCATGTAATACCTTTTTTAGGTGATGGAAAATTTCAGTTCCCATTTGCATGGCATGTGTAAAATTTTTGGCTTTAACAGGCATTATCATAAATTCCTGGAATGCAATAGGTGCATCACTATGAGAACCTCCATTAATGATATTCATCATAGGCACAGGTAAAGTATTGGCTGAAACTCCTCCTACATATCTATATAATGGCATTCCTAATTCATTAGCTGCAGCTTTGGCAACGGCCAATGACACTCCTAAAATAGCATTAGCTCCTAATTTCGATTTATTAGGTGTACCATCTAAGTCCATCATCAATTTGTCAATGGCGTTTTGTTCAAATACCGAAACTCCTAATAATTCTTGTGCAAGAATTGAATTCACATTCTCAACAGCCTTTAAAACTCCTTTGCCCATATAAGAATCTCCACCGTCTCTTAATTCAACAGCCTCATGTTCTCCTGTAGAAGCTCCTGAAGGAACTGCTGCTCTTCCCATGATACCATTCTCGGTAGTCACATCTACCTCCACTGTAGGATTTCCTCTAGAATCTAAAATTTGTCTTGCGTGTACATTAATTATAATGCTCATTATTTTTGGTTTTAGTTAACTATGAATTGATGTCTAAACAGCTCTTTATCTGAATTCACAGATTGACTGTATTCAGCGTACTAGGCCGCTAAGGTTAGCCAAATTTACAAAAATCTATAGCTTTAAACAGAACAAAAATCATAATTATGATTAATATCAGTAGCGGCTATACATTAAATAAAAAACGCAATAATGATGAATTTTTATTGCGTTTTTGTTATTATTTATTTTTTGATGTTTTCTATAAATTGATCAAATAAATACAAAGAATCATTTGGTCCAGGACTTGCTTCTGGATGGTACTGAACAGAAAAACAGTTTTTATCTTTTAGTCTAATTCCTGCCACGGTATGATCATTTAAATGAACATGGGTGATTTCCACATTAGGGTTAGCTTCCGTTTCTTCCCTGTTAATAGCGAAACCGTGATTCTGAGATGTAATTTCACCCTTACCTGTTAATAGATTTTTAACGGGATGGTTGATACCTCTATGACCATTGTGCATTTTGTATGTTGAAATTCCGTTTGCAAGTGCAATAACTTGATGTCCTAAACAAATTCCAAATAAAGGTTTATTTTGAGCAATTATTTCCTTTGCCAAAGCTTGAGCTTCTACCAATGGTGCCGGATCTCCAGGCCCATTAGATAAGAAATAGCCATCTGGATTAAACGTTTCTAAATCTTTAAAAGTGGCATTATAAGGAAACACTTTAATATAGCAATCGCGTTCCGCTAAATTCTTTAGTATACTTCTTTTGATTCCAATATCTAAAGCCGATATTTTATAAGTCGCATTTTCATTACCGAAAAAGTATGGTTCTTTAGTAGAAACTTTAGAGGCTAACTCAAGACCTTTCATTGAAGGCATTTCTGCCAATTGTTTTTTAAGGCCTTCAACATTATCTACTTCAGTAGAAATTACAGCATTCATAGCGCCATTATCTCTAATATAACTTACCAAGGCACGTGTATCTACATCTGAAATTGCCAAAGTATTGTGTTTTTCAAAAAACTCTTCTAATGAGGCATCAGCTGCGGTTCTTGAATAATTAAAACTAAAGTTTTTACAGATTAAACCTGCTATTTTAATATCATTGGACTCAACTTCATCTTCTTTAGTTCCATAATTTCCAATATGAGCATTGGTGGTTACCATAAGCTGTCCGTAATACGATGGATCTGTAAATATCTCTTGATATCCAGTAGTTCCTGTATTAAAACAAACCTCACCAAATGCGGAGCCTTCTTTTCCTAAAGATTTACCGTGAAAAATTGTTCCGTCTGCTAATAGGATAATTGCTTTATTTCTTTGCTTGTATTTCATAGCGTTGTTGTGTTGAATAGTGTAGCTATTTTATTGTTTATTCAATTGTTTGCGTTAGGGATTGAACGGTTTGTTTGAGCTCCTCGCAGAGAGCGAGTAGTGAAAGCACGACCTTATTAGTTTTATTAAACTAATGAGGGAACGCCCAAAATGAACAATCTTTTAAGTTTTGCAAAAGTCCAAAAAAAAAGGATAAACTGAAACAGTTTATCCTTTATAATTATTAATGCTTATTAACACTCGATAATCGAGATTTAAATAATGCGAAAGTCAGTATCAAATTATTAATAGTTTTGAGATCTAACTCTATTCGCATTTTACTCAGCATTTTTATTCTTCTTCGTTTGAAGCTTTAGTTTCTGTTGCAGCAGCTTTAGGAGCCGCAGATTTACTTCCACCTCTTCTACTTCTACGAGTTGTTTTCTTAGGTGCTTTACCAGCATTGTAAAGTTCGTTGTAATCAACTAACTCAATCATTGCCATGTCAGCGTTATCACCAAGTCTGTTCCCCAATTTAATGATACGTGTGTATCCACCTGGACGATCTCCGATCTTTGGTGCAACATCTCTAAACAATTCTGCAACCACATCTTTTTGTCTTAATTTAGACATAACGATACGTCTGTTGTGAGTTGTATCTGACTTCGATTTAGTAATCATTGGCTCTACAAACTGCTTTAAAGCTTTTGCTTTTGCAACTGTAGTATTAATACGCTTGTGCTCAATTAATGAACAAGCCATATTAGCTAACATTGCTTTTCTGTGTGCTGTTTGTCTACCTAAGTGGTTGAATTTTTTTCCGTGTCTCATAACTTATTAATTATCATCTTGCTACCAAATCCCTATTTTGTTTAAACGAAGAGAGAGCAAAATATGATTGTTACTATTAATTTACGACTTTCGATTTTAGATTATTGAATTATGAATTTAAAATCGTAATTCGTAAATCTGATATCGCAAATCCTTAATCTTTATCTAATTTATATTTACTTAAATCCATTCCGAAATTTAATCCTTTAACGCTCACTAATTCTTCTAGCTCAGTTAAAGACTTCTTACCGAAGTTTCTGAATTTCATTAAATCGTTTTTGTTATATGATACTAAGTCTCCTAAAGTATCTACTTCTGCTGCTTTTAAACAGTTAAGTGCACGAACAGAAAGATCCATATCAACTAATTTAGTTTTCAATAGTTGTCTCATGTGAAGTGATTCTTCATCATAAGTTTCAGTCTGTGCAATTTCATCTGCTTCTAAAGTGATACGCTCATCAGAGAATAACATGAAGTGATGAATTAATATTTTAGCAGCTTCCGTTAAAGCATCTTTAGGATTAATTGATCCGTCTGTTTGAATTTCGAAAACTAATTTTTCGTAATCCGTTTTTTGCTCTACACGGAAATTTTCAACAGCATACTTTACATTTTTAATTGGCGTAAAGATTGAATCTGTAAAGATAGTTCCTATTGCTGCAGAAGCTTTTTTGTTTTCTTCAGCTGGCACATAACCTCTACCTTTTTCAATCGTCAATTCCATATTGATGTTTACCTTAGGATCTAAGTTACAGATTACTAAATCTGTATTTAATACTTGGAAACCAGAGATAAACTTCTGAAAGTCACCTGCAGTAATTTGATTTTGTCCTGAGATAGAAATTGTCACAGTTTCGTTATCAACTTCTTCGATTTGACGTTTAAAGTTAACTTGCTTTAAATTCAAAATCATTTCAGTAACATCCTCAACAACCCCTGAGATTGTAGAAAACTCGTGATCTACTCCTTCTATTTTTACTGATGTAATCCCAAAGCCCTCTAAAGAAGATAATAAAACTCTTCTTAAAGCATTTCCAACTGTTAATCCGTATCCTGGTTCTAAAGGTCTAAATTCAAATTTACCTTCAAAATCAGTAGAATCAATCATGATTACTTTGTCAGGCTTCTGAAAATTTAAAATTGCCATATTTTTCTTCTTTTTAATTGTTATTTAGTTGCGCGATTTAGAAGTATGAAGAAGACTAATAAATCCTTTGGCTAAATACCAATATGATTATTTATTATTTAGAGTAAAGTTCAACGATCAATTGTTCGTTGATGTTTTCTGGAATTTGAATTCTTGCAGGTACTGCAACAAATGTTCCTTCCATAGTACTTGTGTTCCAAGTAATCCATTCGTAAACATTGCTAGAATTAGACAATGAATTCTGGATAGCTTCTAATGATTTTGATTTTTCTCTAACAGCAACTACATCACCTGGCTTTAAGATATAAGAAGGAATGTTTACCTTCTCACCATTTACCGTAATATGTCTATGAGATACTAATTGTCTAGCAGCACTTCTTGTAGGTGCAATTCCCATTCTGTAAACCACGTTGTCTAAACGAGACTCACAAATTTGAAGTAAAACTTCACCAGTAATACCTCTTGCTGAAGTTGCTCTTTTAAACATGTTTCTGAATTGCTTTTCTAAAATACCGTAAGTATATTTAGCTTTTTGCTTCTCCATTAATTGAATAGAGTATTCAGATTTTTTTCCTCTTCTTCTGTTAGCTCCGTGTTGTCCAGGAGGGTAATTTCTTTTTTCGAAGGCTTTGTCGTCTCCGTAGATAGCTTCACCGAATTTTCGGGCTATTTTAGTTTTAGGACCAGTATATCTTGCCATTTTGATTTGTGTTTTGAGAGTGATTAGTGAATTAAGGTCTAAATCTTATCCTTCAATAATCGGGAGTCTCTCGTTAATACTTGTTAATATTTTTGAGTTTGCAAATTTACACAAAATAAACTAATATCAATACTTTAATGAATGATATTAGTTTATCTCTAGTTTTAGGAGTGTTTCTAACTAGGTTTTAGTTAGGTATCTGACTTGCAATCAGATTATACTCTACGTCTTTTTGGAGGACGACAACCGTTATGTGGTAATGGAGTTACATCAATAATTTCTGAAACTTCGATACCTGCATTGTGAATAGATCTGATAGCCGATTCTCTACCGTTACCTGGTCCTTTCACATATACTTTTACTTTCTTTAAACCAGCTTCTTTTGCAACACCTGCAGCATCTTCTGCAGCTAATTGTGCAGCATATGGAGTGTTCTTTTTAGAGCCTCTAAAGCCCATTTTTCCTGCTGATGACCAAGAAATAACGTCACCTTTTTTGTTTGTTAAAGAAACGATGATGTTGTTAAAAGAAGCCGTGATATGTGCTTCTCCAATTGCGTCAACAATTACTTTACGTTTTTTAGTACTTGACTTTGCCATTTTATCTTTTTAGTTTTTAGTTTTAGTTAATAGTCGCTAGAATCCTAAACCGTTAAATTTCAAACAGATTCTTTCCAACGTCTAAAGACTAAAGACTATGTGTTACTTAGTTACTTTCTTCTTGTTAGCAACTGTTTTACGTCTTCCTTTTCTTGTACGAGAGTTGTTCTTAGTACGTTGTCCTCTTAATGGAAGACCTGTTCTGTGACGAATACCTCTATAACATCCGATGTCCATTAATCGCTTAATGTTCATTTGTGTTTCAGAACGTAATTCACCTTCGATTTTAAAAGACCCAACCGCTTCACGGATGGCTCCAATTTCATCATCAGACCAATCTTGTACTTTTGTGTTCTCATCAACTTTAGCAGTTGCTAAAATTTCTTTTGCTCTACTTCTACCTACTCCGTAGATATAAGTTAAAGAGATTACACCTCTCTTTTGTTTTGGTATGTCTACACCTGCGATTCTTGCCATAATTACCCTTGTCTTTGTTTGAATCTAGGATTCTTTTTGTTAATGACGTAAAGTCTACCTTTTCTGCGGACTAACTTGCAGTCTGCACTTCTTTTCTTTACTGATGCTCTTACTTTCATCTTGTATTATTAATTATTACTATTTCAAATGAACCTTACGGATTCACTTTGTGTTAGTATCTATAGGTTATACGAGCCTTAGTTAAATCGTAAGGACTCATTTCTAATTTCACCTTATCTCCTGGTAATAATTTAATATAATGCATACGCATTTTACCTGAGATATGTGCAGTCACTATATGACCATTTTCTAATTCTACACGAAACATCGCATTTGATAATGCTTCTATAATTGTTCCGTCTTGTTCTATTGCTGCTTGTTTTGCCATAATATATTTTTAGTGTTCAGTCTTCAATTAGCAAATATCTTGCCTAAATGTTCAGACTGACATTCTAAACATTTTATCCTTATTGCGCCACCGCTTTTCTGTTCTTACCTGTTTTCATCAAACCGTCGTAATGCTTATTTAGTAAATAAGAATTAACTTGTTGCATCGTATCAATAGCAACACCTACCATAATTAATAGTGATGTTCCACCGAAGAACAATGCCCAACCTGCTTGAACGTTCATTAACTTCACAATAAAAGCTGGAAAAACAGCTACTAATGCTAAGAATATAGAACCAGGTAATGTTATTTGTGACATAATTTTGTCTAAATACTCAGAGGTTTCTGATCCTGGACGAATACCTGGAATAAATCCACCGCTTCGTTTTAAATCATCTGCCATCTTATTAGTTGGTACTGTAATCGCTGTGTAAAAATAAGTAAAAACTATAATTAATAAAGCGAATATTAAGTTATACCAAAAACCAAACATGTCTGAAAAGTTAGTTTGCATCCAAACTCCAGCGTCTGTATCTTTTAACCAAGCTGATTCTCCAATTAATCCTGGAACGAACATGATAGCTTGCGCGAAGATAATTGGCATTACACCAGAAGCATTTAACTTTAATGGTAAAAACTGACGTGATCCGAAAGCGTTCTTTTCATAACCACCAGAAGCAGTTCTTCTAGCGTATTGTACAGCAATCTTTCTTACTGCCATTACTAAGAACACAGAAGCCAAAATGATTAAGAACCAAATTACAAGTTCAATTAATATCATCATGAAACCACCACCACCTTCTAATCTCGAAGCCGAGTTTTGAATGAATGATTGTGGCAAAGTCGCGATAATACCAACCATAATTAATAATGAAATACCATTTCCAATTCCTTTATCTGTAATTTTTTCACCTAACCACATGGCGAATACACACCCTGTCACTAAAATGATTACTGATGAGAAATAGAACATACTTTCACTAAAACCAGGAACTAATAAAGCACTTAAAGACGTAGATCCCGATAACATTGGAATACTAGCTAAGTAACCTGGTGCTTGTACTAAACAAATTGCGATAGTTAACCAACGCGTAATTTGCGTGATTTTCTTTTGACCACTTGCTCCTTCTTTCTGAAGTTTTTGCAAATAAGGAATTGCAATACCCATTAATTGAACAACAATAGATGCAGAAATATAAGGCATAATACCTAAAGCAAATACAGAAGCGTTAGCAAATGCTCCTCCTGTAAATGCGTTTAATAAACCTAATAATCCACCATCCATTCCAGATTGGAGACCACCTAATGCATCTATATTAATGCCTGGCAATACAACCTGAGCACCAAAACGATACACTAAAAGCAAGCCTAAGGTTAGGATAATTCTATCCTTAAGCTCTGTGATTTTCCAAACGTTTTTTAATGTTTCTATTATTTTCATCCTAAAAATCTTATAAAGTTACAGCTTCACCACCAGCAGCTTCAATAGCCACTTTTGCCGTAGCAGTAAATTTATGAGCAGTTACTGTTAATTTTGCTTTTAATTCTCCTCTTCCTAAGATTTTTAATGGCTCATTTTTGCCAACTAACCCCATAGATACAAGAGTATCAAAATCAACATTGTCCTTAATTTTATCTTCATCGACTAACTTTTGAAGTGTATCCAAGTTAATACCTTGGTACTCTACTCTATTAATGTTAGTGAATCCAAATTTAGGAACACGTCTTTGTAATGGCATTTGACCACCTTCAAATCCTAATTTCTTAGAATAACCTGAACGTGATTTAGCCCCTTTGTGACCACGTGTAGCGGTACCACCTTTACCAGATCCTTGACCACGGCCAATACGTTTTCCCTGATTTTTTACTGAACCTTCTGCAGGTTTTAAATTACTTAAATCCATTGATAAGTTTATATTTTTAAGCTTCCTCTACAGAAACTAAGTGTTCAACCTTCTTTACCATCCCAAGAATATTAGGAGTGGCATCGTGCTCTACTACTTGACCAATCTTTTTTAAACCTAAAGCTTCTAATGTTAGCTTTTGTCTTTTAGTACGATTGATTGCACTTCTTACTTTAGTTACTTTTATCTTTGCCATCTTGTCCTATCGATTATCCGTTAAATACTTTTTCAAGTGAAATTCCACGCTCTTTCGCTACAGACTTAGCATCTCTTAATTGTAACAAAGCATCAAAAGTAGCTTTTACAACGTTGTGAGGGTTTGAAGATCCTTGAGATTTTGATAATACATCTTGAATACCTACGGCTTCAAGTACTGTTCTTACCGCACCACCTGCAATTACTCCTGTACCTTCTGAAGCTGGAATGATATTAACTCTCGCTCCACCATACTTACCTTTTTGTTCGTGTGGTATTGTTCCGTTAAGAATAGGAATTCTTACTAAGTTTTTCTTAGCATCTTCAATAGCCTTAGCAATAGCCGTAGCTACATCTTTAGACTTCCCTAATCCGTGTCCAACTACATTTTTTTCGTCACCTATAACAACAATAGCAGAAAATCCAAATGCTCTACCACCTTTTGTTACTTTAGTTACACGCTGAACGCCAACTAAGCTATCTTTTAAATCTAATCCGCCTGGTTTAACAAGCTCTGCGTTTTTATATTTTTGATACATAATGTCTTAAAATTTAAGTCCTGCTTCTCTAGCACCTTCTGCTAATGATTTTACTCTTCCGTGATATAAGTAACCACCTCTATCAAAAGAAATAGTTTCAACACCAGCTTTCATCGCCTTTTCAGCTACAGATTTACCTACTAATGTAGCGATCTCTGATTTATTACCTTTAGACTTTGCAATGTCTTTATCTCTAGAAGATGCAGCAGCAATAGTTTTACCAGATACATCATCTACGACTTGAGCATAAATTTCTTTATTACTTCTAAAAACAGTTAATCTTGGTCTGCTTTCAGTACCAGATACTACCTTACGGATTCTGTTTTTAATTCTTATTCTTCTTTCGTTCTTTGTCAATGCCATAACTTAATTATTAAGCTGATTTACCTGCTTTTCTTCTAACTTCTTCACCAACAAACTTGATACCTTTTCCTTTGTAAGGTTCTGGTTTTCTAAAGCCGCGAATTTTAGCTGCAACTTGACCAACCAATTGTTTGTCAAAAGATGTTAATTTAACTATTGGATTTTTACCTTTTTCTGAAACTGTCTCTACCGTTACTTCTGGAGCGATGTCCATAACGATATTATGAGAAAATCCTAAGGCTAAATCTAACTTCTGTCCTTGATTAGATGCTCTATAACCTACACCAACCAACTCTAGTTGCTTAGTCCAACCTTTAGAAACACCTTCTATCATATTAGCAATTAAAGATCTGTAAAGACCGTGTTTTGCTCTTAAATCTTTCTTATCTGAAGCACGTTCTAATGTAATAGTTCCGTCTTCTATCTTAATTTCAACCTCCGAATACTCTTGAGTTAATTCTCCTAGTTTACCTTTAGCAGTAATCACGTTGTCCTTAACTTCAACTGTTACACCTTCAGGAATTGTTATTGGGTTTTTACCTATTCTTGACATAATTTCCTGTTTTTAGTATACGTAACATAATACTTCACCACCAACGTTTTCTCTTTGCGCTTGTTTTCCTGTCATCACTCCGTGAGACGTAGAAACAATTGCAATACCTAATCCGTTAAGGATTCTTGGCATTTCGTTAGCACTAGCATACTTACGTAAACCTGGTTTACTGATTCTTTGAATTTCTTTGATAACTGACTCTTTAGTGTCTTTACTGTACTTCAAAGCAATTTTGATAGTACCCTGTACTGTTGAGTCGTCAAATTTATAACTTAAGATGTATCCTTGATCGAATAAAATCTTAGTTATTTCTTTTTTTAAGTTAGATGCAGGAATCTCAACCACTCTGTGATTTGCCATAACTGCGTTTCTAACTCGCGTTAAATAATCCGCTATTGGATCTGTGTTCATATGTATTAATTTGCGGTAGCGGTTTTCGACACTATTGTCAAACCTGAAACCAATTTATAATTTTACCAACTTGCTTTTCTTACTCCAGGTATAAGGCCTTGGTTAGCCATTTCTCTAAACATTACACGAGAAATTCCAAATTGTCTCATGTAACCTCTAGGTCTTCCTGTAAGTTTACAACGGTTATGCTGACGTATAGGTGAAGCATTTCTTGGTAGTTTCTGTAATGCTTCGTAATCGCCTGCTTCTTTTAAAGCTTTGCGTTTTTCTGCATACTTAGCTACTGTTTTAGAACGCTTAACCTCACGGGCTTTCATTGATTCTTTAGCCATAATTAATTCTTTTTAAAAGGTAATCCTAGTTCTGTTAATAAAGACTTCGCTTCCTTATCGGTTTCAGCTGAAGTCACAAAAGTGATATCCATTCCTGAAATTTTATTGACTTTATCAATATTAATTTCTGGGAAAATGATTTGTTCTACAATACCTAAATTATAGTTTCCTCGTCCATCAAAACCAGTAGCTTTGATACCGTTAAAATCTCTAACTCGTGGTAAAGCAGAAGTCACTAAACGATCTAAGAACTCATACATTTGCTCTCCTCTTAATGTTACTTTGGCGCCAATTGGCATACCTTTACGTAACTTAAAAGAGGCAACGTCTTTCTTAGATAATGTTTGGATAGCTTTCTGTCCAGATATTTTTGTAAGTTCTTCTACTGCGTGATCGATTAATTTCTTATCAGCAACAGCAGCACCAACACCTTTAGATATTACTATCTTTTTAAGCTTAGGCACTTGCATTACATTTTTATATCCAAATTCTTCCGTAAGAGCAGGAACTACTTTTTCCTTATACTCTTGTTTTAATCTTGCAACGTAAGCCATAGTTAAATTACTTCATTAGATTTTTTAGAAAATCTTACTTTATTATCACCGTCCATTTTATAACCAACTCTTGTTGTTTCTCCTTTCGAAGTTAACAATGATAAGTTTGAAATATGTATAGCGGCTTCTTTCTCTACAATTCCACCTTGAGGGCTTTGTGCACTTGGTTTTGTATGTTTCTTAACCATGTTCACACCTTCTACGATGGCTTTGTTCTTTTCAATTAATACTTTAAGTACTTTACCTTCTGATCCTTTGTGATCTCCAGCAATTACTCTTACTGTATCTCCTGATTTTATTTTAAGCTTTGTCATCTTATTTATCAATTAAAGCACTTCAGGTGCCAATGATACAATTTTCATGAATTGTTTATCACGAAGTTCTCTAGCTACAGGTCCAAAAACACGTGTTCCTCTCATCTCCCCTTGTGGGTTTAATAAAACACATGCGTTGTCGTCAAATCGGATGTAAGATCCATCTGGGCGTCTTACTTCTTTAGCTGTACGAACAACTACTGCTGTAGATACAGCACCTTTTTTAATGTTTCCGTTAGGTGTAGCATCTTTAACAGCCACTACAATTTTATCCCCTACAGAAGCATACCTTCTATTAGTTCCACCTAGTACTCGGATAGTTAAAACTGTCTTTGCACCAGTGTTATCAGCTACTTTTAATCTTGATTCTTGTTGTACCATAATTACTTCGCTCTTTCAATTATTTCTACTAATCTCCAACATTTAGATTTACTTAAAGGTCGTGTTTCCATGATCTTTACTGTATCTCCTTCGTTGCAGTCGTTTTTCTCATCGTGAGCGACATATTTCTTTGTCTTAGTCACGAATTTTCCATACATAGGGTGTTTTACCTTCTTAACTTCGGCAACAACAATAGATTTCTCCATTTTGTTACTAGTTACGATCCCTATACGTTCTTTTCTTAAGTTTCTTTTTTCCATCTTTCAGCAGAATACAATTATTGTACGTCTCTATTAGTTAATTCTGTTGCCACTCTAGCTACAGTGCGACGCGCAACTCGTAACTGGATTGGATTGTCTAAAGGAGATATAGCGTGAGCCATTTTTAGGTCCGTATAACTCTTTTTAGTCTCACTAAGTTTCTCTTGTAACTCAGCTGTTGAAAGCTGTTTAATTTCTGATTGCTTCATAATATCTTTCTATTAAGCTTCGTAATCTCTAGCTATGATAAACTTAGTTTTAACTGGAAGTTTTTGAGCGGCCAAACGTAACGCTTCTTGCGCTGTTTCTAATGGCACACCACTTACTTCAAATAACATGCGTCCAGGTTTTACAACAGCTGCCCAATATTCAACGGCACCTTTACCTTTACCCATACGTACTTCAAGAGGTTTCTTTGTAATAGGCTTGTCTGGAAATATTTTAATCCATAACGATCCTTCTCTTTTCATGTAACGAGTAGCGGCAATACGCGCTGCTTCTATTTGACGTGCAGTTATAAAAGACGAGTCTAATGATTTAATACCGAAGGTACCATTTGATAACAAATGACCTCTTCCAGCATTACCTTTCATACGACCTTTTTGCTGCTTACGAAATTTTGTTCTTTTAGGCTGTAACATTTTTTCTTTTCTTTAAAAAATTACTTTCTACGACGAGATTGGTTCTTGTTTCCACCACGTCCACCTTTACCTTTTTGCTTAGATAAGCCAACTAATGGAGAAAGTTCTCTTTTACCATATACTTCGCCTTTCATTATCCAAACTTTCACACCTAATCTACCATAGGTAGTGTGTGCTTCTACTAGAGCATAATCTATATCAGCTCTAAAGGTAGATAAAGGAATACGACCTTCTTTATAGTGCTCAGTACGTGCCATTTCAGCACCATTTAAACGACCACTAATCTGAATTTTAATACCTTCTGCATTCATACGCATAGCCGCTGCAATAGCCATTTTTATAGCACGTCTGTATGAAATTCTACTTTCAATTTGACGAGCCACACTTGCTGCTACTAAGAATGCATCTAGTTCAGGTCTCTTTATTTCAAAGATGTTCAATTGAACCTCTTTGCCTGTAATTTTCTTAAGCTCTTCTTTCAACTTATCTACCTCTTGGCCACCTTTCCCGATAATAATACCAGGTCTAGCAGTAGTGATAGTAACGGTTACAAGTTTAAGCGTACGCTCAATAATTACTCTACTTACACTAGCTTTAGATAGACGAGCATGAATATACTTTCTAATCTTATCGTCTTCGGCAAGTTTGTCACCATAATCGTTTCCTCCGTACCAGTTAGATTCCCATCCTCTGATAATTCCTAAGCGATTTCCGATTGGATTTGTCTTTTGTCCCATATCTCTATCCTAGCTTTGTGTTTTGTTTAATGAATCTATCACAACTGTAACGTGATTCGATCTCTTTCTAATTCTATGTGCTCTACCTTGAGGAGCTGGACGTAATCTCTTTAACATTGATCCTCCGTCTACTCTTATTTCTTTAACAAATAAATTTGCTTCCTCAACATCTGCGTCTTCGTTCTTCGCTTGCCAGTTTGCAATCGCAGACATAACCAATTTCTCTAAACGACGTGACGCTTCTTTTTGGCTAAATCTAAGAATCTGAAGAGCTTTTTCAGCCTTTTCACCTCTAACTAAATCCGCAACTAAACGCATTTTTCTTGGAGATGTAGGACAGTTATTTAGCTTAGCAAAAGCAACTTGCTTCTTCTCCGCTTTAATAGCTTCCGCCATTTGTTTTTTACGACTTCCCATGATTCTTATTTTTTACCTTTATTCTTAGCACCTGCATGACCTCTAAAAGATCTTGTTGGTGAAAATTCTCCTAATTTGTGACCTACCATATTTTCAGTAACGAAGACTGGAACAAATTGACGACCATTGTGAACTGCTATAGTTTGCCCAACGAAATCCGGAGAAATCATTGATGCTCTAGACCAAGTCTTAATCACCGTCTTTTTGTTTGAAGCTACATTTTCTGCAACTTTCTTGTCTAATTTATAATGGATATAAGGTCCTTTTTTTAATGAACGTGCCATACTATCTTAATTATTTCTTTCTACGTTCTACAATATACTTATTACTCGCTTTGATCTTAGAACGTGTTCTATATCCTTTAGCTGGAATACCGTTTCTGTTTCTTGGATGTCCACCGGCAGACTTACCTTCACCACCACCCATTGGATGATCGACTGGGTTCATAACTACTGGTCTTACTCTTGGACGTCTTCCTAACCATCTACTTCTACCTGCTTTACCAGACACTAATAATTGATGATCTGAGTTAGAAACCGCTCCAATTGTTGCCATACATGTAATTAGAATTAATCTAATTTCACCTGATGGTAACTTTAAAGTTGCGAATTTATCACTTCTTGCAATTAACTGAGCGAAAGCTCCAGCACTACGAGCCATAACAGCTCCTTGTCCTGGTCTTAACTCTACACAAGAGATAATAGTACCTAAAGGGATTTCACTAATAGGCATTGCATTACCAATATTTGGCGCAATTCCTGTTTCACCAGAGACAATATTTTGCCCTACTTGTAAACCATTCTGAGCAACGATATAACGTTTTTCTCCATCTTGGTAATGTAATAGTGCAATAAAAGCTGTTCTGTTTGGATCGTATTCAATTGACTTAACTTCCGCTGGAATTCCAGGTTTGTTACGTTTGAAATCGATAATACGATAACGTTTCTTGTGACCTCCACCTATTTGGCGCATGGTCATCTTTCCTTGACTGTTTCTACCACCAGATCTTTTTTTCGGAGCAAGCAAGCTTTTCTCCGGCTTATCAGTAGTAATGGCGTCAAATCCATTAACTACTCTAAATCGCTGACCTGATGTGATCGGTTTTAATTTTCTTACTGACATTAATGTCTAAAATTACATGTTAGTGTATAAATCTATTGTTTCACCTTCCGCCAGTTGTACAATTGCCTTTTTAACAGCATTTGTTTTACCATGTTGAACACCAGTTTTTGTAAACTTGGTCTTTCTATCTGGACGGACATTAATCGTACGAACTTTTTCAACAGAAACTCCATAAGCAGCTTCAACCGCTTTTTTGATTTCTACCTTGTTCGCCTTTGTGTTCACTTCAAATGCGTACGCATTTAACAACTCACTTTGCATGGTTGCTTTTTCTGTGATTATAGGTTTTATTAAGATACTCATCTGTTCTATTTACTTAAATTCGATTCAATTCCTTCTAAAGCACTCTCAATTACGATCACCTTATTAGCTTTCATAATTTTATAAGTACTTAATTCTGAGCTAGTTATAACATCAGAACCTTTAAAATTGCGTGAGGACAAATATACATTATTATTTGAGCCACCCAACACAATTAAAGATTTTTTCTTGTCTACTTCTAATGCTTTCAATACATTAACGAAACCTTTAGTGTTTGGAGTATCAAAATTGAAGTCTTCCATTACCACTATTGATTTGTCATTTGCCTTCATGCTTAGTGCAGATTTACGTGCTAATCTCTTAAGGCTTTTGTTTAATTTAAAACCATAATTTCTTGGTCTAGGACCAAACATACGACCACCACCTTTAAATACACCAGACTTAATACTACCTGCTCTTGCAGTACCAGTACCTTTTTGTTTTTTAATCTTACGTGTACTTCCAGCAATTTCTGCTCTTTCTTTCGCCTTATGCGTACCTTGTCTTTGATTTGCTAAGTATTGCTTAACATCTAAATAGACAGCATGCTTATTTGGCTCTATAGCGAACACTTCGTTAGAAAGCTCAGCTTTCCTACCAGTGTCTTTTCCGTTTATATCTAAAACTGCTACCTTCATTACTTCTCAATGATTACATAAGAATTCTTGTGACCAGGAACACATCCTTTTACCACTAGTAAGTTCTTTTCAGGAACTACTTTATAAACTCTTAAATTTTGAACTTTAACTGTTTCACCACCCATTCTTCCGGCCATTTTCATGCCTTTGAATATTCTCGCAGGATAAGATGCAGCACCAACAGAACCAGGAGCTCTTCCCATACTTTGTTGACCGTGCGTTCTTTCAGATCCAGCGAATCCGTGACGTTTTACTACACCTTGAAAACCTTTACCTTTAGAAGTTCCTGCGACATCCACATATTCTCCTTCAGTAAATTGTTCAACTGTGATAGCATCACCTAATTTGTACTCCCCGTCAAAACCTTTAAATTCAACAACTTTGCGTTTTACAGAAGTACCCGCTTTCTTAGCATGACCTATGTCAGCTTTAGTAGCGCTTTTTTCTGTCGCGTCATCGAAACCTAATTGAAGTGCAGAATAACCATCCACTTCTTCAGTTCTGACTTGGGTAACGATACATGGTCCAGCTTCGATTACTGTACATGGAATATTCTTTCCATTTTCGTCGAAAATGCTGGTCATACCGATTTTTTTTCCAATTAACCCAGACATAATTTTGTTTGTTTTTATTAAGACAACTCGCGATTTGCCCTTTCTTGTTTGTTTTTATATGGACTATTCGCGACTAGTCCATTTATCTGTAAAAGTATCAAGGCCGAAAATACGTTTCAGCCTTGAATTGTATTTTTTACCGTTTTTCCTTCGCTCGCAGCTTAGGACATGTTAGTGTTCAATTACACTTTAATCTCAACTTCAACTCCACTTGGCAATTCAAGTTTCATTAATGCATCAATTGTTTTAGAAGATGAAGAGTAAATATCTAATAATCTCTTGTAAGAGCTTAATTGAAATTGTTCTCTAGACTTCTTGTTTACGTGTGGTGAACGTAACACAGTGAAAATCTTCTTGTGCGTTGGTAAAGGAATTGGACCTGTTACAACTGCACCAGTACTTTTTACTGTTTTTACAATCTTATCAGCAGACTTGTCTACTAAGTTGTGATCGTAAGACTTTAATTTTATTCTGATTTTTTGACTCATTTTCTTAAGATTTACGATTCAACGCCTTTTGCAGCCGCAATTACTTCTTCTGATATGTTAGATGGAGTTTCAGCATAGTGTGAAAATTCCATTGTAGATGTTGCACGTCCTGAAGATAATGTTCTCAATGTTGTAACATATCCAAACATTTCTGATAATGGAACTGTAGCTTTTACAGTTTTAGCTCCACCTCTATCTCCCATGTCACTCATTTGTCCACGACGACGGTTTAAATCTCCAACGATATCACCCATATTTTCTTCAGGAGTAATTACCTCAAGTTTCATAATAGGTTCCATGATTACAGCTTTAGCCGCTTTTGCAGCATTTTTAAATCCAAGCTTAGCTGCCAATTCGAATGATAATTGATCCGAATCCACATCGTGATAAGAACCATCTGTTAATGTTACTTTCATAGCATCAACTTCGTATCCTGCTAATGGACCATTTTGCATTGCCATTTTGAATCCTTTTTCAATAGATGGGATAAATTCTTTAGGAACGTTACCACCTTTGATTTCAGAAACAAACTCTAATCCTACTTTACCTTCTTCTGCCGGCTCAATAGTAAATACGATATCAGCAAATTTACCACGTCCACCAGATTGTTTCTTATAAACTTCTCTGTGTTGTGCTTTTTGCGTAATCGCTTCTTTATATTCTACTTGTGGTTGACCTTGGTTAACCTCAACTTTGAATTCTCTTTTTAAACGATCTACAATTACATCTAAGTGAAGCTCACCCATTCCTGAAATAATTGTTTGACCTGAAGACTCATCTGAACGCACTGTAAATGTAGGATCTTCTTCAGCTAATTTAGCTAAGCCCATACCTAATCTATCTACATCTGCTTTAGTCTTAGGCTCTACCGCGATACCAATTACTGGATCAGGGAAGTCCATAGATTCTAAAACAATAGGGTGCTTTTCATCTGTAAGTGTATCTCCTGTCTTAATAGACTTGAATCCAACAGCAGCTCCAATATCACCAGCTTCGATAAAATCAATTGCATTTTGCTTGTTAGCGTGCATTTGATAGATACGTGAAATACGTTCCTTTTTACCTGAGCGGTTGTTTAACACGTAAGAACCGGCATCTAAACGACCAGAATAAGCACGGAAGAATGCTAAACGACCTACGAAAGGATCTGTAGCAATCTTAAACGCTAATGCCGCGAATGGTTCTTTTACGTCTGGCTTACGAATTTCTTCTTTCTCTGTATTTGGATTAACACCAACGATACCTTCCTTATCCATTGGAGAAGGTAAGTAACGACATACAGCATCTAATAAGAATTGTACACCTTTATTTTTGAATGAAGAACCACAAACCATAGGAATGATAGCCATATCCATTACAGCAGCTCTAAGTGCAGCGTGCACTTCGTCTTCTGTAATAGAATCTTCATCTTCCATGAATTTCTCTAATAAGTTCTCATCGTAACTAGCTACTTCTTCGATTAATAAAGCACGGTACTTACGCACTTCATCCTTCATATCTGCAGGAATTTCAACAACATCGAATGTAGATCCGTAGTTATCGTCATGCCATACAATAGCTCTGTTCTTTACTAAATCAACGATACCTTTGAAGTTATCCTCATCACCAATGTTTAATACAATTGGCACTGCGTTAGACTTCAACATATCTTTAACTTGCCCACAAACTGCTAAGAAGTCTGCACCTTGACGGTCCATTTTGTTAACGAAACCGATTCTTGGTACTTTATAATTATCAGCTAATCTCCAGTTAGTTTCAGATTGAGGCTCTACACCATCAACTGCACTAAATAAGAATACTAACCCATCTAATACACGTAAAGAACGGTTAACTTCTACCGTAAAATCAACGTGACCAGGAGTATCAATAATATTAAAGTGGTAATCTTTTGCATCTGGAGTTGGCTCACCGTTTTCCATTGGAAACGTCCAATCACAAGTTGTTGCAGCAGAAGTAATAGTAATACCCCTTTCTGCTTCTTGTTCCATCCAGTCCATTGTAGATGAACCCTCATGGGTTTCACCCATTTTATGGTTTACACCCGTGTAAAATAATATACGCTCAGTTGTTGTTGTTTTACCAGCATCAATATGAGCCGCAATTCCTATGTTTCTTGTAAGTTTTAAATCTCTTGCCATCTATCTACTAAAATCTAAAGTGTGAGAATGCTTTGTTTGCTTCCGCCATTTTATGCGTATCCATACGTTTTTTCACCGCAGCTCCTTCTTCTTTAGCCGCAGCTAACACCTCAGATGCTAAACGCTGTGCCATAGATTTTTCGTTTCTTTTACGAGAATAGCTAATTAACCATTTCATCGCAGTAGAAACCTTACGATCTGGACGAATTTGCATTGGAATTTGGAATGTAGCACCACCAACACGACGGCTACGTACTTCTACGTGAGGCATCACATTAGATAAAGCTTCTTTCCAAATTTCTAAAGCTGTTTTTTCGTCATCATTTTTTTTCTCCTCAACAATATCAATTGCATCGTAGAATACTTTAAAAGCTACAGACTTTTTACCATCCCACATCATCATGTTAACAAAACGAGTTACTAACTGATCATTAAATTTTGGATCCGGCAAAAGAGGTCTCTTTTTTGCTGCTTTTTTTCTCATGTCTTCTTTTTGAGTTTTTTGTTTTTAATTATTAGCTTTTAGTTTTCAGAAATTTTCTTTCAACGCCAAGCTTCTAATTTCAAACTTTAATTTTACTTCTTAGGGCGTTTTGCACCATACTTAGATCTACGTTGTGTTCTTCCAGATACACCTGCTGTATCTAAAGCACCACGAACGATGTGATATCTAACTCCTGGCAAATCTTTTACCCTTCCACCTCTAACCAATACTATCGAGTGCTCTTGTAGGTTGTGACCTTCTCCACCAATGTATGCATTGACCTCGTTACCGTTTGTTAAACGAACCCTTGCTACCTTTCTCATCGCTGAGTTAGGTTTCTTAGGCGTCGTTGTATAAACACGAGTACATACACCACGTCTTTGAGGACACGAATCTAAAGCAGCCGATTTACTCTTCTTGGTTATTTTGGCTCTTCCTTTTCGTACTAATTGTGAAATTGTTGGCATATATTTCTATATAAAATTTTATTAACCCTCACTTTTGAGGGCTGCAAAGGTAGAAATATATATTTATTATTCAAACAGTTGAGAACTATTTTTTCAAAGAAATTACAACTTTTATTTCTGTCATATATAATATGACTTATTTTTACGTTACCATAATAGCCATTCTATTAAGTAACGATGCCGTTTTTTTATCGATTCATTTTTTTTATATGCCTTCTGATTTTTTTTAATCAAGGCTATGCGCAATCCGTTTATTTAACAGTTCATGCTGAAAATGATACGAATACCAAAATAATCGACTCAATTGGATACCTGAAAAAGCATAAAAATTATAAAACCTTACAATCTGAAATTGATCGTTTAAAACAGAAACTTACCAAAACGGGATATATAGATACCTCTATTAATAAGGTAGCAAAACTAAACGACACCTTATTTAATACCTCATTTAGCCTAGGTCATCGCATCACAAGAATACGCATCTTTTATGATTCAACATTTAATGTTGACTTACTAAAATCTTTGCAGCATTCAAAGGACGAAAATTTCTTCGAGCTAAAAATGAAAAGCTTAGAAAATGATTTAAAATTTTTAAACACTAAGATTGCGGAGCTAGGTGATCCATTCTCAACTTTACAACTGGTCAATATTACTAAGGAGAATTCCGAATTACTATCTGCAAATTTAAAAGTAGTCACCAATCAAAAAAGACGAATAGACAAGATTATCATAAAGGGCTATGAGAACTTTCCAAAATCTTACGTCAAACATTTTCTAAAACTAAAAACAGGAAAATCCTTCAACCTTAACTCTATTAGGAAAAAAGTTGAATTATTAGATGAACTGCGATTTGCGAATAAGATAAAAGATCCGGAAGTGCTATTCACTCAAGACTCCACTACTCTATATTTATATATCGAAAAAGCAAGAACAAATAATTTTGATGGCTTCCTAGGTTTTGGAACCAACGAAAACACGAATAAAATTGAGTTTGATGGATACTTAGATTTAAGATTAACTAACAACCTTAATTTTGGCGAAACTTTAAACCTATTCTATAAATCTGATGAAATAGATCAACAAACTTTTAAAGTTGATACAGACTTACCCTATCTATTATCTTCACCTATTGAGCTTCAGGTAGGACTCAATATTTTTAGAAAAGACTCAACATTTTTAAACGCGAAGCAATATGCAAAAATTAATTACCTCCTAAATGCTCAACAAAAAATTGGCCTTGGTCTTAGTTCCACCAACTCAACTAATCTATTAGCCGATGACACTACTATTTTAAATGATTATAAATCGAATTACTACACCCTTCATTACAATTTTACACAAGCACAATTTTCAGACCCCTTATTCCCTATAAATTTCTGGGTCGACTTCTCTTCGGGTTTTGGTAAAAGAGCAGATGATATAGAAACTCAAAACCAAAGTGTTTTTACTTTAGACACCTATAAAATCTTCAATTTAAATCATAGAAACAGTTTTTATGCTCGTTTTAATGGAGCAACCTTAAAGTCAAATAATTACTTAGACAACGAGTTATTTAGGTTTGGAGGCATAAATTCAATACGTGGGTTTGAAGAAAACAGCTTAGTCGCCAACCTCTATGCCGTACTTAGCACCGAATATCGCTATCGTTTAAGTAATAACATTTATGTCCACTCGGTTATTGATGCTGCCTATTTTGAGAATCAAATTGCTGAGAACAAAGAAAAACTATTCGGATTTGGATTTGGCTTAGGCGTATTAACTAATGCCGGATTGTTTCGTCTCAACTATTCAAGTGGAAAAACTGAAAACCGTCAGTTTAAACTATCGGACTCTAAAGTTCATGTGAGCTTAACAGCTACTTTTTAAATAACTAAATATCAATATTTTAGTTTTTCTTATTTAATTTCAATTCCTCAAAATTTTAACACTCTAAGGCTGTTATTGACTTTAATTCAAAAAACTTACTTGAACAACACATAAAACTCTAACAATCAACAAGTAAAAAATAAAGCACCAATAAATTCTTCTAGCAACAGCCAATATTGAATCACTAATATTAACTCCATATATCAAATTCTCTTTTTTTTTAACAAAAATTATGTTTACTTTAACTTTTTATTATCATTTTTAACTATAATCAACAAATATTTAAAAACATGAAAACAAAGTTCAAAGGAATTTTAACACTTTTATTAGTGTTTCTCGTGCAACTCTCGTTTGCACAGGAGAAATCGGTATCAGGGGTTGTTTCGGATGAGTCTGGACTTCCTCTCCCTGGAGTGAATATTATTATAAAGGGAACAAATAAAGGTACCCAAACTAATTTCGACGGTGAATATACGCTCACAGCCAATGTCGGAAACGTTTTAGTTATAAGTTATATCGGTCTGAGAACTGAAGAAGTTAGAATTGGCAGTGCTAACACCTATAATATAACATTAACGGAAGACGCTTCTTCCTTAGATGAAGTCGTTGTGGTAGCATTTGGTACAACCAGTATGGAGGCTTTTACTGGTTCAGCAAGTGTTATTGGTGAAAAAGATCTTTCATTAAGAAGTGTAACATCTCCAGTTGCTGCTATTGAAGGTAAAGCAACAGGTGTACAGTTTACTTCGGCTTCCGGACAACCAGGTTCTTCACCAGGAATAGTAATTAGAGGTGTTGGTACTTTGAATGGGTCGGCTACGCCTTTATTTATTGTTGATGGAGTTCAGTACGAAGGTTCTTTAAACACGCTTAATCAAGATGATATTAAATCTTTTACAATTTTAAAGGATGCTGCTTCCACATCTCTATATGGATCTAGAGCAGCCAACGGTGTCGTTTTAATTACTACAAAAAGTGGTAATAAAGGTGGCATAAAAACAAATATTTCAGTTCAAACAGGTTTCGTTACCAAAGGTATTTCAGAGTACGAAGCTATTGGTCCACATAGATATTACGAAACTATGTGGGAAGCATTAAGAAATTCGAGTGCGGCTGGTGGAGATCCTGCTTTTGCTTCAGCAAACATTTACAATCAATTAGGATATAATCCTTTTAACGTTCCAAACGACCAGATTGTAGGTGTAGATGGTAGAATAAATCCTAATGCTGAAGTAATTTACAAATCTCTCGATTGGTATGATGCCATGGAAAGAACAGGTTTAAGAACTAACTACAGTGTGAATGTTGCAGGTGGCGGTGAGAAACATCAAGTATTCTTTTCAGCTTCTTATTTAGATGAAGAAGGTTACGTGGTAACTTCTGATTTCGATCGTTTAACAGCACGTTTAAACGCAGATTTTGATGCATCCGATTGGTTAACCCTTGGTGGTAGTGCTAATATTTCCTTATCTGAATCTAATGGTCCTGCGAGCGCAGGTACAAGTTCTATTGTAAACCCTTTTGGATTTGCTAAAGGTTTGGGGTCTATCTATCCAGTATATGTTAATGATTTAAATGGAAATTTAGTTCGTGATGTAGCTGGAAATCCAATTTTTGATGATGGTTCTGGTTATTCTGAATACAATATTGGCACAAGACCAACAAACCAAGGTCGCCATGCTTTACAAGAGTTGTTATTAAACGACGAGGTTAACAGAAACAATACTTATGGCCTAAGATTTTACGCAGATGCTGAAGTTTTTAAAGGTTTGAACTTTAGAGTTAATTACTCTCGCGACATTCAGGAAGGTTTAAACAAAAGCTACGAAAACCACATCATTGGTGATGGTGCTCCAGGTGGACGCTACGGTGAAGACAGGTACAGAAGACAAGTGGAAAACTTCAACCAAATATTAACGTATTCTACTAGTATCAACGACATTCATAATATAGATATCACAGCTGGACATGAAAGTTTTGATAGAACATACTCAAGTATTAGTGGTTCTGCCATTACACAAGTTGCAACAGGAATATATGAATTTGATAACTTCTCTCAACCAGTAAGAGTTGGTGGTTCTACTACGAATAAAACATTAGAAGGTTACTTCTTACGAGCGAATTATAACTTCGATAACAAATACTACATTAGTGCATCTGCAAGACGAGATGCGTCTTCAGTATTTGACAAAAAATCTAGATGGGGTAATTTTTATTCTATCGGTGGATCTTGGAGGGTTGATCAAGAAAACTTCATGGAGAATGTGTCATTTATTGATAAATTAAAACTAAGAGCTTCTTATGGTGAAGTTGGAAATGACAATTTAGGAGATTTCTTCTTATCTCAACCAAGGTACGGATTAACATCAAACGCAGGTAACCCAGCACTAGTATGGGAAAAAATTGGTAATGCCGATTTACAATGGGAGGCTGTTTCAAGCTGGGATGTTGCATTAGAATTCACAATGTTTAATAATTTCCTTGATGGCTCTATAGAATACTATAAGAAAAGTTCCTCAAAACTATTGTATAACTTACCGCTACCATTAAGTATTGGACTAGATGAATTCCCTACTAATATTGGTGGTTTATATAACGCAGGATGGGAAGTTGGTTTAACTGCTCACCTTGCTAACAAGCAAGATTTTAAATGGGATGTAACCTTACAAGGATCTTCCTTCAAAAACGAAATTACGGATCTTCCTTCACCATTTATTAATGGCTCTAAACGTTGGGAAGTGGGTCGTTCAAGATATGACTATTACATCTACCACACAGCTGGAGTTGACCCAGATAACGGTGATCAATTATTCTACATGTTCGAAATTGATGATAATGGTGATAGCGTTCCTGTATTAGATGCCAACGGAAATCAAGAAACTACTAATGATTATACTGAAACAGAAAGAGCTTATACTGGCGATAGTTCAATCCCTGATTTCTTAGGTTCTATATCCAACAGTATGAGTTATAAAGGATTCTCTTTAGACTTCCTAATTACTTATGGTATAGGTGGCAAAATATTAGATGGAGGTTACTCAAGCATGATGCACAGTGGTTCATTTGGACGCTCTTCTCACCCAGATATTTTAAATGCATGGAGAGAGCCAGGTGATATTACAGATGTACCAAGATTAGAAACTGGAAGCACAGGTCTTGTTGTAGGTTCTTCTACACGATTCTTGACGGATGCTTCTTTCTGGTCTTTAAAAAATGTGAACTTAGGATATACATTTGACAAGCAACTAACAGACGCTCTTAATATAGATAACTTAAGACTCTATGTTTCTGGAGAGAATTTATATATTAAGAGTAAGAGAAAAGGTTTAGATCCACAATATAGCTTATCGGGTACACCTTCAGGAATTGATTATAACCCTGCAAGAATATTCTCTTTAGGCTTAAATGTTTCGTTTTAATTAAAATAACTTCATAAAATACAACAATCATGTTAAGAAGAATAAAAATAACACTGTTAGCAGGTATAGCGCTCACTACCCTGTCCTGCTCAGAAGATTTCATGGAAACCAGACCAACAGATGCAATTGCTGCTGGTGATGCTTTAGCCACAGCAGAAAACATGGCACTAATCCTTAATGGCTTACACAGACTACAGTACGCACAACCACAAACATTAATCCCTGGTGGTGATAGCTATAGATCTGGTAATCATTATTGGGTTCCACTAGGAGATAACACCACTGGAGATGTAATTCACACAGCCAGTGCCAATAACCTAGGGTGGCAAACTGAATTAAAATGGACATCTCACACGGTACCTACTTCAACAACTAACGAACAATTATGGTACCAACGCTATCACTTGATTGCTAGTGTTAATGCTATAATTAAAAAGGCAACAGATGGCAGCATTCCTTTAGATGCGCAATTGAGAAATATCATAGGTCAAGCTTATACATATAGAGCATTTGCATACCATGATTTGGTAACTCATTATGCGAAAGGCTACTTAATAGGCAACCCTTCTACAGATCCTGGTGTACCATTGCTATTTTCTTCGGAAGCACCTTTTACAAGTGCACCAAGATCAACTGTACAAGAAATCTATGATCAATGTATGGAAGATATCAATTCAGCTATTAGTTACTTCGATGGAGCTGCCCCACGACCAACAGGAAGTGCAGATGCAAAGTCTCAATTAAACATTGACGTTGCCCAAGGAATTAAAGCACGTATAGCTTTGGCTAAGGGAGATTGGGCCGCAGCAGCTACAGCAGCCGCAGCAGCTCGTCAAAATTACCCATTGATGGGCGAAAGTGAGTATAAGTCAGGTTTTAATACTACACTCTTATCAGAAGTTATTTGGGGAAGTAATGTTATTCCTACTGAAACAACTTATTTCCGATCACATTTTTACTTGCTAAGTAATACGTTTGGAGGAAGTCAAAACAGGAATAACCCCAAAATTATGGACAAGAGGTTATACAATCAAATTCCAGTAACAGATTATAGAAGAGACTTATTCTTAGCTGATGCACCTAACACCAATTCATCTGCTTCAAACGGTCAAGGAGGTTTTGGAAATGATCCAAATTATACAGATGAAGCAGCATTTAACGCAAGAAGAAATGAAATAAGAGAACAGTACGGATTAGCTTCTAACCAAAATTTACATCCTTATATGCATGTCAAGTTTTTAAGTAGCAACCCTGGAACTACAGATCCAGACGACATCATCTTAATGCGTAGCTCTGAGATGTACTTAATAGAAGCAGAAGCAAAAACTATGTTAAATGATATCACTGGCGCACAAGCCGCTTTAACTCCATTAGCAGAAGCTAGAGACTCTGCTTACGATGTTACAGCTTTTAATACTCAAGCGAGTATGCTAGACCATATTAAATTTCAAAGACGTTTAGAGCTTTGGGGGGAAGGATTCGGATATACAGACCATATACGTTGGGATGAAGGTATTGATCATGGAGCTGACGGTGGCTCAGGAGCTGCTTCCATATTATACCAAAACGGTTACGTACAACCAAAACCATCTGTAAATAGCGATTGGATTTTCAAAATCCCACAAAAAGAAATTGACGCTAACCCGAATTTAAGTTCGTCAGATCAAAATTAATTTTTTAAAAGCATTCTTAAACACAAATCCCTAACGATGACTATCGTTGGGGATTTTTTATATCAGTTATTTTAAAAAACAAAGTTTAAATGATTTGTATACCTACAAATTAAATCTGATTCTATACCTTTACAGACAAACTAAGAGAAGAATTTTACACAATATATTTAACCTCATTTATAAGTTGTGTAGTAATTTAAAAATTTCAACTACAAATGGAAAAAGAGACAACAATTTTTGGAATAAGAGCTATTATCGAAGCTATTAAATCAGGTGAAACTATCGATAAGGTTTTTATGCAGAAAAGCTTGAAAGGTGAACTCTTTCAAGAACTAGAATCTCTTATTCATACTGAAGGTATAAATTCGTCATATGTTCCTGTTGAAAAACTGAATCGACTAACTAGAGGTAATCATCAAGGTGCTGTCGCACAAATCTCTCCAATTGCCTTTCACGATATTGATGAGTTAGTCATGAGTATTATTGAATCAGGTAAGACTCCTTTGTTTCTTTTATTAGATCAATTAAGCGATGTTAGAAACTTTGGGGCAATTGTTAGAACAGCAGAATGTACAGGTGTGAATGGTATTATCATTCAGAAAAAAGGCGGTGCTCCGATTAATGGAGACACTATAAAAACAAGTGCGGGCGCTATTTTCAAAATGCCGATTTGCAAAGTAGACCATATTAAAGATGCTGTTTTTCACATGCAGTCATCCGGTATAAGAGTCATTGCGGCTACAGAAAAAGCAGAGAATTATTTATACGACGTGTCTTTTAAAGAACCTTGCGCGATTATTATGGGATCTGAAGGAAGAGGAATCAACCCTTCAGTATTAAAAGTTGTTGATGATCAAGCAAAGCTCCCTATTCTTGGTGAAATTGAATCTTTAAATGTTTCTGTCGCTTGTGGCGCATTCTTATATGAAGCTGTAAGACAAAGACAATAACACTCCTTCAATCATACTTATTTCCTGCTACTCATTGGGTTATTAAACTACAATGAGTCCTACTCACCCACCCTATGTTTACCTTCAAACAGTAGGTTATTACTCTAGCAAAGTAACAGAAATGCTATATCGCAGAATGATTTCTATCTGATAAAATTGAATTCCTGCACATTCTAAATTCTAATCCTTTCTAGACTTAAACTTCGCTCTTATTAGATTCCGAAATTGTAAAATTTACACACGTCCTTAGATTTAACAGGTTCAATATCATATCTCAATCCCTATTGATATAATTATGGCTACTTCATCTTCGTCATCATCTGTTAATTTAGCTTATAAAAACAGGATACGCTTTTCTTAGTTTAATAGCTACAAACTGATATTTTCATATTTTTTAATCATTTCTAACACATTTATTTCAGCTTTTTGCATTTTATCTTTGTCGTTTAACAATTTTTTAAGACTTTAGTAGCATAATCATAAAACCAAATACATGAAAACAAAGCGTAAAGGCATTCTAACGTTTTTACTAGCGTTAGTTGTGCAACTCTCATTCGCACAAGAGAAAACAATTACAGGAACTGTCCAAGATCAATCCGGTCTTCCACTTCCAGGCGTGACAGTATTAGTAAAGGGAACTACAAATGGAACGCAAACCGATTTTGATGGAATTTTTAGCCTCAATGTTAATGTAGGCGAGACCATCTCTTTCAGTTATATCGGTTTTAAAACACAAGAAGTGATTGTTGGTAACGCCGACACAATCAACATTCAATTAGTAGAAGATGCATCTGCCCTAGATGAAGTAGTGGTGACAGCCCTTGGTATAAAAAGGGAAAAGAAAAGTTTAGGTTACGCTACCCAAGAAGTTAAAGGAGACGCTGTATCTAATGTTAAAAGTTCAAATTTTGTAAATTCATTATCAGGTAAGGTCGCTGGTTTAGATATTAAAACATCTGGTACTTTAGGCGGCTCTACCAACGTAGTCATTAGAGGTAACAACTCTATTGCAGGTAACAACCAAGCCTTGTTCGTGATCGATGGTGTACCTGTTGACAATAGCAATTCTAATTCAGCAGATCAAAAATCCGGTAGAGGTGGTTATGATTATGGAAATGCTGCTTCAGATATCAACCCGGATGACATAGCTTCTATAAACGTATTAAAAGGTGCAGCTGCTACAGCACTTTATGGTTCACGTGCTTCTAATGGTGTCGTAATGATTACCACAAAAAAGGGTACAGCTAGAAAAGGTCTTGGTATCACTGTAAGCTCTAGTGTAACTCTAGGGACTGCAGACTCATCAACATTACCTGTTTATCAGAAAAAGTATGGTGCAGGATATGGTCCTTATTACGGCCCTAACGAAGATTCGTACTTTAACGAAGCAGACATCAACGGAGACGGCATTCCAGATTTAACTACACCGTTTACAGAAGACGCATCTTATGGTGCAGCCTTTGATCCAAACTTAATGGTCTATCAATGGACATCGATTTATCCTCAGTTAGACACCTATCAAGAAGCAACTCCTTGGATAGCTGGTAAAAATGACCCGAATACAATCTACAAAGCATCGACTACAACAGTAAATTCTGTATCATTAGACGGTGGAACCGATGAAAGTACTTTTAGGTTAGGTTTTACTAACTTATTACAAGAAGGTAATTTACCTAATAGTGAGATCAAAAGAAACACAGTTAACTTTTCTGGATCTCATGATTTAAGTGATAAGGTTACCGTGTCAACGACATTCAACTTCATTAAAACTGATGGTAAAGGACGTTATGGAACTGGTTATAGTTCAGGAAACGTTATGCAACAGTTTAGACAATGGTTTCAAACAAATGTGGATTTCCAAGAACAAAAAGAAGCCTATTTTGCTACAGGTGAAAACATTACATGGAATCCAAATGGACCAGACAACTTAAGTCCTATCTACTCAGACAACCCATATTGGACATTTTATGAAAATTACGAGACTGATACTCGTTCTAGATACTTTGGTAACTTCGCTCTAGACTATGAAATTACAGATTGGTTAAATGTGATGGGAAGATTTTCTTTTGACAGCTACAGTGAGTTACAAGAGGAAAGAGTAAACGTTGGTAGTGCTGATGTATCAGCCTATTCAAGATTCAATAATAATGTTGGAGAATACAATTATGATTTAATGTTTAATTTCAATAAAGATTTATCTGACAAGTTAAACTTAGAGGGTAATATTGGTTTTAACATTAGACAAAACAAGTACAACAGCATTTATGCTAGAACTAATGGTGGATTAAACTTAGCAGGTCTTTACGCCTTATCTAATAGTGTAAGCCCAATAAACGCTCCAACAGAATACGACGCAACTACTATGGTTGATGGTCAATACATAAGAGCAAGCTTAGGTTATGACAATTTTGCCTACTTAGAGGGTTCTTATAGAACTGACCGTTCTTCGACCCTTCCAAAAGACAATAATAGATATGGTTATTTCTCTGTATCTGGAAGTTTATTATTCTCTCAATTCATAGAAGCAAACTGGTTATCATTTGGTAAATTAAGAGCTAATTATGCTGAAGTTGGTAATGACACTAATCCATATAGAGTTTTCAAGACATTTGGTATTGGAACACCATATAATGGCACTGGAGTTGCTACAAACCCTAACGCTTTAGCTAATGCAGAATTACTACCAGAAAGACAGGAAAGTTTTGAAATAGGTTTAGAGATGCAATTTGCAGATAGACGTGTAGGTTTTGATGTGTCTTATTATAACACTCAAAACATTAACCAAATTACAAGTATTCCATTATCTAATTCAACAGGTTATACATCTGCACTTTATAACGCAGGAACAATCGAAAATAAGGGTGTGGAAGTACAATTAAACCTAACTCCAATTAAAACCGATGATTTTCAATGGGATATCACTACAAACTGGTCTAAAAACGAAAGTTTAGTTGTTGAATTATTAAATGGTATCGACAACTTACAATTAGCATCTTTACAAGGAGGAATTTCTATCAATGCAACACCTGGTCAGCCATATGGAACTATTAGAGGTACTGATTTCGTTTATACAAACGGACAAAGAACTATTAATTCTAGCGGTTATTACGAAAGAACTGGTACCAACAATAATGTTATTGGTGATATTAACCCTGATTGGAAAGGTGGTGTATACAACAACTTTAAATATAAAAACTTTAACTTTGGATTCTTAATTGACATTCAAAAAGGTGGTGATGTATTCTCTTTAGATACATGGTACGGTTATGCAACAGGTCTATATGACTTCACTGCAGGATCTAATGACTTAGGTAACCCAGTAAGAAACCCTGTTGTAGGTACTCCTGGCAACTATGCAGCAAACAGTGGTGGTGTTATTTTAGATGGTGTTCAAGCGGATGGAACTCCTAACAACGTTAGAGCTAGCGCAACCACTTACGCTAACCCATGGGGATATGTAAGAACTCCTAATGCAGCTCACGTTTATGATGCAGGTTATGTAAAATTACGTGAAGCTAGTTTAACGTATAACTTTGATTCTAAAATTTTAGATAAAATTCCATTTACAGGAGCTTCAATCTCATTAATTGGAAGAAACTTATGGATTATTGACAAGAGCACTCCATACGCTGATCCTGAAGCAGGTTTAAGTTCTGGTAATGTTCAAGGATATCAATCAGGTTCATACCCTTCAATAAGAGAAATAGGAGCAAGTATTAAACTACAGTTTTAAAAAAAAAATAATTATGAAAAAAATAATATTAACCGTTTTTACTCTCGTAGCCTTAGTGTCCTGTCAGTCTGACCAGGCCTACGAAGATTTAAATAAGGATCCAAAAAATCCAACTGAAGTACAAGCTGAATTTTTATTCAATTCAGCCACGAAGAGTTTGTTCGATCAAATGACTAGCACGAATGTAAACAATAACGTTTTTAGAATGTTAGGGCAACACTGGACAGAAACAACTTATACCGATGAGGCAAATTTCGACTTAAATGGTAGAAATATTACTCAAAACCATTGGTCAGAGTTATATAGAGACGTTCTTTTAGACCTAAAAACAGCACGAGAAAACACGAACTCCGATGTTGAGTTAACTCAAGCTGAAAAGGACTCTAGAAATGCTCAAATTGAAGTTCTTATGGTATACACTTGGTCTCATTTAGTTGAAACTTTTGGAGATATTCCATATACTCAAGCATTAAACCCTACAGAATATGTTTTACCTGAGTATGATGATGCAGCGACAATCTATACAGATTTATTATCACGTTTAACTACAGCCATCCCTGATCTTAATGGTTCAGGGTTTGGTTCCGCAGATCCGATATATGGAGGTGAGTCAGATAATTGGAAAAAGTTTGCGAACTCGCTACTCTTAAGAATGGGAATTAGAATTGCTGACGCTCCTGGATTATCATCAGAAGCTCAAGCAGCTGTAACAACTGCTGTTAATGGTGGGGTGTTCACATCAAATGCAGATAACGCATCTTTAATGTATTCTAGCACTACTCCAAATACAAATCCAGTTTGGGTTGATTTAGTGCAATCTGGTCGTTCTGATTTTATTGCTGCTAATACTTTAGTGGACATAATGAATGATTTAGATGATCCAAGAAGACCTTACTACTTTGATCAAAATCTTGGTAGTGGTGTTTATGTTGGAGGACCTTATGGAGACAATAATAGTTTCAGTAGTTACACTCACGTAGGTGAAAGAATGTTAGACCCAACTAATCCTGCATCTTTAATAGATTTTTCTGAGGTATCATTTTATTTAGCTGACGCGGCTGAGCGTTCTTTATCTGGAACACCAGCAATGGCTGAAGGTTTTTATAATGACGCCATTACAGCTTCCTTTAATGATTGGGGAGTCCCTGATGTTGCAAGTTACTTAGCACAATCTGATGTAAATTACGCAACTGCCCCAGGTACTTGGAAGGAGAAAATTGGAAAACAATTTTGGTTAGCTATGTATAACAGAGGTTACGAAGCTTGGACTGCATGGAGAACTTATGATGTACCAACGCTTAACTTACCTGCAGGATCTGGACTTCCAGTTCCTACAAGATATACATACCCTGTAAATGAGCAAAACCTTAATGAGGCTAATTGGTCAGCAGCATCAGCAGCAATTGGTGGTGACGAGCAAACGACTAAATTATTCTGGGATGTTAACTAAATAAACCATAGTTAGTTCTATTAAAAACCTCTTAAGCTTAAGAACTTAAGAGGTTTTTTTTATAGACTTTATGTTCTTTTTATAACTAGCCTTTATTTGATAAAAGTTTATAATATACTATTAAGTATAACAACGAATGTTGTTTAACTCACTATATTAGGATTTATAGGCCTCAACTCAAAATATAATCATAACCTACTTTATTATTATTAATTATTCTTCAGACTTTTTATAAATATAATTAATGTTAGTAGCTGAATTCCTAAACGTATCCGTTTCTGTAAGACTATCTCTTTCTACTTCAGTTTCAATTTGAACTTCAGGCTCTGGTTCAAATTCAATAAAATTTCCATTTTCGTCAAAATGACGCATAAACTCATCTTCTTCTTCATTATACTCTGGCTCTTCCCATTTATAACGTTCAGGCTTCATGACTTGTTTTCTAAATATCAAAGCAAAAATTAAACCTGTGATCATTCCGCTTAAATGTCCTTGCCATGACATTCCTGTCTTGATTGGAAACACATACCAAATCATACTTCCATAAAGAAAAATGACTAATAAAGACAAAGCGATTAGCCTATAATGTTTTGCAAAAATCCCTTTGAAGAACATAAAACTCACTAAAACATAAACTAGACCACTCGCACCAATATGATTCCCTGTGTTCGCAATAAGCCAAGTTAAAAAGCCTGATAGTAGAATACCAAAACCTAAGACTTTCCATGCAATCTTATTATAAAAGTAAAATAAGGCTAAGCACAGTACGAATAAGGGTATAGAATTATTATAAATATGATTAATATCGCCATGAAGAAAAGGACTGGTTACAATTCCAATTAATCCCTCAATTTTTTGTGGCCGAATTCCATAGGCTTTAATTCCACTATCTATCCTGACTTGATACCAAAACACCAACCAAATGGAGAATAGAATCAGTAATGGGTAGACAATAATGCTATTAGAATATTTAAATTGTTGTGAATTGGACATACTCAAATTTACAGAAACCATTTCAAAAGTGAATCCAAATTAGGATTGTCTGTAATAATGGCAGTATAGGAATTTTGAACGCCCTTATTTTAAGATGAAATTCACTAATAAATGAATTCATCACAAAAGCATTTTGTAATTTTGAAACATGAATATTCCATTAGCCGAACGATTACGTCCTAAAACCTTAAATGATTACCTGAGTCAGCAACACTTAGTAGGTAAAGAGGGCATGTTGTATCAACAAATGAAAAGTGGTGTGATTCCTTCTCTTATACTATGGGGACCTCCAGGAATTGGTAAAACAACTTTGGCCAATATTATTGCCAACGAATCTGAGCGCCCATTCTTTAAACTCAGCGCTATTAATTCTGGGGTTAAAGATATTAGAGAAATTATAGATAAAGCGAAGAAAAGTGGTGGGTTATTTACAGCTAAGAATCCTATTTTATTTATTGATGAGATTCATCGTTTTAGTAAATCTCAACAAGATTCTCTTTTGGAAGCCGTGGAAAAAGGTTGGGTAACTTTAATTGGAGCAACAACCGAAAACCCTAGTTTTGAAGTAATTTCTGCACTTCTGTCTCGTTGCCAAGTTTACACTTTGAATGCTTTTAGCAAATCGGATTTAGAAGCACTTTTACAACGTGCTTTGACGGAAGACCCTATTCTTTCGAAATTAAATATTGAATTAAAAGAAACAGAAGCTCTTCTCAGATTATCTGGAGGTGATGCTCGTAAACTCCTTAATATTTTTGAATTGTTAGTCGCTTCATTTGACGGAGATAACATTGTTATCACTAACGATTTAGTGATGAAGCAAGTTCAAAATAAAGCCGCTAGATACGATAAGACTGGCGAACAGCATTATGATATTATTTCAGCGTTTATAAAATCTATTAGAGGTAGCGATCCCAATGCTGCTGTGTATTATTTAGCACGAATGATAGAAGGTGGTGAAGATGTGAAATTTATTGCAAGACGACTTTTAATTTTAGCTAGTGAAGATATTGGCAATGCCAACCCAACTGCTTTAGTTATTGCTACTAACACCTTTAAAGCTGTTTCTATTATTGGCCACCCAGAATCTCGAATTATCTTAAGTCAATGCACGACATACCTAGCAACATCTCCAAAGAGTAATGCGGCCTACGAAGCTATTAATAAGGCACAACAATTGGTGAAAGAAACCGGAGATTTATCTGTTCCTCTCGCTATAAGAAATGCCCCGACTAAACTGATGCAAGAATTAGGTTATGGTGAATCTTATAAATATGCACACCACTACCCCAATAATTTTGCTGCACAGGAATTTCTCCCAGAGGAAATTGCTAATACAAAATTATATGAGCCCGGAAACAACGCTAGAGAGCAAGCACAGCGCAATTATTTAAAAGCACTGTGGAAAGATAAATATGGTTATTAAATCGATTTAGTTCTGGCTTTTAAACTTTCCTGCTCAACTTTTAAAACTTAATAGTTAAAACTTTTTCCGAAGTTGAACTACCATCATTTTCAGAGTATATCCATTGATTCCCTTTCTTAAAAACAATGGCATTTTTGTCTTTCACAATAAAAGTATCAGGTGCTGACGTTTTAAGCAAAATCATAATCACCTTAGGTTCTGAATCTACAATCTGAAAACCATTAGTAATAGCTTGCGCATAATAGAGATCTTGATCTTTATCTAAAATTATATCTGTTTGACTTGATTCTGTAGGCGTTTCAAAAACTACTGTTTCTTCCTTTACCTTATCCTCTTTTACAGGCTCTTCCTTTTCTGCTGGCACATAGTTATAATTTAAATCCTCTAAAGATTTAAAAGCATCTCTTAACGCTTCATGATAGGCTTTCCCATAATCCTTTATTCGTGATTCTCCAATTTTAGAAGTCAGCACTACAGCACCATAACAATCTTTGAGAGTAATTTCAAGTTTCGTTTTAAACATACCACCTTTGACTTTATTAACATCTGAAGTTAAAGCTAAGCAACGATCCTTCTTCAAGTCTTCAGGCATTTCATCAGCAAAATAGGCTTGGAAATTAGCTTTATTAAATAAAAATTTGGTCAATGAACTTAATTGGTACTGATCTTCACCATTCGTAAAATTAAAAGATTCCGGTACGATAACATACTTGTAATTATTTATACTTTTTTGAGCAATTGCGCTTAAACTTACGGATAGGATGACTATTGTAAATATGATTTTCTTAGACATATATTTTAAAACTTATAAATGATTTATTAATGCTTTTAAGTGTGTAATTCGGTTGTAATTACTCGAGGTAAATTCATTCTTGTAATCGAAGTGAATCGCATGCATTCCAATTTGGGCCGCTCCCTCCACATCTGCTTCTATATTATCACCAATCATCACACTTTCTTGTGGTTGTGCCTTAGCCTTATGTAAAGCAAAATTAAAAATTTTCGGATTTGGTTTTTTAACGCCAACCATTTCAGAATTAGTCACTGTTGTGAAATAGTGTTTAATATTCGATGTTATCAGTTTTTTCTCTTGGGCTTCTTCAAATCCATTAGTGATAATATGTAACAGGTATTTTTCCTTGAGATAATCTAATATTTCAAATGTATGCTCAAACAAATGATTAAAGGTGGTTAAATTTTCTATATAAGCCTCAGATAAATGATGTATCATATCATCTTCCACCTTAACTCCTATCCCATCAAAAGCTTCTTTTAAACGTCCATAACGCAATGCCGATTTAGTTACTTTCTCTTCTCTATAAAGTTTCCAATATTTAAAGTTAATCGGTTCATAAACAGGAATAAAGTCATCTATATTCACTTCAATTTGATTGTCTTTAAAAATCTTTTCGAAAGTCAATTCTGAATTTTTATCAAAGTCCCATAGTGTATGATCTAAATCGAAAAAAACATGTTTTATTTGACGGTTCATTTTGTAGATTCTAATATTAAATTAAATAGTGACCTGAAGCCTTTCCATCGGTATGAATCACTAAATGTATAGTTATGAAATATGGGAATAAAGGTACCATTAACGGCTTTAACTTCATCTATCAATTTTTGCAAATGTTCAGTTTTATCTAACTGTGAGTTGTATTTTAATAGGGCAAAGTCTAAACATTGATACGGATTAATCTTTAACGGTGTTTGCACTTCAAAATCCAAATCGTAAAATTGAAAAGGTGTACAGGTACCAGCTCTAAACCCCAAAGTATCAATATAACCCATTGAAAAATCTTCATCTATTTCTAATTCCACAAAATTTCGATAGGATTGCGGTAAGTTTAATTTTGAAAAGGAATTTCGGACAGCCTTCAAATTGCTATGCGTTAAGGATTCCATTTTTAATTTTTCTTTTTTCAAGACAGAAATATCCTCCATTGAAAAATAAGACGCTTTCAAACCAACCTTACAATAATCCGCAACCGATTTAATCAGAGATACAAATTCCTTTTTATTAATATTTATGTTCTTATCGTAGGTAGAGTAATCCCCTACCAGAAACAAAACCATGAATTTGAAGTCATATTTCTTTTGTTTTCTAATTATCCACCTAAACGTATCATAAGGGTCTCGTTTAAAACCCATCAATACTAAGTATCTAAAATACAGTTGTTTTAACTTTAAGCGTCTTAAGTCGTTCAATGTCCCTCCAATTGTACGTAATAAGCCTTTATATTTAAAGTAATAGGCCATCGGCACATCAATCACAGGAAGCACTTTGTATTTACGATCTACAAATTCATAATTTGGAAAACGATTTTGCAATACGGCTTTAAGCTTATACGCCCAAATATCAACAACAGGTTGATTTAGAAATTTATGTTCATAAGCCAAGCTTTCTGCTGCTGAGAATCGACCATAGGCATCGTTTACATGAGGCAAATATTCTTCATATCTACTTAGCAAATAAAAAGAAGCTGCAAATATATCGAAAGGTAAATCACTGCGGTCGTTCGTAGAAAAGAACCCCTTAGTATGATCCCATTGTTGCACATTAACTTCAATATCAGAGAGGCCAGTTTCAAAAAGCAAATCATGGCTTCTTACAAACAACTCACTACTTAAAGGAGACTTGGCATAAGACATTTTCAGGCTTTCATGGGCGATAAAATCTTCAACCTTAGAGGTAAATCTAACTTCGATACCCAAAATACGTTTGCAAATATGCTTAAAGGTATAGGTAACTCGAGGTGTGATTTTATGTGTGTAAACTAATAGCATAGGATATTGAAAATTCCAAAGGTTAAAAATAACAAATTCCAACTCCAAATACCGTAAATCGAGTAGTTCTTCTAGAACTTAAAACTTGGATATTTACATCAGGTTTTCATCTGCAAAACTATAATACGCAGATTCAGTAATGATAAGATGATCTAAAACGGAAATATCCAAACTCTGAGCCGCTCGCTTCAATTTTTGAGTAATGTCTTTATCTGCCTGACTGGGTTTTAAAGTTCCTGAGGGGTGATTATGACATAATATTAAGGCAACAGCTCCAACTTCTAAAGCCGTTTTGAGCACTAAACGAACATCGACCAAAGTACCAGTAATTCCTCCTTTACTCAGTTGATTTTTCTGAATGACTTTATTTGAATTATTAAGATATAAAATCCAAAATTCTTCATGAGGTAATTCTCCAAGAACAGGCTGCATAAGATCAAAAACAGCACTACTTGATGTGATTTTATCTAACTGTCGTACGTCTTCTAATCGTCGTCGTCTTCCCAGTTCCAAAGCGGCAGTAATAGTGATAGCTTTCGCTTCACCAATGCCTTTAAATTCCATTAATTGGCTTAATGTTAATTTCCCTAAGGCGTTCAAATTATTATCTACGCTTGCATAAATACGTTTACAAAGTGCCACGGCACTTTCCTCCCTATTGCCAGAACCTATTAAAATGGCTATAAGCTCAGCGTCACTAAGGGCTGACTTCCCTTTGTCTCTAAGCTTTTCTCGAGGCTGATCATCCTGTGACCAGTTCTTAATGGAAAATGAACTTGCTTTTTCTGACATGAAATGAAAATAAAAAATTGTAAATTTCGAATAGCAACATGCTGATTTTAAATGAAATCTAATCAAAATTTATGAATATCTGAAAGGATTTCAATCTCACACCTATGACCTATCCCCCTCAACATCATCAAGATAATAATATTAACCATATGATCGACGTCATAAAAACTTACCCTCTCGCTACGGTTATTTCAGTAAAAGATAATCAACCATTTATTACCCATTTACCTTTAATTTATGAAGACAATAAACTAATTGGCCATATTGACATTACTAATCCGCAAGCAGAATTACTTAAAGATAATAAGGAGGTCACTCTTATTTTTTCAGGCCCAGATTGTTATATCTCTCCAAGTATTTATACAACGGAGCAGCTTCCTACTTGGAACTATATCAAAGTTCACCTCAAAGGAACTGTGAAGGCTAATAATAATGAAAATGACTTGAAGCAGTCCCTAATAAACATGACAGAATATCTTGAAGCTCCAAATCATAAATTCATTTTGAAAGCAGAGCATCCACGATTAGACAAAAATCTTTCTTATATTGAGATGTTCGAAATAACAATCAACCATTGGGAAGGCAAATTCAAACTCTCACAAGACAAACAGCCTCAAGACATTGAAGCCGCACGAATGGAATTGATTAGAGCCAACCAAAAAAGTATTAGAGATTTTTTAAAAACCATATTTTAAATTCAACCATTATGAAACATTTACTCACATTATTTCTTATTCCATTTTTTTTACTAAGCTATTTTAATCAGAAAGAAAACATTGTTGGGAAATGGATAGGTGACGACCAAAATGAAGTTGGCTATGTCATATTTGATGCTGACGGATACGCTGCATTTGAAATCAACGGAAAAGTTTTAGGAGGAAAAGAATTCACAATGAATGGTAAAAAAGGAAAGATGACTTATACCATTAACCACGACACAACTCCAATTGAAATCGATTTTACGCTTACAAAAACTGAATCTGGCGAAACAAAACATATTCTTGGAATTGCCGAATTTACAGGAAAAAATATTATGAAGTTTAATATGTCATTTGATGCTGAAAGACCCTCAGAGTTTAATGAAAATTCAATAATTCTGAAACGCGTCAACTAAATTCATCAACTTCAAATGATCGGATATTTTATTTGATACATTAAAAAAAAATAAACCACCTTTGTTCTCTAAAATAAAGGTGGTTTTTCTATTAAAAGAATAAACCCTCCTCTCAAACACAAAATATTAAATGTCAATTACACTACTATCGTCACCTTTACAAGGTTTTACTGATTTCCGTTTTAGAAATGCCTTTAATAAATACTTCGGTGGAATTGATACATTTTATGCGCCATACATTAGGTTTAATAATAAGTTAATCATTAAAAACTCCTATAAAACAGACTTATTACCAGAAAATAATACAGGTCTCGAACTGATTCCACAAATCATGACCAATGATGCCGAAGAGTTTTTATTTGTTGTAGATTATATTCAGCAATTAGGTTATAAAGAATTGAATTGGAATCTCGGTTGTCCTTATCCAATGGTTACCAAACGCGGAATGGGCTCTGGACTTATTTGCGAACCAGAAAAAATAAATCATATATTAGAGCGTGTTCATAATGAAACTGACATTACTGTGTCCATGAAAATGCGAATGGGTTATGATCACCCTGAAGAAATTCTCGATACCTTTCCTATTTTAGATCGTTATCCGCTTAAAAACATTGCAATTCATGCCCGAATTGGCAAGCAACTCTATAAAGGAGGCGTGAACCTTGATGCCTTTGAACGTTGTATAGATAGCACTAAACATAAATTATACTACAACGGAGATATTACTAGTGTAGCAAAATTTAAAGAGATGCAAGAGCGATTTCCAAACATTGACCACTTTATGATTGGCAGAGGTCTTATTGCCGATCCATTTTTACCAAGCATGATTAAAAACAACACCTCAGAGTATCCGAAAAACAGATGGGAGATGTTTTCAGAGTTTCACGATACTATTTACAAACAGTACGATGATGCCTTATCTGGGCCAACGCCTATAAAAATGAAAATGCAAGGCTTTTGGGAATACTTTTCGCAATCTTTTTCTAATCCTCAAAAAACTTTCAAGAAAATTAAAAAGGCTAATAACCCAAAAGCTTACCAACAAGCTGTTGCCGAGATTTTAAAGAACGGTTAATATTTGATATTCTTTCTAAGATTTCAATTCCTGCTCGACTTCTACAACTTTTCAAAACAATTCTAAGCCTTTTCACAAAGATCTTCTTTGATGCGGTTTACTATCTGCAATAATTTAACTATGCCTAGTGAAACTCTTTTAAAACTTAATGATTTAATATATTTGTCTTCCTATCTAATAGAATAAATTATGCAAAACAATAAAACACTGAACTATATAAAAGAGGTATTAGAAAACATGCCTGCTGATTGGTTAAATCTAACAACGCATCGCTTAGATATTTACAATGAAGATTTGGCCAAATCACAATTTTTATTTCAATTCGACCTCTTATATAGAGCCAGCAATTCGGATGCATCACTACTTAGTGAGTTACCAACGGCTTACGATTATATTCGATTAGGTCATCCATTATCTTGTATATTAGAGTGGACCATTGCTAAACTACATGACTTAGAGGCTAATCAGGTGATAAGCTTTTCATCACAGACTGCTCCCCTTTTAGCTATTCTAAGAACAAACCTGTTAGAAAAGAAAAACACTCAAATCCTGTATACAGGAAAACTTCCGAAGGGTTTTGATGCCGAGATTATCAAACTTGTATACGGTTATAATTTCGAATTAAAACAGGTTGAAAACGCCAAAGAAGCATCGTCCTTTGAAGGTAGTACCGTGTTTATTTCTGAACATGACAAAATCGAAACCATCAAACGATCTAGAAAAATAGATTTCTATATTAATCTTCATGCAGAACTTGGCAGTGTTTTAATTGTTAATGGCGAAAAAAATGAACATTATATTTCGGACATTCAGCATGTAAGACGAAGAGAAACGATTGCCATGACACCTGCTAATTGTCTTGTTGCACTAAAATCTCTTACTGAAGGTACTTCTTTCAATATTCCTAAGCACAATATATCATCAGACAAGAATCTCGTAACTGATTCACTTAAGAAAATTACGAATACGAATTTAAAACCTTTAGTGGCATCAAGCGGATTATCTATGCAATATGCCATTATGATGGGATTAATTCATGATGCTTTAGAAAATCATAAAGGAAAAGATATTAAATTTATTGTTCCACCTAATTGTTACGGAGGAACAAATGATCAAGCGCGACGCGTTGCTGCGTGTATTGATAATGTTGAAATTGTTGACTTACCTGTAGATGGTGATAATGATATGGTTCAAAGCATTGACACCATTTTGGCCAAAATTGCAAAAGAAGATGCCATTCCATATATCATTGCGGAAATCCCAACTAACCCGAGAGTCGAAGTTCCGAATCTTGAAGACTTAAAAAATGTATTATGTGAAGTACGTGAAACTGATTCAGGAGAAAAAGCAATAGATCCGGTATTTATATTAGATCAAACCTTTTGTCCAAATGTTCTCTTTTTAGGTGAAGGAGATATCCTTTCAACCATGAGAACGATTTCTTATGCGAGTGGATCTAAATTTCCAAGTGGTGGAAAATGTACAGCCGGTTATTGTGCAGGAAATCAAAAGACTCAGGCCTTGATGGATAAAATAGAATTGCATTTAAATCTTTGTGATAATGAAGCAACGGCACTTCAATATGAAATTTTAGCAAAGCAACTTCCATCTATGAATCAAAGAATAGCTGATGCATATAAAAACACAAGGGAGTTTGTTAACTTTATTCACGATGTACTGCCAGATGCGAAAATCAATTTTGTTTCTGAAGAATTAGCAGAACAAGGTTTTACGCCTTCTGTATTTTCGCTAGATCTTCCTACTAAAGGCGATACTGCTGAAGAAAAAGAAGCTTATAAGAGAGAATTGAATCATAAATTAATCCATTTAATGATTACTGAAATTCCGAATGAAAGTAAATATTGTGTAAGCTACGGACAGCTAAAAGGTTGTTATTGGACTATTCCGGCGACTTCTACACAGGGTACAACTAAGGAAGGCGATAAAGATTATATCGCTAGAGTTTCCTTATCTCCTGATTTAGATCTGGAACTTCATAAAAAAGTTTTTTCAGACTTTGTTGAAAGTATATAGTTAAAGGTTTATCCTTTGTTGATGGGAAAAACCTCAACAGATTAACATAACAAATCGGGTGATTTTCTAACGAAAATCACCCGATTTGACATTTATAATAAAACCAACACAAACGGTGTTGACTAGCAAAACTTGGTGTTAAAGGATTTTATCTAATCAACCCTTTTACCTCATCAAAATCTAAACCACCATAATTACCAGAACTCATGAGTAATAATGACTTGTTTTCAAATTTTTGAGAGAACAAGAAGTTTTTAAAATCATCAGGATTTGTATAGATAATTAGGTCGTCACGTTCAAAAGCCTTAGCGATTTGCTCCTTACTCACTTCCTCAAGTTTTTTGATTTCTACAGCATGAGGTGAGTAAAACACAACAGCAACATCTGCAGCATCTAAGGCACCTTTATACTCTTTAAGGAATTCAGCATTAAGACTGCTATATGTGTGCAACTCTAAACAAGCCACTAAAGTTCGGTCACTATACTGTTCTTTTACTGCTTTTGTAGTAGCTTCAACCTTACTTGGGGAATGTGCAAAATCTTTATAAGCTACAGACGACTTCGATTCTGCAATCTTTTCTAATCGTTTACTCGCGCCTTTAAATGTAGAAATCGCTTCATAGAAATCATCTTCATCGATTCCCATATGCTGACATATCCACTTTGCTCCAGCCAAGTTATTTAGGTTATGTGCGCCAAAAACTTCAATTGGCATTGGTCCTTCTGGAGTTTCTAATAAAGTCTCTCCATTTTCAACCGTATATTCTGGCGTTTGATAAGGCAACTTTCTAATTTGATTTTCGGATGCCTCAACAATACGCTTTACTTCCTCATCTTCTTCATTATAATTTATACTTCCTCCAGTTACAATGGAATCTACAAAAATGCTAAACTGCTCTACATAATTTTCATAGGTTGGAAACACATTGATATGATCCCAAGCAATCCCACTTAATAAGGCAATATTAGGTTTGTATAAATGAAATTTTGGTCGTCGGTCTATTGGAGAGCTCAAATACTCATCTCCTTCAAGCACAATAAAATCGTTCTCTTCTGTGAGTTTTACCATCACATCAAAACCTTCAAGCTGTGCGCCCACCATATAATCTACATCACGATCGTGATAATGCATTACGTGTAAAATCATGGATGTAATAGTCGTTTTTCCATGACTACCTCCAATTACCACACGAGTTTTATGCTTAGACTGCTCGTACAGAAACTCAGGATAACTATAAATTTTTAAGCCAAGTTCTTGAGCTTTTAATAATTCGGGATTATCTGCTTTAGCATGCATTCCTAAAACAATAGCATCCAAATTTGAGGTGATTTTCTCTGGATACCAGCCAAAGCTTTCTGGCAGTAAACCTTTAGCTTCTAATCGAGATTTGGATGGATCAAAAATAGTGTCGTCACTTCCTGTAACCTTATATCCTTTATTGTGAAGTGCTATAGCCAAATTGTGCATCGCTGCACCACCAATAGCAATAAAATGTACGTTCATAGTATCCTTAAATAAGTGCGTAAAAATACTATAAGTTTTTTGAACTGAGAAGAACAAGGAGGGTTTCTAAATGCTTGTCTAAACCGTATAGAAACCTTTTAACTCTCTATCAAAAGCCATAACTAAAGTTGAATTCTTCGAGTCTTCTTTTAGTAGCGATATAACCCAACCTGTGAATTAAATCGAGTTTTTAAATGTTTGAAACACTTCGACCTTAGGTAGACCAGCAATCGCTTTGTCTATCCATTTCAAGGCTTTTTCGGTATTATTCTTATGCTTATAAATCTGAGCTAATCGATAATAAGCCCATTCTTTAGGAACGCCATCTTTTGCTGAATGATTAAACAAATAAGCTTTCAAACATTTCTCGCCTTTCTCTAGCTGCACATTATAATCGGCACTAACTTTTCCTATTTGATAATGCATAGCGTTTCGCTGAAGTTTATGATATCCTTCTTCGAGATTACTTATAGCTTTATCAGGTTGGTTCTGCCCTTCGTAGAAATTTGTTAATTTATCAAAGCAAGTTATCGAACCTCCTACTTTTACTGCGAGTTTATAATATTTTTCGGCCAATTTTGGCTCATTATCGTATTCATAGACATAACCTTTTGCCAAGTAGCCATCAACTTTTGAGAGTTGTTCTAATTCTTCCGCATAATCCAATGCTTTTGACGTGCTTCCTCCTATAATTCCAGGTAGGGAAATATATAATTCCACTAATGCCCAGCGTGTATCGATATGTTTCGGGTCTAATTCCGCCGCCTTCAAAAATGCAGCCTTAACATCACCAATAATCCCAAACGCTTTAATTTTACTAATACTCAAAGCTTTCATACCTAAAGCGCCACCATATTTATAGTGATAATTGGCATTAGCCGGCATTTTTTTAACCAACAATTGATATTGTTGTATAGCTGCATCCCACTTTTTTTGATGACCATAAGCATCACCTAATAATTCGATTGCTTTCATATCGTTTGGGTTGGATTTCAAAAACCCAATCATTTCTTGTTGTGCTTTATCAAATTGTTTTTCTGCTATAAACAGTTCAGCATTGGCTTTGGGTCCTTGTGCGAAACAGATAGTTGACATTAACAAAACAAATAATAATCTAAGCATAATAAAGTGCGACTTTTCACGAAAATACAATTTAATAACACTTTAGGTCACTCACAAATTGATTAACTTCACTCATCGAAACTGATCTTTCACTCATTGAGACTGTTTTTGGAATAGCTTTTGAAGGTATCTTGTAGAAAAAATCATATAATTTTAAATATTAATTATATGCCACCTTCAAAAAAATAAAGACATACCTATGAAAAATTATATACCTCTCTTTATGCTTATTTGCTTCGCTTCCTTTTCACAAGCTCAAAACGATTTTGAAAATCAATGGAAAAAAGTCACCAAACTTGAAGATCAAGGCTTAACGAAAAGTGCTTCTGATCTTGTAGAAACTATTTACGCCACAGCGACCAAAGCGGGAAACCAAACCCATCGTATAAAAGCCTTATTGCATATAAGTAAGTATATGCAGACGCTGGAGGAAGATGCGCAACTCAAAATAGTTAATCGTTTTAAATCGGAAATAGACACGACTAAAGATCTGGTAACAAAACATCTTTTAGAAAATATGTTAGCCACAATGTATTGGCAGTATTTTCAACAAAGCCGTTATCAGTTCTACAACAGAACAAAAACTTCAGAAAAAGTTAGTGATGATTTTAGAGCATGGGATTTAGAAACCATTTTTAATGAAATTCATAAGTATTATCAATGTTCCCTTACTGATGACGTTTTACTTCAACAAGAACCTTTAGAAAAGTACAGTTTGCTTTTACATGAAGCACAAAACTCCAAAGACTATCGTCCTACACTATTTGATTTATTAAGTCATAATGCGCTTAGTTTTTATAAAACAGATGAAAACAGTATTACGCAACCATCATATAAGTTTACGATTGATAATGAAGAACTGATAGGTGATGCAGAAGTTTTCATAGCTACAAATTTAGATTCAGAAGACACGTTTTCCCTTCAGCTAAATGCTCTAAAGATTTACAAAAATTTACTAAAATTTCACAAAAGCGAAAAAGCAACTTTAGCCTTTGTAGAAGTTGATATAAAGCGTTTAAATTTCGTTGCTCAACATGCTACCTTTTCAAATAAAGACGAGTTACTTCTCAAGACTTTAAAATCGAAATCCGATGAATTAAGTACTTCAGAATTATCTGCATTGTATAATTATGAAATCGCTTCACTTTTAAAAAAACAAGGTGATTTATACACTAGTAATACCGATCGCGAATCTAATACTGAAAGCCGTTGGAAACTAAAGGAAGCCGCGAAAATTTGCAGTTCTACAATTGCTAAATTTCCAAATAGTATTGGCGCAAAAAAATGTGAAGCTTTAATACAACAAATCAACTTACCTTTTTTACGAATTCAAGCGGAAGAGTTTATTGGCATTAACTCACCTTCCAAAGTTTTGGTAAACTATAAAAACTTAGAGCAACTAGATTTCAAAATTTATAAAGTGACTGCTCAGCAATTAAAAAAATATAATGAGACTTATCGTGTAGATGACAAAGCAGCATTTTTTAAAAATTTAAATCCTATAGAGACGTTTTCGAGGTCATTAAAGACAAAAGGCGACTTCCAAACACATAGTACAGAAATTGTGATTCCAAATCTTGCCAATGGACTCTATTTAATTAAAGCAGAAACTAATTCTAATGTTTTTGTGGCCACACATCTACAAGTAACCGATATGGCGATTGTAGAAAGTGTTGAAGATGCTACCTATTACTACCAGCTTATTAATAGACATAATGGCTCACCTATTGTTGGTGCTGAGGCAGAGTTAACTTATTCTTTAAATAGAACAAATAAGAAACAGACGAAAACATTTATAAGTGATCGTTTTGGAAAGTTTGAATTAAAAAAAGACAAGAATTATTATAGACAGGTTGAAATAAAAATTAATTCAAAGGAAGACACCGCTTATTTTGGTGATTATTATTTGAATCCAAAATATGAGAAGAGTGAAAATAATGACACTAAACACAAAAACTTCTTATTTACAGATCGAAGCATTTATAGACCTGGCCAAACTGTTTATTTCAAAGGTATCGCCACACAATCTAGAGATGGAAAGACCGAAGTATTCTCTAAACGAGCTGCAAAAATAAGATTGAAAAATGTTAATGGTGAAGTTGTTAGCGAACTCTTATTAGAAACAAATGAATTTGGATCCGTTCAAGGTGAGTTTATTTTACCTAATGACGGATTAACGGGATCTTATCATATTGACATGTTTTCTGGCACTTATGCCCATGCTTATTTTTCGGTTGAGGAATATAAGCGTCCAAAATTCAAACCAGAATTTCAACCTATTTCTGAAGCCTTTAAGGTTAATGATAGTGTTACTGTAAAAGGAACAGCGATGGCCTTTGCTGGTAGTCCTATTACAGATGCCAACGTGGTTTATCGAGTGAAACGAAATATTAGATTTCCTGGATGGTTTTATTGGAGACGTCCATATTATGTTCATGAGGCTCAAGAAATCACATTTGGAGAAACAAAAACGAATGCTCAGGGCGAATTTGAGGTCACTTTTAAAGCGATTCCAGATGAAACCGTATCTAAAGACAACCTTCCGATTTTCAACTATGAAATCACGGCAGACATTACTGATATTAATGGAGAAACAAGATCTACCTCCACGATCGTAAATGTTGGCTACCATTCAATGACACTGCATATTGATGCACCTCAACAAATCGATAAAAACCAAAAGGAATTAGATTTTAATATCATTTCAAAAAATTTAAATGGTGAAACTGTACCGTCAACAGGAACCTTAAAAATCTACAAACTCAAGTCACCAGATCATGTTTTAAGAACAAGACCATGGCAAGCACCAGACTACCAAATGCTTTCAAAAGAGGAATTTAAAAAACTCTTTCCTCATGAGCCTTATCAAAATGAAAACCAAATGACGAATTGGGAGAAAGGCGATATGGTATTTAATACCGATTTTAATACTGAAGAATCTAAAACCCTTACTTTAAAACGTCTTCAAAAATGGGATTCAGGTCAATATATCATTATCGCTGAGAGCAAAGATAGATTCGGTCAAACCGTAAAAGATGAAATTTTTACCGCCTTATCTTCTGATAATGATAAAGAAGTTGCCGACCAAAAATTGTTTGAAGCTCAGCTTGACAAATCGAGTTACGAAGTCGATTCCATGGCTAAACTCACTTTAGGTTCTGCTGCTGAAAACATTACAGTTACTGTTGAAATTGAAAAAGACAGTAAAATTATTATGACACAATTAGTACAGCTTAACAATTCTAAAAAAACAATCACGATTCCGGTTTTAAAAAGTGATTTAGGAGGTTTTGTCGTTCATACAACATTTGCCGCTTTTAATGAGTTTGTGTCTCGTAGTTTTAGAGTTAATGTGCCATATCCTAAAACAGATTTGGACATCGAAACAAAAACATTTCGTGATAAACTACTGCCAGGACAAGATGAAACTTGGAGTTTCAAAATAAAAGGTCCAAATGGTGATAAAGTTACAGCTGAGTTATTAGCGAGTATGTACGATGCTTCTTTAGATGAGTTCGTTCCACATAATTGGAGTTTTAATCCAATTCAAACACCAGAGTATTTTAGTCAAATTCATAAAAACTCAAGACAGAGTTTTGGCACCACTGAATTTAGATTATTTAACCAGTTTTATACGGTTGGATCTGTGCCTGACCAAGGTCGTGATGCCTTGAATTGGTTTGGGTTTTATTTCGGTAATAATCGATATTTAATAAGAGGTTATGCCTCTATGAAATCAATGGCTGCACCCGAAGCTGATATCTTAGTGGTTGAAGATTCTGCTGAATTGGAAGAGTCTGTAGTTGTTGGCAATGGTTTTGAAAATAAAGAAGCTTCAAACAGCATCAACGAATTACCTAATATAAAAACAGAATTAGATAACATCCAAATAAGGAAAAACCTAAACGAAACCGCATTCTTCTTTCCACAATTACAAACCGACAAAGAAGGCAATGTAAGTTTCAACTTCAAAGCACCAGAAGCTTTAACCAAATGGAAATTACAACTTTTGGCACACACCAAATCTTTGGAAAGTGCCATAACACAAATTGAAACCGTGACTCAAAAAGAGTTGATGGTAATGCCAAATGCACCTCGCTTTTTAAGAGAAGGTGATAAAATTACTATAAGTTCTAAAATTGCAAATCTTAGTGACAAACAATTAACTGGCGTTGCCCATTTAATTTTAACGGATGCTGTAACCGGAAAGGATATTAATTCGGAGCTTTCAAATTCCAACAACGCCTCTAGTTTTGTCGTTGATGCAAAAGGCAATACCCAAGTCTCTTGGAGTTTAGATATTCCTGAAGGTATTCAAGCCGTTCAGTACAAAGTTGTAGCTAAAGCTGGTGATTTTAGTGATGGCGAACAAAACGCTTTACCTGTGCTGAGTAATCGAATGATGGTAACGGAAACACTTCCAATGTGGATTCGATCTAATCAAACTAAAACTTTCACTTTAGATAAGTTGAAGAACCAAACCTCGACTACACTTAGCCATCATAAGTTGACTTTAGAAATGACGTCGAATCCTGCGTGGTATGCCGTACAAGCTCTGCCATATTTAATGGAATATCCTTATGATTGTAACGAACAGACTTTTTCGAGATATTTTGCCAATGCATTAGCCCAACATATTGTAAAATCGAACCCAAAGATTGAAGCCGTTTTTAACCAATGGAAATCAACAGATGCTTTATTAAGTAATTTAGAAAAGAATCAAGAATTGAAATCTCTATTGATTCAAGAAACACCTTGGTTGCGAGATGCGCAATCTGAAACAGAGCAGAAAAAACGAATTGCCTTATTATTCGATCTTAATAAAATGAATAATGAACTGCAATTGGCACTTCGAAAACTCAAGAACAATCAATACAGCTCTGGAGCTTGGCCTTGGTTTAATGGTGGACCAGACAATCGATTTATCACTCAACAAATTGTTGCTGGATTTGGACACCTCAAGAAACTAAATGTCATTCAGAATGGTAGCGAAGAATCTCTTATCAAAAACGCATTACAATATTTAGATGCCCAATTTATAAAGGAATACAAGGACATTAGAAAGTACAATAAAGATGTTGATCTCAGCAAAGATCATTTATCGCATATGCAATTACATTATTTATATACTCGAAGCTTTTATCCTGAACATAAGACTAGCGCAGAAGTCCAAAAAATTATGGCTTATTACCAAGATCAAATTAAAAAGTATTGGTTAAGTCAATCGTTGTATGCTAAGGGATTAATGACCTTAACCATGAACAGAATAGGCGATTCTAAAACCGCAGGACAAATTCTAAAGTCTTTAAATGAAAATAGTATTACCTCAGAAGAATTAGGAATGTACTGGAAAGATAATACGAGCTCATGGTATTGGTACCAAGCGCCAATAGAAACTCAAGCTTTAATGATTGAAGCCTTTTCGGAAGTTGGAAATAGTATACAGAGTGAAACAAAGAATCTTGAAAGTATAGATAATCTAAAAATCTGGTTATTAAAAAATAAACAGACCAATAATTGGAAAACAACTAAAGCAACGACTGAAGCAGTTTATGCCTTATTGTTACAAGGCAGTGATTGGTTAAGTGTAACTGATCAAGTTGATGTAACGGTTGGTACGGAGAAGATTTCACCTTCAACATTAGAAAACGTAAAAGTTGAAGCCGGAACAGGATATTACAAAACATCTTGGACAGGTCCTGAAATTAAACCAGAACAAGCCGATGTGACGATCACTAAAAAAGGAAAAGGTATTGCATGGGGAGCCCTATACTGGCAATATTTTGAAGATTTGGATAAAATTACTTCAGCAGAAACGCCTTTAAAATTAAGCAAGAAACTATTCTTAAAAACGAATACAGAGAAAGGTGAAGAGATTTCAGAAATTACATCAGAAACACAATTAAAGGTTGGTGATTTAATTAGGGTTCGAATAGAGTTAAGATCGGATCGCAATATGGAGTTTGTTCATTTAAAAGATATGCGAGCTTCAGGATTAGAACCTGTTAATGTATTATCGCAATATAAATGGCAAGATGGTTTAGGCTATTATGAAAGCACCAAAGATGCGGCGACCAATTTCTTTATGGACTATTTACCAAAAGGTGTTTTCGTATTTGAATACGATTTACGTGTGAATAATGCTGGCGACATGAGTAATGGCATTAGCACCATCCAAAGTATGTATGCTCCAGAATTTAGTAGCCATAGTGAAGGTGTTCGAATTTTTGTAAAGTAGATTTCTAAATTATATAAGTCCTACAAGGTTCTTTTTATCTTGTAGGATTATTATTTCTAATTTCATTTTCATAAAATTAATTTTTCACAACGCTAATCTTCTTTAAATCCTTTAAATGTTTAACTTTAACCACTTAAATATGTCCTTGTGTATCAATTAAAAAACCCATTATTTACTATATTAATTTTTATTCTATCAGCATCTATGCTAGTGTTTTCTTGTGCTTCAAAACAAGAAACGACTACAAAAGAAGAGATGATTATAAAATCTGATCCAAAGTTGCTTTTCTTAAACTATCAAATGCAGAAATTAAATGATAAGACCAATATTACCCTTATCAATCAAATCACGACAGATGGTAAACTAAAGGATAAAACAAAAACTCAAGTTAGTACAACTGTTGGTGATTTAGAATGTTTAGTTTTAGATGAACGCTTAATACAGCTAGAAAGACATACTATTAAAAACCCATTAAAGAAGATTGTAGAGTTTATAAATGACGCAGGAGAATTAGAAAAGAGACAACTCAATTTAGACAGTGCACAATTCTCATTGAAATTACAGCTTCATCCGAAAGCTCGATATATTATTATAAATGAAATTACAGAAACCAATCCTATAAAACACATATCAACTAAAATAGAATAAGCATGAAAAGAACATTACTTTTATTACTTCTTATTTATAATTTTCAATTGGCTTTTTCACAAAGTTTCGAAGTTCAAGCTATAAAAACTTCAGGTGATAACGATAAGCGAATTAACCTAGTGATTTTAAGCGAAGGGTATCAAGAAAGTGAAATGACCAAGTTTCATACTGACGCTACCAATTTGATGAACGACATGTTTAGTCAAGAGCCGTTTTCTAATTATGAAAGTTATTTTAATGTTTATATAATTAAGGTACCGTCTGAGGAAAGTGGTGCCACTCACCCTGGAACTGCTAGTGATGAACCAACAAACCCAGCCGTTCCTACCTTATTGAATGTCAACAATTATTTTGGAACAACTTATGACGGGTTTAATATTCACAGATTACTTTACACAGAAAACGTGGGGTTATTGAATACGGTTTTAGCCAATAATTTCCCTGAATTCGACCAAGCTCTTGTATTGGTAAATTCACCTTATTACGGTGGAAGTGGTGGTGACATTCCAATTGCCTCAACTGGAACAGATGCCGATGAAATTGTTATTCATGAAATAGGTCATTCTTTTTCTGATTTAAAAGACGAATATTACCCAGGTGATATTCTTGCTGAAGAAGCCATAAATATGACGCAAGAAACTGATCCAACATTGGTAAGGTGGAAGAACTGGATGGGGCAAAATGGTATTGGAATATTCCCTTACGCTTCTACCGGAACTGCGGCAACTTGGTATAGACCTCATCAAGCCTGTAAAATGCGCTACTTAGACTATGATTTCTGCTCAGTGTGTAAAGAAGGCATTATAGAAAAGATACATAGCTTAGTTTCTTCAGTTGATTCGTATTCTCCATCAGAAGCCACTATTAGTGATGCTGAATTTCCATTAGATTTTCAATTGAACGTTATTGAAACACTGCCAACAAATACTGTTGAAGCGATGTGGACTTTAAATGGAAATAATTTCGATGCAGATAACTTTATAGCGACTCTTGAAGAAAGTGACTTAAATGAAGCGGTTAATACCTTAACAGCGGTTGTTCACGATAATTCTCCATTAATTAATGTCGATAATCATGAAACTATTCACGTATCTACAGTAACATGGACCATAGATAACACATTAGGAGTTCAAGATGTCATTGCAAACGATTATAGCTTAACTATATATCCAAATCCATCAAGCACTTTCGTAAATATCAAATTAGAAAATAATCTAAATAAGGATATGAGAGTTGATATTATAAGTCTAGACGGAAAAATGGTAAAATCGGTTAGTCTTCAAAATAATCAGGATACACAGGTAGACATAAGCAACTTAATTGAAGGTGTTTACATTACTAACTTCTATGCTGAAGGCATTCTTATTTCTAGTAAAAAGTTGATAAAAAACTAAGTGAAATCTGAATATCACAAAGTTGTAAAACAAAAAGAGGTTTCATATTGAAACCTCTTTTTTATTGATTTAAATCGTTACTACTTACTTGGTGGCGTTGTAGGTCGCACCTCAATTTTACTTGGTAACGTTCTTGGATTCATCTTTAATAAATCAACAACAAGTTCCCCTATATCTTCAATCTGTATTTTCCATGCGCCTTTTTCACTTGGTTCATTTCCATTGAAATGAGTAGAAACAGATCCTGGCATTATAGTACTCACTTTTATTCCATGCTGCCTTAAGTCTAACATTACAGCTTGTGTAAATCCAGTAACACCAAATTTACTTGCATTATACGCAGAACCTCCCGCAAAGAAATTTGTACCAGCTAAACTTGATATGGTAATATAATAGCCTTTCGATTTTTTTAATTCATCTACACTTGCTTTAATAGAATTAAACACTCCCGTGAGGTTAGTATCTATGACATCATTCCATTGTTCTACTGTAATATCCTCAATACTACCAAAATGACCTAAGCCCGCGTTGGCTAAAACTAAATCTAACTTACCAAATTTATCTATTGCTTGTTTTACTGCAGCTTCTTGAGATTGTAGTTGCCTCACATCGGCTTCTACTCCAATAACAGCATCAGAAGTATTCGTTTTAATCGCTAATTCTTTAGCTACGTCTTCCGCAGATTGTTTATTCCTACTTGTTATAACAACCTTCAATCCTTGGTTGAGCAAAGCTTCTGCCACACCATAACCTATTCCTTTAGTACCTCCGGTAATCAGAGCTACTTTTCCTTTTAAGTCTTTCATACTTTGTCCTATTTGTTTTAATCAAATGTAAAAAACAACACTAGAAAGCCGAATTTTAAACTGTTATGAAAATGATAAAATTATGGCTTTACTTTAGGTGGATATTTAGCCAATACTTTCTCTACTAAATCTTGAAAATGAGCGTCCCTCTGTTCTGGATTGGCGTTCGACTTAAAACTGCTTTCGGCTATAGCTTGCCAAAACATTCCAGTTTTCCGTTCATCTACAAACTCTATCACTATTTCACGTGATTGTTTATTAACACCTACAGGAATTCCTACTGAGACACCTCCACCAACGCGTCTTCCGGTTCCTCCAACACCAATTCCAAAATTACTATTGGTTCGTTGTCGCACTTCCTGACTTTGTATATCAATATAAAAATCAGGATTATCCGTTCGAGATAGCCCCATAGTCTTTAGTTGTTCATCCATGGATCTAATTAAGCGTTTTGTATCTAATTCGCTTAATCCTGTTTTCATATCACCAAAATAATTATAGGTTCTATAATCCTTAAAGTTGGTTGACTTTTCGTAATCGTAATGCACAATACTTCCACATGAGGTAAAAAGTATGGCTATAATTAAGAGCTTTAATATCTTCATCATTTTTTATTCTAAAGGTATTAAAATTTTCGTGGAAGACGTAATTAGGCTTGGTCTTCCTCTAAAGGCTCAACAGCTTTTGTCAATGAGGAGGAAATAATTCCTGTTGGGATAGCAACAATACCTAATCCGATGATTAATATAAAAAAAGTAAAGATTCTACCTCCCATAGTAATTGGATAAACATCACCATAACCTACTGTAGTAAGTGTTACTATAGACCACCAAAGGCTATCGAATATAGAGGAAAAATGTTCGGGTTGCGCTTCGTTTTCAAAGTAGAATATACCCACTGCCGCAAAATAGATGAGCATTAATGTAATCACCATAAACAGAATAATCTGCTCTTTGGCCATCATCATGGCGTTACCGAAGTGACGTAAGGCTTTATTATATCGAACTAATTTGAAAAGCCTAAACAATCGGAACATTCGCAACATTCGCAGTGAGCGTAAGTCGATACCAAAGGACAAATAAAATGGAAGAATCGCTAAAAAATCGATAATTCCGAAAAAACTAAAAATAAATTTGGGTTTACTATCAGCTACATAAATTCGAGCTAAATATTCAAAAGTGAATATGATAACACAAAACGTTTCAATAGAGTTTAAAATGACTCTGGTTTGCGGCTTAAGATTCGGTAAAGTTTCAATTGAAAAGGTTACTACTGAAAGTATAATTAATAACTGAATGACTATAGCAAATGTCTTACTTCGCTTAGAACTATTAAGCTCAACAAGATTTTTTAAATCTGCTTTCATACAAAAAACTAATCCTTATACATTTAACATTTTCCAGAGCTTGTCTTTCAATTCTGTTAAACCTTGTTGTGCAACAGAAGAAATAAACATATAATCCGTCTCTAAATTTTTGTCTAAAATAGCGGCAACTTCTGTTTTTAGCTCGTCATCTAACATATCAGATTTTGAAATCACAACAAAACGTTCCTTATCTAACATTTCAGGATTGTAACGTCTGAGTTCGTCTACAAGAATTTCATATTGTTCAATATGATCATTAGCATCTGCAGGAATCAGAAACAGTAGAATTGAGTTTCGTTCAATATGTCTTAAGAAATAATATCCTAATCCCTTTCCTTCTGCTGCTCCTTCAATAATACCAGGGATATCCGCCATTACAAAAGACTGGAAATCACGATACTCTACAATACCTAAATTGGGTTTCAGAGTTGTAAACTCATAATCTGCAATTTTAGGTTTCGCAGAAGTTAAGACCGATAATAATGTCGATTTTCCAGCGTTAGGAAAACCTACTAATCCAACGTCTGCTAATACTTTAAGTTCTAAAGTAATATCCTTTTCCTCTTGTGGAATTCCAGGTTGTGCGTAACGAGGTGTTTGATTTACTGAATTTTTAAAATGCCAGTTTCCACGGCCTCCCATTCCTCCTTCAACTACAATTCTTTCTTCACCATCTTCAGTGATTTCAAACAAGATATCATTTGTCTCCGAATCGCGAACAACAGTTCCTAATGGTACTTCTACATAAACATCTTCACCATCAGCTCCCGTGCTTCTACCTCTACTTCCATGAGCACCATGTCCGGCTTTCATGTGTCGCTGAAACTTTAAGTGAACAAGCGTCCATAAGTTAGAGTTCCCACGAATTATCACATGACCTCCACGACCACCATCTCCTCCATCAGGCCCTCCTTTTTGTATATATTTTTCGCGATGTAAATGCGCAGAGCCTTTCCCCCCGTTTCCAGAAGCGACGTGCATCTTTACGTAATCAACAAAATTTCCTTCAGTCATGTTCACTTCCCATCTCAATGGGAATTGTATTAGTTAAAATCTTAATTCTTTATTCTATTATTCAAAAACGATTTAATCTATTTCGATTAATGGTCTTTAATTATAGATTATCAATCACTTTGCTTAAACGCTCAGTGATTTCTTCAATACTACCTACTCCATCAACACCAAAATATTTATCTTGATCCATGTAGTAGTTCTTTAGTACTGCTGTTTTCTTATAATATAGAGAAATTCGGTTTCTAATAATGCTTTCATCGGCATCATCTGTTCTTCCACTCGTTTTTCCTCTTTCAAGTAAACGATTTACCAAAACCTCATCATCAACTTCTAAAGCTACCATCGCATCGATTTGAGAATCTTTACTTTCCATTAATACATCTAAAGCTTTCGCTTGAGCATTTGTTCTCGGAAAGCCATCAAAAATAAAACCTTTAGCACCGGCATTCTTTTCAACCTCTTTACTCAACATATCAATAGTGACTTGATCAGGAACTAATTCGCCTTTGTCCATATAAGATTTAGCCAACATACCTAATGCAGTTTCATTTTTGATATTGAATCTAAAAACGTCGCCGGTAGAGATATGGATTAAATCGTATTTTTCTTTTAGAAAGTTAGCTTGTGTTCCTTTGCCTGCTCCAGGAGGACCAAATAGCACTAAGTTTGTCATGTGTTGTGTAGTTTTTAATTGATAGACGTTTGGCAAATCTCTTCCTAATCCGTTATAGTCTAAGCCATAGCCAACGATAAACTTATCCGGAATTTCCATGCCAACATAATGAAGTTTAAAATCTTTCTTATAGGCTTCAGGTTTAAAAAACAAAGTAGCAATGAGTAATTGCTTTACATTCTCATTTTTAAAAATACGATGAACCTCTGCTAAGGTATTTCCTGAATCTATAATATCTTCTAAAATAACAACCGTTCTTCCCGTTAAGTCTTGGGTTAAACCAATTAATCGTTGAATATCTTCAGTTGATTTCACACCTTCATAAGAGGCTAATTTAATAAAGGTCACCTCACATGGTTTTGGATATTTTTTTACAAAATCACTCACCAACATAAAGGAACCATTTAGTATACCAATAAATACAGGCACCTCGTCTCCTAAATCTTCAGCAATGCCATCTACCATCTTTTGAACGGCAGTATCTATTTCTTCCTCAGATATAAAGGGTTTAAAGTATAAATCGTGAAGCTTAATCACTTTCTTTTTATTTTAGAAATGCAAAGATACATATTTGATTGAGGTTTGAGGGTTTTTTGATTTAGGAATTTAGAATTATATAGTAGAATTAGCGTATTTTTGCTATTGAAAAGCAGATTTTTAATCCCAAAAGTTTCCGAATGTATTCTCGAGAAATCCAGACGCTTTCGAAAACTTTCCTTTAAATTATAAGTATTTCCACCTTCGTGGGACATTAATATGAACTATTTTTCTTCAAATTTTAAACTCGGCATTCTAGGCGGTGGCCAACTTGGCAAAATGATGTTATACGACACGCGTAAATTTGATATTTACACCTGTGTATTAGATCCAAGTCCAGATGCGCCTTCAAGATTAGCCTGCGACGAATTCTATGTTGGCGACTTATTAGACTATCAAACTGTAGTGGACTTTGGTAAAAACGTAGATGTTTTAACTATTGAAATAGAAAACGTTAATGTAGATGCCTTAGAAACATTAGAAAAACAAGGCGTCAAAGTTTTTCCATCCTCAAAAACGCTAAGAACCATTCAAAATAAATCTACTCAGAAATTATTTTATCGCGATCATAATATCCCAACTGCAGACTTTTCTAGATTTGCTTACACATCTGAAATTGATGAAGCGGTAGATAACGGAGGGTTAAATTACCCATTTGTATGGAAAAGCGCTCGTTTTGGATACGATGGGACTGGAGTAAAAGTAGTTCGAAGTATTTCAGACTTAACAGATTTGCCGAATGTAGAATGTATTACAGAGAAATTAATTCCTTTTAAAAATGAATTAGCTGTAATTGTAGCAAGAAATGAAAAAGGTGAACTCAAAACCTATCCTGTAGTGGAAATGGAATTTCACCCTGAAGCTAATCAAGTAGAATATGTCATTTGTCCTGCAAGAATCCCTGACGATATCGCTAAAAAAGCGGAAGCTGTTGCTTTGAAAACAGCGGCTGCATTTAAACATGTAGGTTTATTAGCTGTTGAAATGTTTCAAACCGAAAACGATGAAATCCTCGTAAACGAGGTAGCTCCAAGACCTCATAATTCAGGTCACTACAGTATTGAAGCAAGCTACACCTCACAATTCGAGCAGCAAATAAGATGCATTTTAGGACTACCTCTTGGTAATACTGAAAGTAAAGTTGCCGGAGTTATGGTAAATCTTGTTGGTGCCGAAGGCTATACAGGAGATGTGATTTACAAAAACATTGATACCATACTTGCAATGGATGGAGTAACACCGCATATCTACGGTAAAAAACAAACTAGACCATTCCGAAAAATGGGACATGTTACTATTGTGAATAAAGATTTAGAACAAGCTAGAAGGATAGCTCAAGAGGTCAAAGAATCTATTGAGGTTATCAGCACAATTAATAATAATGACACAAATTCTAAATGCAATAATTAGAATTTTAAGATAAAAATAAATTTAATGAAAAAAGTAGCAGTAATAATGGGAAGTAAAAGCGATTTGCCAGTAATGCAAGACGCTATTGATATCTTAAAAGAATTTAATATTGAAGTAGAAGTCGATATTGTTTCTGCACATAGAACTCCCGAAAAATTATTTGATTACGGAAAAAACGCTCATAATAGAGACATAAAAGTTATAATTGCAGGTGCAGGAGGAGCAGCACATTTGCCAGGAATGATTGCCTCTCTTTCTCCTCTACCCGTTATTGGTGTACCTGTAAAAAGCAGTAACTCAATAGATGGTTGGGATTCTGTCTTATCAATTCTTCAAATGCCAGGCGGCGTTCCTGTGGCAACCGTCGCACTTAACGGCGCCAAAAATGCCGGAATTTTAGCAGCTCAAATATTAGGTAGTTCAGATGCCTCCATTTTAGAACAAATTATGGATTATAAAGAAGGCCTTAAAAGTAAGGTGATAGACTCAGCCAAAACCCTATAATAAAAAAGCCTCAACTTACGTCGAGGCTTTTCAGCTATTAATCAATTCCTAGAAGCAAAACTTAATGCTAATAGTATCACAAAGGTACTTACAACTTTGCAATTTTCGCTCTTAAAATTAAGTTAAAATACATTTCACATAACCTTATTAAGAAAAATACCATAATATGACCATTCTCAATAAACACTTCAAAAATCTATATAACACAGCCCCTTTCTCAGAAATTAAAACAGAAGATTTCCTACCTGCTTTTAATATCGCTATAGAAAAAGCTAGGAATGAAATAGATGCCATCACCAACAATAGTGAAGCACCAACGTTCGCCAATACCATAGAAGCTTTAGATTATTCAGGTGAAGAATTAGATCGTATTTCAAGTATATTCTTTAATTTAAATTCTGCCGAGACCAATGATGAAATTCAAAAAATCGCTCAAGAGGTTTCTCCTCTACTCTCAGAATTCAGTAATGACATTACTTTAAATGAAGAATTATTCAAACGTGTTAAGACGGTTTATGATTCAAACAGCAAGCTTAATTTAACAACAGAACAAGAAACCTTATTAGATAAAAAATATAAAGGTTTCTCTAGAAATGGTGCTAATTTAAGTGAAGACAAAAAACAAAAGCTTCGTGCAATTGACAAAGAATTAAGTCAATTAAAATTACAGTTTGGTGAGCATATTCTTGCAGAAACGAATGCCTACGAAATGCACCTTACCAATGAGGAAGATCTTTCAGGTTTACCTGAAGACGCTAAAGAAGCAGCTAAACAATTGGCAGAAAGCAAAGGAAAAGACGGCTGGTTAATCACACTAGAATACCCAAGCTACATTCCATTTATGACCTATGCCGATAACAGAGAGCTTAGAGAAGAGCTCTCAAAAGCATTCGGAAGAAAAGGTTTTCAAAATAACGCACTTGATAACCAAGACATCGTTCTTAAAATTGCTCAACTTCGTCATAAACGAGCACAACTTTTAAATTACGAAACTCATGCCCATTTTGTTTTAGAAGAACGCATGGCGGAAACTCCAGAAAAAGTGACCACATTCTTAAATGAGTTATTAGAAAAAGCGAAACCTGCGGCGAAAGAAGAGTTTGAAAAATTAGAAAATTTCGCTAAAGAATTAGACGGAATAGACCAGTTACAAAAATGGGATTCAGCTTATTATTCTGAAAAGTTAAAACAAAAATTATTCGATCTGAATGATGAACAACTGAAACCATATTTCAAATTAGAAAATGTGATTTCAGGAGCATTTACAGTTGCTAATAAATTATTCGGGTTGAAGTTTGAAGAAATTGACACTATTGACAAATACCATAAAGATGTTTTAACATACAAAGTAACCGATAACGATGGCGAGTTTGTGTCTATTTTTTATGCCGATTTTTTCCCAAGAGCAGGAAAGCGCGATGGTGCGTGGATGACTTCTTATAAATCACAAATGATTAAAGATGGTAAAAACGAAAGACCACATGTTTCTATAGTTTGCAACTTTACAAAACCAACAAAAAGCAAACCTTCTTTATTAACTTTTAATGAAGTAACTACTTTATTCCACGAATTTGGACATGCACTTCACGGTATGTTGGCTAATACCACTTATCCGAGTTTATCTGGTACAAGTGTTTATTGGGACTTTGTTGAATTACCAAGTCAAATCATGGAAAATTGGTGTTACGAAAAAGAAGCCTTAGAGTTATTTGCCACTCATTATGAAACTGGAGAAGTGATTCCAATGGAATTAATTGAAAAGATAAAAGCTTCAGCAACCTTTCACGAAGGCATGCAAACGTTGAGACAGTTAAGTTTCGGCTTATTAGATATGTCATGGCATGGTGTTGATCCTTCAAATATTTCAGACGTAAAATCTCATGAAGTTGAAGCCTTAGGAGACACGAGTTTATATCCTGATGTAGCAGAAAATTGTATGAGCACATCCTTTGCACATATTTTTCAAGGCGGTTATTCGTCTGGATATTACAGTTACAAATGGGCTGAAGTTTTAGATGCAGATGCGTTTGAATATTTCAAAGAAGAAGGTATTTTTAATAAAGAGGTGGCAAACAAATTCAAAACCCATGTACTGTCTCAAGGTGGAACTGAAAACCCAATGACCTTATACAAAAAATTCAGAGGTCAAGAACCTCAGCCAGAAGCATTATTACGTCGCGCTGGTTTGTTGAAATAATATCAATTCCCTATTAACAGTTGCATTTTTTGCTCTTCATTTTTTTATTTAAAATTAAAAAGAAGCAAAAAATGCAACTTTTTTATTTTCTTTTCACGGGATCAAGAGTCGTTAAAAACCACAATTCATTGTCGTTTATTTAACTTACTTTTGAATAAGCAATGAAATTAAACAATGCCAAAACATCAAATTAACCCAAACAAATGGGTCGAATTGTATTCAGATTATCTCTTCAATTACACTATTACACGTGTAAATGATAGGGCCATTGCTCAGGATATAATTTCTGAAACATTCTTGGCAGGTTTAAAATCCATGAAAAACTTTAAAGGTGAAGCCAGCGAACGAACTTGGCTTGTTTCCATTCTAAAGCGAAAAATCATAGATTATTATCGAAAGAAAAATTCCAACAAGGGACAAGCCGAAGTTAGAATGAATTACAATACGAATTCTGATTCTGATGGCGATTGGCTAGAGGAACGTGTTTCCGACCCCTTTGATAAAACTGCTGAAGACACTTTAGTAAATACAGAATTGGGAGATGCGATTTATGAATGTTTGGAAAAACTTCCTGCCAAGCAAGCAGAAGTTTTTAAAATGAAAACGATTTTAGATTACGACACAGAAACAATTTGTAAAGAATTAAATATTACTCCGTCTAATCTTTGGGTAATCATCCATAGAGCAAGAACTGCATTGGCTGAATGCATGGAAGATAATTGGTTTAAATAATTAATATTCCGGATTACGGACAAGAGAAATGAAGAAAAGCTTTTTATTTATTAGCTGCGACGAAGCAAAACATATTTGTGACAAGGTACAATATGGCGAAGCAACTAAATGGGAGATTTTTAAATTGCGTATACGACGCTGTTATTGTCGTATAACGAAAAACTACAACAATAAAAACATCAAGCTTACTGAAGCTATAAAAGACGGAAAAATAGATTGCTTAAAATCTGAAGAGCGAAATAGATTAAAAAAGCAATTTGAAGAGGAATTAGCGAAGCATGAATAAAATCATCAGCCATACAATGGGTAAACTTTCAACCCAAAAAGCACTGTAATAATTCGACTGATTTTTGTGAGACATTAGAATAAAGAATAAGGTAATAACTGAAATTACAGAAGTTGAAATTAGAGTACTATGCTTCAAATCATCCTTAAAATAATCCAAGGCAAAAAACAAGACCAAGAGAAACACGCCAATCACCTTGGTTTTTTTTATACCTATTTTCTGCGGAATAGTCGCCAACCTTATACTATCGTAATTTAAATCTCTAATTTCAAAAGGAAGCATTAGTACAAGCACATATAAAAACCGCTGAATTCCAATTAGCATTACATCTGCACTTACCTTAACATCTTCGTTCAACACAGGAATAAAAACGGTAGTAAACATCCACACAAAAGCAATAACATATACTTTCACACCGCTAATTTGTCTCAAGTTTTTATGACTATCAAACAAATAGCGTTTTGGGATCATAATAGGAATGGCGTAAAAAAATGTCACTAAAGCCAATAGAGCAAGAAGCATAAGTGTATCTACATCGAGCTGAAACGCAAAATAACACATGGCTAAAAAAGCTATAAACGAAAATAGCTGAATCATTTTAAGCCAACCCGCTAAGCTTCGATGATGAAACTTAGCTATTCCAAAATATTTCACAAAATTGTAGCCGGTTATACTCGCAAAAAAAACGAAACTCAGAAGTTGCAAATCCAATTCTAAATCTAACTCTAAAATTGTGATCCACACTAAAGCAGATGCAGCTAAGGCGACATGAATACTACTGTTTAAATAGAAATTGAGAATGCGTTTTAAAACTTGCATAAAACAAAAATAGTCATTGTGTTAATAACCTTCACTTTCGGTTAAAAACTTTAGCTTTCCTTAACTAAAAACATCTGTTAAATCCGTACTTTTGCAATTCAAATTAAACCACATATTTTAATGGATACCACTTCATTTGCACTCAGGCATATTGGCCCAAAATCAGACGATGAAAAAGCCATGTTAGACACCATTGGTGTTTCAAGTATAGATCAATTAATTTCTGAAACCATTCCAGATGGCATTCGCTTAAATAGCGATTTGGATCTTGATGCGGCTATGAGTGAGCAAGAATATCTCGAGCACATCAATAAATTATCTCAACTCAATAAAGTTTATAAAACTTATATTGGTTTAGGTTACTACCCTACTAATTTACCTGCAGTAATTCAGCGTAATATTTTAGAAAACCCAGGATGGTACACAGCCTATACGCCTTACCAAGCAGAAATTGCTCAAGGACGTTTAGAAGCTTTATTAAATTTCCAAACCATGCTTATTGACTTAACAGGAATGGAAATAGCCAATGCTTCTCTTTTAGATGAAAGTACGGCAGCAGCTGAAGCTATGTCTTTACTGTTTGCGGTAAGAGATAGAGCTCAAAAGAAAGCTAATGTCAACAAATTCTTTGTTTCAGATTTAGTATTACCTCAGACAATAGATTTATTAAAAACCAGAGCAACACCAATAGGAATTGATTTAATTATTGGTAACGAAGCTGATTACAACTTCTCAAGTGAATACTTTGGTGCTTTATTACAATATCCGGGTAAAAACGGACAGATTACTGATATTAAATCCTTTATAGAGAAAGCAAATTCTCAAAATATTAAAGTCGCTGTTGCTGCTGATATATTAAGTTTAGTAAAACTTGAAGCTCCTGGTAAATTTGGAGCAGATGTAGTAGTTGGTACGACGCAACGATTTGGAATACCAATGGGATACGGCGGACCTCATGCAGCTTACTTTGCAACAAAAGAAGAATATAAACGTGATCTTCCAGGACGTATTATTGGTGTAACCAAAGACGCCAATGGAAATAGAGCTTTACGTATGGCCTTACAGACACGTGAGCAACATATTAAGCGTGATAGAGCGACATCTAACATCTGTACTGCTCAAGTACTTTTAGCTGTAATGGCAAGTATGTATGCTGTTTATCATGGCCCTAAAGGTTTAACTTTTATTGCTGATAAAGTTAAAAACTCAACTTCTGCCTTAGCAAACGCTTTAGAAAAATTAGGTTTAGAGCAAGTCAATTCGCATTACTTCGATACCTTACAAATCAAAGCTGATGCTGTTAAAGTTAAAGATGAAGCTGAGAAAAACGAAATTAACTTTCATTATCCAGACACTAACACCGTTACGATTTCTTTAAACGAAACCACTACAATTTCAGACTTAAATGATATTATTTCAGTTTTTGAAACGGTATTAGGAAAAACGACAGGTAAGATTGAAGCTATATCTCATGCTAAGACACTTCCAGATCACCTGAAACGTCAAACGGAATTTTTAACGCACGAAGTATTTAATACCTATCATTCAGAAACGGAATTAATGCGTTACATCAAGAGATTAGAGCGTAAAGATTTAGCGTTAAACCACTCTATGATTTCACTTGGTTCTTGTACCATGAAATTAAATGCCGCTGCTGAAATGTTACCATTAAGCTGGCCAAGTTGGGGAAATATTCACCCATTTGTTCCTATCGACCAAGCCAAAGGGTATAAATTAATGCTGAATGCTTTAGAAAACCAATTAACAGAAATTACAGGTTTCGCAGCAACATCTTTACAACCAAACTCAGGTGCACAAGGTGAATTCGCAGGACTAATGGTTATTAGAGCTTATCACGAATCACGAGGTGATCACCATAGAAATATCTGTTTAATTCCATCATCTGCACACGGAACAAATCCAGCAAGTGCGGTAATGGCCGGAATGAAAGTTGTTGTTACAAAAGCATCTGACAATGGAAATATTGACGTAGAGGATTTAAGACAAAAAGCAGAATTACATAAAGATAACCTTGCTGCTATCATGGTCACTTATCCGTCTACTCACGGCGTTTACGAATCTGCTATCAAGGAAATTACGCAAATTATTCATGATAATGGCGGACAAGTATATATGGATGGTGCAAATATGAACGCTCAAGTCGGCTTAACTAATCCAGGAAACATTGGAGCAGACGTTTGTCACTTGAACTTACATAAAACATTTGCCATACCTCATGGAGGTGGAGGACCAGGTGTTGGACCAATTTGCGTTGCAAAACAATTAGTGCCTTTCTTACCAGGAAACCCAATCGTAAAAACTGGTGGTCATCAAGCTATTTCTGCCATTTCTGGAGCGCCTTTCGGTTCTTCATTAGTATGTCTTATTTCTTATGGTTATATAAGAATGTTAGGCTATAAAGGATTGAAAAAATCGACCCAAATAGCTATCCTTAACGCCAACTACGTAAAAGAACGCCTTAAAGGATCGTATCCAACATTGTATTCAGGTGAAAACGGAAGAGCCGCTCACGAAATGATTATCGATTGTCGTGATTTTAAAGCTAACGGAATTGAAGTTACAGATATAGCGAAACGTTTAATGGATTATGGTTTCCACGCACCAACAGTTTCATTCCCTGTTGCTGGTACCATGATGATTGAACCAACGGAAAGTGAAAGCAAAGCTGAAATAGATCGTTTTTGTGATGCTATGATTTCAATTAGAAAAGAAATTGATGAAACATCTAAAGACGAGTCTAATAATATGTTGAAAAACGCACCACATACCTTAGATATGGTAACGGCTAACGAATGGGATTTCCCATATAGCAGAGAAGATGCAGCCTTCCCATTAGAGTATGTTAGAGATAATAAATTCTGGCCAAGTGTAAGACGTGTAGACGATGCTTATGGTGACCGTAATTTAATCTGTAGCTGTGCTCCTATCGAAGCATATATGGATGCTTAATTAATTATTTATAAAATCATGTATTTTATATAGTTTTGTTATGAATTTAAAAGTATAAAAAATGAATTTTTATGAATTCATTAAAAATTGAAGTTTTAAATTTAAATTTATAGAAAACTATTTAATATTAATTAGTTTAGTAATTGTGAAAAATAAAACGAATGGCAATTAAAATAACAGGAACAGGAAGTTTTATCCCAAGCATTATTGAAAAAAACGAAGATTTTTATAATCATCAATTTTTAAATGCTGATGGATCGACTATTAATAGTCCTAATGAAGTAATTGTAGAAAAATTCAAGGCTATTACTGGAATTCAAGAACGTCGTTATATTAAAGATGAACTATTGAATTCTGATATCGCATTTTTTGCAGCTGAAAAAGCTATTGAAGATGCTAAAATTGATAAAGAAAGTCTTGATTATATCATCGTTGCTCACAATTACGGAGATGTAAGACATGATCACGAGCAAAGCGATACGGTTCCAAGTATCGCTTCTCGTGTTAAACATCTTTTAAAAATTAAGAATCCAAAATGTGTGGGTTACGATTTACTTTTTGGTTGTCCAGGATGGATTGAAGGTGTCATTCATGCTAAAGCTTTTATTGCTTCCGGAGTCGCTAAACGCTGTCTCGTAATAGGAAGCGAAACATTGTCTCGTGTCGTAGACAAACACGACAGAGACTCCATGATTTATAGCGATGGAGCTGGCGCTGTTATTGTAGAAGAAAGCGATGAGGAAGGCGGAATTTTAGCCCATGAATCAGCAACCTTTGCTTTAGATGAAGCGCATTTTATATACTTCGGAAAAACTAATAATCCAGAAATTACAGATCAACGCAGGTACATAAAAATGTATGGTCGTAAGATTTATGAGTTTGCACTGTCTAACGTACCAAAGGCGCTACAATCTTGTTTAGAGAAAAGTGGAAAGTCCATTGATGACGTTAAAAAGATATTGATTCATCAAGCTAACGAAAAAATGGACGAAGCCATCGTGACTCGTTTTTATAAGCTTCATAAAATGAAAATGCCTGAGGGAATTATGCCAATGACCATAAATACGCTTGGTAATTCGAGTGTTGCTACGGTTCCTACCTTATTAGATATGATTTTAAAAAGTAAGCTGGATAATCAGGAAATAAAAAAGGGTGATATTATTGTGCTTGCTAGTGTTGGCGCTGGTATGAATATTAATGCTATAGTTTATCAGTATTAAAAAAAGCTTCCGGGTTGAATCGGAAAATAAATATGTACGAAAACACATATCCAAATAAACGATTTAAACACACCCTCAAATTTTTACAAAAGCACATTAGTACCTCAGAATCAATTTTAGATTTAGGAGTAAAAAATCCATTTTCTGAAATTATGACTGCTGAAGGTTATCAGATTGAAAACACAACAGGTGAAGATTTAGACAATAATCGCACGGCTATTGAAAACTCTAGTACAGAAGTCGTGACAGCCTTTGAAATTTTCGAACATCTCTTATCTCCATACGAAGTTTTAAAATCAATTCAAGCGAATAAAATCGTAATCAGTGTGCCATTAAATTTATGGTTTGCTTCAGCATATAGAAGTAAAACCGATATGAGGGACAGACATTATCATGAGTTTGAAGATTGGCAACTCGATTGGCTCTTAGAAAAAACGGGATGGATAATCAAGGACCGTGAAAAATGGACCAATCCTATAAATAAAATTGGAATTAGACCACTCTTGCGGCAATTTACACCACGTTACTATATCGTGTATGCTGAAAAAGCAATAAATTCTAAATCTTAAATCCCAATTTCCAAATAGGTTTACTTAGCTTTGGATTTGCTACCTGAATTATTGAGATTTTAAATGAATTTTTACATCATCATACCAGCACATAATGAAGAAGATTATATCGCTAAGACTTTAGAATCTTTGGTGAAGCAAAGCTTACTCCCAAAAGCTTTGGTGGTGGTAAATGATAACTCTACAGACAATACTCAAAATATAGCCGAGGCTTACGCTTCGAAATATAGCTGGATTTCTGTAGTCAATTCGAAATCATCAGATAAACATTTACCTGGTTCCAAAATTATCCACGCCTTTAATAAAGGTTTAGCGACACTTGATACTAGTTTTGATGTCATCTGTAAATTTGATGCCGACCTTATTTTTCCAAATAACTATTTAGAAAAAATAGCTCATCATTTTCAAACGAATCCGAAACTTGGTATGGCCTCTGGATTTTGTTATATAGAAAAAAACGGTGAGTGGATTTTAGAAAACTTAACCAATAAAGATCATATTAGAGGTGCTCTAAAAACCTATAAAAAGGATTGTTTTAATCAAATAGGACAACTTAAGCCTTCTATGGGCTGGGACACAGTAGATGAACTATTAGCAAAATATAATGGTTGGGAAATTCTTACAGATGATTCGCTTCACGTAAAACACCTAAAACCCACAGGGCAATCATACAATAAAGCTTCTAAATATTTACAAGGTGAAGCCATGTACAAAATGCGATATGGCTTTTGGATTACTTTAATTTCCGCCTTTAAGTTGGCCTATAAAAAAGGGAGCTTTCGCTTGTTTCAAGATTATATGAGTGGCTACTTTAAAGCAAAATCTAATCAAAGTGACTTCTTAGTTTCAGAAGATGAAGGACAATTTATTAGAGATTTACGTTGGAAAGGAATTAAAAATAAATTCAGCTAATTCGCTATTAAGTCGAGCGACCTGAAGCTGTTCCTAAAACTACTGAACCTTAGAATTTCCAGTTTTTAAAACTACTTGAAGCTTCTAGTTTATTTTCAATAGCATCATCTAATTCTGGAAAGAAATCTATTCCTGTTATGGCTTCTATAGAATCCACTGGCACTACAAATTTATATAGAGACTCGTTAGAATCTTTATGATCTAATAGAAAGGCTAACATTTTAATTTCACCTCCCGAATCATCTAAAATAATCTTATAAAATTGCTTTGGCACAGAAACGCCTTCTTCACCAATAGATTCTAAACCATCTTGTAAAACGCCTCCAGTAACCACAAAAACGCCATCATTTCGTTTCGCCCAATACCTTACTTTTTGTTCCAATCGATTCCAAACACCAGCGTTAAACTCATGTTCTTGCGGACTAATATTACTGGTTAAAAAAGTTTCATCATGGGCTTCTTTTGAAAAACGTCTATCGCCAGCCGGACACAAATGACCTCTATCATAACCGGAGTTCTTATAATTTCGCCAATGCGCCGCTCCCGTCTTTACTGCCGGATCAATTTCAAAATAAGGTCTCTTATGGTTTTTATATTGAATATGCGACGCCTTCAATTCATAAGCTACCCATTCGGCTTGCTCATGCGGTTCACTATAGGACAGAGAGTAATTCTCGTGATGAATAACTTGATTAGTTGTGCTTGTTGGTAAATAAAACGTTTTGGTATTTTCCTTTACGACTTCCCCTTCCTTAACATTTAAAAAATAATCGTAACTATAAATGCCAACCACTAGAACTACAGCAATAATGGAATAAATCGGTTTTTTCCTCAAAACTATAAAGTCATTAATCTAATACAAAACCTAAAGGCTGACCTGTTGATCCATTAGGAAAACTAATTCCCAATAATGCTGACATTGTTGGAGCAATATCAGAAATCACCGTTTTATTTAAAGTCTCACCGTGTTTAATGCCTTTACCAAAGAATAATAAAGGAACGTGTGTATCATAGTTTAATCCACTACCATGAGTAGATCCTGTTCTACTATAAGAAATAAATGCTGAATCATTTACTAAAATCACATCACCAGATCGTTTTTGATTAAAACCATTTTGAAGCAATTCTTCAATTCCTAAAGAAAAACTTGTAGTACTAAAGGTGTTGGCTGTATAAACCTTAGTAATGTTTTTATAGCCTAATTGCTCCATTGCAATTTTATTTTGAACATCTATAAGATTTAAGTTTAAAGAATCCACCACAGCTCTATTAATGAATATTTGATCGTTGCTAATGTTCTCAACAATCTCTTTAGTTCCAAAAGTGTTGGTTAAAAAGTTATTGAATCTTTCCTTGCGATCTTTATTATCTACATAACCCGCTGGTATTTTAATAGAAGACAAATACGCAGGAACATCAACAGCTCCATGATCTGAAGTTAAGAATACTGTATATTGATTTTCACCAACCGTTTCATCTAAAAACTTAAAAAAACGCTCCAAATCTTTATCTAAACGAATATAAGTATCTTGAACTTCTTTCGAATTAACGCCGAAGTTATGACCTACATAATCCGTCGCAGAATAACTTACAGCAAGGACATCTGTAATTTCGTCTTGACCTAACTTTTCAGCTTTTATAGCTTCAATGGCAAAGTCTGTTGTTAAACTATTTCCATAAGGTGTAGCTTTTAAGATATCGTAACCTCTATTATCTTTACTTAAAGCTTTTAAGTCGTAAGGAAATGTTGCTTTATCTTTCCCTTTGAATCCTCCTTCAAAAGTATTTTCATCAGGACCACTTTCAGTATAAGTGGAAATATCATAAAAAGTATTCCATTCTTTTAAATATGAATCCGCTTTTTCAGACACATTAAAATCTTTTACCCACTGAGGTAAATCGTTCATATAAAATGAACTTGAAATCCATGCGCCTTCATCCATGCCATGAAACCAATACGCCGCATTCGCTGTGTGTCCTGCAGGTAAAATTGCTCCTCTATCTTTTAATGAAACTCCTATAGTTTTACCACGCATTTGCGTAAACATTCTATTTTCGTCACCAAAAGTTGTGGTTTGCATTCTATGAGGCGACATTTTCCCTGCTCTGTCCTTTGTCCCTACGGGCTCTACATTATCATCTCCAGCGCAATAAACTCTTTCTTTAGTTTCTTTATCGTACCAATTATTTCCAATAATACCGTGATATTTAGGCGTTGTTCCTGTATACACTGAGGCATGACCTGGACCCGTATAAGTTGGCACATAATTGAAATGATTATTTTTACAATTAAAGCCTTCGTTAATCATTCGGAGAAAACCACCTTTACCAAACTTTGATTTAAAGCGTGTTAAATAATCGTAACGCATTTGGTCTACAACTATTCCTACTATTAATTTAGGTTGATCATTAACTTTGGAAATAGAGGATTCTGTTGACGACGTAATCGATGTGTTTTGTGCACTACAAGAATAAAATACAAGTAGAAATGAAACTACAGCGAAGAGATTTTTCATTTGAATATTGACTTTAAGTTGATTTTCAAAAATACAATTTTTAAACTATCTTAAATTAAATTAACATGAATAACTAATCATTTTTTATACTTTAGCATTAATATAATTTCACATGACTTACCTGCATAATATTGGCACCTATTTTATAATGATTAAGGATATTTTTCGCAGACCAACTAAATGGTCGGTGATGAAACCTTTAATTCTAAAAGACATTGATGATCTCATCATTGGATCCTTAGGTATTGTGGCGTTTATATCCTTTTTCGTTGGTGGCGTTGTTGCTATCCAGACTTCTTTGAATATGACGAGCCCAATTATGCCAAAATACCTTGTAGGTTTTGCTACAAGACAATCTATTATATTAGAATTTGCACCAACATTTATCTCCATAATTATGGCAGGTAAAGTGGGCTCATTTATTACATCTAGTATTGGAACAATGAGAGTTACCGAGCAAATAGATGCTTTAGAAGTCATGGGAATTAATGCCATTAACTATTTGGTTTTTCCAAAATTCATTGCCTTAACACTCTACCCATTTGTGATTTCTATCGCTATGTTTTTAGGAATTCTAGGAGGACTAATAGCTTGTGTTTACGGTGGTTATGGGACCATGGAAGATTATCTTGAAGGCGTACGATTGGATTTTATTCCTTTTCACTTTATTTATGCCTTTTTGAAAACACTTGTATTTGCATTTTTACTTGCAACTATCCCTTCCTATTATGGCTATTTTATGAAAGGTGGCGCCTTAGAAGTGGGTAAAGCTAGTACCACTTCTTTCGTATGGACTAGTGTCATGATTATTTTAGTCAACTTTTTACTAACCAGCTTATTATTAGGATAATGATTGAAGTTAAGAATTTAAAAAAGTCGTTTGGTGCTAATCAAATTTTAAAAGGAATTACTACCACTTTTGAAAAAGGACAAACCAATTTAATCATTGGCCAAAGTGGCTCTGGTAAGACTGTGTTTTTAAAATGTTTATTGGGATTGTTTGAATATGAAGAAGGTTCAATCTCTTATGAAGGTAAAAACTTTAGCCAGTTAACTCGCGATGAAAAAACCAATCTACGTGCCGAAATGGGTATGGTATTCCAAGGAAGTGCGCTTTTCGATTCTATGACTATTGCTGAAAATGTGATGTTCCCACTACGGATGTTCACTAAGCAAAGTAAAAGTGAAATGGAAGACCGTGTAGATATTGTACTAAAACGTGTCAACTTAGACGATGCTCACAAGAAAATGCCAAGTGAAGCTTCGGGTGGAATGCAAAAGCGTGTAGCAATTGCGCGTGCTATAGTGAATAGGCCAAAGTATTTATTCTGTGACGAACCTAACTCTGGTTTAGATCCTAAAACTGCGATTGTCATAGATAATCTAATTCAAGAAATTACAGAAGAGTTTGATATTACCACAGTAATTAATACTCACGACATGAACTCTGTAATGGAGATTGGTAAGAAAATCGTTTTTCTTAAAGACGGACTAAAAGAATGGGAAGGCTCTAGGGATACCATTTTTAAAACAGATAACGAAGCCGTTACTAATTTCGTGTACTCTTCAGAATTATTTAGAAGAGTACGTAAAATGTACCTTGAAGACGATGCGCTATAATTTAGTTTCGTTTAATCAATACGGTATCCACTTTAAGTTCATTCTTTAACCACTTTTGTAATTCTCTTTCTTTATTTAAAACTACACTATCAGAGAGTTTAACTTTCCACCTTACATTGGCCACGGTTACAGTATCGATATTTATAAAATCCTTAGATTCTAACATTCTAGCATAACCAAAAAATTCAAGGTCATTAAATTTCAATTTAGCATTACGAGATAAAGTACTAAATGAAACTCCTCCTTGTTCAGGACTTCTAGACTCGATTACTTTATTTAGGTTAGAAATATTAGTTTCCAACTCTTTGATTTGCTTTTGTAAGCCATCTATAATATTATCCTTTCTATCTAAATCGGCATAAGCTCTATCAAGAGACTGTACGAGGCGATCTGCACTTCTCGTTTTATTCGCATTAATAATAAGTTCAAAATCTTTGATACTACTATAACCTTTCATATCGTTTTGTAATGCCGAAATCATCTCATCACTCACATCACCGTTAAAATGTAGGCGGATTATTTTCTTATCTGGATCTAAATCGTCTTTCTTTCTCTGTAGCCATAAATTAGGATTACTTTCAATATCATTTTCAATGAAGCTATCAAAATCTCTTTGGTATTTCGTTTCTTGCAACACCGTCAAAAACGTCCAAATCGCAGGAATCATAACAACTACGGCTACAGCAGTTGCCACTCTAGATATACGCTTACGCTTTGCCGAATTCGCATATTTCAGCATTGGGAAACGCAATATTTTTAAAACTAAAAAGGTGGCTAGGGCTATAAAAATGGTGTTAATTGTAAATAAATACATGGCACCACCAAAATATTCCCAATTACCAATCGCCAGTCCATAACCTGCCGTACATAAAGGAGGCATTAAGGCGGTTGCAATCGCTACACCAAATATTACGGAAGCAATGGTACCTCTTTTGGTGCGAGCTATAATTAAGGCTAATCCACCAAAGAACGCAATAAGAACATCTCGGATATCTGGTCGGGTTCTACCCATTAATTCTGAGGTGTCTGCACTTAACGGAAATAACCAAAAGAATAGAAAAGCGGTTAATAAACTTAACACAATCATGGTTGCTAAGTTGATGAGCGACTTTTTTAAAGTATCAATATCATTAATAGCAATAGATAAGCCAACTCCTAAAATTGGCCCCATTAGCGGAGAAATTAACATGGCTCCGATAACTACTGCAGTAGAGTTAGCGTTAAGACCTACCGATGCGACGAATATTGAGCAGATTAAAATCCAAGCCGTGGCACCTTTAAATGGAATATCTGCTTTTATAGCAGTTATGGTAGCATCTCTATCGGTGTCGTCCCTAAAGTCGAGCAATTCATTTAAAAAGGTTTTTACACTAGCAAATAACCCTTGAGCATCCTTTTTTACAGCAGCTTTCTTTTCTTCAACAGCTGCTTCTTTATTCATCTCATTAGTGATTCTTTGCTTTTCTTCCTCCTTTTCAGAAAAGTTAAATTTATTTTCGTCACTCATATTTTAAAAAAAATTTTAATCTTAAATTCCAAAACCTATCTTTTACAATAAAAACTGTTTGTGCAATTTAAGTTGATTTTATCCATATTCTTTTCCAAACTTAGCTTTCACATTTTCAAGAACTTGTTTAATATCTTGTTCTTTTGCTTTAGGAAAGATAAGTAAAACTTCGTCTTTATCAACAACGATATAATCTTTTAATCCGTCGATAACAACCACCTTATCCCGTTCCGAACGAATCATATTCCCATTAGAATCTTCTAATAAGGTTTTTGCGTTAACCACAGCGTTTAGACTCTTGTCTTTGTCTAATTTATCGTATAAACTTCCCCAAGTACCTAGATCGTTCCAATCAAAACTTGCTGGAATTACATAGACATTATCACTTGTTTCCATTAAAGCATAATCGACCGATATATTTTCAGCCTTCCCGTAGTTTTCTTTGATAAAATCGTCTTCAAGCTCAGTATTATAAGTCGAATAACCACTCTCAAAAAGTTCAAACAATTTTGGTTGATTTGTCTTAAATGCTGAAATAACCGACTTGACACTCCACATAAAAATCCCTGCATTCCATAGGAAATTACCTTGATTGATAAAAGATTTTGCCGTTTCATAATCTGGTTTTTCACGAAACTGACTGACTTGTTTTATCTCTTCTTTTCCAGATTTATCATATTCTATATAACCATAACCTGTGTTAGGAAACGTTGGTGTAATCCCCAATGTCATTAAAGCATCGTTGGACTCACAATAATCGAAGGCTGTTTTCACATTTTGAGAAAATGCTAGTTCGTCTTCTATCCAATGATCACTTGGCGCTACAATCATTACAGCATCTGCATTCTCTTTCTGAATTTTTAATGAGGCATACAAAATACATGGTGCGGTATTTCGCATAGCTGGCTCTAAAAGCACTTGTCGTTGGCTTACGCTTGGTAATTGTTCTAAAACTAGATCATTATAGCGCTCATTTGTTAAAATGAAAATATTTTCTTCTGGAATTAACTTTGCTAATCGATTAAATGTTTTTTGAATCAGTGTATCACCAGTTCCTAACATATCGTGAAATTGCTTAGGAAAGTCTTGAGTACTTACCGGCCAAAATCTTGATCCTACTCCTCCAGCCATTAATATGGCGTAATAGTTTTTATTTTTCATCATAATAACGCTTCAAATTCTCAATGTCTTGAGATAAACTCTTCTTCTAACACCTCAACTTCGGCATTAGGATTAAACAAATATAACTTTCCCGATTTAACTTCAACACATTCGATTCGTTTTCTTCGTTGAATGCCACGCTTAAAGATTCTACCGTTATATAATTTGAATGTCGTTCCTAATGGCAGTTCAAAAACATAGGTTTTATCATTGTCTTCATTGTACTGCTTTAAAGCCAATGCCAATACTGTATCTGTATCGCTTGAAGCTTTAGGGTTTTTAAAATGATTCGCTAATAAGGGTAATAAATCCATTGGGAAAATTTCCGGTCGTAAAAACGGCAACATTAAATGCTGGAATGTTCGCTTCCATTCCTTCCCATGTGGTTTAATGGCATGACCGTACTTTTTATAAGCTTCGAAATGAGCCACTTCATGAATCAGGGTTATCAAAAAACGATAGGGATTTAAATTGGAGTTTACCGTAATCTCATGCTGCCCATTAGATAAAGCTCTATAATCACCATGACGCGTTTTTCGTTCGTTTTTGACCTTAATCACCAGATTATCAATTGCTAGAAGTTCAGAGACCAAAGGATGAGCCGCAGCTGGAATAAAGTCTAAAAGTGGTGTTTGCATTGTGGCAAAATTAAATGTAATAATTGGAATTTTAATCCTTAAATACAATCATTTCAGAGTGCCCATCAACTTTTAAAATATATAAGCCAGTGGCTACTGTATTCAGCTCTATAAATGTTGTTGAATTATCCGAAATGTATCGACGAGCTTTAATTTCAATTTTCCGACCTGTCACATCATAAACGTCAATGCTTTCTGTACCCAATGTATTTGTAATGGTTAAGGTTCCATCACGAGTTGGATTTGGATAAACACTCCATGATTTGATTTCATACTTCTCGATATTTAAAGCTCCTTGAAAATATGGTACGGCAAAACTAAATGTTAATTCTGCTACTTCTTTTCCAATTAATCGACCTGGAATATCGTCCGCAGGAGGATGAATCCCTCCCCAAATTCGACTTAAACTTGTTTGATCCGAGGCATCTCTATAAGTTGCCCATTGTAAAACCACATCGACAGAAGGACCTTCTTCAAACACTAAAAACTCATTCTTTTTTGCTACAAATTCTCCCATCCCCCCTGGAAAAAATTCGTTTCCAGTAATCATTGTCAAAAGCTCTGCTCCTGCTCGAGAATAAGTGGAGTGCCCAGAAACAAAACCAGCAAAGGGAGGAGTTACAAATGTAGGTCTCTGGTATGGATACCAATCTTCGGCTAGAATCCATCCAACACCCGCAAGATCGGTATCTGTATCACTTATATAATCATGACCTTTCCAGGTATACAATTTAATTTTGCCAAGATGTCGGTTTGCATTACCTGCTAAAGGATCACCTTCTTCTACTACCTCAATATAATTTTCTATTAGTGGAATTCCTGCAACATGATAGTTATCCAAACTCATATTTGTACTTTGGCCACGCTTTGCCATTGAACGAATTGCTGAAATAGGTCGTATATAATCATACCAACCTTTGATACTCCATGCAGAAATAGCTGAATCGTGCATACCTCCACCTAGAATAAAGTAAGATTTAACATCCCATTCTAAAGGATCTAAAACCTCACCTTGACCTTGAAAGCGTTTTTCGAACTGAGGATGATCACTCACATAGTTTAACAGTGTAAACCAATGTCCTGGAGGAGTTTCCGAATCTGGGCCATCTGCCCAAAACTCGGCTAAAACTCGTGTGTAATCACCTCGGGGAACAATATTAGACTCATAGGAGCTTCCCGTTACTGGATTTATAGCGTGACCGTTGCTCACTGCACCACCTTCAAAATAATTGTAGTAGTTAGGATAATCTTCAAAATTAGTAGGGAATGAATTGATATCAATATTACCAATAGACTTTGGTGATATATCCCACATGACACCATCGTTGGTATCTAAATGTGATTGCCAAACTGAAACCATTGTAAATCCCCATTTATAAGCTTCTGACTCCGCCGTATTTTCCATTAAATTAATATATGGTGGATTTGATGGATCATGATAAACATGGTAGTTATTACCATTCCTCTGATAGGTGAGTTTATCTTCATCTCTTAAAGCGAACGGTGTTACATTTCCCCATTCTGGATTTAAGAAATCAGGCACATTATTATCTGTAATATTTCCAGCCTGATCTATAAAAACTACGAATGCTAGTGGTTGCCAACGATTAGGATCATTGATTTGATGGGCATAATTGGAGAATAAAGCTAAGGGTGTATTAACAGGGCTATAGTAAGCATTATCATAACCAGTACTTTCTCGAGAACCGTCTTGTAATCCATAATCTATAACGGTTTGTGCTATAAAATTTCCTAAAGCGGCCGCATCTCCTTCTTCATATAGTAGCGAAGTAAAGGACATATCATATCCTAATTCCTCCATTAATAACTGAACCCGATTTTGTGTCGCTTCAAATCCTGGTGAGTTTTGAAAGCGATGTAAAATTAAACGACACATGGCATAACTTATCGCTTTATTTTGTGATTCCTTGGTTTCTTCCTCAGCTTCAAAAGCTTCTAATGTACTTGTAAATCCATGAACCGTATTCCCCATGAGATAAGGTCTTGCAACTTCATCATAAATCGCCCAAGCATCGTACATTGCAATGCTCGAATGGAATAGATTTCTTGCATGCACAGTTGCTCTTGCATTATCTCTTCGAATAGCTTCGAGCAATACTTCATTCCACAATCTAGCAATAGAAACATCTTCCGGCAAATCATCAGCTCCAATTGCAACTTGCATAGACGTACTTAAGCTGACACATTGCTCATTTGATTCTACTACTGAAATTTCACCAAACTCTTCTAAGGCCCATTTCACAGAAACACTACTTGTACCTTGACCATTTATAATTTCTCCACCAGTAATATCCCATTTCGCTATAGAACCTTCAGCAATGTTATAAGTATAAGTTTCATTTTTTAAAAAGGATGAATTAGCACTCCCAATTATAGATTGGCTCATAATATAAGTACACGAACCATCATCTATAGTTGCTTGTGGATTATAAGCACAAGATAAAGGGTCTGTACAACCTGATGTTTTTTGGCTTGGAATAATATTTAAAATTTGATAACCCGAGCCTTCAGTGAGTTTTATTGTTCTGTTCGAATCTAAATTATTATATGTTTCTACTAGCCCTGAAGGCCATTGAACTTCTATACTAGAAATATTTGTTTCATTGCCAAGTCCAAAATGAACTCCTTGTAAACTTTGTCCTAAAAAACCTACCCCTGAATAATAACGCTTTAAAGTTCTGTTTTCTGTATGAATTGTTACAATTGCTCCAATAGCATCTCTATTAGAAACAGTGCCTTCAAATTGTACTTTAAGCCAATTTATAGTTCCGCTATTAGTCAAGAGGTCGATTGTCTTATTTTCATATAAAAAAATAGATTGATCTGAATTAGTCACTATTAAATCTAAATCTCCGTCATTATCGTAATCGAATGGAATTGCTTCAACACTAATTGTCATTTCATTGAGACCTAAATCAGCAGAAACATCTTGAAAAGTATCATTTCCTTCAACATGAAGGTTTTTAAAGTAATGATTAGGTTCTTGTTGTCTAGTAAAGAAATCGAAGCCGTTCGTCACAAAAAGGTCTTCATCACCATCTAGATCAAAATCTGCAAAACAAGCACCCCATGACCACCCCGTATTTCCAACGTTTCTATCTTCAGCCAAATCTGTAAATGTTTGATCGCCATTATTCAAATACAAACGATTCTCATCTATAGCGGTGATAAAAAAGTCCAAATCACCATCATTATTAAAATCACTCATTGTGATTCCCATATCGTCTAACGCACTAATAACTGCATAATTTACCGCTTGATCCTCAAATGAAATTCCGCCATTATTTATATATAAATTATTACTGTGGTTGAAATCGTTAGTAACATACAAGTCTAAAAAACCATCCTGATTAAAATCGAATGGAAGAGCTGTATAACTCTCTAAATTATTATTGATATTCAAATTAGTAATATACGTTACATTAGTAAACCCACCATTTCCGTTGTTTCTATATAACCTATTTCCTCCACAACCATTCCAATCGTTAATATATATATCTAAGAAGCCATCGTTATTATAATCAAACCAAGTGGCTCCAGTATTTCTACATGAATCTGAAGTATCAAATCCCGCCATTTCCGTGACATTAGTAAATGTGCTATCCCCATTATTCCTCCATAGCTGAACCTTGTAAGAGTTTGTAAGAAATAAATCTGGAAAACCATCATTATTATAATCTCCCCATGACGCGCCATGTTTAAAGCCCGCTAAGCCAAAATAAGCATCTCCTCCTTCAATTGAAGTCAGTAAATCAACAAATCCCGCTTCAGCAGTTACATCTGTAAATGTCCCATCGTTGTTATTGCGCATTAATCTACTAATAGATTTAGGTCTATCGGAATTATCCTTACCCTTTGCGACAACAAAAATATCTAGGTCATTATCACCATCGAAATCAGCAACGGCAATACCATTATTTTCCTTGAGCGTACCTAAGCCTGCCACCATTTCAACGCGTTCAAATACTTGAGCACTACTTTTTTTAGTAGCAAACACAAATAAAAAAAGAATAAAACCAAGAAGGTATAAGTTACGGAATTGGCAAATCATAATTCTATTTTTTCTAAATATAGAAATTCGTTTTTACATTTATATAAATTTATAAGTATTAAGACTTTATAAAGGACTATTTCATCTGCACTTCTCATGTCTATCATATAATCTCGCTTTGGATAGTTGATTAAAATAATAGGTCAATCCTTAGATTCTCCAAATTGATCGAAGGTTTTCTGTTTTACATGTTTCTCATTGACTTGTTCAAAATAATATGAAAGATTTATAGTACAATATTAAAATCATATAACTTAACAATTCCAATTGAGGCAAAATTAAACCCAAACACATCATATACTAAAAATTACATAATTCACTAAATAGCAATACTATAAGCTCACAAATGAGAAGCCCACTTGCTCTAAAAAAAAATAAAATCAACTCTCCTTTATAGAAACAAAACAACTATCTTATTAGTAAGCTTAACAAAATCAATCACTTATGAGCACGATTACACTTCTATTTATACTATCATTTACTATGATAAGCTATAGCCAAACGAAACTACTATCGTCAATTGAACAATATCAAAATGGCAATAATTGGGAAAACAGCAACGGTTTCAACTATGAATATGACAGCAACGACAATTTGATTATTGAGACCAATTTTTATTGGAATAATAGCGATTGGGAGCCTCAATATAGGGACGTATATACCTATGGTGGGACAAATAAAATACTCACAGAGACTTCTCAAAATTATAATGATATATCTCAATAATTCGAAACAGATTATATTGGCACTTATACTTACAATGCAAATGACAATCTCACTGAAGTTTTATATGAAGAAATGGTTAACAGCACCTTGACTAACGAATATAAAATAAATTATGGCTACACAGGAAACAATATAACTTCTGCCTTAGATCAAGAATGGAATGGAACCTAATGGGTTTTGTTGGATAGGTATACTGCAACTTACGATGGAAATGGAAATATCACGCAACTTATAGATGAGGAATATATAAATGGCAATTGGGAACTTTACGGTAAAGATGTATATAGCTATGATGCCAACAATAGAATTATTAAAACAGAATATCAGATATGGAACGGAAGTGCCTGGATTTCTGATGGATTAATCACTTATACAATAGACGCTAATGGTAATAAGACTCTCTTTGACCGAAACTTATGACGGTAATTCGTATATAAGACGTATACCTACGACATGACAGCTCTATTGAGTAATTTCGCTAATCCTTTTAGAAATAAAACTGGAACCGATTATATTGCTGAAGAATATCCATTCTATAATAAAATACTTAAAGTTAATGAGAATGGTTATTTAACCACCTACAATTATAATCAAGCTTTAAGTATTGATGAAGTTCCAATGTTAAGTAGAACCACAATCAACCTTTACCCAAATCCTTCAAGTACCTTTTTAAATGTTGACTCTAACGTCGCGATAGAAACAATTGATGTTTATGATTTAACTGGAAAAAAGATACTTCAAAGTGATAAAAATAAAATTGATATTAGCCCGTTAACAGATGGTGTTTATGCAGTAAAAATCACTAATATTAATGGAACTAGTGTATCAAAACGATTTATTAAACGATAATTAAGAAACATCAAGAACTAGCTATAACGAAGAATTAAATTATAGGTAATTCTATAATAGTAATTAACTAGATCTGTATTTATCAAATAGATTCAACATAAATAATCCTGCCCTATTCACAGTTCTGAATATGAATTGTCTTGATTATGGGCTAAAAAACCATTAAATTTACTATTGACTTATCAAAATTAAGATTCAGAGACTATGGCGTTTATTGACTATTATAAAATACTTGGCGTTGATAAAAATGCTACCAAAAGTGACATCAAGAAAGCCTATCGAAAGATGGCAAGAAAATACCATCCCGATTTAAACCCAAATGATAAAGAAGCTGAACTGAAGTTTAAGCAGGCCAATGAAGCGAACGAAGTATTGAGTAATGATGAAAATCGTAAAAAATACGATAAATACGGTGAAAATTGGCAACACGGTGAAGCCTATGAGCAAGCACAACAGCAGCAACGTCAGTCACAGCAACAGCGACAATATCAAGAAGGCCAACAGTTTGAAGGTTTTGGAGAAGGGGAATATTCAGATTTCTTTGAATCTATGTTCGGAGGCGGATTTAGACAGAGTCGTAGCAATGTAAAATTTAGAGGTCAAGATTTTAATGCAAACCTTGAACTGAATTTAAGAGATGTCTACACCACAGAAAAACGAGTCCTAACCGTAAATGGAAAAAATATTCGATTAACTATTCCTGCAGGAGTTCAAGATGGCCAAGTTATAAAAATTAAAGGCAAAGGCGGTCCAGGAATTAATGGCGGACCTCATGGCGATTTATTAATCGAGTTTAAAATTGTAAATACTACGGAATTTAAACGCGATGGCTCAAACCTGTATAAAACAGTTACGCTTAGTTTATATAAAGCTGTCTTAGGTGGTGATATTATGGTTGATACCTTCGATGGTAAAGTAAAGCTAAAATTAAAACCACTAACTCAGAACGGAACTCAAGTTAAACTATCTGGTAAAGGATTCCCTAAATATAAAAAGGATGGACAATTTGGCGATTTATACATTACTTATAATGTAGAATTACCAAAGAAACTATCCGATAAAGAAAAAGAACTTTTTGAAGAATTGGCAAAATTACAATAGTTATGCAAGACACACATCTAATACCACTACCGAGTTTATGCACGCATTACGAAATAGAAATGTCATTTTTTGATGGTCTAAACGATCATGGGCTCATTGAAATTGTCTCGGTTGAAAAAACCTATTGTATCCATCAAGATAAGATTGCAGACCTAGAGAAAATGATCAGACTGCACCAAGACCTTCATTTAAACGTTGAAGGTATTGATGCCGTCTTTAATCTATTGGATAAAATTGATAATTTACAAACAGAACTGATGATCGCTCATAATAAACTAAAGCGATTTGAAGATTTCTAATTCAAATTACGGTGTAGAGTTGGAAACTTGTAACACCTTTCCGTTATAATATTTGTTTCCTGTTAATGCGAAATCTTGAATGTAATCTGCCATTCCTTTAGCCGTCGTTGGTGGCTTATACCCTGGAAATGCTTCTTCTAACATTTCAGTCTGAACAGCACCTAATGCTAAGACATTAAATTGAGGTCCTGTTTCCTTGTATTCTTCTGCTAATAACTCCACAAGGGTAATAACAGCTCCTTTACTAGAACTATATGCAGATAGTCCCGGGAATTTTACACTACCTTGTATCCCCCCCATCGAACTAATAGTCACTACATGACCATCATTCTTCATAAAAGGAAGAACCGTTTTAGTTAATTCGGCAACACCAAATACATTGGTTTGATAGACCTTTTGAAATTCCTGAAAAGTAGTTTCGGCAAAAGGCTTATTTACAATGGCGCCCGCATTATTAATTAAAATATCAACATGCTTCCATTCCGTTTTTATGAAGTCTTCAACTTTCACATAATCGTTCTCATTACATAAGTCGAAAGTAAAAGAAGATACATTATTTAAATTAAGCTGACTTACAGGATTTGAATTTCGAGACAAGGCTAAAACATTGTGACCTTGATTGGCTAGGAGTTGAACTAATTCAAATCCAATACCTCTACTCGTTCCTGTTATAATTATATTTTTACTCATCATTCATTACAATTTCCTTAGTTTCTGTATTACTCATAGTTTCAATGGCAGGAATAATTTTGTTGATTAAATTCGCCATATGATTATAATCTAATTTATCAGCCTCATCATCCACGTGATGGTAGTAATCATAATTAGACAAATCACATGAAGAAATAGTATGACTAGGCAACTTGAATTCTTTATAAAAAGCATAGTTATCCGACTGACGGAATAGGTTATACTTTTTTGAAATTTCCGAAAATCCGACAACCTTTGTGCCTAAATATTCATTCATTTTCTCTGCCATATTCGACTTTTCATAACCCGTTAAAAAGGCCATATAATCTCGGTCTACAAATGGCACTCCAATCATTTCCATATTCACCATAGTGTACAAATCAATATTTTGAGATTTTAATTTTGAAGCAATATGCTTAGAGCCTAATAAACCTCTTTCCTCTGCTGAAAAGAATACAAATAGTAAGCTTCGTTTGTTATTCTTTTTAGCAGAAAAGTATTTCGCCATAGCTAATACTGAACTCGTTCCTGCTGCATTATCATTAGCACCATTTGCAATAGAGTCGTTATCTACAATTTTTCTTGAAATCCCAATATGATCGTAATGCGCTCCAATGATCACATATTCGTTTTTGAGTTTTGGGTCATTCCCTTCAATAACACCAACCACATTAAAGGCATCGAGAGTATCTACTTTAAAATAATCTCTATAGGTTTCAAAATATGGTTTAACACTATATGACTTTAATTTATTTTCTAAATAAAAGGCAGCTTTCTCTATACCCTCCGTTCCTGTATCTCTTCCTTTAAGTTCATCTGAAGCGAGATAAGTCACCATTTCTTCGAGTTCTGCACTCGTAATCGTAATGGTTTCAGACTCGGGCTTTACAGTAGTTTTACAACTTAAAACTAGAAGTAAGATTAAAAAAGGTATTAGTTTTCTCATGATATTTTTTATTTGTGTCTAAATATAAAAAAATCCTGATTTGAAACTTGTCAAATCAGGATTATATTATGGTCGTCTATCTAGGTATTACACCAACATAGTTACTGGGTTTTCTATATAACCTTTTAAAGTTTGAAGGAATTGAGCTCCAGTTGCACCATCTACAGTTCTATGATCACAAGCTAGACACAACTTCATTGTATTACCAACTACAATCTGTCCGTTTTTAACAACCGGTTTTTCAACAATATTTCCTACAGATAGGATAGCTGAATTTGGTTGATTAATAATTGATGTAAAACTATCAATGCCGAACATTCCTAAATTAGAAACCGTAAATGTACTGCCTTCCATTTCTTCTAGAGACAGTTTTTTGTTTCTTGCTTTTCCTGCAAATTCTCTCACAGCAGCACCAATTTGTGGTAAACTTTGCTCATTGGCAAATTTTACAACTGGCACCATTAAACCATCTGATACAGCAACTGCAACACCAATATGAACATGGTTGTTCAATCTCATTCTATCATCAAACCACTGTGAATTTACTTGAGGATGCTGTTTTAAAGCTAATGCACAAGCTTTCACAATCATATCGTTGTATGAGATTTTCGTATCTGGAATAGAGTTGTATTGTTGTCTAAATGCAATTGCATTTTCCATATCAAACTCCACATTTAAATAATAATGTGGTGCCGTAAATTTAGATTTTGCTAAGTTCTTTGCAATAGCTTTACGCATGTTAGAATTTGGAATCTCATCAAAGTCTTCTTGCCCTGTTGGTACAAATTTACCAACTGAAGCCGATTGAGCGACAGGTGTAAAGTTTTCAATATCGCGTTTAACGATTCTTCCATTTTCACCAGAACCTTTAACTTGAGATAAGTTGATTCCCTTTTCTTCAGCCATTTTCTTAGCTAATGGAGAAACAAAGATTCTTCCAGAGTCTGAAGTTGAAGTTGAACTTGTCGTTTTTGGTGCTTCTGTCTTAACCTCTTCATTTTTAGTTTCAGCTTTTGGAGTTTCTATCTTAGCTTCAGGTTGTGACTCTTTTTTAGCATCACCTTCTGCACTATAGTTTTTAGCAATTCCAGAGACATCTGTTCCTGCTGGACCAATAATAGCTAATAACGAATCCACTTTCGCAGATTCCCCTTCTCCTAAACCAATATGTAATAAGGTCCCTGATTGGAATGATTCAAATTCCATAGTCGCCTTATCCGTTTCAATTTCGGCTAAAATATCACCTTCTTCAACCTCATCTCCAACTTTCTTTAACCAAGTCGCTACTGTTCCTTCTTCCATGGTATCACTTAGTCGTGGCATGGTTACAACAGTAACACCTTCTGGTATTTCTTGATCTTCTGAAGAGCCTGAAGATGCTTCACTTTCGCTTTCATCTTTAGCTTCTTCAGCTTCTTTTTTATCTTCGTCGTCAGAATTAGAACCAGAAATTAAATCTGAAATATCTTCGCCTTCTTCACCAATAATAGCGAGAAGTTGATCAACTTTAGTGGTTTCACCTTCTTGAACACCTATATGAAGTAATGTTCCTTCATGAAACGATTCAAACTCCATTGTGGCTTTATCTGTTTCAATTTCGGCTAAAATGTCACCTTCTTCAATTTTGTCGCCAACTTTCTTTAACCAAGTGGCAACAGTTCCTTCTTCCATTGTATCGCTCAAACGCGGCATATTAATTACTTCTGCCATAGCTTACTTAATTTTGTGGTCTATAAATGGGTAATCTTCTTGCTCGTAAACAGCATCGTACATCACATTCTTGTCTGGATATGGAGATTCGTCTGCGAATTTCTCACATTCGTTAACAAGTGCTTTCACTCGTTTATCAATAACTTTTAAATCGGCTTCAGAGGCATATTCGTTTTCAAGAATAATATCCTTTACCTGTGTGATAGGGTCTATTTTCTTATACTCTGCAACCTCATCTTTGGTTCTATAATGTTGTGCATCGGACATAGAGTGACCTCTGTAACGATAAGTCTTCACTTCTAAGAAAGAAGGTCCTCCTCCGTTTCTAGCACGTTGAATAGCTTCATCAAAAGCCTCAGCAACTTTAATTGGATTCATACCATCTACCGGTCCTGAAGGCATATCATAACCAAGACCTAATTTCCAAATTTCTGTATGATTTGCAGTACGTTCTACTGAAGTTCCCATAGCATAACCATTGTTCTCACAAACGAATACTACAGGTAAATTCCAAAGCATTGCTAAGTTAAAAGTTTCGTGTAACGAACCTTGTCTTGCCGCACCATCACCGAAACAACAAATAGTTACAGCGTCACTTCCGTGATATTTATCACCAAAAGCAATACCTGCTCCTAAAGGAATTTGTCCACCTACAATACCGTGGCCTCCATAAAAACGGAATTCTTTTGAGAAAATATGCATAGATCCACCTAGTCCTTGAGAAGTTCCTGTGGCTTTACCATACAATTCTGCCATGACACGTCTAGGATCTTCTCCCATACCTATAGGCTGAACGTGATTACGATAAGCCGTAATCATTTTGTCCTTTGTCAAATCCATGGCGTGTAAAGCTCCTGCTAAAACAGCTTCTTGGCCATTATACAAATGAAGGAATCCTCTAACTTTTTGTTGAATGTAAACGGCAGCAAGTTTATCTTCAAACTTTCGCCAGAACAACATGTCCTCATACCACTTAAGGTATACCTCTTTCGTTATTTTCTGCATTTCTTGATGAGTTCGTTAAATTCGAAGAACAAAAATAACACTTTAGAAAATACTAAAGAAACAGTATATCGTAAAAAAATAAAGGATTAATGAATAATACGCAAGGAAAGACCTATAATGATGAACTTTCAAAAAGTAAAGGCAATAAGTTGGCCAAGGACTTAGATTTTATCACTTTTCCTTGGGCTCCCATAAAGTAAAGTTCTATAGGCAACTCTTGTTTTACTTCGTATTCAGCTATCGATTGTCGGCATGCGCCACAAGGCGGAATTGGCTGATTAGTCACTTGATTTCGTGAAGAGGCAGAAATAGCCATTTTCAACATTTTTGCTTTTGGGTATTTGGCACCAGCATAATAAATAGCCGTACGTTCTGCACATAGACCTGAAGGAAAAGATGCATTCTCTTGATTACTGCCTATAATCACTTCACCATTATCTAATAGAATAGCCGCACCAACATTAAATTTGGAATAAGGGGCATAAGCATTGTCTCGTGCATCAATGGCATCTCTCATCAGTTTTTGAATATCTTCAGGAAGCTCTGCAATATCTGTATAGACTTCTAAAGTGGTTTCAATTTTCAGCTCCTTCATAAGTTTACTGTTTATTAGAGACAAAAAAACTATTGCTTTTTAACAATAGTTTTTTCATAATTTTATTAGTTATATATTTTTAATACTCTGTGTATTCACCATCACCGAAATTGAAGGTCAATGAGAATCTCAAGGTGTTCTCTAGTGGACTTTGAATTTTTGATGCTGAGAATAAATATGATAAATCTACGTTAATGGTCGTGTATTTAAACCCCGCTCCTAAAGCAAAGAATTTACGAGCTCCTTTATCATCGGACTCATTAAAATATCCTGCTCTGAATGCAAAGTTATCTTGATACGTATATTCTGCTCCTAAAGCCCAAGTGAACTCCTTTAACTCTTCTTTAAAACCTCCTGGTGCATCACCGAAAGATTGAAAAACACCACTTAAGAAACTAACGTCTGTGTCTTGACCAGAAACAATAATATCACGATTTACAGGATTGTTCGGGTAACCAATTAAGTCATCTTCTTCTTCATCATATTGACCGTTATTATTATTGTCTACAAACTCATATTCATCTCCTAAAATTGGAGGCGTTGGCACCAAATACTTAGTCACCTCTGCAGATACAGCCAACTTGCTATACTCGTCGAAAATAAAATCGAATCCACCACCCAATCTTAAATTTGTTGGTTGAAACACTTCTCTACCACCATCATCATATTTAAATCTTGGTCCTAAATTTTGAATCGCGAAACCTGCTCTCCATCGCCCATTAAAGTCGTTATATGCTTCTTCTTCACTTTGGTAATAACCTGTGATATCTGCACCAAATGTACTTCCTGGACTTGCATTAGGATCTACCGTATCAATTCTTAAAGCCGATCTCATATATCGCATAGCAACAGCCATTGCAAATTGATCACTTAATCTTAAAGAATAAGCTGCATCTATGGCATATTCGTTTGGTTTTACAGCCACTCCAGGATCATTAGCGTCTTGTGTTAAAACAATTTCTCCTAAAGAAAAATACTTTAAACCTACTGAGAATGCACTGTATTCATTAATTCTATTGAAATAAGTCACATAGCTCAAAGAAATATCATTAACCAAACGTGTTAAGTACGGTGTATAACTTAAACTAACACCTTGTTTAGCCTCAGAGAATGCATATTTAGCCGGATTGTATTGTTGAGAAAATCCATCTACTGACGTTGCTACTCCCATATCTCCTAAAGATGCTGATCTCGCATCTGGTGCAATAAGCATAAATGGCAATCCTGTAGTAATTACACGACTGTCATTATTTTTAGGAATTAATACGGTGTTGGGGTTTTGTCCAAAAGCAAATCCCAATGTGGTTAAGGCGATAAGTGTTATTATCTGTTTTTTCATGTTAAAATTTTGAAGCATAAGTGCTCATGTTAGCACAAAATAGTTAGCAAATATAAATTATTATTATAGTATGACAAGTTTTTGAATTTTTTCAACTTGTTTATTTAAACGTTGAGATTTCACTTTTAGTTTATATACATACACACCTTTTCCAATTTTTTCTCCAAAATCGTCCCTTCCGTCCCAAATAATATCCTTAGAAAGCGAGCTTGGCGCTTTTGTTCCGCCTGATGTTTGACCATTTAAAGTTCTTACTAATTTTCCTGAAACCGTAAAGATTTGAACTGAAATATCTAGAGGCTCTGCGGTATTATGATTAAACCAGAACTCCGTATAACTAACAAATGGGTTAGGATAGTTTAACACATTATTAATTACCAATTCTTCATCTTTATCATAAACTACAAATTGAATTTCGGCAGTAGACGAATTGTTATAAACATCCCAGGCTTTTAAGGTCAAAGTGTGTAAACCTGGTTCTAAATCTCTAAACGGATAAGAAACTACACCATTAGTATAATCATCGACATTGGCTTGGTAATAATCATTTAGAATAATTGGATTGGTTTCATCTCCATCAATAATTGCCGTAATATCATGACCTATACCACTTGCTGTGTTTATTCCGTTGTCATCCTGAAGCTTCGCTAACAAAGTTGGTGATTCATTAGTAATACCTCCGGAAACAAAATTTTCATCATTCATATATAATTGTATTACTGGTCCGATATTATCTTCTGGGGCATTTTCATTAATTCCACCAATCTTAACATCAAAATTACTTCCTGCCTGATCGGATAAAGGATTGTCCGTTTGTGCATAAAAACTAATTTTCCCATGTCCAACCGGTATGCCAATATCTCTTGGCACAATAAAATCAAATTCAAACTGACCATTAACAATACTTGCCTGCCCTTTAAACACCACTTCTCCTAAAGTATTATAGTCCATTATAATTAAACCATCGGAGTCGGTTACACCGTCGTTGCCTAAGGTTTGTCGAGCTATAGGTTTGTCGAATACAGTCGCTGTTAGAGTTCCATTATAGGTAGATAATAAATTTCCATTTGTATCTACAACCTCTCCAGCTAATGTTGTATGACTAAGAGCTTTTAGAGTATCTATGGTTTGAGTAATAGGCACATTATTAACTTTGGTAAGTCTAATATCTGGTTTTGCAATGGCTAATTTCATAGCAGGATCTCCAATTAAAAATACTAACCGTTTTTGTCCTGCCCCACTCACATTACTACCCGTTTTTGTTAAACGCAACGCTTCTCCTATAGATGGGTAATCGTTAGATCCGAAAGCCAATAAATAATCATCTAATGCTTCATTAAACGCTACTCCTATATTTACATAAATTTGACGAGTAGTAGTTATTAAGCCAATAGCACCTCCTTTTTTATTCCAAAAGACAAATTCCCCTGCTGTATCTCTATGCGGATCATCAAACTTAGTATACTCACAAGTTACTGTGACAAATAAATTATATTTACAGATGTTATTCACCTCTTGAGAATCTATTTTATCAAAGATTCGCTCTTTCGCTAATCCATCCTCTCCACCATGACCAAAGTAATTTACAACTAAGGCACCAACTTCAATAGCATCTTTAACGGCTTTGTTCACCTTTGGATATCTATCTCCCGCAGCTGAAGATTCTTGTTGAAAAGCATCTGAATGAATTTTTATCATATTCAAAAACGGCTTCTCAGTTTCGATACTCGTCGCAATTCCGTCAGTGGTTTCTTGAATTATCTTTTCCCATGCCACATCAACATCATCAGAAATCATAATGACATTATTTCTCCAACTACCATAAGATTCTGGTTGATAGTAAGTATGTATTTTGTCAACCATGTCTCTAGCCCTGCTTAAATCTTCTGCTACAATTCGTCCAACTGCGATATCCATTCGATCTGCATTAGACATGCCTCCTTCGTTTTCATCCATCATAGCGTAAAAGTCATCTGAAACGAAAGAATTAGTTAATCCAAAGCTATTCTTTGAATACCAAGACGGAACTAAATTTGTATTATTTCGTATTCTATCCTTATAATCATAAGAACCTTCACCAAACAGACAGAGATACTTTAATCGTTTACTCGGCGTACTTGCGTTATCATAGACATATTTTACAAAATTTCTAAGTGCAGCTATATCTTGACTTCCGGTACTGAATTCATTATATATAGTTTGCAAGTCAACCACTTTCACTCTTAAGTCATACTGATCTCGGTTAATTTGAGCTAGTCGTTCTGCTTGGGATAAAAGCAGTCTTGGAGATAAAATGATATAATCAATATCTTCAAATTCACCTTGTGCATTGTTGAATATAGTTCCTTTTAAATTCTGATTAGCAACCACTGACCGAGGATCCTTTTTGGGCTGAAGAACATTTCCGTTGGAAAAAGCCACATAAATTCGTTCCTCTCCAGATGGTGCTTTAAACGAAAATTCACTCGAATTACCGATATTCCTTTTATTAGCGACGTTAAAACGATCTGTGATATCCCATATTTCAGCGACGGCCGAAGCACTAGTTAAATTATACTGAACAATCCCTGGTGTTAATGCGACATCCTTGTGTTTAAACACCAATTGACTACCTTCATAAATCAAACCTCTCGTCGCTTCAATATTTATATAATCTAAATACCCATTTGCTGAAGGGTTACCACTATTATTATAATTCAAGGTTATTGAAATAGCATCGCCACTTACATTAAGAGCATTCGTATAAGAAGATGCAGAGCCAAGAACAGACCCAGGATTTATAGCACTAAGTCCTAAAGTTGAAACTTGAGCCCCATTAACAGACAATTGCATACTTGTAACTACTTCAGAAACTGCACCAACTGCGACATTAAGTTTTACGGGTTCTGTAGTCACTAAGTTTGGAAAATCAAACTCGTAAGTTTTCTCTGTTTCAATATTAAATCGATCTCCAAACCAACGTCGACCTAATTTAGCAAGGTTATACTCATCGACTTCGTAAAACTGATAATCTTGAAATGTATTTATTTCAAAATCTGCCGGAGCATCAATAGAAGGCATTTCTTGAATACGTTTACCATTACCCGATCCTATATTTACATAATAATAAGTCTTATCTGTATAAAGGTTAATATTGGTTTCACTTTCTTCACTATAAGTTGTTGGTCCTTCTCCGTAAAAGAGGATATAATCACCGTTATCAAAACGTCCATCATCCTCACCTACAAACTTTATGGCATTTTCTACTACATCAAAAGGATAGTTCGCAGAATTAAGCAAAGGCAACATTCGGCCTCCATTTCCATATACCTTAATCGTTCGAGGGTCCACATTGGTATTCACTCCTAAACTTTCTAAAAAAGATTTCGATAATTTATAGACACCTGACTCTTCAATATAAAAGCGATACCATTGCCCAGAACTTAAAACGGAATTGTAAATTCCATTTGAATCCATAGTTGTTAATGATAAAGAACTTGATGCAGAATTATAATTTACCGTAAATGATTTGATTTTTTTATACAATCCTCTGTCCTTAATAATAGGACTTAGTTCAAGAAAAAGAGAACGCTTTCCTCTGGCATTCGTATTAGATAGTTTATATTTTGCTGCAGATGGAATTAGATCTAAATTTAAATCTTTTAAATCTGGTTCAGAAATCGTTTCATATACAATATTGGATAAAGCGACTGAACTTTCGTCTATCAAAACGCCACTATTACCCCATTCCGCAATAAAGCTCACCCCCTCACTTTGGTCGTAATTAAAATACTTTTTATCAAAAGAAGGAACTTCAATCTTACTATAATCGGTTTGTAAGACTTGAATACCATTCCAATTAATTCGGAATTGTTTCTGCTGCCCATAGCCAAACATTGTAAAAAAAACAAGAATAATTAAATAGCAATTCTTCATTTATCTATTTTGATTTTTTAGTACCCAAAAAACTGCATATTTTCTCGATAGAGGAATAGATTCATATATATAACTGTAAAATAACGGCCATTAAAGCCTGTTATTATGACTTCGCAATTTTTATTTCAAAAATACAACAATAATTCATTTCTCTACTCGTTATTAAAGAGCAAAATACATGGATTAAGAGAAAAAAATCCGTTGTGATGTTAAAAAAAAAGGATGAAATGCATAATTTTTTACATTTAGACGTAAAAAAAAGTTGTTAGTTTACCTTTAATTGTTATATTGCGACTCTAAAATTAAACGAGCTTACTTAAACGTATGGATATGAAAAATGTCTCAAACCTAAAATTTTTAATAGCATTAACGCTTTGCGCCTCGATTGTTGGCTGTAAGCGTTCTTCGAATTCAGGCAATGTAGATAGTGCCACAGGCTGGAAAATCAACGATAAAAAAGGTGGTTTTCAGTACAACACTCAATTTAAAGAGCAAGAAACTCCTCCGGGAACTGCTTTTGTTGAAGGTGGAACATTTACCATGGGTAAAGTTCAAGATGACCCAATGCATGATTGGAACAACACTCCTAATCAGCAGCACATTCAGTCTTTTTATATGGACGAACATGAGGTTACGAATTTAAATTATCTTTTCTATTTAGATTACCTTAAGAGTGTTTATCCACCAGACGATCCAAATTATGCTCTAATTTATAATGGGGCACTTCCAGACACATTAGTATGGAGAAATCGTTTAGGTTATAATGAAATGATGACGGAAAACTATTTACGTCACCCTGGTTACGCAAACTACCCTGTGGTTGGTGTAAGTTGGATTCAAGCCGTTGAATACGCAAACTGGAGAACAGACCGTGTTGCCGAATTATCTTTACAAGAAGCTGGTTATATTAAAAGAGACGCGCAATATACTGACGTAAGTGCAGAGAGTACATTTAGTACAGACACTTACTTACACGCTCCAACACAAACTTATGGTGGTAACACTGAAGTTTTAGAAGGCGGAAAACGTAGACAACAAACAGATGCAGAAGGAAATCCAATCAATGTTTATGCAAGCAGAGAATCTGGATTAATTCCTGTGAAATATAGACTTCCAACCGAAGCAGAGTGGGAATACGCTGCTTTAGGTATGAGTGAATTACGCCAGTACAATGTACATAGAGGTCGTAAAAAATACCCTTGGGATGGTCAATACACAAGATCAGGTAAGCGTGTGAATCGTGGAGATCAATTGGCTAACTTCAAGCAAGGTAAAGGTGATTACGGTGGAATCGCAGGTTGGTCTGATGATGGCGCTGATATTACAGCAGAAGTAAAATCATACGAACCTAACGATTACGGTTTATATGATATGGCCGGAAACGTTGCAGAATGGGTTGCCGATGTTTACAGACCAATAGTTGATGATGAGTTTAACGACTTCAACTACTATAGAGGTAACGTATATACTAAAAACGCTATTAACGAAGATGGATCTGTAAAAATAGTTACAGTTGACGAAATCGTTTATGATACATTACCAAACGGTAAAATCATCGCAAGAGATTTACCTGGTGAAATAGCTAGAGTTCCAATCGATGAAGAAGACACATACTTAAGAACAAATTTCAGTAAGAGTGACAATAGAAACTTTAGAGATGGTGACAAACGTTCTTCCCGTTTCTACAGACAAAGTTTTGACGAAGGTGAAGACAAGAGCACTACTGGAAAAATGTACAACTCACCAAAGCATTCTATTCAAGTAGATTCAGCTGAAGGTAAACTTATCAGAGAATACGATAAGTCTGATAGTAGAACTTCTTTAATTAACGATGAAGTTAGAGTTTACAAAGGTGGTTCATGGAGAGACAGAGCATACTGGATTGATCCAGCACAACGTCGCTACTTCCCACAAGATATGGCTACAGATTATATCGGATTCAGATGTGCTGTATCAAGAGTAGGATCTAAGAGCAACAAATCTAGTAAGAGACGTAAGTAATTAATCGTTTAATAATATTTAAAAAGTCCTGATAAAAGTATCAGGACTTTTTTTATTTTTAATCCTATGGAAATAGAAGATATATATTCAAGATTTAAACAATGCTCATCGGTCTCTACAGATACAAGAAAGCTGGAGGAAGACTGCATGTATTTCGCACTTAAAGGCGATAACTTTGATGGAAACAAATTTGTCAAAAAGGCATTTGAAGAAGGCGCCAAATATTGCATTGTAGACGATAAGAATGCGGTAATTAACGATAACTGTATTATAGTCGATGATGTACTATTGGCACTTCAAGAATTGGCTACTTTCCATCGGAACTCTATTGATATTCCTATCATTTCCCTAACTGGTAGCAACGGAAAAACAACAACAAAGGAATTGATTAAAGCCGTTCTATCCACAACGTACAAAGTAAAAGCTACACTAGGGAACCTCAACAATCATATCGGTGTTCCATTAACCTTATTAAGCTTTTCTAGCAATCTAGATTTTGGAATTGTGGAAATGGGTGCGAATCATCTAACAGAGATTAACTTCTTATGCGGAATTGCACAACCTGATTTCGGTCTAATTACCAATTTTGGCAAGGCTCACTTAGAAGGATTTGGAGGTACAGAAGGAGTAATCAAGGGTAAATCTGAATTATATGATTTCTTAAAAGCTAACGATAAAGTTGCATTTATTAATACTGACGACCCTAAACAGGTAAAACAAATTGGCGACTATCCTCATAGGATTACTTTTGGTTCGAATACAAGTAACGACTACAATATTCAATTTATACAAGCCAATCCTTTTGTTGAATTAAAGTATGAGAACTCAACTATTAAAAGTCAATTGATAGGCGATTATAACTATGGAAATATAGCTGTAGCTGTAGTGGTTGGTCTACATTTTAATGTGACTAGCCAAAACATACAAAAGGCGATTGAAACTTATAAACCAGATAACAACCGTTCAGAGATTCTCGAAAAAGATACGACAAAGATTATTTTAGACGCCTATAACGCCAATCCGACTAGCATGATGGCAGCCGTCAAAAATTTCAAACAACTAGAAGGCGAAAAAAAATTCCTGTTTCTTGGCGATATGTTCGAGTTAGGAGTTGATGCTGAAAAAGAACACCAATCCTTGGTTAGCTTTATTGAAGAACAATTTGACAAGAATATTTATATAATAGGTAAGAATTTCTACAAAACTAGCACAAAATCCTCTACTCACAAATTAGCTAGCTTCGACGACTTAAAATCTGAAATTCATAAGTTAGATTTCACGAATGCCACTATACTCATAAAAGGTTCTCGAGGGATGGCTTTAGAGCGCATTTTAGAGCTGTTATAGATACTTAGATAATATTAGTGGAGCCCATGTCCTTTTCTCAATGTAAGATAAGGGATCTCCACTAATACTATTTTACTCTAATCCTTATCCATACTATATTTTAAGGTAATACGCATTCGGTAAACACCGTTGATCCAGACTTGAACCTCTAATGCAAATAGAAAATCCTAATCGCTAAGAAGCGATTTCTATTTTCTTGTTTAAAAAACAACTACAAAGTAAAACTTTGGTTGTTTTTTTAAACAAGAAAATCCACACTACCGTGTGGATTTTCTGCTTGATGTGGGTCATACTGGATTCGAACCAGTGACTTCCACGTTGTCGACGTGACACTCTGAACCAACTGAGTTAATGACCCCTATTTTTCAAAAATAAGCTTTCCTAAATTCATTTTAAAACTTATCTAACTTAAAAGCACCTTAACAACATTCCTGTACTTTATAAAATCAAAAATTCCGATTTGAAAACGATCAAATCGGAATTATGTGTTGTGGGCGCGAAGGGATTCGAACCCCTGACCCCTTGGGTGTAAACCAAGTGCTCTGAACCAACTGAGCTACGCGCCCTCTGAATTGGATTGCAAATATAGACTACTTTTTAATATCTCAAAACTTTTTTTCGAAAAAAATTTAAATTATTTCTGCAACAACAAAAGTACTGCCACCAACATAGATTAAATCATTTTTATTAGCCTTTGATTTTGCGTCACTTAGAGCATCTAAAACACTTTTATAAGTATTTCCAAATAATTTATTTTTTTTAAATGTTTTTTGCAAAATTTTAGAATCAAGTCCTCTTTGTACATCAGGTTTGCAAAAATAATAGATGGCCTCCTTAGGAAGTAAAGGAATAATACTATCTAAATCCTTATCATTAACAACACCAAATACAATATGAAGCACATTGAAGTCTTCCTTTTTCAATTGCTGCATGGTAGAAGTTAATCCATCTTTATTATGAGCCGTATCAGCAACAATTTTAGGTGCATTCCCTATTATCTGCCAACGTCCTTGAAGTCCTGTGTTAGCCATAACATTAAGAAGACCCTCTTTTATATGCTTATCAGCAATAGAATATCCTAGCGCCTTTAAAACCTTTATCGACTGTAATACCGTTTTTTTATTATGAACCTGATAAGCACCTTTTAAATCACTTTCTAGAGTTTCATCGATCAATTGATCCGCAAAATAGACCTCAGCATGTTTTTCATTAGCCTTATCTATAAATACAGATTGAGTTTCCGAATGCGTCTCACCTATTACAACAGGAATTTTCTCTTTAATAATTCCTGCCTTCTCTCCTGCTATAGCTTCTAAAGTGTTTCCTAAAAACTGAGTATGATCAAAACCTATGTTGGTAATAACAGATAGTTCTGGAGTTATAGTATTAGTTGAATCTAAACGCCCACCCATACCAACTTCTACGACGGCAATATCCACCTTCTGCTTTGCAAAATAATCGAAAGCCATACCAACAGTCATTTCAAAAAAAGACAAGCTATTCGCTTCAAAAAAGGTTTGGTTTCGTTTGATAAATCCAATTACAAATTGCTTGCTAATGACCTTTCCGTTAATGCGTATCCGCTCTCTAAAGTCTTTTAAATGTGGAGACGTATATAATCCTACTTTATAACCTGCTTCCTGTAGAATGGAAGCGAGCATATGACTTGTAGATCCTTTCCCATTAGTACCTCCAACGTGAATTGATTTAAAACCATCCTCAGGATGACCTAAATGCTGTGCTAATTTTATGGTATTGGTTAAATCCTTTTTAAAGGCAGAGTTGCCTTTATTCTGATACATTGGAAGTTGTTGAAACATCCAATTCACTGTATCTTGATAATTCATATTATTGACCTACATCAAAGTTAATACTCACAAACCCAACCTGAGTAGTTGGTGCATTAGGGTCTGCTGGCCACTTATGTGACATGGCTATTTTCTTTGCAGGCTCTAATAAACATGGATGTGTATTAGTGGTTCCCCTAATCCCTGGCTCTGCCTTTACAACATTACCTTGTTGATTAACTTCAATTCTAACAACGACCAACCCGTATTCATTACAGTCTTGCTTATAAATCTGTCGTGAAGGTCTTCCTCGACCACCCAATCCATAACCAATACCTCCTTTGCCTGGTCCAGAACCACCAAAATAACTTGGCGCATAAGGATCACCATCTAATTGACCTTTATTGCCTCCTTGCTTATCAGGTCCTTCTCCTCCATCAGTATTACCTTCAGCATTTTTAACACCACCAATAAGATTGTCTAATTGTTTCTTCTTCTCCTCCTCCTCACGACGCTTCTTCTCTTCGGCTTCTTGTCTTTCACGCTCTATACGTTCCTTACGATCAGCTTCTGCCTTAGCCTTCGCCTCGGCTTCCGCTTTAGCTTTTGCTTCAGCATCTTTCTGCTTTTTTATAGCAATCTCTTCCGCATTATCCTGAGTCATCACATCTTCAGCTTTGGTACTGGCTTCGGTTGGTGCAGGAGTCACTTTGGTTTCTTCGGGTTGTGATTCTTCAACAACTTTGTCTTCAACAGCCTTTCTTGGTTCACTTAATGGCTTGTTACCGCTTCCCATATCTGTAGTACCAAAATTAACAGCAACGCCATATTCTTCTGGCGGATCCATATATTGAAATCCAGACACAAACAATAGCAATAGTAAAATCAATGCGATAAGCACTGTGATTTTTGCAGAATTACGTTCGTGTTTGGTCTCTAAATATTTCACCTTAATGATTCTTGTTAAATTTAAATCTGAATGATACTTTATTTGTATTCAATAGTGATGCCAATTAATTAGGCTGTACGGCTAATATGACTTTAAATTTATTCCTATTTGCAATATCCATCACCTTTACAACATTTTCAACCGGAACAGATTTCTCTGCTCTTAATACGATGGTTGGACTCTCCTGATTAGCCATAATAGAAACCAATTCAGACTCTAATACACTTTCGCCAACTCGTTTCTGATCAATATAATAGTTCAAATCTTTATTGATGCTTACTGCTGTAGATTTTTTGTTCTCAGTCTTTCCACTAGCCTTTGGTAAAATAATATCAATGGCATTAGTAGTTACTAAGGTTGAAGCAATCATAAAAAAGATAAGTAACAAGAACACAATATCGGTCATTGAAGCCATATTGAATTCTGGTGTTACTTTATTTCGTCCTCTAATATTCATAATTAGATAGGTTCATTTAAGTGGTCTAAAAACTCTACGGAGTTCGCTTCCATTTGGTAAACGACCTTATTTGTTCTCACTACCACGTGATTGTAAGCTACATAAGCAATAATACCAACAATTAAACCACCAACAGTTGTGGTCATCGCTGTATATAATCCGCTAGCTAAAACATCCATTTGAATGGTTCCTCCTGCGTTAGCTAATTCGAAAATGGAAATAATCATACCAACGACAGTCCCTAAGAAACCAATCATTGGCGCCACTCCCGAAATCGTAGCTAATACACTTACGTTTTTCTCCAAACTATAAACTTCTAAACGACCCGCATTTTCAATGGCTGTATTAATATCTTCTAAAGGTTTACCTATTCTTGTAATTCCTTTTCCAATTAATCGAGATACCGGCGAATTTTGTTGAGCGCATAACATTTGAGCAGAATCAATCTTCCCATTACTCACGTGATCTTTGATTTGATTCATAAAATTTGAATCGACCTTAGATGCCGCTTTTATAGCGAAAATACGTTCAAAATAAATATACGTGGCTACAATTAAGAGTAGAAATAAAATGAGAATAATCACCATTCCTGATGTTCCTCCACTTGTAATTAATTCTATTATGGATAAAGTCTTTTCAACAGATTCTCCGTCAGTTAGAATCTCTGCTTCATCTTGAATAGTATTTAGTAAACTCATACTATGATATTTTTATTTTAAGTTATTGTTGTTATAACGTTTAGTTTTTGGCTAAAGTATATTTATAATTCCATTTTTAAAAGCATTTTATTCAATACATCATATATCACTTCGTACTAGGCTTTCTATTGCTAGTTCTCCTTTAATAATTTAATCATTCGGTATTAAAATCACGCCTGATGAATGATCACTTTTTGCGCCTGTTACACTTTTTAAACAATTCACTTCTTCACGTTCTTTAAGTACACCAAGCAATCCAAAAATCAATGCTTCTTTAAATTCCACTATCTCATTTTCAGGGATTACAATTTCGGCTTTTGAAAAAGAGTCTATGCGTTTTATTAAAAACTCGTTATATACACCACCTCCTGTAATCAAAACTTTCTTTTTATCTCCTTCTATAATTTTAGAAATTTGAATAGCAACATGTTCTACAAAAGTTCTAAGCACATCTTTAATATTAAGCTTATAACTATCTATTAAAGGTAAGATATTTAATTCAACCCATTCTAAACCTAATGATTTAGGAGCTTGTTCAGAATAAAACTGAAGCGCATTCAATTGAGATAATAAGTCTTCGTTTATACGTCCTGTTGAAGCTAATAAACCTTTATCATCATAATCTAAATCTAATTTTGAAACATAATGATTTAAAACAATATTCACAGGGCAAATATCAAATGCGATTCTTTCTGAATTCGATTCAAACGAAATATTAGCGAATCCACCTAAATTGAGACAATAATCATAATTATTAAACAATAAACGATCTCCAATAGGTACTAGTGGCGCACCCTGGCCTCCTAATTTCACGTCTTGAACTCTAAAATCACAAATAACTTTCAAATTCAACTTGTTAGCTAAAGCCGGTAGGTTACCGATCTGATAGGTCAAGCCATTTTGAGGCTGATGCAAGGCTGTATGTCCATGAGAGGCGATGAAATCAATAGTTTCAATAGTATTCCTATTAATATAATCGGCTATGACATCGGCTAAATATTCTGAATATTTATTATCAAGAATTTTAAGTTCGTCCATAGACATAGTAACCAACCGACTTAAATCTTTTTTCCAATGCGGTGGATATGGTACAGTTTCGGCATTATATATGTTAAAACTCCATCCTTCATTATATTTAAAATTGACATATATAATATCCATCCCATCTAAGGATGTACCTGACATTAAAGCGAGAATCTTAAAGTTGGATTGTTTCATAAGAGTAAAAATAATGCTACTTATTGAAAAAGCCATAAGAAACAATTATCTTTGCAGCAAATTTTAAGAAATCAATAACTATATAATTTATGGACTTTAGTTTAACAGAAGAACATTTAATGATTCGTGATGCAGCACGAGATTTTGCTCAAAACGAATTACTTCCAGGCGTAATCGAGCGCGATAACACGCAAACATTTCCTGATACGCTAGTTCGTAAAATGGGAGAATTAGGATTTATGGGGATTATGGTAGACCCTAAATACGGTGGAAGTGGTATGGATGCCATCTCTTACGTGCTTATTATGGAGGAACTTTCTAAAATTGATGCGTCGGCTTCTGTTATGGTTTCTGTAAATAACTCTTTGGTTTGTTACGGGCTTGAAGCTTTTGGTACTGAAGAACAAAAACAAAAGTATCTTACTAAATTAGCTACAGGTGAGAAAATTGGAGCCTTTTGTTTATCTGAGCCTGAAGCAGGAAGTGATGCAACATCTCAAAAAACTACAGCCATTGATAAAGGTGACCATTATATTATTAATGGTACAAAAAACTGGATTACAAATGGTGGACGTGCAGATGTTTACTTAGTCATTGCTCAAACAGATAGAGAAAAAGGACATAAGGGCATTAACGCTTTTATTGTTGAAAAAGGAACTCCTGGTTTTGATGTAGGACCTAAAGAAGATAAATTAGGAATTAGAGGAAGTGATACACATACGCTTCAGTTTAACGATGTTAAAGTTCCTAAAGAGAACAGAATTGGTGACGATGGATTCGGATTTAAATTCGCCATGAAAACCCTTTCAGGTGGACGTATCGGAATCGCAGCACAAGCCTTAGGTATCGCTGCAGGAGCTTATGAATTAGCTCTAAAATATTCTAAAGAGCGTAAAGCCTTTGGAACTGAAATTTGCAATCACCAAGCTATTGCTTTCAAGTTAGCAGATATGCACACAGATATAGAAGCGGCTAGAATGTTAGTAATGAAAGCGGCATGGGATAAAGATCAAGGTAATAATTACGATATGTCTAGCGCTATGGCAAAACTTTACGCAAGTAAAGTCGCTATGGAACACACCGTTGAAGCCGTACAAATTCACGGTGGAAATGGTTTCGTAAAAGAATACCATGTAGAACGTTTAATGCGTGATGCTAAAATCACACAAATTTATGAAGGAACTTCTGAAATTCAGAAAATTGTAATTTCTAGAGGTGTGCTAAGAGACTAATAAAATTAGAATCGATATTTTAAACCCATCAAAAAAATTTGATGGGTTTTTTTATACAAAAACATAAACTAAAATTCTGTATATTAGTAGTATAAGAACAATTCTAAAAAATCCCCCATTATTTAGAAATAATGTTAGAATCTATAAATTAAATTTATGGTTTCGCGGTATAGAAGTTTAGCAAATCTCACACTCTTTATTTGCTTTGTTGTGGCTTGTCATTTTTTGGCCAATGCGCAACAACCTTTAGGCGAGAAACCATTTTCATTTAATAACTTAACGATTAATGACGGCTTATCTCAGAGTAGTGTTATTAGCATTGCTCAAGATAGCATTGGTTACTTGTGGCTTGCAACTCAAGATGGGCTAAATAAATATAATGGAAGGAGCTTCAAATATTACGATAAGCAATTTGAAGATATCACAAGACCCACGTTTAGCAAACTCGGTAAAATTTATAACGACAAACAAAACAGATTGTGGATTATCACCAATTCTGGCAAATTAGAACGTTATAACCAAAGCACAGATCAATTCGATCATATAAAAACATTTGAAAATGTAAGCAACATTTTTCAAGACAAAAAACTTAATGTTTTTATTGGTACCTATGGAAATGGTCTGTTTAAAATAGATGCTAAAACCAAAGACACACTCCAAGTATTTAAGTCGAAAGACATTCTAAAAACGGTATATGATTTTGTTGAAATCGATAATACTATAATTGTCGCAGCTTCAGGTTCTGTTTTTGAAATTAAGAATAATGGATCATATAAAGAAATTCAAATTAATTCTCATGACAATTCTAATTTCAGCGCTATAGAGATAGATCAAGATAATAACCTCTGGTTAGGAACCTATGGTCAAGGTATTTATTACAAAGGAAAAGACAGTGCAACAATTTTAAAATTTCAGCACTCTAATCTACCCGACAATCTAAATATTGAAGATTTATTAATCGATTCCAAAAATAGGTTATGGATTGCTACCTACGGTAACGGTGCGTTTCTACTAGACTTGGAGACGAACTCTGCTATAAATTTTAAAGTAGACAAAAACAACCCTTTCGCCATTCACTATAATGATATCTTATGCTTATATGAAGATGTTACAGGAATTATTTGGTTAGGTTCTGATGGAACTGGAGCCAACTATTACGATGCACACCTGATCAAGTTTAATGTACTCACCAACAACCAAGTGCCTAAAACCGTAAATGTAGACGTGTCTAGAAGTATTAGTACTGATGACAACAATAATATTTGGGTAGGCACTTCTGGTAAAGGCCTTACCTATATTAACTTTAAAAAAGATGAATTTAAAACCTATACCACTTCTAACTCTCCTTTAGTGAGTAATAGAATTATAAGTTTAATGCATAACAATCATAATTTATGGATTGGACATCAAGGTTTCGGACTAAATATCAGAGATGCAAACGGCATTTATAAATCTTTTCCTGAGATAGCCGATTTCACGATATGGCGAATAGTTAAAGAAAATGATAATCAAAGTTGGCTTTGTACAGAAAGTAATGGAATTATACTTTTTGATATGAATAAAGGAATTATTAAACAATTCGATAAAGATAATTCTGCCTTAGAAACTAACGATATCAAAACGGTTATTCAAGGAGACAACGGAATTTTATGGATTGGAAGTGATGTTAACGGACTATATAAATTAGATACAAATACAGATGTAATTACCAATATTACAACAGTGAATAGTAAAATAAAATCACTGTATTTTGAAAATAACATACTGTGGATAGGATCTAATGGTAAAGGTTTGATAAAATACAATCCTTCTGATGATTCTAAACAAATATTTACAACAGAAGACGGTTTACCAAATAATGTAATCTACGGCATCCTTCCTGGTAATGAAAGAAACTTATGGTTAAGCACTAATTCTGGGATAAGCAAATTTAATCATCTTGAAACCAATAAGTTTGAAAACTTCAACAACTATGACGGTTTACAATCTTTAGAATTTAATACTGGTGCCTACCATAAAGACGACCAGGGTAATTTATATTTTGGCGGACTTGAAGGCATAAATTGGTTCAATCCGAAACAGCTTACGTTTAACACTATTAAACCAGAAACCATAATCACCAATTTTGAAGTTTATAATAAAGAACAACCCTTAACTCAAAATGTAGCGTACAAATTCAATAAAAACACCGTAACATTCACCTTTTCAAGTTTACACTTTTCACAACCGTCTAGAAATTTATACAAATACCAATTGGTAAATTATGATAACGATTGGATCAACTCAGACAATAATAACACAGCGCATTATACCAACTTACCTCCTAATGATTATACCTTTAAAGTAATTTCCAGTAATTATGATGGTGTATGGAATACGGAACCGGCAACTTTTTCCTTCACCATCAATCAACCTTGGTACCTGAGTAAAGTGGCAATCCTCGGCTATGTGTTAATGTTTCTCATTGGCACTTACCTTGTCTATTCTTACCTTAAGTGGCGTTGGCATATAAAAATGCAGTTAGAATACGAGCTTAAGGAAATTGAACGATTAAAAAAGCTTGATGAATTTAAAACTCGAATCTATACGAATATCTCTCATGAGTTTAGAACACCATTAACTTTAATTTCTGGACCTATTGAAAAACAGCTTTCAAAACCGAATCTCTCTAAAGAAGACAAAAAGGAACTCACGCTAGTTCAAAACAATTCTAAACGATTATTAAATTTAGTAAATCAATTGTTAGATCTTTCAAGATTAGAATCTGGAAATCTAAAACTATCGGTATCAAAGGGAAATCTAGCGGTTGCCTTAAAACAAATTATTGCGGCTTTTGAATTCAAAGCAAAAGATAAGAACATCAACTTCACCTATAAAATTCCTTCAGTAAAAGAAGCATGGTTTGATATAGATGTTATAGAAAAAATCATATCTAATTTATTAGCAAACGCCATTAAGTACACGCCCGAAGAGGGCCGAATTCACTTTGATGCATTAGAAAAAAATGGGCAAATCGTCATCACTATAATAAACAATGGTAACACCATGTCTAATGAAGAATTGGGAAAATTATTTAGAAGGTATTACCAAAATAGTAAAAATGCAGATGGCATGGGCATAGGACTTTCATTAGTCAAAGAGTTAGCCATTCTATCTCATGGTAATATTGTTGCGCACTGCATGAATAACGATGAGATACAGTTCACTCTAACCTTACCGATTGAACGTTCATTTTATGATACATCTGAAATTAATAATGAATTACATCTCATAGAGGATGATCAAATAATTGAAGAAACAACTACCGAAATTCCTTTAAGCACAATAAATACCTCGAAAGACCACCCCATACTTCTTATTGTAGAGGATGACAAAGACATACGAGAATTTATTAGTTCAATCTTTGAAAACAATTATAAAATAGTAGAAGCTCACAATGGAAAAGTTGGGATAAAAAAAGCCTTTAAACATATTCCAGATATTATTATTAGCGACATCATGATGCCTAAAGTAGATGGTATTGAATTGTGTAATGTTCTTAAAACTGACGAAAAAACAAGTCATATTCCTATCATTTTATTAACCGCAAAAACGGGAGACCAAAATGAAATTACAGGTTTAAAAACAGGAGCAGATGATTATGTCATCAAACCATTTAATAGCGATAAACTTAAAATAAGGGTTGAAAAACTCATTGAACTTCGACAAAAGCTCCAACAACGTTATAGTCATAATTTTGAATTAAAGGAAATTTCAACTACATCTATAGATCAACTATTCCTTAACAAACTCATGGCAGTTTTAAATGAATATATTACAGATTCGTCATTTAACTCAGAATTATTAGCAAAAAAAATGTTAATGAGTAGAATGCAACTTCATAGAAAGCTAAAAGCCCTCACAGGATTGTCTACAACTGCTTTTATTAGAAACGAAAGATTAAAACTATCGCTTAATCTTATCAAAAACTCCAAACAAACCGTATCAGAAATTGCTTATCAAGTAGGTTTTAATACACCTTCCTATTTTATAAAATGTTTTAAAGAGGTTTATAATGCAACACCTGCAGAATACATCTCAGATTAATAAATAGCTACACTTCAAGGAATACTGTTACATAAGTGTTATACTTTGTTACAATAGTGATATCCGCTTTTAATCTTTACTTATAGCTTTACACTAAGCGAAATAGGCGCTGTTTTAAATTAGCAATTATCTCGCACGAATCCCCTTCCCTAATAATTCAATTACTCTTAAAACGAGTTAGTTATATCTAAGTATCGACTCCATTTTAGATTTAATATTCAAAGAGCGTACAAAAGATGTTGAGATCAAAGAGTCACTAATTAATACAACATATTATGAAAAGAATTACACACATACTGGTATTTGCATTTATATCGCAATTATGCCTGTCACAAACGGTATATCGTTTAGATCATACCCATAGTTATACTTGGGACAATGAAGATTGGTTAAGAATCGTAGAGGTTTACTACGATTACGATAATGGAGGCTTAGAAGAAACCGCCATACTAAATAAAGTGTCATCAGATGGCACTACGTTTATAGATAGTTTTCGTCATACCAAAACTTATGATTCAAATAACTCTCTTTTAACAGATATAAAACAACTGTGGAATGGTATCAATTGGCTAAATAGCACCAAAAGAGAAAACACTTATAATCAAGCTGATCAAACCGAGGTAAGTTCATTTTACGATCAATTTATTGCTAATGCTTGGGTATTAAATAATCAATCAACTGTTACTACCACTGCAAATGGTTATAATACTGAAAACTGGGTAAGAAATAATACGGGAACATTAGAACCAGACACTAAAACAATCACCTTTATATCTAACAATCAACTTATACGAGAAATTGAACAGTTTTGGAACGTATCCACTTCGGATTGGGAAAATGATGAAAAAGTAGAAGTTTCATATACTTCAGAGGATCAATGGGACGTCTTTGAATATTTTTATTGGGATCCTACATTGTCTCCAGCCAATTGGGAAGCACTGCCTTATAGTAGAACAAGCTATATAAGGACTGACCCCACTTATGATTTAATAATCCTTATAGAAATGAATGAGGCAGGCAATTGGATAAATGAATCAAGAATTCTTTATACTCGAAACGCAAATAACAACATCTTATCTACCACTACTCAAGTATGGGACGCAGATTTAGGACCTTCAGGAGAATGGACCACCTTTAGCACTACCTCATGGACATATGACAATAATGACAATTACATCCAAACTATAAGTCAATCAGACTATACAGGTGAAGGATTAGAAAACAGTATTAGACGTGACTATTTCTGGGAGGAAGCTACAGATTTAAGTGTAAGTTTTAATAGCATTAATAATATAAGTACCTATCCTAATCCAACTACAGATGTTATTAACGTAAATTTTAAAATCCCAACATCTAATATAAGCGAAGCACAGCTCTATAATGTACAAGGAAAATTAATATACTCATTAAAAATACAGCAAGGTATAAACCTAGTCCAGATTCCAATTAAATACCAACAAAACGGAATTTATCTATTAAAAATTAAAACAAAAGAATCGGTGCAAACTTATAAGATTGTTAAAGGTCAATGAGGATAGAACCACATAAAAGAGGCTATTAATCAGGGGTGATAAGGAAAACAATGAAGCCAAAAACTGAATTGTTTTCCTTTCATTAAAAATTTCAAATTTAACTATCTGTCCTAGCGATAGGATTAGGTCTAACAGGAGTAGAAATGAAAAAGTTAAATACAGAAAAGTTAGGCCGATTATCAGATGAAAATCAAAACATCTATATAAACATAGACCACTTAAAAAAAGGAAGTTACACGATAAATATCTTATTGAATAATAAAATCATCAAATCTTTTAAAGTAAGTAAATTATAAATCCTCTTAAAAAAACAGTATCGACAAAGAGATCAGATCAACATACTCATCTAATTAACTACAGTATTAAAGATGCTATTAATCAGGGTTGAAAAGGGAAACATTGAAAACAAACATGGATTTGTTTCCCTTTTTATTTTCAATTAAAAAATTAAAAATTATGGAAACTACACAAACAAACAGCACCACATCAGAAGGTAAAACAATAGCCTTAATAGCGTACATCACCATTATTGGCTTAGTCATAGCCTTTATAATGAACAATGAAAAAAAGAATGCTTTTGCGAAATACCACATTGTCCAATCCTTAGGATTAGGGCTAACGGGTTTAGCCTTAGGCCTCATCGGACTTATTCCAATAATAGGATGGATAATAAATATGGTTGGGGTTTTAGTACTACTTTATATGTGGATTATGGGATTAGTAAACGCCATAAATGAGAAAGAACAACCTGTTCCTATTTTAGGAAATCACTACATCGAATGGTTAAAAAACATTTAATAAACTGATTATGAAAACGAAACATATACTATTCCTTATTATCGGCCTTTTAGTCGGAGGTAATGCGGAAGCTCAAATTTTAAAAAAATTAAGAAAAAAAGCTGAACAAGCTGCCGAACGTACCATTTTACGAAAGACAGATGAAATAGTCACTAAAAAAACAGAAAAGACTATTGATGATGCTACAAGTAAAAATGAAAAAAAAGACAGAACAGACGACGATCAAACAAATGATGTCTCAGATAATTCTGCACTAGAATTAAACACCAAAGCGAAACAAGATTTCTATAAAGAAGATATGGTCATTGAACTCTTTGAAAATAATGCAAAATCACAAACTCAGTATTTCGACAAAGATGAAGTGGCTGTAAAATTAAACCAAGACAATCAACCCAAATCAGGTTACATAGATAGTGAAGGTTTTATTTATGCTTATAACGAAGCAGAAAGTCAATATTTTAAATCATCAATTATACAATTACAAAGCCAAGGACTTATGGTTCCTACCATGATGTTGGAAGCTTACAAGTTACCACCAGAACCTTTCTTAGCCAATCTAGACAAGCAACAAGACCTAGGTCTTACTCCTAATCCCTTTAATGGAATTGTTGAATTTGCTTTTATCTATGAACCAGAACATTTTAGGTACGAGGATTTCAAAGAATCAAAGAAAATAGTCAATGGCAAACAGTATATAAAGTTTGATTTTTTAAATGAACCTGGCTATGAAGGCAGCTACGTTCTATTCGACGATAAAGACCGTTTGGTAGAAATTTACAGCAATAAAACGAGCGCTAATCAAAGTCAAGACAACTTTGAAATGGGCATACGAGAGCCTAGTGAAGGTAGAATTCTATACGATTACAAACCTGTAGAAATTAAATTACCATCGGCGAGAGAAAAGAAAATGGCCGGACAAGGCTTGATGGAAATGGTAATGGGCTCTAATAAAAAGGATAGTAAATCTGAAGATTACGATGAAGAAGACTATGATACCACCGACTCTAAAGGCATGATAAAGTCTGCAAAAAAATCAATGAAGAATAATAAGGTTACAGCAGATATGCTTCCTGAATCCTATGAGTTTGATTATGTCTTTAAAACCACTTTGGTTCAAAATTCTAAAAAGCAAAATGCTTTAGATATGAATTTTTTAATCAATACAAATACAACCACTTATAGCGGTTCAGAATATATAGATCCTAAACTCTCAAAACAGGGAACAATGTATATGGTTTTTGATTTAGATCTTAACGTTATGGCAATGTTTATAAATGGCCATGGTGGAAATAATATGGTTCAAATCACCAATATTCCAGAGGTAGATAACAAAGATGTCGAAGTCGATTTTACAATTACTGAATTACCTCCAAAAACTATAATAGGTTTCAAATCTACTGGATTACAATTAGAAAACGACACATACATCTTAAAGGTTTATCACACTAAAAATGCGCCAGTTACATTGAGCAACTTTTTCGGATTTGGTGGCTCTTCATCTTCAAAAAAATTAAATCTACCTGAAATGGATTCAAGATTATTAAAGCAATTTGAAAACGGATTAGTGATGGAAATGCACTATGAAGATAAAAAAAAGAAGAAAAATAATTTTATCATAACCGCCAAGTCTTTAGATAAAACATCAACAACAATTCAAACTAAAAATTATAAAAGTTTGAATATGTTTTCCGGTGGAAATTTATTCCAAAACTAACACAACATTCAGATGAAAAATCTAAAATTAATATCTGTATTATTCTTCTTTCTAGGGCTATTTAGTTGTGGCAACAATTCAAAAGATAATGAAAGAATACTAGGAGAATCAATGAAGACTTTAAAAAAGGTCAATAAAGCCGAAGATTTCAGAGAAAGATTAAAAGCTCTCGAGCCAGTAACTGAGCAAGCGCTTAAAAATTGGTTTCCAAAAAATCTAAACGGCTATACCCTCACAGATTTCTTTAATTTTAGAGGTTCGCAAAAAGAGATTGCCCAGGTAGCAGGTATATACTATAAAGATAACGATAAGAATACCAAACTGCAAATTCATATTGCCGATGGAGCTAGTAACAGTGGACTTTTAGCAATACAGTCGCATTATATGGCACAAAACTTAGAAATGAATAACACTAGAGATTCGGGTTATGAAAAAACTTATGAAAAAAACGGGTTTGAAGTTTTAGAAACTTATGTAAAAAAAGACGACTTCTATCGAGTCCTATTTTTATACGATATGAGATTTGGAGTAACCGTAGAAAGTAACGGCTTGAGTTATGATGAACTATGGCAAACTATTGCCATGTTAGATGTAGCAAAATTAAACCGTCTGTAAACCATAATACCATGAAACCATACAGCTATTTATTTCTCATACTTATTATTTGTACAGCTTGTAATAATAAACAAGCGTCAAAAACAATAGTAGAAAAACGTGATACAAAACCAAAAACAACCGAAATTATTGGTACAACTAAGAGTTCTATCAGAAATGGAGTTAAAAACACTACTAATACCCAAGAAGATTGGTACTGGAAAAACACTATGAAGAGTAGCAATAATACTTTTGAAAATTGGGAACATGGCAAGGTCGATTTGGTGATGCTATATCGTTATAAACAAAATGAATCTTCACCAGAAAAGTTAAACGTAGGACATATTGATGCTAAAGGAAGTATAACAATCAATTTGCCAGAAACGATAAAGACAGAAACTAAAATTGATAATGCAGGCAACTTAGTATTTCATGATATTCAAGACATTACAACATTAATTTGTCAAAATCCTAAAGCTGGTTACTTTGGTAAGACCACGATATATGTGGAGAAAAACAATACGAATCTAGGTGCATTAACCTTAGGCAATTCAGTACGAGTTACCTACAACCTTACCAACCAAAGCACTTTAACTATGGGTGATGAAGGGTATATCCTCTCATGGGTGTATTTAGATGAAGCGGCCACTATGAAAGGGACAGAAACAACGAGGAATAAAGTTCGTAGAGATGGGACAAATACTATTGAAGCCGAGAATATCGTCGTCTATAGTTTAGAATATAAACCTGGCTGGAACATCGTAAAAACAGAAGTCATAGGTAAATATGACCTAGAACATGAACGAGGTCTCAATGCGTCATGGTTTAAAAAACACGAACATTCAGTTTTAGATAAAATACCAAGCGATGCCGATTACTTTTTTAGAAAACTTAATTATTAATTTAAAACCAAAATACAATGAAAAATTCTTTAAAACTTACAAATATTTTCGCACTAGTATTATGTGCAATCTTTTTCACTTGTAGTGACGATAAAGATAATGAACAAAATGTTGAATACCCAGTATCTTATGCTGAATTTACAATATATGGCCCTACTTCAAATGGCAATTATGATTATAGAGATGAAAGCTCATCTGACGAATTTAACACAACTGGTCGTTTGTATACAATGGTACAAGAACCTAATTTACCAGAAGATCAAATTCAACTATATATATGTAAATCTTTCTCTTCTTCTAATTTTTTGGTAGTTGCGCCTAATAGCACAGGAACTCATTAATATATGGTATAAAAGTGGCCCTCATGATAATAATGTAGCCATTCAGCTAGAATCAACTGAGGACTATTATTATGCTAAAAATGTTACACTAAATATAACCGCACTAGAATTAAATGGGGGTACCGTAACTCGTAGCAAAGGGACATTCTCTGGAGATTTTTATAGACATAACCTCGTTGAAGCAGACGTGCATACCATAAACGACGGAGAGTTTGAAATTATCCAATAGGTGGTGTATTACACGTAATCGCAGGCGGTTTAAAACTTAATAATAATAATAATAATAGATCATGAAGACTATAAAATATTTCAACCTTATAATGTTAGTTATTACGATTACATTACTAAACTGTAGCAAGGACAGTAACAACGACACCTACCAAAATCCATAAAATTCATTAGTTGGTTCTACACATGTGAATATTGATATTGACGGAATCGCTCTTAGGGGGACTTACAGAGATAGTATCCCAGAAGATAATAATGGTACCACTGCAACGGCGGTTGCCCACTTCGCTAATGATGGGATAAATAGAGTGACCCATTTTAGATTCACTTATTATGGTCCAAATAAAAAGCCCTATGACTTCATAATGGTATTACCATCACAAAAAGGTGTCTATGGTCTTGGAGAAACGACAGTTGACTCTTATGGAAACCCTGTATATCCTCTGTATTATATCACATTTATATTTGATGATGATGTTGCTTTTTACGACAGTAATAACAATAATACAAATGATATTAATTCCAATCTACTATCACGTACGATAAGTGTTGATATTAGAGAATTTGAAGAAACCACTAATGGATTAGGATTAACAGTTCCGTCTTACATTAAAGGTTATCTTACAGGTAATGGATATTTTACCGCATATACAAGTCCTACTACGGCACCTATGAAACTAGATCATTCAGTAACAGGGTCGTTTGAATATCATGCAGATGAGTAGAAAAATAAAAATTATTAATGTTTAATATATCGAAGAATGAAAAGGTTCATTCTATTATTTCTAATCATTATTTCTCCATCAAGTTATTCCTGTGACAATAATGATGATTCCATAGACGATGCTCTGCAAAGTGACACACACATTAATTATAGCGTTGCAGGAACTCAAATTAATGACACGTATTATATTTAAGTTGCAGATATTGCAAATACCAATATAACAGCCATAGCTACAGTATTACTAGAACGCGATTCACGTAGCTTAAAAAAAGCAATCTTTGTATTTATGGACAATACCCAGAAGCTAAACGTAAGTATATGCATTCCTGCTAGAACAGGTCTAGTGGAGGTTTTAGAAGGGCACATTGATTTTGGCTTGCTCTTTAGTTTTAAAATCTAAATATAGAAGCTAAATCTAAATCGGTTAATGTACAAGAAATTGCACATAACAATATACGTAAGCGATATTAAGGGAACGTTTGAAGGTATTGCGGTGTATAAACAAATGGTTAATAGAGGTGTAGTTAAAGAATCACATATTGTGAATGGTACGTTTCAGTATAATGTACCTCAGTAAATAAATTAATAAGCTGGATTACTTAAAAAAAAGTAATTCTCAAATCGCAGTCATTATATTTATAGGATATCTCACGTATTGTTCCAATACAACAGTTGCAGATAAAGAAACGTATCTAAACCAAGACGTATTAGTCAACAATAGTTCATGGTCATTTGAGAGTTATGAATTATTAAAGATTATTAATAAGCAAGATGCAGACGTGAATGAAGCTCTTATTAAATTTTGGGTTTACGATAATAGTCAAACCATTGAATCTACATTTTATAATAACGGAACTGGGAAGTTTATCGATACAGCTAAAAATCAAATAGTCTCTTTCAAATGGACATTAAAAAATAATGAAATGGAAATTATACTCGATTTGAACAATTCACCCAGGGTAGTATATAAAAATGTGGAGCTCTCTGAGTCACAATTCAAGTTCAAAAAAGAAGACATCGGATTCGATAAACAAAACATTCCAGTAAGATTTTATGGTACTTACTTCTATCATTAAGATAACTTATTATTTAGAATCAACTTCCCTTTAACTCTTCAAGGACTAATCTCAATTCTCCAAAAGTATATTTATCATCTAATTGAAGTTTTAAATCTGAGAGATTTTTAAATGTCTTGGTAGGTATAAGTTGTTTTAATTCTTCATATGTCGATTGAGTCATTAAATCGGTAATCTTTATTTCACCTGAAGGAATAAAACTCGCTAAGTGTCCATAAATGGTATTTTCATTTAGTTCGCGTTCTGAAGCAATTTCGTCAATCGTTTTGCCTAATTTAAACAAGTTTAAAGACACACGTTTTGTCTCACCTATCTTCTTCTTTGGTTTCGGAATATCAGCGATCATGTCTTTGGAAGTTTCTATGTCATTTTCCTCACAATAGTCATTGATCACTTTTAAAATCTCTGTACCATATTTTTCAATACGCGTTTTCCCCATTCCGTGTATCGCTTTAAGCTCAGTCTTATTTGTGGGTAAAGTTTCACACATAGCATACAAAGACTTCTGAGTAAAAATTTGAAAGTGAACCAAATCTTCTCTACTAGCAATTTCATTTCTCAATTCGCGTAACAATTCAAATAATTCAATATTAGTAGTACCATCAACTACAGTCTTCCTAGGTGTCTTAGGTTTTTCTTTCGCTAAAAACACAGACTTGGCTCGTAAGCTTAAAAATTTATCCGTATTGAATCCTTGGTCTAAGCCTTGGAAATACAATAATTTCGTCTCCAACAATTCCTCTAGTGTATCCAATTGTTTATTTATGTCCTTTTCAACAGCCTGATTATCCGTAGTAAAATTGATCTGTTTTAGGCTACTTTCAATATGGGTTTTGGTCTGCTCTTTAAAATAATCTAAGGCTTTCCTAAAACGCTCCTGTATTTGCTGATTTGTTTCAGGTGTATCTTTCTCATTGGTTAACGACTTCAGCTGTGACTTAAAGGAAGTAGATATTTTAAGAAGATTCATTACGCTAGTCTTAATTGTTAGCAAAGGGGGTTCTATAATGCCTTCAATACTCCCTCTGTATTTATAATATATATCTAATATTCGGTTAACTGGATATAAAAATTTATAGAAGTTGAAAACCTCATGGATCAAATCTAATTGATAATCACATTTAGATTGTAGAAGAACGGATTCATCTGGTTGATTGGCTTCAGCGTTTTTATTGAAAGTAATCACATTAGTATCACTGATAATCTGATTAGAATCAATTTTACTTTTAAGGACTAGTCCTTCTAGAGATTTACATCTACTAAGAGCCACATAGGTTTGCCCATGAGCAAAAGCACCCTGCGCATCTATAATGGCTTTTTCAAATGTTAAACCTTGACTTTTATGAATGGTTATAGACCAAGCTAAGCGCAATGGAATTTGCGAATAACTCCCAATCTTATCTTCAGTTATGGCTTTGGTATCAGAATCAACAGTGTATTTAATATTTTCCCAAGTTTCCAACTTAGTATCAATATTAAAATCATCATCTGGACAATGAACAACTACTTCATCCTTTTCTAATAAGATGACTTTCCCAATCTTCCCATTGAAATAACGCTTTTCTGGAGAACTATCATTCTTTATAAACATTACCTGTGCCCCTACTTTTAGTGTAAGCTCTTCTTTATTAGGGTAAGAATGTTCTGGAAAATTACCTTGTACAATAGCTTTATAAGTTCGTTCCTTTGTATCTAATTTTTCTAATTCTTGAAGATTGGTTTGTCTTGCCTTATTATTATGTGTAGTTAATGATATATAACCTTCATTTTCGTTGGGTTCAAAGTCAGGTATATAACGTTTATTTAATTCCTCTGCAGAAGATTTACTTAAATTATTATTACGAATTTCATTAAGTATATTAATGAATAAGGGGTTCTCTTGCCTATAAATATGTTTTAGCTCTATAGTTAAAGGATCACTGTTTTTGAAAGCAATACTGCTAAAGAAAAAAGCATTCTGATAAAACGGTTTTAGCAGTTGCCATTCATGCTCTTTTATTACCGGTGAAAGTTGCTGTAAATCGCCTATCATTAATAATTGAACACCCCCAAACACCTCATTTCTATTTTTGAAGCGTCGTAAGGTTTTATCTATACCATCGAGTAAATCTGCTCTCACCATACTTATCTCATCAATGACCAATAAATCAAGAGAGCGTATAATGTTTAGTTTAGTCTTACTAAATTTTCTATTGAATCCTGTTGAAGAAGATAAATCATCATTGGGTAAAATTGGTCCAAAAGGCATTTGGAAAAAGGAATGAATAGTAACTCCTTTTGCGTTTATAGCAGCTACACCAGTAGGAGCGACAATTACCATACGTTTATTACATTGCATCTTAAGACGATGTAAAAACGTGGTCTTTCCTGTTCCCGCTTTTCCAGTTAGGAATATATTCCTATTGGTATTGGTTACAAAATCCCAAGCTAAGTCTAATTCCTTATTCTGTTTCATAGGTAAGTAAAACACTAAACACTGAAGATACTAAAAAGTTCTAATGGTTAAAAACCGGAACTTATTAAAAACAAAAAACCCTTACTAGTAATTAGTAAGGGTTTTCAAAAAAGGCGGTGACCTACTCTTCCACAGTAAAGCAGTACCATCGGCGCAAAC
>NZ_QJTD01000006.1:0-5328 GCF_003217215.1 Winogradskyella epiphytica
GCCCTAGCTAAATCAGGTTTAAAATATGACAGAAACTATAGAAGTGTTTTAGTAAATATAAACTAATAAATACTTGTTTTTTAACACAGTTCTTGAAAAGTAGGCGATTACGAAGCACAATACTTTCGGTTAAGCATAAAGCTTGAAAAGAGCCCAAAGCCTTGATTTTACAGCTATTTCGCCTATTTTTTATATACATTGTTAGCGGTTCGGCTGTGTGTCCTGCGTTACCAAGGGTACAAGATAAATAAGTTCTTTGAAATGGTAACATAACTTTTACAGAGATGATAGGCTCTATGGTGAAACGGCAACGAGCCAAGCCCTATGAAACGGTAAACTTGGAGGTCTCACAGAAGGAGTAAATGCAGAGAATTGGACTATCGGATAAGTAGTGTAGTCTACTTTTTCAAACCGCCTTAAGGTGCTTTTGTAAAGAGCAAAGGTATTGAGCGTTAAGGTCAAGGCAGCTAAAGCCGTTTGTATGGCGATTAGGTGTATGGTGAGTATATGGGAGTTGAGCGGAAGCGAACCCATCGAAGACGTGTCGAAAATAACTTTTATTCTGCCAAAATCAAGGGGTAGAGCGGCCCTGAGAGACAAGTTAATTAGCAATAATTAGAAACATAGCGGAAAACTACTTACCGGCTATGTGGCAGGCGGTATTAAGAGGGCAAGAACCATATACAGGCTCTGTAAAGGAACAGGAGAACCAAAGTCAAGATGTTAAGCAAGAATGCCGAAAATCCTGTAGGGAAAAGGCTAAGAGTAGCGATGCTTGACTTTGGGGCGGATGAAGCCGTAGTAGCGAAATTACCCAAGAGAGTAGGAGTAATGACCCTACAAGCGAAGGGCTTCACATAGTGTGACCTATTATTGTATTACAAGTTGACTTAGGTTAGCGATGATTTTGGGTATTAGGTCAGGAGTAGAAATACTTTGGACTATGAAGAGCCGTATGAATCGAGAGGTTCACGTACGGTTCTGTGAGAGGTTTAGAAGTGCTTAATTAAACCTAACTTATTTAATACGCTCATACGCCCTATAATTAAGTCTTCGATACTAGTAATTTAAAAGCTTTATTTTCATGTAAATTTTCAAAATGCTTTTCATTAAGTAATTCCTCTTCCAAAGTGTCAGACAATTCAATAGCCTTTTTTATGTCTTTTAAAGCGTCCGCTGGTTTATCCATTTTCGAATAAGCACAAGCACGCTGCCAGTAAGCTAAAGCATATTCATGGTCAAGTTCAGTGGCGTTATTTGTAAGATCTAAAGCCCAACGTATTTCTCCAATTTCCAATAAAGCATCAGCTTTATAAGTCATCGCTTCAATATCGTCCGGTTTAATACTTAATATCTCATCATATACTGAAATCTTATCTTCGTCGCTTTTTTCTAATCCAGCACGCATCCATAAAGAGTGAATTGAATTAGTATCGGTTATGTTCTTTTGTGTTTCTATAATCACTTTCGAGCGTTCAGTCATTTTAACTTCCACTTGCTGTAAACGACTCTCATAGTCCGAAGTAAGAGTCTGAATTTTCTTAGCCATATCAATCTTTAAACTCTTTTTAATATCATTTAAAGAACGCCAGCCTAATAGAACTAATAAGGATGCAGCTGCCGTTATGATATAAAAAATATTATTCACAGTACTTGTGGTATAATCGATGGCTCTATCTGAAGACTCTAATTTCGCTTCTGCAATTTTTTTGGTCACCTCTGCTCTCAAACTTTGGTTCTCTTGTCTTAAGGTTTTTATTTCATCCAATATATACCTTTCAACTAAAGGCCTGTACATAGGTTCTTGTAAAGAATCCGTGGTAATGGTGTTTTGTGAAAAGAAAGTAACAGGAAGAGACAAAAGGAAAAGGGCTAAGAGTAATTTGGAAATTATAATATTGAGTTGTTTAGAATTAACCTAATGCTGCAAGGTTTATAAAATTTATCACAAAGACAATTTTTTATCTTTTACCTTAACATTTCAATTCGTCAACAATAATTTAGACTGTAAATTCTATGTTGAGTATTGAAATCCTTTTAAATTTTGAGTCCTAAGCTTACATAATGGAAATCATAGAACACCGAGAGGCTCCCGTTGTATATGGCTGATGTTGTACAAAACGATAGGTCTTATCATTTATAAAATCGATAATGCTAATATGGTATAAGAAGGGAATCTTTATACGAATGTGGGCGTTGATGATTTAGAACTCCTTCTATTCCTCACCAACCAAATCCGGCCACCGCTTCAAATAATTAATAAAATCCTCTCCAATACCTTCCGACTTCAAATAATCCGGAGTTACTGGGGTTGCTATAGGTTCAAATTCAGGATCTGCCATCACCTTAACAGGAAAATCATGATGAAGTATAGCAGAGCGTCCAATACTTACAAAATCAACACCTGAGGCTAATACCTTGCTAACGTCCTCCCCAGTACTAATCTTTCCTGCCACTGTAAGTCGAATGGATTTAAAATCAAGGGCTGTAAAATGACTTAATAAAGTCGTACCCTTAAAGGCTTCTTCTTCAGGAGCTTTAAAAACATCCCATAACGAAATATCTAAAAAGTCAATCACTTCCTCATCGATAAAACGCTGACAGACCTGCTTAACCTCCTCCAAGCGCATGCCAAAACGTTCGGGAGATAGTCTAACGCCTAATAAAAAGTCCGTGCCGCAGGCCGCTCTAATCCCATGGACAATCTCAAACAAAAGTCGAGAACGGTTTTCTAAAGAACCTCCATAGGCATCCGTTCGCTTATTAATTTCTGAACTTAAAAACTGTGTCAGTATATAACCGTGGGCGCCGTGAACTTCAACACCGTCATAACCGCTTTTTTGAGCACGAAGTGCAGCCTGAATAAAATCAGCTTTTAATTCCTCTATCTCTGCTAAATTTAAAGCTCGTGCACCCTGCTTTTCATTGGCAGACGGACAAACAGGAGTGCTGTTGATAACCGCTTCGGGCGACCGCATACCGGCATGATGTAACTGAATTACAGCCAAACTACCATAGGATTTGATGGCCGAAGCCAATCGTGTATGACCTTTAATATGAGCATCGGAATAAATGCCCAATTGTCCAGGAAACCCTTGACCTACTTTCTGAACATGAGAGGCACAAGTCATCACCAACCCAAATTGACCTTCAGCACGCATCTGCAACCACCGAAACTCATCCTCCGAAAGCCTGCCGTCAGAATGACTCTGGGTATTGGTTAAAGGGGCTAACATAAATCGGTTTTTCATCTGCGCACCGCAAGGAAATTGTAATGGGGAATTCAGAAGCTCGTTCATGGGTTTAGTAAATGTTTTGTTCGTGTTTGTCCTTGTTTGAAATGAAAATGGGAGTCCTATGACATCGAGATCGAATAGCCATAGACCTCATAAAGTATTGAATACTGTGCAATTTATTTGGATTGATCATGTTCTACCCAAAGTAAATCGGAAGTCCGATAACCAATCTCCTCAGCAATCTTAAGATAATCGTTCTTAACCGATTCAGGAATCTCGGGCTCACGAGAGAGAATCCATAAATATTTAGTGCTTTTTCCGGCGACTAAAGCATAGCGATAGTCCTCATCAAGGGCAATAACATTATATCCAGAATAAAACGGACCAAAAAACGAAACTTTGAGTTGGGCCACCTGCTCGTCTCCAATAAATTTGGCTTTGCCTATAGCCTGACTCCAGGCTTCTTTTTTGGTGTTATACCCGCGATTATCTACCTTAATTGTACCATCGTCATATAACGAATAGGTCGCCGTAGTATTATTCAAATTCCGCTCATACTTAAAATCAAGCCGAGCAATCTCATACCATTGTCCTAAATAGCGTTCTTTGTCAAATGGGCTAACAGCTGTAGCTCCCTTGGGAATAGTCGCACATGAAAATAATCCTAGCATAATAATACCGGTGAATAAGGGTTGAAGAAATCGTCGAGTCATCATTCCTGTAAAATTAGTTAAAAAGAATGACCTATCCCATTTCAAACCAACAACATGAACGTCATGCCAAATAAAGCCATACCATCATAACGCACAGGAATTAAAAGGACCAACGACTAAAATCGATAAAAACCCAATAGGCTAGGGGCATAGCACATCAATCCATATAATCCAACACCCTAACCGCAATGCCCGACTGTAAATCATAAACCTCCTGGTCGATAATCTCGTAGTAACGCAATCCTAGAACCGCAACGCCGGAGTGTTGTGGACTAACAATATCCGCAGGCTCTAAAACAAAGGAACTGGCAAGCGAATCAACAGCTAAAAAACAAGTCGGAGAAACCTCTAATGCCGAATCCAAACGATCAAAGTCAAAATCTAACACCCCTAAAGTTATGCCTACATGTGTAGCAGCCTTGGGTGTTTTGTATAGACTCGGGTTGAAATTCTTAACGGATAACTGCTGCGTATGCCAATCAAAGTTGGACTGTTCATAGAGATCAGACATCATCTTTTGATGCGGAATAAACTCAAATTGCTTCAATAATCGTTTCCCTTTGGCCGTTTGTAAACCATGTTTAACTCGACGTTTTCCACGTTCTGAAACAAAATCCAAATCTTTTAGCTGTGTAAATAAGGTCATTAATCTCGAGTGAATCTGCCGACCTTTTAAACCTCCAAAAAAAGGGAGTAAAGCTCTTCGAAATCGACTTCTCGATGTGCTGCAATGCCCAAATTCAGAAGCATTATCCCGCACAAGCTTCATATTATCTTGAGTTCGAATAGCCTCGCCATTAAATCCGCCACCAGCCCTTCTAACAAAGCCTTTCCCAGACATAATGAAAAAGTTTAAATCGCCAATAGTACCACTAATAGTAAAGAGTCCTCGCTGTCGTGCCATAATAATAAAAGTTTAATGTTGAACTTAAGCTAAGTTAATAAATATCAGCAACTTACGCAATAGGTATAGCGTATGTATAGCGTATTAACCCCGAGGATACTCCATGGTAACTCCGTATAAGCCCTATGAACACATCTAAAAAGCCCCATAAAAGGAAGCCAGAAATAAAAACAAAACAATTATCCCTAGAAGAGAAATCCCACAAAGCATAACGAATCAAATGTCCCCTTGAGGGGACTTTAGGGGTGTTGTCTAAGAACAACCCACAACAGTAAATAAATCACCATAACAAGTAGTATCTCACAAAGCATAACGAATCAAATGTCCCCTCGAGGCTAATAAGAATCAAAATATATTTTGATTCGTAATTACCGGGCGCAGCCCTTAGGGGTGTCGTATAGATTAGCAAGCCTAGCTCATTCTGGGTATTAAAGAATCTATCAAGGCCAGCACCTAAGTACGTCAAAATAACCAC
>NZ_QJTD01000006.1:5426-173854 GCF_003217215.1 Winogradskyella epiphytica
CAGCCCTTAGGGGTGTCGTATAGATTAGCAAGCCTAGCTCATTCTGGGTATTAAAGAATCTATCAAGGCCAGCACCTAAGTACGTCAAAATAACCACTACGACAATTTATAGGTACACATGAACTTAATTTTTTACCACAAAAGCCTCTTGGTCAAGAATGTCCCCTAGAGGGGACTTTAGGGGTGTTATTAAAAACCACCCACAACCGACAACCCACAACATCTAACTAATCACCATAACAAGTAACATTCCAAAAGACTAAACGCTACAGATGTCCCCTAGAGGCTAATAAGAATCAAAATATATTTTGATTCGTAATTACCGGGCGTAGCCCTTAGGGGTGTTGTCTAAGAAACAACCCACAACATCTAACTAATCACCATAACAAGTAACATCCCAAAAGACTAAACGCTACAGATGTCCCCTCGAGGCTAATAAGAATCAAAATATATTTTGATTCGTAATTACCGGGCGTAGTCCTTAGGGGTGTGGTGAAATCACCAAGCACAGCAAATTAGAGGACATAAGAAAAGCACGTAACCAAGAACACCCCTCAGGTCCCCTCAAGGGGACAATAGTAGCCTCAAAATCCTGCATTAAAAGAAACAGAATGAATAGCATCATAATCCACGCAATTATAAATCATACCCAAAAGACTCTTGGTCAAGAATGTCCCATCGAGCCTAATAAGAAATAAAATATACTTTGATTCGTAATCACCGAGCGAAGCCCTTAGGGGTGTCGTATAGATTAGCAAGCCTAGCTCATTCTGGGTATTAAAGAATCTATCAAGGCCAGCACCTAAGTACGTCAAAATAACCACTACGACAATTTATAGGTACACATGAACTTAATTTTTTACCACAAAAGCCTCTTGGTCAAGAATGTCCCCTAGAGGGGACTTTAGGGGTGTTATTAAAAACCACCCACAACCGACAACCCACAACATCTAACTAATCACCATAACAAGTAACATTCCAAAAGACTAAACGCTACAGATGTCCCCTCGAGGCTAATAAGAATCAAAATATATTTTGATTCGTAATTACCGGGCGCAGCCCTTAGGGGTGTATTTACAAAGAACAACCCACAACCGACAACCCACAACCCACAACATCTAATTAATCACCAAAACAAGTAACATTCCACAAGGCTAAACGCTACAGTTGTCCCCTCAAGGCTAATAAGAAGCAAAATATACTTTGATTCGTAAGCACCGGGCTTAGCCCTTAGGGGTGTTGTCTAAGAACAACCCACATCAGTAAATGAATCACTATAACAAGTTATATCCCACAAGGCATAACGAAACAAATGTCCCCTCGAGGCTAATAAGAATCAAAATATATTTTGATTCGTAATTACCGGGCGTAGCCCTTAGGGGTGTTTTCAACCCACAACCCACAACCCACAACCCACAACCCACACAACCCACAACCCCCAATCAAGTCTCCGGATCATAACGAAACACCCGAAACAAATTAAAAATCAACGCACAAAACACCACCCAAATAAAACCAGCAATAAAACCACCAACCACATCAGAAGGGAAATGAACACCAAGATAAATACGACTAATACCAATGCTGATAATGAGAATCGTTAGTAGAAGAATAACACCGTATTTCAGTAGCTTATTAATGTCAAAACGATAGAAAAGATAAATAAGAAAACCATAAAAAGCCATAGCCGTCATAGCATGCCCACTAGGGTAACTCAAGGTTTCAACAGTCACTAAATGTTCGATCTCTGGGCGAGAACGATTAATCACTTTCTTTAAAATCACATTAGAACTCAAAGCCAAAACCATAACCACACCCAATTGCAGTACAAATTTCCAATTCTTAAACACCAATAAAAATAAACTGATACAAATAATCAAGGCGGCCAAATAACCGTACACATCCCCAATATGGGTCACCGCCACAAAATATTGTGTGAGAAAAGGAGATCTAAAGGATACTACATAATCAGTGATGGCCGAATCATAAGTGGCCAAGACTTCCGTGTGCAGGTTTTCAGTGAGCTCAACAAACAGGTTAATCCCACCAATAACCACTAAAACCGCAACACCAACAGTTATCAAATAAGGCAACTTGCCATCGTACCGGTCAAAAAACTTCGACAATAAGACTTTGGCCTGTGTAATAATATACTTGATTTGTTGATACATATAGTGGGTTTTCGGGCGTTTATGCTCTGCAAAATATAAAATAATTTCCTTAAAATAAGGACCTAACTTCAATTGGATTAGGGATATCTTTAAATCAGTTAATGCTTCTAGACCTATTGATGTAATTTTAAATTCATCGAAATGTAGAACTTTAAAAACAAGACTTATGAAAGTACAAGCTTATTTATCATTTAATGGAAATTGTCAAGAAGCACTAGGATTTTATAGTGACTTATTTGATGCTAAAATCACCAACCGACAAACTTACCAAGACAAAAAGATTGATGTACCGTCTTCGTACCGAGATAAACTTCAGCATGCAGAATTAAAAGGGAATAATGTGCACTTTATGGCTTATGACGCCTCACCCGATACACCACTAAACAACGGCAATCAAATGCATATGAGTGTCGAGGTTTCAAATGAAGAAGAAGGAAGAGGTCTGTTCAACAGTCTGTCTAAAGGGGGGACGGTGCACCATGAATATAGAGAACGGGAATGGGGCTTTTTCGGGCGTTGTACCGATCAATACGGTATAGGATGGATGGTAAACCATAATACGAATTAATCACTGTAATAAATAGTAAACTTTAAGATGTTGGACTTTATTTCGGAGGATTGAAAATAGAAACGAAAGCCGGTATTTGAGAAATATTTTCCTTATCTTGTTATAAGAGGTAGATATGAAGCTTTTAAAGCACATATGCGATGCTTGAATTTTACTCGAGCATATTAATCTCACTAACTTTAAACATATTAATTCTAAAACATCAAGATTATGAATAACGAATATTCTAAGCATGAAAAAGATAATATAAAAATCTATGAAGAAAAAGGATATACCGCTGGATTCCATTTTAAAGAGGGAAACTTAATAGGAAACAACTCTAAGCATGTCTATACGCCAAAAGACATCAATATTGTGGCAGAGCATAGGTACGAAGGGATAAGCAACCCAGATGATATGTCTATCTTATATATTATTGAAACTAGTAAGGGTGAAAAAGGCACCTTCTTATTGGGCTATGGACCTAATGCCGACCTAGAGCTAGCAGAATTCTTTAAGAATATCCCTGAAAAGAATATTTCTGATAGAAAGAATATCAATAGCTAATCCGTAGGAATAAAAGATGATAAACTTTTACAAGGTGCTGTGAGAAAGGTGAGGATTACACCTTTCCATAGACACGTTGTACAAAATGACCATTCAAAAACCTGCTGCTTTCAAGTTGACTTTGGAGTACGACACCTTTAGTTTGAGTTTCTAATAGCCAACTGATGGCTTCCACCAATGCCGAAGCTGTTGTGGTTTGAATCGCTCGTAACTTGCGCTTGCCAATGAGCTGAGGTTGTATGCGCTTGGCAGTTTCTTGTCGGCGTAAAATACCTTGAGCATCTTTGCCTTCAACCGCAGCATAAATCACAATTTGATCGTCTTCTATATGTGGAATTTCACGAAGCATTACTTCCTGCAACCCAGATATGGCGTCTTGATGATCACTTAAGCCACGCAATTGGTCGGCGACCCAAGCATAATGCCCAGGATGTCTAAGGGTTTTATAATCTAAACGCTTCACCTTACCACTCAAAGCGTCAGGTAAATCGGCCGCTCCGCCTGAAGTTAAATCTTCTTCATAATGAATCCCATCAATAATAATACTTGCCCTTTCCGAAAGCGCAGGAAGAGTGGTCTTTTTATAATCACGTATAACAATACAATCCTTTAAATATTCCGTAGCCACACCAATCGGACTCCATGTAAAGCCATAATAATGTGGTGCTATCGCATGATCAGTCAATGCACCAACTTTAAACTCTAAGCTATCCACTTGCTCGACGCTGTATTGTTTGCAGAAGTTTTGAAACATGCCATGAGCTAAGATGTCAATATAGCCAGGAGCTAAACCGGTTTGTAAAACGAAGCCTGTTTCAGCACCTTGAGTGATGTCTATAATCTGATTGGTTTCTGCAACGTATTCCGTAAGATTAGCATAATGCAAATGATGCGTTTTGGCCATTTGTGCCATATGTGGCGCAAGGCTTCCAGGTAAACAATCGAGTAGGGCATCACCAGCTTCAAAAATAGCCTCCATTTCAGCACTTATATTCTGAGCATCCAAATGGAAGGCAATAACTTTACAGGATTTGGTGGTGCCATCCATAATCCAATGGGCTACGCTTTTCGCTTTTTCTAAATCCCAATCACCTATATATATCGTTGGCGTAACGGAACTCCACTCAGCTAAAATAAGGCCAGCAGCTTCCGCGATGCCTCCCGCACCTGCTATAATAATCATATGCTGTGTTTTCATAAGACTGATAAGTTTAATTTGAAGGATTAATTTACGGAAATTTTCGCGAGCTTGTTATAAGGAGTGAGAACTTCTTCCTTATAATTTATTTTTGGCGTCCTAATGAATGAATAGATGCCGTATAAAGGAGGTGAGTAGTGTAAAAAAGTACGAGTTCAATGTAAACTTTAGCTATAAACGATGCCCACAGTATTTAACAAAGCGCGTAATGTTGAAATAATACTTACTCTACTGTAAAATAAAACTCACGGTCAGACTCATTTAAATATCGAAAAGAAACCTCACCACAACTGTTGAATCCAATTTGATTCGGATGATCTTCAATAGGATAATTATCTGCTATAAACTCATGTCTTTCTAAATTCTGAAGTAGGCCATCACGCCAACTAATTACAAAGTCCCCTTGAGTAGTAGGTTTTAAACCAATTCTGTAGGTGTAGAAATCCACGTTCTCTTCGAATTCAGGATAAGCTTGTAGCTTGCCATTTTCGCATGAAGGAAGAAAGGACAATTGCCCTTGGTCTAAAATGACTTCAAAGGCATCAATAGCATCCTTACAGTTTGAAACGGTCGTAGGCTCTATAAATTTATAAATAGATAAATCGTCTGGATAAGGTTCTTCTAAAAAAATGGAATCGTTCTCAGTGGCATTAAAGACTTGATTCGAAATTCTACCTTCTATCCAAATGGTATCATTTAACGAGTAGCTATATTCTTGTGATACGTTTGCCTTATATACATTATGAACTAATCGGTCCTCTATAGGATCATTTTCGCAGGTGGTGGCTATTAGAAGTGGCGCAATAATGACAAGTTTTAATAAATTCTTTAACATGTGTTCTGTTTTTCTTTAGATGCAAAATAGGTTAAAGGGTTGCGTCAAAATTCTTACAAAATAGGCCTGTTTATACTCTTTTGTGTTTTATGTTGCTGATTATTAGTGCAATATAGTTTTGTGGTTTTACTACAAGAGCATCATTTTTTTCTAAGTCGGATAGGACCAACAGCCTCAGATGGCTTCACAGCGATAGGCTTATTTTTTTGCATAACTACTAATTGTCCTTCCGCAACTAATTCATCTGCAAGGCTTCGAATTAAATCCATTTGCGAACGCCATTGATCTTCTTTAAATAATTCACGTGCCACTTCCGAAGGGCAAAAGGTTTTGTCCCTACCTCGAGAATCACTCATTTTAATAAGATGGGCTTTAATACGATTTTTCATTCCTGAAAACGATTATTTTAAGGCGATTAATTTGGCCGATATTTCAATAACCTCATCTCGAGTATTCACATAAATACGATCCTTTGAATTCGGTTCTACAATAAATTTACCTGTAAAATTCCCAAAAGCAGGAAAGATGAGTTGCTGTTCTCTTCTAAAAAAGCAACTGACTTTTAAGAATTGCTTTCCGAAACCTTTAAGTCGAACACCAGGATGAATATGTCCAGAGAGATTAAATAAACCATCTCGAGATTCTGGATAATGTGTGAGTAGAAAATCATCAATCAACCATTCCTCTTTGACAGTGACATTAATACCATCAAACATGGACTTAGAGATAATATCATGGTTTCCTGATATAAGCACCACCTCAGATTGAAGCTGTTCAATCCAATCTTTAAACAGATGCCATTCGCTATTTATGGAACTGTGGAATAAGTCCCCAAGAAAACAGACGGATTTCGGCTTAAAATAATCGACTACCGCTTGTAACTTTTCAAAGTTCTGATAGAGGGAAGCCTGTGGTATAGCACTACCATGCTTTCTAAAATGTGTCACCTTACCCAGATGCACATCGGCAATTAAGAGCATGCCTTTCTCTTCCCAATAGGCCGCTCCAGAGGGATGCAACACAAACGACCGTTGATGGCAATTAATTTTTAAGGTTTCCATAATACAATGATTTGCAATTTACGATTTCTCCAATTGAATGGTCATTCGTTTTATTCGATCTGCTAGTTTTTCTGAGGACAATTTTGCTCTGAGTCGATCTGTGATTATTGGAAATGAAAATGGTGTTGGCTTTTGGCAAGCTTTCCAAATAATCGTTTGGGTATTGATACGTTCCATGGCTAACTGTAAACGCCCTTCTTGCAATTGGTGTTCAAACGTTTCTCTAAACGCTTGTTGATAGAGCAGGTTGTCAGGCTCAAAATCTTCAAATACCCCGAATAAAAGTTGTGAACTAGACTGAAGGTGCTTACTCTTGACTAACTTACTTGGAAACCCTGTAAATACAAGTCCGGAGATAACCGCTATATCCCGAAACTGCCGCTTGGCCATTTCTGTAGCATTCAGACTTTTCTCTAAGTCACTTCTTAAATAGTCAGTGCTAAACAAATTATTATCTAAAATCCCTTGCATATCAATAGGCTGATCCGACAGTAATTCAAAACCATAATCGTTAAAGGAAATAGTAAAGGTTATAGGCTTTAATAAGCTGGCGCGATAGGCGATTAAACTACCCATAGCCTCATGTACAAAACGTCCTTCAAAAGGGTAAATTACGGCATGATAGCCTTCACGAGTTTTAAAGGTTTCAATTAACAATTGATCGGCATTAGGAATTATACTTTCAAGCTTTTGTCTTTTAAATATCGGTTCCAAAGCTTTGAGTTCTTTAGATTTTTTGGCGTCATCAGCATTAGCGAGGTAGAGTTCCTGTCGAAGTAAATCGCTCATTTCAGACGAAAAGCTCATACGTCCGCCCATCCAACTAGGGATTTTAGAGGTTTTTTGTTTCGACTTTTTAACTAAGACTTGCATATTTCTAATTCTAAAAAGCTCCAGTTGCTTACCCGCAAATGTAAAGACGTCGCCTGGTTTTAATTTTGAAATAAATGATTCTTCAATCGACCCGATATAACCCCCTTTTAAAAATTTCACACTCAATACTGCATCACTGACAATTGTACCAATCTGAAGTCGATGACGCATCGCAACGCTTCGGCTATTCACTTTAAATTTACCATCAGGCTCAATCTCTACTCTTTTGTATTCGTCATAAGCCTGTAAACTTTGACCGCCAAGAGTAATAAAATTAAGCACCCATTGAAATTGTTCGCGGGTAATGGTTTGGAAACAGAAGGTGCTTTTAATTTCAGGAAAGATCTCCTCTGGATAAAACCCATCTGATACGGCTAAGGTGACTAAGTATTGTACTAAAACATCAAAACTATTCAGATGTGGGACTCTGTCTTCAACGACTCTGTTTTTGACGGCTTTTCGCAATGCTGACGCTTCAATTAATTCTATGGCATGGGTTGGTAGAAAATGAATGACGCTGGTTTTACCTGGTTGATGGCCACTCCGACCTGCTCGCTGGATAAACCGTGAAACTCCTTTGGGGCCACCAATTTGAATAATGGTTTCTACTGGCGCAAAATCGACCCCTAAATCCAGACTAGAAGTACAGACAACGACTTTCAAATTTTCATCACGAATGGCAGTTTCTACCCAAAGTCGAGTTTCTCTACTTATACTTCCATGATGCATGGCTATATCGCCAGCAAATTCAGGATAACGCTCTAATATTTTTTGAAACCACATTTCGCATTGGGAACGTGTATTCGTAAATATCAGTGTGGTCTTACTTTTTCTTAAAATAGGAATGATGTCGTCGAGTAAGTGTAAACCTAAATGGCCTCGCCACGGAAATTTTTCTATGGTCTTGGGGATGACGGACTTTACCTCAATCTGTTTATTAATCTTAGCCTTGATAAGCACAGAATTAGCGACAAATGCTTTATCTGTTCCTAATAATATTTCTCTAGCCTGATCAAGATTTCCTATAGTTGCCGATATGCCCCAAACTCTGAGTTGAGGTGAAATGCTTCTCATACGTGATAGAGCCAAGGTCATTTGAACGCCGCGTTTATTGCCAACCAGTTCGTGCCACTCGTCGACCACAACAGCGATAAGCTTATGAAATAGTTTATCATAGGCCTTGGACGCCAATAAAAGTTGTAAACTTTCTGGGGTGGTGATTAATAGATTAGGCATAGCTCTTTTTTGAGCCGCTCTTTCTTTCTGTGAGGTATCACCAGAACGAATACCTACCGTTAGCGGGACACCTAATTCTTCAACAAAACGTTCTGTGGCTTGTTTAATTTCAACAGACAAGGCGCGTAATGGCGTTACCCAAATAGCCATAAGTCCTTTAGGCTTTTTTGTTTTATAGTCAGGAGTTCTTTTAATATGTTCTAATACAATAGGAATCCATAGCGCATAGGTTTTTCCACTACCTGTAGGCGCGTTTAATAAGCCATTTTTACCTTGAAGAAAGGCAGTCCATGTGTGTTTCTGAAATGGAAAAGGTTTCCATGCCTGTTGTTCAAACCATTGCTGCGCTAAATTCTCTAATTCTTTCCTATTCATCATTATACGGGAATGAGCGTCTCTAAATCCTGTAAACTGTTTGCCTCTTCAATTTTTTTATCTTGGCGCCATCTGAGAATACGAGGAAAACGTGTAGCATAACCACTTTTATGACGGGATGATTTAGCGATTCCTTCAAAGGCAATTTCAAATACAAGTTTTGGGGTAACACTTCGCACGGGGCCAAAACGCTCGATGGTGTTTTTTTTAATCCAAGCATCTACCTTTCTAAATTCGGCATCCGTTAAACCAGAATAGGCTTTCGCGAAGGTGACGAGTTCCTCGCCATTAGCATTCCAAAGGGCAAAGGTATAATCGGTGAAAAGATTAGAGCGTCTACCATGTCCACGCATGGCATAGGTAAGAACGGCATCTATAGTTAAAGGATCAGTTTTCCATTTCCACCAATCGCCCTTTTTCCGGCCTACTTGATAGGTCGAATCTTTTCTTTTTATCATCAAACCTTCGCTTCGCATTTCGCGGGCGCGATCTCTTTCTTTGGCCACCTCATCCCATGATTGACATTCTACGATTTCTGATAGATAAATGGGTAAATCTTTAGAGCTTAAACTGCTCATTAAATCTTTTAGAATTGCTCTTCGTTTTACAAAAGGCTGTTGTCGTAAGTCGTCACCCTTCCATTCTAAAAGATCATAGACTTTAAGAATCACCGGCGTTTTCTCTAGCAGTGCTTTACTCAAGGTTTTTCTACCAATTCGTGTTTGCAAATCTTTAAAGGTACCAATGGCCTTATCGGGAAACGGTAAAATTTCACCATCCAAAACAGTACCATTTGGAATTTCAGTCGCAAAGGGATGAAATTCAGGATACTTATCGGTTACTAATTCTTCACCACGACTCCATACAAATAAGTGATCTTCTCTGATGATGGTTTGAGAACGAATACCATCCCATTTATGTTCTATACTCCAATCTTCGATAGCCCCTAAATCTGCAGCAGCCGTTTCTAAGCCATAAGCCAAATAAAAGGGGTAGGGCTTAGATAAGAAATCTGAGGCTTTTTCTTTTAAAACTAAATCTTCAAACGAAATGGTATTGGGATCCCATTTTCCCATTAATTTATAAGCTAGAATATCTTCATCGATGCCTGTGGTTTGCGATAAGGCACGGGTCATTAATTTCTGACTCACGCCAATTCGAAAGCCACCGGTAATTAATTTGGTAAAGACAAAACGTTCATAATAATTTAATTGGCGCCAATGATCGGTGACATAGGTCTTTTTAAAATCATCATCTTCGGCTTTAAGCGCAATCATTTCCGACAGGTATTCCGAAAGGGATTTATCGCTATGTGACTCAGTGTTTGGAATAACCAAAGCAATGGTTTCGGCGAGATCGCCAACAATATGGTAGGATTCTTCAAAAAGCCAAAGTGGAATATTAGATAATTCAGAGGCCCATTTTCTGAGTAAGGTGGTGTTGACCGGTCTTGGTGGTCGTCGGTGAGACAAAATAGCGATGGTCCATACCCGGTCTTCGTCTGAGGCATTTTCGAAAAACTTGGCCAATGCTTTTACTTTCAACGTGGTTTTCGTTGTACTATCTAATTTTCTTATTAAATCGGCAAAGTTTCTCATGAGGCTTTATCCACTTCTTCTTTTGTTTCGGACTCAGATGATTCACCTTCAAATTGGGTACTTTCTGTACGTGCATCATAGCCCTGTTCTCTAAGGTATCTTGAGAATATTTCAGTATAACCGTGAGTACAAATAATTTTTTCTGCACCTGTTGCTTCTATGGCCGTTAAAAGTTCCTGCCAGTCACAGTGGTCAGACAATACAAAGCCTTTATCAACAGCTCTACGGCGTCTGGCGCCTCTAAAAGCCATCCAACCACTTGCCGATGCTGTAACATAAGGCACCATTTTGCGTATCCAGGTAGAGCCATGCGCACTTGGTGGGGCTAAAACAATATTTCCTAGAAGATCTTTTTTTGTGGTTTCTTTTGTAATACGTGTCGTTTCAGGAAAGTCCACCATTGGTCTAATGACCTCCGTCATATTTTCGATAGCGCCATGGGTATAAATCTTTCCGATATCAGTGTTTAAATATTTTAATAAACGTTGGGCTTTCCCTAAGGAATACCCAAATAATACGGAAGTTTGGTTGTCCTCTTTATTAGTCGCCCACCAATGATTGATGTCTTCAAATACTTTGGATTGAAGCGTCCACTTAAATGCTGGAAGTCCGAAGGTACATTCGGTAATAAAGGAGTGGCATTTAACCGCTTCGAAGGGCACAGCAACCCCATCGTCTTCTAATTTATAATCCCCAGTAAATACCCAAACTTCGCCACGATATTCCACTCTAATTTGGGAACTGCCAATAATATGACCAGCAGGATGGAGGGAAAATTTCACGTTATTGATAACAAAGGTTTCGTTATAAGCTTTACCGGTAACATTTATAGGGCCTAAACGATGTTTTATAATAAGAACGTTGGTATGGTGAGTGATATATTTTCTATGACCATAGCGACTATGATCGGCATGACCATGAGAAATTATAGCCCGATCAACAGGATACCAAGGGTCGAGATAGACATTGGCTTGTTCGCAAAAGATACCATTTTTGTTAAAGACTAACAATGGTTTAGTCATGATCTAATTTTTACTTCAATTTAGACTAAATATTTTGAAAATGAAACTGTTAATGGTTTTGGGTTAATAATTTTAGGAGAACAGCAAGGAATAGAGAGTCCGAAAATCGGAAGAGTTTTCTCTAGAGCTTTAGGATTTATTTTGTATTGGAGTTCATCCATTTTTGCTTTCGCAACTTACTGAGTACGGTATTGATTTCCACTGCGCTTTTCATCTGGGTTATTTTTAAAATTTCTTACTATTCATATATTCAGCGTTTGTATTTATTTAAAATCAGACTATAAACATTGAAAACAGTTTTAAAAATATTTATTATTAGTGGATTAATTTTTCTGTGTGATCTAAGGTATTGTTATCTCAATTATCGATTTTGGACACATTATAAGACCGATAATTTCGAATCACTAATTGAATATAAAGGTAAAAACATAAAAGGCCTGAGGGGTAAACAGATTTTAATACATAAAGATTTCGAGAAAGACCTTCAAAAAATAGATGATTATGCTTCTAAAAACAACATAAATTTAATTGTAAATCATAGTTATAGACTTGATAAGTATGCTTTAAGTGGCGCTATTGTAAAACCGGAAAAAACATCTGATCACCATGCTGGATTCGCCATTGATTTCAATATAAATGAGAATGGGATTAAATAATTTTCAAACGATTTAAAAAGAAAGAACTTCAGAAAACTGCCAAGTAATTTTCAAAATTTTATAAACGACATTCGAAAAAATAGAGATTTGAGGTGGGGCGGAGATTTTAGAAGGGAAGACCCTGTACATATAGACCATCCTAAAAATATAAAAAGTAAAGTGAGTTGGGAGAACTATTCTAAAAATTGTTCTGAAGACTACCTTAAAAGGATTCCTATTTGGAAATTCTAGAAATAAACAGGGACATATAGCCAGAACGAGAATTGAACTCATTACTTCGAGGTTATAAATCCGACAAAAATTTACTTCATCAAAGTAAGCATTGAACTTACGAGCTGCTTCATGTTGAAATCAAATACAATTACGTATGCACTTTTTGACTTTCTGATTAAAATAATTAAAGTATAAATCGACAACATTTGCCCAATTAATCAAAGGTTGAAATTTTAAATTTCTCAGTTCTAATTAAAACACCTCTTATTCGCTACTTTCTTTACATCCAATGAAGTATATGGTTGATTTATAAGCTATACGCATGGGAAAACCGAAAGAAAAGTAGATTAAGTTTAAGAGAATTGGTCTACGGTTTCCGAATATTTCATTAAATTAACAGGAAAGAAATAGTCGGCACATACCAGACGCAAACCATTTCCATCATCAGGTGAAATGATGAAATTAACAAAAGTAGAATTTCACAAAGAACCATTCGACACACGATGATTTGCAAGAAAGCAACATGTCATATGCAATAGTCTTTAAGAATTATTTATAAATCAACCTTAAGTGGAAGCAGGCAAAAAATCATTTTTATATAAAATCACATGGATTTCGAATATTATTAAGAACGGACTGTTTTGGCATGGTATGCGTAACACCTTGGCCAAAATTGGACTTGATTTTATGCCATATTATTGGGAAATAGGTTCAATGGATATAAAACCGCCTCAAATTAGAGGTGATGCGTCCAAATATCAATTATCTTTCTTCGGAAAGGAGGAAATAACTTTTATTAAAAAAAATGTAATAGGAATAGCCCATAAAGATCTAATGAATGATCTTAAAAATGGCGATACCTGTTTAGGTATTAAGAATGATGGTATTATCTCAATATATTCTTTTGTAAAACATAAGAATTTTTCTTTTAGAGGAAGAGAATTTGTTATAATGCCCTCCGAGGGTTACATACATAATACCTATACATTCGAAGATTTTAGAGGTAGAAACTTAGCGCCTTATTTACGTTATAAATGCTATGAACATTTAATAGAGAAGGGGATTGATAAGTATTACAGTATAAGTGAGTATTTTAATAAGCCTACATTAAAATACAAGAAGAAACTAGGTGTTAAGCCACAGAAGTTATACCTAAGCGTTATTTTATTTAAAAGGTGGGTATTTAATTATACTTTAAAATCGTACTAATTAGCCGATTTGCCATATTACAAAATTCAAAGGTGGTTAAGAGGTTTTTTCCTACTTTTATTGAGCTTTGTAACGTCTTTTAGTACTTTTTCTATACGTACTTTTTTTAATAGAAAATTAGCGATAAACCTGTTAATTTGATTTGGTAAGTAAGGCAATGGACGTAAAAGGTCGATAATTAACACCACCCTTTCTTCATTCGATTTGTTTATAACCTCATGATCCCATGTGTCATCAAACAGTAATCCTTCTTTCTCTTTCCAATGGTAAATTTGATCTTTTAATCTAAAACTTGGAGGTGATTCCTTGGGGACCTTAATACCTAAGTGATATCTAAGATAACCTCTATAGGGTCCGTGATGGGCTGGAATGGATTTCCCTGGCTCCAACACCGAAAAAAAAGCTTTATAAATATTGGGAACCTCCTCTAACAAAGCACAAGTCTTTGGGCATAATTCATTAGCAAGATCTATCGTTTCTCCAGAATAATATAATAGAAACACCTTCCATTTTAAGTTTTGCTCTATTCTACCAGAAATTGCATATATTCTTTGTTCTATTTCATGGTAAGCTGGGATATCGAAATGTTCATTAACATTTTCATATTCCGCTTTGATGGTCTGAAAACGTTCTTCTATTAGGGATAGCTCAGGAAATATTCTTTTTATATCTAAAATAACAGGTCGTTGAGGTCCGCCATCATATCGACTAATGACACTATTGCCTATTTTCATTATGTAGTTGATAGTAACTGTGCGTAAATTCATGAAAATAATGATGTGTATTTATTATAAAAGAGTTGAATAATGCTTATAGAATCATCTAATCATAAAATTTCTATAATTAGGACACATAAACTTACTAAACCTTAAAAGTATTGTGTTGATATAGAGTAATATACGAAAATCAGTGATTCGAAGATTTAAATCTGTAGAAGAGTTTGTAAAAAAAGTAGTGTTCGCCACATAGCATGGTGATAAAAAAGAAATTAAACCGTGTATAATTCATTGCTTTGGCGAGTGTTTATTGGGAAAACTCCTTTGGAATGTTCTCGGGTTCGTAATAGTTTACTAAATTAGGTGCTTAACTAGGCAACATGTGAGCGTAGCTTACAGGCGAAGCAAACCATATACAAAAGCCTAAGCCCACGTACTATGAAAAAAGTAAAATACACGATAAACATCATTATTATTTTCCTATCAATAAATGTTAACTCCCAAGTATTAGAGCAGATAAAAACACAGGTTAGATATGAATTAGACTTTGGGGAACAGGTGCAAAATGATTGGATAAAAATCAAGAAATTTCTTTCAGAAAATGAAGATTGGAACAATTTCACCAAAGAAGAGATTGAATTAATTGACAAATATGATGCTGAAGTTGTTGAAGATATGTGGGACATCCTGGGTGGAGGTTGTAGTTTTTATTGTGGTGCAGGGGAATATGAAGTAATGACGTCATCAAATTTAGCTGAGCAAAACGGAATTGGATATAGTTCGAAGAATTTGAGGGATTTTAGCTATGAAACGGCTTGGGTTGAAGGTGTGAAAGGATACGGAATAGGGGAAACTATTGAATTTGAATTTAGTGCAACTCATCCAAGATTAACCGAAATAATTATCGTTAACGGTTATGTGAAAAGTAAATCTGTGTGGAAAAATAATTCGAGAGTTAAAACTTTAAAGATGTATCTAAATAGTAAACCTTATGGAATTATTGAGTTAAAAGATGTTTACGCTGAACAATCTTTTAAAGTTGAACCAATTGGACACGCAGATAGAGAAAATGGAGAGGAATTGATTGAAAAGGGAACATTTAAAATAACATTTGAGATTTTAAATGTTTACAAAGGAGATAAATATGACGATACAGCAATTACTGAAATATATTTTGATGGAATTGATGTGCATTAAAAAATGCATATGCTTAACTAATAGCCGATAAAACATTGTTAAGACATAAAACTCAATGAAAAAAATAATCACAATATTTTTAATAACGCCATTTCTAATTCAATCTTGTGAGAATAAAAACGGATTGGAAGACTCATTCTGGAAATATTGTGATGACTATGGAGCTGGTTATATTTCTGATGTTTTAGATTTTAGAGGGAATAAATACCTGTTGGTTAGAAACGATACGATTTTTGACAAAGAAGAGGTTGCTATTGCGACTATTGATAGAATAGAAGATGATTTTGGAGAAAGAAGATTATTTGTAAAGGATCAAAATGGACGACTAGCACGGTATTGCGAAAAATAAGGGCTAATTATAAAACGGTTTAGCCCAACTATTTTTAGCAATACTTTTCATATTTTAATCTTGCGAAAACAAAAGGAAAAATCACAAAAGATATTTTAATATTATTAGATAAAGAGAAACGATTACCGAAGTTGAAATTAATCCTCCCAAATTTTCGATCCGTGATTTATTTGCTAACTTAGTTGCTTTACCACGAAGCACACCAACAGAGTGAACTAGGGAAACATAGCATAGACCAGTGCATTAGACCTTATTAAAACCACATTTATGAAAGCAATAATAAATAGGATTAAAAATCTATCATTTTCAATTTTGTTTATTGTTGCTTTAATTGGTTGTAATTCAAAAAATAAAAACAAAGAGTCTGTTAAAAATCATCAAAGAATAACTTCACAAAATGTCCTATCAACTGTAATTGATTCTATCAATTCAGAAATTAAGAATGGAGATTATGGATTGATTGACCGCTTTATGCTCATTCAAAATGACGAGTTGTTAGCGGATTTTAGATATAACCAAGACTATGAAACCCTTGTTAAAAAATATGACACAACCAGTCATCAATACAATTTCAATAGTACAGATTGGCATCCCTACTACAAGCAAACTGAGTTACACAGCCTTCAGTCTGTTACTAAAAGTATGACGTCAATTCTATTAGGTATTGCGTTGGATTTGAATGCCGATTATAATGTTAGCAACAAAGCAATGCCTTTATTGACTGGTTATGATACTGACGATCTAGATAAACGAAAACAAAATATATCTATTGAAGATTTATTGACGATGAGAAGTGGATTACAATGGAATGAAGAGACTGATCATAATGATACTACAAATGACTGCTTTTTACTTGAATCAAGCAACAACTGGATAGAATATGTATTGAGCAAGCCTATGGATACCATACCTGGAACAAAATTCGTATATAATGGTGGGGGAACGGTGCTCTTAGGTAAAATCATTAGAACCATGACGGGCAAACGAATTGACCATTGGGCAGAAGAAAAATTATTTGAACCACTCGGCATTAAAGATTACTATTGGAAAGAAACGCCTGATGGAGAAATTGATACAGAGGGAGGTTTATATCTTAAGGCAGAATACTTAGCTAAAATAGGTGTATTGTTTTTGAACAAAGGGAAATGGAACGGTAAGCAAATCGTATCTGAGCATTGGGTCACAACATCCACAAGCCCTTTACTTAAAGACGTAAAACCTCAATGGCAAAATGTTACGGGATATGGGTATCAATGGTGGATTCCTGAATATACAGATAATGGTAAAACCAATATTTATTCTGCCAACGGGTATGGAGGTCAGTATTTAATGATAGCACCAGAACATAATTTAATAATTGTCTTTAATGGCTGGAATATTAATGATGAACCTGAAAAATCAACTTATCGGGTTTTACAGGACAGAATAATCCCAGCACTTAAGAAGAACTGAGTTAAAAAAACAAGCAATTTTAAGCTAATCTAGAAACAAAATTCTTATCATGAGGTAAACCTGACTTTGAAAGAGAACAGGCCTGTTTTGACAACATATTAGATGCTACCTTTCAATTAAGTACCCTTTGAAGATATTTTCTTTAGATTTGAGATGAGAAAATTAAACTATTGTCTATACCCAATAGTTGTGCGGAAGCTCATAAAACCTGTAATAATTGAGAAAAACGATTTATAGACAACGGATTTTAAATATAAAAAAGTGAGAATAAGATTTAAAATATTGGTTTTTATATTCTTTCTTACAATTATCGGTTGTAGCGTAGAAAACGAGCGAGAAAAATATGCGTAATTAATAATTAAAAAAGTACAGAAATTTAAATCAGATAAAAATAGATTGCCTGAAAACGTTTCCGAAATTGGACTTGGTGAACTTGAAAACAGTGAAGCTTTTTACGAGAATAAAACTGATTTAACTTATATAGTTTGGTTTGGATTAAGTCTTGGAGAAGCTAACACATATAATTCATCAACAAAGGAATGGAGATAAGGCAGATAATAGTAAAAAAAATCAACGCACAACAAAGTACTGTAGTTCAAAACTCATTGAATTAGCTATAAAGTTTTATGAATACTCGTAGGCTGCTATTTTAAACTTTTGACATCAATAAAGGTCGTAATCAACGGCTTACAACGGTTCCTTCAATGGCTTCAGTTTATGTATCAATGATTTCAGTTATTTGACCAACGTATTATTAATGACTCTAAGTTTAGATCAGATAACTCTTCCGTAGCTTTACAATAAACCATAGCCACCACTTCAGTGGGATTGTAATAATTCGGTGTGCATCAAATTCACTAAATATTTTGCCTTTATAATTAAAGAAAAAGATCCACCTAATCTGAGTAGGTCTGTGTTTAGATCTCTGACAAACACTAATTATTTACCGCAGAAATAAGACTAAAGTCATTTACCGCAAAATTAGGCGCAACTATTTTTTTTATGCTTTATATGAACTAGATTTTTCGAGAATTAGCTTCGCTGATTCTAAAGGGGAATGCTTTACAACAGTAAAAGTCAGAAATGCCCAAGCATTGCGACGGCCTTTTTTATGCTTTTCCACTTTAAAACGAGCTTTAGTGCAACGCATAAAAAAAGTCCAACATTCCCATGCTGGACTTTACTATTGTAGCGAGAACGAGAATTGAACTCGTGACCTCCGGGTTATGAATCCGACGCTCTAACCGACTGAGCTACCTCGCCATAATTATAATTTACACATGTTTCTAATTTATATCCGCAGAAACATATGCCTAATTGCGGCTGCAAATATAAAAACAAAATCAACACATCAAACAATAATTTCTAAAAAAAAATAATTTTAATTTATTGTTTTAAACTCAACTATAATTGTATATATTGAGCACATAATACTATTAAATATGGATGAGAAAGAAAAATTTGAAATGGAGTTTGTGATTCACGCATCACCTTCACTATTATACCAATATATAGCAACGCCTTCTGGCTTATCAGAATGGTTTGCAGATAACGTTAACTCGCGTGGAGAATTATTTACTTTTATTTGGGATGGATCTGAAGAACAAGCCAAAGTCTTAAGTAAAAAAAGTGGCGAACGCATTAAGTTTCGTTGGCTAGCAGACGAAGAAGATGGTGCTTCAAGTTATTTTGAAATCCGAATACAAGTAGACGAAATTACCAAAGACGTGTCTTTAATGATTACTGATTTTGCTGATGAAGATGAAATCGACGAAGGGAAAATGTTATGGGAGAACCAAATTTCTAGCTTAAAACAAGTTTTAGGGTCGGCATAAGGCCTAACTAATTATTCTATTATATATTTGTCTCGATTTAATCTAAAATAAATCGAGACTTTTTTTTTTATGGTAAATTATAACGGAACTATTCTCACTCTCGCAAAATCTCAACTTAGCATCCAAAATAGAGGTTATAAATACGGCGACGCGCTCTTTGAAACGCTTAAGGTAGTTAATGGAAAAATCTTCTTTTGGGAAGACCATTATTTTAGACTTATGTCTTCGATGCGTATTATGCGAATGGATATTCCAATGAGTTTCACTATGGAATTTCTAGAGGATGAAATCAATAAAACACTTTTTGCAAACGACTTATTGCAATCATCTGCAAGATTAAGAATTAATGTCGATAGAGGTGAAGGAGGCTTATACTTACCATCTGACAACGCTAAAATAGGGTATAACATCAGCGCAGAACCACTAGAAAATCCCTTTTATTCTATAGATACGAATGCAAGCTGTGTGGTCGACTTATATAAAGATTATTATATAGCACCCGGATTACTGTCAGGATTAAAGTCAAATAATAAGGCTATACAGATAATAGGAAGTATTTACGCTAAGGAAAATGATTTTGACAACTGTTTATTGCTGAATACAAATAAGAGTGTTGTAGAGGCTCTAAATGGCAATTTGTTCTTAGTGAAAGATGGACATATAAAAACACCACCATTAGAAGAAGGCTGTTTAAAAGGGGTTATGCGTAAACAAATATTAGCATTGCTGGCAGAAGATGTAAATATAACGGTAGAGGAAGCGCCTATTAGTCCTTTTGAACTTCAAAAAGCTGACGAATTATTTGTAACTAACGTGATTAAAGGCATTGTTCCAATCACCAAATACCGCAAAAAACACTACACTAGTGATTTCGCCCAAACCTTAATAAACAAACTAAACGCTAAACTGAGGTTACAATCCTAAATAAACAAGGTGTTAGCTTGTAGAACTTAGTTAATAGTTTTCAGCTGTCAGTTAGGGGTAAATAGTTGATTTGTAAAATTCGTCACTGAGATATTAGTGAGAATTAGTGAAATTAGTGTCTTTGCGAGTTGTTAGTCTTTAGTTCGTAGTTGTTAGTTGTCAGTTGTCAGTTGTGAGTTATCAGTTGTTAGTTGTGAGTAAATTAGTGGAATTCATCACTGATACATTCGTGAAGATTGGTGAAATTAGTGTCTATACAAGTTGTTAGTCTTTAGTTCGTAGTTGTCAGTTGTGAGTTATCAGTTGTTAATTATCAGTTGTTAGTTGAGAGTAAATTAGTGGAATTCATCACTGATACATTCGTGAAGATTAGTGAAATTAGTGTCTATACAAGTCGTAGTCTTTAGTTAGTAGTTGTTAGTTGTGAGTTATCAGTTGTTAGTTGAGAGTAAATTAGAGGAATTCATCGCTGATACATTCGTGAAGATTAGTGTCTATGCGAGTTGTTAATCTTTAGTTCGTAGTTGTTAGTTATTAGATGATATATATTAGAGAAATTCAGCACTGAGATATTCGTGAGAATTGGTGAAATTAGTGTCTTTAAAAAATATAATCTCAACATTAATCCACCCACTAATTATAACTAGGATTCTCCGGAGCATTAGACCAAATACAATAGTCACCACCAAGCTCAATCATCTTATCTCTCCAAAAAGAATGACAAGGCTTAGCAATAATTTCTTTATTGTGAATATTTTCTGAAACCAACCAAGCATTAGACTTAAGTTCGTGATCCAACTGCTGTTCATCCCAACCCGAATACCCTAAAAAGAAACGGATATCACTATTGGCAATCTTACCTTCATTGATTAAATCAATCACCACACTAAAATCTCCACCCCAAAAAATACCGTGAGATATCTCTACGCTATCTGGAATAAGTTCCGGTAGTTTATGAATGAAATAAAGATTGTCTTGCTCTACAGGTCCGCCATTATAAACGGTAAAGGTAGAATCGGTTCCTTCAATAAGATCTTTTAGGTTGTAATTTAATGGTTTGTTTAGTATAAACCCAACTGACCCTAATGCATTGTGATCGGCTAATAAAATCACTGCACGATTAAATGAAATATCGCCGATAATTGAGGGTTCGGCAATTAATAAATTACCTTTTTCTGGCTTGTTCATTATGTCTTCTCAGTTTTAAGATTATTAAATCTAGTTTTTTTTTGTTAAAAAAACAATATAATTCCATTAAACTTAGCCAAAAAAAAAACCTGCTCATAGAGCAGGCTTAGTATTTTAAACAAAAAAATGTCTTAGTTTATAGCGTTACTTAAGTCAGAACCTGCCTTAAACTTTACTACATTTTTAGCTTTGATCTTAATCGTCTTTCCAGTTTGTGGGTTTCTTCCGTCTCTTGCAGCTCTTCTAGAAACTGACCAAGAACCAAAACCTACTAGAGATACTCTGTTGCCTTTTTGTAAAGCTCCTTCGATATCAACTAATAATGAATCTAATGCTTTTTTAGCAGCTGCTTTTGTAATACCAGCATTCTCTGCCATTCCATTAATTAAATCTGTTTTGTTCATAAATATTTAATTTTAAATGTTAATTATTTTGGTTTTTAGATAATAGTTCTTAAAAATCCATACACAAAATTATTAGGATTATTAAGCTATACAAGTAATAGCAAGGGAAATACGAGAATTTGTTAATAACTTAGGGCATTTGTTAATAACCCTAGGGGATTTTAGCTGATATTTCGCAAATGCAATGCCTATAAGGGTTTAGAGCAGTTTTGCTGAATCACAAAATTGAAACCCATTTAAAAGAGATTTTACATCCATTTTACGCTTTCCTGGTAATTGAATTTCTAAGATGTTTATATAACCACCTTCACAGGCCACTTGTAAATCTGTTCTAGTGGTCGTGATGGTTCCTGGGGCTAAATTATGATCGGCCTCAACCTTTTCTACGCCGTAAATTTTAACGGATAACGGCTTGTCTTCTCCATTGTACAAATAGCACCAAGCGGTTGGAAAGGGGTTCAAGCCTCTAATCTTATTATATATAGTATCAATAGATAGCGACCAATCAATTTTACAATTGTCTCTATTCAGTTTGTAAGCCGTTTTTAAATCATCGGTTTGTGGTTGAACGAGAGTGCTTACAGAATCGTTTTCAATTTGTTCTACAGTCTTAATAACTAGTTCACTGCCAATAGTCATTAATTCATCATGTAATTCGCCAACCGTAGTTGTTGGTCTTATCGTGGTTTCTTTACTATCAATAATAGCACCTGTATCTATCTTTTCGTCAATAAAGAAAGTGGTCACTCCTGTTTTGGTTTCACCGTTAATAATAGCCCAGTGAATTGGTGCTGCACCGCGATATTGTGGCAATAATGACGCATGTAAATTGAAAGTACCGTACTCAGGCATTTGCCAAACCACTTTTGGGAGCATTCTAAAAGCTACAATGATTTGTAAATTGGCATTTAAAGCTTTTAACTCTTCAAGAAAGGCATCTGCTTTTAAGTTTGTAGGCTGTAAGACTTTTAAATCATGCTGCAATGCAAATTCCTTTACTGCCGATGATCTTAGTTTTTGTCCACGGCCTGCAGGTCGGTCTGGAGCAGTAATAACTCCAACCACTTTATAATTATGGTCAAGAAGTGCTTTTAAGGTGGCGACAGCAAAATCTGGTGTGCCCATAAAAACAATGCGTAAATCACGTTTCGTTGTCATACTGGTATATACGTATTAGCGTGTGTTAATGTTATTTGTTTTAGCTCGATAAGTTCTGATAGCTGTTGTATCAATTCTTGTTCCGAACATTGTATTTTCTGTAATAATTGTCTAGAGGATAAAGCCTCGGTCTCCAATAATTTTAAAATTTGAAGCTTAATAGTTTCGGTATTAATAGTGGTTCCTGCCGAAGCTTTAGCGATACAAACCGAACATTGTCCACAAGTGGCTGTCGATTTTTCGCCGAAATAATTCAGCAATTGCTGACTCCTACAAACAGAATCATTTTTAATATAGCGTAATACCGACTCAATCTGATTATGGGTAAGCATATGTTGTTGCTCTATAATCTTGGCAATCGGATTGATGGTAATATCATCTTCTCGTGGTTTTAAAAAGGTGATTTCAGAATCTGTATTGGCCATTTGCAGACTTATAACTTCATTCTTCTCAAGGCGTTGCAATTGAGCGATGACTTGAGCTTCAGAAAGTTTCGACTTTTGAACGACTAAATTTAGATTCACTTTAGTCTCATAATCAAAAATCCCACCATAGGTTCTTAGTAGAACTTTTACCAACAGGTTTAAATCTTTATGGGTTTCTAAATACTTAAATAAAACCGCATTGGTGGTGGTAAACTGGATCTTAGTTCTGAAGTTAAAATGCTGGGTTAAAGTTATAATCGCATTTCGGTCTAATAAGATGAGTGCATTATAAGTAATACTCGCACTTAGTTTATAATGCGTACAAAACGACTTAAAGTCCAATTGGTGCATCGTATTTTCACCTTCGCCATAAGAAATCTGAAAATAATTACACAATTTATTATACACCGTTTTTACAAATGTAACCGAAGGTAAGGTGTTTAAAAACTGACTCCTAAGTCGATCCTCGTCAATATGCTGTTTTAAAATAATGGCATGAGCTAATTTACCATCACGACCAGCTCTCCCGGCTTCTTGATAATAACTTTCTAAACTTTCAGGGAGATTATAATGAATTACGCTTCGTACATTAGCCTTGTCAATTCCCATTCCGAAGGCTGTAGTCGCTACCATAATCCGCTTCTGACCGTTAATCCATTGGGTCAAACGTTCTTGCTTTTCCTTATTGGTGATACCACCGTGATAGAAGGTAGATGAAAAATTTTTAGCTGTTAAATAATTATGAATATCAATGGTGGCTCTTCTATTGCGTACATAAACAATAGAAGATCCGGCATGTCTGTTTAAAAGATGTTCTAAATGAAATAACTTATCATCGGTATGCATCACACCATAAGCAATATTTGGTCGAGCAAATGAAGCTTTAAAGATGTTGGGGTTGATAAAATCGAGATTCTCAACAATATCATCAATCACATCGTGTTTTGCAGAGGCGGTTAAGGCAATGCAAGTTACATGTGGATGCATCTCTCGCAAGCTGCTAATGTTTTTATAAGCTGGTCGGAAATCATTACCCCATTGACTAATACAATGTGCTTCGTCTACAGCAATTAAATTTACACGCATTTGTTGTATGCGTTCTTTAACCAAGGTTTGTTGTAAACGTTCTGGTGATAAGTACAAAAATTTATAATTTCCGTAAATGCAATTGTCTAACTGAGTATCTAAATCTTTGTAAGACATGCCAGAAGTCAAGGCAATGGCTTTAATCCCTTTGGCTTTTAAGGTATTGACCTGATCCTTCATTAAAGCGATTAATGGGGAAATTACGATACAAATTCCATCTTGAATTAAAGCAGGAATCTGAAAGCAAACCGATTTTCCGCCTCCAGTTGGGAGTAAAGCAAAGGTATCCTCATGGTTTAAAACCGAAGTGATAATCTCTTCTTGAAGCGGTCTAAAGGAGGTGTGATTCCAATACCGCTCTAAAACTTCTATAGGATGCATTATTGCAAATTTAAGGACTCCAATATAAAATCGGCCCTATTTTCTACACTTCCAAAAGGAACATCTATAAGTTCATAACCATAGCGCTTATAAGTGGCTAGTAAATGTTTATGAATGTCTTTAGCTTCTTCAAAGTTCTCATATCGTTCACTATCACTAGTGAAAATCTCTTGCCATGGCGCTAAAATAAAGATGCGATCGTATTTGTGAATTTCGCAAGCTTCAACAAAATGTTCAGGATAGGTGTCACCAATAAAATCCATATAAGCCACAACATCAGGAATGCCGCGGTCTAAAAATACAATATCTTCAGTCTCCTTTTCCGCATCTTTATATTGTTGCGTTCGGCCTTCCAGCAGTTTCTGACTGAACAAAAGCGGATCGGTTAAAAAGAGTTGTTCAATGCCATCTTTTCTAGCTTGCAAAGTGATTTTTCGTGAAATTTCATCGTAGCACAAAAAACCACGTTTCTTTAATTCAGAAATAATAGTAGTTTTTCCAGTCCCTGGACCTCCTGCAATGACAACTTTTTTTGGATTCAAATTGGCTTTATTTTTGTTATAAATAATGGGATAAAAATAAGTGATAAAAATTAAAACTTAAAAATGTAAAGTTAAACGTATCTTTGCAACTGAAAAATTTCAATATGGATAGTTCAAAAAAAACAGACGAATTTTACGAAAAATTAAAGTCACAGCTCTATGATACAGCCACTTGGCCATCTGAATATTTGTACAAATTTATAGTGCTTTCTAATACCAAAGGAGTAAAAAGTATTGAGAATATTTTTGATAATTTAGGTGCTGTAATAACTACTAACGAATCTAAGAACGGCAAATATACTAGCGTTTCCGTGAATGTTAGAATGAAAACACCTGAATTAGTCATTGAAAAATATAAGGAAGTCGCTGAAAAAGTAGAGGGTGTAATTTCCTTATAAAATTTCTTTTAAGCTACTTATTTTTTCGTACTTTGCAACAAAACCTACAGACTACAGGTTTTTAAACTATATACTACACATTTTATAATTTTGATTGACGATTTAGAATACAACACAGAACGCGAGCATTTAATTATTCCGGAATACGGACGTCATCTACAAAAGATGATTAATTACGCTAAGACTCGCGAAACAAAAGAAGAACGAAATAAAATAGCCAAAGCTATAATTTCTGTAATGGGAAATCTACAGCCGCATTTAAGAGATGTGCCAGATTTTCAACATAAATTATGGGATCAGTTATTCATAATGGCCGATTTTGATATTGATGTAGATTCGCCTTATGGTGAGCCGTCAAAAGAAGAAATTCAAGCCAGACCAGAACCTCTAAAATATCCACAAAATCATCCGAAATATCGTTTTTATGGTAATAATATAAAAACAATGATCGATGTGGCTGTAAGTTGGGAAGATGGAGAGTTAAAAGATGCTTTGACGTATACGATTGCAAACCATATGAAAAAGTGCTTCCTAAATTGGAATAAAGACACGGTAGAAGATGATGTGATTTTCGATCATTTATACGAACTTTCAGATGGTAAAATCAACTTAAAGAATAGCGAAGAAGATCTTAGTGATGCCACTAGTTTGCTGAGAACAAAATCAAAGTACGGTTCTAAGACTAATTCTAACAAAAAGAGTTCTTCATCAAACAAGAAAAAATATTCGAGTAACAGAAAACGTTATTAAGACGAATGGGTACATTTAAAATTGAAGGTGGTCACCAATTAAAGGGGAAAATTCAACCACAAGGGGCAAAAAACGAAGCACTACAGATCTTATGTGCAGTACTTTTAACTGCTGAAGAAGTTAAGATAGACAACATTCCAGATATTATCGATGTCAATAAACTCATCGCTCTATTAGAGAAATTAGGGGTTAAGGTGAATCAATTAGGAAAGGGTTCTTATATATTCAAAGCAGATGAACTGAACTTGGCCTATTTAGAATCGGCTGAGTTTAAAGAGGACGGCAAAGGTCTAAGAGGATCAATAATGATTGTTGGACCTTTACTTGCACGCTTTGGTAAAGGGTATATTCCAAAACCAGGTGGTGATAAAATTGGCCGTCGTCGTTTAGATACACATTTTGAAGGTTTTATTAATCTCGGCGCTAAATTCCGCTATAATAAAGAGGAGTTGTTCTATGGAGTAGAGGCAGATAAGCTGAAAGGAACTTATATGCTTTTAGATGAAGCGTCGGTTACTGGAACGGCGAATATTGTTATGGCTGCAGTTTTAGCTGAAGGGACTACCACAATTTATAATGCCGCATGTGAACCTTATTTACAGCAACTTTGTAAGATGCTGAATAGAATGGGAGCAAAGATTTCAGGCGTGGGCTCTAACTTACTAACGATTGAAGGTGTTGATGAGTTAGGTGGAACGGAGCATAGAATGCTACCTGATATGATTGAAATAGGAAGCTGGATTGGTTTGGCCGCAATGACTAAAAGTGAATTGACCATCACCAATGTCAGTTGGGACGATTTAGGAGTGATTCCATCTGTATTCAGAAAAATAGGGATTACTGTAGAAAGAAGAGGCGATGATATTTATATCCCAGCTCATAAAGATGGCTACGAGGTACAAAACTATATCGATGGGTCTATCTTAACAATTGCAGATGCACCTTGGCCAGGATTTACGCCTGACTTGTTGAGTATTATCTTAGTGGTACTAACTCAAGCAAGAGGAGCAGCTATCGTACATCAGAAAATGTTTGAAAGCCGACTATTCTTCGTCGATAAGTTGATTGATATGGGTGCTAAGATTATTCTTTGTGATCCACATAGAGCAACAGTTATAGGTCACGATTTTAAATCGAAATTGAAGGCTACAACCATGACATCTCCAGATATTAGAGCAGGTGTATCTTTACTAATTGCAGCATTATCTGCAAAAGGAACTTCAACAATTCATAATATTGAACAGATTGATCGTGGCTACGAAAACATAGATGAGCGTTTAAGAGCCATTGGTGCTAAAATTGAACGTTTAGAAGGGAATTAAAAGGTCTACTTATTTCTTTATAAAGAAAAGCTTCAGGTAAACACTTGAAGCTTTTTCTATGGGAAGAATGAGCCCATTCAAAAAGCCCTGAGACTAATTCAGAGCTTTTCGAAATTGTTTGTTGAAATGGTTATTTTCGTTAAGACCTTCACAGTCTTATAGTTATATAACGTATAAAATTAACGTTTATTATGCGAAATAATTAAAATTTTTAAATTTTAATTATTGTAATGCGGATTTATAGGTTTTTAAGCAGCGTTCTCGTGCTTCTTTGTGATCGACCATCGGTTGTGGATAGGAGGATTCTTGATATTCTGGAACCCAAGTTTTTATGTAGTCATGATGTTTGTCAAACTTCTGAATCTGTGTGGTCGGATTAAATATTCTGAAATAAGGTGAAGCGTCAACACCAGTGCCAGCAACCCACTGCCAGTTTCCTACATTACTTGCCATTTCGTAATCGTGTAATTTTTCAGCAAAATAAGCCTCACCCCAACGCCAATCGATTAACAAATGCTTGCATAAAAAACTACCTACTAACATCCGAACACGGTTGTGCATAAATCCAGTTTGGTTGAGTTGACGCATCCCTGCATCTACTAAAGGATAACCAGTGTGACCATCACACCATTTTTGAAATTCGTCTTCGTTATTTCTCCAAACAATTCTATCATATTGAGGCTTAAAAGATTGGTTGGTGGTCTGTGGAAAATGCCATAAAATTTGAATAAAGAATTCACGCCAAATTAATTCTTGCCAAAAGATCTCATTAGCTTCTGAAATAGCCTTTTTAACAACCTTCCTGATACTTACAGTTCCAAAACGTAAATGAGGGCCTAGTCTAGAAGTCGAGTCAGCTGCGGGGAAATTTCGAGTGGCTTCATAATTCTGAATTAAACTCGAAGATACTTCATATGGAGAAATATTTTGATTTGATGGTTGAAATCCAATTGCCGATAAACTTAAATTGGGCAATTCTTTATCTTGAATAAGTCGGTCTAAGTGAGTCTCGCTTTTAAATGGGGTTAAATCATGGGCTTTAAAGGTTGATTTCCAGGTTTTCATATAGGGCGTGTACACCAAATAGGGGCTTCCATCTTTTTTTACGACCTCATCTTTTTCAAAAATCACATGATCCTTATAAGTATTAAACTCGATATTATGCCGATCGAATAGGGATTTAATCCTAGTATCACGTTGAGTGGCATAAGGTTCATAATCACGATTAGTAAAAACAGAATGTATGGTGTAGTCTGAAATGAGTTGCCTAAAAACAGCTTCTGGTGTACCATGATAAAACCCGATACTACTTCCATAGTCATCTTCTAAACTCTTCCTCAACTGTTGAAGCTGTTCGTGAATAAAAGTGACACGTGCATCGTCTTTCTGCAAATCGTTCAAGATTTCTGTGTCGAAAATAAAAATAGGTAATACAGGCAAGCCGGCTTTTAGAGCTTTATATAAAGCGTGATTGTCATCTAGCCGTAAATCTCTTCGGAACCAAAATATATTGATGTTTTTACTCATGCCGTGTTTTTAGTTTTAATCTATTCGTTTTTATAGAGATTTGTACGCGCCGTCAAATTGAAATAATTCAATTAGAGATTCGTAATATGCAATTAATAGGTTCCAAATAACTCTTCTAACTTTTTAGTTCGGTAATTGAAAATCTCCTCCAGTTTCGGTTTCACTAAAATGGGATGAACCAGCTGCCCTAATATTCCAAAAGGTAATTTATAATGAATGAGGTCTTCCATCTCAATTCCGCCGTCAATTTCTTTTATAAAATGTTTATGATGCCATAAGGCATAAGGCCCAAAACGTTGTTCGTCTACAAAATAATCTAAGTCTTTAATATGGGTAATTTCAGTAACCCATATGGTTTTAATTCCCAAAACAGGTGTGACGATATATTGAATAATCTGCCCTGGAAACATCGGTCTATCGGCACCAGATAAAATATGAAATCCCATATAGTCTGGTGTTATTATTTTCAAATTTTCTGGGTTAGACAAAAACTCCCAGGCTTGTTCTAAGCTTATAGGTAACTTTTGCTTTTTATGAAGGGTGTATAGGTTCATTTAATAATTTAAGATAGCTCATGGTTTTAATTATACAGGACAACATAAGCGTTTAGAGAGGTGGCAATGCACAGCCAAATTATATAGGGAACTAATAAGTATTTTAAACGACTTAGATTATCGTCACCAAAGCTGATAAAGAAATAAATAATGATAATGGTGAGTATAATAATATTAACCAAAGCTAAAGTGGTTAACTGCTGATTGAAGAATAGGTAATTCCATAAAACATTTAAGAGTACAGCGACGCTATAAGTTCCAATGACTACTTTGGAATTCCAAATTGTAAATAAATAACTTAAATAGATAGAGAAACAGACCATGATTAGTGTCCACGCCGCTCCAAAAACCCAGCCTGGGGGTGTCCATGGTGCCTTATTGAGAGAATCATACCAATCCCCTGAAACAGCATCACCCATAAACCAACTTGCTAAGGCTAATCCGCCAAAATTAATGATTAAGAATAGAAGAAATAAATAGAACTTTTTCAACAGTAATCGGTTTTGTGGTTTTAAAAAAGGAATCCACTACTATGGTAAGAAGCCTTAAGTAAAACCTAGGTTTCTTTAAAATGTTTGGTGATTCTAGAACTTGTTGGTTTGGTAATTGAATAATAATAGTCTAAAAACTCACCATTTTCGTCAATAAGGTATTTTTGAAAATTCCATTTAACCGTGGTGTTCTTTTTACCGTTAATTTTTTTTTGAGTGAGCCAAGCGTACAAAGGATGTTGATTAGGACCCTTAACATCAACTTTTTCAGTGATTAAAAATGACACACCATAATTGGCTTCACAAAACTCTTGGATCTCTTCAGGAGTACCAGGTTCTTGTTTTCCAAATTGATTACAAGGCAGGCCAATAACGACAAGTTGGTCCTTATAGCGGTCTTGCAATTCTTGCAAATCTCGATACTGAGGGGTGAAACCACAGCGAGATGCGACATTTACAAACAAGATATTTTTGCCCTTAAACTTGTGTAAGTCAATCGGAGTTCCTGCTAAACTGTTAATTTTTAAATCGTAAACAGGTGTTGTGGCTACTTCCATAACAAGTGGATTTAATATAGTAAAGATACCAATAAAAGCACTTAACTGAGGTGCTTTTTAGAGCTTATCTCAATTTGATACTTTAAAAAAGGTGATTTGGTTAAGGAGTTAGATGGATAAAATGAGGTTCTTGATGATATAAAAAAAGCAAAGTCAGGACTACATTGTAGTCTCGCCTTTGCTTTTTCCAATAAATAATAACCAGCTAAAATTATGCGGCTGTTAAAGGACGACCCTTTAAACGCTTTTCAATTTTTTGCTTAATAACCGTTAAACGCTTCATTAAATCCATGAGTTTAGCGTCTTTCTTTTTTTTATAAATTTCGTTAATAGCTAAGATTAGGTCTTTAGCCTCTCTTGCTGCTACGATTCTGTCACTTGTTGTTTTAAATGAAAACTTTCTGTTTTCAAATTCTATAGCTTTCTGTATTGTTTCCATAGCTTAATTATTTAAATAGTTTTGTAATTCTGCGATTTTTGCAGGCGTATTAAATTCGCCTCCATAATATGTTGTTACTGTTGCCGAAGTATCATCTTGAACACCTCTTGAAGCGACACATAAATGCTTTGCATCTATGATCACCGCAACATCTTCTGTGTTTAAAACGGTTTTAAGTTCGTTGGCAATCTGATTTGTTAAACGTTCTTGTACCTGAGGACGCTTTGCGTAATACTGTACAATGCGATTAAGTTTAGAAAGTCCAATTACTTTACCTGATGACTTATAGGCCACATGGGCTTTCCCGATAATGGGTACAAAGTGATGTTCACAGTTAGAATAAAAAGTAATATTCTTTTCTACTAACATCTGATTGTACTGATACTTATTATCAAACAAGGCAATTTTCGGTTTGTTTTTAGGATCTAAACCAGAAAAAATCTCATCTATATACATTTTTGCCACACGTTTTGGTGTGCCTTGTAACGAGTCGTCGGTTAAATCTAAACCAAGAACATCCATAATTTCTGAAAATAATATAGAGATGCGTTCTTTTTTCTCTTCGTCAGACAACTCAAAAGCACTGGGCTTAATCGGAGTGTCTAAACTTGTAAATAAATGATCGTCACCAATTTCTTCATTACTGAAGTCATTAATTGTATGACCATTTTTATTAGGAATTGTTACTGTGTTCATAGCGTCTTTTTAATGTGCTGTCTTTAAGGTTTCCAAATTTAAATCAAAGCACGCTTTAGTGTTTTTTAAACGAAGACCTTGGTCTTCAATAAATGTTTAGTCGTTAATCTTTCTGTTAGCTAACAAAACAACCCTGTATCATAAAGAGTTAATGCCTCAGTTTGATACTTGATTTTCTCAAACATACAAAATGTTTAATGTTTTAACATCATAGCTAAACATTAATTAACAGAGAATTAAGAATTTAGAAGAAGATATGGTAGAATAGGGCCATTAAAATTCCAGCGAAGCTTGATCGTATGCCTATTAACAATTGTAGTTGCTTTTTTATGCTTCCGATTCTTAATCTTGCTTTTTCCGTTTTGACAAGAGCATAAGTAATGCCGATTATGGGATTGTACAAATTGGTCATAATTGAATAATTCCTATATTTAGGATGTGATTTAGTATGTATTTATCATAGATAAAAATTAAGATTAACCATTCGTTTTAAAATGAAGAAAATCAGATATTCAAAAGAAAGATTAAGGAGTAACTATAGATTAGGGATATTCTTTGTGCTTATTGGAATTGTTCTAATTTTACTATCCTTAATTATGGGTGATTGGAAAAATATGTCATTAAAATCAGTTGGTGTAGGACAAATTCTAGCAGGAATTCCGATGTTTATCCTTTACTACTTTGAGAAGAAAAAACAATATCTAACAATAGATGATGGAGTGATCGTAAAAAATACCTTGATTCCAAAACGAATAAAGCTTTCAGAAATTAATTCAATTCGAGAATTTGCGGGTGACTTAAAATTAATTACCAATAAAAGTGAATTTGTCATCGATACTCAAATTATTGAATCAGATTCTTTAATAGACTTGAAAAATGAATTAAAGAAACACCATCTTGAAAACATATAATTCCAAAAATGGCTGTAATGAAGGTCTTGTTTTTTTAACTATCATATGTAAACTACAACTGAGTTGAAAAAAAAGAAATTGTACAGAACAAATCATCAAATCTAAAAATCAGTCGTATTTATTAATGCTTGAAAAATGGGCTTCTAAATGATAGAAATAATACTTTCAGCCTTAGCTGATTTTGGTCTTATTCGAGAAGATGATAAGCATCACAAAAGAATCAAGGAAAAGGAAAAGAAAGATGGCATAAATAGAGCTTTTCAAAAATATATTTTGCAACCGAGTTCTATTATGGTAATAGTCCTTATGCTGGTTGGTCTAACTAGCGCTTTTCTATTTTTTAACTACCAAAGATCATCAGGTTTTACGAATAAAACAAAAAAGGAAATAACAGCAATGAGCGAAAGAATGGAAGAGTGGAAGGAGAAATACGGCTATTACCCTAAAGATATGAATGCATTAATAGGAAATAGTCCCATAAGAATAGAGTGGAATAAAGACGCTTGGCATACGGAATATAAATTCGAGATTAATACGAGCGGACAAGGCTTTAAAATTAGTTCTGCAGGACCTGATAAGCTGTTCGGAACGGAAGATGATATAGAGTCCAAATAAAGCAATTGACATGAAAAAGAATTCATTTTGGGAGACGATATCCAATTATATGAAGTTTCAAGTAATAGTTGTGGGACTTATTCTAATTGTACTGGTTCTTTTTGTTGTCGGAAAGGCCTTATTTGCTTGATAAAAGCATATAATTAGCCTAGATCTTATTTGAAAATAAAGCCATGAAACAACTCAAAATTTTAGGTATTACTCTTTTTCAACCAGAGCATTAATCATGCCGTTAAATACAAAGGCATGAAACGGAAGTACAGAATACCAATATAAGCGTCCCCATACGCCTTTTGGTCTAAAAACCGCTCGTTGGTAGAGCCTATCATCAACAATTTTAAATTCTAACCAAGCTTCTCCAGGTAATTTCATTTCAGCAAATAAAAGGAGTCGTTTTTCTTCCTTATCAGCTAATAATACACGCCAAAAATCTAATGCATCACCTGCTTCTAGAGTCGTATCATTGGTTCTACCGCGTCTTAAACCAACACCTCCAAAGAGCAAATCGATATATCCGCGAATTTTCCATAAATAATTAAACTTATACCACCCATTTCGGCCTCCAATACTCCAAATACGATTCATAGTATAGGCTTCGTCAGTAACAGGTCGTTCTCTTTCATCGATAAAACAACCAAAGGATGGTAATTCTACATGCTTTGACAATTGGTCTTTAAAAACACCACTACTCACGGCATCTTTCCAACTTGAAATAACAGCGTTTTGCTCAATTTTTTGAAAGGCTAAATTCACAGCACTTTTATAATTCATAGGTTCAATGCCTATAATGGAATTGATATTGCTCGGTTTACCAATAACCTCTACCTTCATACTATCCACTAAAGCAGCAGCCAATTGAAACGAGGTGGATGTAACAAAATACAACCAATACGAGGACATTTTTGGAGATAAAACCGGAAGGGTATAGATATAACGCTTTAAACCTCTTATTTCAGCAAACTGTAAAAGCATTTCTTTATAAGTGAGCACTTCTGGGCCAAAAACATCGTAGTTTTTATTGTAAAGTTCCTCTTTTCCTAACGCGCCAGATAGGTAGTTAAGAATATCTCGAATAGCTAAAGGTTGCGTTTTAGTATTTAACCACTTTGGTGTAATCATTACAGGGAGTTTCTCAACAATATCTCTAATGATTTCAAAGGAAGCACTACCACTACCAACAATGATTCCTGCTCTCAGGGTGGTTAAGGCATAAGCATCAGATTTCAAGGTGTTTTCAACTTGAAGCCGCGATTTTAAATGTTTAGATAAGGAATCGTCATTTACAATGCCACTTAAATAAATGACTTGTTTACACTGAGTTTCTGATACTAATGCTTTAAAGTTGGCCGCACAGGTTTCTTCCAAACTTTCAAAATTGTCTGAAGAGGTCGCCATGGAATGAATTAAATAGTAGGCGGCTTCAATATCTTTCGGTATTTCGGCTTGTTCAGGTTTTAGAAAATCGACTTTTATAAAAGAGGTGTTCGGATGTGATTTTAATTCAGTGGGAATCCGATTTAAATCACGGACACAACAGACTAATTCATGATCATCTTCAAGTAACTGAAGAGATAATCTTTTTGCAATGTATCCGGTGGTTCCAGTGATAAGTATCTTCAAGTTGGGCTGTATAAGTTCGTTTATAACGAATTGAAATTATTAATCTTTACGTTTTCAGCTTTTAAATCATACATTAAATTATAAAGTCCGAAAAAGGTTCTGTTAATATAGATAAAATGTTTTGAACCTCTATTACCGTTCATATTTCTTAATTCGGTACTTTGAGAATAGCGCTGTCCCATCTCTGAAATTTGATTAAAAAATTCAGGATTGGAGAAGTCAAATACCTCACTATGAAAAGGCTGGGTAAATAAATTCAAAAGCTCATGAAACATCGCACTAAAGAATTTAACTTCTTCCTCAGAGTCATCTTGCCTGAGGATCTCGAGCTCAAAGAGTTTCTCTTTAAAAAGTTGAGCATCTTCTATACATTCTTTTTCTGCCAGCTCAAAATAAGGTTTATAAAAATCTTCAGGAATAGTTTTCATGCACCCAAAATCTAGTGCGATTAAATCCTCCCCCTTAGATACCAAGAAATTTCCCGGATGCGGATCGGCATGAACTTTTCTAAGTATGTGAATTTGGTACATATAAAAATCCCAAAGGGCTTGTCCTAATTTGTTGGCTAATTCTTTGTTAGTATTATGTGCTACGAATTCTGATAGGTGTTCACCTTCCATATAATCCATGGTAATTATGCGTTCAGAAGAAAAAGCGTCATAATATTTAGGAAATTTTAAATTCGGAATATGTGCACAAGATTTCGCAACCTCTTTACTTTGAGCAAGTTCCAAACTATAATTGGTCTCTTCTGTTAATTTTTGTTCAACTTCTTTAAAATATTTATCGGAATCTTTCCCTTTAATATTAAACATTTTAATCGCAATAGGTTTCACCAAGGCTAAATCCGATGCAATACTTTCTGCGACTCCAGGATATTGAATCTTTACAGCTAGCTTTTTTCCATCCTTTTCAGCTATATGAACTTGACCAATACTAGCCGCATTCACTGAACTGGCATTAAAGGAATCAAATAGATCATTCGGGTGCTTTCCAAAATATTTTTTAAACGTCTTTATAACTAGAGGAGGAGAGAGGGGCGGAACAGAAAATTGAGATAAGGAAAATTTTTCTACATAAGCTTGTGGCAATATGCTTTTTTCCATACTGAGCATCTGTGCTACTTTTAAGGCGCTTCCTTTGAGAGTTTTTAGACTATCGTAAATATCCTCTGCATTATTTTGATTAAGTCGACCCTTGGCCTCATCTCGAGAGGTCACCATTTTGTCGCCGTAATATTTTAAATAATTAACACCGACTTTTGCTCCTGTTGAGACTAATTTAGAAGCTCGAGATATTTTTGAAATTGGTATACTATCTATGGTTTTCATATGGTCTATTTAGAATTCATTTTTTCCTTATAAAGAAATTTCCCGAAATCAATAATGCTCTTTAATGGTGTCGTATCAATTAAATCGAAACTTGTTTTTAGGGATTTTTCAATAAAAATGTCTGTTTTTTCAAAAGAAGCTGAAGTATCATCCATCCAAAATTTAAGGGTAAATAATAATTGAAGCCAGAACGATTCTTTCAAAGTTTTATTTTGAAATTTTTCGAGTTGCTCGTGTTTTAAATCAATCGCATTTATATTTAAATGTTCGATATAAGATGTAAAACTTGTTCTTAAAAGTTTTAATGATTTAAGCGACTCTAATTTATTTTTACTGCTGACTAAAGCGAGAACAACATAACTTCTATTAGCTGTAAGAATTTCGAAAAAAGTATAATAAAAGCTAAGCAGCTTGTTCTTCGCATCAAAAGAATGATAATCTTCACTATTCTCTAAAGCTGCAAGGGTATGATCAAAAAATGTCTTGAAAATAGTGCGTTCTAAGGCCTCAAAATTGCCGAAGAACTCATAAAACTCTTGTTCTTCAAATTGATGATCCTTCGCAAAGGCATATACTGATTTTGGTTTTTGGTTATGCCTTAACATATAATCCATATAAAAACCTATAAGATCAGTTGGGGTAATTGATTTTTTCTTAGCCATTAATAATTCGTATTTAATATAGAGTAAAGATACGAATGTTTAAAGAATATCTAATAAAGTTAAACAAAGTTTAGCATCTATGTGTTATTAAGTTTAGAAAACACATATTTCATTTCTGTAGCAATTTGAAGACTTCGTTCTTTATATCTTTCTAATTGTAATGGGGTTTGGTCAAATGTTTTTGGATCCTCATAGGTGATGGGAATGCGTTGTTCGGCACCAAATATCTGCGGACAAGCTTCATCTGCACTAGAACAGGTCATGATAGCTGCAAAATCGGATTGCGGATTGAAGTCGGCATCAAAGGTTTTTGAAAATCCTATAATAGGATGGGAGTTTCGACTGAACTTAATAGAACAAATAGGGTTCTCTTCCTTAGAAAGTCTATCGATTTTAAATCCAGAACCTTCCAATGTATCAGCCACAACTGGAAAGAGCGCCGTAGTTTCTGTTCCTCCGGAATAACAATATACCTTAGGGATATTAAAAAAAGACGCCATAGTCTGCGCCCAAACTTGGGACAAATGACTACGGCGTGAATTATGTGTGCAAATAAAATTGAGATTTACGACCTGATGATTATCCTTTTTACGTTGAATATAATCAATAAGTGGTTGTAAGGTCGTTTTACGTTCGGTTGAAATCGCATCGTGATTTAACTGATTGATTTCTGTTTCAATTGGTTTGAACACCATAGAGTAGAGTTTACTATTAAAATTAGCAACATCCTGAGCCAGGTGCACAAGAAGGAGCTGCTTGTTGTAGCTCTGAAAGTTTCAATTTCGGTTTTTCTTCAGGAATTCCGCATTTATCTTTAGCTGAACAATCTGTAAGTTTTGTAGTCAGTAAAAAATGCTTCCCATCAAAGTCTAAACCGTACTTTCCAATAGTATCACCTTGGTATTCCACTTCGATTTCTAAATCTTCAATTCCTAATACTTTTTCAGAAAGTTCTATAATACTAATTAATTTCTCAGGATGTAATCTGTGATCATAATCGTCGGCTTCCCAAAGTTGAAAATTTACGACGTTTTCTTTTCTAACCGTACCGCCACAATCAATAAAATGTTTAGTGATTTTACCAACTTCAGTTACATGAAAATGATTGGGTACCAAAGTGCCATCTGGTAACTGAAATGCAATGGTGTCTAAGGTTTTTAATTTCGATTTTATTTCTGATAATTTCATAATAATGGATGTTTTAAATAATATAGGTTTTAACAACAAGTGTTGCCGTCGTTTAAATCTTGATCTAGGAATTGGGAGATAATAGACTTCATTTCAGCCCATTTATCTTTGTCAATACAATAACATACGCTAGTACCTTCAATTGTTCCTTTGATCAGACCAATGTTTTTTAATTCTTTTAAATGTTGAGAAATGGTAGGTTGCGCCAAACCGATTTCTTCGACCAAATCACCGCAGATACAAGAATTTATTTTAAATAAATGTTGAAGAATAGCGACTCTTGCTGGATGTGCAAAAGCTTTAGCTATTAGAGCAATCGTGTTTTGATCTTCTGTGAACTTTTCGGTTTTAGTTAAACCCATGATGTCTTATAATTCTATATTGCAATATTACGATGAATGAATTTAATATGAATTATTTTTTTGAAAAATTTATGAACGACTTGGGATTTCAAGGCATTTTAAGTATTCCTTAACACAGGAGATATGGCTTAAGTTGTATTTTTACAATAGTTTAAAAAACAAATACATAACACAATAAAGATGAAGAAATTAGTACTATTTACATTTGTATTAACCTTAATGTTTTCGGTTAATGCACAGATTGAAACACCACAACCAAGTCCTTTTACTAAAATTGAGCAAAAGGTTGGGTTAACGGATGTGACCTTAGAATATTCTCGTCCAAGTATGAGAGACAGAGAAGTTTTTGGAAACCTAGTGCCTTATGGAAAAATATGGAGAGCTGGAGCTAACAAAAATTCAATTATCAGTTTCAGTACAGATGCTGTTGTAGGTGGTAAGACATTAAAAGCAGGATCTTATGCGATATTTGTAATTCCTTCTGAAAAGACTTGGGAAATCGTTTTTTATAACGATACCAACAATTGGGGCGCACCAAAAAAATTAGACGATTCTAAAATTGCGGCTAAAGTAAAAGTGGAAACGATGAAATTGCCAATGAAAGTTGAGACTTTTACCATGAGTTTTGATAACTTAAGAAATGACTCTGCAGAATTAAGCATGCTATGGGAAGATACTATGGCAAATGTTAAGTTTGAAGTGGCTACAGATAAAGCGGTAACGGCTTCAATTGAGCGTGTAATGGCCGGACCTTCTGCAAATGACTATTATGCTGCTGCAGTTTATAATATTTCTGAAGGAAAAGATTTAAATCAAGCAAAAGAATGGATGGAAAAAGCAATGTCAATGATGAAAGATCCACAATTCTATCAGTTAAGACAACAGTCTCTATTGTATGCTAAATTAGGTGAAAAGAAAAAGGCTATTGAAGTGGCTAAAAAATCTTTAGAAAAATCTAAAGAAGCTGGTAATGATGATTATGTGAAGATGAATGAAGACTCTCTTAAAGAATGGGGAGCGAAATAATATAAATTTGTTATTTATAGATTTATGTCTATAAATCAGTACATCAAAAGCGCAATTCTTCGGAGTTGCGCTTTTGATTGTATAAATCATTAATAAACAATTGATTTTCTGTTTGTTGGAGATTAATGTGTATCTTAGGGAAAGTCAATTGTTCCTGCAGAAATATATGATTGATTTCTAATTTTTGAACGCGTTTATAAGTTTGAAGAATTATACGTATAGATATACACTTGGGAAGAAGTAATTTAATTTTATAAAGATATTTAATGATGATAAGGGATTACTGGAAAGAAGAATGGAAGGAGGTTAAATTTGACGATAAAATTTCGGATGAGGAAAAGTTTAAAATCTCAAATTATGGTCGAATTATAAATTGTAAAGGAGAAAAAGAAGAGTTAGTAAAAGTCTCTTATATCAATGGCTATCAAAACTTACCTTTAAAGCAAAAACATAACGGAAAACGTACAAGTAGGTATGTTCATAAATTAGTAGCTCAGCACTTTCTTGAGCAAAATGATGGTGTATACGTTATTCATCTTAATTACGATAAAAAAGATAATCGCTTAGAAAACCTGAAATGGGCGACTAAACGCGAAAAGGAATTACACCAATTTAGTAATCCCGCATTTAAAAATATTAAAAGAAAAATTCCATCTACAGCAAAGCTTACTGAAACTAAAGTGAAGCTTATAAAGCGTAAGATTAACGACCCAAATCGCCGTACACGATTAAAAATGATTGCAAAGCAATTTGGAATTTCTGAAATGCAATTATACCGAATAAAATCAGGTGAGAACTGGGGTTCTGTAACTGAGTATTAAGTATACGATATTTGGAGTTGACATAAATTCAACGCAGTATTTAGCAATTGTTTTTTGCTTAATATGAAACTATTCATCTCTGAATTAAAATGCGACACTATGCCTTAGCGTTAGTTTTAGGTAGGACGACTTGTAATAAATTGGCAATTAATATCACTACCACACAACCAAATAAATTCAGCCATAAATAAGGCATCCAATCAAACCACCAGCCAATAACGACTATAGCTTGTGTGATTAAGGCACCAATAAACACGGCGTTTCCTTTGATATATTTAAAGAAAAAAGCTAGTAAAAAGATGCCTAATACATTGCCATAGAATATTGAACCTATGATATTGACCAGTTGAATTAAATTCTCAGCCAAATCGGCAAAACAGGCTATGATTATAGCGATAACTCCCCAACCTAAGGTGAACCACTTGGTCATCTTAACCATATGATCTTCGTCCTTATCTTCTTTGAGATTGCGACCATACAAATCCATAGAGGTAATCGTAGCTAGAGCATTAATTTCCGAAGCTGTAGACGACATAGCTGCAGATAAAATTACAGCTAGTAATAAACCAATAAGTCCTACAGGTAAATTATTTAATATAAACCTAATGAACATATAGTCTCTATCGTTGGTTTGCGTGTCTTTTGCGGCATCGTTATAGAGTGAGGCTAGTGCTGTTTTCTTTTCAAGATAAAGTGAACTATCTGTATTTGATTTTAACGATTCTACTTCGTTTTGAAGTTTTGTGTATTCAGCGGCATAATCCGCATCAATGGCTTTTTTAATTAAAAACTTAGATTCTGAACGGTAAGTTTTTTCGATACTATCTAATTGAAATAATTGCGTTTTTAAACGCGTACCTTCACTTTTAGATAAAGCTAAGCTGACCTGTTGTTTTTCTTTGAATAAGAGGTTTTGTTTCTCTTGAAGGGCTCTATACTCATCCGCATAGTCCGAAGCTAAAACGGTTTGTGTGGATTTATCTATAAAATTTAAAGGTGATGGGTTGAATTGATAAAACACAAATACCATAACACCAACGAGTAAAATGAAAAACTGCATAGGGACCTTTAACAAGCCGTTAAACAGTAATCCCATTTGCATCTCTTTCATAGATTTTCCAGAAAGATAACGTTGTACTTGACTTTGGTCCGTCCCAAAATAGGAAAGCATTAAAAACGTACCTCCAATTAAACCTGTCCAAACCGTATATCTGTTTTCTAAATCGAAAGAGAAATCCAAAACTTGCATCTTACCAGTGGCTCCTGCAATATCAATGGCGTCTGTGAAGCTGACTTCATCCGGAATTAAATCAATAATAATTAATAAGGCGGCTAACATTCCTGCGAAAATCACAAACATTTGCTGCTTTTGGGTCACTGTAACTGCCTTTGTTCCACCCGAAACGGTATAGATGATAACTAAAACACCGATGATAATATTTAGGGTCACAATATTCCAACCTAAAACAACAGAAAGAATAATAGCAGGCGCAAAGATGGTAATACCTGCAGCTAAACCACGTTGTATTAAAAAGAGTATAGCCGTTAAACTTCGAGTTTTTAAATCGAAACGGTTTTCGAGAAATTCGTAGGCGGTATAAACTTTAAGTCTGTGATAAAGAGGAATAAATACCAAACAAATTATGACCATGGCAATAGGTAGTCCAAAATAAAACTGAACGAATCCCATACCGTCAGAAAAAGCTTGTCCTGTTGTAGATAAGAAGGTAATGGCACTAGCTTGTGTGGCCATTACAGATAAACCAATGGTCCACCATTTGGTAGTATTACCACCTCTAATATAATCCTGTGCATTTTTACGACCACGAGTTTTCCATGTACCATAACCAACTATAGTCACAAGGGTTGCTATTAAAACGGCCCAATCAATCCAATTTAAAGTTAACGGCATAGCTTATGCGAATGAAGCGGTTATGAAATAAAACAATATGATATATACAGCATTTGCTACTAAAACTAGAGTGTACATTTTACTCCATTTTTGTTTTACTGGTTTTTCGTTATCGCTTTCCATGTCATTAGGTTTTAGTATGTAGGGGATTTAATTTTTTAATTTTCAGATTTTAAGTCTGTCGAGTTTTCTTTTCCTGCAGAAAGCAAGTTGGCAAACAGGCGATAAGCCCCTGGAACTCCTGCTGGGAATTCTCTAAAGAAACTCAAACCTGTGTAAATATAGTTGCCTTTACCATACTTGGCAACAAGTAAGGCGCCTTCCTTTGAGCTTTCACCTTTATCGTTAGAAGCGAGTAGTGGTGTAAACTCTTTTGACCACTGGTCAGGGAAATATAAGCCACGTTCTTGAACCCAACCTTCAAAATCTTTCATGCCGATTTTATTTGGGAAATTTAAAATAGGATGCTCAGGCTTTAAAATTCTCACCAAGGCATTTTCATCGGTGACTCTATCTTTCGAAAGTTGTAAGGGATAAGGTGCTAATTCATCTACTTTAATTCCAACGTTGGTATTGTATTGAACAATCAAATTTCCACCTTCCTTCACATAGTTTAATAGAAATCGTTGTTTAAACTTTAAGTCATCAACAATATTATAAGCTCTGATTCCAACTACTATAGCATCAAAAGTAGATAGGTATTCAGGTAAGATCTCTTCAGGTTTAATGATAGTCACATTATAACCTATTTGTCTTAAACTTTCTGGAACAACATCACCTGCGCCTTCAATATAACCAATATTGTTCCCTCTTTTATCAATATTTAATCGAACCACTTTGCTTTCACTTGGCATCAGCACCGTTTGAAACGGAATATGAGCGTAATCGATTTCAATAAGTTCGTCGGAATAAAACTCACCGTCAATATTGACCATAGGTGTGATTAATCCTTCACTTTGATTTTGAGGTGGAATCACGGTAAATACCACTTTTTGAATGTCACCTTTACTTGCGATGGCTATTTTTTGTCTTTGTGGGTACACCTGCCAACCTTCAGGATAGGTCATTTGAACAAAACCTTCAATATTATCCTGTCCTGCTTTAACCGTAACTTCAATTTCCTTTTGTTCCTCAGTGTCAAAAATGAAAACTTTATCACTTATGCTTGTTGTAACAATAGGAATTATCTCAAAAGGTCTGTAGAGTTCACCTTTGTCAGGTCTTGAATATCTGAAAACAACCGGTTTTCTAAAGCTAATGGGTACTCCTTCGATTAATAGATTGAATTCGACAAAGACGGCTCTTGGTGTTTCAGGTAAACCAATCAATTTTTGATCGTCTACATGATACATGCCTAAGGTACTTTCAGTATTTAACCAATAGGGTGCTGTATAAGACTTCGAATTTGGAATAGTTATGCCTTCTTTAAAGTTTAAACGTTGATTTGGCGCTAAGTTGATATTTTTAGAAACACCATTTTTTAAAGTTGAAAGCTGGTAAGACGCTAAGCTAATTGCAGCTTGACTTCGATTTAAGACCTCCATATTTAAAGTAACCTCTTCATTTGGTGCAGCATGAGGTTCGTTGGCAGAGGCTTCTAAATACAATCCTGCACAAGCTTCAATAATGGCTTTTATTTCTTTGGTTTTAACTTTTTTCCAATGCTCATCCTTTAAATTTTTAATCAACTTATAAGCTTCTAAAAGTTGCTTTAAGTGAGATGATGGATTCACAAAGTTAAAATTGTTTTCTACCGACTTTAAAATGGTTTCGATGGCTTTTCCGCCTTCAACTCTGTTCCAAGTCATATCGATTCCTGTAAAGATGTCTTCGTCTAGCTCTAAAGGTTCACCTTTAAGAAACTCTATGTATTCCTTTTCCGAGCCACGTTGTGATAAACGTCCAAATCCTTGACACAAATGTTGACTACTAGCAATAGCAGCAATTTCATTGTTAGACATACCTTTGGTTGGGTAATACACACCTATGTCGAAACTGTGCATATTGTCTTTATTGGCTTTTTCAAATTTTTCTTGACTTCCATAAAACCACCAAGAGGTATTGAAAAAGATGCGTTTTGGTTGCCAAGTTTCAGTGAGTTTTAATTGAGATGGGTACTGACTAGGATCATTAGCCAAATCAAAGGCTTCCATACTTAACATGGCTGAGGAGGTATGATGACCATGAGTTTTTCTAGTCACTTTATGGTTGAATCGGTTGATGATAATATCAGGTTTAAACTCACGAATAGCCCATACAATATCGGCTAGAACTTCATCTTTATTCCAAATTTCTAAAGTTTCATCAGGATGTTTAGAATAGCCAAAATCATTTGCTCTAGAAAATAATTGTTCACCACCATCAACACGTCTTGCCGCTAATAATTCTTGTGTTCTAATCACACCTAAAAGTTCCCTAATTTCAGGACCAATAAGGTTTTGTCCTCCATCACCACGAGTTAGTGATAAATAGGCTGTACGGGCTTTAACCTGGTTAGCCATATAAGAAATGAGTCGTGTGTTTTCATCATCAGGATGTGCTGCAACATATAAAACGGAGCCTAAAACATTAAGTTTTTGAACCGCTTCGTAAATTTCTGAAGAATTTAATTGTTTTGGTTGTTGAGCATGTATTGAAACAAAAATGCTTAAAAGAAGCAGTAGACATAGTCTAATTTTCATCATGAGGCTTTTATGTGGTTGGGTTTCAAATATAGGAAAGTTAGAAACTAATAACCTCGGTTTTAGAATTATTTAACGCATGATGCCTAACTAAAATTATTTCATTTTAGAGGTGAATCTACAACCATTTTTTTCGTTTAAAATAAAAAAGTAAGGCTATAAAAAGAATAAGCATGACACCCAAAAGGACAAAATAACCATTGTGATATTGAAGCTCTGGCATATATTCAAAATTCATCCCGTAAATACCTGCGAGGAAGGTAAGTGGAATAAAAATAGAAGACATGATGGTAAGTACTTTCATTACTTCATTCATCTTATTGCTTATGGTCGTCATGTACATATCCATTAAACTCCATATCATTTCACGATAAATATCAATGTTTTCTGATACTTGAATTAAGTGATCGTAAATATCTCTGTAGTAAGTGATTGTGTTTTTGTGAATAAATGGACTTTCACCTTTTTCTAAACGATTTATAATTTCACGAAGTGGAAAAATAGCGCGTCTTACTTTTAATATTTCTCGCTTAAGTTGTTGGACTTCAATATTAATATCGTCACGTGCGTTACCTGCAAAAAGATCAGTTTCTAAATCTTCAATTTTATTACCAAGCGTTTCGATGATTACAAAATAATGATCGACAACCGCATCGATTAAAGCATATAATAAATAGTCTGATTTTAATCCTCTAATTCTACCATTTCCAAGTCGAAGACGCTCTCTAATGGTATTAAAAACGTCGCCTTCCGATTCTTGAAAAGATAGCACATAGTTTTTTCCTAAAATTAGGCTGACTTGCTCTATAACGATAGTTTCATCTTTATCATAGTACAGCATTTTCAAAACGACAAAAAGATAGTCATCGTACTCATCAATTTTAGGCCGTTGTGTGATATTTACAATATCTTCAAGAACCAGAGGATGCAAATCGTACTGTTTACCAATATTTGCAATTTCATCGATAGAGTTTAATCCATCGATATTTATCCAAGTAACGGAGTCTGAGTTTTTAAAAGATTTGGCTTCTTCTATATTAGTGAGTACACGTTCATCAATGGTGTCTTTCGTATAATCAAAAGATTCAATATGAAGTTGTTTCTCAGTTTTTTTACCAGTATAAATAAGTGTACCTGGTGATTTGCCTATATGTTTTTTATAATTCTGTGTGCGTTTTTTCGCTGTTCTCTTCTTCATTCGTTATTAAAATGCTAGTGTCGTCCATGTTTTCATCAAGGGCATCCTTCTGCAATAAAGTTACAGCTTTTTGGAGAATAAGGTTATTCGGGTAAGTGATTAAATCTTTATTCTCGTCTCTAAGAATAATTTGAAAGGCTCTAATATCTTCGATGATCGCAACCACTGAATTATCACTATCGTGTATTTTTATCTTATCTCCAACCTTGTACGGAAATGAAAAAAACATAATAACGCCAGAGGTGATGTTGCTTAGTATAGACCAGGTGGCAAAAAGAGCAACACCGATAACCGCAAATACGGAAGAAAATACAAGAGTAATATCTCTAGTTTCAGCACCTAGAATGAAGGTTTCAATTAATATAGCAAGTAGTACCAGCGTAACCGTGGCATATCTCCCAATAAGAGCCGCTCGAGCTTCTGTGGTTCCACTTTTTTTACCAATCTTATTTACGGTAATAACAATGATATATCTGATTATGGATAATATGAGTAATAAGATGATGGTGTTAATCACCGCGTCTTTGTAGTGCGCAAAAAATTCAGTCATAAATAGGATTTTAATCGTGCAAAGATAGTTGAGATGTTATGAAATTTAGTGCAATTGTAAAGAATCTCTTAGGACTTCATCGGCATTCGTGTTCTTTGTCCAATAATCCGTGTTAATAGTCTTTAATCTCGTCGCTTTGGTGGTTAGAACTCGTTCAGAATCTCCAGAACCACTTACAGAGGATTCTTTCCACCCTAAAATCTCATAAGGAAAACTAGGATTGAAATGTATTTTTAAGGTCCTGTTGAGCTTTTCATAAGTTAATGTATAGCTGCCTTGATGCAATGCCGCATATGCTTTATAGGCTTTGATTTTTTCGTGTTTTATACTTGTGAATTCAATCGATGGAATAATATCTATGGTTCCAGTAGGTAGACTATTGGGATCTATTCGCAATTTGGTCCAAAGTTCATTTTCCGTCCATGTTTTCTCTAAAGCGAAAGAGGTATCGGCTTCACCTTGGAAGTAAGAATGCGATCGGACTTCAAACTTATCCCGGTTATTGAGTTGGGCATACATTTGTCCGCACCACTCTTGTACTGAGCCTGTAATTTTTAGAGCATGTTGATTGTTAGCCACAGGATAAAATGTACTCTGCATTATAGAGTAGGGATAAATTCCTGTATTAAAGTTTTTAGTGGCATTGAGTTTTAAAATAGGAATATTACTTCCGCTATAATTGTCTGCTTTTACTTGAACATCGGGTAAGAAATCCTCAGTTACATAAACTAATACCGCATGTCCATTTCGAAGTTCACCATAGCGTTCTTGCTCTAATTTGAACGATGTTATTTCAGCATCACCATTATACCAATAGTTTTTAAAGTCGTCTGTTAAAACAGTTTTATCAGCTTTAGATTCCTTTTTTACTTCTGAAATCGCTAAATCCTCTGAAGTTTTTTTGTCGTTCTTAGCACATGAAGTGAATAAGAATAGCAAAAGTAAAGGTGTAAGTAAGGTTGAATTGGAGTTGAATATCTTCATCATAATACAACGAATTAAAGGACTCATAATGTTCAATCTGGACATCAGAATAAGCAAATGAGCATTAATTAATACGAAAAGATTAAAGATAAGACTCTAAAGATCTTTGGCAATGGCATTTAACGTTTCATAAAGTAAATGTGTTGGTAATCCTACCACATTATTATAGGACCCTTCTATACGTGTTATGCCAATAGCGCCAATCCACTCTTGAATACCATAAGCGCCGGCTTTGTCAAATGGTTTGTAGGTATTGATATAGTACCAAATTTCGTCATCAGACAAGGCCTTAAAGGTCACCTTAGTACTGGTATTTACAAGCTGTTGTTTTAAAGTTGAAGTAAAGCAAATAGTCGTGACCACATCGTGAGATTTGTTGCTTAGCGATTGAATCATTTTGAAGGCTTCATCCTTATCTTTCGGTTTTCCAATAGCTTTATTGTCTAACCAAACAATAGTGTCGCTAGTAATTAAAATATCCTTAGCTTTTAGAGATTTAAGAAAGGGTTCTGCTTTTAATTTTGCTAAATAATCGGTGATTTCTTCCCGCTTCAAATGTTGGGGATACACTTCTTCAACGGGCTTTAATTGAACGTCAAAATCAATATTGAGTTCCTTTAGAAATGCATGTCGACGAGGAGATGCTGATGCTAATATGATGTTGATATTCTTAAGTTGATCGTTGAGCATTTTATTTCAAAATAAAATTATAAAGTAATAGAGATAGCATACCTGTTAGCATCACCAATTTTAAAATCAGGCTGATGTGTTTATAATCGGCTTTCTGTTTTGCGGAAATTAGTTTTATACTCACATAAAGTAAAGGGGCAATGACTAAGATTAAGAAATACCCAACAACTAATTGGAGTTTAAATAAATAAGTAATCACATAATAAACAATGGAAAATAAAGGAATCAATGATAGTACAAGGACTAATTTATTGCTACGCTCACGCCCTATAAGTATGGGAAGTGTTTGAATTCCTGCTTTGTAGTCGCCGTCAATATCTTCAATATCTTTCACCATTTCACGTATTAAGTTGACCATAAATGCAAATACAGCATAGTCTCTGATAATATTTAAAAAGGTACTTTGTACGGCCCTGTTCATTTCAGTTGTTGCAGGAATCAATTCAAAAATACCTACGAGTAAAATACTTAAGGCAACGATAAGAGATACCACAATATTCCCTACTACTGCAATCTGTTTTAAATAGGAGGAATACATATAAAGTAGGGCAGAAGACATAAAGAATATGGCGAAGAACTCTGGCTTTCCTATGCCGTGAGATAGGTAAAAGCCTAAACCAACACCTATAATATTAAAAACCACGAATAGGTTTGTCGCTGTTTTTTCACTGATATGCTTATTAATTATAAGACGGTTCGGTTTATTAATTTTGTCAGTATCTATATCGTAAATATCGTTAATGATATAACCTCCTGCGGCAATACAAAGGGTTGCCAAAACCATTAGAAAAAAGTTAAAGTGACTTAAGCTAATAAGCACGCCATGACTTTCTGTAAAAGGTAAAAGCAGTGCATATTTTACTAAGTATTGCATCAAAGCAATCATCAATAAGTTTTTCCAACGGATTAAATTCATAAAGTGAATCATCAAAAAATGTAAAGTGATAAGATTGAATTAATTTTTTAACTAAGGACAATGGTTTATTAATCGTATTTGGCATTAAAATTACCATTCCATTTGCCTTGAACTTTTAGAACTTGTTCAATAACATCTCTAACGGCTCCTTTTCCTCCGTTTTTATGCGAAATATATTTAGATATGTTTTTAATTTCAGGTACAGCATCTTGAGGGCAGCATGGCATACCAACTAATTTCATTACCGGATAATCGGGAATATCATCACCCATATATAATACTTCCGATTTCGAAACCTTCTTCTCTTCTAGATAAGTGTCAAGTTGTTCAATCTTATTATGAGCACCTAGATAGATATCTTTTATCCCCAAACCAGCCAAACGTTTTCGAACTCCTTCATTAGATCCACCGGAAATTATACAAAGATTATAACCAGCATCTACAGCCGTTTTTAAGGCAAAGCCGTCTTTTATATTCATGGTTCTTAGCATTTCGCCTTCGGTAGTTACAGTAATAGTTCCATCGGTTAATACACCATCGACATCAAAAATGAAGGTGCTAATGTTTGCTAAATATTCTTTATAACTTTTATCGTCGTTCATTATTCTTGATCTTTTTTAACTCGTCTTTTTGGTGTAGGCGGAAAGCCATGTGTTCGTTTTATTGAATCGGTAAGAACTTCATAGATAGTCTTATGCTCTTCATTTTCAATTAGCTTTAATTGACGCTTAATAGTTTTTTTGTCGTTGCGCCTAGCAGGACCTGTTTGCGCTCTATAAGGTGACATTTCTTGAACTTTCTTGGCTGTTTCTTGAATGAGCGGTTTTAAAATTTCGAATTCTACACTTTTACTTTCGCAAATTTCATGGCCAATTCGGTATAATTGATTGGTGAAATTATTCACAAATACAGCTGCAAGGTGAAGCGACTGACGTTGAGAAGTACTAATTTTGTAGGACTTACATCCAAGGTCATTCGCTAAAGTTTTTAAAAATTTGCGATGATCTTTATCAATAGCTTCAATACAAATAGGGACTTCGCTAAATGTGATTTCAGCATCTTTAGAAAAGGTTTGTAGTGGATAAAAAACAGCAATGTCATTTTTTTTATCCAAAGCATGCATCGAGACACTTCCTGAGGTATGGGCTACAAGCCTGTTTGTAAAGGGTAAATCTTTAGAAAGTTGCTCAATACTATCGTCGCTAACCGCCATGATGTAGAGGTCAGCTTCCTTTAATTCATCTAATGAATCTGTGATTTCAACTTCATTAGCATAGGTTTTAATCGACTCTCTTGTTCGATTATACCACTGTGTCACTGAAATGTTTTCAGCTGTTGAAAACGCCTTATATAGGTGGGTGGCTACGTTACCTGCACCAAGTAATATCACTGTTGTCATGGCGCAAAAATACTAAGATTTCTTATTTTAGAATCACAAGAATGAGATTAAAAAGAATAACTTTGATAGTCAGATCTGAAATACATCTAGTTTAGTGTACAAATTGGAAAATGAAATTAAGAATGGAAAAGAAAGATATAAGAAATAGAGAAGACATCTATAGGTTGGTTTCAACCTTTTATGCAAAGGTTAGGAAGGATGAAAAGTTAGGGCCTTTTTTTAATGAAACCATTACAGATTGGGATCAACATTTAGAACATCTCACTACTTTTTGGGAATCGAGTTTGTTTTTGAAAACTAAGTTCTACGGAAATCCATTAGAGGCTCACGTCAAGGTAGATGCTGCATTTGATCATACGATTACGGAATTACATTTTGGTATCTGGTTGAATTTGTGGTTTGAAACTATAAATGAATTATTTGAAGGCGATTATGCTGAAAACGCCAAACGACGAGCTCGAAAAATGGGAACATTTATGTATTTAAATATTTTTGCCGCTAGGAAGTCGTAAACTACTGACGCTTATTTATAAATTTGCGCGTTCAAATTCAAAAAGAGTTATAAATGAAAATAATACAAGAATTTAAGGAGTTTGCGGTTAAAGGTAATATGATGGATATGGCAGTTGGTATCATCATAGGAGCATCATTCAACAAGGTGGTAGATGTTTTGGCTAAGCAGGTAATTTTACCTCCAATATCATTATTAACGGATGGCGTTCATTTTGCAGATAAGAAATTAGTATTACGAGACGAAATTTCTAATGCTTCAGGAGATATAATTACAAGTGAGGTAGCCGTAGCCTATGGAAAATTAGCCGAGGTATTTTTAGACTTTTTAATTATTGGGTTTACCGTGTTCATAATTGTGAAATTCATGAACAGACTGAGAACAAGAGCTCAAGATACCAAAGACAAAACCGTTGTCACCCCAAAAGATATTCAATTGTTATCTGATTTAAAGGAATTAATACAAGAGCAGAACAGCTTGCTTAAAGGAGGTGGTAAATCGTAGGCAATCAGATCGTTCAATTTTAACATCTATTAGTATAGACTTCTAATCCACTAATCAGTAAAAATACATATCTTTGCCGCTGCTTAAAAAGCCTATAGTTATGCAAAAGAAAATCGCGAATTTCCTATTCTCAACAAAACTCATGGCTGTCTTATTTATTGTGTTTGCCGTTGCTATGGCTGTTGGTACAATATTAGACAGAAATATGGACACCTCCCCAACACCTTTAACACGGAATTTAATCTACAACGCCTGGTGGTTTGAAGCGATTATGGTCTTTTTTGTGATCAACTTTATCGGTAATATGTTCAGGTATCGTTTGCTCAGAAAAGAAAAATGGGCAACCTTAATCATACACTTATCATTTATTCTTATCCTGTTTGGTGCTTTTATAACACGCTATATTGGTTATGAAGGAATGATGCCTATTAGAGAAGGCGAAACTGAAAGCGAATTCTTTTCACAAAAAACATATATCAGTGGTCGTATTATTGGTGACTATAAAATTAATGGTCAGTTACAACAACGACGCATTGAAGAGGTGGTTGACTTTTCACCGAGATTAACAAATAGTTTCAGCGAAACCTTTGATTATGGAGATACCGAAGTTCATATTGAATTGGTTGATTTTATTGAAGGAGCGGAAATAGATGTGATTCCAAATTCAACTGGAAAACGCTATTTGAAAGTAGTAGAAGCAGGTGATGGTGGTTCGCATAACCACTTTTTGGAAGATGGTAAAGTTGCTAACCTTCATAATACATTAGTATCCTTAAATAAATTTCAAGAAGGTGCTATAAATATTTCAGAGACCGAAGATGGCTTGTATATCCAATCGCCATACGAAGGAGATTATATGACCATGGCCACTCGTGCTACTGGTAAATTAGAGAAAGATAGCTTACAACCGCTAATCTTAAGATCGAGATATGTTATCGGGAATATGCAACTAGTATTTCCTAATCCAATTGCTCAAGGGGATTTTGGTGTGGTGAAGAAACCTGAAATATTAACCAATGATGCAGATGGACTGATTTTAAATATTACGGCTAATGGTGAGACAAAAGAAGTAGGCTTAATTGGAGGTCCTGGTACAACGAATCCATTGGAAGAGTTTGAGGTAGGGGGAATTGATATAGCATTACAATACGGACCTAAAATGTTGAAGCTACCATTTGAAATTAAGCTGAACGATTTTATTGCCGAAAAGTATCCAGGTACTGAAAATGCTTATTCTTCTTATGAAAGTAAGGTAACCGTAATTGATAAGGAAGAAGGTGATTTCGATTATCATATTTATATGAATCATGTTTTAGATCATAGAGGGTATCGTTTCTTCCAAGCAAGTTTCCATCCCGATGAAAAAGGAACTGTTCTTTCTGTAAATCATGATTTTTGGGGAACTTACATCACTTATGCAGGTTATATGTTATTGTATTTTGGGTTGATGGCTATCTTATTTGCGAAAAATACACGTTTTGATGATATACGCAGTAGACTGTATAAATTGAAAGCAAAGAAGGCCAAAATGCTTAGCATGATTGTGCTTTTAATTGGATTCTCTGGTTTTGCGCAACAGCATTCTAAAGAAGATAGTCATGACCATATTACTAGAACTAATAAAGAACAGATAGATTCAATTTTAAGAGTTCATATTACACCTAAGAAACACGCGGCCAAATTCTCAGAAATGGTAGTTCAGGATTACAGTGGGCGAATGATGCCTATGCATACCTATTCCTCCGAATTGCTTCGTAAATTAAGTAAAAGCGAAACCTATGAAGAGTTTAATGCCGATCAAATTTACCTTTCAATTCAAGAAAGTCCAATGTTGTGGTACAATGTACCGATCATTTACTTAAAGCCGAGAAAAGCAGATTCTATTCGATCCATCATTGGAATTAGTCCTGATGATAAATTTTCAAGATTAGTTGATTACTTTACGCCAGAAGGACGCTATAAATTAGCACCATATTTAGAAGAAGCGTACAGAGCACAAGTTCCTAATGGTTTTCAAAAAGAAGTCAAGGAAGCAGATTCTAGAGTCAATTTATTATACAATACCATTGAAGGACGATCAAATAAAATTTTCCCTGTTCCTAATGATGATAATAACAAATGGATTTCTTCCGTTGAATTCAGAGAACAAAACTATAGAGAGAAAATTGAAGACTCACTGTATGGGAATTTTATTAATAATGGGTTCAGTGCCTACTTAGTCACTTTAAATAATGCGAAACAAACCGGTGATTATACTAAGGCTGAAGAATTATTAAGTGGGATTAAAAAAACGCAACAACGTTATGGTAGCGAGGTTATGCTGACTGATGAGAAAATTAAAGCAGAAATCCTTTATAACGATTATGATATTTTCAAACGATTATTCAGCTACTATATGTATGCTGGAACACTGTTATTTGTATTATTAATTATACAGATCTTCAAGTTTAATAGTAAGTGGTTAAAAGTATCAATTACCTCTTTTAAGGTCATCATATTCGGACTGTTTTTACTGCATACAGGTGGGCTCATTTTACGTTGGTACCTTTCAGGTCATGCGCCTTGGAGTGATGCTTACGAGTCTATGATTTACGTTGCTTGGTCTGTGATGCTATTTGGATTAATGCTTGGTAAAGACAGTGATTTAACCTTTGCAGCTTCGGCCTTTGTGACCTCTATGATTTTAATGGTAGCACACTGGAACTGGATGGATCCGGCTATTGCGAACCTTCAGCCGGTATTACAAGGTTATTGGTTAATGATTCATGTATCAGTAATTGTAGCGAGTTACGGACCTTTTGCCATTGGTATGATTTTAGGGTTAGTGGTGCTATTCCTGATGATACTTACCAATGAAAAGAATAAAGAACGTATGCTTATTAATATTAAAGAATTGACCATCATTAATGAAATGGCATTAACGGTTGGTTTAGTGATGTTAACTATAGGAAACTTCCTTGGTGGTATGTGGGCTAACGAAAGTTGGGGACGTTATTGGGGATGGGACCCTAAAGAAACTTGGGCTTTAATTAGTATTATGATTTATGCGTTTGTGATTCACATGAGATTAGTTCCAGGCTTAAGAGGTAGTTGGATATATAATCTAATGTCAATTCTAGCTTTTGGAAGTATATTAATGACCTATTTCGGAGTAAACTTCTACTTGGCAGGTTTACATTCTTACGCTAGTGGAGATCAAATATTAAGCTTCAAGTTTATTGCTATTACGCTTGGGATTATTGCAGTGGTAGGAGCGCTGTCCTTTGTTCAATATCGAAAACACTATAAAAAATAAAATAATAAAAGGCAAGTCGTTTCTAAATCACTTGCCTTTTTTTTATCTCTTTCTTTTGGGTAATAGGTAGTGTTTAACGACATTAATACGTATTTTAGTTTTAACTAAATAATACTACCATGTCGAAAAAAGAATTAGGGTTAAATACGATCTGTACACATGTTGGGGAAGTTAAAGACGAACAGTTTAAAGGTGCTGTCTCTCCCATGTATTTGAGCTCATCCTATGAGTTCTTAGATGTAGATGTTGTTCGATATCCAAGGTACTTCAATACGCCTAATCAGGCACATTTAACGCAAAAAATAGCGGTATTAGAACATACAGAAGCCGCACTGATCTTTGCATCAGGTATGGCTGCAATTAGCACTATGTTTTTAGCGTTTTTAAAACAGGGTGATCATTTGGTGGTTCAAAATACCTTATATGGAGGAACGGTTAATTTTATTAAAGAAGAGTTTCCAAAGTACGGGATAGAATATACCTTCACTAATGGATATTCAGTCGATGATTTTAAAAAAGCGATTCAAAAAAACACCAAATTGATTCATATTGAAACACCTTCAAATCCATTAATGACCATTACAGATATTAAGGCGATTGCAAAACTTGGTAAGTCCAAAGGCATTTTAACATCTATAGATAATACCTTTGCTTCACCAGTTAATCAGAAGCCAATGGATTTAGGTATTGATATGGTCATGCATTCGGCGACCAAATATTTTGGAGGACATAGTGATATTTGTGCAGGAGCTGTAGCCAGTTCGGAAGAGCATATTAAACGCATATTTAACGTTGGAAAAAACTTAGGAGGGAATTTAAGCGATATGACGGTTTGGATGCTAGAACGGAGCATGAAAACTCTAGGATTACGTGTTAAAGCTCAAACTAAAAATGCTATGAAATTAGCCAAGTGGTTGGATAAACACCCGAAAGTTGCTAAAGTTTATTATCCGGGTTTGAATTCGCACCCAGAACATCAGTTAGCAAAATCTCAGATGATAGGCTATGGCGCCATGCTCTCCTTTGAATTAATAGCAGGTTTAGATTCAATACAATTTCAAAAGCAATTAAAATTGATTAAATCATCTATGAGTTTGGCGGGCGTGGAGAGTACTATGCTGTCGCCTTACTTAACCTCTCACTCCTTACTCACACAAGAGGAAAGGGATTCTATAGGGATCACGGATCAATTAATTCGTTTTTCCGTGGGCATTGAAAATACCAAAGATTTGAAAAAAGATATAAATCAGGCCATTGAAGCTTTAGGTTAATCGATCAAATTTTAAGGGAATGAAATGCTAACTTCGGTTTTATCCGTTTTCTATCTTCTTTTTAATATTTTTGACATTCAGATAAAATACAAAGCATATGAAATTAGATATATTGGCAATAGGTGCGCATCCTGATGATGTAGAATTAAGTTGTGGAGCAACTATAGCAAAGGAAGTTTCTAAGGGAAAGAAAGTAGGTATTGTGGACCTTACTAGAGGAGAATTAGGAACAAGGGGGACGGCAGAAACACGTGATGAAGAAGCCTTTAACGCAGCTAAAATATTAGGTGTTCATTCTAGAGTGAATTTACGTTTTGCTGATGGCTTCTTTGTGAATGATAAAGAGCATCAGCTTGAGGTTATAAAGATGATTCGGTTGTATAAGCCTGAAATCGTTCTTTGTAATGCAATAGACGATAGACATATCGATCACCCTAAAGGCAGTCAATTAGTAAGTGATGCTTGTTTTTTAAGTGGACTTATGAAGATAGAAACTATTCATAATAACCAACTTCAAGAACCTTGGAGACCTAAAATGGTTTATCATTATATTCAGTGGAAAGACGTTGAGCCTGATTTTGTGGTCGATGTTTCAGGATTTATGGATAAAAAGATTGAATCTGTGATGGCTTATAAAACACAATTCTTTGATCCAGACAGCAAAGAACCACAAACACCGATCTCAAGTAAGAATTTTTCGGATAGTATTGATTATAGAGCAAGAAATTTAGGAAGATTAATTGGAGTGGAACATGCTGAGGGTTACACAGTTGAAAGATTTGTTGCGGTAAATTCATTATTTGATTTAAAATAAAGTGAAAAACTATTTGCAATAAATAGGAATTAATATATCTTTGCAATCCAATTTAAAATGGTGGTTGTAGCTCAGCTGGTTAGAGCGTCGGTTTGTGGTACCGAAAGTCGCCGGTTCGAACCCGGTCTTCCACCCAAAATCAACAAGCCTTTCAGAAATGAAGGGCTTTTTTTGTGGCTATAGGGGAAATAAAAAAGGTCTTTCGTATTTAGTGAAAGACCTTTTTTAATAATGAAAAGTATATAATTACTCAGCGGCTTTGTCAACCACAATTCTCTCGTCTCTATTCGCTAATTTCCAAGCTGTATGAAATACTAAACGCGATCTTGTTTCTAATAGGTCATATTCAATTTTATCTGGTGTATCTGAGGCTTTATGATAGTCATCATGAGTACCATTAAAATAAAAGATCACAGGGATATTATTTTTTGCAAAATTATAATGGTCAGATCTGTAGTAAAAACGATTGGGGTCGTTATCATCGTTAAATGTATAATCTAACTCCATATTAATGTATTTACTATTTGCTTCCTCAGAGATGTTATGTAAGTCCGTACTTAATTTATCACTACCTATAAGATAGATGTAATTTCTCGTACCTACTTTTCGATTTGGGTCTATGCGTCCAATCATATCTATATTTAGATTAGCTACAGTGTTTTCTAATGGGAAAATAGGATCGTAATCCGTATAATATCTTGAGCCTAGTAGTCCTTTTTCTTCTCCTGTAACATGTAAAAATAGAACTGAACGCTTCGGTCCATGTCCTGCTTTTTCAGCGAGTTTAAAAGCTTCTGCAATTTCTAATATGGCAACCGTTCCTGATCCATCGTCATCTGCGCCATTATATATTTCACCATTTTTTATGCCTTCATGGTCTAAATGTGCTGAAATAACAATAATCTCGTCAGGCTTTTCAGAACCTTTAATGAATGCGACCACATTCTCAGACATTATAGATTCTGATTTGTTCTCAATAGAAAGACGTAGATCAGTAGTAATTGTTTTTGGTTCACTTTCTTCATCAATAGTAGGGAGAAGGGCTTTACCCAAACCTTCGTTTATCATAAACATGAACATATTGTCCTCTTTATTTTTCAAAGACAAACGTCCAGAAGAACCTGAAGCCGCCAAACGCTGATAGAAAGCTGAGTATCTCGAGAACATAGAATTATCCATAAATATTAGCCCTTTAGCGCCATTGTTTAATGCTGCCTCTCTCTTGCTAGAAATAGACTGTCTTCCATTGGTCCACTTTGTATCTCCTGCTTCACCTGTAGTGATATAATTGCCAGATGCATCTTTCGGTTCCCCTGCTTTTGCTAAAACAATCTTTCCTTGCACATCCGTATTTTTATAATCTGAGTAATTTTCGTCATCAATTCCGTATCCTACGTAAATAATCTCAGAAGTACTAATAGTCATACTCTCAGAAGCTGCTAATACAATATGGTCTTCAAAGTTCTTGAAAGATCTTCCGTTTAAGGTGAAATCGGCCTTAGCCACATTTTGTTTTTCTAAAGGGACCTCTTGAAAATAGTTATCGCCTCCTAATGGTGTTGGGATACCCATATCTAAATATTGCTGCTTTAAATATTCAACAGCCATTTTTTGCCCTTTATCACCAGTGTTTCTACCCTCAAACTCATCTGAAGCATAGATGTATAACATGGTTTTTAATTCATCGGATGTGATTGATGAAGCGTATTTAGTAGGATCTACAACAGGTATGCTTTCCTGTGAAGCTAGAACTGTGTTTGGTTTTGACGAACTGCCACAACCAACAATGAGTGCAGAAGCACAACATAGAAATAATAATTTTTTCATTAAAAAGGTTATATAATGGTTAAAATGGATGAATTTCTAAACTTACAAAAATTGCTTAGACTTCTAGTCAGTCAGAATTTCCTTTTAACAATTTTTAACATCAGATGATTTCTGCTGTTAATCGCTTATCAGAATTTGCGAGGTACCAAGCAGTTGCGAAAATGAGTTGAGCTCGTTTTGCTAATAAATCATAATTGATTTTATCTGCCGTATCGGTTGGTTTGGTATAATCTTCATGTTCCCCATTAAAGAAGAAGATTACAGGAATGCCCTTTTGATCAAAGTAATAGTGATCAGATCTGTAATAATAACGATTAGGGTCATTCTCTGCATTGTATTTATAATCTAAATTTAACTGAGTAAATTCAGTATTAGCCTTTTGAGCGATAAAGTCTAATTCAGTACTAATTTTATCTGAGCCAATAAGATAAATATAGTTTTCATCATCTATATGTCTATAGTCTACGCGACCAATCATATCAATGTTTAACGTAGCAATAGCATTTTCTAGTGGAAAAACAGGGTTTTCTGTATAATATCTTGAACCGTGTAAACCAACCTCTTCAGCCGTTACATGCAAAAACACAATGCTTCGTTTAGGACGGTGACCATTAGCAACAGCTAGACTCATAGCCTCTGCCATTTCTAGAACAGCAGCTGTACCAGAGCCATTATCATCTGCACCGTTATAAATTTCTCCATTTCGAACTCCTTCGTGATCGGAGTGAGCCGATATGTATAGGTATTCATTCGGAAATTCCGAGCCTTCTATGTAGGCAATTACATTTTGAGATTGATTAAGATTTTGAGGCAAGACTTCTTTTGGCACAATTTGATAGTAGTTTGAATGCGATTCAGGAGCCCTTATATCGAGATTTTTATAATGATTTCTTATATAATCGCAAACTTGATTGTGACCATCTTCACCAGTCATTCTACCCTTGTATTTGTCTGATGAGATTTCGTTAACATGTCGTTTTAACTCTTCAGATTTGATGGTATTCAGATAGTTTTCGACGACAGCTTTATCCTTATAGACTATGCTGTTTTTAAGGTTGGATATTTTTTCACTATGCCTAATGGTTGAACATGAGCCAACGATTAGTAGTAGGAATGTAATTAAAACTTTCATGTAACTTACTGATTGCGTCAAAGATATAATATTGACTTTAAGATAGCCTTAACTTCTTTAGGAATTTTATGGCTCTTCTTCAGGTTCGATCTCTATCAGATTTCCCTGTGAATTATTTAAATTCTCTGTAGACTCTTGTTCTGTCTGAATTGCTTGCTCGTCTTCTATTGTACTAGTAACACTTTTATATATGGTTAAGCTCAAAGAAAAAATTACTAATAGGAATATATATTGAATGGGTTTAGTCTTGCTGTGTTCCTTTTTTGAAATATATATGAGAATTATACCACTGACAAAAGCAATTATCAAGGGAAGTATTGCTAAATCATAGTATAAAGTCGAAGTCATGACCACAGCTGTAATTGCAGCAATCATTCCTATAACTGTAAATAATTTTTTCAAAATTCTATATTTTTTAGTTCAGAAGTCAGGTGAATTTCTTTATAGCAAAACTAATGGTGACATATATTGAAGAGGTAGAGGATTAATTTATAAGTATCTTTAACTTCAATTTTCTGACCTAATATACTGATAACATAAACTGTACCGAAATTACAATGCTTTCTGAAATTTATTAATTAAAAGAGTCGCGAAATTTTTTTAAAAAAACTATACAAAAAGGTTTGGTTAGAACAAAAAGGATTATATATTTGCAACCGCTAAAGGAGAAATGGCAGAGTGGTCGAATGCGGCAGTCTTGAAAACTGTTGAGGGTCACACCTCCGGGGGTTCGAATCCCTCTTTCTCCGCTGAAAAGCCTTGCATTTGATGCAAGGCTTTTTCTTTTTTCTTAATTTTTAACTTGCAACTTGCAATGGTAAATTAGTAAATACGCCATATGCAACTACGGCGATTATTCCGTATTTTTGAAAAAATAGCTAGAAATGTCTATTATAGATAAATTAAAATGGCGTTATGCCACAAAAAAATTCGATTCTACTAAGTCGCTTTCAGAAGAAAAAATAAATATTCTCAAGGAAGCCTTTAATTTAACAGCATTATCATTTGGCCTACAAATCTTAAAATTAGTAGTAGTTGAAGATCGAGAGGTTAGAAAGAGGCTCGTAGAATCTGCTTACGGTCAACCTCAGGTTATTGATGCGTCTCATTTATTAATTCTCTGTATTCAGAATGAAATTGATGAAAATGTTGTTGAAGAGCATTTTGAGACCGTTAAAAACATTCGACAAACTCCAGATTCTATTTTAACACCTTTTAAATCTCAACTAAAGTCTACAATTAATGAAATGCCTAAGGTGAAAAAAGTAGATTGGGCAACTAGACAAGCTTATATCGCTTTGGGTAATTTAATGACGGTTTGTGCTGTTGAAAGGATTGATAGCTGTCCGATGGAAGGATTTAATCCTATAACATTAGGAACGGCTCTTGGTCTTGACGATTTAGGATTAAGGGCGGTTCTCCTATTACCTGTTGGATATAGGGCAGATGATGATATGTTTGCCGATTTCAAAAAAGTAAGACAACCCTTGTCAAAAACCATTATAGATTTATAGCGGATTTAACAATAGGACCTTTTGAAAATGATATCTTTGTTTTCGAGACAAAATTGTAAGATTAAAATCAAAATTTAATATGCCAGGATTCGAGTTATTTAGTGATTTAGAACGTAAGGAAGTTCATGATGTTTTAGACAATGGAGTGTTAATGCGCTATGGATTTGACGGCATGCGAAATGGCCATTGGAAAGCTAAAGAACTTGAAGCTGAATTGGCAACTACACTTAAAACAAATCACGTTCAACTAGTGTCAAGCGGAACGGCTGCTGTATCTATTGCATTGGCTTCTGCTGGTGTTGGAGCAGGAGACGAGGTGATTATGCCTAGTTTTACCTTTGTTGCAAGTTTTGAAGCTATTATGATGCTAGGCGCTATACCTGTTTTAGTAGATATAGATGATACCTTAGCTCTAGACCCAAAAGCTGTCGAAGCGGCTATTACGCCAAGAACGAAAGCGGTGATGGTAGTTCAAATGTGTGGCAGCATGGGGCATATGGATGCGTTACAAGAGATTTGTAGGAAACACAATTTACTATTTATTGAAGATGCTTGTCAAGCTATTGGTGGAACATATAATGGTAAACCATTGGGAAGTATTGCCGATTTAGGGTGCTTCTCTTTCGATTTTGTAAAAACAATTACTTGTGGTGAAGGTGGTGCCGTAATCACGAATAATCCAGATTATTATAGAAATGCCGATCATTTTAGCGATCATGGGCACGACCATATAGGAAATGATAGAGGTGCCGAGTCACATCCATTTCTGGGATATAATTTTAGAGTTTCGGAACTACATGCTGCCGTAGGTTTGGCACAAGTAAAGCGTTTGCCTGAATTTATAGAAATTCAAAAGAAACATTATACAATCCTTCGCAATGCCTTATCACGAATTCCAGGTGTGACTTTTAGAACTGTTCCTAAAGGAGGAGAAGAGAGTTATGCATTTTTAAATTTCTTTTTACCAGATTTAGAATCGGCAAGAAAGGTAAACGCCGCATTTAAAGAAAATGGTATAGATGCTTGTTTTCATTATTACGATAATAACTGGCACTATGTTAGAAAGTGGGATCATTTAAAAAATATGAAATCTTTATATCCGATTTCTACAGAAGTTAAAAAAGGCTTAGAATATCTTGAAACAAAAACTTTTGAACAATCCGATCACTATATCGCGAGAAACCTATCCTGTTTAATCAAATTGTCTTGGACAGAAGAAGAGGTGAAACAACGTGCTGAAAAAATGGTTGAATGCGTACAGAAGGCATTATCATAATTAAGACTTATAATAAAAAAATGGCTTCGTATTTAAATACACGAAGCCATTTTCTATTTTGGACTGTTACGATTTCTAATTTAGACCTTCAGCTCGGCCTTTATTTAAACTATAATTTTCAAACTAATAATTTACATAATCAACAATCTCCAATCCGTAACCAATCATTCCAACACGTTTCGTTTGAAGACTATTAGACATGAGTATCAATTTACTGATTTTAAGATCGTGTAAAATTTGTGCTCCAATACCAAAATCCTTAGTGTCTATACTAATACTTGGTGCTTTAACTAACTCTCCTTCCACTTGATTTTCTTTAAGAATAGCTAATCGAGCTAATAAGTTAATAGACTCTGCTTGTTGATTTATAAAGATGATAGCACCTTTGCCTTCCGTATTAATAACATTAAACATACTATCTAATTTCTGGTCGGCATTATTGGTTAGAGTACCCAGAATATCATTATTCACTAAAGTAGCATTAACACGCGTATAAACAGGCTCATCCGTCTTCCAAGTACCTTTGGTTAGTGCAATATGAATTTGATTATTTGTAGTTTGTAAATAAGCTCTGAGTCTAAACTTACCAAAACGCGTTTCGATATCGAAATCTTCTTTCTTTTCAATTAACGAATCGTGCTCCATTCGGTAAGCCACTAAATCTTCAATAGAAACGATTTTTAAATCAAATTTCTTAGCAACCTCCATTAATTGTGGCAATCGCGCCATAGTACCGTCTTCATTCATGATTTCTACAATCACACCTGCAGGTTCAAAACCCGCTAAGCGTGCGAAATCTATAGCAGCTTCTGTATGTCCAGTACGTCTTAAAACACCACCTTCTTTAGCTACTAAAGGAAATATATGTCCTGGACGTGCTAATTCAAAAGGCTTAGTGTCTTTTTTAACTAATGCTTGAATGGTTTTAGCTCTATCACTGGCCGAAATACCTGTACTTACACCATTACCTCTTAAATCTACAGATACTGTGAAAGCGGTTTCTAATGGATCTGTATTATTTCTCACCATCATGTTCAACTCTAGATCTTCACAACGATGTTCAGTTAGAGGTGCGCATATCAATCCGCGACCATGCATAGCCATGAAGTTGATCATTTCTGGAGTGACCTTTTCTGCAGCCGCTAAGAAGTCACCTTCATTCTCTCTGTTTTCATCGTCAACAACAATAATGACCTTACCTTGTCTTATGTCTTCAATGGCTTCTTCAATTGTATTTAGGCTTGTTTTAGTATTCACAGTATTAGTTGTCATAGTACAAATTTTGCGTTGCAAAGGTACGGTTATTTTATATTTTGAAGACAACTCAAATAAAAGTCTTGAGTAATCTTATTTCTTAAAATTAAATATTTCAGAGGGTAAACAGGAAGGGATAATATTAAAATTATAGGGTTAATTCGTTTCCCTTTCTGATTGATGGTTTTATAAAATTTTGAATATTTAAAAGCATCAATAATCACATAAATCACGAAAAACACAAAAGCGATAATGCTAAGGGTAAGTGAGCTATCTGCGAAATCGGGTAATTTATTGTTTTTAAATACAAAGTGTAAGACTAAAAGTGCAACTCCAACACTATAACTCACTAAACTAGTTTTAGAATAATCTTTATAATCCTTGAGTAAATGCCTTGCCTCAATTAGATGGTCTGGTATGTCTAAACCTTCAGATTTTAACCCTTCTAAGGGAACCTTTCGATCTATTAAATTTTGAAGGGCAATCTCTTTAGGTTTTTTATCCAAATCGAATTCATCTTGCTTTTTAATAACTGCAATTAACTCTTCAATGGAGTATTTTTTATAGTAATTATAGGCTTTTGTATCACTTTCTGAAAGCTGAAGTTTATTTTTAGAAGTGAATAAGCGTTTTAGAGGTACTAAAATAGCATCAAATTGAAATACACCTTTGTCGTTTGTAGCTCGAGTGGTCAAATAAATACTTAAAGGAAGCATAACAGCGGTTGAAAGCCAAGATCCAATAATAGGGTTGAAGCTACCTTTCTCAGCACTGTTCTTTGCAAAAATTCCAAAGAAATGATAGGTCAAAAATAAAACAATAGCTACAACCATCGGTAATCCTAATCCCCCTTTACGGATTAAAGCACCAAGTGGGGCACCTACGAAGAACAAAATTACACAGGCAAAAGCTAAAACAAACTTATCATGCATAACAATGATATGTTTGTTTAACCAAATATCCTTTGTCTGAAAGGTTCTTGTGTTTGAATCTATGATCTGACTTGTGTTGTTGGTAGAATTTATAGCGAGGTTCAAAATTTGAATTTTTTGATTCGTACTATAAAGGTCAAGTATATGTTCTCCTTTGAAAATGGAGTCGGTTCGGGTTGTATCTATATTGGCATTTAAAACATCATAAGTACTGCGATTGTATAAAGTTTTACTGAAGGTCTCGTAATCTTCAGTTTTTTTATCTTGAAGGCTATCAATCGTATAATTTAATTGATTTACATCTAACATGTTGTATCGCCGTGACGAGACATTGTCGTCCATGTCATCAGAGTTTAGTATTTCTAAATCCACATTAATGATGTAGTTTTCAAAATAACTTCTTACATGCGGTTTAGTAATGTTTTTTCTAGCATCTTTATTAAATATCTCCTCGTAATAGTTTCCATTAATCAACTCCAATTGAAGAATATTAGAGTCAGGACTACTTTTTAATTCACCTTTTTCAGAAACAATAACTTTAGGATTACCACCTCGATTTGGCGTTTTTTCATGAATGACAACATTACTAAGATATTGTCCCTTATCTCCAGATTTCTTTTCGACCTTAATATTAATATTGCCAATTTCATTAAACTGGCCTTCTGCAATGGCAAGGGCTGGTTTTACTTTAGCAATATTTCTTCGAAGGTTATAAAATTTATATTCACCCCATGGAATAACATTATTAGCAAAAAAGAAACTAGCAATACCAAGTGCGACAATAAAGATACTCAAGCTTCGCATAGCGCGTTGAAGCGAAATTCCAGTGGATTTCATTGCAGCGAACTCATAGTTCTCTGCAAAATTCCCAAACACCATTATCGAAGAAAGTAAAACCGTTAAAGGCACAACCAAAGGCACGAGCTTTGGCATGTAGTAAATGATAAATTTGGCCGTAACTGTAACATCTAAGTCTTTACCAGCAAGTTCGGATATATAAAGCCAAACCCCTTGTAAAATAAAGATGAACATGAATATAATAAAGACGCTAAAAAACGTCCTTAAGAATGTGATAAGTATGTACCTATCTAATATTTTCACACAATGTTGTATTAAGCCTTAGTCTATTTTATTGATAAAGTAGTCGCTGTATTTACTTTTGTCAAATGTAAATAAGGTTTTTGAAATAGGTTGGTCGGTTTTAAAAGAATTAACAGTTAATGTGGTTTTAGTTCCATTTTTACCAACTTCAATCAAATTGTAAATGTGTTTAGTTGTCGCGTCTATACCTAATAGAATATGCTTTATTTCAGAATTTGTATCGATAGGATTAAGCTTCACGTATTGAATTTTACGTCCTCTTACATCTTGAATAATGTCCATTTTATAGGTATAGCCATTTTCATAGAACGATAGCATTTTACTCGGTGTAATTGTGCTTTCATCCTCTGTATTGTCTGAGGAAATTGTAACTTCTTCATCTTCTGGACTAATCGTATACAATGTTTTACCATCGAAAATACGTGTTATTCCTAAAATATTTAACTTATACTTATCATCTTCAATAACCACATCGCCACGTGTTTCTTGTTTGATATTTTCGCTAAGATTATTCAACTCATATTTAAAGTCTAAACTGATATTTTTGTAGCTTTTAATTTTTGTACTTACTTCGTTTAATAAAGCTTCAGCTTTCGCATCATTCTGAGCGAAAGATGTTAATCCGAAAGCGATACATGCGATAATTATTAAATTTCTCATTTTTTTCTATTAATTATTTTAAATAATATTTCTAATTATATAATCTACTGTTGTTCATTTTCTAGCAATTGATCTAAAGCCACTAAATCAGGGACTAATACTTGACGTGCTTTACTTCCTTCGAAAGAACCTACGATACCAGCAGCTTCAAGTTGATCGATAATTCTACCGGCTCTATTGTAACCTAACTTCAATTTACGCTGTAATAAAGAGGCTGAACCTTGTTGTGATGTCACAATAATTTCAGCGGCCTCTCTGAACAGTTTATCTCTGTCGGAGATATCTACATCAAGATTTGTGCCACCTTCTTCACCTACGTATTCTGGTAGGAGGTGAGCGTCTGGATATGCCTTCTGTGATCCTATGAATTCTGTTATTTTTTCAACTTCAGGCGTGTCAACAAAAGCACACTGAATTCGAATAAGTTCGTTTCCTTGCGTGTATAACATATCTCCACGTCCGATTAATTGATCGGCACCAGAACCATCTAAAATAGTACGTGAATCAATTTTACTTGTAACTCTAAAGGCAATACGTGCCGGGAAATTGGCCTTAATAATACCTGTAATGACGTTAACAGAAGGACGTTGAGTAGCGATAATTAAGTGAATTCCAATAGCACGAGCGAGTTGCGCTAATCGCGCAATCGGCGTTTCTACTTCCTTACCTGCGGTCATAATTAAATCGGCAAACTCATCAACCACTAAAACGATATAGGGTAAGAATGCATGACCATCATTAGGATTTAATTTCCTAGCCTTGAATTTAGCATTATATTCTGCGATATTTCTACAAAATGCGTTTTTAAGCATTTCATAACGATTATCCATTTCAATACACAGGGAATTAAGTGTATTAATAACCTTTGTGTTATCTGTAATAATCGCTTCTTCGCTATCCGGTAGTTTTGCTAGATAGTGACGTTCAATTTTGTTGAAAAGCGTTAGTTCAACCTTCTTAGGGTCGACAAGAACGAATTTCACCTCGGCAGGGTGCTTCTTATATAATAAAGAGGTTAATACGGCATTTAGCCCCACGGACTTACCTTGACCTGTAGCACCGGCCATTAATAAGTGAGGCATCTTCGCTAAATCTACCACAAAGGTTTCGTTACTAATTGTTTTTCCAAATGCAATTGGAAGTTGCATCTCGGATTTCTGAAATTTTTGAGATGCAATAACAGATCGCATCGATACAATAGTTGAATTTTTGTTAGGAACTTCAATACCAATAGTTCCTTTGCCTGGAATAGGAGCAATAATACGAATCCCTAAAGCCGCAAGTGATAGGGCAATATCGTCTTCTAAATTCTTAATTTTTGAAATACGAACACCAGCATCAGGAACAATCTCATAAAGGGTTACCGTTGGACCAATGGTTGCTTTAATACTTGAAATACCAATTTTGTAGTTATTCAGAGTTTCTACAATTTTGTTTTTATTTTCCTCAAGCTCGTCTTGGTCTATAGATATGCCTTCGTTAGGGTATTTTTTTAATAAATCTAAAGGTGGAAATTGATACTTATTTAATTCTAAAGTAGGATCGAACAATCCAAAATCTTCCACTAATTTATCAGCTAAATTATCCGTTTCGGATTTTTCTTCTTCTACAGTTTCAACTTCAACTTGTAATTCAGGAGTCTCAACGGTTTCCTCTTTGGGTTTTTCCGAAACCTCCATGGTAATGCCTTCGACAGTTTCTTTTGGTTTAGAATTTTTCTTTGACTTCGGTGTTTCCGTATTTTTTAAAGGCACTTCGAATGCCGATTTAATCGCTTCGGCTTCTTCCGTTAGACTATTATCAATATTAACCGCAGGTTGAGGGGGCGTCTCATCCGATTTGAAATCATCTTTTAGGTTTTGCTTAGTACGTTTGAAAAAATTAACTAATGATTCACCAGTTACTTTAAAACGAATGGCGAGATAGGTGACAAAGCCAAATAGCAATAGTAATATGGTTCCGATTTTCCCTATATAATCCTGAAAGAACAGATTCATTTCATAACCGATGGTGCCTCCAAGCATATCAAACTTATGAGTGAAAAAGCCTAGTAATATAGATAACCAAATCATAATAAGTGTTCCCCAAATCCAATGTTTTCTCAGTTTTGCTTTGGTTAAGCTAAAGGCAATATATACTCCTGAAAGGGTGATTAAACCTGAAAAAATAAAGGAAGATAATCCGAATCCTTTAGTGATAAAGAATTCACTTACCCATGCACCAAGTTGACTGGCCCAATTTTTATATTCTGTAGAACGTTCTGGAAAATTGGTTAAAACACTCTGATCTTCCTTACCTGTAAAAACAAATGATAAAAAAGAAATGAATAGTAACAGACCTGTAATAATAAAAAAGCTACCTAAGACAAGCTTCTGTTGACTGGTCATTGTAAACGTAGGTCTCTTTACTTTAGCCTTTGGTTTTGCTTTGGTGGTTGTCTTTTTTTTCGCTGTTTTTTTTGCCATGCTTACTTTCCGTATTCTTCGGAAATCTATTATTTATTTATACTGTTTTGCTTTTTCAGAAATACCATTTACGTAATCTACAATGATATGAAGATCTTCTGCAAGTTCAGCACCTTTGAATTCACTGATATCTGCACTCGTGATATTCGTATTATAATAATTTAAATATTGACTCGCTAATGGTAGGTATGACCAATGCCATTTTTCAAGGTTATATCCAGTTCTTCCATGATCCTTATCTGTATAAACTTGAAAAAAACCATAATTATTGGCGTTCGCACTTAACCAATCATAAACGGCTTTTCCTTTTCCGCTGCTAAAATACGAATTTGTTAAACTATTTAAGTCAAAATCTGTTCCCCAATGATGTCTTGACGAACTTGGCATTGAACTGTATTCTAAAATCTTTAAAGCGCGTTCTTTCGGTTTTAAATTGTTGTATTTGTTCCATTTTCTTTCCCAAATTACTTTTTGTTCGTCAAAGTTTCGTGTCCCTGAAAGTATGATTAATTCAATACCATCTTCTTTAGCCGCATTGTACATTTCTAGAAAGGCATTGTAAGTATTCTTGTGAAGGTATAAGGTTTTTGCCGAATGTGTAGCGCTTACTTTGGTAAACGTTGTATCGGTTTTATAGTTGAACTTTCCTAAGACAAACTCTTTAGTGATGTTAAGACTGTCTTGTGGCATAGGTTTTAAAGTATCAGTTTTAATTACGGACTCCGGTTGGACAGAATTAAGTTCTTTATCTATAGATTTAGAGGCGTTGGATTGACAACTAAAAACAAAGACTATAGAACATGTGATTAGGAATAATTTCATTGAAAACTTAATGGTATTGCTGGCTAGTGATACGAGTGAAAGTACAAATATGCAAAGTTTCTTTTATAGGCTTGATGTAATAACGACGATAACTTGAGAGTATTTCGTTTAAAAATGAAATCTCTAAATAAAGTGAGTTCGACCTTTATATTTTAAATAGTTGAAAACTTTAAAAAATCTTCGGGATATAAATTATACCAGCGATAATCATAGCAATAATGGAAGCTAGAAATACGGCACCTGCAGCTATATCCTTTATTAATCCTATTTGTTTATGATATTCTGGATGAATAAAATCGGCTATATTCTCTATTGCTGTATTAACCCCTTCAATACTTAATACCATGCCAATCATAATTAATTGAGCCATCCACTCAGTTTTAGATATATCAAAATAGAAGCCAGCAACTGTTACTACAAGAGCTATAAACAATTGAGACTTAATACTGGCTTCTGTTTTAATCAGTACAAGCATGCCCTTAAAGGCGTAACCAACACTTTTTAGTCTATTGACTAAAAATGGTTCTTTCTTTTGAATCATATAGCTATGCTAAACTTGCTAATGCACTTTCGTAATTAGGTTCGTCTTTAATTTCGCTAACTTGTTCTGTATGTAGGATGGTTCCGTCTTTTTCAATTACCACGATACAACGAGATAATAAACTTTCTAATGGACCATTATTTATAGTTAAACCATAATCTTTTCCAAAATTTCCAGTTTTAAAATCTGAAAGACTGATGACATTATCTAAACCTTCTGCACCACAAAAACGTGCTAAGGCAAATGGTAAATCTTTAGAAATACAAAGAACTTTAGTGTTTTCTAATTGACTCGCTTTTTCGTTAAAAGTTCTTACCGATTGCGCACAAGTACCAGTGTCTATACTTGGAAAAATATTTAAAACTAATCTACTGCCCTTATAATCGGCCATTGATTTTGTTGATAAATCCGTTGCAGTGAGTTTAAAATCAGGTGCTTTGCTTCCTACAGATGGTAAGTCGCCTATAGTTTCTATAGGTGATCCTCCTAATGTTATATTTGCCATGTTTTCTAAATTTTAGTGAATGTTAAAAATAGCAACTTTTAAGCGTATTCGTATAAAATAAAACAGAATATTTGAATTAAATAGGTGGATCATATAATGACATCCACAAATAGATGAAAATAAAAAAAGCCCTTAAACGTAATGCTTAAGGGCTTTAGTATAGCTGTTGAATTTTTAACGTAGTTCTGCGCCAAGCTTATTTTCAAAATTAGCCTGAAGTTTAGACATAATTTTATCAATCTGCTTATCGTTAAGCGTTTTATGTTCGTCTTGTAGCATGAAACTTACCGCATAACTTTTCTTGCCAGCTGGTAAATTGTCACCTTGATAAACATCAAAAAGTTTTACGCTTTTCAACAATTGCTTTTCCGTTTGTTTGGCAATTGTATTAATGTCATCAAAAGTTACCTTTTCATCTAAAAGAAGTGCGAAATCACGTCTTACCGCTGGATATTTAGGGATTGGGGTAAATTTAATGGTGTTGTAATGAACCATTTCTAATACATTATCCCAATTGAAATCTGCATATAAAACGTTTTGAGAAATTCCAAAATGCTTCAATACAGATTTCTTGACTAATCCAAAGTCAACTAATTTCTTTTTACCGACAGATAAGCTCATACCTTCACTAAATACATCCATTTTAGTTGGTGCATATTTTAATTTGGTAAGACCTAATCGATCTAAAATCGCTTCAGTTGTTCCTTTTAAAAAGAAGAAATCACTTGGGTTTGATGCCGAATTCCAGCGTGTTTCATTTTTATTTCCTGTAACTAAAAGAGAAAGGTGTTTGTTTTCAGCTCGTGTTTCAGAATATTGATGGTAGGTCTTTCCGAATTCAAACAATTTTAAATCCGAACGTTTTCTATTAATGTTATGAGCCGCTGCTTCTAAACTAGAAAACAATAAAGACTGACGCATGACTTCTAAATCCGTACTAAGTGGGTTAAGCATGCTAACATTGTGATCGGGATTTAAATCTTCACTAAGCTCCACGTATTTAGGAGATGTTAACGAGTTAGCCATAATCTCAAAGAAACCTTGAGAAACTAACTGATTGCCTATCACATTTTGAAGTTTATAATCTTCAAGTTTAGGAAAATGAGCAATAGACGCATTTAGCTTTTCAGAAGTACCTACATTATTGTAGCCATAAACTCGTAGAATTTCTTCAATAATATCTACCTCGCGTTGAACATCATTTCTATAAGCAGGAATAGTTAATCCTAAACCAGCTTCAGTAACGTTGTTCACTTTTATGTCTAAAGACGAAAGAATACTCTTAATGGTTTCTTCCGGTATATCTTCACCAATTAACTTTTTAGCATTGGCAAAACTAAGTCTTACCTCAAAATCTTTAATTTTTTTTGGGTAAGTATCTAAAATATCACTTGTAATTTCTCCACCAGCAACTTCAAGAATTAATAAAGCGGCACGTTTTAACGCGTATTCTGTAAGGTTAGGGTCAATTCCTCTTTCAAATCGGAATGAGGCATCTGTATTCAATCCATGACGTTTAGCTGTTTTTCTAACACTTACGGGATTAAAATAGGCGCTTTCTAAAAATATACGTGTTGTGTATTCTGTAACGCCTGAGTCAATGCCACCAAAAACACCTGCTATACACATTGGTTTTTTAGCATCACAGATCATAAGGTCTTCTTCGTGTAATTCACGCTCAACACCGTCTAGAGTTGTAAATTTTGTTCCAGCTTCACAGGTTTTAACTTGAATTTTATTCCCTGTTATTTTATCACCATCAAAGGCGTGTAAAGGTTGTCCTAATTCGTGTAGTACATAATTAGTGGCGTCTACGACATTATTAATCGGCGCTAAACCAATTGATTTTAAGCGGTGTTGTAGCCAATCAGGAGAAGGGCCAACTTGGATTCCAGAGATCGTAACTCCGCAATAACGCGGTGCTTTATCGTAATCTTGAACGTCAACATCAACCTTATATGCTCTTGCGTCTACGTGGTAAGAACTTACAGAAGGCGTAATTAATTCTAAAGAAATATCTTTTTGTAAAAGCCCCGCTTTTAAGTCACGAGCAACCCCGTAATGACTCATGGCGTCCGCACGGTTTGGCGTTAAACCTATTTCAAAAACTTGATCGTTTTCAACTTTGAAAAGCTCTGCAGCCGGAGTACCAACTTTAGTTTCAGGATCTAAAACCATAATGCCATCATGAGACTCTCCAAGACCTAACTCGTCTTCGGCACATATCATACCATGGCTTTCTTCGCCTCGGATTTTTCCTTTTTTTATGGTCCAAGCTTCACCCTCTGGAGTATACAAAGTCGTTCCAATAGTGGCCACTGGAACTTTTTGTCCTGCTGCTACATTTGGAGCTCCACATACAATTTGTACAGGCGTATCTGTGCCGATATTTACGGTGGTCACCTTTAATCGGTCGGCATTTGAATGCTGCTCACAGGTTAAAACTTCGCCTACAACGATGCCTTTTAATCCCCCTTTAACAGATTCGTAATTAGTTATTCCTTCTACTTCTAAACCAAGATCAGTTAATAATTCGCCAGTTTTTTCAGCGTCCCAATCTACATTTATGAACTGTTTAAGCCAGTTGTATGAAATCTTCATAGTTTCAATTTAATCAAGCAGCAAAGATAGTAATTCCAACAAGTGAATGAAATATGAAATCAATTTTTTATGTGATCTTTATATTGTTATTTTGAACAAAATTTAAAAAAAAACATTTATATGCGTTACGCCCTTGTTTGCCTATTACTAGTAATATTAACTTCTTGTGAGAGTGAAAAGAAAGAGTATAAATTAAAAAACGGAACCTACCGCGCAAGTTTAGAAACAAAAGATAATGTGAAGTTGCCTTTCATTTTTAAAGTTGAATCAGCTACAAGTTTGAAAATCTTTAATGCTGAAGAAGTTATAGATGTTGATGAAATCACTTATAGAAATGATTCTGTATTTATACAAGCTCCTGTATTTGAAGGTTATTTAGTGGCGAAATTTGAAGGTGATAACCTCAAAGGACACTTTGTAAAAGAAAGCTTAGATAGAGTAGTTCCTTTTATTGCTGAATATGGTAAGTCTAACCGTTTTGAGGTCAGTTCAAGTCCATCACAAGACGTAAATGGAACTTGGGAAACTACTTTTGGAAAAGGTGATCCTGATCAGGAATATATTGCGCAAGGCATATTTAAACAGGAAAATGAAAAGGTCACAGGTACCTTTAGAACCACAACGGGTGATTATCGTTATCTAGAAGGTGTGATGGATGGTAATGAAATGAAGCTGTCTACTTTCGATGGCGCTAACGCTTATTTATTTACAGCGATAGTTTCAGATTCAACTATGGAAGGTTCATTTTATTCAGGAAATCATTATAAACAACCTTTTGAAGCTAAGCGTAATTCGTCCTTTGAATTGCCCAGTGCAGATGAGCTTACGTACTTAAAGGCTGGTTATGATCAACTTGAATTTACCTTTCCTGATGAGAATGGCAAAATGGTGTCATTAAGTGATGAGCGTTTTAAGGAGAAGGTTGTTGTGGTTCAAATTATGGGAACTTGGTGTCCAAATTGTTTGGATGAAAGTAAATACTTCGCTGAATTTTACGACAGCAACAAGGATAAAGGGTTCGAGGTTATTGGTTTAGCTTTTGAATATGTGAAAACTCAGGAAAAGGCTTTCAATAGCATTGCGCGATTAAAAGAGCGATTAGATATTAAGTATCCGATTCTTTTAGCGCAGTACGGTACGTCTGATAAAGTAAAGGCGCAAGAAAAATTGCCGATGTTGAATCAAGTCTTGTCTTATCCAACCTCTATATTTATTGATAAAACCGGGAAGGTTCGAAAAATTCATACAGGATTTAATGGGCCTGCGACAGGTACCAAGTATCTAGAGTTTAAAGAAGATTTTGAAGCATTCGTGGGGAGCTTATTAGATGAGTAATTGGTCATCTCATATTCAATTTGCGCTAATATAATTTGCAAACCGACTAAGAGGTGAAGTTCAATCGGGTTAAATTTGTATTGAACTCAAAAAAAAGTAAGATAAATGTCATTAGTAACAATCATAATTAGTATTCTTTTACCGCCATTAGCTGTATTTCTAAAGAGTGGTTTAGGAACTCAATTTTTAATAAGCCTTTTGTTAACATTAATAGGTTGGTTGCCAGGTATAATTTACGCACTTTATGTCAATAGTAAATAAAGGAAAACTATGGAAAATGTATTAGTTGCAGGTGCTAATGGTACCACTGGCAGGCATATTGTAAATAAATTAAAATCTTCATCAAACTTTAATCCGGTTGCGATGGTAAGAAAAGAAGAGCAGCAGAAGCAATTTAAGGAAGAGGGAGTGGAAACGGTTCTAGCGGATTTAACGCAAGACCTTAGGCATACTGTAAAGGGTATAGATAAGGTGGTTTTTGCGGCTGGATCTGGTGGAAAGAATGTTGTTGAAGTTGATCAAGAAGGAGCAAAGTGCCTTATGGATGTTTTAAAAACGGCAAACATCAAGAGATTTGTAATGTTGAGCTCTATGGGAGCAGATCATCCGGAGTCTGTAACGGACTTAAAAGATTATATGAAAGCCAAGCAAAATGCCGACGAGCATCTAAGAAATAGTGGGCTAAAATACACTATTGTTAGGCCAGGTGCGCTTATTAATGCTGAAGCTAAAGGGAAAATAGAATTGAAGGGAAAACTAAATAAACAGGGAGAGATAAGTAGAGAAGATGTCGCTCAAACCCTTGTTGGTGCCTTAGATGATGAGGCGCCTTTTAATACAACCTTTGAAATTATTGAGGGTGATACTTTAATAGGAGAGGCGCTTAGTAGTTTTAATAGTTAAGTCAGGCACAAAGTAAATTAGTATATAAAATAAAAGATAGAGGCGTTTTTTAAAGCGTCTCTTTTTTATTAGGCTAATTTATAGACTGCCAAACACTAACTAATATAATTCCAGATATTGCGATACTTACTCATTTGTCTGTAGGTGTGGAGAATTGCTTTGTTTTCGGGTAAAGCTAAGCTTGGGTCTACTTTAAGTATGTTTTTGGCGTAATAGCGTGCTTGTTGAAGAATGTCTTTATCTTTTACAATATCAGCAATACGTAAATTTAAAACACCACTCTGTTGTGTACCCATAATATCCCCTGGCCCACGAAGTTTTAAATCTACTTCGGCAATCTCAAAACCGTCACTGCTTCTTACCATAGTCTCAAGGCGAGTTTTGCTATCCTGACTCAATTTATGGCCTGTCATTAAAATACAGTAACTCTGTTCTGCTCCACGACCTACGCGTCCTCGTAATTGGTGTAATTGTGATAACCCGAAGCGTTCAGCACTTTCAATAATCATCACTGAGGCGTTGGGAACGTTTACGCCAACTTCAATAACTGTGGTAGCCACCATAATTTGAGTTTCGCCTTTTACAAATCGTTCCATTTCAAAATCTTTATCCGCTGGTTTCATTTTTCCGTGAACAATGGAAATTTGATAATCTGGCATCGGAAATTCTCGAGCCACGCTTTCGTAGCCATCCATTAAATCCTTATAATCCATTTTTTCACTTTCTTGGATTAAAGGATACACGATATAAACTTGTCGGCCTAAAGCAATTTCATCTCGTATAAATTTGAAAACTTTAAGGCGATTACTATCATAACGATGAACTGTTTTTATTGGTTTTCTACCTGCAGGTAATTCATCGATAACAGAGATGTCCAAGTCGCCATAAACAGACATGGCTAAAGTTCTAGGAATTGGCGTAGCAGTCATGACCAAAATATTTGGTGGAAGCGTATTTTTGTGCCATAATTTTGAGCGCTGAGCAACACCAAATCGATGTTGTTCATCTATAATTGCAAGACCTAAATTCTTAAATTTTACCTTATCTTCGAGGAGAGCATGAGTGCCAATTAAGATCTGTAAATCGCCATTTTCTAAATTTTCGTGTATAATTTTTCTATCTGAAGTTTTTGTTGACCCAGTTAGTAGTGATATGCTGATTCCTAATGGTTTACATAGCTCACTTAATCCCTGGTAGTGTTGGACTGACAAAATTGCAGTCGGTGCCATTAGGCAGCATTGGAAACCGTTGTCAAGCCCCATGAGCATTGACATAAAGGCGACTATGGTTTTGCCTGAGCCTACATCGCCTTGTAAAAGTCGATTCATTTGAGCATTGCTGCCTAAGTCTTGTCTTATTTCTTTTAAAACACGTTTCTGTGCATTGGTTAAATCGAATGGTAAATGCTCTTTGTAAAAAGTATTAAAATAGTCTCCAACTTTATCAAAAGTAAATCCTTTTATTTTTGATTTATGGATGAGATTTTTAATAATTAGCTGCAGTTGAATATAAAATAATTCTTCAAATTTTAATCGGAATTGAGCACGTGCTAAAAGCTCTGGATTTTTTGGAAAATGTATATTAAAAAGAGCCTCAGATTTAGAAAGTAATTTTAGTTCAGCTAATAAAGAATCGGGTAAAGTTTCTATAAATCGTCCTTTGGTTTCCAAAAACAGTTGTTGCATTATTTTGGTCGTAACACGATTTGTAATGCCTTTATTCGAAAGCTTTTCTGTGGATGGGTAAATTGCTTGCATCGCAGAACGCAAATTACTTTCATGTTCAGATTGCAACTCCATGTCGGGATGAGGCATACTAAATTTTCCATTGAACCAATTGGTTTTACCGAAAATCACATAAGTTTGACCGGTTTTTAGACTGTCTCTAATCCATTTTTGTCCTCTAAACCACACCAATTCCATTACTCCGGTGTCATCCCTGAAGTCGGCAACCAAGCGTTTGCCTCGCTTTTGTGCGACTTCTCTAAACCCTGTAATTCTTCCTATGACTTGAACTTCAGCATTATTTTGCTGTAGTTCGTCGATTTTATAGTATCTCGTTCGATCTATATAGCGATTGGGGAACAAGTTAATAAGGTCTTGATAGGTCTGAATACCCAATTCTGACCGCAACAAATCTGCTCGGTTTGGGCCAACACCTTTGAGGTAGTCAATGGGAGTTTGTAAGTTCGCACTCATAGTTGCGAATTTACCTATTTCATTTGAAAAAAGGAATCTCTTTTTTTTGCCATTCCTAACTTATGGTAAATTCTCTGAGAATGCTTGGTGTTTTAAGTCAGGTCCTTCGAGGGAATAACAATTTATCGTATTTTGGTCATATTCTTGTATATTGGATGTTATGAGAAACCTGATTGTTATTTTCGTGTTATTGTTTGTCAATGTTTGTGCGGCGCAGCAGATGGAATTCGTTGATTTTAAACGGCTGCATGCCTCTTTGTCGTTTGATGTTGATTCTACAATGGTTTCGGGCGATGTTGAGCTTCAATTTAAAATACTAAAAGATGTCGATTCTGTTTTTTTAGACGCTGTAAATATGAAGTTTGATTATTCGTTGAATACAAATGATGGTGTTCAGTTTTATAATGATGGAAAGAAATTGTGGATGGTGTCTGATTTTAAATCTGGAGTGTCGTACATTGTTAACTTCAGTTATCAGGTTGGTCCAAAGCAAGCTCTTTATTTTGTTGAAAAAAATGGATCTCCTCAGATCTGGACTCAAGGACAAGGGAAGTATACAAGTCATTGGCTGCCAAGTTTAGATGATACGAACGATAAAATAGAGTTCGATTTGACCATAACTTATGATGAAGATTATAAAGTTTTGGCTAATGGGCAACTTGAAAATATTCAAAAAGTGGATAGTTTGAAGGTCTGGCAATTTGATATGAAGCAACCGATGTCAAGTTATTTGGTAGCTTTAGCAATTGGTGATTACGATAAAAGAACGGAAACATCTAATAGTGGGACTCCTTTAGAGTTTTACTATTATCCTGAAGACTCATTAAAAATTGAATCAACTTATAAGTACTCGAAGGAAATGTTTGATTATTTGGAAGAAGAAATTGGATTTCCTTATCCTTGGGGCGTATACAAACAAGTGCCTGTTCATGATTTTTTATATGCAGGAATGGAAAATACAAGTCTTACTATTTTTTCAGATGCGTTTGTAGTGGATTCGGTAGGGTTTAATGATAAGAACTATGTAAATGTTAACGCTCACGAATTAGCGCATCAATGGTTTGGAGATTTAGTGACAGCCAAGTCAAGTGATCATCATTGGCTGCAGGAGGGCTTTGCGACGTATTATGCACTGTTGGCAGAGCGTAAGGTGTTTGGGGACGATTATTTCTATTTTAAATTATACCAATCGGCCCAAGAATTAGGAAGGCAAGATGTAGCTGGCGAAGGAACTTCATTATTAAATCCTAAATCTAGCAGTTTAACGTTTTATCAGCGAGGCGCATGGGTATTGCATGCCTTGCGGAGTAAGGTCGGTGATTTGGTTTTTAGAAAAGCTATTCAGAATTATCTTGAAAATCATCAGTTTTCGATTGTACAAACATCCGACTTTATTTCAGAGGTTGAAGTGCTAGCAGAGCAAGATTTATCGGGATTTGTTGATATATGGATTGTTCAAAAAGAGTTTCCTTTTGATGACGCAATTGGATTATTAAAGGAACAGTCAATGTATATTCAGGAATACATTATGGTTGACTGTGAGGCGAAAACTTCAAAATGTGCGGAATATTTAAAGTATGACGTGTCTGATGATGCCAAGGCGAAGATTATTGCTCAGGTGCCTTATTTGGTTAATGCTAATACTTTCAAGAATGGGTTGAAAGTAAGGCAAGCTATTTCTCAATATGTCAGCGACATTCCTAAGGAGTTAAAATCTGATTATGAATCTTTATTAAATGATAAGTCCTATATTACCATAGAAAACGCTTTATATAATCTGTGGGTTAATTTCCCTCAAGAACGTTCAAAATATTTAATTAAAACCCAGGATGTCATTGGTTTTAGTGATAAAAATGTGAGGTTGTTATGGTTGGTTTTACATCTTAATACTTTGGAATTTCAAGTGGATAAAAAACAAGCGATGTATGATGAGTTATTAAGTTATACAGCTGAAAAGTGGAATGCTGACTTAAGAATCAAAGCCTTTCAGTATTTAAATTTAATAAAAGCCTGTGCTGCAGAATGTGAAACTAATTTGGAGACCGCTAAATCACATCATAATTGGAGAATGGTGAAATTTGCAAGACAGTTTTCGGAACGATTAGATCAAAATAAAGAAGAATGAGAGCGTTGGTGATATCTGGAGGAGGGAGCAAAGGTGCTTTTGCAGGAGGAGTGGCTCAGTTTCTGATTCAGGAGGAGCATTATAAATACGATATATTTTTAGGTACATCCACTGGGAGTTTAATGGTGTCTCATTTGGGTTTGAATCGTATAGATAAAATAAAAGAAATATATACCAATGTCAATCAGAAGTCTATATTCGATAGTTGTCCTTTTGTTATCAAAAGAAAAAAAGGAGTTGAAACTATTGGGATTAACCATTATACGGTACTTCAAAATATATTTAAAGGGCATAAAACTTTTGGAACAAGTTTAAACTTAAAGAAACTTATTAAAAGAACCTTGACTAAGGAAGAGTTTGTAATGCTTAAAGGATGTCATGCGGATGTCGTTGTGACGGTATCTAACTTGTCGCTAAATCAAGTGGAATATAAATCAATCAAAGATTTTGATTATGACGAGTTTTGTGAGTGGATTTGGATCTCATGCAACTATACGCCCTTTATGTCATTGGCTTATAAAAATGGTTGTGAATATGCTGATGGTGGCTTAGGAGCTATGGTTCCTATTGAGGAAGCTATAAAAAGAGGAGCAACTACGGTGGATGCTATAATTCTGCAAACAGAAGTCACACAGTTGAACAGAATGCCATCCCTTAATGCATTTTCATTATTGACCAATATGTTTTCGTTTATGTTAGATCGAATTGAAAGTCAGAATATAAGAATTGGGAAATTCGTAGCGTCAAATCAAGATGCGATTATTAATTTTTATTATACGCCAACCGTGTTAACCACGAATTCCTTGATTTTCGATAAAACTAAGATGACCAAATGGTGGGAAAGAGGCTATGATTATGCGAAGTATAAAAATCAAGAGCTCAGTCCTATTGAGAGTCAAGAATAATTAGTAAATCAAATAAAGAATGATAGAAACACGGAATACGATATTCAGTGACATAAGAAAAAAGAGTATAAGAAGATGAGAGCACTAGTGATATCAGGAGGTGGTAGTAAAGGAGCTTTTGCAGGTGGTGTGGCTCAATATCTGATTGAAAATAAAAAACGTGAATACGATATGTTTCTGGGGACTTCTACCGGAAGTCTTTTGGTTCCACATTTAGCTGTGAATAAAATAGATAAACTCCATAATATCTTTACTAATGTACAGCAACATGATATTTTTAGTGTTAGTCCATTTGTGCAACGTAAAAAAGGAGATAGGGAATATGTGTCTATTGATTTTGTTAATTCGCTTTGGCAATTTATAAGGCGAAAACGAACCTTTGGTGAAAGTAAAGCGCTGCGTAGAAATATCAGGAAAAATGTAACTCGTGAGGAATACGAGCAGATTAAGAGAGAAAAGCATGATGTTGTGGTTACCGTTTCTAATTTGTCTATGAATCGTGTGGAATATAAGTCGATACAAGAGTGTTCTTATGATGAATTTTGTAATTGGATATGGATTTCTTGTAATTACATCCCTTTCATGTCATTAGCTAAAGTTGATGGTTATGAATATGCTGATGGTGGTTTAGGAAGTGTGATTCCAATCCGAGAGGCTATTCGTCGTGGAGCCACTGAGGTCGATGCTATTATATTAGAGGCTGAAACTCTGGGAAAGCAGAAGGTGTTAGGTAAGAACCCTTTCTCGTTAATGATTAGTTTATTTGGGCATTTGCTTAATCAAGTTGAACGCAATGATATTGTCATAGGTAAACTGGCGGCTAAGAATAGAAATGTCAAGTTAAACCTGTATTATACGCCGACAAGTCTCACTGAGAATTCTTTGATTTTCTCCAAGCGTTTAATGACCAAATGGTGGAAAGAGGGTTTCGAATATGCTAAAAGTAGAGACGTGTAGAGTGCAAAACTATATTTTAGTCTTTACCACATCTCACTAACTTCTTGTTTTATAAAAGCTAAAGCAGCATTGCTAGGTGCTGGTTTATTCATTAACTCCTTTAAAACCACTTCGCGAAGCTTGTTTGCTGTATCTGTATCTTCTTGAGATGTCGCTTTACGGATCATTTGAATGGTTGCATTTTTTGCAGCCTGAGTTATAGACCAACATTGATCGCTAACATAGATTTGTTGTGCTAGATTGTGCTCAAACTCTTGTTCAATATTTGCTATAAGTAACGCTTCGTAGTCTTCTTTGCTTGAAGATATTGGGTTGACTCTTGTGAGAAGTTTTGAAGGGGAAATACGTTCCAAAAAAAGAGTCATACGCTCATAGGCTTGTAATCGTAAAGGAAAGGCGTTTTTCTGTAAATCTTGTTGAATCATAAAACGTCTTCTGTTATTTTCATTCACTATATGCTGCTTGAAAAAGTAATAGGCAATTACACCAACAACTAACGTAGGAGCTAAGTTAAAGAGTAGTTGAATTATTTGATCAATATCCATGGAGATGACGTTTATGAGTTAATATTATAATGATTACCGCCAAGTTACTTATCTTAGTAAGAGTAATTTGGCATTTGGAAGCCGCAAAGTTAATCTATTTTAAAGAGTCTAAAAATATTTTGTTCGCCCTTAACTGAAATATTAGCAATTAAATTATGAAGCAAAACTATAAGAAAATTGGTATTGCGATTGCAATAATAATACTGGTACTTATTATATCAACGTATATAGCGAATCGAGTTATAGAAGGAAAAGTAACCACAGCTATTGAAAATTTGCCTTCATCTGTTTCTGTTGACTATTCAGAAGTAGAGGTTTCGGTGTGGACTGCTAAGATGACATTGAAAGACCCTGTTATAAAGATTACAGGACAAACGACAGGAAAAAACATCCTTGAAGCGACCTTAAAAGCGATTGAAATAGATGATATTAGTTATTGGAATTTGCTTGTTAATGATAAAATCTCTATTGAGGAATTTAATATCATTAAGCCTATTCTCAAATATTTGCATAATCCTCATGTTAAAAAAGACGATTATCAATCGGGTTTCCTAGACAAGATCAAACGTATTATCGATATAGAAAAACTTTCCATCAAGGATGCCGATATTCTAATATCAGATTATGATACGGATTCATTGCTATTAAGCATACCTAAGTTGAATGTTGGTATATCAGATCTTAAAATTAATTCTAAGTCATCAAAGTCAAACAAGAAAATTCGATACGATGACCTAAACGTACAGGCTAGAAATGTAAAATGGGCAAGCAATACCTATGATGATATCTATGCAAATACGATTTATTTAACGAATTCTGAGCTTAAGGTCGAAGACTTTCAGTATAAAACTAAGTATAGTAGATCTGAATATTCAGCACTTTTACCTAAGGAGCGAGATCATTTCGATTTAAAAGTTGAAGAAATAAAGCTACGGGATTTAGATTATGGTTTCGATTCAAATAAGAAATTTTATCTGACTTCAAATAAGGTTCAACTAATCTCTCCAACATCAGAAATTTATAGGGATAAGTTAGTAGCCGATGATTTAACAAAAAAAGCACTTTACGGAAAAATGCTAAGGGAATTAGATCTTAACTTAGGTCTCAAATCCATTGAAATAACAGATGGAAGTATTTCATATTTAGAAAAAGTGAATGCAGAAAATCAAGCAGGGCGTCTAGACTTTACAAATATGAATGCGACGATTACCAATCTAGGAAACACCTTCGGAGAGGAGGAAACCTCAATTAAGGTCAATTCTACTTTCATGAAAAACTCACCATTGGAAGTGCATTGGAATTTTAAAGTGGCAGATTCAACCGATCAGTTTACCTTTAAAGCGGACATAGGGTTATTGAATGCTACCGTAATGGATCAATTTACCCAGCCTAATCTTAATGTTGATTTAAATGGGGAGCTCAACCAAACATATTTCACGATTAGTGGAGCCCCAAACAGGTCTCGTATCGATTTAAAGGTAAAATATGAAGATTTTGAAATCTCCATTCTAAAGAAAGAAGGCAAAGAAAAAAATAAATTCTTATCAACTTTAGTCAATCTATTTGTTTCGAAAGATAGTGAGGACGACCAAAGAAGTTACCGTTATGGTCAGTCGGAAAATGTTGAACGTGATCCTACTAAATCTGTTTTCAATTTCATCTGGCTCAATATCAAAGATGGACTTCTATCTGCAATGGCTGGAAATGGAGAAAAAGCAGGTTAAACTTAATAAGACTCTTAATACATTGTTTATAATTTATCGCATTTCAATGAGGTAAACATAAAGACTATCCGTAATTTCACAGCTTCAAAAATTTATAGTTTGGAAAAGTATCTTAGTCAGCTTAACGAAGCACAATTAGCACCTACAATTCAGGTAAATGGCCCAATGATCATCATTGCTGGTGCCGGTTCTGGTAAAACACGAGTTCTTACATATCGCATTGCTTATTTGATGAGCAAAGGAGTGGACTCTTTTAATATTTTAGCCTTGACCTTTACCAATAAGGCCGCGAAAGAAATGAAAGAGAGAATCGCTCAAATTGTTGGCGATGGTGAGGCAAAAAACTTGTGGATGGGCACCTTTCACTCGGTATTTGCAAAGATTTTACGTTTTGAAGGGCATCATTTAGGCTTTCCGAGCAATTTCACAATCTACGATACACAAGATTCTCAAAAATTAATGGGTTCCATTATTAAAGAAATGGGACTCGATAAAGATATTTATAAGACTAAGCAGGTTTATAGTCGAATCTCATCTTATAAGAACAGTTTAATTACGGTAAAGGCTTACTTCAAAAACCCGGAACTTATGGAAGCTGATGCTATGGCAAGGCGACCAAGAATGGGGGAGATTTATAAAGAATATGTAGACCGCTGTTTTAAAGCTGGCGCTATGGATTTTGATGATTTATTGCTTCGAACAAATGAGTTATTAACGCGTTTTCCAAATGTTCTAGCGCAATATCAAGATAAGTTCCGCTATATCTTAGTTGATGAGTACCAAGATACCAACCATTCACAATATTTAATTGTTAGAGCTTTAGCAGATCGTTTTCAGAATATTTGTGTGGTAGGTGATGATGCTCAAAGTATCTATGCTTTCCGTGGTGCAAACATCAATAATATTTTGAATTTCCAAAAGGATTACGATAATGTAAAAATGTATCGCTTAGAACAGAATTATCGTTCTACCAAAAATATTGTTGGTGCTGCAAACTCAGTTATTGAACATAACAAAACCAAACTTGATAAAGTCGTTTGGACAGCCAATGATGTTGGTGAAAAAGTGATTGTTCATAGAGCGTTAACCGATGGTGATGAAGGTAGGTATGTAGCAAGTACCATTTGGGAAACTAAAATGAATCAGCAGCTTAATAATAATGACTTTGCTGTTTTATATAGAACGAATGCCCAATCGAGGGCTATTGAAGATGCCTTAAGAAAACGAGATATTCCATATCGTATTTATGGAGGTTTATCATTCTACCAAAGAAAAGAAATTAAGGACGTTACAGCTTATTTGCGTTTAATTCTGAATTCAGCTGATGAAGAAGCTTTAAAACGTGTGATTAACTATCCTGGAAGAGGAATCGGTCAGACAACTATAGATAGGTTGATCGTTGCCGCAAATCAGACAGGAAAGACCATTTACGATGTTATAAAAGACATCGATTCCGTGCCTATAAACATTAATAACGGAACTAAAAATAAACTTAGAGACTTCGTAACGCTTATTGAAAGCTACAAGGTGATGAATCAAACAGCTAACGCTTTTGATTTAGCTGAACATGTCACTAAAACCTCAGGTTTAATTAGAGAATTAAACAAAGATGGAACTCCTGAAGGGGTGACACGTATGGATAACGTTCAAGAATTACTGAATGGTATTAAAGATTTTGTTGAAGGACAAATGGAGTTAGCCGATGCAGGAGATTCTTTAGCTGAATTTTTAGAAGATGTTGCCTTAGCAACAGATATGGATGCCGATAAAGGCGATCCGGATCATGTGGCGTTAATGACCATTCACTTGGCTAAAGGTTTGGAGTTCGGACACGTGTTTATTGTAGGTATGGAAGAGGATTTATTCCCAAGTGCCATGAGTATGAATACACGTAGTGAGCTCGAAGAGGAACGCCGTTTGTTTTACGTTGCTCTAACAAGAGCTGAAAAACAAGCCTATTTAACTTATACGCTTTCTCGTTACCGTTGGGGTAAATTGATAGATGCAGAGCCAAGCCGATTTATTGAAGAAATAGACGAGCAGTTTGTAGATATTACGACTCCTTTAAAGGAGCGTTTTAATCCGATGTTAGACCCTTCAATATTTGATGATGTAGAGCCTAATAGAGTGCGATTTGCTAAACCAAAAACGGCTAAAATCAAAAAGAAGGAACCTAAAAAACAGCCAGAGAAATTTCAAATTAGTACCCCTAAGAAATTAAAACCTGTTTCTAAAACGGAAAAGGCTCCAAGTTCTTTCGACACCAAATTAGTCGTTGGAGATACTGTGAACCATCAACGTTTTGGTAGAGGAGAAGTAATGAAAATTGAAGGTTCTGGTGGTGATATTAAAGCTGAAATCAAATTTCAAAATGGTGCTACTAAGAAACTACTTCTTCGTTTTGCAAAACTTGAAATTTTAAGAACTAAGTAAGTTTACAAATGTGTTTCTATAAAGGCTTGTAGCTTAATAGTCGTATCTAGTAAGTTGAGTCCAAGCCATCCATGACCTTCATTAGGGTACAGGGTGAATTCGTGAGTTATATTTAGCTCTGCTAATTTATCACGCATCATGGTACCCTGAGTTGTTGGAATTAACGGATCTTGACCTCCATAAAATAATATGGTTGGAGGTGCTGATGCGCTTACTCTGTGATAAGGGCTTACCTCTTCAAGAAATTCAGTTGTTGTATCAATTCCAAAGGTGTCTAAAAGCTCTTGTAGTAAAGGATTGTTGTTTTCTAAATAGGCAGGATCAGTAAAGTTTGTTGGGCCTACTACACTACAAACCATATTTACTTGATGGTTCACATCAAATGCATAACTCCATAATAATGATAAATGAGCACCTGCACTAACACCTACAAAACCTAATGTGTTAGAAATAGTATAATAATCTTGTTGCTCTTGAAGGTGATTTACAACGCTCGTAATATCATCAATTTGCATAGGGTAAGGTTGATTTTCTTCATCAGCTAAACGGTAATTGATATTAACTACAGCATAATCTGGCATGTTTTCCTTTATATATTCTTTAAAGCCGTTCATATCGGATTTGTCTCCAGTAGTCCATCCGCCACCATGTACTAATAGCACTGTTTTAGTTGCAACAGTTCGATTGGCTGGTAGGTATAAGTCGAAAACCTGATCGTTATCTTCACCATAAGAAATGTTCAATTGTTCATGCGCTTCTAGAGGGTTTAGAACCATAGGGCCATTGTCACCAGAATCATCCGATGAACAAGAAACGACTACTGAAATTGAAAGAAAAAAGAGGAAAATTGATTTTAGATGGTTCATATTGAAAATTATAGTTACTTTGTATAAACGTATTTGAAAGGTATTTATTATGGCTGAATTTTTAAAGATATATCCGGAAAACCCGAATCCAAAAGCGATTCAGAAAGTAGTGAAGGTATTAAAAAATGGTGGATTAATAATCTATCCAACAGATACTGTTTATGGTTTGGGCTGTGATATTACGAATATTAAAGCATTAGAGCGTATTGCACAAATTAAAGGCGTTAAGCTTGAAAAGTCTAACTTTTCATTTGTTTGTGAGGATTTAAGCAATCTTAGTGACTATGTAAAGCAAATTGATACCACTACCTTTAAAATTTTAAAACGTGCCTTACCTGGTCCGTATACCTTTATTTTACCGGGTTCTAAAAACTTGCCTAACCCCTTCAAAAAACGTAAAACTGTAGGTATTAGAGTTCCAGATAATTCTATTGCCTTAGCTTTAGTCGCTGGCTTAGGAAATCCAATTGTTTCTACCTCTATAAGAGATGAGGATGATGTTTTAGAGTATACCACTGATCCCGAATTAATTCTTGAGAAGTGGGATAATCTTGTAGATTTAGTTATTGATGGAGGTTATGGTGATAATGAAGCTTCAACTGTTATCGATTTATCTGAAGACGAGCCTATTGTGGTTAGAGAAGGGAAAGGGAGTTTGGAGATTTTCTAACCTTTCTGTACGTCTATTAGGTATCATTCTGGTTTCTTCATTATTTCAATTAACCATCTTGATCTTTAGAAATAAGATGAGTTTTTGATGTTTTATATCTAAGTTTTATCAATTCAATGTATTCGGAGTCAGTACGGAGTCAATACGGAGTCACTTCGGAGTCACTATGGCCTTAGAATGAACATTCTCTTTTCTTATTATAAACGATTAGGTATGGTTTTTAAGCCTTAATTCGAATTGGTTTTTTTACACTATAGAATAAGATCAAGGCAATCACACCTGTAATAAGAAAACCTATAAATAGTGGTAAAACAGATGTTGTTACAAAACTTCCTATATAGTTAGCAATTGGTACGGCCATTACTGTTGAAATAAATCCGTTTAAGGCAGACCCAATACCTGCAATATGACCCATAGGCTGCATAGCCAAAGCTCTGTAGTTTCCAAATAAGAAAGCTATACTAGTAAATTGCAGCATTAGAAATGCCATCAATACTTCAATAGGAGGGTTTACGCCTGACCAAAATAGTACGACATAGATTAAGGAGATAGTTACAAATGATAATAAGGCGATATTCACCAAATTCCACATTCCAAAGCGCATCACAATTGCACTGTTTAAAAAGGTAGCCAAACCAATGGTTACGGCTAAACTCGCAAAAATATATGGGAAGTACTCGCCTAGGTCGTATTGCACTTGGAATATTTGCTGTGAGGTACTTAAATACACCATAAAAGAACCCGTTGCTAAACCGGACAATAAGGTGTAAATCACAGAAGATTTTAATCTGAAAAATGTCACTGCTCCAGAAAGGAATAACGAAAGTCTAAACGACTTTTGATGATCGTCCTTAAGTGTTTCCGGTTGTCGCCTCCAAAACCATATAATTATTAAAAGGCCAAAGGCTAAGTTAACGGTGAAAATGGACTTCCAGCCGAAATGGATGAGCAAAAACTGACCTAACATAGGGGCAATAACAGGTACTAAAATAAAGGTCATGGTTACAATTGAAAGTACTTTTGCCATATGGTCTCCGCTAAAGGAGTCTCTTACTATAGCTACACTCATAGTTCGTGGGGAAGAAAGACCAACGCCTTGTAAAACACGACCGAAAAGCATGACTTCAAAGTTTTTTGTCGTGATACAGATAATAGATGCCAGTACAAAAACTCCAAATCCGAAATAGACCATTGGCTTTCGCCCAAAACTATCTGATAAGGGGCCAAATACCAATTGTCCAAAACCTAAACCTAAGAAAATTGCTGTTATAAGTTTTTGGTTCTCGGTGTCACCTAAGCTGTTGAGATAGTCACCGATTTCCGGTAAAGCAGGCAAAACTGCATCAATGGAAAGTGCCACAATAGACATTAAGGCTGCCATTAAGGTTACAAATTCTAATTGAGAACGTTTTTGATTTTGCATGGCGCAAAAATAGTTTAATTATTAAAGAAAGAGGAAGAGGATACGCGCTAAATAATGAGAATCTTCTTAATTAAATTTGTACGAAGCAACTAAAAAGCTAATCATTTATTAATACGATATTCCAAGCACTTAGGACGTATATTTGTAGAAAACAAAACGACATGCAGCATTTAAAAGACCGTCCTAAAGATTCCAAAAAAAGAAAACCAAAAGTGACTATGGCGAGTGCTTTTAAAACCATTATTTGGCCACGACGAAAGTTAGTCTTTATTGGTTTAATTCTTATTGTAATTCGCAGTCTGTCTGGATTAATTCTACCATGGCAATCAAAGGTGCTTTTAGATGATGTAGTCCCAAATAAAGATGTTGATGGCCTTTATATGCTTATAGGAATTGTCCTCACGGCGATATTGGTTCAGTCTGTCACCTCGTTTTTATTGACACGAATTTTAAGTGTACAAGCCCAGTATCTCATCTCAGAGTTAAGAGCTCAAGTACAGAAGAAAGTTTTGTCCTTACCGATAAGCTTTTTTGATAGCACCAAATCAGGAGCACTTGTTTCTCGTATTATGACTGATGTAGAAGGTGTTCGTAATTTAATAGGAACAGGTTTGGTGCAGCTTGTAGGTGGCTCTTTTACTGCCATTGTCTCTTTGATTATTTTAATAAAGCTAAATGCATGGATGACTTTATTCGTATTTGTGCCCTTATCATTATTCGGAATAGTTGCTTTAAAAGCATTTAAATATATTCGACCTGTTTTTAGAAACCGAGGAAAAATTAATGCTGAGGTTACAGGGCGTTTAACAGAAACACTGGCAGGCGTTCGTGTGATTAAAGCTTTTAATGCCGAAGATCAAGAAAATAAAACCTTCGAAGTAGGTGTTGAGCGCTTGTTTCAAAATGTAAAAAAGAGCTTAACAGCAACGGCTTTAATGACCAGTTCTTCAACCTTCTTAATTGGTGTAGCCACTACAGGTATTATGGGAATTGGTGGGTATTATATGATTGATGGCAGTATGACCACAGGTGAATTTTTATTCTTTACACTGATTTTAGGTTTTATGATTGCGCCAATTGTTCAGATGAGCAATATTGGTAGTCAGTTAACCGAAGCTTTAGCAGGATTAGATCGTACAGAAGAATTAATGAATATTGCCGCTGAAGATGAACAAGAAGATCGAACAATAGAATTAGAAAAGGTAAAGGGCGATATTAAATTCAAGGATGTGTCATTTGAATATGAAGAAGGGAAACCTATTCTTCACCATATAGATTTTGAAGCACCATCAGGTTCAGTAACGGCCTTGGTTGGAAGTTCAGGTTCTGGGAAGTCGACCATTGCGGGCTTATCTGCTACATTTTTAAATCCGCAATCCGGACAAATTACCATTGATGGTCATGATTTATCTAAGGTGAAGTTGAGTAGTTTCAGGCAAAATCTTGGTGTGGTTTTACAAGATGAGTTTCTGTTTGAAGGCAGCATAAGAGAAAACATTATGTTTCCGCGACCTCATGCGACTGAAGAACAACTTCAACATGCTGTAAAAGCCGCTTATGTGAATGAGTTTACAGATCGTTTTGAAGATGGTTTAGAAACTTTAATTGGCGAACGAGGTGTAAAACTTTCAGGAGGACAACGTCAAAGAATCGCTATTGCAAGAGCAATTTTAGCCGATCCAAGAATCATCATTTTAGACGAAGCGACCTCCAATTTAGATACAGAGAGTGAAGGCATGATTCAAAAGAGTTTATCGGAACTTACCAATGATAGAACAACCATTGTTATTGCTCACCGATTAAGTACCATTAAAAGAGCCGATCAAATTTTAGTTATAGAATCAGGTCGTATTGCAGAACGAGGGACTCATGATGAATTGTTAAATCTAAAAGGACGTTACTACGATTTATACACCTATCAAGCGAAAATATAGAAGTTTAAAAAACTTCAATTTTAATAAATTTCTCATTTTTAACTATTGAACATGGCATTTTTGTCTTCGAATGATTTAAATGTTAACGCAATAGATTAAATTACGTATCAAATTGATTTTAAAAAACTTAAAAAAGATACATTTGTTTTTACTAAACCTCATTTCAAAATGAAAACCTTTATTTGCTTAATTTTTAGCTTATTTTTATTTCAAAGTTTATCTGCCCAAAAGTTATCTAATTCTCAAATTTCTTCATTGATTGAATCTTATAAAGAAGACATCAGAGGACCTTACCATCGTATCAAGTGGTTTTGTAAGGATGGCAGTGTAAGAGAGCCAAAAGATCCATGTCCTGATAATATTGGAGGCGGCATTCAACATGCAACATTTAAAACTTCAGCTTTAAATTTAAGAAAGACGAATCAATTGTATTTTGCTGAAATATTAGCTTCAAACGATATTAAGGCTTTTCTGAATAAAGACGATAATTATAATAGACTAAAGCAATACCAACTCAATAAATACTTAGCGAGTGTCGATGACGGTTGGATTTTAAGAAAGGGGCAATTTTACAGAGGAGCGCTTCAGTCTGAAGACGAAGAAGCTTGGGGAAGAACATTTTTTGAAACTGTGTTAAAGAATGACGAATTTATTCACAGCAACTACTATTTAATTAAGCAGGCATTAAAGGATATTCCACATAACGGTGATACAAATATTGCACAATTAATGAGAAGCCAATCGAAGGTGATTTCAGAAGATTATACGGCCTTTATGGATTTAAGAATTAAAATTCACGGTCAGCCGGAAGCTTCAGATGTTTCTAAAGTTGAACAATTTTATAGCCATCATAAATATAAATTATCAGAGGAACTTCAAAAGGATTTTGACGAGTTAATTCAGACGATGAAGGCCAATTATGCGCCTTTAGATATTTCGAAATTTGAAGAGCGAATCAATAAGCTTCCAAAATCTAATGCTGTTACGGAACATTTATTAGATTTCATCACGTCAAATAAAGACACGAGACCTACAGTTATCATTCCTAATATTACGGAAGCGTTACATGCTATTCGATCTGGACTTACCTCGTATTCCTCTTCAAAAAACAGGTTGGAAGTTTTAGATATATCGAACGACTTAGAGCATTATTTATTGACAAAAGCACAAGAATGGCAACCCGAAAATCTTCAAGGGAATTTATATAAAATTATGACTTTGGTTTGTGCAGCCAACGGCACAGGATTAATTGAAGATTGGGAATACAATGCTATAGAAACTCAATTAGTAGACATTTACACGTCGGAGGATTTAAATGTTGAAAAATTATCTGAATTTCTAACAATTTCACGCAGTGTCGTAGAGTGGAGTGCAGCCATGGCAAAAGCTAACTATATCGATGTGGTAAATACTTATACTGCCTTTGAGCCTTTGGCTTATGGGTTTATTGACGATAGAGTGAGAAGTAGCGTGGCTTTGAGTTTAGGTGAAGCCGTAAGTCGATTAGGAAGTTTTTTCGCTGATATCACGAATTTAAATAATGCTGTTCTTAACTTGAAGAACGCCTCTAGCTTTAGAGGTTTAAACCCAGGTTATGCTTTTGGAGAATTAGTGGTGGTTGATGGCAACCCGGATGAGATTGAAGTCGATTCGAAGAAAATTTATGTATTTGAAAGACCGCCTGCCGATTTAAAACCAGTTGCAGGAATTATGACTGTTTCTGAAGGTAATTTAGTATCACACGTACAATTATTAGCTAGAAACTTAGGCATCCCGAATGCGGCTTTGTCTTATGATAACCTAAAAGACTTAAAGTCTTACCATGGAAAGAAGGTATTTTATGCGGTTTCTAATAAAGGAAATTTAGTAGTAAAAACCTCTGATGATATGTCGACCTTAGAAAAGGAGTTGTTCAGTAAACAAGAACGCAGTAAGAACATCGTTGAAGTTCCTGTAGATCAGATTCAATTAGATAAAACGAATGTGATTAATATGCGTGATGTAGATGCTAATGATTCTGGTAAGTTCTGTGGTCCAAAAGCGGCGAATTTAGGAGAACTTAAAAAAATGTTTCCAGAGAATGTGGTGGAAGGTTTAATCATTCCTTTTGGAATATTTAGAGCACATATGGATCAGCCAATGCCAAATCAATCTAAGTCGTATTGGACCTATCTCAACGACACTTTTAACAAAGCGAAGCAAATGCAAGCGGATGGTTCAAGTGAGTCTGAAGTTGAAGCCTTTCAATTAGCCGCCTTAGATCACTTACATAAAGCTATAATTAATATTCCTTTACAGGCCGAATTTGTTTCAGACTTAAAAAAACAATTCAAGTCCACTTTTGGAAATTCACTTGGAAACGAGCCTGTGTTTTTAAGAAGTGATACGAATATGGAAGACTTAAAGGAATTTACAGGGGCTGGATTGAATCTTACACTTTTCAACATTTTAAAAGAAGACGAAATATTGAATGGAATAAAGCGTGTTTGGGCTTCAGCATATACAGAACGAAGCTTTAAGTGGAGACAGAAATATTTATCGAATCCGGAAAATGTATTCCCTTCAATTTTAATTATTCCAAGTGTAGATGTGGACTATTCTGGAGTTATGATTACAAAAGGTATTAATTCAGGAAATGATGACGATTTAACCGTAGCTTTTAGTCGTGGCGCAGGTGGAGCCGTAGATGGTCAATCGGCAGAAACACGATTAATCACTAAAACCTACACACAGTTATTAACGCCTGCACGTCAACCTGATTATATTCGTTTACCTAAAACTGGTGGAACTAAAAAGTATGAAACTGGATTTGACTCTCCAATTCTTAATGCTCAGAATATTGAAGATACTAAAGCCATGGCAAAGAAGGTAAGGGATAAAATGGATCCTGAGTCGACTTCAAAATCGCAGGCTTATGATGTGGAGTTTGGATTTCAGGATAATAAGTTATGGTTATTTCAAATCCGTCCTTTTGTTGAAAATAAAAGTGCTAAGAGTTCTGAGTATTTAGCCTCTATAGCACCACAGATTGATTTAAAGCAAGCTGTTAATCGTAAAACAAAATTATAATGAGAAAAGTATACATCATATTGGCTGTTGTCGCCATTTCAATTTCGTTTGGATTCACCACCATGTATCCCATAGATGGTTTTAAGCGTACAGGTATTAAGCGATTGTATCAAATTCAAAAATTTGTGGAAGACAGTGTGCTTTATAAAAGAATTCCATTTGGAGCTTATAAAAAGTTAGAAGACATTAAGCTCAATCTAACTTCGGTTAAAGATAGTATGGATCAAATATTAGTGGAGGATAATGACTTTGCTAAACGTATTAAAAGTCTTTTTCCTAACGGCGCTTATTCTGCAGCTGTTTTAGATATGTCTAATCCTGATGATTTAAAATATGCTGAGTATAGAGAAAATGTAGGTTACCAGCCAGGAAGTGTTGGAAAGTTAGCTGTGCTTAATGCGGTGTTTTATCAAATGGCAAAGATTTGTCCAGATTCTTGGGAAGATCGTGTGATGTATCTTAAAGATATTAGAGTGCCTTCCAGATATTGGGGAACGGGAGATCATCATACAGTGCCTATTTACGATATTGAAAAGGATAAGTTGGTGAAGCGTCAAGTTGTAGCTAGTGATGAATTTTCACTTTACGAATGGTTAGATCATATGGTTTCTGTGAGTAATAACGGAGCCGCAAGCGTCATGTTTAGAGAAGCGATTTTAATGGCTGCATTTGGGCCTGAATATGTAAACATCACTGAAAAACAAGCTGAAACCTATTTTAAAGAAACTCCAAAGGACTCTTTAACTAATTTGGCGCATAGTGTGGTAAATGATCCATTAAGGGAGCTGGGCATCACTGAAGACGAATGGAGGCTAGGTGGTATGTTTACTAGAGGACCGGAAAAGTATGTAGGACGTAAAGGTGGAAGCATAGGAACACCAAAAGGACTTATGAAGTATTTGGTGCGTATAGAACAAGGAACAGCAGTAGACGAAAATTCTAGTTTAGAAATGAAACGTCTGATGTATCTTACCGATAGAAGAATTAGATATGCTAAGTCGCCACGCTTAGACAGTGCCGCTGTTTATTTCAAATCGGGAAGTTATTATAAATGCGATCGAGTAAAGAATCCTAATTGTAGTGCTTACGCTGGGAATGTATTTAATTATATGAATTCTGTAATAACGGTTGAACACGATGATGGTGTAAAGTATATTGTTTGTCTTATGACTAATGTACTCAACCGAAATTCGGCAGGAGCGCATATGTATTTAGCGAGTAAAATAGACGACTTAATTACTCAAGACAATTCAAAGCCTGAAGTGAAAGAAGTGCCTTATAAAGATGATGAGGACACTGGTAATGATGGTTAAATTATCGCTTTACATTGAGCAAGCGTAAAGTCTCTAAAGCATAGGTGCTTACGTCTTTATTTTTGTGAATGATTTGCGATTTTACTAAAGCTATATAGGAGCTGTCGTTAAGTGCTCTTATAAGTTGAAGCACTTCTAATTTCATACGTTTACTACGCCTTTTAAGTAAGTTTCGCAATAATACCTGTTCACTTAATATAGTGAGCTCTAAAGAGGTTTTAGTTAGAGGTTTGTCTTCGTCGACGCTATAATATTCTATAATAGGTAAAATCTGAGTTTTAATTTGGCTCTGTAAAAGATTGTCTAAGAACTCCAACGCATTGACTTGAGCTTCTTTAACATCACTAATGAGTCCGGAATAGCTCACTTTAATATCAGTTTCGTCATAGAGCAGACTTAATAATTTAAAGATAGACTTCAAACTGGTGTGTAGTTGTTCATCCAATACAGCGATAATACTATTTCTAGCGCTTAGAATATCATTTTTTTGATTTTCTGGAAAGCCTTTATCTATTTCAGAATTTACAATGGCTCGCATAGAAGCTAAGGCGTCTAGAGATTCTTTTCCGTATCTGCATTCTCGAACAATTTCCTTCTTTAATCGTCTTTTACTAAAGTATAAGGTGTCATTATTTGTTTTCAATTTGATCAATGCTTTAGTCGCTTCAAATCGTGTATTAACATCTTTACTTTTAAGGAATCCCATCAATACTTTAACGGATCTTTGATTATTAAACGATCGAATCAACAAAGGTAAATAGCGTTTAGCTGCATTATTTAATTCGTCACTCTCTTCTAATTCAATTATCGTTTTGGTGAGGCTAGTACTGTAGTTTTTTAGTGCTTTAATGGCTGCTTTTCTAAATTTTTTCTGAGCTAAGAAATCGATTAGCACTTTGCTGTACCTTTCGTGTGAGGTAATACCAGCAGCTTTAATGGCGTGCTTTACAATATATGGATTTGTGTTTTGAAGGTGTTTGTCAATGTATGTATAATAGGTTTCGTAATTAGAGTTTCCAATAGTTAATAATAACTTCGCAATGTCTGCTTTTCTTTCTTCGCTATTTTCGTTTGATAGTTCTTTCAGTCTTCGTTCAATTCTGTCTTTAAGTTGAAAACGACGTCCTAAACTTTCGTTATCACGAATCTCTTCCGATAGACATAATAGTGCAGCACTTGAGATAAAAGGATCTTTATGGTCTAAATATTCCGTAAAGAAATCGTTTTGTGAAACATTAGAATGTTCTAAAACATAACTTAAAGCGACATGTACTAATTGATCGTCGCTAGAATTAATATAGGGTCTTATTTTATCAATAGCCGCACCTTTATCATGAATATAGAGTTGTTTAATGACTTCAGATTTTACTTTGTTTGAAGGGAAATCTAAAAGTCTAATAATTTCAGGACGTAAGGATTTTATTTTATAAAGACTGAAGCGATCTAGAACGGATAAAATGTCTTTTTCATTATCTGATTGTAGCACTTTTCTTGTAAGCTCTAAAGTCCTCTCTTTTCTCATTTTATCCGTTTGAATACCATTTACATTCAGATTTCTTTGAATATTTTGTCTAAAAGAATTGAAGTAAGCTTCACGTAATTTATATATGAGAATAATCCAGATGAAGGTAAGCAGCAATACTATAATTGTAATATAAGTGGATGGAAGGTCTAAACGTTTTACAAAGAGGAGCAGCATTAAGCCAGCTAATCCTGTAGCTATACTATCTACCGCTACGTCTATAAAGGACTTTGCTTGGTTTTTTATCTGAAAAGGAATTGGCATTATAGATAATTCTACGGCCGCTTTATTTAAGGATTGTTTAAAACTGCCATCGATACCTTTAATGATAATTAAAACCCAAAGTTCTGGGAATGTTAGGAATAGTAAGCTTCCTAAGGCTAATCCCAAGGGTAAGATTAATAAGGTACTTGAAACGCCGAGTTTACTAAGCACTCTGTTAGTTAAAAACAATTGAAGAGCTAGGGCAATAACGTTAAACGATGAAAACCAAAATCCGAAGAAAGATGCTAATTCATCAGGATCAGGAATGGCTTTATTAGCAAAATCACTGAATTGAAAATCGACTAGTTTTGCGACAATTACACCTAATCCAGTAATCAAAGCTAGATATGTAAGATGTCGTGATTTTGATATGATTCTTATGGCAGGTTCATGGGAGTCGCTATCGGCATCTTTACGCTGAGCCCTAACATAAGTGTTGAGTTTTTTAATTCTAAGACTCCAAATCTTTCTCAATATTGGAATACATACCATAAGCAATGCAGCGGCTACAATAATGGCCGTAGCATTACCAAATTTAGAGACAATGATACTTGTTAAATAGCCTCCAAATACGCCACCAGCTATGGCACCAGCACCTATAAAACCAAATAATCGTTTGGCCTCACGAGTATTAAACACAAGATTGGCTAAAATCCAAAACTGTGATGTAGTAATCACTGCAAATAACGAAACTCCAATATAATAGAGGTAGAGGAGCCAATCATTTAAATTGGCGGTTCTTAAGATGATTATAGCTAAAGTGATAAAACTTAAGCTGAAAAAAGTAAGTGAGGTGGTTGTAACTCTAAGAAATGAAAATCGTTTTACCCATTGATTGTAAAAGTATGTGGTGATAACGGCAATAAGAGCGACTAATAAATAACCAAAAGGCAGGTGTTCTGCTCCAAGTTCTGATAAGAATAACGCATTTACAATCGGTTTGATAATCAGTAAAACGGTGATTATCAAAAAGATATAAATTTGCATTAAAAAAGAGATGTGTATTTCACCATCTCTTATACCGAATGTTGTATTTAAAAACTTTCTAATCACTTACTAAAGACTTCACATTTTTTGCTGCTTGTCTAAAGTACGTGCTTTTTTCATTACTTTTTCTAATGGTTTCACTAAATCTCTAATAATTGTTTCACCGTAATCGTTATCTACCAGAGCCACAATGATATATCTTCGTTTTGGACCCCAAACTAAAGCCGAGTCTGAATGGTAACTTCTCCATGAACCCGATTTTCTATAAATATCTGCTTGAGGTGCAATTTGATCGAGTGTATTTACAAACTTATGATGTAATGCAGGATCTTTCATGATTTCTAACATCTCTTTAGAACGTTCATCACTAATTAGATTCCCCATCGCTAATTGATAATAGAAACTACATACTTGTTTAGTCGTTGCCGCATGGCTTAAGTTCTTTAATGGCTCTCTGTTAGTGTCGCCACCTCCGCCATAACGTTTTCCTACCCAAAGTCCACCACCTGTCGCTTCATCATAAAACGCATTTCTTGGAGATCTCACTACCTCTTCAATTTTAGCATAGCCAACACGATCAATCATTCTTGTTGTTGCCTGATTGTTTGATTTGCTGATCATTTGTTTCATATCATCTCGAATTTCAGGCGTATCTTCCAACTCTCCTTTGTCGATGGCATCCATAGATGCTAATAAAACAGCAATTTTAGGTAAGCTTGCGGCATACATCATGTTGTTGTCATTGATGCCTGCGTATTTTATATTCTCAATATTAGTTAAATCGACGATTCCAACCGCCATGGCATTATTGGCCACTAAAACTTTCCAAGATTCATTTTTATTGATCTCATTTTCTAAGATAGTTTGTAGTTGAATGTCTCTTAATTCTCCTATTTGAGCAATAGAATCTTTAGGTTGTATAGGTAATTGAGTATCGTTTGTTTTTCGAATAACTGGAGATGAATCAGCTATTAAATCTTTTGACGAATTTTGCGATTCGCAACTAAATGTAAAAACAAAGAAAAGCAGGAATAAGGTTTTATTCATAAAAATTTTACGTGTTAAATTCATCTATGTACGTGCAAGTTACATAAGATAGATTGCAATAAGTGTTAAATATGGTCTTAAATTTTTCATAATATTCCATATTGAAGTCAAATTTAAGTCATTAGCACCTAGTGATTTACGTGGTAAAATAAAAGTTATGAACTATAATGGAATATTCCCATGTTTACGCTGAGGTCTTGCCACCTCTTTGTTTTCCAACATACTGAATGCTTTAATTAATTTTCGTCTTGTGTTTTGAGGAAGAATGACATCATCTACAAATCCACGTTCAGCTGCGCTATATGGATTAGCGAATAATTTTGCGTATTCAGCTTCTTTTTCCTTCCATTTAGCTTCTTTATCTTCGGCTTTTGAGATTTCACGCTTAAAAATGATCTCTGCAGCACCTTTAGCACCCATAACTGCAATTTCCGCGTTTGGCCATGCAAAATTCATATCAGCACCAATATGTTTTGAGTTCATGACGTCATAAGCACCACCATATGCTTTTCTTGTAATCACCGTAATTCTTGGTACTGTCGCTTCACTAAATGCGTATAATAATTTAGCACCATTGACAATAATACCATTCCACTCTTGATCTGTTCCAGGTAAGAATCCAGGAACATCTTCTAAAACTAGTAAAGGAATGTTGAAGCAATCACAGAAACGAACAAATCGCGCTGCTTTTTTAGAGCTATTTACATCTAAAACCCCAGCTAAGAACATAGGCTGATTAGCTACAATACCAATACTTTTTCCGCCGAGTCTAGCGAAACCAACGATAATGTTTTCGGCAAAGTCACCATGAATTTCATAGAATGAATCCTCGTCGATTATGCCTTCAATCACTTGATGCATATCGTAAGGTTTGTTAGGATTATCTGGTACAATATCAATTAAAGACTCACGAACTTCTTCTTCGAGTTTAAACGGAAGGGCTTCCGGTTTTTCTTTATTACTCTGTGGTAAATAACTTAAGAGTTTTTTGATGTCCTCTAAACATTCTACATCATTAGTTGCTGTTTTGTGTGCAACACCAGATTTTGAGGAATGTACACTCGCACCACCTAATTCTTCACTGGTAACTTCTTCATTTGTTACTGTTTTTACCACGTTAGGGCCAGTGACAAACATATAACTGGTGTCTTGTACCATTAGTGTGAAATCAGTCATTGCTGGAGAATACACCGCGCCACCAGCACAAGGTCCCATTATTGCCGATATTTGAGGAATTACTCCAGAGGCTTGAACATTTCTATAGAAAATATCAGCATAACCCGCTAACGAACGCACACCTTCTTGTATACGCGCGCCACCTGAATCGTTGAGTCCAATTATAGGAGCGCCAACATTAACGGCCATATCCATAATCTTACAGATTTTTTCAGCATGTGTTTCAGATAAAGACCCTCCGAAAACGGTAAAGTCCTGTGCAAAAACATAAACCAATTTACCGTTAACCGTGCCGTATCCTGTAACCACACCATCACCATAAAACTGTTGGTCTTCCATTCCGAAGTCTTTTGTTCTATGCGTTACTAGTGCTCCAATTTCTTCAAAAGATCCATCATCTAATAGGTAGTTGACACGTTCTCTTGCTGTAAGCTTTTTATTTTTATGTTGTTTATCAATTCTAGCTTGTCCACCTCCTAATTTAGCTAAATCTAGTTTTTCGTTTAAGGTTTTTATCTTGTCGTTCATGCTATTATATTTTCTGGCTTTTCTCTTAGGTTAAGCTCTATATGTAATGTTTTTAAAATGTTTGTCGTTAAGTCCTTAGTTTAAGATGACACTTCGATGGCGCTCAACATGAATTCTTTTGAACGGTTAGTCTCTACCAAATGTGACTATAACTAAAACTAGGACTAATTTGGTACTCGTAAAACTTTTTGTTCTTTTAAATACTGTTTCAATGCAATTTTAGCAGCAATTTCTGCTTCCATTTTATGTTGTTCTTCCAAGAGGCTAGGAGAGTAGTATTTCTTCACAAAATGCGTATCGAAGTTTCCACTTTTGAAAGCCTCATGTTCGCAAACAAATCGTCCGAATGGCAAGGTTGATTCTACACCTTTAATATGATACTCTGAAATCGCTTTTACCATAAGTTGAATAGCTTCTTCTCGAGTAGAACCATAGGTGATTAATTTTGAAATCATCGGGTCATAATAAATTGGAATATCCATGCCTTCTTCAAAGCCATTATCAACTCTTATATTTTTGCCTTCTGGTAGTTTATAAACTTCTAGGTTTCCTACGCTAGGTAAGAAGTCGTTCATTGGGTCTTCAGCATAAACGCGAAGTTCTAGAGCGTGACCGTTAATTTTTAAATCATCTTGTTTTATAGGTAATTCTTCACCACGAGCTACTTTTATTTGTAGCTCTACCAAGTCAACTCCAGTAATTAATTCCGTAACAGGATGCTCCACTTGAAGTCTGGTGTTCATTTCCAAGAAATAGAAATTCAGGTTTTCGTCTAATAGAAACTCAACTGTTCCAGCACCAACATAATCACAAGAACGAGCTACATTGATAGCCGCTTGACCCATTTTTTCTCTTAATTCTGGAGTTAATACCGCAGAAGGCGCTTCTTCAACCACTTTTTGGTGACGACGTTGAACAGAACATTCACGTTCGAACAAATGAATAACATTCCCATGGGTATCTGCCATGACTTGAATTTCGATATGTCTCGGAGAAGCCACATATTTTTCAATAAACACAGAGCCATCACCAAATGCCGATTTCGCTTCACTAATCGCTCGATTCATTTGTGATTCAAATTCAGCTTCATTTTCAACAATACGCATGCCTTTACCTCCGCCTCCGGCTGATGCTTTTATTAGAATAGGAAATCCAATGGTAGTGGCAATAGATTTCGCTTCTTGTATATCTGTAATGGCTTCATCGGTACCTGGAACCATGGGAATATCATAAGCTTTTACGGTTTCTTTTGCCGCTAATTTGCTACCCATCACTCTAATTGCTTTAGATCGTGGTCCTATGAATATGATGTTATTAGCTTCGCATAATTCTGCGAAATCAGCATTTTCACTTAGAAAACCATAGCCAGGGTGAATGGCGTCTACTTTAAGGGATTTTGATACCTCTATGATTTTATCGCCTCTTAAATAAGATTCGTTTGAAGGTGCAGGACCAATACATACGGCTTCATCTGCATATTTAACATGAGGTGAGTTACGATCGGCTTCAGAAAAAACAGCGACTGTTTTAATTCCCATTTTTTTTGCAGTTCGCATCACTCTTATGGCGATTTCACCTCTGTTTGCTACTAGTATTTTTTTCATTCTAATGCCTGCTAAAGCAGGTATTTTTTTAATTAAACCTTTGTTCTTTCCCTTAAAATAGGGATTCTTACTATTCCGTAGAAACGGATTATAATTGATTATACTTTAAGTTCTATATCGTTAGGTTGAGTGGTGTTGAAGTCGAATTTAACTTGACTGTGATTTGAGTGGAACTGTACCCAAGTCATCACACACTCAATCTGAAATTAGAACTATTCAAATTCTATCAACAAAGCATTTTTGTCAACTGTTTCTCCTTGCTTTACTTGAATGGATTTTATGATGCCTTCTCTAGGTGAATTAATCACATTTTCCATTTTCATGGCTTCAAGAATCAATAGAGGATCATTTTCTTTAACCTCTTGACCTACTTCAACACTGATTTCAAGAATCAATCCTGGCATAGGTGCTTTTATATCATTCACTTGTTTTGAAGCTCCAATTTCAAAGCCTAAAGCTTCAATTTGTTGGTCTAAAGCATCATAAATATCAACCTCGTAGGTATTGTTATTTACCTTTACGCTGTACCTTTTTTTATTAAAATTGGTAGCTGTAATTTCTACTTTTATAGACTTATTATTTTGAAGGATATGAAACTGATTAGGAGCGGTTTCAATAGCGTCAAGTGTTTCAATATCTTCTTTGGTCACTTCAAAATTATGTGAAGTGATGACTTTTATTTTGTACATAAAAATTAAGTTTAAATGTCTTTAGCAAGTTCGTCGCTAAATCAACTGCAAAATATGAAATTATTCAGGCTTAGTTTATGAATTTTATAAAGATTTAAATTTTGAATTGTTCTGATGGGCTTTAATAGCTTTCCTTGAAAGTATGATTGCAATGGCTAACGACACAAATGCACCAATTGAAATCCCTGGCACAAAATGGATGAATAGGAAAAAGTCGTAGGCTCCATGAAATAAAACAGCAAAAAACAAACCGGTTAAATTTAGAAAGGTTCTGTTCTTTGAGAATTTTGCTTTACCCATAAAATAACCCATAAGTATTCCAAAAGTGGCGTGGGCAGGAACTGCTGTAAAGGCTCTCAATATAGCAATTTCATAGCCACCATCAAGCACATACATGATGTTCTCTGTACAGGCAAAACCCATAGAAACCATAACGGCGTAAATGATTCCATCGTAAGGTTCATTAAATTCTTTTTTAGGTTGAGCATAGTATTTTACAATGACATACTTACTAAATTCTTCAGCTAGAGCCACGACAATGAAGGCTTGGATAAACTGTTGCCAAATGCTAAATGGATCTGTGACGGGAATTAAACGTCCTGTAAAAAAATATAATGCAAATACGATAAAAATACTGATAATGCCACCGAAAAGAAAGCTTGAAATAAGTAGGCGTTTAGGTTCTTTTTCATATTTGTCTTGAACATAAATATATATAAGAATGGCTAAAACAGGAGCAATAGCTGCTATGAGTAAATTCATGGATCAAAAATAATTAAAAAATGGAAATCAGTTCTCTTCGACTTTTGCCATCAATAAAAACATAAACAATATTAGTTATAAAATGACTTGCTAAAACGGCAATGGCCGCACCGGTAACCTGCCAGGTTGGAATTAACAAATAGCATAGAACTAAGTTTGAAAGGCAACCTATGAAAAATCTATAAACGTTTTTTTGTAAGTTGTTTGAGTTGATCAGGTGCTTTTCGTAAATCATTCCTAAGAACACAAAGAGTGGAGCCCAGCAGAAAACAAGTAAAGGTGTTTTAGCTTCCGCATAGTTCTCGGTGAAATAGCTATCTAAAATAGCATCGCCGAATAGGGTATAAAAAACGGCAATTATTAGACCTAAAACAAACATGATTTTTATTAATCGTTTGATTTTTTGAATATACAATTTGAGGTCATTTTTATAAGATTCCGCCAAGGAAGGATATAAGGCGCCTACTATGGAAAATCCAATATTCCAACTTAGCGCTGTGACTAAAAACTGAACACTACCAAAAACCCCATTAGCATGGTCGCCGATATAATATTTTAGAAAAAGTTCGTCTATAGTGATATAAAACATAATTAAGCTATTAGAGACAATAAGCGGAAACGACATCTTTAATAAGGACTTGCTTAATGTCCAAGAAAACAGCCATTTCTTGAACTGAAGATGGTCGTAATGCTTTAAAATAAGAACATAGAGTAAGCCTTGAATGAAAAAATCTAAAACGATGAGCTTCGCGAAATAGGTCACATCTAATTGGTTCTGAACCCCATAATATTGTAATGACACAATGATAATTAAGCTTATAATCTTGGTAAAGAATATAATTTTAGTCCATTTTTTTGCCAACAGATAATACTCAAAAACATCGGTGAGTTTAAATAAATAGCTTAGGGTGATGATAAAGTAAAGCGCTTTTAGTGGACTTGATTCGGTAAAATTAAAATATAAGAATACACCTAAGGCAATAAGGATCCAACTAAATAATCTTAGATAAAAGGCATTGGCCAAGATAAGCTGGCTTCTTTTAGGATGAAAAACGATTTCTCTAATACAGATGGCAGACAAGCCTAAGAAAAATAGTGGTGTAAACATTCCAAGTACGGCTTCTACAAACTTTAGCTTTCCTATATCTACCGTTCCTAAGGCACTGAAGATTTTAGGAACTATGAAAACACCAGAGACAAACTGAATTAATTTTTCTAAAGTAAACCAATTGGTAGCAAGAAAATCCTTTTTACTAAAAACCGAGGTCATGAACATTTTTTAGGTGGTCAAAGATATAAAAACCACTACCTTTTAATCATTTCGAAAAATATTTTTACTTTCGTTTCCAGAATTAAGTATATGACTCCACAGTTTCTTCGACGCTATTATATTTTACGTATTATTTCAAATCCTACGGTTTATGGCGTGGATAAAAATGGGTTTGTCCCATTAAAAGATTTGCAAGATGCTTTAGATCAATTACGTGTAGATAATATTGACGATCCCCTTTACGACAGTTTAAATTTACATAGCCAAAAGACAGTAAAACGCGATTTAAATAAAATTAAGTCGTATTACCAAGTCGTAGTGCTACATAAACGAAATTACGGATACTATATAGACGATTATGAAGTTAATGATGCTTTAAAAGAGACTTACGAAAAAACAGAGCTTTATCTTTTGCATCATCATGCTCATGCCTGGAAAGATTTTGTATCTACATCACGAAGTTCCTTAAGTTCACAAATAGACTTAGTGCCTCTAATTCATGCCATAGAGCAGCAATTTATTATTAAGATGACCTATCACGGATGGTATGATGATGGTTTTCGAACCATATCAGGATTTTTTCAACCCTTACATATCAAAGAGATTAACAAGGCCTGGTATCTAATAGCTCATAATAAGGAATACGGTATTTATCCATTTTGTTTGGATGATCGTGTTAAATCGATGTCGGTAAGCAAACAGCGAGTAAAAGAGCCTATAGTATTTAGTGAAAAAGACTATTTTAAAAATGCCATAGGAATTCTGAAAACCGATATGAAGGCGGAGTGGATTCATTTAAAAGTCGCTAATCATCATTTTAAATATTTAGCGAGCAATCCAATGCATCACTCTCAAAAGATTGTTTCGCCACCTAAAGATCCCGAAACAGAGGCTCTTGATTATAACAATCCTAAAATTTGGGGCGAAATTAAATTGCATGTTGAGCCGAATTATGAGTTTTTAATGGAGATATTAAAATACAATTTATGGGTTAAGGTGGTAAGGCCAGCACATGTTAAAGAGTTTGTTAAGCATCATATTGGTCTTATGATGGCGTATTACGAATAAATAGCTTTAGGAAATAGTAGTGAATGTCCGTGAATTAATATTTAATTATTTGTTTAGGCTACATAAATTACTTCTAAAAGAGCTTCTATATCAAGAAAAATAATAAATATATAGTTAATTGTATAATTGATTGGAAGAGAAAACTTTGCTAAGAAATAATTAAAAATTTAGAATATAACTTTCAAACGGACACATTTTGTCCATGTCAGTTGTATTTTTGCAACAAGAAATTTAAGAGGAGGTTGTCATGGTAATCTCTTTTAAAACTTTCTTATAATAATCACGATTAGATGCCACAAAATAGGGTAGGGTGTCGCTATTTATCAAAAGGGACTTAAAGGTATTGATCGTGACTAGCTGAAAAGCCTCAACCTCACCAGGTTGGGGTTTTAAGTTTTCTAAAGGAACCTTTAATTCGGCAATAAAGATATGATGAAACTCATTATCTACAATTCCATTAGGATAGGACTGGAAGCATTCGAAAACACCAACTTTTTGTAAATCCTTTTCAGAAATATCTAAACTTATTTCTTCTTTTGTTTCTCTAATTGCCGCTTGTTCAACTGTTTCTCCAGCATCTACATGTCCTGCTACTGATACATCCCAAAGTAAAGGGTAAATAAGTTTAGATGCAGCGCGTTGAGATAATAGAATTTTACCATCTTTAGTATAAAACCAAATATGGGCGGTCTTATGGTAATGACCTTTACTATGTATTTCTGATTTTAAAGCTGTTTTACCAGTGCGTTTACCGTCTTTCGTTAGTATGTCTATAATTTCTTCATTCATATCAAAAAAAGCCTCTAAAAAGAGGCTTTGAAAGTTTTGATTGCCAAATTTTATTTAGCGGTTTATTTAAAATACGAAAATGTTTCGCCGTCTTTAATCTTTAATAAAGTTTCATAGATGAGTTTAATCACATTCTCCACGTCTTCTTTATGCACCATTTCAACCGTAGTATGCATATAACGTAAAGGTAATGAAATTAGGGCAGAGGCAACACCACCATTGCTATAAGCAAAAGCATCAGTATCCGTTCCAGTTGCTCTAGATAAAGCCGCACGTTGAAACGGGATTTTCTTTTCTTCAGCTGTATCTGTAATTAAATCTCTTAATTTTTGTTGTACTGCAGGAGCGTAAGCAATAACAGGACCTTTTCCAATTTCAGCATAACCTTGTTTCTTTTGGTCAATCATTGGAGTGGTTGTGTCGTGCGTCACATCTGTAACAATGGCCACATTTGGTTTGATGGTTTGAGTAATCATTTCCGCTCCGCGTAAACCAATTTCTTCTTGTACCGAATTGGTAATATAAAGTCCAAAATCGAGTTTTTGTTTGTTTTCGTGAAGTAATCGCGCCACTTCAGCAATCATAAATCCACCCATTCTATTATCTAGAGCACGACAAACAAATTTGTCCTTGTTTAGAATATGGAACTCATCAGGATAGGTAATAACGCAACCCACATGAACACCCATTTTTTCAACTTCACCTTTATCTTTCGCGCCTATATCAATACAAATGTTATCTGGTTTAGGTGCCTCTTCTTTCGCTTTGCTTCTTGTGTGGATAGCAGGCCATCCAAAAACACCTTTCACAATTCCGTTTTTAGTATGTATATTGACAACTTTACTCGGTGCAATTTGGTGATCACTTCCTCCATTTCTAATGACATAAAGCAATCCATTGTCTGAAATATAGTTCACATACCAAGAAATTTCGTCGGCATGACCTTCAATAACTACTCTGTATTTTGCTTTAGGATTAATTACAGCAACGGCTGAACCGTAGGTATCTGTAATAAATTCGTCTACATATGGTTTTAGGTAGTCCATCCAAATTTTTTGCCCTTCCCATTCATATCCTGTAGGCGACGCATTATTTAAGTATTTTTCTAAAAAGTCCATCGACCTTTTGTTCAGTAATTGTTTTTTTGCCATGAGTTTAAATTTTGCTTAAAAATAATAATATTAATACGAATTTAAGGATATAGCCTTTAAATATTATTAATTTTGAATCTGTACAAAACCGCCATTTTGGAATGGTTTTAGCTCTAAAGATAAGCATGAAACACTTAACTTATATAGTATTATTTTTTTCAATGGTATGTAGTGCTCAAATAGATCCTGTGAAGCAAGATTCTACTGAGGTGCATTATATGATTATTGAAGGCGATTCTATTCCGGTCACCTCTATTGATTTGGATGAAGTTTTGGTGCTGCCTAATTTGAATTTTAAGGATAGAGAAGCACGGATTCGTTATCTCGTTTTAAAACGAAAAACCTTAAAAGTTTATCCTTATGCTAAGCTTGCTGCCGAACGATTAAAGCAATTACAAAATCGGCTAGATAACTTAGAACGAAAGCGAGATAAGAAACGTTATGCTAAGATTATTCAGAATTATATCGAAGATGAGTTCTCAGCTGAACTAAAGAAACTGACAAAAACCGAAGGTCAGATTCTTGTAAAGTTGATTCATAGACAAACTGGGAAAACAACCTTTGACCTCATAAGAGAACTTCGTAGCGGTTGGCGTGCCTTTTGGTTTAATAATACCGCAAGTTTATTTAATATTTCTCTGAAACGTGAATTTAATCCAATTGAAGTCCAAGAGGATTACCTAATTGAAGACATTTTACAACGTGCATTTCAGAATGAAATTTTAAAACGTCAGGAACCAGCTTTTGATATCGACTTCTACGCATGTGTTAATAAATGGTCTGAAGCAAAAAGTTAAAAGTATCCCTATGCGCACCCAAACTAAGCTTGAAGAACAATTAAACGCTCAAACTCATGGTCTTGGTGCTGCCTTAGGTATAGTAGCCTTAATATTGATGATTTTAAAAGTTAATACTAGTGAGCAATGGAGCTTATTTAGTGTTATTGTTTATGGACTTTCAATTATCATCTTATTTTTAGCGTCGACCTTTTATCATTCGGTGAAAGACGAAAAACGTAAACACTACTTTAGAATCGTAGATCATGTGAGTATTTATTTGCTAATTGCAGGTACTTATACACCTGTTCTACTTATCAGTTTACCTGACTCTTTAGGATGGACATTATTTTGGACCGTATGGGGAATAGCAGCTTTTGGTGTAATTTTAAAGCTCTTTTTTACGGGTAGGTTTGAAGTCTTTTCAACACTTTTATACTTGGTTATGGGCTGGTTGATTATTTTTGACTATTCTAATCTATCAGATACTTTAGGGGCAGAAGGTGTAACATGGTTATTTGCGGGAGGATTATTCTACACTATTGGGATTATTTTCTATGTGGTTCAAAAACTACCGTTTAACCATGTGATATGGCATCTATTCGTTTTAGCAGGTGCTATAAGTCATTTTTTTATGGTTTATCTCTATGTGATATAGGCGACCTATTCACATCAATGTTTTCCGATTTACTTCCATTTAATATTACAACCCATACTAGGCTTTTGGTTTGAGCTTATTGGCGTCTTATTGATAAGAGCACTCATTGCTTCCCTTATATCTTTTCCTGTTACGGGTTCATCATTACCTGGTCTAGAGTCATCTAATTGTCCTGCGTAAACTAATTCTAAATCGTCATTAAATAGAAAAAAATCAGGAGTACAAGCTGCGTTATAGGCCTTAGCCACGTCTTGAGTTTCATCGTATAAATACGGGAAAATATAATCGTTATCAATCGCGTTTTTCTCCATTAATTCTGGAGCGTCTTGCGGGTAATTGTCTACATCATTACTTGAAATTGCAATACAATTAATTCCTTTTGAAATATAATCCTTCGCTAACTGGGCCAATTCAGAACTCACATGAATTACATACGGACAATGGTTACAAATAAACATAACTAAGGTGCCTTTTGTACCTTTAAGCTCACTCAGAGACTTTCTGATATCGTCAGTCGTGTCTACTAGGTTGAAGTCAGGAGCTTTTGTGCCTAAAGGTATCATGTTTGATTCTGTTCTCGCCATGGTATTATTTAATTTAATATTTTAGTAAAACTACAATAAAGCATTAGAATTTTGTCATTAAGAAAATGGAAAAGATAATAACATTTGAAGACTTTCGCAAGGTCGATTTGCGAATAGGTACTATTATAGAAGTGAGCGATTTTCCAAATGCTCGTAGACCTGCATACAAGCTTACTATAGATTTTGGTGAATTAGGAATAAAAAAGTCTTCTGCCCAAATCACGACGCTTTATAAAAAAAACGATTTGCTAAACAGGCAAGTTGTCGCGGTGGTTAACTTTCCTAAAAAGCAAATCGCTAATTTTATGAGTGAATGTTTAGTTGTCGGCGCTGTAAAAGATAAAGATGTGTTTTTATTACATCCTGAATCGAAAGTTCAAAATGGAACCGTCGTTTCTTAAAACATCTAGCTAGGACTTTCAAACTAAGGCATATCCTATGATATTTTACTTTTTACAGTTCTTTACTAATAACTACATCTCGTCTCTAAAGAATATTGCATTCATCAGTAATTTATTGGTGCCATACCAAAAGGCTCTAAAATTAGTATTATTTGTAAAAGCTATAATATTACCACGACCTAATCTCGAAATTTTCAAAGGTACTGTGCCACTTAAACTGTCTAAATTTCTTTTGGAAATATAACCTGCTAATAAGGGGTCTTTGGTGTACTGAATAGGATTGTTATAACTGTTTTTATCAGGATTTATAAATAAAGTCGAATTTCTAAACATAGGAATTTTATCGTTTTTATACCCAAAGTTGATAGGATGAGAACGGTCTAATTGCGTTTCAAAAATAGAACCTCCAATTACTTGAGCCCCTCTAAAATCGCGTCGTTGTTCGAAGCTTATATTTTTCGCGATAAGTTCGTTTTTCTTAAAATCAATCTTCATCAATTTTTTAGAATTTAACCATTTTAACGCATTTTTATAGGCAATTAAGGTACCACCATTTGAAATCCAAGATTGAATTTTCTTAGTGTGTGCATCATTCATTCCAGAACGCGTATTCACCATTATAATAGTGTTATAGCGACTTAAGTCAGCTCGATTTAAACTTTTTGTGTCTAATTTTGTAGCAATAATATCGTAGCGGGTGTCAAATAAATGCCAGATTTCACCTGCATCGTAAGAGGTAATTCCATCTCCAACTAAAAGTGCCACTTTAGGCAATTCCAAAGCTTTAAAGTTTCTACTTCCTAAATCCATCCCTTCGTTTAAACCTGTCGAAACTGCATCAATAGTGATATGACTTTCCTTAGCTGCTTCGTTTAAAAATGAATAGACTTCTGATGTCGATAAGTCTTGGTTTTTAGCAGGAATTAAGATGGTACCATAATCATAAGATTTGCCATTCGCTTTAAATTGTTTTAAGGCCACTTTAGCTCTTAATCCCTTCTTTAAAATGGCATTAAGAAGTTTAGGCGAATAATATTCATGCCATTCAAATAGGTAAGCATAGTCGTTTTGTGATAACACACCACCTTCTTTTTGCTCTAGATTGATAACTTCACTTCCAGCATTTGCTGTCGTTGTTTCTGTATAATCTAGATTAAACGCCAATGGAAATGACCAGGCCGACACGTCATAGAATAAGCTGTCTTGGAACGAAGTACGCTTTTCGAACATAGCATCTATTAATCGCGTGTTTTTTTGGTTTTTCGGAACTACAAAACTGTATCCTTTTTTAAAGTTCTTTCCGTCTTTTGAAAAATCAGATTTTAACTCATGAAATTTGATTCGGTGACGTTTCAATATTTCAGCTAAATGATAAGTTTTAGCGGCATCTTTTGAATCTCCAAAAACGATAGCATTTTTACCTGCTTTCGAGGCTTCAGCTCTTGCATTTTTAAAGAAGTCATGTTGGTAGTTTAAAATATCTTTACGCATACTGTGAGCTGCATCAAGAGTGGATAAGGCGGCGGTAAATTGATTTCTTATCGTGAATGGGAAGGTTAATAAACCATTCTCACTTTCTTGAACATGACCACGAGAACTCGCTTGTTCAAATAAAATGCCAATACCACCATTGATATCTGGAAATGTGGAGCCTTTACCGTAGTAAAAGTCGTCAAAACTTTCTTCAGAATAATACAAGGATCCTATTTTATCAAAAGCTTTAGCGTGGTATGTTGCGATTTCTGCAGTTAAATCTTGATTTAATTGAGGTGTTAAGGGATGCGTACGAGATGGAATTCCAGGTTGAAAAAAGAAGCTAGTATTCGTTCCCATTTCGTGGTGATCCGTTAAAATGTTTGGCATCCAATTATGAAAGGTTTCAATACGAGCTCTAGATTCAGGTAATTGTACAGGTAGCCAATCCCTATTCATATCAAACCAATAATGATTTGTACGTCCACCTGGCCAAACTTCGCTGTACTCTCTGTCGTTTGGATCTGGGTTTAGATTTATGTTTTTATTAGTATTTGCCCAATAAGCAAAACGTTGTAAACCATCAGGATTCATAGAAGGGTCTAATAAAATCACTGTGTTTTTTAATAAGCTATCTATTTTAGGACCTTCGGCAGCCGCTAAATAATAAGCAAGAACAAGAGCAGCGTTTGTACCACTAGCTTCGTTTCCATGAATGGAAAATCCTTGGTATACTACAATAGGTCTGTTTTTAGAGTTTGCTGAATTATTTTCAGTAGCTTCTAAATGAGCAGACTGTATAGCATCTAAATTCTGATGATTTTCAGGTGAAGTAACTGTTAATAGGAGTAGAGGTCGGGCTTCAAAAGTTTTCCCACGATCTTCAAGGGTTATACGATCCGACGCCGCTGCAATCGCTTTCATGTATTGCACTAGTTTATCATGGGTGACATGCCATTCACCTACCTCGTGACCAATTATGCTTTCTGGTGTAGGAATGTTTGAATTGTAATTCACACCTTCTGGAAGGTAGTAGGATAAGTCAGTTTTAGATTGTGAGAATAGCGATGTAGTAGCTAAAAACACGAGAAGTAATAATCGTTGCATAAGTATAAAATTAGTTAGCTTTTAAAAATAAAAAATCCATTACGTAAGGTAATGGATTTAGTTATAATTTAACAAATGAAAGTTTTATATATCGTCAAAACTGATATCTGTAAAACTATCTAAACTTTTTGTGTCTTCTGTTGTTTTTGCTTCCTGAGCAACAAAATCATCTTCACGCTTAAAGTCTTTTTGATGACGCTCGCTAATGACTTCTTCACCTTTTTCGTTAATGATGTAATCCGTCATTTCAGCTAAAATCTCTTTAAACTCTGTAAAATCTTCTTTGTATAAGTAGATTTTATGTTTTTTGTAATGAAAGGAACCGTCGTCATTGGTGAATTTTTTACTTTCTGTAACCGTTAAATAATAATCACCAGCTTTAGTAGCTCTAACATCAAAGAAATATGTTCTTCTTCCAGCACGTAATACTTTAGAATATATTTCTTCCTTGTCCATCATTTCATAATCACTCATATCTCTATTTGTTTAAAATTTCCATCCAAAAATCTAAAAAAAAAGTAAGGTAAACAACAAATAATTACTTTTCTTTTTCAGAGAGTTGTTTGGTGTATAATTCCTGATAGTACCCCTTACTATTTATAAGGCTTTCGTGGTTTCCAGACTCAATAACTCTACCATCATCTAATACGATAATTTGATCTGCGTTTTTCGCTGAAGATACACGATGGCTCACAATGATGGTCGTTTTATCTTTTGTGAGTTTTACTAAATTATTAAGAATTTTTTCTTCCGTTTCAGTATCTACGGCCGATAAACAATCATCGAATAATAATATATCTGGTTTTTTAATAATCGCGCGAGCAATAGAAACCCGTTGTTTTTGTCCACCAGATAAAGTAATACCACGCTCACCTAAGACAGTGTCATAGCCTTTATTAAAGTTAATAATGTTCTTATGGACCTTAGCATTTTTAGCCGCTGCAATTACTTCCTCGTCTGTAGCGTCCTCTTTTCCAAATTTAATATTGTTTTTAATGGAATCCGAAAATAAGAAGGCTTCCTGAGGGACATAACCTATGCTTTCTCTTAAGCTATAGAGGTTTAATTCTGAAATCTTAGTATTATCAATTAAGAGAGAACCTTTATCTATATCGTATAAGCGACCAATTAAATCCAAAATTGTGGATTTACCAGAGCCCGTTTTTCCGAGGATGGCTAAAGTTTCTCCTGATTTTAATTTGAAACTCACATCCTTTAAAGCTTCAATATTAGTATCCGGATATGTAAAGGATACATTTTTAAATTCGATATCACCTTTTATAGGTGTTAAGTCTAGAGCTGTGTTTTTAATTTCAGGCTCTGTGTCTAAGAATTCATTAATTCGCTCTTGAGAGGCTTCAGCTTCCTGAACAATTGAAGTTACCCAACCTATGGTTGCTACTGGCCAGGTTAGCATGTTTACATAAATAATAAACTCTGCAATGGTTCCTATTTGCTCAATCTCACCACTCATATATTGCATTCCTCCAATATAGACTACAATGAGGTTACTAATTCCGATTAATAGAATCATCATAGGAAAAAAGAAAGCTTGAACTTTAGTCAGATTGATTTGTTTCTGACGGTTTTCAGCTGAAAGTTGTTCAAATTCTACATAAGTTCGCGGTTCAATACCATAAGATTTTATAACTGTAATTCCGCTAAAAGTTTCTTGAGAATAAGTAGAAAGCGTAGATAAGGATTGTTGAACAATTGTACTACGTTTATTAATTAATCGGCTTAAATAATATATCGCAACCGATAGAATAGGTAAAGGCAGTAAGGTGTATAAAGTTAACAGAGGTGCTGCACTTATCATATAGATTAAAGCCACTACAAATAAGGTTATGGTGTTCATGGTGTACATAATCGCTGGTCCAGCGTACATTCTCACTTTTCCCACATCCTCGCTTATACGATTCATTAAGTCACCTGTTCGGTTAGATTTATAAAAGCTTAAGGATAGTATTTGATAATGCTTGTAGATTTCATTTTTAAGATCGTATTCAATATAACGGGAGACATTAATAATGGTTTGACGCATTAAAAATGTAAAAACACCAGCTACAACAGCAGCTCCTATAAGGAATAGAATATTAATCATTAATTCACTCCTGAAAACCTCTTCCGTAATCTTTCCAGAAAGGCGATCAGACACCACGTTTATAGAAGCACCGACTAACCTAGGCGTGAATAATGCAAATATCTTTGCAACAATAGTAATGATAATACCAACTATTAATCGGTATCTGTATTTGTAAAAGTATTTATTGAGATGTTTTAATGCTTTCATTCTAAAATTTGATCGCTCAAAAATATTACGATAATCGTATTTTATAGTTAATATTTTGCTAATCCTCTACTAATGGTTTAAGTTTGTTAGTGGTTTTTTGATAATCTTCAATAACCCTAACACAAAACTATAATACATGAATTCAGAAATAATGAACCCTAAAGAATTACAAAAAATGGACCCCGTGTTTGGTCAATATTCCTTTGATAACCATGAACAGATTGTTTTTTGCAACGACAAAGATACTGGTTTAAAAGCTATAATTGGAATTCACAATACAGTTTTAGGTCCTGCTTTAGGTGGAACGCGAATGTGGAATTATGCCAATGAGTGGGAAGCGCTGAATGATGTATTACGATTATCGCGTGGTATGACCTTTAAAGCTGCGATTACAGAATTAAATCTTGGAGGAGGTAAAGCCGTAATTATAGGTGATGCCAAGACACAAAAAACGCCTGAGTTGATGAAACGTTTTGCGGAATTTGTAGATTCTTTAAGCGGACGATATATTACAGCTGAAGATGTTGGTATGACGACAAAAGACATGGATATTGTAAGAGAAACAACACCTTATGTTACTGGAATTTCTGAAAGTAAAGGTGGGTCAGGCAACCCTTCACCAGTAACCGCTTATGGCGTTTTTATGGGCATGAAGGCTGCCGCTAAATTTCAATTCGGTTCTGATATCTTAGAAAATAAAAAGGTATTTGTTCAAGGTGTTGGAAGTGTAGGTGAGTCCCTAGTAGAGCATTTAATTAATGAAGGGGCTAATGTAACTATTACAGATATTAGTAAAGAACGATTAACAGAAGTGAGTTCTAAATACGAGGTCAATATTTACGAAGGTCAAGATTTATTTAGTGAAGACATGGATATTTATGCACCATGTGCATTAGGCGCAACCGTTAATGATGATACCATAAATAAGATAAAAGCAAAGGTGATTGCTGGCGCCGCTAATAATCAGTTGGCTGAAGAGAATAAACATGGTAAAATTCTGCAAGATAGAGGTATTGTTTATGCACCGGATTTTTTAATCAATGCAGGTGGACTTATAAATGTGTATGCAGAATTAGAAAACTACGACAGACAAGAAACGATGCGTAAAACTGAGAATATTTACAATACAACCCTAGAAATACTGAATAACGCTAAAACTAATAATATTACAGCTAATACGGCTGCGATGAATATGGCTAAAGAACGAATAGAAACTCGAAAGCGAGAAAATTTGAAATAGTGAAAGAATAAATTTTATTTCAGAATTAAATAATAGTATTTTTGCACGGTGAATCTTTAAGAGGTTCACCGTTTTTAATAATCAATAATAAAGTGAGTTCTTACACATGCTAAACAGAAGACACATCAGAATTAAAGTCATGCAATCTATGTATGCTTTTAAAGGAACAGAAAGTGATGATTTACTAAAGGAACAGAGGTTTCTGCTTCAAAGTTTAGACAATATGTATGATTTATACCTATCACTTTTAGCCTTACTTACTGAACTTCATAAAAAGAGTAAGGATCACAACGAGAAGTTGCAAAAGAAATTGGTAAAATCGGCAGCTGATGAAAACCCAAACCTAAAGTTTCAGGATAATCAATTACTTCATCTTATTAGTAGTAATGTGATATTACAAGAAGCAATTTCTAATAAAAAATTAAACTATTGGGATTTAGATTTTGAATATGTAGATCTCCTTTTTAAAGAAATTCTGAATAGTGAGATTTATGAAAAGTATACGGAGGACCCCGATACGTCATTTAAAAAAGACAAAACTTTTGTTTTAGATGTTTTTTCTGAAATCATTGCTCCAAACGACAAGCTTTACGATTATTTTGAAGATAAAAAGTTAACCTGGGTAGATGATATTCCTGTTGTAAATACAGCTATTTTAAAAATATTACGAAAGTTAAAATTAACCTCTCCAGAAACTGATTTATTGCCAGAATTATATAAAGATGAAGACGATAAAGAGTTTGCTATAGAATTGTTTAAAAAGTCTTTTCTGAACAACTCTAAATTTACTGAAGAAATTAACAAAAAAACAACTAATTGGGATTCTGAGCGTTTAGCTAGTCTAGATGGCGTATTGTTGAAAATGGCGATTTGTGAATTTCAAAAATTCCCATCGATTCCTCATAAAGTTACAATGAATGAATACTTAGAAATCGCTAAGGAATATTCTACGCCAAAAAGTAGTTTGTTTATCAATGGTATTTTAGATAAAATCGTTAAAGAATATCAATCTGAAAATTTACATCCTAAAGTAGGGCGTGGGTTAATGTAGAGAATAGGTGAAGTGATAAAAAAAAAATAGTATTTCTGACCTAACAAAATTATGTTAACTGTCGGGTAAAAATTTTAATTCGTTAAAATTATCACTAACTTCGTCAACTTAAATTAAATTTTAACAAAAAAACAAAGTAATGAAAAAAGTAATTTTAGGACTTAGTGCACTGTGCATGATAGCTTTTACATCTTGTAAAGATGATGCAGCGAGTAAAATTAAATCTGAAAATATTGCTGAAGCAGCTGAAAGAGATGCAGCTTCAGGAGATTTTGCTGTGATTTCTTTAGATAAGACTGAGCATGATTTTGGTACTATCCAAGATGGTACACCAGTTGAAACTGTTTTTAAATATACAAACACAGGAAAATCAATGTTAGTGGTAAGTAATATCAAAAGTACTTGTGGATGTACAGTTCCTTCTAACTATTCTAAGGAAGTTCAACCAGGTGAAACAGGTGAGTTTACAGTAAAGTTTAATGGAAAAGGTAATGGTAAGGTTACTAAATCATTAACTATGGTAACTAACACTGAAAAAGGGCAAATTCCAGTTAAGATTTCTGCATTTATTGAGAAAGATCCTAACGCTGCTTCAAGACCAGCTGGGAAAGCTACAATTAATCCATTATCAACTGATGGTGCTGCTCCAAGAAAATATTCTACTCAACCAGGACACGAAGGTCATAACCACGATTAATAATTTTTGAATGGACGCAATAGGATCATTTTTACCGTTTATCGCCATTTTTGCTGTGATGTATTTCTTTATGATTGCACCACAAATGAAACGCTCTAAGCAAGAGAAAAAGTTCGCCAGTGAATTAAAACGTGGCGATCGTGTTATTACAAAAAGTGGAATGCACGGAAAAATCGTAGATTTAAATGATAAAGATAACAGTTGTGTTATTGAAACATTAGCAGGAAAGATTAAGTTTGATCGCTCTGCAATTTCTATGGAAATGAGTAATAAACTAAATGCACCAGCAACTGTAAAGTAAGCTAATCTGCATTTTTAAATATAAAAAAGACTGTTCATTTTTGAACAGTCTTTTTTTTGCTTTAAATAGTTGTCTATTGAAGTATAATGATGACGTATCTTATCAACTATCTTACATTACTTGTATTTCTCATACATACTTTTTCCTTCTAATAGCAACGGTATAATTTTCTGAAGACGTCTTTGTTTCGTATCCTCTCGTTTGGCTTCTGAAATATATGCTGCGTATTCACGTTGATGAGATGGTGCGAGAGATTTAAATTTTAATTGAAGTTCTGCGTTTTTAGAAAACTCCTTTTTTAGCTCCTCAGGAACCACTATTGGTTTCGTATTTCGTTTTGGCTTTATTTCTTTTCCTAAACGTTGATTCTTAATGGCTTCTTTGATGTATTCTAGAACATATTCCTCATTGATCTCATCTGTAGAAGTAAAGCGCATTTGTCTTAATGCTTTGGTTTTACCTTCTTGAGCATTAACTAATAGTTGCTTTTCGTCTTTCAAAAAGACGCCATTAAAAAACCAAATACAGAAATGATGTTTAAATGCTGCGAGACCTAAAACGTTCTTACCATCTAAGCAGTAGGTAGGTGCTCCCCATTTTATGGTTTCTTCAAGTTCTGTGCTGCGTACCAAATCTCGCAACCGTTGAATGGCTTCTGACCAATGTGTGTGTTTTTCTAAATAGTCTTCTACGTTCTGAATTTTTGCTATGATTTTAGTTTTGTAGGTTGAATATACGATTTCCTGTATTATTTATTTTAACGGACTATTTAAAATTTAGAAGAAGATTTATTATAAAAAAAAGTTAGCAGTACACTTAGAAATCTAAGCATGTACTGCTAACTTAACACAAAAACAAAAACGAAAAACTATTTTCTCAAAGCCGTTAATTCGGCAATTTTGCAAATTACCTCTACGGCTTTCTGCATACTTTCTACAGGTACGTATTCGTAACGTCCGTGGAAGTTGTGTCCGCCTGCAAATATATTAGGGCAAGGTAAACCCATATAAGAAAGTTGAGAGCCATCGGTTCCACCTCTTATCGCTTTTATTAAAGGTTCGATGCCTACTTGTTTCATAGCTTCCTCTGCAATATCAACAATATGCATTACAGGTTCTACTTTTTCTTTCATGTTGTAGTATTGGTCACTGATTTCAATTTTAAATACCTCACTTTCATACTTAGAATTTAAATCAGAAACAATTTTTTCCATTAAAGCTTTTCTTGCTTCAAACTTATCTCTGTCATGATCTCTAATAATATACTCCAATGTGGTTTTTTCTACATCACCTTCAATATTGTGTAAATGGAAGAAGCCCTCATAGCCTTCAGTATGCTCAGGAGTTTCTAAACGTGGTAAAACATTGATAAATTCAGACGCATAATACATTGAATTAATCATCTTACCTTTAGCATAACCAGGATGAACAATTTTTCCCTTTACTGTAATTTTGGCTCCGGCGGCATTAAAGTTTTCGAACTCTAATTCACCAACTTGACTTCCATCCATGGTATAAGCCCAATCCGCGCCGAACTTCTCAACATCGAATTTATGTGCGCCTCTACCAATTTCCTCATCTGGAGTAAAACCGACTTTAATAGTACCATGTTTAATTTCAGGATGATTGATAAGATATTCCATCGCCGTTACGATTTCTGTAATACCCGCTTTATCATCGGCTCCTAATAAGGTAGTTCCATCTGTTGTGATTAAAGTCTGACCTTTATACATCAGTAAATCTTCAAAATAATCTGGAGATAGAACGATATTTTGTTCGGCATTTAAAACAATGTCTTTACCGTTATAATTTTTTACGATTTGTGGCTTCACATTCGCTCCAGTAAAATCAGGAGAGGTATCAAAATGTGAAATAAAGCCTATGACTGGTACGTCGTGATCTACATTACTTGGTAGAGTTGCCATGATATAGGCATTCTCGTCAATAGTAACATCACTCAGACCTATTGCTTTTAATTCTTCAACTAGTTTATTAGCCAAGTCCCATTGTTTTTCTGTACTTGGTGTGGTATTAGAGTTTGGATCAGATTCAGTGTCTATGGTCACATAACTGATAAAACGATCTATGATTTGTTGCATGGAAATTATTTTGTTCTAAAATTTATTTTCTAAATGTAATTACTGGAAGTTTAGTGTGGTTTACAACATCTTCTGAGATACTACCACCAAAGAAATGACTTAGCCCAGTTCTACCGTGAGTGATCATTGCTACAGCATCTGCATTTTGTCTATGCGCAAAATTTAAAACACCATCCTCAACATTATGATCTGCAATTCGAGCAATTTTAACATCCTTTTCGCTCAAATTAGCAAGTTCTAAAAAGTTCGCGACTAATTCATCGATTTCGTCTGTACTTGAGAATCCTAAGTTAGGTAGGTTAATATGAAGCAATGTCACGTTTTCACTTAAATCGTTTAATACTTCTAAAGCGCTTTTTACTCCTTCAACACTGTCTTCAGCAAAATCTGTTGCTAAAACAATATTATTAAAGTTAACGGCATCAATTCTAGATTTTACAACTAATACAGGTGTTTCGCTATAGCGTACTACTTTTTCGGTGTTAGACCCTGTGAAAATCCCATCGTGATCACTATGGCCTCTAGAACCCATAACAATTAAGTCGGCATTAATATCTTTTGCTACTCCCGCAACTTCCTTTAATACTTTATGATATTTTATATGTTGTGTAACCTCGATACCTTCTAAATAAGGTTTATCTAAAAAAGTTTCAAACTTCTTATTGGCTACCATTAACATAAACGCGTTTTCTTCATTTCGTTCACTACTTGAAGCCGAAAAGATAGATTCAGAAAGTTCTAACATATGCATTACAATCAGCTCTGCTTGGTGTTTTTTTGCCAATGCAGCTGCAGTTTCTAGGGCATATTCTGAATGTTTCGAAAAATCTACAGGAACTATAATTTTCTTCATAATAAGTTGGTTTTTTTAAGTGATTTCAAATTTAAACAATTCCAAACGTATAAAGAATGATAAATGACAGTTTATGATAAAATTAATAGCATTAACAAGGTATTTTTAGTCAAATAGATTCTTATTTTTGCAAAGTAAAAGAGCTCATATGTACAAAGCGATAATCCGTCCCATCTTATTTTGTTTTGACCCAGAAAAGGTTCATCATTTTACATTTTCATTAATTCAGATCATATCTAAAATTCCAGGAATGAAAGGTTTGTTTAAATCCATGTATGTGGTAGAGGACAAACGGTTAGAACGCAATTTATTCGGGCTTACATTCAAAAATCCCATTGGATTAGCTGCAGGTTTTGATAAGAATGCGGTACTTTATAATGAATTGGCAAATTTTGGCTTCGGGTTTATAGAAATAGGAACGGTAACTCCAAAAGCTCAAGAAGGTAATCCTAAGAAACGATTATTCCGACTTAAGGACGATAAAGGGATTATTAATCGAATGGGTTTTAATAACGAAGGTTTAGAAGCCGCTATTTCTCAATTGAAGAAAAATAAAGGTCAATTAATCATCGGTGGGAATATTGGTAAAAACACCCAAACTCGTCCTGAAGATTATACCAAAGACTATTTAGAATGTTTTAATGGTTTACATCCTTATGTGGATTATTTTGTACTTAATGTGAGTTGCCCTAATGTAGGCAGTCATGCCAAGTTAAATGATAAAGCTTATTTGCTTGAATTAATCGCTGTCGTACAAAAAGCAAATTCAACGTTTAGTTTACAAAAGCCCATTCTCCTTAAAATTGCTCCAGACCTTAATGATATACAATTAGATGAAATTGTAGAGTTAATTGCCGAAACGAATCTCGATGGTGTAATTGCAAGTAATACCTCTACTGATAGATCCGGATTACTAACAAGTGACGACCGATTATCAGAGATAGGTAATGGTGGGTTAAGTGGACAACCAATTAAAGATAAATCGACACGAGTTATAAAATATTTAGCAGATAAGAGCAATAAGGCATTTCCTATCATTGGGGTAGGAGGCGTGCATTCAGCTGAAGATGCCTTAGAAAAAATTGAAGCAGGAGCTGATTTGATTCAGGTGTATACCGGTTTTATTTATGAAGGACCTTCTTTAATAAAACGAATTAATAAGGCCTTGTTGAAGAGGAATTTATAAGAAAGAATTTAAAATGTTTTGTGATGAATTACATTATTCAATTTCATTATTAGACAAATTAGTGTCACAATAAGATCAGTGTCTCATTTAAATTCGTGTCATAAAAATTTAACCTAGTTTAACCTCATATAAAATGTCTTTAAAAAATTCGAAGTCTCATTTTGAAAACTCAATAGTTCTCAAAAGTGCTCGAACTAACCAAACGTATTAATTCAAATAAGTTTTCTCACTTTGAACATAGATATCCTTTTATCATTTGCACTAGCAACATCAGCATTAGCAATTTCGCCAGGGCCTGATAATATCTATGTATTAGTGCAAAGTATTGCTAATGGTAAATCATACGGAATAGCAACGGTTTGTGGGTTGATTACAGGTTGTATTATTCATACCTCATTATTAGCTTTTGGTGTTTCTGCAATTATCGCTTCCAATGAAAAGTTGTTTTTCGGCATTAAACTTTTAGGTGCGATTTACCTTATATATCTGGCGTATTTAGTCTTTAAATCGGATGCAAGTCTAAGCTTTGACTCCGATAACGTTCCTAAGAAAAGTCTAAAACAATTATTCATACAAGGTTTCTTTATGAATGTGCTTAATCCAAAAGTGATTATTTTCTTCTTGGCCTTTTTTCCAGGGTTTTTGTTTAGTGATTCGATGAGTACTGTGATTCAGTTTTATATTTTGGGCGGAATTTTTATGTTGGTCTCATTTATCATTTTCGTTTCAATCGCCTTGTTAGCTGGAAATATTAAAACTTATACGATGACACATAAGAACTCTGGTTTAGTATTAAAGTGGCTTCAAATTGTAGTTTTTGTTGGAATTGCTGTTTTCATATTATTATAATGTTTTTAAATCCTTATTCTAAACCGTATATTTGACGCGATGAATAAACAGGTTAAAATTATAGAGTGTCCTCGTGATGCTATGCAAGGCATCAAGGATTTTATTCCTACTGAAAAGAAAGTTCAGTACATTCAGTCTTTATTACGAGTTGGTTTTGATACCATTGACTTTGGAAGTTTTGTATCGCCAAAAGCCATTCCTCAAATGGTAGATACTGCCGAAGTTTTGGCGCAACTTGATTTGAGTAAAACCGAAAGTAAGTTACTCGCCATCATAGCCAATACAAGAGGTGCTGTAGATGCCTGTAAACATCCTGAAATTGACTATTTAGGATTTCCTTTCTCAATTTCTGAGAACTTCCAAATGCGAAATACGCATAAAACTATCGCCGAGTCTGTAGTAACACTTTCAGAAATCTTGGAGATCGCAGATAAACACCAAAAGAAAGTGGTGGTTTATATTTCGATGGGATTTGGTAATCCTTATGGAGATCCTTGGAATGTGGATATTGTAGGGGAGTGGACCGAACGCTTAGCTAAAATGGGTGTTGGAATACTGTCTCTTAGTGATACCATAGGAAGTTCTGATCCAGAGAATATTGATTATTTATTTTCAAATTTAATTCCTGCTTATCCAAATATAGAATTCGGTGCACATCTACATACCACTCCAACCTCTTGGTTCGAAAAAGTAGATGCAGCCTATAAGGCGGGTTGTTTACGTTTTGATGGAGCCATTCAAGGATTTGGAGGTTGCCCAATGGCAAAAGATGATCTAACGGGGAATATGCCAACAGAAAAAATGTTTTCTTATTTCACGCAGAAAAAAGCACACAACCTAAACGCGATGTGTTTTGAAAGTTCTTATAACGAAGCGACTAAGATTTTCTCGAAGTATCATTAATTACGTTTTTCACTTTTTATCCTTCTAACTTAAACTATTTATTATTAGGTGTTTAATGAATATAGGCTTCAGCTGATTCATTTAATTGAAAAAATATCGCAAGATAAGGGGTTGTTTATCAGCGTTTTGCAACTTTATTTAAAATTAATCTAAATAAAGTTTGTGTAAAAACGCATCTGTTTTAAATTTGCGGCTTCAAATAAACTATTATTTATAGCAAGTCTTAATAAGAATAAAAATGCATAAAATCAATTTAGTTTTAGCCATGTTTGTCGCAAGTTTTACATTTGCTCAAACCGTATCAGATTCCATAGTAACAAATCCAAAAAGTCAGCAAAATGGAGCTGAGCGTATATTATCTGGAAATATTAGTTCAGGTGTTACCGTTGGAGGTTATGGGGAAATTACTTATAACCAACCAGAAGGTGATAACGGTGAATTAGATGTTCAACGTTTGGTTTTACTTTTTGGATATAAATTTAACGATCGTGTTCAATTTGTCACCGAAGTAGAATTCGAGCATGTTGAAGAAGTGTATGTAGAACAAGCGTTTTTACAATATAGCTTATCGGATAATGTGAACCTTAGAGGTGGTTTAATGTTGGTACCAATGGGAATAATTAACGAATACCATGAGCCAACAACTTTTAACGGCGTTGAACGTCCAAGCGTCGACAAGAGTATTGTTCCAACAACTTGGAGAGAAATTGGTTTTGGTGTTGCTGGTCGTTTAGACAATGCGTCAATGCGTTACCAAGCGTATATTTTTAATGGTTTTCAGTCTGTAAACGGATCAAAAGTTTTAGGAGGTGCTAATGGTTTAAGAAACGGAAGACAAAAAGGAATCAAATCTACTATTGATTCTCCAACTTTTTCTGCAAAATTAGATTACTACGGTTTACCAGGTTTACGTTTAGGTTTATCAGGATATTTTGGTCGTACTCAAGCAGAAGATGATGTTGAAGATATTGATGGAACAAGTGTAGGGGTTTCAATGATAGGCTTAGATGCTCGTTATGCGTATAAGCGTTTTACAGCAAGAGGTCAATTTATTCACGCGAGCATTACAGATTCAGAAGATTATAATGCTTTAAATAATGCCGATTTAGGAAGTGCTTTGCAAGGATGGTATGTAGAAGGTGCTTTTAATTTATTACCACAAACCAAGCAACAACAGTTATTTGCTTTTGCACGTTATTCAGATTATGATACTCATGCGTCAGTAGCTGGTGGATTAATAAAAAATGAGGCTTACGATAGAGACGAATGGACTTTTGGTTTAAGTTATAAAATAGCTCCAGGAGCTGTGGTAAAGGCAGATTATCAACTATTTGGAGACGGTACAGATAGCGATTCACCAAACCAATTAAATATAGGATTAGGAGTTTGGTTCTAAAATTGCAGGAACAGAACTAATAATTCAATAATTTTGCAGTATGAAATTTAATAGCCTAATCATTTTTATTTTATCTATTCTTTCTTTTGGTCTGCCTAAAAACATTCAAAAGAAAGTTGATTCAGAAATTAAGAAAACATATTCAGTCGATGAATTTTCGTTTACGGATATGAAAGTTTCTACAGAATTAGATAAGGCAACTCCTTCGGATTTCGGTCCTGACCATTTTTTTAAAATAAAAAAAGGGAGTCAACTTTTAGGTTATGCATATGTAGCCAAAGCGCTAAGTAAAACAGATGAGTTTGATTATTTAGTTTTATTCGATTCTAATCTACTTGTGGTGAATACGAAAGTCTTAATTTACCGTGAGGATTATGGCGGTGAAATTGGATCTAAACGTTGGTTGAAACAATTTCTTGGCAAATCAAAAAATGACGCCTTCCGTTATGGCGATAATATCGATGCTATTTCAGGAGCAACCATTTCAGTACGGTCAATGACAAATGCTATGGACGACTTAATGAAATCATTAAAAATTTTAAACACTAAAGGAATTATATAATGAAAGTCAATGGCCTCATAGAAACATTCCCAAAAGAACTAAAGCTGCTTATTGCAGCTTTTGTTGTTGTTTTAAGTGTCGGGTTTTATACCGGACTTTTATTTGTGAATGAAACAGCTTCAACAGATCCTGATGGAATTGAACAACAATATCTAGGAAATGAACACGATGAGGAAGCCGAAGTTATGAAGTTTAAGAAAACGGAACAAGCTATGCTTACTTTGGTTCATGGCCATATCTTATCTATGTCAATTATATTCTTTTTAGTGGGATTAATACTCGTTACGACTAGACTGAATTATAAGTTCAAAATGTTTTTGCTTATTGAACCTTTTATATCTGTAGTTCTAACTTTCGGCGGTTTATACCTATTATGGTCAGGAATGTTATGGGTAAAATACATAGTGATGATTTCTGGTTTTTTCATGACCTTATGTTACACACTAGCCGTAATTATTATTTTGAAGCAACTAGTAAGTTCATCAATAAAAACTAAATCCGCCATTTAGTAGTGAAGCTATAGATTTAGTTGAAAATAGGTCAGCAAAAAAATATCCTTTTTTAACTATAATTAGCTTTTCAATATCAATAAGTTTTTAAATTTTAATTGTACTTTTGCGTGCAATTATATCCTAATTGCCATGAAAGCACACGAAAATAAAATTGTTGGAGAAGGTCTTACTTACGATGACGTACTCTTAGTTCCCGCATTTTCTGAAGTTCTTCCTCGAGAAGTTAATATCCAATCCAAGTTTACACGAAATATTACGATAAACATTCCTGTGGTTTCTGCAGCTATGGACACCGTAACCGAAAGTAAAATGGCAATTGCCATGGCACAAGAAGGTGGTATTGGTGTACTTCACAAAAACATGACGATCGAGCAACAAGCAGAGAAAGTACGTCGCGTTAAACGTGCGGAGAGCGGCATGATTATCGACCCTGTAACTTTACCACTAACGGCTACTGTATTTGATGCCAAACACAATATGGCAGAGCATAGTATTGGAGGTATTCCTATTATAGATGAAACCGGAACTTTAAAAGGAATTGTTACTAACAGAGATTTACGTTTTGAGCACGAAAACAAAAAGCCAATTGTTGACGTGATGACCAAAGAGAACTTAGTGACAGCTCCAGTAGGAACGTCATTAAATGAAGCTGAAAAAATCCTTCAACAAAATAAGATTGAAAAATTATTAATTGTTGATGATCATTATAAACTTAAAGGTTTAATCACCTTTAGAGATATCACCAAATTAACACAAAAGCCTAATGCTAATAAAGATACTTACGGTCGACTTCGTGTCGCTGCAGCTATTGGTGTTACAGGAGATGCTGTTGATAGAGCGACTGCTTTAGTCAATGCAGGTGTTGATGCAATTATTATAGATACTGCTCATGGCCATACTAAAGGTGTGGTTATGGTTTTAAAAGATATTAAAAAGAAATTTCCAGAATTAGATGTGATTGTTGGAAATATAGCCACGGCGGAAGCGGCAAAATATTTAGTTGAAGCTGGAGCTGATGCTGTAAAAGTTGGAATTGGCCCTGGTTCTATTTGTACAACTCGTGTTGTTGCAGGTGTAGGATTTCCTCAATTCTCGGCAGTATTAGAAGTGGCGGAAGCTATTAAAGGGTCTGGAGTACCTGTAATTGCAGATGGTGGAATTCGTTATACTGGCGATATTCCTAAAGCCATCGCAGCTGGTGCAGATACTGTGATGTTAGGTTCACTTTTAGCTGGTACTAAAGAAAGTCCTGGTGATACTATTATCTACGAAGGAAGAAAATACAAGTCCTACAGAGGAATGGGTTCTGTTGAAGCCATGAAACAAGGAAGTAAAGATCGTTATTTCCAAGATGTGGAAGATGATATTAAGAAATTAGTACCAGAAGGTATCGTTGGAAGAGTAGCTTATAAAGGTGAATTGGTAGAAAGTATTCATCAGTTTATCGGTGGACTTAGAGCTGGAATGGGTTACTGTGGAGCAAAAGATATCGAAACCTTAAAAGAAACTGGCCGTTTTGTTAAAATTACAGCAAGTGGTATTAATGAAAGTCATCCACATGATGTGACTATTACAAATGAGTCACCGAATTATTCTAGATAATTACTCATAATTTAAAGGTTTAGTTTTATTCAGCTTTTGAAAAAACTATACGAAGTCATCTAAGGTAACATTCAATGTTATTTTAGGTGACTTTTTTAATTCCTATCATTTTTTATAAATTCAAGTTCAGGTAGATTTATAATTAGTTTCAAATTTAATGAAGATAAATTCCAATATTCATTGAAGACAGTTATGAAATATCCTTAGACCATAAACTTATGTAAGATATAGTCTATATTTACCTTTGGAAATGTTTAAAATGAAAACGAAATACGATTATATCATATTGGGAGCAGGAGCTTCGGGATTGATGTTGGCCTATAGAATGTCGAACGATTCATATTTCGATGATAAGTCGATATTAATTATTGATAAGGAAAAGGACAAGGGTAACGACAGAACTTGGTGTTATTGGGAGGAAGGCAATGGCGAGTGGGATGATTTGAGCGCGAGATCTTGGACCAAGGTCTTTTTTGGAAGTCATAGTTTTTCTAAAACAATCCCTATAGAACCTTATAGTTACAAATTAATTAAGAGTGAACAATTTTATAAAACCTTATGGAAAAGGATAGAGTCTAAACCGAATTTTACATTTGTTCAGGATAGTGTAGATAGCTTCACGGAACTAAAGAATGTTGTCCATGTCATTACGGGAAAGGCAAATTATTTTGGGTTGAAACTATTTAATAGTTCTCTTAATCCTGTGGTTTATAATTTACAAGATAAATATCCTTTAATTCACCAACACTTTGTGGGATGGTATGTAAGAACTAAAGAGGATTCGTTTGATAGTTCTACAGCCACATTTATGGATTTTACAGTGTCGCAAAAGGGAAATACTAGATTTATGTATGTATTGCCAATGGATAAAAAAACGGCATTGTTTGAATATACTTTATTTTCAAAAAACCTTTTAGATAATTCAGAATACGAAAGGGAAATAGTTAGATATCTCAGGGATAAAAACATTATGGATTATGAGATAGTTGAAAAAGAAATGGGAAATATTCCAATGACGTCCTTTAAATTTTCAAATCTTAACTCGGAGCATATTTTAAACATTGGAACAGCAGGTGGTTGGACTAAAGCCAGTACAGGTTATACTTTTAAAAACACAAGTGAAAAGACAAAACAACTTATCGAATTTTTAAAGCAAGAATCGGATTTAACTAAATTTCATAAGAAATCTAAATTTAGTTTTTACGATTTAATCTTTTTAGATGTTCTAGCCAATCATAATGCAGAAGGAGCAGGTATATTCTCTTCTATGTTTAAGAAGGCAGATATTAGAACAATCTTTAAATTTTTGGATGAAGATTCCTCATTGTTGGAGGATTTGAAAATTGTTAGAGCAGTACCACCAAAACGCTTTTTACAAGCATTTTTAAAGAGATTATTCAAATAATATTACAATTCTTGATAAACCTGACCCCTATGAGGTTTCAAACTATTTCTAACAGGTTTCATATCAGCTTCGTTAACCACTAAATATGCTATGCTATGCATATCACTTATGGTTTCAACGCCTGTAATTGTTATGTCTAATTTGTTAATGGTAATATATTCTTTTAAATGTATTAGGTGATGTTCAGCTGTTTTTTGTCCCGCAGGACCTCTAAAATCCCATATTAACTTTAACTGTCTCATGCTTTTAATAAGATTGTTTAGGTTTGAAGACTGAAATACCTTTTTCCATATAATATTTAAAATTTTCCATATTAATTTTAGTCTCTTTCTTGAATGTACTTGGCATTAAAGAAATCATGGCATTCATCTTAAAATTAGTAGGTTGTAATTCATTATTAGAAATCCATTTTGTAAAACCTTCCTCAGTGGAAATAAAGTGGTTCTCTTGGATAATACGTAACCCTTTTAAAGTATAATTAGCGTGAAACTCATTCGGTAAATTATGTTTAGTTATCATTTCTATGATGCCTGTTTTATAATTTCCAAAATCGTAATTAAGTTTCATTTTAGCGCCAAAACTACCAGGAGTGCCAGAAATATGTTCGGTACTAAGTAAACCTTTTACCCAATGTTTCTTTTTTTCTGGAGAATCATAAACCTTCATGACCTCTTCGATTGGTTTTTCGATGAGGACTTTTATTGTGTACTGCACGTTAAATAATTTTCAAGTAAAGTTATATAAAGATTAAACTATAGTACTATCTATTCGACGTTCTTACTTATTTAACAGATGAACTCATTCTGTTAGATTGTAAGAAACTATTTTCAAGTTATTCTACACTTTTTCCAAATATAATAGTTTATTTATTGAGTTTTATTGGGCTTGTGAAATACGCTATTTATGTTATTTTTGCTGAGTTTGATAAAAGAATCATTTCACGATTATTAGAATATAAAAGAAGGTTGAATTATGTCTATTAAATTTAAATGTTTGTTACTCGTGCTTTTTGCACTCAACTTTTCGTTTTCACAAGATAAAGACGAAGTACTTCTTAAAGTAAGTGAAGAACCAATATTGGCTTCAGAATTTTTAAGAGTTTACAACAAGAACTTAGATTTAGTTAAAGATGAAAGTCAAAAGGACATCGATGGTTATTTAAAACTGTTTACGGAATATCAATTGAAACTCCAAGAAGCAAAACGTTTAAAACTTCATGAAGATGAAAAGTATCTACGTGAGTTTTCTCGTTATCAGAAGCAGCTTATTCAAAATTATATTTCAGAGAATCAGGTAACGGATGCTTTGGTTAAAGAGGCTTATGACAGAAGTAATTTAGACATTAACGCTTCACATATTTTAGTTCGATTAGATGCTACTGAAAAAGACACACTTAGTGCCTATAATAAAGTTTTAGAATTAAGGAATCGTGCTTTAAATGAGGGCTACGAAACCGTGCAAAAAGAAATGCACGACGGTCAAAATATTTTACTTGAAGACTTAGGATATTTTTCGGCATTTAAAATGGTGTATGATTTTGAAACGGAAGCTTACAATACGCCAGTTGGAGAAATATCAATGCCATTTAGAACTCAGTTTGGATATCATGTAGTTTTTGTCAAAGACAAGCGCAAGTCAAAAGGAACGCTTACAGCGGCTCATATAATGGTGAATCTAAATCCAGAAGATTCATTAAGCAATCCAGAAGAACGTATAAAAGATATTTATAAGAAGTTAAACCAAGGCGAAAGCTTTGAATCATTAGCTAAACAATTTTCTGACGATAAAAGTTCTGCAAGAAATGGTGGTAAGCTTATGCCTTTTAAAAGCGGGCAGTTAAGTTCTATAGAATTTGAAGACATTGCTTTTGGATTAAAAAATAATGGTGATGTTAGTGCGCCTTTTAAAACAGCTTTTGGTTGGCATATAGTAAAACGCATAGACCTTAAGCCAGTTGAATCTTTTGAGGATGTAAAGTCGACCATTGAACAACAAGTAAAAAGAGACTCAAGATCTAAACTGATTAATGAGGCCATGGTAAATAAGTTAAAGGAAAAATATACAATCACATATAATACTGAAGCGAAAGCCTATTTTACATCAATTATTAATGAAGGTTTTCATAACCGTTCATGGGTTTTACCTGAAGATTTAAAAAAGGAGCAAAATGTATTCACCATTAATGATAAGTCTGTTACTTATGAAGACTTTGGAATTCATTTAGAAAATGCACAACGTATTTATGCAGGTAGAAAAATGCCTGCTTCAACTATTATAGAACAGGAATTCGAAAAGTTCTTTGAAAAATCTATTTTTCAATATAGAGAAGATAACCTAGAGACAGAAAATTCTGAATACGCTAATATACTTTCGGAATATAGAGATGGACTTTTACTTTTCGACCTTATGGAAAAAGAGGTATGGAATAAAGCTTCAAAAGACACTTTAGGTTTAAAAGACTACTATAATACACATCAATCTAATTACCAATGGGATGATAGAGTAGAAGTATTAATAGCTTCTTTTGCTGATAAAGACAATATGAAGTCCATCCGTAAAATGATGAAGAAAGGTAAGTCTGAAGAAGAAATTAAGAATAAGTTAAATAAAGGTAAAAAGCAGAATGTTATCTTTACAAAAGGAACATTCAATAGTAACAATCCTATTTTACCTGCAGAGTTTCAAGTTAAAAAAGGAGTTTCTGATGTGTATGAACACAACGAGGCCTATCATATTATAGACGTTAAAAAAGTGTTACCAGCAGGTTTGAAGACTTTTGAAGAGGCTAAAGGATCTGTGATTAATGACTACCAAGCTGAATTAGAAACAAATTGGATTAATGATTTATACGAGCGTTTTGAAGTAGAAGTTAATCAAGACGTATTGAATAAAATTAAGTCGAAAATTAATAATTAAAATAATTTTTTTGAAACAAACCTTGTACATATTAATACTAAGTATACTCCTAACAAGTTGTAATTTTTTTAAACAACCAATGGATGAAAATCCTATAGCAAGAGTAAACGAAAGTTATTTATATGAATCTGACATAGAAGGTTTAGTTCCAAAAGGAACTTCTAAAGAAGATAGCATTTTAATGGTCAATGCTTACGTGAATCGTTGGGCTAGACAATTGTTATTAATGGATGGTGCATTGGTTAACCTTCCAGAAAAAAAACAGGATGAATTTGCCAAATTAGTTTCTCAATACAAGAACGATTTATATACTAAAGCTTATTTAGAGGGCTTAGTAAAAAAAAACATAGATACTTTAGTAGAGCAAGAAGAAGCTGAAAAGTTTTATGAAGCCAATAAAGAATCTTTTAAACTTAATGACGATCTAATTCAATTTAGATACATTAGCTTACCATTAAACCCTATTAATTTAGACACTATAACTAAACGGTTCAAACGCTTTGAAGCGAATGATATAGCGTATTTAGATTCAATTTCGGTACAGTTTAAATCCTATTCTTTGAATGATTCACTTTGGATAAAATTGAATCGTGTAGTCGAAAAAATTCCCATCATTACAAACTCAAATAAAGATCAACTGTTAAAAAAAACTAATTTCTTACAACTCAAAGATTCATTAAACCTATATTTGATGCAAGTTAATGACGTACGTCTCCAAAATGACTATGCACCATTGGATTATGTGAGTACGTCGATTAAAAAAATTGTTATAAACAAGAGAAAATTAGAGCTCATCAAGCAACTCGAAAATGATATTACAAAAGATGCCATTAAAAACAATAAATTCCAAACTTATAATTAAAGCAGCCTTAGTGGTATGTTTTCTTTCATTCAACTACAGCAGTGCTCAAGAAATAATTGAAGACGAAAAACCACAAGTTGAAAAAACTAAAGACAGTATAACCAACCAAACGCGTATAAAAGCTGATGGTGTGGCGGCTGTTGTTGGTGACTACATTATTTTAGAATCTGACTTAGATCGTGAAATTGCACAATTAAAAGCACAAGGAGCAAATCTAGAAGGCTATTCAAGATGTGAGCTTTTTGGAAGTTTATTAGAAAGCAAGTTATACGCCCATCAAGCAATCCAGGATAGTATCGTTGTGAATGAATTATATATTCAACAGCGAACTGATCAGCAAATTCAAGGTATTTTGGCTCAAACCAAAGGCGATATGGAGGGCTTATTGAAATTTTACAAGAAAGACTCAGAGCAAGCCTTAAGAGAAGAAATGAACGAGATTAACAGGAACGGTTATCTCGCACAACAAATGCAAGAAAAAGTTACTAAAGACATCGAAGTAACTCCAGAAGAAGTGAGAACATTCTTTAATGATATTCCTAAAGAAGAACGTCCTGTGTTTGGTACAGAATTAAAGTTAGCTCAAATTGTAATTATTCCTGAAGTCACGGAACAAGCTAAGCAAGATGTTATCGATAAACTTAACGAGTTTAAGAGAGATGTTGAAGAAAATGGAGCCAATTTTACAACAAAAGTCTTGTTTTACACAGAAGACTCAGGTTCTAAATCTACAGGTGGGAAATACACACTGAATAGAAAACAGCCAAGAATGGTAAAAGAGTTTAGAGATGTCGCATTCTCAATGCAAGAAGGGGAGATATCTGAACCTTTTGCTACTGAATTCGGTTATCATATTATACTATTAGAAAAAATTAGAGGTCAAGAATATGATGTAAGACATATTTTATTACGTCCTGAATTAACTCAAGAATCTATTCAAAAAGCGAAAGATAAGATTGATGAAGTTAGAGCAAAAATTGTGGATGGTACCTTAACTTTTGCGGAAGCTGCGCGTGAATTCAGTGATGAGGAAGAAACAAAATTTGAAGGTGGACAACTTACCAACCCAATGACTCAAGATTTTAATTTTGAGTTAACTAGAATGGAGCCTGAATTATATGCTCAGATTCAAGATTTAAAAGATGGAGAAATTAGTGAGGTGTTCCAAGATGAAGATAGAGTTAATAGAATTAAATTTAAGATTTTAACCGTTACTGATCGTATCGATGATCACGAAGCAGACTTCGCTAAAGATTATTTAAAAATCAAAAACTTAGCACTACAAGACAAACAAATTAAAGCTGTTGAAAAATGGCAAAAGGAAACCATTGCTGATACTTATATCAAGATTAATGGAGAGTACAGAGATTGTGATTTCAATAGTAACTGGTTAAAAAAGTAATACATTATGTCTGATGTTGCTATCATCGAAAATTTCGTTAAAAAATATGCAGGGCTTAAGCAAGAGGTTGCTAAAGTTATCATTGGCCAAGACGATGTTGTCAATCAAATATTGATTTCTATTTTTTCGGGAGGTCACTCGCTTTTAGTTGGTGTTCCAGGTTTAGCAAAAACTTTAATGGTAAACACGATTGCTCAGGCTTTAGGTTTGGATTTTAAGCGTATTCAGTTTACCCCAGATTTAATGCCTAGTGATATTTTAGGTAGTGAGATATTAGATGAGAATCGTCATTTCAAATTTCTCAAAGGACCTATTTTTGCAAATATCATATTAGCCGACGAAATCAACAGAACACCACCAAAGACACAAGCCGCTCTACTAGAAGCGATGCAGGAGCGTGCTGTAACCGTAGCAGGACATCAGTATAAATTAAGTTTACCATATTTTGTGTTGGCTACTCAAAACCCCATTGAGCAAGAAGGAACTTATCCTTTACCTGAAGCGCAATTAGACCGTTTTATGTTTGCTATTAATTTAGAATATCCTTCGTTTCAAGAAGAAGTAGATGTTGTGAAAGCAACTACTACAGATATCAAAACTACGGTTAATCCCTTATTTACCGCCCAAGAAATTATAGACTTTCAAAATGTAATCCGACGTATTCCAGTAGCAGATAATGTGATTGAATACGCTGTATCCTTAGTTGGTAAAACAAGACCAAAAGAGGAAACAGCTGCAGATATTGTTAGAGAATTTGTAGATTGGGGAGCAGGACCAAGAGCCTCTCAAAATTTAATTTTAGCTGCAAAAACTCATGCGGCGACAAAGGGTAAGTTTTCTCCAGACATAGAAGATGTTCAAGCAGTAGCTACAGGAATCTTAAGACATAGAATTATCAAAAACTACAAAGCAGAAGCAGAAGGGATCACCGACGAGAAGATTATTGAGAGTTTATTTTAATTAGTGTTTACAATGACACAAAATAATTTTAAATCTTCACCTGTGTTTTGTGTGATATTCTAAGTGTTACTCAATATAAATCTAACTTGTGGTTATTGCTATAAGTAACAGAATAAGAACTTTTTATATGTATATCGTAGCTTTGTAGAGGCAAACAAGGTTGAATTTTACCATCTTCAAAGGTTTAAACTCGTGTCATACTACTTGTCTGATTCCAAATTCATATTTATTCTAAATAAGTTATTTTATTAAATTAATATTTAACTGCAGGGTTTATTGTTAATAAACTAAATTATCACAATGATTTCTATGAAATTGCAACTTATTTTCAGTAAAAACCCAATTTCGTTACATATTTTTAAAAACCCTTTAAAATTCGTAAATTTGTGGAACGAAATAAATAATTAACAACCTTAAATATTCTATATGGCTTTCGACATTGATATGATTAAAAAGGTTTACGCTAACATGGCTGAGCGCGTTGATGCTGCTCGTGAAATTGTTGGTAAACCATTGACACTTTCTGAAAAAATATTATACTCTCATTTATGGGATGGAACAGCGACCAAGGCGTTCATTAGAGGCAAGGATTATGTAGAGTTCGCTCCAGACCGTGTGGCTTGTCAAGATGCCACCGCTCAGATGGCCTTATTACAATTTATGCAAGCAGGGAAACCTAAAGTAGCAGTGCCTACAACTGTACATTGTGATCACTTAATTCAAGCTAAAGAAGGTGCTGCAGAGGATTTGAGAATTGCGAACAACGCAAGTAGTGAAGTTTTTAATTTCTTAGAATCTGTTTCTAATAAATATGGTATCGGATTTTGGAAGCCAGGAGCAGGTATTATCCACCAAGTAGTATTAGAAAATTATGCCTTTCCAGGTGGAATGATGATTGGTACGGATTCACATACTGTAAATGCAGGTGGATTAGGAATGGTTGCTATTGGTGTTGGTGGTGCTGATGCTGTAGATGTTATGGCAGGTATGGCTTGGGAACTTAAATTTCCAAAGCTTATTGGAGTTAAATTAACTGGAAAACTTTCAGGTTGGACAGCGCCAAAAGATGTTATTTTAAAGGTTGCTGAAATTCTAACTGTAAAAGGTGGAACAGGTGCTATCGTAGAGTACTTTGGTCCTGGCGCAACAGCAATGTCTTGTACTGGAAAAGGAACTATCTGTAACATGGGAGCTGAAATTGGTGCAACAACATCTACTTTCGGTTATGATGATTCTATGGAGCGTTACTTACGTGCAACAGATAGAACGGTTGTTGCTGATGAAGCAAATAAAATTAGAGAATACTTAACTGCAGATGCTGAAGTTTATGCAAATCCAGAACAGTATTTCGATCAAGTTATTGAAATTAATCTTTCAGAATTAGGACCTTTATTAAATGGTCCATTCACTCCAGATTTATCTACAGAAGTAGGTCGCGATATGACTGAAAAAGCAAAAGCTAACGATTGGCCAATGCAAGTAGAGTGGGGATTAATAGGGTCTTGTACCAACTCTTCTTATGAGGATTTATCTAGAGCATCATCTATTGCGCAACAAGCATTAGATAAAGGTCTTAAAATGAAATCTGAACTTGGAATTAACCCAGGTTCTGAGCAAGTAAGATATACTGCCGAGCGTGATGGTATTATCGATATTTTCGAAAAACTAGACGCTAAAATATTCACTAACGCTTGTGGACCATGTATCGGTCAATGGGCGAGATATAGTGATCCTAAAAATGCACCAAAGAACAGTATCGTTCATTCATTTAACAGAAACTTTGCTAAACGTGCAGATGGTAACCCAAATACACACGCTTTCGTAGCTTCTCCAGAATTAACAGCAGCTATTGCCATTTCAGGTCGTTTGGATTTTAATCCTATGACCGATAAGTTAATCAATGAGAATGGTGAAGAAGTGATGTTTGATGAGCCGACTGGATGGGAATTACCTCCAAAAGGTTTTGAAGTTAAAGACAATGGTTACTTAGAGCCAGTTGAAGATGGTAGTAGTGTTGAAATTAAAGTGAATGAAGACTCAGAACGTTTACAGTTACTTGAACCTTTTACACCATTAGGAAATTCAATTACTGGAGCTAAATTATTAATTAAAGCTTTTGGTAAGTGTACCACCGATCACATTTCTATGGCAGGTCCATGGTTACGTTTTAGAGGACACTTAGATAATATTGCAAACAATACTCTAATTGGTGCTGTTAACGCATTTGGTAAGAAAACGAATTTCGTTAAAAACCAATTAACTGGTGAATATGGTGGTGTTCCTGATACGGCAAGAGCTTATAAAGCGGCAGGTGTAAAGTCTATAGTTGTAGGAGACCATAACTATGGAGAAGGTTCATCAAGAGAGCATGCAGCAATGCAACCTAGACATTTAGGTGTAGCCGCAGTTATTGTTAAATCATTCGCTCGTATACACGAAACAAACCTTAAAAAGCAAGGTATGTTAGGTTTAACTTTTGCTAATGAAGCAGATTACGATTTAATTCAAGAAGATGATACTTTCAACTTCTTAGACTTAAATGAATTTGCACCTGATAAGCAATTACATGTTGAAGTTGTACATGCAGATGGTAGCAAAGATGTTATTGCATTAGACCATACGTATAACCAAGCTCAAATTGAGTGGTATAACGAAGGTTCTGCCTTAAATTTAATCAAGAAAGAAAACGCTAAATAAAAGCGAATTCCAAATTATATAAACTCCTAGTTATTTTAGCTAGGAGTTTTTTTATGTTTTGATGAAAGCAAATTAGAATCTAACCACTATTACGAAAACCATTACCAACAACATGAAGTCACAAAAAAAAAGTAATTTTAATATGGCGAATATAATTTTTGTAGTACTTATTATTTTACTGCTTATACCTCAAACTAGAATTACACTTCAGATTTGGATGCATAAGGGTTTAAGTCTAATTAATCAATCGTCATTAATCGATGAAAAAGATCGAGAAATAATTAGCTACACAAATTGGCAATTAAGAGGAGATGCGAACACATCCATAAAATTTGAAGAGACGAAAGGCCAAGTTGTATTTATAAACTTTTGGGCGACCTGGTGTCCGCCTTGTATAGCAGAAATGGCAGGCATACAGGAATTATATGATGATTATAATGAGAAGGTGGTGTTTTTACTTATAACGAATGATTCTTTTGATACGGTTGAAAAATTTAAACAAAAAAGAGGATTTGATTTTGAAGTATTCAACCCTTTAAATCAAGCACCCGAAGAATTATCAGTGCGTACTATTCCAAGAACCTTCATAATTAATAAGAAAAGAGAAATTGTTGTTGATGAGTCTGCTGCTTTAGATTGGAATAACAATAAAGTAAGAGCCCAATTAAATGATTTGCTTCTAGAATAATTACTTAAAATACTTGAAAGGGACAATGAGCATCCCAAAGTTTTCACCTTTTTCTTTTCCTAAGTGTTTATGGTGAATTTTATGTGCACGTCTCAAGCCTCGTGCATATTTATTATCAATATTTCTAAGCCATTTAAAACGTTGATGTATAAAAATATCATGTACAATAAAGTAGGCAGCACCATAAGCCATAATCCCTAACCCAATAGGGAGAGTGTACCAAATACCTTCATAGTTCCAGAGATAAAAACAAGTCATACTTATTATAGCATAAAAGATAAAGAAGGCATCATTACGCTCAAACCAGCTATCATGATCTTTATGATGGTGATCTTTATGTAAGCTCCATAAGAAACCATGCATAATGTACTTATGAGTAAACCACGCGTTAAACTCCATGATAAAAAATGTGGCTAAAAAAATAAGTATCCAAAAAACGATCTGCATAATAGGTCTATTAAATGTTTAAAGTAAATTTAAGTGGTACTTTACATAGCTGCGTGTCAGTAACTCCAGTTTTCTATGGTTAGGTACTCGGATTCTGGTCGATTTAATCTGTAAGGCTGGCGTCTTTTTTAATTTGTCTAATAATTTACTATAGTAACGATAAGCCATAAATACGCCAAACTTAGCTTCAATAGGTAATTTTTTTATGCCTTGTAGTCCATTTGAAAAATCCTCTTCAATCTCAGCGATTATTAACTTTTTTGATTCTTCATCTAGTCTATTCAAATCAGTATTCGGAAAATAAGTTCTACTTAGATTTTCAAAATCCTCTTTTAAATCCCTTAAGAAATTAACTTTTTGAAAGGCAGAGCCCAAGCTCATGGCAGAATCTTTCAATTCTTCAAATTTATTCTGATCGCCTTTTACGAAAACTTTTAAACACATAAGCCCTACCACATCGGCAGAACCATAGATATAAGCTTTGTATTCCTCCTTGGTTAAATAGTCTTTTTTATGAAGATCTAATCGCATACTTGCCATAAACGATTCTACCATATGTTTATCTATACCGTAGTTATGGTAGGTCTCTTGAAACGAATTCAAAATAGGGTTTAGGCTTATTCTATCTTCTAAAGCGGCCTCGAGGTCTCTTTCAAAATTATTAAATAACTTCTCTTTATTATATTCGTGGAAGGTGTCTACAATCTCATCAGCAAACCGAACAAATCCATAAATGTTATAAATATCCTGTCTTATGCTAATTGATAACATTTTAGTCGCCATTGAGAATGAAGTGCTATAGGCTTTTGTAACAGCCCTACTACATTCTTTAGAAACATTGTCAAATATTAATTTCATAGTATTAAAGTGATACGTTCATAATTAGCTTTCATTCTTTTGAATTAATTCAGCCACTAGCTTTCCTGATATTAAAGAAGGAGGCACGCCTGGTCCTGGCACTGTTAATTGTCCTGTAAAATACAGTCCACCTACTTTCTTGCTCTTTAATTTAGGTCTTAAAAATGCGGTTTGCAACAGGGTATTTGCCATTCCATAAGCATTTCCTTTGTATGAATTATAATCTTTAATAAAGTCGTTCACGCAATAGGAGTCTTTAAATATAATATGTTCTCGTATTTTTTGTTGCGTTTTATCTTCGAATCTGTTCATAATAACATCAAAATAATGTTGACGCAATTCAGGTGTATCCTCAATTCCAGGAGCAATAGGTATTAAGAAAAAACCGGTTTCAAAGCCTTCAGGTGCCATACTACTATCAGTTACAGAAGGAAAGTTAACATAAAATAATGGATCTTTTGGCCATTTAGGCTCATCGTAAATCTCTTCAGCATGTTTTTCAAAATCAGTGTCAAAGAATAAATTGTGATGTTCAACATTTTTCAACTTCTTATTAAATCCAACATAGAAAAGGAGGGAAGAGGGAGCGAATGTTCGGCTTTCCCAATAAGTTTCACTGTATTGTCTGTGCTTTTTATCTAAAAGAGTTTCCGAGTGATGATAGTCGGCGCCACTTAAAACGACGTCAGATTCAATCGTTTTTCCATTAACCATGATGCTTATAGCTCTACCATTTTCAACATTTATTTTTTCAACATTGCAATTGTTATGAATAGAAACTCCTAAACTTTCAGCTAAACTTTTCATAGCTTTGATAATTTCGTACATCCCGCCTTTTGGATGCCATGTGCCTAAACCAAAATCGGCAAAATTCATAAAACTATAAAATGAGGGGGTTTGATTCGGTTTAGCTCCTAAGAATAAAACGGGAAACTCTAAGGTTGAAATAAGCTTAGGGTTTTTAAAATTTTTACGGACCTCAGAACTTATCGTTTTAAAAAATTGATCCAAACGAGTGACGGTTTCTTTAGTCACCAATTCAAAAGGTGAAATTCCAGGTTTCAAAACCACCTTATTCATTGCAATATCGTAGTGTTCTTGAGCTCGAGCTATAAACTTTCGAAGTGGTTTAGCACTGCCTTTCTCAATACGTTCAAACTCTTCACAAATTTGATCCATATGGTCTCCGATTGTGATAACATCATCCGAAAAGAAAATTTTATAAGCAGGACTTAGCTTATCGAGCTGATAATAATCGCTTACCTGCTTTCCGAAGTCGTTAAAGAACTTTTCAAAAACATCGGGCATCCAATACCAACTTGGACCAATATCAAACTTAAAGCCCTCCTTTTGGAGTTGTCTTGCTCTTCCTCCAACCGTATCATTTTTTTCGAAAATTGTAACCTTATAACCTCCTTGAGCTAAATAGCAAGCGGCCGATAGTGCTGAAAAACCCGAGCCTATTATAGAAATACGTTTACTCATTACAATGCGTTGGTTAAGTCTTTAATTGATTTAAAAGTTTTAATCTTCTTAGGTATTTTGTCGGAATCAATAGCATTAATCATTTGACCGAGTACCCAAAAATTGGTGTTCGGAGTTTTCATAATAATGTCATCGCATTCGTTTAGATAGCTGATTACATTTTCTACATCAGGTTTTATCGTGAAATAAGAAATATAGGTGATGTTATCGTAATAATGTTGAAGGTCTGATAAACTATCTAATGGGATACTTTGACCCAGTAATATAGAATGATGGCCTTTGCTAATTAATTTATAATTTAAGAACATTAATCCTAATTCGTGCATTTCATTATCAGGTAAATAGAGTACGAAAGTTTTATTGGAAGAGGGATTTTGTTTCGATTGAACGATTCCAGTATGCATTATAATTTTCTGTCGAATGAGCCCACTAATGAAATGTTCATGTGCCGGAGTAATAGTGTTGGTTTGCCATAAAACGCCTATTTGCGACAATAGCGGAATAAAAATATCGTAGAAGATGTCTTCGAACGATTTATCTGAATAGAGAGTATCATAGGTCTTATAAAATAATTGCGGATCAAAATTAAGCATGGCTAATTTAAAATCATTGATGATATGGCTTTCTTGATTATTCTCTATTGCGATTTCTTTTACTAATCGCGGAATGTCATTATCTGCTATTGTAGCAATTTTGGAGATTTTATAACCATTATTGTTAAGGTAACTGACGTTTAGAAGTTTTTGGAAACTGGCTAAATCATAAAATCTAATATTGGTCTCAGTACGATTGGGCGTGAGCAGGTTATAACGTTTTTCCCATATCCTTATGGTATGCGCTTTAATCCCTGTAAGATTTTCAAGGTCTTTAATACTGAACCTATTTTTGATATTGTTCATTTTTTATTAAAAATGTTTAAACAAAAATAAGTCTTTAAGTCATACGAAGTATAGAATTAACATTAATTAAGTAAAAATGGCGCTTTGTATTTGAAGGTAAATGGAGGGAAAGTTCAAAAAGTGGCGTATAGTATATCGCGGTAGATATAACTTTTAATGAGGCTTAACTAAATAGCAATTAAAAAATAGGCAAAAAAAAAGTTAAGCATATTGCTTAACTTTTCTTAGTGACCAGTCTGGGGCTCGAACCCAGGACCCTCTCCTTAAAAGGGAGATGCTCTACCAACTGAGCTAACTAGTCAAATTGTTTTCTCTAAACGAGGGTGCAAATATAAAAGGTTTAATTAATAAAACAATATTTATATAAAATAAGTGAAAAGAAATTTAAGACCATAGTGTAATTCCTATACTTATTCAAATAAAGTGGATCCAAAAATTTTGTGCGCACGAGAAGACTCGAACTTCCACGGACTAATGTCCACCAACCCCTCAAGCTGGCGCGTCTACCAATTCCGCCACGTGCGCAAATTATAAATCATTTAAATTTAAAAAAGAATGATTCAAGCAAAATAATCTTTATTCTTACTTCATTATAAAAATGAATCCTTCTGCAAAAGATAGGATTTATTTTTTCTTCAGAACAAAGAAATCTAACTCATTTTATACACCATAATTTCAAATAACAACTCACATAAAGGTAAAAAAAAAGTTAAGCTTATTGCTTAACTTTTAGTGACCAGTCTGGGGCTCGAACCCAGGACCCTCTCCTTAAAAGGGAGATGCTCTACCAACTGAGCTAACTAGTCAAATTGTTTTCTCTTTAACGAGGGTGCAAATATATAAGGTTTAATTAATAAAACAATACTTTTTTATATTTATTTTCGTTTTTTTGTGTCGTAATTATCTATTCGATTAATAATCAATTTATAAGCATTATGAAAATAATTTTACTGGGATATATGGGGTCAGGCAAAACGACTTTGGGTAAGGAATTAGCTACAAGTCTAAACTACAACTTTTTAGATTTAGATGATTATATTTCTGACAAAGAACATTCCTCAATTTCACATTTATTTCAATCGAAGGGAGAAATATATTTTAGAAGGAAAGAAACACAGTACTTGAATGAAATTATAAACTCAACTGAAGATGTGGTAATCGCATTGGGAGGTGGTACACCATGTTATGCAAATAATATGGAATCTATAATTTCTAACCCAGAAATTAAATCATTCTATTTAAAACTATCTATTCCGATCTTGGCAAAACGTTTGTTTAATGAACGCGCCAATAGACCTTTAATCAGTCATTTAAATTCTGAAGAAGAGCTTATGGAATACATTGGCAAACACCTATTTGAACGCAGTCCGTACTATAGTCAAGCCCATCATATTATCAATGCAAATGATAAAGAGCAACAAGCTATCTTAGAAGAACTATTAACGCATTTAATCTAAATAAGCGTCGTAAGGCTGTTTAGATAAATTGACATGCACATGTTCAAACAAAGAGGTTGATAAAGATATTCCTTTAAAGTCAGCCTTAACAGGATATTTTTTGTGATTTCTATTTACTAATACTGCAGTTTTAAATTGTTTTAATGGAACATCTAGAAAATGTCTAATTCCATAAATCAATGTACTACCAGAGTTTAAAACATCATCTACCAAAACTAAAGATTTATTAGCATAATCTTCTTTAGGTATAGAAGTGGCAATTGGTTGAGTAGGTTCAGTTTTATTTATAGTTACTTTACAAAGCGTGGATTCAATATTAGATATTTGATCTAAATTCGCTTTAATTTTTTTGGCGAGTAAATAACCGTTGTTAGCAATACCAGCTATAATAATTTCGGTTTCATTGACATTAGATTCATAAATCTGATAAGCAATACGTTTAATTTTATGCTCGATTTCTTTATGACTTAAAATAGTATTTTTTGTAAGTGCCATTAGCTCTATTTTTTTTGAAAGATAAAAAACAGTTCTTTACCTTGTCTTTCTTTTATTGAATTAATTGAAGGTTCTAAAACCTTTATATTAAATTTTTGATTGAAATGAGATTTATATTCAGTTATACTCCCGCCGAAAGGTGGACCCTCTTCAGTGAGTTCAAAGTTAAATAATAATCCAACTAATTTCCCATGTGGCTTCAGAAGATTATGCATTTGTTCTACATAATTTGGTCTTAAATTTGGCTGTAATGCACAAAAGAAGGTTTGTTCCAAAATAAGATCGAAGTTATCTTTTAATTCGAAAAAGTTAAGATTTAACAGTTGGTTTTCTTGAAAATCAGGTACACGCTTTTTAAAATTTATTAATGGTTGCTGAACAAAATCTAGAATATAGATGTTCTTAAAGCCATTATTCCAAAGGTATTCTGCCTCATAACTATTTCCTGCACCTGGAATTAGTATCTTTATAGATTTGTCTTCTAATTGATCGATATAGGTTTTAAGAGGTGTTGAAGCATAACCAATATTCCAACCAAGTTGATTGTTAGAATAACGCTTTTCCCAATAATGTTTATTTAATGGTTTCATAATAAATAGTTCAGATAATAGTAGTGATTCAGATATGATAATTTGTGTTATTCGTCATCATCTATATAGTCATCAATATCACGTCTATCTTTTTTAGTAGGTCGTCCAGTACCTTTTTTTCTGTAATAATCTTTACTGTATTTTAAGAGCTCTTTAGCTTCAAATGCCGATTTTGGTGTTGTATCCGTTCTGTAAATATCTACTAGTTTAGCACCAACTCTATTAGGAGGTAAATCATTAACAGTAAGTTGATAAACGATTTGGTCTTTACGTAATTCTATTTTATCCGTAGGATAAACTTCTCTAGAAGGTTTAACTGCTGCACCATTAACTTTCACTTGGCCTTTTTTACAAGCTTTCGTTGCAATACTCCGGGTTTTATAATAACGTACACTCCATAAATATTTGTCAATTCTCATATTCCTTAAACTAAAAACTACGTTAATGTTATGGTACAAAAATATTATATTATTGTATCTTGCGGCTTAAAAATTAGCAATAATGAACTTCGTATTGAAACTCTATTGGTTTTATACGATAAATACAAAATTCTATGAAATTAAAATTTTTAAGACTGAGTCTTTTATTATTGGCAGTATTTTCTGTTGTTATTTCTTGTAAAGATGATGACGATTTTGAAGAAATTCCTTATGTTTTAGAGGATAGAACAGAACAGCAAGCCAAAGATAAGGATTCATTATTATCATATTTATCCACACATTACTATAACTCTGCATTTTTTGAGACTGGGACTAATCACCGATATAATGATATTGTTATTACTGAATTACCTAAAGATGAATCAGGTAATTATCTTGAAATGCCTGATCCTGAAAACAACACCTTACTTATTGAAGCAGTTGAAACTTTAACAACAGAGTATAAAGACGTAAGCTATGAGTATTATGTCTTAAATATTAACCAAGGAGGAGGTGAGTCTCCGAATTTTACAGATAAGGTCCGTGTACGATATCAAGGTGTTTCTGTAGGAAATCAAACTGTTTTTGATGCAGTTAGTTCACCAATCACACTGCCTTTAGTAGGTGATGGGTTTCAAACAGGTGGGGCCATAAGAGCATGGCAATTGGTAATTCCAACATTTAAAACAGCAGTTTCTTATAGTTATAATGACGGTGTTGTTGAATATGATGACTTTGGATTAGGAATGATGTTCGTTCCATCTGGATTAGCATATTTTGCAGGTGTAAATACGGGATCTGCTTATGATAATCTAATTTTTAAGTTTGAATTATTACAATATGAAGTTGTAGACCATGATAGTGATGGGATTCCTTCTTGGGTTGAAGATTTGGATGGTGATTTAGATGTTAGCAATGATGATACTGATGGAAATGGTTTTCCTAATTATGTAGACCGTGATGACGATGGAGATGGTGTTTTAACTAGAGATGAGTTAATTCCAACAACATATACTATAGATTTAAATGCAGGGGAAGAAGAGCCTGTATTATCTGAAGGAGAGTTTGAAGTAAGTAGAGATTTAAATAATGGAATACTTACTATAGAAACGGTAACCATAGCAGATTCAAACAATGATGGTTTGGCAGATTATTTAGATCCGAATATTACCATCAACTATAATGAATAATTGATTGAAAAGATAAAGCATAAAAAAAGCCGCTCAATGAGCGGCTTTTTTATTTCTATATTTAAACTTATAGTCCAATCGATAAACTAAGAATTAACTGATCTGGTCTAGTATCAATTCTACTAACTGCGCCAGTCTCAATATTATTCCCAATAAAAGTAGCTTCGTTATCGTTAAAGCCTCTCTCATATCTTAGATCAATTCCAATTTTGTTAAAGTTAAGACCAATACCAAAATTTAAACCTACTGAGAAGTCATCCTCAACGTTGTCAATTTTTATACCGTCAAACTCGGTATCTAAAATATACTGTAAAGAAGGACCACCAAAAACACTAAGAGGTCCTAAAACTTTCACTCCTACTAATAACGGCGCATCAATTTTTTTAATTGAAAACTCATTACTGTCATAGTCACTTTTGGTGGCAGTATAGACCAACTCCGGTCTAAAATAGAACTTATTACCCAACTTTCCGAAAACACCAATATGGTATCCTACATTACGGTCTGGGTTTTTGGCATTGTCACCTATAGATTCAAAATAATCTCCATTAGCACTATAGTTCAGCCCGCCTTTGAACCCGAAGGCACTTTCGCTTTGCGCATTTGAAGTAAAACTTACTAAGGCAATTACTGCAGTTATAAGAACTGATGTCTTTAAATGTTTCATAATGTTCGTTTTTTAAGATTAGGTATGTCTATCCAAAAACGATGCCAAAATCAATTTATTTCCTTTTCAATACTTTTTTAACAGCTTTCTGGATGGCATCACTATTTAGTCCGTACTTATCCATAAGTTGTGCTGGTGTACCAGATTCTCCAAAAGTATCATTGGTTGCAACGAACTCTTGAGGTGTTGGTCGATGTTGTGCTAAAACTCTAGCAACACTTTCCCCTAAACCACCAAGGTGATTATGCTCTTCAGCGGTAACAATACATCCTGTTTTAGCAACAGAGTCTAAAATTGCTTTATCGTCTAGAGGTTTAATCGTATGTATATTGATAACTTCAGCAGAAATTCCAGCTTCATGTAACGCTTTAGAAGCCTCTAAAGCTTCCCAAACTAAATGTCCAGTAGCAACGATAGTTACATCTGTACCTTCAGTAAATTTGATGGCTTTACCAATTTCGAACTTCTGATCTGCAGGCGTAAACACTGGAACAGAAGGACGTCCGAATCTTAAATAAACAGGCCCTTCGTATTCTGCAATAGCAATAGTAGCTGCTTTTGTTTGGTTATAATCACATGGATTGATAACGACCATTCCTGGTAGCATTTTCATTAATCCAATGTCTTCAAGAATCTGATGTGTAGCACCATCTTCACCTAAAGTTAAGCCAGCGTGAGAAGCACAAATCTTTACATTCTTCCCTGAATAAGCGATAGATTGACGAATTTGATCGTAAACTCTACCTGTAGAGAAGTTAGCAAAAGTTCCTGTAAATGGAATTTTTCCACCGATTGTTAAACCAGCTGCGATTCCCATCATATTAGCTTCTGCAATTCCTATTTGGAAAAAACGTTCAGGGTTCTCCTCAATGAATTTATCCATTTTTAAAGATCCAATTAAATCTGCACAAAGTGCTACCACGTTTTGGTTTGTTCTACCTAACTCGGCCAAACCTGCACCAAATCCACTTCTTGTATCTTTCTTTTCTGTGTATGTATATGTTTTCATAGTAATGCCCACCTAAGTGGGTATATATTTAATTAGACTTTTTTTAGTAATCTCCTAAAGTTTCAGGATTTTGAGATAATCCTTCAGCAAGTTGCTCATCGCTAGGTGCTTTACCGTGCCATGCGTGAGTATGCATCATAAAATCAACACCATTACCCATAACAGTATGTAATAAAACACAAACGGGTTTTCCTTTTCCTGTTAATGCTTTAGCTTCCTTCATTCCTTTAAGAACGGCTTCAATATCGTTTCCTTCTTCGATATCTACTACAGTCCAACCAAAAGCTTCAAATTTAGCTCTAAGACTTCCCATTGGTAAAACGTCGTCTGTAGAACCATCAATCTGTTGTTTGTTTAAATCAATAGTTGAAATTAGGTTATCTACTTTTTTTGCTGAAGCATACATGATCGCTTCCCAATTTTGTCCTTCTTGCAATTCACCATCACCATGAAGACTATAAACTAACTTGTCATCATTGTTTAGCTTCTTTGCTTGAGCTGCACCGATGGCAACAGACATACCTTGCCCTAAAGAACCAGAAGCAATACGAATACCTGGTAAACCTTCGTGAGTTGTTGGGTGACCTTGTAAACGTGAATCGATAAGTCTAAAAGTATTTAATTCATCGACAGGAAAGTATCCTGATCTCGCCAATACACTATAATAAACTGGAGAGATATGTCCGTTTGAAAGAAAAAATAAATCTTCGCCAATACCATCCATATCAAAACCTTCTTTGGTTTCTAATAGCTCTTGGTAAAGTGAAACAAAAAATTCGGTACAACCTAATGATCCTCCTGGATGACCAGAGTTTACCTTATGTACCATTCGTAAGATGTCTCTACGAACCTGTGTTGTTAAATCGGTTAATTCTTTAATGTTTGGCATGTTATGTTGCTTAAGTTTGTATGGTGCAAAAGTAACCTTTTTACCGAAGTCTTTCAAAAGATGTAACCCTGCATTTATTAACGAATTATATGATTTGCTAACAATTTTTATTTTTAATTAAGAATGAATGAGATTGAGTTAATTATATTTGCCGTCAGACATATTTTACATGAAATTTCAAAGAGTAGCACAAGATAAACAATCAAAGGCAAGAGCAGGAACTATTACCACAGATCATGGGACAATAGAAACGCCTATTTTTATGCCTGTTGGTACGGTTGGATCCGTTAAAGGAGTCCATCAAAGAGAATTAAAAAATGATATTAACCCAGATATTATTCTTGGAAATACCTATCACCTTTATTTAAGACCGCAAACGCCGATTTTAGAAAAAGCTGGTGGTTTGCATAAGTTTATGAATTGGGATCGTAACATTCTAACAGATTCTGGAGGTTATCAAGTTTATTCACTTTCTGCAAATAGAAAGATTAAGGAAGAAGGGGTTAAATTCAAGTCTCATATCGATGGAAGTTATCACACCTTCACTCCAGAAAATGTTATGGAAGTGCAAAGAAGTATTGGTGCAGATATCATAATGGCTTTTGATGAATGTACACCTTATCCATGTGATTACAACTATGCCAAACGTTCTATGCACATGACGCATCGTTGGCTAGAGCGTTGTTTAACACATCTTAAAAAGACACCGTTTAAATACGACTATGAACAAACATTTTTCCCTATTGTTCAGGGTAGTACTTATAAAGATTTAAGACAGCAGTCTGCTGAATATATTGCTAACGCAGGAGCTCAAGGTAATGCAATTGGAGGACTTTCAGTTGGAGAACCAGCTGAAGAAATGTATGCGATGACAGAAGTGGTCTGTGATATTTTACCAGAAGACAAGCCTCGCTACCTTATGGGTGTGGGTACACCAATAAATATTTTAGAAAATATTGCTTTAGGTGTAGATATGTTCGACTGTGTGATGCCAACTCGTAACGCTAGAAACGGAATGTTGTTTACAGCTCATGGTAGTATAAATATCAAAAATTTAAAATGGGCTGAAGACTTTTCTCCTATCGATGAAATGGGTATTACATTTGTAGATACCGAGTATACAAAAGCCTATTTAAGACATTTATTTACGGTTAATGAACTATTAGGAAAACAAATTGCCACTATTCATAATTTAGGATTTTACTTATGGCTCACTAGAGAAGCACGAAAGCATATTATTGCAGGTGACTTTAGAGAGTGGAAAGATAAGATGGTAAAGCAAATGGATAACCGATTGTAGAAATTGAAATCTTAAATGAAATTGAGAAAAACACAATCCTCAAAAGTCTAACAAATAACAACAAACAACAACCTTGAAAATCCTAGATTGGTACATATTAAAGCGGTATTTACTAACATTCTTAATGATGTTATTATTGTTTGTTCCAATAGGAATTACAGTAGACTTAGCTGAGAAAGTAGGGAAAATGTTAGAAAATAATGTACCATTAAGTGAAGCTGTTTTCTATTACTTGAACTTTACAGTATACTTTGCTAATCTACTATTTCCATTATTTTTATTTTTGTCTGTTATATGGTTCACGTCTAAATTGGCAAATAATACCGAAATCGTCGCATTCTTAAGTTCTGGCGTGTCTTTTTCAAGGTTTTTAAGACCATATTTAATCGGTGCGACAATTGTGGCTAGTTTTGCTATGTTTTTAGGGATGTATTTAGCCCCGATAGCTAGTCAAGGTTTTAATGAATTCAAATTTAAATACTTAAAGAAGGGTAAAAGTGTACAACAAACTAGAGATGTATATCAACAAATCAATGATAACGACTATATCTATGTAAGTAACTTTATTCCAAGTACAAGTACAGGTATGCATTTTACATATGAACACTTTGAAGGGAATGAATTAAAATATAAGATTTTCGCTGATAACATCCGATATATTGAAAAGGATAGTGCTTACAGATTAACCAACTATTTAAAGCGTTCCTTTGAAAATGGTGTTGAAACAATTGAGACTGATAAAAGAAAACTAATGAGCTTTCCTTTTGAACTCGAAGACTTAACACCAGTTGAGTATGCTGCTGAAACCAAATCTTATGGAGAATTATTAGATTTTATTGCTGCGGAAAAAAGAAGAGGATCTCCTAATATAGGTAGATATGAGGTAGTGAAATTAAAAAAATGGAGTTTACCTGTATCCATATTTATACTTACAATAATTGCAGTGGCTGTTTCTTCAATAAAACGAAGAGGAGGAATGGGGGTAAACCTAGCCTTTGGTATTGCTATCGCTATGATTTATGTCTTCTTTGACAAAGTATTTGGTGTTATGGCTGAGCAGTCTGACTTTTCAGCCGTTGTTGCCGTGTGGTTTCCTAACGTAATATTTGGTATTTTAGCTGTATACCTGCTACAAAATGCCAAACGCTAAGTTAAAAAACTATTTACACTTACATGTACTTGTTATTATTGCAGGCTTTACAGCTATACTAGGAGAACTTATTACTATCGGTTCATTAGAATTGGTTTGGTATAGAATGGTAATAGCTGGGATTTTGATGTTTATGTACATCAAGTTTATTAAGCTAAATATTAAAATTTCTAAAAAAACCTTTTTACTATTTTCAGTCGCAGGTGTAATTATAGCATTACATTGGATCACCTTTTTTGAAGCGATTAATCAAGCAAATGTTTCCATAGCTTTAGCTATGTTTTCTTCTGGTGCATTTTTCGCGTCTTTTATAGAACCTATCTTTTTTAAACGAAGAATATTAGGGTACGAAATCGTATTTGGACTCATTGTCATATTCGGAGTGTTTTTAATTACAAGCAGTGAAATGGGCTATATCAATGGCATTGTTTTAGGTTTAATTTCTGCACTGTTTTCCTCATTGTTTGCTATAATAAACGGACGCTTTATTGAAAAGTATAACTCCACTGTTATATCGTTCTATGAGTTTTTGAATGGGGTGGCATTTTTAACGATTTTTATTCTCTTATCTGGAAAAACATTTAATGCTGAATTCTTTACCTTATCAACTTCAGACTGGATCTACTTATTCATTTTAGCATCTATTTGTACGGCTTATGCTTTCATTGGAGCGGTAGAAGTTATGCGCTTTATCAGTCCATTTACTGTGATTTTAACGTATAATTTAGAGCCTGTTTATGGTATTGCAATTGCGTTAATTATATTTCCAGAAACTGAACAGATGTCTTCACAGTTCTACATTGGAGCTATATTAGTAATAGGAACTGTTTTATTTGATGCTATTTTTAAAAATTACAAGAGACGAAAAGTGAAAACACTAGGCTAGTCAAGTAGATTTTTACATTTTATGAAAGTATCATTACTTTTGTATTTGAAAAAGGGAACTTACTTTTGAAATTATTTATCGAAAAATACATTTAGAATACGTAGGTTTGTAATCTAACTAAACATTAAAAATTAACTTCAAATTGTATGGAATATTTAGAGTTTGAATTACCTATAAAAGAATTAGAGCAGCAACTCGATAAGTGTCAGATTATTGGAAAAGAGAGTGATGTAGATGTTTCTGAAACTTGCATGCAGATTGAGAAAAAGCTAGAAGCTACTAAGAAAGAAATTTATAAGAATCTAACGGCTTGGCAACGAGTTCAATTGTCTAGACACCCAAATAGACCTTATACTTTAGATCACATCAAAGCTTTATGTGGAGATACATTTTTAGAGCTACATGGTGACAGAAATGTAAAGGATGATAAGGCGATGATTGGTGGCTTAGGTAAAATTGGTGATCAATCATATATGTTTATTGGTCAACAAAAAGGATTTAATACCAAAACGAGACAATATCGAAATTTTGGAATGCCTAATCCTGAAGGTTATCGTAAAGCATTGCGTTTGATGAAGTCGGCAGAGAAGTTTGGGATTCCTGTTGTAACTTTAATTGATACGCCAGGTGCTTACCCTGGTCTTGAAGCTGAAGAGCGTGGACAAGGTGAAGCAATTGCTAGAAATATTTTGGAAATGGCACGTCTTAAAGTTCCAATTATCACAATCATTATTGGTGAGGGTGCTTCAGGTGGAGCATTAGGGATTGGCGTTGGAGATCGTGTTATGATGCTTGAGAATACATGGTATTCCGTTATTTCACCAGAGTCTTGTTCTTCAATTTTATGGAGAAGCTGGGAATATAAAGAGCAAGCTGCTGAAGCTTTAAAACTGACAGCGAAGGACATGAAAAAAATGAAGTTAGTGGATGCTATAATTAAAGAACCATTAGGAGGAGCACATACAGATAGAGAGAAAACCTTTTCTTCTGTAAAAGATGCCATAATTAAAGCATATGACGAGCTTAAAAACTTATCACCAAAAGTTTTAGTGGAACAACGTATGAAAAAATACGATGATATGGGAGTCTATAAAGACTAACTCTACTAAACATAAGGAGCTAAAAAAAACTGAAGTGTTCACTTCGGTTTTTTTTGGCGCTATTAACAATAAAACAAACTTATTAACAGTTAGATTGTTAACGAAATGTTGACATCGTAAATCGGTGGATCACATTTCCTTACGACTATTTAACTACTTTTGCTACTTATGAAACAATCCAATCCAGTACAAGGTTACAAAGTTGATAAAAGCACTATTATCAGTTTAGAAAAAGGTAAAATACCACCACAAGCCGTTGATTTAGAAGAGGTTGTGCTTGGTGCGATGATGATTGATAAAAAAGGTGTTGATGAAGTCATTGATATTTTAAGTCCAGATTCATTTTATAAAGAGGCGCATAAACATATCTTTGAAGCTATTTTTAAATTGTTTGAAAATAGTGAACCTATTGACTTATTAACCGTTTCTAGTCAATTAAAGAAAGATCAAAAACTGGATATAATTGGTGGCGATTTTTATCTTATTTCATTGACTCAAAGAGTGTCTTCTTCTGCTCATATTGAGTTTCACGCAAGGATTATTCTACAAAAGTATATCCAAAGAAGTTTAATAAAGATTTCAAGTGAAATTATTGAAGAAGCATACGACGAAACTAAAGATGTATTTGATCTTTTAGATACTGCCGAAGCAAAACTGTATGAGGTTACTCAAGGTAACGTTAAAAAGTCAACAGAATCTGCTCAAAGTTTAGTGATTCAAGCGAAGAAAAAAATTGAAGAAATGTCAAATAAAGAGGGGATGAGTGGTATTCCTTCTGGATTTGATAAACTAGATAAATTAACTTCTGGTTGGCAGCCAAGTGATTTAATTATTGTTGCAGCTCGTCCGGGTATGGGTAAAACAGCATTAACACTAACCATGGCAAGAAACATGGCTGTAAATAGTAATGTACCTGTGGCTTTCTTCTCTTTGGAGATGTCATCCGTACAATTAATTACACGTTTAATTTCTAGTGAAACAGGTCTTTCTTCTGAAAAGCTAAGAACAGGAAAGTTAGAAAAACACGAATGGGAACAACTTAACGTAAAGGTGAAGACTTTAGAACAAGCACCTTTGTTTATTGATGATACACCATCTCTTTCAATTTTTGATCTAAGAGCTAAAGCTCGACGATTGGCCTCACAATACGGCATTAAAATGATCATGATTGATTATTTGCAATTAATGACCGCAGGTGGTAGTCAAAAAGGAGGAAACCGTGAACAAGAAATTTCTATGATTTCTCGTAACCTTAAGGCTTTAGCAAAGGAGCTTAGCGTTCCTGTAATCGCCTTATCGCAGTTATCGCGTGCGGTTGAAACTCGTGGTGGAAGTAAACGTCCTTTACTATCAGATTTACGTGAATCTGGTGCGATTGAGCAAGATGCGGATATCGTATCGTTTATTTATAGACCAGAATATTATAAAATTGACGAATGGGATGACGAGGAACGATCACCAACAGAAGGTCAAGGAGAGTTTATCGTGGCGAAACACAGAAATGGGGGACTAGAGAACATCCGACTGAAATTTATCGGACACTTAGGTAAATTCGATAACTTAGATGATTTCGATACACCGTTTGGTGAATATCATTCTAAAATGAATGAAACTCCTAGCGACAATCCGTTTAAACAAGATAGTTTTCCATCGCCATCAGATGCATTTGGTGACCCAGAGGATGATGGAGTTCCGTTTTAACAACAATTAATAGAATTGTAAACTGATTTTTAGTTTATCTTTGCACGCTTAGTTAAAAAAAACAACGCTGCCTCATGTTAGATCAAAGACGTACAACGAATGTGTTGCTATTAATAATAGTAATTCCTTTAGTATTCTATTTACTAAAGATATTGTCTTTTATATTTATTCCATTGATCTTCTCAATGTTCATCGCTCTATTGTTTTTACCATTAATGCGATGGTTAGGGCGTAGAAATGTTCCTAAGGTTGTAAGTATTGTCATAGTTTTATTGTTGGTTGGTGTTGGACTTAAGCTTGGAATTGAATTGATTCAATTGTCTAGTAAGCAGATCATGGCAAGCAATACAGAGTTTTTCTCCAAAGCTGAAGTTAAATTAGATGGAGCTAAGACTTATCTCACGGATAGTTTTGGAATTAAATTTCAACAAGAGACTAGTGTAATAGGTCAATTATTTGAAAAAGAAAATCTAGGAACTACTATTGGTTTTGTAAATAGATTTTTAACAACACTACTCATGACTGTGTTCTTTGTGGTTTTGTGGTTAGCTGAATCTATAAATGTGCATAAACTTTTAAATAATACACTTCTTAGAAGAAAACATACCTCTATAAAGGCCTTTATGAAAATTGAAAAAGACTTAATTAAATTTATTAAAGTTAAGTTTTTAGTAAGTGCTTTAACCGGTCTGTTTACTGGGTTGATGTGTGTTTTCTTTGATGTAAGCTTTCCTATATTCTGGGGCTTATTTGCCTTTGCCATTAACTTTGTACAAATGGTAGGCTCTTTTATCTCAGTTATTTGCTTATCTATTTTTGCTTTTGTAGAATTAGATCCTACTAGTACTTTATTTTTCTTTATTCTTTCAATCTCTTTAGTTCAAGTGGTATTCGGTGCAATTTTGGAACCAATTTTTATGGGGAAATCTTTCTCTATCAACATTATTGCCGTTTTGGTGATGCTTATGTTTTGGGGCTTTCTATGGGGAATACCTGGTCTTATAATGGCCATTCCAATCACGGTATTCATCAAAATTATTTTAGAGCAATTTGAAGGTACTAAGGTGATAGCAGAACTGTTGTCCGGCGATCAAAGAGAGTTGAGATAATACACTCCTTTTTTACTTAGTCAACTTTGAAATCACTCGTTTAAGTGTTGGAATAGCTATTTGCTAATTATTAGATTTAAAATCAAATAGAAGCATATAAGGTTATACTACTTAGATTTAAGTAAAGAATTATTTATAATTTTAGTTATCTTACTAAACTAAAATTATAAATTATGGTTCATGGGACACACAATGCTATAGAGGATTCTAGAAATAAGGATATTCTAATATCTATTAACAACGAGTTATTTCCACGAAATGAAGCTAAAATTTCGGTCTTTGATAGTGGCTATTTAGTAGGAGATGGTATATGGGAAGCCTTGCGATTACATCGAGGGGTTTTAGTCTTTTTAGACGATCACCTTAATCGTTTATGGAGTGCAGCAGCTACCGTAGGAATGAATTTTCCATTTACTAAAGAAGAACTTACCGCTAATATTTGGAGTACTTTAAAGGCAAACGATATGGAAGATGGAGTTCATGTAAGAATCATGATCACACGAGGAATTAAAAAAACACCTTCTCAAGATCCTAGATTGACCATTTCGGGGCCTAACATTGTCATAATCCCTGAGTATAAGACCGCATCAAAGGAGTCTAAAGAAAAAGGAATTACACTTTTCACTAGTACCATTAGAAGAGGATCACCAGATTATTTAGATCCCAAATTAAATTGTCATAGTAAACTTCATGAAGTACAAGCCCTAATTCATGCGATTGAAGCTGGTGCAGATGAAGCTTTAATGCTTGATGTTAACGGTTTTGTGTCAACCTGTAATGCTACTAATTTTTTCGTAGTGAAAAATGAGGAAGTTTGGACTTCGACACCTAAATATTGTATGAATGGAATAACGAGAGCAAAGGTCTTAGAAGTTTGTAAAGAGAACAATATATCTTGTTATGAAAAAGACTTTTCCTTATTTGATGTCTACGGTGCCGATGAAGCTTTTGTCACCGGCACATTTGGAGGCTTAACTCCTGTGACAAAAATTGATGGACGCGTAGTTGGAAAGGGGAATTATGGTAATATGACCAAAAGACTCAATGGTTTATATGAATCACTTATTGAAGAAATTGTGAATAATGGATAAAATTAGACGTATTTGTTTATGGTCTGGCCCGCGAAATATTTCAACTGCCTTAATGTACTCTTTTGCACAACGCGACGACACTAAGGTTTTTGATGAACCCTTATATGCCTACTATCTAAAAAATCACCCGGAAGCACACAAATACCACCCAGGTTCTGAAGAGATTTTAAAGTCTTTAGAAAATAATGGAGATGTGGTTGTTAGTATGATGCTTAATAACCAAGATAAGCCAGTTTTGTTTTTTAAACATATGACTCATCACTTATATGGTTTGGATCGTGAATTTATGAAAAGTACTATAAATATTATTTTAACCAGAGATCCCATTGATATGTTACCTTCCTTTGATAAGGTCATTAAAAACCCTAGCTTAAATGATGTGGGTTATGCGCAACATGTCAAACTCATAAACTATTACGAAAAAAACAACATTAAGTTTACAGTTTTAGATTCCAAAAGAGTGTTAAAGAACCCGAAGGAGACGCTACAAAAACTATGTGAATTTGCTGAAATCCCTTTCGATAATAATATGTTATCATGGGAACCACAGGAACGTTCTGAAGATGGTGTTTGGGCAAAGTTTTGGTATAAAAGTGTACATGAATCTAGCGGATTTATGTCGTATAAACCGAAAGAAGAAACGTTTCCAGAACATCTTAAACCATTATTGGCGGAATGTCAACATTTTTACCAAAGGCTTAAGAGATATGCATTGTAGGTATTAGATTTGACATACAATGCCAGCACTTAAAGCCAATAGACTAAAAATTTTCCATTCTATTACCTTGGTCTTAAAAGAATGGTAAAATTAAGAAATCAAGATTAAATTTAGTTATATTTCGTTCTGATACCTGTTAGGCATAACTTTATGAAAGTGAAAAATATAATTGTACTCTGTTTTGTATTGCTGTTTGGATTTGAATCTTATGCATCTTACATATTAATCCCAATGGATGCAAAATCTCAAAAAAATCATTTAAAAGCATATGGTGTGACCTATTGGACGCTTGAAAGAGATTTGAAGGTACAGTGGCTTCTGAATTATAGAGGAGGCTCTTTTTTGTTGCCTGATGCTGAAATAATTCAACGTGAATGCCAAATTAGAGGAGTTTCGTTCGAGGTTATCTCCGATGCTAAGGCAGCTCAGATTTTAGATGATATTGCAAGTCCTGCCGTGAATCAAGAAGCTATTGTTTTAGAAAAAGCACCTAAAATAGCTGTGTATACACCAGATAGTATGAAGCCATGGGATGATGCGGTGACCTTAGTCCTGACCTATGCTGAAATACCTTATGAAACCATATATGACGAAGAGGTTTTAAAAGATGAATTACTACTATATGATTGGTTGCACTTACATCATGAAGACTTTACGGGACAATATGGTAAGTTTTATAGAACCTTCCGTTCTGCAGCGTGGTATATAGAAGATAAAAGAGAAGCAGAAGCTTTAGCAGCGCGTTTAGGGTATTCTAAAGTATCTGAAGCGAAATTAGCTGTTGCTTTAAAAATTAGAGATTATGTTGTTGGTGGTGGATTCATGTTTGCTATGTGTTCTGCAACAGATAGTTTTGATATTGCACTTTCTGCTGAAGGTGTCGATATTTGCGAGCCAATGTTTGATGGTGACGGAAGTGATCCAGGTTATCAAAATAAAATTGACTATTCTAAAACCTTTGCGTTTAAAGATTATATTTTAGAGCGGAGTCCAAATGTATATGAGTTTTCCTCAATAGATATGACGACAAAACGCAATATACCTAAAATGACCGATTATTTTTCTTTAATGGAATATTCCGCTAAATGGGACCCGATTCCAACCATGTTAACGCAGAATCATACCGCTTTGGTTAAAGGATTTATGGGGCAAACCACATCTTTCTCTAGGGATCAAATTAAATCCAATGTCCTAGTGATGGGCGAAAATCGAACCAATGGAGAAGCCAAATATATTCACGGTATTAAGGGAAAAGGTTTTTTTACTTTTTATGGCGGACATGATCCTGAAGATTATACACATAAAGTAGGAGATCCAAAAACTGAATTAGATTTGCATCCAACATCTCCAGGTTATAGATTAATTTTAAATAACGTATTATTTCCTGCAGCAAAAAAGAAGAAACAGAAAACATGATGTGTAATTTTATTGCTTAATCTTTCAAAATAAATATACAAGCATTAAAGGCTGTTACTAATAGATTACAGGCGGATTTTAAGATTATAATGGTTTTTATTATTGACTATACAATATGATGTTATTGCAAAATAAAATAAATCGGACGCTCTGAAATATTAAATAAAACTTTCGTTTCTACTTTCAAATGAGTTGAATTTAAAAATAAGAAAACTACATCACCATTTAAATTTTAACCATAGAAGCTTGGATCAACACAAATAAAATAACGGGAAATCAAACTATTTTAAGTAATCATAGTGGTCCTGGTGTGAGACAATTTACCTTCGGTCTTGTTGATGATAAGTTACAGATGTTCTTAGGAGGCGGGGCTAACACATTAACATCAGATGCAGGTGTAATATCTGTAGATACATGGCATCATGTAGCTGCTGTCTATAATGACGTAGCTTTAAAGCTATATGTAGATGGTGTAGAAATTGCTTCTCACGAAATGCCATTAGGTTATTTTATCTATGATTCTTTTGATCCTTATCAAATAGGAGCGACGAAGGATGCTAATTCTCACTTTAGTGGCTCTATTGACGAACTTAAAGTTTGGGACATTGCAAGATCGGCCGAGCAAATCGAAGAATTTGCTTGTGAACTACAAGGGACAGAAACATTAAACGTAGAGACTTCAGGTTTATTGGCTTATTATAAGTTTAACCAAGGAGTTGCAGCTGGAAATAATACCGGTCTCACAACATTAATTGATCATACGGCAAATGGATATAATGGCACATTAACTGATTTTGCATTTTCAGGTGCATCAAGTAACTGGGTAGATGGTTCTCCTGTACTTGCTCCTGAGACACCTACAGTTACAACTCAAGTGACATTGGAACAAAATAGTACGGCTAGTCCATTAACTGCTACATCTAGTGCCACTGGTTTATTATGGTATACAGAAGTAAATGGTGACGCTTCCGCTGTAGCGCCAACTCCTAATACAGATATGCTTGGTGAAACTTCATTCTGGGTTTCAAGTGTCAATGAAATGGGTTGCGAGAGCGAACGTGTAGAAATAGTTGTTACTGTTGAAGAGACTATGAGCGTAGGAGAGGAGAATATGCTAAATGGCTTAAGCATTTATCCTAACCCTACTAACGGTGTATTAACTGTATCAAATACTTTAGATACTGAAGTTTTTACTACAGTATATGACCTTAATGGAAGATTACTTCTAAGTAAAACACTCGGACAAAATTCAAATACATTAGATCTTTCAAATCTTAATACAGGAGTTTACATTGTAAAACTTAAAACTGAATTAGGAGAAGTTTCTAAAAGAGTTCTTAAGAACTAAAAAGTTCTTCATATAGTTTAAAAGGCCGCATTTATGCGGCCTTTTTTCATATTTATATATGGTATAAACCTAACATTATTGTTTATTTGTAGTCTAATAAAGTATGAATTATGATATCCAAAGAAGAGACCCTCAAAAAAATTCAAATCTTAATAACTAACCATTTTGACACACCAGAAGATGCTTTTGCCTTTTTTGATAATGATAAAGATGGTAAATTAAGTAAGGCGGAAATCGTAAAACTTTTAAAACAAGCAAAAATCACTGGATTTGTTCGTGGCTTAGTAGCTACAAAACTTATAGAAGGCTATGATAAGGATGCGGATGGACTGATTGGTTGGGAGGATTTTAAAGACGCAATTGATAATATTACTGTAGATCCTAATAAGTAGAGACTTTCAATATGCAGGTCTTTCAAAAACAAATTACACTAATACCATTCTCTCGCGGATTTCATTTAATTACAGAGGATATCTTAAGGGCATTTCCGGAAATCAGGCATATTCAGGTCGGCCAATTACACGTGTTTATTAAACATACTTCTGCTAGTTTAACTATAAATGAAAACGCAGATCCAACAGTGAGGGAAGATTTTGAAAGTCACATCAATACAATGGTTCCTGAAAACCAATCTTATTATAAACATACCTATGAAGGTGCCGATGATATGCCCGCACATATTAAATCGTCATTAATGGGAGCTTCGGTTCAAATTCCAATAACAAACGGTCAGTTGAATATGGGAATATGGCAAGGTGTTTATCTATGTGAGCATAGAAATAGGGCCTGTGGACGGGAATTAGTACTTACGGCTTTCGGCAATTAAACGCTCTAAAATTACTTCTACACCATACGCGTCATTAGAAGATGTACTAAAGTTCGCTGTAGCTTTTACATCTGGATGTGCATTTTCCATAGCATAACTATATGTGGCAAGTTTCAACATGTCTAAATCATTATTATAGTCTCCAAAAACCATCGTCTCTGAGGGTTTTATTTTCAAGCGATTTTGTAAATACGCAAGGGCATTTCCTTTATTTGTCTTAGCATCAGAAATATCTACCCAGTGATTTCCAGAAACCACTACATTAAGTGCAGGTCTTAAATGCTTCACTAAAGGAAAGATATTAGCTTCAGAATTGGTAGGATGATAAAGAGCTATTTTAACCACAGGGTCTTTAATTTCATCTATAGAATCAATAAGAATATAGTTTGAATAATATTCAGAAAAGGTTTGTACCAAGTCATCAGAAGCATTATTAATATAGGCACAATGTTTTGTGCAAAAGATAGGGTAGGTGTTATCTATAGAAGTTACTAATCTATAAAGTTCAGCAATGTGTTCTGAGGCAATAACATTTGATATTAAGACTTGTTCTTGCTCAATGACTAATCCACCATTTTCGGCCACAATTATAATATCATTAAGAAGAGGTTTAAGTTTTTCTGAGATACTGTAATAAGGTCTTCCACTAGCCGCAACAAACAAAATATTCTGCTGTTTCAATTGTTTGAAAACATCAAAAAACCGAGGGCTAACTTCGTGTTTAGAGTTGAGTAAAGTACCATCCATATCTGCCACCACTAGTTTTATATCTTTCATGTGTCCGTATTTAAGTGTAATTGTTTTGAACGAAAATAATTAAAATAAAAAATCCGATTCAAATTAATGAACCGGATTTATAAGCGAAATGTTGTTATTAATTAGGCTAAACGCCTTACTTTACTTTTTTAACTATAGCTTCAAAAGCTTCTGGGTGATTCATTGCTAAATCGGCAAGAACCTTACGGTTTAAGTCGATATTATTAGATTTTAATCCTCCCATAAATTTTGAATAGCTCATTCCATGCTGTCTTGCACCTGCGTTAATACGCATAATCCATAACGAACGGAATGTTCTCTTTTTTACTCTACGGTCTCTATACGAATATTGCATCGCTTTGTCAACCGCATTTTTTGCTACTGTCCAAACGTTTTTACGTCTTCCAAAGTAACCTTTTGCTTGCTTAAGAACCTTTTTTCTTCTGGCTCTCTTCGCTACTGAATTTACTGATCTTGGCATTTCTTTAATTGTTTTTTGTAGTAGGCGGTCTTTTTACAGACACTTGCTAAATTCTTTTGCCTAACTCCAGGGTTTATAAATTGTTTTTAACCGGTTAAGTTGATTACTTCAAACGAAGCATTAACTTAACATTACTCTCATCTGCTTTATGTACTAAACCATCATGAGTTAATTTAAGCTTACGCTTTTTAGATTTTTTTGTCAAGATATGACTCTTAAAAGCGTGCTTTCTTTTAATCTTACCAGTGCCAGTAACTTTGAAACGTTTCTTAGCACTTGATATTGTTTTCATTTTAGGCATTTTTTTCCTCTTTTAAATTTACGTTTCGCTTATTATTGTCTCACGATTCTAATGGATACTAGAACTGTGTATTATTATTTTTTCTTAGGTGCGATGAACATAATCATTCGCTTTCCTTCAAGTTTAGGCATTTGCTCAACTTTTCCGTATTCTTCAAGATCCTGAGCCAATTTTAATAATAAAATTTGTCCCTGTTCTTTAAAAACAATAGAACGTCCTTTAAAGAATACAAAAGCTTTTAACTTTGCTCCATCTTTTAAGAACTTTTCGGCGTGTTTCTTTTTAAACTCGTAATCGTGCTCATCTGTCTGAGGACCAAAACGAATTTCTTTAACAACGACTTTAGTTGCTTTAGATTTCAACGACTTTTCACGTTTCTTCTGCTCGTAAAGGAATTTTTTATAATCCATAACTTTACAAACAGGAGGCGTCGCATTTGGCGAAATCTCTACAAGATCTAAACCTTGTTCATCGGCTATGGATAAAGCCTGTTTGATAGGATAAACTCCTATTTCGACATTATCTCCGACTAATCTTACTTCTTCAGATCTGATTTTAGAATTTATACGGTGTTTATCTTCTTGAGATACGCGTCTTGTATAATTCTTTCTGTTTCTACGTATTGCTATGGCTTCTGTATTTAAATTAAACTTATTTTTTTATTTGAAAGTCTTTAGACTTTTACTTACTCTATCTTTTACAATAGTCACGAACTCTTCTACAGTAATCGTGCCAAGATCTTCGCCACCATGCTCACGCACAGTTATTGTATTATCTTTTTCTTCCTGCTCACCGACAATAATCATAAACGGAAACTTCTGCATTTCAGCTTCGCGAATTTTCTTACCTACTGTCTCATTTCTATTGTCAGTAAGGGCGCGAATTTCGTCATTTTCTAGGACATTTAAAACTTTTTCGGCGTATTTTTCATATTTCTCACTAATAGAGAGTATAATAGCCTGTTCTGGCATAAGCCAAAGTGGGAAGTTACCTCCTGTATGTTCTAGTAAAATAGCTACAAAACGTTCTATACTTCCAAAAGGCGCACGGTGAATCATGACCGGTCTATGCATCTCATTGTCACTACCTTTATAGGTTAAGTCAAAACGCTCTGGTAAGTTGTAATCTACTTGGATGGTACCTAGTTGCCACTGTCTACCTAAAGCATCCTTCACCATAAAGTCTAACTTAGGTCCGTAAAATGCGGCTTCACCAGTTTCAACCACATAATTCAATCCTTTATCAATCGCAGCATTTAAGATGGCTTGTTCCGCTTTTTCCCAATTTTCATCGCTTCCTATATATTTATCCGGGTTTTCAGGGTCTCTTAACGAAACTTGTGCTGTGAAATCTTCAAAACCTAAAGAACCGAATACATATAGAACTAGGTCAATAACATCTTTAAATTCCTTATCGAGCTGATCAGGAGTACAAAATATATGGGCATCATCTTGAGTAAATCCTCTAACGCGTGTTAGTCCATGTAATTCGCCACTTTGCTCATAGCGATATACCGTACCAAATTCCGCAAATCGCTTAGGTAATTCTTTATAAGAAAAAGGTTTACTGTTATAAATTTCACAGTGATGAGGACAGTTCATTGGTTTTAATAAGAATTCCTCACCATCTACAGGTGTTGTTATAGGTTGAAAACTATCCTCGCCATATTTGGCATAATGGCCAGAGGTGATATATAATTCTTTATTACCAATATGCGGTGTGACCACCATTTCGTAACCAGCCTTCTTTTGCGCCGCTTTCAAAAAGTTCTCTAATCGTTCACGTAAGGCAGCTCCTTTCGGTAACCATAATGGAAGTCCTTGACCAACTTTTTGTGAAAAAGTAAATAGCTCCAGTTCCTTACCTAATTTTCTATGATCTCTTTTCTTCGCTTCTTCTAAAAGTTGAAGGTATTCCGTAAGGTCTTTTTGCTTCGGGAATGAAATTCCATAAACACGAGTTAATTGTTTATTGTTTTCGTCACCTTTAAAATAGGCTCCAGCCACACTCATTATCTTAACGGCTTTTATGATTCCTGTATTTGGAATATGGCCACCACGACATAAGTCTGTAAAAGTGGAATGATCACAAAAACTTATGGTACCATCTTCAAGTTGTTCAATTAAGTCTACTTTATAGTCATTTTTACCTTCATAATAAGAAAGAGCTTCAGCTTTTGATACATCACGCATTTTAAAATCGTGCTTACCTCGAGCAATTTCTATCATCTTATTTTCAATCGTCTTAAAGTCCTTTTCAGAAATTACCCCGTCTTCTAAATCAACGTCGTAATAAAAGCCATTTTCAATAGCAGGACCCACCCAAAGCTTTACATTCGGATAAAGTTCCTCTAAGGCCTGTGCTAAAACGTGAGCCGAAGAATGCCAAAAAGCTTTTTTTCCAGCATCATCCTTAAACGTATATAAGGTAAGATTACCATCGGTGGTCAATGGCGTGGTAGTTTCAACAATTTTGTCATTGAATTTTGCAGAGATGACATTACGAGCAAATCCCTCGCTAATATCTACAGCCACATCATGAGGTGTTACATCTTTCTCAAAAGACCTCACCGAACCATCAGGTAGAGTAATTTTAATCATATATAGTTTAAGTTTTAGAGCACAAAGATATATCTATATAAGGAATAGACAAAGTGATGTATTCAGAAAATATTAATGGCGTTTCTCTTTTGCTTTTTATGAAGCAAAAGAGCCGCGCTATCCGCTATATCTTTTTTGGACTATACTATTTAGGTGTAGTTTTTACTTCGAGAATTACTCCTTATATATATAGGTATATAAATGGAAGTGATATTGATCCAAAAAAGGATGCCGCTTCTATCGCTAACGCAAGTATTTGCTAACGAACTTTCTGTAATGCGATGCTATGGATTGTTTGTTAGAGTAGGGGAGCTTATAAAAAGACCGAGAGTTAACTACACAATAACTTAATGATTCTTTAAATATAGATGTTGGTTTAGTACACTCCATAGTTTTTACACTACGCCTTCATATTATATATAGGTGTTATACCTTATTATAATAGGTGTGTTCTGTCATAGGAATGGGGGCATAAGATTAGGAGTCATTATATATAGATACCATCAAAACAGCACGCTTCAAAAAAAAGCAACATGTATTTCTATGGTTTCAAGGGAGTTAAAAAAAATAACGAAATAAATTATAAAAAGGTGTTGTGGGATTAAAAAAGGGTTCTATATTTGCACCCCGAAACAAAGACAAGGTGTCGCGTTTCAGACGTTCATTTC
>NZ_QJTD01000007.1 GCF_003217215.1 Winogradskyella epiphytica
ATGCCTTCGAAAAATCTAGGTTTTTTGGAAAGAAAAAATTAAATTGTACCATAACCAATTAGCAACTTTTGTTGCGTTAAGGCCTTGAATGCACCAAGCCTCTTACTCGTCGCGTTAACTGGATTTGATAGTCTGTTGGATTAAAGCCATGAGCTCCTTCATCTTTAAATATTTCAAGATAAGAACCTTGTTGTGAATGGGCGTTTTTTGCCAATTCCATATTTTTATAAATGACGGCGCCACAATCGTAAGGTGAAAACATCCATTTATGCGGATCTATAGTAATACTATCCGCCTTTTCAATACCAGTAAATAAATGGCGTACAGAATCGGCAACCAAAGCACCACCTCCATAGGCAGCATCGACATGAAACCATAAGTTTTCAGCCTCACATACTTTAGCGATACTTTCTAAATCATCTATAATGCCAGCATTAGTAGTTCCTCCCGTCGCTACAACTGCAAACAAACACTTTCGTTCATGTTCACCTAAAGCATCAATAGTTTTCTGTAGTTCTTCTCCCGTAAGGCGTTCTTCTGTATCGACAAGAATCATATCCACATCTGCCACTTTTGCCATGGCTTTAATTGAAGAATGCGCTCCAATTGACGTGATAATCAAGCCTTTTTCTCGCTTATAAATTGGATTCTCTCTCCAATGTTCCCTTGCTGTAACTATGGCCGAAAGATTTGCCGATGTTCCACCACTCGTAAAAACTCCAAAAGCCCCTTCAGGTAAACCTGTTAAAGATACGATCCATCGCATCGCTTCATTTTCGCAAAAAATTCCACCTGCGCCTTCCATCCAATACGCACCATGAATACTAGAGGCCGAAGTAATTAAATCGAACATAATAGCTGCTCGTGTTGGCGATGCTGGCACAAAAGCCAAATTACGCGGATGGTCTACAGGCACATTTGCACTTGCCAAATGCTCTTTCCATAAATTAAAAGCATATTCACCACCAACACCTTTAGGCGTTACTGTTTCACCAACGGCTAATTTTAAATCTTCTTCTTTTCTCGGCTTCCCTATAGGATGTTCGGTAGCGGAAACTCTACCTATAACATATTTCATGACATCGAGTGTCATTTCAATAAGTTCTATATCAATTTTATGCATGAATTAGTCTAAGGTTAGAATTAAAAACTCACCTTTTAAAGGCTCTAAAGCTTTTAGTAATTCTGGAATTAATTGCTCTCCATACTCTAAGTACAATTCTGAAAAATTAGTATTTCGTTCTTGTAAACTTTGATTTGGAAATAATTGCTCTTGTAGTTCTGTACAGCGAGCTATTTGGTCGGCTAGTTTCTTTTTCTGTGCGTTAAGCAAACGCTTTTCAAGATGTTTTAAACCCTTTATTTGCTTTACCTCTTGGGCTTTCACCGCACCAATAAAAGACTTATCGGTTTGCTCTGCCAAGTCGAATAAATTCTTGAACTGTTCTTTTAAATGTTGAACTTGTGATGAAAAATCAATCTCTATATTCGAAATTTGTCGCACTTTTTTATTGATAAATGACTGTCTATCTAAAAATAAATCTTGATTAGATATCTGTAGATTTTCAAGTTTTGTCGCTTGTTTTTCAGACTTTACTAATGCTGAATTCCGTAGCAATAGCATAGGAAAAGTAACATTTTGAGCTTCAAAATTCGATTTTAATTGCAACCAATAAATCATTTCCCCTCCGCCACCAATATAACAGAGGTTAGGTAGAATTACTTCTTGATACAAGGGACGCATAATCACGTTTGGTGAGAATCTATGTGGAAATTCATCCAAATGTTTTAATAAGGCTTCTTTAGTCCAAGTGATATCTGTGTCTAAAACAGAATAGACCTCATCATTTTCAATAATCCGTTCTCGTAAGCCATCTTTTATATAGAACAGATTAATCTCTCTTGGGTTCACTTGAATTTTTAAATCTAATTCTTCAAGTTTTTTATTTGTTTCTGACACCTGCTTAAAAGCCGTTTGCTCCAACAGTTCTTTATACATCTGCGGAATAAACAATCGCTTCAAATTTTCATCGTCTGCATCAAGTATCACTAAGCCATGTTTCCCGAATAATTCGTTTGCTAAATAACGTGTTGCATCAGCCAAATTATCATGATTAAGATAAGCTTCTTTAAACCATAACTTTAATTGTTCTGCATTTCTCCCTGGACCAAATTCAGCGGAAATCACTTCAAAAACGGCCTCTAATCCTTCGGTATTAAAATGACCCACGGCTCCAGTTTGCTCAGAAGTCCATTTGATTTTTTTTCCTTTAAAATTGAAATAATTAATCTCTTCAAAATCGTGATCTTCCGAAGCCATCCAATACACTGGAACAAAATTATACGCCGGGTAGGTGTCTCTGAGTTGCTTCGTTAAGTTAATTGTAGAGATGATTTTATACAGGAAATATAATGGCCCTGTGAATAAATTCAATTGATGTCCCGTCGTAATTGTGAATGTGTTTTCTGAAGCTAAGCTCTGAATATGCTCAGTAGTTAATTCTGAAGTTTCAAGATTTTTATACTGTGACTTCAGCACCTCAACCAAAACTTTTCGACTTTCCTTTTGTGTGTCTTTTGTATTTGATTGCTTTTCTTCAATCTGCGCTTTAAAATTTTCCAGTTTTGGAAAACGGTGATAAAAGTCCTTTAATTCCTCATTTTCATCTAAATAATTACAGATAAAATCGGAGAAATAATTAGTATTTCTATAAGGTATATGGTGAATGGTTTGACTTGAATTCATTTAAATTTTTGAAGGGTTAGATAAACCGTTTTAAATCCAGATGTTAATAATGGCATAAATATAAGGCTCTTGGTTATTTTAATTACTAAATTTTAGTTAATTCGCTTGAGCTATGTATCTTTACTTACTACTTACTTAAACTTATTTCAATGCAAAAACTCCTTATTACTCTTTTAGTTGTTTTCAGCTTTCAAGGATCTTCAATTGCTCAAAACATTCCATCTCCAGATGATATTTTAGGCTATAAAATTGGTTCACAATTTAGTCGAAATCACCAAGTTATCGACTATTTTAAAGCCGTTCAAGCCAAAGTTCCTAAGCAAGTTAAATTAGAACAATACGGCACAACCAATGAGCGACGACCTTTATATTTAGCCTATGTTTCGAGTGAAGCTAATATAGAGAACTTGGAAACTATTCGTCAAAATAATTTAAAAAACGCTGGATTAATTGAAGGAAATCCAAGCGCGTCTGATATTGCTATAGTATGGATAAGTTATAACGTTCATGGAAATGAAGCCTCTAGTTCGGAAGCTTCCATGCTAACCTTATATAAATTATTGACCGAAAAACAAGATTTACTGGAAAACACAGTGGTGATTATTGATCCGAGTATGAATCCTGATGGTCGTGACAGATATGTCAACTGGTATAATGAAACTGCCAGTCAACCTCATGATATCGACAGACAAGCGAGTGAACATAACGAACCTTGGCCAAGTGGTAGACCAAATCATTACCTTTTTGATTTAAACCGAGACTGGCTTTGGGCTTCTCAAGTAGAAACACAACAACGTTTAGAAGTTTATAATAAATGGATGCCACATGTGCACGTCGATTTCCACGAACAAGGTATCAATGAACCTTATTATTTCGCTCCTGCAGCAGAACCTTTCCACGAAATTATTACCGATTGGCAGCGTGAATTTCAAACCGCCATTGGTAAAAATCACGCAAAGTATTTTGACAAAGAAGGTTGGTTGTTTTTCACGAGAGAACGATTCGATTTATTTTATCCAAGTTATGGCGACACCTACCCGACGTATATGGGAGCGATTGGAATGACCTACGAACAAGCGGGTCACGGAAGAGCTGGATTAGGTATTCTTAATGATGAAGGCCATGTCTTAACCTTATTAGAACGATTAACACATCATACAACGACTGGACTTTCAACCGTTGAAATCGCTTCAAAAAATGCTGAAAAACTAAATACTGAATTTGGTAAATTCTTTAAAAACTCAGACCTAACCTATAAAAGTTATGTTTTAAAAGGTAATACAGATAAGTTAAATAGCTTAAAAACGCTTTTAAACAAACATCATATTGAATTCGAAAATGCTACAAACTCAAAAGTTTCTGGTTACAATTATAAAACAGGAAAACAAAGTCATATGAATGTTGATGGCGAAGCATTAGTGGTGCACTCGAATCAGCCGAAAGGCAAAATGATAAAAGTGATGTTTGAACCTAATGCAAAACTTTCAGATTCTTTAACCTACGATATTACAGCCTGGTCTTTACCTTATGCTTACGGATTGGAAGCCGTAGCAAGTACGTCAAAAATTCCAAGTGCAAAGTTATTAGGGAAATCAGCTCTTCAAGTATTAAACGATGCTTATGGTTATGTGAGTAAATGGAATTCTATGAAAGATGCGAAATTTTTAGCAGAATTATTAAAAAATGATTTTAGAGTTCGATTTACAGAAAAGCCATTTACTTCTAATAACACAAAATTTGAACGCGGATCAATAATCATAACAAAAGGCGACAATAAACATATTAAGAATTTTGTAGACAAATTAAATACTCTTGCTCAAGAGCATGCTCAAGTACTTTCAGAAATTCAATCTGGGTTTTCTCAAACGACTCCAGATATTGGATCGCCAGACATTAAGTTAATGAACAAACAAAAAGTAGCCGTACTTTCAGGAGAAGGCACCTCGTCTTTGAGCTACGGAGAAGTATGGCATTTCTTTGAACAGCAATTACAGTATCCACTAACCTCAATTAACACTAATGATTTAAGTAAAACTAATCTGAATAAATACAATGTATTAATTCTTCCAAACGGTTATTACGGCAAGGTTTTAGACGAGGATAACTTAAATAAATTGAAAGATTGGGTGCGTTCTGGTGGAAAAGTCATTGCCATTGATGGTGCACTGCGAAGTTTTGCTGGTAAAGATGGTTTCAGTTTAAAATTCAAAGAGTCGAAAGACGATGAAGAAAAGAAAGCTAATCTCACAGCGTATGCAGATCGCGAACGTGATTATAGTAACAACTTGATTACAGGTGCCATTTTCAGTGCCAAGGTAGATAATACACATCCTATGGCTTTTGGTTATGACGACCATTATTTCACATTAAAATTAGGAAGCACCGCCTACGATTTATTAGAGAACGGTTATAATGTAGCTTATTTAAACGACACTAAAGTATATTCTGGTTTTGCTGGACAAAATGCAGTAAAAGCACTAGATCAAACCTTAGTTTTTGGTGAAGAACCTATGGGAAGCGGAAGTTTTATCTACCTAGTAGATAATACCTTGTTCAGAAGTTTTTGGGAAAACGGAAAACTATTCTTAGTGAATTCTGTTTTTATGGTGAACAATAATGCTTTCGAACTATAACAGTTAACCTACAATCAAGACAAATTGTCGAAGTGCTGTTCGACAAAAAATCTTAAACCGACTATTACAACTAACATTGAATACGATTAATACCAACCAAGATATGAAACATTTCAAATCTGCACTGATTGCTCTATTTGTTTTAGCTACACTTTCGGCGTGCAAACAAAATGAAGCCAAAGAGACCAAACAAGAGTTTAAAGTTGAATATGAAAAACTAACTTTAGATAATGGCTTGCAAGTCATTCTTCACGTCGATAAATCGGACCCTGTTGTTGCGGTGGCTTTAACCGCTCATGTGGGTTCTGCAAGAGAAAAAGAAGGAAGAACAGGCTTTGCTCATTTATTTGAACATTTATTATTCTTAGAATCTGAGAATTTAGGTAAAGGTGGCTTAGATCAAATGAGTGCTCGTATTGGAGGTTCTGGCGCTAATGGTTCTACGAGTAGAGACCGTACTAACTATTTTCAAACAGTTCCGAAAGATGCTTTAGAAAAAATGATTTGGGCGGAAGCCGATAAACTAGGTTACTTCATTAATACGGTTACAGAACCTGTTTTGGCCAAGGAGAAACAAGTGGTTAAAAATGAAAAGCGTCAGCGCGTAGACAACCAACCTTATGGCCATAATTCTGCTGTGATTAATAGCAATCTTTATCCTGAAGGTCACCCCTACAGTTGGGAGGTAATTGGTTCTTTAGAAGATTTACAAAATGCAACCTTGGAAGATGTTAAGGAATTTTACAAACGCTGGTATGTTCCAAACAACGTTACTTTAACCATAGCAGGAGATATTGATGTAGAACAAACCAAAGCTTGGGTTAAAAAGTATTTTGATGAAATCCCTAGAGGTGAAGATATTCCTAAAATGGAAAAGCAACCAGCAATTTTAAAATCCTCAAAACGTTTATATTACGAAGATAATTTTGCTCGTCTTCCGAGACTAACCATGGCATGGCCAGGAGTTCCAGAATATGATAAAGATTCATACGCGCTTAGCGTTTTAGTCGATTATTTGTCAAAAGGCAAAAAAGCTCCACTCAACAAGGTTTTAATTGAAGAACAAAAACTAACGGACAATGTTGTCTTCTATCAAAACAATGCGGAAGTCGCTGGTCAATTAGCTCTGAGTGTTACAGCTTTTAATCAAATGAATTTAAATTCTGTCGCCTCTGCGATTTCTGAAGGTTTTAGAGATTTTGAAAACAATGGTATTTCTGAAGAAGATTTAAACCGAATTAAAGCCGGACAGGAAACTAACTTCTATAGAAATCTATCTAGTGTATTAGGTAAAGGGTTTCAACTCGCACAATACGAAATTTTTGCTGGTGACCCTGGATTTATTAATCAAGATGTAAAAAACATCTTAGCCGTTACTCCTGATGATGTAATGCGCGTTTATAATACTTATATTAAAGACAAGCCTTATATCGCAACAAGTTTTGTACCCAAAGGCCAAATGAATTTGGTATTAGACAATTCTCAATTAGCTCATGTTGTTGAAGAACAAATTGTTGAAGGTGCTGAAGAGGAGTTTGATCCAAATTTAGTTGCCACTTATGAAAAAACACCAAGTAGTTTTGATAGATCTGTAGAACCTCCTTATGGCGAAAGTCCTGACTTAGTTATCCCAACGGTTTGGAAACGCAGCTTAGAATCTGGTATAAAAGTTTTCGGAATTGAAAATTCGGAAGTGCCTTTAGTGGAATTTGAATTGGAAATTAAAGGTGGATTATTATTAGAAGATATCAATAAAGTTGGCGTGTCTAACCTTATGGCGAAAATGCTGAGCAAAGGCACAAAAAACAAATCACCAGAAGAGTTAGAAAACGCTATTGAAAGTTTAGGAGCACGAATAAATAGTTATGCTACAGAAAATAGCGTAACCATTTCTGGAACCACATTAGCGAAGCATTTTAATGCAACCATAGATTTGGTTTCAGAAATGCTTTTAGAACCGCGTTGGGATGAAAAGGAATTTGAACTTTTAAAGCAGAGTACAATTAGTGGAATTCAAAGACAAAAAGCGAATCCAAATAGTATTGCATCCGATGCTTTTGCAAAACAACTCTATGGAGAGCATAATATTTTAGCTTATAACAACAGCGGTACAGAAACTTCGGTGAATACAATTTCAATTTCAGATTTGAAAAATTATTACGCCACGAAACTAACCCCAAAGTTAACCAGTCTACATGTAGTTGGGGATGTTTCCGAACAATCGGTAATTTCAGCTTTAGAAACTATAAATAAGAACTGGGAAGTAAAAGATGTTAACTTTCCGGAATTACCTGAACCCAATTACCCTGAAACATCAAAGGTTTATTTTTATGATGTTCCTGGAGCAAAGCAATCCGTTATTGCATTTGGCAACCCTTCTTTAAAGGCTACTGATGACGATTACTATCCAGCTTCAGTAATGAATTATCGTTTAGGTGGTGGTGGTTTCGCTTCACAATTAACTCAAGAGTTGAGAGAAGGAAAAGGCTATACTTATGGTGTTCGTTCTGGGTTTAACGGTACAGATTACAAAGGAGAATTCTCTATCAGTAGTAGCGTTCGAACAAATGTTACTTACAAATCTGCCGCATTGATAAAAGACATATTGGAGAGTTATGGCAAGAACTATAACGAAGAAGATTTAGAAATCACAACAGGTTATACATTGAAAAGTAGCGCACGCGCATTTGAAACCTTAGGTGCCAAATTAAACATGCTTAGTAATATCAGTAATTATGGTTATGCCGATGATTATGCAAAGCAACGTCAAGCTATTGTGAAGAATATGACAGTTGATGATATAAAAGCCCTAATTGAGAAATATATTAAACCAAGCCAAATGATTTATGTGATTGTTGGAGATGCTGAAACACAACTAAGTAAACTAAAAGATTTAGGATTTGGAGAAGCTATATTGCTAAACAAAGAGGACGATAAAAATACCAATAAATAAAAGTCTATTACATGTTTAGACATCAAGGAAAAAGCAGGACCTTAAAACACAATTTACAGATCGCGACGGTATTATCGTTAGTTGCAGGCGTTGTAAATGTTACAGGATTCCTTGCTTTTAAACAATTGACCACGAACGTGACTGGTCATTTTGCCTTGTTTATTAATGATGTCGCTGATTTAAAATTTTGGAGAGGCTTAGTTTATTTCCTTTATATCTTTTCATTTCTTATAGGATCTTTTTTATCTAGTTTCCTAATTGATAATTTTAAAGGGAATAAACGACTCAATATTTTTGTATTACCTACAATTATTGAGTCTCTGATTTTATTAGCTATTGGGTTAACAACAAATATTGTTGCGGTAAAATCACCGGATCTTATTATCTGTTTATTGCTCTTTGCAATGGGTCTTCAAAACTCCTTTGTAACTAAAATCTCAGACGCCGTAGTTAGAACCACCCATCTTACCGGCTTATTTACAGATTTAGGAATAGATATATCTCATTTATTTTTCCCTAAAATGTATCCAGAAAGAACGAAATTAAGAGCGAATATCAAGCTTAGAATCTATATAATATTGTTCTTTTTCGCAGGAGGCTTAATTGGTGGATTTATGTACTCAACATTAAACTGGCAATTAAACACTTTGGTTTTTGCCGCCGTCGTTCTAATACTGAGTTTATTCTATGATGATATGCGCTATCATCTCATAAAACGAATAAGACGTTATAACCAAAGACATTAAAGCTCTAATTTACAACCTCACCATAAAGGTCAAAATCTTCAGCTTCGATAACTTTAATGGTTGCGAACTCCCCTGTTTTTAAGTACGTGGTAGTAGCATCAATTAAGACTTCGTTATCTACATCAGGAGAATCATATTCGGTACGACCTACAAAATAATTACCTTCTTTTCTATCGATAACAACTTTAAACTCTTGACCAATCTTAGCTTGATTCAGTTCCCATGAAATCTGAGACTGAATTTCCATGATTTCGTTAGCACGTTGGATCTTTACCTCTTCAGGAACGTCGTCTTCAAGATTATAAGCATGTGTATTTTCTTCATGCGAATAGGTAAAGCAACCTAAGCGTTCAAAACGCATTTCTTTTACCCAATCTCTAAGCAGTTCGAAATCTTCTTGAGTCTCATCTGGATAACCAACAATTAAGGTTGTTCTAATGGTCATTTCAGGAACTTTAGCTCTAAAATCTTGTAATAATTTTGTTGTCTTCTCTTTTGTAGTTCCACGACGCATACTCTTTAAAATTGAATCTGAAATATGCTGTAATGGAATATCTAAATAATTACAAACTTTAGGTTCACGCTTCATAACGTCTAATACATCCATTGGGAAACCCGTTGGAAATGCATAGTGTAGTCGAATCCATTCGATACCTTCAACTTTCACCAAGTTTTCTAATAACTCGGCTAAGTTTCGTTTTTTGTATAAATCTAACCCGTAGTAGGTTAAATCTTGAGCAATAAGAATTAATTCTTTAACGCCATTAGCTGCTAATTTTTCAGCCTCAGTAACCAAATCTTCAATAGGTGTACTTTTGTGTTTTCCTCTCATTAAAGGAATAGCACAGAAACTACAAGGTCTATCACAACCTTCAGCAATTTTTAAATAAGCGTAATTTTTAGGTGTGGTTGTTAAACGTTCCCCAATTAATTCATGTTTATAATCTGCACCTAAAGCTTTTAATAAGCTCGGTAATTCAGTAGTACCAAAATACTGATCTACATTAGGAATTTCTCTCTCTAAGTCTGGCTTATAACGTTCGCTTAAGCATCCAGTTACAAAAACTTTATCAACTTCGCCATCCTCTTTCTTCTGCATATATTCAAGAATCGTATTAACACTTTCCTCTTTGGCATTATTAATAAAGCCACAAGTATTAATTACTACAACGTTACCTTCCTGCTCATGCACTACGTCCTTTCCACTTGCTTTTAGCTGTCCCATTAACACTTCGCTATCGTAAACATTTTTACTGCAGCCTAATGTAATAACGTTGATCTTGTTTTTCTTTAAAGTTTTTGTACGCATAGTTTTGTAAAATCAGTTTGCAAAGATACGGAATGATTTGTGATAATTGATTTTTGGTTCGCGGTTTGTGAATATAGAGAATTCACTTTCTATCAAATTTGAATGGTTAATACTTCCCAAAAAACAAAAATGAGATTCATTTTACAGAATCTAATTTTAATATTTAATGTTTAGTTTATGGTATGTCTTCTATTTAAAGAAAGAGTCTACGAATTCGTATTTATTAAAGACTTGTAAGTCTTCGATACCTTCGCCTACTCCAATATATTTTACAGGAATTTGGAATTGATCGCTGATTCCTATTACAACGCCTCCTTTTGCAGTTCCATCTAATTTAGTTACTGCTAAAGAAGTCACTTCAGTTGCTGCCGTAAATTGTTTAGCTTGCTCAAAAGCATTTTGACCTGTAGAACCATCTAAAACCAATAAAACATCATGAGGCGCATCACCAATCACTTTCTGCATCACACGTTTTACTTTGGTCAACTCGTTCATTAAATTGATCTTATTATGTAAACGACCTGCCGTATCAATAATGATTACATCGGCATCTTGACTAACTCCAGCTTTAACTGCATCGAAAGCAACAGAAGCAGGATCGGAACCCATATCTTGACGAATCATTGGAACATCTACACGGTCTGCCCACACTTGCAACTGATCTATAGCCGCAGCTCTAAAGGTATCTGCAGCACCAAGAACAACTTTTAATCCTTTCTTTTTAAACTGATAAGCTAATTTACCAATGGTGGTTGTTTTTCCAACACCATTCACGCCAACTACCATAAGAACGTAAGGTGTCTTTTTGCCATCAGGCTGATTTGGTAAACTTGGAATAGTGTATTCAGTTTCTTCTCCCGATTTGGTTTCGGATAATAAAGCAGCAATTTCTTCTCTTAGAATTTTATTAAGTTCTGAAGTACCTAAATATTTATCTTTTGCGACACGTTCTTCAATACGCTCAATAACTTTTAACGTGGTATTGACACCAACATCACTAGTTACAAGAATTTCTTCCAGATTATCTAAAACATCATCATCAACTTTAGATTTTCCGGCAACGGCCTTATTTAATTTAGTAAAGAAAGATGTTTTGGATTTTTCCAACCCCTTGTCTAAGGTTTCTTTCTTTTCGGAAGAGAATATTTTTTTAAAAAAACTCATTTTTAATGTTTAGTCATTTGTTGTTTACTTGTTGGGCTTAACCTTTTTAAACAAGGTTTAAATATCAAAATTGATTGGTAAAGCCATGTAGGTATTGAAGGTCATCCAATAAACCCAATACAACAATCTTGCCTTTAATAAGTAACTGCTAAGTTGTCATATTATACCAAATCTCTCTCAAATATAGTCATAAAAAAACTGCTTTCAAATGAAAGCAGTTTTATAAATCTATATCGAAATAAAGATTATTTTTTGTTTAAAAAGTCATTGACAAATTCTGGTGCCATAACCTGCTCTACGAACTGGTATGATCCCGTTTTTGGTGATTTCACCATTTTTATAGCTTTTGTCAAACGTTTTGATCCTGTCTGTAAAGACGCTACTGATTTCTTTGCCATGGTTTCTTATTTTATCTCTTTATGAACTGTCATACGCTTAAGGATAGGATTAAATTTCTTAATCTCCATACGGTCTGGCGTATTCTTTTTATTTTTCGTTGTAATATATCTTGATGTTCCTGGCATACCAGAAGTTTTGTGCTCTGTGCACTCTAAGATAACTTGTATTCTATTTCCTTTCTTTGCCATAGTAAATTGACTTAAGCGCTACGCTATTATTTGTAAAATCCTTTTGCTTTAGCTTCTTTTAATGCTGCTGCGATACCAATTTTATTGATAGTCTTTAATGCAGATGTAGAAACTTTTAATGTTACCCACTTATCTTCTTCAGGAATGTAAAAACGCTTTTTGATTAAATTAGCATCAAACTTGCGTTTTGTTTTATTCATAGCGTGAGAAACATTGTTTCCAACCATCGCTTTCTTCCCAGTAAGTTCACAAACTCTTGACATTGTTTTCTTTCTTTAGGTCTATAATTGATTTTCTGCTGATTCTTACTTTAAATATTGTTTTAGAAGGAATTCCATCGAAGACAATAACATTAAAAATCTAATATCTGAACATAGATATTTTAAACAGGGTGCAAATTTAATAAAACTTTACGTTTCAACAAACATTAATACATACTTTTTTTCAGGAACTTAAATAAAGTTTTCAGATTCCCCTGAGATTGTATTAATATCGCCGTTTTACGGTGCTTTTTTTACACTTGGCAAAACTAGTAATTTAAAAAGATATATTAAAAACTTTCACATCGCAATTCAGATGTCAGCCTAATTATCCGACTTCAATTTGCTTTTTAAGCATTTCAAATGCTTTGTTTGTTGCTCTGACAATTACTTTTTGACGATGATTTCCAAAATTAAACACTTCAGAAGACACTTTGTCTGCAGTCGCAATAGCAATCCAAACCGTTCCAACTTCAGCATCTGAGTCGCCTTTAGACGGTCCGGCATTACCCGTTGTACTTATGGCATAATCACTGTTATACAGAAGTCTTGCGTTTTTTGCCATAGCCTCAGCCACTTCTCTACTAACTACAGAATACTTGTCTATTAAACTTTTGGGAACATTCAAAATATTTATCTTAGCTTCTGTAGCATAAGTCACAAAACCACCTTTAAAAAAGGCTGAAGCCCCTGCATTTTCCGTAAATGATTTAGCAATTCGGCCACCTGTACAGCTTTCAGCAAGAGCTAATGTTCTTCCTTTTTCCGTGAGTAGTCTGCCAATTAACGCTTCAATAGATTCATCTTCTTCATATCCGACGAAAACATCTTCAATTTTTGGCAGCAATAAATTGATTTGATTCTGAATTTCAATATGAACCAATACTTTATCATAAGCATTTCCTGATAAGCGTAATCGCACACGACCTAAACTAGGTAGATAGGCTAATTTTATAAATGAAGGTAAATTATCTTCCCAAGAAGCAATTCGTTCAGCTAAAGCGCTTTCACCAAGTCCGTAAGTTAAAATCGTTTTATGTTCTATATAAGGAAACTTAAATTGCTCTCTTAACTTCGGTATCACCTGATCGAGAATCAGGGCCTTCATTTCATAAGGCACGCCTGGAAGTGAGACAAACACTTTTCCGTTTTTCTCTAACCACATTCCTGGGGCGGTACCATTATAGTTCATAAGCACTTTTGCTTTAGAAGGCACTAGCGCTTGTTGTTTATTAACTTCTAAAAGTGGTGCATTATAGCTTGAAAAGATTTTCTCAACGTTTGCTAAAACGTCTCTATCTTCAATGAGGGTGTCATTAAAGTATTCACAGATGGTATGTTTGGTTATATCGTCTTTGGTTGGCCCTAGACCACCTGTTATAATGATAATATCCGCATTTTCCTCAGCTTCTTTTAAAGCTTTGAGAATATGAGCTTTTTCATCCTGGATAGAAGTAATTTGGTAAACAGAAATACCGACTTTATTTAACTCCTTTCCTAAAAATGCAGAGTTCGTATCGACAATTTGACCGATAAGAATCTCATCGCCAATGGTGATAATCTCTGCTTGCATTACAGACCGAAATCGGCTTTAATTTCATTAGTCGCATTTTCTACGGCAGTAAGTACTACCTGAAGTTGCTCTGTAATATCTCTATCCTTCTGTTCAAACTTTCCCCAGTCTTGTACTTCGATTAAAGTATCTAAAACTCCAAGATCAAATAAATCCACTGTCGGTTTCATTTTATGAGCTGCTTGATAGACTTCTTTATAATCTTTATTGGGAACTGCTGTTCTTAAACGCTCAGCGTCTTCTGGAACTTCTTCTATGAATGCCGCCGCAATTGCTGCCACAAAATCCTCATCTCCATCAGCCATTTCACGAACGCGATCTAATTTATAATGTCTTGCCATTTACTTAATTTTTATTGAAAACATTTCTTCGTCTTCAAGGTATCCTTTCAGTTGGTCATCTACAAACACCTTACCAACTCCTGCTGGTGTTCCCGTAAATATAATATCTCCAATTTTTAAAGTGAAATATTTTGACACATATTCGATAAGTTCATCTATTTTCCAAAGCATTAGCTCTGTATTTCCTTTTTGAACGACCTCATCATTTTTCTTTAAACTGAAGTTGATATTATTAATATTCTGAAATTTTGTTTTAGGTAACCATTTACCCACAACCGCAGCTCCATCAAAGGCTTTTGCCTTTTCCCAGGGCAACCCTTTTGCTTTCAATTGCGACTGAAGATCTCTCGCTGTAAAGTCGATACCTAAGCCAATTTCGTCATAATACTTATGTGCAAATTTTTTATCGATATACTTTCCTACCTTATTGATTTTTACCAAAACTTCAACTTCATGATGCACATCATCTGAAAAATCTGGGATGAAAAATGGTTGTTTTTTTAATAAAATCGAAGTATCTGGCTTCAGAAAAACAACTGGTTCTGCAGGTTTTTCGTTTTCCAATTCTTTAATATGGTCTGTATAATTTCGACCTATGCAAATTAGTTTCATAGTCTAACTCTTATGCTAGCTTAATTTATTATTGAATTGTCTAAGTTTGATTGCTGTTAACACCTTCTTGGTATATAGAGGAAAGTCAGCATTCAGTAACCACCCAAAATAACCTGGTTCCTGCTCTAAAACATCTACCACACGTTTTCCTTTATGTTTTCCAAAAGAAAAGCACTCTTCACCTTCTTTATTGAAAATTAAGAATCCAGCGAAATCAGCAAATTTCTTACGCGAGCTAAATTCAGCTAAAAACTTAGTATCATTTTCTAACTCTTCGTAACGTGCCAATTGTGCTTTCAACACTTCGTAAGTGGCTTTAGTATCGGCTTCGGCACTATGAGCACCATCTAAGTTTTTATCACAGTAGAATTTATACGCAGCACTTAATGTACGTTGTTCCATTTTATGAAAAATGGTTTGCACATCTACAGATTGCCTTCCTTTCATATCAAAATCGATCTCAGCTCTTAACATTTCTTCAGCTAGAAGCGGAATATCGAATCGGTTGGAGTTAAAGCCACCCAAATCCGAATCCTTAATCATATTATGGATTTCCTTAGACAATTCCTTAAACGTAGGTTTATCTGCAACATCAGCATCTGAAATACCATGAATGGCTGTTACCTCAGCAGGAATTGGCATCTCAGGATTTACCAACCATGTTTTATTTTCTTCCTTACCGTCTGGATAGACTTTAAGAATTGAAATTTCTACGATTCTATCTTTTGATATATTGACTCCTGTTGTTTCTAAATCGAAAAAACAGATAGGTTTTGAAAGGTTTAATTGCATCATTTTTATTTTAAAAATCAAAGGTAATTAGAATATGTAGAATAGGCTTGTTTGAATTGAAAAAGCTTAACCCTATTATAATAGACCACTCTATCGCTTCAATTAAGATTCAAATTTTGATTTCAACTCTTCAACAATTGATTCTATTTTTTCATTTTTAGCGATTTTCTCCAAGGCTATTGCTGGTACTTGCCTCAATTCACAATCTTTAATCGGACAATGCTCGCAAGTCACACCAACGTCATGATGCAAAATTGCCTGATCGTCTAAAAACTTCAATTTGCGTTCTAATTGTTTATTTAACAATAATCCTATCGTCACACTTCTGTACTGATTATCTCTAAAAGGATCTTTTGTTGCTGAAGACAGTATCAAATACTTTGCATCTTCTTCTTTAAAATGAGAAATTTGAATATCAAATTCGTGATCTTTTTTACTGACACTAATATCTTCTAGAACACGCAAAGCTGCCCATCGTCTGCAATAATGTTCATTGGTTTCATTAGCACGAGGTGAATGTTGATGTGACAAATGAAGCTCTTTGTTTAAGTGAAACCTTCCACTTCCCTCTTTATAAGTAAACCTTAAAAAAAACAAATTCTGAATATTAAAGGACTTCGGTAAAATATTAGTTAATCGCTGATAAAAGGATTCAGGTGACGCATTAAAACCATCTATCAAACTCAAGAACAAGCCCTCATCAAAGGTTTCCTTTTCGAACAACTGTTCTAGTTGATTTGATATTTGATCTTTTGGAATTACAAGCGCTCCAGCAAAATATGAGGCGTAAAAATTATTCAACACCTGATCAAAGGTTTCAAACTTAATCCAAGGAAACGTATACAACCTATCTTTAATATCTAAAAAATTATAAGCGATCTCCTTAGCGTATATAAAGGTACGTTGCGCTTCGTCTATCGTATCTGTAAGCAGTAATGTTTTGGTTTTAGGCATAAATACCGAACGCAGGTTTTCCAAGGCTTCATATTTACGCAATTCACTTTCATTAATACTATAACCATATTCCTCTATCAAAATTTCTTCTAGATCTTTTGAAACTATAGATTGAGATAAATCGACATGATACGCTTTAGCAAACTTTATAACTTGATGCTCCAAATCGTCGAAATAATTATTATTCGCTTGCTGAAAAGAGCGCACAGAAGCTAGGTAGAAACTTTCACGACTAAAATTATAATTTTTAGCAATTTCTATGACTGTACTTATAAAGGCATTTACTTTTGCAGGAGCATTAGCAACTATATCTATCAAGTTACTTTCCTTAATACCAAAAAGTTCCAAAGGAATCTCTTTGAAAATTTTTGACTGCAATAACTCACCAATGGGTGCCAAGTTTTTATCAAGCTTTAAAGACACCATCTGATCATAAGGCACATCCAATTTTTCTGAAAGCACCATAATCTTATCTGGTTTCGGGTACTTCTTCCCTTTTTCTATTTCATTGAGATAGGATTTAGATAAACCCGAAAGTTTAGACAAACCGAACAACGATAAATTCTTTTCAGTCCGTATTTGCTTAAGTTTTAAGCCAAATATGAGTCTTATATATTCTTGTTCCATACATTAAAAAACAAATGTAGTCATTTTTGCGAATGAAACAAATTTAGCGAATTTCAATATTTAGCGAACGTTCGCTTGTTTTTTAAAAAACATTGTTATAATATTGTCTTGCAAAACAATAAGACCATGAAAAACACAGTATTAAAACCAACAAAAGTTAAATTCGCCCATAACATTCAAAATGAATACCCAGAAATTTTAACCGGAAACGCTTTGGAGTTTATCGCTGCGCTTCATGAAAAATTCAACATGCAACGATTAGCTCTTTTATCAAATCGTGAGTTACAGCAACAGGTTTTTGATAGCGGAAAATTTCCAGAGTTCCCTAAGGAAACAAAAGCCCTTAGAGAAGCAAACTGGACCGCAGGTTCTATTCCAAAAGATCTTCAAGACCGACGCGTTGAAATCACTGGTCCGGTTGATAGAAAAATGATCATCAACGCCCTTAATTCTGGTGCCAAAACATTTATGGCCGATTTAGAAGACAGTAACTCTCCTACTTGGAAAAATAATATGGAAGGGCAGCAAAACCTAATCGATGCCAATGCTAAGACTATTGGTTTAGTAGATACGCAACGGGGAAAAAATTACACCCTTAATAAAGAAACTGCAGTACTTTTAGTTAGACCAAGAGGCTTACACCTTAACGAAAGACATCTCCTGATAAATAACGAAGAAGCCTCTGCGAGTTTAGTTGATTTTGGTTTATATGTATTTCACAATACAACCACAATGCTAAATAATGGAACCGCACCTTATTTCTACCTCCCAAAATTAGAACATTATACAGAAGCACGTTGGTGGAATGAGGTTTTTGAATTTGCACAAGCCTATCTCAAAGTACCCAAGGGAACATTTAAAGCTACCGTTTTAATAGAGACCATAACCGCAAGCTTTCAATTGGACGAAATAATATACGAACTTAAAGATTATATTGTAGGATTGAATTGTGGTCGCTGGGATTATATTTTTTCTTATATCAAAAAATTTAGAAACCACCCCAACTTTATAGTTCCTAATCGCGATCAGGTGACAATGACCACACCGTTTATGGACGCCTATTCAAAATTAGTTATTCAACGTTGTCATAAGCGTGGTATTTTAGCTATAGGTGGAATGGCCGCTCAAATTCCAATTAAAAATGATGAAAAAGCCAATGCTGCCGCTTTAGAAAAAGTCAGAAAAGACAAAGAACGTGAGGTCAAAAACGGACATGACGGTACTTGGGTGGCTCATCCTGCACTTGTGAAAGTCGCCATGGATGAATTCAATAAACATATGCCAAGCCCTAATCAACTACATATAACACGAGATGACATAAACATCAGTGAGGCCGATTTAGTAGAACTCCCTAAAGGAACAGTTACCGAAGCTGGCGTTAGGAAAAATATTAACGTCGGAATTTTATATACAGAAGCCTGGCTTCGTGGCTACGGCGCAGTTGCTCTTTACCATTTAATGGAAGATGCTGCAACGGCTGAAATATCCAGAACTCAAGTGTGGCAATGGCTAAAGAACGAAGTAAAATTAGAAGACGGCAGGACTTTTACGCCACAACTTTATCAAGATTTATTTAATGATGAAGTCGAAAAAATAATTAAAGAAAATGGGGATTCCGTGAGTGACAGCAAATTAAAACAAGCTGTAGAACTTTTTGATCAACTCGTACAATCTGAAAAATTCGAAGAATTCTTAACCCTTCCAGCATACCAATACATCTAAAAAAAAGCGATCCTGCGATTGCGGCAACAGTCAACAGGATCTAATTATCAATAATAATAACATAAGACAAAATTATGAAAAATTTCTCACAAACCGATTACCGCTCTGCCCTACAAACTGTAAGAAACCTCAAAGAAAAGTATGGCGACACTTGGAATGCCATTCAACCTGAAAGTGCAGCTAGAATGAAAATTCAAAATCGATTTAAAACTGGATTAGATATTGCTAAATACACTGCAGCGATCATGAGAAAAGATATGGCTGAGTATGATGCTGATTCATCTCAATACACGCAATCCTTAGGTTGCTGGCACGGGTTTGTGGCACAACAAAAAATGATTGCGGTTAAAAAGCACCATAAAACAACTAATAAGAAGTACTTATACCTTTCTGGTTGGATGGTCGCTGCATTACGTTCTGAATTTGGCCCATTACCGGATCAATCTATGCATGAAAAAACAGTTGTTTCATCTCTAATTAAAGAAATTTATGACTTTTTACGTCAGGCAGATGCCATTGAGTTAAACGATTTATTTAGACGTTTAGAAAATGGCGAAGACGTGCAAAATCAGATTGATAATTTTGAAACACATATCGTTCCAATTATTGCCGATATTGATGCCGGTTTTGGAAATGAAGAAGCCACCTATTTATTAGCAAAACAAATGATTCAAGCAGGTGCTTGTGCGATTCAAATAGAAAATCAAGTATCTGACGCTAAACAATGTGGCCACCAAGATGGAAAGGTTACAGTTCCTCATGAAGATTTTGTCGCTAAATTAAACGCAATCAGATATGCCTTCTTAGAATTAGGTGTAGATGATGGTGTTATTGTTGCCCGTACCGATTCTGAAGGCGCCGGTTTAACTCAAAAATTACCCGTGAGTCAAGAGCCTGGAGATTTAGCTTCTCAGTACTTAGCATTTGTTGAGGCTGAAGAAATAGATATTGCAGATGCCAAAGAAGACGACGTACTACTAAAAAGACATGGAAAGTTAGTTCGTCCGGTGCGATTAGCTAATGGTTTATACAAATTTAAAGAAGGTTCTAATATCGACCGTGTTGTTTTAGACTGTGTTACCAGCCTACAAAATGGAGCTGACCTCCTATGGATTGAAACACCAACGCCTAATGTAAAGCAAATTGCACATATGGTAAACAGAGTAAGAGAAGTTGTTCCAAACGCAAAATTGGTTTATAACAATTCTCCTTCATTTAATTGGACATTAAACTTCCGAAATCAAGCCTATGACGAGATGTTAGAATTAGGAAAAGACATGACGGCTTATGATAGAAATAATTTAATGGATGCGAAGTATGATAATTCAGAGCTTTGTAAGGTTGCAGACGAAAAGATCAGAACCTTCCAAAAAGATGGCGCTAGAGACGCTGGAATTTTCCATCACCTAATCACTCTACCTACGTACCATACCACAGCACTTCATATGAATGATTTAACCGAAGGTTACTTTGCCGAAGAAGGGATGTTAGCTTATGTCAAAGGAGTTCAACGTCAAGAAATCAGAAAAGGTGTAGCCTGTGTAAAACACCAACGAATGGCAGGTTCAGATTTAGGGGACGATCATAAAACATTTTTTGCTGGAGAAAAAGCCTTAAAGGCTGGCGGTGAGAAGAACACGGCTAATCAATTTGAATTAGCGCCAAAACCAACTAAAGTTAAAGAAACACTAGGTGTCCCTGCATAATTCAAGAATAGTGATATCATAGTATTGCAATAAAAAAGCACAGTTAAAAACTGTGCTTTTTCTTTTTCTATAGATAAATACTATTATTGTTTTTCAAGACATTCTAAATCGCCAACAAATATTTGGAATCTATAAATGACTTACAAACTTAAATTTCTTGATTAGGATCCCAAGCTTCTAAATAATCTTTTACAAACTTCACGAACTGACCACCTAATGCACCATTAACCACTCTATGATCATAAGAGTGAGATAAGAACATTTTGTAACGGATACCTACATAGTCTCCTTCTGGTCCTTCAATAACAGCAGGTACTTTTCTAATTGCACCAAGTGCTAAAATACCTACCTGTGGTTGATTAATAATTGGAGTTCCCATGATACTACCAAATGTTCCAACGTTAGTAACCGTATAAGTTCCACCTTGAATATCATCTGGACTCAATTTATTATCTCTTGCTCTTGTTGCTAAATCGTTAACACGCTTAGCCATTCCGAATAAATTAAGTTGATCTGCATTTTTAATAACCGGAACAATTAAGTTTCCATCTGGTAATGCTGCAGCCATCCCTAGGTTAATATCTTTCTTTTTGATGATTTTATCTCCTTGAACAGAAATATTCATCATTGGGAATTCTTTTAAAGCTTTAGTAACAGCTTCCATGAATATTGGTGTAAAAGTTAAGTTTTCACCTTCACGCTTCATGAATGCATCTTTAACTTTCTTTCTCCAGTTCCAAATCTTCGTCACATCAGCTTCGATAAATGATTGTACGTGAGCAGAAGTCTGAACAGAATCAACCATATGTTTTGCAATGAGTTTCCCCATTCTACTCATTTCAATAATTTCATCACCACCAGATACAATCACCGGCTGCGCTGCTGCTTTTGTTTGAGTAGGTGCATGTTCCTTGGTAGGCGCTTCAACTGTAGTCGCGGCTTTTGGAGCCGTACTACGCGTTTCTAAATACGCTTTTATATCGTTTTTAGTCACACGATTATCTTTTCCTGTACCAGGAATTGCGTCTAATTCTGATTGAGAAATACCCTCTTGTTTTGCTATATTTTTCACTAAAGGTGAATAAAATCGGCCTTCAGTTGAAACCACAGGTTCGACTGTCTCTTGTGCTGCCACAACAGTTTGTGCCACTTCCGCCGCTGCTTTTGGAGCTGCTACTTCTTTAACAGGTGTAGGTTCTGCCGCAGGAGCTTTTACCTCTACTGTGTCGCCACCTTCTGTTTGTATTACCGCAATGGTTTGTCCGACTTGAACAACATCATCAACGTTAAATAGTTTTTCAACTAAAACGCCATCAACTTCACTCGGGACTTCACTATCAACTTTATCTGTTGCTATCTCTAAAACAGCCTCATCAGCTTCAATAGTATCACCAACTTCTTTAAGCCATGAGGTTATTGTTGCTTCCGCAACACTCTCTCCCATTTTAGGTAACTTAAGTTCAAAATTTGCCATATTTATAATTTGAAGGTCATTATTTGCAATTAGCGTGCAAAATTAATAAAAAAACAGATAGTTTATTGATTTTTATTCAACTAAAACCTGTCAAAAATGAAGTACTTCTCCTCTACTTGTAGCACTGTCACTTCCGAGGCTAAAATTACTATTTTTTGGAATAAATCTAAAAACTATATTTTCTTGTTTGGATTTTATTTTCATATCTGAAATCATAGCGCTAGCTGCCAATGCTTTAAGGTCGTAAATAATCATACTATTATTTTCCACCTTATCTTGTATAATAGTCTCAATATGCACCGGATTTGGTAGTTTTTCTATTACAGATTTATCATAATTAGTTGCATATAAATAGGATTGATTAGGCTGCAAATTTACCTCATCTGGATTTTTTCTCATGAGGTAAGCCATTTTAATCCCTAACCAAACCATACCATTTAGTAGCACATTACGTTTAAAATGTTTTTTATAGAAAATTTGCATGGCACCATAAAAGCGCCTTGCGTAATTAGCATCTCTTAAAGTACTTTCTCCTTTGAAATGAATTACTGTAGTATCTCCAAAATAATAGTTATCGTACCCGGCTTTAATTACTTTATAGGATAAATCGATATCTTCCCCATACATAAAATACTCTTCGTCAAATCCACCTACACTTTCATACAACTCTTTCTTGAGCCACATAAACGCTCCGACTAAAACATCAACCTTTCCTGTGTTTTCAACCTCAACATGATTAGCGTAGTAATCTTTAGAATTACCTAACACCTTTTTCAATGATACTATTGGGGTTGGAACATTTCGTTTACTTTCAGGCAGAAATTGACCTCTACCATCAATAAGTTGACAGCCTACGATGCCTAAGTTCTTTTTAGAATCTGCGAAAGCTATAAGTTTGGTAAATGTATCTTCAGAAACGACGGTGTCTGGATTGAGAATGCATAGATATTCTCCTTTAGCCTGAGCGACTCCGATATTATTTCCTTTTGAAAATCCAGAGTTTTCTTTATTTTCAATCAGCTTCACGTCAGGAAAAAGTTGCTTCACTATTTGGCAACTATCGTCAGGCGAATTGTTGTCTACAACTATAATTTCGGCGTCTAAATCGGTAATGGCGGCTTCAACACTTTTTAGACATAATTCTAAAAAGTAGCGCACATTATAATTAAGTATGATGACCGATAGTTTCAATATTAGGATTTTAGTGATGCTTCAAATGGCACACGATCAATAATACTTCTTCCTAAAGTAACTTCGTCTGTATATTCTAATTCATTACCAGCAGCAACACCTCTTGCAATGGTTGACGTGGTCACATTATAACCCTGTAGTTGTCTAAAAATGTAGAAGTTCGTCGTATCGCCTTCCATAGTAGGACTCATAGCAAATATTAACTCCTTCACTTTTCCTGCCTTTACTTTTTCAACCAAAGTAGAAATGTTCAAATCTTGAGGACCAATGCCATCCATAGGAGAAATTTTACCACCTAAAACATGATATAAGCCTTTAAAAGAACTTGTGTTTTCAACAGCCATAACATCTCTAATATCTTCAACTACACAAATCAATTCGGTATTCCTATTCGGGTTTTCGCAAATTTCACAAAGTATATTATCACTAATATTATGACAGGATTTACAGAAGTTTATTTCCTTTCTCACTTTTGAAAGCGCGTCTGCTAACTGAAAGGTTTGGCTTTCAGGTTGACGCAGTAAATGCAATACCAATCGCAAGGCCGTACGTTTACCAATACCTGGTAATTGCGACATTTCGTTGACCGCGTTTTCTAAGAGTTTTGATGAAAATTCCATAACTGCGAAGGTAAAGATTTTTAGATATAAAAAGATGCTTGAGCAGAAGTCTATTTACTACTAAAATGTAAGTTCGTAGATAAGTTGTTTACAATTAATTGTAATTTGAGCTCTTCTTCTTTTTCAAATGTACTACTTTTCACAAAAAATTATTTAAAACTTCAACCCATGTCACCGACGTCTATATTAGTATTAATTGCTTGTTACTTCGGCTTACTAATTTTAATCTCCTATTTCACAGGTAAAGAAGATTCTAATGCTGCTTTTTTTAAGGCTAACAAATCTGCACCATGGTATTTAGTAGCCTTTGGTATGATTGGCGCATCTTTATCTGGCGTTACATTTATTTCTGTTCCTGGTGCTGTAGAAGCCAAACAATTCGGGTACATGCAGGTAGTTTTTGGTTACTTTTTTGGCTATGTGATTATCGCTTACGTTTTATTACCACTCTATTACCGACTAAATCTCACCTCTATATATACTTACCTAAGGGATCGCTTTGGTATAGTTTCCTATAAAACAGGTTCGGTAGCCTTTTTAATATCAAGAACTGTAGGAGCTGCTTTTCGTTTATTCTTAGTCGCTAAAGTGTTGCAGTTATTGGTTTTTGACCTCTTTGATATTCCGTTTGCCGTTACTGTAATAATCACCATCGGACTAATATGGCTTTACACTTTTAAAGGCGGAATAAAAACGATTATATTCACAGACACCCTTCAAACTCTATTTATGTTAGTTTCCGTAGTGGTAACTATTGTGTTTTTAGCTTCGGCATTAGATTTAAACAGTATTGGTGAGGTGATTACATATACTAAAGAAAGTAGCCTTAGTAAAATATTCTTTTTTGAAGATGGCAACGACCCTCAGTATTTCTGGAAAAGTTTCTTGTCTGGGATTTTTATCACAATTACGATGACTGGTTTAGATCAGGATATGATGCAGAAAAATCTAACCTGTCGTAATTTGAAAGATGCGCAGAAAAACATGATTACCTTTAGTATAGTGTTGCTTTTTGTGAATATGTTATTCTTAATTCTTGGTGTGATGCTTACACAATACGCTTCTACACATGGCATCACAGCATCCAAAGATGACTTATTCCCAACCATTGCAATGCTTCCCGAAATTGGTATTGTAACCTCAGCCTTCTTTTTATTAGGCTTAATTGCTGCAGCTTATTCTAGTGCAGATTCGGCATTAACATCTTTAACCACTTCTTTTTGTTTCGACATTCTAGATATTGAAAACAAACCTGAAGAACGAAGAAAAAATATAAGAAAGCGTACTCATATTGGATTTAGTATCGTGCTAATGTTAGTGATATTGTTGTTTGATATCATCTTTAAAGACATCTCTGTTATTTGGGAATTATTTAAAGCAGCAGGCTATACTTACGGACCATTATTAGGTTTATTCGCTTTTGGTTTATTTACCAAATCACAAATCAAAGACAAATTCGTTTGGATCATCGCCATTGTAGCACCAATCCTTTCTTATCTCTTAAATATATATTCTAAAGAATTATTTAATGGCTACGAAATTGGGTTTGAAATTTTAATTATCAACGGTCTACTGATGTACTTAGGCCTAGTGATGATTAGAAAGAAAGCTTAATATTGCCCAGTACTTAACAATACTAAGGTACAAGCCACTTCGTAATCAATTCCTTCTTGCTCTAGCAAATTATAAAACTCAGGGTTCTCTGTGCCTGGATTAAAAACGACGCGTTTTGGCTTTAAACCTATGATATAGTCATAATATAATTCTTGACGTTTCGGGTTGAGGTATAGTGTTACGGTATCAATAGCTTTATAGGCCATCATATTGGTATCTATAGTTACATCACCCACCACTCCAGATCGTAACCCGAAGGCTTTCACTTCGTGGCCATGACTTCTTAACCTATTGATAGCGATATTAGAATACCGTTCAGGTTTTGTAGATGCTCCTATGACTAATGTTTTTTTGCTCATAATGTTAAATATGTGTTAAGACTATTTTATACGGTAACATAAGGTAAAAATAGTCGTCTTAATTCTAACGAACAATTTAATCAATCAAATTAACCATTCAAAAAAAAATGAGGCATTTAATCTTAATGCTTGTATTAGTTACTTCAACTTTTATAAGTGCGCAACCCAAATCTAACTCGGACGTTAAAGACGGTTCAGTTTCAGGACGAGTCATCGATGCACAACTAAATCAACCTTTACCTTATGTAAATATTGTAATTAAAGATCTTAACAATAGTATTATCACAGGTGGAATTACAAATGATGACGGTACTTTTACTATCAAAAATATACCAGAAGGAAAAGTTATTGTATCCATTCAATTCGTAGGTTTTGAAACCATTAATAAAGAAGTAATTATTGGTAGTGGGAATTACAAAATTGATATTGGTGAAGTTAAACTATACGAAGCCTCTACAGGTTTAGATGAAGTTACAGTAGTTGCAGACGTGTCTTCTATTCAGCAAAGAGTAGACAGAAAAGTCATAACTATTGGTAAAGATTTACAAACTGCAGGAGCTACTGCAAGTGAGATTATGAACAACTTACCATCTGTGAGTGTCGACCAACAAACAGGCTCTATTAGTTTACGTGGTAACCAGAATGTGCGTGTGATGGTGGATGGAAAATTATCTAATATTCCTGCCGACCAATTATTGAAGCAAATACCTTCAACATCTATTAAGAGTATTGAATTAATTACCAACCCTTCAGCTAAGTACAATCCTGAAGGCATGAGTGGAATTATTAATATAGTTCTTCATAAAAACACACAAATTGGTTTTAATGGAAATATTAATTTCGGTTTAGCCTATGAAATTGAACCTAAATTCAACAGTTCGATTGATGCGAATTACCGTAATGGAAAATTTAACTTTTATGGATCTTACGGAAATAACATCAGAAAAAGTGCTCATGAAGGTGAAATTACGAGAACAGAACAAGAGATAGAGCAAAACTTTAATATCCTAAGCAATAACAAATCGCATTTGTTTAAAGTTGGAATTGACTACTATTTAGATGATAAAAACACTATTTCGGTTTTTACGAATCAAAATCTTTTTAACGGTAGAACAAATGTTAATACCCAAATTAATTACCTCAATAATATATCACTAAACCAAGCACAAACCATGGCTGGTAATAGTGAAAACGATTCACAACAATACAACTTTAACTATAAGCACAATTTTAATGACGAAGGTCATAATATAGAGCTTGAAGTAGATTATAACACTTATGATGGCTTTGGTGATTCTGACAACATATTTTTCAGTTCACAACGTCCAAATTTCAGAGAAGACACGGATACGGACAGAAGCAGCACCACTATTAATTTAGATTATGTAAATCCATTGTCTGAAACCGCAAAACTTGAATTAGGTCTAGAAGCACGTTTGTTTGACACGAGCATTTATTACGAATCTGATCGAAGAGAGAGAAATGAAATAGGTGAGTATATCCCAACAACGACTCAATTCGATTATATGAGAGATATCTATTCTGCTTACGCGACTTACGGTAGAAAATTAGACAAATGGAGTTACCAATTTGGTGTAAGAGCCGAAACTGTAGCTGTAGAGTCCGATGCCTTTAAAAAAGATTTGGCTTCTAACGATGAGCTTTTTATACCTTTTAAAAATGACTATTTCGAATTGTATCCATCGGCTTTCATAACCTACTCTCCTTCAGAAAAAAACTCATATAACTTTAGTTATAGTAGAAGAATAGATCGCCCTGGTGTAGGACAAGTTAACCCATTACCAAACTGGAGCACACCTTTAGTTTCTGAATTTGGAAATCAGGAGTTACGTCCACAATTCACCAATTCTATCGAAGCGAATTACACAAGACAACTTGAAAAAGGTAGTATTACTGGTGGTGTATTTTACAGAATTATTGAAGATGAAATTCAACAAGCCATGTTGATTGATAGAACGGACACGAACCGTCTAATATTTACAAATTTAAACTTTGACAATAGTACGGCATATGGTGTTGAGTTATCATCTAATTACCGACCAACAAAATGGTGGAGTATTAATGGTAGTTTTGATTTATACTCACAAACGCAAAAAAGTATAGCTGAATCATTTGACACAAATCAAGAGATTGTTTTAAACACGGTTGAAGTTGATAATGTAGCTTGGAGCACAAGAATCTTTAACAATTTTAAAGTAAGCAAGAGTTTAAGTTTATCGGCTTTTGGGATGTACAGATCAAAAAGTAAAAACATCCAATTTGATTCGAAAGATATGCTCATGGTGAATCTAGGTTTACGTTACAGTTTTATGGAAGGAAGAGCGAGTTTCAGCCTAAGCTATAACGATATTTTTGACACCATGTATGCGGAATTCACTAGCGAAAGGCCATACGCCCAATTAGGTCGTTTTAACTGGGAAAGTCAACAAGTCTCAGGACAACTTTCTTACCGCTTTGGTGGTGGAAAATACAGAGCTAAATCTCGTAAACAACGTGACAATGATGTTAAAGAAGGTGGAGGTTTATTCTAATCACAACTATCACAATCAAAAAAAATAAGAATATTCTTATAACCCATTCATTTTCAATTTACAAAACCCGAGACAGAAGTTTCGGGTTTTGTGTTAAATACAAGTTAATTACCAGAAACGATGAAATAAAATTGAAGTTTTTACGTCTATAGTAATATAAGTTTTTAAGTAATATTCGTTATAAATTAGTTTTTATAATAGTGTTGGTTAAGTTGGTTAATAGCTGAAAAGCCCAAACAGATGTTTGGGCTTTTCTATTTTTAAAATGTTTAATTTTGATTTTAAGAACTTATTTACCACTTCATAATCACACTTCCCCAAGTAAATCCACTACCAAACGCAGCCAATACCACCGTATCACCCTCTTTAATTTTACCTTCTTCCCAAGCCTCAGTTAAAGCAATAGGTATCGATGCCGCCGTTGTATTTCCGTATTTCTGAATATTATTAAAAACTTGATCGTCGCCTAATTGAAATTTTTTCTGAATAAATTGTGAGATACGTAAATTAGCTTGATGTGGAATCAGCATATTAATATCACCAACTTGCAAGTTGTTCTTCGTCAAACCTTCCATAATCACTTCACTAAAACGAACAACTGCATTTTTAAATACAAACTGTCCATTCATGTGCGGGAAGTAACTTTCGTCATTTGGATCTTTATCTTCTAAAATATCGTTTACCCAGCGCTTACCCATTCCTGGAGCTACCAATACCAATTCTTCAGCATGCTCTCCTTGTGAATGTAAGTGCGTAGACAATACACCTTTCGAGTTATCTTCATCTCTAGTTAAAACTGCAGCACCTGCGCCATCTCCAAAAATAACAGTGACTCCTCTACCCCTAGTGGTTTTATCCAAACCGTGCGAATGCAATTCACTACCAATCACCAAAATGTTCTTATACATTCCAGTTTTTATAAAATTATCAGCTACAGAAAGTGCATAAATGAATCCAGAACATTGGTTACGTACGTCTAAAGCACCAATCGTTTTAATATCTAAGGCTTGCTGAACTTGTACACCTGGACCAGGGAAATACATATCCGGACTCAAGGTTGCAAATACAATAAAATCTATATCATCTTTATCAATTCCCGAACGCTCAATTGCAATTTTAGCGGCTTTCACTCCCATAGTAGCCGTCGTATCACCAGAACCTTTCTTTACCCAACGACGTTCTTTAATTCCAGTTCTTTCTTGGATCCATTCGTCATTGGTATCCATCATTTTAGACAAATCGTGATTAGTAACTATATTGTCTGGCACGTATTTGCCTAAGCCTATTATTTTTGAGTTATACATCTATTCTTTATTTGTTTGGTGATCTTGATAATTATAATTTGAAATTTAAATATAGTACAAATTTAATATTTTTAAATCGGAACTCTATCCTATGCTCTCAATTCTAACTTTAACAAGTTGTATAGATTTAGACTTTGATATTTTGGTTAACTTCAAACTTTTAATTTTTTAACTAAACCATACCTATGAAAAGTTTATTCAGACTGTTCGCATTTCTCTGTCTTACCAATGTATTTGCGCAACAAAATTTAACGTACCAACAACCCTCAGAAGAAATTTTAGAATTAGCAGATGTCGAGTTAGCTCCTGGAGGTCAAATTGACAGTAAGGGCGAAAACATGATATTAATTTATCGTAACCAATACAAGTCCATTGCAGAGCTTTCAGAAACCGAATTAAGGTTAGCAGGTCTAAGAATCAATCCTGTTACCAATATTGGTAGTAGAACGACATATTACACCAATCTTAAAGTTAAGAAAACCGAAGACAAAGATGCCACACAAGTATCTGGTTTACCTGACGACGCACGACTTTCAAGCTTCAGATGGTCTCCAGATGAAACCATGGTCGCTTTTTTAAATACCACTTCAAAAGGTGTGGAAGTTTGGGTATTAGACATTGCTAATGCCAAAGCTAAGAAGCTTACTGATGCAACGGTTAATGCCAATATGGGTAGTTCACTCAACTGGTTAAAAGACAATAGAAATTTATTGGTCAAAATGCTACCAAGTGACAGAAAACCTTTAATTGACACGGATACAGCCGTTCCAGCAGGACCAACCATTTCAGAAAGTGACGGTGAAAAAGCACAAAATAGAACTTATCAAGATTTACTAAAAACTCCGAATGACGAATTTAATTTTGAACAATTAGCACGTTCAGAACTTAAGAAAGTATCCATCAACGGAGCCGTAGAATCATTTTTACCGGCAGATATGTATCGCGGTGTGAATATTTCGCCAAATGGAAACTTTATCATGATTACGACTATTAAAAGACCTTTTTCCTATTTAGTGACCTACTCTAGGTTCCCAAGTGAAAGTACCATCTACACTACGGAAGGCACTAAAGTTAAAACGGTAAATGAAGTTCCTTTAGATGAAGTAAGACCAAAAGGTTTTATGGCAACTCGTACAGGAAAACGAAATATGACATGGCGTGACGATCAGCCATCAACTTTAGTTTGGGCTGAAGCTTTAGATCAAGGAGATCCTGAGATTGAAGTCGAATATAGAGATGCTGTTTATGAAGTTAAAGCCCCTTTCACAGCGACTCCAAAATTGATCTTAAAAACTAAACAACGTTTTAGAGGCATCAGTTGGGGAGATGATAAAACGGCAATTGCTTACGATTATTGGTGGAACACAAGAAACACAAAAACCTATCTATTTAACCCATCCAATGCTTCAGATGTAAAAATCATCACCGATAGAAGCTATCAAGATGTATACAGTGATCCAGGGAGTTTTGTACGATCTAAAAACGAATTTGGTGAGTATACTTTAACCATGAACGGCAGTAAATTATATCTAATGGGAGACGGTTATTCAAAAGAAGGTCAGTTTCCTTTTATTGATGAATACAATGTTAAATCGGGAAAAACAAAGCGTCTGTATCAGTCGAAATACACCGATAAGTTAGAAAACCTAAACTCTGCTCTAGACATGAAGAAAGGAGAGGTTTTAGTTAGAATTGAATCTCCATCAGAATATCCTAATTACTATATTAGAAATATTAATAAGAAAAATGATTTAAAAGCAATCACTGCTTTTGAAAACCCATTTAAAAGTTTAGAAAATGTAAATAAGCGTGTCATCAATTATAAAAGAGATGATGGTTTAGATTTAGAAGGAACGCTTTACTTACCCTTAAACTATGAAGAAGGTAAAAAATACCCAATGATTTTATGGGCTTACCCTCGTGAGTACAAAGACAAATCAAGCGCCTCTCAAAGCACAACAAATCCAAATGAATTTGTATATCCAAGTTGGGGTTCACCTATTTACTGGGTGACAAAAGGATACGTTGTTTTAGACGACGCCGCTTTCCCAATTGTAGGAGAGGGAAGCGAAGAGCCAAATGATTCGTTTAGAACTCAATTAGTTGCCAATGGAAAAGCAGCTATTGATGCTGTTGATAATCTAGGCTTAGTTGACAGAAACAAAGTTGCTGTTGGAGGACATAGTTATGGTGCATTTATGACGGCAAACTTATTATCTCACTCTAATATGTATGCCGCAGGAATTGCCAGAAGTGGAGCATACAACAGAACACTTACACCTTTCGGATTCCAAAGTGAAGAACGAAGCTACTGGGATGCTCCAGAAGTCTATTATAATATGTCTCCTTTTATGCATGCCGATAAAATGAAAACCCCTTTATTATTAATACATGGTGTTGCAGATAATAACTCAGGAACCTATCCGCTACAAAGCGAGCGTTATTTTAATGCACTCAAAGGTTTAGGCGCTCCAGTTAGATTAGTAATGTTACCAAAAGAAAGTCACGGTTATAGAGCTAAAGAATCTATTATGCACACACTTTGGGAACAAGACCAATGGCTAGAAAAACACGTAAAAAATCGTGTGATAGAAGAAGAAACCACTGATAGTGAGGACTAATTATTAGTCAAAGCTTTTATTCCTATATAATTAAAAACCATTCCGTAAAACGAATGGTTTTTTTTATGTCATCTTGTCACAATTTTAGTCTTGGTATTTTATTTGACTATTATAATGCTGAACGATTAAATAACTAATTCTGTCATTTTGAGTTGAGACGAAGGTCAAATAACCTATAGTGACAAAAAACAATTATAATTATGACAAAGGGAAATATTAATGTATCGGTAGAGAATATCTTTCCGTTAATTAAAAAATTCTTGTACAGCGATCACGAAATCTTCTTACGTGAGCTTATTAGTAACGCAACCGATGCGACACTAAAATTAAAACACTTAACAAGTATTGGCGAGTCTAAATCTGAATACGGAAATCCACAGATTGAAGTTAAGATTGATAAAGAAGGAAAGAAGCTTCATATCATCGATCAAGGTTTAGGTATGACCGCTGAAGAGGTAGAAAAGTATATCAACCAAGTGGCCTTCTCTGGAGCTGAAGAATTCTTAGATAAATATAAAGATTCAGCTAAAGATTCAGGTATTATTGGTCATTTCGGTCTTGGCTTCTACTCTGCTTTTATGGTTGCAGAAAAGGTAGAGATCATCACTAAATCTCATACAGATGCACCGGCAGCACATTGGACTTGTGATGGTTCCCCAGAGTTTACTTTAGAGGCTCATGACAAAACTGATAGAGGAACGGAAATCATCCTTCATATTGCTGAAGATTCTACCGAATTCCTAGAAGAATCTAGAATCCGTGAGTTATTGAACAAATACAATAAGTTTATGCCTATTCCAATTAAGTTTGGAACTAAGGAAATAAACGATCCTGAGTTTACACCAAAGACGACTAAGGATAAAGACGGCAAAGAAACTACAGAGCCACACAAAAAAATTAGTGTAGATGATATTATCAACAACCCTAACCCAGCGTGGACAAAACAACCTACTGAATTAGAGGATGAAGATTATAAAAACTTCTACAGAGAGTTGTATCCAATGCAATTTGAAGAACCTCTATTCCACATTCATTTGAATGTAGATTATCCGTTCAACTTAACAGGAATCTTGTATTTCCCTAAGATGACGAGTGATATGAACATTCAAAAGGATAAAATTCAACTGTACCAAAATCAAGTTTTTGTAACTGACAATGTGGAAGGTATAGTTCCTGAATTCTTAACCATGTTACGTGGTGTTATTGATTCACCAGACATTCCGTTAAACGTATCGCGTTCTTATTTACAAGCTGACGGAGCGGTGAAGAAAATCTCATCTTACATCACTCGTAAAGTTGCTGATAAATTAAAATCTTTATTCAATAATAGTAGAGAAGATTTCGAAAAGAAATGGGATGACATCAAAATTGTTATCGAATACGGAATGTTATCGGAAGAGAAGTTTTTCGAAAAAGCAGATGCTTTCGCATTATATCCAACCGTTGATGAAAAATATTATACATACGAAGAGCTTTTCAACAAAACAAAAGCAAATCAAACGGATAAAGATGGTAAACTAGTATTACTTTATGCCTCTAATAAAGATACGCAACACAGTTATATTGAGGCTGCAAAAGCAAAAGGTTATGAGGTATTAATGCTAGACTCACCAATTGTTTCGCATTTAATTCAAAAACTAGAGTCTACTAAAGAAAACATATCTTTTGCACGTGTAGATGGTGATCATATCGATAACTTAATTAAGAAAGAAGACACTACGATTTCTAAATTAACTGAAGAACAGCAAACAGAATTAGACACGCTTTTAAAAGAAGTAATCCCTGCTGAAAAATTTTCAGTTCAGTTAGAAGCAATGGATAGTGATGCATCTCCATTTATAATTACGCAGCCAGAATTTATGCGTAGAATGAAAGAAATGCAAGCTACTGGTGGCGGTGGAATGTTTGGAATGGGTAATATGCCAGAAATGTATAACCTAGTTGTAAATACAAACTCTGATTTAGTTGGTGAAATTTTAAATACGAAGACTAAAAAGAAACAAGAGCGTTTAATTTCACAAAGTTTAGATTTAGCACGTTTATCTCAAGGCCTTTTAAAAGGTGAAGAGTTAACTAACTTTATCAAGCGTAGCTATGATATGATAAAATAACAAACTTCTGTTTCGTCGGAATTCTCATTATGAAAATGACCACTTTGTTTATTCAAAGTGGTTTTTTTCTATATTTGAAAATTTATTATCTTAAAAACCTAGTCCTATGATTACTAAACTAACATCACTTAAAAGCTTTATTTACATATTAATCTTTGGAGTTATAACATGCAGTTGTTCTAAACCAAAGGACGTCTACCATCCTGGACAAGGGCCATCAACCGCTGATGGAAACTACGAATTAGTTAAGATAAACAAATCTTGGACAGTTGTTACACCTACTAGTCATATTCCCCATGTAGAAAACTTAACAACTGGATGCGCATTATTGAGTACACTTAAATTTAAATCTAATAAAACTTTTGAATTTACAGATTACAATAATGACAATGATTGTACAGATTTTGAAATCATAAGTGGTAATTGGATTGAAACTCGCAATTCTCCAGCAGGTTTCGGAGGTGAGCTTAATTTTAATAGTAAATTTAGAGGGTTCAATACTTATGATGTCACTTATAGTTCTGAAGGAAATATTTCAAATGGTCGTAATGTTTCTTTAAGAATTAAAACAGTAGTAGAGGGACAAGAATACTGGTACAACTTATTATTTTACAGAGTCTAACCTTTAAATTTCAGATATGAAGTCCTATAAAATAATTATTTATTTATCGCGATTATAACATTACCTTCTTATAGTACAGAAAAAGTTGAGCCAGAAGATATGTTTGAACCAATACTTATTTTTCCCGAATTAAGGACTTAATTCTTTAACGCATTTAGGCGTCTTAAAATTGAATAAAGATGACCACTTCACGATTTCTAAATTAACTGAAGAACAGCAAACAGAATTAGACACCCTTCTAAAAGAGGTAATCCCTGCTGAAAAATTTTCAGTTCAGTTAGAAGCAATGGATAGTGATGCCTCTCCATTTATAATTACGCAGCCAGAATTTATGCGTAGAATGAAAGAAATGCAAGCTACTGTTGGCGGTGGAATGTTTGGAATGGGTAATATGCTAGAAATGTATAACCTAGTTGTAAACACAAACTCTGATTTAGTTGGTGAAATTTTAAATACGAAGACTAAAAAGAAACAAGAGCGTTTAATTTCGCAAAGTTTAGATTTAGCACGTTTATCTCAAGGCCTTTTAAAAGGTGAAGAGTTAACTAACTTTATCAAGCGTAGCTACGATATGATAAAATAATAGATTTTTTTGTAGACAAAAACCTTAAATAAAGAAACCATCTCATTCATTTGAGGTGGTTTTTTTTGAATTTTAAAGATGCACTTTTCGTTGGGTTATTGCAAAATTAGGATTATCTTAATAGCTTATTTTTTACTGATGAATTCGACACGTACACAAATTGAAAAAATATTCAATGACCTTAAACTTTCGGATAATGAGGTTAATCTTATAGCATCCGTTTTGCATAAAATGCAGGTAAAGAAAGGTACAATCTTACTTAAAGCAGGTGATGTTGTAGAGCATATGTATTATATAAATAGTGGATGTATGAGAACTTATCATATAGACGAAAATGGTAAAGAGCATACGATGCAGTTTGCTGTAGAAAACTCATGGATATCAGATTTTACTGCATTTTTTTCAGGCTCAAAAGCCCTGCTAAATATTGAAGTTATACATGACGCTACCATTTACAGATTAGCAGCAAAAGACAAGCTTAGAATAACACAAAAAATTCCACAAATACAAAATTATATTAATACAAAGCTAGAATTAATCTATACTATAATGCAAAAACGAATTCTAGCTAAGCTTTCACGAACAGCTTCTGAACAATATATTGACTTTATAACGGCCTACCCTGACATAGAACAAAAGGTTAAAAATTACCATATTGCATCTTATTTAGGTATTACTACAGAAAGTTTAAGCAGAATTAGAAAAGAATTGCAAAACACTAAGTTTTATTAACATACATCAATTTTTATTTAAAATACAATATTTATTTTTGTCAAACCTTACTAGGTAAATAGCATTTTCCCTAAGATTAATAGCCCTAAAAGCACGAGTTTAATATACTGGTGCTTTTTTTATTCCATTTTCTACCAAAAAAATTTAAGTCATTTCTTATAGTTCTACTATATTTTATTAGAAATACTCGCCTTAATCCAACTTTCTGATAACTTTTAAAACCTGAAGTCACATTTCCCTCTTATTTTTTGATGATTTGTAAGATTATTCATTTCATAATATAAAATATGTAGTCATTTTAGTATTTTTTATTAATGTGAAATGACGCTTCCTAATAATTTATGTAACTTTCACGACAACGTTGTAGTTCATCTTTTTAACAGAAAAAAACGAACACATCCATGAAAAAAACAGGTCAACAAACAATCTTAAATACATAAAAATCAACACATTCCACTTCTCATGAAAATTAAAAAAATTCTTGTTGCCAACCGTAGTGAAATTGCCATCCGTATTCTTAGGGCATGTGCCGAACTTAATATTGCTACAGTTGCGATTTACACCTATGAAGACCGCTATTCGCAACATAGAAATAAAGCTGACGAGTCTTATCAAATTGGCGAAGACAACGATCCTTTAAAACCATATTTAGATATCGATGAAATTGTAGCCTTAGCTAAAGAAAAAAATGTAGATGCTATTCATCCAGGCTATGGCTTCTTATCTGAAAACTCTGAATTTGCCAGACGTTGTGCTGAAAATGATATCATATTTATCGGTCCAGATCCAGATGTTATGGATGCTTTAGGCGATAAAATCACAGCTAAAAAAATTGCAGTAAAATGTAATGTTCCAATCATTGAAAGCAATAAGAAAGATTTAACCTCTTTAGATATTGCGATTTCTGAAGCTAACTCCATTGGCTATCCTTTAATGCTTAAAGCTGCTTCTGGTGGTGGTGGACGTGGAATGCGTGTTGTTAGAAATAATGAAGACTTAGAACACAATTTTGATTCGGCAAAAAATGAAGCATTAAATGCTTTTGGTGATGATACCATGTTCTTAGAAAAGTATGTAGAAAATCCTAAACATATCGAAGTACAAATAGTAGCGGATAGACATGGAAATATTCGACATTTATTTGAACGTGATTGTTCTGTGCAGCGTCGTCACCAAAAAGTTGTAGAGATTGCACCTTCATACAATCTTTCTGATGAAGTAAAACAAAAATTATACGATTACGCTGTTTCAATCGCTGCTGAAGTCAACTATAATAATATTGGAACGGTTGAATTTTTAGTGGACCAAGAAGATAATATCTACTTTATTGAGGTTAACCCACGAATTCAAGTTGAGCATACCGTAACTGAAATGGTCACTGGTGTCGATTTAGTAAAAACCCAGATTTTCGTTGCTGGTGGTTACAAACTATCTGATCAACAAATAAAAATATACGAACAAGACTCGTTGTCCACCTATGGTTTTGCCCTTCAATGCCGATTAACGACTGAAGACCCAGAAAATAATTTCACGCCAGATTACGGAAATATAACCACCTACAGAAGCGCTTCGGGAATGGGAATCCGCTTGGATGCAGGAAGTATTTATCAAGGTTATAACGTGAGTCCATTCTTTGATTCCATGTTAGTAAAAGTTTCAGCCCAAGGAAGAACGTTAGATGGAGCTATCCGTAAAATGACACGTGCCTTAAAGGAGTTTAGAATTAGAGGTGTGAAAACTAATATTCACTTCTTACAAAATGTGATTCAGCATGATACCTTTAGAGAAGGAAAAGTGACCGTTAATTTCATTCAGAACACCCCATCATTATTCGAAATAAAATTACCACAAGATAGAACTTCGAAAGCCATAAATTTCCTTGCTGAAGTTGTAGTTAATGGTAATTCTGATGTAAAGAATATCGATAAAACGAAGGTTTTTAGAACAGCGAAAGTTCCTAAATACAAACGTGCAGATGCTTTTCCAAAAGGAACAAAAGACTTACTTACAGAACTTGGTCCTGAAGCATTTTGCCAATGGTTAAAAGACGAAAAGAAAATTCATTATACAGACACTACAATGCGTGATGCGCATCAATCTCTTTTAGCTACTCGTATGAGAAGTTACGACATGCTTAAAGTTGCGGAAAGTTTTGCTAAAAACCATCCAAACACCTTTAGTATGGAAGTTTGGGGAGGCGCTACATTTGATGTGTGTTACCGCTTTTTACACGAAAGTCCATGGACACGCTTAAGAGAATTACGAAAAGCTGTACCTAATATTTTATTTCAAATGTTGTTGCGTGGCTCTAATGCCGTTGGATATAAAGCCTATCCCGATAATTTAATTGAGAAATTCGTAGAGAAATCCTGGGAAAATGGTGTTGATATTTTTAGAATATTCGACTCCCTAAACTGGGTGAAGGCTATGGAACCAAGCATGAATTTTGTTAGAAAAAACACAGGTGGTATTGCTCAAGCCGCGATTAGTTATACTGGTGATATTTTAGATCCCAATCAAACTAAATATAACCTCAACTATTATACGCAACTCGCAAAAGATTTAGAAAATGCAGGAGCGCATATGATAGCTATTAAAGATATGGCTGGTTTATTAAAACCTTATGCCGCTACGGAATTAGTAGGCGCATTAAAAGACACGGTAAATATCCCTATTCAATTACATACTCACGACACCTCATCATTACAAACAGCAACCTACTTAAAAGCTATTGAAGCTGGTGTTGATGTCGTTGATGTGGCTCTTGGCGGACTATCAGGTTTAACGTCGCAGCCTAATTTCAATGCAGTTATAGAAATGATGAAAGGTCAAGAACGCGAGCATGATTTTAATATGGAGACCTTAAATCAGTTTTCAAATTATTGGGAAGACACTCGAGAAATGTATTATCCTTTCGAATCTGGTTTAAAAGCCGGTACAGCCGAAGTGTTTCAACATGAAATTCCAGGAGGCCAATACTCCAACCTTAGACCACAGGCCATTGCTTTAGGTTTAGGGGATCGATTTGACGAAGTAAAGAAAATGTACGCCCAAGTAAATACCATGTTTGGGAACCTTATTAAAGTAACACCAAGTTCTAAAGTAGTTGGTGATATGGCAATTTTTATGGTGACCAACAATTTAACTCCTGAAGATGTGATGGAGCGTGGTGAAACGATTTCATTTCCAGAATCAGTGATCAATTTCTTTAAGGGCGATTTAGGTCAGCCTGTTGGTGGATTTCCTAAAAAGCTTCAAAGTATCATTTTAAGAAATAAAGAAGCTTATACGGACAGACCAAATGCTCATTTAAAACCTGTAGATTTCACTAAGGAATTTGCAGCCTTTAAGAAGAAATTTCAGCAAGGTTTTACTCGACCAATAGAGATGGAAGACTTTTTATCATATATGCTATATCCAAAAGTCTTTGAAACGGCACATGAGAATTACAAGAAATATGGAAATATAGCACTTATTCCAACCAAAGATTTCTTTTTTGGCATGAAGCTTCAAGAGGAAACTTTTATAACATTAGAACCAGGAAAAACCATTATTGTAAAGTTACTTTCTGTTGGTATTCCTAATGATGAAGGCGTTCGAACCGTATTCTTTAAGGTGAATGGTGAAAATCGATTTGTTGAAGTTTTTGATACCTCATTAAATATTCAAAAAGTTCAGAACGAAAAAATAAATCGAGAGGATGCCAATCAGATTGGAGCACCATTACAAGGGTCTTTATATAAGGTTTTGGTAAAAAAAGGTACAATGGTTAAAGAAAACGATCCTTTATTTGTAATAGAAGCTATGAAAATGGAAACTACGGTTACCGCTCATAAAGCTGGAAAAATAAAATCGGTTAGCTTAGCTGAAGGTACTATGGTAAAACAAGATGATTTAGTAGTAACTATGGAGTAAAGCTTTAATACTAAGTTCACGAATTCTCACTAATTTTCGCAGTAGCTTAACAGAAGTTGTAATTAAGCTTTCGTTCATTGTATTGCATTAATTAGTGAGTTTCGTGTATAACAACTTAGAAACTCATTGTAATGCTTTTCCATTACCTTTGCATTTTCAAACTATACACACCTTGCAGAAAAAAAAACCACATCCTAAAGTTAAATCAGAGCTTCATCCCAGAAGTCGACATAGAGAACGCTATAACTTCGAAGAACTTATTAAAAGTTCACCAGATCTAGCCCCATTTGTCGCACCTAATAAATATGGCGATGAATCAATTAACTTTTTCAACCCTGATGCTGTAAAAGCATTAAACACCGCTTTATTGAAACACCATTACAGATTAGAATATTGGGATATACCTCAGCATTATTTATGTCCTCCAATTCCTGGAAGAGCAGATTATATACATAATATCGCTGATTTATTAAAGGAGCATCAATCAGAAATCCCAACAGGTCAACACATAAAAGGTTTAGATATTGGTGTTGGTGCCAATTGTATATATCCTATTATTGGAAACCACGAATACGGTTGGTCTTTTATAGGTAGTGATACAGACGAAAAAGCCATTAGTTCCGCACAGTCAATAGTCACTAAAAACCCAAACTTAAAATCTCATATTGAAATCCGACGTCAAGAACAGGCTAATGCCTTTTTTAAAGGTGTATTAAATCCTGATGAACGTGTGGATTTCACTATTTGCAACCCTCCTTTTCATGCCTCATTAGAAGATGCAAAAAAAGCCAGTCTAAAAAAACTTAAGAATTTAAAGGGTCAACCAGATGTGAAACCTGTTTTAAATTTTGGTGGTCAGCAGAATGAATTATGGACAAAAGGCGGTGAAGCTCGTTTTGTAAAAGATATGATTTACGAGAGTAAACATTTTTCTAAGCAATGTTTATGGTTTACAAGTTTGATTTCAAAAGAAACCACATTAAAACCAACTTATAAAATTTTACAAAAGGTGAATGCCACATTTGTAAAAACTATAGAAATGGGTCAGGGCCATAAGATAAGTAGATTTATTGCTTGGACATTTTTAACAGAACAAGAACAAAAGGATTGGGTAAAAGAACGTTGGTAGAACATTTCATCTACCTTTGCAACAAATATAATACAGATGTCATTTAAAGACTTAAACCTCATAAAACCGTTACAAAAAGCCGTTGAAGCTTCCGGTTACGTAGAACCTACTTTGGTTCAGCAACGCTCGATTCCACTAATACTAGAAGGAAAAGATGTTATAGTCTCAGCTCAAACTGGAACAGGTAAAACTGCTGCTTTTGCCTTACCAATATTGCAAAAACTCTATGACAAACAAGATACTCCAAAAAAAGGGAAGAAAATTAGAGCTGTAATACTGAGTCCAACACGTGAATTAGCCTTACAAATTCAACAAAATTTTAAATCCTATGCCGAGTTCACTAATCTAACAACATTAGTAGTTTTTGGAGGAGCCTCTATTGAACCACAAATCGATGGATTAAAAAAAGGCGTTGATATTTTAGTAGCAACTCCTGGTCGACTACTCGATTTACATAAGCAAGATTATATCAATCTAGATTATGTTGAAACTTTTGTATTAGATGAAGCCGATTTAATGTTAGATATGGGCTTTATTGATGACATTAAAAAGGTAGAACGCCTTTGCCCAGAAAATAAACAAACCCTTTTATTCTCGGCTACCATTCCAAATAAGATTGAAGAATTAGCCAATAGCATTCTTACAAATCCTGAACGTATAGATGTTACACCAACAAAATCTGTAGCTAAAGACGTAGATCAACTCTTGTATTATGTTCCCAAACGCAATAAAATTGAATTGTGTTTACATTTAATTCGTAACACTATTGAAGGAAATGTTCTAATTTTTAGACGTACTAAATTTGGTGTCAACAAGCTTGAAGAGACGCTTCTTAAAAATGGATTCTCTGTAAATAGCATTCATGGTGACAAAGCTCAGAGTGAACGACAAACGGCCCTAAACAAATTTAAAAGTGGTTATGTAAAAGTGCTTATTGCCACAGATGTTGCTGCTCGTGGAATTGACATTAATGAATTAGATAACGTTCTTAATTTTGATATGCCTAATGTTCCAGAAACTTATGTTCATAGAATTGGCAGAACAGGACGTGCTGGCCATACAGGAAAGTCCTATTCTATGTGTTCGGCAGACGAAAAAAGCTATGTAAAAGCTATTGAGAACTATATAAATGTATCTATTCCTGTTGCCACTGAACACCCTTACCCTTTAGATCCCAAAGCAAAACCTATAGTTCATAAGAAAAAAGGTAGTAAATATAAGAAAGGTCGTAAAAGTGAAGCTTCTAAAAAGAAGAAGAAACGATGGTATTAGTACAGTTGTTAGGCTTTAGACGTTAGATAATAAAAAAAGCACTTGATAAACTCAAGTGCTTTTTTATTGATTATTGGTCTTAAGAAAATAAAAAGCATAATATTTTGTGACCAAGTATTTAATTCATCATCTTTAATGTCTGAAAATGGTGTAGTACATCTATTTTTAGGTCTTTAAAAAGACGCTAAGTTGACTTTAGTTCTTTAAACACAGATTTTATCATGTCTAAAATTTTAATCATATTTCTGTTCCTTGGGCAGATTGCTTTTGCTCAAATCACAATTAAAGATAGTATAACTAGCTACCCTGTAAGTTACGCCACTATTTCATTTGGCAACGGGAACGGGATTTTTGCCGATGATGAAGGCAAGTTCTTTTTCACTAAAAAACTATATCCAGATATTGATTCACTCTATATTTCGGCTTTAGGATTTAAAGACCTTCGTATGGCTACAAAAAATCTACCGAATCAATTACTCATGACACCTGAAGTTTCAGAATTAGATGAGGTGCTTATTAAAATAAGTACAACAAGAAAATATAAAGAAGAAAAACTTAAACCATACTTAGACGACGATTATTATAAATCTTGGCTACCTACTATAGAATCTGAAATTGCCGTTTACTTTCCTAAAACTACTTCAAAAGATCAAGAATTAAAATCTGTGATTTTTCCTATTGCGTTAGAATCGAAAGATTGGGAAAAACGCAAACGTTCTAATAGCGAGAAAAAGAAATTCTCAACCCTATTTAAAGTCAATTTTTATCAAAATAACAATGGAGTGCCAGGTAAAGTTTTAACCTACGAAACTATTGTTTTTAGAGCCACAGAAAAAGATGGTGATGCTTATGAATTAAATGTGGATGATTATGATATTTACATACCAGATGAGGGCTTTTTTGTATCATTACAAGTTTTAGGCTATACCAACAAAGCGGGAAAATTGCTTCCTAATAAAAAATATAAAGAGATTACATCTAGAAATGGTGAGGTTGTAAAGATTCCAACAAACTTTAGACCACTACTCCCATTTACAGATGAAATTGAAACCAAGAACACTTTTGTAAAACGAGTTTTTATCAACGGAAATAATTGGGTAAAATTTGACAGAGGAAATCAATTCAAGTCGAGCTTGTTAGACAAAAATCTATTTAATTATGGTATTGGCTTAGTATATAAAACTTATAAAGATGAATGAACCCATTGGACTTTACCTCATGGCAGGAATGTATATGGTTGCAGGACTCATACATTTTATAAAACCGAAAATGTATATGCGAATTATGCCTAAGTATTTACCTAATCATAAAGCTCTCGTCTATTTAAGTGGCTTAGCTGAAATACTTTTGGGTATTGGTTTATGTATACCTGTTTTAAAAACACTATCAATTTATGGCATTATTGCCATGCTTTCCGTATTCCTATTGGTTCACTTTTATATGCTTTCTGGGGAAAAAGCCTCGGCAGGAATACCAAAATGGATTTTAATTTTACGCTTGCCTTTACAATTTGGATTGATGTATTGGGCCTGGATGTATATATAAGTTGGTTAGAATTAAAGTTTTTAAATTACTCCACCTCGAAATCAAAATAGGTCTTAGGAAATGGTTCCCAACGTAAAGTAAAGTGCCACCACTCTTTTGGATAATTTCTAAAATTATGTTTCAGCATTACTTTTTGAAGTAATTGTCTGTTCTGTTTTTGTTCTTCGGTTAAACCATCATGCTCAATCCAAGATTCTTTTCCAAAAAAATCATAAGGACTTCCCATATCTAATGCTTCTCCTGTTTGGCCATCAATAATGGTTAAATCTACCGTGCTTCCTCTACTATGCCCGGATCGAGACGCTATATATCCCGATTTGAACAAGTTTTTCTTCTCCACCCTTGGGTAAAACTCAGACTTCTGAAGCGTATCATCAAGCACACGAGCCCAACGTATAAAATGATTTACAGCACGTTGTGGTCTATAACCATCATAAACTTTTAAACATAAGTTTTGTGATTGAAGTTCTTCTTGAACTAATTTCAACTTTTCCGCTGTGCCTTTGGTTACAATTAATCGATTGGCTTTATAACCATCGATTGTATCTCCAACAAAATTATTTTGAGAAAAATAACGCAGCTCAACATCTAAATCAGGTATCACTGATTTTGCATAAACAAATCCCTCAGGCAGTTCTTGTTTTGGCTTAAATCCAACTGTTAAAAGCATTATGCTTCCAATAAATAGGAGTATTTTATAATTCATATCAATGTACTAATTTAGATAAAAAATAGACTATGGATTTGTTTTTCACAGACAAACGACATTTAAAACTTCCTAATGCAGAATTAATTTACATTCCGCGCCTGTTCTCTAAACAAGAGTCTGATGCTTTCTTCAAATGTATTAAATCTGAAACCAATTGGCAACACGATGACATCACCATTTTTGGTAAAACGTATAAGCAACCCCGATTAACAGCGCTATTTGCTACATCTACGATGTCTTACAAATATTCAAATATTACAATGGATGCTTTACCGTTCAGTCCTACTTTGCTAGAGATAAAGAATCGTGTTGAGTCTATATCAAACCACGAATTTAATTCGGTATTAATCAATTTATATAGAGATGGCAACGATAGTAATAGCTGGCACGCCGACAATGAAAAGGAATTAGGAATTAATCGTTTTATAGCTTCTGTCAGTTTTGGAGCAGAACGACTATTTCATTTTAAACATCAACAACTAAAAAACGAACGACACAAAATAAATTTAGAACACGGAAGTTTACTTATAATGAAAGGTGAAATGCAACATTACTGGAAGCATCAAATTGCAAAAACAAAAAAAACTGTTGAGAGTAGAATCAATCTTACATTTAGAACGCTAATTAACGAAAGCAATTAAGGTGAAGTTTATTTTTGGGATTATTATAAAAATAAAAAACCGAGATCCCTCAATCTCGGTTTTTCTAATTTGCTTTTAAATATGTTAGTAGATTCAGGATTTCTAAGTCAACAAAACATAATGCAAATATTAATTAATTAATCCATTGAACTAAAACCAAAATTTTAGTACACTTCAAATATATAACTCATTTTTATTTATAGCGTTGAAAAACATATTTAATCGATAAAATGCATAAAAATTTAACAATTGTAGGTGAAATATCGCTTTTAATAGACAAACTACATCTCTAAAAACATTAGGTAATTATATGAACATCATATTAATTATAAGTTAAATGCTAAGATTCATTAAATTAAAATTTAACTTTATACACCTAAAATTTTAGTGTCATGAAAATGTATGTGTTCATAATTCTTAGTTTGTTCTTTTCTATTGGTTTTAGCCAAGATAAAGCCTATACGGAGGAAGAAGTTTCTGTTAGTAAATGGATTGATGGAACTTTACTCAGTCCGAATAATAATGAACGGCCAAATTTAGCAATCATAATAGCCGGATCTGGTCCAACAAATCGTAATGGAAATCAAAATTTTTTAAAAAATAACTCGTTAAAGAAATTAGCGGAAGGACTAACCAACAACGGAATTGCTACTTTTCGTTATGATAAACGTATAGTAAAGCAAATTCTACAAAACAACGTATCCAAAGACATCATGTTCGACGACTTTGTTCAAGATGCAAAAGATGTCGTGGACTACTTTAAAACTAATAGTAATTATAATAACATTTATGTAATTGGTCATAGTCAAGGTAGTTTGGTTGGTATGCTTGCTGCAAAAGATCAGGTAAATGGATTTATTTCCTTAGCAGGCGCTGGAAACAATATTGGAGATGTAATAATAGAACAAATTGGAAAAACAGCACCAATGTTTTCTGAAGATACAGAGCGTGTTATAGCTAATTTAAAAGAAGGTAAAACAACAACAGAATATCCTATGGCTCTAGGTTCAATATTTAGTACAGATCTTCAACCATTTATGATTAATTGGATGTCATACTACCCTTCTGAACTTATTACAGAACTAAATATGCCTGTTCTTATTATTAATGGAACTAAAGACTTACAAGTTTCTGTAAATGAAGCCGAGTTGCTGAAGAAGGCGAATGATAAAGCTGAATTGGTTATTATTGAAAACATGAACCATGTTCTATTTGAAATAGAAGGTGACGATTTAGAAAATTCAAAATCTTATAACGAATCCTTTCGTGAAATTTCGCCAATGTTGATTAGTAGTGTTACTGAATTTATTAATCAACAAAAGTAATAACTCAGCATTCTTAAATTTTATATAGGCATCCCAACTTCTTCTTTAGTTCGGATGCTTCTTTTTTTGAATTATTTAAAATGAAAAAGCACCCCAACCACGAGGTGCCATTTTCTAACTAACCAACCAAATATAATGAAACTAATTTGTAGTAATGTTACCAAAATGGCAACTATAATATTCATTACATTCAACCTTATACAATTCTTGTGCCAAAGTTAATATTATGCATTAATTATTTTTTACATATCTTTATGATATCAATATAATATCATATTGAATAAACGATTAATCAATCAATTAAACTTTAGACTTATGAAAGAAGAAAAAATCATCATTCCTACAAATGGTTACCTAATGCTCTTATTATTTGTAGTATTATTATTTGGTAGTATTGCCACTATATTCATCACTGAAACGGGATGGGCTATAATTGGTATTATAGTTTCTTTATTTATAGCCGTTGGATTTTTAATGGTACAACCTAATGGCTCACGTGTATTACTCTTATTTGGTAAATATGTAGGAACCGTAAAAAAGAATGGCTTCTATTGGGTAAATCCTTTTTATACTAAAAAGAAGATTTCACTTAGAGCCAGTAATTTTGATAGTGAACGATTAAAAGTAAATGATAAACTAGGAAACCCTATAATGATTAGTACTATCCTGGTATGGCGAGTTCAAAACACGTACAAAGCGGCTTTCGATGTAGATAATTATGAAAATTTTGTCCGCGTTCAAACCGATGCTGCCGTTCGTAAATTGGCAAGTATGTATCCTTATGATAATTTTGCAGATGAAGGTGTAGATGAAGATATCACCTTACGTTCAAGCGTTAATGAAGTGAGTAATGCTTTAGAGAAAGAAATCGATGAACGATTGTCAATTGCCGGCATTGAGGTTTTAGAAGCTCGCATTGGTTACTTGGCCTATGCACAGGAAATCGCAAATGCCATGTTAAAACGTCAACAAGCAACAGCCATTGTTGCTGCTAGACATAAAATTGTAGAAGGTGCTGTGAGTATGGTAGAAATGGCTATTGATCAACTAAGTAAAAAACAAGTTGTCGATTTAGATGACGAGCGAAAAGCAGCAATGGTGAGTAATCTTATGGTTGTGCTTTGTGGTGATAAAGATGCTTCACCAGTGTTGAATGCAGGAACTTTAAATCATTAATAAAATGAAAGAATATAAGGTCGTAACACCAAAATTAGGTTTAAGAAATCGTGTTCAAAACTTCGAAGATATACTTAATCAGTATGCTCGTGAAGGTTGGACCGTTAAATCAATCGCTGTGAATTGGACTTCGGTTGTATTTGAGCGAGATAAGAACTGATAAAATAAATTAATCAATGTCTAAGAAAAAAGCCTTTGCATTACGAGTTAATGAAGATATGCTAAAAGCTATTGAGAAATGGGCTTCGGATGAATTCCGGAGTACTAATGGTCAGATAGAATGGATGTTAATGCAGTATTTAAAAGAACATAATAGACATCCCAGAAAAAAAGATAACCTTAAAGATAAAAAGTGATCCGAAACGGTCACTTTTTTTAGTTTTAAATTTTTGTATTTTGCACGCTCTAAACTAAACAACAGATGGATAACACACCTATTTTTACTGATGATACTATAATATTTGGACTATTAATGCTTGCCTTAGGTTTTGTGTTTGTAACAGAATCTATAAAAACTGGTTTTTGGCCTAAATTCTACAAAATAGTACCAGGCTTATTTATGGCTTATATGCTACCAGCGGTTTTAACGACAACAGGCTTAATTGCTCCAGAATGGACGACTGTATCAGATACAGGTGTAGTTACAGAACATAGCACGAACTTATATTACGTTTCTAGTAGATATTTACTTCCTGCTGCATTAGTTCTTATGACTTTGAGTATAGATTTAAAAGCGGTTTTTAACTTAGGATGGAAAGCTTTAGTCATGTTCTTTACAGGAACAATCGGAATTGTAATTGGTGGGCCAATCGCTATTTTATTGATTGCTAGTGTATCTCCAGAAACTGTTGGAGGGGTCGGAGCTGATGCGGTATGGAGAGGATTATCCACCTTAGCAGGAAGCTGGATTGGTGGTGGAGCCAACCAAACTGCTATGTTAGAAATATATGGCTATAATCAAGCGCTATATGGAGGAATGGTATTCGTAGATATTGTAGTCGCTAATATTTGGATGGCAATAATTCTTATAGGTATTGGCAAAAGAGACCGCATTAATAAATGGTTGAAAGCTGACACCTCTTCTATTGAAGAACTAAAAGAAAAAGTATCTTCCTTTTCTGAAAAAGTTAAGCGTAATCCTTCTCTTTCTGATATAATGATAATTTGCGCAATTGCATTTGGCTCTGTAAGTATGGCTCATTTAGGAGCTAACTATTTAGCTCCATTTTTTGAAGGTGTTGTTGCCGAAATTGAATCCCCTACTACGCGTAATATGTTCACCTTCTTAGGGTCTAAATTCTTTTGGATGATAAGTGTTGCCACTTTAATTGCCATAATATTATCCTTTACAAAAGCTAAAAACTTTGAAGGTGCAGGTGCTAGTAAGTTTGGAAGTGTTTTCATTTACATCCTAGTGGCAAGTATCGGAATGAAAATGGATTTAACCATGATATTTGACAATGTTGGACTTATTGCTATCGGAATTGTATGGATGACTATTCATGCTATTCTTTTAATCTTAGTTGCTAAACTTATTAAAGCTCCTTACTTCTTCTTAGCCGTGGGAAGTCAAGCCAATGTTGGTGGCGCTGCCTCTGCTCCTATTGTTGCTTCCGCATTTCATCCTTCATTAGCTACAGTTGGCGTTTTACTCGCGGTATTTGGTTACGCCGTTGGTACTATCGCAGCTATTGGATGTACAATTTTAATGGAATTAGCAGCTGTTAGTTAGTAATATTAAAACTATTATAAGATATTTGTGCACCTAATTATTTAGTAAACCATGACAAAATTAAACAAAGCTCTAAGCCTCATATTTATTGCGGTACTTGTAGTCTCATGTGGCAAATCCAATGATTCCAACTTCACTTTAAAAGGATCAATTAAAGGTTTAAAAAAAGGAGTTGTCTACCTTCAGAAAGAAGAGGACAATTCTAATATCATAAACTTAGATTCTATGGTAATTACTGGTCAACCAGAATTCACCTTACATACAAATCTAAAGGAACCTGAAATTCTATATTTGAAGCTTTTTAAGAATGATGGTATTGAGCATTATATTCCATTTTTCGCTGATCAAGGCGTTACTGAAATAAATACAACATTAAAGAATTTTAATTTCGACTCTAAAATAAAAGGCTCTAAACAACAAGAGCTTTTAGATGAGTATTTAAAAATAATGGGGCAATTTAATGGTAAAAATCTTGATGTTATAGAAGCGAGCTTTATTGCTCAACAAGAAAAAGATAGTGTAGCTATAGATTCGTTGAACCAAATTGCAAACCAGTTAATTAAACGCAAATACGCCTTCACAATTCAATATGCAATGAATCATAGAGATAGCGAGATCGCCCCGTATTTAGCTTTATATGAAGTAAGAAATGCTAATCCTGTCTATATCGACTCTATTTACAATGGACTTAGTCCCGAAATAAAGAATTCACTTTATGGCAAAAAACTTGGTGAGTTAATTGCTAATAGAAACTCTGAAGAATAAGTTCTTAAAGACTAATTATAATTTCTAATCATACTTTAGAAATATATTATTGAACTAAAAATCCCATTCATAATAATGATTGGGATTTTTTTTATTAGAGAAAACAACGTTGTTTCAATTTGAACTATTAAAAACAGGAGGAATTTTAATATAAAAACTTAATATACCATACAGAACTTGAAAGTACAACTACAAACCGCTGTAAGGGCTTACAACGACTCCACTCAACATAAATTCTACTCTCTCCCATTCATTGTATAAAAGAAAAAAGCTCCAAACACCTTACAGTGCTTGAAGCTTCAATTAAGAGCCGATGGAGGGACTCGAACCCACGACCTGCTGATTACAAATCAGCTGCTCTAGCCAGCTGAGCTACATCGGCAAAACGCTTACCTTTTTGGTAAGCTTATCTTCCTTTGACGAAAGACAGGCGCAAATTTAAAATAGATTTTTAAATTTGCAAATCAATTTATTTTAAATTATTGATTTTTTCGATTAATTCTCTTCCTTTAGTTTCAAGGTCGTTGTTAATCGCTTTAAAATGTGCTTTTTTATCTTCTGCACTTCTGTCGTTAACACGAGCAATTAATCCATCAAACGTAGCAATAGCTTCATCAATAATAGCGTTACTTTCTTTTGTTGGTTTCTCAGAGTGAGATAATTCCCAAACATATACTGCTTCAATAATATCTCCTAATACGTAGTTAATATCCTTTTTTAAATCTCTTTTATTTGCCATAATATATTATGTTTTTAATAACTGCAAAAGTACTAAATCCTTTTAGTATTTAGCTCAATTTTAATTTAAGTTTTATACGTACACTTCTAGTAACTTTCCTCCTGTAGATTTTAGTGTAAATTCTTTAATACTTGCAGGAATTAAGATGGTCTCTCCTACAACAATAATATCATTAGACGTATTAGTAATGATTTCTACATCACCATCCACGCACATATAAATTATAAAAGAATCATAAGAGTTCTGTTTTTTTATTTCGGAATCTAAATCTATATAATTAGTGGTGAAAAATGGACAAATGACCATCTCATTAGTTCGGTTTTTGTTCGTATGATAGCAAATTCTGAAATTATCGTCCATTTCAAAATCAAAAGCATCAATTGCAATATCATTATGCAACTCACGTTTATTTCCATTAGAATCTACCCGATCCCAATCGTAGACACGATAGGTCACATCACTGGTCTGTTGTATTTCTGCTAACAATACACCAGCTCCAATAGCATGTACTCTACCCGACTCAATAAAATAGGCATCGCCTTCCTTAACGTCATCTACGTTTAATATATCAGTAAGTGTCTTATCTTCTAAATGTCTTAAGTAGATTTCTCTATCTACTTTTTCTTTAAAACCTACAATTATTTTAGCCTCATCATCGGCTTGCATAACGTACCACATCTCTGTCTTACCAGAGGCATTATGTCTTTCTTTTGCTAAAGCATCGTTAGGATGTAATTGAATACTTAAATTCTCCTTAGCATCAATAAATTTTATGAGAAGTGGAAACTCTTCACCAAATTGCTTCCAATTTTTTTCGCCTAATAATTTTGATTTAAATCTAAGAACTAAATCTTGAAGTGATTGCCCTTTTAATATACCATTAGAAACTACCGAAATATTGTCAGGTACAGCGCTAATTTCCCAACTTTCTCCCAACTTCTTAGACTTAGAAGCTTTATTAAATAATTGATGTAGTTTCTCTCCACCCCAAATTTTATCTTTTAGAATAGGCTCAAACTTTAATGGATACAACGAATTATTCATAGATTTAATCGCCAGAATAGGTTACAAAATTACGAGGTGTTTCGTAAAGTGTGATTTCAAGTTGAAATTCTGGTTTTAGTTTAGGTTTTAATTTATTATAGATAATTACTGCAATATTTTCTGCTGTAGGGTTCAAATTTTCAAATTCTGGAACCTCAAGGTTTAAATTCTTGTGATCAAAAGCGTCTTCAACTTCTAATTTGATAAGGTCTTTCAAAGTTTTAATATCTATAACATAACCTGTTTCCGGATCAATTTCACCAGTAACACTTGCTATCAATTCATAATTATGACCATGATAATTTGGATTATTGCACAAACCAAAAACAGCCTCATTTTTTTCAGCAGACCAATCCTTTCTATGAAGTCTGTGAGCCGCATTAAAATGTGCTTTTCTATGTACCGTAACCTTCATTATTGATTAACGTTTATAAATTCATAAAACTTTTCAAAGATAATTTTAAACCAAGCTGTGTAAATATCTGGATTTATGGCCATATCAGATTTTATATCTTCAAGGGACATCCACTTCCAATTGGCTACTTCATCTGGATTAATATTTGGTTCAGCATCATAATACCCCACCATGATATGATCGAACTCATGCTCTGTCAATCCATTATCAAATGGTGCTTTATATATAAAAGACGTTTTTTCTTCTAAATCCGTAACAAAGCCCATTTCTTCCAGTAATCGTCTTTTTCCAGCTTGTAGGTTAGTTTCTCCATCGCGTTGGTGACTACAACAGGTATTGGTCCATAAACCTGGTGTATGATATTTATGCTCCGCACGTTGTTGAAGCATAAGCTCATTTTTATCATTAAATACAAATACAGAAAACGCACGATGCAATAATGCTTTTTCGTGAGCCTCCATTTTTGGCATTAAACCAACCTTATTATCGTTTCCATCTACTAAGATGACTAGTTCTTCTGTCATAGCGCTAAATTAACATCTAATTATGACATAAAAGTGAAGGAATTCATAAAAATTAGGCTTTCACTGACTCAGGAGATGAATGCCAACTTAATCCCACATATAATCCTCATTTTTTTAGTCATTTACATTAAAAATCTCACCCTTTTTCTGGCTCTTACTCATTTATAATCATTGAGGTCACCTGTTTTTTCTATATATACTCCTATATTTGCACTCGATTTCAATACAACCTTATGAGCTTTTTAAAAGAAATTAATAGACGTCGTACTTTTGGTATTATTGCCCATCCCGATGCGGGAAAAACCACTTTAACTGAAAAATTACTTCTATATGGTGGCGCCATCCAAGAAGCAGGTGCTGTAAAGAGCAATAAAATAAAAAAAGGAGCTACGAGTGACTTTATGGAAATTGAACGTCAGCGTGGAATTTCTGTAGCTACGTCTGTACTTGCGTTTGAATATAATGGGATAAAAATTAATATTCTTGATACACCTGGTCATAAGGATTTTGCTGAAGACACCTATAGAACTTTAACGGCTGTTGATAGTGTTATCGTTGTAGTTGACGTTGCAAAAGGTGTTGAAGAGCAAACTGAAAAACTAGTAGAGGTATGTAGAATGCGTAACATACCCATGATTGTTTTTGTAAACAAGTTAGATAGAGAAGGTAAGGATGCTTTTGATTTATTAGATGAAATTGAACAAAAACTTGGTTTAACCGTATGTCCTTTAAGTTTCCCTATTGGAATGGGATATGATTTTAAAGGAATTTATAATATCTGGGAAAAGAACGTTAACCTTTTCAGTGGTGACAGCCGTAAGAATATCGAAGAAACCACCGAAATTCAGGATTTAGACTCCGACGTGCTGACAAAATTAGTTGGTGATAAAGCTGCAGATAATTTACGTGAAGAAATAGAATTGGTTAATGGTATTTATCCAACATTTGATAGAGACGATTATTTAACAGGTAAATTACAGCCTGTATTTTTTGGATCTGCATTAAACAACTTCGGAGTTAGAGAACTTCTAGATTGTTTCGTTGAAATTGCTCCAAAACCAAGACCAAAACAAAGTGAGGAACGATTAGTGAAGCCTGAAGAGAAAGACTTTACCGGTTTTGTATTTAAAATTCACGCTAATATGGATCCAAATCATAGGGACCGTTTAGCATTTATAAAAATTGTTTCAGGTGAATTTAAGCGTAACACACCCTATCTTCATGTTAGACACAATAAAAAAATGAAATTTTCTAGTCCAAATGCATTCTTTGCGGAAAAGAAGCAAATTGTAGATATTTCATATCCTGGAGACATTGTAGGACTGCACGACACAGGAAATTTCAAAATAGGTGATACGTTAACTGAAGGAGAAAAAATCCACTACAAAGGCATCCCAAGTTTCTCTCCGGAACACTTTAGATATATTAATAATGCTGATCCAATGAAGTCTAAACAACTTTATAAAGGTATTGATCAATTAATGGATGAAGGGGTTGCACAATTGTTTACGCTCGATTTTAACGGCAGAAAAGTAATCGGTACGGTTGGTGCTTTACAGTATGAAGTGATTCAGTATAGATTAGAACACGAATATGGTGCGAAATGTACCTATGAAAATTTAAATGTTCATAAAGCCTGTTGGATTCAAACAGACGATGAAAAGAGTGAAGAGTTTAAAGAATTCTTAAGAGTGAAGCAACGTTATTTAGCAAGAGACAAACGAAATCAACTCGTGTTTTTAGCTGATTCTATGTTTTCATTACAAATGTCTCAACAAAAATATCCTAGTATTACCTTTCATATGACTTCTGAGTTTGAATAAATCGACATAGCATTTCATCGAAAAACCTGAGTAACGCGTTATTTTAATCGGTATTTTACGTACTTTAACGATGAATTCGTTCTTTTAATAGACCCATTCGCTAATTTCAAAATACGATTAACCCCAAACTAATCTGCTTATTATGGAAATAAATGCTAATGTTTTCAGCAATGCTGAAATTACGGTTACCTACGAACCTCGCAGATGTTGTAATGCAGAACTTTGTGCAAAACAATTGTCAAACGTGTTTAGAAGCTCAGTGATTCCTTGGATAGATTTAGAAGGTGCTCAAACTGATGCGATTATTAATCAAATTAAAAAATGTCCTTCAGGTGCTTTAAAGTACCATAGGAATCAGAGAGATGTTGCTTAGCATGTTACGTGCAAAGCATAAAAAAAGCCTTTGAATATTAATTCAAAGGCTTTTTTTATTTCCATTATAATCGAGACGTTTTGGAAGTGGTATGAAAAAGTCTACCCTTTACGTCCCGACTAATTTAAGTCCCAAAAAATAAAATTAGGCTTGTCCTGTTGGACCGAAATTTAACGGAATTGGAGGTTGTTCGTAATCTTTAATTTCTCCATGTGCCTGTTCAAAACGACTCACATTATCGCCTAAGGCTTTTAACAAACGCTTAGCATGTTGTGGTGTTAGAATTATTCTAGACTTTACTTTGCTCTTTGGTGTTCCTGGCATAATACTTACAAAATCTACCACGAACTCGGAAACCGAATGATTAATAATTGCAAGGTTTGAATAAGTTCCTTCCGCAATTTTCTCATCTAATTCTATGTTGATTTGTCCTTTTTTAGGATTCTTTTTTTCGTCTGACATTTTAATGTTGTTTAAACTTCTACATATCAAGAAGTATAATTAATACTTTTATTTACATGCAAGGTAAAAAAAACCTTGACCATTTTTAAATTAAAAAAGCCTTCATGCAAATTAATGCTTGAAGGCTTTTTAATACTATAATAATTCTCAAGTTATTGAGATCCTAAAGAATTCAGGATAAATTTGACTACTGGTTTTCACTTCACCTTCGGCTTATGAAACCTTTGTCTCATTTAATTAAAGTTCATTTCTTCTTTAGCTTTCATCATTTCATTGAATTCTTGCTTAGAACCTACAATAATGTTTTCGTATTCTCTAACACCTGTACCTGCTGGTATTCTATGTCCTACAATTACATTTTCTTTAAGTCCTTCAAGAGTATCAATCTTACCATTTACAGCTGCTTCGTTAAGAACCTTTGTAGTTTCCTGGAACGATGCCGCAGATATAAACGATTTTGTTTGTAATGAAGCTCTAGTAATACCTTGTAATATTGGAGTTGCAGTTGCAGAACTAGCATCTCTTGCAGTTACAAGATTCTTATCTTCTCTTCTTAAACTTGAGTTTTCGTCTCTTAATGTTCTTACAGATACAATTTGACCTGGTTTCAAGTTTTGAGAATCTCCTGGATCTTCAACAACCTTCATTCCGAAAATCTTATCGTTTTCTTCGATGAAATCTGATTTATGAACTAATTGGTTTTCTAAGAAAATGGTATCACCAGAATCAATAATTCTAACTTTACGCATCATCTGTCTTACCACTACTTCGAAATGCTTATCGTTAATCTTTACACCTTGTAAACGATATACTTCTTGTACTTCGTTCACCAAATATTGCTGAACCGCAGAAGGGCCTTTAATATTTAAGATATCATTAGGAGTAATAGAACCGTCAGATAATGGCATACCAGCTTTAACGAAATCATTTTCTTGAACAAGAATCTGATTAGACAGCTTCACTAAGTATTTCTTAACCTCACCTAACTTAGACTCAACGATAATTTCACGGTTACCACGTTTGATTTTTCCGAAAGATACCACACCATCAATCTCACTAACTACAGCTGGATTAGAAGGGTTACGTGCTTCGAATAATTCCGTTACACGTGGAAGACCACCAGTAATATCACCAGACTTAGCAGATTTACGAGGAATCTTAACTAAAATCTTACCGATATCAACTTTCTCACTATCGTCGACCATAATATGGGCGCCAACAGGTAAGTTATAAGAACGAATAGTCTCACCATTCTTATCTTCAATCAATAAGGTAGGAATTAACTTCTTATTTCTTGATTCTGAAATTACTTTCTCTTGGAAACCTGTTTGTTCATCAATTTCTACTTGATAAGTAACCCCTTGCTCGATGTTTTCATAACGAACTTGACCAGCAAATTCAGAAATAATTACACCGTTGTAAGGATCCCACTGACAAACAACATCACCTTTTTTCAGTTTATCACCTGGCTTCACATTAATGAATGAACCATATGGTATATTGTTAGTACTTAAAACAATTCCTGTTTTAGCATCTACTAATTTTAATTCTGAAGTTCTTGAGATGACTACGTCAACCTCAGCTCCTTCACTATTCTTAGTTTTTACAGTTTTAAGGTCATCGATTTCCGCGATACCATCAAACTTAACCGTTAATTTATTGTCTTCAGAAATGTTTCCTGCAATACCACCTACGTGGAATGTACGTAATGTTAACTGTGTACCTGGTTCACCAATAGACTGAGCAGCAACCACACCAACAGCTTCACCACGTTGTACCATTTTACCTGTTGCTAAGTTACGACCGTAACATTTCACACAGATACCTTTTTTGGCCTCACATGTTAATGGTGAACGCACTTCGATAGCATCAATTGGAGAATTACCAATCTTTTTAGCAATATCATCATGAATATGACCACCTGCTTCAACAAGTAACTCTTCAGTTAAAGGATGGTAAACATCATTAAGTGACGTTCTACCAACGATTCTACCTTCTAAGCTTTCTACAATTTCTTCGTTCTTCTTAAGTGCAGAAACTTCTATACCTCTTAGTGTACCACAATCTTCTTCATATACAATTACATCTTGAGATACATCTACTAAACGACGTGTTAAGTAACCAGCATCGGCAGTTTTAAGAGCTGTATCGGCAAGACCTTTACGAGCACCGTGAGTAGAGATAAAGTACTCTAAGATTGAAAGACCTTCCTTAAAGTTAGAAAGAATAGGGTTTTCAATAATCTCACCACCACCTGCGTTAGATTTTTTAGGCTTAGCCATTAATCCACGCATACCAGTTAACTGACGAATCTGTTCTTTAGATCCACGAGCACCAGAGTCAAGCATCATGTATACTGAGTTGAATCCTTGTTGGTCTTCACGGATACGCTTCATAGACAGTTCTGTCAATTCAGCATTCGTAGACGTCCAAATATCAATAACTTGGTTATAACGTTCGTTATTAGTAATAAGTCCCATGTTATAGTTACCCATGATACCATCAACCTGCTTATTAGCAGCATCAATCATAGATTGCTTTTCCTTAGGAATAATAATATCACCTAAACTAAATGATAAACCACCTTGGAAAGCGAATTTATAACCTAATGTTTTAATTTCATCAAGGAAATCTGCAGTTTCAGGAACACTTGTCTTTTTAAGAATTTCATGAATAATTTCTCTTAAAGACTTCTTTGTTAATACTTCGTTTACATAACCAGCTGCTTCAGGAACTTTTTCGTTGAAAAGTACACGACCCACAGTAGTTTCTATAATTTGAGTAGTTAACTCTCCTTCTTCATTAAATGCTTTTGTTCTTACTTTAATACCAGCGTTAAGATCAACTTGCTTCTCATTGTAAGCAATTGTTACTTCTTCTGGAGAGTAGAACGTTAAGCCTTCACCTTTTACTTTTACTTCAGGTGTAGACTTACGCAACTTCGTCATATAATATAAACCAAGAACCATATCCTGAGAAGGTACAGTAACGGGAGAACCGTTTGCTGGGTTCAAGATATTATGTGATGCTAACATTAAAAGTTGAGCTTCTAAAATTGCTTCAGGTCCTAATGGTAAATGCACAGCCATCTGGTCACCATCGAAATCGGCGTTAAATGCAGTACACACTAGTGGGTGTAGCTGAATTGCTTTACCTTCGATAAGCTTTGGTTGGAATGCTTGAATACCAAGTCTGTGTAAAGTAGGCGCACGGTTTAGTAATACAGGATGTCCTTTAAGAACATTCTCTAAGATATCCCAAACAACAGGCTCTTTTCTATCTATAATTTTCTTTGCAGATTTTACAGTTTTTACGATACCTCTTTCTATCAGTTTTCTGATAATAAACGGCTTGTAAAGTTCTGCTGCCATATCTTTTGGCAATCCACATTCGAATAATCTTAATTCTGGTCCAACAACAATTACAGAACGTGCAGAATAATCGACACGCTTACCAAGTAAGTTTTGACGGAAACGTCCTTGCTTACCTTTAAGTGAATCTGATAACGACTTTAATGGTCTGTTAGAATCTGTTTTTACTGCAGATGATTTACGTGTGTTATCAAATAATGAATCTACTGATTCTTGTAACATACGCTTTTCATTACGTAAAATCACTTCTGGTGCTTTTATCTCAACCAAACGCTTTAAACGGTTGTTACGGATAATTACACGACGATAAAGGTCATTTAAATCTGAAGTAGCAAAACGTCCACCATCTAAAGGCACTAAAGGTCTTAATTCTGGTGGAATTACTGGAACAGCCTTCATAATCATCCATTCTGGTCTGTTCTCTCTATTTTCGTTAGAATCTCTAAACGCTTCAACAACTTGTAAACGTTTTAACGCTTCAGTTTTACGTTGTTTAGAGGTTTCGTTATTAGCTTTATGTCTTAAGTCATAAGATAATTGATCTAAGTCAATTCTAGCTAATAAATCGATAAGACACTCCGCCCCCATCTTAGCGATGAATTTGTTAGGGTCTGTATCTTCTAAATATTGATTATCTTGAGGAAGAGTTTCAAGAATATTTAAATACTCTTCTTCTGTAAGGAAATCCATTTTTTGAACTGGTTCACCTTCAGCATTCATAGCGTTACCTGGTTGGATAACCACATAACGTTCGTAATAGATAATCATATCTAATTTCTTAGATGGTAATCCAAGAAGGTATCCAATTTTGTTTGGTAATGAGCGGAAATACCAGATATGCGCAACAGGCACAACTAAATTAATATGCCCTACTCTGTCTCTACGTACTTTCTTTTCTGTAACTTCTACACCACAACGGTCACAAACAATACCTTTGTAACGTATTCTTTTATACTTACCACAAGCACATTCAAAATCCTTTACAGGACCAAAAATACGCTCACAGAACAAACCATCTCTCTCCGGTTTGTGTGTTCGATAATTAATAGTTTCTGGCTTTAATACCTCTCCACGAGACGCTGCTAAAACAGACTCAGGCGATGCTAAACCAATAGAAATCTTGTTAAATTTCTGTACTGTATTCTTATCTTGTTTTCTTGCCATGTTATTTTGTGTTATGTATGGGCAGTCCGAAAACTGCCCTTACATTATTCTTCTAATCTAATATCTAATCCTAAACCTTTCAATTCGTGCATAAGTACGTTGAACGATTCTGGTAGTCCTGGTTCTGGCATTGGCTCACCTTTAACGATTGCTTCGTAAGTTTTAGCTCTACCAATAACATCATCTGATTTTACAGTTAAGATTTCACGTAGTGTACTTGATGCTCCATAAGCTTCAAGTGCCCAAACCTCCATCTCACCAAAACGCTGTCCACCAAATTGTGCTTTACCTCCTAATGGCTGTTGCGTAATTAATGAGTATGGTCCAATTGAACGTGCGTGCATCTTATCGTCAATCATATGGCCAAGTTTAATCATGTAAATCACACCAACTGTTGCCGGTTGATCAAAACGATCTCCTGTTCCACCATCATATAGATAAGTATGACCAAATCTTGGGATACCAGCTTCATCTGTATAACCGTTAATATGATCTAAAGTAGCACCATCGAAAATTGGAGTAGCATACTTCTTTCCTAATTTTTGACCAGCCCATCCTAAAACGGTTTCATAAATCTGACCAATATTCATACGAGAAGGTACACCAAGTGGGTTTAATACAATATCAACTGGAGTTCCGTCCTCTAAGAAAGGCATATCTTCTTGACGAACGATACGAGCGACAATACCTTTGTTACCGTGACGTCCTGCCATTTTATCACCAACTTTCAATTTACGTTTCTTAGCAATATAAACTTTCGCTAATTTAATGATACCTGCAGGAAGTTCATCACCAACGGAGATTGTAAATTTCTCACGTCTTAATGATCCTTGAAGGTCATTTTCTTTAATCTTATAGTTGTGAATTAAATCTGCAACTAGTTCGTTTGTATGATCGTCAGTCGTCCATCTTCCTGATGTTAAATGCGTATAGTCATCTACAGCGTTTAACATTTTAAGAGTGTACTTCTTACCTTTAGGAATAATTTCTTCTCCTAAATCATTATAAATACCTTGAGCTGTTTTACCATTTACGATTGTAAATAATTTTTCAACTAAAACATTCTTAAGATCATCAAATCTGTTATCGTATGCATTTTCTAATGCCTCGATATCTTCCTTATCTTGAGCTCTTTTACGTTTATCTTTTACTGCTCTAGCGAATAATTTCTTATCGATTACAACACCATTAAGTGATGGAGATGCTTTTAAAGATGCATCTTTAACATCACCTGCTTTATCACCAAAGATCGCTCTAAGAAGTTTTTCTTCTGGTGTTGGATCAGACTCTCCTTTTGGAGTAATCTTACCAATTAAGATGTCACCTGGTTTGATTTCAGCACCAATACGAATCATACCATTTTCATCTAAATCTTTAGTGGCTTCTTCAGATACGTTAGGAATATCATTAGTTAACTCTTCGTTACCTAATTTAGTGTCTCTAACTTCTAAAGAATACTCATCGATATGAATAGATGTAAATACATCTTCTCTAACCACTTTTTCAGAAATTACGATTGCATCCTCAAAGTTATACCCTTTCCAAGGCATAAAGGCTACTTTCATATTTCTACCAAGTGCTAATTCACCGTTTTCAGTTGCATAACCCTCACAAAGTACTTGTCCTTTTTTAACTTTAGTCCCTTTCTCAACGATTGGTTTTAAGTTAATAGAAGTGCCTTGATTTGTTTTTCTAAATTTAACTAAAGGATATTCTTTAGTATCACTATCAAAACTAACCATTGCCTCTTCTTCGGTACGCTCGTACTTAATGATGATTTTTTGTGCGTCAACATATTCTACAACACCATCTCCTTCAGCATTTATTAATACTCTTGAATCTGATGCTACTTGACGTTCTAAACCTGTTCCAACAATTGGTGCTTCAGGTCGTAATAAAGGAACTGCCTGACGCATCATGTTAGATCCCATTAATGCACGGTTGGCATCATCATGTTCCAAGAATGGAATTAAAGATGCTGAAATCGATGCAATTTGGTTTGGCGCAACGTCTGTATAATTCACATTTATAGGATCGATAACTGGGAAATCACCTTCTTGACGAGAAATAATTTTCTCTGGAAGAATTTTTCCTTCTTTATCAACCTCAATAGTTGCTTGTGCAATTAACATATCCTCTTCCTCTTCGGCACTTAGATACGTTGGTTCATTTTTAATATCTACTACACCATCTGTAACTTTTCTATAAGGCGTTTCAATGAATCCCATAGCATTCACTTTCGCGAAAACAGATAGAGAAGAAATTAAACCAATGTTTGGTCCTTCTGGTGTTTCAATTGGACATAAACGTCCGTAATGTGTATAGTGAACGTCACGTACCTCGAAACCAGCTCTTTCTCTTGATAAACCTCCTGGTCCTAATGCTGATAGACGACGCTTATGCGTAATCTCTGCAAGAGGATTCGTTTGATCCATAAATTGAGAAAGTTGGTTCGTACCAAAGAATGAATTAATAACAGACGATAAAGTCTTAGCGTTAATTAAATCAATCGGTGTAAATACTTCGTTGTCACGTACATTCATACGCTCACGAATAGTACGTGCCATACGAGCTAAACCAACACCAAACTGAGAAGATAATTGTTCACCTACTGTACGTACACGACGGTTAGATAAGTGATCGATATCATCAATCTCTGCTTTAGAGTTAATTAACTCAATTAAATATTTTATTATAGTAATGATATCTTCTTTAGTAAGCACTTGCTTATCCATTCCGATATCTAACTGTAGTTTCTTGTTCATTCTGTAACGACCTACTTCACCTAAAGAGTAACGTTGGTCAGAGAAGAATAATTTGTCAATAATACCACGTGCTGTTTCCTCATCTGGCGGCTCAGCATTACGTAGTTGACGGTAGATGTGCTCAACAGCTTCCTTTTCAGAGTTTGTTGGGTCTTTTTGTAAAGTATTGTGAATAATTGCGTAATCTCCTTGTTGCGCACTTTCTTTATGCAAAAGAATAGTTTTTACTTCTGCTTCAAGAATTTCTTCAATATTATCTTTATCTATTTCCGTATCACGATCAAGTACAATCTCGTTACGTTCAATAGATACTACTTCACCTGTATCTTCGTCCACAAAATCCTCATGCCATGTATTTAATACACGTGCTGCTAATTTGCGTCCAATAACTTTCTTTAATCCAGATTTTGAAACCTTTACTTCTTCAGCAAGGTCAAAAATCTCTAAAATATCTTTATCACGTTCAAAACCGATAGCTCTGAATAATGTTGTAACAGGTAACTTTTTCTTTCTATCAATGTATGCATACATTACCTGATTAATATCAGTAGCAAATTCTATCCAAGAACCTTTAAAAGGAATTACTCTGGCAGAATATAACTTAGTTCCATTAGCATGGAACGACTGGCTAAAGAATACACCTGGTGATCTATGTAATTGAGAAACAACCACACGTTCTGCTCCATTAACACAGAATGTACCACTTGGTGTCATGTAAGGAATAGTACCTAAATACACATCTTGAACAATAGTCTCGAAATCCTCATGTTCTGGATCTGTACAGTACAACTTCAATCTTGCTTTTAAAGGCACACTATAAGTAAGACCTCTTTCGATACATTCTTCGATAGAGTATCTTGGTGGATCTATAAAGTAATCTAAAAATTCTAGTACGAATTGATTACGTGTGTCTGTTATGGGGAAGTTTTCCATGAAGGTGTTGTACAAACCTTCATTACCTCTTTCTTCTGACTTTGTTTCTAATTGGAAAAAATCCTGGAAGGATTTAATTTGGATATCCAAAAAGTCTGGGTAATCTGTCCTATTTACAATAGAAGAGAAATTAATTCTTTCAGCCTTTTTTGCTAACATTGATGAACGAGATTTTTATTAAATAAAAACTAAAAAATGTATATAACGTTTATATACACAAAAGGGTTTAGGTCTTAGAGTACGACTCAAGACCTAAACCATGTGTTGTATTAAGGTAAGCTTACTTAAGCTCAACCTCAGCTCCAGCTTCTTCTAATTGAGCTTTTAATGCTTCAGCTTCATCTTTAGAAACAGCTTCTTTGATAGCACTTGGTGCGTCATCAACTAATCCTTTAGCTTCTTTTAAGCCTAAACCAGTTAATTCTTTTACTAATTTTACAACTGCAAGTTTAGATGCACCTGCCGCTTTTAAGATTACGTCGAATTCTGATTGCTCTTCAGCAGCGTCACCACCACCTGCAGCAGGACCAGCCATTGCTACAGCAGCAGCAGCAGGCTCAATACCGTACTCATCTTTTAATATTGTTGCTAATTCGTTAACTTCTTTAACTGTTAAGTTAACTAATTGTTCTGCGAAATCTTTTAAATCTGCCATTTTTCTATTGTTTAATAATGTGTGTTATAATTTAATTTTCTATTGTGTTTTGTAATATCTTATCCTTCTCTTTCAGATAATGTCTTAACTAAACCTGCGATTGTACCACCACCAGACTTAAGTGCTGAGATAACATTCTTAGCAGGAGATTGTAGTAAACCTACGATTTCGCCGATAAGTTCTTCTCTAGACTTGATGTCTACTAATGCGTCTAGTAAATCGTCACCTATGTAAATTGATTCCTCAATGAACGCTCCTTTTAATAAAGGTTTGTCTGACTTTTTACGAAACTCTTTAATTACTTTAGCAGGCGCGTTACCAGTTTCAGAATACATTACTGATGTATTACCTTTAAGGATCGTTGGCAAATCACCGAAATCTTTATCCGATGCATTCATTGCCTTCTCTAAAAGTGTATTCTTAACTACAGCTAATTTAATATTAGCTTTGTAACATGCTCTTCTTAAATTTGAAGTCGCTGATGCTGATAATCCAGAAATATCTGTTAAATAGATATTTGTATTATCTGCTAATTGAGCAGTCAACTCTTCAATTACTTGGGATTTTTCTTCTCTTGTCATAATATTCTAAGTTTAACTACTATCCTATTTTTGTGTCTATTGAGATACTTGGACTCATAGTACTTGACATGTAAATACTCTTTACATAAGTACCTTTAGCAGCAGTTGGCTTCAATTTCATTAGAGTAGTTAATAATTCTTGAGCGTTACCCACTAATTTATCAGTACTAAACGATGCTTTACCTATTGGTGCATGTACAATACCTGTTTTATCTACTTTAAAATCAATTTTACCAGCTTTTACTTCTGCCACAGCTTTCGCTACGTCCATAGTAACAGTTCCGGTTTTTGGGTTTGGCATTAAACCTCTTGGGCCTAATACTCTACCTAATGGTCCTAACTTACCCATGATACTTGGCATAGTAACGATAACGTCAACATCTGTCCAACCATCTTTAATTTTTTGTAAGTATTCATCTAACCCTACATAATCAGCACCTGCTTCTTTAGCTTCTGCTTCTTTATCTGGAGTTACTAGCGCAAGAACCTTCATGTCTTTACCAGTACCGTGAGGTAATGAAACTACACCACGCACCATTTGATTGGCTTTTCGTGGATCTACACCTAATCTAACTGCTAAATCTACTGAAGCGTCAAACTTTGTGTATGTAATTTCTTTTAGTAAAGCTGAAGCTTCTTCTAAAGAGTAAAGTTTGTTTTTATCAACCTTTGCTCTTGCTTCTTTTTGCTTCTTTGTTAATCTTGCCATTTCTAAAAATTTAGTTTGGAGCTTCACCTCCTTTAACAGTGATACCCATCGATCTTGCTGTACCAGCTACCATTTTCATAGCTGATCCGATTTCAAATGCATTTAAATCTTGCATTTTATCTTCAGCAATCGCTTTAACTTGATCCCAAGTTACTTTTGCTACTTTACGTCGGTTAGGTTCTCCAGATCCTTTCTTTACTTTGGCCGCTTCTAATAATTGTACTGCTGCTGGTGGGGTCTTGATTACAAAGTCAAATGATTTGTCTTTATAAACAGAGATAACCACAGGTAATACTTTACCTGCTTTATCTTGGGTCCTAGCATTAAATTGCTTACAGAACTCCATGATATTAACTCCAGCGGCACCTAAAGCGGGTCCTACCGGTGGCGATGGATTCGCAGCACCTCCCCGAACTTGTAGCTTAACTACTTTGTCTATTTCTTTTGCCATTTTTGAATGTTTAATGCGTTAATCTAAATTTGGAAGCTAGATCTTACGCTCTCTTTATTGTAACAATTATTAAATTTTTTCTACTTGCATATAGCTTAATTCCAATGGTGTTTTTCTTCCAAAAATCTTCACCATTACCTCAAGCTTACGTTTTTCTTCATTTATCTTTTCGATAGTTCCATCAAAACCATTGAATGGTCCATCGATAACTTTTACGGTTTCACCTTTTGTAAATGGAATAGCTATATTAGCATCTGCCTCCACAGATAATTCATCCACTTTACCTAACATTCTGTTTACCTCAGATTGTCTTAACGGCACAGGATCACCACCTTTTGTTTCTCCTAAGAAACCAATAACATTTGTAATTGATTTAATAATATGAGGAATCTCACCACTTAAATTGGCTTGAATCATTATATATCCAGGAAAGTAAACTTTTTCTTTGTTTATTTTTTTTCCGTTACGGATTTGTATTACTTTTTCGGTAGGTACTAATACCTGATCAACATAATCCTCTAAACCTAATCTCGAAATTTCATTTTCAATATAAGTCTTGATTTTATTTTCTTGACCGCTTACCGCTCTAACAACATACCATTTTTTATCAGACATCTTCTTCGTGTATATTTATTAGTGAATCATATCGAAATAAGCCTTAACTGCTCTACTAAACACAGTATCGACTCCCCAAATAGCTAATGAAAATATAATTGAAAACACAGCTACAATAATCGTCAATTTTTGAGCTTCTGGCCACGGTGTCCATGACACGTTGTTTTTCAACTCTTCAAACGATTCTTTTATATATGTTGTTAATCCTGCCATTTGATATCTATATTTTTTAAGGTCGAAACTTAACCTATTTTGTATTTTGCACGGGTTGAGAGACTCGAACTCACGACACCTGGTTTTGGAGACCAGTGCTCTACCAACTGAGCTAAACCCGTAAACAATAATCAAGGCGTCCCGAATTTATCGAGACACCTTAATTATATATTGTACTATTTTGATTAGTCTAATATTTCAGTTACCTGACCAGCACCAACTGTTCTACCACCTTCACGGATAGCGAAACGTAAACCTACGTTCATTGCAATTGGTTGAATTAACTCAACAGTAATTGTTAAGTTGTCACCAGGCATTACCATTTCAACTCCATCAGGAAGCGCGATGTTTCCAGTTACGTCAGTTGTACGTACGTAGAACTGTGGACGGTAGTTATTATGGAATGGAGTATGACGTCCACCTTCTTCTTTTTTAAGGATATAAACCTCAGCTTTGAACTTAGCGTGTGGAGTTACAGAACCAGGCTTAGTGATTACCATACCTCTAGAGATTTGAGTTTTCTCAATACCTCTTAATAAGATACCTGCGTTATCTCCAGCTTCACCTCTATCTAAGATTTGACGGAACATTTCAATACCAGTAATAGTAGATGTTAATTTCTCAGCACCCATACCGATGATTTCAACAGGATCTCCTGTTTTAGCTACACCTGTTTCGATACGACCAGTTGCAACAGTACCACGACCTGTAATAGAAAATACATCTTCAATTGGCATTAAGAAAGGCTTGTCCATATCACGAACTGGCTCTTCAATCCAAGCATCAACAGCATCCATTAATTCAAGTAATGCATCTACCCACTTTTGCTCACCGTTAAGTGCACCTAAAGCAGAACCTGCAACTACAGGACCATTATCTCCATCGTATTCGTAGAATGATAATAAGTCACGGATTTCCATTTCAACCAACTCTAATAATTCAGGGTCGTCTACTAAATCCACTTTATTCATAAACACAACAATTCTAGGAATACCTACTTGGCGACCTAAAAGGATGTGCTCACGTGTTTGAGGCATAGGACCATCAGTAGCAGCAACTACAAGAATAGCACCGTCCATTTGAGCAGCACCAGTAACCATGTTCTTTACGTAATCCGCGTGACCTGGACAGTCAACGTGCGCGTAGTGACGATTCTTTGTTGCGTATTCTACGTGTGATGTATTAATAGTAATACCACGTTCTTTTTCTTCTGGAGCATTATCAATTTGATCAAATGATCTTGCTTCTGAATAACCTGCATCAGCTAGTACTTTTGTAATAGCTGCAGTCGTGGTTGTTTTTCCGTGATCTACGTGTCCAATTGTACCAATATTTAAGTGTGGTTTTGAACGATCGAAAGTTGCCTTTGCCATGTTTTAAAAAATTTTAATCTTAGTTATATAATAATATATTAGTGTATTCTGATTTTATTAACCTAATAAAGAGCCAATGACGAGATTTGAACTCGTGACCTCTTCCTTACCAAGGAAACGCTCTACCCCTGAGCTACACCGGCATTTCATTTACGATTGCCGATTATTCGAATTACGATATAAAGTCTTAATCTTAACTCGCAAATATTTAGAGCGGGAGACCGGGTTCGAACCGGCGACATTCAGCTTGGAAGGCTGACGCTCTACCAACTGAGCTACTCCCGCATTTATCAAAAATTCTAAAACTAAAATCCCTTTATAGAATCTAATCTGTTTTACAACATTTGAAAGGTAATCAATATTTCAAATCTCATATTCTGTTCAGAATACGTTTTTTTTAGATTCGTATTCAAGGATTGATGAGACAATCCTAATCTCTTTTTAGAAATAAGGTCACAAAAGTAATACTTTTTTTCTAAAAAACAATAGTGGGGAGAGCAGGATTCGAACCTGCGAAGACGTAGTCAGCAGATTTACAGTCTGCCCTCGTTGGCCGCTTGAGTATCTCCCCAAAACTTATTTCAATATTTCAAATTTAAGAGTCAATTTTTAAACTCTTAAAGAGCCGATGGAGGGACTCGAACCCACGACCTGCTGATTACAAATCAGCTGCTCTAGCCAGCTGAGCTACATCGGCTTTTTGTTACTTTTTTAGCGCCGTTTACTTGCCATAAAAAAGCCCGCTATTTCTAACGGACTGCAAATGTAAGATAATATTTTTTTAATCAAAACATTTTTCAAAAAAAATTTCACTTTTTTTTAATTAAATGTGTGATCTCAATTTCTCTTTGCGCTTTTTTATTTTTCGTTCTAGAGACGCAACAGCAGAATCTACGGCCTCTTCGAACGTTTTACACTGTTTTTTTACAATAAAACTATCACCAGGAACACTGACTTTAGCTTCAAAAATTTTATTTTCTTTATCGCTAGTATTTTCAACTTTTAAATATACATCGGATTGAATTATTTTATCATAGAACAAATCTAACTTATCCATTCGCTTCTGAATAAAATCTATCAGCTTAGCATCTGCTGTAAAATTGACGGACTGAGTGTTTACTTTCATATATTTTATTTTAAGTTAAACAATAGTGCTAAAATCAAAATCGATCTTGCACTGATTAATAATTATTGGGTCAACAACTTAATTTTGATTTCTTGGGTGAGCTTCAGCATATACTTTCTTCAATTCTGCTATACTATTATGTGTATAGACTTGTGTTGCTGCCAAGCTGGTATGACCAAGAAGTTCTTTAACCGCATTCAAATTGGCACCTTGATTTAATAAGTGCGTTGCAAACGAATGCCTCAAAACATGAGGACTACATTTTGCCTTTGAAGATGCTTCACTAAAATACCTATTTATTATTCTGTAAACAAGTTTTTCATAGACTTTAAGACCATTTTGTGTTAAAAACAAAAACTCTTTATCTTCAATTATCTGTAGCTCATTTCTATAGCCTAAATAACGATTAAGTGACACCATCACAGTTTCTATTAACGGGATATAACGTTCTTTATTTCTTTTACCTAATACTTTCACTTGATTATTTCCGTAATCAATATCTGTCAACTTAATGTTTACTAATTCTATTCGTCGAATTCCAGTAGCATAAAACAACTCAATAATCAATTGATCTCTAGCAGATTCAAAATCTACAACCTCAATAGAATTTTCTAAAACGCTTTTTAATTCGGCTTCGGAAAAAGGTAATTGCACTTTCTTACCTACTTTTAATGCCTTATGTATTTTTAGAGGGTTGACATCAATAGCTTCAATTTTTTGGAGAAATTTAAAGTAAGTATTAAGCGAAGAAATTTTTCTATTAATGGTTCTATTAGAAATGCCACTATCCACTAAAACCACGATCCATTGTCTTATTTCTGAATATCCTACAATAGATATATCTTCATGATTATGATTATCGTTCAAAAACTCTTTGAACATTTCTAAATCTCTTATATAAGCAACAACAGTATGCTTAGAATAGGTTTTCTCCAATAAAAGGTAATCGGAAAATGATTTGAGACTCATATATATTATTTTGGAAGACTATTAAATATAGTTATTTGATATTGATTTATTGCCCTTTTTGAATAAAAAAATCCTGCGCTATGGCAGGATTTTAATTTCTTATAACTTAGTCTAAGTACTAAGTCGCAGGTTTATAATTTTTATCATCAATAACCATCTTGGCTATAATTTCTTTCAATATTTCAGAGGTACCACCTCCAATTGGGCCTAATCGACTATCTCTAGCCATACGTGCTAACGGATATTCTTCCATATAACCATATCCACCTAAAAACTGTAAACATTGGTAAATAACATCGTCGGCCATTTTTGTAGATTGTAGTTTAGACATAGTGGCCTCTTTAACCACATACTCTCCCATATCTAAACGCTTAGCGACATAATAATTAAATTGCTTGCAGATTTCCATCTGTGTCACGCAGTCGGCATAAGTATGTCTTAGCGCCTGAAATTTATCTATTGTCTTTCCAAAAGCTGTTCTCTCAGACATATATTGTTTAGCGTACTCTAAAGCAAACTCTGCTCTAGCGTGTGCGTTTACCCCCATAATTAATCGTTCTAAGGAAAAATGCTGCATAATATATGGGAAGCCTTGACCTTCTTCTCCCATTAGATTTGAAGCCGGTATTACCACATTATCAAAAGCAATTTCTCCAGTATCTGAAGCTCTCCATCCTAACTTATCTAATTTCGTAGCAGAAATTCCTGGCGTATCTCTATCCATTACAAAAATACTCATCCCTTTATGCCCTAGTTCTGGGTTTGTTTTTGCCGCAACTACTAGATAGTCACTATAAACTCCATTTGTTATAAAGGTTTTTGAGCCATTAATCACATAGGTATCTCCTTTTTTAACTGCGGTAGTTCTCATACCTGCAACATCAGACCCACCAAAAGGTTCAGTAATACACAAGCAACCTATTAAATCTCCGGAAATACTTCCTGCTAAATACTTTTCTTTAATTGCTTCGTCACCTTCTTTATTAAGATGTGTCATTGCTAAGTAAGCATGAGCCCACATTGCAGCGGCAAATCCACCAGAATTAATACGTTGTAATTCTTCTAACCAAATTACAGTGTAGAATAAATCTAAATCTAAACCACCATATTTTTCCGGGTAAGCAAGACCAAAGTAGCCCATATCACCGAACTTCTTCCAAATGAAACGTTCAATTTGGCCTGTTTCCTCCCATTTATCAATGTGTGGTACAACTTCCTTTTGTAAGAAATCTCTAAGGCTTTCTCTAAATAAATTATGTTCTTCTGTGAAATATAAATTAGACATATGAGTGTTTTTGTTATAAATGCAAATATAACTTAATTATCTCGATTTTTTGAAGCGGGAAATCCTGAACTTTTGTCAATTCATCTAAAGATTTAAAGCCATCTCTTAAAGTGCGTTCTTCAATAATATGATGGGCCACCTCGTAATCGATATATTGAATAGTGACCAACTCGTCTCTTGTAGCCGAATTCAAATTAAGCTTTTTAATTTTTCTCGGCGTTTTAACCGTAAATTGTTCTTTAATTCGATCAATCACCTCTGGCGATAAACCGTAAATTTCACTAAGTTCTATATCTGCTATAAATCCACCATTAAACTTATTTCTATATGCTATAATTCTCTTGGAAAGCTTCTCGCCTACTCCATATACCTTTCTCAATTGAATCTCTGTAGCTAGATTTAAATCTATTTTTTGTTCATAGGTTTTTGGTGTTGAACTTTCTGAATACGTTGCTGTATAGACTTGCTGTTTGGGTTTTGGATTAGTGACCCATTCTGGAAATTTAAAATATGGTGAAATAACTTCTAATAAAGAATCGGAAATTTTGGTAACCTGTTGAAACTGCGATGCAGAATTCACCCATTGATCTTGATCTCTAAACTTATGAAGCCTATCTATTTCTTCATTAGTCATTCCCAAGGTATAACCTTTATAATCGGTTATATAATTTGGGTTGAAAGGATATATTTTAGGTTTATTATTTTCTATTTCAATCAAACGAAGAGAGTCGACTTCACTTCTGAAGGCATCGAGCTGTTCATGATCAAGAATATTTTGATCATTAGAATCTCCAAAATTAATTGGAGCAAACCAATACACGCACTGCGCTATTATGATGAGGATTATTAATAAAAAAATCCCATTTCGTTGTTGATTAGAAAACTGGAAATGGGATTTCATATGTGGTTAGATTAGTTTATAACATTTCATTGAGGTCATCTGCCCCATCTTCTATAGCTTCGTCTTTAACACTTATAGCCTTATAATACCTAGTTAACTCCTGTCTGATAATCGGTGATAATAAAACAACACCAATTATATTAGGCACAACCATAGCAAAGATCATAGCATCAGAGAAGTTGATTACGGCACCTAAACTAATTGTAGCTCCAACAACCACAAAGAATAAGAATAACACTTTATAAGTTAAATCAGAAACTTTTCCTTTTCCGAATAAGTACACCCAACCTTGCATTCCGTAATAAGACCATGATATCATTGTTGAAAAAGCGAATAAGATTACTGCGATAGTTAGAATTATAGAGAAATGCGGGATTACCGAATCAAAAGCTGTTGCTGTTAACTCAACACCTTCTTTAATTTCAACTCCATATTCCATGAATTGCCCATCAAAATTAGTAATCACAATAACTAAAGCCGTCATTGTACAAATGACTACGGTATCTACGAATGGCTCTAAAAGTGCGACTATACCTTCTGATGCGGGATACTTAGTTCTCACAGCGGAGTGCGCAATTGCGGCTGAACCAACCCCTGCTTCATTTGAAAACGCACCTCTTCTAATACCTTGAATCATCACACCAACTAATCCACCTGCTATTCCTAGTCCAGAAAAAGCACCTTCATAAATTAACATAAAAGCATCATCGATTAAACTGAAATTAGCAATTAAAATAATTACCGCGGCTAAAACATAAATTCCTGCCATAAACGGCACCACCTTTTCAGTTACTTTTGCGATACGTTTAATACCACCTATTATAACAACTGCAACAAGACAAGCCATAACTAGGCCAAAATATAGTCCTGCGTTAGAGGCTTCATCAAAGTTAAATAGTTTCACAAATTGAGCGGCGGCTTGATTCGCTTGGAACATATTTCCTCCACCAAAAGAACCACCTATAACAAATACAGCAAATAGAAAAGCTAAAACTTTCCCGAATTTACCCATACCTTTAGATTTCAACCCTTTTGAAAGGTAATACATTGGCCCTCCATAAACGGTCCCATCTTCACCAACATCTCTATATTTTACTCCAAGGGTACATTCAGCAAATTTCGATGCCATTCCTAAAAGTCCGGCTACAATCATCCAAAATGTTGCTCCTGGACCACCAATAGATAAAGCAACTGCAACACCTGCAATATTTCCTAGACCTACTGTTGCAGATAACGCTGCTGTTAATGCTTGGAAATGTGAAACCTCCCCATCGGCACTATCGTCTCTAATAGTTTTGATAATATCTTCGCCTTCATCTCGGGTATTATCTCCATATAACTTATCTGCTCCGTGCTTTTCAATATCTTCATACTGCCCTCTAACAACTCTAATAGCCATTCTGAAACCAGTAACATTAATAAATTTAAAATAAATTGTAAAGAATAAGGCTCCACCAATTAATACGATAAGTACCCAAGGGATTTGATATGTTTCCGAAAATGGAATTTCATAAAAAATAGCTTCTACAAACCAACCGGTATAATCTTTGAAAATTGTATCAATTTTTTCCGAAGTTGTTTGTTGTGCAAAGTTTAAAAGCGGTAATGATATCGCAAAAATCGATAGAAGAAATTTCTTCATTAGTTTATTTATTTGTTAATTTTTTGGTTTAATGATGACAATATGCAAAAAAAAATTGACCCTTTAAAGAATCGACTTATAAAATGAATATATTAACTATTCAATATTAAACTCGGAGTTCAACCTTCTAATTTGTTCAGGTCGACCTAATACTATGACCTTTGAGCCTGGAACTAATTTTGTATCAGCTTCTGGGTTAACAAGATAATCACCTTTTCCATCTTTAAATCCTATAACTGTACAGCCCGTTTTTTTTCGTAAATCTAGGTCTTTAATAGTTTTTACTTTTGACGTATCATAGAGCTGCTCAACTTTAACTTCTTCAATATTTATATTTCTTGTACCTACAACGCCTAAATTATCTATAAACTCGATTAAATCAGGAATTACAACTAAGGAAGCCATATGATCACCACCTATTTTATCTGGAAGTATCACTTTATCTGCACCTGCTAATTTGAGCTTATTATAAGAGGTTTCTGCTGATGCTCTACTTATAATAGTAAGTTTGGCATTAATCTGTCGCGCGGATAAGACTACGAAAAGATTATCCGCATCATTAGGTAATGCACTAATTAATGTATTTGCTTTGTCTATTCCTGCTGCTATAAGTGATTCATCTTCATTGGCATTACCAAAAACAAATGAAATGTCTTCGTCTTGAAATCTTTCTATAACTTCTTTATCACTTTCTATTACAACAAAAGGCTTTTTGTAATCCAATAATTTTTTCGCAGCCTGTTTTCCGTTTCTACCATAGCCACATATAATAACATGGTTGGTCATATTATCTATTCTCTTTTGCATCTTTCGTTGTTTTAAATCTATGATATTATTTCTATTCAGAATAAATTCAGTGATGATTGATATGGCGTACCCAACAATAACAACACTGGCAAGGATTAAGAATATCGTAAAAATTTTTGACTGTGAGTCTAATGGATTAACCTCGGCAAAACCTACTGTAGTTACGGTTATAACCGTCATATATAGTGCATCTAGCCATTCATAACCAGAAATATATCTATAGCCGATAACCCCAATACATAATAGTAGAACCAACATTAGCACTGCTGTGTAAATCTTGGACCTATATAGGCGAATAAGAGGGTTATACATTATGTTGGTATTATAAATCGAAAACCGATGAGCGCTTTGTATAGACAATATCTTTTATTCGCATCCAAAACGCTAAAAATAAATATAGCGCAAAACCAAAACCTACGGTTACAAAGGTTAGATATATAAAAGATGTTCTTACAATTTTAGCCCTAATACCAAGACGATCTGCTATACGTTGACAAACGTAATAACCTCGTTTTTGGAAGTATAATAATAGTGAGTAAAACCATTTCATACCGCAATTTACTTAATTTTTCACGATTAGACTATTACCAATAGCACAATGCAAGCATTTATTATTATCACAGTAATTATTCTTTAATTGCAATAAAGCCTGCGAACTTAAAGCATGTTTTTCAATTGGTTTTAAATCTAAAAATTTAGAAACAACACTATTCTTTTCCATCTTAATACTTTTTATAAGCTGAAATAGTACATCAACAATTGTCTTTTCTTGTGCCTTAGCATAACTAAATTTCAATGGGATTATAGTATTGATTATCAATAAGTCTATAAAAGTCTTTGTAAGCATTTTTTTTGAAATTTTTGAAGTTTTACCAAAAGTATAATGCGTCATCCAAAATTCAGAAACTCCTTTATTGAAGAAATCATAAAATTCCTCAACCCTATTTAAATCTAAAATTTTTGAAAACAAATTGGGCTCTAAAGCATATAAATTAGCAAATTGAGATAGACGAATGGTTGGAAAATTAGGTGGCCTTAGCCTGAAAAACTGCAATGGTAGAACTCCATTATTTTCAAGATTGAATTTCTTTTTTTGAAATTCATACCTTCTTCTTAAATCATAAAAGTGGTTTTCTTCAATAGTTTCGCTTGTTAATAATCTTGCTTGCCCGAATAATAAAGCTTCCATATCCAACACATCACCTTGTAGTTTCCTGAAAACTGCAAAATCGATAGAAGTCGCTAAGCTAAAAAAAGCTTCCCCATTAACTTTTAGTCCAAAGTTCTTTAATAGCATTTTAAACAAAACGGCTTCCCAATCGTTATTTGAGGATTTTAATAATTGACTTATAATATCAGATTTTCGCTCTAGTCTTTCAATATATAAGCGTTCCAACCAATTATTGAGTAGAAAATCATCCACTTCCGAAAAATGGGCCTCACAATTTATCCAAGATTTGGATCTCATTAATTGCCTGTACTTGCTTATTAAATTATAGCTCACATAATCCTTTAACTCGAGTGTTGGCAATACGGAATTATCTTTTCTGAAAATTTCGGTATCATGTTCCCAGACCACATGTAATATGACATTATCATAAGCTTTATCAATTTCATGATTATGAACGTACCAATCTGAAGATTTTATATGGATCTCTACATTTCCAGCCCATAACTGCTCTCCTATTCGTATTCGGGCATTAAAAAAATCTGGACCTGCATTATGGTTATGTTGTCCTAACTGAACAATTGCTACATCTTCGCCATCCGTAGTTTTTAAATTTGACGACTCAAAAGCTTTGTGTTTCCATATATAATGTAGAACATCTTCTTGCATGCTACTAAATTATAAGTTTCATTTCTTAAACGAACTTAATATACTAACATTCAAGTATATATCACAAATAAAAAACCCTGATTGTTACATCAGGATTTTAAATTATATAATAGTCATATTTTATACAGGAGAAATCTATTCGATATAGCCCATCTCTCTCATCCAATCGTCATTAAACATTTTTCCAACATAACGGCTTCCATGGTCATGGAATAATACGACCACTACATCTTCAGGTTTAAAATGCTCTTTCAACTGCAACACTCCTTTTATGGCAGCTCCTGCTGAATTCCCTAAAAACATACCTTCTTCTTTAGCTAATTTCTGAGTGTATACCGCCGCGTCTTTATCTGTTACTTTAGTAAAACCATCAATTATATCGAAGTCAACATTTTTTGGAAGAATATCTTCGCCTATACCTTCTGTTACATATGGATAAATTTCGTTTTCATCGAAAATTCCCGTTTCGTGATATTTTTTAAATACCGATCCGTAGGTATCAACGCCCCAAATTTTGACATTTGGATTTTGTTCTTTTAAGTATTTTCCAATTCCTGAAATCGTACCACCTGTTCCAACACCAACAACAAAATGAGTAACTTTTCCATCCGTTTGTTTCCAAATTTCCGGACCAGTACTTTGATAATGTGCTTTCGTATTACTTGGATTATCATATTGATTAACATACCAAGAATTTGGAGTTTCTTCTCCTAATCGTTTTGATACAGAATAATAACTACGAGGATCATCTGGTTCTACTGCAGTTGGACAAACAACGACCTCGGCACCGACAGCTTTAAGCATATCAACCTTTTCCTTAGACTGCTTATCGGCCATTACAAAAATACACTTGTATCCTTTTACAATGGCTGCCAATGCTAACCCCATTCCTGTATTACCTGAGGTGCCTTCAATTATAGTTCCTCCTGGCTTTAGTCTTCCGTCTGCTTCTGCATCTTCTATCATTTGCAAAGCCATACGGTCTTTAACTGAATTCCCAGGGTTAAATGTTTCGTATTTAGCAAGGACCAAACATGGTAAGTCCTCCACTAGTTTATTCATTTTAACTAATGGTGTATTTCCAATTGTACCTAATATATTTTCTGCGTAATCCATAAATTTAATTTTCAAGATTGCAAAGGTACGTTAAATGTTGTGTAATGAAAATTGAAGCCTGAGAATAAAATCAATCAAATCGAATCGACTTCACTGGCGATATCTTAGAAATAATTATTGAAGGAATTAATAACATCAATAAACAAGCTATAAATGTTCCTATATTGAGCAAAAGTATATAGTCCATACTTATGTAAACTGGTGCATTAGTAACGTAATAGGTATCTGGATTCAAAGGAAACAATTTGAAATACTTTTGAATAAACAATAAACCTAAACCTATTGCATTTCCCCAAAGCAAACCCAATCCAATTAAATAAGCTGCATTATATAAAAATACCTTTCTAATCGTCCAATTAGAACTACCTAGTGCCTTCAGAATCCCGATCATTTGAGTACGCTCAAGAATTAAAACTAACAAAGCTGTAATCATATTTATTCCAGCAACCACAATCATTATTGCGATTATTCCATAGGTATTATTATCAAAAATCTTTATCCATTCAAAAATGGCGTAATGCTTTCTAGTTATTGAGGTGGCGTTCATTAAAGACGGAATCGCTCTATATATTTCATTTGTTTTCTGATCTATCTTTGCAAAATCGTCAATAAACACTTCAAAACTTCCTATTTGATCCTCATTCCATTTATTAAGGCGTTGAATATGTCTTAAATCTGCGATGCAAAATTTCTCATCTAATTCCTGAAAGCCTGAATTATAAATACCAACTACTTCGTAATTTATAATTCGTGGTAACTTCACGAGGTCTTCACCAAAAGCAGTTTGAAATTTATCGCCTACCTTGAATCCTAAACGATTCGCTAAATAACTTGAAATTAGAATTTCTTCATTACGTTCTTTTGTGAAGTCAGGTAACCGACCATCAACGAGAAATTCTTCAAAATACTCCCAATTATAATCTGCACCAACACCTTTAACAACTACACCTTCAAAATCAGTTTCCGTTCTAATGACTGCAAATTTCTGGGCCACACCTTGAACATGTTTTACCCCTTGAACCTCATTAAAATCTGGATAAAATTCTTGATTTCTAGAAATTGGCACTTGCGATTCGTCTGACGCATTGGTGTCATAATTAGTGATTTCAATATGGCCATTAAAGGCGGCGACTTTATCTCTAATTTTCTGTTGCAGACCCAGTCCGGTTGCAATCGCAATAAGCATTACAATAATTCCTATAGCAATTGCTGCGATACCAATTTTAATTATTGGTGCCGAAACACTACTTTTATACGTTTTATTGCCAATTATACGTTTAGCTATAAATAACTCGAAATTCAAATTCAAATATGCTTTTAAAGGTTGTCAAAAATACAGTTTTATTCTCGATAATTATCGGGTTAAACTTACTTACGTTTTCATGTGGAAATAAAGTGAAGTCCGAAGCAGGAAGCTCAAAGGATAAGGTTTTAATGAATGAAAACACATCTCAATCAATAAATTCAACGTTAAATCGTCAGAAAACCATCAGTGTTGGAGCTAATAGAACTGCTTTATATTTACCATTATTACAAGGTAAACGTGTGGGCATTGTTGCTAATCAAACAAGTGTTATTTTCAAAGACCAAGCAAAACATAATTCAAATTACAGTACGCATATCGTAGATTCATTACTATCACTAAATGTAGATGTAAAAAGAGTATTTGCTCCAGAGCACGGATTTAGAGGAACTGCAGATGCTGGTGAAGTTGTAAAAGATGGCGTTGATACCAGAACTGGATTACCTATTATTTCTCTTTATGGAAAAAATAAAAAACCACATGCAGAACAGTTGAAAGAATTGGACCTTGTTATATTTGACATTCAAGACGTAGGCGCTCGTTTCTATACTTATATTTCAAGTTTACATTATGTGATGGAAGCTTGTGCTGAACAAAATATTCCTGTTCTCATTTTAGATAGGCCGAATCCAAATGGTCATTATATCGATGGACCTATTTTAGAAATGGCGCACAAAAGTTTTGTGGGAATGCATCCAATTCCAGTAGTTCATGGAATGACCATTGGCGAATACGCTAAAATGATTAATGGTGAAAAATGGTTAGAAAACGGCATTCAGTGCGATTTAAATATTATTCCTGTAGAACATTATACACATCAAACACCATACAGTTTACCCATTAAGCCTTCTCCCAATTTACCTAATGATGCTTCTATAAATTTATATCCAAGTTTATGCTTTTTTGAAGGTACTGATATAAGTATTGGTCGTGGAACAGACAAACAATTTCAAGTGGTTGGTTCGCCTTTATTTAAATCGAACAACTTTCCTTTTGAATTTACACCTAAATCAAATGAAGGTGCAAAATATCCGAAACACGAAAACAAAACCTGTTATGGCTATGACCTATCTAAGCACGAAGCTTTAAATGGACTCAATCTAACTTGGTTGAAAGAATTCTACATCGCTTCCACAAATAGTACTCCGGAAAAATCCTTTTTTACAGATTTCTTTACATTGTTGGCCGGCACAAAGAAACTCCAAGAACAAATTGAAGCAGGATGGGCTGAGAATGATATTAAATTGACTTGGAAAGAAGGTTTAAAAAAATATGATAACATGCGTCAGCCTTATCTATTATATAAATAAACCTAGATTATAGTATAAATTAAGGTATTTGTTTTCGACAAAACACAAGAACTTAGTCTTCAAACTCAGCAGCAAGAGTAGATTTATCATACTTTTGAAAGGGTTGCTTCAACAATTCCTTAATACTGCTGTTCTTTACTTCATCCGGAAAAACATCTACGCCGTACACTATTTTTTCACGATCTAAATACATATAGGTTCCAAATATTCTATCCCAAATACTAAAAATGTTTCCATAGTTAGAATCTGTATACGGTAATCTATAATGGTGGTGAATTTTATGCATATCTGGCGATACTATAAAGTAACTTAATACTTTATCTAAGCGTCTTGGCATTCTTATATTAGCATGTGTCAACTGCGTAAACACTACTGAAAGTGCTTGATATAACATAACTAAGGCTATTGGCGTACCAACTACAAATACACCCAACAAGGTAAATCCGAAGCGAATAAAACTTTCTATAGGGTGATGTCTATTTCCTGTTGTGGTATCTACTTTATGATCTGTATGATGTACCAAATGCACCATCCAAAGTGGTTTTACTTTATGCTCTACATAATGCGCCAAATACGCACCGAAAAAATCTAGTAATAACACCCCTAAAAATGCGTATAACCACAAAGGCATTTCAGGTAACCAATTAATAATACCGAAGTTATTAGTCTTTACCCAATCTGCCGAACCCAATAGTAAAAATGCTAGTGCAAAATTTACAATAATGGTGGTAAGTGTAAAAAACAGATTCGGAATAGCATGTTTCCATTTTTTATAATTGAATTGAAATAATGGTATCCCTCCTTCCAACAACCAAAAAAATGTGATGCCTCCCACCAACAATAAACTCCTGTGTAAGGTAGGAATGTTTTCAAAGTATGTGATAATGCTTTCCAATGCTGTTATGAATTAAGGTTTATAAGAAGTTGAGCTTTTTTTAAATTTACTAAAGAAATCTTAGACTCCCATAAAGCAATATTTGTATTATCATTTAAAATACGATATGCCGTATAATAAAGGAATGCGACCTCCGGCAAATTAATAGTCTCAAAATTTTCAGCATCCATTCGTTTTAATTGTCGAAGCACTCTTTTAGGGCGTTTGTAAATGAAGTCTTCTTGAATCTTTAATAATTCTACACGTTGAGTTAAAGCCAGCTGCTCATCATTTGGTCGATCGCCAATAAACTGACGTGCTTCTTCTAAATAAATATTAGAAAACCCAACCATTTCAATTCTTGTTTCTTCATTTAAATACAGAGAGACATCCAAATACTTAGACGCTAAATAATAAGCCGAATAAAAATTCTTTTCCTTTTTGTACCCTTCTAATTGAGCAGCTAAAATTTCTGTATTTAAAGAGTATTTTGAAATTATTGAAGTGATATTTTGATAGTCTACAGTCTGGCTTGATACATTCAAAATATTCCCATTAACATCCATTATTTTAATAGAATCATCATTAAACTTGTCTATATATTGCTGAGATCGATTGTCTTTTATAGCATTATATAAATCGGCATAAGCATATTCACTTACAATAACAGGAACAAAGTTTTCCCAAATTAAAGGACTTATAGCTTCATCTGTAAACAAGTTTTCTACCAAAAGAGTCTGACCTTTATCATTTTCCACTAACACAGGATAGTCGTATAAAGTCGCATCTTCCCAAACCATTAAAACCATTTTATTCTGCGCTAAAGCTAAATTTTGAGCTATCTCTAAATTGGTCATCCAAGCCTGAGCATTAGATAAATTAATGGAAAATAGAATCAATACTATTTTTAAAAGAATGGTTTTCATAGGTATCTATTTTTCAATTTTACATTAACTTTTTTTTGAATACTATAAAGGTATTCTCTTTTTCATTTCTTCGACAATATTATAGGCAGCCGGACAAATGGCCACATTTTTTAGTGTGAGATTTGAGATTTGCTGAAACTTTTTCCGGTCTGTATGCGGAAACTCTCTGCAAGCTTTTGGTCTCACATCATATATTGAACAATAATTATCCTCACCCAAAAACGTACAAGGTACAGATTGTAAAACATAATCATTTTCTTCATCCAGTCGTAAATAGGTGTCAATGAATTGCTTTTCTTTCATTTTGAAGAATTTCGCAATCCGCTGAATGTCTTTATCGGTAAATAAAGGCCCCGTAGTTTTACAACAATTGGCGCATTTTAAACAATCCGTCCGTTCAAATTCTTCTTCGTGCAACTCCTGCATAAGATAGTCTAACTTTTTTGGCGGTTTCTTTTTTAACTTGGTAAAAAAGGTTTTATTCTCCTTATGCTTATCTTTGGCAAGCTTAGGAAGATTATTGATTTGGTCTTGCATAGTGTAAAAATACTAAACTTGTCATTTAGAGAGAAACGAAGAATCTTAAAAATAATTATCGCTAAGACTATTCAACTCCGATTCAGGTGACATACTCACGAAGACTTATGAAAAAAGACCTATTTGGAAAGGCGTTATTAGATTATCATTCAGGAAATTATTCAGAAGATATTATCACCTCCACCAACATTTCCGATGAAGATGAACTACCACTTCCCTATTTATTTAGAGGTTATTCTGAAATGCCAAAACTAGAACAAAAAGCTTTACAGCTAGCAAAAGGAAAAGTTTTGGATGTTGGTTGTGGCTCAGGAAGTCATTCCTTATGGTTACAAGACAAAGGCCTTAAAGTAAAAGCTATAGACTATTCTGAAGGAGCTATACAAGTTGCTAAAGAACGTGGCGTTTTACAGGCTGAATTGAAACCTCTTTTAGAAGAAACTGAATCCTTTGATACGATTCTATTATTGATGAATGGCACGGGAATTTTTCAAGAATTATCTCAAGTATCAAAATATCTAAAACACCTGAAGTCTTTATTAAATCCGAATGGACAGGTATTAATTGATTCTTCTGATATCTCATATATGTATGAAGATGAAGATGGTGGCATGTGGTTAGACCTTAATCAAAGCTACCCTGGTGAATTGGATTATTTCTTGTCTTATAAAGGTAAAGAAGAAACACCAATGAAGTGGTTGTATCTTGATTTCGACACTTTAAATACGGCTTGTTTAACGGCAGGACTGAAGTGTGAGAAAGTTATAGATGGCGAACATTTTGATTATTTGGCTCGGATTTCTTTATAAATCGTACACAAAATTTCGCTGAGTTCAACTGAGACTCACTAAGAAATAATCACAAAACTATAACGCAGAGGCACCTAGAGAATCACTGAGATTCGTGGAGATTTTATGATACTTCTCTGTGTATCTCTGCGTTTAATTCTATGTGCCTCTCTGAGTAAAAACTATTACGCAGAGTCACCTAGAGAATCCCGGAGATTCGCAGAGGGTTTATTATACTTCCCTGTGTTTCTCAGCGTCTAAAACTCTGTGCCTCTCTGAGTAAAAACTATTACGCAGAGTCGCCTAGAGAATCACGGAGATTCGCAGAGGGTTTATGATAACTCCCTGTGTTTCTCAGCATCTAAAACTCTGTGCCTCTCTGTGAAATAATAAAAAATTATAACGTAAAGTCAATTAGAGGATCACGGAGATTCGTGGAGATTCTATGATACTTCTCTGTGTATCTCTGTGTTTAATTCTCTGTGCCTCTCTGAGTAAAAACTATTACGCAGATTCACCTAGAGAATCACGGAGATTCGCAAAGAGTTTATTATACTTCCCTGTGTTTTTCAGCGTCTAAAACTCTCAGTAACTAGAACTTATTGAACCTCCCCATTTACAAAAGTCTTCAACACCTTAATATTAGGAATTTCTTTAGCTTCAACCGTCATTATATCTTTATCTAAAATGATGAAATCGGCAAACTTTCCTACTTCAATACTACCTTTTTCATCTTCTTCAAAATTGGAATAGGCTGCCCAAATAGTCATTCCTTTTAAAGCTTCCTCTCTACTCAAGGCATTTTCCATTTGAAAACCTCCTTCAGGATACTGCTCTAAATCTTGTCGTGACACTGCTGCAAAAAAGGTTAAGAATGGACTCACACGTTCTACAGGAAAATCAGTTCCTAAAGCTACTTTTCCATAAGCTTCTAATAATTGCTTATTAGCATAGGCGCCCTTAATTCGTTCCTCTCCAAGGCGGTCTTCTGCCCAATACATATCACTTGTAGCGTGGGTTGGCTGAATAGATGGCATTACATTTTTATACAATTCAAAATCTTTCGGAGATACAATTTGTGCATGCTCTACTCTCCAACGTCTATCGTTTTTTCCTTTAAGTACTTTGTTATAAATTTCTAGAACCGCTCTATTAGCAGAATCTCCAATAGCATGTGTATTCATCTGGAATTCAGAATTCGCTATACGTTCGGCTGATTTTTTCATAGTTTCTAAATCAGTAACTAATAGTCCTAAATGTCCAGGCTTGTCTGAATATGGTTCTTTCAACATGGCTCCTCTAGAACCTAAAGCGCCATCGCCATAAACTTTAAATGAACGCACATTAAGTCTCTCTGTTTTATAGACACCTTTATTTAAATAATAATCTAAGTTGTCTTGAGAATGTGATACCATTGCGTAAATTCTCATCTTTAAGTCTCCCGTATTTTGAAGACTATCAATAATCTCGATGGCATTTTTACTTAAGCCTGCGTCATCAACCGTTGTTATTCCTAAATTAAAGCAAATTCTCTGCGCTTCTAATAATGCATTTACATGATCTTGCCTTGATGGCTTGGGCCAACGGTTCATGACTAAACTTTGGGCATTATCAATTAAGATACCTGTAAGTTTGCCATTAACAACCTCCACTTCTCCACCTTCAACTGTACTATTTACAGTAACATTCCCTAAATCTAATGCAGCTTGGTTACATAATGTGGCATGACCATCAATACGTCGTAAGGCCACTGGTGTATTTGGATACAACTTATCTAAAAGTGCTTTGTTTGGAAAGTTCTTTTCTCCCCACGCATTTTGGTCCCAACCTCGCCCCATGATATAATCGTTATTCTTTTCATTTTGAAAATCTAAAACACGTTTAATCATCTCATCAAAACTCTTTGTGCCGACTAAATCTACCGCTTGCTGGTTGAATCCTAATCCTAAAAAGTGACAATGGGCGTCTATAAATCCTGGAACAATTGTTTTACCTTCTACTTCGATGGACTCAGCAGTTTGATATTGTTTTTCGATTTCGGAAGTGGTTCCAATGGCAATTATTTTCCCATCTTTTACAGCAAAAGCTTCTGCCTTATTAAAATTATCATTAACCGTATAAATGTTAGCATTTCTAACTATTAGATCGGCATTCTGTTTTTCATTCTGACAAGAAAAAATTGTAATTAATAATAGAATTGATAGTAGTCTTTTTATCATGGCTGGCTTGACATTTATTCACTCTACGACTCACGATGGAGTCCTTGGAATTGGTTAATTTCTTCGTAAAAATAAGAAAAGCGTCCCAAATGGGACGCTTTTAAAGTTTTTCAATTTTATCTAAAACACTCTAATTTAAAATTAGATAAGATGAATTTTCTAGAAATCAAATTGATAAGTAGCTCCAGCTAACACTTGTATGCCTTGTACTGGGAAATTTATCCATCTGTCATAATTCTGACTTGCAATATTATTCGCCTTAGCAAAAACTGACAACTGATCATTTATTTTGTAACCTACATGTGCATTCACATCAAAATAACTATCTAAGGTTACAGTAGAAATATTCGATGGCGCAAATAAGTCGTGAACGACTCTTTCATCTTTACGTTCTCCAACAAAATACGCACTCGCTCCTGCAAACCATTGTTCCGAAATTTGATAATCCACAAAAACAGAGGCTTCAAGTTCTGGTAGGTTCCATGCTTGACTTTCATGATCTGTATCATAGGCAAAATATTCACCTTTTATACCTAAAGTAAAGTTTCTATTAAAATCTACATTTAACTCTCCTGCCACAGAAAAAGTGGTTACATCATCGTAAACGACGCCAAATGAGTTTCCATATTGATAATCTTCTGTTGTGGTTGCTAATGCTTCATTTGATTTATACATTGCTTTATTAGCTTCCGACATGTAATTTCCATTTAAGTTATAACTAATAGTATTAGTTAACTTTCCTTTTAATCCTACAAACCCCTTGAATTGTTGGTCCGTTGGAGTGACAAATAGTGTAGGCGACACAAATGAGTTAATCTTTGTAAAATCGTAATAGTTGTTCTGAATAACCTCACCTGTCAATCCAGCATAAGCGATTAAAATTTCATCGACTAAACGGTATGACGCATCAATATTAGGATGGATGTAGAATTTACTTTTACTAAATTCAGTATCATTTAAATAGGTCAATCTTATTCCTAAGTTAATTGATAGATCATCTTGGTTTAATTGATATGAAGGCGCCACGCCAAACATAATATTTCCATAATCAATAGCCTGATTATTATTGTAATCAGTATCAAAGCTTCCTCCTAAATAATCGATAAAAACCTCAGCTTCTATATCGGCATCTTGAATTGTAACTTGAAAATTAGAGTTGGCGGCTAAACGGTTTTCGGCTGAACCTCTATCGTCACTAAAGTTTCTAAATCTTAAACTAGCATCTTTCACAATAGCATCGTCGAACCTAATGTTTCCACCTAAATTAAAACTCGTGTAGCTGTGTTTTGGGTCAATGACATCCGCTTCAGCTTGTCCAAAGAATTCTTGTGGTAAACCGTACCAATTATAAGTTTGTAAATCAGCTCCACCATCAACTTTCCAAGAAAAATCTCTAAGGTTCTGAGTAAAGTGCGCGTTTAGTTTGGTCTTAGAAAAATTATCATCTAATAAAAGATCGTCTATACCACCTTGGGATGAATGATGACTAAAATAGCCTCCAATATTTTCATCTCTACTCAACTCATGATTGAGATAAACTTCCCCTAAAATAGAAGTGTAAGTACCAACACCTAAAGACGCGTAATTATCGTACAACTTTACCGCCTTTGCTTTATCTACAGTAGCTGCCTTACCTTTAGCTGGTGTAAATGTAGAGGCCACTGGAATAGAAAAAATATTATATTTTATCTCCTTTTTTTTGACCGCATTTGAATCGCTTAATTGCGGATTATCTTTAATCTTAAATGCATCTGAAATTGTAGGTGTATAAGGTTTAATAACATTAACAGTTTGATCTGCAAGTGTGTCTTTGGTACGTTCCTGGGCATATGAGAAAGCCATACCCAAAGTAAACATCGATAATACTATATATTTAATTTTCATGTGTATTAATTTGATTGAAAAATGGTTGATGATTGTTTCTTTCTTTTATCACTATAATTTTGCTCAGTGGCTAAAAAGAAATTAATTATCATCCGTTTCAATTGATGAATTCGTTTTCGCTTCTTCGGTTTTTATTTTATTTAATTCTTCTTTAGCTTCTTTTACAACATCCTTGAAATCAGGGAAATTGCTAATAACACTTTCCAAAATATAAGTCGCTTGGAAAGCATCCCCTAAAGCGTAAAAGTTCTTAGCCATTATAACTAAGCCTTTTGCACTATAATATTTATAGCTACCATAATCCTTCGCCAATTTTTGAATCGTAACATTAGACGCTTCGTAGTTTGCTTCTTTATGTTTGAAATAACCATTATAATATAGAGCTTCTGCCGCTACACTTCCAGTCGCTAATTTCTCAACTTCGGCGTAGGCCGTCTTTGCCTTTGCCTCGTTTCCTGTTTTAAAGGCTGAACGTGCAATAATTAACTTCGCATCGCTCTTTACTTTATTATCCAATTTCGAATTGCTCAGTACTTTTTCCGCATAGGATTCCGCTTTAGAATAATCTTCTGTTTGGTAATAAGCATTCATTAAATTAGACTGTGCGTATACGACATTCTGCGGGTAATCAGCCTCAGCCTCTAATCGTTTAAGAATAGGCACTGCGCTGTCCCAATCCGATTTACTTAAATAAATTTCAGAAAGTTTCACAATAGCTTGCTCTGTATATTCACTCTTAGAAACTGTAGCAACTGCTTTGTAATGAGGTTGCGCATTATCAAATAAATCTTTTTGATAATACAATTGCGCGAGGTAAAAATGCGCTTTCAGATTATGAAGACCCTTTGGGAATTTATTTAAATAATTATTAAACTGACGAATCGCCTTATCGGTTTCTCCATCTAAATACGGCTTTTCTGCAGCGAGATAAGTGGTGTTATCTAAATCGACATCACTAACTTCAACATAATCTAATGTTCTTACCCAACGTGCATATTCATCTACTCGTCCTAGATCGATATAAATTAAACGCGCTGTTGAAACTGCTTGAACCGCTTCTCCAGAACCAGGGAAATCACTTGCTACCTTTTTAAATTTATTAAGTGCTCGTTCGTTATCGTTTGCATTATAATACACTAAGCCCTGACGTAATAAGGCTTTAGAAGTAAAAGCACTTCTTTGGTATTCCGAATTTAAACGATCATACATCTGCATGGCCTTATCTGTTTCATTAGATTTTACATATGAATTTGCCAACTCATACATAGCATCGTCACGTAAAGCCGACCTTGGGTAAGTGTTTATAAATGAATTTAATTCTGAAATCTTAGCTGAAGACTTTCCTAAATAGCCTTGGCTCATTGCCTTTTGAAAAGCGGCATAATCCGTTTCAATTTCGTTGATTTGAATTGCTTTTTGATAAGCATCAATAGCGTCATTATACTTGCTAGACACAAAATAGCCATCTGCTAATCTTAAATAGGCATCATTCTGACGTAATCGGTCGTTAGACTTATTTTTTATGAATTTTTCAAAATAGGTTGAAGCATTATCGTAATCCTTTAACTTAAAATAGGTATAGGCTAAATTGTAATTAAGATTTTCATTTTCTAATAAATCAGAAGACTCACTTAATCCAGAAAATTGTTTGAAACCAATTAAGGCGTCGTTATAATTAGAAAGATTGTATTCTGTTTCAGCTTTCCAAAATGTTGCTTTTGCCACAAAACGTGGGTCTCTTGGTTCTTTAAGCGATCCTTTGAATAAGGCTAAGGCTTCATTGTATTTGTTTTCATTATACAATTCTACAGCTCTAAAAAAAGCAACCTTTTGATAAGCGACCTTATTCTCGAAACTATTCTTTCCTTTTAAAAGTTCTAAAGCCTCTTTATAGTTTTTTGAAGTGATATAAGAATCAATCAACAAGGTTTCAATTTCTTCCTTATACGCGGTTGAAGGATATTTATTTAAATAACTAGTAAGCACCTGTGGAACCGATTGGTAAGGGTTTCCTATATCGTAACTGATTTTGGCATAATTCAACCATGCATCTTCTTGAATTTTGGCATCAAATTCCATTTCTGAAGCGTTTCTAAACGCATTCAAGGCTTCTGATTTTTTATCTAAATTGATGTAACTCTCTCCTAAGTGATAGTACGCATTTTGAGCCACAGCATTTTTACCGTCTATAATCTTATTAAATTCAGAAATAGCCTTTTCAAAATCATTCTGCTTGTAATAGGCATAACCCAGTTGGTAGTAATCGGTATTATTCCATTTTCGTTTTTTGCCTTTGTATTCTTTTAAATATGGAATTGCTTTATCATATTGTTGAAGATTGAAATAACTTTCACCTATAATTTTTGACAATTCCGATTTTTCAGCGGCCGTACTTTTAGGTAATTGTGCTTCTGCTAATTCGATAGCTTTTTCAAATTTTCCTAATTTAAAATTTAAATCGGCTTGGTAGTAAGACAGCTTTTCTTGATACTTTTCGTTATCGCTAACTTGTTCAAAATACTCATTTGCTCTATCGTAGTCATCACCTTCATAAGCCATAAAACCTATATAGTATTTGGCTTGCGACCCGTATTCTTTTGAATTAACTACACGGTTAAGGTATTTAGACGCTTTCTTTTCATCTTTAGTAGAATATAATGAATAACCATAATTGAAATTGAAACGATCCTTCTCACTACCAGCAATACTTCTTTCATCTACTCTGTCATACCACTTACGAGCATAAGCATATTTTCCATTGTTGAAATAATAATCTGCGACATCTAAAAACGCCGTATTACGTTTCGTGCTTGTTGGGTATTCTTCAACAAAACTTGTAATTAAATCGTCTGCATTTTTCTGATTTAAACGTACAGCACAGTTTGCGATGTAAAAAGCACAATCAGATTGTATAGTCACATCCTTAGTCTCTGATTTAATATCATTGAACAAAGACTGAGCGGCTTTATACTGCTTATTATTATATAAAGTTAATGCTTTCTGATAGTCTTGTAAATCATTGGTATAAATCGCAGATTTCTGTGCCATACCAAATGAAGAAATCAGAAGAAAAACGATGAGAAACGGTCTTTTAAGAAACATCATTTGTTAAATATTTTATTTAGTGTCAAATATAATCCAATACAAAATCTATAACGATAGAAAATGTTTATAATTATACACGGAGTTATTAAATGTTATGGTTGCTTGAAAGGAATTTACTTCTAAAATAGCCAATCGAAAAAGCGTTCTAGAGCACTTTTCTTTTCAAGCGCTTCAAACTCAATTCTAAACACGCCAAAATTGTTAGCCGACTTAGTGGCCACAGTATTATGCAAGGGCTTTTCAAACGCCTTTGAGTTGAGAGGAAACTTAATTTTACCACCTTTCAATAGACGACCTGCTTTAAGGATTTCCTTTCTGTTTTCGATATCATAGATTTTATAGGGTGTTCCTTCCTTAATGTGAAATGCACTGAAATCAACCTCTACATCATTTCCATTTTTATCTATAAGCGCCACATTAAAGTGACTTGAATTTGTATGTAACGGCGTGACTTTCAACACAGGATTGATTTCAAAATCCTTGAATCTTTTCATAGAACTGTTCTTGTCAACCCCAAAGGTTTGTTGCCAATCTTGAAGATTATAGTCTTTATATTTTACGATTCTAAATCCTGAATTTTTCCTCGTGTAGTATTCATTATTATCAAAATCTAACAAACCCGAATTTAATGCTGGCAATGACGATTTATCAAAATTCACATAGCTTCCATACACTTTGTTGTTTTTAAATGTCAAGGATTTAAAGTGCATAAGATTTAGTGGATTATTTCTACCCAACAGAATATTATCTGTTATGGTAATATTTTCTACCAACGCCCTAGCTTTAAAACCAATTGCCAACGCTGTCCCGTAGCCATAATTTTTAGAATCACTAAAATCTATGTTGTGATAAAAGACATTATTTTTAACTTGAATATCTCTTGCTTTATTGATTCCTTTTGTATCGTTAGTTGCTATGATGACATTATCTCTAAGAGTACCTGATGGCATTCCATTATTGAATAAAATATTATCAGAAAGCTCTACGTTTTTAACAAACTCATAATCGTGTCCAGCTGATGCCGACCACACTTCGATGCCCTTATAGTAATTATTAAAAATTATATTGTTTCTAATTATTCTAAGATCATCAGATTTGTTTTGCACGTACATTCCCTCTCCAGATCCTCTCGGTTCTTCCATTGTACCATTGTTATAAATAATACAATCCTCAATAACTGAACCTCCTGTCAATTTCCATGAACCAAATCCCAACCCTGGAATGTTGTATATGATTAAATTCTGAAATTTACACTCTCCTGCTCTATGGTTAATTCCTGAAGCGGTATAGTAATTTTCATCTGAGTACAACCGTGAATACTCACCTAAAAAGGTGACTTCGAAATTTCGAAAAATAACATTCGTACTATTAACGTCTAACACCGCTCCACCTTTGGAGCCAACGTTACCATTTAAAACCACCCTATCTTGCTTATAAGCTGAAACTGTAATGAAATCTGAATTTGTAGATTTCAATACACTTTTAAATCTCCCATTGTAAATCCCTTCGTGAATCCAAATAATATCTCCACCATTTACACGTTTTGAAGATTGTTGTAATGCCGTTTGTAAATCCCATGGATTGTTTATACTACCATCGCCATTTGGCGATCCTACGATGTTATTACCATCACTAGGAAAGACATGAAACTCTTTTTGCGCAAATGACAGAGCAGAAAAAAGTATAATTAAAAGACTGACAAAATTTTTCATAATTACATTATTTCAACTACTATGCCAATATAGATTTAGAATTTGGCATTTGGAATTTTAAACAATACTTTTACACATATCTTAATTATAAGTAAAAATATGTCCGAAACGGTTTTAGAGCTTAAAGATGCTACAATATATCAAGGTGAAAGCATGGTGCTTTCTAAGGTGAATTTCGAAATGAAAAAAGGCGACTTTGTCTATCTTATTGGTAAAACAGGAAGTGGAAAAAGTAGTTTTATGAAAACACTTTATGGCGATTTAGAATTAACGGAAGGCGAAGGTTCTATAGTTGATTTCAACTTAAGAACCATGAAGGAAAAAGATATTCCATTTTTAAGACGTAAGCTTGGCATTGTTTTTCAAGATTTTAAACTGTTACCAGATCGCACGATTAACGGGAATTTAGAATTCGTTTTAAAAGCAACCGGTTGGAAAGAAAAAGAACGTATTAAAGATAGAATTGATGCCGTTTTAGATAAAGTTGGAATGAAAACTAAAGGATTTAAATATCCTCATGAACTTTCTGGTGGTGAACAGCAGCGTATCGCTATTGCTCGAGCTTTATTAAATGATCCTGAGCTTATTTTAGCCGATGAGCCTACCGGAAACTTAGATCCACAAACGAGTATTGAAGTCATGGAAGTGTTACAAGACATAAATAAGAACGGCAATACCATTTTAATGGCTACACATGACTATGCCTTACTTTTAAAATATCCGAGTAAAACTTTAAAGTGCGACGAGAATAAGGTGTTTGAAGTGGTGCAAAGAAAAAATTAGTTTAGTTGTACTATTAATTCATAACCTAACTGAATCTCTATTTTTGAGAGAAAACTAATGAAAACTTAAGTCTAACCTCCGACGTATACATTAAAATATGACTGTAATATGTATTGGTTATTACGATAAGTTCTCAAGATTTTTTCTTGACATTAAAAAACAGCTGAAGGCCTCACATGTCTCAAGCTTAAACTTCAAAATCCATAGTATACATCTTAGCGGATTTATATATACACTGTGCCGACTACAATTTAGCAGTTGGATACCCATGAGAGCATGGCTATTAGTTCAGTACAAAAAACAATTCTATAAAGACATCATTCAGAATACCGAATCATTTAAAGGGATTCCATATTGGGAGTATATAAAATTTCATACCGCATTAAGTACAGAAATACCAAAAGACTCGCTACAATTACAAGCTCTAGCTTATATTGATATTTTCGATAAGATATTCAAAAAAGAACAGCCCAATTATTTGTTGACATTGGGAGATTCTCGACTTTGCGTGGAAATTGCAGTTGCCATTGCAGCTAAGTATGAGGTAACAACTTATTATATTGAACAAGGACCTTTCAATACTACATTTTTTGACCAAGAAGGAGTTAATGCCAATTTAAGTATTAGAAGGAATTATAGTACTAAATTGATTGACAAGTCACAGCCGAATTATGAGCCCCTTCTAAACCCGAATTCCACCAAATACAACCGCTCACCAATTTATCGCGGATTGGATTTTCTGACAGCTGCACTATTAGAAAATTCACCATTATATCCACCAGATTTAAAGTATACGGATGTAATCCATAATCCGATAAATAAGACAGAAAAGCTCAAGAATAACCCAGCAGGTAATCATTATTCACATATATTGTTGGCACTTCAAGTCCCCCGGGATGTGAACATGATTTATCATAGTCCAAATTTTAAAACACATACTGAAATAGTATCAAACATTTACTCAAATTTACCTGAAGGAAAACAGCTAGTGGTTAGAGAGCACCCGCTTTATATAAACAAATATGACGAGTCTTTATATAAGTATATTATAGAGAACAATATCCTTATAGACAATTTCACACCCTTAGACCAAGCATTAGATTCAGCGGAGGTTATTGTTGTAAATAATTCAACCGTGGGCATAGAAGCCATTTTAAAATATAAAACCGTAGTGGTATTGGGGAACGCCTTTTACGACAATGAACGTGTGTGTTTGAAATTACATGACAAAGACCAATTAAAGTCGTTACTACAGGGTGCTATTCATTATAAAACAAAGAAAGCAGAGATAGACACTTTTAAAAGCATTTTATTTAATGAGGTCTTATTAGAGGGTTCTATTTCAGACAAAGAATTAAGAGCTTCCAAAAAAATTGCTAATCACCTTATAACACATCAATAATATGCCGTTTTTTTCTGTCATAATTCCATTATACAATAAAGCTGATTATATTTCTGATTGTCTGAACAGTGTCTTAAATCAAAACTTTAACGATTATGAAATTATAATTGTAAACGACGGCTCTACAGATAAAAGTGCCGCAATCGTTGAAGGTTTTGAATCAGAAAAAATAAATCTATTTCATCAGAAAAACTCAGGGGTTAGCGAGGCCAGAAATCAGGCTTCGAAATGGGCAAAAGGTATTTTTCTAGCGTTTTTAGATGCGGATGACCTTTGGAAGCCTAACCATTTACAAGCTCTTAAAGAAAGTATTGAGTGCTTTCCAGATGCTGGTCTTTACGGTAATAATTATGAGATTAATTATAATAATGATTATATAAAGCCTGCTCGATTCAACTTTAAATATTCTGACCACCCCTGTATCATTGATGATTTTTTTAAAGCTAGTTTAAAAGACACCGTAATCTGGACTTCCGCAGCGGCTATTCAGAGAGAAAAATTCTTAGCATCGGGAATGTTTAACAGCATCTATTCTACTGGGCAAGATTTAGATTTGTGGATAAGAATAGCACTATCTCAAGCGATTGTTTTTAATCCAAGAATAACGATGCGCTATAATAAGTCGATAACTGACAGTTTATCTAAAAGTGAAATTAATGATGTGCGTTTTGCACTATTAAGTTCGTACCAATCTTTAGAAATAAATAACGCTAGTTTAAAACATTATTTAGATCTTAAACGTTACGGATTAGCATTGCGCACCAAAATAAATGGAGAAACAAATATTTATAAAGCAACTCTTAAAACCCTAAATTTTAAAAATCTAAATTTCAAACAGAAGGCATTGCTTAAATTACCAGCATGGGTATTAAGGTTACTGAACAAAATAAGACCTTTCCTTATTAATAATACTTTGTATTTAAAACTCTTTAAAGCTTAGGAAGTCATTAAAGTCACGAATATAATCCAATTCGTCATACTCTGAAGACGCTAATACCAAGCAGACACAACCGGAAGAAAAATTATCAATTTCTCGCCAAATCCCAGGCACAACTAACAACCCTTTATGTGGCTTATTCAGGTTAATAGTTTTACTATTTTCTCCATCTTTAAGCAACACATCAAAACTACCTGAAAGCGGAATGATAAGTTGATAGAGTTCCTTGTGTGCATGCCCACCTCTAAATGCATCCGATGGTACGTCGTACAAATAATAGACGCGTTCAATTTTAAAAGGAATTGTTGTTTTCTCAATAACGGCCAAAAGTCCGCGTTCATCATGTACTCGTGGAATTTCTATTATAGAAATGTCATCTATTGTTGTATTCATTAACTTTCTATTAAAGTTTTCCATTGCTTTGAGATATTTTGAACAGAAAGGGTTTCAACACTGTTTTTAGCATTCGCTTTACAGCGAAGATATAATTTTTCGTCAACAATAAAACGATTGAGTGCTTTTGCTAACATTAGTGGATTATGATTTTCTACCAATAACCCATTACTTTCATTTATGATCACGCCATCTTCATAGTTTTGATATGCTACACTAACCACAGGTATTCCACAGGCCAAAGATTCTAAAACCGTCATTGGGAATCCCTCATGATTACTTGACAACACGGTAAATTTTGATTTATTAATATAAGCGAAAGGATTATCTGAAAATGGTAATATCTCTATTGAATTCTTTAAATTTAAATCTGTAATCTTATTCGCTATTTTGGTTTTATCCTTTCCATTTCCCATAAGGATAAGCTTAATCCCTTGGGCTGAAAGATCAGATTTCGAATAGGCATCTACTAGTAATGACACATTCTTTTGTGCTTCTTCAAAACGCCCATACCAAAAGATAAAAGGACATGTAACATCAATTTCTTGTGCCTTCAATCTATTTATATACTCAAAATCTATGGGATTATAAATTGTTTGTAAATTATTGAAATTATAGGTTCGTTGCACCACTTTTTCGATGCCTTTAGAAACTGTCACAATCTTTTTTGCTTTCCTATACAAACGCTTTGTCAACCACTGGATAGGTGGAAAATAACGTTTTATGGTGAAGTTATGTACGATATAGATGGTATCTTTTGGATAAATTAATCCTGATATAATATATTCTGAAAATGGTTTACAACGCACCCGATGATCAATAACAACATCAACCTTGTTTTCTACTAAAAACCTCTTGAATAACAACAAGCGGTTAAAACGACCAAAAACGGAATCATTCTGCTCTTTAATTACGCCCAAATTGAATAATTCACCTTTGTATGGATATTTTATACTGTTAAGAATGGTCATTATGAAAACCTCATAACCCAAATTTGTCAAAAAAATAGATTGCATAGCTGCCACCCTATCAGCACCTCCTTCACTAAGTGAGCGCGATACAATACATATTCTTTTTTTATGATTACTTTGCATCTTGATTAATTAGTGGATAAAGATATTAAATGAAACATCAATAAATGAAAGTTTTACTCTTTGGTGAATATAATAGAGCGCAATGGAATATAAAGCATGGGCTTAAAACTTTAGGGCATGACGCTATTCTTGTGAGCAATAGAGATGGATTTAAAAAAGTAGATGTTGATATCGATATCATTGATCCTTATCGCTCTTTTTTGAGAAAGAAATTCAGGATATTAGTTAAAAATTTAACAGGAATAGACCTCTCTGCAGTCTCTATAAAGCGGCAAATAAAGTCAAAAAAAGAATTACTATCTAACCATGACATTGTTCAGTTCATTAATGAAGCTCCCTTTGATTTTGATAGAAAACACCAACTTATAATTTTTAATTGGCTTAAAGATTGGAACAAAAGTGTGTTTTTACTTTCAGCAGGTTTAGACTACCCAAGTGTTTCTTATGCTTTTGATAAAAAATTCAGATATTCCATATTAACCCCTTACTTCGAAAATAAGGGGTCACAGAAGGATTTTTCTCCAGCACTAAGCTATTTGACTGATGCTCATTTAGCTTTACACAAGCATATATTTAATCATATCAGAGGGGTAATTTCTAACGATTTAGATTACCATATCCCTTTGATTAATCATCCAAAATACTTAGGACTAATTCCACATGCCATCGACCTTAGTAATCTAACCTACAAAACACCTGTTATCGGAGATAAGATCATAATTTTTCATGGAATTAACACCTACAACTACTACAAGAAAGGAAATGATATTTTTAAGACCGCATTAGAGCTTGTTTCTAAAAAATACCCTTCAAAAATCGAAATTATTATTGCTAAAAACCTACCATACAAAGACTATATTATAAGTTTTGACAAAGCTCATATTCTATTAGATCAAGTTTATGCTTATGACCAAGGTTTTAATGCTTTAGAAGCGATGGCCAAAGGAAAAGTAGTTTTCACAGGAGCGGAACAAGAATGGTTAGAGCACTACAAGGTTAAAGAAGATTCAATCGCCATTAACGCTTTACCTGATGCCGAAAAAATTGCAAAAAAAATAGAGTGGTTAATTCTAAATCCTGAAAAGATCACTGAAATCTCCGCCAATGCTAGACAATTTGTAGAAGCCCATCACAATCATATAAATTGTGCGAAAATGTATTTGGACATTTGGAGAAAAGAGATTGATAATCCAACCGCTATTTAAGATGCGAGCATATAATTATAGCGGTTATTTTTCATTATCTAAAGTCTCCTCAAATTCAACAGAAGGATTGTTTTCTCAAGGCGTATCATTTAACAAAGAACTAATCTATTAGGCTGTACTCGCTTTATTAAAATAGGCTTTTATCACAACAACCACAATCACGAAATAGAGGATGTACCTAACCAAATGGGCTATAACTACCCCTTCTGTTCCGAAATAAGGAATAAACAATTGAGTTAACCCAAAAAATAAACCCAGCGAAATGATTTCAGTAAATATAAAACTTTTCACCAAGCGCTTTGCTAAGAACTGATGGGCCAATACTAAAGAACTAAGCCTTACAAAATCGCCCATTAATTGCCATTTAAATAATGGTTCCATACCTATAAAATCTGGAAAAATAAATTTTATGATATAATCGCGCAACAGATATACGATAAGCATTCCTAATGCGAAAATGGGAAGTATCGTTTTATAGATATTTATGACTTCGCTCTTAAATTCGACCTTACCGTTTATGCTTGCAAATTTAGGCAACACGTATAAGGTGAATAAACCTGTTGCAAATACCATATAGTTTTTAGAAATAAATGTAACAGCCGTCCAATACCCTGCTTCATTTACATTTATCTTTTCAGCAACCATAGTTCTAATATCCAGTTCTACATAATTCAACAAAAAGGTTGAAACAAAAGACATTAAAGTGAATGCTAGTAATTTATTTTTGTATACTAGTCTTAGTTTCAACGTCTTAAAGTGCACATACTTTTGTAAGGTTTTTCCAAACACAACAGCTAATACAATTAACTGAATTACTGGGGCAATAGAAATGGCAATAAGAATGCCGGTTAAGTCAGATATATAAAGCCCAATAACAAGAGCTATAGTTGCTAATAAGTAGCTGATCAATTCAATTTTAGCGTACTTTTTATAATCAGATAATCCGCTAACTACTGCATTTACAACACGTCCAATTCCTATAAAAGGGACAATTACAGCCAAGAGCTGAAATAAATAGATATAGTCTTGTGAATTAAAAAGATAATCGGATAAAAAAGTAGCCCCAAAAAACAATACGGCAGCGGAACCAATGGACCCCATAAGTAAAAAACATGATACCGTTGAAAAGATTTTAGTAAGCTCTGATTGATCTTGTTTAAACTCAGCTACATATTTTACTAGGCCGCTAAAAGTTCCTAAGGTGGAAGTCGCTGTTAGCATGGCTAGTAAGTTTCTTATCTGTCCTATACTGGCATAACCCGCTTCGCCTACAGTGACTGCTAATAAACGCTGAACAAATGCCGAAAGCACCAACCTGATGGTAATCACGACAGCATTTAACGAGGTGATTTTTAAAACTATATTATTAGAAAGGAATTTTGGGATTTTCACAATTACAGTTTATTACTAATCAATCTTATCTTCATTGAGTACGCCAAATAAAGAACTGCTAAATGTCAGCACAATTATACCAAAGTACATTAAGTAACTCATAAAATGTCCCATTACAGCACCTTTTACACCAAACTCATCGATGAGATAAATGCTGGAAAAATACATCATAACGAATAAGAACACTGATAAAATCACAAAGTGTGCAAACATCTTCTTAGCAAGAAATTGATATGCGATTACCATAGATAGAACACGCATAATATCTCCTAATATTTGATATCCAAATAAGTCTTCTACCGGCCTAAATTCTTCTGTAAACAATAAATTGATTAGTAATGATCTGCTTAAAAAAATGAGCAGAAGTATTACTAAAAACACTGGCATAATGGTTTTATAGAAACCAAACACCTCTTTTCTAAACTCAATTTTAGAATTTATTTCAGAAAATCGCGGTAAAATATATAGAGCCATTAACGAATTAAAAAACATGAGATAATAATCGGACACTCTTGTCATTGCTGTCCAATAACCCGCTGCTTTTATGCCAATTTCAGAAATTATATAATTCCTAATTAGAATCATTACTATTGGGATGGCAATGGCTCCTACTAAGGCGATAATCATCTCCGGTTTTAATTTATTTAGTACAGATAAATTTATTTTACTTATCCTTATCGCCGAGACATAACTTTTTCTAAAGGCAATCCCAACAAAAGTTATCAATACATTTAGGGCTGGTGTTATTACTATAGACATTAAAGCGCCATTAATATTTTCTTGATAGATTAAGATTAAAGTTACTAATAGTCCTAGAATCTGCCCTAATATATTTATAATGAGTAATAGTTTATATTTAGCAAATCCATTGATTATGGAAAACACAAACATATTTAAGACATAAAATGGTAAAACCATAGCTAAGGTCTCAATGACATAGGTATAGTTATAATTTGAAGTGAAAAGAAATTCATTAATTGTATCCGCATTATAATAGCACAAAAGTGATAGCAGAATGGTAGAAAAGAATCCGAAATAGAAAACGGTAGAAATTAATTTGGTTAATTTTATTAAGTCATCTTTAAATTCATTAATTGAGTTTACTAAGCCTTTATAAAGTCCAGAAATAGCAAAGGATTGAATAACACTTAAAAAATTTCTTAAGTTACCAATTAGCGCCATGCCATGTGGACCAATATAAACGGCAATAAATTTTGAAATTAAAATACCAGCAAGAATCTTTAGACTAATATTAGCCGTATTAAGATTTGCAGACTTAACTAACACTTCATTATTTATATATCGGATAAATTTTTTCAATTAGTAGGCATTTAGCACTCTTATCAAGGTCTGCACCTCTTCATCCTTTAGCAACGGACTCATTGGTAAACTTATAATCCTATTATGAATTTTCTCTGTTATAGGAAGTTGTAAATGAGCAAACGTTTTTAATGCTTCTTGACGATGTGGTGGAATTGGGTAATGAATCAACCATTCTATCTGATTTTCATTTAGAAAATTAGTGAATTTTTCTCTATTATCAACTTCTACGACAAAAGCATAAAAAACATGATTTTTAGAACCATCGTAGAAAGGTAACTTTATTTTAGAATTACGGATTTCATTTAAATACAATTTGGCAATATTTCTCCTTCGTTCATTATCTTCATCTAATCGTTTTAGCTTAATACTAAGAAACGCTGCCTGCATATCATCTAAACGACTATTTACGCCAATAATTTCGTTAGTATACTTTACTTCACTCCCATAATTTCGTAATAAGCGAATGTTTCTGTCTAATTCAGAATCATTTGTAGTGACAGCACCACCATCGCCTAAGGCTCCTAAATTTTTACTCGGATAAAAACTAAATGCAGCGGCATGACCTAAATTTCCTGCCATACCAAAACTAGAAGAGGCTCCATGAGCTTGAGCGGCATCTTCTATTAAAAGTAATTTATAATCTTTTGCTAATTGTTGGAGACTTTCAACGTCTGCTAATTGTCCGTACAAATGAACCATTATTAATGCCTTCGCATTGGCATATATTGATTTATCGGAATCACTGGAAATTGTATAAGTATCTGGATGAGGCTCTACTAAGACCGGCTCTAAATCCGCATGTAATATTGATAAAATTGTAGCGATAAACGTATTTGCAGGAACAATTACTTGATCTCCTTTTTTTAATTTTCCAAGTTGAATATAGCCTTTGAGAATTAACGTTAATGCATCTAAGCCATTAGCTGTACCAATACAGTGCTTTGTACCACAATAATATGAAAATTCTTTTTCAAATTTTGAGACATTAGCCCCTAAAATAAAGTGAGAATTATCTAAAGACTTACTAAAAGCTACTTGAAACTCCTCCCTAAAGCGATGATTTATTTTATGTATATCTAAAAACTTAATCATATCAAAACATCTTCTAATAAGTTATAATTCTCGGTAGCTATATTGTAAAAGCCTTGAGGCATTGAGCGTGCGCCAAAACCTTCCTTCCAAAATAATAAGCCTTCATTTATATGTTGCCCTTCATTAATATTTGAAGTACCAAAATCGAAATATATTTTTTCATTAAATACATTTTCGATAAGATGATGAAATAAGAAATCTAAACTTCCTAGTTCGTTTTTTTCAGAATTACCTGAGATATACTGACAATGTGCAATATTTTCAGTTTCAAAAATAGTTGTTCCAGCAACAATTTTATTGTCCTTATATACATTAAACTGCCTAATATTAGTATTGAATCTCGACTTTAAAAGTGTTATTTCTTTTAAGGAATGAACCGGCTTCACACCGTGTTTCGATTCTAAATTAGGAGTTAAAATCAACTCCCAAAATCCCTCGAGAGAATGAGATTCCTCAACTTTTAAATTAGCTCTGACTGCTCTTTTCACACCTTCTTTTCTACTGTTTGAATAGGCTTTATATTTCATATCCACAACCGAATGTAAATCGGTACGCAACAATTCCGCTTTAGATTTAAACAGCATATAAGCCAATGGATTGTTGCTTTGATTATACAAATAGAAATTTGGTAATTCTTTAATTTGAATATTTTGAATTTCTTCCGTGTTCAAAAATTCCAAAACACTTCTCCAAATTTGAATAAATTCTGTGGTCTTTAATGTTTTTGAATATATTAAACTTCCATAGCTAAGCCCTTGATGCGAATACAATGTTGAGTCGACTAAATTCGCCGGAAGTAAGCCCACTAATTTATTCTTTTTATAAACCATCAAAGAATAATCATGAAATATATGGCTATGATAATCCATAAAATTTCTCTGAAACAGAAAGGTATCTTGGTTGCTTTGTTTTACGAAATTATTCCAATTATCTTTTTCTGAAGCCTTGTATATCTTAGTTGTATAAATGACAGTGAATTTTAATTAATAATACTTTGTGCGTTTACTAACCAAGACACTCTTCAAATGCTTTATGCATCCTGATCGTAAAATCACTTTAATATATAAATCGGTGTAATATAAAATACATTGATTTATAATACTAATTTATAGTGAAAAGATGTGTGACTCCAAGTGGTTTAGCGTCATAAACATCAAATTGCTAATATTGAATAAAAGCCATAAAAAAAGAGAAACACTTTAAAAATGTTTCTCTTTTATAATATGTATAAAATCAGGTTTATGTGATTTTATTACGCTTACGATCTACTTCTTTTAAGTAAATTTTACGAATTCTTAAATGATTTGGCGTTACTTCAACATATTCATCCTTCTGAATATATTCTAAAGCTTCTTCCAAAGAAAACTTAATAGCCGGTACAATTTTAGCTTTATCATCAGCACCAGAAGAACGTACGTTACTTAACTTTTTAGTTTTTGTTACGTTAACGGTCATATCATCGCCACGAGAGTTTTCACCAATAACTTGGCCTTCGTAAATATCTTCCCCTGGATCAACGAAAAACTTACCTCTATCTTGTAATTTATCAATAGAATAAGGAATTGCTTGTCCGTTTTCCATAGATACTAATGATCCATTTTGACGTTCAGGAATTCCACCTTTTAAAGGTCTATAGTCAACAAAACGGTGAGCCATAATCGCTTCACCAGCAGTTGCTGTTAACAATTGATTACGTAATCCGATAATTCCACGAGAAGGTACAATAAATTGACATACCATACGGTCGCCTTTCGCTTCCATACTAATCATTTCACCCTTACGCATGGTTACCATTTCAATAGCTTTACCAGAAACACTCTCCGGTAAATCTATAGTCATTTCTTCAAAAGGCTCACATTTCACACCATCAATCTCTCTTATGATAACTTGTGGTTGTCCAATTTGAAGTTCGTAACCTTCACGACGCATCGTTTCAATTAAAACAGATAAGTGTAATACACCACGACCAAAAACCATGAACTTATCTGCACTATCAGTTTCCTCAACACGTAGTGCTAAGTTTTTTTCAAGCTCTTTAGTTAAACGGTCTTTAATATGACGAGAAGTTACAAACTTTCCATCTTTTCCAAAGAAAGGTGAATCGTTAATAGTAAATAACATACTCATTGTAGGCTCATCGATAGCGATGGTCTTTAATCCTTCAGGGTTTTCAAAATCAGCAACTGTATCACCAATATCAAAACCTTCCAAACCTACAATAGCACAGATATCACCTGTCTCTACTTCTTCAACTTTTCTACGGCCAACACCTTCGAAAATATGTAATTCTTTAATTTTATTTTTTACGATTGAACCATCTCTTTTTACTAAAGAAATTTGTTGTCCAACTTTCAATTCGCCACGAGTTAAACGCCCAATAGCGATTCGACCTGTAAACGATGAGAAATCTAAAGATGTAATTAACATCTGAGTTGTTCCTTCTTCAATTTTTGGAGCAGGAATATGTTCAACAACCATATCTAATAATGGTTCTAAACTATCTGTTTCCTGTTTCCAGTCTGTACTCATCCAGTTGTTCTTTGCAGAACCGTAAACTGTTGGAAAATCCAACTGCCATTCTTCAGCACCTAATTCAAACATTAAGTCGAAAACTTTCTCATGTACCTCATCTGGAGTACAGTTATCTTTATCAACTTTGTTAATAACAACGCAAGGTTTTAATCCTAAATCAAGCGCTTTTTGTAATACAAAACGTGTCTGTGGCATTGGTCCCTCAAAAGCATCAACTAAGAGCAACACGCCGTCAGCCATGTTTAATACACGTTCAACTTCTCCTCCAAAATCCGCGTGACCAGGAGTATCGATAACATTAATCTTTGTGTCTTTGTAAATTACAGAAACGTTCTTTGAAGTAATGGTAATACCACGTTCACGTTCTAAATCGTTATTATCAAGAATTAAATCTCCTGTATTTTCCGATTCACGAAACGTTTGACAATGGTACATAATTTTGTCAACCAAAGTAGTTTTCCCGTGGTCAACGTGGGCAATAATTGCAATATTTTTAATCTTAGTCATAAAATGATGCTAAATTTTTTAAGCGTGCAAAGTTACGGCTAATTCTACTCAATCCGTTAATAATTTGTTATTTTTTTTGAATCGAGCTCATCAAGGTTGTATATTTAGTTAATCAACTGATACTCAACAAAGATAATACAACAATAAACATAAGCAAAACAGACGATTAACATCAACTTTTTACCATAAAAGTGAATTCCCTAAAAAACCATTTTTATGCATAGAATTAGCAAATACACAAAGTTTATTCCATACCTCTATTTCTTATCTGTGATCGTTTATTGGTTTACCTATTTAAATCAAAGTAAAGGTATTTCTGCTTACCTTATTCTTTTAGCAGGTATTCCATTTTTATGGCAATTAGTTAAACCGAATAAAAAACTAAATTTCTCCTTAGGAATTGTTTTTGTATGCCTATCGTCCTATGTAATTTTAGCCTATCTCTTTGATTTACTCCATATACTTCAGTGGCCTGAATCCTCTAAGCAACTTTTATTTTACGGCGGACTTTTAGTGATTGGCAACTTTGTAATGTCATTATGGATATTACGTAATAGCATTAAAAAAGTATTTTAAGTAACCAATTATTCCACTGAAATCAAGTTCGTCATGCGCCTTGCAAAACATCTAAACTCAATAATTAAATAACTTTTTCTCTAGTTTCAACTAAACATAGAGAATCGTATCTTTGTCAACTAACAATTTAAGTCTAAAACTTGTGATTACTATTCCAAAATTAAAACATACACAATCCAACAACTTCTTTTTACTTTGTGGCCCATGTGCTATTGAAGGTGAAGATATGGCTTTACGCATCGCCGAAAGAGTTGTTAAAATTACCGACAAGCTTGAAATTCCTTATGTATTTAAAGGCAGTTTTAAAAAAGCTAACAGAAGTAGAATTGATAGTTTTACAGGAATCGGTGATGAAAAGGCATTAAAAATTCTTAGAAAAGTTTCCGAAACATTTGATGTTCCAACTGTAACTGATATCCACGAAGTATCTGATGCCGCTATGGCTGCAGAATATGTTGATGTATTGCAAATCCCTGCTTTTCTCGTAAGACAAACAGATTTGGTAGTGGCAGCAGCTAAAACCGGAAAAGTGGTAAACTTAAAAAAAGGGCAATTTATGAGTCCTGAAGCAATGAAGCACGCAGTCCAAAAAGTAAAAGATGCAGGCAACGACCAAGCGTGGATTACAGACCGTGGAACGATGTTTGGCTACCAAGACATGATTGTTGACTTTAGAGGGATTCCAACCATGCGTGAATACGCTCCAACGGTGTTAGATGTAACGCACTCACTACAACAACCTAACCAAAGTATTGGAGTTACTGGTGGACGCCCAGATATGATTGAAACTATAGCACGTGCTGGAGTAGTCAATAATGTTGATGGTCTTTTTATTGAAACTCATTTTGATCCTGCAAATGCTAAAAGTGATGGCGCAAACATGCTACACCTAGACAATTTGGAGAGCCTACTAACTAATTTGGTAGCGATTAGAAAAACAATTAATAGTTTATAATACTTAGTAGTGAAACATCCTATTGAAATACGACAGGCCACATTAGATGACATTCCTGAAATCACTGCTATTTTCAGGAATACCATCACTCATATCAATGCGAAGGACTATAACGAAAAACAAATTTCCGTTTGGTCTTATGGAGCTGATGATATTGAGGAATGGAAAAAGCGCATTAAAAATTATTATTTTATTGTCGCTGAAATGAACACTAACATTGTGGGTTTTGCCTATCTAAAAAATGGAAATTATTTTGATGGCATTTATGTTCATAAAGATCATTTACGTCAAGGGATTGGTTCTAAATTATTGCGAATTATAGAATCACAAGTCATGATGAATGACTATGAAGTCATGAAGTCAGATGTAAGTAAAACTGCTTTACCTTTTTTTGATAACCGTTATTTCGAAGTGATTAAGAAACAGAAAAAAAGTTTTAAAGGTGTTGTGTTTGAAAATTATTTGATGGAAAAGAATCTTAACGATTAAGAACATAAATCCTACGAATAATCCATGGCGTATTTGGCGTTAATTTCTCTTATAAAATCCTTTTTCTTTTAAGCCTTCTATTTCTTTTAGAATGGAAATAAAAACAGCATCATTGATGTCATCTACAGATTTATAACGTAAAGATTTTACAACTTTTCGCTTTTCTGTAATCAAATAAGCATCCCATTTTTCTGTGAGATGTGCAGAATGCCAAAAACCGACATCAACGTAATCTTTACTTTGATGAATATAACATATTGGGCGCTTAGCTATATAAAAACATGGCATTCTCCATTTATATAATAAATCCGCAGCTGGTAACACATGCTTCATTAAGACCTGTACATGCATCATAATAGATTTATAAGGTTCTATTTGTTTTAAAATATGTTCTTCCGCTGGATTCATTCTTAATTCGATTGAACATTCACATGTTTTAAATTTATAACTTTATAGATTAATATTTTGTACCATCACAAGAGAACTAATAAATATATCAGAATTCTTATTGCTTATTCCTATATTTAAAATCAAATTTTCAAATCCAATTTTATTTATGAAAAAAATCAATATCATCGTAGTACTTCTACTTATTTTCATGTCTTGTAAGGACGAAAAAAAAGCCGAATCCAAAAATATAGATATTGGAGACTTTAGTTTTTCTTCAAAAGACATTGTTGCAAATAAAACTTTCAAAATTACCTACAACGGAAATGGGGATTTAGATGATAGTTTCTTTTACCATTTAATTAATGACAAATCTTACCCATATGATTTAGAATTCGAAGATAATACGGCAATCATTACAGTTCCTGATAGCATATCGGCTGTTGCATTTAATTTTAAGCTTGAAGACGATTATGTTAACAACAATAAAAAAGGTTTTCTTTTTAAGGTTATAAATGAGGAAGGCGAATCTGCAGAAGATGTTGAAGCTTCTAAAGATATTTATAAAGTTAGGTATGGCGATAGATTTGGACTTGAGGGTGACGCGGAAAGCGCGTTAAGCACATTAGAAAGTGTTCTTGAAGAGCATCCGAATTTGAAAAAAGATTGGATGGAAAGTCATCTAATACTTGCCCGCCAAGTAGGTGCTCCAAAAGTAAAAGAAGTTGCAAATGCGTACCTGTCTGATTTTAGCGATAGAAAAGCTGAAACATTGGAAGATTTTAAATCTTTATCTGCAATTTACTCTAGTTTAAGAGATACAAATCGAAATGATAGTATTAAAAAACTAGTCTCTGAAAAATATCCTGAAAGTGAATTAGCTGTAAGTTCTATTATCGATGATTTCTTTGCAACTAAAGATCTTAATACTAAAGAAAAGATTTTTAATGAGCATAAAGAAAGACTTCTCAAGTCTAAGAATGCCAAATTTGTTCTTAGAAGTTTAGCACAAGGTTATTATAACAAAGGGGACCAAGATAACTTTGAAACTTATGTTAATTTGATGGACAGTAATATGGATGAAGCTTCGCTATACAATTCTATTGCTTGGCCTCTAGCTGAAAAAGGTGAAAATCTAGAAGAAGCCGCTTTATTATCTAAAAAATCCTTAGACCTTATTAAAGAAGAACAACAATCACCAAAAGAACAACCTGATTATTTAACACCTAAGCAATACCATAGCAATTTAGAGCGCACCTACAATATGTATGCTGATACATACGCTTTGCTGTCCTTTAAAAAAGGGGATATAAAAGAAGCTATTAAATACCAAGCTTTGGCTGTTGATGAAGGAAAAGATGCAGAAGTTAATGAACGCTATATTCAGTTTTTAATGGAAGACGAACAGTTTGAAACTGCGATGGAAAAAGCCTCAGAATTCATTGAAGATGGAAACAGCTCAGCAAAACTTAAAGCCTATTTTAAAGAAGCCGTAACTAAAGCAGACCCAAATAAGAACGTTGACGCTTTATTAGCTAATCTTGAAGAAAAAGCCAAAGCTAAAGAATTAGAGAAGTTAAAAAAATCAATGTTAGATGATGAAGCTACTGATTTTACGTTAAAAAACCTTGATGGTAATGAGGTTACATTATCTTCCTTAAAAGGAAAAACGGTTATTTTAGACTTTTGGGCTACATGGTGTGGACCTTGTAAAGCATCCTTCCCTGGAATGCAAGAGGTTGTAACAAAATACAAAGATGATGACAAGGTTGAGTTTTTATTTATTGACACTTTTGAAGATGGAAAAGACCGTTTAGATAAAGTTTCTAAATTTATTAAAGACAACAATTACACGTTTAATGTTTTAGTCGACCCTAAGAATGAGGAAAGTGGTCAGTTTGAAGTCGCTAATAAATATAAAGTTTCAGGTATACCTACAAAAGTAATCATAGGTCCAAGCGGAAAAGTGAACTTTATTTCGGTTGGCTATAGCGGTTCTACTGAAAAAGTAGTCAGTGAAATTGATGCTATGGTAGAAATTCTATCCCAATCGTAAATTCAAGACCTATTAAATAAAAAAAGAGGAAAATCTCAATGGACTTTCCTCTTTTTTTTTATTTCCCATCTACATAATCTTGTAGATAACTAAAGCGCCTAGTAAGCTTACCTTCTTGAGTAATCTTAGCGCGTTTAAGAATTTCTCTTTCATCATTATTAAAAAATGCAGGAAGTACATGTTCTATAAAAGCCTCTCCAAAGCCTTCACTTGCATCTTTAGGCAATTCACATGGTAAATTATCTACAGCCATCACGGTAATCGCATCTTTAGCATCAAAAGCCACCTCTTTTTCCGTTTTAGGGTCGTAGCCATAAAAAGGATCGGCAATAGTTGAAGGTCTAATTGTACTTGCAACAGGGCCATCGATGTCACAAGAGACATCAGCAATTAAGTTGATTCTAAAATCAGGATGCTTTGCATCTTCTCTAGTAAACAAATACGGAGCGTTATTACCATAAAAATGACCAGCTATAAAATAATCAGTCACTTTAGCATAAGGCATAAAGTTACTTTCGTAACCTGTTGGGTCTTTATAGAATTTATACTTATCTCCTACTTTTCCATCGCTACGCTTATTGTATTCCATAACATCAATCATACAGTAAACTGGCTCAGTAAATTCTGAGGTTAAATATAAAGCGTCACTAACTTCCTTTATTTCTAGATGGTCTAAGATTTCCCTTGCTCCATGTGCCACTTTTCCTGTTCCAGAAAGTAAAATCTTAATATTTGGAATGGTAATTTTATCTAATTCAGATTTTACTTCGTTTAAGTCGGCAAGTGTCTCCACTTTTGGTAAGGTATAAAGCTTATCACGTAATCCCAAAGCTCTAAAACCATTATAAGCTCCTACTAACCCAGCATAACGTCCAAATCCAATAAGTCTTGAACCTGTTTTTCTAACTATGGTCTCGTGATCGTAGAGTTCGATATTTTTCTCCAACATAGCCAATAATAACTTTCTATTATATGGCTGCTTTTTAATTGTATGAGAGAAAAAGAAATATTTCTTATTTGGAATTAAAGCATCGACTGGCACTTCCTTAACGCCTATCATAACATCAGCGCCCGAAACATCATCTGTAACTTCAAATCCCATTTTTTCGTAAGCTTCATCAGGGAAAATCCTAATATCTGACGATTCTACGATAAATTTGGCTTCTGGAAATGCTAGTTGTGCTTCTGCTAAATGTTCTGGTGAAAAAACCACACGTCGGTCTGGCGGTGATTTGCGTTCTTTTATAAGTGCAAATGTCATAGATATACTTTGTAATTGAGGTGTTAATAATTATGATTTGTCATCGTGTTTAGCAAAATGAAAGTCTTTAACACTGCCAAACTGAAATTCAACAAAATAAAAAACTACAAATTATATAGTTCGTCACGAAAATAAGTGGATTTGCATGTTTTAGCAAACATTTACAAATTAAAATAGTAGCATTATTAATCAGCTCCTCAATTATTAATACATTCTACAAGATTTACGCTCAATCTCTCGTTAATTAACACCCACTTTTTATTTATCGTTAAAACGAAATGATTCCGTTTTTAATTGAATTTAACTAAGCCTTAGTATCGATAACTGGCTTTTCATAAAATGTAAGTCGAATTCCTAAGAGCAGTATAATTCCACCAATTACCATTTGTAGAGAAACTTGCTCGTCAAGTAGCCACCAAGCTAATATAGAAGCTAAAACAGCCTGACCTAATAAACTCACGGACACACGTGTTGCACGCATATGCTTAGTCGCATAACTAATGAGTAACCAGGCCATAAGTTGACACACCAAACCCTGAACTACTAAAGACCACCAACCTGCAGCTGAAAATCCACTAAATGGTTCATCGAGAGCATAACTCAATGAACCCAAAGCAACCACAGAAGACAATAAACTAACGGTCATAAAAGTCATGACTTCCATTTCACCTAAGATTCGTTTACTTGTTAACATATAAACGGCGTACAGCATTCCTGATAAGATACCAAAGATGAAAGCCAGGTTAAAATCAAAATTTATAAATAAATCGAAACCTACTAATAGCACCATTCCAATAATCGCTACAACGGTTCCAATCCAAAAGTTTCTTCTAGGTTTATCTTTTAAGAAAAAGAAAGCACCAATGCCTACCCATACAGGCGAAAGGTTAGTTAACAAAGTAGCTTGGGTAGCGGTTGATTGCTGAATAGCGATATTCCAGACCCCAACATCTAATCCAAAGACGACACCACAAAGCATGGACATAAATAATGCTTTTCTAGACGTAATTTTGAACTGTTTTGTTATGAATACATAAGGCACAATTAATGCCGAAGCAATAGCCATTCTATAGAATGCCGAAACTAGTCCTGGTGATAAATTTAACTTTACCAATATTGGGAAAATTGATATACAGATTATACCAACAGCCAAAGCAATTCTTGGTTTCGTCATAACTAAACGCTTTAATTTGAAGTCGGCTAATTTAAGACATAATCTAATACCTAATTGGATTAAATTAGATATTCACGAAGTATTTTCTATTAGGCTTTTATGTCAGTATTTCATTAAAATTTCAATATTAAAACCGCATATGACAAATAGGGAGCTGGCACAGTTTTTGAACAATCTTAAATGGATTTGTGAAATTAGCCAAAACTTTTTGGTAACTTTGCAATTCTCGAAACAAGAAATAGTTTTTCTTGTGGAGATGCGTTAGGGGTTGAAGCGGCATCCTTTTGCTTTATTGGCAAAAGATATAGCGGAAGACCCGACTCTGCGAAGCGATAGCGAAGTAGAGTAACGCCCAAAAAACATCATTTAATGGGGTCGACTGGTTTTGACAGCGAGATTAATTAAATGGTAAGCACGTCGTGTAATGGTTTTGAAACACGTAAAAGGCTGAACCAACTTTTTAAACGGCGAGAATAACTACGCTTTAGCTGCATAATCTGAATTACAGTAAGATTCGTGCTCATTCCTACTAGGTAGGAAGGCTAAATGTCTCCAGAAAGCCTTGGTTAATGGCGTTCTTTTTTGAGGCATCGTAAAAATTGACTAAGATAAGGTAGAGCTTTGATGCCTTTTCGAGATTAAGAAGCTAAGCTAAAAGTGGGTTGTCTTTAACCAGCTTTTAGTCGAAAAAACAAGAAAAGAATAAACGTGTAGAAAGCTCTTTGGTTACTTGTTTGGACGAGAGTTCGATTCTCTCCGACTCCACTACAATAACCCCGTATTTTAATAAATACGGGGTTTTGATTTTATTTAGTGTCAGTTTGAGTGAGATTTTCGAATTTTACCACCTCAATAAATACCATATCTAACTAACATTTTTTAATGAGATTATAAATAATACTCAGTTCCTAAAAAGATCCCAAGATTAGATTTAACATCAACTCCAGTGAGCTACTGTTATTTCCACAACTTAGATTCTTGACATGTGTAATACTTTAATCTTTGATCTATCATTAGTATCGCGAACTAAAATGGTGAAAAAATGATGTTCATCATTATTAAAATCACCACCTGCAGAATACGAAAGATTACCAACATCTATTACAGTTTTCCATTCTCCGTTTGCATTGACATCTACAAACCTCCAGTCTTCAATTATCCTACTAAATTCAACTGGTCTATCCTCATAATTATCAGCTGTTACCGTGCCACTTTGAACTCTAATTTCTACTTTATGTCTTTTTTTCGTGAGCCCTTCCACAGAAATTTTACCATTTACGCCTTGATTCTGAGCAATATTACTCTCAGGCGAAGTAATTGAAACATAACTACCTTTTAATTCGTTTGAATTATCTCTTCTTTCTCCGGTTATAGGGTCTATTGTTGAATGTTGCACTTGCTCTGGCTGGATAATTAATTGCGGATTAATTTCTCTAATTACTTTGTCATTCACTTTAGCACGAGCAATGAAACGGATCTTTTCTTTAGTTGTAACAACAACTTTAACTTCTCCAGAACGCTGTACTTTACGTGGCAACTGCTTTGATTTCTGCTTTAAAGCTAATAATTGAGAAGCAACAACCTCGTATTTTAAGTTTTTTGCACCTTCTGGAGCCCACAAGTTAATAGGTATACTTTTCCACTTTCCTTTATTATTAGATACGATTTCAAAAGAGCCTAAACTTTCATTACCTCCATCAAAAACGGCCTTAATATTAACTAGAACTTTACTGTTAATTGGAGCTACCCCTTCAATAGTAAGCGGTGAAGTTACATTGGAATTTTCTTTAGGAGACGTGATAGCGAGCTCTGTATTTTTTGCTTTAATACGTGTTTGAGTGGTAACGTCAATTTTCTGTGCAAAGGACGGAGTCGCTGATAATAGAAAACCTATTGTCCCTATTATTAAGATTGATTTTTTCATAATTTATTTTATTTAAAAGATTATATTACAAAGGAGACAGCTCCCTTTTATATATGTATTGATTACTTTTAGCCTAATGAAAAAGTAAAAACTGTTATTATTCAAGCTTGCTAAAGACAAAAACCTCAACCACAGGCCCCGCTCCCTCATCATTATAATTTTCACGTTTAAACTCGTTAGAGATTTCCTCTAATTTCAAACTCATATTATTAATGTAAATAATTCTATATTCAGTAATTGGTGGAAATGGACTATCTTGATAAGGGTCACTATCCGCCAAATCAACTTTTAATTTATTTCCTTCCACCCTATAACGACCTATAAAATAATGGTTAACAACACAATTTTGATCATACCATCGTAAGGACATTTTATTATCTGAAGAGAAATGAATCCTATCACTTTCGTTGTGGCATATATTTATATAATTCTGAAGTCTCTCATTTGAACCATTAACAACGGTACCCGTTTCTTCGAAAGACCAATTTCCCCATAAGCTACCTGGCAACTTCTGTTGTACAGATGCACAGCTCAATATCATAATTGAAATAATAAGAATGATTATAAAATTAATAAGTTTTAAATTAGACATCTTATGAGTTTTTTAATGAAGTAGACAAGCCCATTTAATCAAAAACTTTGTTTTCAATAATTAGGAACTCTAACCTCAACTTTCCCTTTAATCTGAGATATGTTTTCGTCATAGTCTTCAAAGGAACCATCGAAGACCAAAGTTTAGCCCACTGCCCCTCCTTCTGGATTCTGAAATGCGAATTTAACATTGGATAAATTTACCGTTCCAGACAAACTATTTTGAGCATCCGTACTTGGGGGATTAATGGTTAGTATTATATGAGATACTTCATCATGATCTTCAGAACCATCTGATAAATGAGCTGTGTTTCCGTTGTTATCATAGAAGAACATTCCACTAATGATAATGTCATCATTAGCTATTCTAAGGACAATCCCTTTTCCATTATCTGCATTACTATAATTCGAATAATTATTGTCCATAAAACCTGTTTTAGAAGTGTTTTCGATTTCTCCTTTCAAATGACGTGCATTAGCAGCCCTGGATTAATCGAGATATCATAGGTATGGTTCTCGCTCTTCACTTTCGATTCAATATTTTGAACCGTTTCATTTTCACTATTTTTCTCTACAGTGGCATTTGACTTTTTATCGTCTCCACAGCTGATATTAAAGGTCATACTTATAACGAAAAGCAGAAACAATAACTTGTTGAATACCTTTATTTTTGAAATTTTAGTTTTCATAATAATTACTTGTAATTTTTTTAAGATTGAACCTTTTAAAGACGTCCATATAAAGCTTTCTGGTTCAAATATATTTCCTAATCGTTGAACGAACTGGCGATGGTTTTACAACTGGACGAATCACAGCTTCTTTAAAACTAGCTTAGCTAATTTTAGAGTTTTCTCCCTATTTGACGCGGCATCTTCAGAGGTTTTGGATCTTATGTGGACCATTTTTCCTTTGTACAAAATGGTGATCTGATTCATTTTCTTGCTCCACGTAGCCTTTTCTTCTATACCCTTTTCCTCTACGCCATCATCATAAGAAGAGATGGCCTTATTATATTTCTCGTCATTCGCCTTGTCAACGAATACAATACTCATTTCCGGATGAAACTTAGTATCATACCCCATAAACTTAGCCTCCCAGGATACCGATTCCCATTTATAAAAACATGACGGATAGTTTCTGCTTTTATCTTTCATTGTTGTTTCCGCTTCTTTTGGTATTAATAGGATGTTTTTTATTTCATCTTCACTTAAAAACTCACAGGGTAATTCAGCATAGTTCTTATTTGATGATTTAGCATTAGATTCAGAGGTTGCCTTTAAGTTGTTTTCACATGATAGCATGCCAAAACACATAAGGAAAAACAGAACTGTCGTTTTCATTATTTTTGGTTTTAATATGTTGCGTCACCATCACCTCGTGCAATGGCAATCTTAATATGGAGAGGGGATTTGCCTTTTTAATGAAAAGCTGTTATGATTAAAATTAGTATTAAAATTGATTTACATAATTATAGACTTTACATTCCGTCTAAATATAATTGCCCAACCCTAAATTAGCATTTTTACTATTCAAGGCCAGGCTATTAATTAGTTGAGTTTAAAACTTTATCACCTTAGTGTATTCTGTTTTTCCTACTTGTGTCAATTTAACTATATAAGCACCTCCATCTAAGTCTTCTCCAAAAATGTAAACATCTTTAGGGTTAAAATCACCTTTATGGACTAACTTGTTATTCAAGTCATAAACATGTATAGATACTCTGTCTTTATAATTTTCAGTTTTATACTTTAATTTGAAGTAATTGTCAGATGGATTTGGCCATGTCTTAACTACTGAAGAGTTCTTCTTTAGATCATCATCTTCATCATCTTGATCATTATCTTGATCCGAATGGTCATTGGTGTCAATAACAGCACATGGGCTACAGATTGTATCTGCGTTCCAAATGACATTCTTATCAGCTTTTACTTCTTCAGCAATAAATAAACCAGTCATATAAGTTGGGACAGAATTTCTTCCATTCTTTCCTTTTACCTTAATTTCATTATCATTCGCATGAATTCGTGCATTGATAGACGATTCTTTCTTCACATCGACATCGTCATCAACGTAAATTGTTACCATATAACCATAAGAGTTAAATAGTGTACGTTCTTCAAATTTTAAATCTTCATTGATAAATAAATTGGTACATCCTTCAAATTCGATAGTCACATCTTTTTTAGTCTTTAATTCGTTTATATACACATTAGACTGTGTAAAAATAGCTGTAGCACCTTTTTTTAATTCAATTTTATCATATACCGAACCTGTAAGTGTTTGAGTTTGGTAACTATCTACCGTTACATCTGGACTATTTTTATCAGATTCGTTATTGTATAAGAAGTTTGGAATTGTTGGATTAGCTGGTTGATAAATTGCATTAGTCACAGAACTATTTTGCTGTATTTCAATTCTTGTCGCCTGTGCAAAATCGTCAATTTGACTATTCTTTTTTACTTCAATTTCTCCTCTTCCATCTGTTACTCCAACGCCTCCTGATTGTACTATAGTTCCATCTTTTAACTCTACTTCTTCCGTAGCAATTATCGTATACGATGAGGTTAGTGCACCTGGATCAAATTCCGTAACCGTATATTCTACATAAGCCGTACAGTTAGTTGCAGATGTTACTGTAACACCATAGGTGCCATTTCCTGACACTTCTATTGTTTGAGTCGACTCGCCATTATTCCATAAGTACGAAATCGCGTCATCACTGTTCGCTGTCAACTCAAGTACAGCTCCTTGACAGAATTCAGGAAGTTCACTTTCTGAAATAGTCACAGAAGGCATAATCCCGTTTACAGTTACAATTGCCGTACATGTTTCAATATTTCCATTATTATCTGTAATGGTTAGAGTCACCGTATTATCTCCAATATTTGCACAACTAAAGGATGAAGGACTAACCTCATAAGTGGCTATCCCGCAATTATCAGAAGAAGCGTTGTCTATATCATCAGGTGTAATGCTTGCTAAACCATTGGCATCTAATGTCACTTGAAAATCCATACAACTCACTATTGGTACTTCATTATCAATAACTGTAATGGTCGTTGTACATGATACTATTTGCCCATTTCCATCATCAACAGTCCATGTAACTACAGTATCACCTTGAGCTAATACTTCATTTTCAAGGCTTGCTGTTCCGTTTAAATCGTTTGTAATACTAACATCTCCACAGTTATCTCTGAACTCAGCATCAAACTCCGTTCCTTGTACCGTATAATCACATTTTCCTACATCTGTATCTCTTATAGCGTTCGCAACGCATGATAATACTGGTTCTTCATTATCTTCAACTGTAATTTCCGTTGTACACGTTGCAGTAAGGCCTGAAGCGTCTACAGCGGTCCATGTGACTACCGTAGTTCCTTTTTGTAATACTTCACCAGCTATACTCGCTGTTCCATTTAAACTATTACTGATACTACCGCCTTCACAATTGTCGGTAAATGTGGCATCTAATTCAGCACCTTGAATTGTATAATTACATTGTCCTGGATCTGTATTTCTAATACCGCTTTCAACACAATTTATAATTGGCTCCATATTATCTAATACGGTGACATAAGCCAAGCACGAATCACTATTACCGTTAACATCTGTTACAATAAGGGTTACTTCGATTCCTGTAGAACTGGAACCTTCAACAGTATGACTTCCCAAATTAGACGAATCATCTTCTATCTTTTGTATCCATTCAGAGCCTAATGACGGGAACCCGTATACATTATCGATATTCCCATCGGTAATATGTGAAGCTCTAACTAAAGTTTTATTAATTGTACTATTACCTCCTTGATTCCATGAAGAGCCTGGATCTTGCCCTATTCTCCCAAAGACATCGATATACGTATTGCCATTTCTTAACACAACAGCATCATCTCCATTAAATTGGAGTCCACCATCTTCTTGATCTGCAAGAGAAGTAAACGCGCTTGAAGCACTTGAATTACAAATAACGAATACCTCACCATCGGCAACACTTCCCTGAAGGTCAATAGTTTGACTTGCATACGTATTACCATTAAAAAATACTTGAATTGAATATCCAGCCGTACTTAAATTGACTGTCTCACCAGTTCCATTATAGATTTCGATACACTTATTATTTCCACTTCCTTCTATATATTCAGAAATGAATAAATCGTTAGAAGGCGTCACTGTGCCTTCCATTACCACGTCACTACAATCGAAAGTTGATCTATCGAGAACCAAAGTATCTATTCCACAGTTATCAAAAGAACCATTATCTAAATCTTCAGGAGCTATACTTGCTTGTCCATTTGCATCTAAATATACGGTGATATCCTGACAAACTACTGTTGGTGATTGGTTATCCTCAATCGTTATAACCGATGTACAAAACACAGTTTCTTGGCTTCCATCATTCATCGTCCAGATAACTGTTGTGTTTCCTACGGGAAGAATTTCTCCTGCAATTGAATCTGTTCCATTTAAATTGTTTGTAACTGTAATTGTAGTACAATTGTCTGATGCTGTAGCATCGAATTCCGTTCCATAAACCATATAATTACACTCCCCTACTTCAGTTTCTCTAGTAAGATCCATGACGCAGGTTGTTTCTGGTTCCAATATATCAACTACAGTTACCGTTGCTGTACATGAATTACTATTTCCATTTATATCGGTTACCGTTAAAACAACTTCAACTCCTGAGGAATTTCCTCCTGTTATGGTGTGACTACCTATTTGAGATGAATCATCTTTCGGATATGCTATCCACTCTGTTCCTAAAGCAGGAAAACCAACCGTATTATCAGTGTTTCCATCTGTAACAAATGGCGCTCTAACTAAGGTTTGGTCTTTCGTACTATTACCATTTTGATTCCATTCCGAACCTGGATCTTGTCCAATTCTTCCGAATATATCTAGAGCGATTCCTCCTTTTAATAGAGCTATCGCATCATCCCCATTATGGGTCATGGAACCTGTAAGTATATCAGCTTGACTTGTAAAACCACTATTTGCTCTAGAATTACATACAACAAATACATCACCATCAGCTAAAACTCCAGATAAGGAAATTAAATTCGGGCTCGTACTTCCGTTAGTATATCTCGCTAACTCATAATTTCCTGCACTTAAATCAACATCAGCTCCTGTTCCATTATATATTTCGATACACTTATTATTGCCTCCACCTTCTACATATTCAGATATAAATAAATCATGTGAAAGATTTGCTCCATCACTTTCTGAAACATCGTTGCAATTAAAGGTTGTTCTATCTAAACTTATAGTGTCAATTCCGCAATTATCAGAAGAACCATTATCAATATCTTGAGCTGATATAATTGCCTCTCCGTTAGCATCTAAAAAGACTGTAATATCTTGACAGACTACCGATGGTAATTCATTATCCTCTATAGTAACATTAAAACTGCAAGTTGAGCTATTTCCGTTAATATCAGTTATTACAAACGTATTTGTAGTTGTACCTATTGGAAATAAACTCCCAGATGCTATGCCTTCTGTCTGCTCTACAGTGTCTACACCACAGTTATCAGAATTTGTGACGGTATAGTTAACTACTGCCCCACATGAGTTTGCATCTGAATTTTTGATTATATCACTTAGACATTCCGTTTCTGGTGCAAGCTCATCTAATACGGTAACATTGGCCGTACACATACTTGTATTTCCCTGTGAATCTGTAACCGTTAAAGTCACAGGAATACCATTACTCCCGCCATTAATATTAATATCATGACTTCCTAAAAAAGTTGAGGTATCCTGTGGGTATTCAATCCATTCATTGACTAAGCTTGGAAATCCAGCGGCATTACTAATAACTCCCTCAGTTACATCAGGATGTCTAACTAATGTTCTATTTTGAGTTCGAATACCATTTCCACTCCAAAAGGAGCCAGGATCTTCACCTATACTCCCAAAAATGTCGATTCTGGTCCCGTTTTTCACTAAGGCAACAGCATCATCTCCATTGAAATTTAACTGTCCGTCTGTTATATTTGCTTGATTTGTAAAAGACGAACTAGCGCTACTATTACAAACAACATAAACTTCACCATCGGCAATAATTCCTGTTAAAGGGATTTCAACTCCAGAAGTACTACCATTTGAATATCTTTCTAATCTGTAATTATTTGCAGACAAATCAATAGAACTTCCCGTTCCATTATAAATTTCTATACATTTATTATTTCCACCGCCTTCAATATATTCAGAAATAAACAAATCAGCTATAATTGTCCCGCCTCCGCTAGCTCCCACATCATCACAATCAAATGTGCTTTGACTTAAGGTCATACTCGCGATACCACAGTCAGCCGTTGAACCATTATCTATATCTTGAGCCATAATACTCGCGACACCATCTGCATTTAAATAAACAGTTAAATCCTGGCATACAGCGGAAACAGTACAATTTGTAGATTCTTGTGATATCGCAGAATAAGAAATGAATAAAAAAAGAAAAGAAACGATAAAATTAGAATAGAGATGTCTCATAGTTTTAGGTTATTGTTGGTTGATTACAATAGACCAAAACATAAGCATGCGTAAATTCATATGGCTAACATATGATCAGACGCTAAAAGAATAATTTTAAAGTAGAATTGGTTGGCTACAATAGGTCCCCAAAATGAAAACTGTTGATTAATAGCGTTATAAATGTAGAAATTTATATCGAACAAACACAATTTAGTAATTTTATTAAATGGTTTCTAGCTGTGTTTTCGACAAATCGTACTAAATTTTAGACCAACCGTTAAATAAAACTGTAAAATTTTACTTTCAAAAAGCTACAGAACTACTCTTTGCTGGAAAGTTGTTGAATAGTAATTTATAGAGCTTAAGCTCATGGTCTAGAGCCTATCCTATAAGTTATATTTAGATAGAAGATCCGCATTAGATTCTATGGCCTCTATTGCCGTTTCATATCCAATTTTGAAAATGACGTCTATATTCTTTTTATCAAAGGTACCATAGTTTCCTAGTTGATTAGGCGCAATCATCATATCGCAATCCTTAAATTTTTGAAGATCTTCTTGATAAGATTTTATTTTAAAGGCACGTTCTACTACAGAGTATGAATGTTTAATATCTTCCTTTTTTATATGATGAAACCCATTGACGTAAATACCTATTAGTAAATCACACTTCGACTTTAAGAGGTCTACCGGAAAGTTATTTAATACACCACCATCTACATAATACGAATTTTTCATTTTAACTGGAGAAAAAACTCCAGGAAATGCCGCAGATGCAAGTACTGGTTTTATAAGTTCTCCCCGACTAAAAGTTTTTAAATTTCCTTCTAAAATATCTGTAGCCGTTATGGTTAACTTTCGTTTTAAAAACTTAAAATTATCTTCCTTTAAATAGGTCTTAAGCATAGGGTAATATTTATCCGCATCTATAAAACCTGGTTTACCATAGGCGTATTTTGTAATATCTACAAGCTGAAAACTTTTAAAAAACACTAATATTTCCTCCCAGTTATAACCATAGGAATACAAAGCACCAACTATAGCGCCTGCACTTGTCCCAGTAATATGTGTAGCATGTATACCATGTTCTTCTAATGCTTTTATAACACCAATATGCGCTGCTCCACGCATTCCTCCACCAGACAATACTAAACCTATAGACATAAACTTATTGTTTTAAAACTGTCTCAAAATTAAGATTTATAATAAAACTCGCTAATGATATGAGTGAATATGATGTTCTAATTTGAAACTGATATTTTCTTTAATCTATAATGACTAAAAAATTGCATCTCTAAACTAAATGTAGTCTTAAAATAAAACAACTACACAAGAGTTTTGGCGATAATCAACTAATATTCAAGATAAATTTGAAATTCATAAAGATAGAAACTTTGTCCTTATGAGTATATTATTTCATAAATCTGATACATACTGTTTCCTCATTTTACCTGTAAGTTCTTCAACTTTTATTTGAAAAACGACAGGCAAATCATCCGTGTAGATTTTGCTCGAAAACTCACTGATGTAATCTAGTTTTCTATGTTCTTTATTGATAATTAAATCTTTCACCCCTAGTGAAAATTGATGCAGTTTGGCTTTAGCTTCGCTACCGGTTAATTCTTCATACTTTCCATGTGCCAGTACAGATTTCCATAAGTTAACAGAATCGATTTCCGAAATGCTGATTGAAACATGAGCATCTTTTCTCATGGCACTTATTTTATGCCCTTCGGAAGAATAGCCAAGAATGACATTGTTTTGAGCATCAAAAAAATAAGTAACTGGCACTACGAACGGTCTATCTTTGTAGATATAGGCTAAGTTTCCTATATAATTAGAAGATAAAATATGGAGACATTCTTGTGCATCTAAAACTCGTATCATAATCGCATTTATTTTCAACTAAGTTATTTGATTTCAAACAAACAAGTTATGACATTCATCAGTTGGAAGTCGATCTTAATTCGATTAAAGTGATCTCAGGCCGCATTCCTATTCTCGCTGGAAAGCCTAACCAACCCAAGCCGCGATTAACATATAGGTATTGATTGTTTTGTTCGTATAGTCCTGCCCAGTGTTTAAACTTATATTTTATAGGACTCCATTGCTTGTTTTTATATTGAAAACCGGCTTGCATGCCATGAGTATGTCCTGCTAATGTGAGGACGACATCCGTTTTCTCAATCACTTCTTCAGTCCAATGCGTGGGATCATGTGATAGTAATATTTTAAAGGAAATATCTTGAACATCGGTCAATGCTTTTTCCAAATCCCCATATTGTTTAAACGGCGGGGTTCCCCAATTCTCCACACCAACTATAGCTATTTTCTCTTTATTTTTTGAAATAATCTTAGATTCATTCATCAATAACTCGAAATCAATTGTTTTGAAGAATTCAGTAATACCAATAAAATTTTCTTTTTTAGCCTCTTCCGATTCCCATTGACTATAATCACCATAATCATGATTACCTAAAATAGCATACTTTCCAAGTTTCGCTTCTAATTTCTTAAACACTTTATCCCAACCTTTTAATTCCCAGGCATAATTATTGACCAAGTCTCCTGTCATAACAATATAATCTGGTTTAAGATTGTTTATTTTTTCCATGGCGATTTCAATTTTTTTATAGGCATAATTAAAACTACCTAAATGTAAATCTGAAATTTGAACAATCTTTAATCCATCGAAAGACTTAGGTAACTTTTTAGAGCTTAGGCTATGATGATAAATTTTGTACTTATAAATAGCTTTAAAAATACCATGAAGAATTACAAAGAATGGCAAAAAACCCGAGAGCAACCCAACTATTGGCACTATAAAAAATGATTGTGTCTCGGTAAGTAAGTAGTTTGAAAAATAAAGAATTGTAATGACAATGACGAAAATGAGTTTAGGCACAAAAGACAAAACTCCTAGTCCGTAAAAACGTGAAATAAGAACTTGCTTTCTCGTTGGACTAATATCATCTAAAGTTATTTTTAGAACAATTATAGAAACCACCAAGCCTACTGTAAACACCCAAAACAGAACGTTAATTGCCGTTCTAATCAATGATGACTCTATAAGTTGTGTTATAGATTGCAACCAATAAAATGCTACGGTATCTACTACTAAAATAGCTACACACAATAATATAATCGTAAACAGTGAAAACGATTTCATTGATTAAATTTCTTTGTGTTTAAAGCATTTAAGAATGTCATTCATTTTTAATCCATTTTGTATCGAAGTAATCTCAAGGCATTTATTACCACGACTAAAGTTGACCCTTCATGAAATATAACAGCCAAACCAATATTGGTTAATCCTAAAATTGTAACAGGGACCAATACGGCAACAACTCCTAAGCTGATAAATATATTTTGCTTAATTATTCGTTTAGATTCTCTGCTTAAACCAATAACGAAGGGTAAGTTCTCAATTTTATCAGACATAAGTGCCACATCTGCTGTCTCCAGAGCAACATCACTTCCCGCAGCTCCCATGGCTACACTTACCGTACTTAAAGCCATAGCTGGTGCATCATTTACACCATCACCAACCATTGCTACTTTTTTATCTCTATCTATTAGCGCTTGTATAGCGGTCACTTTATCTTCAGGAAGTAAATTTCCTTTAGCTTCTGTAAGCCCGATTTGTTTCGCAATGGCATCACCCACATTTTGATGATCGCCAGTAAGCATCACCATATTCTTGATACCAATTTCTTTAAGCCTTACTAAGGTCGCTGCTGCCGTTTTTCTTGGCTGATCCATAACACTAATCATTCCGGCTAACTTACCTCTATAAGCAACCAGCATGACCGTTTGTCCTCCTGCAATGAGGCCTTCCATTTGCTCAAGAATAAATGACTCCACTTCAATATTAGAAGACGACATCAAATTGACATTACCTATATACACTTTTTCGCCATTATAATTGGCTTCAATTCCTTTGCCTTGAATCGCATTAACATCAGAACTTATGTGTTCCGGCTCTAAATTATATTGTGATTTAATATCATTACTAATTGCTTTTGCTAATGGATGATTACTTAAACTTTCTACATCGAGCACTATTTTTAGCAACTTTTCTTTATCAAATCCATTTAAAGGAAGTAACGATTTAAGCTTGGGCTTACCTTCGGTGAGGGTCCCTGTTTTATCAAAAGCAATGGTTGTTATTTCACCTAAATCTTCAAGAGCTTTACCTCCTTTAATCAAAACGCTTTTTTGAGCAGCTCTTGCAATACCACTCAATACGGCACTTGGTGTTGAAATGGCCAAAGCACATGGACTTGCAGCAACTAAAACCGTAATAGCTCTATATAAACTGTCAGTAAAAGTCTCATCGATGACAACATAGGCGAAACACAATAAAACAACTACAATAATCACTATTGGCACATACCATTTTTCAAACTTTTTTGTCAATCGTTGCGTAGGCGATTTTTGTGTTTCTACTTCACTCACCAATTTGATTAACCGTGCGACTGTCGAATCTTTTGTGAGTTTTAGAACTTTAACCTCAATAGCGCTATCTCCATTTATAGTTCCAGCAAACACAGTATGCTTTGTATCTATTTCTTTAAACGCCGGCAACTCATTTGTATCCTCCAATGCTTCTTTATCTACAGGCATGCTTTCCCCTGAAATTGGGGCTTGATTCACTGAGCTACTTCCATTAATAACTACGCCATCTGCCGCAATTTTAGTATTCGGTCTTACTACAACTACATCTCCAATTTTCAAATCGGCAACCGCAATTTCTTCGACTTGTCCATTTCTTTTAAGTAAGGCCGTGGTTGGTGATAAATTACCCAAAGCCTCAATAGATTTTTTTGCTTTATTCATCGCATAATGCTCAAGTGCATGGCCTAAACTAAATAGGAATAGCAATAAAGCACCCTCTGTCCAATGTCCTATATAAGCCGCACCTGCAGCTGCAGCAATCATTAAAAAATCAATTTCAAACTCACCCTTCGTTATTTTTTTGGAAGCTTCAATCGATATAAAATAACCTCCAAAAAAATAGGACATAATATAAGTCGACAAGTAATACCAAAGGGACAAGTCAGTTAGTTTTTGAATTAAAAACCCAATGAGTAAAAAAACACCACTTAGGATGGCAAAATAAAGCTCTCCCTTATTTCCAAAAATTCCGTGATGTCCGTGAGCGTGGTCTTGTTTGTTTACCATTTAGAAATCGTTTATGCTTTCAAATTTAAGAATCTTTATGACAACAAATCAATATGTGAGTAAATGGATTAAGAAAGAAATTGATAGATATAATGATTAGCATATAAAGGCCAAAAAAGCCATTATGAAATCAATATGAGATTATATTATTTATTATACCACCCTTAACTTTTACAATCAAATACAGAACTTTAATGTGTTTAAAAATTGCAGATACTCATAAAACCTTACTATAGCATACATTTACTTTCGTCTATAATATGTTGTTCAAGCTAACTTTAGACATTTTTTAATTCGATATTGAGTTTGGCTAACAGAATTAATTCAGATTTATTTTGACCTGAAAAACTCGCTGATATTTGGCCGACGGTTTTTAAGATTAGGGAGTTAATTTCATTCGTGAAAAATGTTGGATTCGCTCTTTTAAATCCTACAAAACTAGTATAACAGTCTTCAGCATTATACTCCTTATCTCTACATAACCATTTGAAAGTTTCTAAAATTGCAGCTTCAGCTTCGAGTTTTGTATTGTCATCTAGAAAATCCAGCTTTAACCAATGTCTTTTCACCAACTCTTCAACCGACTTGCATTCTTCTTCTCTTACTATATTATCAATTGCTGACATAGCATAGAAAAGCTTACCTAAATTTTGGTAAAACTGCAGGATCTTATGGGTTTCTGTGTTCAAAATTTTGCTTTTATAGTGAATATAAAATTACAGGAAACGATTGAGTGTCACCATGATATAAATCAGCTTGAGAACTATACAATAACTTGTTAGAAATCATCATGTATTAGAATTGTTCATCTGTCTAAATTTGCATAAATTTATAGCTAATACTTTGACCATTAATATGAGTAACACGCTTCGTCAAGATCAAGAAATTTTCAACATACTTTTAGAAGCAGTTTCAGAAGGTATTCTAATCGTAGATAAGAATCAGAAAATTGTAGAAATTAATTCTAATGCAGAAACCATATTTGGTTATGAGCCTCGTGAGTTGATTCAACAAGATTTGAATAAAATAATTCCATTCAAGTTTCATTCTAAACACGGACAATATTTCGAAAAGTTTCTAAAAAGTGGGAAACGAAGAAGTATGGGCGAAGCTTCTGATATATTCGGTTTAAAAAAGAATGGCGTCACAATTGCTATTGAAGTTGAGTTGAACCCTTATGCCATTAATGACAAACTTTACGTCATGGCTTTAGTGAAAGACATTTCAGAACGCAAAGAGATTGAAAGAAACCTAATGTTGAAAAGTACCGCTCTGCAATCTGCCAGCAGTGGAATAATTATAACAGATGCTCTGAAAGAAGACCATCCTATTATTTATTTTAACACAGCATTTGAGACGCTTACTGGTTATTCGAGCGATGAAATATTAAACAGAAATTGTAGGTTTTTACAAGGTGAAGACAGAGATCAAGAAGGCCTAAAAACCATTAGAAAAGCTATTAGTAAAAAAGAAAGCTGTCGTGTAAAATTGCGTAATTATAAAAAAGATGGCACTTTGTTCTTCAACGATCTTTACATTATACCAATTATTGATAACAATGGTGTGTTGACTAATTATATCGGCATTCAAAATGATATTACTCAGATAAAAACGGCAGAGGAAGAACGAGATCATCTCGTTGATATTATTGAAGACTCACTAAATGAAATTTTTGTTTTCGATGCCCATACTTTCAAATTTATAAACGCAAATTTAGGAGCCCGAAAAAATTTAGGTTATAGCCTTGAAGAATTACAGGAAATGACTCCCGCTGACCTTAAGTTAGATTATACTGAAGAAAAATTTAAAGATACGGTTAGTGCTGTCCTTGATCGTAAGGTTGAAAAATTACAATTTGAAGCTATACATAAACGGAAAAACGGTACGACCTATCCCATAGAAATACACCTTCAACTTCATAAATTAGGAGAACGCAAAGTCTTTGTTTCAATTGTTTTAGATGTTACCGAGCGTAAAAACTATACAAAAAAACTTGAAAAAACGGTAAATGAGCGAACAGAACAATTGAAAATCGCTTTGTCCAAAGAGAAAGAACTCAACGAGCTAAAAACTAAATTCCTCTCTTTAGTCTCTCACGAATTTAAAACACCTTTAAGTGGTATTTTAACGTCATCTGTACTTCTTAGCAAATACAAACTCAGTGAAGAACAGCCAAAACGTGAAAAACACATTAAAATTATAGGAGATAAAATTCAATATTTAAATTCGATTCTAAATGATTTCTTGTCTTTAGAGCGACTAGAATCTGGTAAGCTGAATTATAATTTTAATAATTTTAAACTTAGCAAAGTGATAGACGAAGTGATTTATAATGCTAATATGCTATTAAAAGAAGGGCAATCAATAAAATATCCTGAAAATATTGATGACTACTCACTTTATCATGACGAAAAAACAACCAAGGTGATTCTATCTAACCTAGTAAATAATGCCATTATGTATTCTCCGGAACATACAAGCATATCAATTGTAGTTAATCAGGATGATTATGTCACTACAATAGAAGTCAAAGACCAAGGTATTGGTATACCTTTGAAAGATCAAAAAAATATTTTCGACCGGTATTATAGAGCAGAAAATGTAAGTAACTCTCAAGGAACTGGTATTGGTCTTAATATTGTAAAAAACCATTTAGAAAATTTAGGAGGTACAATAAATTTTACAAGTAAAGCCAATAAAGGAACTACATTTGTAATCAGACTTCCAAATAAAGCAAAAGAATGACAAACATATTACTTATAGAAGACGACACTATATTAAGAGAAAACACCGCAGAACTTTTAGAATTTTCTAATTATAAAGTATTAACAGCATCTAATGGTAAAATTGGTGTTGAAATGGCTAAAACACATTTACCAGACATTATTGTTTGTGATATTATGATGCCAGAGCTCGATGGCTATGGTGCTTTAGCTCTTTTATCTCAAGACGAAGCTACAAGACATATTCCTTTTATTTTCTTATCTGCGAAAACTGAACAAAGAGATGTTAGGAAAGGTATGAATATGGGAGCCGATGATTATATCACAAAGCCTTTCACGGAAGAAGAACTTGTGAGTGCTATTGAAAGTCGTTTGGCAAAAGCGGCTATACTTAAAGAAGCACAAGACAATTCTAGAGTTTCTCAATCTGACGAAATCAAAACCCTAAATGATTTAAAAATCTTATTTGACGATCATGGTGATGAATTTAACTATGCAAAAGATCAGGTTATTTATAGTGAAGGTGAGCATTCTAATTATATATACCTTATTGGTAAGGGCTCTGTAAAGTGTCAGCAAATTGATGAACAAGGAAAAGAGCTTGTCACCGGTTTGTATAAAGAAGATGATTTGTTTGGATATACGTCATTTACTCATAATGTAGTTCATAAGGAAACAGCTATTGCACTACAAGACACGCAACTGTCTGGTATTTCAAGTAAAAGGTTTAATGAAATTTTGAATCATAATCCTAAAGTCACTTTAGAGCTCATACAACTCCTTTCTGATAATCTTTTAATTGTTAAAAATGAATTATTAGATATGGCCTATGGTTCTGTACATAAAAAAACGGCGGCTACAATTTTGAAATTTGCTGAAAAAATAAACCGTAAACCTGAAGATCCTATTTCCATATCTCGAAGCGACTTAGCTAGTGTCGCTGGTATTGCAACAGAAACTTTTATAAGAACATTAGCCAGCTTTAAAAAACAAGGAATTATACAAGCTGATGGTAGAAATATAAAAATATTAGATTTAGATAAACTAAAACACATTCAATAACAAGGGGATAATACCTTAAAGTGACCAATATCATTTCAAGGATGACAACTTACCTCTAGATTTGTTATCCTAATGCTATTGTTCCATGAAAAATATTTTATTACCAACAGATTTTTCAGAAAACTCATGGAATGCTATATCCTATGCACTCCAGTTTTTCGAAAATGATAAATGCAACTTTTACTTGTTGCACATTCAAACTATCCAAACTTTAGCAACTCATGAAGAGCCTGTAATTTTAAATCAAGATTATATAGATACGATTTACATTCAACCTACAAAACAAAAATTACGAGCACAATTAAAAAAACTATCTGAATTATCTCCAAATAAAAAAAATCACAATTTCTTTACAATTATAGAATACACCTTTTTCACTGAAGGTATTCGTAAGACAATTGAAGAAAAACAAATTGACCTTATCGTTATGGGGACTAAAGGCGCTTCAGGCCTAGAGAAAATTATCTTAGGTACCAATACAGCCGACGTCCTTACCAAAGTAAAATGCGATACACTGGTTATTCCAGAAAACGCCAAATTTGTAACACCTCATGAAATTGCTTTTCCTACAGACTTCTCATTATCAAGCAATTTACATATTCTTCAGCCTATAACTGACATTTTAGAACAGTTTAACTCTGAGTTAAAAATTGTCCATATAAGTAAGAGTAAAATAAATCTTAACAAAGATCAACAGGAGAACAAAGAACTACTTGAAGACTACTTTAACCATTACAATCATAGTATTCATTATTTAACCAATAAAAAGGTTGAAAATGCAATACAATGTTTCGTAGAAAGTAGATCTATAGATATGGTATGTATGGTGGCCAAAAACCTAAATTATTTTCAGCAAATATTATTTCATTCAAAAGTGGAGAATATAAGTTATCATACTGATATTCCATTTTTGGTTTTACACGAAAAAAACTAACCATCATGGATAATTCAATTTTTTTAGCAAAGTTTTGGGGCTGGTACCTACTGATATTCTTCTTAATTCTAACACTTAATCCTAAACGAATTAAACAAGTGTTTAACGACCTTAAAGATCAAAAGTTTCTAATTCTTACGGCATTTATAGCAATTGTCATTGGCTTAATCAATATTTTATTTCACAATATTTGGGAGGCTAATTATAAACTGGTTATAACTTTAATAGGATGGTCGGCTTTATTTATAGGCTTAGCTTTATTTTCATTTCCTAAACCTACGGTGGCATGGCTTAATTACATCAACGTTAAATTAGTCCAGGTGCTTTATACCTTATTATTTTTAATTGGTATATTTTTACTCAATACCGCCTATGGGATTGTATTAATGTAAATTTAATTTCTCAAACGAGGTATAAACAACGATTTCCAAAAAACCTTAAATACCGAAGAATTTCCTCAAATTAGATTAAATCTTAAAAAAATTGAAGGCACGGATAATCCATCTGAGGTTGAAGCTACCATTGTGATAAACATTGCTGGCCATTCTCAAAGTTATAAGATTCCATTAAGTATTAAAAGAAATAATAACTTACAAGTATCAGGTCAATTAGATATACAACTAAGTGATTATAATCTCACTGCACCTAAAAAACTTTTCGGGATGATAACTATAGTTGATACTATTGAAATTATTTTCAATTTAAGCATCAAAGAAAATTAGAATACATACCACACAGAATCAACTCAATACAAATATACATCTGATAAATATCATAGGTTTTAAAGGATTAAACCTTTAACTTTAATCCACACCAAAAAAACCTGTGATTATGCTATCAATTTTGCTTCCTACCGACTTCTCAGAAAACTCTATAAGTGCGATTAAATATGCCTTGGAGTTTTTTAAATATCAGAAAGTTCAATTCTATTTTATGCATGCCTATAGAAATGAATTTTATGATCATGATGATTTAGTGTCCCGTGATGTTTTTGACGCCGTTATGGATAAGGTTCAAAAAGAGTCCGAAAGCAACTTAAATAAGCTTCTCAAAAAAGTAGAGGAAATATCTCCGAATCCTAATTTCACCTACCATACAGTCTCCGCCTTCAATACTTTGGTTGAAGAATCTAATGAATTGGCAGATAAGTACAATATCGACTTAATAGTGATGGGGACCAAAGGAAAAACCAATGACAGTAAAATCGTATTTGGAAGTCAAACTTTTCAAGTATTAAAGTATGTTCAATGTCCTGTATTAGCAATTCCGGTTAATTATACCAATACGCAACCTAAACGAATCTTATTCCCAACTAATTATCTCATTCCTTACAAAAGACGTGAGTTAAAACTATTATCTGTATTAGCTAGATCATATAGAAGTGACATCGATGTAATTTATATTTCTCCAACCCAAAAGTTATCTATTAGACAAGAAGATAATCAGTCGTTTTTAAAAGACGTATTACTCGTAAACAAAGTTAATTTCAACATTGTAAATAGTAGAAAAGTTGCTGAAACTATTACTAATTACATCAAAGAACACCAAATTGATATGATTACTATGACGAACACACAACATTCGTTTTTAGAAGATATGTTATTTCCTTCAACAATAGACAAAGTGAGTCTTGGTTTAGAAATACCATTATTAGCGTTGCAAAACACAACACGCAACTAAAACAACTTAAATCACTCATTATGAAACATATACTTTTACCCACCGATTTTTCTGAAAATTCATGGAATGCAATAAAGTATGCCATTCACCTTTTTAAGGACGAAGCTTGCACCTTTCATTTGTTAAACACCTATACACCTATCATCTATAATTTTGAATATGTTTTAGGCACCCCAGGCCAAGATGATTTGGGTGATAGTATAAGAAAACAATCCTTAGAAGGTCTAAAAAATCTAGAGGAAAGAATTACGAAAACCTTTGGAGACAATCCTAGACATAATATCAAAGTATTATCTCGATTCGACATGTTAGTTTCAGGTATAAAAGAATACATTTCAAAAAACGAAACAGATCTTATTGTGATGGGAACCAAAGGTGCCACTGGAGCAAAGGAGGTCCTATTTGGTTCTAATACAGTACATGTGTTTAAACACGTTAAATGCCCTATTTTAGCGGTTCCTGATGAATATAATTACGAAAGACCTCTAGAAATATTATTTCCAACTGATCTTTTGGTAGACTATAATTTATTTCAAATTGGTATTTTAAAAGATATAGCTAAAGCTAATAATTCGCGACTCCATGCCTTACATGTTTCTACAGGTAATGATTTAACATTTAATCAGATTAACAACCAGCTAGCATTGGAAGCTCATTTTAAAGATTCGGCTTATTTATATCATGAATATGCCATTATGAATGTTACGGAGGCCATCGATCAGTTTCAGATTAACTCTAAGATTAACCTCTTAGCAATGATTAATAACAAACATTCGTTCTTTGAAAACCTTTTCTTTAAATCGACCATTAATCAAATCGGTTTTCATTTAAAAGTGCCTTTCTTAGTCATTCCTTCTAACACTTAAATTAGAGAATTTAAAGTGGTTATTATAAATTAAAAATGCACCTCTTCTTCAACTTTAAAATAGCTGACAGATGTCATATTTTCCTCTGATTTATTGAATTAATTTCGCTGATAAGAATAAAACTTTAAATATTATGAGACATCATATTTTACTACCTACAGATTTTTCAGACAATGCGGCAAGTGCTGCTAATTATGCTTTAAAGCTTTATCAAAACCAACCATGTACATTTTACTTATTACATACTTGGTCATTTTCAAATACAACCAATAGAACATATATCACTACAACCTATATAGAGACGCAAAAGGAGGAGGCTCAAAATCGGTTGATAGAATTAAAAGATAAAATTCAAACTCAGAGTACCAATAAAGACCATGAGTTCAAAACGATATTTAGTACAGACTCATTAATTGATGCTATAGAAACGGCTATTAAAGCACATGATGTTAATTTGGTAATTATGGGAACTAAGGGAGCTACAGGTGCTAAAGAGTTTCTTTTTGGGAGTAATACCGTAAATATCCTATCCAAGATGAGACATTGTCCATTAATGGTCATACCTGAGGCTTACGTGTATACTAAACCAGAACAGATGGCCTTCCCTACAGATTTCAACCGTTTTTATGGTGAAGAGTTAAACTTTATTCTACAACTATCTAAATTAAATGATTCAAGACTTAGAGTGTTCCATATTAACACCCAAGAAAGTCTTAGTGAAAAGCAGAACTATAATTTTTCAATGTTAAAAGCCTATTTGGAAGACTGTAAACATAGTTTTCATTGGATGCCTGATCTTGGTTCTAAAGAAGAGGCTATTAAATCGTTTATTGAAGAGTTTGATATTCAAATCCTTACTATGATTAATTATAAACACAGCTTTATTGAAAATTTAATAAAAGAGCCCGTGGTTAGGAAACTTGGACATCATACAAGAGTACCATTTTTAGTTATCCCTAGTTTTAGTTAAAAATTATCGTTTGATACCGACAGATAATTCCTTAGCTTTAACCACTCGTATAAAATTAGAGAATAATGAGACATAATATTTTAATACCTACTGATTTTTCAGAAAATGCATGGAGCGCAGCAAAATATGCTATTGAATTATACGCTAATGAACCATGTACGTTTTACTTTTCTCATGCATGGACTTTTTTAAACTTAGGTTCTAGAACTTATATTTCGCCAGAATATGTTGACCCTCTAAAAGATGAAGCAAAAAAACAGTTAGCTGAACTGAAAAAGCAGGCTAAAAAAGAAACTTCAAATAGTGAACATAAGTTTGAAACAATTTTTGGTCTAGGCTCATTAGAAGACACCATTCAGTATGCTATTAAAAAACAAAAGATAGATTTAGTGGTTATGGGAACTAAAGGTGCTACTGGTGCTAAAAAAGTGCTATTTGGTAGTAATACAGTTGCTGCGATTAATAAAGTTAGACTATGTCCTTTCTTGTTAGTTCCAAGTAATTATGAATACGAGGTTCCGGAAAACATTTGTTTCCCTACTAAATTAAATAGATTTTATAACGAAGAGTTACTCCCTTTAAAGAAAATTGCAGAATTACATAATTCGAAGATTAAAATATTCCATATCAAAGTTAAAGACAAGATTACTACAAAACAGACTAAGAACTTAGAACAGCTAAAATCTTATTTTGTAAACGACGTCTACGATGTCAACTGGAAACCAAAATCAGGTAAAAAAGAGCAAGCTATTACCGAGTTTATCGAAGAGAAGAACATAAACATCTTAACTATGATTAACTATAAACATAGCTTTGTTGCTAACCTTATTAAAGAACCAATTATTAAAAAAATGGGATTTCATTCAAGAATTCCATTCTTAGTTATTCCTAGTGTAGACTGACGGATATCATTTCATACTCATTGATAAGTGATTAGCTTTATCTACTTGGATTAAATCAACTTATCATGAGACATAAAATCTTACTGCCAACCGACTTCTCTAAAAATTCCATAAAGGCTATTAATTATGCTAGGGAATTGTATAAGGATGACTTTTGCGATTTTTACTTGCTCAACGTTTTTACCTTATCAGGAAATATTCTGAAAAATATCATGAATTTAGAACCTGGTAATCACCTTTACGAAACCGCTAAATTAAATTCTGAAAATGGCTTAGCGAAGGTCTTCGAGATGATAACGATGAGCGCTAATTATAACTCAAAACATCGCTTTGAAGTGATGTCTACATCTAACACAGTGGTTGAAGCTGTTAAATCCATTGTCGACCAAAAAGACATAGATTTGGTGGTCATGGGAACCAAAGGTAAGACCGATTCTGCCATGGCATCATTTGGTAGTGTGGCTATTCAAATAATGGAGAAGGTTCGTAATTGCCCAGTTATTGTGGTACCTCATAGTGCTGATTTAAAATTACCTAAGGAGATTGTTTTTCCAACAGATTACAAATTAAATTATAAACGGAGAGAACTTAGTTACCTTACCAATATTGCTAAAAGTTGTAACGCTACAATTATAGTATTGCATATTCTTGAGCAAGATGAATTGGATAAAGCTCAAAAAGAAAATAAAAAACTACTCGAAGAAATTTTAAAAGGAACGCAGTATAAATTTCATAACCTACCTAACAGCTCCGTAATGACAGCGGTTAATATTTTCGTTGAAAGTCGATCAAGTGACATGGTTGCTTTTATAAATAGAAAACACCCATTCTTTGGAAGTATTCTAAGCAATCCTATGGTGAAAAAAATATCATTTCACCTCAACGTTCCGATTTTAACGATGCACGATTTAAAAAATTAAAATGGCATTCAAATGTAGACTTGTATAAGTCCTTTTGACTTTAGATAATTAAATTAGTTTGAAAAGTAAAACTGCCATAATCTATTACAGATGATGGCAGTTTTTTTTAACCCACAACTATGGATATTCATAATTTACATATTACAAAATCTACAGGAGACAAAGTAAAATTCTCATTAGATAAATTACGTGCATCATTAACTAAATCTGGTGCAGACAAAGAAACCATAGATCATATTATTGATAGTGTTAGGGACGAATTATACCAAGGGATTTCAACGAAAGAAATATACAATAGAGCTTTTGCCTTACTAAAAAAGAAGAAAAGTCATTATGCCTCAAGATACAAACTCAAAAAAGCGATTTATGAATTAGGTCCAACCGGATTTCCCTTCGAACGTTTTATAAGTGAACTATTAAAATATTCAGGTTATAAAACGGAAGTAGGTTCTATATTACAAGGTGAATGTGTTCAACACGAAATTGACGTCATTGCACACACAAAGAACACAAGCATCATTATAGAATGCAAATTTCATAATGAACCAGGACTTAATTGCAACGTCAAAGTCCCACTTTATTTCAATTCGCGGTATCAAGATGTAAAATCTTTTTGGGATAAAAATTCAAAAAATAAAACAACATTAACAAAAGGTTGGGTAGTAACCAATACTCGTTTTACAGAAGATGCTATACAATATGGCAAGTGTTGTGGTCTCTATTTACTTAGTTGGGATTATCCAAAAGACAATAGCCTGCAAGACCGTATTGAACGCTTAGGACTATATCCAATTACGGTTTCAACTTTACTTACCAGTAGAGAAAAACAATTTCTACTGAGTAGAGATATAGTACTTTGTAAACAACTTTTACACGATAAGTTTTATTTAGACCATTTAGGAGTCTCTGAAATAAGAAAGAAAAAAATATTGAATGAAATCGAGCAATTATGCCAACTCTAAATCAATGAATTATGGAAAATTTTGCAATTATCAATTTCTTAGGAGCTTCAGGAGTAGTTACTGGCTCTAAGTTTCTTATCGAAACCTCAGAACAAAACATCTTAATAGACGCTGGGATGTTTCAAGGATTAAAAGAACTTCGAGAGCTTAATTGGATAGACCTTCCTGTAGAAGTTGAAGATATCGATGTAGTTTTATTAACTCATGGTCACCTAGATCATGTTGGCTATTTGCCACGCCTATTAAAACAAGGATTTAGAGGAAAAATATTAGGAACAGCACCAACGTTAGCAATTGCTGAAATTATTCTAAAAGATAGTGCTAAAATACATGAAGAAGAAGCCGAAAAAGCCAACGAAGAAAAATACAGTTCACATGAACCTGCCCTACCCTTTTACATGATACAAGATGCCGAAGCTACTATAGCCCGGTTTCAGGTAGAATTAGAAAATACTTGGATTCGATTAACTGACCATATATCTTTTCGCTTTCAATATAATGGACATATCATAGGGGCTACATTTATTGAATTAGACATTAACAGTAAACGTTTTGTTTTCTCTGGAGATATCGGAAGAACCGATGACTATTTACTTAACGATCCTAAAAAGCCAGAATGGGCCGATTATCTATTTATAGAAAGTACCTACGGCAATAAGTTACATCCCGAAGAAGATGTTGAAGAAAAACTCACTGAAATTATTCATGAAACTATTCAAAAGAAAGGTAATCTTATTATTCCAAGTTTTGCTGTTGAGCGTCTACAAACCTTAATGTATATCCTTTGGCAACTCTATAAAAAGAATAAAATCCCGAACATTCCTATTTTCGTAGATAGTCCAATGGGTAACAATGTTCTAAGTGTATTTAATCGTTTTCCGAAATGGCATAAATTATCTGATGCCGAATACAATGCGATGTGCGACCATGTAAATATCATAGAATCCTTCCGCGAAACTTGGGAAACTATTGACGATAAACGCTCTAAAATTGTGATTGCTGGAAGCGGAATGGTTACAGGCGGACGCGTATTAACCTATTTACAGCAACTTATAGATCAACCTTCAACAACGGTATTATTAGTAGGTTATCAAGCTGAAGGCACTGGTGGTAGATTATTAAAAGAAGGTGCTCATGAAATTAAAATTTACGGCAAATATTTCCCTGTTAAAGCTACTATAAAAAGTATAGATAGTTTATCTGCACATGCTGATCAGAACGACTTGATCAACTGGATGAGCAATATTAAGAATAAACCTGAAAATGTGTTTTTAATCCATGGCGAGCCTTCAGCTTTAGATGCTTTTAGAGTAAAAATCAAAGATACTTACCATTGGAATGTCAGCATTCCTAAATTAAATGATGTGGAAAAAGTAACACTTTGAATTTAAGCTAATTCAACTGACAAAAATCATAACAGATATGACATAATAGCTCTAAATTTTATGAAGCATCAAAATGTCTAATTTAAACTATAGAAATCATGAAAATTGCATATATAAATCCAAAATATATAGAGTGGATCAGCCCCGAACAAATGCATCAATCGTCTAATGACTGGTTGTCAGAATTATTATTTATAAAAGATGAACATCAATTTTTTGAAGATTTAATCACCTCCTTTACCTCAAAATTGATTGCTCTTGAAAAATTTTCTAACAATAAAGAGATCATCGACGCTCTTAATAAGTCACAAAAGCATAATAATTTATTGATTGAAGCCATAAAGGTGCATAAGAATGAACTTCAAATCATGATGGATGGTGTTGACGAACCTAAAAAGGAAAAAGCTTATAAAGATTCACATCGTGGACTAATCATTAAACTCGAAGAATTTTACGATGAATATAAAGAATTAAAAACCCAACTTTTCGATATCATTAAAACCATACGAAAAGAGGAAAAACAAAAGCACTTATTGGACAAGCACTAATCTAAGATAACGTTATCCATAAAGTATTGCCGGAAGTTAATTATGAAGCACTAATAAGGGCACTCTCAGTTCATTACTCATTTTCTTAGTCGTTGAGCTCACAAAAAATCTCTCAAAAAGTGTTTCCTTTTTCACTATCAAGGCCGTTAAATCAATATGATTAGTCTGAATATAACTGCTTACCGCATATTCAATGGGTACATCATCTATAACATGGTAATCAAAGTTAACCGAAACTAGTAAATCAACACCTCTTACCTCGTCTTCAACCTTTGACGCATCATTACCTTCAATTATTCGCAATACATGGAGTTTGTTTCTATACGGTTCAGTAATATTAAGAAATTGTAAAAAAGCCTTACTATTTAAGGCTTTATCTACATCTAAAGGCAAAAGCACTTCTTTGGGTTCACGATAAGCGAATCCTTCCGGCACCACCAATGTTGGGCAATTTACATTACGAATTACATTTATAGTATTACTACCAAAAATAGCTTCAGTGGCCCCAGTAACACCATTACTACCCATCACTATCAACTCCACAGTCTTTGAAGTTTTAACTTGATTAATTGCGGTGGTTAAACCATCGTAATCTACGACTTCGTGAAAACTATGTTTCTCATTCTTAAACTCAGACTTAAGATCATCTATAAGTTTTAAAAGCCTGTGCTTCGTTTTCTTTACTAAAGAATCATAAACACTTTTACCTCCCGACATTACCAAATCATCACTTATATAGGCGCTAGTACTTTCAACATGAAGCACATAAAACTGACATTTATCGTTTTCAAATAAACGTAAAGCATAATGCATGGCATTAATAGAATTCTTTGAAAAATCGGTGAGCAAGAGTATTTGTTTCATGATAAGAAGTTTATATAAAATTAATAAAACTCAATGAGGGAGGAAGTGATTAATATCATAAACGCACTTATTAATTTAATAAGACTAAGTACTCATTGAGCAATAAACAGCAGCATTGAAAGAAAAAAAGCCTGTAAAAATAAATTTACAGGCTTTATATTATGAAGAACTAAATTATTATTTAATCTCTACTACTTCAAGATCAAATGTTAATTCTTGTCCAGCTAATGGATGATTTCCATCTACTATAACGTGATCTTCGTTAACTTCTGCAATTCTAAATTGGTGCTCATTACCTTCAGCATCTCTAGATACTAAACCTAAACCAACTTCTGGCTTAACTTCTTCTGGTAATTGTCCTTTTTCAACTTTATGAAATAATTCTTCTCGAACTTCTCCGTAAGCTTCAGTCATAGGAATGTCTACTGTCTTCTTATCGTTCACCTTCATATCAATCACTGCTTTTTCAAAACCAGGAATCAACATACCTTGTCCTAAAGTGAATTCTAATGGCTCACGTCCTTCAGAACTATCAAAGACTTGTCCGTTTTTTAATTTTCCTGTGTAATGAACTTTTACAGTATCATTTTCTTTTACTTGACTCATAAATTTCTTGTTTTCATTTAAATAAGGCACAAAACTATTATTTATAAGACACAATAAAGAATGATATTAAATTAATTCGGTGTATTTAAGAAAAACTTAACGTGATTCACCTAATTCGTTTGTAAATTAGGATAAAATACATCGATTAAGACTAAACAATTTTAAAAACGAACTTATGTTAACTTGGAAAGATATTATCAACTTTTCCGTGAATGGAAATCCAACTCCAGATAAACGCGTTGAAAAATCTGAAGCTGAATGGAAAGCTCAATTATCTCCTGAACAGTACAGAATTACAAGACAGAAAGGTACTGAGCCACCAAATAGCGGTGCGCTTTGTAAAGCCTTTGATGATGGTAAATACAATTGTATTTGTTGTGACACGCCATTATTTGATTCTACCATAAAATTCAACTCGAGTTCAGGATGGCCAAGTTTTACGCAACCTATTAAAGAAAATGCGATTAAATACCATCGTGACACCTCTTTTGGAATGGTTAGAGTTGAAGTAATGTGTAATACATGCGATGCGCATTTAGGTCATGTTTTTCCAGACGGACCAGAACCTAGCGGATTGCGATATTGTATTAATTCGGAATCAATGACTTTAGAAAAGGAAAATGCATAATGACTAATAAAAATTTACAAACAGCCACACTTGGTGGTGGATGCTTTTGGTGTACTGAAGCCGTATTTGATCAAGTAAAAGGGATTGAAGAAGTTGTTTCTGGCTATTCTGGAGGTACCGTACTTGGTCATCCAACCTATAGAGAAATTTGTTCCGGACTCACAGGTCATGCTGAAGTCATTAAAATCACTTTTGACGCTAAGGTGATTAGTTACGAAGATATTTTAATCATTTTTATGACCACTCATGACCCAACAACTTTGAATAGACAAGGCGTCGATCGCGGCACACAATATCGTTCGGTTATTTTTTATCATGATGAAAAGCAGAAAGACATTGCTGAAGCTGTAATCAAAGAATTAGCAGAATATTACGAAAACCCAATTGTCACCGAACTTAGCCCTGCTCCAACCTTTTATGAAGCAGAAAAAGAGCACCAGGATTATTATAAAAACAATCCTACTCAAGGCTATTGTAGTTTTGTTATCACACCTAAACTAACACGGCTTAGAAAATTACATGGCGATAAGTTGAAGTCTACCGCATAGCAACATTTTGGCCATTGAAAGCACTAAATTTATGTCTACAGAAGAAAAAATATTTAAAGCTCCAGAATTCAATGTCCACCAATGGATCGATGAGAATGGTGAGAAAACAAACCCGATAAAGTTATCTGACTTTAAAGGTAAGTTTAAAGTAGTGTACTGCTTTCAAAGTGCTTGTATGGGCTGCCATAGCAAAGGATTTCCTGCTTTAAAAAATATGGTCGAAGCCTTAGGTCTTAAGGATAACATCCAGTTTTTAGCCGTTCAAACCGTTTTTGAAAGTTATCATCTCAACACTTATAAAAATATGGTGAGCACTCAAAAGTTGTATGAGTTAAAAATCCCATTTGGTCATGATGCCGGAATTGATGGAAAATCCCAAAGTCAAATTATGACCAATTATAAAACACGTGGTACACCATGGTTTATATTTATTGATAAACACGACAATGTGGTATTCGAAGATTTTAGTTTAAATACGGTTGCTGCAATTGAGTTTCTGTCTGCTTTAAAGTAAATGCCCTAATATTTTATAAAAAAAAGCCGATTTACGTTTAGATTATAATATCTAAATATAAATCGGCATTTTTATGTAGTCTTTAATCTTTAGTTCTTAAAGTTCCCGATACCTTCTTTCAGCCAAGCATTGTATTCTTTGGCATCTGGTGTATATCCAGCAGGTTCATTTAGGTTTTCTTCATCATGATCCATTAACACATAATACGGTTGTGTATTGGTTTTGTATCTAATAGTTTGCATTTCACTCCACTTCTGCCCCATATTTCTAAGCTTTTTCCCAGGTCTTAATTTAGAATCTGGTGCTTCACCTTCAGGGAAGTCAATTTGCTCATCAACGTATAGTGAAATAAGTACGATGTCATTTTTTAATTTAGACAGTACTTCCGGATCAACCCAAACATTCTGTTCCATCTTACGACAGTTAACACAAGCCCAACCGGTAAAATCGAGCATAACTGGTTTTCCAACTTTCTTAGCGTATGCTAAACCAGTTTCGTAATCGTTAAATGCTAAGATGTCATGAGGCGCTAATAAATGTGCACCTTCGGGTATATCCATGGTACTCGCAGAACCGCCACCTTTTGAATTACCAACGCCGTATGGCGACTCAGAATAATCTAATGGAGGTGGAAAAGCACTAATGATTTTTAATGGCGCTCCCCAAAGTCCCGGAATCATATAAATGGTAAACGTTAGAGTTAATAATCCTAATAATAATCTACCAACTGATATATGCTTTATTGGTGAATCATGAGGTAATTGGATTTTACCAAATAAGTATAAAGACAGTGTACCGAATACTGCGATCCAAATCGCAATAAATACTTCACGTTCTAAAAAGTGTAGTTGTAACACTAAATCGGCTTGCGACAAAAATTTAAATGCTAATGCAAGCTCTAAAAATCCTAAAACAACTTTTACGGTATTCAACCAGCCACCAGATTTTGGTAAAGTATTTAACCAACCAGGGAAAGCCGCAAATAATGCAAATGGTAAGGCAATAGCTAATGAAAAGCCAAGCATTCCAACTATTGGCGCAATACCTCCTTTAGATGCTGCTTCAACTAATAAGGTACCAACAATTGGTCCTGTACAAGAAAATGACACTAAGGCTAAAGCCAAAGCCATAAAGAAGATTCCAATTAATCCTCCTCTATCGGCTTGCTTATCTACTTTGTTCAACCATTTACTTGGTAAAACAATCTCAAACGCTCCTAAAAAGGACACCGCAAAGACAATTAAAAGTAAAAAGAAAATTAGGTTAAACCAGACATTAGTCGCCATAGCATTTAGCGCATCTGCCCCAAAAACTGCAGTTACAACAATACCTAAAACAAGGTATATAACAATAATGCTAATACCGTAAGTGATGGCATTTTTAACACCTTTGGCTTTAGTTTTACTCTGTTTTGTAAAGAAACTTACCGTCATTGGAATCATAGGAAACACACAAGGTGTTAACAATGCTGCAAATCCTGATAAGAAAGCAATAAAGAATATGCCCCATAATCCTTTATTAGAATTGTCTTTTTCCGATTTACCAGTCGTAGATTCAAACTGATCATCAGCATCATTAGAAACTGCTACAGTTTTAGTTAAATCGAATTTTAAATCATGATAGGTTGGCGCTAGGCACTCTTTGTCGTCACATGCCATAAAACCAACTTCAGCTGATACAGAAGAGACCTCTTTATTGGCTACTTTAATATGCTGTCTGAATTCAGCGGTACTACTGAAATATTTTATCTCTTTATTAAAGAATTTATCAAAAGCCTTGGCTCCTTTTTCTTCTTTCGTATCACCTACTAATTCTACACCATCTTCCACTTGGTAGTCAAAACTTGTTGGAATTGGGCCGTCTTCAACATTGGTTTGAGAATACAATTTCCAACCTGAATCGATGGTAGCTTTAGACACCAATACATATTCCGTTTCAGAAATCTTTTCAACTGAAGAACTCCATTTTACAGGCTCACGCAGTGTCTGTGCGTCAGCGCCACCAAAATTGATAGCTGCAGGAACAGAATCATCATGACTAAGCGCATCCGTTTTTTGTGCTTCTTTTAAATTAAATTTAAGATCAACATAGTTTGGAGGTAAGCACTTTTCGTCATCACAGACCATGAACTCTACTTCACCTTCAACTACTGATAACTCTTTATTTAAAACTTTTATACGTTGTCTAAATTCAGCTTTACCATCAAAATATTTTATCTTCATTAGGAAGACAGGATCATCAACAGTTTCACCATTAGGTTCTGATGTTTTCCCAACGAGTTCAAAATCTTTATTAATTGTATAAGCGAATCCTGTAGCAATAGGACCTCCTTCTGGCACATCTTGAGAATATAAATGCCAACCAGCATCAATTGTGGCGGTAGATATTAGATCGTACTCAGTGTCGGAAATTTTTTCAGTTTTTGTTTCCCACTTTACAGGATCAAAAACTTGTGCTTTTAAATTAAATGAAAAAGAAAATGCCAAGAGGCATAACAGAAATACTTTCTTAAAGGTCATATATATTATCTTAATTCACAAAAAACATCTAATTCGCAAATGTAACAGATGCGTTTCTATTTTTGGCTAACAGTCGCCTAATTTATAAAAACCTTAAGAATTAAACAGGTAAAAGAATGGCATAAAAAAACCAAACACGAAGTTTGGTTTTTAAAATTATGATTTTGTGCTTATTTCAAGCTTTTCGGAATGTTCCCATTTCGATATTCCTCCTTCGAGATCGTAGATCAATTCGAATCCGGCCTCTTTCATCTGCTTCGCACATTTGGCACTTCGATTTCCTGATCTGCAATAAATAATTACCGGTTTGCTTTTGTCTAACTTCTCTATATCTTCTACGAACGTAGGAGACATAAAATCAATGTTTTCAGAACCGACAATATGAATAGTTTCATGTTCTTCAGGAGTGCGAACATCTACTAATTGAACGTCTTCCAACTCCAAAATAGACTGCATTTCTTCAGCAGTGACTAATTTAATTTCTCCTTCTTTAACCTCCTTATCTGCACAGCTTGTGGCATATCCCACAAACAACAAACATATTACGATGATTTTTTTCACAATTATCAACTTTAAAATTTATTATAATTCAGCAACTTCACCTTGCCAAGCATCAAATCCACCCATTAAATTATAAGCGTTCTCAAAACCTAATTGGTTCATTACTGAGCAAGCTTGACCACTACGACCACCAGATCTACAATACACGTAATAATTTTTGGTTTTATCTAATTTTTCAACTTCATCAATAAAACCTTGACCTTTAAAAATGTCTATATGTATTGCATTTGGAATAACGCCTTGAGCAACCTCTTCAGGTGTTCTAACATCTAAAACAATAGAATTATTGTCTGCCTCTAATTGTTTAGTCCATTCTTCTTGTGATAAGTCTGCCATTTTTCTATTCAAATTTTTATGCAAAATTAACATTTCCTTGTGATATAGACGAATGAAAATCTAAAGTCTTACATACCACTTTTCAACTTTAACATTTGAATCTAGGTTCCCATAGGTTTCGAAGGTTAAAACACATTAAATTGTAGCCTTATTGTTTTGAATTTCATATTGAAATCACAATAAACACTTAATTTAAAAGATTACAATTAAATTTGAACATTGAAAGACGAACTAAATATTTCCTGCTTTAATAGGAACAGAAAATGAAAAATATATTAGTCATAGATAACTACGACAGCTTCACCTATAATCTTGTTCATTATTTAGAAGAACTTAATTGTGAAGTTACCGTCATACGAAACGACAAGCTCACACTTGAAGACGTAGCAACTTATGATAAAATTGTTTTATCTCCAGGGCCAGGAATTCCAGAAGAAGCCGGATTATTAAAACAGATTATAGCCACTTACGCATCAACCAAAAGTATTTTAGGTATTTGCTTAGGACAGCAGGCCATTGCTGAAGTTTTTGGAGGTACACTTAAAAATTTAGAAAATGTCTATCATGGGGTAGCAACTAACGTAACCGTTTCAGTTTTAGACGAAGCTCTTTTTAAGGGCTTAAACACAACTTTTGAAGTGGGTAGATATCATTCTTGGGTGGTAAACACCAATTTACCGGAAGTCTTAGAAGCTACATCCTTCGATGATAACGGACATATCATGTCTCTACGACATAAACTATATGATGTAAAAGCCGTTCAGTTTCATCCCGAATCTGTATTAACACCGAACGGAAAGAAAATTTTAGAAAACTGGCTTGATGATTAGTTCAGCCAAAAACTTAAGCAATAAAATTATTTCCTCTAAACATAAATTTAGAAACTCTATTCTTTTATATTTGAATTCGATATGGAATTAATAAATGATTGGCGCATTGTAGCACTATTATGCCTAACCTTGGGTTTGGCTCCATTTGTTCCTGAACCTCATCTTTTGGGCAAAATCCGATGGATAGCAGGAGGCGAAAATGGCATGGAAATGAAGGACTATTTTGATGTTTTATTGCATGGCTTTCCTTTTATCTTATTACTAAGAATTATTATATTAAAATTAAAAAAATCAAGCACTGAACCTACTTCAGATCAATAGAATTTATGCCATTAAATATTGTCTTAATAGAACCTGAAATCCCCAATAACACAGGAAATATAGGTCGTCTTGCTTTAGCTTCAGGCTCAAAACTGCATTTAGTTAAGCCTTTTGGTTTTGAAATTGATGATAAGCGATTAAAACGTGCTGGACTTGATTATTGGCAACACTTGGATGTTGTTTACTACGATAATATTGATGATTTCTTTCAAAGAAATAAAACCGCTAAAATGGTTTTCTTATCTAGTCATGGGACTCAATCTCATTGGGATATTAAGTTTCAAGATGAGTTATTTATAGTTTTTGGAAAAGAATCTGTAGGCTTACCTAAACCTCTCTTAGAAAAGCATAAAGAGTCACTTTTCAAAATTCCGCTTTACAGCGATTCAATCCGAAGTTTAAATCTGGCTAATGCAGTTAGTATTATAGTCTACGAAGGATTGAGGCAATTAAAATAGTTAAGCTTCCCCCTTTATCACAGGTGCTTTTTTCTTCAGTTGACACTTACACCTTCTATACATATCAAAAGTTGTAGAAACGTTAATAGCCATGGGCTTCTCATAAATATTGGCTATCTTTAATTTTTCATTTTGATTATTAGATGTTATAAAAAACTCTAATGCATTGTTATAAAAAGCAACCTAGTTAACCTAAGGGTTGAAAGTTATTATCGGGTTTCCATAATTTCTATAAACTATGTAAAAAAATCAAACCATCCATCACTTTAAAATCTTTGGCTAACCTATTTATTTAGGTTTAAATAGTTGTGAAACATAATCAGTTCAGATAAAATAAAATATGAATGGTGAGAGGTGCAAAGCGCACAAATCGTAAATGGCAATAAATAACTTAATAAAATTATAGTCTTATGAAGTATCATGTTATTATTAATAGTGTTAAAACAGTTGACGAGCTAAAGGACGCTTGGAACAATGCCGATTATATTGCATTATTAGAAAAGTTTGGATTAGATGGTATAGAAACCTCATCGACTTCAGAATTAATTGAATTATTACATATGGCTATTTCTGATTTTGAACCGGAAGAAGCAGCTCAAATCATTTTAACATATAAGCTTTCAGAACAGCTCAACGAAAATCAAATTGAACAAATCTCTCACGAAATGTTATTGGATAAGATTTCAGAAGAATATGCAGATATTTCACTTCATCATCAGTTGTTTAATATCAACCAACTGTTACACAAAGCTTATAACGGAAATTTCCCAAATGCAAAAGCTACCATAGTCGAATTTGAAATCACACCTAATAAGGAGGTGACTAAAGAATTTGTATTAAAAGCTCTGGACAAAACCTTAGCCAATAACAATATCATAAAGCGTCTTTTTTCCGATCAGCTTGCTGGAAACGAAGAATTCGAAGAGGCAGAAGCTATTGTTTGGGATTTGAAGTCTACTGGAGAAAATGCATACACCTTAACAACTTCAGAATACTGGATGAGTAGAGATGAATTTAAAGATGCTGAATTTGATGTCACTGTTGTTCCTTTTGAAGAGGTTGAACATTAATTTTTGTTCTTTTTTAAATAGTCTAAATACATATGTTCCACTTTTGTTCTAGCCCAAGGCGTACGTCTTAGAAATTTTAAACTAGACTTCACCGAAGGATCATGGGTAAAACAACGAATATTGATTTGATAGCCCATATACTCCCATCCATAGTGTGCCTGAAGTTCAGTTATTATCTGTTCTAACTTTACACCATGGAGAGGATTATTAGGTTGTGTAGACATATTTATTTGATTTATTAAGCCTAAAGCAAAATACAAAATTTAACTTTCGATTAATGTCTTAATCTTAATTGCTTTTTCAAAGTGATCTAACTGATGGGTTTGAATCCACCACGTAGCAGCTTCCATTAATAATTTTGGATTGTCATTTTTATTTTGAAAAAACGCATAAAAAGAGAGTCCAACATGTGGACCCTTTTCTTTAATCTTTTGATTGCAAACATGCAGAATTTTATGCTTTAAAGCATCTGTCATCTCTTAACGTCTGCTGTCTGAAGTTCGAGCTCTACTACGACTTCTATTTCTATCAGAACTAGAGCTTTTAGGTTTTCCTGAGTTTCTATTATTAGAGCCTCTACCACGACCTTGATTTCTATTCTGACCTGGTTTAATAGGTTCTGTAGATGCGTTTGGATCTGGTTCAAATCCCTCAAGGATTTCAACTTCAATCTTCATATCAATCAACTTCTCAATATCACGTAAGAATGTAGTTTCATCTGCACTAACCAAAGAAATCGCTTCACCGCTTGCTCCTGCTCTACCTGTTCTCCCAATTCTATGAACGTAATCTTCAGAAATATTCGGTAATTCAAAGTTTATAACGTGTGGTAACAAAGGAATATCTAGGCCTCTTGCTGCAATATCTGTAGCTACCAATACTCTTACCGATCCATTTTTAAGACCTGCTAAAGCTTTAGTTCTTGCGCCTTGACTTTTATTACCATGAATAGCTGCTGCTGTTATACCAGAACTAATCATTTTTTTACAAAGCTTATTAGCGCCGTGTTTGGTTCTTGTAAAAACTAAAACCTGTTTCCAATTACCGTCAGAAATTAATTTTATAATTAAATCTGTTTTTTTGCCTTTAGCAACTCTGTATACTTTTTGTTCAATTACTTCAACTGCAGTATTCTCTGGAGTTGCTTCAACTTGAATTGGATTATTCAAAATTGAATACGCTAGCTTTTTGATATCTTTTGAAAAGGTTGCCGAAAACATAAGATTCTGTCTTTTGTCTGGCATTAGCTTCATTACACGTTCTATATCGCGTAAAAAACCCATATCTAACATACGGTCAGCTTCATCTAAAACGAAGATTTCAACACGTTTTAAAGATAATAAACCTTGACTTTCTAAATCAAGTAAACGTCCTGGAGTGGCTACCAAAACATCAACACCTTGTCTTAAAGTGGCTACTTGTGGTTTCTGATTTACTCCTCCAAAAATTACAGTACTTCTCATATCTAAATACTCACTATACTCTTTAACATTGGCATACACTTGTGCCGCTAACTCACGCGTTGGAGTTAAGATTAAAGCTCTTATAGGTCTGTGTTTTTGCACGGGATTCTTAGAAAGAATATCTAATAACGGCAAGGTAAATCCTGCTGTTTTCCCTGTTCCTGTTTGTGCTGATGCTAAAACGTCTTTTCCTTCTAATACTGGAGGGATGGCTTTGGCTTGAATTGGTGAAGGTGTATCGTATCCTTTTTTACTGATTGCTTTTAAAAGCGGCTCAGATAGGCCTAATGATTTAAATGACATAAATAAAGTTTATGAAGCAAACTCTATTTATTTAGGTCACTCCTTTAATTTGGTGCGAAGTTACGGCTAATTATCGCCACCACTCAAATAATTCGGGTTTTATATTAAGATGCTCTCGAATTTCGCCATTCCTTGAATTTTATATACGGATTCGTACTTCGGTTTTTATAGGCGTGAAATGCTGTACTTAGGAGTAAAAAAATAGCTCCAGCAAAAGCCGTATACATTACAGTATCGTTAGTAAATTTATTAGCTATACCTATTCCAATTAAAGCCCAAGCACCAACAGCAGCAAATTCTCTCATATTGCGTTTCCATGTCAAGTAAAAATTAATTCTCACAGCAATGACAATCATAATTAAAGACCAAGTAACATCAGAAAGTCCAAAACCATCCCAACCAATTTTTACTAAATAGGCTGAAACATTCACAATAGTCGCCACAGCTACCCAACCTGAGTACAACATAAAAGGCCACCAAACAAATGCGATAACAGGAAATGGTTCGTCATCCAATTCCATTCGATTATTAACCACAATTTTAAGTAAAGAGAAGAGTAGTAAGACCATAATTACGCATGATACACCTATATAACCATATATCCAGGCTAATACCCAAAGTGAATTAAAAAGACAGGACAAAATGAACCACCATCCCGTTTTCATAACAAAGTCATCAGTCTTGGTTGATACAAAAAGACTTCGTCCTTGAAAAATAACAAATACTATCAGCATCAAATAAATTATACCCCAAATCGAAAATGCATATCCAGCAGGCGTAAAAAGTGAATCATATTTACTAGAAACTTCGCCAATCGTTGTATTATTTAGTTGGCCTGCATTGGCTAAATAATTTATAATAAGAGTAAAAATTAAGGCAATTCCGTTACCAATTTGTAATGCTTTTTTCATAAAAGTGAATTTAACTACAAGTTACATAAAGTTTCGAGATACAATGGGCCGACCGTCTTAGTTTGAAATTCTAATCCTTTAGCTTAACTTTCCAAAATTGTGAGTTAAAAGAAATGTTTACTATAAAAGAAAGCTCAATGGGTCTTAAAGAACATTATAATAAAATGTACAGGGAATCTATTGCTGATATTGCATCAGACCATTACGAAATTGATGACATGATAGATTCTAAATCAGATAATCGTTTCGGGATTTCACTTGTGATTAGACCTTCATTAGAGGTCAAAAAAAATGTTCGAGATTTTTTAGATGAATTAAATAAAGTGGAGCCTCATCAGTACTACTACCCTGAATCTGATATTCATTTGACACTCTTATCCATCATATCTTGTTATGAAGGTTTTTCATTAGATTCAATTGACCCTTCAGAATACATGGCTATCGCACAAAAGCGGATAACAACATTAGATGAAAAAATTAAAATTCATTTTAAAGGTTTAACAGCATCTAAATCCTGTATTATGCTGAAGGGTTATGAGGAACAACCTATCATCAATGATTTAAGAAATCAGTTAAGGCGAGATTTTAAACACTCTGAATTACAGCAAAGTTTAGATGAACGCTATTTGTTGAAAACGGCTCACGCCACTATACTTCGATTTAAAACAGAACTCAGTAATAAAAATGCGTTCTTGACATTAGTTGACCGTTATGCCGATTATGATTTTGGCACTTTTGAAGTTGATACTATTGAATTAGTTTACACGGACTGGTACCACAGAGAAAAGTTAGTTAAAAAACTTCATGAGTTCAAATTGTGAGCGTCACTAGAACCTTCTTCAACCTTTTTATTTCTTTCTCATAACTGATTTCTTCGTATGTTTAGCTTTTTAATACAATCACGACTATTAAATCTATAAATTATGAAAGCAATAATCTGTTTTTTACTACTGTTACCATTTCACATAACAGCACAAGAACAAACTAGTTCAGAAAAATTTTGGGAACAATTAAAAGCGCACTGTGGTCAAGTCTATGAAGGCGAAATAACAGCAGGAGGTGTTGCTGGAGATGGATTCATGGGAGAAAAGTTGGTGATGCACGTGCGGTCTTGCGATACAAATGATATTAGAATCCCATTTTTCGTAGGTGAAGACAGATCACGAACTTGGGTATTACATATGAATGAAGATAAAATCATTCGTCTTAAACACGATCATCGCAAACCTGATGGTTCTGATGACGACTTGACACAATATGGAGGAACAAGCTCAAATGTTGGTTTATCAAATATTCAAGTTTTCCCTGCTGATTCTTATACGTCTGAAATCTTACCTGCAGCTTCAACCAATATTTGGTGGTTTACTATTGATGAAACTAGTTTAACCTACAACCTTCGCCGCATAGGATCAGACCGAGTATTTACAGTGCGCTTTGATTTAACCAAAGCCATTGAAACACCAGAGGCACCTTGGGGAGCTGAAGATTAAATTTCAAAAAAAAGTCTTATTGAATAAAAATACCCTTAGAATTTTCTAAGGGTATTTTTATTATCAAATGTTTGATTTGGCAATGAATACTAGCTTAAAGTCTCTTTTAAGATGTAACTTTAAACCACATCACTTCATCTCTAATGATATGTTATTACAGCGTAGACAACATTCGCTCTACTTCAACAATAGTAGGTGCGAAAAGCTTTCTATTCGGTTTAGTGAAGCGCTGTGACTCTGTAGAAATTTCGGTTAACAACTCTTTTCCTTCTGAAGTTTTATTATTCTCCATATAGAACTTTGCTAACTCTAAGCGTTCAGCATAATTAGAATATGGTCTATCAATATGAATTAATTGCATCTCAGCCTCATCCGTCTTTCCTATTTTACTTAGTGCAATTCCATAACAGAACTGTTCCTTAGAGCCTTTAAACTCTGAATTGTCTTTTATTTTTTCAGCTTGCTCTATAACTTTATCATAATCCTTAAGTTGATAATATGATAAAATAAGTTTCTGTCTCGCGTACAAATCATCCTGAACCTTATCTTCTAAAGTTTTCTCATAACTCTCAATAGCCTTGGTCAAATCATTATTATTAAAATAAGCATCAGCCAAATCAATTCTATTGGCATAAGAGTCAATAAAGTCGACTTTAGCTTCTAATTCCTTGATTTTTTTTGATGCTGAAGGCTGTAGGACAGTCGTTGTTTCTTCTTTTACTTTTGCTGAATTACCTTTATAATAGGCTTGAGTTATTATATAAGCAAAGGACCCAAAGAATGGGAGTAGTAAAATAATGAAATACCAATAAAACGCCTTGTTATTCCTATAAGCGTCATAAATACAATAGCCTTGAAGCGCTACAATTAGAAAAAAATAAATATCCATAATTTTGTTCTTTAATACATATTACCTCGTAAACACTAATTCATTCTCAGATGATAACTCTTCACTAAAACCATAATTCTCGTAGTTAAAACCTTTAACGTCATCAATAGTTTTAGCGTCTGTATCTATAATATATCTCGCCATTAATCCTCTAGCGACTTTAGCAAAAAATGCTATAATCTTATAATTACCATTTTTAAATTCCTTAAATACCACATTAACCACTGGCACTTTTAAGGCCTTAGTGTCAATAGCTTTAAAATATTCGTTACTAGCTAAGTTTAAAAACAGTTCGTCGTCTTCTAATTCGTCGTTTAAAGCTTGCGTAACTTTCTTGTTCCAGAACTCATAAAGGTTTTTATTCTTACCAACAGGCATTTTAGTTCCCATTTCTAATCGGTAAGGTTGAATTAAATCTAAGGGTTTCAACACACCATATAATCCCGAAAGAATTCGAACTGTATCTTGTACTTTATCTATTTTTTTAATATCAATAGTATAAGCGTCTAGCCCTCTATAAACATCGCCACTAAAAGCGTAAATCGCCTGTCTTGCATTTTCATTTGTAAAAGGTAATTCCCATTCCTGATTACGCTCGTAATTTAATTGTCCTAAATTATCTGATATCTTCATTAACTTGGACAAATCCTTTGCCGATTTCTTTTTCAAGATTTTATTAAGTTGCTCAGCTTCCTTAAAAAAAAGACCTTCAGAGGTTCTAGTCGTTGGTAATTTCGTTTCGTAATCTAATGATTTTGCTGGTGACAGTACTAATTTCATATTTATTGTCCACAAAAGTGGGTAACTCATTAAAAGTTAAACAATTATTCTTTTTCGTTCTATGTAAAAATACGATGTAATTACAAGAGTTTCAAACATTAGTGAGAGCTAATCTTGATAGTGCTATTAAAGTTGTCTATTAATAAGTACAAAACTTGCGCACTACACATACACAACCATACTCTTAATGCACGACTTGGATTTAATGACAATTAATGAACAGCTCTTAACCCCTAAATATTAGAAGCCTCAAGTTTCTTATAATAATTCAAACTAAATCCTGTGGTATATCTTAACTCTCTAAAGCCAAGAAAAAGCTATAAGTCAAGTTTAATCTTCACCTACATGTTTGGCATAATGTCTCCATTTATCAATACACTGTTGCATATCTTCTGGAGTTTCAGTTTGGAATCTTAAAAACTCACCAGTAATTGGATGTTCAAACCCTAAAGTTTTAGCATGTAATGCTTGTCTTGGAAGAATCTTAAAACAGTTATCTACAAATTGCTTATACTTCGTAAAAGTTGTTCCCTTTAAGATTTTATCTCCACCGTATCGCTCGTCATTAAATAAGGTATGCCCAATATGTTTCATATGGACACGGATTTGATGCGTGCGTCCCGTTTCGAGCTTACAACTAACCAATGTTACATATCCTAAACGCTCTAAAACCTTATAGTGAGTTACGGCAGGCTTGCCATTTTCCGCTTCATCGCCTCCGTAAACTGTATTTTGTAGTCTGTTTTTAGGATGACGACCAATATTACCTTCTATAGTTCCTTCATCTTCTTCAATATTTCCCCAAACTAAAGCGACATATTCACGTTCACTCGTTTTTTCAGCAAACTGATTTGATAAATGCGCCATCGCTTGGTCGGTTTTGGCCACAACTAACAATCCACTTGTATCTTTATCAATTCGATGCACTAATCCTGGCCTTTCACTAGAATTATTGGGTAAATTTTCAAAATGGAAAATTAATGCATTTATCAAAGTTCCTGAATAATTCCCATGACCTGGATGAACCACCATACCTGCTGGCTTATTTACCACAAGTAATTCTTCATCTTCATAAACGACATCGATAGGAATATCTTCCGCCACCAATAAATTCTCATGTGGTGGATGGCTAAACCTTACTGTGATATAATCGTTAGGTTTGACTTTGTAGTTTGATTTTACAGCAACATTATTCACAAAGACACTACCTTCTTTAGCAGCGGCTTGAATTTTGTTTCGAGTAGCATTCTCTACAAAATTCATTAAGTATTTATCTATACGAAGTGGTTGTTGTCCTTTTTCAACTTTAAAAGCATAATGTTCGTAAAGTTCGTCGTCGTATTCTGAAGTATCAGTAATATTTGGCATTATTTTATTTTATAGTTTACCATTACCTAATACCAAGTCGATCTTAGATGTTAAGGGTAATAATGTTCCTGGTTCTAATGGTTTGCCTTTATGAGACATAGACATTACACCTTCACCAATAGCGTCTTTATAAGTAATTTCTCCAATTTGAAACTCAAGAGCTTCTAACTGTGGTTTTGCTTGCCTAAGTGTTCGTTTCAGTACATTTGGCACTTCAACTTTTCGATAACCTGAAGGGTTTAAAATTAGATAAATCTTTCTATTTTCCTTTACATGAGATCCTGCAATCGGATTTTGTTCAATGACAGAATACTTAGGGTATTTAGGATTATAATTTGCAGAATCTTGAATCTCCATTGCTAAATCATGATCCTTTAGTTCTATAGAAACTGTTTCTAGAGATTTCCCTTTCAAATCAGGTACGACCACAAACTCTCCGTGGTTTGTAGACATCTTTAACCATTGAAGTGTTAAAAAACTCAATACTATAATAGCCACAATAGCCAATACTAATTGTTTTAAAAACACTTTACTAGTAACAAACTTAACAAAACTCATAAGCTAAATAATTGATGACAAAACTAAGAAATTCTTACGTATAATAACGTCACATAAGTAAAATACGTATTTATGGCTAAATTAGATTATTGAACGGACTAAGTAAATAAAATTATTAGAGCTTGATGAATAATTTATAGTCTCTACATACCCCATATCTGTGTTAGATATATCTATACCTGAAAAATAATTGATACTTTTACCCTCTACTATTTTAAACTTAAAGACAGCCTCTTTTGTAGGCATTAAAGATGAAGAAAAATATTGCAATAATCATGGGAGGTTACTCAAGTGAATTCGAGATTTCCCTTTTGAGTGGTAACGTGGTTTATGATACTTTAGACAAGAAAAAATACAACCTCTATCGTGTTCATATTTTTAAAGATAAATGGGTATTTGTCAATGACCAAAATGAAGAATTCCCTATTGATAAAAATGATTTTTCAGTTTTAGTAGACGACACAAAAGTTAAATTTGACTGCGTTTTTAACGCTATTCACGGAACGCCAGGTGAAGATGGTTATATGCAAGCTTATTTTGAATTATTGGATATACCACAGACGAGTTGCGGCATGTACCAAGCGGCTCTAACCTTTAATAAACGCGATTTATTAGCGACATTAAAACCTTATGGAATTAAAATGGCTGAAAGCTATCATCTAAACCTTGGTGATGAGATTGATGAAAATGCGATTATAAACAAAGTAGGATTGCCATGCTTTGTAAAAGCTAATAAAGCTGGTAGTAGTTTTGGGGTTTCTAAAGTTTATAAAAAAGAAGAGTTAAAAACGGCTATTGAAAAATCTTTTAAAGAAGATGATGAAATTATCATCGAACAATTTTTAGATGGTGTTGAAGTTTCAGTTGGTGTAATTTCGTACAAAGGTGAGACATTGGTTCTACCAATCACTGAGATTGTTTCCGAAAATGATTTCTTTGATTACGAAGCTAAATATCTGGGTCAGTCTCAAGAAATTACTCCTGCTCGTATTTCTGAAGACTACGCTCAAAAAGTGAGATTTCAGGCCAAAAAAATATATGAAAGCCTTGGCATGAAAGGTTTTTCTCGAAGTGAATTCATTTTTAAAAATGATGAACCACATTTGTTAGAAGTCAACACCGTTCCTGGTTTAACTACTGAAAGTATTTTACCGCAGCAAGCTGCTGAAGCCGGAATTAGTTTGCAGGATTTATTTGGAAATGCGATTGAGGAAGCTTTGAAGCATTCGTAGTAATTTATAAAGACTTTTAGAATTGTTATATTTGAATCTAATCACGTTTCCTTGAATTAAGGGAAAGACAAAAACTTGTCGATGAAAAAAGCCATTTTTCCAGGGTCCTTTGATCCTATCACCTTAGGTCACTATGATATTATTAAGCGTAGCGTTCACCTCTTTGATGAAGTTATTGTTGCAATTGGTATCAATGCTGAAAAAAAGTATATGTTCTCATTAGAGCAGCGTAAAAAATTTATTGAAGATTCTTTTAAAGATGAACCAAAAGTAAAAGTGGTTACTTATAAAGGACTCACTGTTGATTTTTGTATGGAGAACAATGTCAGGTTTATTTTAAGAGGCTTAAGAAACCCTGCCGATTTCGAGTTTGAAAAAGCGATTGCTCATACTAATAGAGACCTAGCTCCAATAGAAACCGTATTTCTATTAACCGCTGCAAAAACCTCTTATATCTCATCGTCAATTGTTCGTGATGTGATTAGAAATCATGGCGATTATACCAAGCTTGTTCCAAGTAGTGTTCGGGTCATTCAAAAGAACGACATATAATTCCGTATTTATAAATTAGAATTATTAAAGCATAAAAAAACTCAAACCGACTAAGTTTGAGTTTTTTTTTATGATTTATACTAATCTTATAATTCGTATATAAATTGTAAAGTCACTACCTCCTGATTATCAGTACCAGGATTGTAAGTTTGAGTTCCTCCTGTAGGATATCCAATTGCATTATAGGCATATGAACTATTATAGTTATCCGTCATATTCGAACTACTTGAGCTAATATAACTTAACACGTTATTATTATAGACATCATGACCTATAAGTTCAAAAACCATTCTTTGATGAATATTTCTAAAAGGATTTTTTCTCGTATCGTAAGTATAACTATAATCGTTATCTCCTTCTAAATGCACTTCTGAAACGCGATTACCATAATTATCGTAACTAAAAATATAGGTGTTCTCACCATCCTCTACCATAGTTATCGTGCCATCAGAATTATATGTAAATTCATTCACCTGAACCGTATTTGAGTCAATTGATATAATTTCCTTCACTAATCGACCAAAACTGTCGTATTCTAATTGAGTTTGAAAACCTAATTCTCCATCTTCATATTCTTGTATAGATTTTAAAAGGTCATCTGTATAAGTAAACACTTCACTATAACCGTCAGAATCAGATAGACTAATTAGCTTATCTTCATCATAAATATAATTTGTAACCACCTCTTCATCCTGATACGTTTCTATTTTCTTTTGTAGAAAAACAGAATCTGAAGTCACATTGTCAACATAATCTTCAAGTTCGTTATCATTACAAGAATTAAACACTAAACTAAAAAGGCAAAAGGTAAAAAGTAATTTTTTCATATAGATTGTTTAAAACGATTGAGTTCAAAAATAAGATTAATTTATTTACTCCTTAAAACGAAATGTGAGCATACTTATTTTGAAGTTGCTCAATTTTATTCTGAAGGTTCACTAAAAATTTTTGATGGGCTGTGGATTTTGGGTTGAAAGGTTTATGAGCTAATCCTTTTTGAATTTCATCGACAAGTTTCATCGTTTGTTGTCCGTCTTTAGATATCCAAACCTCAAAAAATCGTTCCCAAATATAATCTACTGCCAATGCATTAGGATGCAACATATCTGAGTTGTAAAATCGATAATCTCTTAACTCATCCATCATAATCTCATAGGATGGAAAATAACAAGCCATTTCATTCGAACTAGCTGAGTATTGCTTTAAAAACTTATGTATTCCAGCAATTAAATGTGCTTTACTTTGTGTGTTCTCAACAAAACCATCTTTAATATGTCTAACAGGTGACACCGTAAATAAAAAGGTTACTTTAGGATTTAGTTCCTTAACCAAACTCACTAGGGATTCAAGTGATGCTACAATTTCATCAATAGAAAGCAATTCCTTTTTAAACTGCTTTTGTGGTAACTTGTGACAATTAGCAACAACTTGATTAGAATCTAAATGTCTATAAACCCAGCCTGTTCCTAAAGTAATGACGATATGACTCGCATTGTGTAAATTATTGTAAGTCTCATCTAATTGGCTGTTCAGAACTTTAAGTAAATCTTCCTTAGTAGCTCGATTTAATTTAGAGTGTGCATCTAAACAACTCCATTGCTCATTATGAAACTGTAATTCCGTTTCGCTATAATAACTCTGCTTTAGTGAACGACTCACTAAATTTTCTATGGCTAATGGATGAAAAAGTATTCCAAAAGGGTTGATGCTTGTTGGAAATTTATAATAATTAAATTTCTCTCCAATATTCTCCGAAAAACACGATCCCAAAAGCACGAGCTTAGATTCATAATCAATTGGATTACGCCCTGGTGACCTCAGTGGTATTTTAGTTTGAAGATTCATATTTTAATAATAACACAGAGATACGCTGAGAAAAATAGAGTCCACAGAGATTGAAGTCCACCAACCTCTGTGTTTTTTTTACTCTATGAATTTATAAGTATAGGTTTATAAGTAAGTCTTCGAAGCTTCTAAAGCAGCTTCAATCCCTTGCGGATTTTTACCACCAGCAGTTGCGAAGAATGGTTGTCCTCCACCTCCACCTTGGATGTGCTTACCTAACTCTCTTACAATAGTTCCCGCATTTAAGTTTTTACTCGCCACAAGTTCTTTAGAGATATAACAAGACAGAATCGCCTTTCCATCGTTTTCAGCACCAAATAGCAAGAATAAATTATTGTACTGGCTTCCTAATTCAAAGCAAACATCTTTAATGCCTGCCGCATCTAATTCTATTTTTTTAGCTAAAAACTGAACACCGTTAATATCAGTTAACTCATTTCTAAGTTCCCCTTTTATGTTTTTAGCTTTCTCTTTTAATAAGCTTTCAATTTGTTTTTTTAACTCAGCATTTTCATCCTGAAGGTTCGCCAATGCTTTTACAGGCTCTTTTGCATTATTTAAAAGTCCTTTCATTTCTAGAAAAGCCGAATTGTTTTCTGTATAATAATCTCTAACAGATTTATTCGTAATAGCTTCAATTCGTCTTATTCCTGCGGCCACTGCTCCTTCTGAAATAATTTTGAAATGCCAAATATCAGCAGTGTTCTTCACGTGAATACCACCACATAATTCCATAGATTTTCCAAAACGGATTGTTCTTACTGTATCACCATATTTCTCACCAAATAGGGCTATTGCTCCTTCTTCTAACGCTTTCTCCATTGGGATATTTCGCTGTTCCTCTAAAGGTAATTTTCCTTCGATTCGTGCATTTACGAAATCTTCAATTTCTTGCAACTGTTCATTAGTTACTTTTGAAAAATGCGAAAAGTCAAAACGTAAAGATTTTGGTTTTACCAAGGATCCTTTTTGCTCCACATGATCACCTAAAATGGCGCGTAACGCCTGATGTAATAAGTGAGTTGCTGAGTGATTACTAGAAGACAATGTTCTATGTTCATCACTTACTACTGCTTTAAAACTTTCGTTAATATGTTTTGGTAAATTCTTAGTGAAATGAATAATGACATTATTTTCTTTCTTGGTATCTAAGATATGAATCAAATCGCCATGAACGTCTTCTAAATATCCCTTGTCTCCAACTTGCCCACCTCCTTCAGGATAAAATGGTGTTAAATTGAAAACCAACTGATACATTTCACCATCTTTCTTAGACGTTACTTTTCTGTACCTCGTTATTTTCACTTTAGCCGTTAAAGCATCGTAGCCGATAAACTCTTCAACATCATCTTCTCTTAAAACAGTCCAATCTTCGGTTGAAGTTTCACTAGCCGAACGCGATCTATTCTTTTGTTTTTCTAAATGCTCTTTAAACCCTTTTTCATCAAGTTTTAAGTTCTTTTCAGAAAGAATTAAAGCGGTTAAATCTATTGGGAATCCATAGGTATCATATAATTCAAAGGCCTTTTCTCCTGAAATGGTATCACCTTTTGTTTCTTCAACAATGCGGTTTAACAACACCAAACCTTGATCTAAAGTTCTTAAAAACGAAGCTTCCTCCTCTTTAATCACATTTTCAATCAGTACTTGCTGTGCCTTCAACTCAGGGAAAGCTTCTCCCATTTTCTTACCTAATACATCAACTAATCGATATATAAATGGTTCTTTTTTATCTAAAAAGGTAAAACCATATCTAATGGCTCTTCTTAAGATTCTACGAATCACATAACCCGCACCTGTATTACTTGGTAATTGTCCATCAGCTATTGAAAACGCTACTGCTCTTACGTGATCTGAAATAACTCGGATAGCAATATCCGTAACTTCATCCTTACCATATTCATTATCCGTAATGGTTTCAATTTCACGAATTATAGGCGTAAATACATCTGTATCGTAATTAGATTGAACACCTTGTAACACCATACATAGTCGCTCAAACCCCATACCTGTATCTATATGTTTGTTTGGTAAAGCTTCAAGCGAACCATTGGCTTTTCGGTTGTATTGCATAAATACTAGGTTCCAAATTTCTACCACTTGAGGGTGATCCATATTGACTAAGGATTTTCCATCAACCTTTGCTTTTTCCTCGGCAGATCTGATATCCACGTGGATTTCACTACAAGGTCCACATGGTCCTTGATCTCCCATTTCCCAGAAGTTATCCTTTTTATTTCCTTTTAAAATTCGGTCTTCAGAAATGTATTGCTTCCAAATATCATAAGCTTCAGTGTCCATTTTAAGGTTGTCATTATCATCACTTCCTTCAAAAACCGTTACATAAAGAATATCCTTATCTATACCGTAAACTTCTGTTAAAAGTTCCCAAGCCCAAGCAATAGCTTCTTTTTTAAAGTAATCACCAAAACTCCAATTCCCAAGCATTTCAAACAAGGTATGATGATAAGTATCATAGCCCACTTCTTCCAAATCATTATGCTTACCAGACACTCTAAGACATTTTTGTGAATCGGCAATTCTGTTCCTTTTTGGTTCGGCATTACCTAAAAAGTACTCCTTAAAAGGTGCCATTCCAGCATTGATAAACATTAAAGTTGGATCATCTTTTAATACCATTGGTGCAGATGGCACGATAAGATGTTGTTTTTCTTCAAAGAAACTTAAAAATTTAGCACGTATGTCTTGAGACTTCATATATTGAAATTATTGCTTGTTGTATTATCTAGGCGCAAATGCAAAACAATTTTTATCTTTTCTCTGAGAAATTTAATTTACTTTTATGCTCAGAGAGCAGCGTCCACAAATATATCCCATTAGTTTATTAAATTTGTAATGGATTAATTTTGTAAGTTTGATTGTTCTACCATTAAATTACAGGCACTAAAGGTGACTATAATGCTGCAAAAATAGCATAAATTCAAACATGGCTAAAGTAAAATATTATTATGATTCTGAAACGCTTTCTTATCGAAGAATAAAGCGTAAAAAAACCACAACATTCAAGTATGCTACAGTGTTTTTAACAGCTGCTGCACTATTCGGTTTTTTATCCTTTTTTGTGGCGAGTCAATATATACAATCGCCAAAGGAGCGTCAAATGGCTCGTGAATTGCAAAATATGGAACTGCAATACGAGTTATTAAATAAGCGAATGGATGATGCCATCGCAGCTTTAGAAAACGTTGAAGAACGCGATAATGCCATTTACCGACTTTATTTTGAGGCAAATCCAATTCCAATTGAACAACGTCGTGCTGGCTTTGGTGGTATTAACCGCTATAAGAAGTATGAAGGTTTTGACAATTCAGAATTAATAGGAGAAAGCAATAAACGTTTAGATATTTTAGAAAAGGCAATTGTGGTACAATCTAAATCTTTAGATGAAATTGCTAAACTTGCTGAAGACAAAGAAAAATTCTTAGAAGCCATTCCTGCCATTCAACCTATAAGTAATGAAAATTTAACACGTATGGCATCGGGTTATGGATATAGAACCGACCCTTTTACTAAGGTGAGAAAGTTCCACTACGGTATGGACTTTACAGCACCTCGAGGAACACCTATTTATGCTTCGGGTGACGGTATTGTAAAACGCGCAGATAATAGTGCAACTGGTTATGGAAACCATATTAGAATAGATCATGGTTACGGCTATATGTCACTCTACGCACATTTATATAAGTATAATGTGAAGGTGAATCAGCGTGTAAAACGTGGCGATTTAATTGGCTATGTAGGAAGTACAGGACGATCAGAAGCACCTCATTTACATTATGAAATATTTAAAGATGGTGAACGTATTAACCCAATCAACTTCTACTACGGAAACTTATCTGCAGAAGAGTATGACGAATTGTTGCAAAAGGCATCATTAGAAAATCAATCCCTAGATTAAAATGCATATAGATTTACCAGAAAAGCGATATTATGGTATTGGCGAAGTAGCCAAAGCCTTCAAGGTGAATGCATCTTTGATTCGCTTTTGGGAAAAAGAATTTGATGTAATAAAGCCAAAGAAAAATGCAAAAGGGAACAGAAAATTCACTCCAGAAGACATAAAAAATCTTAAATTTATTTACCATTTGGTAAAAGAAAGAGGATTCACTTTGGATGGCGCAAAGACTCACTTAAAAGAAAATAAAAAGCAAGCTTTAGAGAAATTTGAAATCATAGATAAACTCGAAAGTATAAAAGCACAACTTGTAAAAATAAAAACACAACTTTAAAACTAAACAATCATGAAAAAATGGCTTATTCCTGTAATCGTAATTGCAATTGTAGCATTCGGACTCTATTCTTGGGCTGTAGGATTCAATAACACTGCTGTAGAATATGAAGCTGACGCAAAAACAGCTTGGTCTAATGTAGAAAGCTCATACCAAAGAAGAAACGACCTCATTGGAAACTTAATTAAAACAGTACAAGGTGCTGCAGATTTTGAAAGAACAACATTAAGAGAGGTTATTGAAGCAAGAGCTAAAGCCACTTCTACAAACATTGATGCAAGTAAGCTAACAGAAGCAAATATGGCACAATTCCAACAAGCACAAACAGGCTTGAGTGGTGCTTTATCCAAACTTTTAGTTTCTGTTGAGCGTTATCCTGAATTAAAAGCCAATCAAAACTTTCTTGAATTACAAAGCCAGTTAGAAGGAACAGAAAACCGTATTAATGTAGCGAGAGACAGATATAATGAGAACGTAAATATTTACGACAAACATATTTCTAAATTCCCTGGAACACTATTAGCAGGGATGTTTGGATTTGAAGAAATGCCTAGATACAAAGCAGACCCAGGAAGTGAAAACGCTCCAGATGTAGATTTTGACTTTAAATAAAATATAATTATGCCAAAAATTGAAGATTTCCTCACTTCTGAAGAAGAAGCGGAAATTGTTGAAGCTATTCGAATTGCTGAATGTAATACTTCAGGCGAAATCCGTGTGCATATTGAACAGAAATGTGACATCGATGTTTACGAACATGCCCTAGAAGTCTTTCACTATTTGAAAATGGACAATACAGCTCAACGAAATGGTGTGCTTATTTATGTAGCTATTGACAATAGAACCTTTGTGATTTTTGGCGATCAAGGAATTAATAATATTGTAGGCTCAGACTTTTGGAACTCTACTCGTGATAAAATTTCTAATCAATTTAAAGCTGGAAATTTTAAAGAAGGTATAATTGATGGCATTACTGAAGCAGGCAAAGCATTGTCTAAGCATTTTCCTTGGCATCATGATGACATCGACGAGCTAGACAACTCAATTTCTAAAGGGTAATGCAACAAACTAAAATTATGGCCATTAGAATATTAGTATTACTATTTTTAGTTAGTCCATTCATTGGTTTAGCTCAGTATAACATTCCTGAAAAGCCAGAATTTGAAACAAGTGTTTATGATGAAGAAATCAACTTACTCAATCCTACTCAAAAAAATAATTTAGAGCAGAAACTTATTAGATATTCTGATTCTACTTCAACACAAATTGTAGTAGTGATAATTAGTAGCACAAATGGTGAATACATTAATTATTTAGGAGCGCAGTGGGGTGAAAAATGGGGAATTGGTCAAGCGAAAGAAGACAACGGTATCCTTATATTATTAGCTAGAAACGATCGCCAAATTGGAATAAGCACAGGAAAGGGAACAGAACACCTACTAACTGATGCTATGAGTAAGCGAATAATTAATCAGGACATTATTCCTTATTTTAAACAAAATGACTATTACGGCGGATTAAATCGAGCTACAGACGCCATTTTCGAAGTCATGAAAGGCGAATATCAAGGATCGAGACAATCAGATAACGAAATACCATTTGAGACTCTAATATTCCTAGCTATAATATTTATAATTTTCGTGATTGTTATTTCAAAAAGTCATGGTGGCGGAAGTGGTGGAAATAGAGGAAATCGATCTGATAGCAGAAGCCTACTTGAAGCTATAATTTTGAGTAATATGGGTCGCGGAAGCTATTCACGAGGCTCTGGTGGTTTCGGAGGGTTTGGCGGCGGCTCAGGAGGTGGAAGCTTTGGAGGTGGTGGTTTCGGAGGAGGCTTTGGAGGCGGTAGCTTTGGAGGTGGTGGTGCCTCGGGAGGATGGTAATTTAAACTTTAGTTCATAGTAATTTTTACTAACTCATAAATTATGAATTTCTCTGTATCGACTCTTAAAATAATAACCTCTCTAAAAACCTAAGCTTTAATCAACAACTTAAAATCGGGACTGTAAATTATTTTGTGTTTTCAACTTTTAGATAGCCGAAAAATGATTTTGAAATTCATAGGCAAAAAATTTACTTTTAAAATTTTATCTT
>NZ_QJTD01000008.1 GCF_003217215.1 Winogradskyella epiphytica
ATGCCTTCGAAAAATCTAGGTTTTTTGGAAAGAAAAAATTAAATTGTACCATAACCAATTAGCAACTTTTGTTGCGTTAAGGCCTTGAATGCACCAATGCTTTAGGTTTAGATTTACTTTCAAAGCGTGAAGAGATTTCTGCGAATACCTTATCTGCGCCATTATATCCAAATCAAGTTAAGGGATCTAATTTTCTAAAAGCAGTGAGTCAAGGAGGTATTATACTAGCAGGAGGACTTTTACCTGATTTAAAAAACAGTTACTTTAGAATTGGTCATATGGGATCCGTGAACAAAAGTGATTTATTAGCAACAATCGGAGCTATTGAATCAGCCTTAAAGACCAATGGCTATAACCATGATATCGGATCTGGAACCACTGAAATATTAAATCATTTCTGAGTAAAACTAGATAACATACGGTTGTTAATTTATATGTTTTCAACCTAAGCACTTATTTAATATATGATTGATAAAATCAAAGCACTTGAAAAAACCTCTCGGCTTTTAGATCCGCTTCAAAAGCAAAGAGATCAGTGGAACTCTCAAGTTTTACAATATTCTAATCGATTTATTAATGAGCTAAATACCACCAAGGCTTTCGTAAACTCCAATGACAACGGCAAAGACATCTATGACTTAGACATCACAGAGGAAGCTACAGATTTATCTATTTTATTGAATAGCATAAGTACAAATATTGATAATGTTGGACTAAATCCTGCGTCAAGTGGTCATATGGGTTATATTCCGGGTGGTGGACTCTACCCATCGGCTTTAGGAGATTATATCGCGGCTGTTAGCAATCGGTATGCCGGCGTATTTTATGCAGCTCCAGGTGCTGTGAGACTGGAGAACATGCTACTTCGCTGGATGTGTCGTCTTATGGGATATCCAGAAACCTCTATAGGTAATTTAACTTCAGGCGGCTCTATTGCCAATTTAGTTGCGATAGTTACAGCGCGCGAATCTTTTGATATCAAAGCTCGAGATTTCGACAAATTAGTTATTTACCTTTCAGGTCAAGCCCACCATTCCATTCAAAAAGCAATTAAAATTGCAGGTCTGTCCGAAGCACACTTAAGATATATTCCATTAGATGATGCTTTAAAACTTTCTGTAATTGATTTAGAAAAAGCAATTATTGAAGATAAGAAAAATGGCCTCATACCATTCTTTATCAATACGTCCTTTGGCACTACTAATTCAGGAGCCATTGATCCATTAGAGCCGATTGCCAATATTGCACAAAAACACAATCTTTGGTTTCATGTAGACGCCGCTTATGGTGGTTTCTTTAAGTTGGTACCTGAAATGAAGTCGAAATTTAAGGGCATTGAAAAAGCCGACTCCATTACGCTCGATCCACATAAAACACTGTTCCTACCTTTCGGAACTGGTACAATTCTTATAAAAAGTAAAGAAAAAGCCTTAAAAGCTCATCATTTCTTAGCCGACTATATGCAGGATGCTGTTCATGCCGATGAGGAGGTGTCTCCAGCGGATGTTTCTCCTGAACTCACCAAACATTTTAGAGGCCTGAGATTATGGTTACCCCTAAAACTATTTGGTTTAAAACCATTTAGAGCTTCATTAGAAGAAAAACTACTACTAACCCGTTATTTCTATAAGGAAATAAAACAGTTGGATGCTTATGAATTAGGCCCAAAACCTGAACTTTCTGTGGCTATGTTTAGATATATCCCGAAAAGCGGTGATGTCAATGCATTTAATAAAAAGTTGATTGAAGCGATCCAAAACGATGGTCGACTATTTCTTTCATCTACCACGATCAATGATGTATTTTGGATTCGTGTCGCTGTCGTCATATTTAGAACGCACCTAGAGGATATTGATTTATTATTAAAAATCATTAAAGAAAAGGTAGACGAGCTGAGCTCATAAGAAATTATTCTAGCTTATTATATGTGTTCATATATTTACTATTTTAGAAGCCTAACGGCCTTATTAAAACCAAAACTTACTTTCTATAAGTACCAGTAAAATCCACTTTATTCGAATTATGCAAAAACAAACCTTAATTACAAACGGCTTATTCTTTTCAGGGTGCAAAGATGAAAAAGCAACAGTAAAGGACATTTTGATTAATGAGGATGGAACAATAGAGAAAATCGGATCCATTGAAACCACTGATAATCTGCATATTATTGATGCCAAAGGAAAATGGGTGGTTCCTGGTTTTATAGATTCACATACACATTACGATGCCGAACTTATAGCCTCTCCAGGTCTCAAGGAATCTGCTCGTCATGGCGTAACCTCGGTAATTTTGGGCAGTTGTTCAGTTAGTGCTATTTATAATTCACCCGAAGATGTTTCGGACTCCTTCACTCGAGTTGAAGCCATTCCAAGAGAGGTCATGCTTCCTTTGTTGAAAAAAGAAAAATCATGGACTAATGCTAAGGAATGGAAAGCCTACGTCAATAATCTTCCCTTAGGTATTAATGTAGCCTCATTTGTTGGTCATTCAGATTTAAGAATGAAAGCTATGGGAATTGAGCGATCATTAAAGGATAATGAAACGGCTACTAAAAAAGAACAAGCAGCAATGTATAACATGCTGAATGAAGCATTAGATGAAGGCTTCATTGGTTTATCTACTATGGACAACCCTTGGGACAAAATGGATGGTGACCGCTATTGGTCGCACAAAACACCGTCTTTCTATTCCTCATGGAAAGAACGAAAAAATCTTATAGAATTGCTTCGTAGTAGAGATGCCATATTACAAGGCGCTCCAAATCTTGTAACTAGGGTAAATGCACTCAACTATATGTTTTCTAGTTCTGGATGGTTTAGAAAACCACTAAAAACGACGATGATTGCCATGATGGATTTAATTGGCGATAGATATATTTTCCCTTTAATTTCATTCGGTAGTAAAGTTATAAACACTTTAGGTAATGCAAACTTTAGGATGCAGTCCCCACCTGTACCATTCACCGTTTATTACGATGGTGTAGATTCTGTGATGTTCGAAGAATTTCCAAGTGGTGAAGCAATGAGACATCTCTCCAAAAATCTAGAGGAACGCAATGAGATGATTAAAGATTCTGACTTTAGAGCCTCTTTTAAGAAAGAAATAAAGAAGAAATTCGCCCCTAAGGTTTGGCATAAGGACTTAAGTAAAGCGGTAATCTTAGAATCACCAGATACTACTATGATAGGTAAGAACTTTTATGAACTTGCCGAAGAACATCAGCAACATCCCGTAGATTACTTTTTAGATAATATCATTCAATATGATAAAAAAATAAGATGGACCACAACAATAGCCAATGATAGAATTGAAAAATATGGTCTTATATACAATCACAAACATAATTTGATCAGTTTCTCTGATGCTAGTGCCCATTTAAATAATATGGCCTTCTATAACTTCCCATTAAAAATGATAAAGGTGGTACAGGAATCTATTGTTAAAGGTGAACCAATTATGACTATGGAGAAATGTATTTGGCGATTGACAAAAGAACAAAGTGATTGGTTTGGATTAGATACGGGCTATCTTGCTGAAGGTAAAATAGCAGATTTAGCCATTATTGATCCTCATAAATTTGACGCCATTACAGAAACCGTTGAAATGGGACAGATTAAAGAGTTTAACAACTACGACAGACTGGTCAATAGAAATGAAGGCACAGTATCAAGAGTAATGGTTGGAGGAAAAACTATCTTTGAAAACGAACACTTTGTTTCAGATTATGCTACTAGCCGAAAGTATGGTAGATTTTTAGAGAAAATATAACCCTTCAATCAAATTATTTTGAAACCTCAATAAATAATGGACAGCGTCAAAACATATCAAAAAGTAAATCATGCCGAAGAAAGCGTAAATTTTGGCATTTCTAAAATGGAAGATATTTACACCAAACGCAATGGAGAGGTTGATGAACCCCACAGACATAATTATTATACGGTTTTAATAGTCAACCAAGCAAAGGGACAACACAATATAGACTTTAACACTTATGATCTTTCCAACCAGCAAGTATTTTTTGTTGCCCCAGGGCAAGTGCATCAGGTAGTTGAATCGGAGAAATCTTTTGGATATGCCATGACTTTTTCAAATCAGTTTTTAGTTGAAAACTCCATTCGACTTTCTTTTATTGATAGCTTAAACCTCTTTAACAATTACGGTCAAAGTCCTCCCCTAACCCCAAGCAAAGAAAAATTTGATACTATTGAACATTATTCCGATCAAATTTTTAAACTATTTCATAGTGATACAAACATGAAACTACTATCTATAGGTGCTTATTTAAAGCTTTTACTTATAGAATGTAATAATATTTGTTCTATCAACCCTATAGAATCGGATGTGGATACTACGGGTGACAACTTAATCAGGAAGTTTAAAAAATCTGTAGAAAATCACTATAAGGTAGAACACTCTACAAGCTTTTATGCAAACGAGTTGTATATCACACCAGATCATTTAAATAGAACGGTAAAATCTAAACTTGGAAAAACTGCTAAAGATTATATTCAAGCACGAATAATTACAGAGGCTAAACGACTGTTGTATTTTACAGATTTAACCAACAAAGAAGTGGCCTATGAATTAGGTTTTAATGAACCTGCTAATTTTAGTGCTTTTTTTAAAAAACACACACAAATATCCCCATCTAGCTTCAAGAAAAAGGAGCAAAATTCTTAAATATCGGATTTTCATAAGTCTATCCCTCTTTTTCATATTCCACAGATTTCTAATCGGTTATATATTTGTACCATACTTAAAGCAAATACTATGAATCGTAAAAAGTTTATTAAAAATGTTTTGTTAACAGGTGTTGTTGGCGCGATTGCTCCTCAAGTACTTAAGACAGAAAATAGTAAACCTAAAACATCAACTTACGATACATTGATGCAACGAGTAGGATTTAATCATTTACCTAATAAAAATATAAAGACTATGAACACAATAATTCACAAAGCAGAGACAAGAGGACACGCAAATCACGGTTGGTTAAACTCACACCATACATTTAGTTTCGCTAATTACCATAATCCAGAGCGTATGCATTTTGGCGTACTACGTGTACTAAATGATGATACAGTTGCCGCAGGAATGGGCTTTGGAACACATCCACACGACAATATGGAAATTATTTCCATACCTTTAGAAGGCGATCTAGAGCATAAAGACAGTATGGGTAACGTTGCTGTAATTAAAGAAGGTGACGTGCAAGTATTGAGTGCTGGTACAGGAATCACGCATTCAGAATACAACAAAAACAAAGACAAGGAAGTGAAATTCCTTCAGATTTGGGTTTTCCCTAAAGAGAAAAATGTTGAACCTCGTTACGATCAAATTTCAATACGAGATATTGCTAAAGACAACAAGTTTTATCAAGTACTTTCTCCTAACAAAGACGATCAAGGTGTGTGGATTAATCAAGATGCTTGGTTTCATATAGGAAAGTTTGAAAAAGGAAAATCAGATGAATACAAAATCAAAAAAGAAGGAAATGGCGTTTACGCATTCATACTTGAAGGTGAGGTAGAAATCAATGACACTAAACTTTCTAAGAGAGATGGTATGGGTATTTGGGACACAGATAGCCTTAATGTAAAAGCCACAGAAAACGCACGTGTATTACTTATGGAAGTTCCAATGTCCATGTAATACCAGCTTTAAAGAGGAATTAAAATAAAGAATGGTTACAACTTATAACCAAAACACAAACAAGATAAATATTAACAATTAAAACATATAAAGATGAGTAAGAACACAAACTACTCATTAGACAACGCACATTCAGAAATAGCTTTCAAAGTGAAGCACATGATGATTTCAACAGTAACAGGTCACTTCGAAGATTTTGAAGCAACTGCTAAAACTGATGGAGACGATTTTAAAAATGCAGACTTTTCATTTAGTGCTAAAACAGCATCTATCAATACTAAAAACAAAGATAGAGATGCACATTTAAGATCAGATGATTTCTTCAACGCTGAAAAATTCCCTGAAATGAAATTCGTTTCAAAATCGTTTGATGGTAAAAAATTAGTAGGAGATTTAACGATAAGAGACATCACGAAAGAAGTTGTTTTAGACGCCGAATTAAATGGTGTAGCAGAAGATCCTTACGGACAAACCAAAGCTGGATTTGAAATGACTGGCACTATTAACAGAAAAGACTTCAACTTAACTTGGAGTGCTGTTACTGAAGCAGGAAGTATCGTTGTTTCTGACAAAGTAAAAATGGTTGTAAATGTACAATTCACAAAACAAGCTTAAATTTTAAATAGATTACACCCTAATTAAGCTAACTTAAACGGTCAGGTATCAAACTCTGACCGTTTTTTATTTTATAAAAATAAATTGTGGAATTGTATAGATTTGGCAGAGTATTTGCGACTTATAAGAGCAGAAATAAAACTTAATTTTAAAAACTAAATTAAAAAATGACAAAGAATATTTTAACAATCACCATGCTTTCAGCATTAGTATTAAACTCATGTAAAGACGCGCCTCAACAGGAAAACGTTGACGTAAAAGAAACCGTTGAGCAAGTTGCGGATGATTTTGTTACAACAACTACCGTGAACAAAGATGGTGAGGAATTAGAAATTGTATTTAATAATACAAAAGGAACGGCAACTCTTGTTTTTGATGGAGAGACGATCGATTTACAACAGAAGAAATCGGCATCTGGATTTTGGTATGCAAATGACAACTATGAATTAAGAGGAAAGGGAAATGATATCCAATTAAAAAAAGGTGATGAGATTGTTTTTGAACACCAAGATGATATCGTACAATCTTCATTGAAGGATGACAAAGGACAAACATTAGATTTGACTTTCAACAATACCGAAGGTACGGCTAAAGCTTACCTTAATGGTGGCGAACAAATCGACCTAGTTGCTGAGAAAGCAGCATCAGGAATTTGGTATAAAAATGACACTTACGAATTAAGAGGAAAAGGTGATAAATTGGAATTAACTAAAGACGGTAAAACCGTTTTTAAGAACTAAACATAATTCTCTTTTAGATTATATATACAAAACGGTTTGAGTTCAACTCAAACCGTTTTGTATTTTAGAACCGGATTTAAGAAAAGAATTTAAACTTTTAATGGGTAAATATGATAACTAAATACGTTTTGTACTTATTTCTATTTTCAGTGACCTTTACATATGGTCAATTTGTCCCATCGAGTCAAAACCCTAAATTCAACTCTAGCATAAACCCCAAGTATACCACAAGTATAAATCCAAAATACAATTCTCGAATTAACCCAAAGTACAATCCGAGTATAAATCCAAATTATTCGTCGGATATTAACCCGAAGTATTCATCCCATATTAACCCAAAATATAATTCTAAGATAAACCCTGAGTTTAATTCGGAAATAAATCCAAAGTATAACTCTAAACTTAAACCATCTAATGGACCTTGGGATGGAATGTATATGTTTGACGAAGAAGCTAATCTCATCGGTTTTTTAGTATATGCTAATTCTGATATGTATTTATTGTATGATATTCAGAATAAATGGAAAGGTTACTTTGTTCGCTCAAATTCTAATTTTAATTTATTTTCACTTGATGCTGAATGGACAGGACAATATCTATGCTCTGATTCAAAAAATGGATTTAACTTATTTAATCCAAATGGTGAATGGACAGGTTCCTATGTGAAATAGCAATTAAATTTATAGGTTGATAAAAATTATTTTCCTTCAGTATTATATTATATCTATATTTAGAATCTAAATTCCTAAACATAATAAGCTAAACCTATTAGTTCATCGATTATCATCGAATTAAAAAGAAGTTTAAGTAATACTCATGACCAATCCCATTAAGGAGCTCATTTTGAAATTTGGCATTCCTAGCCTCGCCATAATTATAATTATAGTTCATTTCGGGTTTGCTTGCAATAAAAACCTCAGCAAATGGAAAGGTGGAGGCTATGGCATGTATACGGATATACATTACTACTATAATAAAATTCATATTTCAGGAATGTCCGTTGATTCCTTAGTTAAGGATAATGACGAAATGAAGGAAACTCTCGGTACTTTGATGCTTATGCCTAATAAGAGTAACCTAAAAAAGTCCGGTGAATTAATTTTAAGCACAACTCAAAAAGATAGCATTCATATTCAAATATGGAAACCTGTTATTAATTCTAAGCAAGGTATATATAGTAGAGAGTTAATAGATGAAATCCATTTAAAAAATACAGACTTTTGAGCTATTTATTAAACATTAAGTCCAAATTAAAAGATTCAAGTGCACTTGCCATTCAATTACTCTTATTAATTCTTGGATCCTACTGTTTTATTATGGTTGAAGAGAATCGGAAATGGAAAGCACTAATTCTATTAATAGGAGGAATTAGTTATTTTCTATCGCGTAATAGGAAAAATCACCCTATTATCTGGATTACTTTATTCGCGCTACTACTTGAAGATCTCATTCATGACTATTTTTGGTTAGCAAACCACCATTTTTTATTAACGTTTATGGTGCTTTCAGTGATAGCATTTCACTATCACAAACGTGGAGATTATCTATTTAAAAATATACAAATTCTATTAGTTATTGTAGTTATAACATCAGTTTTTCAAAAACTTATGTCGCGGCAATTTATCAGTGGAGATTTCTATTATTTTATGATAAATCAAGGCGCTTTATTCCGGAAATTTATCAATTTCTTTCCAGAAAGCGTAGAGATTATTAAGAGTAATTCAGCAAACCTTACAAACTTTCAAGCTACAAATCCAAACGAACATCAAAGCCTTATAATACGCGACATTTTTCCAAAAGTTAACTTCTATAGTCAAATTTTTGTTTGGCTTACTATCATAATAGAATCAGCCGTTGCTATAGCAATACTATTCAAACCTAAAAGCGTATGGTCACACCTAATACTTGCAATGATGATTATTGGAATTCTTGCCACTCGATTTGAGACTGGTTTTATGGCCTTACTGGCCATCTGTGGTGTGTTTTTATGTAATAATATCTATCTAAAAGTAGTGTATACCTTAATTTCGGTAAGTTGTTTTGTATTAATTGTCACAAGGATTGGATATCATTAGACAACCTTACTCCTGCTCAAATTCTAAAATATCTTTAGAATTAAATCCTACATAAATAGTATCTGCAATGTTTTGGTCCTGTGTCATTACGGTTAATTGTTCACCAGACTCCAATTTTAATACTAATTGGGTAGAATCACCTAATTGAATTTTTTTAATCACCCGAGCTGCTGTTATATATTCACAGTCGGCTTCAGCTGAAGATGGGCTTACAATAATTTTTTCATTACGAATGGCATGACAACAGTCTTGCTTTAACGGACAACGAAAAGCATTCTGTAAGTTCTTGTTGATATGCACTGTACTTCCAAATAAAGAAGCTACATATAGGGTATTTGGTTTCACATAGAGGTTTGCAGCTACATCTTTCTGGATAACTTTACCTTTCTGCAAAATCAAGATTTCATCGGCCACTGAAAGTGCATCTTGTGTATCGTGAGTCACAAATAACACTGTCACTTCAGTTTTCTTTATAATATCGAACACCTCGTTTCTTAATTGCGTACGCAACATCGTATCAAGGTTACTAAAGGGCTCATCTAAGATTAACAAAGAAGGTTCTGGCGCTAATGCTCTTGCCAAAGCTACACGTTGTTGCTGTCCTCCCGATAATTGATGTGGATATCGACTTCCCATATTACCCAACCCCACCAAATCAAGCATTTCTTGTGCTCTTGTTTTCTTATTCTTTAGTTTTGAAATACCATATAAGACATTTTCCAAAATGGTTAAGTGAGGAAATAAAGCATATTCTTGAAAAACCAATCCTATTTTTCTTTTTTCAGGCTGAACGAATTTGTCCAATGAGGCAATTATTTTACCTCCCATTGTAATACTCCCATGATCAGGTCGTTCTAATCCAGCTATAAGACGAACCAAAGTCGTTTTTCCACTTCCACTCTCCCCTACAATAGCACAAACTTGTCCAGCCTTCAAGTTGAAGCTTACATCTTCAAGAGCAAAATTCTTGCCTTTGTCAAAACTTTTGGAAAGTGAGTCTATTGTTAACATGGTTACTTTTTAATCAATAATTTATTTAAAAATATCACAGGAATCATAGCTGTAAAGATAATGAAAAGAGACGGGATAGAAGCTTCCATAACCATTTCATCACTAGCGTACTCAAATGCTTTTACCGCTAAAGTGTCAATATGATAAGGTTTTAAAATCAAAGTTAGAGGAAGTTCTTTCATCACATCAATAAAAACTAATATGACCGCACTGAATACACCGGTTTTAATTAGCGGAAATTCAATCTTTAAAAATGTTTTCAAGTTACCAACACCCAAGACTTTAGACGAATCTGGAATGGAGTTATCAACTTTTAGGGCTGTAGAATCAATTGGATTGTAAGCCACAGCTAAAAATCGAACGGCATAAGCATACAATAAAGCAATCAAAGTTCCATTGATAATTAAACCTGAGTCAACACCAACTTTAGCAAGCATATTAATAAGCCATTTATCTAGGGCAAGCGTTGGAATCATAATTCCAATAGCAATTACCGCTCCTGGAATGGCATAGCCTAAAACTCCAATTCTCGAAATATTTTTAATGGTTGTAAGTGTACTCCACTTTGAAAAGTAAATTAGTAAAAGAGCAAAGAACACTGTAATGATTGCTGAGACGATCGCAATGGCAAAACTTTGAAGAGAAATCATGATAAATTCCATATCAAATACGGTAGATGCCGTAATCACTGCCCAATAAATGAGCTGTATAACAGGTAAAATAAAACCTAAAATAATTGGTAGAGAAACTGCAGAAAATATCACCCATTGCATAACACCTTTTGGTTCTTTTCTCTGAATTTGAGTACTATTTGTTTTTGAAGAAGTAAATTTTATTTTTCTTACTTGCCACTTTTCAAATAGAATTAGGGTAAATATAATAAGAATTAATAATGCTGATAAATACACCGCGGTTTGAGGTTCTTCGAGTGAAAACCAAGATCGAAAAATACCAGTCGTAAAGGTGTTTACCCCGTAGTATTTTGCCGCACCGTAATCGTTAAGTACCTCCATTAAAACCAACACCAATCCAGCGACTATCGCAGGACGTGCGAGTGGGAGCATGAGTTTAAAAAATGTTTTTCGTTCACCTACACCTAGCATTTTTGAAGCTTCAAGAAGATTATTTGCTTGATTAAGGAAAAAAGCACGCGCACTAACATATACGTAAGGAAACAAAGAAATACTCAGAATAAAAGCGAGACCAGCTCTATTCATAATATCAATCCGAATAAACTCTAAGCCCAGTTGTCGAAACAGAAGATCCATACTTCCGCCATAATCAAAAATACCAGCATAGGCATAACCAACGATGTAAGAAGGAATAGCCAAAGGAAGTATCAACAGCCATTCCATTTGTTTTCGGAATAGAAAATCATATCGCGACACAAACCAGGCCGACGACACTCCAAAAATTAATACAAGAAAACTACAAACGATGACAAGGTAAAACGAGTTCCATATATAATCTGGCAATAGGTATTTTACAATATGACCCCAAGTTTCACCAGGACCTGAAAACAACTCTACACCAATAAATATAATGGGTAAGGCCAAGAAAAAAACAATGGTCAGTGTTAAAACTGACCACTTATTTATGTCTCTTTTCAGCCTTTTAATCCTCGTTTTTAAAGAGAATGCTTCGCTTTTATTTCCAGCCTGCTTCATCAAAAATTAAAACTGCTTTTTTATTGTGCTTTCCTAATTTGTTCAAGCCTAACTTATCTTCTTTAAATTCACCCCATTCTTTAATATCTTTCACAGGTTCAACACTTTCTAAAACAGGATATTCGTAGTTAGCTTCAGTAAATACTTGTTGTGCTTCTGCACTAATTAAATACTCTATAAACAAAATCGCATTTTCTTTATTTGGTGCATATTTAGCTACTCCAGCTCCGCTTACATTTATATGCGTTCCTCTATCGTTTTGATTTGGAAAAAACAGACCAATTTGTTGTGCCGTTTTCACTTCTTCAGCATCCGGAGAATTCAACATTTTACCAATGTAGTACGAGTTAACAATTGCGATATCACCTTCACCAGCAACAACCGCTTTTACCTGATCTCTATCTGATCCTTTTGGAGAACGTGCCATATTAGCTACCACCCCTTCTGCCCAAGATTTTGCAGCCGCTTCACCATTATTAGCAATAATCGAAGCCATTAAGGACTGATTATAAATGTTAGAGGAAGATCTTACCAATATTTTGCCCTTCCATTTTTTATTTACTAAGTCTTCATAAGTGCTTAAGTCTTCTGGCTTAACACGATCCTTTGCATAAGCAATGATACGAGCTCTTTTGGTTAAACCAAACCATTGATTATCGACATCCTGTAGATGTGATGGTATTTCTTTTTCTAAAATATCTGATTCAATACTTTGTAATAAGCCTTCATCCTTAGCTCGACTTAATCGGCCAGCATCAACAGTTATTAATACATCAGCAGGCGACTGCTTACCTTCCATTTTCATTTTCTGAATCAACTCATCTGCACTTGCATTTATCACCTTAACTTTTATACCTGTTTTCTCTTCAAACATTTTGAAGATATTTTGATCTGGTTCATAATGGCGATGCGTATAAACATTTACCACTTGACTGGTAGTGGTTTCTGCTGTTGATGATTGATCATCTTTCTTTTTGTTCTGATCCCCGCAAGCTACTACGATGGAAAATGTTGCTAATGCAATTAGTATTTTCTTCATGTTTTCTAATTTGGAAGTGCAAATATAATAATTTAGAATGGATATAAATAAATGAGATGTCAAGGATTATCCTTAATTAACTTTCGCTTAAGCAATATTAACCAATCTACAAGAGATAAACCGATGAGATTGGTATTTACAATAGTCTATTATATAAAAATTTCTGCTGTTATAAAGGAATTGTTTTCAAACTTGAGTTAATGTTATTGTCCCTAAAATAAGTCCGTTATCTTTGTACTAAAATAGTGTACATGCCCATAGAAAACATTCCCGAAATTTACATCGATAAGTCTAAGAATCTACAAGACATTTTCGTCTACGATTTTAAGATGACGAGTGATGTTGTAAAGAGTAAGGTTAACTTGAGTATGAATATGTTTAGCTTTCTCCAAGTAGGAAAAAAGCAGGTACATTTTGCCAATAACTCTATTGCAGTTAACAAAAAGCAATCTTTACTACTAAAAAAAGGGAATTGGTTGTGGACAGAATTGCTAGATATTGAAGCTATTTACTATTGTAAACTTTTCTTTTTTTCTGAAAGAAAGTTAAAAGATTTTTTAAAGAAATATACTAACGATATCCATCCTTATCAAGAGGAAACCCCATATTTTGTCATTGAAAATGACGAATACATTGCGGCTTTTATAAACTCATTATCTTCAACCACTTTTACCAATCACAGTTTTAGTGATGCATTATTAGTTTTAAAATTTGAAGAAATAATGCTGTATTTATTAAATAAGTATGGCTCGAGATTCGAATATTACTTACACTCATTAATATCTAAAGAAGTTTCACCCTTCAAAAGTGTCGTAGAAAGCAATGTGCATTCTAATTTGAAATTAGAGGAGATTGCATTTTTATGTCATATGAGTTTATCGACTTTCAAACGTCATTTTACGACAGAATATAATCAACCACCAGGAAAGTGGTTAAAGGATAAACGCTTGCAAAAAGCCAAAGAATTACTACAAAACAAAGATCTGAAACCTTCCGATATTTATTTTGAAATTGGTTATAATAATTTATCCAACTTTAGTGTAGCCTTTAAAAATAAGTTTGGATTCAGCCCGACAGACATCCCTAAACCAGAACTCTAAACCCCCAAGTTTTTCAGATATTTCATACATTTACAGATGCTTAACTTTAAATTTTAAAGGTAGTTTTATAAAAACTAAATCAATATTTATAGTAACTTTGAAATAAACAAGCCCTATTTCTTTTGACAGATATTCATCCCCACACCCTATGAAAATCAGTAAGTCCCTGATTGTGATCATTATCACTCTAATTTTAGGTGGAATTTTACTTCATCAATTTATTTCTTCATATCAAGAATTAGAACGAAAAAAAATTCAAGATAGATTAGAAAAAACGCATTCCGATGCTATGATAAGAGCAAATGCCGGAATTGACGTCTACGCTACCCTAGTGTCTTCTTTAAAAAGCCATCTAAAAAACACACCAACTTTTCCTACAGAGATTGAACTTCAAAATTATCTAAAGGACCTCTTAGACGAAATTAAATTTAATGATTCCATCGTCGTTAGCTATATAGACAAGAACCATGTTTTTAAATATGTTGTTACACCACATGCTATTGATCCACCAGGACTGAAGGGAGTTTCGCTAAAAAATCTTTTGAGTAATGAAAGAATCGAAGCATTAGATGAATTAATGACAACCGACGATATTCTTATATTTACACCTATCAACCTTAGGGAAGGATGGGTGGGTTTACCTTTCAACTTTACCGTTCATGACAATCAGAACGAAGTTTTAGGCTATATGGCCCCTGTTATAAATGCTAAATATTTATTGAACTATTTTTACGAAGGTGATGAGAAAAAGGAGTTTATACATAAGTTCATTGTCAAAGATTCGGTAGACGTAACTAGGGAAGTCATTTATAATGAAACCACTGTTTATAATAAAAATACAGATCCTGAATATTATAAGAATTTTGAAGTTTCAGATGATGAGTTTATTTACTCCAATATACATGTCTTTGGTTTAAACCTAAAGATTGGAAGTGCCTACAAAGAAAAACCTAAGATTTCTAATACCATAGCCTACTTAACCTATTTATGGTATTTTATTATGTCCATAGCTATTATTGTTATCTTTTATTTATTCCTAAAAAACACTCGATTAAATAAAAACTTAAAACTAGCTAATACCGAAATTAATGTAAAAAATACGGAATTAGAAAGAAGTCTTTTCAAGATTGAAACTCTTATCAAAGAGATTCACCATAGAGTTAAAAACAATATGCAGATGATTTCTGGAATTTTAAGTTTGCAACAGGACGAAAGCAATAACGCTTCTGTAAAAGCTGCATTAGAACAAAGTAAATCTCGTATTCATTCTATGGCATTGGTGCATGAAAAGCTATACGGAAGCGCATCACTTAAAGTAATTAAAACTAAAGAATACACAGAACAGCTACTAGATTTTGTGGAACAAATTATAGGTATAAAAGATTTAAATCTAACAACCTCAATACATATAGATGATGATTTAATTTTTGATGGTGACACTACCTCAAATCTTGGACTAATTCTTAATGAATTAGTCACCAACTCCTATAAGCACGCTTTTAATTTAAACAAAGAAAATCGTTTAGAGATAACTATACGCAAAGAAAATGATTACTACTTATTAATCTACTCCGATAATGGCCCTGGCCTTCCAAACAATTATAATTTTGAAGAATCTGATTCCTTAGGCATGCAACTTATTTTAATAATGGCAGATCAACTTAATGGAGAACTGAATTATTCAAATAAAGAAAAGAGCACCTTTAAAATACATTTTAAACCCCTTGAGATAAGCTTTTCTGAATAATCGAATAATGAACTATACACTATAATTAAAAGTGAAATCATTTAAATTACTTTGTGTACTGTAATTAAATAAAATGCGCCATAGTTAAAGGCAGCACATTGGCAATAGAACTCCATGCATTTTAAAGAGAATTTAGTATTAACCATGAACGTGGACTAAAATCACCTATTTCGCTTGCCACAAATACTTAATCAAGACCATTATTAGCTCAATATACTTATAAAAACAAAACACAGCCCTTTTTTTTATAGCTGTATATCAGGTGTTTACATGATTTTAAAACGCTAAATTTTTGAAAACCACCAATATTGACCTTTTTTCATAAGTTATTGAACCGTATCAATAAATAGAAAGGAGAGAAGCCGACCTACATTTGCAGTGTAATTACACAGCGCTTGTTTTTAGCAAGCATAAATCAAGAATTAAAATTAAAACTATATAATTATGGCAAATGTAACAAAGCCCGTATTCAAAGAAAGATACGGGAACTTTATTGGTGGTAAGTTCGTAGCACCTGTAAAAGGTCAGTACTTCGATAACGTATCTCCAGTAGACGGTAAAGTATTCACGCAAGCAGCACGTTCAACTCAAGAAGATATCGATCTTGCACTAGATGCAGCTCACGAAGCGTTCCCATCTTGGAGCACCTCTTCCGCTACAGAACGTAGTAATGCGTTATTGAAAATTGCTCAGGTAATGGAAGATAACTTCGAATACTTAGCAACTTTAGAGACTATCGATAATGGGAAACCTATTCGTGAGTCACGTGCAGCAGATATCCCTTACTGTATTGATCACTTCCGTTATTTCGCAGGTGTTATCCGTGCAGACGAAGGATCAATTTCTGAACACGACAAAGACACTGTAAGTATTGTATTGCACGAACCTATTGGTGTGGTTGGAGAAATCATCCCTTGGAACTTCCCTATGTTAATGTTAGCTTGGAAAATAGCTCCAGCTTTAGCAGCAGGTTGTACAGCGGTTGTAAAACCAGCAGAACAGACACCAACAAGTGTTATGGCATTAATGGAGCTAATTGGTGACATTTTACCAGCAGGTGTATTAAACATCGTAACTGGTTTTGGTGCAGAAGCTGGAGCAGCATTAGCTACCTCTAAGCGTATTGCTAAACTTTCTTTCACTGGTTCTACTGAAACAGGACGTAAAGTTTTACATAACGCAGCAGAAAACATTATTCCTGTAACAATGGAATTAGGTGGTAAGTCTCCTAATATTTTCTTCCCATCGGTAGCCGATCAAGACGATGAATTTTATAGCAAAGCTATTGAAGGTGCGTTAATGTTCGCTTTAAACCAAGGTGAGATTTGTACCGCTCCAACGCGTATATTAGTGCACGAAGATATTGCTGATGATTTTATTGCAAGAATGCAAGAACGCATGAAAGGCATTAAAACAGGAAATCCATTAGATCCTGAAACAATGATTGGATCACAGGTTTCTAAAGCACAATATGACAAGATATTAAGTTATATTAATATTGGTAAAGAAGAAGGTGCTGAGGTATTAGCTGGTGGTGACGCTGGTAACTACGAAGGGGAACTTTCTGAAGGATATTACATCCAACCAACCGTATTAAAAGGGGATAACAACATGCGTGTATTCCAAGAAGAAATTTTTGGCCCAGTTGTAGCTTTAACAACATTCCGTTCTACTGAAGAAGCTATCGCCATCGCAAACGATACGCCTTACGGATTAGGTGCAGGTGTTTGGTCTCGTGACGCTCACGAATTATACCAAGTTCCTCGTGCTATTCAAGCAGGTAGAGTTTGGGTAAACCAATACCATACTTATCCTGCGCACGCTCCTTTTGGTGGTGTGAAAGAATCAGGATTCGGTCGTGAAAACCATAAAATGGCTTTAGATCATTACCGTGTTGTTAAAAACATGTTGATCTCTTACGACAAGAAACCTATGGGCTTCTTTTAGTCAAAACTTGATCAGATAAGTTTATAATACAAAACCCCAGCAGATGCTGGGGTTTTGTTGTTTCAATGAAGTTGGTTCTTACCAACCTAAGAAAATCATTCCTGCTCCACAGATGTCAATGGTTGTGCCTGCAATGGCAGTCATATATTTTTCGAAGAAATCTGTTTTTATTAATTTAAACCCATAATGTCCCAAAACCACCATCATTACCATCATTAACAAGGTGAAGAATAAAAAGACCCCAGTAATAAGATAAATGCCGTAAGTAGAATCCATAACGGCAGGATAAGTAAGTAGGGGAATCATAGGTTCGCAAGGTCCCAACAAAAAGATGATGAACATCACCCATGGCGTAACTTTGCGTCGTTCCGTTGGCATGACTGGTCCCTGACCGTGTTTGTGTTCGTATACATATACATCGCCACTATCGTACACGTCAAAATGTTTGTGTTTTTTATTTCTATAAACTTGATATATTCCAATTAATAGAAAGACAATTCCAAATAGGAATAATGCCCAGGCAGCCCAACCGCCTCTTACTTCTTCAAACCAGGTCAGTTTGTTTAATGAAAATCCTAGTGCCACACCTCCCAAAGCCAAGAAAACGGAACTCATGACATGCCCTGTGCCGCAAATGACGGTCCAAAAAATAGTGCGTCTGAGGCTCCAGTTCTTCGCTTTTCCTATTGCTATAAAAGGGATGTAATGATCTGGTCCTGTTAAGGTGTGAAGCACGCTAATGGATATAGCGGCCATTAATAATACATTTAATTCTGATTCCATTCTTATACTAACTTGAGCTCTATTTCCTTTTTACGTAGAGCGTTTGCGTGTTTATCTAATTGTTTTTGAATTTTTTTTAAGGCTGAAAAAAGCTGTTCTCCGGAATTGCCCAAAACTCTTAAAGCACAAGCATCTTCTGAAAGCTGTGATACTCCAAATAGAATATCTTCTTCCTCATCCAACACTGTAGATATAAATACCATCCGGTCTTTTGCTGAATGAAAGGGATCAATACTTACCAAGTTGGCTTGGTAGGTGAACGTTTCATATTGTCCAAGGGTCTTAAAATCTACGGCAGATGGTTTTAGATATAAATTGTCTTTATAAAATAATTTGCCTTCGCGATAAATTTCCGTCAGACTGCTATATTTTGTAAAAGCGAAGGATTCGCCATTAAGCTTTCGTCCACAGGCCAATATTTCTCCCCAAATGAGCACACTGTTTTTAGCGAGATTAATATTGTTTTTACTTTCGAAAATAGCGCCTTTATGCGGTACGGAAGGATGTGGCACATGACTGAAGTAAGCATCTTCTTCAATAATTACCTTCATTTCCTGTCGCGCGCCATCAGGCGTATCGTACACCCGATGATAGGATTGTGTTTGTAGATTTAGCAAGGTATTGGTCTTAACGTTTATTTCAATTTTATAATCATCCAGATTAAAAAAGCCTGGTGAAGAGCTCATAATCATCACTTCCATTAAAGGGTTGGTTTTATCCTCACGAATTTCAACCACGTTAAATGGCGGCGTAAAATAGGTGTCCTTTAAAATGGTGCGCTCTTGGTACAAGCCGGTTTCAATACTGTATTGCCCCATAGCTTAATATTGTAATGCTGGTTCTGGAGCTTCTTCTTCAATTAAGGCGTATTTTTTTATCCAATTGATGACATCTTCTAATCCGTCGCCTCGCATCAAATCGGTAAAGACGAAAGGTGCTCCTTGGCGCATTCTGCTAGAATCTGCACGCATTACTTCAAGATCAGCATTGACATATGGTGCTAAATCAGTTTTGTTGATGACCAATAAATCGGAGCGTGTAATTCCTGGGCCTCCTTTTCGTGGAATTTTCTCACCTTCAGCCACGGAAATCACAAAAATGATGACATCTGCTAAGTCTGGACTGAAGGTTGCCGATAGGTTATCTCCGCCACTTTCGATAAAAACAATTTCTATTTCTGGATAACGGTTGACCATCTCATCTACAGCTTCTAAATTCATACTTGCATCTTCTCGTATAGCTGTATGCGGACAACCACCAGTTTCCACACCAATAATACGATCGGCAGGTAATAAGGAGTTCTTCGTTAGATATTCCGCATCTTCCTTGGTGTAAATATCATTGGTGATGACGCCGATACTGTAGTCTTTAGCTATTTTATGGGATAATTTTTCAATTAAAGCGGTTTTCCCTGAGCCAACAGGTCCGGCAACTCCTATTTTTATATATGTTCTCTCTGACATTTTATGTTTTGTTTTTATTTATTTTAAAAACCCATTTTGTAAATAGTTGTACTTCTTAAATCTTGACCTCATTCCTCATTCCTCATCCCTAATACCTAACACCTAACGACTATTTTAGGACATATAGAGTCGTGAGTACAAGGTTTCGTGTTGCATACATCTGATATCGAATGCTGGGTTGCATAAGCCGCGCATCTCTTCATCTAAGGTTAAGGTATCGTCCACAAGTTTGGCAATTAAATCGTGCATATTGTACAAGATTTCCTGTCCGTCCATTTGCCCCAAGGGGACCATTTTCACACTATTGGTCACCATATTAACCGCGGCGTTGTAATAAAATGCACTCAATACCGATTTGATTTCAGCACCTAAAAGGGCGGTAATCATTCCGAAAACTATTGCATAGTGCCCAGGGGTTTCTTTGTTTTTCACTTTTTCGAAAAAGGAATGCATCAATTCATAATCGTGTAGCCGAACATAAATCTTGAGCAATCGCATGCCTAATTTTGAACTGCCATCACGGACTTCCATAGGTGTTTTCAAGGCGTGTGACTCGTTGTCCAACTCTAAAAGCGCTTCGAGATTTTGATCTGTTCCATATTTAAAAGCATCACGGACAAAAAGCCCATCATTGTACTTGTAATTATAAATGAGCATGTTTTCTACAAATTCGCGCGTAGTATCCACATCCTTCACCACTTTTTGCTGGATATAAGTTTCCAATCCGTTGGAATGCGAATAGCCACCAATTGGCAACGTCGGATCTGAAATATGCAGTAACTCCAATAAAACCCTTTGTTTGTTGTGTGTCATATTCATTATTGTTTTGTGGTGAGGTCTAAAATTCTTGAAAATAGGGAAGGTGTATCACTTGCATGCGAATGTCCAACGTTGGCTTTTAACATGTTCAACAGTTTGCAATGTCTTTTCTCAACGATATAACCTGTTGCTTCCAAAAGGCGCTCCAAAGGTTTTTCGTAAGGCACCAAAACTTTCTCCTCTTGAATAAAAATAGGCAAGTGTTTGTTTCCTATTTCGTAACAAACCGTTCCCATTTCTACAATATTTCTTGGTGTTACCTGAATGCTATCGCAAGGCAATACATCAACAACCACCACACTTGTCTCATCCTCCAAAAGAATATCTCCTTGGTGAAGGCGCTGGCCTTCCTTCAGGAATTTAACTGCCACCTCACGACCATGCTCTGTTCTTTTTCGCATAATGCGTTTGGTCATTTCAAACCATTCCAGATGTAGTGTGTCTACCGTTTTGTTTCCTATGGGATAAGATTCTATGTTTCCAATAACTTCTTTACAAAGCATATGAGCATTTCGTTTTAAAATAAAAATACACAAGGTTTATACGACGTTGCGTAGCTTTAAATTCTTATTAAAATAAAAAATAACGTTGTGCTAAAGGCACCACATCAATCGGGTCGCAGGTTACTTTTACGCCATCTACTTTTACTTCGTAGGTTTCAGGATTGACTTCAATTAAAGGTGTTTTATCATTATGGATTAAATCCTTTTTAGAAATACTTCTACAATTGGTAACCGCGAATAATTGTTTTTTGAGTCCGTATTTTTCTTTAATATTATTGTTCATTGCGGCTTTAGATACGAAAGTGGCGCAAGTTTTATGTACGGCAGCTCCTAGAGCGCCAAACATTGGACGCATCATAATAGGTTGCGGTGTAGGGATTGACCCGTTTGGATCGCCCATTTTACTGGCAATTGCCATACCTCCTTTAACAATCATTTCAGGTTTGGCTCCGAACAAGGCTGGTTTCCATAATACAAAATCGGCCATTTTACCAGGTTCAATAGACCCTACATGTTGCGAAATACCGTGAGCAATTGCTGGATTGATGGTGTATTTTGCTATATAACGTTTCGCACGGAAATTATCTGCCTTCATTTTTTTGTCCTCTTCCAAAAACCCTTGTTGAATCTTGTTTTTATGCGCTGTTTGCCAGGTTCTTGAAATGGTTTCACCCACACGTCCCATGGCTTGGGAGTCTGAACTCATAATACTGAAAACGCCCATGTCGTGAAGTCGGTCTTCAGCAGCAATGGTTTCTGGTCTAATTCGAGAATCAGCAAAGGCGACATCTTCCGGGATATTTTTACTTAAATGATGACACACCATCAGCATATCCAAATGCTCATCAATAGTGTTTTTGGTAAATGGTCGTGTCGGATTTGTAGATGCTGGCAACACATTCGGATACATTGCTGCTTTGATAATGTCTGGAGCATGGCCACCGCCCGCGCCCTCTGTATGGAAGGTGTGGATGGTTCTACCGTTTATAGCATCCATAGTATCTTCTAAAAATCCTGCTTCGTTTAAAGTATCAGAATGCAAAGCAATTTGAATATCATATTCATCTGCTACTTGTAAGGATGCGTGAATAACCGATGGAGTTGCTCCCCAGTCTTCATGCACTTTCAACCCTAAAACACCAGCTTCCACCTGTTCTTTTAAAGGAGCTAAAAATGAACAGTTTCCTTTTCCGAAGAAGCCTAAATTCATTGGCAAATTATCTGTCGCCTGAAGCATACGTTCTATATTCCAAGCGCCAGGTGTTACTGTGGTCGCGTTGGTACCGTCAAAAGGACCTGTTCCGCCACCAATCATGGTGGTGATTCCACTAAAAAGCGCGTGTTCAATTTGTTGTGGAGAAAGAAAATGGATGTGTGTATCTATTCCTCCAGGAGTAGCGATTAGGTTTTCACCCGCATGCACTTCAGTCGAGGCGCCAATAATCATATTTGGATCTACATTTTCCATAGTATCTGGGTTTCCAGCTTTTCCAACCCCCACTATTTTCCCATCCTTAATACCAATATCTCCTTTAACAATTCCCCAATGGTCTAAAACAATGCAGTTTAAAATCACTAAATCCAAAACGCCACTATCACGAGTTGCTGTACTGGATTGCGCCATGCCATCACGAACCGTTTTTCCGCCACCAAATTTATTTTCCTCACCATAGAAAGTATAGTCTTTTTCTATTTCAATGAACAGTTCGGTGTCTCCCAATCGTATTTTATCGCCAAGGGTTGGTCCGTACATATTGGCATACTTAATTCTGTCGATTTTAAAACTCATGATTTTTTGTTTTTAAAGGATTCACGTTCTACATTTAGCATTTCTCTCTTTAAATTTTGAGGATTCATGGTGTCGCCAATAGCAAGATTGTTCAGTCCGAAAGAGTTGCGTTTTCCTCCTAAATGGATGAGTTCAATTTTTGTAGCTTCCCCTGGTTCAAAACGAACAGCTGTTCCTGAAGGAATATTCAATCGGTAGCCAAAGGATTTTTCACGATCGAATTCCATTTCTCTATTCACTTCAAAAAAGTGGTAGTGGGATCCAATTTGAATGGGTCTGTCTCCTTTATTGACAACCTTTAATTTGATAGCTTTTCGGAAGGGATTGCATACAATATCTTCTTTCTTCAATATATATTCACCTGGTATCATAGTTTGTAAATTAAGGTTAACGAATAGGATTATGAACGGTCACTAACTTGGTGCCGTCGGGAAATGTTGCTTCAATTTGTACATCGTGAATCATTTCAGGAACGCCTTCCATAACATCCTCTCGTGTTAAGTAAGTTGCGCCTTCTTGCATTAAAGAAGCGACGGATTTACCATCTCGTGCAGCTTCCTGCAATCGGTTGCTGATTAATGCAATGGACTCTGGGTAATTTAACTTCACGCCTCGAGCCTTGCGTTTTTCGGCGAGTTCACCCGCCATGAATATGAGGAGCTTTTCTGTTTCTCTAGCTGTTAAATGCATAGGATCTTTTTTAAAGGTTAATATTGGTCGATAAGAATAGGTATTCAATGCTTCCTTATTAATGAAAGACAGTATTTAGACTTGATTCCTATTTCTTAGTAGCAAATTATTTCTGTATTTCTTTCCACGCTTCACCACATACCCAATCAATCTCAGGGTCGATTCCCATACTGTTATCGGGCTTCACTTTCTAGTATTAAATTAAAGCTCACAACAATCTCTTAAATCACCCCTCAACCTCATCATCAATGCGTCAAAAATCTTAGAATTAAAATAAAATTTTCACTCCAAATCAACATATTATATACATAAATCAATAATTTATTTACAATACTTAATTATTTTAATAAAATTATTGCCAATATCATAATTAAAGTAATCTATAAAAATCTTCCTACGAAATAGTTTAAGATACAATCCCTGACATACACAAAAGCCTTATTATATTTTAAGCTTCACGACTTACAAAAAAGGCTAATTTTGAATTGTAGTTTCTGATGATGAAATAATTATTCTCTAGTAGTTAGGATACTGCAAGTGAAACCATAAGATCCAATGAGGTATTACTATAAGCCAATTAAAGGGGCTTAATTTTAATCAATAGTTTCTTCAGAGTTATAAAACTCAACTAATTCCCTGCTAAAACCTTCCCTTTTACTAACTTAGTGTTCAAGTTTAAAACAACTACCAACAATGCCATTTCAAAGCACAAAATCAAATCAACCAAATGACATCAAATAGAAAACAACATTGGGAAACAGTTTATGAAACAAAAAATCCAGACCAAGTAAGTTGGACTCAAGACAAGCCAAAAACTTCTCTTGAATTCATTCGCTCTTTTAACTTGGAAAAGACTGCGAAAATTATAGATATTGGTGGCGGTGACAGTAGACTGGTTGATTATTTAATCGATGATGGATACCAAAACATTACAGTTCTTGACATTTCCTCTAAATCCCTGGAGAAAGCGAAAAAGAGACTTGGTAAAAAAGCAGACAACGTTAATTGGATTACCTGCGATATCACTGAATTCAAACCTAATGAAAAGTATGATTTTTGGCATGATAGAGCTGCCTTTCATTTTCTTACCACTCCTGAACCTGCTTTTATTACACATAAACGTTTTCATGATAGAGCTGCCTTTCATTTTCTTACCACTCCTGAAGACATCAAAAAATACGAGAAAACGGCGTCTGTATCTGTCAGAGGCTTTATGACCATAGGTACATTTTCAAAAAATGGCCCGCTGAAATGTAGTGGATTAGAAATCACACAATACAACGAAAACGATCTATCAGATGTGTTTCAAAATAATTTTGAAAGATTAAACTGTGTTACAGAAGACCATACTACACCTTTTGACACCACACAAAATTTTTTATTCTGTAGTTTCAAAAAGCGTTAAATGAATCCATAGAACTGGTATAATTTACTCTTAGCTTTCAACATAACTAAAATCTAGTGATTAATATTAAACATAGTCCTTCCACAATGAGAATCATCAGAATATTTAGCATCCTTTTATGTATTTCAAATCTAGCTTTTACGCAAACTTCTTCAGAGGTTGTTCAATTTGATAAGATTTTGAATCAGTTTATAAATGTTCGTGATTTTTGTATTTCAAAAGATGGCAAAGAAGCTTTCTTCAGCATACAAAGTCCTAATCAAGAAATTTCACAACTGGCTTATATTACTAAGACCAATAACGAATGGTCAGAACCTCAACTCCTTCCCTTTTGTGATTCCTTCAAGTATCTAGAACCCTTTTTATCCCACGACAATATGCGACTTTATTTTGCATCAGACAGACCCCTAAATTCAAGCAGTAATAAGAAAAAAGATTTTGACATTTGGTATGTAGAACGAACCAATGAAACCGAAAAGTGGTCTCAACCTATAAACCTAGGTCATCCCGTAAATTCAGAATTAGATGAATTCTATCCTTCCTTGAGCAAAAACAATAATCTCTATTTCACCATGGTTTCCCCCAATGGTTACGGAAAAGATGATATTTATGTATCTCAATGGATCAATGGACAATATACCGACCCTGTTTTATTGAATGAAAACATTAATGGCCCTGGTTACGAATTCAACGCCTTTATCTCGGAAAACGAAGAGTTTATAATCTTTTCTAAATACAATGAAGAAGACGGATTAGGTAGTGGTGACCTCTATGTATCAAAGATAGATGAGAATGGTAATTGGACAAAAGCAATCAATTTAGGAATTCCGGTGAACACAAAATATATGGAATATTGCCCCTTTTATGATGAAAAGAATCAAATGTTGTATTTTACAAGCAAAAGAAATAATCTTAAGCCAAGAAGCTTCAACTCCGTTTTTGAATTTTCAACATATATTAACCAAAATGAAAATGGCTTAAGTAAAATCTACAAGACCTCAATCAAGCTCGACGTCCTACTTGAATAAACTAATTGACTATGAAAACTAATAAAGTTATTTCAGGATGTATTAGCCTCATCATTGGATGTATTATTCTCTTATTGATTATAGACTTTATGTCTAAACCAGATAATGCGTCTATAGCACTTAAACCCATAGAAAGTATGGACACCTATTTTTTCAGCTTCGTATATACAATGGGTAATATGGGATGGGCTTTAGCTAGTATTCTATTAATAGCTTATTTCGGACTTTGCTATGCTTTTGGAAGCTGGCTGTATGGAAAAATAGTTGGACCTATTGAAGAGGATTAATTTATAAAAGTACTTTAAGCTTTATTTTGATTCAAAGACAAAACCTATCATTAATCTTTTTTTAATGATAGATGAATGAATAGAAACATTTTTATTCAAATTAATTTAGTTTTGCAATTTCCACTATAACTACAATCTAAAGTATTGTAGGGTGGAAAATTAGAACCAAAAACAGCCACCATATATGCCATTATTACAAGATATTCTTATCCTTTTAGGTTTTTCTGTCGTTATAGTTTTTGTTCTTCAACGGCTTAAACTTCCGTCAATCATTGGTTTTCTATTAACCGGTGTGATTATTGGTCCGTACGGATTAAGCCTTATTAAGGCTGTGGAGCAAGTAGAAATCTTATCGGAAGTTGGTGTTATTCTGTTACTATTTGTAATTGGAATGGAACTATCCATCAAACAATTGGCTTCTATAAGAAAGACCGTATTTATTGGTGGGTTTCTTCAAGTTGGACTTACGGTTCTTGTGGCCGCTTTGGTCTATAATTTCTTAGGAAATTCCTGGAGTGAATCGGTATTTGTCGGCTTTCTTTTTTCCTTGTCCAGTACGGCCATTGTTTTAAAGACATTACAAGATCGGCAAGAAATTTCGACACCTCAAGCCAGAAATGCGCTTGCCATTCTAATATTTCAAGATATCATTGTAGTACCCATGATGCTTGTTACACCGATGATGGCAGGTGTGTCGAGCAATATTCTAATGGATATCTTGATGCTGTTGGTAAAATCGGCCATAGTCGTTGTACTTACATATATCATGGCAAGATATATTGTTCCAAAATTAATGCATGCGGTAGCCAAAACGAATAGTAAAGAGCTGTTTTTATTAGTAACCATAACCCTATGTTTTGCAATTGCTTTTCTAACTGCTGAAATAGGATTATCATTAGCTTTGGGTGCCTTTATTGCAGGCCTTATTATTTCTGAATCAGAATATAGCCATCAAGCTACAAGTATCATTCTACCCTTCCGTGAGTTGTTTACAAGTTTCTTTTTCGTCTCGGTGGGTATGTTATTGGATTTAAACTTTTTCCTAAAAAACGTTCCTATTATTATGCTATTGGTTTTGGTAGTTCTTATTTTAAAATCTACCGTATCTGCCATAGCCGTAGCTCTTTTAAAATACCCAACTAAAACTGCTATTTTAACAGGTTTATCACTTTTTCAAGTCGGTGAATTTGCATTCATATTGTCAAAAATTGGTATAGAATACAATCTATTGACCCCTCAAACTAATCAATACTTTTTGTCTGTATCAATCGTCTCTATGATTTTAACCCCATTTATTATCATTTTCTCAGAGAATATTGCGGATAAAATCTTAGGTGTAAAGAAAAAATTAGGACTAAAAAGAGAGGTAAATCCAAATGATTTTGGCGAAGCAACCGAAACCGAATTAGAAAACCATTTAGTAATCATTGGTTACGGAATTAATGGTAGTAATTTAGCCAAAGCAGCAACGGCGAGTAACATCCCTTTTATTGTCATTGAAATGAATGCCGAAGTGGTGAAGCGAGAAAAAGAAAAAGGACTACCCATTATCTTTGGTGATGCTAGAGAGTACCACATTTTAGAAACTGTAAATATTTCACGTGCTAGAGCTGCTGTAATTGCCATTTCTGAAATCGCTGCTACGAGAAGCATTATTAAAAATATTAGATCACATTCAGATTCATTATACCTTGTTGTTAGGACGAGATATGTAAAGGAAACTACTGAATTGTTAGCTCTTGGCGCTGATGAAGTGATTCCGGAAGAATTCGAAACATCTATTCAAATTTTCGAACATGTCTTACATAATTTCCTAGTTCCAGAAGGTGATATTATTCAGTTAATCCAAAAGGTTAGGTCTGATAACTACCAATTATTTAAAGGCGATTTTAAACGCCCAAAAACTATTAAACCTAGTGAACTAGCAGACTTCAATATTACTTGTTTACTAATGAGATCTGACAGTAATAAGTTTTTAGGGAAACCATTGAGAGATTTAAACCTGAGAGCTGAGTATGGCATTAATATTTTAGGGATTAAGAGACGAGATGAAATGCTGCAAAGCGTTCAACCAAATGAGATATTAAAACAAGGCGATAAGCTTTATATTATGGGTAATCAAGGTGATGTTGAGCAATTCTATCAAATGATTAAATAGGCTCAACCAGAACTTTTATAAATTTAAAAATGTTGTAATTGAATATATTAAGATTTCTGTAACATATTATTTAGTAACTTTGCCCTGAAATGAAAATTTTAAACCACATATTACGTCTTCCTTATTTCAGCACTTATTATTATCCAATAATTTCTGCTCGGAAGGCCTATATATATACTTGAAATTGATTTAACAATAAACAACATATACTATAATACCTAAAGCCCGAGCATTTTTGTTCGGGCTTTTTTTATTCTTAAAAATCATGGAAACATTAAACAAATTAAAAGAAAACGTAGAAATTATTCTACCTGAAAATGGCTTGGACGAAAAGCTAAAACAAGCAAAAAAGGAAGGTAGATCACTCATTATTAAACTTGGCTTTGATCCGACGGCACCAGATTTGCATTTGGGACATGCCGTTATGCTTAAAAAATTAAAAGAGTTTCAAGACCTAGGCCATCAGATTGTGATTTTAGTTGGAAGTTTTACAGCACAGATTGGTGATCCTACAGGGAAAAACAAAAGCCGAAAACCTTTGAGTAATGAAGAAGTTCTTCATAATGCTGAAACTTATATTTCTCAACTTTCAAAAATTATTGATGTAGAGAAAAGTAAAATCGTCTTCAATTCAGAGTGGTTAGACCAACTTTCTTCTTCAGAAATTATTCAAATTCTCTCTAAAGTAACGGTTGCTCAACTGATGCATAGAAATGATTTCAACAAACGGTTCACAGAAAACACTCCGATTGCCATGCACGAATTAGTATACCCAATTTTACAGGGTTTTGATTCTGTAAAGATTAATTGCGATATAGAAATGGGAGGTACAGACCAACTATTTAACTGTACGATGGGTCGTCAATTACAACAGACTTACGGAATGGATCCGCAAACCGTAATGTGTATGCCTTTATTAAGAGGTTTAGATGGAAAAGAAAAAATGAGCAAGTCTTTAAATAATATTATTGGTTTAACCGATGCACCCAATGATATGTTTGGTAAAACCATGTCGATACCTGATTCTTTAATTGAAGAGTTTTTAGATTTAACTACCAACTTTTCATTAGAAGAGAAACAAGAACTTATAGAGCAATTAGCTAAGGGAGAAAACCCAATGAACCTTAAAAAATTAATTGCAAAAAACATTATTAGCCAATACCATGATGTAAAAGCAGCAGAAGAGGCTGAAGAATTTTTCGTTAATCAATTTCAAAGTCAAAAATTTGAAGAAAAAGTTTTCGAACCTGTAATGATAAGCTCTATTGAAGCTAAAAACCGCATTACAAGCTTAGTTGAATTATGTAGTCAACTGAAAAACGATGTGTCTAAATCGGCCATAAGACGACTTATTGAAAGTGGTGCAGTTCAAATTAATAATGAAAAATTAACAAACCCTCTTATAGACATTCCATTACACCCGGAAACAAAAATCAAAATAGGGAAACGTAATTTCTACGAATTAAAATAATACTATTCTAACTCAATTATACAAGGCACTTCATATAGGACACAACAATTTATTCTGCATATATTTTTGTAAAAAGTGCCTTGTATTTATCTTTTATCACCTTTCGTTTCAGCTTTAAAGTTGGGGTGAGGTGTCCTGCTTCAATAGTCCATTCATCTGGTGTAATTTCAAATTTCTTAATGCGTTCCCAACGCCCTAAAGAAGTATTATACAAATCAATCTCTTATTGAATTCTCGCTAACAGTTTTTCATCGGTGGTGATATCTATGATCTCATGATTATGTCTTAATGCCCATTCTTTCACAAATTCATAATTAACCTGAATCAGTGCTGCTGGCATTTTATAACCTTCACCAATCACCATAATTTGTTCAATAAAACTGGACTGTTTCATGATATTTTCAATGATGGCGGGCGCAATATACTTTCCACCTGATGTCTTAAATATTTCTTTTTTACGGTCGGTAATTTTTAAAAAACCATCCTTACAAATTTCACCGATATCACCTGTATGTAAAAATCCATCTTTAATAGCTTCAGCTGTTTTTAGCTCATCTTTATAGTAGCCTTTTAAAACATTAGGACCTTTGATAAGGATTTCACCATCTTCGGCAATTTTAGCTTCGACGCCTGGCAAAACTTTACCCACCGTTTTTAAACGCATATCACCTTTTTTATGACCATTCAAAGAGATAACACCAGACGATTCGGTCATTCCATAGCCTTCATAAACCGGTAAGCCAGCAGCGGTAAACACTTTAATTAGTCGGTCTTGTAAAGGCGCTGACCCTGACACTAGAAACTTCACATTTCCTCCAAAAATTCCGCGCCACTTGCTAAAAATTAAGCGATCTGCTATTTTATGTTTTAAACCTCTTTTTTGATCAATTTCTGTCTGTTCTGCTAGTCGAACTGCCCAAAAGAACAAGGCTTTTTTCACACCTGAAAGTTCGTTTCCTTTGGCTATGATTTTATCGAATATCTTCTCTAACAAACGAGGAACAATCGGAAGAAAAACTGGTTTTACTTCTTGTAAATTATCGACTAATTTCTCTAAAGACTCCGCAAAGTAAATCTCAAAGCCCATATATTGATAATAGTACATCACCAAGCGTTCAAATACATGACTTATGGGTAAATAACTCACCATTGGCAAATATGGTTCATCTAAGTCTAATAGTTCCGAACACACGATGATAGAAAACAATAGTGCTTCATGAGTTATCATCACGCCTTTCGGTGTTCCCGTTGTGCCAGAGGTATAGATTATGGTGGCTAAATTTTCAGTGGATATATTTGATTTTCTTTTTTCAACTTCTAAATGATGATCAACACTTTGTCCTGATTTTAATAAATAATCCCAATTAGTATCACATACGGAATTATTAAAACAAAAAATGGAGCTGACCTGTGTATTCGCTTTTACTGACTCTACCTTGTCGTATAAATCCTTATTAGAAACGAAACATAATTTTGAATCGGAATGATTTAGAATAAATTCATAATCCTTAGTAGATAAGGTAGCATATAAGGGTACGCTAATAGCACCAACTTGTAAAAGCGCCATATCAAGAATATGCCATGCTACATTATTTTTTTCTGTTACAATGGCAATTTTATCATCTGCTTGAACTCCTAACTCCACTAAAGCATTACTAATAATCGCAATTTGATTGCAATATTCTTTAGTACTCAAAGCCAACCACTCTCCTCCTACTTTAGTATTAAAAGCTTTTTCTTGTGGCGTGTGGCGTAGTTGATATTCTGGTAAATCGAATAGGCGCGTTAGGTGTTTAGGCATTCTCTAGGATGTTTATAATTAGCTAAAGGTTTTGAAAGGTGCATTGTAGGTCTGTATATTCTTATTCTTTATTATAGTCGAATTAAAGACTTGACGATCTTGTATGTGTTGATGTTGATTCACCTCTTCTATTTCTAAAATTGGAGATAAACAATTATCGTGATTTTTACTCAGACTCACCCATTCATCCCTTGATTTTGTTTTAAAAAGTGTTTCTAAGTCTTTTTTAGGGAAGACTCCATTGATAAGTTCTTTATCTGATGTGGCTTTCCAACTTGGCTTTTCAACCATATCACAGAAGTCATTCCAAAACTTCAATTCTAAGGCACCCAATGCGATCCATTTGCCATCGGAACATTCATAAACATTATAATTAACCATCATTCCACTTAATATTGGCAGTTTTTTATAAGATACGCCGCCCTGAGAAATTCCATGAGCAATTGCAGTTAAAGGCAAGCTTGCATATAATAAACTTAAATCTATATATTGAGGTTTATTTTGCAACTTCTGAGCCAGCAGTCCCGAAGTACAAGCCGAAAGCAACATATAAGAACCTCCAGCAATATCGGCAATTTGAAAACCAGGAATTACAGGTTTTCCTTCCGCATCTCTGTTTAAATCTAGCAAGCCTGCCGTTGCTAAATAATTGATATCGTGACCTGCTTTGTTGTGTAAATGTCCTTTTTGTCCATAACCTGTCACGGAGACGTAGACAATATTAGGATTGATCTTTTTTGTATTGTCAAAATCCAATTTAAAACTAGTCATTGCTCCTGGTCGGAATTGCTCAATTAATACATCTGCTTTGGCAATTAATTCGCTGACTTTTTGATACCCTTCTTCAGTTTCATAGTCGATAATAAGCTGTTCTTTAGAATGATTCATCGCATGAAACAGCACAGAGTTATCATCGATTTTAGGTTCATAAAAACGTGTATAATCTAATCGATTAGGACTTTCGATTTTAATCACTATAGCACCAAGTTGACTTAATAAATGAGTTCCTAAAGGCCCTGGTAATAGGCGAGTAAAATCAATTATGGTTATACCTTCTAATGGTTTTGTTTCTTGCATAAATATTTAATTTGTTTGGGGTGATTATGGTTAACGGAGTCTTGAATTGAGTGATTTATGGAGGCGAAAATTATTTCCTGTAAGGATTGTTGAAGACACTTATAAACTAATGAGCAAAAGGGAAAAAGACACTAATTTCACTTAACTAGCAACTCTTAACTATCAACTAAAAACTCATACTGACACTAATTTCACGAATTATCACTAATGACTAAAAACTCACCTCTAAAAACTCAAACTAACTTTAATTTCACTAATCTCCACTAACGACTCAAAACTATAGCCTAAAAACTCATACTGACACTAATTTCACTTAACTAGCAACTCTTAACTATCAACTAAAAACTAATACAGACACTAATTTCACTAATCCCCACTAATAACTAAAAACTTACCTCTAAAAACTCAAACTAACTTTAATTTCACTAATCTCCACTAACGACTCAAAACTATAGCCTAAAAACTAAAATAGACACTAATTTCACTTAACTAGCAACTCTTAACTATCAACTAAAAACTATTACAGACACTAATTTCCCTAATTCCCACTAATGACTCAAAACTATAGCTTAAAAACTAACAACGACATGAATTTCACTAATGTTCACTAATACACTAACAACTCAAAACTACAGCCTACAAACTAATAGCTTTCAACCAATTAAGCTCTTATTGTTATTTCTTTTTTTGCTTCATCGCTTTCATTTGTGCAAACAACTCTTTAAATAATCCTCTTGCCACAACAACTTTCATAATTTCGTTAGTACCGGCATAAATTCTTGCGACACGATTATCGGCATACATTCTTGCTATAGGATATTCCCACATATAGCCGTAACCACCAAACAACTGCAAACATTCATCAACTACTTTTCCGTGCATATCTGTGGCTGAAAACTTAGCCATAGAGGCACTTTCTGCAGATAGGTTGTGGTTTGCTAAATCTTCAGTACAACGATCTACAAAAGCTTGGTGAATTTGTAATTGCGCTGCAGCTTCAACTAATTTAAATTGGGTGTTTTGAAATCCTGCGATCGGTTGTTTAAAAGCTGTTCTTGTAGATGTATACGCTATGGTATCTTCGATTGCGCCTTCTGCCCCGCCAATGGCCGCCAATGCCACTGACAAACGTTCTCGAGCTAATTCGGTCATCATAATTTTAAAACCCTGTCCTTCTTCTCCTAGTAAATTTTCTTTAGGCACTTTTACATTATCAAAAAACAATTCACATGTATCTTGGGCTTTCATTCCAATTTTTTTGAATGGCACGCCTTTTTCGAAACCATCCCACTTACTTTCCATAATCAGTAATGAAACTCCCTCTTCTGGCGTCCCTGAATTTGTTTTTACTGCCACAATAGCCATATCTGATAAATAACCATTGGTTATAAATGTTTTCTGTCCGTTTACCACATAATGATCACCTTTATCTACCGCAGTTGTCCGAAGCGCTTGTAAGTCTGAACCACAATTCGGTTCTGTCATTCCAATAGCTGTAATCATCTCGCCCGTAGCCATGGTTGGCAAATACTTTTCCTTTTGAGCATCTGTTCCCCATTTAAAAATATAAGGCGCCACAATATCCGAGTGTAATGAAAAACCAGGACCGCTAATTCCTTTTTTTGCGAATTCTTCGATTAATAAAGCACTAAAGCTAAAATCTAATCCAGAGCCACCATATTTCTCAGGCATATCCATACACAGCAAACCCAAATCACCAGCTCTTTTCCATATATCCCGACTAACCATACCATCTTTTTCCCAGGTCTCTACATGAAGTTCAATTTCATTTGTAATGAAATCCTGAATCATTCCTTGCATCATTTTATGTTCTTCCGATGCATATATTTTTCGTTCTAATAATACGTTTTGTAACATAGCTGATTGATTTTGCTGTTTATAATATTTTAGTTTTTATAATACACACGCTGACTTCCTGCTTTTTCAATGCGTTCTAAAAGTGATGCTGGAAGTTGAAAACGCTCACCATGTTTATTAGCTAAAATAGCGGCATAGTCTCTAAATTCTTGCGCGCCTATATAATCGATATAAGACATGACACCACCTGTATGAACTGGAAATCCAAGTCCTAAAATCGATCCAATATCCGCGTCTCTCGGGTCATTTAAAACACCGCTATCCAAACATTTATAAGAATCAATCACCATAGCAAACAATAGGCGTCTTCCTATTTCTTCCTCATCATAATCCTCTACTGTAGGGTAAATTCTGCTCCATTCTTCCCATATATATTTTTTCGCTCCCTTTGGGTATTCATAAAACCCTCTGCCTTCTTTCTTTCCTGGTCTTTTATGGGTATGAACTATAGTAGAAATTGTTTTCTCTAATTCCTTTTCAAAGTCCGTCAAACTAGGATCTTCAGACATGATATCTAACATGAGTTTCAAATTCACCTCATCTGAAATTGCAAGTGGTCCTACTGGCATGCCTATTTTTTTCGCCACATTTTCTATAACTGCAGGCGGAATTCCTTCCGTCAACATAGTAATACCTTCATTTACAAACTTCCCAAATACACGAGATGTAAAGAAGCCACGACCATCATTTACTACTATTGGCACTTTCCTAATTTTAGTCACGTAATCTATAGCTGCAGCTAAAGTTTCATCGGAAGTTTCTTTACCAACTATAACCTCAACTAATGGCATTTTATCTACTGGTGAAAAGAAATGTAAACCAATAAATTTATCAGGTTTTGAAGAAGCTTTAGCCAAAGTTGAAATTGGTATGGTAGACGTATTACTCGCGTAAATGACCTCTGGTTTTATCACGGCTTCCGTTTCTTTTGTGACTGTATTTTTCAACTGTTCATTTTCAAAAACCGCTTCAATAATTAAATCACAATCCTTTAAATCGTTGACACTTTCAGATGGAATGATATGTTCTAAAATAGCTGAGGACTTTTCTTGTGTCGATCTGCCCTTCTCTATTTTTGACTGTTCTATTTTGGAAGCGTAACCTTTCCCTCGTTCCGCACCTTCTAAAGATACATCTTTCAGTACCACATCTAATCCCGCTTTAGCAGAAACATAGGCGATTCCTGCGCCCATCATTCCCGCTCCTAAAACACCAATTTTTTGATAGCTTACAGGTTCAAAACCTTTTGGCTTGGCCTTTCCTCTAGCAGCATCACCTATAAAAATAAATGAGGCCCGAATGATATTTTTAGTTTCCTTTCTAAACAAAGTATCTACAAAATAACGCGCTTCAACTTCTAGGGCTTTATCGATTCCTGTAGAACTACCATGATATAATGCACTCAATACATTTTTAATATTAGGCATATTGCCGTGAGTGGTTTTATAAGCCATAGCATTAGACACGGAGTAAAACTCATTAACTCCAGACACTTGCCCAATTCCATTCGGCGTTCCTGGAACCACAAAACGTTTCTCATCCCAAGGTTGCTTAACTTCTGGATGTTTTAATATCCATGCTTTAGCTAATGCGGTTATATCCTCTTCTGGCGAACATAATTCATTAACTAATTTATCTTTTAAGGCTTGTTCTGCTGTTAATTTTCGCGACTGGGTAATATATTCTATAGATTTTCTAGCACCTAACATACGTAAAAAACGCTGTGTTCCTCCTGCGCCAGGAAATAATCCAACCGAACATTCCACCAATCCAATTCTGTTTTTAGGATGATTAGTCATAATTCGATAATTACAAGCTAAAGCGATTTCCAATCCTCCACCTAAGGCTAGACCATTTATGGTTGCTACCACAGGTTTAGTGGAAAGTTCTAATTGTCGCATAGAGCGATGAGTTTTCATAAGCATCTCAAAGCACGCTTCTTTGGACTCTTCATAATTTAAAAACCACTTTAAATCGCCTCCCGAAATAAAATCTCTTTTTGCCGAATTGATGATAATCCCATTTACTGAATCGTCTGTAGTTGCTTTATCTACAGCTGTAAAGAATTCCATGATAGTGGCTTCATTCATGATATTTACTGGAGAATTGGCGACATCCCATGTTATAAAAGCGACGCCATCTGTATCTATTGAATATTTAATATGTTGCATTTTGTCTTTGGTTTTTCGGTTATACACGTTCAATTATTGTAGCAATACCCATTCCTCCACCAACACAAAGTGTTGCTAAAGCCGTGCTTTTATCTTGCTGCTCGAGTTCATCTAAGGCGGTTCCTAAAATCATACAACCTGTAGCTCCTAGTGGGTGTCCCATTGCAATGGCTCCTCCGTTCACATTGACTATTGAATGATCGATTTTCAGGTTTTCCATAAGACGTAGTGGCACGACTGCAAAAGCTTCATTCACTTCCCATAAATCAATATCAGAAGCTGTCATTCCCGCTTTTTTCAATGCTTTCTTGGTTGCTGGAGTTGGACCCTCTAACATGATTAATGGTTCTGAACCAATTATAGATCCCATTTTGATCTTCGCTCTTGGTTTTAAACCTAGTTTCTCCCCAATTTCTTTAGTTCCGATTAACATTAACCCAGCACCATCAACTAATCCAGATGAATTTCCGGCATGATGCACGTGATTGATTCGTTCTACTTCAACATAGGTATCTAAGGCGGTTTGATTAAATAACATCTCCCCCATTTTTTCAAAAGACGGATTCAATTTACCTAAAGCTTCTAAAGTGGTATTCGCACGAATATATTCGTCCTTTGATAAAATTTCTAAACCATTGATATCCTTAACTGGTATAATTGATTTATTGAAGGCCTTTTTTGCCCAAGCTGCTGTAGCTCTTTTTTGGGACTCTACAGCAAATTTGTCGACATCGTTACGTGAATAGCCGTATTTGGTCGCGATTAAATCTGCAGAAATACCTTGAGGAACAAATTTCCCAAATGCCGCATCAGGTTCCATCACCCATGCCGAACCATCGATACCCATTGGTACTCTTGACATCGACTCTACGCCTCCTGCTATAATCAAATCGGACCATCCCGATCTAACACGAGCAGCAGCCTGATTAACCGCTTCTAGCCCCGATGCGCAGTATCTATTTAGTGAAACAGCTGCTAAATGATCGCCATAATTAGCCACTTGAGCCGCAACTTTAGCAATATTACCACCTTGTTCACCGGCTTGGGTGACACAGCCTAAAACCAAATCTTCAACATAAGAAGTATCTAGGTTATTTCGCTCTTTTAAGGCAGAAAGTAAAGTGGTTACTAATTGTACAGGACTTACTTGAGATAAACTCCCTAATTGTTTTCCGATGCCTCTTGGCGTTCTTACAGAATCATAAATATATGCATCCATCTATTGATTATTTTTTAAACGTTACTAGGTGGTAACATATAGGATAAAAAAATATGTGACCACATGGTTACAAATCTATACTAAAGAATTATCTTTGTCAAATAAAATAGTCGTAAATTTTATAAACCTAATAATTGTTATAGTATTTTCTCATTGTAAGTTACAGCTAATCTTATTATTATCAAAACACAATTTATATGAAACCTACATATTTAGAAGAGAATAGTAATTTTGACTTTTCTTCAGCTGCCATTCAAGATTTAATAGAAAAAATAAGTGATGGTAACGATTCCGATTCGCCTTTAGCCTTTGCATTAAAAGCTTATTATTATATTCGAGATGCATGGCCTTACAATCCTTATCGTTTTAGTTTAATTGAAGACGATTGGAAAGCCTCAGAAATTAGCACACATCAAAGTGGACATTGTTTGGATAAAGCAATTTTACTAATCAGTGTTTTACGTGGCAAAAATATTCCAGCCCGATTAGGATTAGCCAAGGTAAAAAATCATATTGCTGTTGAAGATATTGTGGAGAAGTTTGGAAATGATGTCCTCGTACCACATGGCTATGTTGAAATTTTTCTAAATGGCAAATGGGTGAAGGCCACTCCGGCTTTCAATAAAACCTTATGTGAAAAGTTGAAAGTTGAGCCCTTAGATTTTGATGGTGTGAATGATTCCTTGTTTCAACCCTATATGGCTTCAAATGACATAAAATTTATGGAGTACATCGAAGACTATGGAACTTTTGATCATGTGCCATTAGCTTATATGTTTCAATTAATGAAAGACACCTATCCAGCCTTAGAGGAACGTCAAATTGAATTAGGTGTAGTATTAAATTTATCAAAGTTATAATGAAGAAAGACCGAGCTGCTACCGAAGAAAAAATATACGAAAGCTTTTTAAGTCTTCTTGAAGAGAAAGGACCACAAGCTGTAGGGATCAACGCCATAGCTAAAAAGGCAGGTGTTTCAAAAGAACTTATCTATCGCTATTATGGCGGATTACAAGGCCTCCTACTCCACCTCGCCAAAAAAGGCGACTTCTTTAAGTCTATGCTATCATTACATGATAAAGATTTAGCTACTGTAGAAGACTTAAAAGACTTTGCAAAAGCAGGAACTAAGGAACTTCGTGAAAATAAATTAACTCAAGAAATTCTGCGTTGGCAACTATTAGAAAATAATGAAGCTACTCACGACTTATTCAAGTATAGTAATAAAGAGATAGGAAAAATGTTCGCCATTTCGGAAAAGGACAGCTCCCTTAATCATGCTTTTCAATTGATGATTGGCGGTTATGTTTATTTTACCCTTTTATCTAAATTCAACAAAAAATTTATTACAACAGATTTAAGGTCTGAAGAATCTTGGGAGAACTTTGATAAAGCTATTGAGAAAACTATTGATTTATTTAATAAATAAAAAGTCTATTCTGATTATAAAGTGATTGTTTTGAATCCACTTTCCTGAAGCCCTAAAAAGTACACGAAGCCATCTGGAGTAAAAGCAATATAGTTATGATAATCTGTTTGCTTTAGTTCAAAGTGATTCATAGCAGCTTCACAAACCACCAAACGAATTCCAAATTTTTCACTAGTTTCTATGGAAGACTTAAGACTTTCATCTTTAGCTAAATCTTTAACCACAGGACCAATTAACACCACTTGAAAGTCCAATTCAGAATGCTTGGCTTTTAGTCCTTTTCCTGTTCTGACAGCTGCCTGAAAATAACGCGAATTAGAAACAAGTATAGCGTACTTCCCATCCTTTTTTATTGAATTTTCTATTACAGAAATACTTAATGATTGCGCTGTAACTGGAGTGTACAATAGGGATCCTACGAAAACTAAAAGGATAATAAAAAACTGATTTTTCATAATATTATTGATAAAATTTAATTTTTAAACATGGCCTCATTTACCATATCATCAAAGATAAGCCTTCAATAAGACAATTATTGTAACTTAAGTTACTCTCTACCACTTAACCTTTGTATTCACACCTACAACTGAATACTTAACTTATTTTTTCCTAACTCTTTTCAATTTAGACACCACTTTTCCAGAATAAAGATTCCGTTAGTTTAGCAGTTTAAACCCACCTGCCAGAAACTCTACCTAAATAGAATTCATAGATTTAGAAATAGCTCATTAATGAACCCTCTTGATTTTTATTATTAGTAAATTAGCGTTCAATTTTTTCTTTAGATATATGAAAACAGTAACAAGATTTTTTTTAAAACTAAACAATTTGACTTTATTCATACTAACGGCTTTGGTTTGTATGACTAGTTGTTCAACCGATGATACTTCTTCTGATATCACATCCGAAGAACCCGTTGAAGTTTCGCCCGACATCAATGGAGATGGTCAATTAAATATTTTGGTTTTAGGAACCAGTGTTTCAATTGATCCTAATTCTGCTGGCTTTGCATCAAGTAGAATAGCCGCGGAATTGGAAAATATTTTAAGTCAGGATACTTCCTTAAATTTAGAAGTCCATATTTCCTTTGAAGATATTTATAAAGAAAAAGTAATCACCTATGGATTAGGTCAGGCTGGAAACACTATGAATTCCTATCATTACGCGCATTCATTAACGCAGTATTACTATTGGCCAGACCAACAAACAGAACGATTAAAAAATTTAACTGGTGAAGCTGCTCATAAATGGGATTATGTGGTCATTGCTGCCGATCCGTATATTGTTGCAAAACTCCCTGGCTATTATGCCTTAGGTGTAAATAAAATTGCCGAAAAAGTCGCAGAAGGTGGTGCTCAACCACTATTATTAATGGTTTGGCCACAAGATGAGAGCTCGACTGCATCAATAGATTATTATGCAGAATTGACACAACGCACAGCTGATGGAGCCAAAGTAACTGTTGAAACTGTTCCGGCGGGTCTAACATGGGACGCTTTACCTTCAACTAAAAAAGATGAAAGTATAGAACACCCAACACCAAACGGAGCCTATGCAGCTGCTGCGTCTATTTACTCTAAGCTTCTCAATAAAACAGCCGCTAGTTCAGATTATCAATACGATGACGACATCGCTGAGATTGCTTTAACAACTCAGGCCAATAGCATTGCATATACAGGAGAGCCATTATTTATGTCTCCATTTATTAGTTGTGAGATTGAGGATTCGGTATTGAATTATAATCACACAGGCTCGAGCTCTGAAAACGGTATTTTAAATGGTCTACAATGGGTAATTTCTCAATCCTCTAGAACACTTCAAGCTAATGGACCTGCTCCAATTAATTTCAATTACGGAAGAGCAAACACTAATTTTGAACCTAATAAGCGTTATCAAATAGATCCATCGCGATTCGATTTTTCCTTTGGATTCCCTATGCAAGATAATGGCAACCATGGTGATACTTCCATGCTGTATGGTTTAGACAAACGTGTAAATTCATATGAAAACGGCACCGATTTAGGAGCTGCTCTTTTTATGATTAGAAACTCAGAACTACCTCATGCCCGAGCTATACCAATCCGTACCTTATACGCCCAACTTAAAGAGGCCATTCCATCACAATCTGCGTACAGCGACAATTGGCATATGCATGGAAATTTAAACAAAGCCATTGGTGCTTATATGTACACTTTACTAACAGGTGATTGTGCTTTAGCTGATGAACCTTCCGATAGAGCATCTGACGAATGGAAAGCATGGAAAGCACACAAGATTGGCTATGAAACCGCTTATACTTTAATGACTTTAAACGGCAATGTTCCTGAATGTAATTAGTAATTAGCTTTGGATACATATTGCAACAATGAACCCTATTACACCTATTAGACTGAACACTTATGATACATTTAAATAAAATAGTTGCTGTATTAACGCTGAGAATGATCTTAGGATTCATCTTCTTAATGCAAGGCTTTGGAAAAGTCTTTACATGGGGAATGGACAATGTTATTAATGCCGATTTCTTTAATGGCACATTTAAGGATTTACTTCCAGACTATATTATAAGCGCTACCGCCTATTATACATCGTACATTGAACTGATTGGAGGTCTACTACTTGTATTAGGTTTTAAAACAAATTATGCGCTTTATGCCCTTGCTTCTGTTTCAATTATTGTAACTTTTGGTCATGGTTTAGCTGAGCCCATTTGGAATTTATCACATGTAATGCCTCGAACTATCCTATTGGTAGCTTTATTATTACTACCTCAAGAATGGGATAAATTTTCTTTAGATCACCTAATAAAAAAGTCATCTAAGACAAATCAAAGTTAAACCTAGGATTAAAATATTTTCCTAATTCACAGAACATTAATTCAGAAAGACTAGAAGATGAATAATTTTAAATTACACCTAGTTCTCATTGGCCTCTTATGTGTGTCGACTGTCTTTTCTCAGGAAGCCTTATCTAATTTTTCGGACGGTCCGTATGTTTTTATAGAAAACAATCAACTCATTGAGAAATCAATAGTATATGGCAAGGTTTCATCAAAAGTTTTAAAGAGCGCTGCTCACGATACTATTTTTACTCCACAAGCCGACACCTATAAGAATATTAAAAATGTAGTCGCGCTCAGTGATATTCACGGTCAGTATGATTTGGCAGTAAAACTATTAAAAAACAATAAAATTATAGATCATGAACTCAACTGGAGTTTTGGCAAGGGTCATTTGGTGATTGTCGGTGATGTTTTTGACAGAGGTGATAAAGTAAATGACATGCTATGGTTGATTTATAATTTAGAAGCACAAGCAAAAAAAGCAGGTGGTCGTGTTCATTTTTTATTAGGCAATCATGAATATATGGTTCTTCATAAGGATTTGCGATACATTCATGAAAAATATAGAATCACTTCTAAGTTACTTGACTTAAGCTATGACGATTTATATGGCAAGAATACGGTTTTAGGCAGATGGTTAAGATCTAAACCTACTATAATTAAAATAAACAATGACGTCTTCGTTCATGGTGGTATTTCAAAAGATTTTTTAAGTAAAAATGAATTTAAAATTTCACAGTTGAACAATATCATGAGACAATCGCTTAGCCGATCCAAGGCAGAAATGAAATCAACTGATTTTTACAAAATTTACTATGGTAGCAAAAGTTTGATATGGTATAGAGGTTATTTTCGAGATAATTTAAATGAATCGGAAATTTACGACCTACTTAAACAGGTGAATTCAGACCATATTGTTGTAGGACATTGTTCAAATAAAGAAGTCGTTCAGTTATACAACAACAAAATTTACGGAGTAGATTCAAGTATAAAGCGCGGGAAATATGGTGAAGTTTTATTTATTACAGACCATCGTTATTACAGAGGAACTTTAGACGGTAAAAAAATAGAATTCAAAAAAACGACGCCAAGCACTATACTTGATTAGATGTTTCAATTCATTGATGATTTATAACATAATCGGTGATAAAAGTTTAAGAAAAATAGATATATGTATCAATTAAATTACCGCTCCACATCAAAAAATGATTTAAAGCCTCAAGATTTAGAAAATATTTTAGAAAGAGCAAATGCTGTGAATGCTTCACGAAATATATCAGGGTGTCTCATTTATTTTAATAACAGTTTTGTTCAAATTCTCGAAGGCGATAAAAAAGATGTTCTAGACGTATATCATAAAATAAAAATGGATAAAAGACATGATGAAGTGACTTTATTATGGGAGAATCAGGTGGAGAATCGATTTTTTGAAGAATGGAATATGGCTTATTACCGTCCAGAAGATAAAGATGTAAAGCAATTTGTAAACAATTTATTACTGCTTTCAGACCTTTCGGATAGATCTTCAAGTTCTCTACTAAGTTTCTGGGCAACGGTTCGGAAAATATTACGTACTGAGCCTATGAAAGCTTAAGCCTATGAAAGCTTAAATGAGAAGATTTATCTTTTGGCATAGTACATCAATTATTTCAATCATTAATTCGAAATATATAAGAGCTTCAACCAATAATTAATTAAAACTATAAGTTTTGTGCTACGATATTAAAGCAAGTTTAGAGAGTCAGTTGAAAAGAGCAAAACGGAAAGGAGACCTTCAAACCGTTGAAGAAATCGAAGAAAATCTTATTCCTTTGACTGATCTTCCCATTCATCATATGTCTGGATTCAGTCATCCTGAACTATTAATTTACACCGATAGATCGCCAAATTTCCCTGAAGTAGCCACTTGGGGATTGGTTCCGCAGTGGGTTAAGAATGAAGAGCAGCTCAAAAAACAATGGAATAATACGCTTAATGCACGAGGCGAAACAATTTTTGAAAAACCCTCTTTTCGAAATTCAGCAAGAAATAATCGTTGTATCATCTATGTCGACGGATTTTACGAGCATCATCATTACAAAGGAAAAGTCTATCCTTTTTATATTTCTCATAAAGACGATGAACCTTTGGCTCTCGCAGGACTATGGAGTGAATGGAAAAACCCTGAAACGGGCGGTATATTAAATTCATTCAGCATTGTGACTACTACAGGAAACTCATTAATGGCTAAGATTCATAATAGTCCTAAGTTAAAAGAACCAAGAATGCCTGTAATTCTACCTAAGGAATTAGAGGATAAATGGCTTGATCCGGTTGAGGATGACTTAGACATCAAAAAGATTCAAGAGCTTATTCAACATTATCCCAAAGATCAGTTAAAAGCCCATACAGTTGCCAAATTAAGAGGCAAGGACTATAAGGGAAACGTTGAAGGGACTTCGGAAGAAGTAAAATACGAAGAGCTCGTGTTCAATGATGACCTTCATTAACCATAGACCAATGCTATTTGGGGAAGACTATACTTTCATTGAAATTTTTATCCTTCAGCATAAAACATCTTAATTCATTAAAATTGAATTTTCCTTTATTCATTTGAAAATTTCCAGCGTTCATTGTTTTCCAGTTTCCTAATTGGTCGACGCTTTATACTATTGTGTAAATATTAATAGTCAACTAAAGCAAAAAACAATGAAAAAATTAAATCGAGAATTAGTCATTTTAAGAACATTTACCGTTTGTATCGTTGGATGTATGGTGTTTATGTCCATGCATGGTTTCAAAATAAAAGAAGACAGAAGCTTTGGAACAATTGATGTGGAACGCATTAATATTGTTGAAAAAGATGGAACTGTAAAGATGTTAATTACCAATGAAGCCCACTTCCCTACTAAAGGTGATTCGATAAATAACACCGTTTATCACGAACGAAAAAAACGTGCTGGAATGTTATTTTTCAATGAAGACGGAAAAGAATGCGGCGGACTTATTTATGATGGCAAAAAGAATGAAAATGGTCATAGTTCTGGACTTTCATTAACTTATGATCAGTACGATGGTGATCAAGTTATGCAGCTTTTAACAACAGATACTAAGAGAGAAGGAAGGAGATTTGTTTCGAGCATGTTGGCTTTTAACGATCGTGCCGAAAATGAAACCCAAGAACTCACAAATCAAATTAATTTAGAGTTAGAAGCCATAAAAGATCCTATGGAAAGAAGAAAAAAGTACATGGCTTATAAGGAACAAGGTTTAGTAGGTTCTACGCCGCGAATAATGCTTGGTAAAACAACAAGCCAGAACAATGGTTTATTTCTATTTGATGATAATGGCATGCCACGAGCACAATTTAGTATAAACAAAGACAATGAGGTTCAATTAGTGGTTTATAATGAAAAAGGTGAAATCACAAGTTCTTGGCCAAAATAAATCTTCAACAAATACTATATCCATGAAATATTTCAGAATCATTTCATGGATATATGCTATTTTGCAGCAATGAAAAGATTATTTAACTTTTTAAGAATAGATATTTACTTTACTGTCTTTATTTTTCTACTAAGTTACTTATTGGTAATAAATTCAAGAATAAAAACAGATTTAAGTTTAGTAGAAATTCTTCGTCCAGATGCTCCTTTAGCTAAATTTGTTTCGGCATTTCTTATTCTGATTCTTATTAAACTCACTATTGATTATTTTCAAAAAAAGGAAGTTTTAGACGCTTATAAGGCAAGCACTTACTTCAAATATTTTGGCATTTCGTTTATCTTATTTCTCTTAATTTCTAATCTATTAGGTCTTTTTATTTCGACATTATTTAATACCATTTCAAGAAATTTCAATTCTCAAACTTTAGTCTTAACCCATCTTTCTCGAAGTATAGATTTCACTTTATATGGAGGTTTATATTTAGCCTATCTGTTTTTAATGGAGAATAACAATTATAAGGCCGAAATACGCAAATACGACAACGCCTTGTCTTCAAGTGTTATTCAACAATTAAAATCGCAATTGAATCCGCATTTTTTATTTAATAATTTAAATACGCTAGATGAATTAATTTAGGAAGATAGTGCCAAGGCGAGTTCATTTTTACATCATTTCTCAGAGCTCTATCGTTATTCTTTAGTGACGTCTGAAAAAAAATTAGTTCCGCTTAAAGATGAAATTGAATTTGTGAAAAATTATTTCGAATTAATGGAACAAAAGTATTTGGGAGACTACCATCTAACTATTGAAAACCACGATCCTCAGTTAGAAGTATTCGTTCCGCCATTTTGCTTACAATTATTGGTTGAAAATGCCATTGAACACAATCTAGGTCGTGCTGAAAACCCTGTAGATATTAAAATCGAAATTACTAATAATATATCTGTTGTTAACAATAAGATTCCTAAAAAGCATAAGAAGAAAACTGGTGGTAGAGCATTAAAAAACCTTTCAACTCAATTCACTTTACTTAGTGGAACAGATATTATTATAGAAAATAATGACACAGAATTTAAGGTTAAATTACCTTTTATAAATAGCAATAATGATATATAGAATTCTTATTATTGAAGACGAAGCTCCTGCTAGAAAAAAGTTAAAAAGGTATATTTCTGAAGTGTGCCCAACTTCTGAAATTGTTGCAGAACTAGACAATGTTGAAGACTGCAAACTATTTTTGAAGGATGCTCCTGAACTTGATCTCATTTTTTCCGATATAGAATTAAGAGATGGAAATGTTTTTGAAGTATATGACGATATTTCTTTAAACTGTCCTATAATTTTTGCCACTGCATATAATGACTTTCTAATCCATGCTTTTGAAGCCAATGGGATTGAGTACTTATTAAAACCATTTTCCCTAGACCGATTTACCAAGGCTTGGGAAAAATTTATTCGTTTAGGAGGAAGTGGTTCTAAAAATAGTCAGCAGTTAATGGAAACCATTAGTCAGCTATTAAAACAATCGTCACCTGTTCCTGTTGGATACAAGGAACAATTCGCGATTAAATCGGCCACAGAAACCTATTTTATTAAAACTGAAAACATCGTTTATTTTCAAGCAGACAAAGGTGTTGTATTTGCTTTTGATGATAAGAATAAGCGTCACATAATGCCACAATCGACCTTGAAAGAAATCGAAGATTTTCTAGATCCGCAAAAGTTTTATAAGATCAATCGCAGTGAAATTGTTCAGAAATATTTTATTATAAAGATTAAAAGGTACAATAAAAATACGGTATCCATTTATTTAAACTCCGAACGAATCATTTTAAGAACAAGTCAGAATAAAACGAGTGATTTTAATTTATGGATGGGTATATAATAAAATTCAACAGGGCTGGTCATAGTTTCAGAATACCTTCTGTTTTATTTCTTTTTATTCATATAGTCCTGCCATTTTATTAGGATGTATTTATCAATATTTCGTTCTTTTTTCCTAAGATAACCATATTCATAAACGAATAAATAGACTTCACCTTTATAGTTTTTCCAATAGTGTGTAAAAAAATCAGGATCAAAACCTTTACTTATTAAAATTTGGCCTCTTACCGTCGCTTTACCAGCTTTATTATAGCTTTTAAGAATTCTTCTGTTTTTTTTCAACTGTTTATCTACCTTTAGATAAAAACTAGGTGTTTCTTGAATTGACTTTTTGTAGTGAAAAGTACTTTTACAATAGGGATCACAGAATTTCTTATCTGATCGCCCTACTAGGATTTTACCACAAGCTTTGCATGTTTTGATATTTTCCATTGATAGTTATACTTACCCGTTATTTATACGAATATTAAACGCTTATTACACCTTTAAGATACTAATATTCACTATTTTAAACAAAAACACATTATGAAGTTTAGTCAACATATCATTTTAAAGCATCTTTTGATTGATAACAAAAAATTTATTGGCCTTCAGTTTTACACCAATAAAGCTTTAGAGGTTCTAGTCAATCAATTAGACTCTGTTAAGTGGAGTGATACCTTTAATATGTATTATATACCAAATAACAGAGCTAACCTAGATAGTATTTATCAAATATTTAAAGGTGTCGCATGGGTTGACGGCAAGTACTTTTTTCAAAAAACAAGATCGAAACAGCTCGACGAAGATTTTAACCTTAACTGGTATAATAATCGAGAAGAACGCACTAACTATAAAAAGTGTCCTGATTCATACCTACAAAAACTTGAGTTAAAAAAATATTCTAACAATACTGTAAAATCCTACGTAAATAGTTTCGAAGATTTCATAAATTATTATTACGATAAGGATGTAGATTCGTTAAATGAGCTTGATATCAGGGCTTATTTAACTAATCTTATTAAAGAAAAGCGTTCTAATTCATATATAAACGTTGCTATTAACAGTATAAAATTTTATTATGAAATTGTAAAAGGCATGCCTAATAGATTGTATATGATTGAGCGTCCACGTCCAGAAAAGAAGCTTCCTATTGTGTTATCTAAAGATCAAGTTAGGAAAGTCATTGATTGTACAAACAATATTAAACATCGCTGTGTAGTCAGTTTGTTATATTCCGCCGGATTGCGTAGGAGTGAATTATTAAACTTAAAACCGCATCATATTGATAGCTCTAGAATGCTTATACATGTCACAGATGCCAAGGGTAATAAAGAAAGGTACACCTTACTTTCCGAAAACACATTAAAAGATTTACGAACTTATTACAAGCAATATAAACCGGCCACTTATCTTTTTGAAAGTCCTACTAAAGGACAATTTAGCGCAAACAGTGTTGGTAAAATAGTTTCAGAAGCCGCTGAAAGAGCTGGTATTAAGAAGCGTGTTTCCCCTCATGTTTTAAGACATAGCTTTGCCACTCACCTATTGGAATCTGGCACTGATTTACGTTATATTCAATTATTATTAGGTCACAATTCCACAAAAACCACTGAGATTTATACACATGTTGCCAAAAGCAGCTTTGATTTTATAAAAAATCCATTAGATTTGTAAGTGTATGTATAGTGGATATATACACACCACTAACTATATAACTACGTTGGGCACAATACAAAACAACTTCTGCGAAAGAATTTTAAATTTCGTAAATTTGTTAAAATTTAAGAACTAATTGAAACTATATAAATTGAATAAAAAAGAACTTGTAGATTATTGTAAATCTTTAGGAATCGAGACAAAAGGAAAAACCAAAAACACTTTAATGGAAGATGCAGAAACATACGGTAATCAACAAATCGTACAAGCGAAAAAGGACGGGACAGACTATGAGTTACTATATTCAAAAATTGAAGAACTTTCGAATAGATATTCTGAAACTCTGAACGGAAAGATAGAGGATAGAAAAGAAGAAATGCTCGAAGATGATAATTCTCATTATCTAATTTATAGAGTATTGGGGATTTCTAATGAAAGAGGTCAATTAATTGATGTTTATCAAAACACAGGTCGATTTCTCTACAAATATGCAGGCTCATTTTTGGAGGAAGCAACCGTTCTATGTTTCAAATTCAATAACTTAAAAGGAAAGAGAACGCTTGTAGATAATACAGTAGGTTCAAAACCTAAAACATTTGAAATTGACTTTTTAGATGGTAACAACGCTATTGAAATTAAATGGCGAGATGCAACAACAGATGGAGACCATATAACAAAAGAGCATACAAGAGTTGAGTGTATAACTAGTTATGGTTATAAACCAATTCGAGTTATGTTTTACTATCCTCAAAGGAAACAAGCAATTAAAATTCAAAAAATACTTGCTACATACTATAAGGGAGTAAAAGGGGAATATTATGGTGGAGATGAAGCTTGGAATTTTGTCAAAAAATATACTGGTTACGACTTATTAGAAATCTTAACTTCTATCGCAGATAAAAAAACTAGTTCAAATGGAAGTAAATAGAATATATAAAGGTAATTGTATTAACAAATTGACAGAATTAGAATCTAACTCTGTTGATTTAGTATATTTTGACCCACCTTTTTTTACTCAAAAAAAACATTCATTAGTAACTAGAGATGAATCAAAAAAATACGAATTCAGCGATAGTTGGGATTCATTAAATGACTACCTCGATTTAATTGAGGCTTGTTTAATAGAGTGCAAAAGAGTTTTAAAAGAAACTGGCAGTGTTTTTCTTCATTGTGATAAAGTTGCTTCTCATTACATTAGAGTAACTCTAGACAAAGTTTTTGGAATGAAAAACTTCCAAAGTGAAATCATTTGGAGTTATAAAAGATGGTCTAATTCCAAGAAAGGGCTTTTAAACTCGCATCAAAATATATACTTCTATTCAAAAAGTAAGCACTTTAAATTTAATCAATATTATACAAATTACGCTTCTACAACTAATATTGACCAAATCTTACAAGACAGAAAAAAAACTGCAAAAGGTAAGTCCATTTACAAAACAGATGAAGATGGCAATATTGTTTTAGGAAAAGAAAAAAAAGGCGTTCCATTATCAGATACTTGGGAAATCCCTTATCTAAATCCTAAAGCAAAAGAAAGAGTTGGTTATCCGACACAAAAACCTGTTTTGCTCTTAAAAGAGATAATTAAAATAGTAACAGACAAAGGAGATTTAGTTGTTGACCCTTTTTGTGGAAGTGGGACGACCTGTGTTGCTGCTAAATCTATGGATAGAAATTTCATCGGAATTGATGCATCTCAAGATGCAGTCGAACTTGCGAACAGACGATTGGAAGAAATGATAATCACAGATTCTGCATTATTAAACAAAGGTTATAATAGCTATCTTGAAAAATCAGAATATGAGATGGCAATTTTAAAAAGTATTGATGCTCTGCCAGTTCAAAGAAACTCTGGAATTGATGGATTTTTAAGAAAGCATTTTAACGAAAAACCAGTACCTGTTAAAATTCAAGGAAAAAGAGAAACTCTTAATGATGCAATTGAAAAACTTGAAAAATCTTGCCAAGGAAAAGAATTTGAGTTAAAAATTGTAATTCAAACTCGAAAGGAATCAAGAGGTAATCGACTTTTTGAATTAGAATCTGATATAGAAATTATCCAATCACAGGAATTGATAATTGAGGAATTGAAAGAAAAAAGTACTGTGCCCAACAATGTATAAAAATAATAGCGGTTTAATCGCTTAATCGAAACAAAAATGAATAAATTAAAGGTCAGTTATAATCCGAAAAGTTAGTGTATAAAATCCGCTACTATTCTTATACTAGACCGTTGTGTGTCATTTGAGAAAAAATGAGAAACCATTTAATAATCTTACTTCTAATTCTAACTTCTTGCAATTCTGACAAAATTGACAAAGCGGAATTTAATGACTTTTCGGACCTTGAAATTCATTATCGAACTGGAGATGAAAGAATCGAATTTTACTCAATGGAAATTTTTAAAAGCGGAGAAAAAATAAAAGCTATTAAAAAAAGTCCGTTTTATTATTATGGTTCTGGAACCGACTCAACTTGGACAACCGAAATTGGAAAATCTGACTTAAAATTAATAACTGAATTTATAAATAAAGCCAAATCGATTAATGATACTTGTTCTTTTAATTCTTCATCAATTGATTACTACGATATAAAAACCAATGGAAAAGAAATTAAAATCGTTGGGAATTGTGAATGGAACGGAATTGACTACGATAGTTTGGAAAGTAAAATATTCAAACACAAGTTTATTGAATTAGAGAAAAAACGAGAAATCGTAGCTGATTCTTTGATAAGGAGTTTTAATGGAATTTGGGACGTTTCTGGCTGGGAAAATGGAGTTCTAAAAAATCGGAATTTAGTTTTGACAAGAACAACAGAAAAGGAACCAAAAATTGACGGAATTTATCGCTGGACTTTTGAAAAGGAAAAAGAAGCGGAATTCAAAGAAAAATTAGACATTGACGAAGGAAGTACATTAATCGAAATTGGAGCTTCGACATATAAAGTGATGAATATCGAAAATGACAAAATTGAATTAAAATATTTGTGGTAAAAAAAACGCCACACAACAACGGCTATAGTTCATTGCGGCGGAATTTCCTCTCGGAAATTCCTGCATATTTGCTAACTTTGGTTTATGGCGGAATAGTTCTGCCGAACCATTCCGCAACGAAACCATAGCCAAAACCGTTGGCAAACATTTGAGAAAAACATTATGAAAAGAACAATTTTAGGGTTATTTCTGACTATTACGTTGATTTCATGCGACAAAAAAGAAAAGGAACTTTTGAGCGAAAACACAAATCTGAAATTCGAAATTGAGAGTTTAAAAAAAGAAATAGATTCGCTGAATCAACTTCCAAGTTCTGAATTTGAAAAAATCGCTATTGAGGATAGAATTTTGGACTCACTGAGAAACGTAAGAGAGCATAAATATTCGCCTGATTTGAACTTAAATAAACTTAAAGTTAGTGATTCAGTTTTGATGAGTAAATATGTAAATTTTGCTAAAGAAAATTCTGGTTCAATTTTATCGCTCATAGCATTTGACAGAGCAACGAATGTTTATCACAAAGGTCGAACATTAAACTTGAATCAAATTGTTGGAGTTTGGAAATTAGACAGTATAAAAGGTCTTGGATTTACGAAAGATTATAAAACTAAAATCAATGAAAAATTAGAAATTACAAAAGATAAAAAGATTAATATATATTCTAACAATAAAATAATTGAAAGTAACGACTTTTACTTAAGAGGAATTAAGTTTGGTGGAACAGAAATGCACATAAAAGGCAAAGGAGTTTATTTCGTGAATTTAAAAAAGAACAATTTTCTTGCTATTGGTAAAGCATATATTATGGATAGTGGATACAAAGTTTATGAGAAGTCGAATGAATAAAAAACGATTTGCCAACATCGTATAAAAACAATGCGTAGTTTAGTGCTTAATCAAGAGTTCGTGCGCTTTTGTTACATCTGATTTTCCTGCGGAAAATCCTCGCACACAAAAACGCACTATTCTTATACGTAACCGTTAGGTGCAATTTGAGAAAACGATGAACTTCGGAAATAACATAAACGAATTTTTAAAAAGTAGTGCGAAAAGAGCACTCGGAGGAAATACACCGAAATCTTTACGAAAAGCATCCATTGAATTAAAAGACAAAGAAGTTCAATGGTTGTGTATTTTAGATTATTCAGCAACCGAAGATGATATAGAAGATTGTGCTGTCGCTGGAACTGAAATAATTGCGGATTATACTTGGGAATATGGAATTAATGAAATGTTTGAAAAAACCAAGCCATATGATAAGCCGAGAGAATTAAAAAACGTTGTTTACCAAAGACTCGAAAAGAATTTTAAAGAAAGAGATTCCGACGAGCAAGAATGGATTACCGAAAATAATTATTGCGGAAAATGTAAAAAAGCTGATACTGGATTGAATTATCCAATCGAATATGAGTTTAACGGAAAAATTTACGTTGACGGTATTTGTAAAGTTTGCGGAACTTCTTGCAGTACGGAAATGAAAATAGAAACGGAATAAAAACTGCACCTAACACCGTATAAAAATAATTGCGGTTTAGTGCTTAATCAAAGGTCGTTGCGTGTTTGTAACGTCTGATTTTCCTTCGGAAAATCCTCGCATACAAACCCGCAACTATTCTTATACATAAACGTTGGGTTTAATGCGGAAACGCCTGTTACCAATCCAAAGTTCCGGCTTAAATTCAATTCTTATACTGAAAAACAACAGCCGAATTTAAGCAGGTTTGCGGAATTAAAATATTCAAAAACTTACCTTGACTATTTTAGATCGTTTGCAGAATCTGAATTAAAACTTAACCAAACTATACGCGGAATTTAGCAAGTTACGGAATCGCTCACTCGCCATCTGAATTAAATATATTGCGGAATTTGAGCAAGTTTGCGGAATAAAAGCACAATAGATAAAAGAGTAATCTGAACAAAATATCCAGTGGATAAAAAGCACTAAAACCCAACACCGTGTAAAAAACATTGCTTATTTTAGTTCAGTCGTTTGGTCGTTGCTCTTTTGCTAGCTTCTGATTTTCCTGCGGAAAATCCTCGCATACAAAATCGCAACGTTCCTTACACAAAAACGTTGCAAGTAATAGCGGAACTCACTCAGGCGCTAGGAATTCAGAATTGAAAAACGACCGATTTTTAACAAACTTTACGTTGAATTTCCTATCCAAAATCTGAATTAAGCTTGTTGCGGAATTGCCACTCAAACGGGATTTATAAACCATTGCGGAAAACCGAGCAGAACCCGGTAATTTACTCTTGCGGAATTGAGCAAGTTTGCGGAATTGAAAATAGCAACGGAATAAATAAAGCGGAATTTCTACTGGCCTGTTTTTCGATTTTATTCGGAGTTTTAAGGTAGTTGAAAAGAAAAAACTACTACTTGCAACACCGTGTAAAAAACATTGCTTATTTTAGTTCAATCGTTTGGTCGTTGCTCTTTTGCTAGCTTCTGATTTTCCTGCGGAAAATCCTCGCATACAAAACCGCAACGTTCCTTACACAAAACCGTTGGCAACAATTTAAGAAATGACGAAATATATTCAAATTTTATTAATTTTTTTGACATTATCTGCTTGCGGACAAAATGCAACCGAAATGAAAACACCAGAAAATGCGAATGAAATGTTTGCGGAATTCATTGCAAAGAAAAAGTTTATTGAACAACCTTACCCGAATTTCTATCCTGGAATTGCAGACGAAAAAATGCGACCAATTTTAACGGAAAAAATAAACCAAGTTGCGACTGATTTTAAAACTGTTGCGGAATCTGAAAACCCGACTGATTTAAAGTATCAAGAAAAAATCGGAATTGGACTTTCAAGGTTTGCGGACATTTATCTGGAATTAGATACCGAAGACAGAGAAAGAGTTTGTATGTATTTTGAGGAATTAATGGATATTGTCGGACTGGAAAGCTCGAATGGTCAACTCAATAAATTTATGTACGGTTTTGACCCAATGGAAAAGCCAAAAGAAAAAAAGTGGACTGATTCGCACGGAAACATGTTTATTGAAAAGGGAACTGAAGTTTCAATAATTCCAGCGAAATACGATAAAACAGGAAAAAAATATAAAGTCTTCCTTTACAACGAAACGACTGAAAATATAGGAATAATAGAGGACTTAATTATAAAACCGAGAGAATTTAAAGTATTTAATGTTTCAGACACAGATACTCTAAAATTAGACAATGGAGTTAAGTTTATGTTTGGAGAAACCTATGGACTTGAAGTTGAGGACAAAAAATCTCAAGTTAGTGGACTTGGAGGAAAATATTTGACTGATTATGGAGTGCCGAATGAAATTGATTTTGCTTTTGTTATAGTTGCAATTGGAAAAGGAGATTAAGAATAAAAACTGTTGCCAACACCGTATATAATTTATTGCTAGTTCTAGCCTACTTACGAAAATCCTCGCGGATTTTCTATTCGGTTTGTATTTGCTAAATTAGGTGCTTAAAACACGCAACAAACCATATACAAACACGTTGTGCATTATTATGAGAAACATTATGAAAAAAATTCAAACTATAACAATTTTACTGTTAAGTTCTTTTATTTACGCTCAAAACAATTCAGCTTTTGAAATTGAATTCAGAGGAAAACTTTATTTTGACAACTCAAAAGATAGCCTTAAGTATTCTAAATTTTACAGCAAAATGGATAGTGAAATTTCGGAGCGTATTCTCACAGCCGAAAAGGAAATTGTAATCATAAATAAGGACACCATATTGGTTGAACAGTTCCCGAAAAAAATTGGTCCTTCAAAAACAATGTTTATTAGGAATTCAAATAAAAATGATAGACTTGATTTAAACTCTGGAAAAAAAACCAAATGGAATAATCCATATATTACTACAAAATATCGTAAAATCAATAATTATGAAAGAATTCCTAATGAAGATAGAATAATACTAGAGGAGGAATGTCAAGCCTGGATATCAAAATCTAAAAATGGATGGAATAAAATTTGGATTTCAAAAGTAAAGTTAGAAGATTCAGAATTAGAATACCCAGACCTAATTATTAATGGATTTTTAGTATTGAAAAGAACTAAGCATTTAAATGGTGGTAGAAATATAGATTTTGAGGCTCAATCAATTAAAGAGATTAATAGTGTAAGTTTTAAAAACATATTAGGAGAACATTTAAAAATTGACATTAAAACAAAATATAAACCAATTTATGAAAACCAAAATTTATCTGACAAATCAATAAAAGTTGGCAATCGAGTTGACAACTTTGCTGTTAGAAATGTATTTGAAAACGACCTTATCAAACTTTATGACATTACTAAACAAAAGAAATATACAATTGTAGAATTTTGGGGAACTTGGTGCGTACCTTGCCTACTTGCAAATGAAAAAATTAAAGAATTAAAAAAAACATATGAGGATAATTTGTCAATTTTTTCAATCAATGCTCACGATAGAAATATTAGTAAGCTAAAAAAAATGATTGAAAAAAAAGAAATGAATTGGACTCACGGGTATGCTACTGAAAAGCTACTAAAAGTTTTCAATAAAAAAGGAACTTATCCGAGGTTAGTCATATTGAACAACGTAAATGAAGTTTTGTTTATTGGAAACCCACAAGTTGATTTAGATAAAATAAAAGAGGTATTGAATAAATAACAATGCACAACACCGTGTATAATTCATTGCTAGTTATAGCCTACTTACGAAAGTCCTCGCGGACTTTCTATCTATGATTTATTTGCTAACTTTAGTGCTTAAACACGCAACGAAATCATACACAATACCGTTGGCATTCATTTATGAAAAGCAGAAATTTCATTTTAACATTAGGAATTTTAATCGGACTTATTAGCTGTGCGAAAAAAAATTACGTGACGTGCGGACTTGGTTCAGAAATGAATCCGAAAACGATAGACAGCGAAATAATTGAACTGAAAAGAATCGGAATTGCGGACACAACTCTTGCAAGTATTTCTGGAAAAATTTGTGCAAAATCAATTAATGAAAATGATACTCTGACTGACAATTTTGCTTATACAAATATTTGGGTTAAAGATATTCAAACTGATTCCCTCATTGGGACAACATCGAATTCCAAAGGCGAGTTTCAGTTTACAATTCCTGCATCTGAATATAATTTAGAAGTACAATTTATCGGATTTAATAATCTCAAAGTTAGGAATGTCAAAATCGGAACTGGAGATATTATAAATTTTTCAGCGATTATTGGACAAGGAAATGGAACAACTGAATATAAATCGAGTCCGAATGGTTTGTTTGAAAAGATAATTGAATAAAATAAAAACGAAATGCAATAAAAGGCAGGATTTAAATGGTAAAATCAAACTTAATCAAAGTAATAGCAATCTTATTAACTCTAATCTCATTTAGATTCATTCTGAAATTTATTTGGAGTGATTTTTTTGCTTCTGTATATCCAAGCTGGAATGTAACTGTTTATGCTCAATTTTGGTTATTGAATTACAGAACTATTATGTATGGTCTAGCTACATTAACAATGATTCTATTGTATAGACTTTGGAAATCAATGCTGTCTAAACTTTTAACTAAATAGAATTAAAAAACGAAATGCCAACACCGTATATAATTTATTGCTTGGTTCTCGCCTACTTACGAAAATCCTCGCGGATTTTCTATTCGGTTTGTATTTGCTAAATTAGGTGCTTAAAACACGCAACAAACCATATACAACAACGTTGTAGTGCATTTGAGAAAAACGAATATGAACAGAATATTAATAATACTTTTAGCAAGTTTTTCTCTGATTTCTTGCGCGAATAAAGACAAAGAAAAAAATATGACAAACGGAAAAAATAATTATACGTGGAATGTTCAACTTGCTGGATACGATTATGAAAAATATGACGAAAAAGGACAAACCGACTATGAGAGTTTTATAACCGAGTTTGATAAATTTCCTTGGATTGAACAAATTGAAAGTTATCAGAAAATCCAAAAAGGGAGTTCTGCGACTTTATCTGTAAATGACAAAGTAAATAAAACGTCATTTTGGGTTTCTATAATGGGAAATGTGAATGACAATACATTTTTGGTTGGTTATGTCTATCCGAAAATGAAAAAAGGCTTATTTGGACTTGGAAAGGAAAAAGAAATAAGATGGTTAGAGATATTTATAGCAAAAGACAATGAACAAGTAAAAAAATGCTTCCGACTTTATTTCTCGAACGAATTGGATAAACTTCAATCGGAATTAAAAACGATGGAGAAATATGGAGAAATGGAAGCCCAAAACTAAAAAAAAACGCACTACAACACCGTATAAAAATAATTGCGGTTTAGTGCTAAAACAAAGGTAGTTGCGTGTTTGTTACATCTGATTTTCCTTCGGAAAATCCTCGCACGCAAACCCGCAACTATTCTTATACAAACACGTTGGCATTCATTGAGCAGAACCGTTAAAAATGAGACTTATGAGTAATTTAAAAGACATTAAATCGGAAATTGAAAAATATGCGAATGAATCAAATCTGACTGAATTACAAATCGTTCAGAAACTGGAAAAACATTACTTTGACAAAAAAGTAAACGAGAATTTAAAGTTATATAAAAAAGGAAAGAAAAAAGTGAGCGAAATAACAAAAGACTTGAAAATCTCGCCACGAAAATTTTATGCGATTTTAGAAAAAAAGAAAATAGAACATAAGAAATATAAAAAAGAGTGATTTAAAACAAAACGTTTGACTTTTAGTTCGTTTGCCGAATAAAACAATAAACAAATAATGAAAAGAAAATATTTTATTTATTTTATAATAATCGCAAGTATCATACTTATGATTTATAACATTTCTGAACTTGACTTTAGCAATCTTCAAAAAGGACCTTTTGCTGGAATTGTATCGAATGTTCTTATAATTATAGTAATGCTACTTACAATGAGAGATTTAAATAAAAAAGAACAGGAAAACAAATAATTGGAATTGAAAAAGTTTGCGGAATAAAACGCTGACTGAATTTACTCAAACGCTCGAAAAATAAAAATGGAATTTAGTCGAATAAGAATAAGTCGGAATAAAAAAACAACGAAATGCCAACACCGTGTATAATTAATTGCTCGGTTCTCGCCTACTTACGAAAATCCTCGCGGATTTTCTATTCGGTTTTTATTTGCTAACTTTAGTGCTTAAAACACGCAACTAATCAAGAACTGTGTTAAAAAACAAGTATTTATTAGTTTATATTTACTAAAACACTTCTATAGTTTCTGTCATATTTTAAACCTGATTTAGCTAGGGC
>NZ_QJTD01000009.1 GCF_003217215.1 Winogradskyella epiphytica
TAACACGTTCCTTAAGTGATAATCGTTTATGCTTTTTTGTATTCATACAACAAATCTAAAATTTTGATTTGTTGCGTTAAGTTATTGAATTCGGAATTTAATGCCATTCGCATGGCTTTACCAGCTCTTCGGTGTCGGTCGAAACGATTTTGTAAACCTTCCTTCATAGTGAGTTGCAAACTCTTTTCTAAAGCAATAATGAGATTCACAGCAGGTGTGCCAAAATATGATGCTTGATGATTCTCATAAGCCCGCATTATAGGTAGCCAATTAGACCAATCGGCATAATAATTAGCCACTGGATGTTGTCGTTTTTCAAAGGCTTGGATTGCCTTTGGAGACGCTACTAATAGCGCAAGTCCTGGTGGTACACCTATAGCTTTTTGAGAGGCTGTGACCACGACGTCAATGTTCCATTCTTCTTGCTTAATATCTTCAGCTGCAACAGAGCATACGCCATCTAGAATGGTTAACACATCGTGTTTTTTACCTAATTCTCCAATTCGTTTGGCTTCATTTAATACAGCTGTTGAGGTATCGACATGAGTAAAGGTTAATAGTTTGTAGTCTTTAGATGAAAGTTGCTTTTCGATTTGTTCAATAGGTACGATATCGCCGAGGTCTGCTTCAATAATATCCACATGAGCGCCGTATCGTTTTAGAATTTCGGCATAACGAAGCCCGAAGTACCCTGTTGAAATCACCAATGCTTTATCGCCAACTTCGGTAAGATTGGCTGCGGCCATGTCCATAGCAAAAGTTCCCGACCCGGCGATAATAAAAGCTTGTCCGGATGGACATTGACAAACCTCTTTTAGAAGCTTAATGCTATTAGAAAAGGTATTTATAAAATCGGGATCAACATGACTTGGAGTAGGAATGGACATACATTGCATGACTTCACTTTCAAACTCAATTGGGCCAGGTATCATAAGTAGTTTTCTCGATTTCATGTTGTCTGTTTAAATCGGCGTTATTTATGACATTAATTATTAAATAAACTCTAAATTCAATAACCTCTACTATGAAATTTCAAGTGCTTTAATCACACAATCAGCTTCTGTTTCGACCAGCCATTCAGGATCGATTAATCCCTTAACTCCAATAAATGTACAAGCTGGGCGGATTTTAGAGAAATATTCTCCATGCGCCTTTGCTGCCTCTCCCCATTCTCCGACATTTTTTAGATAGATGCGAGTACGAATAATATCTTCTTTTTTTCCACCTGCTTCTATTATAGCTTTTACCATGATATCAATGCACCTTTTAGTTTGATTGTATAAGTCGCCTGGAAACGCGGTTTTTCCATCTTCAGCGATTGGAGCTGTACCAGAAACAGATATTAACTTACCTATACGTACCGCTCTTGAAAAACCAATAGACGCTTCGTATTGTGAACCGGACGAAATGTTCTTTCTAACCATTTAGTTTTTTTTAAACTCTTGATCGTTATATCGCTCTTATCAACTAGTCTTAGTTATTATTTTTTATACTTAAAGCTCCTGAAGGACATTTTGATACTTGGTCGATTAGTTCTTCTGATGTCGCATTATTAGGTTTTATCCAAGGTCTTTCTTTTGGATGATATACTTCAGGCAATGTTTTTACACAAATGCCTGAATGAATGCATTTTTCAGGTTTCCATAAGATGGTCATCTCTCCGTTTGAATATTCTTTTGTTTTCATAATTTAATCTTTTAGTGTTTTTTCAATTCTAGGATCTGGAACTATCCACATTAGTGCTACACCTAAATAGATAATTAGACTAACAATTGGGAAAAAGAAAGATACGATAACTCCAGTTAAATAGAGTAAAAGCGACAAATTCATTCGCTTGTCTGTTCTATACACCCTGCCTATATTAGATTCTTTCCCTTCATTTTTAATAACGCAATGCACCATGATTTTAAAAGCTACTGCAGCCATTAATAATACGATACCGTAAACGGCGGTTGGGTTATCTTCGAAATGATTCTTACCCATCCAATCTGTAGCAAAAGGAAATAATGAAAGCCAAAACAACAAGTTTAAATTGGCCCACAATATTTTACCATTGACTTTGTTCACCGCTTGTAATAAATGATGATGGTTGTTCCAGTATATCGCTACATAAATAAAACTTAATACATAGGTTAAGAAAATGGGGATAATGGGTTTTAGATCTTCAAATCTATAGCCTTCGGGCGCACTCATTCCTAATACCATAATTGTTATGATTATAGCTAATACACCATCGCTAAAGGCTTCAAGTCGGCCTGTTTTCATAGTCTTCTCGGTTTTGGAAGCGGTACATATTCATTTTCGTCTCCAACTACTTTTGGAAATGCCTCCAAATTTTGAGTCTCCCAGTCTTTTTTGGCTTGTTCAATGACGTCCTTACTAGAGTTCACGAAATTCCAATGGATATAGCGTTCTTCATCAAAAGGGAGTCCACCGAAAATATAAACGGTGGTATCAGGTTCCATTTCAAAGGAGCATAAAGTACTGTCTTTAGCCACTAAAATTTGCTTAGGACCATAGTTATGGCCGTCGGCATTAATACTACCTTTTAAAATATATAGTGCACTTTCACCATAAAGATCTTTGCCTATATTAATTTGTTGCTTATCTGCGGATTTTACTTCAATAAAATACAACTCACTATGTACTGGAACAGGTGATGTTTTGTCAAAGGCTTTACCTGCAATTAATTTAAATTCGGCGCCCTGTTCTTTCCAATGCGGAATGTCTTTTTCTTCAATATGTACAAAACTTGGTTCGGTTTGCTCCAAATGTTTTGGTAATGCCACCCAAATTTGGAGTCCGTGTAATGATTTTTCAGAATTCCTTAAATATTCTGGGGTTCTTTCCGAGTGAACAACGCCTTTTCCTGCGGTCATCCAATTGACGGCTCCTGGTTTAATTTCAACATCTGAACCTAAACTGTCTTTATGCTGAATGGATCCTTCGAATAAATAGGTTAGTGTAGATAAACCGATATGGGGATGCGGTGCTACGTCAAGATTTTCATCTTTACTCATGTTGGAAGGTCCCATATGGTCTATAAATGTAAACGGACCTACGGATCGTTTTTGTCTGAATGGTAACAAACGTCCTACCATAAAGTTTCCAATATCTGCTGCGCGTTCTTCAATAATTAATTGGGTATTCGACATATTCTATTTTTATTAATTTTTAAGTTAGTTTAAGCTAAAACGTCATTAATGCTTTGATCTCTTTCGAATCTACTTTTCGCATAAGGGCAAAGAGGTATGATTTTAAGGTCGTTTTTACGTGCATAGTCTACACCTGCCATAACGAGTTCTTTCGCCAATCCTTTACCTCCAAATTTATCTTCTACACCAGTATGGTCTATAATAAATTTGTCTTTTCCAGACCACACAAAAGTCATTTCTCCGGCGAATTCACCATCATTATAAATGATGAATCTTCCTTTTTTACCATTATCTTCTCTCTCTATTTTTGTCATGTATATATGTATATAATGTTGGTGTTTTCTTAATTATAATTCCTCTAAATCGGGAACTCTGAATTTTTCTATATCCCAATTCGCTTTTTTAGCTCCTGCTTGATAAGTTGATTCTAAAAAGTCAAGTAAGTCTTCTCGTGGTTGTTCTGATTTTAATAAATCCTTATACTTTAAAAGAGCCATAGGAGAACCATTGCTTTCAATCCACTCTGCTGAAGCCGGTTTTATAGTTTCCTTATCAATACCTTCAGGTGATGGGTAGGTATATGAATAAAATGCCGGCTCTGGTACATTTTCATCACCTGGCCAAAATCCGAAGCTGATACATTCATGAGAATAAGCATCTTTATCGGAAAGTCGAGCGTCTTTTGACATAGGAGGTGCCTCTTCACCTGAAAAACGTGTAACAACTAAATCAAAAGAATGCCAATACAATTGAACCGGACAGGTTTTCCATAGAAACGACCACTAAATTCTTGAAATACATTATTTATCCACAGTAAGGTTCGCCATAAGTTTTTGACATATTTACTGTCGTAATGATGGTATTCTATAATGTCTTTAAATGACTTATCGATTCCTAAATCAAATGGAACATCTACAATGGAAACTGATATGTTCAACTTGTTCAATAATGTAGTTAGTTTATGATAAAAGTCGGCAACTGTAAGTTGATTGTCAAGAGGGAAGAATTCAAATTCATCTTGGCTAGTGTTGACTTCTAATTGGTGTTTTAACACGTTAATCGTAATATCGAATTGATCTAATCCAGAATTATAAGGAATTGGACCTGTTGTAAAACCACGAGTATCGATGTATTCAGTGATGTACCACCAGTGATTTTTTCGAGGTGTCGATTTAAGACGAATTTTCCCAATAATCTGCAAAAACAAATGAAGGGTTGTTTTTGTTTGAATAGTCTCTTTGTAAGGAAGATGAGGTAGCCTAAGTTGATTTTTCATAATGCTAAATTTTAAGATGTTAACTTGAAGCTCTTATTCAGTCAGATTAAAATTACAAGCAGGATCATTGAATAAGGTCAAAAGTTAATAAAATTTCAGCTTCTTTACGATAGTTTCTCTCCTTTTTTACATTTTAAAAGTAATAAATTATAAGATTAAAATCTCTGTTTATTTATTTTGAAGATGAAGGTTGGTGTTATTATTAATATTGGCTCAGGTGCTATGTCTTTTATGGAAGTCACCGATGTGTTTGAAACAGACAATGCGACTTATTTTTATGATGGAGAGAGTCAAATGTGGATTGCAGGAGATAATCCGTTATGGCCTTTAGGTGGTTTTGAACATGCTATGGTTTCTCTTTATGGTCAATGTACTACTTTAGGTATTGGTGATGTATCAATGAGTCCGTTTACACATTATACAAAAAACAATATACTTCATATTGAAAGTGCAGATCTAATTCAGGAAGTAGCTATTTATAATCTTTTAGGTCAGCAAGTGATATCTGAACGAATTCAGTCTAACTCATCAGCTCTAAACTTAAATACTTTAAAGGATGGCGTTTACTTAACAAAGGTAAACATCAACGAAAAGATTCAGACCTTTAGAATTATTGTGAAGTAACCAATCATTAGTAATTATACTATGAAAACCGTCTCATTTTGAGACGGTTTTTTTTGTTTCTCAATGGTATCGAGTTTGATTAAAATATAAGATTAATATCCATTTATTCGAGAGGGTTTCAGTTGGAGGTGTTCCATGTCTTTACCTGCAAGAATCATTTCTTCCATAGTTTCAAAACCTAATTTTAAATAGAGTCGTTTAGCGTGTGGATTATCTTTATCTACTAATAAACCTAGGGTTTTGTTCTCCCTTATAACGTATTGATCAATTAAAAACTGAAACAATTTAGAGCCAATGCCAGCACCTTGTTGGTCGGATCGAACACTAACACAATCAATATAAATTTCACCGGCTTTGGTTTCGTCCTCTGGGCAAATATCTCTATTAAACTGCCTGTTAATTTTCTCTAAAACAGGCGTTCTAAGCTCTTCAAGTTTTGCACCATCGTAAATATTTGCCACGGCAACAATCTCGTCATTTCGTTCTACGACCCAGCAGTTTTCGTATGAATATTGATTGGTATTTTCACAAATTAATTCCTCTAAAAACAGAGTAGCTTTGTCCGCGTTCTTTATGCCAATAAATTCATAAACTATGTTTTCCATAGCAAGCAGTAGGAGTGGGGCAATTTTATTCGCTTCGTTGCGTTCAGCTTTTCTAATATTCATTATAATTATTTTATTTATTCGTTTAATCTTTTTAGACAGCCACCTCGAGGTTCATCACCTTTAAATAGAATGGTTTCGGTGTGTAGAAATTCAGCAGCTGCAGCTGAATCTTTCACTTTTTTAGCACTGCGTTTTAGCATTTCGGATTCAAAGGAAGTTAAAACACTTTTTCTAAGTCCTATGTCTCTCCATGATGATGAAGGTCGGCAGCCTTTAGAAATTCCACGTGCTAAAGCTAAAGCGTCTAAAAGCGCTTGATTTGCACCTTGACCTTTAAATGGACTCATAGGATGTGCTGCATCTCCAAGTAGTGTTATTGGTCCAGCATTATCTAATTGTTCTAAGGTTAACAACTCACGATCATAAACTGGGTAACCCGAAATTTGTTTGGCATCAGTAGCTTCTAATATCTGTGGAATAGGAGCGTGCCATTGTGTGCGTTTACAGGCTTCTTTTTTTAGTGCTGTAGTCCCTTTATTACTTAAAGCTTTAGCCTCATTTTTTGAAATTGGAAAACTGAGTTGCCACATAATCGCATCTTCGGAATAGGGCATCATATAAATGCGTTCATTTCCATTGGCGGTTTGGAAAACGGTTGCAGAATCTAATAAAGGACTTTCAATATGATTTAGGTTTTTTAATGGACAAATTCCAAGAATGACAATACAACCTAAATAGCGTAATGGGGCAACATCTTCTCCAAGTAATAATTGTCTTACTGAACTTCGAATACCATCTGCACCAATTACAAGGTCGGCTTTCTCACTTTTTATTTTGCCATCAACTTGAAAGTTGAGTTTTATACGTTTATCATCTTCAACATTAAAATCTAATAATTGATGATTCCATTGCACTGCACCATTTCCACCGAGTTGTTCAAGTAAAGCTAAGCGTAAAGATTGTCTTGCAATATGAATATTGGTTCGTTTTGATGAGGATTCTGTATCTGAATGCACCCATTTTCGCATACCCCATTCACCAATAACTTCGCCTTCTGTAGTATGTACAATATGTCGTGTTGAGGTTACACCTTCACCTAATGAGACAAGTCCAAAACCTTTAATGACCTTACTCGCTTGCTGTAAAGTGAGTCCATAGCCTTGAGATCGAGAATTGAAATTTTGATCGCGCTCATACAAAGTAAAGGGGATGCCTCTATGTAAGCAAGTAACAGCTAAGGCAACACCTCCAATACCAGCACCAATAATGGCAACATGTGGGTAGGTTGCTTTATCTGGAGAAGGAAAATGTTCGGAAGGAATTAAACCAGAGCCAGAACAAGAGGAACAAGTTTTAAACTGTTTTTTAGGTGGAAGTGGAGCTTTGCCTTCTCCATTAGAATTTTTAAACTGCTCTAATTGATATTGGTAGTGAAGTCGTGCTTTCTTTCGGAGTCGTTGACTTTTTTTGCCGAGTCCATGACAATCTGGGCAGGTCGTCCAACTAGTTTTATCGATGTCTACTTGTTTCAATTAGCGCTGAGTTATCTATTAAATTACGTTCTTATATTAGAAGCGAAATTAATAAATGTTAAGCTAATAAAGGCTTACTAACGTTCCTGTTTGTATTTATAAATACCGTAAAACACAATCTTAAAAGTCTCTAAAAAGTATCGGTTATAACCAAAATAAAGTTTTAAATTAGCAGAAGTTAAATTTTGAGATGAAGCTATTATTAAAATTCGATTTCACTAATGTTTGCAACAGGCTTTTAGAGGAAAAGTTGAAAGCTCATCATGTAAACTATAGGCAAACAGCCTTTGGTGAAATTACATTGTTAGAAACGGTTTCAGAAGAGCAAATGAAAGCCTTTCAAAACGATATTAACTTTTACGGTATTGAAATTTTAGAAGACCCTAAAAATATAGTTGTTCAAAAAATTAAGGACGTAATTGTGGATATGGTGTTTAACGAGAAGGATGTCAATGTAAAAACTTCAGTATATTTAGCAGAGCAACTTGATCAGAGTTACAGTTATTTATCTAATTTGTTCTCGGAAGTAACTTATACCTCGATTGAAAATTTTATAATTATACAAAAGATAGAGTATACGAAATTACTTTTAACAAAGGAAGAACTTTCCCTAACTGAAATTGCTTATAAACTGAATTATTCGAGTGTAGCTCATTTGAGTAAACAGTTTAAAAACACAACGGGAATTACACCTTCCGCTTTTCAGAGAATTATTTCAAAAAGGAAAGAAAATAAAGAAAACTAACACCAGAACCAGCTTATAATTATGAATAGCGATTATATAAATATAGCTTTAGCTGATGATGATGAGGACGACCGATTGTTCTTTACGGATGCTTTTGAAGAGTTAAAGATAAAAAGTAAAGTGTCAACATTTGAAGACGGTATCGAATTAATGGAGTTCTTGGAGAATTCTAATAATACGCATCCGGATTTACTGTTTTTAGATTTAAATATGCCTAAAAAATCGGGATTAGAATGTCTTGTGGAAATCAAGACCAATGATCGATTTAAGAATATGGTGATTGCTATTTATTCGACATCATCTTCAGAAATGGACATAGAAAATACCTTTGTTCAAGGTGCTAATATTTATATTAAAAAACCTAATAATTTTGAAACTCTAAAGAAAGTGCTTTCCGAAGTGGTAACTACAAATTGGCAGTATCATACCAATGGTTTAAATAAAGAAAATTTCTTATTACGTCTCTAGTTTATGAACTTAACTCCAAATAACTATTTAAAAGCGGCGTTTGGTATTGGGCTATTCATCATATTATGTATTGGCGGATTCACTTATAAGCATATCCAATCACTATCAGAATCGTCTAAAACGGTAAAGTCTACTTATTCTGTAAGTAGTGAATTGGCAAAAATACTTTCTAATTTAAAGCAGGCCGAATCTGGTCATCGCGGATTTTTATTAACCTCCGATTCTATATTCTTAGACCCTTATTTTTCAGGGGTCACACAACTTAAGGAAAATTTAGGCCGATTAGATACTTTGGTTCCAGAAAATACGGATCAAAGGAAGAATCTTAAAAAACTTAAATCTGATATTGAAAAAAGGTTTAGCATTTTTAAGCGATCTTTCGGCTTGGTAGACGACAAATTAATTTTATCGGAAGACCTACTATATGTACTTCATGAAGGCAAAATGTCTATGGATCAGATCCGAAAAGATCTTGTAAACATGCAGGATTTAGAAAGTAGACTTATGGCAGAAAGTCAAGTGAAAAATGAAAAAGCCATGGATCTAACGCCATTAATGTTTTTTGGGATTCTCATTCTAACCTTAATATTACTTCTTCTGGCCTATGCTAAAATGAACAAAGATTTAATGGAGCTCAAAGATACCAATGATGATCTTGTGGTATTTAAAAAATTGACCCAACAAGCTGAAAAAATTAGTCATAGTGGTACATGGATTTGGTATGTGGAAGAAGATGAATTTTATTATTCCGATAATTTATTCAATCTTCTTGGAGTGGAACCGAATAGCTTCGAGCCTAGTTTAGAAAAGTTTATTGGCTTTGTTCATGTAGATGATAGAGAAGGCTTGGGGCAGCAGATAAATAAAATGATTAAGGAGGAGGATCTTCCTTTGGTTACCTTCAGAATTGTGCAACCTGATGGCACTATTAAACATTTAAAAGCTTTCGGAAAACTTATTGAAAATGCTTTTGAGGAGAAACAACTCATTGGAGTAACCGTTGATGCTACAGAGGAGTATGAGAATTTTAAACTCATTGAACAACGCAACCAGGAATTAGAACGAAATAATAAGGAATTATCGGCTTTCAATTATGTGACGAGTCATGATTTACAAGAACCATTAAGAAAAATTCAAACCTTTATTTCGCGATTAGAAGTTAAAGACAAGGATAACCTTTCAGAAGCAGGAAATATTTGTGTCGAAAAAATAAAATCGGCTTCCGCTAGAATGCGATTACTTATTGATGATTTATTACAGTATTCACGTACCAATAAAACAGAATCCGACTTTAGTGAAACAAATATGAATATGCTTTTGGAGAGTGCTAAACAAGAGCTTATCGATAGTATAGAAGAAAAGGAAGCCGTTATTACTAGTCAGAATTTGCCAACTATGGATGTGATATCGTTTCAAATCCAACAACTCTTTATAAATATTATTGGGAACTCTTTAAAATATTCCAGAGAAGGTGTGCCTCCAAAAATAGATATTAAGCATGAAGAAGTGATATCAAGTGAGGTCGAAGAATTGAAAGACTCATTTATAAAACATTATCATAAAATTAGTATCAAAGATAATGGTATAGGGTTTGAACAAACCTATGCCAAAAAAATATTCGTGTTATTCAATAGATTACATGGAAAAACCGAATATTCTGGAACCGGTATTGGTTTAGCGATATGTAAAAAGATTGTAGATAACCATAACGGTGTAATATTGGCAGAAGGAATTCCTAATGTGGGCGCTAAGTTTATAATCTATCTTCCATACTTGAAATAGGCTAATTTATACATTGTCGGGAATTGTATAACACATTCTAAAAATTGTATAATAGTTGTTTCATCTGTTATATCCACATTTGTAAGGCTATTAAAACTTAACATAAAGCTTAAAAGATTCTACAATATTGATAAACAGAGTTAGCTGCAGAGTCGACTTTTGTGTGAAGTTAATGCCCTAATTTAATCAACATTCTCTTATGAGATCTTTGCTTTACGCTTTCTTAGTTATAATCATCATTTTGTGGGCACTTGGATATTTTGTGTTTTCTTTTACATCACCGATTCACTTCTTATTATTAGTAGCAATAATTATAATTGTTGTTTTGAGCAGAACTAAGTCTTAAGTTTCCTCTCCAATCAAGATATCTAATATATTTATTACGCTTCACTTTAGCCTTTCTTCTTGAAAGTTTTGCCCTCTATTGTTTTTAGATAAACCTAAAAACGATCAACACGCTACTTATATATTGTGTTTTGTTTAACACTAAATAGCAATGATATAACAGAACCAAAAAATTGTATAACAGAAGAGGCTTTCAATCTTCGTTACTTTGGAGTATCTAAAAACACTAAACTTTTTAAAGCTATGAAATGGACATCAGAACAACTACAAAAACAATTTGCAAGGGTAGGAAAAGTTTTTCCTAAACCGCAAGAACAAAAAATTAACGTTTTAAGCGCAACTAGTGCTAAAGCCAACAAAAAATCGCTTCAATATTAAATAGTAGAACAATGCCCTAAAGTCTGAACCACCTACGCCAATTTAACTGTCTAACCTAATAACAAGCATTATGAAAACGATTGAAATTAAAGCCGAAAATATAACATCAATGTTCAATACATTAACGAACGAGGTTGGTGGAACATTTACGAGTAACCGTCAGGAGGTGGAATTATCCATTGATAATGATTTTGGGAAAGGCTTCATAAGAGGAATGGAGTTAGAAAGAAATACGGTTTATATTGAGTTTGATGTTAAATTTAAACATGATGTGACTTTTAAAGTAGAAAGCGTGAAGCGTTCTGTAGTTAACTTTTTGTATTGTGCTAAAGGTGAACTTTCTCATTCATTTTCAGAACATGGCGGTGCTAAAAAAGTTGAAACATTCCAAACTGGGATTGCTTCAAATATCACATCTGAAGAGAATTATATAAGTTTCTATAAAGATGTATATGTACACTCAGCAATTATTTCAGTGAATACCTCAAAAGAAAGCTCTAAAGAGTTTGGTATTAATAATATGGTTTCAGATCTTTTTGTGATGGATAGAACAGATAATTATTCCTATGTGGGATCATATAATCTTAAAATCGCAGAGAGCATTAATCAACTAAAAGCCATTAAGCAAGAAGGCGTTGTGAGAACGTTGCTAACACAGGGATTAGTTAATCTAATTTTAGCTATGGAAATTGAGCAACATAAATTAGATGTCATAGATGCTCAAAATCCCAAAGGATCGCTTACATCTTTTGAATTGAAACAAGTTAAAGAACTTTCAGATTATATTAATAATTACCCGGAAACCAATTTTAGTGTCACAGAATTGTGTTCTAAAATTTCACTGAGTCCATCTAAAGTTCAAGAAGGATTTAAGCTGATGCATGGAAAAACTTTGAACTCGTATATAAGATTTGTACGAGTTAGAAAATCTGAAGAGTTGATTAAAACTACAGATCTTAATATTTCAGAGATCGTATATTCATTAGGTTTCTCGAGTAGAAGTTATTTCTCTCGTATATTTAAAGAACAATATAATTGCTCGCCTATTGAATATAAGCAAAACAATAGGTTAGCTGCTACAGCATAATATATATGTAGAAAGCGGTTGTGTAAGTATGTAGATTGAAACCTAATATGGAAACATATTTTGAATTCAATTCGATATTCACACAACCCTTTTTTTATTGAAAAATTCTAAATATAATTTGAAATTCATAAGTTTGATTTATGAATGATAATTTAAAAAACGAATTTTTCGGAATAGGTATTCAAAATGGTAAAACACCTGAAAACTTGGGTGTTTTATGGCGTTCAGCTCAAAACATGGGAGCAAGATTTATTTTCACTATCGGAAATCGTTATGCCAAACAAGCTTGCGATACCCATAACGCTGTGAAGTCTATGCCTTATTTTCATTATGAAACCTTTGAAGATTTCTTCAAAAACTTACCAAAAGGAGCGCGATTGGTGGGCGTAGAACTCACTGAAGATGCTGTGCCACTAGAAACCTTTCATCACCCAAGACGTTGTGTATATTTACTAGGAGCCGAAGATCATGGTTTGTCTCGAAAAGCCATAGAGAAAAGCCATTTTTTAGTGAAGTTTAAATCGGAATTGAGCCTTAATGTTTCGGTTGCGGGAAGTATAGTCATGTACGATAGAGGTATCGCTAAACCTAGAGTTTAGAAACATATAAAAACAAAAAAACCTTGAACAATTAGTTCAAGGTTTTTTTTATAAATTCAAAAAGAATTACCCATTCATTGATATAAGGAACTCTTCATTGTTTCTTGTTTGTTTGAAACGTTCGTTGATAAATTCCATGGCTTCAACAGGATTCATATCTGCAAGATACTTTCGCATTACCCACATTCTTTGGATAGTGTTTTCATCTAATAAGATATCATCACGTCGTGTACTCGATGAGGTTAAATCGATAGCAGGGAAAATTCTACGGTTAGAAATCTTACGATCTAACTGTAATTCCATATTACCAGTTCCTTTGAATTCCTCAAAGATCACTTCATCCATTTTAGAACCAGTTTCCGTTAAGGCTGTAGCAATAATGGTTAAAGATCCACCATTTTCAATATTACGTGCAGCACCAAAGAAACGTTTTGGTTTGTGTAAAGCATTGGCATCTACACCACCAGAAAGAATCTTACCAGATGCAGGTTGAACGGTGTTATAGGCTCTAGCTAAACGTGTAATCGAATCTAAAAGAATCACAACATCATGACCACATTCTACTAAACGTTTTGCTTTTTCTAAAACAATATTAGCAATTTTCACATGTTCATGGGCTTCTTTATCAAACGTTGAAGCAATAACTTCTCCACGTACATTACGTTGCATATCTGTAACTTCTTCTGGACGTTCATCAATTAATAAAATCATTTGATAAACTTCAGGATGGTTCGCTGCAATAGCATTTGCCACATCCTTAAGAAGCATAGTTTTACCCGTTTTAGGTTGTGATACAATCATACCACGTTGTCCTTTTCCAATTGGAGAGAACAAATCCATAATTCGCGTAGAAATCGTAGCTTGCTTTTCAGCAATATTGAATTTCTCTTGTGGGAATAACGGTGTTAAATGTTCAAAAGCTACTCTGTCTCTTACAACATTTGGATTCTGACCATTGATTTTACTCACTTTAATTAAAGGGAAATATTTTTCACCTTCTTTTGGAGGTCTTACATGTCCAAGGACCGTATCACCTGTTTTTAATCCAAATAATCTAATTTGAGATTGAGATACATAAATATCATCAGGAGAAGACAGGTAGTTATAATCCGAAGATCTTAAAAATCCATAACCATCTTGCATGATATCTAAGACACCTTCACTTTCAATAATAGCATCAAATTCAAAATCTGGCTCACGGTAGCGATTTCTGCTATCCTTATTACCATTATTTTTTGAGCTACCACCATGTGTGTTGCCATCTTTATCTTTAGAACGCGGTTGTCTTGAATCGTTGCCTTGAGAACGTTTTTTATCGTCTTTGCGCGGATTAGGCTTCTTATGTTCTGGAGATTTTGGATTAGGCTTATTGTCTTTTGTAGACTTTTCCTCTTTAGACTTAAGGTCTTGTGGTTTGTTCTCTGGAGCTGTGCGCTCTTGAGGTTTGCGAGGATTTGGTTTATTTTGTTCTTGAGGCTTAGCTTTAACGTCTTGCGTATCGTCCTTAAGCTCTAAAGATTTTTGATTGGTACTCTCTCTTGGCTTTTGTGGAACTCGAGCACGTTTTTGAGCTGGCTTATTTGGTGGTGTAGGTTCTGATTTAGCTTCAGTATCTACTTTAGCTTTAACCACCTCTGGATTAGCTGCTTGATAATCTAAAATCTGATAAACCAAGTCTAATTTTTTTTGTGTACGGTACTTAGGTACGTTTAGTTTTTTAGCTATCTCCTGTAATTCAGGAAGTTTTTTAGCCTTTAACTGAGAAATTTCAAACATTCTGTATGTTGTATATGTATTATAATTTTGATATTATTAATTCAATATTTTCTAAATGAAATTTCGAAATGAAACAATAAAGAAAAAAAGTGAGATTAATTTGGAAGATTAGAAAGATGTAATTCAGTGTGTTACTCTTTCTTATGCAATAATACGATTTTATTTTAAAACAATTTCTATCTTTTTCGAAAATAAACTCCTAATTTTGCAGAACTTTTTAAGTAAAGGATATGATTCAACGTATACAAACTCTATATTTATTTTTGGCTGCGGTTATTTCAGCAGGCTTAATATTTGTGTTTCACTTATGGACGAATAATGAAGGTGACGAAATATATGCTCTAAATAATTATGTATATGCAGGCCTGTTTTTTGGTTCTGCTTTGTTATCTTTGATTTCGATTTTTAGATTTAAGAATAGGAAATCTCAATTTATATTGGGACGACTTAATATAATATTAAACTTTATTTTACTAGGAATCTTTGTGTATCAATCTCTAAATTTATCTGGAGAAACTAACGTTTCTGAGAAAGGTATTGGGATGCTTCTTCCTATTTTTTCTATTGTGTGTTTAGCCTTGGCTAACAAGGCTATTAAAAAGGATGAAGATCTTGTAAAATCTGTTGATCGATTACGATGAACCTAAAATCTTAGTAGTATTAGTGTGAAAAACCCAGACGCTGCCGTCTGGGTTTTTTTATGTCTAATTTTTAAGATTAATTCCTAAACTTTTCTTAATTATTTGAAATAAGTAACATAGGTTACAGAGCTCTTCAACAATTTTCAATACTATTGTAATGAATGAAAAGTAAAGGTTACATAGCACTTCTTTTAGTCTCTATTTTTATGGTGAAATTTATTGCCATAGATGCTCATGCTCTAAGTACAGTATTTAGTGAGAAGGGCGTTTTTTTAGTGAATAAACATTGTAAAAAAGCTAACCTCACCACAAAAATTTCTCGTTCGGCAGAATTGTCCCATGCAAATAATTTAGGGGTTGAAGTGATAGATATGGCTGGATATTGTACCTCACAATTTCATTTTACTCATTTCTCATGGGAAACTTCAGTACTAAAACCTATGGCAGTTTTTAACGAACATTTTATTTCGAGTCTAAGTTTTTTGTACTTAGATAAAGTATCTCCTCCTCCGCGCTTAGTTTAAAAGTCACAAAACTTAATTCGATGCACAAGAAGTAAAATAAGATTTTCCATTTATCAAGGGGATTTCAGTAGTGTGCATGACATCGACTCAATTCATCATTTTATAACGTTAATAATGACTAAAACAATTTCAGTTAGTCGTCGATCCGTTCAGCTATTACGCATACTAGTTAGTGGTATATTCCTTATAGCAGGATTAAACCATTTGCTAAACACAGAGAAAACTGTAAACAGAATTGAACAAGCTAGTTTTAAAGGCATCGCTTATTTTTTTGGCGAACCTCAATTGCTTGTTATTCTTTCGGGTGTCGTAATGCTATCGGCTGGCTTATTATTTCTTTTAGGATTTAAAACGAAATGGACAGCACTTATTTTATTGGCCGTTTTAATTCCAATCACATTAACCGTTCAAGTCGGACAAATTAATACGCTTGGACCCTTATTTAAAAATCTTGCAATTTTAGGTGGACTTCTTTTTTTTATATGGAACGACACTGATAATCTTAAAAAATAAACACATTATGATAATAAATATGTCTCAGACGAAATCAATTCTTTATGGTGCATTTTTTCTAATGCTTACACTGTTTAATGTAAATACGATTCAAGCACAAGAGAAGAATAATGATAAAATTAATTATGTAGTACTCACTAAAAAAATCCCACAATTACAACCGATTCTATTGGCTGCTGAAGCTCTTAAGGCTGAAGATGGCGCTGCCTTTGGTGACTTTCAAGTCATTGTCTGCGGTAAAGAAATTGGAGATATTACAGCTCCAGAAAAGGTAACTAAGTTCCTAAATCGAGCCGATGAACTTGGTGTTCAGATTATCGCTTGCGGATTTTCCTTGAATAAGTTTAAGGTGGATAGAGCAGCTGTACCCAAAGACATGAAAATCGTGGAAAATGGAATTCTACATAATTTACAACTTCAGAAAAAAGGATATATAAGCATTACATTATAACTATGAAAATCTATATAAAAGCAACTTTAAGAACTGTCGGCCTCATTGGAATAGTGTTATTTTTTAATTCTTGTAAAAACAATTTGGCTAGCTCAGAGGTGAGTAACACAAGTAAAAATGACACCTTAAGTGTAACCATATTACAAACCGCTGATATTCATGGGCAATTAGATACGCATCCTGAATTGTTTTGGGAAAATGAAGAAATTGTATTTAAAAATCGAGGTGGATTGGCTAATATCAAAACACTATTTGATCGCGAACGTCAAAACAATCCTAATCGGACAATCATAGTTGATGGTGGTGATTTGATTCAAGGAAGTGGTTATGCCGCTTTATCTGAAGGGAAAGTTATGCCAGACATCATAAAAAATATGGGTTACGACCTAATTATTCCAGGAAACTGGGAGGTGGTTTATGGTAAAGATATCATGATGGAGGTGATGACGGGTTATGACACTGAGGTGATTGTGCAAAACATGTATCATGAAGAAGATGAGAAACCATTGTTTCCGGCATCTTGGGTTAAAGAAATTGAAGGAATTCGTTTTGGCTTCGTGGGTATTAATGATCCTGATGTTCCTGTAAGACAAAATCCTATTTTCAGTAAAGGGATGAGTTTTAGTGGACTTAATGCGGACTTAAAGAAAACAGTGGATGACTTCAAAGTAAACGAAAATATCGATGTTCTTTTTTTAGTGACTCATATAGGGATTTTTAAACAAGTAGAATTAGCTAACAACCCAATAGCGGAACATGCCGATTATATTTTAGGAAATGATACACACGAGCGTGTACGTGAACTAATTCCAGGCAAATACGCTAAAGTTACGGAGCCAGGAGCTTTTGGTTCTTTCGTTGGAAAATTGACCTTGCATTTTGTAGATGGTAAATTGGTTGGCGACGATTACGAACTTATAGATGTTGATCCAGAGGTGTTTCCAGCAGATCCAAAAATTCAAGATCTAGTCGATAAGGCCAAAGCACCTTATAAAGATCATTTAGAAACGATAGTGGGTTATACTACGACTCCGATTTATCGCTACTTAACAGTGGAAAACCCAATGGATAACATGATTACAGATGCAGCACGTTGGAAAACTGGTGCAGATATAGCGATTTCCAACGGGTTCCGTTTTGGAAACCCTATAGTTCCTGAAGATGGAAAACCGGCTCCTATCACAAGAGCTAATTTATGGAACCTACTTCCCGTAAACGAACCTGTAAAAACAGGAAAAGCAACCGGAAAACAAATTAAAGATTGGTTAGAAAAGGAAATGCATAATGCTTTTTCTCAAAATCCAATGGAACGGTTTGGAGGCTGGTTAGTGCGTTACTCGGGAATGACTGTTGAATTTAAAAGTCAGAATGAAAGAGGAAATCGAATTACATCCATAACAGTTAATGGAGAACCTATGCAAGATGAAAAATATTATACCATATCAGCATGCGTGCGTCCAGGTGATCCCATTGATAATTTATGTAGAATGTCTGATGTAAAAGATGTTGAAGTCAAAGATTATACGATTCATGATGCGGTAGAAGAGTACCTTCAAAAAAATTCACCAGTTTCACCTGTTTTAGAAGGTCGTGCCTATTGTGATTATTTAGGAACTTATTCGTTTTCAACGGTTCCAAAAACAGATTATAAATTTCAATAATAGTAACTAATGAGTAGGAAGAAAAATGATAAAAAGGCCACTTGGGTTCAATACGGAGTCACGGCTTTAGTTGTAATTATACTTTACGTAACAGGTTTGCACACAGAAGTCATTGGCTTTGTGCAGCGCGGACTTCTAGCCACTGGATTAATGAACCCCGATGTGGAACAAATCTCAGAAGAATCTTCAAGTTCTTCTAAATCAATACCGGCTGACTTTAGTTTACAACTGATCGATGCTTATGGTAATTTCACAACCTTAGAAGAAATGAAAGGTAAAGTTATCTTCATTAATTTTTGGGCAACATGGTGTCCGCCTTGTATTGCCGAAATGCCCAGCATAGATAAACTTTATAAAGAAATGGGAGATGATGTGGCCTTCGTGATATTATCAGTCGACCAAGATTTTGAAAAAGCTAAAGCTTTCGATAAGCGTAAAGGGTATAACCTTCCTATTTATGCTCCGGCAGGTCAATTGCCAGAGATGTATCAGGCATCATCACTTCCAACAACCTATATCATAGATGCTAAAGGTAATTTAGCTTTAACACATAAAGGAATGGCCGATTATAACGATGATAATTTTAAAGCATTTCTTAAACGTTTAATGTAAAACGTTTTCAAAAAGTGGCAGGCAAGGAATAAGGGGCTTGTCTGCCCTTTTTTTACAGATAAATCGGAGTGAAGAATATATCTATTTTGAAAACTCTATCACTTCTAAATCTTTAATGGTTTTACCATCAATTTTAAAGCGCAACATGGTTCTAACTTTATGGAATCCGTGTTTACCAGCAGCGCCAGGATTCATATGTAATAAGTCTAATTTTTTATCAGGCATAACTTTTAAAATATGTGAATGGCCTGTAATAAAAATATCAGGCGGATTTTCACTTAGCGCCTCTCTCACTATATTATTATATCGTGGCGGATAACCACCAATATGAGTGATCCATATATCCATTTCTTCACACATAAACCTGTTATTAAGTGAAAACTCAGAACGTGCTTCGGCACCATCAATATTGCCATAAACTGCTTTTAACGGTTTCAGCTTTTTTATCTGATCAGTTACGGTTAAGTCACCAATATCGCCAGCATGCCAAACTTCATCAGCTTGTTTTACGTGATTAAGAATGGCCTCGTCTATATAACTATGCGTGTCTGATAAAAGGAGTATTTTTTTCAAGAAATATTTTCATTTTTTCGTTCCCTCGAAATCGGGGAACTTGTTATTGTACGTAGGTCTTTTTCTTTTACATGGGAATTATAGGAGTGTTGTCTACTGAAGTAGAACTAGTATTAACTCAAATTTTTTGCTTTTGAAAAAACTATAAACTTATATTAAACTCTAAATATTCCGTTAATGAGATTCCTGCCTTCGCAGGAATAAAGTACCTTTGCATTTCAACAAAAGTAAGATTTCTATTGCGATTTTTTATTGAACTTTCATATAATGGTAAAGCATATCATGGGTGGCAAATTCAGCCAACCGCTATTTCTGTGCAGGAAGTGGTAGAAAAGGCCTTATCCACTCTACTTAAATCAGAAATTGCAATTATGGGTGCTGGTAGAACAGATGCTGGAGTTCATGCATCACAACTATTTGCGCATTTTGATTATGACGAGGAAATTGATGAAAAGAAATTGACTTACAAGTTGAATTCATTTTTACCTAAAGATATTGCTGTAAAATCGATTTTTAAAGTGAAGCCTGAAGCGCACGCAAGATTTGATGCCTTGAGTAGAACCTATCATTATAAAATATCGACAGCCAAAGATGTTTTTAATTATGATTATAGCTATCAAGTCCATTTGCCTTTAGATCTTAAAGCGATGAATGAGGCTTGTAAAATTCTATATGAGTATAAAGATTTTCAATGTTTTTCTAAGACGAATACAGACGTAAAAACGTATAATTGTGATATAAAGGAAGCATTTTGGACACAAGAAGATAATCATTTAATGTTTACGATTACGGCAGATCGTTTTTTACGAAATATGGTAAGAGCGATAGTGGGAACTATGGTTAATATTGGTTTAGGAAAAATGAAGGCAGAAGATTTACATCAAATTATTGCCTCAAAGAATAGGAGTGAAGCAGGATTTTCAGTTCCGGCACATGGCTTATATTTGGTGAAAATTGTATATCCAGAAACGATTAAATTAGAAGACTAAAGAAATACCGAATCAAATTCGGCATAAAATGGCAGAAAACCGAAAGAAAATATTTGATATATCGCTTTTTACGCGACTCTTGAAATACATAAAACCCTATCGTGCGGTATTTGTGATTTCATTAGTTTGTGTTATAGGTTTAGCTTTGTTTGGTGCATTCCGACCATATATTTTAAAGGAAGCGATTGATATAAAAATTGCTAACAAAGAATATAATGGCTTTGTATTATACATGGTTATAATGCTGGTCTTATTACTTCTTGAAGTGGTGTCACAATTGCTCTTTATTTATTACGCGAGTTGGTTGGGACAATCCGTCGTAAGAGATATTCGTGTTAAGTTATTTCGACATATGCTTAGGTTTAAAATGACCTATTTTGATAAATCGTCCGTAGGCGTTTTGATTACGAGAGCTGTCACAGATATGGAACGTATTGCGGATATCTTCGGGCAAGGGCTGTTCATGATTTTTAGTGATATTCTAAAAATGATGGTTGTAGCAGGCTTTATGTTCTATATGAATTGGAAGTTAAGCCTTATCGTTATCTTTACACTTCCTATTATTTTGTTTGCGACGAGAGTGTTTCAAAAATATATGAAACGTGCCTTTGAGGATGTTCGTACAGAGGTTTCTAATTTGAATTCATTCGTACAAGAACGTGTAACCGGAATGAAAATATTGCAGCTATTTACACGAGAAGATACAGAATATAAAAAGTTTATGGCGATTAACGAGCGTCATAAAAAAGGATGGTTGAAAACAGTTTGGTATAACTCTATTTTCTTTCCAATTGCCGATTTTATTTCATCGGTGACTATGGGAGCTGTGATTTGGATTGGTGGTTTAAATGCTGTGGTTGGTGAGACCGCTACCTTAGGTGATTTAATTGCCTTTACCATGTTTATTCCAATGTTGTTTAGACCTTTAAACCAAATTGCAAATAAGTTTAATACCCTGCAAATGGGTATGGTCGCTGCCGATCGTGTGTTTAAAGTCTTAGATACCACTTCTAATATTGACGATGTTGGAACCATAGAAGCGAATCATTTTAATGGCGCCATTTCATTTAAAGATGTACGATTCTCTTATATAAAAGATGAAGAAGTTTTAAAAGGCATTTCTTTTGATGTGCAACCGGGTGAAACTGTGGCAATTGTTGGAGCTACTGGTGCCGGTAAATCGACTATTATTAATTTGCTGAATCGTTTTTACGAAATTAATTCAGGAGTTATAAAAGTAGATGATATCGACATTAAAGACTTAACACTAAGTTCGCTTAGAAGTCAGATTGCTGTGGTGCTTCAAGATGTGTTTTTATTTGCAGATACGATTTTGAATAATATCACATTGAATAACGATGATGTAACCGAAGAAGACGTTATTAATGCAGCAAAAGAAATTGGTATTCATGAATTTATCATGAGTCTACCTAATGGTTATCATTATAATGTGAAGGAAAGAGGCGTCATGTTATCTTCTGGTCAAAGACAGTTGATTTCATTTTTAAGGGCCTACGTCACTAACCCTAGCATTTTGATATTAGATGAAGCGACTTCTTCTGTAGATTCTTATTCAGAACAACTGATACAAGATGCCACTGATAAAATTACAAAGGGAAGAACCTCTATTGTTATTGCGCATAGATTAGCCACTATTCAACAAGCTGATAAAATTATTGTAATGGATGCTGGTGAAATTGTTGAGATTGGTACACACAAATCACTCTTAGAACAAGAAAGTGGATACTATAAAAATCTTTATGAGGTTCAGTTCTTGAAGGCTGAAGTGGTTTAGGGAAAAACTTATTGTACTTCAGTTCCCCATGAACTCTGTGTACTAAGCTAAGTCTTCTTTAATTTTATCTCTTAGCTCATCCGTGTTTTGAAACATAACAAATTCGCCATTTTTTATATAAGAAATTTGTCCAGTTTCTTCACTTACACATAATGCGACAGCATCAGTCTTTTCGGTAATACCAATTGCAGCTCTGTGGCGTAAGCCAAAACGTTCTGGTATGGTTCTATCATTACTTACAGGAAGTATAACTCGAGTGGCTTTTACTATGTTATTATCAATAATAATAGCGCCATCGTGAAGTGGACTATTCTTAAAAAAGATACTTTCTATGATAGGTTGTGAGACAAGGATATTCATCTCATCACCTGTATTAGTTAAGAAATCTAAGTTATTATTTCTTTCAATAACAATTAATGCGCCGGTATTTGTAGCGCCCATTTTATTGCAAGCATTAACTATTGCATCAACATCCGTTGTGGTTTGGTCGTCGTTTTTAAGGAATTTGAAATTTTTAAAAATATTTCGTTTGCCACCTATATTAGTAGAGCCAACCATTAAAAGAAATTTCCTGATTTCAGGTTGAAAGACCACAATTAAGGCAATAATACCAACTTTCATAAACCCATCAAAAATGCTATACAGCATATACATATTGAGGTAGTCTGTTAGTCGCCATGCAAAATAAATGATAAGAATACCAATAAAAATATTGATAGCGACCGTTCCTTTAACTAGTTTATAGATATAATAGAGTAGGATGGCAACGAGAAATACATCCACAAAGTCTATAAATCTAAAATCCCAAAGTTGTAAGTTGTCCAAAAGCTATTGTCTTTTTGCTAATTTAATAATTTAAGTTTAGTGGAAGGAGAAATCCGATTTCATTATTCGCGTTTTATGGCAGTGAATGCTTCAATTAATAAATGTACTCGGTAGAGTCAATCTTTATCTTATCGGATTTTATTTTCAATAGTTTCGTTTTTATTGATATATAATCTTGAAAGCTAAGGCCTTTATCAAAATAGAAATTCACTTTAAAACCATGAATTTTTTCATCTTTAGATGAAGGTGAGTGAAGTTTTAATAAATCTCGATAAGTCACCGTTTTTTTCTTGAATTTATCTTGATTTTCAGCATGGATTCGCACTTTTAAAGGTGTAAATTCAACTGAAGGTTCTTTAGCTGAGCTTTGGCTTATATTATCTTCACTAATATCTTCCTCACTTAGGTTGTCATTAGTTTCCTCCGCTTTGTCTTCTTCATTTTCTTTAGAAGTGCTCGGGAGTAATTCAATAAGGTCTATTAATTTTTTTTCAGGGTTTTCAAATTCGTAATAGATATCTGTAAACTCTATAAAGCCTAAATTTTTAATATTCGTAGCGTTACAGGTGTAATAATTCTTGGCTTCTTCATTTTTATGCATTCCAGCATTTCGCTTCTTGTCTTGCATCAATTTAATTTTTGGAATGGCTTGATTTAATGTCAAACGTCTATCAACATTAACCAACCAATTGGTAGAAATAATTAAATTTTTCCGATTGAGTAAAGTCGAATCTGTTTGTGTTTCATCATAAAAAATATAGGCTGGTGACACGTCTAAAACTTCTGTGATTTCTGCCTGTTCAATTTCTGGAAGATGTAAAATACGTTCCTTACTGCAATTTAGACATGTTAAAATAATGAGTAGATATATATAGCGCATTGGTTTTTTAGGATATATTGAGTTTTTTATGTTTTTGCCGTTTCTATTATTTTATACAGCCCTAAAGTCTCCTTGAGGGGACATCCCTAATCGATTAATCGGAACATTGTCCCCTTGAAGGGACTTTAGGGGTGTTATTTAACGATTAATATGTTGTTATATTTCATAATTTAAAAGTAACATATTTTAAATCCTAATAGGTATTTAGCTGGTTAAAAAGAGTGACACATTCCATCACTTCTTGAACATCGTGAACTCGTAAAATTGATGCGCCTTTTTGTAAGCTAACCATATGTAAGGCCGTCGTACCATTTAACGCGAATTGTGGTGTTGTATTCAATGTCTTATAAATCATCGACTTTCTGGAAATTCCAGCTAAAATAGGTTTGTCAATGAGCTCAAGCAATTCCAATTTATGCATCAATTCAAAATTTTGTTCTAAAGTTTTAGAAAAACCGAACCCAGGATCTATTATAATATCGTTGATTTTTTCTTTGTGTGCAGCGGCTATTCGTTCTGCAAAATAAGCGATGACCTCTTTTGCTAAATCGTCGTACTGAGTTAGTGTCTGCATGGTATTAGGATTCCCTTTCATATGCATCATGATATAAGGTACGCCAAGTTTACCTACCGTAGAAAGCATATTGTCATCCAATTTTCCTGCTGAAATATCATTGACTAATGCTGCGCCAGATTCAACACTTTGTTTAGCCACCTGACTGCGAAAAGTATCAATGGAAATTAAGGTTTTGGGAAAATGTTTTAGAATTAATTCAATTATTGGAATAACACGATTTAACTCTTCACCCTCGCTTACATCGTCGGCATTTGGTCGTGAACTATAACCACCTATATCTATAAAAGTAGCCCCTTCTTGCAGCATCTTTTCAACTTGTTTGAGAATGTCTGAAGTTTCCTTATGTTTACCACCATCGAAGAATGAATCTGGTGTCACATTTAGAATCCCCATGACTTTAGGAGTGGATAAATCTACAAGTTGGCCTTTACAATTAATTGTCATAAATGGATTTGAAATTCGATAATAGAGTGCAAAGTTGTTAATATAAACTAAAAGTTTCAAGTAAAAATTAAAACATTGAACAGCTAACTTTGAACTCTTAACTATTTAAGCGAAATTTACGCAAATTTTACTCGAAAATCGAGATATTTATAATTTCGAGTTTTCTTATTTTTAACCCAATAAAGCTTGTAACAACGAGGAGCTAATTTTTAATAAATGCAAGATACTTCAAAACAATACGATGCTATAATCGCAAAATCAAGAGCGCTATTTGTAAATAAGATGACTGATTATGGGAGTGCATGGCGCATTTTAAGATTACCATCATTAACCGATCAAATTTTTATAAAAGCTCAACGAATTAGAGGATTGCAACAAAATGCCGAGAGGAAAGTTGACGAAGGTGAGGTTAGTGAATTTATTGGAATTATTAATTACTGCGCCATGGCTTTAATTCAATTAGATAAGGGCGTTGTAGAGCAACCAGATCTAAATACAGAAGAAGCTACCGAATTGTATGATGAAAAAATTGCAATAACCAAGCAGTTGATGATGAATAAAAATCATGATTACGGGGAAGCGTGGAGAGATATGCGAGTAAGTTCTTTAACGGATTTAATTTTGCAAAAACTATTACGAGTAAAACAGATAGAAGACAACGCAGGGAAAACAATTGTTAGCGAAGGTATTGATGCTAATTATCAAGATATGATTAATTATGCGGTCTTTGCAATGATTCACTTAGGTGAAGCGGAGTAATACTCAAAATTAAAAAAAAACTAACTTTCAACTGATTTAAAGTTTGACGAGGTCAAATAAATCATAATACTTAAATAGCACTAAGAAATAAATAAGAACATGAAGTATTTAGTACAACTAAGCAGAATTTTTACAGGAATATTATTCGTTATTTCAGGGTTTATAAAATTGAACGATCCACTTGGGTTTTCATATAAATTGGAAGAATACTTCGGTTCAGATGTTTTAAATATTGAATTTTTAATTCCCTACGCTTTGGGAATTTCAGTGATTGTAGTTGTGTTTGAAGTCGTTTTAGGGGTGTTCCTATTAATAGGCTATAAACCAAAATTTACAGTTTGGAGTTTGCTTTTAATGATTGTCTTCTTCACTTTCTTAACCTTCTATTCCGCATATTTTGATAAAGTAAAAGACTGTGGCTGTTTCGGAGATGCTTTAAAATTAACCCCTTGGGAGAGTTTTACTAAAGATGTAGTGTTATTAGTGTTGATTTTAATCCTGTTTTTCGGAATTAAGCATATCAAACCAATTTTTTCAAGTTTAGTAACAACAGTAATTGCTCTATTAAGCTTCATTTTGTCGCTTTGGTTCGGATACCACGTATTGATGCACTTACCAGCGATTGATTTTAGAGCTTATGCTATAGGAAAGAATATTCCGGAACAAATGATTATTCCAGAAGATGCTCAAAAGCCAGTTTTAGAATATACTTGGACGTTTAACGTAAACGGAGAGGAACAAGAGTTTGTTACCAACGGAAGTTATCCAACTGTAGATGGCGAGTATGTTGGTGTTGAAACCAAAACTATTGACGAAGGTTATATTCCACCAATTCAAGATTTATCTATAGAATCTGAAGACGAAGATTTAACAGATCACTTTCTGTCACAAGAGAAACTTATTATGATTACCATGTATAATGTGACCAAAGCCGAATCAAAAGGTGTTGAAAAACTGAAAGCATTTTCAGAAAAGGCGAAAGCTAAAGGTTATACAGTGATCGGATTATCATCTTCAGGAGCTCAAGATAAAGCGAAAGTGAAACAAGAGTACAACCTTGATTTCGAGTTCTATTTATGTGATGAAAAAGTGATTAAAACTATAGTTAGAGCAAACCCAGGAATCATTATTCTAGAAAAGGGAACTGTGATGCAAAAAGCACATTGGAACGATTTAGAAGACCTGAAACTGTAATCTTAGTTTTTAATTACAATTAGCCGTTGGGGGAGAGAAATACAATTATATCAGGACTACTAATGATAAAGCATTGTGTTAATTAACCTAGTTCTATTTAATAGTAAAACAAGAAAATAAGGATTGATTAGATATTTAGCCAATAAAATCTTTTATGCTTTTATCACCTTAATTGGGGTGATTACCGTCATTTTCTTTTTGTTTACAATTTTACCAGGTGATCCAGCAAAGATGATGCTTGGGCAAAATCAAACGGCAGAGCAAGTAGAAGCAGTGAAGCAGAAGTACGGTTTTGACAAACCTATAGGAACACAGTTTTTGTACTATTTGAATGATTTATCACCAGTATCTTTTCATTCTAATACAGCCACAGATTATACCTTTTTAAGTCCAAATAAGTACACGGCCACAAAGTTATTCAGTATAGGAAATACAACAACGGTTTTAAAGGCCCCATATTTACGTGAGTCCTTCACCAAACAAGGCAAGAAAGTTACCCAAGTCATTGGAGAAACCATTCCAAATACATTTGTTTTAGCGATTTCGGCTATTGTTATTGCTATAATACTCGGTATTATTTTCGGTATTATTTCAGCATTGTATAAAGATACTTGGATAGATAAAACTATTCAGATTCTAAGCACTTTTGGTATGAGTGTGCCTTCATTTTTTAGTGCGATTCTGTTTGCCTGGTTATTTGGTTTTGTATGGCATAAGTACACCAATTTAGAAATGACAGGTAGTTTGTACGAACTCGATGATTTTGGAGAAAAAATGACCATCCAATGGAAAAACTTAGTTCTGCCTGCCATTGTTTTAGGAATTAGACCTTTAGCTGTGGTGATTCAACTTATGCGAAATTCCTTATTAGAAGTGCTTAATCAAGATTATATAAGAACAGCGAGAGCTAAAGGGTTAAGTGAATTTCAAGTGATAAAAAATCACGCTGTAAAAAATGCTCTAAATCCAGTGGTCACAGCGATTTCAGGTTGGTTTGCTTCAATGCTAGCAGGAGCCGTGTTTGTTGAATATATTTTCGGTTGGAATGGACTCGGAAAAGAAATAGTAAATGCACTAAACACCTTAGACTTACCCGTAATTATGGGAGCCGTTTTAGTCATAGCTATCATCTTTATTACCATTAATATTTTTGTAGATATTATTTACGCGTGGTTAGATCCAAGAGTTAAGTTGTCTTAAGCTTTAAGTTATCCATTGTCCACAGTAATTTGTCTTTAATATCTTATTTTTGTGAATTGAATTATCCTTTAAGGTTCACGAAACCCAATTGGACAAAATATAATTAGAAGTTTAACTAATAAGATACCCAATGTTATGGGCAATATTATGAGAAAAAATATAGTAGCCGGAAACTGGAAAATGAATAATGATTTAAAAGCCACTAAAAAGTTGGTCAAAAAAATCAGAAAATCACTTAAAAAATCAGACTTAAAAGATACAAGAGTAATCATAGCTCCAACCTTTGTAAATCTTGCTACTGCTGTAAAACGCTCAAAAAAATCAAAATTAGAAGTTGCGGCACAAAACATGCATCAAGCTAAAAACGGTGCCTTTACAGGTGAAGTTTCAGCGGAAATGTTAAGAAGTATTGGTGTTAAAACGGTGATTTTAGGGCACTCAGAAAGACGTGCATACTTTGGTGAAACCGATGAGCTATTAGCCGAAAAAGTAAACGCTGCTTTAGCCAATAAGCTAGAAGTTATCTTCTGTTTCGGAGAAGAATTAGCAGATAGAAAAGCGGGTAAAGAAGAAGCTGTGGTTGAGAGTCAAATCAAAAACGCGCTGTTCCATTTAGAGGCAGAGGCTTTCAAAAAAATCGTATTGGCATATGAACCTGTTTGGGCGATTGGAACTGGCGAAACAGCGAGTCCAGAACAAGCACAAGATATGCATGCATTTATCAGAAAGACTTTGGCGGATAAATACGGTAGCGACGTGGCTAATTCTGTTTCAATTCTTTATGGCGGAAGTGTAAAACCTGCCAACGCAAAGGAAATTTTCTCTAAACCAGACGTAGATGGTGGGTTAATTGGTGGTGCAGCATTAAAAGCCGAAGATTTTTCAGCTATAATTAACGCGTTTTAATCATATCATAATTTGGGCGTTACCACAAGGGTCGCGTCATCCACTATATCTTTTTATGGAATAAGGTCAGCTTGGCGACCTTATCCAATAAAAAGGATGCCGTTTCTACCGCTAACGCAGATTCCGTTAGCAAGAATGTGAGATCCGACGTAGTGAAACATCCAATAGTAATAAAAAATCGTATATCGTAAAATATCAAAAATGTCAAATACAATTTACTTAGGTTACAATTTTAAAGTAGCACCGCTTCAACTAGGAACGGAAATATTAATCGCAGAGCTTGGTTATGCAGGTTTTGAAAGCTTCGTAGAAACGGAAGAAGGTGTCACAGCTTATATTCAAAAAGACGAATGGCATGAAGACATTTTGGATAGCATTCATATTTTAGGTTCGGATGAATTTGAAATCACTTTCGACTTCAATGAAATTGAACAAACCAATTGGAATGAAGAATGGGAAAAGAATTTTAATCCCATTATAGTCGATGATTTAGTTTCGGTACGTGCACCATTTCATGAGAAGCCAGATACAAAATACGATTTAATCATAGAACCGAAAATGAGTTTCGGTACTGGTCATCATGAAACGACACATATGATGATTCAACATATTTTAAAGAATGATTTTAAAGGGAAATCAGTTTTAGATATGGGGTGTGGAACTGGGGTGTTAGCCATTTTAGCAGAAAAAGTAGGCGCGAGCAAATTAGATGCTATTGATATTGACAATTGGTGTTATCTGAATAGTTTAGAAAACGTAGAACGAAATGATTGTAAAAACATTTCAGTTTATGAAGGAGACGTAGCCTTATTAAAAGGTAAGACATACGACAGTATTATAGCGAATATCAATAGAAATATATTATTGGCAGATATTCAACATTATGCTAAATGTTTAAATGAAAACGGAAGCTTATTTTTAAGTGGATTCTATAAGGAAGATATTCAAGTGATTGAAGAAGAGTGTAATAAGTATATGTTAAAATTGAGCGAAACTCTCCAAAAAGGGCAGTGGGTATCTTTAAATTTTATAAATTAGTAGGGTTTTATTTCCTAAAGCTGTAAAATAGGTTCAGTTTTAGAGCAAAACACAATAATCTCAAAATCAATTAAGATTATGACAAAAGAAAAATATTCAGAAGAGTTACTTCTAAAAGAAGAATTATTAAATCAGAATGAAATTGTGTTATTCAATGACGACGTCAACACTTTCGACCATGTTATTGATACACTTATTTATGCTTGTGACCATATGCCGGAACAAGCAGAGCAATGTGCCTTATTAGTTCATTATAAAGGAAAATGTACAGTGAAAACTGGCTCTTATGAAGACTTAGAGCCGCGTTGTTCTAAGCTGCTTCAAGCAGGACTTAGTGCAGAAATAGTGTAATAAAAAAAATCCCACGTTAAGTGGGATTTTTTATTTGTATTTATATCTAAAATCAAGTCTTAATTAGTCATTCTACCCACCGCACAACTTACAAGTGATTTGGCTTTCTTAGGTAAAGAATTCGCATCGCCTTCAATGGGGTAACCTAAACTAGATAGTTTAGTTTTTACAAGGTCAACATCCGCCTCATTCGCATAACTAAAACTGACTTCATCCGTATCGTTATTAACACTAACATCAGATACTCCGTCTAATTTAGATAGTTGAGTGATGATGGTGTTAGCGCAGCCACCACACTTTAAGTTTTGTATATTAAATGTCGTTTTCATGAGGAATTAAATTATAAAGTTGAAGGACAAACAAAATCCGTTGTCTTTAAATCCGTCTTTTTAATAGCACCGAATCCTCCAGCAACATCAATGAGTTTATCATAGCCTCTAGCTTTCAATATAGAAGCTGCAATTACTGATCGGTAACCACCTGCACAATGTACATAGTAAGTTTTGTCTTTACTCACTTCGTTCATCTTTTCATTTATAAAATCTAAAGATAAATGTTGTGCATCCTCAAGATGTGAAGATTGGTACTCACCATCCTTACGAACATCCAGAATATTTATTTTTTCAGCTTTAGCTCTATTTGCAAATTCTTCAGCCGAGATAGAATCTAAGGTAGAAATGTCCTTACCTGCTTTTTCCCATGCATCCATGCCTCCTTCAAGATAGCCTAAGGTGTTATCATAACCCACTCGAGATAAGCGCGTCACCGCTTCTGAAGATTTACCTTCAGGAACTACTAATACGATAGGTTGTTTTAAGTCGGTAATCAAAGCACCAACCCAAGGCGCAAATTGACCATTGAGACCAATGAAAATTGAATTCGGTATATGTCCTTTTATATAATCGGCTTGTGTTCTAACATCTAAAACTAAAGCAGATTCGTGATTAGCCATGGCTTCAAATTCTTCAGGACTAAGAGGAACATCTCCTTTTTCTAATACCGAATCAAAGGCATCATAACCCATTTTATTCATCATGGCATTTTTTGCAAAATACTGTGGAGGCGGAGCAATACCATCAAGAACTTCCTTAATGAATTCTTCCTTCGTCATATCTGCACGTAAAGCATAATTTGTTTTTTTCTGCTCGCCTAAGACACCAACAGTTTCTTTACTTAAGTTTTTACCACAGGCAGAACCAGCGCCATGAGCAGGGTAAACAATAACATCATCCGCTAAAGGCATGATCTTATTTCGAAGCGAATCGAATAACATTCCTGCTAAATCTTCTTTAGTTAAATCCGATTTTATGGCTAAATCAGGTCGGCCTACATCGCCTAAGAATAAGGTGTCTCCAGAGAAAATTGCATGATCTTTACCGTTTTCATCTCTTAACAAATAAGTCACAGATTCTAATGTATGACCTGGAGTATGCAGAACTTTAATAGTTACTTTTCCAAGTTTCAGCTCTTCACCATCTGTTGCCGAATGAATTTTATAATCTGTAGTAGCGCCTGGACCGTACACAATAGAGGCTCCAGTTTTCTTCGCTAAATCAACATGTCCCGAAACAAAATCAGCATGAAAATGCGTTTCTAAAATATATTTAATTGTTGCGTTATTTGCTTTAGCCTTATCGATATATTGTTGAACTTCTCTTAAAGGATCAATTATAGCAACCTCTCCTTCAGATTCAATATAATAAGCGCCTTGTGCAAGACAGCCTGTATATAATTGTTCTATTTTCATAATAATTAATTTAATGAGTTACAAAGTTAATAAACTTCAAATGTTGTGATGTGACATTTGTCACAATGCCTGTTAAAACAGTTCTTTATATATAATATAAAATGCCATAATCAGGGTAAAATAGCCAAATCCTTTCTTTAGTTTTTTACTACTAATATATTTAGAAAGATAGACGCCAAGAATTATACCAACAATGGAAATGGCAGTAAATAGGAGTAGAAATGGCCAATCCACATCCATATTAGGTAAATCGCCTAGGAAACCAATAAGCGATTTTACAGCAATAATTAATAATGAGGTACCTACGGCTTGTTTCATTGGAAGCTTCGCCAATAGGACTAAAGCAGGAATGATTAGAAATCCACCTCCTGCACCGACAAGTCCGGTTAACACGCCAACGACAATTCCTTCAAGAGCAATTAGTGGGTAGTTGTATTGAATAGCCTGTGTTTCGCCCTCAAGCCCCTTGTCTTTTTTCGTTCTTATCATAGAGAAGCTCGCTAATAACATGATTATAGCGAACAGCATCATAATAAATATGGAATTCGTAACCTTAAAGTCGTTCACCGTAAAAACCACTTCAGGAATCAGAATAATAAGATAACGTCTTGTGAGATATACGGCGATAAATGCTGGAATAGCAAATAAGGCAGCCGTTTTTAAATCGACCAATCCTTTTTTGAAATTCTGAAAAGCCCCGATAGATGAAGTGACACCGACAACAAAAAGAGAGTAGGCTGTGGCAACTAATGGGTTAAAACCTATAAGGTATACTAATATAGGCACGGTTAAAATTGATCCACCACCACCAATAAGGCCTAAAACCAACCCTACTACTAATGCTCCTAAATAGCCTAAAATCTCCATTAATTCCATATTAGTGCGGTAATTTATCTCGTAATAGTCCGTAAGTAAATGTGCCTAATAACGCTGCAGTTATAACAATAAGCATTGGCGCAACACCAGTTCCTAATAGTACATACATAGGTCCAGGACAAGCACCACATAAAGCCCAACCTAATCCAAAGATAATTCCGCCAATGATATAACGGGTAAGACCACGTTCTTTTAAGGGAACACGAATATTTGTCCCTTCTATAGTTTTTATTTTTTTAAATTTTGAAATTGACAATAGAATAACTCCAGTCACAATGGCAGAACCAATGATGCCATACATATGAAACGATTGAAATTTGAACATTTCAAAAATACGATACCAAGAAACCGCTTCTGATTTAACAAGAACAATTCCGAAGAAAAGACCAACAACAAAAAACTTTATATATTTTCCCATGATTAAAATAGTATTGGATAAATAAGGTGAATCATAATTAAACCTCCTAAGAAGAAACCTATGGTTGCAACTAAAGATGGTAATTGTAAACTGCTTAAGCCAGTAATGGAGTGCCCAGAGGTGCAGCCACCAGCATAACGGGTTCCAAAACCAACTAGGAAGCCACCAATTATTAGAATTAATAGACCTTTTACACTTAAAACCGAATCCCAACTAAATAATTCAGGTGGTAATAAGCTTTGTCCAGCATCGTTAAAACCTAGAGCTGATAAGTCTTGAACTGTTGCTTCACTCAAATCAATATCGATAGGATTAGACAAAAAGTGATGCGCTATAAAACCACCAACGATAGCACCGAGTACTACAACGAGATTCCATCTTTGACTTTTCCAATCGAAATCGAAGAACTTTGCTTTTTTACCGGCACCACCAATGGCGCATAATGTTCTCAGGTTTGAAGACATGCCAAAAGTTCTTCCGAAGTATAATAGAAGAAACATCACGATTGCCATACATGGTCCTGAAACGTACCATGGCCAAGGTTCTAATATGTATTCCATAAATTAAAAGTTGATTTAAATTTGATGCAAAAATAGGATTATGTAATTAAGACTGATATAATAAGACGTTAAAAGTCTATGACATGAATTTTGTTTCGGCCAAGTTCAATTTTGCCTTCACGTTCTAACTGTTTTAAAAGTCGAGAAATTACGACTCGCGATGTATTTAAGTCTTCGGCAATTTCAAGATGAGTCATTTCTAAATTCGTAGAACTAGCGAGCTTAACCTGATCAGTGAGGTATTTAAATAAGCGTTCATCCATTTTCATGAATGCCAAGGTGTCAATTGTTTCGAGCATTTCATCAAACCGAACTTGATAACTTTGTAAAATAAAGTTCCTCCAACTCTCATTAGTATTAAACCAAAGTTGCATATTTTCGATAGGAATCATAATAACGGTTGCGTCTTCATCTGCTATTGCACGAATCTTACTTGCAGATTTTACCATGCAACAGGTTAAAGACATGGCGCAAGTATCACCAGACTCTAAAACATAAAGTAAAAGTTCGTCGCCTCTATTATCTTCTCTCAGTACTTTTATATTCCCTTTAACTAGTAATGGGATGAAGTTTAAGTCTTGACCGATATCAATAATAATATCAGATTTTTTGAAAGTTTTGAGAAAGGCAACTTCCGCTATATTGTCGAGTATTTCTGCGTCGAATAAATAGTGGAACGGCTGAAGTATTTCTTTAGATATCATGCTTCAAAAATAAGAATAAGAAAATTGAAAAAATAATTTGGTTGTTTTTTAATAAAAGTGTTATATTTGCACCCACTTAAAATGGCCATGTGGCGCAACTGAATAGCGCACTTGATTACGGCTCAAGAGGTTGCAGGTTTGAATCCTGCCATGGTCACTAAAAAGAATGTGAATTCTTAGCAAAACCACTCAATCACTATGATTTGAGTGGTTTTCTGGTTTTTAGACAAACATTTAATTTGGTCTTATTTCAATTTAAATGGTCTACAAATCGGTTACCACCAATTCAAAGTGTCTACACTGTAGACACTTTGAAGAAAAAAAGTGTTCAAGAGTACAGTTGATTTGACTTTCGTCCTAGCGATGTTTAATATCTAAAGACGACAACTATGCGCGCAAAACACACATTCTCGACATTCTTCTGGTTGCACACTACTAGAGTAGTCAATCAAGATGCACCTCTTTATTTACGGGTTACTGTAGATGGAAAAAGAGTAAACATTAGTCTAAAAAGACGTGTTCCAATTTCTATTTGGGATCAGAAAAAGAAAAAAGCAAAAGGAACCTCAGCCGCGGCGAGACAAATTAACCTATATATAGATGAGGTTAATTCCAAGATTTTTCAGATTTATCAAGACTTAAAATTTAAAGACGAGCTTATAACTGCAAAACTAATCAAGGCCATTTATAACGGCGATGATCAAGACAGCAAGTCTTTAAAGGATATTTTCGACTATCACAATGAAAAAATTAGAGATACTCTAGCTGCGGGATCTATTAGAAATTATGGAATTACGCAAAATTACGTATTCCGGTTTATTAAGGAGAAAATGAAAACTACAGATATCAATTTAAACAAACTCAATTTCGAATTCTTAAGTCAATTCAAATTATTCCTTTGTAAAGTTTGACCAACTGGTCATCCAAAAGCACTAAGCAATAATACCCGAATGAAGCACATACAGCGCTTAAGAAAAGTTGTAACTCTAGCCTACCATTTAGAGTGGATAGACCGAGACCCTTTTGTTAAATGGAAAATGAAATATGACAAAACCACCAGAGAATTTTTATCCGAACTCGAATTAAAAAAACTGGAAGAAAAAGTATTTATTTCAGAACGATTAGACCGCGTTCGCGATCTATTCGTATTCAGCTGCTATACAGGAATTAGCTACGTAGATATTATGAGTCTTACTACCGATAACCTTGTGTTATATATAAACGGTGGGAACTGGATAGAAACCAAAAGGCAAAAAACCAAAGCAACAGTCAAGGTGCCTCTATTAGACCAAGCTTTCAGAATCATAAAAAAGTATGAAGACCATCCTATAACAGCAGTAACTGGGTCCTTACTACCTGTGATCACAAATGAAAAACTAAACGTTTATCTCAAAGAAGTAGCCAACTTTGTTGGAATACAGAAAAAACTAACATTTCATATGGCACGTCATACATTTGCTACTACAGTAACTTTGTCAAATGGGGTGCCAATAGAAACCGTTTCTAAACTTTTAGGACATTCAAAAATAGCGACCACCCAGATTTATGCACGAGTATTAGAGCATAAAATAAGTAACGATATGAATATTCTACAGAATATTTTAAGAAACAAAAACAAGGAGTCAGAAAGTAAAAATAAAGCATAACGAATCACATAAAAGGAGTTAAAATATAATTTGTAATCAATTGATTTTGAAATAATTAAATTATTATATAATTTGAAGGTTTATTTCAATTTTTCAGAATATGCAGGAAATTGGGCCAATCACAAAGAGCTATACCAAGCAAGTAACCTTAATTAAACCATCGAATCTTCAAGATCTAAAAGTTTTAAACAAAGGATAACACCTTTCTATAGATACTTTAAATCAACTGAGAAAATTACTAAGAACGAATAAGTGCTTTTCTAACCAAGAAAAGGAAATATTTTTCTTTAAAATAATCAAACCATGTATAAACGTACGAATCGAATTTTTCTCAAAAGTAAGAAGATTTATCTTCGAGAAACCTAATGCAGACATATTACAGCAAATAGATTATGTTACCTATTTAATAGCTAAACTCGAAAAACATAAACTTCGTAATCTAGAATTTTTTCAATACATGAAGCAATCTAATTCTATGTTAGATCACATTTATTTTGTTCGTGAAGTGGATAGGTTAGATTTTCCTGTAGATACAACCCATTACTATACCGATCCCGAATTCTCAACAAGTCATGATAATTTGGCAGCCCAAGTTATTTGCTATGATTTGCTCTCTAAATATTATCATAAAGAGCTTAACTATTTGAGGAAGCTAAATGAAAATATCGCTGATGAAGAAAGGCCTCCAGCTTTTAATCGAATAGCTTGGACAGCGTCGAAAACAGATCTTGTCGAATTATTATATGCCTTACATAGCTTAGGAGCAATAAGAAACGGACAAGTAGAAATTAGCAAAATGGCAGAAGCATGTACGGGAATTTTTGATATTAATCTCAATAATTTCTATAAGACTTATGCTGAAATCAAGAATAGGGGAAAGGATACTACCAAGTTTTTAGATCATTTGAAAATCTCCCTGCAGAAACGTATCGAACTTGACGAGGTCTAATAATCAATTGGATTAACGTCGTTTATATGCTGTTTGTGTTAAATTTCTTCGGTACTACCGAAGACATACCGAAGAAATCACTCTAATTCCTATCAATACACTTTAAATACAATCAACTTACTACAAGTGTTTATAAAATAATAAGTAATGAGTAAATCCGCTAAAGACAAAAGATTATAAGTAGTTAACCCTATTAAGGCGGATTCACGAATACCATAATATAAAATAATGAGTGATGAGTAAATCTGCTAAGGATAAAAGATTGTAAGTAGTTCTAGCTGAAAAGCAGATTCACGAATCCACGAAAGTCAATCACTAACCAAAACAAATAACAACATGAGTACTCCAAAAGCATTCTAGAAGTGGTTCAAAGACAACCATCACTATTTTGAAGCCCATCCAACCATCGATAAAGACAACCTCTATTTCGACCTTCAATTGCGCCTCAATAACTATTGCCCTAACTTAGGTTTTGCAGTCGTAGGACCAACAGACGAGAATGAAAAATATAAACTAATAATTACCACTAAAGAGAGTAGGGGCCTAACAATCAAAGCAGCCTACCTAATTAGTAAAGCACCGAAAATCAAGGGTTGGAGATTCATAGCATCAATCAGACCTATGCAAGACCTCAGCGCCATCACTGAAGCCATTGATACCGAATACCAGTTTCAAAATTTCAAAATAAAAATCAGTGATCTTTTCTTTTTACCCAACCTATATTGCATAAAATCTAAAAAATTCAACATCACCATTTACCTTCAAGACTACTGGCAGTACCCAAAAGAATTACTACGTCAGGCGGTAACTATGATGCTTGAAGATCTTTTAGGAGTGAGACTCACATACTCTAAAATAAATAAACTAACCATTAGCCAGCTGCCCAACATCACAGAACACCTAATGCCTATAGCAGACATGGAAACCTTCTTTGATAATTTTGATGTGATAGAATAGCGATTATATCAAGTAAACTGTAGTGAAAATTCCTTGTAAAAAAAACAGTTAATTAATCCAAAATGTATGATAGAGTTAGTTTCTTAGGTGCAAGCTTGAAAATAAGAGAATTGGGTTTGATATTAGCAAAATAAGGTCAGTATTTGTGCAAAGACTAAAAAAGACTAATATATAATCATTACTTTTAACATTTAAAATCTCTAAAAGTAATACTGTCAAATGCTTTAATGGGACCTCTAAAGTATGAAAAGAATAAATTCATAAAGCAGGCTTCGATGATTGAAATTGGTAATGTGCCAGAAACTACAAACAAATTCGGATCATATAAGGTAATTGTAGATCGGCAAGTTGTCGTTGAATATTATCGTGGGGTTATCAATGTGAACGATTTAATTCAGCTTAAAAAAAATATACTTAAAGATCCAGATTACAACAAGTTTTGGAATACTATAGTTGATTTTAGAGACTGTAAAATTACAATTAAGCCAAATGATGTCACTAAAATGATAGAATATATGAAAGCTGACTATCAAGGTGAAGAAACTAGACACATAGTTCTTCTTGCAAATAAACCACATGAAGTGGCAATCTCAACATTATATACAGTACTCCTACAAGAATCGGGATTAAATTTCAAGTCGTTTATTGCGTCAGAGGTAGATTCAATTATTAATAGATTTTGTGATGGCATATTTACAGAAGATGAAATAGTTGAAATTATTTACCAACTAAAGACAAATTCAATCAATAGGCTTTTACCAGATACTAAGAATTAACAGTAGTATAAGCTTCGAGGCATGCCGCCTTAATTCTCTATTAAGTAAAATCAATAAATGGATTGCTGATAAAAGGCAAAGTAAATTTAGGAAGCAGCACAGAATTAACTGGTTCTTCAACTCAGTTCTTTGTAGGTAGTAGTTTTTAATTATTAAAATCAACTGTATAATTCAATGTTGTTCCTGCATCGACAAATATTGTGTCGTTTTCTCTTGTTGTAATATCGTTAATTTTACGCACTATTTCTATAACAACAGGTTGATTTCCAGCTATTTCCAATAATTGATTACTCTCAAAATCGTTTGTCCAACTTCTAATTGCTCCATCGATAGATTGTGAAAAGCCTGAAGGACTTGGGTATTCAAAATTTGTCCAGAATTTGTTACTACCTTGAATGTCGTCTAAATTTAACAAAGTCAAATTCACAAACGCTTTTTTAACTACATTATGATTTTGTAATAATAGAGTATCCCGATTCAAGTTAAATAAAGCAGTAATTCCGTTCAGATTAGGTGCCAGAAATTCACTATTCTCAATTTCATCATGGTACAATCTATGGAAGCCATTATCTAACTCATCGTCCCTGAGATAGAATTTAAGACTATAATTTCCTTCGTCATCTGTTTTAGTTGATGCCTTTTTTCTGATGAGATTAGGACCTGAATTTGGATTATGGTTCCATACTAAGCTGATTTTTAAATTCGGAATAGGTGTAGAACCATTATTGGTCATAACTTTTCCAACAATTTCAGTACAATTAGCTTCACAATTTTGACTAATTAAGTCATCTTCCTCTTTTGAACAACTAATAAAAAGAACAATACCTAAAATTATTAGTAAACTTAATTTTCCTATTTTCATAATTGCATTTCTGGCTATAATTAATAGATGAAGAAATTCCGAAATGGTTGCGTCAAATTACAGGTAACGTTGTTGTATTTGGTTAGTTGCGTGTTCCAGCAACTAATTGAGCAAATAAATCACAGATAGAATATTCCGCAGGACCCGAGCAAAGCGAACTGGCGAAGCAATGTTCGTAAGTCGGCTATAAACAGCAATGAATTATTCACCGTGTTCTCTATAGTTTTTTGTCACGATCTGTAATTTCTTTCCAATAATTTATTTGCGTCGGAAGTTGATTTTGAGAACGAGGCGTTTGTATTTGACATGGATAGCACGGCTATTTTGCCTTATACGGCACCTGTAAGTCAGTTGGCAGGAGTAGGGAAGGGCTGGTTTTCAAGAGAGGCTATGCAAAGATTGCTTTCTCTTTGTTACCAATCATTTGAAAGAAAAGAAGCTGTTTCATTACTAATTAAATCGGATCATCATGAATATAATAGAACGATCAAAGAAACCGACTCCTAAGTTTTTCATGGTTGGTTCCAGACAGACGTTTAGAAGCGTGTGTTAAGTGGTAATATTATGATAACGAAAGAATATGCACAGGTTGAAGCTGCTATCTGGTTGAAACCTGATGAACCCTTAAGAATTTCATATTCTTTCGCGGTTTATTAATATTCCTTTCAAGTTATATTATCAACAATGAAGCTAATTGCTGCTGTAATTCTGGATTTTTAAATAACTTTTACAGGCTTTTTGTTTTCATCTATTGCCACAAAAGTAAATTCTCCAGAAACAGCCTTTTCTCTATAATCGGAATACATTTCTTCCACATAAATATCTACTCTTACCTTTAGGCTAGTGTTTCCAACATGGGTTATATACCCCACTAGTTCCACAATGGTACCCGCTGGAATTGCTTTTTTAAAATCTATTTTATCACTGCTTACTGTTACCATTTGTTGTCTGCTAAATCGGGTAGCAGCAATAAAAGCAGTCTCATCCATCATTTGCATTGCTGTTCCACCAAAAAGCGTGTCGTAGTGATTTGTAGTGTTAGGGAAAACAGCTTTAAAAATTTTAGTTGTTGCGTTTTTTATTCGTTCAGCTTTGTCCATAGTGTTTTTGTTGAAATTAAACAGAATTTTAAAGGGCTAAATATATAATTTTATAAAGAATATAGTATTCATTAATGGTAATAAAACAGCGGTTTTTTAAATGAAAATCTGTTTTTAATTTTATGACTTTTGTTTTCCATTCAGCAAGCAAACAAGTATTTATTTTAAACACTTAAAATGGTTTGGAAGGTGACTTCTAGATTGTTTTAAGTGTTTTTTTTTAATGTAATATCATCAGAATGTTAAGGAGTAATAACTCCTAGCTCACCACTTGTTAAACTATTTTGGAAATCTTGTTGATAAAAAACAACTTTCTTACAGCGTCATGTGTCGTTCTGAATTGTAATTAGGTTTTCTAAGAAGACCAAAATCATTCATTTTTTAAAATAGAATTTTGGGTACATATAAGCAAAAATGGTATTAAGAAGCTAGCTTCTCAATACCATTTTAAGACTAATTAAATAAAAAGTTTATTTTTTAGGTAATCTAGAGTTTACATCCAATAGTTCCCACTCTCAAATGGGGTCTCTACAGCTTCCAACCAATCTGCTTCTGCTGCTTCTGCAGTAACATGGAATTCGTCGGCAATCTCCTGAATAAATTGATCAAAATCATCATTGCTTGGGCGTTTCGTAAACACTCTAACCGGAATTTTAATATTTAAATCTTGTGTTCCTAAAAACGCATTACTAGGGGCATTAAAAGGAAACGGGTTTCCATTACTATCCCATTTAGTTCCATGAATTAAGTGTACTAAAATCACATTTAATTCAAATTGTGTATAGGCTTCATTAACAAAAAAATATCCTTTTAAGCCAATAGGATCATCGGCTCCTCTTAAGCTCACGCCTTCATTGGTATACATACCGTCTTCTGGATTGGTGTCACGGTAAACGTAGTCTAATATAGACTCGGCATTAGAAAAATCCATATCTGTATCTATGTGCTTGGCGTTTTTTGTGAGAAAAAAATGCTGATGAATCGGTGCATTTATTTCCGAAGTAAACTCCGCATTTATACGTTCGCCATTTTTATTAAAGTATGTGATTTCTAAAGCATAGATTTCGCCTTTAATTAATCGAATAGGAGAATCCGGTAGTATTAAGTTTCCTGCTTCATCATACTCATAACTAATTTCTTGAACGGCCTTGAAATACCTGACATTTTCATTGCTTGGGCTTCCATGAAAAGTGGATCCATGTAAATGTCCGCGGTGAAATCTAAAGCTAACTTTTGACCATTCCTCATGGCCTAATTCGGTATTTTCATCATTAGGAGTTGCAGGCAAATCGTCATCTTTACTACATGAGTTTAGGCCAAGCATAAGTATGCTTACCAATGCAAATAATACAGGTTTAAAAAATTGTTTTGTTTTCATAATAAAATAAATAAAGGGTTAAAAGTTACATTGAACGTTCACATTCATACTACGTCCGCTATCGTGAACAAAATAACGGTGTAAGTTTAGGTAGTCTTTATAAAGCGTATTAAACAGATTGTCTATGCTTGCGCTTATTCTTAATGTTAGTTTTTGGTTAATAGGATAGCGGGAACTAGCTGCTATATTAAATAGGTGATAGGCTGAAGGTGTTTGGGGTGATAATTCATAATCCGGATTAAAATTGTTTTTCTTCCCAACCCATTCATGACCAAACTGTAGATTGATTTCTTCAAAATCACCCAAAACAGGAAGCTGATAATTTATGGAGTTGTGCAAGCGTAGGGGCGAGATATTAGGTAGCGGGTTTTTAGAGCTAATCTCCTCTCCCTGAATCCATGTGAATTTATTTGTAAATTCTAATTTGGGAGTTATGGTAGAAGAATGAATCAGGTCTATACCATACAATAAAGCATCTTGTTGCTTGAATTGAAAAATAGCTGCGGGTCCTGAAAAAAGTTGTTTGTACTGATGCGTTGGTACAGAATAGATGTAATTTTCTACTTTATTAATAAAGCCTTGAAATTCAAAACGGCTGTTTTTTGCTTTGTAAGTAATAGTGTTCATCCATTTTGTTCCTTTTTCCGCACTCATATCCTTATTACCAACAAAATATATAGGAATACCGTGTTGTTTTCCGTTCGCATATAATTCAAACGATTCAGGAATACGCCAGCCATGACTTAAAGAAGATTGCAAGTCCCATTTCTCTGTAGCTAGTTTCGCTGCCACTTGCGCTGATAGGGCAGAAAAATCTTTGTTTTCACCATATTTTTGTCCTAGAAAATTAATTCCTCGAGCATTCATGATTGCCCAATCATATCGTAAGCCTGCGTTTAAAAGCCATTGATTGACGTTTAAAGTATGGTGTGTGTAAACAGATTTTTCTTTGTATAAATAATTAGGCAATGCAGGAGTTACACCGGTTCCAGGTTGATTATAGTTTTCTTTATTTCTAATTTGAACACCAAGAGCAGCATGCAAAGTGTTGTTTTTAAAACCCAATTCAAAATTAAAATGATTAGCACTTAGGATCATGTCTTGTACGGGAACAGTATTTGACACGCTTCGTCTTACATCAAATTCTTCTCTATGGTTTTTTTGATAGGTATATTGTGATTTTACAAACCATTTTCGCGAAAATTTCCATGTAGTAGTGGTGTTTGCAATCTGATGGGTACTTTCTTGGTAAGGCGCTTCAATTTTAAATGCATAAGGAAAAGTAACCAAAGGTTGTCCGTGTTCTATACGTTCTTCAAATTCTTCCACATTTCCAGTTAGTGTTCCAAAATAGTTGCCTTGTTTGGACTTGTAATTAGAATAAAAAGATTCTATCTCTACGTTTTGAAGTTTATAAGTTAGCTCAGCCCGATAGCTCGCTACGCTTGTTCCTGAGTTTGCTACATTATAGTCTGCCGTATGATAATCGCCGTTTTTTGAGTTGTTAGCACTTAAACGCCAAGCGAAACCTTGTATTAGGCCTGAGTTTTGCTGTATTTTTAAGTGAGCGCCCCTGCCTCTTGTATTTCCGGAGTAGTATAATGTTGCCGAACCGTTTATGTTTTTGTTACTTGAAATTCTCCCAGCATCCACATGTACAACTCCTCCTAAGGCATTTGAGCCGTGTTTTACAGATTCTGCGCCACGTAATATGTTTAGATTCTTGGCTAAATCTGCATCTATTTCAGGTGAATGTGCGTCTGCCCAATCTTGGTTTTCTAATTTCACTCCATTAACCATATACACCAATCGGCTACTAGATAAACCGTCTATTATTGGCTTTGAAACATTTGCTCCAGATTTGCGTACTTGAACTCCTGATAAAGATTTTAACTGATTTGCTAAATCTTTTCCGGTATTAATCTGCTGTATAAAGTTACTAACTTTTTGTGCTTGATAAATAGATTTTTGGAGGTTAACAGACTTTATTACCACCTCATTTAATTGTATAGTAGTGCTATCCTGTTGGCCAAATACTACTATAGGAAGTAGTAAGAAAGCAAGGAGTAGCATTTTATAATAATGCATTCTTTCTTGTTTTTTTTAAGAAATATTTTTTGGCTTGCCGAAACGTATTGGATGTAATGGTTCTTAGACCAAGAACAAGCAACTTATTTCATTATGAAAATTCCCATATTTTACTTGCAGCTAAGGCAATAAAACATATAACCTCCTCATCTTAGTAAGGAAACAGATTGAGGTTTTATGGAAGTAATATGTAAAGAGAATCTATAGGAAGAAAGGGGGAGGCCTGCAAAAGAGCAGGTTTACCGCAATGTTATGTAGTAAAACGCAACTATAATGTTTAAAGCGTTCTTTCTTGACAACAGGTACATTGTTTTCAACTGTAAAAACATCGGAAACCTGATGGAAGCATGGAGTTAATTTCTGCGCAATCGCATAGTCGCAAATAACACAATGTGAAACTTGGTCTTTATCCTCTTCATGGGAAAGCGTATGCAGTCCAACCATTTTCATGGAGAGAAAAAGGAAAAGGAATAAATAAACAAGCTTATTTTTAAAACAATTAACTTTCATCAAGTAATATAAACTTACAATATTAATACGCTATGAGACTACCAATACATCTTTAATGCAATTTTGTCGCATTTGTTAGTTTTGCAAATATATTATATTTTTATACTATTGCAAGATAATCGCAATAAATTATCGCGAATTAATCGCATTAAGAAATGAAAAGAAGAAACACACCAACGAAAGAAGCTGTTCTAGAGGTTTTAAAAACTGCTGGCAAAGCCATGAGTCAAGATGCGATTGAACAAGAAATACACATGGATATTAATAGAGCCACTATATATCGTGTTTTAAACCGCTTTTGTGAAGATGGTGTGTTACATAGGATTGTTGCCGACGATGGAAAACAGTATTTTGCTTTAAGTGATAAGAATGATAACAATAAGGTTTCGGATAATCATTTTCATTTTAAATGCTTAGCGTGTGATACTATAGAGTGTTTGCCTAATAAAGTTAGTTTTACAGTTCCAAATGCATATTCTGTTGCACATATGAATTGTGTATTAACTGGTATTTGTAAAGATTGTTCTTAAGATTTGAGTGTTTTGACCTTAAGTACAAGCGTTGGGAACTCTAATTCTTAGGAATAGGTATTTATTTTCTTTTTCGCTTCTTTTTCAGCTTATTTAACCATATAATGGTACCTGTTACAGGTAGGCTTGTGGCTATAAGGCATGCTAAAAAGTAAATGATTTTAGAAACCGTTCCAAAAACATCTCCCATATGTAGAGGTCTAATTAAGGATGCTATTTGTTGGTTCCATGGTTTGTCGTCAAACAGCTCTACTTTTAATAGCTGCCCATAAGTATCTATATAAACTTTATCTGAAATAGAAGGGGACCAATTTTCTTCAGCATACTTTCTAAAACTATAGTAATTGCTTTTAGGGCTAGGGAAGCTTACTGAAAGCTCTCCAGGATAATTTAGCGTTTTATTAGCTAAAGCGACGGCTGCATCATAAGAAATAGCTTCCATATCCGTTTTGTTTTCTAGGGAGAATTCTGGTGCAGATCTATCAAAAATCTTTGTCCCTATAATTTGCCCCAAGCCATCTCTATAGGATTCAAAAGACCAGCATAAGCCAGTTATAGCCATAATAAGCAAAAAGATAGAAGCGTAAAAGCCTAAAGTATTATGTAAATCATGGTTCACACGTTTCCAATTGGCTTTTGTCTTTATTTTTAAGCCTTGTTTTATATTTTTCCATTTTAACTTTTTGGGGAACCATAGTACAATTCCGGAAATAGATAATAATAAAAAGATAATAGTGGCAACGCCAACAATAGGTCTACCAATACTAATATCTAACAACAACCATCTATGTAGCTTAAACATCGTAAACATAAAAGCATCCACTTTTGTTTTTTCACTTTTATGTATAGCCTTGGTATAAGGGTTTACAAGAACTTTTGTTCCACGTCGCTCTTTTAAGTCTTCTTTTACAGTAAAAGTATAGGGCTCGTTATCCTTGTAGGGGATACTCACTCCTGTAACATATACCTTATTAGTCTCTTTTAAAGTTTGTGTTAAGTTAGTCAGCTTATGTTTTTCAGCCTTTGCTTCTACCATAAAGTCCTCTGCAAAAAAACTCTTTATTTCTGCGTCAAATACTAAAATCGTTCCTGTAAAACAAACGATAAACAAAATGATGCCACTTGCTAATCCTAGCCATAAGTGCAGGTCGTTTATAAACTTTCTAAAACTGTATGTGTTTTTGTTTTTCATAATGTGCATTAACATGATAAAGCGTAATCTTAATGACTACGCTTTATTTGGACTAATTGAATTAAAAGGAGTAGCTTAAAACTCCCGCAAAATTTCTAGGATCTGTTTGGTTGATATATCTTGTTCTATATGCATTATATCCCACTTCATCAAATACATTGTTTAGTATAAATCTAAAGTTCCAATGTGTGTTTATACGGTAAGCCGCTTGTAAATTAACTTGTGTATAGGAATCTACATTAAAAGGCTTCTGATTAGGTACGATTCCTTCGTGAGTAATAGCTCCAGAACTCCAATCGTTTATTGGTCTTTCGCCAGTAAAGTATACTCCAGCACCTAAAGAAAGTCCGTCTAGCTTTTCTTTAAAACTATAATTAGCATAGGCATTAAAAGTATGTTTTGGCGTGTTTAAAGGGGCCGAACCATATACGTAGGAAGTATGTTCTTTATACTGTGCATCTATATAAGAATATCCTGTAATAACTTCTAAGTTGTCTAATAGTCGGCCACTAAGTTCTACCTCAATTCCCTTACGCTCATCGTTACCTCCTTTTTGGTAATATCCTGTAGCCACCCAGTTTTCGTCATAAACAGGAAGGTTGATGTCTTTGTTGTTGATTTTAAAGAAGGTAAGGTTAAAGCGTAATCTATTGTTTAGCCAGTTGGTTTTAATTCCAGTTTCTAGCTGATCAAAACGCTCATTACCTAATTCTTGACCATTGGCATCTAATCGCGTAGCCGTTCTTGGGTACGAACTATTGGTGTAGGAAGCAAAGACGTTTATATTTTTAAATGGGCTCAGGATAAGACCACCTAATGGATTAAAGGCGTTGCTTTCTGTAGTTTCCGTAGCCGTGATAGTTTGTGTTCTGCTAAAGCGAGCACCTAAAAAGGTTTTAATATACTTGTTGAAAGTGATTACATCCTGAGCTACAAAACCAAAAGCTTTAGACTGAGCACCTAATAAGGTAGCCTCTGGAAATGCCATATCACTAGGTAGCTTATGGTTGTTGCTAGCGAATACATCGATAGTATCAATATTGGAAACACTCATAGAAGATGTGTTGTATTTTGTAGTACGGTAATCAAATCCAACTTGGAAAGTGTGTGAAATACTACCGGTTTTAATATCATCACCAATAAGGTCAAATTGCATTACGCTATTATTGTCTTTTCTCGTAGAAGCGGAATAGCCACGATTTCGTTGGTTATAAATTGGTGTACCTGAAGTATCTTTTATAACATTGCCTAAGCTTGCCCCTTTATCATCTAAGTCTAAATTAGATTTGTAGTATGCAGCTTTTAAGCTTAATTTATCACTAAGTTCTCTACTAAATCGGATAGAGTAGGTGGCATTGGTAGTTAAAGACTTATCGTTTTCAAAACCTAGAAAAACATCATGCGGCAAATCGTAAATATGGTTTTCGTCATTTTCACCAAGGTTTACCGTTCCTAGGTCTGGGGTACGGCTATCTTCAAAATAATCCATCTCCACAGTGAAGGTTGTTTTATCATCTGGCTTCCACTCTAAAGAAGGATTGATATAAAAGCGATCTGAAGAGACCATAGACCTATAGCTATCGGCACGTTCTAATGCGGTATTCACTCTAAATGCAACTTTACCACTTTCTACTAATGGTCCATACACATCAAAAGTAGTTCTTGCTTGACCGTAACTTCCAATACGTAAATCTGCATTACCACCAAAAACGTATTTAGGTGTTTTTGTTACTAGGTTCACCACACCACCTGGGCTTCCTAAATCCGTGGCTACACCTTGTGTGATAGAAGCAGCCCCTTTTAGCACCTGAATATTATCAACTCCTTGCATATCGGTTAATACACCAACCCCTCTAAAGTCAGAATGTACACGTACACCGTTTTTTAGTATAGGAATCCCTCTAAAACCACGAGAAGACATACTTTCTCTTTTATTTCCATAGGTGGCAAAAGTGTAGACTCCAGGAACGTTTTTTGTAGCGTCAGAGATCGTTAGGTTTCCTTGTTGCGCTATCAATTTATCAGAAATAATTGAAATACTCTGAATTTGCTCATAAGGAGCTAAAGGTAGTCTTGTTAATGCTTCAATTTTATCCGGGTGGGTAAACCTACTTCCAAATACTTCTACCTCGTCTAATTGTGAGTCTTCTTTTAATTCAAAATGCAGGATGCTATCCTCATTTTCCTGTATGGTGATTGTTTGAGTAGCCGATTTAAAGCCAACAAATGAAACTCGTATTTTGTATGTTCCAGGCAGCACATCTTGTAATTCGTAGTAGCCGTTTTCATTGGCTGATGTTCCTTTGGAAGATCCTTCAATAATTACCGAAGCAAATGGTATAGCTTCTTGTTTTTCGGTACTAATGGTACCACTGATTTTGTTTTGTGCGAATGTTATCTGTATCGCAAAAAGCATAAATAAACTGATATTTTTAAGCATAATAATTTAGATTGATTTTAAATAAAGCCGCAAATGTAAAACCCATTAGTTGTTTTTCAAAGTTTATTTAGATTAAATATAAATAATAATTATTAACGACTTGAATATTAAAAACATAAGGAGATAAGTTTTTTAATGCTGATCAATTTTTCCTGAATCCTGAGGCTGCACAATGGTTTGAGGGAGAGTTGAATGAAAAAATATAATAGAAAACAGAGCTATTTCTTATCAGTGTTTTTCCTATTTTCTATGAAAGGCATAATTAATTATTCCATAACTTAGTAGAGTAATTGCATATAGCCGTAGGGCGTTTCTGAAAAGTAAAATACTAGAAAGAAGGGTGTAGATAATCAGAAATTAACAGTATAAAAATATAAATCGATGAAACTTACTCTAACTTTAGTAACTATAGCATTGTCAATCAACGCTGTGTTTGCCCAGAAAACGAATCCAAACTACGATCCCGAATTAGCTACTGAATTAAAAGCAGATGACTATGGAATGAAAACTTACGTCTTCGTCATCCTTAAAACAGGAACTAACGAATCAAAAGATGAAGAATTAATCAACAGCAGTTTCGCAGGGCATATGGCCAATATCAAACGACTAGTTGAAGAAAATAAATTAATAGTAGCCGGACCAATGCTTAAAAATGAAAAAAACTATAGAGGAATTTTTATTTTAAATGTTTCAACTATAAAAGAGGCCGAGCTCCTACTTCAATCAGATCCCGCCATATTGGAAAAGTTCTTAGAGCCAGAATTGTTTTTATGGTACGGATCTGCAGCACTTTCAGAATACCTAGAAGCATCAGACAAAATTTGGAAAACCAAATATTAAGTACATCCCTAAAGCCTAACCAATCGTAAACATTACGCACAAATGAAAACACTAAAGAAGATTTTAATCGTTATTGGAATTATTATCGCAATACCATTAGTAGCAGCACTATTTATAAAACAAGACTACGCCGTAGAAGAAGAAATTATAATTAATGCACCTAAATCTGAAGTCTTTGCATATATAAAGCAGCTTAAAAACCAAGACCATTTTAGTAAATGGGCGAGTATAGACCCAAACATGAAAAAAACTTACACAGGTACAGATGGGCAAGTAGGGTTTATTTCGGCATGGGAAAGTGAGGATGAGAATATAGGTGCCGGAGAACAAGAAATTATAAACATCACCGAAGGCGAAAGAATCGATTTCGAGTTACGATTTTTTAAACCTTTCCAATCCACAGAAGCGGCCTATATGATTACCGAGAATGTAGCTCAAAACCAAACTAAAGTAAAATGGGGATTTACAGGAAGGTCGGAGTATCCTAGTAATTTATTCCTAATATTTATGGATTTTGAAAAAATGGTTGGTGATGATTTTCAAACTGGCTTACAAAACCTAAAAAACATACTAGAAAACAGTAAGCAATAAATCTTAAATTATGACAACAGTAAATACATACATTACATTTAAAGGCAATTGCGAAGAAGCCTTTAATTTTTATAAAGCAGCATTCGGTGCAGAATTCTCCTATGTAGGTAGGTTTAAAGATATGCCGCAAGAGGACCCTAACTGTAAAGTAGACGAATCAGAGCTTAATAATATTATGCATATATCCTTACCAATAGGCAATACGACCTTAATGGGGAGTGATGCAGGAGGCGAATGGGCTAGTAAGGTAACCGAAGGGAATAACTTTGCCGTTTCTATTAATACCGATACCAAAGCTGAAGCAGATAGATTATTTGATGAATTATCTCAAAACGGACAAGTAGCGATGCCAATGAATAAAACATTTTGGGACTCTTATTTTGGAATGTTTACGGATCAATTCGGAATTAACTGGATGATTAGCTTTAATCCCAATCAAAAAGAAAACAATCAAAAAGAAAAATAGACATGGAACATCATAAACAAAAAGTGCCCGTTTGGTTTTGGATGATAGCAGTGGTTTTCCTTTTATGGAATTTCATGGGCGTCCTTTCCTTTTTTGCACATACCTTTATTTCCGAGGAAGCTTTAGCCAAATTACCACAAGCAGAAAGAGAACTTTATGGAGATTATCCGCTATGGACTACTATTATTTTTGCCATTGCGGTATTTGGTGGTTTTATAGGGTCTATTGGCTTGGTGCTAAGAAAAAAATGGGCAAAATCAGCCTTTATCCTATCCTTATGTGCTATCATTCCGCAAATGATACACAATGTGTTTTTTACAAAATCTATGGAAGTTTATGGACCAGGACAAGCAGCTACTATGCCAATTATGGTGGTGGTATTTGGTGTTTTAATAATAGGGTTTGCCCATTTCAGTATTCAAAAAAAATGGTTAAAATAAAACAGATATGAAAACAACCCCAGAGCACAACCAACGCATTACAAAAATGACATTTGCCTCGGTATATCCGCATTATATAACTAAGGTGGAGAGTAAAGGAAGAACTAAAGAAGAATTATTACAAGTAATAGAGTGGTTAACTGGATATACCGAATCTGATTTAAAAACCATGATAGAGGAGAAGGTCAGCTTCGAAACTTTTTTCGAAAAAGCAACGTTAAACCCTAATGCACCTTTAGTAAAAGGCGTAATATGTGGCTATCGCATAGAAGAAATTGAAAACCCATTAACCCGAAACGTACGAGATCTAGATAAGTTGGTAGATGAATTAGCAAAGGGTAGAAAAATGGAGAAAATTTTAAGAACTTAAGCACTATGAGCATCCAAGAGATAGCACAAGATTTCCTACAATTAGTGAGCAGCGGAAAAGTACATGAAGGTTTCAATAATTATGTATCGGCAAATTTTATTCATCACAATCAATACTTCAAAGGAACTAGAGAAGCTTTGCAAACCGCAATGATAGAAGCGCACGAAACCAGTCCGAATGAATTTTTGGAAGTGAAAAAATCGTACGTGGACAAAGATACCGTCATTACACACGCCCTAGTGAAAAAACAGGATATGGAAATCGCGGTAGTGCATATCTTTAGATTCGAAGATTCTAAAATAGTTGAACTCTGGGACATAGGACAGGTCATAGATACGAAAAGCCCCAATGAAAATGGTTCGTTTTAGCAGCCTATATTTAACATGAATTATAAGAAAATAAGTTGTACATGGAAGTATCACAGAAAGTACTAATTAAGCAACCAGTAGAAACGGTTTGGAAGGTAATAACCGACTTTAAAAATTGCACAAACTTTATCAGTAGTATTAAAAAAATTGAAGTTCTTGAAGAACCAAAAGAAACCTTAATCGGATTTAAGTGGAAAGAAACCAGAGAAATGTTTGGAAAAGAAGCCACTGAAATCATGTGGATTACCGAAGCGGTTAAAAATGAATACTACCAAACAAGAGCAGAGAGTCATGGCGCCATTTATATCTCTAAATTAGTAGTGCAAGCCAAAGGGGATGTTACCCAACTAAGTATGTCGTTTTCATCATCTGCTCAAACAATCATGGCGAAAATTATTTCTAGTCTTATGGGCTTTATCATAAAAGGCAGTATGAAAAAAGCTATGGCTAAAGACTTAAAGGATATGAAATTACACTTAGAATCTAATGTCTAACGCTCTAAAATTCTGTTAACATAAAACCCTAAATAAATGAAGTATGAAATATGTATGGATACCATTGCTTTGTATATATCTCTTGTCTTGTAATAAAATAACTAACAATAAAACTTTCAAAGCCAAAACCTGTGTGGAAAAAGTCATTCTTAGAGACCAGGAATTAGGTGAAATTAGAAATCAAGCAAGTCTCAAGGTCTCGCTAAGTGAATCCATTGGCACTTACACGTCTCACTTAATGTCATTAAATTATGAGTGCTGTCCAGAAACATTCCAAAAAGAATTTAAAGAACATATAAGTGCCTGGATCAATATTAAAACAGTGACGGATAAATATCCCGAATTACGTGGAGAAATGCATGATCTATTCCTACTATTAGAAAATGGAAGAGACGCGGAAGAATTTAAAATGTTGAGTAAGAAAATATGGCAAACTTGGAATAGTATTCAATATAATTATAAGGAATAAAAGCCCCACGTCACAAATAAATCACAATCGCTCTTTATGAAGAACACTAACACAAGTTTGTAGGTAAACTTATTAGGCTAATTTTAAGAATAAAAAAAAAGCAGATCTAATGATCTGCTTTTTCCAACTTAACTAAAAGCAGCTGATTAATAGCAAGCTAAGTTATGTAAAAATAAATTAAAATCATTGTGTTTTTTAGTTTTTTTATGATTTACAACCCCGAAAAATCATGAATAGATCAGTCTATTTCCTATAAACAAAACATGAAAAACACCAATTGTTTCCCTAAATGCCTAAATAAAGAACCCATACTATTTTGGCGCATATCATAATTTAGAAAGAAATAACACTTCATAATTAAATTAAGGGTATATCAATATGAACAACATTCGGACGTAACAAGAACCATATTCATAGACAAATCACAATCGCTCAGAATTATGAATACAGACTCACCTGCTAATTTGTAACCATAATGTCTATATGGGCAATTTTTAAATAAAAAAGCAGACCATAAGGCCTGCTTATATCATCTTAAAAGATGAATATACAAAAGATAATAGGTTGGTTATTTGTGAGCAATTTAATTAAAATAGTGTATTTAATCATAATATTTTATGACTTATTTTAGGAATACACCAAAAATTGAGGGTAAAATGCATGGAGACAATTATATTCAAGTAACTATGAAAAAGTACTAAGATTTTACCAACGCACTTCTGTAAGATTCCTCACAATAGCAATCTTAGTTTTAAAAACAAACAAATGGATAAAGCCTTGTTTCAAATGTAATATTCATAAAATTAAACACTTAAGGGCTTCGTTTCTTTATAACCACGGCATTAGCTTTGCCTAAATACCCGTTTGAATTCTTCAGCGAAATTCATTGCTTTACTCTATCTTTTGGTTATGACGGAAAATTATACCTGATGTTCCATAACCAGCTACACAAAAACCATGATAAAACTTAAATCAAAAAAAATCAACATCACCATTTACCTTCAAGACTACTGGCAGTACCCAAAAGAATGACTACGTCAGGCGGTAACTATGATGCTTGAAGATCTGTTAGGAGTGAGACTCACATACTCTAAAATAAATAAACTAACCATTAGCCAACTACCCAACATCACGGAGCACCTTATACCTATTACTGACATGGAAACTTTCTTTGATAATTTTGATGTGATAGAATAACTAAATTTATTTTCAAAACAGTAATTTCCCACATTTACTATAATTTTCACTAAATTAGACACTTAAACCAATACCAAGACATACCAATAGTATTTATATAATTGAAAATATATGTACTAGTAGATATATACGCATGTTGCCAGTAATTTAACGGAACAGCTAAAAGTCAATTTGAATTGAAGGAATAGTAACCGAAAATCACAATTATATTTAAATAAGAAAATAGAATCTTAACCGAAAATGACTTTAAAGAATAAAATATTACTAAATAAATTTCTTGTACCTACGATGTTGTTAGTTGTCTTAATAATCTATGTATTAAGTCAAAATTATTTAGAATTCGGATTTATAATTTATTATCTCATTTTGTGGTTAATAGTTTCACTATTTCTCTTTTACAAACAGAAAAACCATTTGATTGAATACAATGCTGAACCGAATGAATTAAAAATCAAATATTATACAGGAATAAATAAAACTGCTGAAAAGATTATTCAAATAGATAAAATTGTGAGCAACAAATTAGAAACGAGAATGTTTGACTTCGGATTTGATGTTTTGTCTATAAAGTATATTGACGAACAAAATTTATATGATCTAATAGATTTAAGAGTTAATAAAAAAGAAGATTGGATTGATATTTTAACTTCAATCAAAACAAAAGCTGAATAAGTAAGTCGGTGAAATAAAAACTACTGGCAACAATGTATAACCGCAATTACGGCGGATTCGACTACGTCCGAATCCACTCGGAATTGCTAAAGTCAGTTCTAAATCGAAAAATTTGCGTACTTTAACCCGTAACTGACGGTTATACGAGACCGTTGTGTACCATTTGAAAAGACTATGAACAACACAATTGAACATCCAAAACCCTATAAACACAAAAACTCTGAATACCAAAAAGAAATTTTAAATTACTTAAAACACGAGTTAGGGACAGTTAATTGGAATATAAAAAAACACGGAGAAAACTATGAAAGAAAAGCCCATAAAGAAATTTTAGAATATCATATTGCTATGGAGGACTTAACTCTCGGTATCAATCTCACGTAATTCTATGAGAAAATCTATAATAGCTTTTGAATTTTCTTCTGATTGGTTTGCTTGGAAATTTTTAGATAAAATTCCGATGCGTTTTTTGACCTTAAAAGAGTAAAATTTATCATCTTTAGGTTCTACAAATCGGACTTTATAAACTTCGTCTTTTAATTTAAGAATTATGTTATTAATTTCTTCTTTAGTATTTTTATAAAGAATTAATTTTTCTAATAAAGTTATAATTTTATCGGCAGGATTATTTACTAACATAAGAATAGTTTTAGAGGAACAATATCGGAAAAATAAAAACGGTACACAACAAAGTACTGTGGTAAAAAACAAGTAAAAAAGCATTAATTTCTCACCAAAGAACTTCTGTAACTATCCTCATATATTAGTCCAGATTTAGCAA
>NZ_QJTD01000010.1:0-424 GCF_003217215.1 Winogradskyella epiphytica
TGTACATTTGTTTCCCAGGTAGGTTATAATCATTACATTTAAAACCTATGAATTTTGAAATTATTTTTCAAAAACACAAAATTCTGGATAAACTCGTTTCTAATGAGTTCTCTGTAAAGCTTCGTGTTCCCTCTGTCGTTCTTCGCGAAATAACTATTTTACTACCAATCTCCAGCTTCCAAGTTCCAGCTTCCAACATCCAAATTCTAGATTCTAACCGTCTAGTCTCTCTGTTCTAATAAACTCTCTGTAAAGCTTCGAGTTCCCTCTGTGAGTCTCTGTGTTATAGCCTATCCGTTCCAAGAGTACTCGATACGTTTCTCCTTCACTCGAAACACTCGAACTGACGGTGGTGAGTCAGTGAGCTAGTGAGTGAGTTAGTGTGAAAAATGAATCGATTTTAGTCATTTGTGTTAGTTTCTAG
>NZ_QJTD01000010.1:519-6442 GCF_003217215.1 Winogradskyella epiphytica
GTCACTCGAAACACTCGAACTGACGGTGGTGAGTCAGTGAGCTAGTGAGTGAGTTAGTGTGAAAAATGAATCGATTTTAGTCATTTGTGTTAGTTTCTAGCTTCTAACCTCTAGTTTGTAGTTTTTAGTCGTTAGTCTTTAGTAAAGTGTCAAAGTGTCGACTCTCTAACTTCCAACCTCCAATATCCACTTTCCAATGTCTAGCTTCCAACTTCCAGCTTCCAACATCCACCATCCAGCTTCCAACATCCAGCATCCAACTTCCAACATCCAACCTCCAGCATCTAGATTCTAACAATCTAGTCTCTCTGTTCTAATAAACTCTCTGTGAAGCTTCGTGTTCGGTCTGTGAGTCTCTGTGTTACAGCCTATCCGCTCCAAGAGTTCTCGATACGTTTCTCGTGCACTCGAAACACTCGAACTGACGGTGGTGAGTCAGTGAGCTAGTGAGTGAGTTAGTGTGAAAAATGAATCGATTTTAGTCATTTGTGTTAGTTTCTAGCTTCTAACCTCTAGTTTGTAGTTTTTAGTCGTTAGTCTTTAGTAAAGTGTCAAAGTGTCGACTCTCTAACTTCCAACCTCCAATATCCACTTTCCAATGTCTAGCTTCCAACTTCCACCATCCAGCTTCCAACATCCAGCATCCAACTTCCAACATCCAACCTCCAGCATCTAGATTCTAACAATCTAGTCTCTATGTTCTAATAAATTCTCTGTAAAGCTTCGTGTTCGTTCTGTGAGTCTCTGTGTTACAGCCTATCCGCTCCAAGAGTTCTCGATACGTTTCTCGCTTACTCGAAACACTCGAACTGACGGTGGTGAGTCAGTGAGTCAGTGAGTTGGTGAGCTAGTGAGTTGGTGAGTTAGTGAGTTAGTGTGAAAAGTGAAGAGATGATTGGTTGTTAGGCTGTAAGCTTTAGGGATTAGGGAATGGGAGTAAAAAGTGAATCGATTTTAGTCATTTGTTTTAGCTTCTAGCTTCCAACTTCCAGCTTCCAACTTACAACATCCAACTTCCAACCTCCCACCCCTACTTTCTCACAAGTATTTGACCTGTATAAATATCGTTTCATTTTTTCTTCTTATTTTACCTTAAAATTGAATTTCATCCATGCCGAAATCTAAGAGCAACAAAACCAAGTACCGCAAATGGCGGAAGCGAATACTTGTTGCCCTTTTAATCCTTATTGCCGTTCCTACGACTTTATTCACCATTGGATGGTATAATAGAGATACGGTGATTAACGTATTTCAAGATTGGTATAATGAAAACAACTCCGGCACATTAACCATTGGAAAAGTCAATGCGAGTTTTATACGTGGCTTTCCCAAAGTTGGGTTTACTTTAAAACATATTAAGCAAACCCATATTGATACGATATCAGATAAACACTCAAGCATAAATATCGAAGAAGCCAAATTAGTTATTGGCGCCGGAAAACTACTGCGGGGCGATATTCAGTTTGAACATATCACTATTAAAAATGCCACTATCACTTCAGAAGTGATTTCTGAAAGATCAATTGAATATCATCAACAATTAAAACTAAACAAAGAGAACAGATCCCATGAAGGCATCAAAATGCCCGAATGGTTGCATACAGATGATGTCAAATTTTCATTGGAGAATGTGAGCTACGAAACTAAAAACCATATTCTTGAAAAAAATTTCAACTTTGATATTCATAGAATAGAAGGTTCTTATACAGGAGATGATATTCAGCTAGATGGACAAATGCGCATGGATATCACCGTGAACAGCTTAGGGTTCAACACTAAAAAAGGTAGTTACTTTAATGGTGCTCGTGTTAAGGGGAATCCTAATTTCACGATTGACTTAAAAAACAATCATATTTCAGTACCCGAGTTCTTATTTAAAGTGGATCATCAAGACTTTCGTCTAAGCGCAAATTTTGACTTATCAGCATCTGACAATTATGAATTCAACCTTAAAAACTCAGATACCGATTTTAAAGCGGTTAAAGGTTTATTACCAAAAAACATTACCAACGCGCTTGATATTTACGACTTAAAGAAAACACTAAACACAGATCTCCACCTAACCGGCGAATTCGCTTTTGGAAACGACCCTAAGATTGAAGTCGATTTTTCAACAGAGGATAATGAAATCATCATCGATGAGAAATTCCATCTTCAAAATCTTTCATTCAAGGCACATTTAACTAATGATATTTATGAAATTGACAGTTTAAAAATCAAGTATAAATCACCTTCAGATTTAAAAATAACCTTTAATGATTTACGCGCCACTTCAGACGATATAAAGCTCAAAATAGACAACTCCTATTACCAAAGTACGCCTGAGGCCTTAAACTTTGTTCAAGCTGATGTCAATTTAGAGGGATCTAATGAAGCCCTCGTCAAGCTTATGGAGATGGAGAATTTCGACTTTAAAGGAGGAACGTTTCAATTTGACGCCACCATTTCAGGAGATATTCCAAAGTCCCACCACTTTATTAATAAAGCAACAGGTCGTTTTAAATTAAAAGACACTCGGGTTATTCTAAAGAAAAATGGATTGCAACTCCCAATTCAAACCATAGACCTCGCTTTGGAGCGGGAACAATCTATCTTGAGACGTTTGATTGTCAATTTCCCAAATGGCCAAGATTTAGTACTTAAAGGTCAGCTTAAAAACATAGCTGCACTTCTGACTAAAAATCCAGAATCACCTACTACAAGTAGTATCTTAGTAGACTCTGAAGCATTACATATAAATGAACTCATTGCCTTAGCAAAACAATTCGTACCACATTCTAATACTCAAATTGACGATAGAAATAATTTACACGAAACCCTAGACGCTATATACCATCAATTTCATCCTAAATTTGAAATCAACATTGGCGCCTTAACCTATAATGACGTTACGATATCCAATTTAAAGTCGGAAATAGACTTAATTAATTCCAAAACTATTTTATTACGACATTTCGATTTTAATTATTTAGAAGCCTTTACAAGTTTGAAAGGTAATGTTGTGGTTCCTGAACCTGAGAGTCATTTACGAGATGCTATTTACATAAATGCCGAAGCCATATCGGAAGGTTCTGTATCTGTTTTTGCAGAATTATTTAATATCAAACTTTTTAGAATAGATTCTGGAGAATATAAATTCTATGGAAATGTAACTGGTAATCTTAAGGAACTTAAAGAGGTTCTACATAACGCTAAAGGCGACCTCACTCTAAACCATACGAGACTCCATTATGCTCCAGCAGACATTGATATCAATGTAGACTCCTTAACCCTGTTTGTAAATAAATCCAACCTGCTTCTTAATACCTTCAATTTAGAAATTGGAGAAATGTATCCCATAAAACTCAAAGGAAGCATAAAGCAGTTTCCGAGTTTTTTAATTGACGATAACACGGACAAAGGATCTATCGACTTAAAAATTACCGCCCCTTATATTGATGGCGATTCTTCTTTAGAGGCCATTCGTTCATTAAAGCAAGAAGGAAAGCTCATTAAACCGAAGAATAAAAGTGCATTACATCATATTTTCAAGGATATCAATAGATTTAATCCTAAAATAGAATTAGCCATTGATTCGCTTAAATTTCAGGACTTAATCACTGAAAATGTTAAGGCTTTAGTCTATTTTGAAAATGATTCAATTCTAAGATTATACCATCTCGATTTCAACTATAAACAAACTACTGCAAACATAAACGGTCAAATAAATGCCCATACAAGCGCCTTAGATTCCTTAAACAATAACCCTTTCGATTTAAACTTTTTAATTAGTATAAAAGGTAAATCTAAAAACTTAAACGATTATTTAAAGACCAAAAACTTCATCTTCCAATCCGGTGATTTTGAGTTCCATGGACAGTATAAAGCTCAAGCTCAAAATTTAAAAGTTTTGCATTCCCAAGGCTTTGGAGATTTAAAAATCAGCAACACCTTGGTAGATTATAATGCGGCTGCCCTTCAAATACCTGTGGATAGTATGCATATTAGGATTGCTGATAATGTCGCCACCTTAACCACCTTAGATGTCGATTTACCTGGAAAAAGTTCTATATTTTTCTCAGGATCTATTGATCATTTTTCTGATTTTATAAATAACCTCGAAAGCACCACGAACCACAGTTCTAATTTTTCAATTTACTCGCCTTATTTAGATTCCGCAGACCTCAAAGAATTCATAAGAATAGCATCTTCGAAAAGAAGAACATCGGAAAAGAAGGGTGAAGAATTTGACTTGCAAAAATTTAAATCATCATTAGTGAATATCAACAAATCGTTCTATCCAACGGCGAGTATAACTATAGACAGTCTAAAACATAAGAATTTGGATTTAACTGATTTTGGTTTGAATCTTTTATTTAATACCTCAGACAGTCTTAAAATCCGGGATACCCATTTCAATTTTTATGGAGGTTCGTTAGAATTTGATGTGGATTTTGGAATGAGCAATGACCAGAATATTCCGGTGAATATAAATATAAATGCCAATAATATTGACCTCTACGAGTTAGCATCTCGGTTAAATTATTTCAATGATGAAGACTTGCGAAATGCAGAGAAAATTGCCGGTAATCTTAATTATACGATCAAAGCCTCCGGAAATGTTAATAATGAAGGCAGGTTGAATATGAATTCCTTGAATGGTGTCATAAACATCGAATTATCAGATTTAGAACTATTTGATTATAAGCCAATTATGGAGAATTCGACCTTGATGAAGGACGAACGATTTAAGGAACTACGCTTTCAACCCATTGTTCAAACATTTGAAATTAAGAATGGGGAACTTATAATTCCGAGAACCGAAATTCAATCTACAGCATTACATGTATTTGTTGAAGGTCGTTTAAAATTTGATGAATACATGAATATATGGTTATCCTTACCATGGAGCAACCTTAAAAGCAACGACGGACTTACTTTACCTGATAAAACAACTTTTGCCGATGCAGGTTCTAAATTTTACCTGCAACTCAAACAAGATAAAACGGCGAAAAAGGAAAAGAATAAAAATATTAAAGTGAAGTTCAGACTGAGTAATAGAAAGCTTAGGAAGTTGAATAAGGAACAGGATTAGTAGTTGGTGAGTGAGTGAGTCAGTGAATCAGTGAATCAGTGAGTTAGTGAGTTAGTGAGTTAGTGAGTTAGTGAGTTAGTGAGTTAGTGAGTTAGTGAGTTGGTGTGAATAGTTAAAAGTGAAGCGTTATTAGTCTAAATCCTAAACTTTCTATTAATTTCTCTGTGAAACTTGGTGTTCTCTCTGCGAGTCTCCGTGTATTAGCTTAATTCCAGTAGTCCTCGATACATTTTTCGCTTACTCGTAACACTAGGTCTGACATGCATTCACTACGTTCATTTTGCCTTGATGCAAAACGAACCAAAAAATCATATCAATTTGAGGAAATTACTCATGTCGCTTATATTTTTTTAAGGTATTCGCACCATTCGCTTTCGAAACTACATGCTTGAAGCTCCACTTCGCAGTTCCGTTTCTTCGCTCTTTATTTCTGCAAATTGAGCTTTCGACCCTGTCGAAATTGGGGACTTTCTTTTTTGCTTGGGTTGGTGATTGTTTGAGGGCTTTGTGTCTTCTCTGTGTTATCTCTGTGGAATAATTTCTTAGTTCCATTAGTTCTCGATACTTTTCTCGCGCACTCGAAACACTCGAACTGACGGTAGTGTGGTATTAGAGATTAGTGGATTAGGGATTAGGGAATGGGAGTGAAAAGTGAAAGGTGAAAAGTTAAAAGTGAAGTGTTGTTAGTCTAAATTCTAAACTTTCTATTAATTTCTCTGTGAAACTTTGTGTTCTCTCTGCGAGTCTCTGTGGAATAACTTCTTAGTTCCATTAGTTCTCGACACATTTCTCAAAAACTCGAAACACTCGAACTGACAGAGTGGAACGTTCGTCTTTTTGTAACTAACA
>NZ_QJTD01000010.1:6755-47960 GCF_003217215.1 Winogradskyella epiphytica
TTCTGCAAATTGAGCTTTCGACCCTGTCGAAATTGGGGACTTTATTATTTGCTTGGGTTGGTGATTGTTTGAGGGGCTTTGTGTCTTCTCTGTGTTCTCACTGTGTGTCTCTGTGGAATAACTTCTTAGCTCCATTAGTTCTCGATACTTTTCTCGCGCACTCGAAACTCTCGAACTGACGGTGGTGAGGTGTAAGGGATTAGGGGTTAGTTAGTGAGTCAGTGAGATAGTGAGTCAGTGAGTGTGAAAAGTGAATCGATTTTAGTCATTTATGTTAGTTTCTAGCTTCCAGCTTCCAACATCCAACTTCTAGCTTCCAGCCGTCTAATTTCTAATAGCTTCTGCGTGTCTCTCCATATAATCACTAAAAACTACCATCTACCAACTAAAATCTCTACTTTACAAACAGTTTCATAAATTTATAGTTTCTTAAATTAACACTATTGAAAACTCGTAAAAAGATCCTCATCGGATTATTAGCTATTGTCATCATTGGATTATTAATTCCTCAAAACTTACAGATGCCTGTTACAGGTGCAAGCCAGTCCGATTACAATTCTGAATCTTTTTGGTATTACCCTTGGGGAAAATCTATTACGCACAAAGGGGTTGATGTGTTTGCTAAAAAGGGAACCGATATTAAAGCTTCTACCATTGGCATGGTATTATATGCTGGTAAAATTCCTGTTGGTGGCAATATTATTGTGGTACTAGGTCCTAAATGGAGATTACATTATTACGCACATCTCCATGAATTAAAATCGTCATCTTTATCCTTTGTCAATAAAAACACAAGCATAGGAACGGTGGGTTCTACGGGAAACGGTGCAGGTAAACCACCTCATCTCCACTACTCTATCATAAGCATGCTTCCTTACGTTTGGAGAATGGATTCAGATAGGCAAGGTTGGATGAAGATGTTTTATCTCAACCCCATTGAATATTTCGAAAACTAAGAAATTTCATTTAGACCATTAATTAAAAGATGATTTTGTATTCCGATTAAGCATATTTATACGCGGCAGGCCTCATAAAACGATACATAAGGTGGTGCCTCTCGATTATTCCAATTAGAATATCGAAAAATTAATGCACAGCTTTTTGATTCTTCACCTCCTGCTTACTGCTGCATTTTCAAATATTTATCTACCGAATGTCTACCAGATCCATAGAATAAAAAGAAAACACATAAAAACAACACGGTTGATGACAACAATAGGTTTGTTGGATTCATCACACCTATGAAATTTATTAAAACCGCTCCAATTAGAATTGGTAGTTGAGCTATAATAGCCCAACGTGTTAATAGCCCGAAAACAATTAAACAACCTCCAATAAAATGAGCGGGTGCCACATAATGCACTAACATTATATCACCTGCTAAGGAGTTAATCGGCTCATATAAATCTATTAATAGGTGAATATTCGACATAAAGAAAATGCCTTTATAGAACAAAAATACGCCTAAAGCGATTCGTAAGAGATCAAGAGGATAATACGTGTGCGCATTAGCCCATTTATTCAGTGTTTTAATATAGCCCATGATACAACTGACTTTGATTAAACTACTATAAGTTAATCATTTTCAATAAGACATCATCTAACATTTATAAAACATACTGTATTTTTAATATTTTGAAAGTATTTCTCACATATCAAGAGACACATATACTCATCAGTTTTTATACTTCTTTATTCAAACAAATCAGAAGACAGATAACGATCACCGCGATCGCAAATAATACTAACAACAATGCCGCTGTCTAATTCATTAACCAGTTTCAAAGCTGCAGCTGTAGCGCCACCACTACTCATTCCCGCTAAAATGCCTTCGTCTTTTGCTAATCTTCTAGTCATTGCCACGGCTTCATCCCGACTCACCTCTAGAATTCTATCGACCTTTGAAGCATCAAAGATTTTTGGCAAATAGGCTTCAGGCCATTTTCGTATGCCAGGAATATTAGAATCGTCTGTAGGCTGCACCCCTACAATTTGAACGTTCTTATTTTGTTCTTTCAAATAGGTTGATGTTCCCATAATGGTTCCTGTCGTTCCCATAGAAGATACAAAATGTGTTATTTCGCCATTAGTATCTCTCCATATTTCAGGCCCTGTAGATTTGTAATGTGCCTTCCAATTATTGTCATTAGCGAATTGGTTGAATGAAAAGTAGCCTTCATGTTCAACTTTTGATTCCGCATAATCACGAGCACCTTCAATCCCATCTGGATGCAAGGTTACTTTAGCCCCATAAGCTTTCATGGTTTGAACACGCTCTTTAGTAGCACTTTCAGGCATCACTAGTTCGATGTCGAGTTTAAATATTCCAGCAATCATCGCCAATGCTATTCCTGTATTTCCGCTAGTTGCTTCGATCAGTTTGGAATTTTTATCTATCTGTCTCGTATCAAGTGCTGTTTTTATCATATTATAGGCGGCTCTATCCTTTACGCTTCCACCTGGATTGTCGCCTTCTAACTTAAAATACAAACTCACATTAGGATTTGTATTCAATACCATCGATTTCACTAATGGTGTATTTCCTATTTGATCAATTATTGTTTTATTCATTTTAACGCTCTGTTTTTCTAATTACTTGTACATCGGGGTTATGCAAAACTATAGAGTCTTTTGCCACAGGATGAGTTAACCATGTATTTCCTCCAATAATACTATTCTCACCTATGACCGTTTTACCACCTAAAATAGTCGCATTAGCATAAATCACCACATTCTTTTCAATAGTTGGGTGGCGCTTTGTATTCTCAAGTTCTTTTTCCACTTTGAGCGCGCCTAAAGTTACCCCTTGATAAATTTTTACATTATCATGAATAATTGTCGTTTCTCCAATAACGATTCCTGTGCCGTGATCGATAAAAAAGTCATCTCCAATCTGAGCACCAGGATGAATATCAATTCCTGTTAATTGGTGCGCATACTCGGTCATAAGTCGTGGAATAAGTGGTAAACTTAAGCTATAAAACACACGAGCCATTCTATAAATTGCGATGGCAAAGAAACCTGGATAGGCTAAATAGACTTCCTCTATGGAATGTGCCGCTGGATCATTATTGTAAATCGTTGTAGCATCTTTTTTCAAACTGCAGAATAAATCAGGGATCACTTTTGTAAAGTCCTCCCATCTTTTGCAAGGCTTCCCAACAATATGTGGACAAGCCAAATCTCTAATCTTTGTAAATAAGACTTCCAGTTCTACTAATGCTTGTTCAGCATCTGTGCCCTCATCAAATAAAGCATTAAATAATAACTGCGTAAACCTTTGGGATTCTTTCTTTAAGGTTATCGACACCTTAATGTCTTGTTTTTGATTCTTTATAGCTTCTAATAATAAAGCGTGATTCATAGTATTTATTTATAGGAATGATAACTAAACAGGAGTATAAATTATTTCGATTGCATCGGTTTAGACGTTTTTATACTTCAGCTGTCCATTTACTCAAAGATAAACATCAAACAGAGAAATAGACGAATATGACGCCATACATTTTATTATTTCGATATCGTAAATCAAGATTCCTTGTAGATATAATCGACTGTAAAACATACTTTATTCACGCATTGTAATGGTGCAAAAAAATAATATCAGAATCTACAAATCTGCACTTCTATTTTATTACCTTGCTTAGCTTAAGCAACCATATCACATGATTAGAAATATATTAGCTACAATTATTGGTTTTATTGTCGCCTCTGCCACCGTTTATATTTTTGAATCTCTAATAGGTCAAAACCTATTTCCTTTACCTATAGGTGCAGATCCGTTGAATTTAGATTGGCTTAGCAAGAATATGCATCTGATTCCAACAGGGGCTAAAGTTTTTGTAGTATTAGCACATTTTTTTGGAATTGTAGCAGGTATGTTTGTTGCTGCTAAAATTTCTAAAACGAGTTTAATTCCAAGTTATATTGTTGGTGTTTTAATGCTGGCCGCCACATTTTTTAATATTATTACGCTCCCTAAAGAGCTTTGGTTTACACTTTCAGATGGAGTATTAGCGCTTATTGGATTCTATTTAGGACATCAATTAGGTTCTCGACAAATAAAGAAGACAGAAGATATCTCTTAAATTTAGATTCAGAACAAAATGTTATCGAAGAAAATTCAATGGCATTTTAAGTCAGTACTTTCAAACCGATTAGAGCCTTAGGATCAGGACAATTCTCTCTATAAAAACCTAGATCTTTATCGGAGCATACGCCGGGATAATCGCCATAATTATCTTGAAGGTCTTTAATGATTTGAAAGTGTAAATGAGGTGGGTAATCACCATTAACTTCTGAAGTTCCAAGAGTAGCTAATTGTTGACCTGGTTTCACCTCGCTTCCAACCTTCAAATTTGCAATAGATTCTAGGCTTAAATGTCCATACAATGTATAAAATGATTGGTTATTAACATCATGCTTCAAAATTATAGTCGGCCCGTAATCTCCATAGTTAGTATTATTTTTAAAACTATGAATAACACCTTGTAATGGTGAATATATAGAAGAACCTGCTACAGCCCATAGGTCGACACCTAAATGAATATGTCGTTGGTCCTCAGGATGTTCTTTCGTAAAATAATCACTACGCTGATAGATTCCTCTTTTCTCAAGATAGCCTCCAAAGGCAACCTTAGCCTTTTTCGCCTTCATATTCCTAAATATATAAAGTTCTAAATCGTCAGAGGAAGCAATATTAATCTCATTTAACTCTATATTATCAACAGATAAATCGATGGATATATACTCTTCAGACTTTAGGTTTTCACCTAAGAGCGGAAAAGGCTTCAGAGTTTTTAAAAAAGCTTCAAATCTGGTACAGCTCATAACTATTTTTTACTAAAAATAAGAAACAATACGCTGTAACTTATCTTTCTTCATCACAAACTATCTTTTATTAACTACCGTCAATTTTCGAACTTTAATCGTATAACTAGAGGTATAACCTATCTATTCTGTTTTAATACATAGGTACTCCATAAATTGATAAAAATATTTTAAATTATAAGAATTACTTAAATTTCATCGTTTGCTTCTAAAAAGTTAGGGAATTGAATTATCTTTAAATCGTGAAAATCGAACATCGAAATTTTCAATTAAAAACTAAATCTATTTAAGATTAACCACTATGTTAAAACGCCTCCTTATTATCCTGTCTATTTTGGCTATAGGCTTACTTTTATATTCTGTATTTGTTGAAAATATATTTTCCCCACGTTTGAGTCCAAAGGATTCTGCACAAATATCACTCAACGACCTAGAATTAAAAGTGGAGTATAACAGACCATCTAAGCGCGACCGTGAAGTTTTTGGTGCACTCGTACCCTTTAATAAAGTATGGCGAACCGGAGCGAATGAGGCTACAACATTTGAAACCAATAAAGACCTATTAATCGATGGCATGCGATTAAAAAAAGGGAAATACACGATTTGGACAGTACCAAATGAAGAGAAATGGAAAGTGATGTTCAACTCCAAACAATACGAATGGGGTGTTAATGAAAAAATGGAACCTATGTGGGACCCCAATTATGATGCCCTTGTGTTGGAAGTTCCAAGTGAAGAATTAGATGTGGTGGTAGAAAAATTTACTATTGCCTTTGACAATAAGACAGGACACCTGAAACTCACTATGGCATGGGATAATATCTTAATTGAAGTGCCTTTAGAAGTTCACCCTAATTCTAAATCGTAAGTTGATCGTTGCTTGTGGCAAAGAAAGATAAAACATATAAATCGGCATTACAGGAACAAGATGGCGTTGAATCTCCAGATAGTTTAAGTTCTAATGCTGCCGAAATCTTTAAAGCCAGACGAAGAAAACAACCTTCGACTCAGGACTTAGTTTCTGGAATTACTTCCGGAAATATAACGGCTTTAAGCAGAGCCATTACTTTAATTGAAAGTACCAATCCTGCCCATTCTCAAAAAGCGAATGAAATCATCAACGCCTGTTTACCTCACGCGAATACATCGATACGAATTGGTATTACAGGAGTTCCTGGAGTAGGTAAAAGCACCTTTATTGAAGCCTTTGGACTGCATTTAACCTCATTGGGAAAGAAAGTTGCCGTGTTAGCCGTTGATCCTAGTAGTACCTTAAGTAGAGGCTCTATATTAGGTGATAAAACCCGTATGGAAGATTTAGTAAAAGATAAGAATGCTTTTATTAGACCATCGCCATCAGGTGATTCATTAGGTGGTGTCGCGAGGAAAACGCGAGAAACCATAATTCTATGTGAAGCAGCAGGATTTGACACTGTTATTATTGAAACCGTTGGTGTTGGCCAAAGTGAAACTGCTGTACATAGTATGGTGGACTTCTTTTTATTGCTGAAATTAGCAGGTGCAGGAGACGAACTCCAAGGCATAAAACGCGGGATTATTGAAATGGCCGATGCTATTGTTATTAATAAAGCTGATGGTGAAAACATCAAAGCTGCCAAGACTGCTAAGGTAGAATTTAACAGAGCATTGCATCTATACCCAGCAAAAGCTTCGGGCTGGTCACCTAAAGTGTCTTTATGTAGTGGTCTTAAACGCGAAGGGATTTCTGAAGTATGGGAAATGATTGAAAACTATACGACAACCACTTCGGATAATGGTTTCTTCGATAGCCATAGGAACAATCAGAATAAATTTTGGCTGCTTCAAACTATAGAGGAACGCTTAAAATCTAATTTCTACAATTCAGAAAACATCAAAGTCGAATTAAAAGCTCAAATCATGTTGGTGGAGGCAGGAAAGACAACTCCTTTTGCAGCGGCAGAATATTTACTTTCACTTCAGTAGATGCGCTTCAGTTTTACCTTACATTTTCAAGATTCTACTTTTAAATCACAAGACCTTCGTTCTGATATAAAAAAACAATATTTTTGTACCGACTAAGACCTTTAGCGCATGACATATAAGTTTACCATCATAGTTCCGGTTTATAATGAAGAGGACAATTTAGAACGTGTAGAAACCGAACTTTCGAACTATCTTAAAATAGCAAAGGTAACCTCGTCTGTTCTCTTTGTTAACGATGGTTCTAGTGATAATAGTCAAGCGTTAATTGAAGCTATTTGCGAACGTAACGAGGCTTTTAATTATATCTCCTTTAAACAAAACCGAGGGTTAAGTGCAGCTATTAAAGCTGGCTTTGATTATGTCGATTCAGAATTGGTTGGTTATATAGATTCCGACTTGCAAACCACACCAGAAGATTTTAATATTCTGTTAGATCATATTGATACACATGAATTAGTGACTGGCGTTCGTTCTAATCGAAAAGATTCTTTTGTTAAAAACATGTCGTCTAAAATCGCTAACGGCATTAGACGCACCTTTACACATGATGGCATGGACGATACGGGTTGCCCGCTTAAAGTCATTAAAACAGACTACGCTAAACGCATCCCCATGTTTAAAGGCTTGCATCGCTTTTTACCTGCTATGATTTTATTGCAAAAGGGTAGAATTATACAAGTGCCTGTACAGCATTTTCCAAGAATGGCAGGAACCGCAAATTTTGGACTATGGAATCGGCTTTTCGGACCATTAATGGATTGCTTCGCCTATTTATGGATGAAGAAGAAATACATTAATTACGAGGTAGAAAAATCTAGCAAATAAATTATACAATTTGAAAGACTGGATTATTTACAGCATAGGATTTTTAGCTCAGATTTTATTTTCTTCTCGGCTAATCATCCAATGGATTACCTCAGAAAAACAAGGAAAGGTAATTACACCCACCACATTTTGGACTTTGAGCTTAGTCGCATCGTTTCTGTTATTTATTTACGGCTATTTAAGATTGGATTTTTCAATCATGTTAGGACAGAGCTTAACTTACTACATTTATATCCGAAATTTACAGCTTCAAGACCAGTGGAAAAAATTCCCAAAAGTGGTTCAATACTTATTAATTATAGTACCTGTTTTTATTGTGGTGTTTTATTATAACAACAATAAAATAGACTTAGATCTTCTGTTTAATAAAGAAACTATTCCTCTTTGGTTATTAGTTTTAGGCATTATAGCTCAGGTGGTTTTCACTTTGCGTTTTGTTTATCAGTGGATATATTCTGAACGTCTTAAAGAATCGACATTACCATTAGGATTTTGGATACTGAGTTTAATTGGGGCAGGTTTAATTTTAAGCTATGCCATTATAAGAGAAGATCCGGTATTGTTTGTTGGTCATTTATTTGGGTTAGTCATTTATGCTCGTAACGCCTATTTAATTAGAAAATCTGATGATTAAATACATTGAAAAATATCCGGTTATAAGCCTGTTATTATTTGTAATTATGATGCTTGGCTTTACCATTGATGCCATTCCTGTAAGCATTATGGAAGCTCGAAACTTTATTTCGGCAAGGGAAATGCTCACGGATAATAATTGGATTTTAACGACAATGAATGGCGAAGCTCGATACGAAAAACCTCCCTTGCCAACCTGGTTGACGGCAGCCTTTGGTTATATGTTTGGAATTTCATCTGTTCTCGCACTGCGATTACCTGCCTTATTGTTTTTAGCGAGCATTGGTATTTCTGTCTATCTATTATCGAAAGAATTGGAACTCAGAACATCTCATAGTGTTATTAATGGTTTTATAGCACTGACTTCCTTTTATATCATAGGTATTACTATTGAAGCCCCTTGGGATATCTACGCTCATGGATTTATGTTGTTGGCTTTATTTCAATTGTTTTTAATGTTGAAAAGCGAATCTACTTCAATTGTACATAGTTTATTATTCGTGTTATTTATAGCCGGTTCTGTATTATCTAAAGGCCCCGTTTCACTTTATGCACTGTTCTTGCCATTTCTGTTTGCTTATGGCATCGCTTTTAAATATAAAGGGGGCGTTCTTCATTTTTTAAAACTGTTGAGCCTTCTCATTTTTGGAATAGTTTTAGGTGGATGGTGGTATATGCATGTTAGACTTGCAGATCCTGAAACTTTCAATGCGATTGCTACGCGTGAAACTTCGAATTGGAGCAGTTATAACGTTAGACCTTTTTACTATTATTGGAGTTTCTTTGTTCAAAGTGGACTTTGGACAATACCCGCTTTTATTAGCTTACTTTACCCCTATTTAAAATCGAGGGTGATTCATTTAAAAGCGTATCGCTTCAGCTTTTTTTGGACAATAATCGCTGTAATTTTACTGTCTATTATTCCTGAAAAGAAGTCACGTTATTTAATGCCTGTATTAATTCCGTTGGCCTTTAATATTGGGTTTTATATCGACTATATCATTCGTGAATTCAAAAATTTAAAGTCTAAAAGAGGAACCTTACCTATATACTTTCATTTTGGGTTAATAGGACTTTTAGCTCTGTTATTTTGGGTTACAGGATTCTTCTTAATACCTTCATTATCTGGTTTTGCATTAGTTCGATTTGTAGTTACGAGTATCGTTCTAATACTCATTGGAATTTTCATTTTTAAAAACCTGAGAGCCAAGAACATTAAGGTGGCATTCTATCTTCTAATCGCCTTTATGCTCAGTATTGGGTTCTTGGCCTTACCCTTGGCTAAAGTCCAAGCACACCCGACCTATAAGCCAATTTCCGAAATAAATGCTGATGCAATTCCACTATACCATTTAGATTATGTGGCACCAGAAACCATTTATAATTATGGCGATAAAATCCCTAATTTAAAGACGGAAGAAGGTTTTATTGTTCCTGAGGAAAAGGAATTTAGATTATTAACAACTTCGACGAATCCTGAAGATATTGAAGCATTATCTCATCTTTACACTATAGAGTTTGAAGCAACCTACGATTTAAACTTCTCTAAAAACGGGTATAATAAAAGATTAGTGAATCAGCTATATAAACTTACTCGGAAATAAATTTATTCAAAAGGTACTTATTAAGCTTATAGAATCCGTAGCCCGTTACTGCACCAAAAGTTAATCCGCATACAATATCTAAAGGATAATGCACGCCAACATAAATACGACTATAGGCTACAACTATACTCCAAATCAACATAAGATAGATTAAATTTTTGAAGTATGGTCTTAACAAGAGTCCTGCAAAAACAGCGGTTGACATAGAGTTAGAGGCATGTCCGGAGAAAAACCCATACTTCCCACAACGCGGCGCGACAAAACGCGTTAAATCCATAATACCTTCTGCTCTGCAGGGTCTTGGACGTTGAAATGTATCTTTAAAAATATTTGTAATTTGATCGGTAAATGTAATCATGGCTGCGATAACAAAGACCATCATTAATAAAGCTTTCCAACCAAACTTTTTATAGATTAAATAAAGTAAAGTCGCGTAAATAGGAATTGAAGAAAACTTGTAGGTGATAATCAACCAAAGCTTATCCCAAGTCTCCGAACCCCAATTATTGAGGTATAAAAAAAGCTCCTTATCGTACTCTAAAAGTTGATCTAGCATTAATCTTCGTATCTCGCTATTTCTCTATCGTAAAAATCGGTCGCTTGCTGAATGTAGTTTTCCATTTCAGTTTCTAATTCCTTTTCATCATGCTGGTCGAATTCTTCAAAAAACTCTACCTCATCATTTTCAAGGTTAATTACAAAGCGAGGGAATTCGGTATGAATAATAAAAATAGCGTTTGGATAATCTGTATTATCGCCTAAGATGAATTTTGGTAATTCCATTTGATGAGTTAAAGGTGATAAGCATGAAACTTGTTTAGAACTTTCAGCGCTTATGATTTTAATTATTATGTCAGCAAAAATAGTAAATGAAATTGAGTTCTCTAACTATTAGTATTTAAACTGTTTTTCATAATGAGTTTCTTAGTAAGAAGGTTGAATCTTATAAACAGTAATATTGCAGCTACACTAAGCCCAGCAATTAAACCAACCCAAATACCTAAACTTCCATACACCTCTTCTCTTCCTAAATAATAACTAATAGGAAATCCAACCACCCAATACGAAATGAATGTGATCAAGGTTGGAATCTTCACATCTTGCAAACCACGTAAAGCACCTAGAGCAATGACTTGAAGACTATCGGTAATTTGGAAAACAGCAGCTGCTAATAATAAAGTCGATGCTATACCAACCACTTCTCTGGTGTCTAAAGCATTTACAGGATCATCTAAGTCCACATACAATTCTGGTAGGAACTGATGAAAGACAACGAAAAACAGTGCGAAAGTCACTGCAAAAATAAAACCGACTAAAAATATAGATTCTGCAATACGTTTTAAGGATATATAATCTTTTAAACCTTTTTGGTTACCCACTCTAATCATTGCAGCAACACTTAATCCTGTTGCCACCATAAAGGTCATAGATGATAAGTTTAATGCAATTTGATTGGCGGCTTGAGCATTAGCTCCTAAGGTTCCACTTAACCAAACTGCGGCCGTAAAAATACCAACTTCAAAAAACATTTGCATGGCACTTGGCATTCCCAAATTCGTCAACTTTCGAATAGGTTGTTTACTTAATTGAAAGAATTTAATATTGGTCACATACGCTTTTGATTTTTCACGTTTGGCTAATAACCACCAGAGATAGGCGACCATTACAAATCGAGAAACTAAAGTTCCAACGGCTGCTCCAACAATACCCATTTCAGGAAAACCAAACTTACCAAAGATGAGTAAATAGTTAATCACCACATTAAGTACATTCGCTACAATAGTAGCAAACATTGGGTATTTAGTTAGGGACAAACCATCACTAAACTGTTTTAATGCTTGAAAAACAATTAATGGTACTAAGGAAAATGCTACTAAATCTAGATATGGAATAGCTAAATCAACGACTTCCGCAGGCTGATCCATTATGTACATTAAAGGTTTAGCAAACAAGAGTATGGTAAAAAGCACGAGTCCTAGAAGGGTACAAAGAAATAGACCATGTTTAAAAACCGATTTTCCCTTTTCGAAATTACCTTCTGTATCAGCTTCAGCCACTAATGGCGTTATGGCTGTAGAAAAACCAATCCCTAGTGACATGGCAATGAAAATAAAACTATTTCCTAAAGACACTGCAGCTAATTCTGCGGCACCCAATTGCCCCACCATGATGTTATCTATAAAACTAACAAAGGTATGACCAAGCATACCCAACATCACTGGTGATGCAAGTTTGAGGTTATATTTAAATTCCTTTGTGTAGTTACTTAAAATCATGGCGCAAAAGTAACACTTCCGATTAGTTTTAAAACTGAAATAATTGGTAAATTATTGTGAAATATTTAAGAGATAAGCTTTAAGCTAAAGTGAAGTAATAAGGGTAAAGTTTCTAATGCAATCGCTTGGATTGGGTTGTAAAAGACAAACCTTGTTGGCCTGCTGTTGATGTCATTACACCTTCAAAAATAGGTTCAGGACAATTTTGAGGCGTTTGCCAGTCGAATAAAAAGTTAGATCCTGTACCGCCTGAAATATCCGTTTCGTTGATAACAATTTCTACAGTTTCTAAAGGTGCTAAATACACGGTTGTCTTGATATAACTTTTTAAAAGCGTACCGTGGGTATCGTAGTAATCGGCTTTACTCAAATAAATCGTATCGTGCATACTTGTATTTCGCAAGCTAGCCATTGCCGTAAGATTATAAGTTTTGTGGTGAGAAAAACTATAGATTTGAGAGTAAATGGATATGTACGACTGTCCTTGTACTAAAGAATCTGATGCCGAAACCTGAGCCACCCTTTCGCTCCAATTGACTTTTTTTGGGTCTTGATAATCTTCATCTTTTACCGTATTGTCACAAGCATATAAACCTAGTAAAGACATATATAAGATTAGGATTTTTTTCATGTTGTGATAATTTAATGGACAACTACAAAATTAAGATAATGAATTTTGTTTGAGGGCTTATTCTACTATTTCGTAGTCTATACTAAGTTTTCGTAAAGCTCTTAGTGCCGAACCTGAGTTTTTATCATTGACTTCAATATCAACAGCATCACCTTCTACAAGTATATCGGTAAGTTCGTTTGCAAAAGAATTGCTCATAGTGTTCGAAATTTCGACCATACAATTGGCTATCGCTCTTTTATCCGGCCTTTGAGCATCACAAGACAATAAATTTAACTTCATAATACATTAAGTTTATCATGTTTATCACCTTCATTAGTGATGTAATGCAAACCTTCAACGAAGTTAAACATTATGATATAACTTAGGCGTTTCTTCAATTATTTGTTAAACGCAGCGACAATCTTTCAATTCAAATCCATTAGTTCACGATGGAACTTATCGCTAAAGCCAAGAAATCTTATAAGGCTTGCACATTCTGTTTCGCTTCTTCAAACTCTATAACCATATCCGCAACAATTTCTGCAACAGGTTTTACATCATGAATTAGCCCAGCAATTTGACCGATTTCTAATTCGCCATCCTCTAAATCACCTTCAAACATGCCACGTTTAGCTCTTGCTCTACCTAAGAGTTCTTTAAGCTGCTCTGGAGTTGGTGCGGTTTTGTAAAGCTCTTGAATTTCGTTAAAGAATTTATTCTTTATCAGTCGGACTGGAGCTAATTCCTTTAAAGTTAATTGTGTATCACCTTCTTTAGCATCCACGACAACTTGTTTAAAAGCCTCATGTGCAGAAGATTCTTCACTAGCAACAAATCGACTTCCCACCTGAACGCCATCGGCTCCCAAGACCATACAGGCTAACATGGCTTTTCCTGTGGCAATTCCACCTGCCGCGATTAATGGAATCTTAATTTGTTCCTTAACCATAGGTATTAAAGTCAAGGTGGTTGTTTCATCTCTTCCGTTATGTCCTCCAGCTTCGAATCCTTCAGCCACAACAGCATCTACTCCTGCCTCCTGTGCTTTTAAGGCAAACTTTACGCTACTTACCACATGAACTACTGTAATTCCTCTGTCCTGTAACCATTTAGTCCAGGTTTTCGGATTTCCTGCTGAAGTAAAGACAATTTTCACACCTTCTTCAACAATGATATCCATGATTTCTTCAATATTTGGATATAACATAGGAACGTTAACCCCAAAAGGATGGTCTGTAGCTGCTTTACATTTTTGAATATGCTCTCGAAGAACATCGGGATACATTGAGCCTGCGCCTATTAATCCTAAAATCCCTGAATTACTCGCTGCTGAAGCTAATCTCCAACCGCTATTCCATATCATACCTGCTTGAATGATGGGATGTTTTATATTGAAAAGTGATGTAATTCTATTTGCCATTGTGCTATACTATTTATGAAATTGTTGTAAAATAAAGACATAGCTCATCAGTTAGAACATCAAAAGACGTCCAACTTATGATAAGACCATAATCTAATTGGCAATTTAAGAAATTACTCCCGAACCTAGCAATTCATCTCTCAAATACCAGGCTACAAATTGTCCTTCGGTAATGGCAGATTGTTTGTTTTCAAATTCAACGTACATACCTGACTCCACTTTATGAAGAATAGCTTTGTCTAGGGGTTGTCTATAGCGAATTCTTGCTGAAACCTCCATAGTTTCCCCATCTTTCAAGGCTAGATCCTCACGAACCCAATGTAATTCGTCGTTAGAAACGAATAATACATTTCTATACAATCCTGGATGTTGTTTTCCTTGGCCTGTATAGATTACGTTTTCATTCACGTCGGTTTCAATCACAAACAAGGGTTCAACCGTTCCGCCAACACCTAAACCTTTTCTCTGTCCCTTTGTAAAATAATGCGCTCCTTGATGTTTTCCTACAACTTTTCCATCGGATTTATTGTAGACAGGCTTCTTTGAAAGAAACTCAAGTTCAGATTCTTTAGAATCAAACTTAGGTATCGCTTGGCTATAGGTTTCGAAAGAGTCATCAACCTCAACAATGACCCCTTCTTTAGGTTTTAATTGTTGTTGTAAAAACTCCGGTAATCGAACTTTGCCAATAAAACATAAACCTTGAGAGTCTTTCTTTTCAGCCGTAATTAAATCTTGGGCTTTTGCTATTTCTCTTACTTCCGATTTCTGTAATTCGCCTATCGGAAATAATGCTTTCGCCAATTGTGCTTGAGACAACTGACATAAAAAGTAAGATTGGTCTTTATTTTTATCGGCTCCCGCTAATAATTGATGAATTTCTTTGCCGTCTTTTTCTATAGTTGTTTTTCGGCAATAATGCCCCGTAGCTACGTAGTCTGCTCCGAGTTCCATAGCGATGTCCATAAAGACATCAAATTTAATCTCGCGATTACATAAAACATCAGGATTCGGTGTACGTCCTTTTTCGTATTCATTAAACATATAGTCTACAATACGCTCTTTATACTGCTCACTTAAGTCTACAGTTTGAAAAGGAATACCCAATTTATCTGCCACGAGCATGGCGTCATTACTATCCTCTAACCAAGGACATTCATCTGAAATAGTCACAGAGTCATCGTGCCAGTTTTTCATAAACAGACCGATCACCTCATAGCCCTGCTCTTTTAAAAGATAGGCTGTAACACTCGAATCTACTCCTCCGGAAAGTCCTACAATGACACGTTTCATAGTTATTTACTTTAATATTTTATTTATCGGTTATAAGTGATTTTTAGATATAATTGTACCACGAACCTTTCTAACGTGCAAAAATAGTCATAAATTGAAACATGATGTCAGTTCGAGTGTTTTTTGTGAAGTGGAGCGAAACAAAAAAAGTATTGAGAACTAATTAAACTTTTTCTTAGAAAGATTAGGCAGTTTCTCAAACTCATTATTTATCAAAGCTTCCTTCTTTGCTCGTGACCATTTCTTAATTTGTTTTTCAGTAGAAATGGCCTGATTCGGATCTGTAAACATGGCATAAAAAACTAAACTAACAGGTCTTCTACTATAGGTATAACAATCCAAATAAGTACCAATTTGATGATCTCGTATTCTTGCTTCTAGTTTTGATGTAAATCCTGTATAATAACTTTTATCGCTGCACTCCAATATGTAAACGTAATATGTTTTCATGAATTAAAATTAGTTAGAAAACCTGACTTCTCGATACAGTTTCCTCGTCCCTCGAAAACCACTCGAAGTGACAAACATATTATTATGAAATCAAATGTAAATCAGATGGATTGTCGGCATGTCTAGAACTTAGCTCAATATCACACTCTTTAGTAGTCCGAAAAACTCCGGCAAAATTACAAAATAAAAAAGGCAATCGTATTAAGATTGCCATTCTGAAATATTATCTAAAGTATAGCGTAAACTATTGCTCTTTTGAAATTACTTTTTGATTTGTATGATCTACTTCTCTAACTACTTTTCCGTCTTGATAATACTTCCAGATGCCCGATTTTCGGTCTTTAGTATACTCTCCTTCGGAGGTTAGATTTTCGTCTGCATCATAATACTTTGTTTCGCCGTCTAATTGATCTTCTTTATAATAGGACTGACGTATAAGTTTATTTTGCTCCGTAAACCACTTGGCTTCTCCATGTAGTTTTCCATCTTTGTAGTGAGCAGATTCGGCTAGCAATCCATTTTTATAGTACACAAAGCGCTCTCCAAGTAATAAGCCTTCGTCGTTATAATTTTCTACAATCATTTTAGCCGAAGAGTTTTTGTGATAAAACACCCATTCGCCAATGAATCGCTTACCATTCATTTTCCCTTCGCTAATCACCTTCTTATTAGACGCGAAAAAAGAAACATCGGCCAGGCTATCTTTTTCTCTAAAGACTTTTACCGCACTTAAAACACTTTTACCAGAGGAAAGGGTATAATACTTAAATGAATCGACCTCTTTTCCATGTTTAAAAACACCCTTATAACGTACCTGATCTGTATTATGATAGTTTTTTGTCCATAACCCGTGTCGTTTTCCGTTAGCATCATACTGATTTACGGCACTTTGAGAAAAGCCCATAACACAAATTAACGACACCATAATACCAGTAAATAATCTCTGTTTTTTCATTGATCAACTTCTAATTACATTCACGAGTATTAATACAACTCAAAAAACTAACTTTTATTTCTTTTTACCTCTTTGCTGTGCTTGCTTTTGTTGCTCAGCTTGCTCCATCATTTCAGCCATCTTTCTTTGAAACTTATTTTGTTTCTTTGGCTTCTTTTTGCTGACTTCAATTTTGGCTAATATTTTCTCTTCATCAATGATGTAGTTTTTAATCACTAACATGATTCCGATACTAATTAAGTTAGATATGAAATAATACAAACTTAATCCTGAAGCATAATTATTAAAGAAAATTAACATTAACAGAGGTGAGAAGTAAATCATATACTTCATCATTTTCTGCATATCAGGCATACCTTCTTGAGTAGGTTGCGTAGCCATTTGCTGACCAGTGGTCATTTTCATATAGAAGAAAATAGCGATAGCAGCTAAGATTGGGAACAAACTCACGTGATCTCCATAAAACGGAATATGGAATGGTAAATCTAATACAGAGTCAAAAGAACTCAAATCGTCTGCCCATAGGAAACTCTTTTGTCTTAAAGCAAATGCCGTTGGGAAGAACATAAATAAGGCGTAGAACACAGGAATTTGCATCAAACCAGGTAAACATCCGCTTAACGGGCTTGCTCCTGCTCTAGACTGAATAGCCATGGTTTCTTGTTGTGCCTTTAATTTATTGTCTTTGTACTTTTCTCTTACTGCATCTAACTCTGGCTTTAAGATTTTCATCTTCGCCTGAGATAAGAATTGCTTATACTGCACAAAAGACAACATGATTTTTACTAAAACCGTCATTACGATAATAGCTATACCATATGGCAAGAAGCTACTTAAGAATCCAAATAGAGGAATAAATAAGGCTTTGTTTATCCAGCCGAAAATCCCCCATCCAAATGGAATACTTTCTTCTAGGCCTCTATCATATTGCTTTAAAGTTTTACTATCAGTTGGACCATAATACATGGTCATATTTTTATTGATCTCACCACCACTAAAGGCTAAAGGCAATTTAGTCGTGTACAATTTAGTATATAAAGTATCAATTTCTTCATCTTCAACTAAATCTGTAGATGTAATACTTGCCTTTTTAAATGGAGTGTCCTTAGCAACTAAAATAGAACTAAAGAAATGCTGCCTGTAAGATATCCAATCTACATCTTTAAGTTCTTCATCATCTTCACCACCTTGAGATAATTTATCAACCTTCCCATCATTATACATATAGGTTAATCTTGTATAACGATTCTCGTAGCTGATACTTTTTGAATGACGAATACTTTTCTGCTGCCAATCTAAAGTAATGGGTTGAGAAGTATTAAATACACCACTTAAACCTAGTGATTTAATTGAAAAATCAATCATATAATCATTTGGTTTCAACTCGTAACGGTATTCTAAATACTCTCTTTCAGACACTTTTAGTTTCATAGAAACTACAGTGTTATCACCACTTTTAGATACTGTTGGTTCAAAAGGAAAATCTTGTGTATTTAAAATACGATTATCAGAAGTACCAAAAGAAATATTGAAAGCACTATTGTTGTCCTTTACCATATAGATAGGAACCGAATCGTAATCTACGAAGTTTCTGAGTTTTACCTCAGCTAAATGACCTCCTTTAGTGTTGAATTTTAATTCGTAAACATCTGTTGTAACTGTAGTATACTTTTCTTTTGCTGAAGGCAATGTCATTGCATAGGCAAAAGACCCTACTTTAGATTGAAGCTCTGCTCTTTGAGTAGAATCTAACTCTTGAATATTAGCAACGTAATCGTCTGCAGTGGTTACTAAAGTCTCCTCTTGTTTACGTGCTTTCTTCTGGGCTTCAATCTGCTCTTGTTCCGCTATTTTTTGTGCTTCAAGCTCTTCAGGAGTCGGTTGATTTTGATACATGATGTATAATAGAATCCCAAAAATGAGAACAAAGCCTATTATAGAATTAACGTCGAATTTCTTTTCTTCCATATCTATTTTACGTCTCTCGACTTACATTGCTTAAGATTTACTTGAGCAGTAATTAATAATCTATGTTTATAACTAATGCTGTAACAAATTCAGCGGGACAAATTTAAGCCCTTCTTTTGGTTCACCAAAAAACTGTCCAAAGTTAATTTTACGCCACACTGACATAAAATATTATTATTTTTTCTTTTTGAATTTATGAGCTGCAGCAACAAATGCTACAAATAAAGGATGTGGATTCTTTACAGTACTCTTGTATTCTGGATGATACTGCACACCTACAAACCAATTATTTTCAGGAATTTCTACAATTTCCACTAATCCAGTTTCAGGATTAATGCCCGTAGCTTTCATTCCTGAATTTTCAAATTGATCTTTATAGCTGTTATTGAATTCAAATCGATGTCTATGTCTTTCGTTAATTGAATCTGATTTATATACACTGTATGCTATACTATCTTTTTCAATTTTACATTCCCATGCTCCTAAACGCATAGTTCCGCCTTTATTAACGACATCTTTTTGTGATGCCATTAAATTGATGACTGGATCTGGCGTATTTTCATCCATTTCCATTGAATTTGCATCTTGAAGCTTTAAAACGTTTCGTGCATATTCAATTACGGCCATTTGCATTCCTAGACAGATGCCTAAAAATGGAATGTTTTGCTCACGTACAAATCGAACCGCTTCAATTTTTCCTTCAATACCACGTTCACCAAAACCTGGAGCCACTAAAACACCATCGAGATGCCCTAATTTAAAGTCGATATTACTTTCTGTTAAATACTCCGAATGAATTGGCTCTACATGAACCTTCACTTCGTTTTCCGCTCCGGCGTGAATGAATGCTTCTAATATCGATTTATACGAATCTTGAAGTTCTACATACTTACCAATTAATCCGATAGTGATTTCACTCTTAGGATTTTTATGACGTTTTAAAAAGGCATTCCATCGTTTTAAATCCGGCACAACACTTTTAAGTTGTAACTGATTTAAGACCACTTTATCCAAACCTTCTTCTAACATTAAATTTGGAACATCATATATTGTTGAAGCATCTATAGATTCTATAACGGCTTCTTTCTTCACGTTACAAAAACGCGCTAATTTTTCTTTGATTCCAGCACTAAGTTTATGTTCGGTTCTACACACCAAAATATCTGCCTGGACACCACTTTCCATTAAAGTCTTTACACTGTGCTGTGTTGGTTTCGTTTTTAATTCACCAGCAGCTGAAAGGTATGGCACTAAGGTTAAGTGAATCACACAGGTGTTGTGATCACCTAAATCCCATTCTAATTGTCTCACGGCTTCGATGTACGGTAAAGACTCAATATCGCCTACAGTTCCACCAATTTCAGTGATGACAATATCATAATCACCAGAATTACCTAGAATTTGAATTCTACGTTTAATTTCGTCGGTGATATGCGGTATCACTTGAACCGTTTTACCTAAAAACTCACCACGTCGCTCTTTATCGATCACACTTTGGTATATTCTACCTGTGGTCACGTTGTTTGCTTGTGATGTTGGAACATTTAGAAAACGTTCGTAATGCCCTAAATCAAGGTCAGTTTCTGCCCCATCGTCGGTTACATAGCATTCACCATGTTCGTAGGGATTTAAGGTTCCTGGATCAATATTGATATAAGGGTCTAATTTCTGAATGGTCGTTCTGTAACCTTGAGCTTGTAAGAGTTTAGCTAAAGAGGCTGCGATGATGCCTTTTCCGAGAGAAGAGGACACTCCGCCTGTTACAAAAATATACTTAGGATTTGTGGTCATGTTGCGCTTTTAAACGCAGGCAAATTTACAAAATAAAACGAGTAAACAATGCATAGTTTTAGGTTTGTTTTCAAGCAGAACTTTGGAAGGCTTAATCGACCATGATATGGGCTTTTCTATTTTACCATTCATCATAGAGGTCAAGATTATTTCATGCACATAATATGCGTAAATTTTAAAAACACCCTCCTACCACATTTTTTTACTTTATTAAAAATGAATACTTTACATTTAATAATTTCACTATATTGTTAGATCATCAAAACCAACTTATTCATGAAAAAAATTACTTTAGCAATTGCTTTAATAAGTATTTGCACGCAAGCTCAAACATTTCCTAGCCCGTATTGCGACTTAGACAGTGGTAGTACTACTGAAGAAATTACATCCATTACATTCGGAGAAACAATTATTGAGAATTCGAATACTAGTGACGCCTTAATTGACTTTACGTCTACGAATATCAATATTACATCTGGTCAGACCTATTCCATCGTCGTTGAAGGTAACACTTATGGACCTTTTGACACCAATATAGTGGCATATATAGATTGGAATCAAAACGGTATTTTGGATGACAGTAATGAAGTTTATCCTATTGGGACACTTTCAAATTCTACGGGAGGTGATGGGGTTTCCGTATCCGCTGATATTACCGTTCCCGCTGAAGCACTTGAAGGCACCACTAGAATAAGGGTTACTAAAACCTATACAGATTCAGACTCGGTTGCCGTTGAAGATCCATGTGCCATTTCTATGTCTATTTTAGACTACGGCATTTTTGCTGGTTTTGGCCAAGCGATAGATTTCTCATTAACTATTGGGGCATTTAGTGTTGATGAGTTCGACGCGAGTGCACTCTCTGTGTATCCGACACCTACAAAAGACTTTTTAAATATTGAGTATAAAACACCTATTGAAGCTATACACTTATACAACCTTATTGGTCAAGAAGTACTTTGGAAAGTTACTGAGGCTACAAAATCATCCTTAGACCTGTCATCTCTTGAAAGCGGTGCTTATATCGTAAAGATTATCACTAAGGATGGACAACACAACTTGAGAATTCTTAAACAGTAGTTAGATATAAACTACAGACAACTTTGTAAGCCTAAAAAAGAGGAATAAACGTATGATTTATTCCTCTTTTTTACACGAGACCTTTACTTTTTAAAATCTCTTCGAATATTGTAAATCAATTCTTCTAAACCGTTCACTTTTATGTCGTACATCTGCGTCATCATTCGTCCTAATTTCCCTTCTGGGAATCCTTTTTGCCTATACCAGATATAATAATGCTCTGGTATATCTAATAAGTATTGATTTTTATATTTACCAAATGGCATTTTGTAATGTGCGAGTTCTATAAGGGCTAATCCGTCTAATTCCATTGGTATAAAATCTAAATAATGATAATTGGTGATTTTTTTTCTGAGTCCCAAATTTAAACCCTATTTGATAGGTTTCAATTTTAAAACACTAAAGAAGTTTTAGAGCTTTTAATTAATGAGACTTAAATTGATCTAAGGCTTTCAGTTCTTTCGCTACAAATAGTTCCCAGGCCTTTTGTTTTTCAATATTCATACTGTGATTCGTCTGTTTATCATAACGAATCTGTGTTTCGTTCAGAGCTTTATTCACGGAATCGTGTAAACTTCTCATTTGTTCTTTCAAATTTTGGTTCACCACAAGTTTGGTGAGCTGCTGTCTGAATTGCCTAGCATATAATTCAGTAATATCAAAATGCAATTGCTCATGCCTTAAGACATGATGATTTCCTCTACTTTTTACATACCAAGATTTGTTGGGGTAGAAATGTGCCTCTACTGTTGTTCTATAATCCACGATACGTTTTCCCGAGGTTTTTAAAGAATAGCCAAAGGTAATTCCAGAGGCTGTTAAAGCAACGGCATCCGATGTAGGGTCAGGATTCCCTTTAAAGTCAGACCATGAAAGTTTTTGCCCCTCACTCCAAGATTTAGCGTCTTCGTTAGACATATTTCCAACGAAAAACGCTACTATAAATAAAATACTATACTTCACGGATAATTATTTCCTGATGCCAACACTGTAGTGCTTCATCATTAATTTAAAAAGCAAGCGGACTTGAATGAATTTATTTGGCTTCAACAATTCTTAAATCACTGTATTTCACCACATAAACAGCTTCATTAACATAACCACCAAATAAGGCTTTATTGTACCTAAATTTGTTCTCAATATACTCCGTCTCCACAGTATTTACTGAAGCGTCATATAGGTTTTCAGCAGAAGCCAAACGCATTAGGATATCTAAAGTAATATCAAAACCTCTCGCTACATATTTACTTGGAGTTACTCCATATTCCTTGCGGTAAGAGGTCACAAAACCATTGTCTTTGGTTTCGTCATAATCTTTGTAAATAGATGGATAGTGAAATTGTAAATTTGACAAATAATTATTATCAATATCCTTACCTTCAAAAGCTTTGTTTTTATCGGTTGTTGCTAGTATAATTTCTGCTCGATTCGTTCTTAAGCCATTTATCATACTAATAACACTTGAGGCAAATGCATTATCATCCGTTTCTAAAAAAACATAAGTTTTTCCAGATGGAAATACATTTTGCAAACTCGCAGGGTTTATATAAAGTAAGTCTTTCGAGGCGTCTTTACTACTCGTCAATGTGAAAATAAGTTTAGAATTAGGAAATTCTCTTTGCAAGGCTTCACTGGTTGCTCTATTCGCACGATCTGAAATGATGACTACTTTTGTCTTTAAACTATCTGCTTTTACATAATCGACCATAGCCTTTGTCAATAATTTATCTTCAGGTATGGTTTGAAATACGTTGCTATAAACATCCTTTGGTTTGTTCATTGCAGCAATCAAAGGCACTCGATCACCCTTTAAAGCTAGGGCTACTCGGTTAAAATTACTATCTTCCATTGGACCGATGATAGCATCATATTTAGAAAAATCGTTATCCTCTAATATACTAGAAACGGTAGATGCCTGACGACGTGTATCAAATACTTTTAGATCTGTAGATATTCCTAATTGTTTAGCTGAATCTAAAGCCATTAAAACACCTACATGAAAGTCTAATACTATTGATAATAACTTATTATCCTTAATCCTTGCTTTCGCTTCTTCTACTGAGTCTACATCTATTCTATTAAGTTGATATGGCATCATTAATGCCAATTTCTTAGTTTTAAAATTAGATAAACTCGTTTTTAAATTAGTTGTGCCTACAGATTCTAATTTGGTAGTGGTATCCACTTCGGCTGGAACTTTTAAAATCATTCCGGCTTTTAAACCTGTTTCTTTCAATTCTGGATTTAACTGTTCTAATTGTTCTTGAGTTAAATCAAGTTTCACTTTTAGTCTGTAAAAACCTTCTTTAGGTAAAACCTCATAATAACCATAAGCGGACTCAATCTCCTTTTCCTCTTTATCTTCGATATTAGGTACATTAAGCACATCTCCTGGCTGAATAACGTCGTTCATAGAAGGGTTTAAAGCCTCTAATTCAGGAACCGTAATTCCGAATTTATAAGCAATTCTCCACTTACCTTCACTTGGCTGAACGGTATATTTTTTAACCGTATTACTTAAGGTCTGTCTAGAAACCACTGTTTTATAACGTGGAATCCTAATTCTATCTCCTCGCTTTAAATTTTCCGAATATAAAAAGCGATTTGCTTTTTTAATTTCATCCTCGGTTACATTATATTCTTTAGCTAAACCATATAATGTTTCTTTACGACGAACCTTATGTTTTTCGTATCCAATTATTTCACGACCTTCTTCAGCTATAGGTTCATTCTTTACTTTAGTATTAGGAATGATTAAAACCGTATTAGGCTGAAACTTACGTTTAGCATCAGGGTTTAGTGCATAAATATCGAAAGGTGTTACCAAATACTTTTTGGCAATAGTTGCGATAGTTTCACCTGGTTGTACCGTATGCTCAATATAATTTTGAGCACTTAAACCCATAGTAAACGCAATTAATACGATGGTTAAAATCTTTTTCATGTATATTCTTTTACTATAACCTACTCTAAATAAGTTACGTTATTATTCCCACTCAATGGTTGCGGGTGGTTTTGAGCTGATATCATAGACTACTCTATTCACACCTTTCACCTTGTTAATTATTTCATTAGACGTTTTCTGTAAAAACTCATAAGGTAAATTTACCCAATCGGCCGTCATTCCGTCTGTACTCTCTACAGCTCTTAAAGCTACACATTTTTCATAGGTCCGTTCATCGCCCATAACACCTACACTATTCACTGGTAATAAAATAGCACCGGCTTGCCATACTTTATCGTATAATCCCCAAGATCGTAAATTATTAATAAATATAAAATCAACTTCTTGTAATATACGTACTTTTTCAGCCGTTAGGTCTCCAAGAATTCTGATGGCCAATCCTGGACCTGGAAATGGATGACGCCCTAATAATTGGCTATCCATATTCATAGAAGCCCCAACCCGTCTTACTTCATCTTTAAATAAGGCTTTTAATGGCTCTACGACTTTCAGCTTCATAAAATCAGGTAATCCTCCGACATTATGATGACTTTTAATAGTGGCACTTGGACCTCCTGTTGCTGAAACACTTTCGATAACATCGGGATAAATTGTTCCTTGCGCTAACCATTTTACATCTTGTATAAGATGTGCTTCATCATCAAAAACTTCAATAAACACACGACCAATGGCTTTTCTTTTTTCCTCTGGATCGCTCAATCCTGCTAAGGCATCCAAAAAGCGTGCCGAAGCATCAACACCTTTAACATTAAGGCCCATACCTTCATATTGATTGAGGACATCTTCGAACTCATTTTTACGTAATAAGCCATTATTTACGAAGATACAGTAAAGGTTTTTACCAATAGCTTTATGTAATAACATGGCCGCTACGGATGAATCTACTCCTCCTGACAATCCTAAAACGACTTTATCGTTTCCTAATTGTGTTTGTAAAGTTTCAACGGTTTCTTCCACAAAAGATTGTGGCGTCCAGTCTTGTTCTACTTCTGCAATTTTAATAAGGAAATTATTTAAAAGTTGATGTCCATCTGTAGAATGGTACACTTCAGGGTGAAATTGGATCGCGTAAGTTTGCTCACCTTCAATTTTATATGCGGCATTTTCTACATCAGTGGTACTTGCTAAAAGCACCCCTCCTGCAGGCAATTTTTTAATGGTATCGCTATGGCTCATCCAAACTTGGCTACCTTGGTGAATGTTTTCGAAGAAAACTTCATCAGATTTAATAAAATCCAAGTTGGCTCTTCCGTACTCCCTTGTGTTTGATTCTGCCACTTCGCCACCAGAAAAATGGGCTAAATATTGTGCTCCATAGCAAACGGCAAGTATTGGTTTTTTTCCTCTGATACCTTCTAAGTTAGGATGAAGCACGGCTTCTCCTCTAACTGAGTTTGGACTACCAGATAAAATAACCGCTTTAAAGCTATCTGAATCTGAAGGAATTTTATTGTAAGGATGAATCTCACAATAAATGTTTAACTCTCTAACTCTACGCGCAATAAGCTGTGTGTATTGCGACCCGAAATCTAATATAAGTACTTTGTTGTGTTGCATGCGCAAAAATAGTAATTGATTTTAGATTTTTGATTAACCTTTATCAAATTTTGATTCACAATTATCAAGATATTGTCAACAGCAGTCCTCTTAATTATGGTTATACTAAAGAGAATCTATTATTTATTACCTCATGGCGAATTATAAACTCTAAACAAAAAAAAAAAGCTGCTCTAATTGTAGAACAGCTTTTCTTTATGTCATTTGTTTCATTAGTTATTTAAATAATAAGCTTTTGAGTTTTACTCTGCATACCATTAAACACTTTTACTATATAAACTCCCGTTCCAATCATAGAAATATCGATGGTGTTTTGCACGTCTCTATCATTCAAAACCGAACTTAAAACCAATCGACCCTGCGTATCGTAAAGATTCACTTTTGTTGACGCTTTTAATTGTCCATTTACATGTAAGCGTTTTGGATTAGATTCTGCATAAATTTGCAGAATATCTAAATCATTTTGCCCCACTCCTAATGTCGTATTAGAATAATGAAGGTAAAAACGACCTGTACCATTTAAATTTAATGTAGGTGTAAACACATACTCGGTCTCATTTAACAACGTAAATGTATTCTCTAATCTATCCTCTAAATATATAGTTGTATTTTCAGGATATGACGACATATCACTAATTCCTATTGTTAATTCTACCGCTGCAGGTGCATTAACCCCTAGAGGCACTATTACTCCTGTTAGGTCTTCATAAGGCAGGGATTGAATTGATAAGTCTAATCCTGTATTATCTTCTACTAAGTTGGAAAATATAGAAAATTCTGCTGCACTATCCATAAAAGAACCAGCATCATAGCCTGCATCTAAGCCTCGTGTTGTACCTTCTATAAAGTAGATTTGTGTGCTACGCTCTTTAGCCTCACTATTTAAGTATAGTTTTGTAGATGCAAAATTTGAATTAGACGCTCTTCCTAAAATAAAATCATCTGAAGATCCTGTTGTACGCATTGCCAGTGTAAAGCTTACATTAGCCCCACCTACTTTTGACTTCACAAAGAACCCTTGCCCAGGTGTGATTGAACTATTAATATTATTATCTAATATGGTTGCTGAATTCCATGTGGTCCACTCGCCCGAATTCCCAGTATAACCGTAGATGGCTTGAAACGCTCCATCTGAACGTAAAGCAGATTTATTTACTTCAAAAAACGATTCGAAATCGAGATAAGATGGATAAGGATTCCCAATTAGGTTCCAAGCAAAACCGGCAGCTGCATCTGTTATTGCAATAGTGACCTCTCCAGTTGGAACATCTCCTGTAAATATTAAGTTACTTCCATCTATAGTAGCCGCTCTATATCCTTCTCCTGAAGTCAATACTGTAGCCTCATTAGCTGTAGCTCTGACATCATAGTTTTGGTAGGCTGCTTCCGCCGTATTATAAGGTGCAAAAGCCCTAATATCTCCAGATGGCGCTAAAATTGATTCATTCTCTGTTGCAAATGGTCCAAATTCTATATTCGCCAATGGGGCAGAAATTAAATCATTACCTCCACCAGTGGAAGTTCCAATTGCGTTTGTATATCGCTCATACTTTACAGTCCCTTCAATATTACCATTAAGGATTAAACTTGAATACGTCATTGAGTTGGACTGTAAGGTTGTGGTTTTGGCGGATAATGTTGCCCCTGAAGCTATAGTAAGTGAAGCACCAGGCGCTACGGTAAGGTTGTCAATAGATAGATTATCAGCTAACACCAAATCTCCTGAAGCGATAGTCACAGTGTCGTTTGATGTGGCTATATCAATAGGGGATTCCGGTGACCAAGTGTCGTCTGTATAAGTATAAGTTTCTTTTGGGTCTACATCAATTTGTATGGTTTTGGTGCATTGAATTACAACTCGTAATTCTGCAGCAGTTGCATAGCTTGCACCCGTGTCTGAATATGTTTCAGTTGCAACTAATCTTACGTATCGGCCACTTTTAATACTACCGTTAAAATCTGCTACTCTTTCCACATCACCAGGCGCTGATGAAGTAGATTGCCCCCAGTCACCGCTAGCTATAAGATTTTCTGGTGATGTAGTTACAGGAGTAGTATTGCTTACATAAATTTGATACTTCTCAATAATTCCATTTGGATATTGATCTGTACGACGTCTATATTGAAATCCAGACACATTAAATACCGCACCTAAATCCAATTCTATATAATGGGGTGTTGATAAATTTTCTTGGCTATACTGCGTATGCCATCTAGTCCCGTTATTATCATCTATGGCGTAAACTGCCGCACCTTCATCCGCGTTTTGTATTTCTTGACTCGAATAACCTGATATACTAAGTTCACCCTGTCCTTTTAGTGTTTTTCCGAGAGTGGTTTCTAGTGTATAAACTCCTGCCTGTGCAATGGAAATATTACTAATAACATTATTGTCTACAGTAATTCCTTGACTATTTTTAATCGTATAATTGCTTAAGTCTAAATTACTAAACAGAGTGATATTTTCACCTTCTCCAACAGTCACAGTTGTGGCGTTATTAACTCTAGCTCCGTCGTTAATTTGATAGGCTATTTGTACATCATCACAAGTTTGAGCAATTGGCACAACACCTACACAATTGCAGTTCGCATCCAAGACATCATTAATAGTATTAGCATCACCATCATCACAGGTCTGCCCTTCCTGAGGACACTGCGGAGAGCTATAGGTTTCTGTGTTGTTAGAAAAAACATTTTGTGCTATCAAAAGTGATAAAGCAAGTAGAATGGGTAATTTTAGTTTTATTTCGAAATTGATAAAAATTAGTATGTATTAATTGGTGGTTACCTTAGCTTTTATATCTTCCTCTGTATAACCGTCTAAATTGTGGTTATACCTAGGGTTTCATTACTTCATGTTTCATCCTTAATTGTAACTAGATTGATCATTATAAGAAATCACCAAAAAAGGTTATAATCAAGTGAGTGCTACAAAAGTAAACAGAATTCTTACAAATTCAACCATAGATTATAGACAAAGTAACAATATTTTCGACGAACTACAGGGCACAAACCCTACACCCCGAATTATCAGTTGTTTAGGTGAATAAAAAAAATCATATTAACTGCTTCAATAAACATTAACTCTGATTTAAATAAAAATTCTTCAAATAGTTATACCACCGTATTCTTTCTTTACTTCAATCCATCACAATTCGGCTAACACAAGCAGTCATCTTATTAAAATAAAAAAAGGAGTAAAAACCTTTCAGTTTCTACTCCTTTTTCATTTTAAATTATTTGGAAGGTCAATATTCCTCCTCGTCAATTAACTTGTTCTAATCAAGTTAGGACAAGCACTATTTAATTATTAGTTTTTGTGTTTTCACTTGATTATCATTAAATACTTTAGCAAAGTACACACCAGTTCCTATTCTGGAAATATCAACGGTATTTAACACCTGGTACTGATCTAACTTTTGAGTTAAAACCACTCTACCATGTATATCGTATAGATTGATGGTTGATGCTGCTGTTAATTCACCTTTCACCACTAAAGATTTTGGATTTGCTGTAGTATATATTCTTAAGTTGTCTAACTCTATTTGACCTACTGACAATACCGTATTGGTATAATGAAGATAGAAACGCCCAGTACCATTTAAATCTAGAATTGGTGTAAATACATACTCCGTCTCGTTTAACAAGGTGAATGTATTTTCAAGTCTATCCTCTAGATATATATTTGTGTTTTCCGGATATGTAGACAAATCACTAATGCCTATCGTCAATTCAACCGCTGCAGGTGCATTTACGCCTAAAGGAACAATGACATCTGATAAGTCTTCATAAGGCAAGGATTGGATGGATAAGTCTTCTCCAGTATTATCATCTACTAAGTTTGAGTATATAGAAAATTCTGCAGCATTATCCATAAAAGAACTAGCGTCATAGCCTGCATCTAAGCCTCGTGTTGTACCTTCTATAAAGTAGATTTGTGTACTACTTATACTAGCCCCACTGTTTAAATAGAGTTTTGTAGATGCAAAATTTGCATTTGAAGCCCTTCCTAAGATGAAATCATCGGAAGACCCTATTTTACGCATTGTTGGCTTAAAGCTCACTACTGCTCCATCTGTTTTTGACTTCACAAAGAAAGCTTGTCCAGGCGTTAATAAATTATTGATACTAGGGTCTGCAATGGTTGCATAATTCCATGTCGTCCATTCGCCAGAATTCCCGGTATAACCGTAGATAGCTTGAAACGCTCCTCCTGATTGGAATTTTTCATGATTATCATCAAAAAACTCACTAAAATCGAGATAAGATGGATAAGGGTTCCCAATAAGATTCCAAGCATAACCAGCAGCTGCATCTGTTATTCCTATAGTGACCTCTCCAGTTGGAACATCTCCTGTAAATATTAAATTGCTTCCATCAGTAGTAGCTGCTCTATATCCAACTCCCGAAGCCAATTCTGTAGTCGCATTAGCTGTGACATTATAATTCTGGTAGGCTCCTGCCGAGGTATTATAGGGCGCAAAGGCTCTAATATCACCAGATGCTGCTAAATTTGATGCATTCTCTGCTGCAAACGGTCCAAATTCTATATTCGCTAATGGGGCAGAAATTAAATCATTTCCTCCACCAGCAGAAGTTCCAATAACGTTTGTATATCGCTCATATTTCACAATACCTTCGATAGTACCGTCTAGGATTAAATTTGAATAAGATTCAGACGTTGAGGTTAAAGTCGTCGTGTTTGCGGTCATAGTTACCCCCGTATTTATCGTTAGTGTCGCTCCAGGATTAACGGTAATATCATCACAAACAGTATTACTTGAAATAATAGCTTCGCCTGTATTTATGACTATAGAATCATAAATATTAGAAATACCTGTAGGATCTTCTGGCGACCATCCATTATCATAAGTGTATAAAACGCCATCAGGACTATCACAACCTATTAATTCTATTTCGGATAACTGTGTCATTCCGAGATTGCCTAGATTCTTGGTAATTTCCAGTCTATATATTGTATACGGTGTAGAATTGTCAAATCTAAAACTTCGGGATAAATATCGGCTAGGAAACACTTCATTAGCCCAACTTCCTAATTCTGTAAATGCCCCACCATTAGATCCTAAGATTTTAAAATTTTCCGGATCTCTATCAGGAACATCATTTGCACTTGTAATTATTAATTCAGTGACCAATTTTGGATCATTAAACTCTATAGAGATATAACTAGGGTTGGCCTCGGTTGGAACACCAGCATTATCTAACCACTTACTAAAGTCACCTGCTGTGTTTTTATTATCAAAAGCTTTAAACCTATTTTCTGCTTCATTTATTTCACCGCTAGCCAGAATGGTACCTGTACCAACCGGATCCGTATGATCTACTATAGTCCCATTACAATACAATAGGTCTTTAAAGCCCCATTTAAAATAATCTGAACTGTTAATAGGGTTGGTCACAATATTGGCACCTGCATTATCTGAATCGCCCTCTATTCCGAGATATAGGCCATTGACTTTGCTTCGTATGGCATAGGTGCCATCACCAAGATATTCAAAAGAAAACAGTTGTGCATCTGTACCATTTTCATCATGCTGTATAAGCTCAGTTCCAGGATCCTGACCTGCATATTCGACATCCACATTTTTATTACTGTGAACAGCTTTGATCGTATAATAATTTCCTCCAGCTGGTTCAACAATAAATTGTTGATTCTCTGTCAAATTATTTGGCCACTGAATAACATTAACAAAATTATCTAGAGAAGCATCGAAAATATCCATGACCAAGTTACTACCCACATTGGTTATGGTATAGGTAGACGCCGGAAGTGAAGATCCTTCGTAAACCGTTATTTGAGCAGAATCTGTAAACGATCCTTCTACTGTGGTTGCCGTTATAGTTACAGTTCCTTCATTAATACCAGTCACTACACCTACCGAATTAACAATAGCAATTGATTCATCGCTAGACGACCAAATAACATCTTGCACTGTTGCATTTTCGGGTAAAACAGAGGCCGTTAACATGTAAGTTTCATCAATAAAAACCGATGCTGTTTCTGGTGTTACAGCGACTCCTGTTACTGGCTCATATAGTAAGTCTGTGAAGCCCCATTTAAAGAAATCAGAACCGTCATTTTCATAAGTTTTTATACTTCCTCCATTGACTAGAGAGTTATTTTCTATACCTAAATAAAGATTATTCGCCTTGCTCTTTATAGCATATTGATTATTACCTAGATATTCAAAACTAAATAATTGAGCGTCTGTGCCGTTTTCCTGATATTGAATCACATTAGTTCCCGGTTGCTGACCTTGAGCTTCTACATCGATATTTTTATTACTATGCACGGCTTTTAGTGTATAATAAATACCTCCAGCTGATTCAATTATAAATTTTTGGTTATCACCGCCACCATAAGTCCATTGATGAACATCTGCCAGGTTTGCTTGTGAGACCCCATTTATATCCATTACCAAACCACTTCCTACATTTGTTACTATATAGGTAGAATTGCGAATTGTAGGATCTTCATAATTAGGGTCTAATTGATTGATCCACTCGTAGACGAGGTCTACACCTGCTTGATCCATGACATTTTTTGCAATTGGCGGCATAGCAATAGATTGGTCTACACTCTCTGTTCTATGATAAAGAATTGAGTTATCGGCATCGCCTGCAATCACTATTCGCTCACCGGGAACACCAATAGGTGTATTAGTCCCCGCATACATTAGCCCAGTTTCAACCAAGCTGTTAGACAGTCTCAAATCAAATTGCGCACGCTCTCCGGTTCCTCCTGGTCTGTGACAATAGGCACAGTTTAGATCTAAATAAGACCTTGCCTTTTCATCTAAGGTGGCATTAGGATCGTCTAAAGCTTTATAGGTCTGATAACCTAAGACTGTATTGTCGTCAATAGTTTCATCTAATATCCCAATATGACTTAAGGTCACCAACTGATTGGCTTCTAAGCCAGTGGTAGGATAGCTTATCTCTGAGTTTAAATACCTAGTTCTTGGGCCCAATGTTCCTTTTGTTGCAGGATTATGACAAGAGATACAATCGGGATTTCCTGGGTAAGTCCAGGTTTGGTTTCTTGTAGAGCCATCGGTTTGAGTAATTTGAATATTTTCCTCTAAACGAGAATCTAATAAGACGGCATCGGTTTCATCTTCATTCCATTTATAAGTTAAGAAGTAAAAATGCCCCGTACTTGCCTTAATAGAAAATCTAGTTTCCAAACGTTTTGTGATACTTGGATCTGATTCGTCTATCAGCATTTCAAAATGCTTTATAAGCACAGAACCTACTGGAAATTCCCAATCACCGTCTTCTGAAAAACTAATTTTTTCTTGTGGGGTATCATGTGTACCGTCATTAGGTATGACCATCCAGCGCTTTTTTTCAGCACCGTCTGACCAAAAAGACTCAATTAAATCGTATGGTATGACACCGGGATTAGGTGTCAAGGTTTCTAAATCTTGAAACGCACCTGTTTCTGAAAGTAATTGAGGTGCAGAATCATGTGGCGATTCATTAACTTGGGTTAATCGGTATAAGAAAACACCGTCTCCTTGACTTAATAAATAAAGTTCTCCATTTCCATCTTCACCGAAGGACATGATATCTGTTGGCGAGAATGAGGTTATAAGTTCATATTCTCCAGTATTGATATCTACCGACCAAATCTCTTCACCATAACCGTAGTCTGCACATATGTATTTACCATATAAATCTGGCATACTCGTTCCACGATACACATAACCACCTATTATAGCATTTGCTTCTGAACGCGGGAAAGCTACCAAAGGTCCTTCATGTGGCATATTGTTATACATATCGCCACAGTTATCTCCAGGTCCCGTCACATAGCCTTCGTACATAGGCCATCCATAATTTTTACCGGGCTTGACCACGTTAATTTCCTCATGTGTATTTTCTCCAACTTCACCAATATAGAAAACACCTGTTTCTGTATCTTTAGTCATTCTATGAGGGTTTCTATGTCCCAAAGTATAATACTCTTCAAAAACACTCCCTGACGGATCCACAAAAGGATTGTCATTAGGAATATAATAACCCACACCAGAAATTTCATCTGCAAAACGCCCCGTATCCAAGGTTCTAATTGGAGGATGACTTAAGGCTGGATTTTGATTGACATCAATACGAAGTACGCCTCCGTCTAAGTTGGTACTTATATCCTGTGGCTTCATGTAAGCCGACTGCTCTCCAGTAGTTAAATATAAAAAGCCATCATTGCCAAAATCCATAGAACCACCACGGTGTGTACAGCTAAACATTCTTAGCTTAATCATGGTTAATTCAGAGTTTACATCAAGATCGAAGGTTACCGGATCCACTTCATAACGTCTCAGATAAAGAAAGCCTCCCCAATAATCCTCTCTATAACAACCAAATCCAGTTGAAAAAGAATTGGGTAAATCATTACCTAGACTATCCTTAGAAGTGTAATAAGTGTAAAAATAATTATTACCTGGCGTTCCAAACTCGGGATGAATAGCTAAACCTAAGAATCCACCATCCCATACCATTCCTACTCTATCCGACAGATCTGCCATAAGATTTTTAGAAGTGACTGTTTCATCGTTATCAAACCAATAAATTTCCCCATTACGTTGTCCTACAACTAGAACATTGCTATTAGGTACATTAGCAAATGTTAAAGGAGAATCAAAGGTTAAATTTGGAAATGCCGGCCTATAAGGTTGCGCGGATAATGTTAGATCAGGGAAGTTACTATTTAGAAATTCGCCTACAGGAACTGCTGTAGTTAGTCCTGGTCCAAAAAAATAGGGTGCGACACTTAAAATAGTAAAAATCGATAATCCTAAAAATACAAGTAGTAACTTGATTCTTTTGATAGAATAAAACATTGTAGATTGAATTTAATTAATAGCGTTATAAATAAAAGCAAATTTTGTTCAATAAATGTCTTATCACGCCAACTTGCTTTTTTTTTCGACAAAACATCTATTATTCGAAAAACTAACTACTTAGCCCCCTGTAAATGATCATTTTTATGTCGATTTGTATCTTAATAATTTTAAAATCTAAATTTCTGAATGAAAGTAGCTATAAGGATGTTGTTATTTAACTTATAATCCTACTTAGGTTTAACGCAAAAAAAAGGCTGCCCAAACTAGAGCAGCCTTATTTCATTGCTTATTTTATGTGCTTATTTTATAATAAGTTTTTGTGTTTTTACCTGACTATCATTGTAAATTTTCACAATATACACCCCTGTCCCGATGGCTGAAATATCAACAGAGTTTAGGTTATCAAAATGGTTTAAAGGCTGGTCTATAACTAAGCGTCCTTGTATATCAAATAAATTAAGACTTGTCGCTTCGTTTAACTCCCCTTTTACGTTTAACAACTTTGGATTTGAAGTCGTATATACATGTAAACTATCGAATTCACTTTGTCTAATAGACAATACTGAATTTGAATAGTGCAGATAAAAACGTCCTGTTCCACTTAAGCTCGACTCAGAAGTAAACCCATATTCTGCCTCGTTCAACAAGGTGAGTGTGTTTTCAAGAGTATCTTCTAAGTAAACATTTGTATGCTCTGGTAAAGATGATATATCATCAATTCCTATAATTAACTCTATCCCAGCTTCAGCATTCACTCCTAAAGGCACCACTACACTAGCTAAATCTTCAAAAGGTAAAGTTTGAATAGACATATCTACTCCTGTATTTTCTTCTACTAGATTTGAGAATATACTAAACGCTGCCGCGCTTCCTTTAAAAGAGGCTGCGTCATACCCCACATCCAATCCTCTTGATGTTCCCTCAATAAAATAGATTTGTGTAGTACTCGAAATGTTAGCTGTTTTTAGGTATATTTTACTAGATCCAAAATTAGAATTAGGGGATCTTCCTTGAATAAAATCATCGGATGATCCGGTGCGACGCATAGTTGTAGTATAATTTACTGAACCACCACCATCTTTAGATTTCACGAAGAAACCTTGACCAGGAGCAATCAAGTTATTAATATCAGGATCGGCGATAGTTGCCCAATTCCAAGTTGTCCATTCTCCACCAGTTCCCTTATATCCGTAAATAGCTTGAAATAGGTTACCCTGAGCAAACTGACCTGAATTCTCAGTAAAGAAGTCATTAAAATCTAAATAAGATGGATAAGGGTTTCCTATAAGATTCCATGAAAACCCTGCGGCTTCGTCAACAATTTGAACATTAGAAATATCGTTGGTAGGTACATCACCCTTAAACGTTAGTGTTCCTCCATCCGGATCCGTAGTCGCTGCTCTATAACCAATTCCTGATTCTAGAGGAATAGCCTCTTGACGATATGGGCCAATATCCATATTCTCATATGCTCCATTTGCTACATTATAAGGTGCGAATGCATACACTCCAAAATCACTAGGATGCTGTGGTAAATTTGGATTTATATCTGTAAAATCAAAATCAAATACTGCATTCTCTACAGGAGAAGACACCAAATCATTACCACCGCCTGCAGAGGTGCCAAGTTTATTTACAAAGAGCTTATAATTAAGTTCTCCAACGACATTAGCATCATTAACAATTAAACTAGAATAAGAGTCTGAAACAGAATTCAAAGTAATGGTATTCGCTGTTAAGTTCGCATTTGAACTTAATACAACAGCTGCACCAGGATGAACGATGAGCTCATCACAAAATGTATCTGTAGTAACTTCAACTTCGCCATCATTTATTACAATAGTATCTATTAATGTGGCTACTCCGTTTGTAGGGTTGCCATTCGCATCCCAGTCTCCATTGATATAAGTATATGTAATCGGATTTTCAATATTAACTTGAATCGTCTTAACACATTGGTTTTTTGGAGTTAGAGCCCTTATTTCTGCCGCTGAGGCCCAAGCCTGATTAGCCCCTTCCCGAGTGGCTACCAAACGAATATATCGCCCTTGCTTTTCTGGAAAATTGACGGTTTTCAAGTCGTGATTATACGCCCATTCACCGTCCTCTGCAGATGTGGCCACGGCATCACCCCAATCTGTCGCGCTACTACTAACATAGATTTCATAACCCGCAATTGTCCCGTTTAATTCAGCATCTTGTCTCGGCAAATAATCCAGACCCATAACTGTTGTTTCTGCACCTAAATCAATTTGAATCTCATGAGGATAAGGTTCATTATGCGTACCCCATTCTGTATGCCAAATTGTATTTGGATCTCCATCCGTAGCGTTTACAGCTGGCGCAAATTCATCTATAATCTCTTCACTATCTACATAAACCACCGCTGGCGTAGCCCTGATCACACTTAGTTCGGCTGCTGAGGCCCAAGGCTGCCCCGCTACCGCTGGATTTATAGCTACGAATCGAAGGTATCTTCCTTCCGTTGCAGGAAAAGTTACTGTTTGTGCGTTTAGATTATTTCCTCCTGTTCCTGTTCCAACCACACTCCCCCAATCTGAGGTTGAATCGCTAATATAAATCGCAAAATCACCTATTCTTCCATTTTGATTGTTTTGTCTAGGCAAGTAAGTAAATCCATTTAAGACCGATCCTTCACCTAAATCTAAAACCATTTCGTGTGGATAACCTGGATCTGTTGTTTGTCCACCATACTCCCACTCCGTATGCCAATAAGTATCAGGATTTCCATCTAGCGCATTTAATGCCCCAGCTGCCTCATTAGTGAGCTCTTCCGAACTTACCGAGATGAGCATTGGATCTACTTGAAACTGAAATTCCAAAGAACTATTAATCGTATAAAGACCTGCATCAGCATTAGTAATTCCATTAATTTCATTAGCATTTAAAATGCTACCATCTGGTGCTCTTACAGTATAATCTACAGAGTTAGAATTAAGATATAAACCCAAATCATCACCTTCATTAAGCGTTATTTCTGAAGCGCCGCTATTGCTTTCTCCGTTAATCTCATAAACAATTTCTAAATCTTCGCATGAACTACCGTCTACAACGATACCTAATTCATTATTATAAATCGTTTGAATTTCCTCTGCAGTAAGAGCAATATCATATAATTTAAATTTATCCATTTTTCCGTCTAACTCATCCGTAATACCACTACTATTTCCATAGCCTACTACTGGAGCTGGACGTCTGTCATAAAAGCCAGATAAGGTAAATGTATTATATATTGGCTCGGCTGTATTAATTTGGAGATTCCCCGTTACTACATCACTACAAATTTGTTGACCATTGACATAAAGTCTTGCCACTTCTCCATCATAAGTTCCCACAAGATGCTCCCATTCGCCAGGGTTATACTCGCCGGTATAACAACTTGCTGCTCCTCCATTATCTGTAAAAAACTCCAATTTATAGAGTGAATTATGATAACCAAAAAAGAAGGAGGCATAATCATGTGCAAATATGGCAACATTGGGTATTTCCCCATTTTCTGGAATGACACTTCCCGTATTTCTATTAACCCAAGCCATAACGGTAATTTGGTCGGTTAGTGCGGCTAGTGAAGGTGAGGTTGGTATTTCAACTATAGTATTAGACGTAAATTCCATACCATCCATTTCAAGGGCATTCCCTGAAAAACCATCTTGCGTCCAATATTCCGTACTAAGTGGTATTGGATTCCCATTATCATCTCTTTCTTTAATTTCACCATTATTACCTCTACCTGAAGTATCTGTTATAAATGCGTTGCTTCCTTCAAAAAACTCAAATTCAACAATTAAGTTATCCCCTTGAACCCTTGCCTCTGGTGGTCCAACTAGAACCGTTTCAGACATACTAGGAGTACCGTCTGCATTCAATGCGAATAACATATAATACCCTGGAGGCATTAAGTTCGCATCAGGCATATCTATTAAGAAGGCCCCATTCGATTCTGTATATGTGACAGGAATTCTACGTTGTTCATTGTTCACACTATGTGTTGCCGAAGACATTCGTACAAAAGCGAATTCAGTCACATCAGCGGATGCCGTAACTGGTAAAATATTCTCATAAAATGCATTATCTGGAGCATTTAATGTTGGACGAACTGCTAAATCGCCATTACTATCGAATAAATAAGGTGGGCTGAAGATTTCTGCATCCGGATGGTTGGCGCCACCTACAGGACAGTTTCCACAGAGTCCACCTCCACCAATAAATACACGACCATCATTTAACAAAATACCAGCACTGTGATACGTTCTAGGTATCTGCATACTAGCCAAGGTTGTAAACGAATTGGTGTCTGGATTATACATTTCTGCAGACAAATGAGCGCCCACATCAGAAAACACATCAGAGGTATTCATTCCACCTAAAATTAATACTTCTCCATTAGGAAGCACTACGCTAGTGACGTATATTCTTCCATAGGCCAATTCATTACTTGTTGGAACTACAGTAACGTTATTTTCATCATTAAAGTCAATCACATAACCATTTGTGTTGCTTATATCGCCACCATCATAGGACCCGTTACCACCTACTTTTAGAAGTTTTCCAATATCGAACATCACTGTATTTCCATTCATGGACGATTTATCATCCCCTCTTTGGCCAATGACTTCAAAAGACCCATCACCAGATACATCAAACCAATGCATAGTTTCCCCTGGTCCAGCATGAAATATTTTTCCATTTGGTGCAGCCCATAACCAAGCGTGGTTATCTAATCTAAATTCTCCTTCAGGCTCTCTGTTACTATCTTCTGCATTCCAAAGTAGTTCTCCTTGTAATCCATTAAGTACGCGCCATCCAGATTCTTCTGTCCATAGCTCGGCGGTTCTGCCTCCGTAAGCTCCTCCACTCCACGATCCACCAATAGTAAATGCAGATCCATCAGCTAAGGTTACAGCTCCTTGATAACCACGTGGAATATTCATATCATCCGCTCTAGTCCATAAATCCAATTTCGGATCATAAATACTTGCACGTTCACTTGAACTTCCTCCAGTAGCCATAATTCTACCGTCTGCCAAATTATTAATCCCTGGACAGAACATGTCATGGTTGGTCTGCGTTCTTGTTCTTGGCAATACATCGCCATCTGATCCAATAGTCGGATCAAATATTTGCGTAAATGTGTATCCGTCAGCGCCTCCAAAATTATCATGATATTTAGAAGACCATGTCAGTAATTTACCATCTGGTAAATTAGCAACAGCGACCGGCACTATGTCAAAGGAAATAGGATCACTCCATTGTCCTTCCATTTCCGGGTTTTGTGAAAAACTTTTAAAGCTAAATAGAATTAGCAGAATAAAAAGATTAGTAAAGTTAGAATTACTCATAATAGCAAAAGTTGAGTTAGTAATTTAAATTACGGTTGGAATTGATTGAAAATAAAATGGCCCTTACGTCCATTTTTGCACAATTAACATAAATTATTCTAAGCTCAACTTTTTTTGAGACCAACGGCTGTTTTTTTCGTCTAACTTTCTTTAACAGCTAAAACAAGAGGCTGCAAACCAATTCATTATGAGACACTTATGAATCTACAATTCATAGTTGTGAAACTTCTTATTGAATATATTCGTTGAATGTTTATTGGTTCTCTAATGCGTTATTAACTTGCGAAGTTGTAAATTTTTTATGAAGTTATTTTAAGTCATACTGTCTAATATCATCTGAATATCGCGTTGTGTAGTATCAGGATTAATGAAGCAGAAGCGTGAAACCGTTTCAAAATTATCTCCATTTTTCCATTTTGTGGGAGTCACTAAAGCGAAGCCTTTTCTGTGATTTTCATAAGTCCAATTGGTATAATCCTCAGGCTGCCATCCTTTTCTTCTGTATAAGACGCAAGATAAGCTAGGCTCTCTAACCAATTCTAAATCTGGATGTGCTTCAATCATTTTCCCTGCAATTTGAGCAAGTTCTAAACCGCGTTCTACAGCTTGCTTATAACGATCTGTTCCGTGAGTAGCTAATGAAAACCAAAGCGGTAAGTCCGAATTCAATAACTTAACGCAACAAATCAAAATTTTAGATTTGTTGTATGAATACAAAAAAGCATAAACGATTATCACTTAAGGAACGTGTTA
>NZ_QJTD01000011.1 GCF_003217215.1 Winogradskyella epiphytica
ATGCCAACGAGTGATTACTGGTTTACAGTAGAATACGACGAACCTCTAACCGGTGAACGCAAAGAATTTAAAGCCCATTTTACCTTGAAACGATAGTGGGAATAAAATGATAATTAAAAGCCTGAGTATTATATATGCTCAGGCTTTTTTTTTGGTTTATTATACGATAGATAATGTTGAGTAACTGGGCTATTTGAAATTATAACGTATAAGGTTTGAATAAGATGTGTTCAATACAATGTAAGAAGTTTAAGAAGGAAGAACTAGTCTTAACTAATGGATACAGGTAATTATATGGATCTAGGGTTTATGGAAGCTGTGAATATCTTATTAAATCAAAAGGTATAGGTCACATATTCAAAGCACAAAAAAAATCCGGAGATATAAGAATATCACCGGATTTTTGGTATGATAAAATAGCTCTTTATTAAAAGAGGCTTATTGGGGTAAATTAAAGATTAAACGCCAAAGTTAAGATGTAATCTGATAGTTTAGACTTCATTAGTGCCGAATCTGTAAGTCCTGTATTATATAACTGATGATTTATATCTCGTTTTGCATGACTATAAGCAAAATCTACACTTAAGCTACCGAAATTGTATCCTAAACCTAATGAGTAGCCTTTCAAATCACCATAGAAATTATCATCTTGGTACGGGCTTTCTTCAAATCTATATCCAGCTCTTAGGCTTAATTGCTTTACTCTATATTCACCACCTAATTTATAGGTTGCGGCCGAAGTTAGAGTATTATTTATGCTGTTATTTAAATCTGAAAAGTAGATGTCTGAAGCTGGTTTAAATTTAGCGTTACTATAATCTTTTACAGAATAGTCAAAGCTTAGTAAGCCCTTCTTTCCGAATACATAGGCTAAACTTCCTGTTAGTTTTCCAGGGGTTTGAAGCTTATATTCTTCATATATATTAATCACATTGGGATTGATAATTTGATTTATAGTAGATCCATTTTCTAATCTTGAAGTAGCTAGGTACTGAGATGTCTCATCTGAAAATCTATACCAAGTAGGTGAACTATACGACACGCCAACCCTTAATTCCTCAGTAATTTTTGCAATTCCTCCTAATTGTAATGAGAAACCATTACCAGTAGTCAATAAATTATTTTCGAAATTCACATTAGTTACTGTCGAATTTTCATTTGAGTTGGATTCTCTAAGAAAGGTCGAACGCTCATAATTGATAAAATGAGAGTTTAAATTAATACCAAAATAAACTTTGTCGTCATAACTAGTAGCGAAATTAAAAGCTAGTTTTCCATTATAACCTCTACTTGCAAAAGCGTATCTGTGATTAAAATTACTGCCGTTTAAATCTATATTTGATATATATTCTGTATTGTCATCTGTGTCATTAACGGCATCAAGGATGTAACCTTCATAACCTAAAAAGGCTTGTTGGTTCTGAAAACCATACAATGAACCAATCTCGGAATAAGCTTCAGAAAATGATTCATTAGCAAATGCTGATATTTCATCTAATCGTAAACCTTGTGCGTTCGCTAAAAAATAACTTCCAATTGATTGGTTTGGGTTTACCCCGCTTGCTACCCAATCATTATCGAAATCTGCTGTACGATCATAAGCTACACTAAGAGAAAACTTCTTCCAAGGCGAATTTGAATTCATGTTATTAAATACGAATGCTGCTCCTAGTTGATTTAAATCTAAATTAGAATTTGATGAAGTGTTGGTTCTATTAAAGTAGCTAATATCATTTTTATTGTTAAAAAGACCCAGAGAAATTGAGGCTTGACCATAATTGAATATAGCGGATCCTGCAGGATTAATACTAACGCTAGACATGTCTCCTCCTAAGGCACCGAATGCACCACTCATGGCTCTATATCTAGCGGTCCCTTGAAGTTCATCCATTGAATATCTAACGGCGTCTGTGACGTCTTGGGCTAATATTATAGATGAAGATACCAGCCCTATGCTGAGCATAAGTAATTTTTTCATAAGTAAATTATTATAAATTAGGATTTAGTTGAAAATTATCCTCTACCACGTCTACCGCTACTAGATGACGATCTACTACTCCCACTTGACCTAGAAGAACTGCCAGACGACCTCACCGTTCCTGATGATGATCGAGAGCTACTTGAGCTAGATCTTGTCGTTGTCGTTCTAGTACGACTAGTTGGAGTTGCTTTTCTCGTATTCGGCGGTATTACTGTTCTGGTATTATTATTAGAACGTGGCGTTGTAGTTCTTCTAATTGTTCTATTTGGAACAGTAGCTCTTCTGGTTGTGCTGCCCGTAGATCTTATTCTACTGCGATCAACACTTCTAGATAAGGCAGAGTTGCTTCTATTTGTTCTAGTTGATAATGCAGAATTATTTCTTCGGCTTAAATTGTTGTTATACAATAACGAACCTCTTCTTGTGTTATTATAACTATAACGGTTTGAATTTCGATAATAACCAGTATAAGGGTAAGAGTAACCCCAGTTGTTGTAACCATATCCATAACCGTACCCATAATACCATGGAGAATAATATCCATGTCCATAACCATAGCCATAATAACCAGGATAGCTCCAACGATTAAATCTCCAAGGATTGTATCCCCAAGGTCTTGTGTAGCCGTAATATGCGTAACCACCATGCCATACCCAAGGACTATTATATCCATACCAACCGTTATCAATATAATTGATAGTAATGTTGGTATTTTCTTGTCCCCAGCCAACATATGGAGTTCTCTGCTCTAAGGTGTCCTGCTCAGTATAATTACCTTCGTATGAGTCAATATCTGTAAATATTTCACTTTCCTCTAATATAGCGTCAATTTCAGCAGAATTTTCAGCAAAATAATTTTTATAGTAGTTAGAGTTATCTGTAGACGTAACTACAACTGTTTCTTCCGTTTGATTGTCATATTCTTCAGAAGAATAAATACCGTCATTTTCGTATCCGGCATACTGATACGAACCACAAGAAGTTAACACGGTAGCTACACCGACTGCAACAAAAAATGGCAATTTTTTGAATAAAGTAGTTTTAAATTGCATATCTCTTTTATTTTATTGTTGAACATAGCAAAAATAGTTAGTTTTGCCGAACAATTAATTACATTTAACATAGCACAATATTTGTGCCAAAACACTGAAAATGAGCAAAAATCTTACGAGTAGAGCCGATGATTATTCAAAATGGTATAACGAATTGGTTGTTAAGGCCGATTTAGCGGAGAACTCTGCGGTTAGAGGGTGCATGGTTATAAAGCCATATGGCTATGCTATCTGGGAAAAAATGCAGGCAGAATTGGATAGGATGTTTAAGGAAACCGGACATCAAAATGCCTATTTTCCATTGTTTGTGCCGAAAAGCTTGTTTGAGGCAGAGGAGAAGAATGCTGAAGGTTTTGCGAAGGAGTGTGCAGTTGTAACTCATTATAGATTACAAAATGATCCTGATAACGAAGGTAAATTACGTGTAGATCCAGAAGCTAAATTAGAAGAGGAATTAGTGGTAAGACCAACTAGTGAAGCCATTATATGGAATACCTATAAAGGGTGGATTCAAAGTTATAGAGATTTACCAATCTTAATTAATCAGTGGGCAAACGTGGTTCGATGGGAAATGCGTACGCGATTGTTTCTAAGAACAGCCGAATTTTTATGGCAAGAAGGTCATACCGCGCACGCAACAGAAGCAGAAGCTCTTCAAGAAGCAGAGCAAATGAATAATGTATATGCTGATTTTGCTGAAAACTTCATGGCTATTCCTGTTATTAAAGGTGTGAAAACAGAAAGTGAACGATTTGCTGGCGCTGTTGAAACTTATTGTATTGAAGCTTTAATGCAAGATGGAAAAGCGCTTCAAGCCGGTACTTCACATTTTTTAGGTCAAAATTTCGCAAAAGCATTTGATGTGAAGTTTACTAATAATGAAGGGAAGTTAGATCACGTATGGGCGACATCTTGGGGAGTTTCTACGAGATTAGTAGGAGCCTTAATTATGACGCATAGTGATGATAAAGGTCTAGTGTTACCTCCAAACTTAGCGCCATCTCAAGTTGTAATCGTTCCTATATATAAGAATGATGAACAGTTTGATGCAATTACTGAAAAAGCAGATTCAATTATAAAGGAATTAAAAGAGGTTGGGGTTAGTTGTAAGTTTGATAAAAGAACAACGCACAGACCTGGAGCTAAATTCGCCCAACACGAATTGCAAGGTGTGCCATTACGAATTGCAATTGGTCCAAAAGATTTAGAGAATAATACAGTTGAATTAGCGAGACGTGATACTTTAACTAAGGAAATTGTTCCTATCGATGGCATCGCGACTACAATTAAAGATTTATTAGAGGTTATACAGAATGACTTGTTTAAAAAAGCTTTAGACTTCAGAAATGAGCATATTACAGAGGTGAATGATTTCGAAATGTTTAAAAAAGTATTAGAATCTAAAACAGGATTTATTTCTGCTCATTGGGATGGAACAGCGGAAACAGAATTGAAGATTAAAGAGCTAACTAAAGCTACAATTAGGTGTATTCCAATGGATAACAAACAGGAAGAGGGTACTTGTGTTTATAGCGGTAAACCATCGACTCAGCGCGTACTTTTTGCTAAAGCATATTAATTTGAAAAAAAAATTAAATTTTTTTTCAAATAGTGTTGCAGAATTTAAAAACAGTTGTATATTTGCAACCGCAATGGAAACGTTGCTGGTTCATTTAAATAGTAAAACAACCAAATGGCCCGTTCGTCTATCGGCTAGGACGCCAGGTTTTCATCCTGGTAAGAGGGGTTCGATTCCCCTACGGGCTACAATTTTTAATAAGAAAGAATATAATGGCAAATCATAAGTCAGCTTTAAAAAGAATTAGAAGTAACGATAAAAAACGTGTACTTAACAGATACCAGCATAAAACGACTCGTAGCTCTATTAAAAAGTTACGTGAGATCACTGACGCTAAGGAAGCAGAGAAGATGTTACCTTCAGTTGTAAGTATGATTGATAAGTTAGCTAAGAAAAATATTATTCACGCTAATAAAGCAGGTAATTTAAAGTCTCAGTTAACGAAACACGTTGCTGCACTATAATTAGAATATTCTTAATAAGATATATAAAGCCTTTCCATTTGGAAGGGCTTTTTTTTTGTTATAGAATTTAACGATTGCAGTATCACTTAGTAATTAGAATATAAACCGGCCTATCTTATAAATTGACACTTTAAACCTTATAACCTATAACGGATTCACTAAATTTTTAAAGAGTAAATAAATATATTTAATAGATGATGTTCTACTCCCGGCTCGGTGTGTACAATTGTCTTTCTATAAAAATATGTTACAGAGCTGTTAGCTCTATTCCATATATCTTTAATATTTTAAATTTTTTATAGTAAAAAAAATACCTTACGTTTGTATAGCTATTAATTAACTCTCTGAATTTCAATGATTGAGGTTATCACCGAAAGACGAAATTGGAATGATAATGTAAAAAATGCTGTTCATTCCGATTTTTATCACACTTACTTTTACCACGATTTATCTAAGAAAGAAGGTGAACTACCTATACTACTCAAGTATACGGAGGGTGACAGTTATGTTTTGCTGCCTTTATTAATTAGGGAAATTGATAATAGCGCCTTTAAGGATGCCACATCAGTTTATGGATACGCAGGAGCTCTTTGCTCTCCTGGCATGTCGAACTTCGATTTTGAAAAATTTCATAAAGAATTAAATAAATATTTTTCTGAGCACAATATAATCTCTGTCTTTTCAAGACTACATCCGTATTTATCTCATCAAGAGGAAGTTTTAAAAGGTTTAGGAGATATTTCTAACCCAGGAGACGTTATTTATATTGACTTATTCGAGCCTATAGAAATTCAACGGGCCAATTATAACAGTCGATTGAAAACTCACGTTAATAAGGCTGCAAGATTATGTACAATTATTGAAGGCGAAACTGAAGAACATATTCAAGCTTTTATAGATATTTATTATGAAAACATGAATAGGGTTAACGCCAATGATAGTTATTTCTTTGAGGAAAGTTACTTTTATGAACTGATGGCTAGCCCTGATTTTAAAACAGAATTATCCTTAGCTGTTTGTAACGAAACACAAGAGATTATCGCAGGAGCTATGTTTATTAAAACTAATAATATTGTGCAGTATCATCTTTCAGGAATTAAAGAAGAGTTTTTAAACCATTATGCTATTAAATTAATAATAGATGATATGCGAGTTAAATCTTCTAATGAAGGCTATCAATATCTTAATTTAGGAGGTGGTCGCTCTAGTAAAAAAGATTCATTATATACTTTTAAATCTAGTTTTTCTAAGACTGCTAAACCGTTTAAACTTTGGAAATATATAGTAAATCAAAATGCTTATGATCGATTATCAAAGCAGCGTATCGCTGTAATATCTGATGTGGATGTTGTGATTGATAAGGAGTATTTTCCAGCTTATAGGAGAGGTTGTTAAACATTATTCAAAAAAACTATTTGTACTAAATATTTCTTTATTTTATAGCTACTCAATCGTTTTAAAATTATAGAATTATTTATATAAGAGTCATACAAATTCGACTTTAGAATAATCCAAAAATTTCTCCGTCCTCACTAATATCAATACCTTCAGAAGCTGGATGAGCTGGTAAGCCTGGCATACGCATTATATTTCCTGTAATGGGAATTATAAAACCTGCTCCAGACGCTATCTCAATTTCTCTAACGGTAATAGTAAAATCCTTTGGTCGACCTAGGAGTTTTGGATCATCTGAAAGAGACTTTTCTGTTTTCGCAATGCATATTGCTAGATTTTCTAAGCCTAATTTTTTTATGCGCTGAAGTTGACGTTTAGCATTTGATGAATATTCTACATTTGAAGCTCCATATATTTCTTGAGCAATTTTTTTGATTTTATCTTCAACTAGACTATCCCAATTGTATAAAGGCTTAAAATCTGATTTTTCAGATTCTGTAACATCAATTACATGCTTAGCCAATTCAATAGCGCCTTCACCACCTTTTGCCCAAACATCTGCAACAGCTATTCGTACGTTTTTTGTTTTTGCAAATTCCTTAATAATCTCGATTTCTTCTATACTGTCAGATGTGAACTTATTGATGGCAATGATTGGAATTACACCAAAAGCTTCAATATTCTCAATGTGTTTCTCTAAGTTGGGTAACCCTTGACTTAAAGCATGTACATCAGGAATTTCTAAAGTTTTCAAACTGGCTCCTCCATGATACTTTAATGCTCTAATTGTTGTTGTGAGTACAACAGCCTTAGGGGCTAAATTGGCACTTTGACATTTAATGTCGAAGAATTTCTCTGCACCTAAATCACAACCAAAACCTGCCTCAGTTACCGTATACTCTGAATGGGTCATGCCCATTAAAGTTGCAATAACAGAATTAGTACCTTGGGCTATATTAGCAAAAGGACCACCATGAATAATAGCAGGATTACCTTCTAGAGTTTGAACCAAATTGGGTTTGATGGCATGTTGAAGTAGACTAGCCATTGCGCCGGAGACTTTTAAATCTTTGGCATAAATAGGTTTCTTGGAAAAAGTATAACCAATAAAAATTTGCCCTAATCGTTTTTTTAAATCCTTTAAATCGTTAGAAAGGCAAAGTATAGCCATAATCTCAGAAGCAGCGGTAATATCAAAACCTGTTTCTCTTGGAATTCCATTAGCCGTTCCACCTAAACCTATAATAATGTTTCTTAGAGCTCTATCGTTAACATCAAATACACGTTTCCAAGTAATAGTTCTTGGGTCTAAACCTAATGAGTTGGTGGTATTTTGAATATTGTTATCAATAACCGCTGCTAATAAGTTATTAGCTTTTTCAATCGCAGAAAAATCTCCAGTAAAATGTAAGTTGATATCTTCTAGTGGTAAGACTTGGGCATAACCACCTCCAGTAGCACCACCTTTTATTCCGAAGACAGGTCCCAGAGATGGTTCTCTAAGAACGACAGTTGTTTTTTTATTTAATTTATTAAGAGCTTCAGAAAGACCAATTGAAATAGTGGTTTTTCCTTCACCTGCAGGAGTAGGTGAGGTAGCTGAGACTAAAATGAGATGGCTTTGTTTTACCTTTTGTCTATCTATTAAAGAAAGTGGAATCTTAGCTTTATTTTTTCCATACATCTCCAATTGTTCTGGATCGATTCCTAATTTATTAGCTATTTCACTAATAGGTTTGGGCTTTACACTTTTTGCAATCTGCAGATCTGTCATAACTTAAAACTTATAATAGTATTCTCCGAAATTAATGGTTTTATGGCGGACAAATAATGATTTTCGTCATCGCAGAGTGATAAAGTACAAATATTTCTTTATACTAATTTTTTTCGCCGAATTACGATTACAAGTATTATTGCGATCACAATTCCTATAATCCAATATAAGATGTTAGGTGAAGTTTTTAAATCAATAGGTGCCGTATCTCCAATAATAATTAAGCCAGCCCAGTATTGTGGCGAAATTGTTCGTCCTTGGGCTGTTGCAATATAATCGAGTTTTGCTTTTTGTAGGGCTTCATCTTTAGGTAAGCCTTTTTTTAGATAGCCGTAAAAATTTTCGATAATACTAGCACTAGATTGTTCGTCAATTTTCCATAAGCTTGTTAAAATACTTTCACTCCCAGCATAATTAAAGGCGTGAGCAAGAGAAATCATACCCTCTCCGGCTTGGTACGTTGGTTTGCCGGTTTCACAGGCTGTTAATATGGCTAGATTAGATGCTAAATTCTGGTTGTAAATTTCGTAAGTGTATAACGAATTATCATCTGGAGAAACTGAATCCTTTACGTTTTTAGCAAAAATAAGTCGAGATAATTCGGGAGATATATTATTTGATTCCGCATGTGTGCCAATATGAATTATTTTGTGTTCTTTCGCTTGTTCTGTAAACACTTGTTTAGAGGCTTTTTCATTGAGGAAGGATGTGCCTTTAAATAATTTTGTATAATCCTTAGCGAGTTCCGTAGCAAAGGGTTGTGGAAGTAATTTTAAATACGTTTTATCAAGCGAAATGGAATCTGTGATTGCTAAAAGGTAATCAGACTTCATTTTAGAATTAAACTCTGGAGCGAAGGCGATAAAATTGTCGGGATAATCTATAGTTTTACTTTTTTCATTTATTAAAAATAAACTGTAATTATAAGAAATTATGTGTTTGTTTAATAGACTATGGTCAACAAGTTCCTGATACGAATTAACAGATGTTTTAGTTAACATCTCAAAATTAAGGTTGAATAAATTTTGATCTGGAATAATGATTACTCTTTTGGTTTTAATAGCCGATTCTATTGGTTTCCATAGTAAAAGGTATAATTCATTTAAGATTTCAAAATTCAATGGGTTTAAAGCATCGTAACTTAAAAGGGTATTTATTTTTTGAGACAAGTCTTTAGTTTCTATTTTAAAAACTTCGATGTCTTCATTATGAATAACAAAAGCGTAAAGATTATTATCGATAAAAGTATACCTAACAAGGGTCTTATTCTTTAGGTCTTTGTTTTTAATTTGTTCATGAACAGATTTAGAAATTGAAGCAAATTTTAGATTATAATATTTAGGGTATTCCTTTTTTAATGTTGCTAAAAACTCATCCCATTCTTTGCTGACTTCAAAAAAAGATTCTAAAGCATCATCTTTTAAGATTGAAGAACTAAGTGCTTTTTTAAGGCGTTTTTCATCTTCAATAATATGTTCAGGAATATGTGCAAAAGTTATCGATGTTTTTGAATTTAATCTATTTCTTATTCGATTGTATAACATAGATTCATGCAAGCCTAAAACAATAGTTAAATACGAACCCGATTTTGTGATTTCATAAAGTTTTAATGCAATTTTTTTTGTAAACTCAAACAGTTCGTTATTGTCTGATAATAATACTGAAATCGTATTATCATCTGTAATTTTAGATTTTTGTTCTTCTATAATACTTATGGCATTTTGTAGCTCTTTTAATTGAGACTTTAGGAAGATACTATCTTTTGAATTTTGTAATTGATATTCAGACTTAAACTTAATCAGTATGGCCAATGGTTTCTGTGCTTCAATTTTTAGTTTTCCTAAATTTATGTTTTTTGTAAAGGTTTCGTCCTCAAGTAGGTTTAAAGCTATATTACTTCTCTTCAAAGCGGTGTCATAGTCTTTAATTTCATAATAAATAGAAGCAAGATTTAAAACCTGATGATATTCTAATAAGGTTTTTTTACCTTGATTTGCAGCAATATAATCGTGTGCTTTATGAGCCATTTGTAAGGCTTTTTCGGTATATCCATTCTTCGCATAGAAACTTGAAGCTGAATTAATAAAGTCTAAATAAAGTTCATCATAATAATTACCTAAAGACGATTTATAATATTCTTCAGCTTTTTCATAGCAATCAAAAGCATTTTTTATGTTATTTTTCTCTGCGTTAAGTACAGCTTTATAATAATAAGCGTCGGCTAGCCAGTTAAAGTAATTACTAGGGTTTTCATTAAACTCTTGAATGCCTTTATCAAGGAATTCTTCCGCCTTATCGAATTCTTTTAGAGCTACATAAATCTGACCTAAAAGTATTTTTCCTTTCGAAATTTCCGGGCTTTTCGGATTTAGGTACTTCTTTTTTTGTTGGTATGCGTAATTAATGAGTTCCTCTGCTTTTTTATAATCGCCAATCTCTTTGTATAAACCACCATAATTATCTATGCTCTGAAATAGAAACTCCTGCGCGTAATCTCTTCTTGCTTCAGTGATATCCGATTTTAAAAATAAATTGAGATAGGTTACTGTTTTTTGCATGGAGTTAATAGCTGCAGTTATATCTCCTTGAATACTGTAAATACCAGCTATATTATTATTTAAACTTGCTGGTCTAAGGTATTTGTTATCGGGATTTTGTTCTAAAGTGCTTAAAATTTGCTCTGCTTTTTTGTAATAGATTAAAGCACTGTCAATTTTAGAGACATACCACATCATTCCACCAAGTGCGTTGTTTGAAATATAGAGTCGTTGTTTTTCTGTTTCAGGATAAGAATTGAAGGATTTTAATGCTTTTTTATGATAATCTAAAGCAATGGTTTGATTGCCCATCCTCATATTAAAAGTTCCTAAATTACTGTATATTATGCCAAAAAGTTCACCGTTTTTATCAGGCATTTGTTTAGTTAATTCTAATGCTTCCAGATTAAAATTGCTAGCTGTTTTTGAATCTCCTAAAAACTCATAAAATGAACCAATTTCTAGTTTTAACTGCCTTAAAACTTTTGGATCTTTCGTCTGTGAACTTAGACGCTTTTCAAAATCTAGAACAGCTTTCTCTGCCGCTTGTCTATTTTTTAATTCAAAATTAATCTTACCAATATGATAGACGTAGTGGGTTATATCATAAAAGGACGACTTTGATATTAAACTATCTAAATAAAAGTTTAGCTTTTGTTCAGCATCATTTAGTTTCTTTTCGGATATTAATTTATCGAGGAGCTTTAATCCAGAGTTAGGATCGTGCTGTGCAAAACTTATTTGAATTAGAGATAATGCTAAAACTATAAGCATAATATACCTAGAACAATTGTTAAATTGTCTCATAATCAACGGATTATTGCAGTAGGTTAATCGTTTAGTTCAGATAAGAGTGCTTTGCTATTATCTCCAGTTGAGTTTTGCAAACGTGCCTTGGCTTTCTCTGTATTCTTAGTTTTTAAATAGGCCAGACCTAAATAAAAATTGGCGTCATTAACAAATACGAATTCAGGATTTTTTATAACTTTTTCTAAATATAATATGGCATTAGTTTCATTCTCATTTGCCAAATATGCAACACCAATAAAGTAATTTAGAGTATCGTTATTGGGTTTAGATCTTTGTAAGGCTTCCCATTTATCTATGGCTGTATGATAATCACCTTGTTTATATGTTACCATTGCTTCATAGAACTCATAATTATCAGAATTACTCATAGTGGTAGGTAAACCTGGATCAGGCGAGAAATACTTGGCATACAAACGTTCATTAGTATTACCAGTTAAAAACCAAAAACTACCCGCAGCGATAATAATAGCCGCCGCAACTAAAAGTCGTTTCCAATTTAGAGCATGTACCTTAGGACTTTTAATTTTAGTATTTACTGTGTCCTTTTCAAAATCTTCATGAAACAGATTTAATTGTTCTTTTAACGCCTGAGTTTCGATACCTGTTAAAATGGTTTTAATCTCTTCAACTTTAGATTGGAATTCAGTATCCGTTTGTAAGCGTAGTTTAAATTGTTCTTCCTCTTTTGCATCCAAATTATTATTGAGGTACTTTTCAATATGTTCAAAATCTTTTGGTGTAATATCTTGTAAATTCATTGTTGCTATTAATCAGTTCTTTAGGGCTATTTCTCTTAGTTTTTTCATACATCTGTATTTTTTATTTCGAGTTGAAGCTGCGTCTAGTTCTAATTCTTTGGCAATTAAGTTCATAGACTTCTTTTCAAAATAAAACTTACGTAATAAACTTTTACATGCTTCGCCTAAACTCCTAAAGGCCAGCATTACATCCTCTAATCGTTTATCTTTTAAAATGTCATCATCAATATCATTATTTTCTTCATCTTTTATTTCAAAATGACCTAATTGAGATGCAACAATCGTTTTTTTGAATCCTTTAGACCGTAAAACATCTAACCATTTATTTTTTGCAATGGTGTAGATATAACCATTTATAGATGATTCGCTTTGCGGTATAAATTTATTCTGTTTAATATTTTGCCATACTGCCAAAAATGCGTCTTGGTAGATGTCTTTAGCTTGTTCTTTTGTACCGCTATTTCTTAGAACTAAAATTTCGACTTTAGGATAATTATAGACATATAACTGCTTTAACACTGTTGTGTCATTATTCTTAACGGCTTCGATTATGCTGTCGTTGGACGAAAGGATTGGGTTTTTCTCTTGCATTTAATATTAAATATAAGCGAAAAGGATTGGTTTTCAAACCAACTGCGATTAATTACATATTATTGGTGTTAAAATTCTTTTTGACATTTTAAACTGACATTTTTAAAAACGTGCTTATTGCATATAAGATTCATTCAAAGACGTTCTGCCATACCATCTGAGTCTTTAAAAATTCGTCCTGTATTGTTCTGAATAAAATAGGAATCTTGATCAAAATTCTCAAGCATAATTACCCCATTTTGTATGCTAGATATGCCATTTTCAGTGATTTCTCCAGAGAATACATTGAGCACTTGCGCTGTTTTATCGTTTCGGTTTACAGTAACCTTAAAAAAGCTAGTGAATTTATTTCCATTACCAATTATATAAGAATTTTCAAGATAATTATCTACTGATTGTGTAGCATATACATTACCGCTATTATCTAATTCTTTTCCGATAAAATTTACAGTTAATGTGGTGTTATCTTGATTGCTAAAGGAAATGTTTATTTTGTAGAAAATTGATCCTATTTGGTAGTCACCCTGAATATTAGTGGCTTCTAATATTCTCGGACTTATTTCGTAATCCCCTTCAATATTTGGAGGATTATTGCCTTCGTGAATTGTAAAACCCAAATTTTTTACGGCATCTACAATCTCTGGATTTGCCCAATGTATAATATCTTCTATAGATCCTGGTTCTTTGGCGCTACTATTGTCATCATCGCTAGAACATCCATAGACGATAAATAAAATTGGTAATAAATATATGTAATGTTTCATAATAGTTTAATTTTAGTTACTTCTTCTTTTTATTTTAGCATCAGTTTTTAAATAAAATATCTTCATAGAAATAATTACCTATAAAATGAATTAACCTTGTTTATATGAGGATTTATTACCCCGTTATTAATTGTTTTTTTATAAATAGATTATTTTTAGATCAAATATTTTAAGTGGAATAGGGGGGTATAAAAACTGGAATTTTCTACAACTCTAACGATGGCTTGATCAAACCCTTCAATATTCGGTGGTATGTTAACTTCGTATCACATACTTAAAAGAAAAGGTTATTAATTTTCAATTTCAAATTGCGACCATTCTGTTTGATTAATTTTACGATCAGTGCGTGGATCATAATTAGCATTATCAGTACCAAAATACTGACCATTATTATTTACCCAATAAAATTTACTTCCTGATTCTACATTATAATGTTCTCCAGTATTATGGTTAGATATAACACTTCTGTTTTCAATAGCATTAATTGTTTTAGAATGTCCATGAGAGGTCATATTGCTACGTTTTAAATATCCAGCATGGTTAATATCTAAAATATCGCTATAAATATCTCCAACACTTGTTGATGAGCTTGACGATGTAAAACTAGAATTTGTAGAATTTAATTGAATTGCATTCATTCTGGCCTGGTGTGCTTGGAATTGCTGTTGCGCTTTTTGAGCCGCGATTTTATTTTTTTTGTACAACCAATCTGTGTTGTATTGTTCGCTTAAAATTGCATCAATAAATGTTTTTTTTGCTTCTTCGTAATCAGCTTTTTTAGATTCGATATGTTGATTGATAAAACCCCAAGATAGTTGATTGTTTCTTGTATGAACAAAGCGTCGTAGAACGGTTAAATACCGTTTTCCCTCATTGTCTTTCCATTCTAAGCCTATGGTTTTAACTTCTTGCTTTGTAGGAGTGCTACTGTAATTTAATTTTAAAAATGCTACAGATTTTTTTGATATTTCTGGAATAGGAAATGTATTTACTAATTGCATGTTGTTTTGTCGTGCATAAGGCATAAAGTAGCGTTCCGTAATCTCATTAAGCGTAAGCGGATATTGGTTTTCTATACCATTCATTCTATAGGTATCAATCATACTTGGGTCTTCAGTGTAAAATGACAGCGGAGACATTTGCACAATTCCGATACGCATATCATTAGGGCCTTCAAATGCATAATTAGTCTCGCTAGATCGTTCCCATGAATTTGGGAGGAGCAATCTGGTCGATAGGATGTTTAATTCTTCATCCATAAATTCAAAGTACTTATAACCTTTCTTTTGTTTACTGGTGTCTGTCGTTTTTTCCTGGTAATCAATATGTTTTAGAGAAGAGTCCTTCATAGCGTACTCTTTTTTGCAAGACATAAAGAAGGCGAAGATCATAACTGATATTTTTAATATGGCGAGTTTCATAATCGTTGTTTTTATAGTATCGGATTAAATAAAAAATGTCATCAAAAAGTATTCAAATCTATTAGTGAAGACGTTGTCTGTGTTAAATTATTATTGTCTATTTGGATCAAAAGGAAAATTGTCTTGATTATCTGGGGTGCCATCTAAGTCGGAATCTCTAATACCATTATCAATAACTAGGAGTTGCCAATTGATGGGTAAGAAATCATTCATTACAAGCGTGTCGTATTCTGCAGTTGGGCCTGAAATCGTAGTTAACGAAGCGAAGGTTGAGCCGAGGGAGGTTTCAAAATAGGAATTAACTAAAACCGTTGCTGTTATATTTCCAAACCTGATTAATCTAGAACTAGAGCTTATTATAGAGGCGCCATTTGGTTGTGATGTGTTTTGTTCACAGATAACTTCGAAATCGCCACTGTGATTATAAAATGCAAATAGCAAATTAATCTCATTTGCTAAAATGTCTAATATAGGCGTTTGATTAGGTACGTTTAACGAAGGCATATAGCGCCAAACTACTTGATTGTCATTTCTTATAACATCGACGCCAAGTCCGTTTTGACTCTCAAAACCGCTATAACCTTGTGGCATCGTAAAACCTAATGCAGGATATTGACTGTGAATAAAGTGTTGACCAGGATTTGCAATCGTGGGAATATTAGTTAGTGGAATGGGAAGTCCGTGTGCATTGTCCCAAAGCCCACCTGTGGGCCCCGTTGCATTTTCGCACAAGGTTGAAACAAAATCATTGAGATTATTGTTAGAGGGAGTAATATCATTAGAGCTACAACTGAAGATGATAAGACTTAGAAGAATAATAAAGTTGATGTTTTTAGATTTCATGAGTAAGAGGTTTATACTTTATCGTTGAAATCTTGATATGTCATCATTTTTTTTAATTATTCATAATAAAATAAGTGATTTGGCTTTCGATATTAACAGCTATAACTTTATAAATTGAGTGGTCAACAAGACGAGGTTGATAGATCTTGTCATAACTATGGTAGTTAAATACAAAACGGATTAAGAAGTAATTTCTTTTCCGCTAGTTGTTTGAATAAAGTTGTTTATGGAAGTGCCAGAGATTGGTGTGGATTGAGAGCTAAGCTCAAATGGTTTTGTGTTATTTTCACTTGCCACCGTAACGCATAAAATTTGTGATTTTTACCACGTCTAAAATTGTAATTCTTATCTTTAATAGAAAATGCGTTAAAGGTTGTAACTTTGCAGTAAATTATTTAAGATGCACAAAGCAGGTTTTGTAAATATTATTGGTAATCCTAATGTTGGTAAGTCCACGTTGATGAATGCGTTTATAGGTGAAAAGCTATCTATAATTACATCTAAAGCTCAAACAACTAGACATAGGATTTTAGGAATTGTAAATGGTGAAGATTTTCAGGTTATATTAAGTGATACTCCGGGAATCATAAAACCAGCCTATGAATTACAAGCATCAATGATGGATTTTGTAAAGTCCGCTTTTGATGATGCAGATGTTTTAATCTATATGGTTGAAATTGGAGAAAAGGAATTAAAAGATGAAGCTTTCTTTAATAAGATAACAAATTCAAAAATTCCGGTTTTATTATTATTAAATAAAATTGATACGTCTAATCAAGAACAATTAGAAGAGCAAGCGCAACTTTGGCAAGAAAAAGTGCCTAATGCTGAATTCTTTCCTATTTCTGCATTGGAAGGTTTTAATGTGAAAAATGTTTTTGATAGAATAATTGAATTACTACCAGAATCTCCAGCTTATTATCCAAAAGATCAATTAACTGATAAGCCTGAACGCTTTTTTGTAAATGAAGCTATCAGAGAAAAAATCTTAATGCATTATAAAAAAGAGATTCCGTATGCTGTTGAAGTAGATACAGAGGAGTTTTTTGAAGAAGAGACTATTATTAGAATGCGATCGGTTATCATGGTAGAGCGTGAAACTCAGAAAGGAATTATAATTGGTCACAAAGGCTCAGCTCTAAAACGAGTAGGGGTGGAAGCGCGTAAAGAATTGGAGAAATTCTTCGGGAAACAAGTCCATTTGGAATTATACGTTAAAGTGAATAAAAACTGGAGGAGTAATCAAAAACAGTTAAAACGTTTTGGCTATAATCAGAGATAAGCTTTAAGCGTTTCTTGCATAAAGGCGTGAAGTTTCTGCATTTCAGGTTTTCCTTTAGCACGACCAAATCTTCCGGCAAAATATAATACGAACCATAGAACTATCATAAATAAGGTTAGGGTTAATTGAAGACCGTAGGAATTGTTTAAAGTGATGTTCGTATAAGCCCATACTCCAAATCCAAAGAATAATCCGGCTACTATGAAATGCATAAACATAAACATGGTCCAAACGGTTGGGTTAGGTCCAAAAAGACCATGAACCATAGATTTACTGTCACCTTCATTATTGATTTCTAAATGAAGTTGTGGTGACCAGAACTGCTGATTGTTTTTAGGAAACCTTATAAAAACATGGTCGTCTACTCTTGAAATAATAAATTCATTCTGACTATGTTTTGATTTCTCAAAATGAGTCAAAATATTTTGATTATTAGAGTTGACCTCGAATTTGAAACGAGGCCTTAAAACAATTTCGTTGGGAAGTGCCATAATTCTGTCTAACTCGAATTGAAACCTTTACTTTAGAATTAAGAATTCGCAACGTCTATTTATAGAATGTTCGGTGTCCGTACAGTCATCTCCACATGGAACTAATGGTTTAGTTTTTCCATACCCTTTAGAGGTTAAGCGTGCGCGAGAGATCCCATTTTCAACAAGATATTCCAGTGTAGCACGTGCTCGTTTTGTGGATAGCTCCATGTTAAATTCAAAACTTGATCTCGAATCGGTATGAGCACCAAGCTGAACTTCCATACGCGGATACTTTTTCAATAGTGCTACCAATACGTCTAAAGTTCTTGCAGCTTGTGGTTTTATATCCCATTTTCCAAAATCGAAATAAATATTTTCTAATTCGATATAGGTATTTCCTTCATCGTCATCAGTAACAATTTCTTCAGCATCCTTATATGATTCCATTTCCAATTCAATATTGAATTCTATATTTCCTTTATCATTGGTATCAAAAAATTCAATTTGTGGAATGTATTTCGGCTTAAAACCTTCTATGGAATATTTCTGATTTGGCTTTGTTGCTATTTTATACCTTCCATCTTCACCAACATTTTGTTCGGAGACAACGTTGCCATCTTTATCAAATAGTGTCACCGTTGTATTAGGTAATAAATTCCCTGTCACTTTATCTGTGACAAAACCTTCAATAAAATAAGTTCTTTCGTTTTCTACACGCTTAAATGTGTAAATATGATCAGATCCATCTCTATTTGAAGAAAGATAACCCGTGTTAAGTGAATCAATAACTACAAATGCGAAATCGTCATTTTCGCTATTAATAGTTTCTCCTAAATTTAGTGCATCTAAATATTCCCCATCACTAAAACTGCTAGAGAATAAATCTAAACCACCAAAACCAGATTTGCCATTTGATGCAAAGTATAATGTACTGTCTTTAGCTATATACGGAAATTGTTCTCTATGTTTAGTATTGATTTTAGAGCCTAAGTTTACTGGCGGACCATAAGTGTTATTTTCTAAAATATCTACGTAGAAAATATCGAAAGATCCTAGAGTTCCTGGCATATCACTAGAGAAGTATAATCGTGTTTCATCACTATTTAAAGCTGGGTGCATAGTAGAGTATAAGTCGCTTGAAAATGGTACTGGCTCAATATTTGTCCATTCGTTATCTATTAACTCTGCCTTAAAGATACTTACTACGGCAACTTTATTAGAATCGATTTCAACACGCTTTTTGAGGTTTCTTGAGAAGTACATAGTTTTACCATCCTTTGTAAATGCAGCACTACTTTCATGTTGTTTTTTAGTGTTTACAGTCTCGCTGAATGGTTTGATATTCTCTAACCGCAATTTTTTTCCTTTAGAGATAGTCGCTTCGTAAAGGTCTAGATAGGGTTTGTTATTCCAACTATAATTAGGGTTATTCATGTTTTGAGTAGAGCTAAAGACAATCTTATCTCCGTACAAAGCGATTCCAAAATTAGTGCCGCTAATAGATGACGTTAGTTTCTCTAATTCATAATTATAAGGGACAATACGTTTTAGTAAAGACTTGAAATCTTCGGTGTTAAAAGGTTCTCCTAGGTGAAGCGTAGAAATTTCATCAGCATCTTCGTATTGGTTAGTGCCTTTTAAAACCTCAAAATATTTAAAATAAAAATCCTCAGATAATTCTACAGTGTTTCTTAAATTATAAACTTGTTTATAAGCTTTATGTGCTTTTTTAAATTCTGAATTATAATAATAGCAATCTCCTAAACGCTCTAAATTAGATGCCGTTTTTGGAAGTTGTGCATAAATTTCAGCAGCTTCAATATATGCTCTGTTTTGAAACAAATTATCGGCCTTCTTTCTTGATTGAGAAAAGCCCATGCTACTTGTAAACAAAACAGCAATTAAAATATATAGATTTATCTTTTTCATTTGTATTTAATTAGAAAAATCTCGGTGATTTGTCATAGCCTTTTCCGAATTTATTGATGTTAAATAACAAAAATATTTCATGACTTCCAGAGTTAAATCGACCTAAATTAGATAGGGTGTGGTCATAAGCGTATCCTATTCGTAAAGACGGTGAAATTGAAATATTTACCATTCCACTTACCGAATCATCCCAACGATAGGCTGATCCAATTTCGACTAAATTGTTTATTAAAACATTAGCGGTTAAATCTACAGAGACTGGTGCGCCTTGAACCTGTTTAGACATAAACGCAAATTTTAATTTAGATTTCTCGTTTAGATTGAAAACATAACCACCAGTAAAAAATAAATGTATTTTTTCTGAACCTTGAGTTACTACACCACTATCTTCACTAAGATGTTTAGTCTCTAAAAGATTAGGAGCAGAAAAGCCTAAATAGTATTTGTCAGTAAAATAGAACAGTCCGGCACCTACATTAGGAAAGGTTCTATTAATATTTTCGGCAAAGGCTGGATCTGGTAGTGGATCTGAATACACAAAACCATTAAAATCGGTACTAAAAAACGTTGCGCCTGCTTTTATACCGAAAGATAATTTGGCTTGATCACCTACTGGTAACACGTAAGCAATATCAGCAAAAACACTTGTTTGTTTAACTACATCACCAATTTCATCATGAACTACAGATAAACCTCCTTCTACACGATCTGTTAAAGTGGAGTGGGCAAAAAACGTACCTGTTGTCGGTCCTCCTACCGAATTAGTCCATTGCGTACGATACAGCAGTCCTGCATTAATATAAGATGAGTCATCAGTCGCATAAGCCGGGTTTATTACACTCATATTATACATATATTGTGTGTATTGTGGATCTTGTTGCGCATGCGTAGAGTATCCAATTAAAAGGATAATTATGATGGAACTGTATGTTGTTATTTTACTTCTCATTTTTAAATTTATCGTAATTATCTACTGAGATAGACCCTGCCTTGTAATGGTTCACGTTCACCGTCGTTGAATTCTAAAATATAGAAATAGACACCGACAGGTAAAAGTGTACTTCCTTTTCCGGTTCCATCCCACTTAGGTGAGTTTATATTGCCCTCATATAGAATATTACCGTATCTATTATATATACTTAGTTTAAAATTAGGATAAAGTTCGTTTAAGTTTAGTATATCGAAAACATCGTTTACATCGTCACCATTAGGTGAGAAACCATCAGGAATTAACAGCTCTCTAATACAAGAGATAAGACTTACCGTTACTTCTAAGCGAGTAATACTCTCACAATTATATTGCGTGACTATGGCTGCATAATATACCTTTCCATCTTCTAATAAATCTGAGTCGGCATACGGTGTTCCATCTTCTGGTTGGTCATACCAAACTACAGATGTATAATCTAAAATGTTATTTGTTAAATCTGAAATGGTAGGCTCATCTTCCAGACAAAATTCTGAACCATTGGTAATAAGTTGAGGTGTTGGCGCTAACTCAATTTTTAATCTAACCGGTACGACATTATCTGTAAATGCACTACAGTTTTGGTCAAGAACGAAAAGTTGATTAATAGTTACGAATGTAATTCCCGGATTTTCTAATAAAATTTGCGGAATTATAAATGAAGTTGATCCACTAACTACAGTAACAGGAATAGTGTTTACAGAAACATTAGACCCACTCAATTGATACACTATAGAATACTCACCATCATCAAGTTGAGTAGCACCTGTGATATTTACAATAGCATCTTCAAGACCCAAACAAATGACATTGTTTTCTAATGACATTGATAGTCCTGTAACGTCTGGTGTTTCAATAATTGACACGGTTATACTTGCTGAACTCGTTGTTCCACATTCGACAGAAGTCACAGTATAAGTATAAACACCAGGATTATCTATAGTTGGATCAAATACACCCGTACCACTGCTTAAAGTCGGAGACCAAACACCACCAGTATCAGGAGTTCCTCCTAAACTATCAAAAAGGTTTTCTACATCTGTGATGTCCGAACATAAATTAAGGTTGTTGTCTTCACCGGCATTAGGTTCTTGTGCAAATGATACTGTAACAGTCGATGAGGATTCTGGACAAAATGAAGTATCACTAGAAACAGTATAAGTATAAACGCCTTCGGTATCTACGTTTGGATCAAACAAGCCGGATCCACTAGCAAGGGTAGGCGTCCATACTCCACCCGATTGAGGTGTGCCACCTAGGCTATCGAACAAATCCTGAGCTGTATCAGTACTACAAAATACGATAAAGCCATCAGTTCCCGAATCATTTGGGACTGAAATGGTAATTGTTACAGTTGCTGAGCTACTTCCACATGAATTAACAACAGTATAGGTGTAAACCCCTTCTGGGTCAACAGTTGGGTCGAAAGACCCAGTGCCACTACTAAGTGCAGGGGACCAGGTTCCTCCAGTATCCGGTGTTCCTGTGAGTCCATCAAATAAATTCAAAGTTTCAGTAAATGTACATAGGTTAATTGTGCCATCAATTCCAGCGTCAGGACTTTCTGAAATAGATACGGTAACTGTTGCCGAATCGGCAGGACATATTGAAGTACCTGATATTGTATAAGTATAAACTCCTTCTGCGTCCACATTAGGGTCAAAAATTCCAGTGCCACTTGCAAGAGCAGGAGACCAAGTACCACCCGATTGTGGTGTTCCTCCTAAACTGTCAAATAAATCTGTAGTTGAATCGTTTGTACAAATCTCAATTGTACCATCAAGCCCTGCATCATTGGTATCTAAAAAAGTAATAGTTACTGATGCAGAACTGCTTCCACAAGCATTAGTTACGGTGTAAGTGTAAACACCTTCTGGGTCAACTCCTGGTGTAAAAACTCCAGAGCCGCTGCTTAGTGCAGGAAACCAAGTTCCTCCTGCGTCAGGGAATCCTGTAAGGCCATCAAATAAGTTAATAGTTTCGCTGATGTTACATAAATTCATAGTTCCATCATTTCCTGCATCGGGTTCATTTAAAACAGAAACTTCAACTGTGGCAGAATCATCAGGACATTCAGTTCCACTATTTGAAATGGTATATGTGTAAACTCCAGGAGAATCGATATTAGGGTCAAAGACACCCGTTCCACTTGTTAATGTTGGTGTCCATACACCTCCTGCATCTGGAGATCCACCTAAATTATTAAATAAATCAATTACAGAGTCAGTTGAACAAAGTTGAACGGCACCATCAGTACCTGCTATGTTGGCGTCTGTAATGGATATAGTAACTGAGGCAGAGCTAATGCCACAAGCAGAATTTATAGTGTAAGTATATATTCCTTCAGGATCTATATTTGGATCAAAAACTCCAGTTCCACTGGCTAAAGTAGGGGACCATATTCCACCAGGTTGAGGTGTTCCTCCAAGGCTATCAAATAAATCTGGTGTTGTAGAAACGTTACATAAATTTAAAGTAGCATCTAAACCAGCATCCGGCTCTGTTAATAATGAAACTGTAATTGTGGCCGAACTGTTTGGGCATTCACCATTTCCTGAAAATGAATAAGTATAGCTACCTGCCGCGTCAATATTAGGGTCAAAAACGCCAGTACCACTTGATAGAGCAGGAGACCAAGTGCCTCCAATATCTGGTGTGCCACCTAAACTTTCAAACAAGTCAACAGAGCCGTCATTTTCACAAAGTGTGATAGCACTATCTGTGCCTGCATTTAAAAAAGGTGTGACGTTTATAGTTACAGAAGCGCTAACATCAGAACATGGAAAAGTGCCTGTTACTGTGTAAACATAAGTACCTGGAGCATCCATATTAGGATTAAAAATTCCTGTTCCATTAGTTAATGTTGGTGACCATGTTCCCCCTGAATCAGGAGATCCTCCAAGGCTATCAAACAAGTCTATAGCATTATCATTACTACATATATCAATAGTAGTGTCTGTACCGGCATTAGGTTCTTCGTTTATAATAATATTGACTACAGCTGACGCATCAGGGCACGGTCCTGTACCCACTAATGAATATGTATAAGCACCTGCAGGGTCTATTGCAGGGTCAAAAATATCGGTTCCACTCGATAAAGCAGGAGACCAGATACCACCAGTATCAGGGTTGCCGTCAAGGCTATTGAATAAGTTTATAGTCGATAAATCGTTACTACAAATCTCGATAGTTGAGTTGGCTCCAGGATCTGGCATATCACTCACAGTAACCGTGACTGAAGCTGTTTCGTTAGGACAAGGTGAATTATTTGGAAAAGAATAAACATAAACTCCTTCTGCATCAATATTTGGGTCAAATACTCCCGAGCCACTATTTAATGTTGGTGTCCAAACTCCACCAGTTTCAGGAGTTCCTCCCAAACTATTAAATAAATCAACACTTTGCTCATTGCTACATAAGTTAATAGCTCCATCTTCTCCGGCATCTTTATATGGCGCTACGGTGACGTTGACGGTTGCAGTTGCATCAGGACAAGGAACAGTCCCGGCAACAGTGTAAGTGTATGTGGTTGCTATATCAACATTAGGATCAAATATGCTAGTACCACTTGCTAGCGTTGGAGACCATACACCGCCTGTTTCAGGCGTTCCCCCCAAGCTATCAAATAAATCGACAGGGTCATCAATGCTACACAGCTCTAAGGTTCCATTTTCTCCAGCATTGGGAGTAGGAGCTGAAATTACAGTAACAGTTGCAGAATCATCAGGGCAACTGTTATTTGAACTAACTGTATAAGTGTATTCGCCATCGGCATCGACATTTGGGTCAAAAACTCCAGTGCCACTATTTAGTGAAGGGCTCCATGTACCTCCTGTGTCTGGTGTTCCTCCAAGTATGGTAAACAAGTCTACTGTAGTTGTGGTGTCGCCTTCACAAATTTCTAATGTTCCATTTTCACCAGCTTCCGGGCCATTGTCCAATATTACTAATACTGGTAATCTACCTGTACTTTCGCAAGGTGGATCTAAGGTTGTAGCGTAATAAGTTTGACCATTAACCAAAGGCGTGTTAAGTGGTAATGGTAATGCTGAAAATAAAGATATATACCAATTATTAGTTCCACTTGCTATTAAGTCTCCTACAGTTGGTGTATACTCAGGAGTAGTGCAAAATTGCTGAACCATATCTCCAGTTGGAACTGGAGTGTTACCAACTTTTACTAGAACTGATAATCGCGATGTTCTACATCCTGTGTCAGGGTTTTCTTGATCAGCGTAATAAATGGTGTCATCAATTAATATATCTGAATCATTTAAAGGAATTCCTCCAGATGCCGATAAGTACCATTGTACATTATTTCCTGTGGCCACTAAATCTCCTACAGTCGCAAGAGTAGGGTCGTCTAAACAAAATCCTTGAAAAGGATCTCCCATAGGAGCTTTGTAAATAACAACGTCTACACGAGCTCTCGTTCCACAAGAACCGGTATTGTCATCGGCGTAGTAATCTTCGCCACTGATTAAACTTTCTGAGTTTGATAAGGGAGTGGTAGAAGTGGGAGAGTCATACCAAACGATACCACCTCCGTTATCTATTGCTTGCAAATCTCCAACTAATACAGATTGGACGTCACAAAGACTTTGTAAATTATTAGTAACTGTTGGACATTGTGCTCGAACAGAAGTTAATCCACTAATTATTGAAATAAAAAAGAGCGCTACAAGTAACTGATAGTTAATAAGACTGTAATGATTGGCTTTCATTAAAAATTTTTATAATAATTACTTTGCTTGAAATCGATGCTATGGTTAGGAACAGCAAGTTCAAATTAAAATCATCATCTTGCAAAACTGAGGGGTAGATGCTTAACAAATATATGTAAATACGATTTACCTCACAAAAATTTAATTATGACGATTATATAGTTCTTAAATCTTTATTTTTTTCAATTTATTCGAGCATAATAAAGCCTTCATTTGTGTCATATTGAAATAAATGGACACCCATATTTGAATAATTGAAATCACTTATTTTTTTGTAATCAAACTTTATATGTGGGTGTTCAGAAACTATAGTTTTTGCAGTGTTTTCGAGGGACGAATTTTGTGCGAGTCGTAATAATGTATCTAAGGTCACATCAAATCCAATTATCGCGTACTTAGATGGTTTTGATTCGAACCAAGTTTCATAATTTTTTTCAAAACTACTAGAGGCTTTTCTCGTCATTGGATTAATGCTTGATGGAAAAATTAATTTCAATACGCGATATCTCATATCTGAAACCTCATTTTTCTTAGGAAGCAAAGACGATTCTAATATGACGAGTTGAATGTTATAATCAGCTAGCTTGCTCATTAAAGCGGTTGTTGATTTTAAAAACACAATGGTTTTGTCACTATCAAGAATAATATAATTAAGCTTAGACTTACTTAAGGTCTTTTTTAATGCTCTAGATTCAAACATCCCAGCATTGTCAACTTTTAAAAATTTAGCGTCAGGAATAGTTTTGATTATTAAATCTTTATTTCTAGCCTGTTCCAAATCGCTAACTACTACAACCTGAGCATTTTGTTTCGATAAGTAATTTAATGTTTTAGTCTTTTCTAATTCTGAAGTTGGAATTGATTTGAAAACATAATGGCCCGTAGTAGGGGTGATATTAGATCCAATATCAATAATCGAGATGTTTTTGTTTGATGAGACTTTTGGGCTATAGGAACTGTTTTCTATGAATGGGACTAACATTGCATTTTTATCATGCTCGCTATCGATGTTTATTACTGAACTTGCAATGTTCCGCTTAATCATGGTGACATCGAAATCAAGATTCAATGATTTTGCTGAGTCAATTGCAATTTGTGCTCCTTGAAAAAAGTCAATATATTTTTGAAAATCTTTGTTAGAATCTAGCAGTACTTTTTTTCGGACTTCAGACTTTAAATCGTCAGCAGAAAAAGGTGAATATATGTATAGACCATTAGAAGTATCCGTTTTTAAGTCGGTATATAATTCGGTATTCTTGTTAGTTAATTTTACACTTGAAGAGTAGGTGGGACTTGATTCAGGTTTATCTGCCTTTACTTCGGTTTGAGCTAATTTCGTTGGCATTTTTATAATATCTCCAGTTTTAACTGAAGTTTCAAGTTTTGGATTTAAAGCAAGAAACTCAGCAATGGTCATCTCCGCTTTTTTTGCTAAACTATAAAGTGTTTCTTTCGGTTCAATAACATAGTTTTTATACTTTTTTGCAGAGTCTCCTGAAGCCGTTTCGGTCTTCGGGACCTCAGAGCCTGCAGTTTTAGCGCTGTTAGTGCTTTGGCTTGAAGTTTTAACTAAATTAATTAACTGACCTGTTTGAAGCATTTTAGCAATATGCGGATTTTGACGCTCTAACGTTTGAATACTCACGCCAAAACGCTTAGCTAGACTGAATTTAGTATCTCCTTGTTTAACACGATAGTTTTCAATATTACCATCAATTACAGCTGTTTCGTTGTTGTCTGATTTGGTCGTCGAATTATCCGATTTAGGTATGCGTAAAGTCTCTCCTGGGTATATAGCAGTCTTCGAATTTGGATTAAGTTCATAAATAGATTCGACGCTAACTCCATATTTTAATGAAATTCTATAAACGTTTTCGCCTTTTTTAATGAGGTGCTCGGTATAGTTGGCTTGAGCCATTGAAAGCTGGGTGCTTAAAATTAAAACTATAATAAGCGTAAAAATTTTCCTCATTCTTATGTAAAAATTAATTATAATCTTTTGTTTTTGAAGTGTATACTTATTGTATAGAATAAACTTAAACCCTAAATTGAAATAAGAAAAATAATCTATTTAGAAAGATTACTAACTTGAGGATACAAAGTAGGTTTTGTTATTATTCTGTTAAATTCAAGAATTAAAAGTACTAAATTTATGGGATATACACCTTATGACTGTGTTTATTTTCGATATCATGTAAACATTAAAAAGATTTATATTCCGAAGCTTAATCATTTTGAAGAGGAGCTAAAGAACGATATAAATTAAAAGACAATAAAATAAGTTAACTATAACTAATTAGTAAGTATTATCTTTGTAGCCTTAAATAAAATTAAATGAGTAATATAGTAGCTGTAGTTGGTCGCCCTAACGTAGGGAAATCCACATTTTTTAACCGTCTTATAAAGAGGCGTGAAGCTATTGTTGATGCTGTAAGTGGTGTAACTAGAGATAGGCATTATGGCAAAACAGACTGGAATGGTAAAGAGTTTTCTTTAATAGATACCGGTGGTTATGTTGTTGGTAGCGATGATGTGTTTGAAGCAGAAATTGATAAACAAGTTGAATTAGCCATAGATGAAGCTGATGCTATAATTTTTATGGTTGATGTAGAAACTGGGGTTACAGGAATGGATGAAGACGTTGCAAATTTATTACGTCGCGTTGATAAACCAGTTTTTTTGGTGGTCAATAAAGTAGATAATAATAAACGTGCTGAAGATGCCGTAGAATTTTATTCCCTAGGATTAGGAGACTATTTTACTATTGCCAGTATTAATGGTAGTGGAACCGGAGATTTATTAGATGCGGTAGTGGCTGCATTACCTGAAAAAGAGGAAGTAGAGGAAGATGAATTACCTCGTTTTGCTGTGGTAGGAAGACCTAATGCGGGAAAATCATCTTTTATAAATGCACTGATTGGTGAAGAACGTTATATAGTAACAGATATTGCTGGAACAACGCGTGATTCTATTGATACAAAATATAACCGATTTGGTTTTGAATTTAACCTTGTAGACACGGCAGGAATTCGTCGAAAAGCTAAGGTTAAAGATGATTTAGAGTTTTATTCTGTAATGCGAAGCGTTAGAGCAATTGAACATTGTGATGTTTGTTTAGTGGTATTAGATGCTACTCGTGGTTTTGATGGACAGGTTCAAAATATATTCTGGTTAGCAGAACGCAATAGAAAAGGAATTGTGATTCTAGTTAATAAGTGGGATTTGGTTGAAAAAGACACCAAAACAGCTAAGGAATTTGAACAACATATTAGACAAGAAATAGCACCTTTTACAGATGTGCCAATTATTTTTATGTCTGTTTTAAACAAACAGCGTATTTATAAAGCTATTGAAACGGCTGTTGAGGTCTATAAAAATAGAACAAAACGAATTAAAACGAGTGTGTTAAACGAAACGATGTTGTCAATTATAGAACATCAACCACCTCCAGCTTATAAAGGGAAATTTGTAAAAATCAAATATGTTATGCAGTTGCCTACTCCGCAACCACAGTTTGCGTTTTTCTGTAACCTTCCGCAATATGTGAAAGATCCTTACAAGCGATTTTTAGAAAATAAATTACGTGACCATTTCGACTTTACTGGTGTGCCAGTAAGTGTTTACATGCGTAAGAAATAAATTTATAAATTTATGTCATTAATCTAACCTCCTCAACAGATTGTTGGGGAGGTTATTTAATTTAATAGTGTATCCTATTAAAAATATTATATTTAGTCTTTTTTAAAGTAAAAGTTTTAAAGCTAAACTTTCATCAATAAATTTTCTACGACTAATTCTCGTCTATGGTAATCAATTTTTGAATTAATTTTTAAAACCATTTCAAAAAAAACTCATACGATTTTTAATTTTTGTCGTTCGCAATCGATTAATTATCCCGCTATCAATCTTAACCGTCTTTATGAAAAAAGTATACTTTGTTTTAATTTTTTTGTTTTCATTACAATTGTTTTCTCAAGAAAAATCTTTCACCATTACTGGTAAACTTCAAGCCGAAGATTCAGAACAGCCACTAGAATCAGCTACGGTGTATCTTGAGCGCGTCAAGGATAGTTCTGTAGTTACTTATACTATTTCAGATAAGGATGGGAAGTTTAAACTAGAAAATTCAACATTCGATAAAAATTTAAATTTTTATGTTTCACATGTCGGATATAAAACACATTTCAAAAAGATTTTAATTAATCAGGAAAAGATAGATTTAGGATTAATCTCTATGCCTCTCGATAATCAACTAGGGGAAGTTATAGTGAGATCGACAGCTCCAATTACCATAAAGAAAGATACTTTAGAATTTAATGTAAAATCTTTTAAAACAAAGAAAGATGCTAATGTTGAAGATCTGCTAAAGTTGCTGCCGGGAGTTGAGGTAGACGAAGAAGGAGCAATCACAGTAAACGGTAAACCTGTTAATAAAATTCTTGTGAATGGTAAACCATTTTTCGGTGACGATCCTACGATTACTACCAAAAACTTAACAAAGGATATTATTGAGAAAATTCAGGTTGTAGATACAAAAACGAAATCTGAAGAATTTACAGGTGAGGAGGGTGACAAGGAGAATAAAACTATTAACCTTACTATAAAAGAAGAAAATAACAAAGGCGTATTTGGGCGTGTGTCTGCAGGGGGAGGGACCGATGAACGATATGAATTGGCCGGAATGGTTAATCTATTTGACAATGATAGAAGGATAAGTGTACTGGCAGGGGGAAACAATACGAACTCCCCTGGTTTTAGTTTTGGTGAAATCTCTAAAATGTTTGGTACAGGAGGTTCAATTTATTTTAATAATAATGGTTCATTTTCTATTGGTGGTCGATCTTTTGGTGGTGGAGAAGGTATTACAACATCACAGAATGCGGGTATTAATTACGCAGACGTAATTGGTGAAAAGACAGATGTTTCTGCTGATTATTTTCATTCGTCAAGTAATTCTGAAAATGAATCATCAGCAGAACGAGAAACCATTTTGTCGGATTCGCGATTTTTTACCAATTCAAGTTCAAGATCAGAGAACGACACGGATAATCATAGTTTTAATTTAGCATTCGAAATTGAATCCGATTCCACCTTTCAGATTAATATAGAACCCTCTTTTAATTATTCAAAGTCTAATACACGGTATTTTAGTAATGAGGAAACTTTAGATGAGGAGTATGTTTTAACTAACCAATCTGAAGTAGATTCTAATGTTGAAAGATTTGTTAGAAAATTTTCTAATGAGATATCAGCAACAAAACGTTTGGGAGCTAAGGGAGCATTTGTAAAATTAGAGTTGGAAACTAGTGTGAGCCAACAAGAAAGTGATGATTATTTGTACTCAGATACAGAGGTGTTTGGAACCCATCCAGAATCAATTACACGAGATCAATTTACTGATGGAGATAAGAATAGCTATGGTGTTTCCACGAAATTGTCTTACAGATTGCCAATTATTGCTAAAAAATTCTTTATGAATTTTAACTATGAATACAAAAGAGATAAAGATAAAGACAGAGAAAGCACATACGACTATGATGGGTCTACACAAGACTACACTGAATTTAGTGCTGATTTAAGTACGGATTTCAAATATACAGACTCCAGGAGTATTCCAACTGTTGGAATGTCCTATCGCGGCGAAAAATTATCTACTAGTTTCAATTTAGGATTTAACGTTAGAACCTTAAAAAATGAGGATGTGCTAAGGCCACAATTCGATGTAGAACGAAAGTTTGAAAATATTGAAGGAAATTATAGGTTTAACTATACGTTTAGCCCTAAGTCTTCAGCTTATTTGGGTTATTGGTTGGAAAATCAGCCTCCAGCATTAAGACAACTACAAGCCTATACAGATGTTTCTAATCCGTTGCGGACTATTATTGGAAATCCAAATTTGAACGTATCGAATAGGCATGGTATCTATGGAGGTTATAATGCATTTGATTGGCAAAAACGAACAGGGTTTTATGCTAATTTTTATGGAAATAAAACTGATAATGATGTGGTTTCTAAAACAGTAGTTGATCCCGAAACGTTAAAACGAACGACAACCTATGAGAATGTGAATGGGGCATACTTTTATGGAATTTCAGGGTCGTACAATAAAGACATTAAATTAGACACCTTAAGAACTTTAAAATTAAACCTTAGAATACGTTATAACGTTTCTAATAGAATCAACTTTAATAATGAAGTTAAATATGCGAGTAAAGCGAGAACCATTTCTCCTCGACTTGGTGTCGATTTGCTATGGGATAAGGTGATGGAATTCAAGCCTTACTACGAATTAAACTTCAGTACTAACGCATACGATATTGCGGCGTTTGATGATAGAACTTTTACGAGGCATAATGCAGGATTAAGAACGGCTACATTTTTACCTAAAAGATTAGAATGGAGAAATGATATAAGTTTCAATTATAATTCCGATGTAGCTGTTGGTTTTCAGAAATCAGCTTGGTTTTGGAACTCTACTTTAGCCTATAGTTTGTTTGAAGACAAAGCTTTAATAACACTAAAAGTTTATGATTTACTAAATCAAAATACTAATGCAAAGCGTATTGCGACTCAAGATTATATTGAAGATAAACAAAGTACAGTTCTAAGACAGTTTTTTATGTTAAGTCTAAGTTATAAGTTTAATAGTTTGGGGAGTAAGGGAGAATCAAGTAATAATGATGTTATCTTTTTTGATTAGTAGTGAAGTGCAACTTGATAAGATAAAAGATGAGTAAAATAAGATAAAAGATGAGTAAAAGGATTATAGTAGTTCTATTAATGAATAGAGGAATCGCTATTAATAATATAATGATTCCTCTATTTTATGATTTTAAGAGTTTATCCAGAATTTTGTGTTTTTGAAAAATAATTTCAAAATTCATAGGTTTTAAATGTAATGATTATAACCTACCTGGGAAACAAATGTACA
>NZ_QJTD01000012.1 GCF_003217215.1 Winogradskyella epiphytica
GCCTACTTACGAAAATCCTCGCGGATTTTCTATTCGGTTTGTATTTGCTAAATTAGTTGCTTAAACCACGCAACTAATCTTATACAAAACCGTTGGCAATAATTTAAAACAATGAGTGATAAGGAAATAGAAATAAGGTTAGATTTAAAAATAGACGAACATGGGTTCTTCTATACTAATATGGATATATCAAAAAATGATTTATCAAAAACAGCTTATAACTGTAAAGTCATCATTGATACAGGTGCATCAACATCATTGATAAAACCACATCTTGCTGAAAATATTAATATAATACGGTATGGAGAAACAAATATTAGCAACCCGCTTTCTTTAGAAAGAGAAAGAACTAATGCTTATGAAGTAAACCTATCTAATGACTTAATAATGATACCTAAATTAAAATGTATAGAAATGAAAGATTTATTATATCCTGCTGATTTTTTAATAGGTATAAATGTTATTAAGCATTATGATTTTCATTGGGACTCATTGAATAAGAATGCTTATATGGTTTTTCGGAATAAAAACCACGATGTTTAAATACCATCCATGATTGTATGTTGTCTAAATCAATTTCAGAATCAATAGTTAGTATTAACTTTCCTTTGTGTAAATCCGATTTATCAACTGCCATAAACAAAATACGACCGACAAAATAAAAACTATTGCCAACATCGTGTATAATTAATTGCTATTACTTTTTACTTTGCGAAAAGACTCTCTTAACCCAAAGTTAGTTGCTGTTTAATTAATCAGTGCTTGAATACGCAACTAAATAATACACAAGACCATTGGCAGCAAGTTGACAAAACCTGAACTTTAAAGAATGAGAGTAACGACTTTTCCAGATTGGACTTTTGATTATGAAGAAACCCGAATGGGTTGGTATAATATAAATGCAACTCGAATTACAGGAAATCAAATCGGAATTGACGGAACTGATGAATATAGTGGACTTGAACGAATTATATCTGACATCGTAGATTTTGAATTAACTCAAAATCGAACTCATTCATATTGGAATAATGTGTTTGTTGAAATTTTTAAATCGAACCGAATCATATTTTATAACAACTTAGATTTAGAAAAACCAAATGACCATTTCAAAAGTTGGGTAATAAAATTATATGATGTTGAACTATACTTTAAAAGCTCTGAACCTGAAATTAGGCTGATTCGAAATGAGAGACGATTATACTCAAAAAAATGGGCTGAATTTAGCGGAATTGAATTTTATAAATTAATAAACGAAATAAAACCAGCTGCCAACACCGTATAAAATTAATTGCTAGTGCAAGCTTACTTACGAAAATCCTCGCGGATTTTCTATTCGGTTTGTATTTGCTAAATTAGTTGCTTAAACAACGCAACTAATCTTATACAAAAACGTTGGCAACAATTTGAAAAAAACCCATTAAATAAAATAAAACCTAAAAAAATGAAATTAAAAAGAACCTATTTTATTATTCTTTTCTCAACTATAACACTCGGACTATTTTCAAGTTGTAATAAAAATGACGATGAAAAAGAAGAGGAATGTATAACAAATAAAACTGAATATGTTACTTCTGTAAATTCACCTGCAACGGGAACAGTTAATCAAAATGTTACTATTGAAGTAAATTTCGGAGTAAGTAACGGTTGTGGTGGTTTTGGAAAATTTATTGAAACGGAAAATGGAACCACTCGGATTATTGAAGTTGAGGCTAAATATGTTGGTTGCATTTGTACTCAAGATGCGCCAATAAGAAAAACGAATTATGAATTTATTACAAATACTGCTGGAAATTATGAATTGAAATTTAAATCAAGCCCAACTGAATTTATTACTGTGAACCTAATGATTAACTGATAAAAAAACTGTTGCCAACACCGTATATAAGCTATGGCTTGTTCAGTCCTCACTTGGAAAATCCTGCGGATTTTCCAAAGCCAGTTTTTATCAGGAAAGGTCTGTGCCGAGACACGCCACAGCTCATATACCAAACGTTAGCAAAAACAGGTGAAGACCAAAATCTACGGAAAATTATAACGCCAAGGTTTGCTCTTAAAAAACAAAAATTGCGGATTTCTAAAAAAGAAACTAAAAATTCTCCTTAGAATATTTAGAACAAAATGTAAAAGAAGCAAAAAACTAAATAAATAGATTTTGGATCTGGCTCACTCTGCTTCTGAATTTTTTTAATCATTAAAAATAAGTCGTCTGATTCAACAAATTAACGAACATAAATCTGACTCTAAAAATTTAATAAATAAGTACTTTTTATAATTGTAACAAACAGATAAACATAATCGGAATTGTTCCTAATTTGCTGAGTTATTTATTGCCTAAGTTGTTTTCTAATAACAAATGTTAATTAACTAAAAACTGCTTTTGCTAACACCGTATAAAAAAAATTGCTACTTTGTGCTTAATTAAAGTGTGTTGCTTTTTTGCTTGCTTCTGATTTTCCTACGGAAAATCCTCGCCCACAAAAACGCAACTTTCTTTATACAAACACGTTGTAACACATTTAAGACCAACCTTGAGCGAATTAAAAAAACTGATAGATAGAATTGTTGAATTTGGTACAAATGAAAAACTTGTATCCAAAAATAAAATTCTCGAAATCCAAAAATTATTGGTCGGAATTTACGCTGAATATCTAAATGTAGAACCCGAATTTGATGACAAAGACTATGAAGAACCTTTACGATTAGATTATGACGGAATAAGAGGAATTGTAACCCAACATTTTCCAGATTTTGGCTGGTATCATTCAGTTTGGGAAAGTCATAAAATTAATGAAGATGCCGTATTGATAACTGGAGACGCAATTGACGATTTGACCGATATTATTAAAGATTTAATTGAAGTTCAATGGAGATTTGAAAACAACAGCGAAAAAGATGGACTTTATCAATTTGAGTTTTTAATGAGACACCATTGTGAACAACATTTGGTCGACCTTCTAAAATACTTAAAAGAAATAACAGATTGAAAAAGGTAGCTTTGATTATATCTTTAGTTGCAAGCATACTTTTCGCAAGTATGGCAATTTCGGAGTATTATACTGTAGCAATAAAAAAAGAAACTGAATTGTATCCTTTTGGTGGCGAAGGACCTGTTCCCTATTTTTACAAGAGTGCAGAACTCTATGCACAAGTTAATCTGATTTACGGAATTGTTTTTACTATAATAATTTTGTTTGGATTGTGGAACTGGAAAACCAAAAAAGTGAATGAATTAATTATTGTCGGAATAGTTGCTCTGGTAATAATATTGTGGTTTGTGCAAGGTAACATCTGATAAAAAACGTGTTACAACAACGTGTATAGCTCATTGCTGTTCAGTTGCTTACACCGAAATTAAGGCATATTTGGAAAGTCGCCAAATTTTTAAATTTGACGATTTCCAATAGAAAAGATAAATAGTAAAATTAAAAATTCGGCTTGTGGCTCAACCGAAAAATAATCGCTAATTTGCACGCAACGAGCCATACACCAGACCGTTGGCATTCATTGACCACCGAACTCAAAAATGACACTTATTAGTAATTTAAAAGACATTAAATCGGAAATTGAAAAATATACTAATGACTCAAATCTGACTGAATTACAAATCGTTGAGGAACTTGAAAAACATTACTTTAACAAAAAGTAAACGAGAATTTAAAACTATATAAAAAAGGAAATAAAAAAGTGAACGAAATATCAAAAGACCTGAAAATCTCGCCACGAAAATTTTATGCGATTTTAGAAAAAAAGAAAATAGAACATAAGAAATATAAAAAGAGTGAATTAAAACAAAACGTTTGACTTTAAGCTCGTTTGCGGAGTCGGAAACTGAATTGAAAAGCAAAACCCGAATTGAATGCGGAATATAGCTATTCGCGGAATTGCTCACTCAATCGGCATTGAATTTAACTTAAAAATGGGATTTAAAAGAATATGAATACACAGACAAAAGCAATAATAAAATCAGGTTTGTTTTCTGGAATTGTTTATGCTGGACTTATGGCTGGATTTGACTATTCTGACGGTCAAGATTTCAGAATATGGAGATTTATATTAAATGCATTATTTTTTGGAATATTTATGGGTTTTATGACCAGATATAACCTAAAAAAACAAGCAGATAAAGAAAAGAATAAAACTGAATAAAAAACAACGAAATGCCAACACCGTGTATAATTAATGGCTAGTTCTCGCCTACTTACGAAAATCCTTGCGGATTTTCTATTCGGTTTTTATTTGCTAAATTAGGTGCTTAAACACGCCACTAATCATACACAAAACCGTTGTGGTTAATTTATGAAACGAATAATAACAATATTAATATTTTCAATTAACATCAATATTGGCTATGCACAATTTGATGAAAATAATGCTATTTATTCAACTGGCGAGCTGAATTTAGGTAATTATATTGGAATTGACATTAACTTGAATTATGTCTACAAAGAAAAATATTCGTTCAAAATTGGATACACAGGAAATATACGAAAACCTAAATCACAACCTGAAAATTATGGGTCTGGTCTTATCGGACTATTTAGCTTTGGGCTAGCTAATCCTTATGACCAATTTGAAAATTATCAAATAGGTTTTGGAAAAATATACAATCTCAATAAAAGTGGAACTATAAGAACAAACTTATCTCTCGGATTAGGATATACAACAATAAGAGAGCCTGAAAATTGGGAACTTATTAATGACGCTTTTTTGACTGAGAATTATACTTGGAATTATAAAAAACACAATACAGTAAGCATAATAATAAATCCTAAAATTGAGTTTCCATTTACAAGATTTTACGGATTGACAATTTCACCAATGTTACAAATAAATAAGGACAGAACATATTTTGGTATTGGAATTGGTCAAATGATTGGATTATTAAGAAAGAGAAAAAACTAACCACAACAATGGCTATAAGTAATTGCTTGTTCTCGCATACTTTGGAAATTCCTACGGAATTTCCAACTTGGTGTGTACTTGCAAAGTTAATCGCTAAAACACGCAACTACTCATAGCCGAGACGTTAGCAGCAATTATGAATTCCGACGATAATAAAGACATATCAGATTGGTATCATTTTCAGGAAGAAATTTGTACACATTTTAATTCTCTCGGAGCAAGAGCTGAAACCAATGTTACTGTTAATGGGACTAGAACTAAGCACGATATAGATATTTTAGTAAAAACTAAATTTCTAGGACAAGATATTTTATGGATAATCGAAGCAAAAAAATGGAATCATAAAGTAAATAAGCTTCACGTTTTGGCTTTAAGAACTATCGTAAATGATATAGGAGCAGATAAGGGTTTTATAATTTCAGACAAAGGATTTCAATCTGGAGCAATTGAAGCTGCCAAAGATTCAAATATAACTTTAAATACTTTTAACGATTTAATTGAGGAAACTAAACATTTTATCCAAGGAGAGATATTGAAATCATATAACAAAAGGTTTGACCTATTAGAGACTAGATATTGGGCTCATTCTAAACCTATTAGAAAAAAATATGGTTTAAGAGGAGAAATATGGGATTACCCAGTCGATTTTTCAGGACAATTCTTATTAAAAACTGCTCATTGGGCAATTGAAGCGGCTGAAAAAAATGAATATCCAATTAATTTAGAAACTTTTATGGTTGAAAAACAGGGAGAATTGATAGCAAATAACTTCCAGGAACTAATAAACTGGTTGAACCTGAATTTGAATTATATGGACGAGAAAATTTTAAAAGCTGAAATATTAATGATGAAAAACGGAGAATTTCATCCAGAATTATTTGATAGAAAAGACAGTGAACTTCCTATAAAGTTCTTAACGAAATATGATAAAATTAAAAACAAGAAAAAATAAAAACTGCTGCTAACAATGTATAACCGCAATTACGGCGGATTCGACTACGTCCGAATCCACTCGGAATTGCTAACGTCTGTGCTTAACCGAAAATCATTAACTTTAATCCCGTAACTGACGGTTATACGAGACCGTTGTCTATAATGCTGGACAAACGAAGTTCATTGAAAAACTAATCTCGAAAGAGATAAAAATCTTGATTCTCAAGGTCACTAAGTCTATTGACTTTGCTATGCTCTTAGTCAGAGTTGGTCTGTCGATAAATCCAAAAAATTTATTAACGCCATTTAAAACGATGATTATGAAAAAAATAAATAAGATTAACGGAATTTTGAATAAAAAGGAAATTATGAACTTTATTAAAGGTATAGCTTTAGGAGTCACATTCGTGGAGAGAGATGGTCCAACTTCTGACTATAAAGCGTAGGAATAAATAGTAGCTTAATGGCTGAATTCAAGACTGAATGTGAGGGCAGGTTCGATTCCTGCCTCTCTTCCCATTCAAAACAATAATAATGGAAATAGTACATTTTAAAATTTCAGGACACTCAACCAAACGTAATTGGGCAGTATATTTATTTATAGCATCACCAATTGACGGAAAAGGAATTAAAAAAGTTTACGTTGGAAAGGTTGGAGACAATAGAGATGGTTGTAATCCAGTAATTTCAAGAGTTGGAAACCATTTTTCATACAACAAAATTCATTCACAAATTCGAAATAAAATTAGCGAAACAGAGAATTATGATTATGAATATTTTTATTGCCATTTTGGTAAATATGAATCTGATGAAAAGCTGAGAATTAAAAGTCGTGACAAAACAAACGAATTAGAGAGAGAACTAAACAGAATCGTTCAAAAGCGAATTGACAAAAACTCTTATGAACTAATGAACCCATTTAGTGGAAAAACTATTTCTAAGAGAAAAAGAGCAGAACGAGCGAAATTGATAAATGAATCGGAAAAAATATGTTGGAAAAGCTTTGTGAAAAAGCACTATAGACAACACCGTGTATAGCTCATTGCGGCTGAATTCCTAATCGGAATTCATTGCAATTTGCTATCTTTCGGTTACGGCGGAAAATCCTCGCGGATTTCCCGCAACGAGCCATACACAAAACCGTTCTACGCAATTTGAGAAAAATTTTGCAATTATACCAGTTTTTGGTATATTTGAAGTAAATAGTATCAAAATGAACAAAAACACATCAATATCACTCGGAAATTATTTTGACCAATTCGTTCAAAGTAGCATTAGCGAAGGACGATTTAAAAACGTTAGCGAAGTTATTCGAGCAGGTTTAAGACTTTTAGAAGAAGAAGAAAGTAAAGTGATAGCTTTAAAGAAAGCAATTCAAGAAGGAATTGATAGCGGAATAGCGCACGATTTTGACCCGAAAAAACATCTTGAATCTCTAAAAGCCAAAAAGCACTCGAATGGCTGAATATAAACTGACAAACAAAGCTGTTGCGGATTTATCAAAAATTTGGGAATATACATTTGAGGTTTGGTCGGAAAAACAAGCCGATAAATATTACGATGGACTAATCTCAAATTGTGAAGACATTGCTGAAAATCCTGATTTAGGAAAAAACTATAAAGGAATTTCAAAGCAACTTTTGGGAATAAAATCAAATCGACATATAATATTCTATAGAACTCTAAACGAAAATTATATTGAGATAACGAGAATATTACACGAAAGAATGGATTTAAAAAAAAGAATAGCAGAATAAAAACTGCGTAGAACACCGTATATAATTTATTGCTAGTTCTCGCCTACTTACGAAAATCCTCGCGGATTTTCTATTCGGTTATTATTTACTAAATTAAGTGCTTAAACCACGCAACAAATCATATACAAACACGTTGGCAGTAATACAAGAAAATCGTTTTTCAAATGAACATTTAGTAAAAAAAATTATACTTTTGATTAAATACGCAAATTATGGATTTACAAACTCGAAAACTCAATTTAATAACTTATCTAGCCCAAATTAAGGACGAGATATTATTTGACAAATTGGAAAATTATATCCTCAAAAGAGAGATTGAACACAATCCTGAATTAAAACCATTTACTGTCGAGGAATTAATTAATCGAATTGAAAAATCTGAATTGGATTTCAAAAATGGGAATGTAAAAAGTCAAGAAGATTTAGAGAGAATATCAACAAATTGGTAACAATGAAAATAGTTTGGACTGATTTTGCTATCAGAAATTTAAAAGACATTTTTGATTATTACTCTATTGAAGTTAATAAAAAACTTGCTCATAAAATCAGAAAACAAATACTTAAATCTTCGAAACAATTAATAAAAAACCCGAATTCTGGTCCAATAGAACCTAATTTGACAATTCTAAATAAAAATTACCGATACTTAATAAGTGGACATTATAAACTTATTTACAGGATTTTAGATAATGAAATTATAATTAATGATGTCTTTGACACACGACAAAATCCGACTAAAATGAATGATGAAAATCGGATTAATTAATAAAGTACTACTGCCAACACCGTATATAATTTATTGCTAGTTCTAGCCTACTTACGAAAGTCCTCGCGGACTTTCTTGGTCGGTAATTATTTACTAAATTAGTTGCTTAAACCACGCAACAAACCATATACAAACACGTTACAACCAATTGCTCCGAAATTCTAACTCCAAAACAAACTGAAACCTAAAAAATCAAAATTCATCGGATTTTTTTCTCACTCAAACTCTGAATGATTTGCTTACTCGAACTCTGAATTTGAATCTGAAACGGATTCTTACTCAAGCGGAATTTATTACTCAAACGGATTTTTGAGCTTGTTTGCGGAATTTTATACTCAGTCGGAAATAGTGCTTACTCAAATGCGGAATTTCCTACTCGAACTTCTACGCTCTGATTGGAACGTGATTACTTTTGTGTGTCGCAAAAGGGTGTAACAATGTGTATAATTCATGCTAACATTAAAATTAATTGGAAAATTCATACCTTTAACAATATGATTCGCAACGATCGAAAATCCTGCGGATTCTCAATCGCACAAATCATACACAACACGTTGCCAACCATTAAAGAAAAATCGTGCTCGAATTGAAAAACTGAATATTATTGAATGATTTTAGACAAATACCAACTATACGGAGAAATCCAAAACAGAGGTTATTCATCAACCGCAAAAGTAACAGATGAAAGTGAAGAAATTTATTTTGCCAAATGGATAAAAGAAATTGAAAAAAACTCACAACCGAGTAAAATTCTTTACAACAAATTAAGACACTTAAAAAAAGCAGTCCACTCTTCTCTTCCGAAAATTATAGAATACGAATGGGACGAAAGCCAAAGTGCTTATTGCATCATATTTGAAAACAAAAACGCAACTTCTTTAGAAGAAAACATTTTTGAAATTAAAACAACACATTTTTTAAAAGGGATTGAACAAATTGCAAATTGCTTACAGCAATTGCAACAGAAACATAAACTTGCTCACGGAGATATAACACCTGCTAATATACTTGTAGATGAAAACTTTGATTTTTACTTAATTGATTTTGGAGTTTCAGATATTTCTGCAACATTAAGCCAATCACAAGAATTAGAGATTTTCGCAAAAGAATTTGCGTCACCTGAAAAATGGGATAGAAAAATCCCAAAGGGATTTCCCTATCAATCTGACATTTATTCTATTGGTAAAGTTATTGAATGGTATTTTGCAAAAAATGAAATTAACGAATTTGAAGAAGTCCAGAAATTGACTGACAAAACTTGTGAGCAATTACCAATAAATAGAATAAATTATGTTTCTTTTTTAGAGAAATTATCGAAAATCACAAGTGAAATTTCTTTTGACAGTAAAAACTCGGTTTCTATAAATGCAATACCAGAAGTTATAGAAGATTTAAATAATTCAGATTTCAAACCAAAATTTGACATAAGTCCAAGCAGAGGAGAAAATATCCTATTAAATATCTCAACTAAAAATTTCTATATTCATTGTATTTGGAAAATATCCGAAAATGGATTAGAAATCCTAAATGGAGAAAGAAAAGAAAATAAAGAAAGAGAACATTCTAATACTTTGAGATATGGAAAAGAATTAGGCTTGCCAATTGTGTTTACTTCTCAAAATGTTTATAACGAACGTTTTAACTTAACACCTTTTTTTAAGAAAATACAAAAAGAAAAACAGCACGAAAGCGAATATAGAAAAGGAAAAAGAGAGATTACTAAAGAATTGAAATTCTTTAAAGATTTACTAACCAAAGAAATGCAAGTTTTAGAAAAAAACTCATTAAGATTACGATTTGTAGGTTTTGAAAAAAAAGGAAATTATGAAATTTCATTTAAAATTCAAGATAATGAGAAATACAGTAAAAATGGTTTAATCTTTTCTCATATTGACAAAGCAACACCACCAAGTCCAGAAGATTTTGAATTTATCGTAAGTGAAACTGCTGATAAAAAACAAATGAAAGACCCAATGAAATTTTCGGGAGTTGCTTATGATTTCAACACAAAAACAAGAGTTCTAAAATTTAAAGATTGTGAACGATTAGATTTTGAAAAAATTCCCAAAAATGGTTACATATTTGAAAATATCAGTAAACAAGAAGAGGAAAAGAAAAGACAATTAGAAGCAATACGAAAAGTAGAATATAATGAAGTTCAAAATAGAGATTTAATACATTACGTTTTTAATCCTACTGATTTACAAGGCAAATATCTTGAATTTCAAGAACTAACAAATGTTTATCAAACAGACGAAAAAGGAAATGACTTTGTATATAGTTTTAATCAACAAAAAGCAATACTAAATGCAATTCATAGAGAACCTTTAACAATTATTCAAGGTCCACCAGGAACAGGAAAAACAACTGTAATCACAGAAATTGTTTTTCAAATTTTAAATAAAAATCCTGATGCCAAAATTTTAATCACTTCTCAAACAAATGATGCAGTTGATAACGTGTTAGATAATCTATTGGAAAAAGAGATTCCAATTGTTCGATTAAGTGGTATTAGAAAACCAAAACCAAGTTTGCAAAAACATACTTTAGATAGAAAAATTGAGGGTTGGAAAGAAGAAGTAAGAAAAAAAACTAAAGCTAATTGGAAACCATATAAAGAGCAATTTAAAAAGGCATTAGAAAAAGAGAATATTATTCTATTACCAATTTTTGAAATCCTTTCTTCCAATAAACAATGGAAAGTAAAAAAGCAACAAATCGAAAAAATGTTAGAACGTTTCAATACGTTTAAAGGTTTAGAAAAATCTTTAACTTCTGAAACAGAATTTATAACTTCAATCAATAGTTATGTAAAAGTAAATTTTGAAGAATATTTTTTAAAACAACAAATATTTAAAGATTGGTTAGCAACAATTAGTTCGTTAGATGAGAATAGCAATATAAATCAAAAATTAATAGATAGCATTAGAGTAATTGGAGCAACAACTAATCATATTGCATCAAAAAAATATCAAAAATATAATTTTGAATTTGACTATGTAATAATGGACGAAAGTGGAAAAGCAACCACAGCAGAAGCTTTAATACCAACAGTTTTAGCAGAAAAATTAATCCTTGTTGGCGACCATAGACAATTAAGACCAATGCTAACTGCAAATCGTGAAGTTGAAAAATGGTTAAGAGAAAAGTTTAAAACTGACACGGATGAATTTGATAGTTGGGATGATTATTTTAATAGACCAAGTTTATTTGAGCAAGTAATAACAAAAATTGATGATGACTTTAAAAGTCAGTTAGAAGAATGTAGAAGAAGTTCAAAAGACCAAGTTTTACTAACTTCAAAATGCTTTTACGAACCTTTTGGAGATGAACCTATAAAACCAGTTGAAAGACCTCAAGAAAAAGAACATAATCTTGATTTAAAAATTGATACTTCAATTGTCTTTCTTGATATTGGAAATTCATACAAAAGTGAAATTGACGGAAATGGTTCGTCAAGAAATAAATTAAGTGCTGAATTAATTCCAGAACTTCTAAATGGATTAGATAGGTTTGACAAAGTAAAGAATTATACAATTGGTGTTATCACAGGTTATTCTGCCCAAGTAAGAGAAATAAGAAAAGTTGTAAGAAATAAAGTTGATTATCGTAAACTAAAAAATGTAAAATCTAATAATGTAGTTATATCTGTTGTAGATAAATTTCAGGGTTTAGAAAAGGATATTATCATTTTTGATTTAGTAAGAAGTCAGCAACAAACATTAGGATTTTTATCTAATGCAAATCGTATAAATGTTGCTTTATCAAGGCAAAAAAAACTATTAATTATTGTTGGTAATTTAGATAGTATATTAAGTGCTAAACCACCAAAAGATTTGGAAAACACAAATCAAAAACCAGCATTACAAAAATATTTAAGTGAATTGAAGAAAGATTGGATTGTTAAAAACGTAGAACAAATATTTTAATGGACATACAAGAAATACATAAAAAGTTAGACAAACAATGTCCAAGCAATTATAAGATAAATGAAATTATCCAATTTGCTTATCCATATAGACGAGTTCGTGTTAACGCAACTGTAAATAAATCGCCTGAAAAATCAATACAACAAGTGTATTCTGTTTTTTTAAGAACAATAAAAGCAGGTTATAATAAAGAAGAGCAAATAATTAAATTTTTAGGTCTTAACAAAGAAGACTTCATTTTAAGAGAATTATACTTTTTGCGTGAAAGAGGCTTTGTAGATTTTGCTTCAGGTATTTGGTTAGTAACCGAACAAGGAGAAGAATTTGTAAAAGATAATGGTATTTTAAAAATTCTTGAAGAAGAAGAATTTGAATTTTTAATTGATGCAATATCAAATCAAGCGATTCAAAAGAATTTCAGATTATTTAGCGATAAAAACATTGAAAACAGATTAAATCCAGAGATAGATTATTCAATCAAAAATCCTGAATTGCTTAAAAATAAAAACGAACAACTTTCTGACATTTATAAAAGAGAGAATAATGGAAAAGCATATTTAGTTGATTACGACAAGTCAAACATTAAGTTTGATAAAAAGGAAAATCACGATTATTATTTAATCGAATATATTCCAATAAAAGAAAAAGAAAGTGAATTAGAGCCATATATTGAAGTTAGAAATACAGATAAGGATGTTTCCAAAGAAAAACGCCTTTCAAAATCTCTATCTGAAAAATATCCAAGTATTTTATATCAATTTACAACTTCCGACAGAACAAGTTTTGCGAAAATTCAAGAAGAAAATAACAATGAACTTTTAGAAGAGTTTAAAGTAACTGAAAACGAGAAAAAGATAACCGAAACACAAACACTTTCAGTTTGGGAAACGCAAGAAAAATTTGCAGAAGCATTAAAGACAGTTAAATCTAAAATACTAATAGAAAGTCCTTGGGTAAAACGTGCTACTTTAAAATATATAAGTAGTATTGAAAAAGCATTACAAAGAAGTGTAGATGTTATCATATTGTATGGAATTGAAAGTAATGATGAACATCATTACGGAACAATTGAAAAACTGCGAAATCTAAAAAGCAAATACCAAAAGAATTTCCATTTAATACATTTACCAAGTCATTTTGAAGAACAAGGAAACTATAAAATGACAGGAACACACAGAAAATTGATAATAAAAGATAATGACTATTACATACAAGGAAGTTTTAATTTCCTATCATTTAACAAAGAAAAAGGACAGAAAATAGCGAATGAGGAAAGTATTTTAATACCTCAAAATGTGGAAACGAAATGGAAAAACGTCCTGAAAGAATACGGAATAAATAACGGTTGGCAACAACGTGTATAAATAATAGCGGTTTTAGTGCTTAATCAAAGTTTGTTTTTTATTTTTAAAGTTAAGTTATAATCCGAAAAGTAATGGTATCAAATCCGCTACTATTCATACACAAGACCGTTGTAAAACATTTGAATGAAAATCTCGATTGACATTAAACATCTTATATATTTCTCACTTGGTTTTGTTTTATTTACAATAGTTGGAACAGTAAGTCACGAATATGGACATATAACAGTTGCTAAATCATTAGGCTACGAAACTACTCTTCATTACGGAAGTATGAATTCTTATCCAAAGGGATATTTAGAGGATGAAAATGTAATAGCATTTAAAAATTTGACAAAAGATTATGTTAGTGTTGAATATGATTCTTGGCCAAAAGATATACAAGAAAAAGCGGAAGAATATAATAATATTTTAGAAAAACGTTATTGGAATGAAGAATCAAATGATAGTTTATTTATATCTATTGGTGGACCATTGCAAACAGTTTTAACTGGAACTCTTGGATTACTAATGTTAGTATTTCGTAGAAAATCTATTTACAAAAGCGGAATGAAAACTTTAGATTGGCTTTTTGTTTTTCTTTCACTTTTTTGGTTACGAGAGATTTTTAATCTTGTAACTTCTATTGCTGGAGAATTAATTTTACCAAATGGAAATTGGTTTGGAGGAGATGAATTGCATATATCACAAGAATTGAATTTATGGTCTGGAACTATCCCGATAATTTTAGCAACACTCGGAATTTTAGTTGCTATTTATGTTATTTTTAAAATAATGCCTAAAAAGATACGTCTGACTTTTATTTTAAGCGGAATTATTGGAGGAATAATGGGATTCATTTTATGGATGAATATAATCGGACCTAGAATATTACCTTAATGAATAAAAAACGTTTTACAACACCGTGTATAATTAATTGCTTTTTAAGTGCTTACTTGCGAAAATTCCTGCGGAATTTTCTCGGGTTCGTAAAAGTTTGCTAAATTAGTTGCTTAACCGCGCAACTAACCAAGAACTGTGTTAAAAAACAAGTATTTATTAGTTTATATTTACTAAAACACTTCTATAGTTTCTGTCATATTTTAAACCTGATTTAGCTAGGGC
>NZ_QJTD01000013.1:0-9145 GCF_003217215.1 Winogradskyella epiphytica
TTGCTAAATCTGGACTAATATATGAGGATAGTTACAGAAGTTCTTTGGTGAGAAATTAATGCTTTTTTACTTGTTTTTTACCACAGTACTTTGTTGGCAACAGTAATTTTATTCGAACTTCATTTCAAATATTAAATAATGCTTTATTCCAAATTCTTGGCCCCAACTTTCAATGTCTTTTCCGCTACTTTCTACTGCACACCAAAATTTGTATCCGTCTTTTTCATATGGTAAAATATAAGCAAAAGCATAAAATGGTTTTCCAGTTTCTATTTTCACGTTAATTCCAACATCTCGTAGAGAATAATCATCCGATTCCGTTGCTTCATAAGTTCTTTCGTTTCCAAATTGCGGAAACCTAAAATTCACTTTAAGTTTTTTTTCTGATGTTTTTTTCGCCGTTACTTTTAAACTTAATGTGTCAGAATCTAATGGTTTCAAATATTTATCATTCGCTGTATTGACAATAGTATCTATTGTTTTTACTTTTCCGTCCCAAATTTCTTTAACAATTAGCGAATAGTTTTTACCTTTTAATTCTGCTCCTACGAATTTCGTTTTATAATAATCAATTTTCATAAAAGACAGAATATCCTGAAATTCTTGGTTTTCAGAACCATATTCGGTTGTCATTTTTATTGCATTGTTCTTTTCCTTCATTTGGGCAAAAGTCAACATTGGTAATAATGTTAAAATTAAAATTAGTTTTTTCATAGTGTTTTGAGTTTAGTGAGTTTTTTTTTATTGTTGCCAACGTGTTTGTATAAGATTAGTTGCGTGGTTTAAGCACCTAATTTAGCAAATACAAACCGAATAGAAAATCCGCGAGGATTTTCGTAAGCAAGCTTGCACCAGCAATTAATTTTATACGGTGTTGCCAACTGGTTTTATTTTTCCGTTTTGATTTTCTTTTTGTTCTCGTAACTAAACTCGTTCAATTCTTTTAATTCAGTTGCTATTTTCTCTTTCCATTCCACGATTTTTTGTACGTTTCGCCCGCTTTCAGTTTCTTTTACCAATTCCAGACGACTTTTAGAAAATTCAGTCATAATGTCGTTGTTGATTTGGTTTATAATGTCAAATCCTTTTGCGATTTGTCCTTTATTTTCCAATGCTCTTTTTCTAAATTTTCTTGCGTGAATTTCGGCAAGGTCAAATTGCATTTGTTGAAAGTCAATTTGTTTTTGAATGTCAGCAACTTTTGTGGTGTCTATCCAAGAAGCATTGCCAAAAAATATATTTTCTATTTTTTGATTCAGATTGCGTTTCATAAAGTCAAATCCGCCGATTGCGTGTGAAATCATAAATTGGCTGAAAACGAAATCATTATTTTCATCGCTGATTTTGATTTTAAAATCCTCAATTGTTAGTTTTTGGTCAGAACTCCATCTTTTTTGTCCTTCTTGTAAATTCTGTCCAAAGGTTAAGTTTAGTGAACTAATTATTAAAATCAGTCCGATTATTATTCTATTCATACGTTTTTTTTCAACTTGTTGGCAACGGCTTTGGCTATGATTTCGTTGCGGAAAAATACGCAGGATTTATTCCGTTGTAGCTTAAAGATAGAAAAAAGGATGGAATTTTCGGTAGAAAATTCCGCCGCAATGAATTATAGCCGTTGTTACATACTGTGGCGACACGCTCTGCTTGGAACGCTCTGCTATGCCGTCCACATAATTTTTTCCGCTTTACTCTTTTTCCGCTTTACTCTTTTTCCGTCCACTTTTTTTATTCAGCAATGCACTGATTTATTTTTAAAACGTAGATTTTAATATCTTTTTCTCGTTTACTTCAAATTTTTGATTCGACCTTAATTCCGCTTAATTTTTAAATTCGCTTTTTATTATTTTGAAGGATATTGTTTTATTCAATTTTTTTCAGCGTTGTGCTTTTCATTCCGTGTAATGTTTTTTCAATTTCGCAGATGGCTTTTTAAGTCAGTTGTTTTTAATAAAAAAATGATTTATTTTTTTCTCAAGTTTTTCAACCAGTCAGAAAGATTATTTGTCCGTTCTGCTTTTTATTCCGAGCCATTGTATGTAACGGTCTTGTGTATGAAACGTAGCGTATAAATAAACGCTAACTTTTCGGATTTAGCACGAGCCGAATTTTTTATTTTTATGTTTTATTTTCTTTTATAAATATAATCAAATAAAAAATTTGGCGTACTTTGTAAATATATAAAAACCTCTCGGAAAGCCTATAATAGCTATGTTTTATACACGTTGTTGTACACTGGCTTTTCTTTCCACAAACTTGCTAGCGTTGGCAGAAGACATACTCTTTTGCAATTTTTGGCTTTAGCATTGGCTGGCGCGAATTGCAAATGTGTATGGCTTTAAGCGTTGGCTTCTTCCTGAGCGTATTCCGTTTTTAATTCCTCAAATATCTTTTCAATCTCTGCATAATTCGGTTGTTCAGATAGTTGCGTTATGTCATAATCCAAACAAAATTCAATATCCTTTCGTGACATATAATGTTCGTGAATTAATTCCTCATTTATTTGTTCTTGAATATCAATATATCGTCTTTCTTCTTCGTCTTGACTGTCTATTAAAAACTTTTCAAAACCATCTTGAATCGCTGATTTAGTTTTCTCTTGAATTTCATCTGCAAATTTTAATATTTCAGTGATTTTTTCGTCAACTGTTTCTTGGGCTTTGAAGAAGATGTTTCCGTTACTGTGAGCTACGTCATTTCTCCTTTTTACTAACTTCTTGTAGTTCCCAATTTTTTCTTTACCTAGACCAAAAAATGTGAATAGTAAAAATATTCTACTTTCTCCTTCTGCACTAAAAGCAAATGGGGAACTAGCTGACCCAAAACAATCGTTAAAACCTAAGGTGATTTTTTTATAATCTTCTTGGTGAATTTTCTTGATTTGCCAAACATTAAAATATACAAAACTCATAAAAAGCATATGATAAGCCATAAATGAAAATTGGTATTTCTCATTATTGTAATTACTTTCAAAAGAATCCCACAAAAACTCAATATACTCTTGCTCGGTTTGATTTTTAAAACGAATGGGTAAATAGTTTAATATTTCGTATGCTTCTTCCATTAGATACCCCAGACTTTAGAAATACGTTCATTAATTGCATTTTCTTTTTTTTCGATATCGTTTTTTAAACTTTCAATACTTTTTATATGCGAAAATATTTCACTAACAATTTCTTTTTGCTTCTCTATTGAAGGCAATGGTATTTCAAGAGTTTTGAAATTCTTTGTAGAAAGCTCCTTAAAAGTTCCACCTGTTGCCATTGCATTCATTTTTTCAATTAGCATTGTCATCATAAAGGCAACGTAATCAGAATCTGCACGATTAGAGTCAACAATTATAATATTTTTAAAACCTTGATTAGTTGCACATTTCACTTTGTTTATAGCTATTCTGCCAATGGTTGCTCTTGTTGAAACTAAAATTGAATTTATAGGCAAGAGTTTTGCCGAAGATTTTTGAAGACCTAAATCAGTAATTTTTCTTTTTGTTGAATTAATTGTTGAAATTCTATCTGACGCAGGTAAATCGACTAGTGTAGCCCAATTTATTTCACCTTCCCAATATTCTTCAATTTTAGAACTTGGTGTACCTCCAGAAACAACTTTAAAAATTTCTTCATTTGATAATGAAACCATTTCATAATTAGAATTAACTTCTATTATGTTTTTGTACGATTCACCATTTAAATTATAGTTATTGTTTTCTAAAATTTCTTTTTTGTCTACCGAATGAGCAATTCCACTATTTTGAAATTCTGTATTTTCAATTATACTTTGCTTAAATAATTTAGTTGCTTTTATAGCTTCTTCTAATTGGCCACCATTTATTTCATTACGTTGTGAACCTAAACTGTAACCATCATTTTCTATATTAATAAACAGTATTTGAGTACTTTTTTTTGCTAATTCTTTGTCTAGTAAAAGAATTGAGGTTTTAACACCACTGTACGGATTAAAAACACCAGAAGGCAGACTAACCACTCCATATAAATAGTTTTCAACTAACATTTTCCTTAAACTTTTATAAGATGTTCCACTTTGAAAAATAACACCTTCAGGTATTATAATACCAGCTTTTCCTTTAGGTGTAAGGTGTTCTGCTATGTAGTCTACAAATAACACTTCACTGCGTTTACTCGGAATCGTAAATCTTTTGTGTGGTCTAATACCTCCTTTTGGACTCATAAAAGGTGGATTTGCTAAAATAACATCAAAATTATCATTCCAACGGTCTTCACTACTTAATGTATCATATTCAAAAATATGTGGTTCGGTAAATCCGTGTAAATATAAATTCACTAAACTCAATCGCACCATATCTGGTGATATATCATAACCAACAAAATTTTGAATAATCTTTTTCTGTTCGTCAGGTGTAAATTGATTATTGTTTTTTTGTTTTAGGTATTTAAAAGCAGAAATAAGAAAGCCAGCTGTACCACAAGCTGGGTCCATAATGGTATCTGTTTTACGTGGGTCTACAATTGCTACCAAAAAGTCAATAATGTGTCTAGGTGTTCTAAATTGTCCAGCATCACCTTGAGAACCCATTACTGAAAGTAAATACTCAAAAGCATCTCCTAGTTTTTCACTATGTGTGTATTCAAATTCTCCTATGGTTTTTAAAAACAGTTTTAGTGTTTCTGGGTCACGATAGGGCAGGTAGGCATTATTGAAAATATCTCTAAATAATTGAGGAATGTTTGGGTTTTTTTCCATTCCTTCAATCGCTTCCGAATACAAACGCAACATTTCAGATGCAGTTACTTTTGAGTCAAAGAGTCTATCCCAACTATAATTTGAAAACGGAATAGTTATTTCCTTATTTTCATCTTTTGGGTCAGGCATTGTGTAGTCTGAAAAGAATTTTGCTTTTCCACCTAGCTCAACAGCTTCTTTGTCCATATCTGCCATAAACTTGTAAATTAAGCCTATGGTAATTTGCTCTATCTGTGCTTTCGGGTCAGGAAGTTTACCAACTAAAATGTCTCGGCAGTCGTCAATTCTTTTCTTTGTTATAGTATCTAACATAAATATTTTTTAAGCAGCAAACTGCTCTAATTTTATATAATCTTTAATGTACACTGGAATCACTTCACGATATTTTGTTGCAACTGCCTTAAATTGTGAAATGGTTAGTGTAGGATTGGTTTGTAATGCTTGAAAATCTTTTGTTTCAATTATTTTTCGAATGTCTTGGTCAACGATGTAGGCTTTAAAAAAATATTTCAAAGCTCTAATGTTAATATCATTTTCTTTTGGTGGATAAATAGAAATAAATTTGTCAAATTCTTCTTCTAATAGTTCATCCTTTGATTTGAATTTTGGAATAATACCAAATACCTTTTCTACAACTTCACGAATAGAAATTTTTCTATCAATTTTGGCTGCTTTTCTCAGTTTTTCTAAATTGAAATATTCTTCTGGCTTATCAAATATTTCTGCTTGAATATGGCTAACAACGTGTTCCCAATTTCCAAGTTCTACGTTCTTTTTTATGATATCGTCCATTGCGATTCTGTTTTCAAATTTTTTGAAAAGCTCTCTGTCAATTCGCATTCCTTCATATCCAATTTGTTCTTCATTAACAGTTAAGATTGGGTCAGGTCTTAAACTATTGTATTTATCAATATCAATTCCGCTACCACCATTTTCACCTTTTCCGCTTTTAGGTTTTGGAAGCTTTAGTTTTTCGTCATAATCGAATTTTTCCTCAAAATATTCGCAATTAGCAAAGAAGTCGAATAGTTTAAATATTTCTTTTTCTTCTTTAATTGTTTCTTCTTCGTTGAGTTCGTTTTTATATTTATGAGTAAACGTATGTTTACGAGTTCCTCGCCCTTTAATTTGAACAAAATCGGCAGGACTGAATATTGGTCGCATCATACATAAATTAAGCAAGTCAGGACAATCATAACCTGTTGTCATCATACCAACTGTTACACAAATTCTAGTTTTACCAGTTTTATAACCTTCTAACCAAGATGATTTTCCATTAAGGTTATTATTTGTAAAATTGATAGTCATTTGTTGAGCATCACCAACTTGTGAAGTCACTTGAACTGCGAAATCTGAATTGTATTTATTTGGATATAATTGTTCTGCGAAATCGTTTAAAATTTCAGTTATTTTTCTTGCGTGATTTTGACTAACAGCGAAAATGATTGTTTTACCAATTTCTTTTGTGATTGGGTCACGCATAGCGTTTTCCAAAAACGTTTTACAGAAAACACGATTAGTTTTTTCTGAGAAAAACTTTTTCTCAAAATCTCTTGAAATAAAGGTTTCTGTTTCTTCGCCTTCTTCTGTTGTAATTGCAACAGAATAACCTTCGTCAGAAAGCAATTGTGTTGTTATTTCGGTTCTAGCATCCAAAACCCTTGGGTTAATTAGGAAACCATCTTTAACACCATCTAGTAAAGAATAGCGAAAAGTTGGGTCGCCACCTTCGCAACCGAAGGTGGCATAGGTGTCTCTGAGCAAACGTCTTTCGATTTCTCTTGGGTCGTTTTCTTTGACTTTGTCAATATCAACACTTTTTAAATAATCTTTTGGTGTTGCTGTTAATCCTAATTTGTAACCGTGAAAATATTCAAATACTGCTCTTGCGTTTCCAGAAATGGAACGATGAGATTCATCTGAAATTAGCAAGTCAAAATCGGTAGGTTTGAATTCGTATCTGTATTTGTTATTGAACATTAGAGATTGAATAGTTGTAACAACTATATCTGCTTTATGCCAATCGCTTTTATGTTCTTTATAAATAAATGTTGTATAATCTGGTTTAAGATAATTTGAAAAAGCTTTCCACGCTTGGTCTTCCAATTCCAATCTATCTACTAGAAATAATACTCGTCTTGCGTTCTGAGTTCTTAGAAACAATCTAATTACTCCAGCAGCAGTAAGTGTTTTTCCAGTTCCAGTTGCCATTTCAAAAAGGAATCGGTCTTTTTTATTCGCAACTGCTTTTTGCAATTTTTGTATTGCCTTTAATTGGTAATGTCTTAAAAATCGTAACCCATTATTCCAAACAAAGTCTTTACTGTCAATCGGGTTTCCTTTCCATTCAGGTCTTTCAGAGTAATCAGGCATTTGAACGATTGCAATAAAATCATCTTTGATTTCTTCGTTTGCCAATGATTTTCTGTCTGGATTCCATTCCTTGATTGCTCCAATTTCGCTTGGTGAAGGAAATTTATAAATCGGTTTAGGATTCCCTTTTTCTAAGTTCCAAAGGAAATGTACAATTCCATTTGATAGAATTATGAATTGAGCTCCTACAGTTTTAGCATATTTTCTAGCTTGTTCCTTTGCAACAAGAGGATGAAGACTTTCCTTTTTAGCTTCTAAAACACATATTGGTTTATTGTTACTGTCAACTAGTAAAAAGTCTAAAGAACCAGACTTTACTTTTTCAAAATCGTTTCCCCAAGCATCAACTTCAGTTTGGGTGATTTTTACGTGATTTTCAAGTAAGATATTCGCAGAACCTTGCTCATTGTCAAAAAACCTCCATTCCGCTTCTTCGAGCAGTTGGTTGATTTTTATTCTTGCGTGAGCTTCATTTTTCATTCTTTTAATTCGGTTGAGCGTTGGCTAAAATAGCTCTTTTGTTTTTTTTAGCGTTGGATTTGCTTTGAAAAAAAACAAATGTGCTATTTATGCGGCTGCCTTTGCGGTGTTTTCAGCTTGTGTACAACGGTTTTGTGTATGATTTCGTTGCGTGTTTAAGCACTAAAGTTAGCAAATAAATCACAGATAGAAAGTCCGCGAGGACTTTCGTAAGTAGGCTATAACTAGCAATGAATTATACACGTTGTTACCACACGTTTTTATAATTTTTCCATTTCTCCAAATCCATATGTTCTATCAGACAGGTTTGAATAATAGACATAATTTCCATTTTCAAGCACATCAATTATTTTGACATCTATTTTTTGTCCAATTAAATATTCATATTCTGGTTTAGAAACTTTTAAATAAGTCAGAACGTAATTACAAGGTGAAATCCACTCAATTTTATAAACTGATTTAGAGTCTTTGGTTTTCTCAATTTGTTTCCGCTTCCGTCTTTTAATTTTCACGTCTCGATATTCAGGATTTATATATCGATATTTTCCTTTTCCAAATTCCGCAACACAATTAGAATCCATTTCAGTCATAGACTCATATTTTGAATTCACAATGGTAAATGGATAGTCAAAACATTGGTTACTAAATTTACTTCCTGGTAAAAAGTCAATTCCTTTCCGATATTCAATAATCTGTTGGATTATGTCTTTGTTTTTATAAGTCGTTCTTTCTGGAATTTCAGTTACAGAGATTGTTTCTCCATTTTCTCCAATGCAAATTTTCACATAAAGGTATTCAACAACTTCGACGTCATCGACGAAAAAGTATTGCTGAATTTGAGCAAAAGTCAGAGAGGATTGTAAAATCAAAATCAGAAATATTGTTTTTCGCATAATTTTGGTCAAATGTGTGGTAACGTTTTTGTATAAAGAAAGTTGCGTTTTTGTGCGCGAGGATTTTCCGTAGGAAAATCAGAAGCAAGCAAAAAAGCAACACACTTTAATTAAGCACAAAATAGCAATTTTTTTTATACGGTGTTGCAAGTAGTAGTTTTTTTGTTCCGATTACTTTTATTTATCTTTAATCTGCTAACTTTTTCTAATTCCGTTTGAGTGGAAATTCCGTTTTGAGTGAGATTCCGTTTGAGTGGAAATTCCGTTTGAGTGAGATTCCGTTTGAGTGGAAATTCCGTTTGAGTGGAAATTCCGTTTGAGTGAGATTCCGTTTTGAGTGAAAATTCCGTTTGAGTGGAAATTCCGTTTGAGTAGAAAATCGGTAGAGTAAATTCAGCGTAATATTTGTTAAAAATCAGATTTATTTTATTTGCGAATTGTTTGCGTTTGAGTGATTTCCGCTATTACTTGCAACGTTTTTGTATAAAGAAAGTTGCGTTTTTGTGCGCGAGGATTTTCCGTAGGAAAATCAGAAGCAAGCAAAAAAGCAACACACTTTAATTAAGCACAAAATAGCAATTTTTTTTATACGGTGTTGCAAGTAGTAGTTTTTTTGTTCCGATTACTTTTATTTATCTTTAATCTGCTAACTTTTTCTAATTCCGTTTGAGTGGATA
>NZ_QJTD01000013.1:9239-11066 GCF_003217215.1 Winogradskyella epiphytica
AATTTTTTTTATACGGTGTTGCAAGTAGTAGTTTTTTTGTTCCGATTACTTTTATTTATCTTTAATCTGCTAACTTTTTCTAATTCCGTTTGAGTGGATATTCCGTTTTGAGTGAGATTCCGTTTGAGTGGAAATTCCGTTTGAGTGAGATTCCGTTTTGAGTGAAAATTCCGTTTGAGTAGAAAATCGGTAGAGTAAATTCAGCGTAATATTTGTTAAAAATCAGATTTATTTTATTTGCGAATTGATTGCGTTTGAGTGATTTCCGCTATTACTTGCAACGTGTTTGTGTATGATTTCGTTGCGTGTTTCAGCAACTAATTTAGCAAATACAAACCGAATAGAAAATCCGCGAGGATTTTCGTAAGTAGGCTTGTACTAGCAATGAATTATACACGGTGTTGGCATTTCGTTGTTTTTATTTTAAATTCAAAAGTCCGATTATAATTATCGGAATACTAAAGGGTATCATAAATGCTAAAAGTTTTTTGTCTGGTATATAAATCAATAAAATAATGGTCGAAATCGCAAAAATTATTATTTCACCATAAACGTTTTTCAAGTCGTATTTTTTTAAGAGAGAACCAATAATTACAGGAATAATTGCGCCTAAAGAAAGACCCGAAATCATTATTAAGGAAATATATATTCCTACTTCAATTCCTTTTAGAAAACTTACAAAAATAAACATAGGAATAACCCAAAGAAACCAAGAATTGGCTTTTAAAACTTTTTTTAGTTTATTTTGATTTAATTCCGTTTTATTCATAGTTTTCAATTCCGATAGAGTGAGCAATTCCGCAACTTGCTAAATTCCACATTAAGTTCCAGTTTTGTTTTTAATTCAGTTACCGATTCCGCAAACGAGCTAAAAGTCAAACGTTTTGTTTTAAATCACTCATAATTGTCATTTTTAACGGTTCTGCTCAATGAATGCCAACGTTTATGTATAAGGAAAGTTGCGTGTTTGTGTGCGAGGATTTTCCGAAGGAAAATCAGAAGCTAGCAAACGAGCAACTAACTTTGGTTTAGCTAAAACTAGCAATTTTTTTTATACGGTGTTAGCCACAGTATTTTATTAATATAAATATGGTTTAATCAGAAAGTAATAAAATATTCCAAAAATTACAGCTCCTGATAAATAATTCATAATCGTATTCAATGAATTCAGCTTTTGAGCAACTTTAAGTCCTTTAAAAAGTAAAATCAGTTGCCAAATTCCAAATATGGCTTGAACTAACATTAAAATTATAACCAATATTGATAAAGTCAGTTTTAGAGTTGTGCTAATGTCAGTTGTAATAATTCTTGCAACTAAAATACTTGGAATTAAAAAAATCACTGAAATAAAAAGAGGGAAATAAGACCAACTTAAAACACTATATATTTTTTTTAAATCGTTTTCCGCATTGAATAGTTTTCCAGTCAGTTTAATTAAATATCCGACAATTAAATTTGAAAATATTCCGTAAATGACTCCTAAAAAGACCATTGAAAAAATTGAAACAATTGTCATTTTAAAGCTCTCAATATTTATTAGTCCTTCAGACTTCATTATGTAGTAAATGAATATAATTCCGTTACAACCAAATAGCAGAAGTGTCTTAATCCAATTAATATCCTTTGAGAGAACTAATTCAAAAGATTCAGTAGGTTTTTTCCAAAAGGACTTGAGTTTTTGTATTATACTGATATAGGTTGACTCTTTTTTGTTATTGTTTACACGTTCAAAAGATTTTTTTTAAGCCGTTTAGAAGGCAAAAAAATAGTTTGAACTAGGTCTATTTTTAAATCTTAAGCTCAGGTAAATTTACCTTATTTTTTCGA
>NZ_QJTD01000014.1:0-1888 GCF_003217215.1 Winogradskyella epiphytica
TGTACATTTGTTTCCCAGGTAGGTTATAATCATTACATTTAAAACCTATGAATTTTGAAATTATTTTTCAAAAACACAAAATTCTGGATAAACTCTTTTGTCATTTCGCTTTTCACTTTTCACTCCCATTCCCTAATCCCTAATCCCTAATGTTTACAGCCTAACAACCAATCACCTCTTCACTTTTCACACCAACTCACCGTCTCACCGTCTCACCAACTCACTGACCCACTAACTACCTCACACCTCTCCACCGTCAGTTCAAGCATTTCAAGCAGGCAAGTAACGTATCGTGAACTCTTGAAACAACAAAGCGATACCGCAGAGACTCACAGAGAAAACACGAAGCTTCACAGAGAACTCATTAGAAACTTTAGACTAACGACTAACAACACTTCACTATTCACTATTCACTCCCATTCCCCAATCCCTAATCCCTAACCCCTAATACTTACAGCCTACAGCCTAACAACTAATCATCTCTTCACTTTTCACACCAACTCACCGTCTCACCGTCTCACCAACTCACTAACTACCTCACACCTCACCACCCTCAGTTCAAGCATTTCAAGCAGGCAAGAAACGTATCGAGAACTATTAGATCCTTTATCCTGTAATCCAAATATCCTTATATGATACTCATACTTCATACCATCTTCCTATGACGGAATCAGAACCTTTTTTTTGTATCTTTGATTATAATTAAAAACAACAAAATGGATCTTCAATCAACAAAAATCGAATTAGTTAAAACAATTTTAGCGATTGAAAACATGGAATTTATTCAAAAAGTAGCGGATTTCATTAATAAAGAAAACGTTGACTTCTGGAACGAATTAAGCACTTCAGAACAAAAAGAAATCAACCAAGGCATCGATGAGCTAAATAAAGGCAAAAGAGTGTCCTATGATTCATTTTTGAAGAAAATATCATAATGAAAGTTTATCTATCAGAATTAGCGGAATCCAAACTTCTTAAAATATCTGATTACCTTTTAGAAAATTGGGATTTAAAAACCAGAGATAAGTTTATTGAAAAGTTATCGGAAAAAATTAAACAGATTTCAATTCAACCACAAAGCTGTCCTAAATCTTCAGAAGTTAAAGGTCTTTACAAATGTGTTGTTACTAAACAAACGACACTCTATTATCGTATTTCAATTGAATTAAGAGAAATAGAAGTCATCACAATCTTTGACACAAGACAAAGTCCTGAAAACTTAAAAAAGGACATTAAATAAAATAGGAAAGTATTGGAAGTCAAAAGTTAATCCGCAGAGATGCACAAAGAAGACACAGAGATTTCCAGTCGTTAGTTTTTAGCTGGTAGTCCGTAATGTTTTGCTTTTCCAAATATTGTAAATTAAAAAAAGATGAACATTGCTCTCTGTCAGTTCGAGTGTTTCGAGGTCACGAGAAACGTATCGAGAACCATTGGAATTAAGCTATAACACAGAGATGCACAGAGAAAACACAAAGTTTCACAGAGAATTAATTAGAACATAGAGACTAGACTGATGGATGCTGGAGGTTGGAAGCTAGAGAATCGACACTTTGGTAATTCACGAAAAACTAAAGACTAACAACTAAAGACTAATATCGCTTCACTTTTAACTATTCACTTTTCACTCTTCACTTTTCACACTAACTCACTAACTCACTGTCTCACTGTCTCACTAATAACTAGAATCTAGACGCTAGATTAGAAGTTGTATCACAGAGACTCACAGAGAAAACACAAAGTTTCACAGAGAACTCCTAAAAACTAGAACATAAAAGCTACTGACTAAGAACCCACAACTAACAACAGAGAACACACAACATTTTATCATTTCACTTTTAACTTTTCACTTTTCACACTAACTCACACCTCACTATCTCACTATCTC
>NZ_QJTD01000014.1:1982-7926 GCF_003217215.1 Winogradskyella epiphytica
AAGAACCCACAACTAACAACAGAGAACACACAACATTTTATCATTTCACTTTTAACTTTTCACTTTTCACACTAACTCACACCTCACTATCTCACTATCTCACTATCTCACCGTCTCACTGTCTCACTGTCTCACTAATAACTAGAATCTAGACGCTAGATTAGAAGTTGTATCACAGAGACTCGCAGAGAGAACACGAAGCTTCACAGAGAACTCCTAAAAACTAGAACATAAAAGCTACTGACTAAGACCCCACAACTAACAACAGAGAACACACAACATTTTATCATTTCACTTTTAACTTTTCACTTTTCACACTAACTCACACCTCACTATCTCACTATCTCACTATCTCACCGTCTCACTGTCTCACTGTCTCACTAATAACTAGAATCTAGACGCTAGATTAGAAGTTGTATCACAGAGACTCGCAGAGAGAACACGAAGCTTCACAGAGAACTCCTAAAAACTAGAACATAAAAGCTACTGACTAAGACCCCACAACTAACAACAGAGAACACACAACATTTTATCATTTCGCTTTTCACTTTTCACTTTTAACTATTCACTTTTCACACCAACTCACTGCCTCACCATCTCACCACCTCACCACCTCACCATCTCACCATCTCACTCCCCAACCACCCCCAAAACTTTAGCACCCACCACTTCCCCATACCACACAAAATCCGTAACTTTGAGCAACAACTTAAACACATCAAATCTTGAAAGTATATACAAAAACAGGTGATAAAGGCACAACCGCGCTTTTCGGTGGAACTCGTGTTCCTAAACACCATATTAGAATTGAAAGCTACGGCACAATCGACGAACTGAACTCCTACATCGGACTTATTAGAGATCAAGAGATCAATCCGCTGTATAAAAATACCCTGATGGAAATTCAAGATCGCCTATTTACCGTAGGTGCCATATTAGCCACCGATCCAGAAAAAGCGACTTTAAAAAATGGCAAGGATCGTTTAAACATTCCGAAAATCAGCACAGAAGATATCGAACGTTTAGAGAAGGAAATCGACCAAATGGAAGACAGCCTACCTCCTATGACGCATTTCGTTTTACCTGGCGGACACCAAACCGTGTCATTCTGTCACATTGCACGCACCGTATGCCGTAGAGCGGAACGTTTAGCCTCGCATCTTAACGATTTAGAACCGTTTCAACCTGAAACTTTAATGTATATTAATAGACTATCTGACTACCTTTTTGTGTTGGCACGAAAGTTGTCACATGACTTGCAAGCTGAAGAGATAAAATGGATTCCTAAAAAAGAATCATAACAGGTCAGAAATATCCGACTTGATTAAGGTCAGTTTGAATGCTTCAAGAACACGAGAATCGTTTCGAGAACCATTTCAACCCAAATTAATCGATTCAAGATGATTTATCAGAGCAGAATTCCGATAAATTCATCCAAATTAGTAACCATTTTTATCACAGAAGTTTAGGATTAAAATTGCAAAATTTAGTCCGATTTAAAAGTTGAAAATCAAACGTTCTTTTTATTAATGATTAATTAATTTGATTTTTTCTTGGATTGTTCAACTAAAAAATTATTTTTGCAAAAAATTAAATTACAACGCAAATATGTACTGGACTTTAGAATTAGCATCTTATTTAAGTGATGCGCCTTGGCCTGCAACGAAAGACGAGCTTATTGACTATGCAATTAGAACAGGAGCACCTTTAGAAGTTGTCGAAAATTTACAAGCAATTGAAGACGAAGGGGATTCTTACGACTCAATTGAAGAAATTTGGCCAGATTACCCAACGGACGAAGATTACCTCTGGAATGAGGATGAATATTAACATATAAAATTATCACAAAAAAGTCTCTTGCGTTATTATAACTGAGAGACTTTTTTTATTTTCGGAGGCTTTTATTCGGAAATAGAAATTTTGTTTAAAAAATCAAGGCGACCTAGGCTTACGCATTAAGATTAGTCTTTTATATTAGCCATTTAAACAAACGAACTGAAAAAATAACAAAGATTGACACAAATCAATCTGTTAGAAACATTATAATATGACCTTTTTAGATAAAGTACTTAAAATCTTTGTTGGAGATAAATCCAAACAAGATGTTGGTGCTATTAAACCCATTGTAGAAAAAATTAAAACCTTCGAGAAAGCTTTAGAAGCTTTATCTCACGACGAACTTAGAGCTAAAACAGCCGAGTTTAAAGCTAAAATAGCCGAAGCAAGGCAGCCTCTAAACGCTAAAAAAGAGGAGCTTTTAGCTAAAGCAGATGTTACTGAAGATATTGATGAACGTGAGGACATCTATGTTGAAGTCGATAAGATCGAAGATGAAATCTACGAGGTAACTGAAGGTGTTTTAAACGATATTCTTCCTGAAGCTTTTGCTGTAGTTAAAGAAACGGCAAAACGTTTTGTTCATAACACACAAATCCCAGTAACGGCCAATGCTTTTGACCGTGAAATCTCAGGAGCGCATGATTATGTAACCCTAGAAGGCGACCAAGCGATTTGGGCGAACTCTTGGGATGCTGCTGGTAAGCCAATTACTTGGGACATGATTCACTATGATGTGCAGTTAATTGGTGGTGTAGCCATGCACCAAGGTAAAATTGCTGAGATGCAAACCGGTGAAGGTAAAACCCTTGTGGCAACCCTTCCTGTGTATTTAAATGCCTTAGCTGGAAAAGGGGTTCACTTAGTAACGGTTAACGATTACTTAGCGAAACGTGATAGTGCTTGGATGGCACCAATCTTCCAATTCCACGGGATGAGTGTCGACTGTATCGATTACCACACACCAAACTCTGATGCTCGTCGTAAAGCTTATAATGCCGATATTACCTACGGAACAAATAACGAATTTGGTTTCGATTACTTACGTGATAATATGGCACATTCGCCAGACGATTTAGTACAACGCCCACATCACTACGCGATTGTCGATGAGGTCGATTCAGTATTAGTCGATGATGCACGTACACCATTAATTATTTCTGGTCCTGTACCAAGAGGTGACGAGCACGAATTCGATGCCCTTAAACCTAAAGTTCAGCAGATTGAAGAAGTGCAACGTAAATATTTAGTTGGCGTTCTGGCTGAAGCTAAAAAACTGATTGCCGCTGGTGATACTAAGGAAGGTGGATTCCAATTATTAAGAGCTTTTAGAGGTATTCCTAAAAACAAGGCCTTAATTAAGTTTTTAAGTGAAGAAGGAATTAAACAACTTCTTCAGAAAACGGAAAACTTTTACATGCAAGATAACAACAGAGAGATGCCTAAGGTAGATGCAGAACTCTATTATGTTATTGATGAAAAAAACAATCAAGTTGAATTAACAGATAAAGGTGTTGAATTCCTTTCTGGTGAGGATGATCCTAACTTCTTCGTTATGCCAGAAATGGGAACTGAAATCGCTAAGATTGAAGCTAAAGGCTTACCTGCTGAAGAAGAAGCAAATCTTAAAGAAGATTTATTTAGAGACTTCGGTATTAAGTCGGAACGTATTCATACCCTAAACCAATTATTGAAAGCTTACGCATTGTTTGAAAAAGACAATCAGTATGTGGTTATGGACAATAAAGTTATGATTGTCGATGAGCAAACTGGTCGTATTATGGATGGTCGTCGTTATTCAGACGGACTACACCAAGCGATTGAAGCTAAAGAAAATGTAAAAATTGAAGCGGCTACGCAAACCTTTGCAACAGTAACTCTTCAAAATTACTTTAGAATGTACCGCAAACTATCTGGTATGACAGGTACTGCGGTGACTGAAGCTGGTGAGTTTTGGGAAATCTACAAGTTAGATGTTGTTGAAATTCCAACAAATAAGCCTATCGCTAGAGATGATAGAGATGATTTAGTTTATAAAACTAAGCGTGAAAAATACAACGCGGTAATTGACGAAGTTACAGCCTTGTCTCAAGCCGGAAGACCAGTTCTTATTGGTACTACTAACGTAGAAATTTCTGAGCTTTTAGGAAAGATGTTAAGTATTCGTAAGATTCCACATAACGTCTTAAACGCGAAGCAACATAAAAGAGAAGCAGATATTGTAGCTCAAGCAGGTAATGCTGGGCAAGTAACTATCGCTACTAACATGGCCGGTCGTGGTACCGATATTAAGTTAAGTGAAGAAGTAAAAGCTGCTGGTGGTTTAGCCATCGTTGGTACAGAACGTCATGATTCACGTCGTGTCGACAGACAGTTAAGAGGTCGTGCTGGTCGTCAAGGAGATCCAGGAAGCTCACAGTTCTATGTGTCTTTAGAAGATAACCTGATGCGTTTATTTGGTAGTGAACGTATCGCCAAGATGATGGACAGAATGGGACTTAAAGAAGGGGAAGTGATTCAGCATTCCATGATTTCTAAGTCGATTGAACGTGCACAGAAAAAAGTTGAAGAAAACAACTTTGGTGTTCGTAAGCGTTTATTGGAATATGATGACGTTATGAATGCGCAACGTGAAGTAGTTTACAAACGTCGTAAGAATGCGTTACATGGTGAGCGATTAAGAGTCGATTTAGCCAATATGATTTTCGATACTTCGGAAGGTATTGCTGAAAACAATAAGAATGCTAATGATTATAAGAACTTTGAGTTTGAATTGATTCGTTATTTCTCAATGGAGTCGCCTATTACTGAAGCGGAATTCGGTAAGAAGAGCGCTCAAGAAATTGCGGGCATCATTTATAAGGCCGCCTTTAAGCACTATCGTGAAAAAATGCAGCGTAATGCCGATTTAGCATTCCCTGTTATTGAAAATGTGTACAATACACAACGTGATCGTTTCAAAAGAATCGTGGTTCCATTTACAGATGGTGTTAAAAACCTTCAGGTGGTTACCGATTTAGAGAAAGCATATGAAACTAAAGGAACACAACTGATTAATGATTTTGAAAAGAATATCACATTAGCCATAGTTGATGATGCTTGGAAAACCCATTTACGTAAAATGGATGAATTAAAGCAGTCGGTTCAATTAGCCGTTCACGAGCAAAAAGATCCCTTATTAATTTATAAGTTCGAATCGTTTGAGCTATTTAAATCAATGATTGATCAAGTGAATAAAGATGTTATTTCATTCTTATTCAAAGGTGAAATCCCTCAAGAAACCGCAGATACTATTCAAGAAGCAAAGGCAAGACGTCAAGAGAAATTAGAAACTCAAAAAGAAGAGATTCCTAATTTAGATGAGCGTTCGTCTCAAAGCAGAGCTGCTGGTGGAAACACACAACAACAGCAACAAGTCGTTGAAACTATCGTTAGAGAACAACCAAAAATTGGTCGTAATGATAAAGTAACAATTAAGCATGTGATGAGTGGAGAAAACAAAACAGTAAAATACAAACAAGCTATTCCTTTAATTGAAAAAGGTGAATGGGTACTTGTTGAGTAGGTGATTAAACCTTTCAAATTAACACATCATACATTCAAAAATCCTGATGAATTCCATCAGGATTTTTTTATACCTATTATTCTCATCCACAACGTTACTTTGAGCACTCACTAAGAGGTAAAAAGACCTTACAAGGTACTCCACTGTGAAACTCTATGAGCACTCGGCGAACCTCTGCGTTATAGATGAATCGCTCCAATAGTTCTAGATGCATTTCTGGCTCGCTTGAAACATTCTAACTGACGGTGGTGAGTTGGTGAGTTGGTGAGTCAGTGAGTTGGTGAGTCAGTGAGTTGGTGAGTGAGCTACTGTGAAAAGTGAAGAGATGATTGGTTGATAGGCTGTAGGCTGTAAGCATTAGGGATTAGGTATTAGGTATTAGGGATTAGGGAATGGGAGTGAAAAGTAAAAAGTGAAGGGTTGTTAGTCGTTAGTCTAAAGTTTCTAAGGGACTGTAAATTATTTTGTGTTTTCAACTTTTAGATAGCCGAAAAATGATTTTGAAATTCATAGGCAAAAAATTTACTTTTAAAATTTTATCTT
>NZ_QJTD01000015.1 GCF_003217215.1 Winogradskyella epiphytica
CCATAGAACCACTTTCTTTTAAACGGTTTTTCTTTTTTAGTTCTATCTCTTTTGCTAATGTTTTGGGTAATGACTTTTTTGACATATCGACACCTGTAATAAGTTCCATATCAGCAATAATATCTTGTTGAAAATCCTTTTGAAACTCTAGTTCTTCAATACGTTCTTTAAGTTTTTTAATCTCATCTAATTTACTCATACCAGTATTTTGTTGTACTAAGGTACTGTATTTTCTAATCCAATAAGAAATAGTTGTTCTAGGAACATCGTATTTTTTGGAAGCGAAGTTTGTGGATACTTGACCATTTAAGATTTGGTCAACGACGAATAATTTGGTTTCTAAAGTAACTTTTTGGTAACTTTTTTTTCGCCAGTGTTCATTTTGTGTTTTCATAAGTGACTATAATTAAAGGTTTAATTTTTAGTCAACCTATTTCAGGAAAATTCATTTTTCATATTGTGGCTAACGTTTAGTGTATGAGCAGTGGCGTGGTTCGGCACGGACAATTGCAAACAGGTACTTACCATTGGGAATTCCGCAGGAATTTCCAAGTAAGCGAGGACAAGCCATTGCTTATACACATTGTTGGCAATAGTTATTTTATCACGTTCAGAATAGATTCAGCAAGTTCAGATTGACCTTTTTCGCTTGTCAGAATTTCTCGGTCGTTTTTGTTAGTTAAATAGCCAATTTCAACAAGAGCGATTGGGTATTCAACATTTTTTAGAAGATAAAAATCTGCTTTTTTAATTTCTACTTTTCCATCATTGAAACCATAGAACAATTTAAGAGCTAAATCTCCAGACTTTTCTTTTTGCGAGTTTTTATCACTTACGAATATTTCTTTTCCATTTTCTTTTTCATTATCAGTAGAGTTTACGTGTAATGATATTACAAAGTCGGGTTTCAATTGGTTGATTTTATTTACACGTTCATTTAAAGTCAAAAATTCATCTGTGTCTCTTGTTAAAATAATTTCAATATTTGAGTTTTTGTTCATTCCTTTAATCTTATTCGCAATATTTAGAGCAATTTCTTTCTCATTAAATCCGCTTGCAGTTGTTCCGTTGTCGTGTCCTCCGTGACCAACGTCAATTACGATTGTCTTTTTTTCCACAGTTGTAAATGCCATAGTCATTGTTAAAACTGCTAATCCGATAAATTTCATTAAGTTTTTCATTGTCTTCTGTTTTTGGTTTGTAATTCTGGATAACGTTAAATTTAGTTATTAATTATTAATCAGTTAAAATTCTTATATTCTTACTCTCGTTATATTTATTTCCATTTATTGCTTTAAGTTATCGAATTCTGGTCGGGTCTTTTTAATTATTGCCAACGGGTTTGGCTATGGTTTCGTTGCGTGAAAATCCGCGAGGATTTTCCGCCGTAAACCGAAGATAGCAAATTTGCGAGGACTTTCCGAGAGGAAAGTCAGAAGCAATGAACTATAGCCGGTGTTGTGCAACGTATTTTTTTCATTTCAGGATTTTTTGAATTATCAGACCATCTATCAAAAACGGTAAAACCATTGTTCCAGCCAAAATGATTAAAGTCGGAATAATGTCAATTTTCTTTTCTGGGAATCTAGATATTTCAGGTTCTTTTTTGTAAATCAGATAGTATGGAATTCGGATTAGTTTATACAGAAGTAGAAAAATTAAAGTCATTTGAGAGCCAAAATATACAAGTGATTTATTGTCTTTTGCGAGATAATGGTCATATAATATTCCAAACAGCAAAACTCCAATCGAAATCAGTAGATATTTCAGGAAAACATTTTTATTTTTCAATTTCTGCTGGTCAAAAATCAGAAGCCAAAGAAATGGAATGAAGAGTATAAAATAAATTATTTTGTCAATTTCCATTTATTATTAAAATTCTGTTTTTCTATATGTTGCACAACGTTTAGTATATGAAAAGTAGGCGATTACGAAGCACGAAACTTTCGGTTAAGCCTAAAGTTTGATAAGAGCTAAAACCTTTGATTTTACTACTGTTTCGCCTATTTTTTATATACATTGTTACCGCCTGTACTTATTCATTTATTGCTGCCACAGTCAAAGAATTATAAACAAAATTATCAGGAGTGATTCCACCTAATTCTCCATTATCATTCAACCATAATTGCCGCATGCCATTAAATACTTCTTTATTAATCTTATGAATTGCGTTTGGATTATGAAACACAGAAACACTTTCTCTCCAATCTTCATTTCCCTCTCCAAGTTTTACAACTTGGTCAAATTCCTTACCAGTAGACTTAGGTGTTGAGTCATAAGCAATACCAGACCTAACAATTATAATATCATTGTCTCCATTTCCTTTTTGAAAACCCATTCGATTAAATTTGTGAACATTACAATTATTTGTAAATATTACAGCACTGATGTTCTCAACATTTTCTTGATTGAAAAAATTTGAAGGGATTTCTTTCGATTTATATCTATGCGTATCTAACTTCTTATTTTCCTTTAGTTCTAATCCACTTTCTCTTATTTCAGTTTTATAGGAAATACCATACAAATATTCGATGATTTTTGAATCAGGTAAGAAATCGGCTATATAATTATGAAACGGAGTAATGGCTAATACCAGAGGCTTCCCTGTTACCCAAGCTAATTCCCAATACTTTTTATTAAGCTTGGAAAATAAAACACTCCCCAATCGTATTATATAATAATCAACTAATTCATTCTGAATAGCTATGTCATTTAATGCAAGAGCTTCTTTTATAAATTCGGCGGAATAAATATCATCAACTTTTTCATTTGAAACACTTGCTTCAACAAACAGTTCTGTTTGCATTTTTTTTAGATGAAAATCTGGTCTGTCACAATCTGAAAGTATTTCAAATTCATTTTCTTTATACAGAGAGTACAAGAACAACTCCCACAATCTTGCGTCAAAGCCTGTTGTTTGAAATTGTTGAATAAAATTCCCATCCTTATCATCAATTTCACTTGCGACATCTTCAATTAACTTCTTAGCAGGTTGAAAACCTTTAAATTCGTCTAGGAGCAGATAATCTTTATCCAGTTTTTCTCTTTCGGCTTTATGTTTAAATAAATCTTTCATTGGTTGATATTATATGAAATACCTGTAATCATATTCTATCTTTTCTTTATTCTCTATTAACTTACCAATCCTAGCAATATCATTTGAAGATGAAATAGTTGCTGGTAATTGTGAATACATATTTAATGAATTCCAATTCATCTTGGTTAATCCTAATATTTCGTTCGCAATTTGTTCTAAACTACCAGTCCCATGATGCTTAATTATTTTTAATGGTTTGGGAATATACCGCCCTCCTGGATAAAAATTATAATTTGGATTTTTCACTGATGGTACAACACCATGTGCCCAAAGTAATGCTTCGCTGGCATTCAACTGAATACAAGTCCCTCTTGATACTGAGAAACCATCTATTTCCGTTTTTCCATTTCTTGTCTTACTTGAAACATATTTTATATCATCTTCGAAGTTAATTTCAACTAAATCTACAGATTCAATATTTGTGTTATCATATAAGCTATCCAAAATGCCTTGTTTTTCATCTGCAGTAAAGAAAGTCCTTTTATGAATTACAACTCTCTTTGGAATTTCGTTCATAGACTCATAAAATAAGTTAATCACGTTTCTGCCAAATTCATAAGCATCATCGTAACTCAAATGGGGTTTCTTATGTCTCCATTGGATTTTCTCATTGCTTATTTTTGATAGTTTATATTTTAAACCTTCACCTGTAGAGCTATATATATGACTACAACCTAAAATTATATGACCTTTGTCTTCTTGCTTAGAATCAATACTATAACCGATTCCTGCAAAAGCTGTTGTTTTATCGGTGTTACTTAATATCCAAGGGGTTCTTAATGACTTAACATAATATGACAAGGATAACCACCAGTTTATCTGGCAGCTCTGCTTAACATCTTTTATGGTCTTTTCTCTTATAAATTGAGATGTAACTCTTTTCTCAACACAAAATGCCTTAACATAATCATGTAAGTCATATGATTCACCATTATCATGATAACTAGTGAAGTTTTCCCACCGTTTTGGAATATAAATAATCAATACGTTTTGATTTCCTGTAGCACTTAGTTTTGTTATTTTATCACAAATATTTCGTTTTATTTCATGGATATTTTCCTTAAAATCATTACTCTGTGGTTCAGCGATAGTCTCCCAGTCAGTTGATGTTGGTTCTGGTATATTAAGGCTTAAACCATAAGTATTATAGAACCCCTTGAAATCAATAATATAATCTTCCTTTTCACTAAACTTTGGAATCTCTTGATTCTGTTTAGACAAGAATTCAAATACGATTTTTGAATCTTGTGCAGGGGAAATTACGCCTAATTTGATAGTCGTATCTAAGAATGTATTCAAATTTGTCTCAAAAGGCTTGTTTTCTATCAACCCACGCATCGGATGAGTATCGGTCGAGTGATTGTTCCCATGCTTTGTCGAAAACAACAATGAAGACTCTTTAAACTGAATACCTCTAAGTTTTATAAATTTATCAGGAACATTATGAGAGTTTGTATACTTATTATTTAGGTCACAAATATTTGTGAATATAGGAGCTTTGTTAATAATGAAACTAAAACCACTTCCCGAATTTTCAGGAAAATCATATTTGTCTTTTGTGAACAGAGTTTTCCTCCATTTTTCAACATAATCATTGAATTTGCTATTCCATATTTTATGATAAAATGTTATACCAACTTGCTGAATTATATCTTTTGCAATGTCATCAGTTTCAAGTGCAAAACTAGGATTAAGAGTGAGGTAAAACTCACCATTTATTTTCTCTAATGAGAGCTTTATAGCATTAAATACCTTTTGGTTGGCGATATGCTGATATTGGTCTGACCATATTTTATCCCTGTAATTTGTCTTTAAACCTTTAGGCAATGCTAATAGTTTACATATTGCTGTCAACATTAGAGAATTTATCCCTGAATGGTAAATTCTAGTGTCAGTTAATGGCTTTCTAACAATATCTCCTGAGATAATTGACTTAAAAGCTTCTTTCACAACTTCCAAAGTTCCAAAAGCCCAAATTTGACCTTCATGTGGGATGGCTGATATATCACTTCTTTTAAGAGCGATATTATTCACAACGTCCCATGGTTTTCCTTCCAGGTTAGCATTAAATGCAAAAACTTCGTCAGGAAATTTTAATGGAAAGCAATTGCTTTTAAGTACTTTGTTATTGCGCGGTGGCTTTAAATCAAATGGAGTAAACGTCTCATTACTATTATTTAATTGTTGCATTGAAGAAAGCTCTTGTTTTAAAGCACTATTTCCTTCAATAACTAATTTAGTAATATTGAGCATTGTGGTGTCGAAACCATCAGTAGGAACGTAAAAAGCTTGACGGCTATTTTTATTTGCATGTTCGATTAATTCTGAGACTTCTTGACTATAATTGTTGTGGTAGCCACACCAAAATAACATACCACCACCTTTTTTTGAATAGGCATCTGTTAAAGCTTTCATTAATGAAGAATCACGACCACTATAACCAAGGACAATTAAATGTTTATCACCTAAATAGTCAATAAGTTTTTGTCTGAATGTTTCATCTTGCTCTTGGAGTTCTTCATCTGTGTTTTTTAAGTCTCCATATTTAAAATCACCATGAAGTTTAATAATTGGTAATTCAGTTCTATTCTGAGTTCGTTGATTTATTCGGTCTACTGTGTCTAATGCTATTTCTATTCCTTGCACACCACCAAGCACACAAGAATTCATGACTAAATCATCTAAATTTGTAGTCCAAACGGAATCCAATATTCCTTGTCTAACTAATAACGGAATTGTTCTATATCCAATAGCAGGTTTTACATTTGAGCAAATTTTTTGAAAATATTGGCTCCTATTTTTATCAATTGGGAAACACTTCTTGGCATAAAATGAATACTCTTCTTTACATCCATCCTCTACATAACTTCCTTGATTATCCAACCATGCTTGTATCGTTTTCTGAACTCTAGGATTTCTAAAATTGTCTATCCAGTCATTAGTTGAAGAATTATTACTTTTATAAATTGTTCCTTTCCAATCCCAAATACAGTCATTTGCTGAAGGTATTCCTGAGCTAATCGATGTGCCAGCTCCTAATAAAAGAGCATATGTATCATCTTTACTTATTGCAACAGACCTCAAAAATTCATCAAATTGTAATTGGTTCATATATTTTCATTTTTCAAGCTATAATGTTTCCACGAGCTCGGTTCTTGTATTGGCGGTAACGTGTTTGTATATGGTTTGTTGCGTGGTTAAGCACGTAATTTAGCAAATAAAAACCGAATAGAAAATCCGCGAGGATTTTCGTAAGTAGGCTAGAACCAAGCAATAAATTATATACAGTGTTGGCAACTGGCTTTTCTTATTTATTTTCCTAATATTTTATTCCAAATCGACTTTTTTGAAATTAGATTTTCCCTATTCAAATCCAGCATTTCTTTTCCGTTCGATTTTATTAATAAATCCAACAACTTATTATATCCGTTTTCTATTTTAAATTCCATCTCATTTTTATAAAGAGGTAGAACATTGTAAATATTTATTTTCCGTCCGTTTTTCTTTATTTCTGTAAAATCATTGCCGAATGTAACAGAAGGAAGAATTAATGCACCTACATAGTCCGTATCAGTTCCATAAGGCGTCAAATCCTCTTCTGCTTGTATTGTATGTCCAATTCCTATCCAAGTGTCATAAAAGTGAGGAAACTTCGCAGTTCTTTTAAGCATTGTAATTATCCAATCATTTTTGTTTTCTCCTGTGTAAATTTGGTCAAATTCTATGTCTTTTGGAATTAGTATCATTAATTCTGCAAATTCTAATTCCTCTGGATTTTCGACTTGTTCAGAAACATTCATTTTTAGAGTACTCATTCCAGAAGTCAAAAGAATATTGAAAGGTGCGTTTTTTGGTTTTATAAAATAAACATCAAGATGTATGTCGAAAGTTGGAATTTCGTGAAATACTGTTGTTAAATTCTCGTCAAAAAATTGGTCTAAATGTTCAGCAATCCATTCAGTGTGTTCGTAGTAATGTTTTCTGTCCGAGAACGGATTTTTGTATTCAGCCATAAGTTCGTTTTCAGCTTGTTGCCAACGGTCTCGGCTATGAGTAGTTGCGTGTGTAAGTTACAAACTTTGCAAGTACATACCAAACTGAAAATCCGCGAGGATTTTCAGAAGTAGGCG
>NZ_QJTD01000016.1 GCF_003217215.1 Winogradskyella epiphytica
CGCCTGTTTGAGGTGAACATCCTGAAGCCAATGCTTCCAAAATTTCTATTGTTTTTTCAATTTTCATAATGTTGCTCTAAACTTGTTGCCAACGTGTTTGTGTAAGATTAGTTGCGTGGTTTAAGCACTAAAGTTAGCAAATAAATCACAGATAGAAAGTCCGCGAGGACTTTCGTAAATTGGCTAAAACCAGCAATTAATTTTACACGGTGTTGTGCAACGTATTTTAATTTCCGGTTATTCTATTATATTCAATTTCTAATTCTTTCAACTCGTTTTCGTTAATTGATAGATGTTCGCAAATTCGTTCTCGATTATAATTTATTTTTCGCAACTGTAATACTGCGTTAAAATCCGCAATAATTTTCTGTTCCGCTGTTTCGTTAAATTCCATTTCGCTATTCAATTCAGTTAGTAAATTCCACTTGTCTTTATATTCAGCCAATTTTCCTTTCATAACTCTTTTTTCTTTTTTAAAAGTACTTACTAAAGGTTCACATATTTTTTGGCTTGGAACAATATAAATGTCAGGATGTGATTCTAAATTCTCAAACTTATTATTATAAATTACAAATACTAAAAAGTGATTTTTTTTCTGTTCGACATTGTTCACGACAAGAGATGAATATCCACGAACCGCTTTTACATCAATCGACAAGGTTTCTCCATTTTCTTTAATCACTCTTATATCGATACTTTTCTTATTTCCTTGAGTAATATATGCTTCTAATTCAAGTCGATACAATTTTGATAATATCAAATACTCACTCGCAATTCCTGTATTAAATGTATTCGCTCTCATTTTTTTTCATATGTTGCACAACGTGATTGTATATGGTTTGTTGCGTGGTTTAAACACCTAATTTAGCAAATAAAAACCGAATAGAAAATCCGAGAGGATTTTCGTAAGTAGGCTAGAACTAGCAATAAATTATATACGGTGTTGGCTTTTAGTGCTTTTTTAAATCAGTTATTCATTCAGTTCCTTATCTACCATATATTGAAAAACTTCATCAAAACGTTCGACATAAGGCTCACTCATTCCATAATTAATGTACTCGTTTGCCAATTTGAAATTTTCATTGGCTTTTACATTTTTGTTTAGTTTTTTATAAATCAAACCTAATTGATAATAAGCTTCAGGAAATTGTTTTACTGATTCTAGAGATTTATTATAGAAAAAGATTGCTTTGTCATAATCTTTCATTTCTGTATAACATCTTCCAATATAAAAGAAAATCATATAATTGTCATTAGTGTCAAATCCCAATTTTTCTTCTTCTATATTAACAGTTTCAAAGGTCTTAATAGCTTCTTCAAAATCATCAAGTTTGTATAACGCTTGTCCTTTGTGAAAGCCACAAGGTTCTCCCCAACAAGAATTATAAGAATTCCCTGTAATTTTTTCTATTAAATTAACATCTCTTATAACACCTTCATAATCTCTGTAATAGTATAAAAGAGTCCAAGCTCTATATTCTAAAACATCTGCCTTTCCATTAGCTGTGTCAATTTCAACTGCTTTGTTTAAGACTTCCATAGCTTTGATATGTTCTCCAACTTTTTTATATGAATAAGAAAGTCTTTGCCTCAAATCAACATTATCAGGCTGAACTATTAAAGCAGAGTCTTTATATGTTCTATAAAGTTCAGATGGTTGTAAAAAATAGTTAGACATTTCGTGATACCAATTTGCTATTTCTCCTTTTTTATTTTCATCTAATGATGAATAATCTTTAGGTTGTTTATTATTACAACTATAGACTAAAACTAGTATTGTAAAACTGATGATTTTATATTTTAAGGACATACATCTACGATTTTACCATTATTAATCTTAAACATTAAAAAAGCGTGTACATCTTTGTAATTAAGCCTTTCTAATTGTGAGTTGGAAGCTGGAAATTCTTCTAATTTACTTACTTTATTAATAGTGTGATTTACAAACTCTTTCGAGAAAGCTGTTGCTTTAAAGTCTCTATTCATTTGAATTAAACCAAAATTGCCAACTTTTCCAGAACAGTTTATATTAAAATGAACTATTAAATATCCCGAGTTTGTTTCATTTTTTGGAATATTCTCATTAACATAATTTATTATATATTCATTTCCTTTATTAAAAGTAACATCATCGCCAAAGTAATATTCTCCTTGATATCCATCAAAACAATTTGAGTAAATAGAAGAATTTTTTGCTAGTTCGGTATAGTCTATAACACTTATTGATTCTTTGTGAAAAATGATGTTTTTTGAAACTCTTGAAGAAAAATCTCTTAATTCGATTTTGTTTGAATCATATCTTACAATTTGATAAATTGGTTGTGGATTAGAACTTTCTTTTTGAAGTGATAAAAAGTAAATGCTATCTATTACAAAAAAATTGTATGATTTTGTTTCATACTCTGAAATTGTTTTTAAACCTTGATAGTAATAATTCGTAATAATGTTAAGACTATCATTTTTAAAATAAAATAACTTTTCAATTTCTAAATCATTATTTGGGTTACTGTTTTCGTCTTCAACGACATCGTATTTCCAAATGAATTTCCCTATTTCTTTTTTAACTTTTTGAAGGTCAAGTTTATTTTCTGATTTTATTTTTTTGAATTTAGCACTATTTTTTGGACTCGGTTTTCCGTTTTTGAATGTTTTAAAGTTTGTGGTATCTAGTAAGTCAAAAGCAAGGAATTCGTCATCCTCTTTTTGTGTGATTTTCAGATGTTTTTCTTGAAAGTTAAGTGATTTGTTCTTGTTTATTGATGTGTTTGTAATTTTATCAATACTATTACCTTTATTGTTGTAAAGATATATAGTGTCTTTTTTTTGTTGTATTATGAATGGATAAGGAACCATTTGGTCCATTATTCGGTATGTTCCAATATACATTTCTGAACTAATATTTTGTTTATCACTACAACTAGTTAAAAAAACTAAAGTAATAAATGATAAAATAGTTAATCTCATATAATTCAATATTATAAATTTAAATTTTACAGGCTTTTGTTTATAACTGTAAACTTGCTGTTTTGCGATGTTCTTCAGCATTAAAGCCAACGGTCTTGTGTATGGCTCGTTGCGGGAAATCAGCTATGATTTTCCGCCGTAACCGAAAGATAGCAAATTGCAATGAATTCCGATTAGGAATTCAGCCGCAATGAGCTATACACGTTGTTGTGGGTAGTTTTTAATAGTCTTCAAAATCGTCATCATTGATGTTAAATTCAAGTTCCGTTAATTCTGTACTGTTAGTTGCTGGCATATCTAAAACCACACGTTGTGCTTGTCCATCGTCTGTTATTCTTGTTAATTCTATTTGCCAATTTGAATTTTTGTCAATATAGTAAATTCGACTAATTTCAACTCCAGTTTCAGTCAGATTGTCTATCACTCGACTGTATGGTTCACGGATTCTGATAGGTAAAAACTGAACATCAGAATTCAGAGTGAATTTTAGATTAACTGGGAAAAAATACAAAACCTCAAAATTTAGTTCTTTATCTTCTCCTAAATCTTCTAATTCTATACGAAACCCTTGATTTAATAGTCCAAAAACATTCTCATCAGTTAAGCCAAAGTAATTATCATAATCATGGTCTACTTCCAATTCGTAAATGTCTCCTTGACCACTTGTTGTAAAAGTAAAGTCAAAATATCCATCAGAATCTGTTGTTGTTGAGTCAACATATTGGATGAAATCAACATTTGGCGCTGAACCAAAGCCTGGTATTAAATTAGATTCTCCGATTCTTAATTTGTGATTGTCTAATGGTATTTGATTTTCACTATCATACATCCGACCAAAAACTCTCGTTTCGATACCACTTGGTTCAAATGTATCTTCACAAGATGTGAACAACAACATCAATAATAATAGTAATAAGTAGTCAAATTTTGTTTTCATAGGATAGCTTTTTCTTATTAGATGTTAATTGTCTTGAATGGTTGCATTAAATTACCCACAACGTGTTTGTATATGGTTTGTTGCGTTGTTTAAGCACTAAAGTTAGCAAATAAAAACCGAATAGAAAATCCGCGAGGATTTTCGTAAGTAGGCTAGAACTAGCAATAAATTATATACGGTGTTGGCATTTCGTTGTTTTTATTCCGATTTATTCTGATTCAATTTAATTCTGTTTTTGTTTTTCCTGCATTTAAATGAGTTCGTTTAGCGTTTCATTCACCAAACTTTTCAAATTCCATTTCATTAAATATTTTAACCGTCAGAATGTGATTTTTTTTTAGATTTAATTTGTCCTGTTATTAATAATCCAATTCCTCCTCCGACTAATAATCCAGTAAGAAAATCAGTTCCATCATTTTTAAATGAAAACTGCAAAATAATTCCGATTATCAACATTATTAAACCAATTATTCTTATTCTATTCATAATATATTTTTTCAATTCAGTTTCCGATTTTTCAAACGTGCTAAAAGTCAAACGTTTTTTAAATCACTCTTTTTTATATTTCTTATGCTCTATTTTCTTTTTTTCTAAAATCGCATAAAATTTTCGTGGCGAGATTTTCAAGTCTTTTGTTATTTCACTCACTTTTTTCTTTCCTTTTTTATACAGCTTTAAATTCTCGTTTACTTTTTTGTCAAAGTAATGTTTTTTCAGTTTTTCAACGATTTGTAATTCAGTCAGATTTGAGTCATTTGCATATTTTTCAATTTCCGATTTAATGTTTTTTAAATTACTCATAATTGTCATTTTTACCGGTTCTGCTCAATGAATGCCAACGTGTTTGTATAAGGAAAGTTGCGTGTTTTAAGCACCAAAGTTAGTAAATAAAACACAAGCCAAGAAAATCCGCGAGGATTTTCGCAAGTAGGCTTTTACCAGCAATTTTTTTTATACGGTGTTGGGCACAGTTATTTTTGTTCATAACAATCGTAAGTTGAATTTCTTTTTCGGAAATAGTCGTCCAAAGGTTCCAATCCAATTTTTTTTCGTTCTTCCTCTGCCTTTTCACAATCACAAATAACTGCCTTATTTCCATTCGAACTCAAATAAGCACCTAAATAATGACAGCTATCAATAAACTTACCTCTTCGTCCAATCATTTTTGAGTTTGTATAGTCTAATGGATAAACCACATTATATGGTGATAAACCTCCAGTTAGAATTGCATCTATTAAATATGGTTTTAAATTCAGCACTTCGTCTTTTGAAAAATGGTGTAACATAATAGTTATTTCTCCGAATGCATACTTTCCATTTTCATTTCCGTCTCCAATTATAAATCTATCTGGCCATTTTCCATTATTCTCTTTTATAATTTCTAATAGCCTTTTATAATTATAGCTATCAACTTTCTTTGATTTTTTCCAACTACCAAAAATAGGATGCCTTGAAGCTTGGTCTTTGTCAACCATTTCTGTAAGTTCTTTTCTTAAAGTTAAATTCAATGATTTTAAATATTCTTCTCGTGTTAAATCATATTCTTTTTTCAAAGATTTCCATTCGTCAGATTTTTTAAATTTTGAAAGTTCTTTCTTTATTCTTTTTTCAGTTAAACCAACTAAAATTCCATTTTTTAGATAACCATATGTTTTTTGATTGTCATTCAGTTTTTCGGAATTGATTGAAGCTAATAAGTAATCATCTTTAAAAGGCTTTTCAACAAGTTCAAATGCCATTCGATAAATTGAATCAGCTTTTTTAAATTCCTTGTCAAGATTAGCAATTTCGGCTTCGTTTATTTTTTCGTAATAATTCAGGTAATTTTGAGCTGATAATTTGCTCATTCCAAACAGTAAAATTGTAATTAAAAATGCTAATATTTTTTTCATTCGTTCGTTTTGTGTTAATTGTGCCCAACGGTCTCGGCTATGAGTAGTTGCGTAGTTTAGCGATTAACTTTGCAAGTACACACCAAACTGAAAATCCGCAAGGATTTTCAGAAGTAGGCGAGAACAAGCAATTACTTATAGCCATTGTTGTGCATAGTTTTTATTCTTCCACGACTCCGATGAACATTAAATATTCAATTTCGGTATCATAGATTTCGGTTAATTCGTCTTTTGTTAGGTCAACTTTTTCCTCGTTCAGAGCATAATCCACCATTTCGTTAATATCCATTTCCACATTCGATTCCGATTCACTTTCTGGATTAGGATTTTCGGAAATCAGTCCGATTTTATTCATATAGTTTTCCTCTGCAATTAGAGCACTACGAATCAAATTCAAGTCCGATTTTTTCTTATTCAACTTCAATGCAATGAAACAAGTCGCTTCGTCCAAATCATATATTTGTTTTCCAGCGTTATTTTCATTCACAGTGCAAATCGGTTCGTTTTTACAACCGAAAAAAGAGAGTAAAGTCAAAATGAATATTTTTTTCACGTTTCTGATTGTGTATTATACTGATATAGGTTGACTCTTTTTTGTTATTGTTTACACGTTCAAAAGATTTTTTTTAAGCCGTTTAGAAGGCAAAAAAATAGTTTGAACTAGGTCTATTTTTAAATCTTAAGCTCAGGTAAATTTACCTTATTTTTTCGA
>NZ_QJTD01000017.1 GCF_003217215.1 Winogradskyella epiphytica
AACTGTTCGAAATAATAGTAGGAAAGAGAGGGGATTGTCATGAAAAACGAGATCGCTGTCTCAATACACAAAATAACCTTAATCCTCTCTTTTTTTCTTTCTGATTTGATTCCTAATTTATAACTTATATTTATAATCGCTAACTTAAGATACACAAAACCGTTGTGGTGCATTTAAAAAAAAACTCGCACAAAAGAAAAAACAGACTGAATTAACCAATGACAAATAGAACACTTGAACAACAGCGAATTGAATTCATCAATCAAAAATTTCTTGCTACACCATTAGCTGGATTGATTATTTGGACTTTAATCGGATTAATCGGAATCTTTTTTTCGGACTTTGTAGCAGTTTGGTCAATTTTTATTGGAACTGGAAGTATTGTGTATCTAGGACTATTCCTTTCAAAATTCACAGGTGAAAATTTCCTAGATAAAAGTAAACCGAAAAACGAATTTGATACTCTTTTTCTTTTCACAGCTGGACAAGCAATTCTCGTTTATTCAATTGCAATACCATTTTTCCTAGTTGACTATTCCTCTCTTCCAATGACTGTGGGGATTTTGACTGGGTTAATGTGGCTACCATTTTCTTGGATTATAAAACATTGGGTTGGAATTTTTCATACATTGACTAGAATAATTATAATTCTAACCCTTTGGTACCTCTTACCTGAATATAGATTTATAGCAATTCCTTTTGCAATCGTTTTGACTTATATTATCACATTAATCATCTTGAAAAACAGAAAGAAGACTGAATAAAAACGACACCACAACAATGGCTATAAGTAATTGCTTTTTCTCGCCTACTTCTGAAAATCCTCGCGGATTTTCAGCTTGGTGTGTACTTGCAAAATTAAGTGCTAACCCACGCAACTACTCATAGCCGAAACCGTTGTACGCAATTTGACCAAAAATGACATACGAAGATTTAAAAGAAAAATATTCTGACCGAGAACCAGCTTTTCCGTCAAATTGTCCCGAACCGAATGAAACGGATTTGAACGAACTGATTGAGAAATATAATTGCAAATTTCCAAAGTCATTTATTGACTTTCAATTAAAATACTGTAAAGAAGTTCCAATTGGAGATTTTGCATTTGAGGGATTTGGTTTTGCAAATAAGGAACTTGACCCTTATATGAACTTGGAAGAAGTTTTAAAAGATTACGCTGAATTAGAATTCCCTGAATATTTAACACCTTTCAGACAAGACAACGGAGATTTTTGGTGTTTTGACAATCGGAGTTCGGAATCTGAATTTCCTGTTGTGATTTTTGACCATAACTCGAATGGAATTGAATCTGACCCAAATTATAAGTGGAAAAATTTTATTGATTGGTTGGATAAAACAATGGAAGATGAATATTAAAAAACTGCGTACAACAATGTATAACCGCAATTACGGCGGATTCGACTACGTCCGAATCCACTCGGAATTGCTAACGCTAGTTCTAAACCGAAAATTAACGCATATTAACCCGTAACTGACGGTTATACGAGACCGTTGGCAGTAATTTGAAAATGACGAACTTTAAAATTGAAAAAGACAAATTATTATCGGAATTAGATTCTGAAATTAAACTGAATCCTGACAATGAAATTCTGAAATCCCTAAATCGGATTTTAAATTCATATCAATCTGTTTCTGAATTGAATGGAATTTTAAGCAGAACTGTTGTTGATAGTCTCGGTTTTGAGTTTAAAATCGGAGAAAAATTAATTGAATTTGAGAACTATTTTTCTGATTTTTCTAACTCAATTCGTTCGGCTGAATTGAGACGTTTAGCGAAAAAATTAATTAAAGAAAATACGCGAATTACATTTTATGGAAAAGCTTGGTCTGAAAGTAAAGCTGATTGGATTTATTTTGACAAAGTGTTTGACTTAAAAAAAATACGGAACAAATTAGCATTCGGAGAAAATATAATTGAACATCAGAATTTAGACGTTAGGTCTGGATTAGAAAGCGGATTTATTGACACCAATACTAACGAGGGAATAATGGGAAAAATAAAAACTACTGCCAACAATGTATAACCGCAATTACGGCGGATTCGACTACGTCCGAATCCAAGCGTAATTGCTGCCGTTGGTGCTTATCCGAAAAACATTAAATTTAGTCCCGTAACTGCGGTTATACTGAACGTTGCCCACAATTTGAAAAATGACAAAAATTCTTTTTATACTGATTATAGTAATTTCTATTAATAGCTATGGACAGATTGAATTTGATACAATAAAGTTTGTACCAATAGATTCCAAAATTATCGAATCTATAGAATCGTCTGGTATGAAAGTCATAGATTCTTTGAATAAACCAAAAGCTTTTGTTTTATCTCAAGACACTTATCCTGAATTTATTGCGCTAAAGAAAAGAAAGAAATTCATATTATTTAATTTATTGCCTGAACCATCATATGGAACTGTTTCAAAAATTGAAAGAAAACAAGTGAACGGAAAAAACTATGAAGAACTTATAGTTTATTGTGATGATACTTATGGACATTCTGGACTAGGAGGTGGTTTAAGAATAACAAATAAAAAAATTCTGATTTACGATTTAAAAAAAATGAAAAAAATATTCGACACAGAATATTTCACTTCAACTTACCGTTGGGAAAATGATGTAACCGATAGTTTAACTGTGGCTTCTTCAACTGAATATTATCTTGAATGTAGTAATTCTAAAATCAAAATTGAGGAAAAAAAGATAGTACTTGAGTTAAAAGAAAATGACGAATGTAAAGAAATAGATTTTTCAGATTATATTAAGACAAAATGTATTTATGTATTAAAGAAGAATATGTTTGTTGAAAAAGAAGCCGAATAAAAACTGTGGGCAACAACGTGTATAGCTCATTGCGGCTGAATTCCTAATCGGAATTCATTGCAATTTGCTATCTTTAGTCCACGGCGGAATAACACTGCGTGTGATTCCGCAACAAGCCATACACACAACCGTTGGCTACAATTTGGAAATGATTCATATTTGGTGTATATTTACATCAAATAATTAGATTATGTCGAGACAAAGTATATCATTTACAAAGCCGAACGATGAATGGCTAAAATCCCAAGTGGACAATAAAGAATATTCAAGTAAAAGCGAATTAGTTAACGATTTGATAAGACAAGCCCGAAAACAGCAAGTTCAAATTGATTGGATTCGAGCTAAAATTGAAAAAGCTGAAAATAGTGGATTTACGAATGACAGCAAAGAAAGTATTTTAGCTCAATCAAAGTCTTTGCTAAATGGCTAAATACAAATTGACAAACGAAGCGAAAAATGACTTGATTCGAATTCATCATTACGGAGTTAAAAAATTCGGAATGACCCAAGCGGACAAATATTTTGAGTCTTTTTTCGAACATTTTGACATTATTGCTGAACGACCTTTTTCTTTTGAATCTGTTGACTATATAAAAAAAGGATACAGACGTTGCGTATGTGGAGTTGATAGTATTTACTATAAAGTCAATGAAAATATTGTTGAGATAGTGACAATAGTTGGAAGACAAGATTTGAATGAAAAATTATAATGGAATTAAAAAACTGTAGCCAACAATGTATAACCGCAATTACGGCGGATTCGACTACGTCCGAATCCACTCGGAATTGCTAACGTCAGTGCTTAACCGAAAATAATAGCTAATTTAACCCGTAACTGACGGTTATACGAGACCGTTGTAAAACATTTAACTCAAACCTATGAAATTAAGGCTAATCCTAAGTTTATTTATCTCTTTTATGATTACTAGTTGTGGTTGCAACGATGACGGATTTGAAAGTTTTGAATTAAACAGTTTTGAAAAAAATGTCATTCCTTTTGACAATAATACGAACATAGAATTTATAGACAATAATTCACAGACAACTGATGCTATAATATCTGAAAAAGTAACAGACAGTTTTGACTTAAACTCTTCAGATGACGAAAGTTGTTTTACATCATTAGTTGAGTATAGTGAATGTACATATGAATTTGGCAATAGTGACAAAATCTATTACGTTAGAATTGCAAAAAGAAAATTCAACTATACTGATTTTTTCATCTACAGTGATAGTCAAGAATATTATACAATTCAAGATTTAGAGACTGAAAACCTCGAACTCGAATTAACCGACATCTCAATTGACGGATTTGATTACACCCAAGTATTTCACTTGACATCAAATAATCCTGAAACCGAATTTGAAAGTATAATTTACTCTACACAAAATGGAATTGAATTTATAAAATATCGAAACGGAAATCACATAAGAATAAATGAATAAAAACGTTTTACAACAATGTATAACCGCAATTACGGCGGATTCGACTACGTCCGAATCCACTCGGAATTGCTAATGTCAGTGCCAAACCGAAAATTAACGCATATTAACCCGTAACTGACGGTTATACGAAACCGTTACCTGTAATATGAAAAACGCAATACTAATATTGACTTTATTTTTTTCAATCGGAAGTTATGCTTGTGACTGTGATGGAATTTTAACGATTGAAAAAGCATTCAAACATTCCGAAAAAGTATTTACTGGAAAAATAATCAGTATAGATCCTTATAATTCTAAAGTATATGAAAATGGAGACGAAACGATTGAGGAATATTCCAATGTTAAAGTCAAAATTGAAATAACAAATTCGTTTAAAGGAAATTCAAAAAAAATAATTGAAATCATAACTGGAATTGGTGGTGGAGATTGTGGATATGACTTTATTCTCGGAGAAGAATATCTGATATTCGCATATGATAACGGAATTTATACGGAGAAGAATGATGGAATTATGGAAACAACTATTTGTGACGGAAATGGAAAAATGTCTGACAGAAAAGAATGGATGAACTATTTAAAAAAACTGAAATAAATACTACAGGTAACAACGGCTATAATTCATTGCGGTTGAATTCCTAATCGGAATTCAACACTTATTTGCTATCTTTCGGCTACAGCGGAAAGAATCCTGCGGATTTTTCCGCAACGAAATCATAGCCAAGACCGTTGGCAATAATTTGAATGAACATAATTCGAACAATATTAATAATTGCAATTTGTCAAAGTTGCGCGGATAAAAACTTAGATACCGACTTGCTTGGTAATTGGAGTTCAACGAATAGTGCAAATATTGTGGATTTAAGATTCTACAAAGATTCTCTTTTGACAAATTCTTGGGAACGAGAAACCAAGTACTCCTGGAGAAGTGACAATTCAAAAATTTATTATACTCAACTAACAAATATTGACCCTGATTTAAGAACCGACTTTGTTTTTGAATATAAAATGAATTCTCAAAAGGATACTTTATTCATCAAAACAGAGACTGATTCTTTACGCACAATTGAATTATCGAAAATTAATAATGCATATCAATACTTTGAAAAAAACATAAATCTCGACATTGATTTAGTCAAGAAAGAAAACGGACTCATTCCGAGCGGAAATAAAGAATTTGACTATAATATTTATGTTGGATATAAAAATGGCAAACTAATATCAAAATCAGATAAATATATAAACCTATCGGGTATCGAACTTGCAACTATGGAATATATTTTTTCATTTAAGGAGCCAAATGAGAATGATTTTAAATATATGTTGTTCGTGGATAAAAAAGTTCCCAAAAAACAATACGATTCTATTAAGTCTCTTTTAGAAAATACTAGGATTAAAAAAATATTTCGAGTATATACCAATAACAAAGTGGATTACACAAAAACCGATTGGAAATCGGAATTGAATTGGTATGGAACATACGAATGAAAAAACTATTGCCAACAATGGCTATAAGTAATTGCTTGTTCTCACCTACTTTTGAAAATCCTCGCGGATTTTCAGTTTGGTGCGTACTTGCAAAGTTAAGTGCTAAACCACGCAACTACTCATAGCCGAGACCGTTGTAGCCAATTAAAGAAATGAGTACTGAAAATGAAATTTTTATTCCAATCAAAAAACTCGGAAAAAGTTAGCCGAAAAACTGAATTTGGAATTTGACGAAAATATGCAAGATTGGGAATGGGAAATATCTGACTCAAATCGAATTGCTGAATTCATAACGGAATATGATAATCGGAATTCTTCACAAGCGGAAAAAGAAACGCTAATGGAAATTATTCTTGATAGTCTGAACGATATGGAAAAAACAAATAATGAATTTGAAAAACATTTGAACTCTGTTCTTTTAAGATTAAAAAAGAATTCTGAAATTCATAAAGGAACAATTAAATATTGGAAAAACGGAAAATTTGATATTTCTGAACTTCTGAAAAAATAACTGGCTACAACAAAGTACTGTGGTAAAAAACAAGTAAAAAAGCATTAATTTCTCACCAAAGAACTTCTGTAACTATCCTCATATATTAGTCCAGATTTAGCAA
>NZ_QJTD01000018.1 GCF_003217215.1 Winogradskyella epiphytica
TTGTTTGGCATATTCACAGATCTGTTTAGCATCGCTCTTATCGGTTTTGATTTTAGACAATTTCATCTGTATAAAGCGTTTTACTGCTAAAGGATTTTCTACAGAAACTCTAATACCTGACTCTAACAAATAATAAGCTAATTGGTAATGATAATATCCAGTAGCCTCCATGACACAATGGCTATCTATATCTAATATTTTTGCAAACTTTTTAAATCCAGAAAGGGTGTTTTTAAACTGATAAAAGTTACCATTAGAGTCTGCAACATCAAAAACCAAATGGCTAATGTCAATGCCAAAAAATTTAATATCTTTATTCATAATAAAATGATTTTTGAAAGGACGTCTACGCGAGTTTCAACGACTTAAAAGCGAGGTCTAAGAGCCTCATAGAACTGTACGAAATCTGTGTAGAAAAGGAGAGGGGATTTTCAATGTTGACGAGATCAAAGTCTCTGCGTATATAATAACCTTATTCCTCTCCTTTGTTCTTTCTTATTTATAGGTCTTAATTTAGTGTTTTTATTAAAATGCTAACTTAAGCCGTATATAATTTATTGCTAGTTCTAGCCTACTTACGAAAATCCTCGCGGATTTTCTATTCGGTTTTTATTTGCTAAATTACGTGCTAAACCACGCAACGTATCATATACAAAACCGTTGTAAGCAATTTGAGAAAACCGTGAACAATAAGACAAACATATTCATAAAAAAGGCAATTTCGATTCACGGAAAGCAATATGATTACTCGAAATCTGAATATAAAAATGTTGATTCTAAAGTCGAAATAATTTGTAAAATTCCTGAACACGGAACATTTTTCCAAACACCTTACAAACATTTAAACAGAAAACAAGGTTGTCCGATTTGTGGAATTGAAAAGTCTAAAAGTAAACGAACAAAGCCTTTTTCAAAATTTCTCGCTCAAGCAATTAAAATTCACGGAAAAAAATACGATTATTCTAAATCTGAATTAGATTATAATGGAGCATTTTCTAAAATAATAATCACTTGTAAAAAACACGGAGATTTTAGACAAACACCAGACAATCACGTCAACGACGGAAAAGGTTGTTACGAATGTGGTTTAGATGGTCATTCGCTATTATTTTCTCGAACACAAGAAGAATTTCTTGAATTAGCAAAAGAAGTTCACGGAAATAAATATGACTATTCGTTGGCAGAATATAAAGGAGCAGATAAAAAAGTAACAATTATTTGTAAAGAACACGGAAAGTGGAAACAATTTGCTTCTTCACATTTAAAAGGACACAATTGTCCAAGCTGTACAGGAAATTCAGGATTAACAAAAGACGAATTTGTTGAAAAAGCAGTTAAACAACACGGAGAGATTTATAATTACGATAAAGTTAATTACGTAAACGCTCATCAAAAAGTAAAAATTGAATGTCCAGTTCACGGATTTTTTAAACAAGCACCAACTGACCATATTTATTCAAATGGAAAGGGTTGTCCAAAGTGTAAAGAAACAACAGGAGAAAGAAAGATAAGGCTCTATTTAGAAAGTCAAGGAATAAATTACAAATACCAAAAAAGGTTTAAAGATTGTAATCATAAAACGACATTACCATTTGACTTTTATTTACCTGACTCAAAAACACTTATTGAATTTGACGGAATACAACATTTTGAACCAGTTTCAATTTGGGGCGGAGAAAAAGCCTTAAAATCACAACAAAAAAGAGACGAAATAAAAAATGAATTTGCTTTAGAGAATAATTATAAATTAATCAGAATAAATTACTTGGAATTAGAAAAAATCGAATATATATTAAACTCTGAAATAAAAACTGCTTACAACAATGGCTATAAGTAATTGCTTGTTCTCGCCTATTTCTGAAAATCCTCGCGGATTTTCAATTTGGTGCGTACTTGTAAAGTTCAGTGCTAACCCACGCAACTACTCATAGCCGAGACCGTTAGCGGTTATTTAAGAAAAAAATATGGTCAAATTCAAACATCTGACTTCTCTATCTTCAGTACTTTTTTCAGTGTTGACAGTAATTTTGATTTTATTTGAGATAATTGCTTCGAATATGGCGTTCGAAAATTTTGGCGAAATTACTTCGGCCATTTATCATTTATTGATTTTTGTAAATGTTATACCTATTTTACTTTTCGTTTTTAATTTTAAAAAAACAGCGCTGGTTGCTTTGCTAATATTAGGAACAATTATAATACCGGAAAATCTTATTGTCAACAACCGATTAATAAAACTTAAAGAGGAAACATCGAATATTATTCTTTTTGCATATCAAAATAAAATTAATAATGGTTCCTTTCCAAAAAATATAAACGGATACAAGTTTAAATATCCAGAATTAAAAGAATATATTAATTATACTCAAGAGTTTATTAACCATAGCGAGAACAAAGAATATTTAAAAGACCATTTTGGATTAAACTATCACGTTGGAACGAGAAATACGTCACATATGTTGATGAAAGATGATTATTTTGATAATAGTGAATATATACAATGGTATTATTATCCTGACTGAAAAAACATTCGAACGTAATAAACAACCGCTAACAATGTATAACCGCAATTACGGCGGATTCGACTACGTCCGAATCCACTCGGAATTGCTAACGTCAGTGCTTAATCGAAAATTATTAACTTTAAAACCGTAACTGACGGTTATACGAGACCGTTGTATGCCATTAAAACCAAATGAGTAAAAAACTATTTAAAAAAAATCAAAAATTTAATGATTGGACTTTGGTTTCCTACCTTGGTGGAGGTGGGAATGGTGAAGTATGGAAATGTGTAAATTCAAAAGGTGAATTTGGAGCTATAAAACTCATTAAAACTCTTAAGCAAAAATCGTATAATCGCTTTTTGGATGAAATAAGCGTAATAGAAGCAAACTCTGATATTGAAGGAATAATTCCTATAATTGATAAGAATTTACCAAAAAAACTTTCAAAAACTGACATTCCTTATTTTGTTATGCCAGTTGCTAGTAACGCTGAAAGGGAGCTAAATGGCAAATCAATTGAAAAAAAAGTTGATGCAGTCATTGAAATTGCTAATACACTAAAAAATCTACACGATAGAAAAATATCACATCGAGACATCAAGCTTCCCAACATTCTTTTGTTTAATTCAAGATTTTGTATAGCTGATTTTGGATTAGTTGACTTTCCAAACAAAAAGGATATCTCACATAAAAATGAAGTCATAGGTGCTAAATGGACAATGGCACCTGAAATGAAAAGAGAGTCATCCTCGGCAGATAGCTTAAAAGCAGATGTATATTCTCTCGCTAAAACACTTTGGATTATCTTAACTGAAAATCAGAAAGGGTTTGATGGACAATATTCAACTGACTCAATCATCGAATTAAGACAATTTTACAATTCTCACTATACAAGTCCAATTGACAAGTTATTAACTGCTTCAACAGATAATGACCCGGAAAAAAGACCTACTATGGTGCAATTCATAAATGAGCTCGAAGATTGGAAATTATTAAACGAGAATTTTCACGAACAAAATCTAGAACAGTGGTTTGAAATTCAAACTAAACTTTTTCCAACCTCATTTCCTAAAAGAGTAATCTGGGAAGAAAATGAGGATATAATTAAGGTGCTTAATGTCATTGGCTCTTATGATAACTTAAATCACTTATTTTTCCCAGATGGTGGTGGTTTAGATTTAGAAGGAGCAAAAAAATCATATGAAAGAGATTGCATAGAATTAGATTTTGGTGGTCTGACAGATATTGTTAAACCAAAAAGGTTAATCTTTGAATCTTTTGGAGCTGACGCAGAGTGGAATTATTTCAGATTGGAGCTTGATGAATTGGAATCTTCAGGAGTTTACAAAAATGAAGACGAGAAAATACCATATGAAAAAAATCACGATAGAGAAAGTGTGTCCGAAATTTATCCAGGAAGTTATGATAAATACGATTTAGTTGAGCATCGCTACGATTACAATGAAATGGGATATGAAATTCCTGAAACTGCAAGACACGTGTCTAGATTCTTTAGAGGTTCATTTGTTATTTTTAATAAGAGGTCAACATATAATTTGACTTCTTCTACTTATGATGGTCGTCATAATAAAATGACTACTGACGAATTTAGAGAATATATAAATGAATGGATGAATGAGTATAATAAAGGAATGCCATTTATGGAAAGGATGATGAGGCGACATAGATTGAAAAGGAGAAAACAAAAATAACGGCATACAACAATGGCTATAAGTAATTGCTTGTTCTCGCCTACTTCTGAAAATCCTCACGGATTTTCAGTTTGGTGTGTACTTGCTAAGTTAAACGCTAAACCACGCAACTACTCATAGCCGAGACCGTTGTGTGTCATTTGAGAAAATCGTAAATGAAAAACATTATAGAAATAAAAGGAGCTTCTCTAAATGACGTGAAACAGGCTTTGGAGAATTGGATAGATTTATATTCTGACAATTTTTCTTCAAAATTAAACTTTAAGATTTTCGAAAAAGGAATTGACAGACAAATAATAATAGCTGACAATCTTCTTGACAATGAACATTTTTTCTATTTGGTAAATTATCTCGAATATCCAGAGGGAATTGAATATAATGTGGAAATTAAAGGTTTAACTAAAGGTAAAAATATAGACAAAAGGTTAAACGATAAGGAACTTTTGGTTTACATATCAAAAAATGATAAGGAATTTGACAACGTTTATGTGGTAACTGCCGAGAACAAACATTATAAAATTGATTTTGGAGGTAAAGTTACCCAACAAACCGACAACAAATTTTATTCAACAGTTGATATAAGTAATTTAAAAAATCCTTTGACTCTTTCAATAAAAGCAAATAACAAAAGGCTTAAAGAGGATAAATCAGAATTAAAGATTAGTAAACGATTTAAAATTGTTTTTTACATTTCAACAATAGCTGTCTTAATTCATTTTTTTGTTCCCTATTTGACAGATAGTGTTGAAATAATTGAAAAATGGACTTTATTTACTGGAATGGGAATCGGACTTTGGTTTTTTATGGACTATGAAATGTTGAGAATAAATGACTTTTATATTAAAAGTCTTTTGGTTGCAGTTGGCTTCTTTTGTTATGGTTATTTATTCAGGAATTATTATCAAGAAAACATCTCTGATTTAAATAGTGTAAGTTTTATTTATCCATTATCGCTATTAATAGTTCAATATCCTACTAGGCGACTATATAAAGTAATTTTTAATAGAGAACCTGAAGTAGATAAACACGGAAAATTTGCTGATTTGATTTATACAATGATTTTGTTTTTTGCATTCGCATTGCTTCCGTTCATTATATTTGATTATTTAAAAAAATAAAAAAACGCCACACAACAATGGCTATAAGTAATTGCTGGTTCTCGCCTACTTCTGAAAATCCTCACGGATTTTCAGTTCGGTGTGTACTTGCAAAGTTAAGTGCTAACCCACGCAACTACTCATAGCCGAGACCGTTGCCATTAATTTGAAAAAAACGAATTACAACCTAATATTAAAAGCAATTTTCCCAATTGGAGTTTTGCTATTCTTCATTCTCTTATCTGAATTGAGAACTGAAGGTAATTTTGGTGGGCTTATAGGTGGATTTAAAGTGTTATTCTTCCTTATTGCAGGGGCAGGAATATTTTTGTTTACGTTAATTAAAAACATAGGTAGAATAAGAAAAGGAAAGAATATTAAAGAATCAAAAATCGTTTTGACTGTTTTAGTAATTTCAACTTTGATTGGTGTAAGTTCATTTTGGTTTCCATATGATTTCTTTGACAAGGAACCAGAATTTATTGCAACAGATGTAATTGGAAATAAACTGACTTTAGCTGATGGAAGTTATATGTTGAAAACAAGAGAAATTGAATGGACAACAATTAGACGGGGGAAATATCAAATTAATTCGGATACGATTAAATTAGACATTGACAAAGAAAGATATTTAGCTAAACGAGCAATAAAGTACTTGATTCAAGATGAGAATTTGATTCCAATCTATTCGGACGGAATTGAAACGGATTCTACTGGATTTTTAAAAATAATTAGAAAAATAAAAAACTAATGGCAACAATGTATAACCGCAATTACGGCGGATTCGACTACGTCCGAATCCACTCGAAATTGCTAAAGTCTGTACCAAACCGAAAATTAACGCATACTAAGCCGTAACTGACGGTTATACGAGACCGTTGTAGCCAATTTAAAAATCACGATTTATGAAGAAAATTGCGAAAATTATTTTAATAAGTTTTAGCCTAATAATCTTAATAATTGCTGTCCTA
>NZ_QJTD01000019.1 GCF_003217215.1 Winogradskyella epiphytica
AAAGTCTCTGCGTATATAATAACCTTATTCCTCTCCTTTGTTCTTTCTTATTTATAGGTCTTAATTTAGTGTTTTTATTAAAATGCTAACTTAAGTCGTATAAAAATAATTGCGGTTTAGTGCTTAACCAAAGGTCGTTGCGTGTTTGTAACGTCTGATTTTCCTTCGGAAAATCCTCGCATACAAACCCGCAACTATTCTTATACATAAACGTTGTAAACAATTATGAACGAACGCGAAGATTACTTTAGATTTTCCAAAAATGGTGACATTCACACGTTGAGTGACAGAATTCCATTTAATTGGAAAGAACTAATGATTTGGACTTCTACTTCATTCATATTTCTTATTTGGTTTCTTGGAATTGGAATCGGAATTTTTGTTGCTACTCTGACTTTAATCGGTTACACTTTGTATCGCTTTGCCTCTTGGATTTATTACACGGAATTAAAAATTGACGAAAAAAGCGGAAAAATAACTCGACTCAAAAAAATATTTGAACGAACTCAAAAAACGGAATTGATTGCGGATAAATTTGACCCAAACCGATTTGAGTATTCGGAATTGACTCGAAGTGGAAAAACAAAATTCCTGATGAATTATAGGACTCATAAAAACAATGAGTTATTGATTTTAAAAAATAAATCGGACAAAGAACTGATTGAAAAATATATTACAGAAAAAATAACTGTTTACAACAACGTGTAAAAATAATTGCTTGGTTCTAGCCTACTCGGAAAATCCTGCGGATTTTCCTCTGGTTCGTTCCTTTTTAGTAAGTTAGTTGCTTGCATACGCAACTATCCTTACACAAACCGTTGTGGTTAATGTAAAAAAACCGAGAAACTAAATGAATAAAACAATATTTGAGATTACTAAAATGGACTGTCCTTCAGAGGAAAATCTAATCCGAATGAAATTGGACGGAATTTCAAGTATTGCGAATTTGGACTTTGACATTCCGAACCGAAAACTGACCGTTTTTCATAGCGGAGAAACTGACCAAATTGAAAAGTCAATTATCGAACTGAATTTAGGCGGAAAGAAAATCTCGACTGAACAAACTGACCAAACGGAATTTAATGAAAATGCAAATCAAAAAAAATTACTTTGGACTGTCCTTGGAATAAATTTCGCATTTTTCCTAATCGAAATGACAACAGGAATAATCTCAAAGTCAATGGGATTGGTTGCCGATAGTTTAGATATGCTTGCAGATAGTTTTGTTTATGGAATTAGTTTGTTTGCGGTTGGCGGAACAGTAATAAAGAAAAAACGGATTGCCAAACTTGCTGGATATTTTCAAATAACACTTGCAATTATTGGATTTGTAGAAGTTTTAAGGAGATTTTTCGGAGACGAGAAACTACCCAACTTTTCGACAATGATTATTGTTTCGATTTTCGCACTTATTGCAAACGGAATTTGTCTTTATATTTTGCAAAAGTCAAAGAGCAAGGAAGAAGCTCATATGAAAGCAAGTATGATTTTTACCTCGAACGATGTGATTATCAATTTGGGAGTTATAATCGCTGGAGTTTTAGTAAATTGGTTGAGTTCAAGCAAACCTGATTTGATTATCGGAACAATCGTTTTTGTATTGGTAATTCAAGGAGCATTTAGAATATTAAAATTGAGTAAATAAATAAAAAACACTAACCACAACAATGGCTATAAGTAATTGCTTGTTCTCGCCTACTTCTGAAAATCCTCGCGGATTTTCAGTTTGGTGTGTACTTGCAAAGTTAAGTGCTAAAACACGCAACTACTCATAGGTACTGTGTTAAATAACAAGTAATTTAATTAAAATTTTTTAGGAAGTATTTTATGTTAAACCATAATGCTATCCTGCGCAGCAAGAGCTTTTGGTTCTTGCTGCTTTTTAATTTCATATTCTGGATCATAGTTAACTTCATTTTTCCATAATGTATACATTAAAATCAATAATTTCCTTTGAACTGCTATCAAAGCAACAATAGGTTTAGCTTTATGAGGCTTTAATCTTTGGTAAAACTGTTTTAAAGTGGGATTACAACGTACACAGGTCATTGATGGCATATAAAGGACCGCTCTTATATGACTATTTCCTTTTTTAATTATTTTAGTTTTACCTTTAAAACTTCCCGATTCTCTTAAAACTACATCATAACCCGCAAAACTCGTAAGTTGTTTTGCACTTGTTATAGACTCAAAACCTAAAGTTTCACCAATAACTGTAGCTGCTGATATAAATGATATACCAGGAATACTTTCTAAGTACTGAATACGACGCTTTAAAGCCGTTATCTTAGATACCAATGCTTGCATTTCTACTTCTATTGCTTCTATCTGTGCATTGATAAGATGTAACCTCGCTAAATGACGCTTAGAAGCTTTTGAGCTGGAATAACAACTAGACTCAATAGCTCCTTGTCTATTATTTTCTGCATTCCTATCTTTTAAAAGAGAACTACGCTCTCTACTAAGTGCCTTTAACTCTTGTAGCTCCTTGCTTGGAGGTCTCCAAGGTCTTAGGCTTCATTCAAGCCCCAACATACTTAACATTCTGCTATCTAAAGCGTCTGTCTTTGATCGCTGATCTAAACTCTGCGCATATCTCTTTACCCTTCCTGACTGCATAACACTAACTTTATAGCCTTGGTTATATAAGTATTGACAAACCCCTTGGTGATACACTCCAGTGGCTTCCATCAAAACTACAAGTTCGACATTATTATCCACTGCTTTCCTTATCCAAGAGACCATAACCTTAAACCCTGATAGGTCATTATTAACATCGGAATGACCAATAAACTCTTTTTCAAGATTAGAGTTTAGAACTCCCAAGCATATTGATAAATTGCTTTTGGATACATCAATTCCCAAACATTGTTTTAGTTTTTTATTCATAATTTTATAGTATACTACAAGATTAATTTTCTTTACCATCTTTGCTCGCAGTTGATACGATCTCAAGTATAGGATCTAGGTACTGTTCAGACTCTAAGAAAATTATAGAAGGGTGAGATTTCTATGAAACGATATCACTCTTTGTTTGTGTATCTAGCCGAGACCTCTCTATCCCTTCTATTTTACTTGTATTGTTAGTCAGAAATTTACTATTTTTAATTCCTAATAACTAAGGTGTCGTAAACATACGAGCCGAGACCGTTGTGGTTAATGTAAAAAAAACCGAGTAACTAAATGAATAAAACAATATTTGAAATTACTAAAATGGACTGTCCTTCAGAGGAAAATCTAATCCGAATGAAATTGGACGGAATTCCAAGTATTGCGAATTTGGACTTTGACATTCCCAACCGAAAACTGACCGTTTTTCACAGCGGAGAAACTGTCCAAATCGAAAAATCAGTTATCGAACTGAATTTAGGCGGAAAGAAAATCTCGACTGAACAAACCGACCAAACAGAATTTAATAAAAATGCAAACCAAAAAAAACTACTTTGGTCTGTACTTGCCATAAATTTTGCGTTTTTCATAATTGAAATGACAACAGGAATAATCTCAAAATCAATGGGATTGGTTGCCGACAGTTTAGATATGCTTGCGGACAGTTTCGTTTACGGAATTAGCTTGTTTGCGGTTGGTGGAACAGTAATAAAGAAAAAACGGATTGCCAAACTTGCTGGATATTTTCAAATAACACTTGCAATTATCGGATTTGTAGAAGTTTTAAGGAGATTTTTCGGAGACGAGAAATTACCAAACTTTTCGACAATGATTATCGTTTCAATTTTCGCACTTATTGCAAACGGAATTTGTCTTTACATTTTACAAAAGTCAAAAAGTAAGGAAGAGGCACATATGAAAGCAAGTATGATTTTCACTTCAAACGATGTGATTATAAATTTAGGAGTCATAACAGCTGGACTTTTGGTAAACTGGTTGAGTTCAAGCAAACCTGATTTGATTATCGGAACAATAGTTTTTGTTTTGGTAATTCAAGGTGCTTTTAGAATTTTAAAATTGAGTAAATAAATAAAAAAACACTAACCACAACAATGGCTATAAGTAATTGCTTGTTCTCGCCTACTTCTGAAAATCCTCGCGGATTTTCAGTTTGTTGTGTACTTGCAGAGTTAAGTGCTAAACCACGCAACTACTCATAGCCGAGACCGTTGTGCTTAATTATGAACCAAAATCTGTGAACTACATCAAAATTCTTTTTTTTCTATTTTCAATATCGATTTTTTCTCAAAATTTGGTACAAAATCCAAGTTTTGAAAACACAAAAAGATGTTCTGAAATTATCGGAGCTTTTGACCATAATGTAATAAATTGGACTTCACCTACTTTTGGAACTACTGACCTATTTAATTCTTGTGCAAAAGGTCAAGTTGGAATTCCAAGCAACTACAATGGACTACAGCAAGCGAAAGACGGCGACAAATATGCAGGTTTTTATTTGCATTCTGACGATAATTACAGAGAATACGTGCAAGTGGAATTGTCAAATAAATTGGAAAAAGGCAAAAAATACAAGGTCGAGTTTTTCATAAGCCTCGCTGAAAACTCAGATTTTGCAATTAAAAACATTGACTACCTACTTTCCGCAAACGAATTGAACACTTCAATCTTTCGTGAAATGTCTGAAAGGCAATTGAACAAAAATAATGTCGAAAATTTTAAAATTCACAAGATTGAAAATAACAGATATTATGACAACAAAAGTAGTTGGACAATGCTATCCAGCGAATTTACGGCACAAGGGAACGAGAAATATCTAACAATCGGAAATTTCCTTAAAAACTCTAAAACAGAGAAGTTGCTTGTTTCCAATAAAAATAGAAACAATATGTCTTATTACTACATTGACCTTGTGAGTTTACAAGATGCCAATTGGGAAGATGTTAAGCCTAAAGAAATTGTGATTAAAACCAAAAAAGATGATATTACGATAGCCTTGAACAAAGATTACACATTTCAAAACGTCATCTTTGATTTTAACAGTTGGGAACTATCGAGAGATGCAAAAATGGAAATAAACACTATTTACAATTACCTTACCGAAAACAGAAATACGAAAATCATTATTTCGGGACATACCGACAATGTTGGAGGTACAAAATTTAATCAAGCTCTTTCGGAAAAACGAGCAAAATCCGTATCTGATTATTTTATAAATTTGGGTTTAAACAAAAGTAGAATATCATTTGTTGGTTACGGAAGTGAAAAACCAATTTCAACCAATGAAACAGAAGACGGAAGAAATAAAAACCGACGAGTTGAATTTAAAATCGTAGAAAAATAACTAAGCACAACACCGTATAAAAATAATTGCGGTTTAGTGCTTAAACAAAGGTAGTTGCGTATTTGCTACATCTGATTTTCCTGCGGAAAATCCTCGTACGCAAACCCGCAACTATTCTTATACAAACACGTTGTAGCAAATTTGAACACAAAAATCCGAATTCAATAACTTAACGCAACAAATCAAAATTTTAGATTTGTTGTATGAATACAAAAAAGCATAAACGATTATCACTTAAGGAACGTGTTA
>NZ_QJTD01000020.1:2500-5489 GCF_003217215.1 Winogradskyella epiphytica
GGCACATACAAATTGATCCGCAGATATCCGAATGGGGCAACCCACTATATTGAAGATATAGTATCCCGCAAGGGAAGCAAACCCGGAGAACTGAAACATCTAAGTACCCGGAGGAGAAGAAAACAAAAGTGATTCCGATAGTAGCGGCGAGCGAAATTGGATTAGCCCAAACCAGCATTGTTACGGCAATGTTGGGGTTGTAGGACCACGATATTAGAAGCAGGATGAATTAGAATTGTTTGGAAAGACAAGCCATAGACGGTGATAGCCCGGTATAAGTAAAGAATGTGGATATAGTGGTATCCTGAGTAGTGCGGGGCACGTGAAACCCTGTGTGAATCAGTCGGGACCATCCGATAAGGCTAAATACTCCTGAGAGACCGATAGTGAACTAGTACCGTGAGGGAAAGGTGAAAAGAACCCTGAATAAGGGAGTGAAATAGAACCTGAAACCATACGCTTACAAGCGGTCGGAGCAGACTTGATCTGTGACGGCGTGCCTTTTGCATAATGAGCCTACGAGTTACCGTTGCTAGCAAGGTTAAGGACTTCAGGTCCGGATCCGTAGCGAAAGCGAGTCTGAATAGGGCGCTTTAGTTAGTAGTGGTAGACGCGAAACCGTGTGATCTACCCATGGGCAGGTTGAAGTTTAGGTAACACTAAATGGAGGACCGAACCGCCAGACGTTGAAAAGTCTTCGGATGACCTGTGGGTAGGGGTGAAAGGCCAATCAAACTCGGAAATAGCTCGTACTCCCCGAAATGCATTTAGGTGCAGCGTTGATTTATAGTTTTATAGAGGTAGAGCTACTGATTGGATGCGGGGGCTTCACCGCCTACCAATTCCTGACAAACTCCGAATGCTATAAAATGTTAATCAGCAGTGAGGGCATGGGTGCTAAGGTCCATGTCCGAGAGGGAAAGAACCCAGACCATCAGCTAAGGTCCCCAAATATATGTTAAGTTGAATAAACGAGGTTGAACTGCTTAGACAGCTAGGATGTTGGCTTGGAAGCAGCCATTCATTTAAAGAGTGCGTAACAGCTCACTAGTCGAGCGGTTCGGCATGGATAATAATCGGGCATAAACATATTACCGAAGCTATGGACTTGTAAAAGTGGTAGGGGAGCATTGTAGTGTCGTCGAAGGTGAGTCGTGAGGCTTGCTGGAGAAGCTACAAAAGAAAATGTAGGCATAAGTAACGATAATGCGGGCGAGAAACCCGCACACCGAAAGACTAAGGTTTCCTCAGCTATGCTAATCAGCTGAGGGTTAGTCGGGACCTAACGCGAACCCGAAAGGGGTAGTGGATGGACAACAGGTTAATATTCCTGTACCTGCTCACGTTAAAAGTGACGGAGGCGAAAAGTTAGTGCGTACTGACGGAATAGTACGTTGAAGCGAGTGGTAACACCGCGATAGTACACTGAGACTACGGTCAAGGTGATAATCTAGCAAATCGACTTCCAAGAAAAGCGAGTGAAGCAGCCCGTACCCTAAACCGACACAGGTAGTTGGGATGAGAATTCTAAGGTGCTCGAGAGATTCATGGCTAAGGAACTAGGCAAAATTGACGCGTAACTTCGGGAGAAGCGTCGCCCCCCTCCGGGGGGGCCGCAGTGAAAGAGTCCAGGCGACTGTTTATCAAAAACACAGGGCTCTGCTAAATCGAAAGATGATGTATAGGGCCTGACACCTGCCCGGTGCTGGAAGGTTAAGTGGAGGGTTTAGAAGTTTACTTCGAAGATCTCAAATGAAGCCCCAGTAAACGGCGGCCGTAACTATAACGGTCCTAAGGTAGCGAAATTCCTTGTCGGGTAAGTTCCGACCTGCACGAATGGTGTAACGATCTGGACACTGTCTCAGCCATGAGCTCGGTGAAATTGTAGTATCGGTGAAGATGCCGATTACCCGCAGTGGGACGAAAAGACCCCGTGAACCTTTACTATAGCTTAGTATTGGCTTTGGATAAGTAATGTGTAGGATAGGTGGGAGACTTTGAAGTGGCGTCGCTAGGCGTTGTGGAGTCATTGTTGAAATACCACCCTTTGCTTATCTAGAGTCTAACCTCTAACCAGGGACAGTGCTTGGTGGGTAGTTTGACTGGGGTGGTCGCCTCCAAAAGAGTAACGGAGGCTTCTAAAGGTTCCCTCAGTACGCTTGGTAACCGTGCGCAGAGTGCAATGGCATAAGGGAGCTTGACTGAGAGACATACAGGTCGATCAGGTACGAAAGTAGAGCATAGTGATCCGGTGGTTCCGTATGGAAGGGCCATCGCTCAAAGGATAAAAGGTACTCCGGGGATAACAGGCTGATCTCCCCCAAGAGCTCATATCGACGGGGGGGTTTGGCACCTCGATGTCGGCTCGTCACATCCTGGGGCTGGAGAAGGTCCCAAGGGTTGGGCTGTTCGCCCATTAAAGTGGCACGCGAGCTGGGTTCAGAACGTCGTGAGACAGTTCGGTCTCTATCTACTGTGGGCGTTAGAAATTTGAGTGGATCTGACTCTAGTACGAGAGGACCGAGTTGGACGAACCTCTGGTGTACCTGTTGTTCCGCCAGGAGCATTGCAGGGTAGCTACGTTCGGAAGGGATAAGCGCTGAAAGCATATAAGCGCGAAACCCACCACAAGATGAGATTTCTTTAAAGGGTCGTGGAAGATGACCACGTTGATAGGCTATAGGTGTAAAGGCAGTAATGTCATAGCCGAGTAGTACTAATAACCCATAGGCTTATTGTACGCCTGTTTTTTTATAACGTTTACAATCAAAAACTCATGTCTTTTTTTCAATATGTCAACAATATTAGTGTTGATTATTTATAACAACCAAAATTTAAGGTGGTTATAGCGACGGGGCTCACCTCTTACCATTCCGAACAGAGTAGTTAAGCCCGTTTGCGCCGATGGTACTGCTTTACTGTGGAAGAGTAGGTCACCGCCTTTTTTGAAAACCCTTACTAATTACTAGTAAGGGTTTTTTGTTTTTAA
>NZ_QJTD01000021.1 GCF_003217215.1 Winogradskyella epiphytica
CAAACTATTTTTTTTGCCTTCTAAACGGCTGAAAAAAATCTTTTGAACGGTATAAATTAACCTAAAAAAAGGTCAACCTATATCAGTATAATACAGAAACTCGCTAATGAAGAATATAAATTTTTTAATATTATTTATTATTTCTTCCATAACTTATGGACAGGAAATAGACACAATTTCTTTTTACTCAAAAGCATTCAACGAAGAAAGAACTGTCTACATTCATAAACCGGAATTTTACAAATACAAATCGGAGTCTGTAAAGCTTCCTGTAATTTATTTGCTTGATGGACAACACGAATGGTTTGTCAATCCATTACTTTCAGATATACAATATTTACAATATACGCACGAAATTCCAAATGCGATTGTTGTTGTTATTCCGCATAAAAATCGTAACAAAGAATGTGGAATTGTAGATTTAACAACCGAATTGCCACTTGATGCTTTCATAACGAAAGAACTAGACAAAGCGCTTTTAAAGTATAATCCAAGTGATATTAAAGTAATTATTGGACATTCTTTTTCAGCGTCATTTTCACTCTACTCATATTACAACCATCCAGACTATTACAATTTTGTAATCGCAAATACACCACTTGATGAAATGGAGTTGTTAGTAAATAGTTTTCAAGAGAATAACGAAATAGAAAAAGGCAATATTTCAATAAGTATAGGTGGAATTGCTAATAGTAAAGACTACCATCACCGAAAAAAATATAATGAACTAAAAGAAAAATATCCTGCCTTTTTTAATTCAATCAACGTGTTTGAAGCCAATTATTCTGCACATAACGCTGTACCAATTGTGTCAACACCAACTCTTATAACAAGAATATTTGAAAGTTTTAACAATAGATACTCGAACATTGCAAAAGTTAATGATGAATATAAATTAATTAGTGTACCCGAAACACCAGAAAAAGAAGTGGAAAAAATAATATTAGCATCAAAAATTGGAACTTCTTTTTATCCACCTGAAATTGCTGAAATAAATGGAATAGCTTCAAGATACTGGAATAGCGAATTTGACGATTTGACAATTGAAGTTTATAAACTTGGAATAGAATACTATCCAAATTATTATGAATTTTACTTATCCCTTTATGAGTTAACATACAATAAAGACAAAGTACAATCAAGAAAATACTTGGAAAAGGCAGAATTTCTTTTGAAAACAGTTGAAAGCAGCTTGAAAGGGAAAAGTAAAATTATTGAAGAAATAAAAACTGAAAAAATAAAAAACGGCTGGTAACAGCGTTTATAACTTATGGCGGGAAAGTGGTAATTTCAAGCTTTGTGCATTTTAAGTAAATTTGGTTCAAGCCGACAGGAAAGTGCTTTGAAAACCGCCACAAGTCATATACGCAAACCGTTGTAATTAATTTGAACGAACTATGGACATCACTCACGAAACAATAAATTCAATAGTATTATTAGCTTTAGGAATAGCGTTTTACATACAAAACGGATTATACTCTAAAATGAAAATATTATTGGAATCAATAGATGTTGACAAATTGAAAAAATCTAATGACTTTATAAGAGAATCACATAACGCTGAATTAAATTTAAGAGCGCAAAAAATGTTCAAAGAACTTGAAAAGAAAAACAGTGAATTATTATCGGAAAAGACTGCTGAAATTTACAAACAGTATAACGAATTATTAGCACACTTATTTATCTTTTTAAAAGATATGAGTTACGCAGATAGAGAACCTTATTTAAAACTTTATCCAGAAAACGAACAATCATTGAGGAATTTACTTTCGGCTTATGACCAAGACGAACTTCCTTCTCAAAATCAGAAAGAGAATTAAAATAATTTCTACCTGAAATATAATCGTAATCTGACCAAAAGCCTAATAAATATAATTTACCAAACTCTCTATCGTAAGCGTTATTAATATCAAGTTTAACCATAATAAAAACTAATTACAACACCGTATAAAATTAATTGCTAGTTGTTTCCTTCTTGGAAACTTATTGCGTGATTCTTTTGTATTGCTTATTTTTAAAGTTAATATTTAGCCCACGCAAATAATCTTATACAATCACGTTACCTGTAATTATGAAACCAACTTTAGAACTTCCAATAACACTTCGACCACCAGAAATGGATGAAGTTCCAATGAACTCTTCAGTTAAGGAAAGACTTGAATTACGGAAAACTGCAAAAATTGTGGAAGGTTATAAAATTTTGCCGAAAGATGATAATCCAGAACACTCAAATTTAGCTTTCAATTTTTATGCGGAAATCAATATTGACAATTCAAAACTTTGGAATTTAGTACTTGAATTGAGTAACGAATTACCTAACGAAGTATCATTAATTTTTAATCAATCCGATTCGGAACCGAATTACGGAAAATACTCTGAAAAAACTCATACTCTTGAATTTCTAAATAAATACAAAACGGAAATCACATCAGACACGTTTATTGATTTTGGAATGATTTTTCACTCGGAATCTGAACTGATAGAAATATTTGTTCCCGAATCTAAATACATAAAATTTTGGGGAGTTGACCAAGAGTCATTTCTAAAAATAATGGAAAGTTTTAATCTGAAAGAAATTGACGGAATTGAATTCGTTGATGAATATCCGAAAGTAAGAGAAGCTTTACGTTTATTTGAAAATAATATAACTGAATCTAATGAACTGATTGAATTACTGAAAAAAGAATTTGAATAATATGGAAGTGAAATTTGATTTAGTAAGAATTGGTAGAACTCGAAAGAATCATACTTCGGAAAAAATCCTTGAGCAAAATGTGGATTTACTAAAAAGTAATATTCGTTTTTTTCTAAAAGACAAAGTTAGTAGCAATAAAAATAATGGAATTAGTATGGTTATGATAGTTCCAGGAAAAGGTTACAATATAAAAATTGCTTTACAAGACATTAGAGATAATGAAATCAAAAAAGAGTTAAGAAAGAAATTTCCAAATTCAATTTATAAAGGAGAATATTCTACTATTTTAGACAATATGAATAATAGAGTATTTCGATAGAAGAACAAATAACTACAGGTAACACCGTGTATAATTCATTGCTAGTTATAGCTTACTTACGAAAGTCCTCGCGGACTTTCTATCTGTAATTTATTTGCTAACTTTAGTGCTTAAACACGCAACGAAATCATACACAATCACGTTATGTGCAAGGCGAAAAAAAATCCGAACTAACAAGAATATGAGTTTTTTAAAATCAATATTTAGTACTAAACAGGAACCTATAAATTCATACTCTGATTTTTGGAATTGGTTCGAAAAGAACGAAAACAAATTCCATAAAGTTCTAAAAGACCAAGGAAATATAAACAAAGTATTTTTTGACAAACTTGCCCCAAAGCTAAACGAATTGAAAGATGGATTTTGGTTTCTTGCAGGTATGTATGATGACAACACAGCGGAGTTAATATTGACAGCTGATGGAATAATCAAAAATATTGTATTTGTTGAAGAATTAGTTCAGTCAGCACCGAAAATGAATAATTGGAAAATTACTGCACTCAAACAACCTTCTGACTCAAATCAATACGGAATTGAAATGGACGGATATAAATTTGACGAAAGTAAAATGGACTTTTATTCAACTGACCATAAACAAATGCCAGACGAGATTGACATTACAATTACTCATAAAGATTTCAGCGAAGAAAACAGAGCTGTAATGACAAATGGCGTTTATCTTGCTTTAGATAATTCTCTTGGCGAATTGAATTCAGTTACCACGATTGACAACGTGAATATTATTAACCCGAAAGATGCTACTTCAGACTTAATCCCATTAGAAAAACTAAAGGACTTTTTGACTTGGCGAGAAAAAGAGTTTGTTGAAAAATATAAAGGTTTCAGACACAACACAGAAAACGATAACTATTCTGGACTTGAAGCGACTTTAAAAAACGGACTTCCATTAGTTGCGATTATCAACACAGATTTATTGAATTGGGATAGTAAAGCTTCTCATCCTTGGATTGCAGTAATGGAAATAAAATATGACGGAAAAAACAATAATGGAATGCCTGACGATTCCACTTATAAACTTCTCAACGAAATTGAAGATAAAATAATAGCAGAATTAAAAGATTCTGATGGTTATTTAAACATTGGGAGACAAACAGCCGATTCTGTTCGAGAAGTATATTTTGCCTGTGTTGAATTTAGAAAACCATCAAAAGTATTACACGAAATAAAAAAAGAATATATAAATAAAATCGAGCTGGACTTTGACATTTATAAAGACAAATATTGGCAATCATTTAACCGATTTAGTCCGAATTGAAAAAAGCCCAGCACATAACAATGGCTATAAGTAATTGCTTGTTCTCGCCTACTTCTGAAAATCCTTGCGGATTTTCAGTTTGGTGCGTACTTGCAAAGTTAAGTGCTAACCCACGCAACTACTCATAGCCGAGACCGTTGTGGGTAATGTAAAATGAAAGATGAACAGCTCATATTAAAACTGATTCAAAGCCATAAGGAATTGGAGCATTTCGACTATTCTATAGCGGTTAATTGGGCAATTGACCTAATTAGGCAAGGAAAGGAGACTGAAAATGTGTTAATGCTTGCTTCATTTTCTCAACCAATTGACAGATTTGAAATCAGTACATATGTAACAAACGTTCTTGATGACTTAGGACTTGAAGAACTCGACTATGAAAGTGCTGTGATTGCAGAAACGCATTACCACTTGAACGAAATTCTAAGCGACCGTGAGATAAGAAAGAATTTGCAGTCACTCTATCAACTTTGCGTGGACAACGACTATGAATCGGGACTTATGACTTTCTATCTGATTTATCACGGATGGGATGAATTAGAAGAAATGGGAGTAAACTATTACTTTGACGGTGCTGATTTATACAATATTGAAGATGAACTAAAAAAGGAAGCACGTAAGTGGATTGACAAATATGTTCACGGAAAAGAAGACGAATCAATCGAACAACAACGAAGAGAAGAAAAAGAAAAAACACTACCCACAACAATGGCTATACCCAATAAGGGGTTCATTGCTAAATTGAAAGGTTGGTTTTCATAGCAAGTCCGCCAAATCGTTGATTTGGCTTTTAAAGTGAAGAAATTAAAAACAAAATACAACGCTTTGGCTCGGTGCAATCTGAAAGGTTTTCGCTTCGAAATCCCTTACTGTGCATAGCCGGGACGTTGGCAACAAGTTTAGAGCAACATTATGAAAATTGAAAAAACAATAGAAATTTTGGAAGCATTGGCTTCAGGATGTTCACCTCAAACAGGCG
>NZ_QJTD01000022.1 GCF_003217215.1 Winogradskyella epiphytica
AAAGTCTCTGCGTATATAATAACCTTATTCCTCTCCTTTGTTCTTTCTTATTTATAGGTCTTAATTTAGTGTTTTTATTAAAATGCTAACTTAAGCCGTATAAACGCAATAAGGGAGAAGCTGTTTAGCCCAAAGATAAAGTAAACAGCAAAAACAACACACAACCGAAAAGTAAAAGCGTCCTAAACCCTTACTGCGCTTATACACAAACGTTATCAACAATACTAATCAAGGTCATTCAATTTCAATTCAGTGTAGCACATTTCACAAACACCTTTATAATTTATTTCAGCATTACATAAAGTACAGTTGCTAACATTGTATAAATCAACATTATTAATTATTTCTTCTGTTTCTTTATCAATCCTTTTTTCTTCTATAAAACGCCTATCTTCTTTGTCTGTACCTGTACAGTAAAAGCATCTACAAGGGTTGTAGTGTTTTCTTTGTCCTCTGTATGTTTTCCCTTTTTTACCCATAATTAATAACGTTGTTTATACTCGTCCGTTGTACACAAGCTCTGAAAAGCCATCCGCACAAACAGCACATTTGGTTTTTGCCATCACAAATGCCAACGCTTAAAAAACCAAAAGAGCTATTTCTTTCCAACGCTACATCAGAAAACCAAACATAAGTATTGAATATCCTTTGAATTTTGTTAATTTTGTCAAGATTTTATTTTCAAGATGAAACTGACAAAAATGAAAAAATCGATTGGAGATTTTATCCATAATCTCAGAACAGAAAGTGGACTGACTCTTACACAGTTAGGAGCAAAATTGGATATTGACTCAGGAGCACTGAGCAAAATTGAAAACGGAAAAAAGCGGTTAGATGAAAAAACTTTGCCAAAATTAGCAGAAGTCTTTGAACTTGATTTAGATGAACTTAAGGAAGAATACATAAGTGAACAAATCGCTTATAAAGTATTTGAATCTGGTTGTAGTAACAAAGTCTTAAATCTTGCTGAGGAAAAAATCGTTTATATCAAACAACAAAACTTAACACAAACCAAAATTAAATTTCAATAAAGGAATATGAGATATTACGGAGCAAAAACAAAATTACTTCCATTTATTGAAGAAGCTGTTAAATCAACAGGAGTTAATGGTACATCAAATTTTGTAGATTTATTTGCAGGAACAACATCTGTAGGGCAACATTTTAAAAAATTAGGATATACAGTTTACTCTAACGATATGTTAGAGTTTTCCTATGCTTTGTCTAAGACATTCATAGAAACTAATAAACTTCCAACTTTCAAAAAATTAAAAAGTAAATTAAAAATCAAAGATGATAATCAACTAATTTTTGATTATTTAAATAATGTTGACGAACTAAACGAAGGGTTTATTTTTAAGAATTATTCTCCAAATGGAGAACGTCAATATTTTACTGACGACAATGCTTTAAAAATAGATACTTTTAGAACATTAATTCACGAGTGGAGAGAAAGTAAACTCATAAATGAATTAGAATATTATTATCTAATTACTTCTCTTTTGAGGTCTGTTAACCTCGTTAGCAATGTAACTGGAACATATGGTGCCTATCTTAAAACTTGGGACAAAAGAGCCTTAAATCCGTTAACACTTGAGCAAGTTCCAATTATAGAAAGCACAACTAAAAATAAAGCTTTCAAAAGAGACGCAAACGAATTAATCCGAGAAATTAAACCAGATTTATTGTATCTCGACCCACCATATAATTCTCGTCAGTACGCATCAAATTATTTCCTACTTGAATTAATCGCAGAAGGTTGGTTTGATAAAGAGCCAAAAATTTATGGTAAAACTGGAATGCGAGAATATGAACATCAAAAATCCAAGTATTGTTCTAAAGTGGATGCATTTAATGCATTGGAAGATTTAGTTTTACACGGCTCAAAAGCCAAATACATATTTTTAAGCTACAATAATGAAGGCGTTATTGACCAAAACAAAATAGTGAAAGCTATGGAACGTATTGGAGAGGTTGACACTCTTACAGAAAATCATAAAAGATATAAAAGCGTAAACCAAACAGCCGAAGACCCACAAATGACTTTTGAATTTGTATTTAAATTAAAGCCAAAAAAAACAGTTAACAAGGTTAATAATTTAACTGGTAAAGAGTGGTTACAAAATTCTTTTAGTATTTGGCGAGATTTAGGTAAATCTGAGGAAGAAAGAAAACTTAAGCATCCTGCAATATTCACTGTGAAATTAGCTTCAAAATTAATTGATACATTTTGCAAACCAAATGGTGGTTTAATTCTTGACCCATTTGCAGGTTCTGGAACTACTTTAATAGCAGGTTTATCCAAAGAAAAAGAAGTTATTGGTTTTGATTTAAGTCAAAAATTCAAAGATATTTTCCTAAAAAGAGCAACAAATTCATATGGATTCAATTCTTATGGGTTAGACTCCAAGTATGTGATAAATGATTCAAGATTCTTATCACAAAACATTGAAGAGAATTCTGTAGATTTATGCATAACCTCGCCTCCATATTGGGATGTTCTAAATAGAAAGAGAACTGCGGACAGTAAAGAAAACATAAACTACTCCGAAGATTTTGAAGACTTAGGGAACATTGAAGATTACAACGAATTTTTAGATGCTCTTAAAGGAGTATCAAACGAAGTTTTTAAAGTTCTAAAACCAAAATCTTACTACATTTTAAATGTAATGGATTTAAGAAAAAAGAGTAATTTTTACCCATTGCATATTGACGCAATCACAATAGCTAAAGAAGTTGGTTTCAATTTAGAAGATTTAATTATTTGGGACAGACAACAAGAATATAACAATATGAGACCATTAGGATATCCATATAAGTTTATAGTAAACAAAGTACACGAATATCTTATAATTTTAAGAAAACCAGAATAATGACACAACAAGAATTTTACATTAATGTAGGTTATTTGGCAAATCCTGCGAGAAGAACAAATATACAGGTGGAGATGCCACATCGACGACAAGCAACTTTTATAACAGAATATGCAAACTTAACAGGCAACTTTCCATTACCCAATAACTCTACTACTGCTCCTTACTATGTTTGGGCTCCAGGAGCAGATAAATATGGTTTAGAAACTCGTGCATATTTTGCATCAAATGCAAATATTCCACAAACTTTGATTGACACTCTTGAACCAAGAGGTTTTCAAAATAGACCTGGATATGATGCTTATGATAGACGAATTAGTAGAAAGAAAAACATTTTCCCTCTTTTAGAGGCTGGTTTTGTTCTTGGTCCAATTCAAGATGTTAATAGAATTAGAGGTTTAGTACCTGCCAACTACATTAATGATTTTAACACAGGATTTGCATTATAAATGGAAAAGAATAAAATATCTAATTTTTTAACTCCTGATATATCTTATTTATTGGGGTTAATAACAGGAAGAGGGGAAATACAATATAATAAAGATGTCAAAAAAATTATCATTGACTTTGAGTACAAAACTTTAAAGTCAACTGCAATTACTAAAACTTTTGACCAAAAACTACATATTCAAACAAGTCTTGATAAAGTTGTTGTTCGTCTTCAAAATATGGGAATCAACGTTGTAAAAGATGTTGCCGATAAAAAAATTTCTTTAGTTCTAAAATGGGACAGAGAAGATATAGCTTGGTTATTTATAAAATTTTTAATCAACGGAACTCGTTTTAGTTATCACGATTTTCAAGTTCCAGAACCAATATTTGAATCAACACAAGAAAACAAAAAAGAATTTCTAAGAGGAGTTAGTGATGTAACTGCATACGTTAGAGCTTCAAATTATTATGGTTTTTCAAAAGACCAACCTAAAAGGTATAGAGTTTATATTGAGGTTACTAATAAGAATTGGCATTTACCACCACAGCTTTGCCAATTAATTCAATCTTTAGAAATTCCAGTACAAAATATAAATTACGGTCATCCAAATCTAAGAGACCCAAACAATAAAAAAGGTAATAGATTTTGGGCGAAAGAACATCAAATGAAAATTTTTGCTGATGATTTCCAAGAAATCGGTTTTTACATTTCACATAAGGAAGAAGCTCTATTAGAATTAGCTGAAAGTAATCGAGAGAATTTTGATACACCAATTGATTTGTGCGATGGCACAACAAAAAGGAATAAAACTAAGCCCTCACATCCTGATGAAAATGATGATAGTTTACCTTCTGAGATTAGAAGTAAACACTTTAATGGATTTAAAGAAATTTGCAATTGTTTAAACTGTTATAAACAAAACTAATGTACAGTAATGAGATTGAAATGTATCCCGATATTATTCTTTGGCTTGAAAAACAGCTAAAAGGCAAATATGGAAAAAAGGCAAAAAAAATTACTGTTTTAGATACGCACGACAGCGATTTACTTAATTTTATTATAAAACTAAAATATCAAAGATTTTTTCCTGAGTTTACAACCTATAAAATTCGTCAAGATATTACTGGGTTTATTGAGTATGAAGATAAAGTTGATTTAGTTTTTGTTGAGTGTAAAAACGGAAAATTAAGTCTAATAAATTTGTCGCAATTAATTGGTTATTCTTGTATTGCTTTACCTGTAATATCAATTTTAATTGCTCCTCAAGGAATGGGAACAACTTTGAGTAAATTACTGACATCATTTAATCGGACAGATATTTTGGAATTTCGCCCAAATCGGAAAATCCAAGTCTTAAAGTGGGATTATAACAAAAAAGACATTGACCGAATGAATAGCATAACTTAAAGCCAACGCTGAAAGCCATACACATTGCCAAGTCGCTCAAAAGCCAACCGCTAAAGCCAAAACTTGGCAAAGAGTATGTCTTCTACCAACGCTAGCAAGTTTGCGGAAAGAAAAGCCAGTGTACAACAATGTATAAAAATAATAGCGGTTTAATCGCTAGAACGAAAGTAAGTAAATATAAAAAAGGTCTTTGTTTAACCGAAAAGTCAGTACGTGAAAATCCGCTACTATTCTTATACTAGACCGTTGCCAACAATATGAAAAATGAATTTTCCTGAAATAGGTTGACTAAAAATTAAACCTTTAATTATAGTCACTTATGAAAATAAAAAATGAACACTGGCGAAAAAAAAGCTATCA
>NZ_QJTD01000023.1 GCF_003217215.1 Winogradskyella epiphytica
TTCCCAAAAACATTAATGAGGCAATTACTGCTTCATAAATTGAATAGCTCGATGATGAACTGTATTTTGTCATTTTCTCAAATTACCTACAACGGACAAGTATATGGCAAGTAGGCGATTGCGTTGCACTTTCTTATCAAACCGAAAGATGGTTGATGCGGGCTACAGTGCTTGAAACTACTACTATCCCGCCTATTTGCTATATACAATGTTAGTAGCCGTTTTTTCTTCTAAATATAAGTATGATTGAGGAGCACAAAACTTCTCAAAGAAATCTGTAGGGTCAACTCCTTCGTTAAATTTTTTAAATGTTTCTACTCCGATTGAAAATCCAGTGTCAGAGTTTTTATAATACTCAAAAAAGTCCTTCTTTTTAATTCCCCCAACATCCTTGAACTTTTTCCATAATCTCTCAGGTGAATCTTCTTCAACTTTTCCGATTGTAAAGTAGCCTATAATCTTTTTTTCAGGTGAAGAAGAATACACAAAAACCTTATCTACAGGTTTTTTAAAAATCTTTTTCCTAAATTCGACCTTTTTAGTACCAGCCATAATAGCCTGTGCATAAATAGGTTTAATTGATAATATAACGCTCGTCAAAGTATCCTTCATTTTTTAAAGTCAAATAATCCTGTTCTTTTAATCTTGTGACAGTTTGTAATTTATTTTTAAAACTGTCAATTCTCTTGATTTTAGACAATTTAATTTTCTTATCCATGTATGTAATTAGCCTAAAAATAATTACATGCAAGCTACCCTTTTTAGTCAACATTTCATTTAATTGACTTTGCGAAAATACCGTCTTTTTCTTAACTATTTTCCATAAATCATCAAAGTTATTCACCTGTGTTGCAGATTCCAAAATTCCAATCGGTTCAATTACTTTGTCCGTTTTAGATGAATAAAACAAAAGCAAATCACCTTGATTTAGATTCTTTATCCGGGTGTTTGAAATATAGGCCTTTACAATTGTGTTTCCTTGGATTTCATTAATACTATCACGTGCTGAATCAAAAAGTGTTGGTTGTCTTAATTTACCGTCTTTGAAAAGAGTTCCGTAAAATTCTGGTCTGATTGGTATTACAAATTTATTGACCGATTTTCCGTCCGTATAAAATGGATGAATTTTAAAAATATTGCCATTGTTTGAGATTTTGTTTTTGTCTAAGCACTTTATCATACGAATTTCACTTAATCCTTGCTTATTCGTAAATGTTTGTTTTTCGAATCCGAATTTTTCAAGTAATCTAATTAATTGCTCCTGTTTCTCATAAACAGTTAAATACAAATATCCAATTTTGTGATTTATACAAAAAGCAAACATTTTATTGAGAAAAAGTTCTCCTAATTTTATTCCAAAAGCGTCATTTGAGACTTTTAATGTGCAAATTTTAAGCACTTTCTCATAAATCCCTGTGATTTTATGGTTTTCTACTTTTTCAATGTTATAAATCAGAATAGCCTGCATACTATTATCAACTATCAGAGAATAACATTTTCTATCTTCTTTTACACATTTACCAAGCCATTCCTTAAATTTTTCATTTCCGTAATCGTTACGTAAACTATCAAAAAATTCGGTTTCAAAGTAGCATTCAATATTCCTAATACTTTGTTCTTTAAGAATAGGGTGCTGTGGTATTTCAATAATGAATTGTTTTTCAAGTTTTTCTAATGCGTTATTCACACTTAAAACTTTACTTTCTAATCCAAATTTTGAAGCTTTTGAATGAATTCCATTGTCTTGAGTTACAAAATAATCGACAAACCCCTTAAATAGTTGAAATAACTGTCGGTTATCTATTTTATCATTTATCTTGTTATCCTTAATATTTTCAAGAAATTCATCTGTTGGTTCTGCGAAATTCTCAAGTCTTTCATACTTTTCAAGTTTTGATAAAATTACATTTCTACGTTCCGTATTTTTATCTCTTTCAATATCTTTAGGTATAGCATTGGGATGATAAAGAATTTTACATCCGTTTGAAATCGCTAGATTATAAAACGTAGAGAAATCCTTTCCAATGATTTTGTTATCCTCTAACTGAATCAGAATATTTGTATCAATAAGTATTTTCACAATTTCTTCATTTGTAGGGTGTTTCTCTTAAATGGCTACTAACGGCCTTGGCTATGATTTCGTTGCGGAAAAATACGCAGGATTTATTCCGTTGTAGCTTAAAGATAGAAAAAAGGATGGAATTTTCGGTAGAAAATTCCGCCGCAATGAATTATAGCCGTTGTTACATACTGTGGCGACACGCTCTGCTTGGAAGGACCTGCTATGCCGTCCACATAATTTTTTCCGCTTTACTCTTTTTCCGTCCACTTTTTTTATTCAGCAATGCGCTGATTTATTTTTAAAACGTAGATTTTAATATCTTTTTCTTGTTTACTTCAAATTTTTGATTCAACCTTAATTCCGCTTAATTTTTAAATTCGCTTTTTATTATTTTGAAGGATATTGTTTTAATCAATTTTTTTCAGCGTTGTGCTTTTCATTCCGTGTAATGCTTTTTCAATTTCGCAGATGACTTTTTAAGTCAGTTGATTTTAATAAAAAAATGATTTATTTTTTCTCAAGTTTTTCAACCAGTCAGAAAAATTATTTGTCCGTTCTGCTTTTCATTCCGAGCCATTGTATGTAACGGTTTTGTGTATGGCTCGTTGCGGGAAATTCGCGAGAATTTTCCGCCGTAACCGAAAGATAGCAAATTGCAATGAATTCCGATTAAGGAATTCAGCCGCAATGAGCTATACACGGTGTTAGCAAATGTTTTTTTTAATCCCACCAATATTCATATTTCCAACTTCTCACTCCATTGTGGTGTGAACAAGTTCCACTACCAGTTGAATAAGATGAAGTTCCATCTCTACATTTTGCTCCAATTCTTTTTCTTGAGCCACAAGTGAAAACCATAAAAAATATTAATAATATACTTGCATATTTCAGAAACTTAAAACTATAATCATTTTCGTTGCTTTCTGGAATTTTAGTTAATGTTTTTTGTTCCTCTAAAATTGGTTTTACTTTTTTCTCTTCTTTGAGTTTTGCTTCTCTTTCTTTTGCCTCTTTCAGTCTTGCATATCGAAGTTGGTCGTATTTTTTTATTAAAGAAACTCTTTCTTCTTCGGATATATTTCTCCATTCCGAACTATTATTTGCTTCGAATATGATGTTAAAATATTGGTTAGAATTATACTTTACATTTCTGTGTGGATTTTTATGAGAAAAATTGTTCCAAATTACTCTCTTCTGGCTTGAGTATAATGAGTTCAGTTTATTTTTCCTTTCAAGTGAATATTTATTCCAATCTCTTTTAGAAATATTTAATCCAACTCTTGTTTCTCTATAATCTTTTTCTTTTGAGAGTTGTTTTAATTTCGTTTCGTACGCTTTTTCTTGTTCTGGGGTTATAAAACTTGAAAGTATAATCTGAAAAATTGGTAAGATAATTTTGAAGCCTAAAAATATAAATATGAAAAACCCAAGAAAATACAATTCTCCATAGAGTCCTATCAAGACTAATGCTATGATTGTCAAAACCACGCAAATTGCATTTTCATTATTTTCTATGTATTTATCTAATCTTACCAGCATTTTAAAAGTTTCTATCAAATAAGATTTTGAAAATATATTAGACAAATATTGGTGAGCATAGGATAATCATTTTGTAGGAAGTGCTTTTAAATATTTGCTAACGGTTTAGGCTATGAACAGTTGCGTGGTTTAGCACGAACTTTTGCAAGTACACGACAAGGTGAAAATTCCGCAGGAATTTTCAGGATAAGCCTGTAATAGCAATTGTTTATAGCCATTGTTGTACACAGTTTTTATTGATTTATGTGGTATACTCGTTCATCTTCACTATCTCTATATCTTATCAAGTTCCCACTGTTCGAATACTCAAAATGATGTGGATATGTAAATTGTTGGTTATGGATATTATTATTGTTTTTTTCAGTTAGTGAGATTACATTGTTTTCAGATAAATATGCTGGTCCTACATAAGGAATAAAAATGCCATATGCAATGAAGAAGCCTTTGAAAGGATTTATGTTGTCATCATATTCGTACCAATAAGTATAATCAACGCTAGAACTTCGTGCTTCTATCCTTATAATATTCTTAAAATTGTCATCATAATAAAATTCGCTTACTCCAAAATCCACTTCATCTCCTGCTCCTCTTGAATCAGACCAAATCTCCTTTACTTTTCCGTTTGGATAGTATCCAATATAATATTCTTGTACGGTAAATTGACTATCCATAAAAATACTTTTTAAAAGACCATTACTATTATAATTAAATGTGTAACTTTTAATTACTTCGAATTCGTTACAAACGTTAGTTCTTGTTGATACAACACTTTCTACATTTTGAGAAGAATTATATTCGAATTGATAGATGTTCTTTTCGCATCCTTGATAATGAGGTAGGTAGAAAATCATTTTATCAACTGTATTTGTGTTTTCGAGATATTCAAATTCCCATTTTCTATGTGTGTTACCATACATTACTAAAAAGATAGAATTAATTGAGTTGTCTAGATTGCCTTTTGAAAGCTCATTTAAAATTACATTAGGCTCATCTAATTCAAAACCTAATTCAGCGTGATTTAATGAACCATTATTTCCAATTAAATCATTTCCATCGTCTTTTTCACAGCTGGCAAAGGTTGTCAATATTAAAATCAATAAAATCTTTTTCATATTTGTTGTTGTATTATACTGATATAGGTTGACCTTTTTTTAGGTTAATTTATACCGTTCAAAAGATTTTTTTCAGCCGTTTAGAAGGCAAAAAAAATAGTTTG
>NZ_QJTD01000024.1 GCF_003217215.1 Winogradskyella epiphytica
AACTGTTCGAAATAATAGTAGGAAAGAGAGGGGATTGTCATGAAAAACGAGATCGCTGTCTCAATACACAAAATAACCTTAATCCTCTCTTTTTTTCTTTCTGATTTGATTCCTAATTTATAACTTATATTTATAATCGCTAACTTAAGATACACAAACACGTTGTGCGTCAGCTAAAAAAATGAACTTTCCTGAAATAGGTTGACTAAAAATTAATCAATTAATTACAGTCACTTATGAAAACACAAAATGAACACTGGCTAAAAAAAAGCTACCAAAAAGCAACCTTAGAGACCAAACTTTTAGTCGTTGACCAAATCCTTAGCGGACAATTATCCAACAACCAAGCTTCAAAAAAATACGATGTCCCTCGAACAACCATTACCTATTGGTTAAGAAAATACAGTACCTTAGTACAACAAAATACGGGTATGAGTAAAAACGATGAAATTAAAAAGTTAAAGGAAAAAATTGAAGAACTGGAGTTCCAAAAAGACTTCCAACAAGACATTATCGCGGATATGGAACTTATTACAGGCGTGGATATGTCAAAAAAGTCATTGCCCAAAACATTAGCAAAAGAGATAGAGCAAAAGAAAAAACAGCGTATAAAAGAAAATGGCTCTATGGATGTTTTGGGATATCTAAACAAGCCTTCTACAAAAGACTCAAAACACAACAAAAAAAAGAAATAGATCATCAAAAAATGATCAAGATGGTTAAAGACTACCGCAAACAAGTAGGCTCGAAAACTGGTGGTATTAAACTACATACGGAACTCAAACAAGACTTTATAAACGCTGATATTAAAATAGGTAGAGACAAGTTCTATCGATTCCTAAGACTAAATAACCTTTTGATTCCTAAAACTAAAAATTACATCACTACAACAAACTCAAACCATATGTACAAAAAATATAAAAATCTGGTGAAAGACCACGTGCCTACTCGGCCAGAACAACTTTGGGTTAGCGATATCACTTACATTAAAACACAATACGGCCATAATTATTTAGCTATTGTTACAGATGCCTATTCTAAGCAAATTATGGGATATAAACTCGATAACCATATGAGAACATCACTTTGTTCCGAGGCGCTAGCTATGGCTATTAAAAATAGAAAATACCCTGATCAAAAGCTTATTCATCATTCGGATAGAGGTTTTCAGTACTGTAATCCTAAATATACAGAATTTGCTGAAAGCAATAACATCACAATGAGTATGACCGAGCAATACGACCCTTATGAAAACGCTGTTGCTGAACGAATCAACAGAACGCTTAAATATGAATATGGTCTAAAAAAAACCATTAAAAACACTGAATTAGCTCAAAAAATGACTGCGCAAGCTGTATATATTTATAACAATCTAAGAACTCATTTTAGCCTAGATCTCAGAAAACCAGCAGAGGTACATTTAAATCCAAACATCAAATACAAATCATATCGAAAAAATAAGGTAAATTTACCTGAGCTTAAGATTTAAAAATAGACCTAGTTCAAACTATTTTTTTGCCTTCTAAACGGCTTAAAAAAAATCTTTTGAACGTGTAAACAATAACAAAAAAGAGTCAACCTATATCAGTATAATACAAAACAGAAAACGTAAATGAAAATTGAAAGGGCTTCTTTTGACAAAATCTTCGCTTCTAAATTTTGGACAAAGCTGAGAGAAAGTATTGTACCATTTGGAGAAACACCTGAGAAGACCGAATTCCTTGACAAACTCTATAAAGGAATTACTGATTTTACATACAACCCTAAGAACCCCAGAGATTACATTGTCATAAACAAACACAATGGAATTTCGAGATATGTGCCTACTTTCTCTCGACAAGACTACTGTGTTTTCTTCTTGTGCATTAAACTATTGGAAAATGAGATTGCAGTAAACCGTGTCGAAGGAACATTTGGCGGTTGGACATTAGGTAACCCAATTCGACTCAAAGAAGAGCAAGAAATATTAGAGTTAGACTACATTCCGTTCAATACAATCAATGAACTTGATTGGATTCAAGAGTGGCAATCCTTTCAGAACATTGCGAAAAAATATCGTGACTTAGACGATTGGCAGTGCTTCATAAATTTAGATATAGCAAATTTTTATGACTGTGTAAACCTTACCATTCTTGAGCGAAAGATTCGTCATGTAGTTCCTAAAGCTAAACAAGATGTCGTAACACTTCTTTTTCATTTTCTTCAAAATTGGAATAAGAAGTTAGAAGGCTACAACCTAAAGACCGTTGGTATTCCACAGGACGAAATTGGCGACTGCTCAAGGATTTTAGCAAATTTCTACTTGCAAGACTATGACCTTATTATGAGTGAAATTTGTGATAAATATGGAGCGAAATACATAAGATTCGCTGATGATCAAATTATCTACGCCAAGGACATTTTGGTCGCAAAAAATATTTTATTTGAAGCTTCTCGTGAACTCTTAAAAGTCAACCTAAATTTCAACAGTAGCAAAGTCAGAGAATTTAAGTCCAAAGAAGAATTCGATATTTATTGGGCTTTCGAATTATTTGAATTGTTAAAGGACAAGACAGACAAAGACTTAATAAATTTAGCAGTAGAGAAATACTTCAAACTTTTAGATTCTAATATCAGGTTTAGAGATAATTCTGTATTGAAACGAATATTGACTGTTGACAATAAATTGATTGAGCCAAAATTCAGACACAGACTAATCGCAATGTTTTTCAACCCTGACTTTCTTGCTCAATTAACACTTTGGCATTTTAAAAGAATTAGGGAATTTATAGACAACGACAACGAGTTCTTTGGGGAGCTTGACTCTATGGTCGAAACTGTTCCATTTAACTCATACCAATACAATCTGTTGGCATTTTACAAAAAGGAAAGAAAGGACTTTGATTGTAGTGAATTAGAAAAAAGAATTGAAGAACTAAGATTAAAATAAAGCCGAACGCACAACAATGGCTAAGAAAACATAGGGCAGACAAGGCTTTTAGAAAGGTTCGCTCTCTTAACAAACTTCAGTTTCGGTGGACAGTAAAGTGCTTCGAAACCCCTACGTTTCTTAGCCGAGCCGTTGTAAACAATTTACCAACAACCTGATGAAAATATATATTTTAGAAGCTTTAATTTATTCTATTATTCCAACTTTGATTGTTTTATATATTACTGAAAAAGTAAAAGGAAACGTAAAAAATAATTTTGACAAAAAACTTGAGCAATTAAAAAAAGACCACAATATAGAAATTACAAAGTTTCAAGCGGAAATTAGCGCTTTAAAAGCTCAAGAAAACTTTAAATTCACTAAACTACACGAAAAAAGACTTATCGTTTTAGAAAATATTTATAAACTTCTAAATGTTACCTCAAAAGAGTTAAGTGTATATGTCTCACCTATTAAATTCACACCTGAAAACATTCAATATGAAGATTATGAAAATAATCAACAAATAAATTATGTAAATGCTCACAATAACTTTGTCAGTTTCTTTAATGATAATAAAATTTACTTAAACGAAAATGTGATTGAGTTAATAGATAACTATCTAAATGCAATGAGTGAAATATATAATGATTATTCTACTAATCATATATTAAAAAATATGGGAGACAATTCGAATGCTGAAATACGCATAAAAGCAATCACTGCATATAAAAAAATGCCTGAAAAAGTTAATCCTATTAAAAAGGAAATTGAAAATAAGTTTAAAGAAATACTTGAAAAATAAAAGATAAATTATGAAAAAAGCACTATTACTTTTACCGTTTTTATTTTTTGCTTGTTCATCAAACGATGACAATAATGAACAAGAAGCAGATAATGACTTTTGGCGTTTGACACTCGAAACCGAATGCGATAATAACGCAACATCTTTTAGTTTCTGCATTACCGAAGAAAACTACGAAGAAGCTTTATCCTCAATCATATTCAACGAACCTTGCAACTGGATTGAAGCGATAGATATTGATGGAAACACACGTGAGGGATATTTTGGAATGGGAATAAATATCTGCGAATGAGAATTAAAAATTTTACGGTAGCAAAATGTGGACTAAATTAAATAAAAACTGTTTACAACAACGTTGTTGGCAACTGGCTTTTTTCAACTCGAAGCCCATAACATTGACATTAAATTACTAATTAATTCTTTTGGCGACATATCAAATCCGTTATTGTTTTTCGTTTGATTTATTGTTTTTAGATTCATTCCGCTATTTAATAATTCAAATGCGGTTGTGTTATCCACTTCATAGATTTTTGAATGAAGATTGGTTTTTATTTCATTTCCAGCATATTCAATTTCCGATTTTTTGGTGATTTTTTCAGCACCAATTTGGGAATTGATTGTCAATTCCGCTATTTGAGTTTTATCCAATTCAATAGTTTGCTTTTTACTTTGTCGTATTATTGTTAGGATAATTGAAACTATTAGTAAAGCACCAGAAGCAAATAATGAAATCAGATAAACGCTTTTCATTAAATCACTTTTAGGAAACCAAAACGAAATGAAAAACAACAACATAAACAATCCAAAAATCAGAAACGAGAAATTCAGATTTCGGTTGGCTTTTTTCAATTCAGATGTTACAATGTTTATTCTCATTCGGTTTTTGTATTATACTGATATAGGTTGACCTTTTTTTAGGTTAATTTATACCGTTCAAAAGATTTTTTTCAGCCGTTTAGAAGGCAAAAAAAATAGTTTG
>NZ_QJTD01000025.1 GCF_003217215.1 Winogradskyella epiphytica
TAACACGTTCCTTAAGTGATAATCGTTTATGCTTTTTTGTATTCATACAACAAATCTAAAATTTTGATTTGTTGCGTTAAGTTATTGAATTCGGAGGATGCTCATTTTAATTACAGCTAACGTGTTTGTGTAAGGATAGTTGCGTGTGCAAGCAACTAACTTACTAAAAAGGAACGAACCAGAGGAAAATCCGTAGGATTTTGCGAGTAGGTAAGAACCAAGCAATTATTTTTACACGGTGTTGCCATTTCGTTGTTTTTTTCTTACAATTTTGGTCAGTCGTTTTTCAGTTCCGCAAACTTTTTGAAATCCGTTTGAGTGATAAAATCCGAAACATACTAAATTCAGCGCACAGTTCTGTTTTCACAAACTGGCTCAAAATCCGATTATTTATTTTCTTTGATTACTGAATTATAAATTGGTTTTAAAAGTCCAGTTATTGTAATAAATCCGATTCCAACAATTAGGCGATGTTCTTTAAAAATATTTTCTGGATATAAATCAGTTAATGAAATTATTAAAACCGCTAAACTTGAAATCCAAAATAAAGCAATGATAATTAGAATAAATTTTTTCATAATAACGAGTTGTTTTTAAATTCAGATTTTCAGATTTAGAGTGTGTTCCGCAATGAATGGCAACGGTTTTGGCTATGGTTTCGTTGCGTGAAAATCCGCAAGGATTTTCCGCCGAAAACCGAAGATAGCAAATTTGCGAGGACTTTCCGCGAGGAAAGTCAGCAGCAATGAACTATAGCCGTTGTTGGCAATAGTTATTTTACTTTTTGGTCAAATTTAAAAGACTGTTTTTCATTTGTAACTACAATCACATAAACTCCTTTTTTCAATCCGAGATTACAATTATCTTTTTTACTTTCAACTTCTGTAATATCAATTGGAACAGCTAAATTTATATCTTCCCCTTTTTTAAAAGCTAAGACCTTAACTGGAAATTCAATTTGAATATCAGTTAATGAAATAGAAATGTTTTTATTTCCATTTTCAAATAGCCAATTAGGTCTATCATCAATATATTTTGTATTCGGGTGAAGAACAGCTATATCAGTCCAAGCCTCTCCACGCTCATATCTTAATGGTTTATTGTCTTTATCAATAATTACTGACGATTCTTTAATGTCTAATGCTTTCAAAAGTGGATGATTATATTCAGGTTTACTTTTCTCACTGTAAACTACTTGATTTATAGTCAAAGGGTCTATGTTTGTATATTCCGTTAATCTTCCTGCCATCGCTTTTTCCCAAGATTTATGGGTTCCTTCTAAAGCGTGGTCATAACCACAATGGATTAAGAATTTTTCATTCGGTTTGGAATTGATTACATTCTCAATATTTTTTGCTTGTGCAATCTCTCTTGGTTTCCCACTTCCTTTCCCCATATTTTCATAAGCAAATAGTTCATATCCAATTTCAAGAGCATCTCTAACTAAATTGCCAAATTGAGGGTCATTAATATACACACCCATTTGTTGAGTTGGGTATTTTCTTTGATTAAGAGCTGAAATTATACTATCATTATTTTTTAATGCCTCAAGTCCTAAATTTTTATACCCATTTTCAAATAGATTTTGAAGAAGTGATTTTGTAAATACTCGATGAAACGAATTGTGGTGAGCTTCATTGATAATTATTACTTGATTCTCCTTTGCTTTTTCTATAATATACTCACTTGCTTTAATTTTCGAATACTTCTGATTAATAGAATCTATTTGGGATTTTGAAAAGTTTTCTTCTCTTGTTCCCATTGCCAAATCCCATTGAATTAAGGCATTTTTATAATCTCCTTTTAAAGCATAGTTAGAAGCTGAAATTTGATGCTTCCAAGGAACAGTATCTTTTTCAACATCATTCTCTATTTCAGATGAAAATTTATATTTTTTTTCAAAATCAATTTTTTCAATCACTCTTTTTTCTTCTTTACAAGAGGTGAATAAAATGATGATTGCAAATATGTAAAATGTGTTTTTCATAATTATTGCCAACGGTCTCGTATAACCGTCAGTTACGGGTTTTAAGTTACTATTTTTCGGTTAAGCACTGACACTCGCAATTCCGAGTGGATTCGGACGTAGTCGAATCCGTCGTAATTGCGGTTATACATTGTTGTGCAACGTTTTTATTTATCTTCACAGGTCTGAATATATACAGCACGACCTTTAGAATTAGCGCCATATTTTATTCCGTTTTCGTCTAAATATTTATTTTCTTTTCTGCCTGAAGTATGCCAACGAATATAGCCATAATCACATTTCCCCATATTTCCATTTTTAAATTCTCTCTCTGCAATTTCATTGATTTTTTCCCAATATTTTTCTTGTGAATGAACAAAAAATATTGTCGGATTAAATTCTTCTGGAAGTTCTGAATCGTAATATTTTTTTATTCTTTTTAGACTTGGATAACCTACAGAATCGCTTATTGCAATTAATCTTTCTGTAAACTTGTCATCAGAAGGATGAATAAATTCTTTCCATATTCTTTTAGCTAAGTCCGATTTAAAATTTGTCGAAAAAATATAATTTAGTCGGTCTTTTTCATTTTCCAGGTTTTCGATACTGTCCGTAATAGACTTATCAAAAGTTTTGTAAATTATATATTCTCTTAATGCTTGATCATATTCGTAGTTAAATTTTAATTCTTCAACGATAGTATCAATTTGTTGTTTAAATTTTTCTTCTTTAATGTCAATTTTTTCTTGAGAATAACAGAAAGTCATAATCAGTCCAAAAATTAAAATCAGTAGGTTTTTTTTCATTTAGGGTTATTTTAGGTTTTAAAGTTCAATTTTTTGTCAAATGTTGCACAACGGTCTTGTGTATGAAACGTAGCGTATAAATAGATACTAACTTTTCGGATTATTCACGAGCCGAATTTTTAATTTTTATGTTTAATTTTCTTTTATAAATATAACCAAATTAAAAATTTGGCGTACTTTGTAAATATATAAAAACCTCTCGTAAAGCCTATAATAGCTATGTTTTATACACGTTGTTGGCAGTAGTTTTTTTGTTTTTAATACTGCTATAATAACTCAGAAACTCAATTTATAGATTTTTTAATAAATATAATGCTTATAAATTAATTTTGATAAATGTTCTTATTAGTTTTACCTCTTATAGATTCAATAGAGTTTTCAATAGATTCAAATGAATTTATGAAATTACCTTGTTTAAAATGAAAAAACCTATTTTCAATGTTGTCTTGCAATGTTAAATCTTTTATGAATTCAGTAAGATATTTAGAAGTTAAATTTGAATCGTAATATTTGGTATTAATACCAAAAATTGGATTTTCAATGTTATAATTAATCTCCATTAATTTGACATCATAATATTCTGCAACAATATATAGTTCAATATTATTTTCATTGCACATTTCTTGCAATATATCAAGAGGGTAGCATATTTTACTTTTGCATTTAGGACCCCAAATATAAACTATTACGTCTTGTTTCTTGTCCAAACATTTTTTTAAGTCTTTTCCATTAATTAGATAGACTTTAGCTGTGTCACTTTTAGTTAATTCACATATAGTTTTTAATGGGTCAGGAATAATAAATAAGTTTGGATTGATTTTTTTTGATTTGTTATAATAACTATACAATCCTTGGAAGCCACCTTTAATTCCGCAAGAAGTATTTAAAAAAAGCATATTTAATAGAATAATCGTAATTATATATTTATTTTTCATATATATATTTAATTAAAAAAAGACATAACCTGTTTAGGTTATGCCTTTTATTTTAATATTATTTAAGTTGAGTTACATCTATACTATAGCCACCAAATAAACCTATACTTGAATCAAATGAATAATCACCTTTATGAACAATTGCATCAGTCGTAATAATATCATTATCTATGTAAAATGTTTTTTGGTTAACAATGGCATCATTTTGAATTGTAACTGAAGGGTTTAATTCAATTACTAGATGTCCTAAATTTGTGATAGGATTAATAGTTATGGTTCCAGAATTATCAACACTTTGACTTGTGTTACAATCAACAATGTCCTCATTCTCGTCTATACAACAAAACCAACAAGAGGTATAGTTACATAAACCCCAGCCTTTGCAGTCTTTACTCGACCTTCCCCATTCATCCCAAGTGGCAAAGTATACCTTAAATTTTACTGGACCAGATTTAGCATTAATCTCAGAAACAATGTTTGTTTCTTGGTTGTCTACATTTTGGATTGCTTCATCACTTTCGCAAGAAAATAATACAACTGATAATGATATGCTCAAAATAGAAAGCATTGAAAATAATTTTTTCATAATTTTAAATATGTTCCTTTTGTATTTTTTAAATACCATTTAGGACGAAAACTTTAGGAACTATTTTATGGTTAGTTTGTTCCGTCCTGCTGACAAGGGACTCAAAAATGTCATTCTTATGACCGTTTCTTTTAACTCTTTTGTTGAATCAAAGTTCCTAAAGTTGCTTTTGGAAACGTCTTGTATTATACTGATATAGGTTGACCTTTTTTTAGGTTAATTTATACCGTTCAAAAGATTTTTTTCAGCCGTTTAGAAGGCAAAAAAAATAGTTTG
>NZ_QJTD01000026.1 GCF_003217215.1 Winogradskyella epiphytica
GCCCTAGCTAAATCAGGTTTAAAATATGACAGAAACTATAGAAGTGTTTTAGTAAATATAAACTAATAAATACTTGTTTTTTAACACAGTTCTTGATTAGTTGCGTGTTTTGAGCACTAAAGTTAGTAAATAAATACAGATAGAAAGTCCGCGAGGACTTTCGCAAATTGGCTAAAACCAGCAATTAATTATACACGGTGTTGCCAACCGTTATTTATTTTAATTCAAGTTTGTCAATTCTATTTCCGATTGTAAATTCTTTCATTTCCTTTTCCAGAATATTAAAATCATCTTGATCTACTTTCTTTAGAATTTTTCCGTTTTTCATTAAAAAAATTTCATCACAAGTATTCGCTAAAGTTGAAAAAATATGAGATGAAATAATTACTGTTTTCTCTAATTTTTTAAATCTTTTTATTATTTCAGTTATTATTAAATTACTTTGTATATCGACACCATTGAAAGGCTCGTCAAGAATAAATACATTATTTTCCTGTAAAAGTATGGCAGTTAAAGCCAATTTCTTTTTCATTCCAGTCGAGTATGTTGAAGCATATTGATTTAGCGGTAAATCAAATATGTTTTTGTCCTCAATATTTGTTAGTTCCGTTTGTCTTGCATTGGCAAGTAATTGTATATACTCTTTTCCGGTAATTTTTGAGAAAAAGTATGGTTCTGTTAATAAAAGTCCTAAATGGTCTTTTAATTTAGCATAGTCGGATGAGATATTTCCTTTAAAGTTTTCAAGTCCTGAAATACATCTAAATAGAGTTGTTTTTCCTGCTCCATTTTCTCCAACAATTCCATATACTTTACCTTTTTTAAATTCTAAATCTATTGAATTTAAAACTTGTTTTTTACCATAAAACTTAGATAGTTTTTCAATTTTAATCATTTAAAATGGTATTTAACTTTTTAATTGATTGGGAATAAAAGAGAGGAATAAATATTAAAAGTATTGGTGGAAACATAAAACTTATTGCAATTAAAATTCCTTGAGACATATTCATTTCGTTCGGGAAAGACGAATATTTAGCAAAAATTATTGTCGTGAGATAAGCATAGCACAACAGAAGAAGTACAATTAAAATATCGATTTCTCTAAAGAATGAAATACTTAAAGCTATTATGATTGGTAAGCTTAAAAATGTAAAATATATTAAGCACGTTTTCGTTTTTTCTATTAAAAATTCTTTAGACGATAAATTGTAATTCCAGACAAAATATTCGTTTTCTATTTTTGAATAATATGAAAAGCAAGTTAATGCAATCAATAGCATAGAAAAAACACCAAGATTAAAATTTCCAACTGATACAGAAATATATGTTAAGAAATAAGCTATTGGAAAAACATAAAAAGTCTTTCTAAAGCCAACTGTAAATTCAAATGGTTTTTTGTTAAATGGTGTTGGTATTGTTACATTTAGATTTGTACTAAAATTGAACAGCGTGATAAATATTATAAACAAATTTAATATAGCAGAAAAGATAAATTGTTTTTGATAAATTAAATAAAGAGTAAAAGGCAAACAATAGATAAGATTTTCTGTTATTCTTAACTTTCTATACTTGTCTTTATTGAAGATAGATTTTAAAAAATCATTTCTTTTAGGTTCACTTAATTTTGAAACGAAACTTATTGCCAATAATCCATAAGCATAATTTGCAAACTCTGTTTTTTCAAATAGATAATTAGTCAGCAAAATAAAAATAAATGGTAAAAGTGTATATCCAATCAAAAGTGGCATTCCGAAATCAATCATTTTTCTGTTTAGCATTTTAAATTGAAGTTGGAAATATTCTTTCATTCGCAATTTTTGTATAATGGTTGGCAACGGCTTTGGCTATGAGTAGTTGCGTGATTTAGCACTTAATTTTGCAAGTACACACCAAACTGAAAATCCGCGAGGATTTTCAGAAGTAGGCGAGAACAAGCAATTACTTATAGCCATTGTTGCCAGTAGTTTTTATTCAACAATTTCAGTTTCTAGTTTTAAATCATCATTGATTAGAAACTCAGTTTCTCTTAATAAGTTTGGGTTTTCACCAATTAATGGTTGAATTTTCCCTTTTAAACGACTAAAAACTTTTTTACCATAACGATACCTTTCTTTATTCTCGTTATACATATCTAATAATTTTATACCAGACTCTTTCTTTAATGCATATCGTTTTAAAATACGGTCAATTGAGTCTCTTTCAGTTTCATTTGTTGCTTCATCAATTAAGTTATTTATATCATCTATACTTAATTCAGGATAAAGGCAGTTTATGTGTTGAGAATCGATAAAGTTACTCTCTATATCTACTCCTTTTGTAGTAAAAAAAGTAAAACCTTTATTTTCAACTTTTTCTTTAATTTTTTGTATTGTTTCTTCGTCTAAATAATCTTTATCTCTGTGGATAATAATTTTAGAGTCTGAACTTAAATTTTTGATATAATTACCAATAACCAAAGCAGATCCAATTGTGTCGCAACCAAAATATGATATGTATTCAGTTTCATTGTTCTTATAACCGTGAATTTCAAAATATGATTTTATAAGTTCTATATTTTCATCTTCTGATATTATATAGTTTTTGATACCTTGTTTTTTATTAATATCTAGAAGCTTAGCTGATAATTCATTCTTAATAAAGTCAAATGTTTCTTTTGAAGACTTATTGACTTCACCAAGTTTTTTAATTTGTTCGTTAATAAACAGAATGTTACCTTTCTCAGAAACACTATCTATTAAATTTTCATTGTGAGTAATAATAAAAACTTGAATATTCTGTTCATTCAGTAGCTCATTTAATAAATTTACTTGTAAGTTAGAATGTATGTGAGAATCTGGTTCATCAATTAGAATTACATTTAAACAATTTTGTCTGTTACTAATAAATTGAAGAGTTGAAAAAATCTCTAGAATTTGTAAAAAGCCACTTCCCATAAGTGATATATCAACTTCTTTTGTGAAAGGTGGTTTTATTGATATTTTTACATATTCATCATCAGTTAGGTTATTGTTTTTCCATTTAATTTGAAAGTCAGCTTCAAGAATGTTTTTTAATTTGGTTTCTAAATATTTAAACTTTTCTGTTACAATAGTATTATTCCGAGTTTTACTCTTTAAAATTTTGTTTCTTATTAATTCGTGAGACTTACCTAATGATATTTTTTTTAGAATCTGTCCATTATTATAAAATGGTTCATTTTTTACTATTTGAGAAATTGGTTTTGTTTGATATGTATAAAATATATTGGTATAGTTCAAATTCTCTTGATTAAGAAAATCTGATAATTTTTCGAAATCAGTACAAGAATCTTTGTAATTTACTTTGAAATAAGAATCTTTAATGCTTTCTGGTTTTCCAATATTAAATTTAAGAGTATAATTTTCATCTCCATTCTCTAAGTTTAAACAAACTGAAGTTGATTTTTTATTGCTAAAAAATAAATCCGAATCATTGGAAATTCTTAGGAAATAAAGGTTAGAAAATCCTAAATATCTGTCTTTTGTGCCTATATAAAGCTTTTTGTTATTTCTACCCTGAATAAATAGTTTTAAGCACTCTTCCCAAAGTAGTATAGCTTCTATTATCGTAGATTTACCAATATTATTTGGGCCAATTATTACATTAAAACTTGAATCACAATTAATTTTGATTTTTTCATATGTTTTAAAATCTTTTAGTTGTATTGATTTTATTCGCATTATTTTTTTTCAAATTACTGGCAACGGTTTAGTATATGATTTGTAGCGTTGTTTCAGCGAGTAAGTTAGCAAATAATAACCGAAATAGAAAAACCGCGAGGTTTTTCGTGAGTAGGCGAGAAGCAGCTATGAATTATATGCATTGTTAGCTGCCGTTTTTTAATTTTCAACCTCGTATTCTTGCATAAATTATTCGTGAGTTATGTAATTCAAACTTTTTTTTATACTTAAAAATCTTAAAAATTCTCCGATTTATTATTCCGTTTTTTTTATCGTTTTGTTTTTAGATCAAGAGTAATACGATTCCATTTTTCATAAAGTTCAGCCGTACGTTTTGACATTCCGCTTATCAGCCAAAAGTTGAGGATTGCTATATTTTCGAATCGAAGAACCGAACTTGGGTAAGCCTAAATTCGAGCGTAAAATTCCGTTTGAGTAAGAATTCCAACGTAATGTTCCGTATGAGTGAAAAGTCAAGCGTAATGTTTTATACGCTCAGTTTAAAATTCCAGCATAATTTTATTAATGCAAAAAATAACAGAATAGAGAGGAAACCTTGAGATTGCATCCTTTAGCAGTAAAACGCTTTATACAGATGAAATTGTCTAAAATCAAAACCGATAAGAGCGATGCTAAACAGATCTGTGAATATGCCAAACAA
>NZ_QJTD01000027.1 GCF_003217215.1 Winogradskyella epiphytica
ACATGGAGTTATGCGATGACAACAGCAACGACGGCTTCGAGAGTTTCGATTTAAGTGCTCAAACGGCTTCGATTTTAGGCGGGCAATCAGCAGCAGACTTCACGGTAACTTATCACTTAAGTGCGGCGGAGGCTGATTTAGGAGATGGTGCTTTACCATTAAACTATACCAATACCGTTAATCCACAACCTATTTTCGTAAGAGTAGAAAGTGTGGCAGATGCTAACTGTTATAATTTCTCACCAAATGCGGTATTTGACCTCATAGTGAATACCAGAGCCTTAGCCACAGCGCCAAACAACTTAGAAACTTGTGATGATGTGAGTGGCGATGGTTTTGCGAGTTTTGATTTAGGCAGTCAAGAAGGCGTTATTTTAGGAGGTCAGGATTCTAATATTTATGAGGTGACTTTCCATGACTCTCAAGACGATGCGAATACCGGTGCAAATAGCTTGCCTTCAACCTATACAAACACAACGGCAAACCAACAAACGATTTATGTAAGAGTAGAGGATCCTACGTATCCCGATTGTTACGGAACCACCACTTTTGATCTTATTGTACATGCCTTACCAACGGCCATAGATCCAAGCCCATTAGAGGTATGTGACGATGGGACTCCAGACGGATTAACGCAGATGGACTTAAGTTTGAAGAATGGTGAAATTACAGGAGGTAACCCAGGATACGCTGTACGTTACTATGAGACCTTAGCAGAGGCGGAAGCAGGATCAGATGCCAATGCTTTACCAACGCTTTACACCAATACAAGTAATGGACAAATCATTTTTGTACGTGTAGAGGATACGAATACAGGATGTTACACAACTACAAGTTTAGAACTTATCGTACAACAAGCTCCTATAGCTAATACCCCACAACCGTTGTATTACTGTGATCCAGATAACGATGGTTTTGGCGAGTTTACATTGACTGATGCCGATGCCGAGATTACAGGCGGCGCCCCAGGATTAGAGGTGACTTACCATGAAACGATGGTCAATGCTCTAAATGGTGTAGATGCTGTAGATACTACAGTAAGCTATTCGAATATCGTAGTGAATACACAAACACTTTATGCAAGAGTAGAGAGTAGCACCATCGCTACCGACTGTGCTACTATTGTAGAACTACAGTTAATCGTAGAACCGACACCACAACTCATTGAGCCAACACCATTAGAGGTTTGTGATGATATCTCAGCCGATGGCTATGCTGAATTTAATCTTACCTTAAAAAATGACGAGGTGCTTAATGGTCAAGACCCAGCACAGTATATGGTAAGCTACTATTTGAGTGAAGATGATGCAGAAACGGCAACTAGCCCTATCGCAAATCCAACAGCTTTTACCAATACAGTGGCATTTAACCAAACGATTTGGATACGTGTAGAGGATAACACGACCGAGGGTTGTTATAAGACAATTAGCTTAGAGCTTATTGTAAACGCTTTACCAGTTTTGGTAACACCAGCCCCATTAGAACTTTGTGATGTCAATAACCCAGGAGATGAGAAAGAGCCTTTCACTTTAGAAGATGCTAATGAGGAGATCTTAAACGGACAAACAGGAATTACGTTAACGTATTACGAAACGCAATTAGACGCTGATAATGCGACGGCCCCAATTTCAAGTCCTTATGTGAACACTATCAATGCTCAGACCATTTTTGTAAGAGCAGAAAACGACGTAACGGGCTGTTATAATACGGTGACCATTACACTGAGAGTGGATCCTATTCCATCACCAGAACCGAATCCAACTCCAATAGAGGTTTGTGATGATGATAATGATGGATTTGCAGAGTTCGATTTAGAACAACGCACGATAGAGATTACTAACGGAGAGCCAAACGTGGCTATCACTTATCACGAAACATTAGCAGATGCAGAACAAGGCAACAATGCAATTACTGGATTATATACAAATATTGTAGCTCATCATCAGTTCATCTTTGTACGTTCAGAGAATACCTTAACCGGTTGCTACAGTTTAACAACTAATCGATTAGAGCTTATTGTGAACCCAGCACCAGAAGTGCCAACAGCCATAGAGCCTTATACAATATGTGATACCGATAATGATGGCATTGCTCAGTTTGACTTAACCACTAAGGATGAAGAGATTTTAAACGGTCAGAATCCAACAGAGGTACAATTGACTTATCATGTAAGTGCAGCCAATGCCGATAGTGGAACAAACCCAATTATCAATGTAGGGAACTACACCAATACTGGAAACCCACAAACCATTTATGTGCGTCTCTACGATCCAAGCACGGGATGTTATGACACTGGAGAGTTTGAACTGATGGTATCCTTGCCACCAGTAGCAGTACAGCCTACACAGTTAAGTGTTTGTGATGATCTTGGTGAAACACCAGGAGACGAAATCACGGTCTTTGACCTTACTGTGAAAGATAATGAGATTACAGGAGGTAACGGAAGTTGGTCAGTCGCTTACTATGAAACAAATGCCGATGCGCAAGCACAACAGAACGCGATAGAAGACCCAACACAATACACGAACACATCGGTAAACGGATTAGATGCTAACCCTCAAACCCTTTATGCAGTGGTTACAGATACCAATACAGGTTGTGTAGACTTTGTAACACTTACAATTCGAGTATTGCCCAACCCAACACCAACGCCAAGCGAGTTGTTACCTAATATAGAATTATGTGATGATGTAAATACAGGAGATGGTGTAGAAGTGTTTGACCTTACAGAGAATGAAGTGCTTATTCTTAATGGTGAAGCCGGAGTAACAGCAAGTTATTATGAGACCTTGAATGCTGCTAACTTAGGTACTAACGCCATACCAGACCCAACGCAGTATACCAATATTGAAACACCACAACAAGAAATCTATGTAAGAGTGACTAATAATGCTACAGGCTGTTATGAGTTAGTCGACTTTACGATAGTGGTTCATCCATTACCAGAGGTGGTAGCGGTAACCGATATGATTCAATGTGAGCTTTTCACTGATGGGATTGATAGTTTTGATTTAAGTACAAAAAATGAAGAAGTACTAAACGGACAAGACCCGACATTATTTACCGTGAGCTATCATGCGACACTTGCAGATGCCGAAGGCGGGGCTAATGGATTAGTAAGTCCTTATATAAACACCACTAACCCACAACAAATCTTTGTAAGGATTACCAATAATGAGACCGGTTGTTCCATCAGTACACAGAGCTTTAATATCGAGGTGCATGAAGCTGCACAAGCGAACCCAGATATGGAGCCTATTGTGTACGAATTATGTGATGATGAGATGGAGATTGATGGTGATCCATCTAATGATAGTGTACAATTTGATTTAACCACTATGGACGATGACATCTTAGACGGTCAAGATGCCGCTAATTACATTGTGACCTATTATGCAACCGAAGAAGATGCTAATCTTTATACCAATCCATTACCAACCTTATATGAGAATGTGGTGAACCCACAAGTGATTTATGCACGCGTAGATAATGATACGCCGGATGGGACAGGAGCAGATAGCTCTATCTGTTATGAAGTGGCTGAGCTAACCTTACAAGTTAACCCATTACCAAACTTTGATTTAGCAGATAGTTATACGCTATGTTTAAATACCAATGGCACTGAAGCTTTAGAACCATTAGTCATAGATACCGGCTTAGCAGCTGGAGATTATACCTTCGTGTGGAGTTATAATGGCGCTGAGCTTGTGGGTGAGAATGGACCGAGTATTATGCCAACTCAAGGAGGTAGTTATCATGTTTTTGTAACCGATATCAGCACCTCTACAGTGACGAGTTGTACTAATGAAGACACTACAGAAGTTATAGAAAGTGAGCCACCATCGTTACAAGTGAGTGTGGTAACACAAGCTTTTGGAGATAACAACGTTATAGAAGCAGTGGCTACAGGAGTAGGAGGCATAGGCGGCGTATTTGAATACAGTTTAGATGGCGGTCCATGGCAAGATGAAGGTGTATTTAGCAATGTATCCGCAGGAAGTCATTACATCACCGCTAGAGATCGAAACGGTTGTGGATTAACCACGGAGACTGTATTTGTATTAGATTACCCATTATATTTTACACCAAACGGAGACGGAAATAATGACACTTGGAACATTGAAGGTATTGGTGCTAATGCAAAAATTTATATATTTGACCGATACGGAAAGTTGTTAAAACAACTCAGTCCAACTGGCGAAGGATGGGACGGAACGTTTAATGGCAATAGTATGCCAACGAGTGATTACTGGTTTACAGTAGAATACGACGAACCTCTAACCGGTGAACGCAAAGAATTTAAAGCCCATTTTACCTTGAAACGATA
>NZ_QJTD01000028.1 GCF_003217215.1 Winogradskyella epiphytica
TGATAGCTTTTTTTTCGCCAGTGTTCATTTTTTATTTTCATAAGTGACTATAATTAAAGGTTTAATTTTTAGTCAACCTATTTCAGGAAAATTCATGTTTTAAATTGTGTACAACGGTCTTGTATATGAAAAGTAGCGGGTTTTAAGCACTAATATTTCGGATTATAACTGACCTTTATTTTATTATTCATCTTTTGTATAAGCATTTATTCCGCTATTTTTTATATACGTTGTTATGCACTTTTATCCATTCAAATATTCATAAACTGAGGCTGTTGCGGCACTCTTGACTAATCGAGCTCTTTTATCACCAACATAGTATGCTTTTTTTAAATTGGCTTCAGTTGTATTCAAAATATCTTTAACACAACTAATATTCATTTCTCTCAATTTAGCCTTTATCCAATAGGATAAATCAAGAACATCTATAGATTTATTTAATTCTTTCTCCAAAATTTCTGTCATATCACTCTCTTTGAAATCAGGTATCTCATTTATTAGATTTTGAAAATTAGAATTATTCATACCATATTCAGTCATTCTTTTTGAGGTAATATTTCGGGCTATAGGCAAAGAAGAATTTGAGGGGGCAGATTCTTGTGAGAATATACATCCTAAATTGACAAGATATCTTGTCCCAATTTCAGCTTTGGTTGCTTTGATTCCTTTTGAATGCTCTTGAATTATTCCAGTATATTCTAATAATCGAAAGGATTCTTTAACCGTATGTGGTGCATCCTTATGTAACCAAATAAAACAAGAGGTTGGTTTATTATTGACTACGTAACTAGTGTTTTTACGTTGTAATTCGGGGAGTACTATATTTTCAATGAAATTTCTACCCCAATCAATAAGTCCTTTTTGACCCGGATACTTTTCACTTAAATTGGAGTGTTCTGCAAGTAATTCAATTTTATAAAATTCTCTGATTGTTTCATTTAATTGCTGAGAACTCATTTTCGGAGTTCTCGAAATACTTTTTAATAAAAACCTTGGGTTCCCGGAAGCTGCAAATGCCAATATTTCAAAGTTGTTTCTATTCTTTGAAATTTGGTTTAGAAGTTTACTGTCGGAGTCAGCTTGCTTTTCAACAATTTCTCTCATTCTACTAATGTAGCTGCTGGATAGAATATCTCTATTGATATCAATGAATGTTGCATCTTGTGAATATTGAAAAACATCACCAAAGGCTGTTACACCTGGGTAAACGGCAGCATTGCACGAAATGTAGGGTGATCTTAAGTCTCTAAAAAGGGTAAAGAATTGCCTTTGTTGTTCAGGTCTAAATATATGAGCGGCTTCATCAATTAAAAGATTAATTCGCTTTATCCCTAAATCTTCACAAATTTCTTGAATTGCGTCTTTGAAATCATCAATAGTAGGGACGCTGCTATTATCAACTTGTTCCGCTGGTTTTTTCCAAGAGTCTTCGTAATTTTTCGCAACATCTTCAATTCTAAGTTTTTCCTCATTGTATTCTCCTCCACTCAAAACACTAATAGAGTGAGGTAGGTTAGCTAACAACCCTTTTCTTCTTAATTCTCTAATTATTTTCGAACAAATTAATGAAAGCATCCAATTGAAAAATTGGTTTTTATCAGCTGAATGAATGAGGGAACTTTTTGTAAAAGTCAAATAAACAGGTAAAATTTTATCTGTGTTGAATTTCTGATTTAACTCCTGTTCAGAAACTTTCATTAGAAAAGATTTACCTACTCCTCGACTGCCAACTATAATAGTTGGGGATATTGATTTTAATTTTTCTATTACATCCCTGTCTTGTTCTGTCTCAACAAACAATTCAAGAATTTCTCCATTTGGAATATCTTCGGTTCTAAATAATAGTTCAGTCATAATTATTGTGTGATAATGTCTTTTATTGGAGAGATAGAATTGAACTCCTCAATTAAAGGGTCAGCTACTTTTGTTATTTCTTCTTCCTTTAAGATATTTAAGTATCGTAAACATAAAGTGAAGAGAATAATTCTCTTTATAATGTCTGCCTTAGAATTCCATTCTTCAAATATATCTTTTGAATATTCTAATGAATTTGGAATTTTATCAATTACTGAATTATTGCCGTGAACATATTCAGAACATTCACGATAAACCTTTTTAGTAATTGCTTGAAAATGAGATATTTCATTTTTCATCTCAGGGAAGAACGCTCTACAAAATTTTGAAGAAAAAATGCCCTTATCATCATCCATTAATTCAGACCAATATGTATCTCTTTCTCCAATTTTCCATAAGTTTAATTCAATTTCATTTGCAGAAAATTGAATTGCGACCAAGGAACGTTCAAGGAAAAATCTCAATCCCATAAATGCTTGTTGATACATTCCAAGACAGTTGCTAAGAATTGATATTTGATATTCCTTAATCGCATTTTCAAAAATACTTTTTTCGGGTCTGTCCTTTAGAATATCAAGCCATATATCGAAATCAATAATAAATGAATGATTCGAAGCCAAGAGTGTTAGGTCTGAATTTGCTAAGGAACTACCAAGAATACTTGTTACCGATTCCCCTAATTTATTATACTGTTCTTCTATTTTCACTTATGTTATTTTAATTGTGCATAACGGTCTCGTATAACCGTCAGTTACGGGATTAAAGTTAATAATTTTCGGTTAAGAACTGGCGTTAGCAATTCCGAGTGGATTCGGACGTAGTCGAATCCGCCGTAATTGCGGTTATACATTGTTGTGCAACGTATTTTATTCATTTTCCTCATTAAGGCCAACAATGTCTTTTCGAATCTTTTTCCTCCATTTCTTTCCGTATTTTTTGTCCAAATACTCGAAAACTGTTCTGTTATATTCATAGAGACTTTCCTCTGCAATTGCTTCACAACCATATTCAACAAAATTGACGTTATATCTTTTCGCAAATTTTGAGTCAGATTTATAAAATACAGGTGCGATTCCACTTGATTCCAATATATTTATTTCTCCATTTTTGATGTCGGCAAGTGCTTTTTCTCGGTTAAGCCCAAATCTTGGTTTCATAACAAATTCAAACACGTATTCTTTTGTCTTGTCAACTCGGATTATCGTATCAAGATTTTCATATCCTAAAGCTGTTAATTCAATAGTTTCCAAACTGTCTCTTTCTCGAATTTTGTATCGATATTCAAATTCTCCTTTTTCGTTTGTCATTGAATATCTGTATCTTGATTTATAACTTATATAAGCATTTTCAAGAGGCTTTCCGTTGACTTCTGACAATACAATTCCTTTAATCAGAACTTCCTCTTTGTCTTGTGAAAATCCAATTATTGAATTCAAAAATAATATTGTCAGTATGAGTTTTTTCATATGTTGCACAACGGTTTTGTGTATGGCTCGTTGCGGAAAATCAGCTATGATTTTCCGCCGTAACCCAAAGATAGCAAATTGCAATGAATTCCGATTAGGAATTCAGCCGCAATGAGCTATACACGTTGTTACCACACGTTTTTATTTATTCAATTTCTTGTTTTTCAGTATCTTAAATCCAAATAAGCCTTCTCTCGTTTCAAATTCAACGCTTTTATAAAGTTCCATTTTTTCATAGTATTTTGAATTAAAAACGAGTTCTTTATTTTTTCCTTCGTAGTTTATTGTGAACACAGGTTGTTTTTTATTCCTCCTGTATTTTGTTCCGCCTTGTATCCAAGTTCGGTCAATAATTTCGTAAGATTCGGTTTTGGTGTTCGATTCAGCAAAATAGTAATTCGATAGAGTGAAAATTGAGCAAACAATAAATCCAAATCCAATTAAATATTGCATTCCGGAATAAAAGTAAAGTCCAATTCCTTCGTAGTTGTATGTTTTTCCATAATTTTTATAGTCCACGATAAAGGCAACAATTCCAGTAACAAGAATAATTCCGATTAAGATTGGTAAGTCAATTATAGTATTCCGATATATTTTGATTTGCCAAATCATTAATAAAATTCCTAAAATGAAAATTATAGCATAGAATATCTTTCGTTGTTTTTTCGTCATTTTTGGCAAATGTGTGGTAACGTTTTGTGTATCTTAAGTTAGCGATTATAAATATAAGTTATAAATTAGGAATCAAATCAGAAAGAAAAAAAGAGAGGATTAAGGTTATTTTGTGTATTGAGACAGCGATCTCGTTTTTCATGACAATCCCCTCTCTTTCCTACTATTATTTCGAACAGTT
>NZ_QJTD01000029.1 GCF_003217215.1 Winogradskyella epiphytica
GCCTACTTACGAAAATCCTCGCGGATTTTCTATTCGGTTTGTATTTGCTAAATTAGTTGCTTAAACCACGCAACTAATCTTATACAAAACCGTTGCCCACAATTTGAGAAAATCGTAAATCAATGAAAATAAGTCTATTAATTGGAATTCTTTTTTGCTCAACTTTATTTGCGTGCGGAAACAAAAATGATGACCGATTTGTTTTCTTCCTTCACAACCGATTTTTAGAAGAACACGAACTGAATGAATTGCATCCCGAATTTGGACGGACGGAATACAACGAAATTATTACTGAATTTAAAAAAGGAGGACTTAAAGTAATAAGCGAAAAACGGAGTGGAAACGTTAACGCAAGAGAATATGCAATCCGAATTGTTGCCCAAATTGACAGTTTAATGAAAAACGGAACAGAGCCGAAAAAAATAACTGTGGTTGGAACTTCAAAAGGTGGATATATTGCTCAATACGTTTCGACTTTAGCAAATAATCAAGATTTGAATTTTGTGTTTATTGCAAGTTTTAGGAATAGCGATATTCAAAATATACCTGAAATCAATTTTTGCGGAAATATTTTAACGATTTACGAAAAGTCCGACCCATTTGGAGTTTCTTCATTGGAACGAAAGAAAATATCGAACTGCGAAATAAAACACTTTAAAGAAATCGAACTGAATACAGGAATGGGACACGGATTTTTATTCAAACCTTTAAAGGAATGGATTGAACCGACAATAAAATGGGCGAACGGAAATTACAACGTGGAATAAAAACTGTGGGCAACAACGTATAAAATTAATTGCTTGCTTCTAGCCTACTTACGAAAGTCCTCGCGGACTTTCTATCTGTGATTTATTTGCTAAATTTAGTGCTTAAACTACGCAACTAATCTTATACAAAACCGTTGTGGTGCATTTACCAAAACGAACGCTGGAATCAAAACCGACTAAAACCAAACTGAAATTTTTAATGAATTTTTCACGACATTGTGATTTATGCGAAAACCAAATAACGAGTCTTGAGAAAGGATTGACTTGCAGTTTGACTAATAAAAAACCTGATTTTAACAATACTTGCTCAAAAATTACACTTGACAAAAAATTTCAAGAAAAATTAGAAATTGCTAATCTTGAATTAGAAATAATACGCAGAAACCAAAAGTCAACACATCTGACTTTCTACAGCACAATAATTATTGGTTTTCTATTAATACTTCTTGGATACTTTTTTTCTGATTGGAATATACATAGCTTATTTCTATGGTACGTAAAAATCGGAATGATTGTCGCTGGGTTTTCATTCCTTGGAATTGCTTACTCAAAACTAAATAAATATAGAAGAGAAAAGAAAAAAGCGGAACTTGAAAAAAATAAAATTGATAAAGTCCTTAATGAATATGGAATTTCATATCAAGAAAACTTTGATTTTAAAGAAAAAATTCACGGAACTCAAGAAGTAATTGTGAACGTTGAATTTAAAAATTGGAGAAAAGGAAAAACAACTAACACTTATAAATTTGACTATTAAAAATAAAAAAACGACACCACAACAATGTATAACCGCAATTACGGCGGATTCGACTACGTCCGATTCCACTCGGAATTGCTAACGTCAGTGCTAAACCGAAAAATTTGCGTACTTTAACCCGTAACTGACGGTTATACGAGACCGTTGTGCTCAATGTGAGCGACGAACTCGGAAAAACAAAAAGAAATGAAAAAATCGATTTTTAGAACTGAAAAAATACCATATACAGAAGAATCTATTCAAAATTATGATTTTAATTCTTCGACTAATTTGATTTTCAAGAATCATAAAACTCACGACAACGGAATTGCGCGTGGAAGAAAATATTCACTCGATACAGTAATTAAATTCTCGATATTCAAAGGCTATACTATTAAGCAAATTATAGAAACTGATTTTGATTATTTTTTGTGGTTTGGCAGAAAAGTGACAAACTTCACTTATGATGAAAAAGTTCTAAATTATGCCGAAGAATGTTTAACCAAATTAATAAATTTATCCAACTCAAGGATAGAAAAATTTCCGAAATTAAAGTATCTGAAAAACCAAGTCAGATTGATGTTAAAATATGAACATGAATTAGATTTTGGAACAAATCCTCATTCTAAAAACGGATATAAATTGATGATTAATGTCGAGGAATATGAAAAAATTCATAATAAACTAATAGAAAAATTAATTAAACAATATTTTACGAAATTAAGCTACAGTAATGAATTCAGAGCCAAGTATCTTAAGGAATTGAAAAAAAACACTGAGCACAACACCGTGTATAATTAATTGCTAGGTCACTGCCGACTTACGAAAATTCCACTGGAATTTTCTATCTGTGATTTGTTTGCTAACTTAGTTGCTTAACCACGCAACTAACCATACACAAAACAGTTGTGGTTAATTTAACAGAAGACATTGAAAATCAAGAAACTAATTTACATAACAGCAATCTTATTATCATTATTTAACTGCAAGAGCAGTAAAATAAATGACTATAATGAATTGAAGCCTGAAATAATAATAAATGATATTAATTCATTTGGTGGTTCTGATTTAGCAAATTATTTAGGCTATCTGGAAGATAATAACATCAACATTTCCGACTATAATGAAACTTTGAAATCCAAACTACAAAAAACTGAATTTCCTTATGATATTTATATTCTATCAGAAATATTACTTGACAAAAAAAAGAACAAAAGTTTTATAGAATCGGAACTGAATTCTAAAATATTAAAGTGGGATACTGGAAATTGGGGAAATAAATTCTGGAACCTCATAAAAACTGAAAAACTTAATGTTGAGCAGCCTATCTTCTTTGAATTTAAAAATGGAATAAAAAAATACAATTTTGAACAGTTTCTTAAAACAAAAATTCAAAATAACGAACTTGGACAAAACCCATTGTTGTTCTTAAATGATAAACTGACAAACTATGAAGATGGAAATTTGAACTCAATATTAAAAGAATACGAAATTATCCAAATTGATTTTATTCCTAAAAAAGAATCAGTTAGACTATTTGGGAAAAGAGGAATAGATGGAAAAATATCAGTAATAACGCAATAAAAACTAACCACAACACCGTGTATAATTAATGGCTGGTTCTTGCCTACTTACGAAAATCCTCGCGGATTTTCTATTCGGTTTTTATTTGCTAAATTAGGTGCTTAAACACGCCACTAATCATACACAAAACCGTTGGCAACAAGCTGAAAAAAATGAAACTCAAGTTACTTTTTGTATTTATTTGCATCATCGCTATTTCTTGTTCAGTCAAGAAAGAAGTTTCAAGATTATATGGAAAAGATTATACTCAAATTCTATTAAAAATGGACAAAACCTTTGAATATAGAACGTATTTAGGTGTTGGTGGCGAAATAAAAAGAATTGGAACTTGGAGTCAACACAAAGGAGATACTATTTTATTAAACACTTATAATCAGCCAAAAAACAAAATAACATCTTACAAAGGAATTATAAACCCTAATTTGAAAAACAAAGTGATAATTTCAATTAGAGACTTTGAAAATTATTTAGGAGGAACGTTAATTGAAATAAATGACGGAGAGATGAGCAAATTTGCGAATGATAATGGAATTGTTGAATTTGACACTAATCTTATTAAAAATATATCCTACTTCTACGTTGGAACTGGAGAGAAAATAACAATATCTAATCCAGAATTTAATGAAATTGATATTCTAATTCGTGATTTAGATTTTGAAATAGTGCCTAATTATTTTACAGATATGCCAATTGTAGTAACAAATCGAAAAGTAGTTTTTTATCCGAATGATATTGAAAAAAGGTTTGAAAGGAAAAGAGCGAATATTAAAAATAAACAATGGAAATAAAAGCCAGTTGCCAACAACGTGTAAAATTAATTGCTAGTTCTAGCCTACTTACGAATATTCCTGCGGAATATTCTATTCGGTTTTTATTTGCTAAATTAGATACTTAAACACGCAACTAATCTTACACAAACACGTTGTGCATAATTTAACCAATGAATTTTCCTGAAATAGGTTGACTAAAAATTAAACCTTTAATTATAGTCACTTATGAAAACACAAAATGAACACTGGCGAAAAAAAAGTTAC
>NZ_QJTD01000030.1 GCF_003217215.1 Winogradskyella epiphytica
TCGCCTACTTCTGAAAATCCTTGCGGATTTTCAGTTTGGTGTGTACTTACAAAGTTAACCGCTAAACCACGCAACTACTCATAGCCGAAACCGTTGTAAACAATTTAAAAACCAAATTTACGAATGAAAAAAATAACAAAAACAGTAATTATTTTAATCGGAATTCTAATTGTGTCTTGTTCTTCGGATGACTCAAACGAACAAGAACCTGAATCATCTGGACTATTGAAAAGAATGGAAATCCAAAATACTTCAACACCTCATATTTATGAATTTAAATACAATGATAATAATTCAATAAATGAAATATATTTTTACAATTTTTTTGCTGGAGACCGAAAAGATAAATTCTATTACAACAATCAAGGAAACGTTGAATATGTAGAAAGCATTTTATTGAGTAATAATCAAGTTGTTCAAACTGTGAATTTCACTTACAACGGTTCGAATGAATTAATTACTGAAATAAAAATTGACAACGAAAATAACAATGAAATTATAGAGAGAAGAGATTATTTTTATGAAAACGGAGTGCTTAGTTGTCTAAATCGTTGCTACGATAGTGAATGTAATTCTTTTCAGCAAATTTGCTATGAATTTGACGGGAATGGAAATTCATCTACAACAACTTATAGAGATGATAATGGACAAACACTAGCACAAATAGACATATCTGAATTTGACAATGGTAAAACCGCTTACTTTGGTTCTAATCTAGCTGACATTAAGTATTTGACCAATCCAGCACTCGGATTACTAGAAGTCAATAATAATCCTACAAGCCGAGAAGTGACAACGTATTTTCCAACTGGCGGAATTCAATTCGAATTTCAGTATAATTACGCAATTGAATTTAATTCTTCTGACTTACCAACACAAATAACAATAAGCTCAAACCAATCAGCTGAAAGTACAGTTTTATATGAATATTATTAAAAAACTGTTTACAACAATGTGTATAATTCATTGCTAGTTATAGCCTACTTACGAAAGTCCTCGCGGACTTTCTATCTGTGATTTATTTGCTAACTTAGCGGCTAGCACACGCAACGAAATCATACACAAGACCGTTGTAAGCAATTTAAGAAACACATAATAATTGAATGAATATAGTAGAAAAAGAAGCTTTAAAATTTAATTCCAACAGAGGATTTTACAAAAGTGCAAGAACTTTGGAATCTCTAAAATCGAATTTAACTACCAAACTTTATGATTTCAATAGAGATAGAGACAAGCTTGATTTTTTGAAAATTCTTCGAGAAAAGACAGTAGAAGAAAAAATTGAACACGCCAAAACTTGTACTGGTTGTAGTTTTGACGAAACTAGAAATATTGCATTGTTTGCGATTGACCAAGAAATAGATGATATAAACCAATTTTACTCTTATGAACCAAAATCACAGGACGAATTTAGCGTTGAAGAAGAGTCCAAACTTCATAATAAACTGAATGATATTCTTGATAAACTTGAGAAACAAGGTTTCGGACAACAAATAATATTTGAGGAAATTGAAGATTTGAAAAACCATTTCAATCTAGGAAAGAAAAATTGGTTTCAACTCTTGAAAGGAAAAGTTGTTGATTTGACTTTAAAAAAAGTTTTGGACAAAACAATTGTTCAAGAAATATATAACCAATTAAGTGATGGCTTTGAGCAAGTTGTTAAAATGATTGAATAAAAACTGAATTCAATAATTATTAAAAAATTAAACCAAACATAATAGTATGATTATAAATCCAAATATGTTCACCGAAAAGCAAAACTATTTAATGTATGAGCTTTATAAAACTATGGAGAACGAACTAGAAGAAAAACAAGATTTATCAGAAGCAGATGAACTTAAACTAGCTCAAACAAAAACAAACATTACTGCTATTGAACAATATGCAAATGCAAAAAGAGCAGGAGGAATTAGATGGTCATTGACTAGTTTATTCCAAGATTCCGGAATGAATCCAACATTAATATTAGGATTCTATCCAGGTTCAGATAGCTATAATACTTACGGTAAAGAGTTAGTCGTGAACGTAGAATATAGTGAGGCAGATTTAATTCATATTTTTGAAAGTATTAGAGATAATTCACCACGAGTAACTGGACAGTTAAAATTTAAAATTGTACCTGAATTCATAGATGGAGAATTAAATACAGGAGATATTTATGCAATTCAATAAAATAAGTTGCTAAAAAAACTGCTTACAACAACGTATATAATCCATTGCTAGTACTAGCCTACTTACGAAAATCCTCGCGGATTTTCTATTCGGTTTTTATTTGCTAAATTGGTTGCTTACACACGCAACGTATCATATACAAAACCGTTGGCAACAATTTGGAAATGATTCGATTTTGGTGTATATTTACATCAATTAACAATAAAATTATGTCAAGACAAAGTATATCATTTACAAAACCAAACGATGAGTGGCTAAAAACCCAAGTGGACAATAAAGAATATTCAAGCAAAAGCGAATTGGTCAATGATTTGATTAGACAGGCCCGAAAGCAGCAAGTCCAAATTGACTGGATTCGAGCAAAATTGGAAAAAGCTGAAAATAGTGGATTTACAAATGATAGTAAAGAAAGTATTTTAGCGCAATCAAAGTCTTTGCTTAATGGCTAAATATAGATTGACCAACGAAGCAAAAAACGACTTGATTCGGATTCACCATTATGGAGTTGAAAAATTTGGAATGACTCAAGCTGACAAATATTTCGAAACGTTCTTTGAGTATTTTGACATTATTGCAGAGCGACCTTTTTCCTTTGAATCAGTGGATTACATAAAAAAAGGATACAGACGTTGCGTATGTGGAGTTGATAGTATTTATTACAAAATAAATGAGAATATTGTCGAAATAATGGCAATTGTCGGAAGACAAGATTTGAATACAAAGCTATAACTGAATTAATAAAAAAACTGTTGCCAACAATGGCTATAAGTAATTGCTTCTTCTCGCCTACTTCTGAAAATCCTCGCGGATTTTCAGTTTGGTGTGTACTTGCAAAGTTAAGTGTTAACCCACGCAACTACTCATAGCCGAGACCGTTGGCAACAATTAAAAAATCGCAATAAGTGTCATATAAAAACAATATTATTTTTTTGCTCTTAATCTTGATTTTCGCAAGTTCTTGTGATTCGAAAAAAATATCTTTCTTCCAAGGACAATATTTCAAAGCAAATCAGGAATTGGAATTAAACTTAAATGATGGAGATTATGTGTATAAAAAAAAGTTTAATGAAAATTATAGTGTGGGTAATTTAGAACTCGTTAAATATTATAAGCCGAAAACGGATTCGGTTAAGATTTATCTAAAAGTTAGTAAAAAGGATACCGTGATTTTCATTCCTTCCACAACAGAAAAAGTATTATTCGGAAATGATGCCTTTGGAAATCTGTTCATCTATACGGAAAAGGACACTTCAGCTTGGCTTGTAGACTAAAACACTTGAAAAATAAAAAAACTGTTGCCAACACGGTGTATAATTAATTGCTATGGCAAAAGCTTATCCGGAAAATTCCTTCGGAATTTTCTCTGGCAAGTATTTGTTTACTAAATTAGTTGCTGCACACGCAACTAACCAAGAACTGTGTTAAAAAACAAGTATTTATTAGTTTATATTTACTAAAACACTTCTATAGTTTCTGTCATATTTTAAACCTGATTTAGCTAGGGC
>NZ_QJTD01000031.1 GCF_003217215.1 Winogradskyella epiphytica
AACTGTTCGAAATAATAGTAGGAAAGAGAGGGGATTGTCATGAAAAACGAGATCGCTGTCTCAATACACAAAATAACCTTAATCCTCTCTTTTTTTCTTTCTGATTTGATTCCTAATTTATAACTTATATTTATAATCGCTAACTTAAGATACACAAAACCGTTGGCGTGCATTAGAAAAACAGAACTCAAATTGAAAATTATTACTTGGAATTGTAATGGAGCATTAAGAAAAAAGTTTGAGGATTTAACGGACTTTAATGCTGACATACATATAATTCAAGAGTGTGAAAATCCAGCAGAAACCAAACACAAAGAATACATTGAATGGGCGGAAAATTATTTATGGATTGGAGACACTAAAAATAAAGGAATTGGAATTTTTGCAAAGAAAAATATAGAACTAAAAAGACTGAATTGGTCAGACAATTTTAAAGACCATAAAGTAAAACACTTTTTACCTTGCTCTGTAAATGGAGATTTTGACCTATTAGCAGTTTGGAATCACAGCAATAAATCACCGACTTTTGGATATATTGGACAATTATGGAAATATCTTCAAGTCAACAAACCAAATTTAAAGAAGAGTTTAATTATTGGAGATTTTAATAGCAACAAGATTTGGGACAAATGGGACAGATGGTGGAATCATTCTGACGTTGTGGCTGAACTGAACGAAATTGGAATTGAAAGTTTATATCATAAATATTGGAAAGAAGAACAAGGAACCGAAACTCGACCGACTTTTTTCCTGCATAGAAAATTAGAAAAGCCATATCATATCGATTATGTTTTTGGTAGTAAGGAATTTATAAACGGACTAAAAAAAATGGAATTTGGAAAAATTAGTGATTGGTTAAAAGTAAGTGACCATTTACCAATTATTTGCGAATTTGAAACTGAAAAAAATAACGACACGCCAACACCGTATAAAATTAATGGCTAGTTCTCGCCTACTTACGAAAATCCTCGCGGATTTTCTATCCGGTATTTACTTGCTAAATTAGGTGCTTAAACACGCCACTAATCTTATACAAAACCGTTAGCAAAAATATTAACCTAAAATTAACGTTCATTGTTAAAGGAAAACTAAATTTGTAAAAAATAAATTAACCTATTTTTCTTATGAAAAAAAAATCTACCATTAGCAATACTTGTAAGTATTCTAACTTTTATGACATCCTGTGAGAAGGACGACTCATTTTCAGAGAATAAATTGTCTAATGAATTTAATTCTGAATCCTATATGAAAAAAGGTACTGGAGATGACAAATATACAGTTTTGGGCACTCAAAAGAAAATTCCCTGCTCTGTCGAAAATATGGCAGAAGCCTACCAAAGCATTTTAAAGAACCCAACGGCAGTAAAACATCCTGACAAAAATTATCCGATAAACAAAACCCATTTGTATGTGAAATTTAAACCACAGGACAGCATTCAGTACAACAAAATTGTCAATGATACAATTTTGGCTGTATCTGATGAACCATTTGAATATGAAATAGCAAACCAAGGGTCAATATATTTAGACCCAAAGGCCAATGATACCATTTTTACCTTTTACTATTCCGTAGTTCCAAAGGATTATCAAATACCTAGCGAGGTACCTCACGAAATACTCAAAGACCTGCATTTTACAAGTGAAGATGCAATAGGCGAAACACCATCAGAAAAAGAAGAAAATATACTTGATTTTTATGAAGACCTCAATACAGAGGCATTAAAAATTTCTGACAATTTAGAGGAGGATGAGAAAAAAGAACATACCTACTTTCAGAACGACCCTAGCGAAAGATTAAGCTATGATGATGTAAAAAGGCTTGGACTTAAAGTAAAGGACGTACAAATAAACTACGAATTAGAACCCAACGATGAAGATGTAGAAGGGGAAGCAAGGTTGTTTAGAAGAAGAAAATGGCGTCCTCGCGGCACAATAACTGTGCAAGAAGACGCCATAAACCAGAACGTTGGTGTTATGGGAGCGCGAGTTCGTGTGAGAAAATGGGGTTGGTTGGTTATAAGAAAAGCCCATACTAATCGCAATGGTTATTTTGAAACATCTAGAACAAGAACTAAACGAGTTAAATACGCTTTGTATTTCAAAAACAGAAGAAGTGGCAATATTAGACGTTTTACTGTAAAAGCAAGTTCTTGGTTTTGGAATGCAAGAGATAGAGGTCATAGAACACATAAACGTAGAGCTTGGAGAAGACACTATACTTATGGGAGAAGACAATTTTATGGTTACGTTCAAAATGCTGCGTTCGATTATTATACTCGAATAGCACCACAATATGGTTTGAGTATGCCTAGAGATAGGATAAATATTAGTGCTAAATACACACAATGTGCAAGTTCAGAACATCGTGCAAACGTCTTAACCTTGCTACCAGTATCAAGAATAAAAATAACTAGACGTAGTAAAATTAATGGTAATTGCGTTTACAGAGGTAGCGACGGCATTTATGCCACAACAGTTCACGAGCTTACACACGCAGGACACCAAAGAATGGACCCTGGTATGTTTTCTATTTTCCATATCGGAAGTTGCAATAGAGCCATACTTACAGAAAGCTGGGCCGAAGGTGTGGAAACTATTATTACTAATGATAGGTATTTGAGTCTTGAACCTAATTATTTAGATTCAAGCAACGACAATATTGGTTGGAATTTCACAAGGCAAAGAGATAGAGTATTTGAGATGGATGAATATACACCAATTGTAGCAGACCTTATTGATGATTATAACCAATCCATTGAATATGCTTTTCTAAAACCAGATCCACCTGTTGATGGAGTTCAAGGTTATACTTTAAATCAAATACAAAATGCTCTAGATGATTGTAGAGATATTGATTGTTGGGAAAATAACCTTAGAAACTATTATTTCAATTCCACAGAAAACAATCTCAATGAACTTTTTGATTATGTAAGAGATGTAAGAAATAATAATTTAAGCACCCCTTGTAATACGATATTCTAAAATATGGGTTATGAAAAATATATTTTATACTTTATTAATTGGGATTTTATTTTTTAGCTGTACTGATGAGCCAGACTTAAATAACTATAATTTGGAAATTCAAAATAATTCTAATGAAAACCTTAACATTAAGGCATATTTTGAAGGAAATTTAATATCGAATGTAAATTTAAGTACAAATCAATCTGGTTTAGAATGTTCTTACAATGATGAGAATTTTAGAGGTTTATTTTCCAACCAATGTAATATAGACTCGTTAATTATACGATTTTCGAATGATAAAGGCTATATTGTAAATGATGAGGGAAGTGGTACATTGAATTTTTCAAACGATAGAAACCCTTTTTTACCAAATGGTGGTTTTGACATAAATAATAATAACTATTCATTTTTAATCACCCAAGAAGATTTTGATAATGCACACGATTTACCATAGCGAAATAAAATACTTTTGCTAACAAAGTACTGTGGTAAAAAACAAGTAAAAAAGCATTAATTTCTCACCAAAGAACTTCTGTAACTATCCTCATATATTAGTCCAGATTTAGCAA
>NZ_QJTD01000032.1 GCF_003217215.1 Winogradskyella epiphytica
TAACTTTTTTTTCGCCAGTGTTCATTTTGTGTTTTCATAAGTGACTATAATTAAAGGTTTAATTTTTAGTCAACCTATTTCAGGAAAATTCATTTCTCAAATGCACTACAACGTGTTTGTGTATGGCTCGTTGCGGAAAATCAGCTATGATTTTCCGCCGTGACCGAAAGATAGCAAATTGCAATGAATTCCGATTAGGAATTCAGCCGCAATGAGCTATACACGTTGTTGTAACACGTTTTTTTATTCAGTTTTTTTATAAACTTCAGTTCCGCAATCAATACACAAACCTTGTCCTTTTGTCAAAGATAATAGTCCATTTTGTCTAATTGAAATTGCATAAATTCCTTTTTTACTAAATTTTATGTGATGCATCATAGTAGTTTTTCTTAAAAGCTCATATTTTTCCTCTGAAATTAGATTTCCATTTTTGTAAAAACGAACATTTTTATCTTTGTCAAATTCTATTTGTTCGTTTTTTTGACCTTTAAAAGGTAACATAGTATTTGTTTGAGCTTCCCAATTCCATTTTCCAACAATTTGATTGATTTTTAAAATTCTTTGTTTTTCTCCTATACTTCTAATTCTGTCGATTGCATACATAGAGAAATATGATTCGGGAAATTTTTTTGAGAAATTCAGATATTCTTGAGTCAGAAGAGAATCGGAAGTTTTTAATTCGTTTTGTTTTATTGGTAAAATATATTCAGTTGTAGATTTGATTCGTAATGAGTCAAATGAAATATCTTTGGAAATAATACTTTCAAATTGAACACTTGGTAGTTTTTTTAATGAATCCAATTTAGAGTTCAGTGATTTAATCTGCTTTTCTAATTCTATATTTTTAGCTTTTGTTTTTTCAAATTCGTTATTAGAACAAGAGAAAAATAATGTCAAAAATAAGAGTGTTAAAATGTTTTTCATCGGTTCGCTCAAATGTGTTACAACGGTCTTGTATATGGCTCGTAGCGTGCAAATTAGCGATTATTTTTCGGATTGAGCACAAGCCAGATTTTTAAATTTTACTATTTATCTTTTTTATTGGAAATCGTCAAATTTAAAAATTTGGCGACTTTCTAAATATGCCTTAACTTCGTTTAGGCAACTACCAAGCTATGAGCTATATACGGTGTTACCTGCTGTTGTTTTTCGTTTTTACTTACTTAAAATTCTAAAAAAAATTGAATAAACTAAACTAGCAAAAAATTCCGCTTATTTTTCCGTTCAGTTTTTCAATTCCGCAAACTTGCTCAAATCCGTTTGTGTGGTAATTCCACAACTTGCTTAATTCGGCACAAAGTTCGGTCTTGGGTTGTTAATTCAGAGCTCGATTCCGTAAACGAGCTAAAAAATCCGACGTGAATTTCATTAAGAATTCAGTCATTAGTTCTTAAATTTTCTTTCAGAATATTGTCCTAATTGATATGCAATTAAAATTGGAATTAATGCAAAAGCCATATACTTTTCTAAAAGTCCATATTCTGATAATGCTATCAATATTGCAGTTGAAACAATAATAAAAATTAAGTCAAATGTTCTTTTTTTATTTTCATTTAATTTGGGTTTGAGTGAGTTCCGCAATTGCAGGTAACGTCTCGGCTATGAGTAGTTGCGTGGGTTAGGACTAACTTTTGCAAGTACACACCAAACTGAAAATCCGCGAGGATTTTCAGAAGTAGGCGAGAACGAGCAATTACTTATAGCCAATGTTGTACCCAGTTTTTTATTCATTATTGTTTTCCTCATCTGTTTCTGGAATTTCGTAATCATTATTATGCCAGGAAATTAGTCCGAACAAAGTCTCATCATCAGTTCCGTGTAATCTGAACATTCCATTATTATGTTCGATAAATTCTGCAATTATTCTATCGTTAATTTTCTTTTTGTAAAAGAAATTAATTGTGTCTTTTATCAAAGTATAAGGCGTTAATAAAATTCCACGTCTTGACCACCATCCAGCTGATACATTTATTAGAAACGATTTTATTTTTTTATTTCTGCCACAATTCGAGCATAGAATTCTGTTTTCGGTTGTATCATTACAAAAAAGGATTACTGAAACGATTGTGTTAAATTCCTGACCAATTAATTTGCTTTCTTTTAGTCCGCAATTTGGGCATTTTAGATTTTCTATCTTTCTAATCAGCGTTTGCTTTTCAAAGTCAGTTAACGTATTAGTTTCTGCATCTACCCAAGTTATAAGTCTCTCGTCTAAATTTCTTTTTTCGATTTCCTCTTTTAAAATTCCGAGTACTTCTTTTCGTAATCCTTTAGACTCATTCCGAGCAATATTCTCAATTTTTGAATCTGAAAATCCTTTGTAATTTTCTTTTATTTCTTCGATACTATGCATTCGGGTTGAGTTCGGTTAAATTGGGTACAACGGTTTGGCTATGGTTTCGTTGCGTGAAAATCCGCTAGGATTTTCCGCCGTAAACCGAAGATAGCAAATTTGCGAGGATTTTCGGCAGAAAATCCGAAGCAATGAACTATAGCCGGTGTTGTAAGTAGTTTTTTCTTTCCGTTACTAATTCAGTTAATTTATTCAGTTTTGTTTTGTCGATTTTTTTCCAATCCATTTTATCAAATTCCAACGTGCTGAACTTTTTTAAACTCCGATACATTGGTAAAAGCACAGTCTTAAAATCTCCAGTCAGTTTATAAATCAGATTGCGTTTTTTGGTTATTCCACCACTTTTTGAGATAATAAAGTCAATTCCCTTTCCGTTTGGTTTTAGTTCAAAGAAATAACATTCTGGCTCCAAGTTCCAACATATTTCCGTTTCGATTCCGTTCAGAGTTAAAATCAGAGATTCACAAAGTTTGTCAGTCGGATTTTCGGGAACATTTGAAGTAATAAAATTCAATTCAAAGTCCGAAGTTTTAAAGTTTGTAGGTAACCAACCATTTTTAGGAATTTCAAACTTTAATTGCAATTTGCTCATTAATTTTAAATTTTAATTCCGAAAAGCACAATGAAAGCAAATAACACACAAATGATAGAAAAGACTTGAAAAAAGATTTTCATTCCTTTGAAAATCCCTGGTGCTTTTTCAACCAAATTTGGATTGTGCTTTTTATGAAACCTTAATTGGAATTTCACAATTATTGGTCCAACGAACCAAAAAATTAAAGCTGCGAAAATGAAAAATAATGTTGGTTTTATATTGTCCATAAATGTGCGTCAAAATTACTTACAACGGGTTTGTGTATCTTAAGTTAGCGATTATAAATATAAGTTATAAATTAGGAATCAAATCAGAAAGAAAAAAAGAGAGGATTAAGGTTATTTTGTGTATTGAGACAGCGATCTCGTTTTTCATGACAATCCCCTCTCTTTCCTACTATTATTTCGAACAGTT
>NZ_QJTD01000033.1 GCF_003217215.1 Winogradskyella epiphytica
TTGCTAAATCTGGACTAATATATGAGGATAGTTACAGAAGTTCTTTGGTGAGAAATTAATGCTTTTTTACTTGTTTTTTACCACAGTACTTTGTTAGCACCAGTACTTATTTTATTTTTCCGTCTTTGTATTTTACTTTTTTAATTCTTTTTCCTGTGTTTATGTCGATAAATTCCGTATTTCCATTTCTCAATCCATTCTTAATTTTACGAATTTCTTTGATATTATCTTCTTCGTTTATATAAGAGAACTCTCCAGAGAATATAGCATCATTTAAATCTAAGTATTTTTCCGAAATTACTCTGTTGTCGTCATATTCGATTTCTATTTTGACTTTTTGCGGATAGTAATAGTAAACCCAATCTCCAATTTTACTTTCTTCAAAGTATTCTCCAATAATTAGAGGTCTATTATTTATGTCATAATTCTTATATTCTCCATCTTTATAAATTGTCGACTTGTCGTTATCTTTTAGTTTTAATAGGAATGAAATTTCAAACCAATTATGGCTTATTTCATTTTCTTTTTTTAACCAGTAAACTTGCGAAATTTTTCCACTTGGAAAGTACTGTGTAAATCGGCATTTATATCTATTTGAATATTCATCAAAAATTTCAAATTTTCTTTCAGGCTGTTGACCAATACTATCATACACAACTAATTCTTTAAATTTGCCATCATCAAAACGCTTTATTTCTTTTGGCTTTTTCTGTTTATTCCATTCTGTGAATTTCCCATCAAATTGACCGTTTGAATAATTTATAGTTTTATTGATTTCTCCTTTTTTATAATAATATATCCATTCTCCTTCTCTCTCATCGTCTTCGTAAGAGCCTTCCATAAAATAAAAGTATGGATTACCATCATAATCTTCATCTTCGTAACGATGAAACCAATTACCAATTTTTTGGTCATTTGCAAAATTACCTTTTGCTACTAAAATGTCTAATGAATCTCTTAACTCAAAAGCACCATTCAATTTATTGTTTTTGTAATTAGATTTTTGCAAAACTTTTTGATAAACCATTCGAGTACAGGAATCTTTTGGTTTATTGTTTTCGTCTAATTCTGAACACTTGTATTTCTCTTTATTCAAATAGGAAAATCGTGTTGACAAACCATTAAGTTTACCTTTTCTATAATTTTCTATCAAGTACAGTTTTTCTGAATAGTGAGTAGGTTTATCGTCATTAGTATATTTTGAGTAGTAATTTTTCCATTCGCCAGTTTTTTCATCGTTCAAATAGTTTCCTTCACTACTTAAAGATTTTGTTAGGGAATAGTTTTTCCAATAATCTGTTTTTTTATCATTTTGATACTTTCCTTCCGATATTAAAAATAATTTTGAAACATCAGTCTCTATCACGCCTCCAAAAACAGTTCTTGTAACATCTAAATAAACTTTGTAGTTGCCGTCTAATTTGCCGTTTGTATAGTTTGCTATTATTAAACTGTCTCCTTTTATATCTTGTGAATAACCATTTTTTAGACCTTTCGAGTAATTTGTTTTCGTTAAAACTCTTTCTCCTTTTTCTTTATCTATGAAGATTAAGCTCCAATTACCTTCTTTTTCTCCATTCAATAAGGTTCCAATTACTTTTAGGTATAGTCTTCCGCTTTCGTCATCATAATAATATTCGGTTCTCTCTCCATTTTGAATATCATCTTTGTAGTGAGTTGAATAAGATATTTTATTGTCTTCGTAAGCTGTTAATTTTCCATTTTTTTTATCGTTCCTCTGATAATATTCAAATGTTTTATTACCTTCTTCGTCATACTCTACAAAGTTTCCATCTGCTAAACCATTTTTATAATAACCTGTCTTTTTTAGTTTTCCATTTTCATAATAAACTTTTAAAGCACCATTAATTTCTCCATTTACTTTTGTGTATTCAGCTTGTTTTGTATTACCATAATAATAATCGACTTTCTTTCCGTTATCTGGGTCATAAATGCTTGACTTTTTTATTAATAAAAATCTGTATGCAGTAATACTCTCATCGAAACTTGAATAGCTATCTTTTTCTCTTTTTTCTGTTGTTATTTTTAAAATAAATTTGCTGTTAGCATATGTAGAAATTAATTCATTGTTTTCAATTTCGCTATTTTGAAGTTTGTAACCTTTTGAATTTAATGAATTTTGAATAGCAGAATATGAAGGCTTATTAAAAACGGAATAACTTAATTTATTTGGAAATCCTTCATAAGTATAAAGGTAAAACCAAGCAGAAGCCTTGTCTCCATAAGTTTTTTCATAAGACCAAGTTATAGTGCTATATTTCTCTGAATTTCCCTTTTCAGATTCATAGTATTCCCAATTCTTATTCATTAGAAATTGATTGACACTTTCCCAATTTGATTTGTTGCAAATATTTTCAATGTCGTTCAATGTAAGTCTTTGTCCAAAAGAAATTTGGCTTATAAAGGGTAGAAGCAATAGTAATGTTTTCAATATATTATTATTCATTCGTTGGTTTTTTTCGTATTGGTGCTAACGGTTTTGTGTATGATTTCGTTGCGTGGTTTAAGCACTAAAGTTAGCAAATAAATCACAGATAGAAAGTCCGCGAGGACTTTCGTAAGTAGACTATAACTAGCAATGAATTATACACGTTGTTGGCAACAGTTTTTATTCCGTTCATAATGTTGGATTAAATTCAATTTTTACCTTTTTAGCTAATTTAATTTCGCTGTTTTTATCGCTAAAATCAACAATGTAAATATTCTCAAAGTTCTGGAAGAAAGTAGTAAAGTCCGTGTTTTTTGAATGAATTATATTTTCAGCTATAATTACGTTAACAATTTCATTTTTATTAATTTCAACTGGTTCATTTTGCTTGTTTTCGTTTATATAAGTAACTAACAGAAAACCATATGTTTTTCCACTCAATGAAATGTTTTTTTTGACAAATCCTGATTCAGCAATTGAGTATTCTATTTCAGGTTTTATTTTATCTCCAAATCTTATTTGATATAATTCAAATTGTAGTGTATCGTTAGAAATTTTTGTGATATTATGAATCGAACATTTATCATAAGCGACATATAAATCTTGTTTTTTATTTTGAGACAAGACTGCTATAGGAATTATAAAAATTAGAATAAGTATTTTCTTCATTATAGAGGTTTTATTTGTTTTTACAATTTATAATAATGCTTTAATCTACAAAAGGTCTAATGAGTGAAATCTCAATTTGAGTTAGTTAACGGGTTTTCTCAAATTGTTGCCAACGTTTAGTATAACCGCAGTTACGGGATTATATTTAATGTTTTTCGGATAAGCAACTACGGTAGCAATTACGCGTGGATTCGGACGTAGTCGA
>NZ_QJTD01000034.1 GCF_003217215.1 Winogradskyella epiphytica
TTGATATCCGTTGATATATGATTTTTTGACTTCAAATTCGGTTTCGCCTTTACAGTTTAAAATTCGCCCGTAATTTGAGATTTTGAACTGTTCGTCTTCGGCAATTCCATCATCAAATTCAACAGTTTTCCATTCTTCGTTCCAATAGTTTCTTATCATATTTCAGTTTTTCTCAAATGCACTACAACGGTCTCGTATAACCGTCAGTTACGGGATTAAAGTACGCAAATTTTTCGGTTAAGAACTGACGTTAGCAATTCCGAGTGGATTCGGACGTAGTCGAATCCGCCGTAATTGCGGTTATACATTGTTGTAAACAGTTATTTTTTCAGCGATGTATTTTTCAATCAGTTCTTTGTCCGCTTTATTTTTTAAAATTAGTAATTCATTGTTTTTATGTGTCCGATAATTCATTAAAAATTTTGTTTTTCCGCTCCGAGTTAATTCCGAATATTTAAATCGGTTTGGGTCAAATTTCTCCGCAATCAATTCCGTTTTTTGAGTTCGGTCAAAGATTTTTTTCAATCGGGTTATTTTTCCGCTTTTTTCGTCAATTTTTAATTCCGTGTAGTAAATCCACGAGGCAAATCGGTAAAGAGTATAACCGATTAAAGTCAGAATCGCCACAAAAATTCCGACTCCAATTCCGAGAAACCAAATCAGAAATATGAATGAAGCAGAAGTCCAAATCATTAGCTCTTTCCAATTGAATGGAATTCTGTCACTCAACGTATGAATGTCTCCATTTTTGGAAATTCTAAAGTAGTCTTCGTGTTCGTTCATAATTGTTTACAACGGTATCGTGTATGAGCAGTAGCGGATTTTGGAAGCCGAACTTTTCGGTTTAGACTGACGTAAGCTACTTGCAAATTTCATTTGCTAAATTTACGAAAAGGAAATGAATTTGCAAGTAGCGACTAAAATGTACTTAACTTTAAATTAAACACTTAACCCGCTATTGCTTATACACATTGTTAGCTACAGTTTTTTTATTCAAAAATGTCTTCTTTGTCGAGATTGTTTATTGAGTTTTTTCTAGCCCAGAGGAAGAAAACAAAGTGAATGAGAAGAAATATTCCCCAATAAATCGCAACCATAATAGATACATTCAAATTTTCATATTTCGAGCCAAATCCAAGTCCAATCCATAAAAGCGATATTCCGTTGTGAATTAAATAAGTTGTTAGATGGAATCTGAATCCAACATCATATATTGGTAAATATTCTCCGTCTTTTCGTCCAAAATACCAACCCGATGCAAACATTAGTAGTCCGTAAGTTACTGCTGAAATTGTAATTATGATCCCAAATTGATTTTCAATTCCATAACTCAAGAAATATCTGAAAATTATGGTCAGTACAGTTGCAGTCAATGTAAATTTTAATAAATATGGTGTAATTGTTTTCATTGTTCGTTTAATTTTAGAATATTTTTAATTTCGGTTGAGTAAAATAATTTGATATTTCTATTGACAAATTGATTGAAAAGTTCTTGACCAAGATTTGTCAAATAATAATATTTTCTGTCTGGACCTTTATTTCCTTCTTTCAAGTCGTAAGTCAAAACATCAATATGCTCGTATTTTCTTAATGCTCTGTATAGACTTTGCTCTTCACAACTAATTGTTCCGTCCGATTTCTTTTCAATGAAATTTTTAATTTCATCAACATACTTTTTGCTTTCTTGAAGAGCCATAAAAATCCAAAGTGTCAATTGACCTTTTTTATATGTGTTTTCCCAAGAAAGCAATAATTCATTTAGTTTTTTGTCATTTTCCATTATTACTTTATTTGTATTAAACAACTTGAATAATACAAATGTAACAATATTTTTAATTATGACAAATTAATTTCTAAATTTCAGGAAATTAAGGTTGAGGGTTGGGCAAAATTGTAGCTAACGGGTTTGTATAAGATTAGTGGCGTGTTTAAGCACCTAATTTAGCAAATAAACACCAGATAGAAAATCCGCGAGGATTTTCGTAAGTAGGCGAGAACTAGCCATTAATTTTATACGGTGTTGTGCTTAGTGTTTTTCTGTCGAGGTCTGTTAGTAAATCGGAAATATACTTTAAAAGAGATATTACTTTCAAGCTGTTAATTTCAGTTCCATAATCAGCATTAATTCCGTGTAAAATTTCGTGTCGGTTTAAATGACAAGGGAATTTTGAAATATCTTTTTCTTGAACCATAATTGGTGTTTGATTTTGCAAAGGTGACAAATATAAATCCAAGAAATTTCCAGCCGATTTTTCCAATTCGGAAGTAACTTGTGGCAAGTATTTATTCTTTCTTTCCTTTATGAAAAATTTTCTTTTGGTAAAGTCAAAGCAAATTCCGTCAACTTGTGTTAATACACTTGGAATTAGTAAACTATGACTACCGTTTTTATAAGCATCCAATATTTGATTTAAAATTTCTTTTCTGTTTGGATGTCGTTTAATTAAACTTTGAAATATCTGCTCAAGATTTTCTTTATAATACTCAATTAATAATTCGTTAGCAGTTTCTAATTTACCATCTTGTAATTCATACGCAACTCTCAATGGTAAATTTAACTCACACTCTAAGTCAATGAACCAACCGTGTTGTGCAATTAGCAAGAAATATTCAGGTGTTCTTTCCGCATATTCTTTGAGCCTCTCTCCAATTTCTTTGAAAGTGTCCAAATGTTCCAAAATCGGATTTTCAAATTTTGGAATCGAAGCGTATATTTTGTTTATGTGCTCAAATGATTTTTGGAAATTTAATAGAGGTTGTTCTAATGATTTCTGCATTGCTAAAGCTGGTTCAACTGCTTTTTGCATTGCTAAAGTTGATGCGGATAATTGTTTTTGCATTTTCCTAATCGGTTCAGTCATCTTTTCGATTTCCCGATAAGGTTTCATCATTCTTTCTATATGTTTTGTTAGGTTTTCCAATGTTTTTTTACATTAAGCACAACGTGTTTGTGTATCTTAAGTTAGCGATTATAAATATAAGTTATAAATTAGGAATCAAATCAGAAAGAAAAAAAGAGAGGATTAAGGTTATTTTGTGTATTGAGACAGCGATCTCGTTTTTCATGACAATCCCCTCTCTTTCCTACTATTATTTCGAACAGTT
>NZ_QJTD01000035.1 GCF_003217215.1 Winogradskyella epiphytica
AAAGTCTCTGCGTATATAATAACCTTATTCCTCTCCTTTGTTCTTTCTTATTTATAGGTCTTAATTTAGTGTTTTTATTAAAATGCTAACTTAAGCCGTATATAGTTTATTGCTGGTTTATTGCCTACTTACGAAAGTCCTCGCGGACTTTCTTGGTCGGTAATTATTTACTAAATTAGTTGCTTGCAACACGCAACAAACCATATACAAAAACGTTGTACACCATTTGAGAAAAAATGAGAAAGACAGAACTTTGGAACCAAGTTGATAGAATTCTTTGGGAAGATTGGGATCCAATCGGAATTAATGATTCTGGTCCTGAAGATGAGTATAGTGGATATGTTCCTTCAATAATTAAACTTCTTAATCAAGATGCTGACGAACACAAAATTGCGAAGCTATTACTTGAACACGCAAACATAAATATGGGAGGCTCAACAATAATTGAAGACCATTTAAAAGTTGCTAAAAAACTAAAACAATTAAATTCTAAATAATGAGTTGGGATATTGTACTCTTTAATTCAAAACAGAAAATAGAATCAGTTGCGGAATTGGACGAAAACCAACTTGAACCAACTGATTTTAGCGGAATTTTGGAAAGTTCATTTGACAAAATAAAAACTGACGACAATCGCAGAGAAATAATCGGAACTGATTTTACTATTGACTTTTTTGCCGACAGCGAACATTCGAGCAATTTTATGCTTTCATTATTTGGAGAAAACGGACTTTATGCTCTGATTGAGTTATCAAAAAAACATAACTGGCAAATTTACGATTCTGGAATTGACCAAATGATTGACTTGGAAAATCCTGAAAAAAATGGATTTGAAAACCATAGAAAATATGTTAAACAAATACTTAACCGAAAATAAAAAAACGGTGTACAACACCGGCTATAGTTCATTGCTTCTGACTTTCCTCTCGGAAAGTCCTCGCAAATTTGCTATCTTCGGTTTACGGCGGAAAATCCTTGCGGATTTTCACGCAACGAAACCATAGCCAAAACCGTTGCCCACAATATGAAAAAGACGCTATCAATAATATTAATCGTACTGACGATTGGGATTTCGAAAGCTGAAAGTTTAATTACAGCTCAATATCCTGACAAGATTATTTACAATGGAAAAGAGTTCGATTTAAACTCAAATCCATTAGAACCATATTTTGAGAAAAATCCTGAAAATCGACCAGATATGGTATCAACAGCACTTTGGCGTGGATATGTTGGTCATTTTGAGATAATCGAAAACGAGCTATATCTAACTGATATGAAAAGACCAGTTGGTTATAGAGATGACGATGGAAATTTTCAAGAAAAATGGGTTTCAATCTACAGAATGTATTTTCCAAGACAGGAAAAAGTAAAAATCGATTGGTTTAGTGGAATTCTGATTTTACCACACGGAAAAATGGTGCAATATGTTCATCAAGGTTACGCATCAACGTATAGTAAATACTGGCTTCTCGAAATTGAGAATGGAAAATTTAATGAGGCTCGAAAATATAATAATAAAGAATTTGTAAAGTTCAAAAAACGTCAATTTGAGCTGTTTGAAAAAACAGAAGAATATAAAAAACTGTATGCGGAATTAAAAGAAAACGATGAATACAACGATGATGAATTTATAAAATCTTTTATTTCCGATTTTGTAATAAACTATACGACAAAATTTCTGACTGAATAAAATACTGTGGGCAACAACGTATAAAATTAATTGCTAGTGCAAGCCTACTTACGAAAGTCCTCGCGGACTTTCTATCTGTGATTTATTTGCTAACTTCAGTGCTTAAAACACGCAACTAATCTTATACAATCACGTTAGGGCACATTTGAAAAAAAAACTGAATGGCAACAAGAAACAGAAAAGTAAAATCAGTAAAAACTGAACTTCTGACAAAATCAAGAGAAGCAATGCTTTCTGCTGTCCAAATCTTTAATAATCCAAATATTCAGTTTAAGTCTGAAAGTTTCATTGTTTTATCTAACATTGCTTGGATGTATTTACTTCACGCATATTACCGTGAGAAAAAAATTGAATATAGATATCACGATTTAGTAAATACACGAAAAAGATATCATCGAACTAAAAGAGGTGCATATAAATACTGGGAATTAGAAAGATGTTTAAACGACAATGAATGTCCAATTGATAAAGTTACTTCATCAAATTTAAGATTTCTTATTGGCTTGAGACACGAAATTGAACATCAAATGACAACGAAAATTGATGAATATTTAAGTGCTAGATTTCAGTCTTGTTGTTTGAATTATAATCTATACATCAAAAAGCTATTTGACCAAAAATATGCAATTGACAAACATCTTTCTGTATCATTACAGTTTTCTACCATTAACGAAGAACAAACTGAAAAGCTAAAAGAATTTACAGATTTACCGAAAAATATTGCTACCTACATTAATGACTTTGACGACAAACTTACTGACGAATTATATAATGATATTCGATTTTCCTATAGAGTTTTATATGTGCCTAAATCAGCGAATAATAAAGGACAAGCAGATAAAGTAATTGAATTTATTCCTGCGAATACACCTGAAGCAGAAGGCTTAAACAAGGAATATGTTTTAATTAAGGAAAAAGAAAAAAAGAAACATCTTCCTTCAAACATAGTCACATTAATGAAAGAAAAAGGATTTTCAAAATTCAGTATGCACAAACATACTCAACTTTGGAAAAAAATGGACGGAAAGAATCCAAACAAAAATTTTGGAGTAAGTGTTGAAGGAGCTTGGTATTGGTATGACCACTGGCTGAAAATAGTCGAGGAATATTGCTTGAAAAACAAATCAGAATTAGAATAAAAAACGTGCCCTAACAAAGTACTGTGGTAAAAAACAAGTAAAAAAGCATTAATTTCTCACCAAAGAACTTCTGTAACTATCCTCATATATTAGTCCAGATTTAGCAA
>NZ_QJTD01000036.1 GCF_003217215.1 Winogradskyella epiphytica
CTGCGTATATAATAACCTTATTCCTCTCCTTTGTTCTTTCTTATTTATAGGTCTTAATTTAGTGTTTTTATTAAAATGCTAACTTAAGACGTATAAAAATAATTGCGGTTTAGTGCTTAATCAAAGGTCGTTGCGTGTTTGTAACGTCTGATTTTCCTTCGGAAAATCCTCGCATACAAACCCGCAACTATTCTTATACATAAACGTTAGGCAACATTTGCACAAAACAAATTTGTTACTTACCTTTGGCGTTAGTAACGTAGAAAATTATTATGATAATATCGTTTGGTTCAAAAGAAACCGAAAAAATATGGAACGGTATCCGAGTCAAAAAAATGCCGATTGAAATACAGAATGTTGGACGGAGAAAATTAAGAATGCTTAACAACTCACAAGATATTGCAGATTTAAGAATTCCTCCTTCTAACCGACTAGAAAAACTGACTGGAAAACTAAACGATTTTTATAGTATCAGAATTAACAAACAATGGCGGATAATATTCCAATGGGAAAACGGAAACGCAAGAGAAGTTGAAATAATTGACTATCATTAAAAAACAAAAGAAATGGAAAAATTAGCAAATGTACATCCAGGAGAAGTTTTGAATTTTGAATTTCTTGAGCCACTTGAAATTTCAGCTTATAGACTTTCTAAAGATTTAAAAATACCGCAAACTAGGATTTCGGAAATAATAAAAGGTAGACGTAGAATAACGGCGGATACTGCTCTACGTTTGAGTAAATATTTTGGGAATTCTGCGAAATTCTGGCTTGGACTTCAAGATGATTATGACATCGAAGAAGAACGTGATGAAAAAAAAGCGGAATTGGACGGAATAAAAAAATACGAAAATAAAAACGTTGCCTAACAATGGCTATAAGTAATTGCTTGTTCTCGCCTACTTCTGAAAATCCTCGCGGATTTTCAGTTTGCTGTGTACTTGCAAAGTTAAGTGCTAACCCACGCAACTACTCATAGCCGAAACCGTTAGCGGTAATTAAAACCAACAAAAGGCATTTGACAAAAAACCCAAAAATATATTTGATTGATAAGAATAAACGGTTGATAAAAGGAATTGTCGACACGGAAAAGATTATTCAAAAGATTATCAATACATCATTTAAAAAACTGGGAATTGCTCAAAATTTTAAATCTAAAAACCTTAAAAGAACTACAAAAGGAGAATTTACTTATTTCCTATACCTCTACAATTCGAAAGATATTGTTTCTGATTGGGAAGAATTCTTGCCTAAAAGCCTTACGAAAGGAGAAGACTTTATCCAACAAAAGCTTTCTCTAATACTTTTCGTAGAAACTGAACATCACATTTTTTGTGTTATTGGTGGTAATGCCTATCAAATAATTCTTCCGTTCATAGACCAATCATTTGGACTCTCAACTTACGCTCGAATTATGCAACCTGAAAAGGATGAACTTGCATCTATCAAATCAAGAGGAATTACAGGGACAAGAGCTGGACTTAGTGAACAATTCAGAAATAACTATCGAATTATAGATTTCATAAAATTTGGTAAAGTTCCAAAAGAAATACATTTGAGACTAAGCCAAGAAACAACAGATTTATATTTCAAATTTCTTAAAAGTAAAAAAACAGATAGAATTCAAATTTTCGTAGGTAGAGCTTTTCAAATTAAAAAGACTATTGATTTTAAGACTCTACATAAGATTATAATTGAACTCGGATATATAATGGAATTAGTACCATCGGACTATCTAAGTTCTTACGAAGAAATTACAGATGAAACATTTAAAGCCAATAGATTACACCCAGAATTAATCACGCGAATTTTTAATGACACAGAGAATTTGGGGAAAAGAAATCAAAATTCAGGTACAACATTCGAACACGATTTTTGCAATCCAAATAATATTGAAAAATTCTATGAAGCCGATATTTATAAATTAAAAGCGAAGACAGAAAATGGAGGCTACAAAGTTTTTAAAATAGTAACCGACAGAAATGAAATTTATGATGCGGTTTTAAATCGTGCTGTAGAATTATATGGAGTAAATAATAGGTTTAAATTTATGGTTTTCATACAAGGCGTTAGAATTACTTGCCATCAAAACAATAAAAAAACCGTTGCTTCAAGCTTTTTATTTCATATTTCAACAGAGTTTCCGATTGATGGTAAACCAGTTTTTTTAGTAGATACTAAATGGTATCATTTGCGAGATTCATTTGTTGAGGATTTAAAAAATAACACAAAGCACGTTTTAAAAACATATTCTGCACCACCAAAAATCGTAAACCTACCTTGGGATAAACAAATAATTAAAAAAGAGAAACACTATAATTTACTTTATGACAAAGTGCCGAATTACATTGTTATTGATACTATAATAGAAGACGGATTAGAACTCTGTGACATACTACATTACGACAATAGAAATTTATATTTAATCCACGTTAAATATGGTTTCAAATCTGAAATGAGAGAACTGACAAACCAAGTAATTATTTCGGCAAGAAGATTAATAAAGACCTTAGGTACAGATGACAAATTAATACTGGAAAAGATTTATAAAAAGCTAAAAAAGAAAAAGAGAAGTGTTGATGGATTATCGTTAGATGAATTTAAAGTTTTATTTGATAAAAAAATCTCTTTTGTTTTGGCTTTCACTTCTCACTTGAAAAAGGATTTAGATGTTTTATCGAACATTAAATCGTTTGATTCAAATATCGCAAGATATTCACTAATACAATGTTCAAGTGAAATGCGAGCAAATTACTTTCCAATGCTGACACATCAAATTATGAGAAAATAACTACCGCTAACAAAGTACTGTGGTAAAAAACAAGTAAAAAAGCATTAATTTCTCACCAAAGAACTTCTGTAACTATCCTCATATATTAGTCCAGATTTAGCAA
>NZ_QJTD01000037.1 GCF_003217215.1 Winogradskyella epiphytica
TTGCTAAATCTGGACTAATATATGAGGATAGTTACAGAAGTTCTTTGGTGAGAAATTAATGCTTTTTTACTTGTTTTTTACCACAGTACTTTGTTGGCATTAGTTTTTATATTTCTTTTCGATAATAATACTTTTCAAATCCTTTTGGGAAATCAGTTTCCGTTCCAATTTTTTTAAAACCGAGTTTTTCATAAAATTCAGGTGCTTGGAATGAAAAAGTGTCTAAACTTATATAGCGACAATTCCGAGTTTTAGCCTCTTTCTCTGCTTCTAAAATCAATTTTCGTCCAATTCCGTCATTTCGGTTTTCAGTTTTCACAACAAAAGTTTTTATCTCCAATGTTCCCCAAATTGAGCGTCCATAAAGTCCGCCTACTATTTCTCCGTTATTATTCCGAGCAATTATTTCAATCGGTTTGTTAATTTCATTTTTGAGTTGTTGTGTTTTACTCAAGTTATATTCCACAAGTAATTCGACAACTCTGTCATAAGCTTCTCTGTCAATTATGTCGGTTACTTTTATGTTCATTTTTCAAATTAATGCCAACGGTCTCGTATAACCGACAGTTACGGGATTAAAGTTAATAATTTTCAGTTAAGAACTGGCGTTAGCAATTCCGAGTGGATTCGGACGTAGTCGAATCCGCCGTAATTGCGGTTATACATTGTTGTGGTTAGTTTTTTATTCCGTTTCAAGTTGTCCATTTATAAATTCCAATACCTCATTAAAATAACTTTCTAAATTTTCGTGTTCTTCTTCTCCAGGATGCCAATTTGCAAACTTCCAATATTTCCATTTTCCTCTATTCAAGTCGGATGGGATTAATAAAAAGTATTGCTCTTCATTTATTCCGCCAACAAGGATACTTTTTTCCAGTTCCTTTCCAATATTTTCAATTCCGTCAATGCTGTAAGCTTCGATTATGAAACTATCTATGTTTTTTAAATAGTCAATTTTGTCAGTTGGCTCAAAAGTCGGCTCGATATCATTTGGTGCAGAAAATCCGTTTGTTATAGACAAGAATTTTTTAAAGTCCGTTGGGAATTCAATTCCGAGTCTTTTTTCGGTCAGTTTTATTTCAGTTTCGGAAGCTGGTTTACTCCCTAACCATTTATTTTCAGTCTGCTCTTGAGTAAACTCAAAATCAGCTAACTCAATCGCTTTCTCTGATATTTGTTTTAGTAGACTTTTCATTTTTCAAATTAACCACAACGGTTTGCGTATATGGTTTGTTGCGTGTTTAAGTACCTAATTTAGCAAATACAAACTGAATAGAAAATCCGCGAGGATTTTCGTAAGTAGGCGAGAACCAAGCAATAAATTATATACGGTGTTGGCAATTGGGCTTTATTTTATTAAATTTTATTCTAATAGATTTATTTTTCTAAATGAATTTGAAAGCCTAAAACAGCTTTTATATTATCAACATTACCAGACCCCAAATTTCCTCTTTCATATTCGATGGCAAACTCTAGCCCTACAACACTATTAAAAAATATTACTTGCCCGACTCTAACTCCATAATAGCTAGATGAAATACTTGTATCTCCTCTCTCTAAAGGCGAAACAGTATTAACGTAATCATAATGAATTTGGGCGAATAAATTAAAAGTCTTATCAACTTCTAAAAAATAATATTTAGAAAATAATCCACCTCCATATATATCAAATCTGTTTATTTTTTCATAACGCAAAGAAGCACCTATGGCAAACTTATCTTTTATAAAATATCCAATATTAGGTTTTATGGTAATTACATCTCGTTTTTCTTTTTCTCCATTATCAAATTTGAAAGTTTGGCTAGAATAGTTTCCGCTACCACCAACAAGCCAATTACCTTCAGTAATTTGTGCATTAGCTGATGTGTAAATAAAACTTATTAAGAAAAATAATTTTATTGTTTTCATAGATATGTTTAAAATAATAATTAATGGACTCTCAATTATTTGTCTTTTATTAGTATAGATTTCAGATTTGAGTGAGTGCCTTGTTGCCAACGGTCTTGTATATGAAAAGTAGCGGATTTTTATGCACTAATTTTTCGGATTATAACTGACCTTTAATTTGTTCATTTTGTTTTGTTTAAGCGATTAAACCGCTATTTTTTATATACGTCTTAAGTTAGCATTTTAATAAAAACACTAAATTAAGACCTATAAATAAGAAAGAACAAAGGAGAGGAATAAGGTTATTATATACG
>NZ_QJTD01000038.1 GCF_003217215.1 Winogradskyella epiphytica
AAGTCTCTGCGTATATAATAACCTTATTCCTCTCCTTTGTTCTTTCTTATTTATAGGTCTTAATTTAGTGTTTTTATTAAAATGCTAACTTAAGATGTATAACCGCAATTACGGCGGATTCGACTACGTCCGAATCCACTCGGAATTGCTAATGTCAGTGCTAAACCGAAAATAATCGCTAATTTAACCCGTAACTGACGGTTATACGAGACCGTTAGCCACAATTAAAACCAAAAATGAAAAATATATTATCAATTGTCATAGTCTTAACTTCGATAAACCTATATAGTCAGGAATTAACAAACATAAAGGTTACCGTACCAAATAAAAATGATGAAGTTTTTATTGTTGGAAATCAAGAAAGTTTGGGAGATTGGAATCCGTCAAAAATCAAAATGGAAAAAGTTTCTGATTTTGAAAGAGAACTCAATTTGAATTTAACATATCCAGCAACTTTTAAATTTACACGTGGAAATTGGAATTCTGAAGGTATAACAGGCAATTTCCAAAACAATCCAAATTGTACATTAAACAGTTTTAAGAAACAGATTACATATGATATCAAAGGTTGGGCAGATAACTATAATTCTGATTATTACAAGTTTTCATTTGAACTTCAAAAAAACTATTCAGAAATTTTACAACAAGAAAGAACTATTGCTATTTCATTACCTACAAACTACAATCCGAAAAACAAATATTCAGTTGTTTACGTTTTAGATGCCAATACACTTTTAGAACCAGCATTAATAAATTCTAAATTATTGTCTAAAACAGACAATATCCCAGAATCAATAATTGTCGGAATATACCATAACAACCGAGATAATGAAGTGAAACCCAATTTAGGATATAACTCTGAAATAGATGAAAATTTTTTACTTGACGGAACTGAAAAATTCAAAAACTATCTGTTTAACGAACTTGTAACCAAGATAAGTAAAGAATATAATACAACTGGCTATAATACCATAATTGGACATTCAGATACGGGACACTTTGTTTTAAACTTGCCTTTTCAAAAGAACAATCCTTTTCAAGGTATTATTGCTTTATCTGTAAATAGTGAATCCGATTTTTTCAAGAGAAAAATCAAAGATTATTTAAAAAACCAAAAAGAAACAATCTTTTTCGGTTATGGGAATTTTGACAATGGATTTAAGGAATTAGCAATAGAAATTGAAAAACAAATAAAAGAGAATAAATTAATTAACGACAATTTAAATGTTTCAGGTTTTAATGCTTCTCACACTCAACTTCCATCTTTAGCAATGTCATCAGCTATCAAATTCCTTTACAAAGACTACAAAAACTTTAACAACTTATTGCTATCTGGAACACAATCTAATTTAGATATGGAAAAATATGTTTCGGACTATATAGCTACAAATAAAAAATATGGAGAATCAATTTCTTTTACTAAAGATGACCTTTTTACATTAATTGAAATTTCAGTAGAAAAAAATGATAGGAACTTATTTAGAAAACTTGCTAATTATAATAGCAAACAAGATGATAAAATTGAAAAGCATCTATTATTTTACTTCGCAAAGGAAATTGAAGATTTTGAAAGTGCCGATAAATATCTAAACGAAATTACAGAAAGTAAAGAAGAAAATGACCATGATTTAGTTTACTTCAATTTAGAGCATAATTATATCAGTTATTTTTTAAAGAAAAAAAACAATCCAAAACAAGCTCTTGAATTTTTGGAAAAAATGATAAACAAATCGGATAAATACAAGTTGGAATTTTCTTATGCTTACGCTCGAACTGGAATAACCAATGGAATTGAAAAAAAGAAATCAAAAAAGTATTTAAAATATTGTGAACAGCATTTTAAGGAAAACAGAATTTTTGACAAGAACGACATAAATAAATTAAAATAACTGTGGCTAACAATGGCTATAAGTAATTGCTTGTTCTCACCTACTTCTGAAAATCCTAGCGGATTTTCAGTTTGGTGCGTACTTGCAAAGTTAAGTGCTAAACCACGCAACTACTCATAGCCGAGACCGTTGGCAACAAGCTAAAAAATGAATTTTCCTGAAATAGGTTGACTAAAAATTAAACCTTTAATTATAGTCACTTATGAAAATAAAAAATGAACACTGGCGAAAAAAAAGCTATCA
>NZ_QJTD01000039.1 GCF_003217215.1 Winogradskyella epiphytica
GCCCTAGCTAAATCAGGTTTAAAATATGACAGAAACTATAGAAGTGTTTTAGTAAATATAAACTAATAAATACTTGTTTTTTAACACAGTTCTTGGTTAGTTGCGTGGTTAAGTAACTAAATTAGTAAACTTTTACGAACCCGTGAAAATTCCGAAGGAATTTTCCAAATAAGCAATGACCAAAGCAATTAATTATACACGTTGTTGCCACCAGTTTTTATATTCAGTCGTTTTCTTTTGGGTTAATTTCAAAAATTGATAGTTGAATAAAACTCCCAAAGCTCCGAACACATAAAAATACCATTGAGGTCTCACTAATTCTGGAAATATTTCAGGCCATTGCCAAGTCGCACCAAAAATAATTCGGTAATCCCAAGCAATTGACGTACACGCAAAATAGTAAAAAACAAGATAGAATATTATAATACCTATCCTGTATAGATACTTGCGAAATAATTTAGGTGAAAGCCATAGAAATAAAAAAGTTAAAATAATAGATAGAACACTAAAAATTAAAATTCCATCACGATAAATTCCAAAGAAATCATTAGTTTCAACATCTAATATTCTAAATGCTTTTTCAAAGGAAAATATCGGTAAAAAGTAAGTTCCCCAAAACAAAACTCCTATGAAAAGTTTATAGAGTAATTTCATTTCATATATGTTTTTTCCCAACTACAACATTCTTTTGTCAGTTGATAAGTTAAACGTTCTAATCTAAAATAGGCTTTCATACCGCCAACTCTTTCGTGAAAATCAAAACTACCATACTTATTAGGACGCATTCTAATAAAAATATCTTTCCAATTCGTTTGATTATAATCGTGTTGTTGATATTCAAATACTTGAAATCTGAACATACAATATGGCATTTCTCTGTACCAACCTATATGGATTGGAACGAACCATATAATAGCTAAAGCAAGAATTAAAATTGAAGATAGTAATCTTTTAATATTTTTTCTTACTCTATTCATTTGTTCAAATTGGTGGCAACGGTCTCGTATAACCGTCAGTTACGGGTTAATATGCGTTAATTTTCGGTTTGGAACTGATGTTAGCAATTCCGAGTGGATTCGGACGTAGTCGAATCCGCCGTAATTGCGGTTATACATTGTTGTGCGTTCGTTTTTTATTTCCATTGTCTGTTTTTCAAGTTGGTTTTCTTTAATGAATATCCATCGTTAAAAAACAATTTTCCATTATCTAAAATCATTATTTTATCAGTCAAAAATCTTGGAACAGCATTTAAGTCCAAATCCCTTACAATAATTTCTATTTCGTTAAAATTCGGATTGTCGATTTTTATAGTTTCTTTTTGTCCTAAATAATGATAGGTAATTGTCTTAACTTCTTGAGTTTTCAATTCCGCAATTCCATTCACGTCAGCCGCTTTTCCCTCGTTTTGGTCATTAATCACAATAAATGCTGCTGCAAGAGGTAATTCCAAATCTCGGATTGTGATTTTCACGTTGCCAATTCGGTCAGGATTTACTTTTCCGCTATAAGTCGTACTTGGGTTTTTGGGTTGTTCAAATGTGTTTAATTTTATACTGTCTTTGGATATTTGCTCCCAATTTCCTTTGACAAAAGTTCCTCCGCCAACATCCATAAAAATAAAATATTCAAAAGTTTTGTCCGATTTCAGTTCAATTTGAGTACAAGCTAAATATTTTTTTTCGCACTTTCCATATAAACCAATTACCGATTTATTCGTTGAGCACGAACCAAAAAGAAGTAAAATTAAAATCAGTTTAATGTATTTCACGGGTTTTTCTCAAATGACGCACAACGTTGTTGTATATGGTTTGTTGCGTGTTTTAAGCAACCAATTTAGTAAATAATTACTGACCAAGAAAGTCCGCGAGGACTTTCGTAAGTAAGCAATAAACCAGCAATAAATTATATACGGCTTAAGTTAGCATTTTAATAAAAACACTAAATTAAGACCTATAAATAAGAAAGAACAAAGGAGAGGAATAAGGTTATTATATACGCAGAGACTTT
>NZ_QJTD01000040.1 GCF_003217215.1 Winogradskyella epiphytica
ATGCCTTCGAAAAATCTAGGTTTTTTGGAAAGAAAAAATTAAATTGTACCATAACCAATTAGCAACTTTTGTTGCGTTAAGGCCTTGAATGCACCACGAACTTAACAAGAAGAAAATTTATTAAAAGAGGAATTTTAGCCTCAATTGGATTAGTTCTTTTGGACTCACTTTGGTTTGAGAAATATGTAATTGACTGGAATTACTTTGATATCTCAAAATCGGAAAAAGACAAAATAAAAATCATTCAAATTTCGGATTTACATTTTGACCAATTAAGATACTTTCACAAATCTATTGCAAAAAAAATCAACTCAATAAAACCTGATTTAATATTTATAACTGGAGATTCTGTTGATAAAACAGAAAAAATAAAACCTCTGAACGGATTCCTTGAATTAATTGATAATTCAATTAGAAAGTATGCGATAACTGGAAATTGGGAATATTGGGGAAATGTAAATCTGACAGAACTTAAAAGTATTTATTCTAAAAATAATTGCGAATTATTGATAAACGAGAATAGAACAATTTCAATTAAAAACAGAGAAATCTCAATAATCGGAATTGACGATTTTGTTGGCGGAAACGCTGACTTTGGAAAAGCAGTTGAAAATCTAAAAGAAACTGAAACCAATATTGTTTTATCACATTGTCCTGAACACAGAGATGTAATAACAAAACAAAAAGGAAATCTAAATATTGATTTAGTACTTTCTGGACATACTCACGGAGGACAAATTACATTTTTAGGAATTGTTCCTTTCAAACCTCAAGGAAGTGGAAAATATTTAAAAGGTTGGTATAAAGAATCCGAACCGAAAATGTACATATCAAAAGGAATAGGAACAAGTATTTTACCAATCCGATTTGGAGCAAGAGCGGAAATGGTAGAAATGGAAATATAAAAACTACTGGCAACACCGTATATAATTTATTGCTAGTTCTAGCCTATTTACGAAAATCCTCGCGGATTTTCTATTTGGTTTTTATTTGTTAACTTAGTTGCTTAACCACGCAACAAACCATATACAAAAACGTTGTAAAACATATGAGAAAAATCCTGCTAACATTAACTTTTGGAATTTTAATTTATTCTTGTTCTTCCTCGAAGGTTGGAAATAATAGGACAAAATACTTCGACGAAAACAATGTGGAAATAAGTAAATCAAAGTTCGACCGAATTCGTTCTACAAGCAAATTATTAGATATTCCCGGAGATTCGGCTAATCATAAAAAATTGACTTTAAGAGAAAAACGTGGAAAAATAACAAATAGAGCTTTATTGGAATCACTACTTGAGAAAGAAACAAGTCAAGAATTAGATTCCACCAAGCCTATAGTTATAATTTACTATCCAGGAAAAGACCGTTGTAATTCAAGTGGTTCAGCTACAAAAGAATCAAGGAAAATTTGGTTCGGACAATTAGAAGATGGAATAAATCAAGTTGCTCAAACTAAACCGATTTATATTTATAAAGATAATGATGGTTTGGAAAAATACGATGGAGTTTTGACTTGGCACAAAGACCCAGAAGGAACTGTTGAGAGACTATTTTTTGAATATCATTATCCTTGTAGCAGTTTTGTAGTGATTTCAAAAGACGGAAACTATATTAGTTATTTCGGCGAATTTGGAAAGGAATATGTTTGGGAAGCAACTCAACTTATGAATAAATAAATACGTTTTACAACAACGTGTATAATTAATGGCTGGTTCTCGCCTACTTACGAAAATCCTCGCGGATTTTCTATTCGGTTTTTATTTGCTAAATTCCGTGCTTTAAACACGCCACTAATCAAGAACTGTGTTAAAAAACAAGTATTTATTAGTTTATATTTACTAAAACACTTCTATAGTTTCTGTCATATTTTAAACCTGATTTAGCTAGGGC
>NZ_QJTD01000041.1 GCF_003217215.1 Winogradskyella epiphytica
CAATAAGAAATAGTTGTTCTAGGAACATCGTATTTTTTGGAAGCAAAGTTTGTGGATACTTGACCATTTAAGATTTGGTCAACGACGAATAATTTTGTTTCTAAAGTAACTTTTTGATAGCTGTTTTTTCGCCAGTGTTCATTTTGTGTTTTCATAAGTGACTATAATTAATGGTTTAATTTTTAGTCAACCTATTTCAGGAAAGTTCATAGGTTCATTATTTGGGCATTCCCCACCAGTAAATGGTGGGTCGCGTCATCCACTATATCTTTTTACTATATAATAGGTAAGTTTATAAAATCCGTTTAGGACACAGTTATACCTCTACATTTCATACTGACTTTATTAATTTTGTAAAAAGGATGCCGTTACTACCGCTAATGCGGCCAGTCCGCTTTAATAATTTCTTATCTTTACCCTATGAATTTTATAAAGACAACAGAGCAAGACTCCTATTATAATAATCTCGAGGATATGTCCATTAACGAGATTATAAAACATATCAATAAAGAAGATAAAACTGTACCCTTAGCCGTTGAAAAAGCACTACCACAAATTGAGCAGGTTATAGAACATGTCGTCTCTAAATTAAATACCGGTGGACGTTTATTTTATATAGGTGCAGGTACAAGTGGACGATTAGGGATTTTAGATGCTTCCGAATGTCCGCCAACCTTTGGCGTTTCTCACGATCTTGTTATAGGTTTAATCGCTGGCGGCGATGATGCTATTAGAAAAGCCGTTGAAAACGCAGAGGACTCAACAACCCAAGGTTGGGAAGATTTAAAAGCCTATAATATTTCATCTAATGATATAGTGATTGGGATTGCTGCTTCAGGAACTACACCTTATGTCATAAGTGCCTTAGAAAAGTGTAATGAATATCATATTATTACGGGCTGTATCACTTGTAATAAAAACAGTCCTTTATCCTTAACCGCAAAATATCCTATAGAAGTAGTTGTAGGTCCTGAATTCCTTACTGGGAGCTCAAGAATGAAAGCTGGGACCGCCCAAAAAATGGTCCTCAATATGATTACCACAACAAGTATGATACAACTTGGTAAAGTAAAAGGCAATAAAATGATCGATATGCAGCTCAGTAATGAAAAATTAGTTCAACGAGCCATATATATGATTAAAAGTGAATTAAATGTATCTGACAAAGAAGCTTCAGAATTATTGAGTAAATATAAAACGGTTAGAAATAGTATCAATCATGGACGACAATAATAATAGAACAGATAAGGAGCTTTTAACAAAAGGATTAAAACGATTAGGCGGCTGTTTATTGCTGATGTTTCTAGGTCCTACCATACTCCACTTGACATTGAATCATGATGATAAGCCACTTTATATTCCCTTACTTATTTTAGCCTTCATCTTATGTATAGGAGCCATAGTTCTATTATTTCTAGGTATTAATACCATTATGGACAGTATATTCAAAAAGAAGAAATAATTTATGTCGGTCAGCTTCATCTGAATTACAATCTAATTAGTATCCCAATAACTCGAACTTACTTATATTTTTAACCGAGCCTTACTATCGATTACCAGGTAGAGACTACCGCTTACTCAGCTATTCTTTTTGAAGATATATTCAATGTGATCTTTAGTGCTTTCGAAGATCCTAAGTCCAGGTTCTATTGCTTTGGATTAGCTAATGCGAACCTTTTAAAAACAAAAAACCCTTACTAGTAATTAGTAAGGGTTTTCAAAAAAGGCGGTGACCTACTCTTCCACAGTAAAGCAGTACCATCGGCGCAAAC
>NZ_QJTD01000042.1 GCF_003217215.1 Winogradskyella epiphytica
TTGCTAAATCTGGACTAATATATGAGGATAGTTACAGAAGTTCTTTGGTGAGAAATTAATGCTTTTTTACTTGTTTTTTACCACAGTACTTTGTTGTGCACTGGCTTTTATTTTTTCATTTATTCGGTCAAATTTCTTTTCTCCGAGTTCAGTTTTTATCAGTTCAGAATTCTTTTCCACCAAGTTTTGTAAAGTCAGAAATTCAGTCTGCTTTTCATTCCAAAATTCAGTCGGTAAGCTCAACACTGCCTGCAACAAATCGCCCTCATAAAGGTCGCCTTCCGCCAAAATATTTAGTTCCAGCTTTTTGATTGCAAGTTCAGTCAGATATTCAATGCCGATTTTTTGTGAAATCAAAAGTCTTAATTGCTCTATTGTTAAGTCCTTAATTGGAATTTTTCTGTATTTATGACAATTAATCACAAGATTTGATGGAAACTCAATTTCATCTTTCCAATAATCGTTTTCAAGTTGCTCAATAGATTTTGATAGCATTTTATTCTGTTATTTCTACCAATTTTAAATCCAATTCTTTAATAACCTGGTCAACATCAAATTCAAAATCTTTTGGAATGTTAATGGTTGCAATACTACCAAGGTCAACTTGCCAAAATCCACCTCTTTTTGTTAATTCATCTCCCAACATTCTATAGTCAGATTCTTTATGATTTGGTGTCAATCCGAATCTGCGAGTAATGTATTCCGACTCTTTTGTGATTTTAGTTATTTCGTGTTTATTTTGGTCATTAATTTCCGTCTCAAATTCCGTACCCAATGTCAGTTTAGGATTGCAGAAGTCATTGTCAGTCATCCGAAATTTGTTTTCCGATAATTGCTCAACATAAAGAGTAGTTGTTACTTTCTCTTTTTTGTGATAAACTTCAATTTTAACTTCGCTCATTTTTTCAGCTTGTGCACAACGGTCTAGTATAACCGTCAGTTACGGGTTAAAGTACGTAAATTTTTCGGTTTAGCACAGACGTTAGCAATTCCGAGTGGATTCGGACGTAGTCGAATCCGCCGTAATTGCGGTTATACATTGTTGTGCAACGTTTTTTATTTCAGTTTGCAATTCCAATTTCAGTAAACATTTTTTTCAATTCATTAAATTCAGCTTGAGTTTTCAGTTCTGATAGTTCACGCTTTTTTCCATTTAATAATTTTATTGAAAATCTACTCCGTCCAAGAATCGATTTTTCTTTCAACCCGCTAATTTCAGCGATAGATATTTTTTCTTTCGTTGTTCTTTTAAAAGTGAATAGATAAAGTATTATCAAAGAAGCAATTCCTAAAGTGAACCAAATAATTTCTTGAAATCCTATTCCAGTTTTATTCAAATTCAGAAGTCTTAAAACTGCATTCAATAAGTTTAAAATCATTAAAAACTTCATAACGAAATAATGATTTTTTATTCCATCTTTTATTTCAAGCGATTTTTCTATTTCGTTGTATTTAATTTTCATTTTACGATTTTTTTGGTCAAAATGTTGCACAACGGTCTCGTATATGATTTGTAGCGTTGTTTCAGCAAGTAAGTTAGCAAATAATAACCGAAATAGAAAAACCGCGAGGTTTTTCGACAGTAGGCGAGAAGCAGCTATGAATTATATACGGCTTAAGTTAGCATTTTAATAAAAACACTAAATTAAGACCTATAAATAAGAAAGAACAAAGGAGAGGAATAAGGTTATTATATACGCAGAGACTTT
>NZ_QJTD01000043.1 GCF_003217215.1 Winogradskyella epiphytica
TTGCTAAATCTGGACTAATATATGAGGATAGTTACAGAAGTTCTTTGGTGAGAAATTAATGCTTTTTTACTTGTTTTTTACCACAGTACTTTGTTGTGTGTAGTGCTTTTTATTTCGTTAATTATTTCATTCAGTTCGGTTTCCGTAATTCCTTTTTGATTTGTGCTCAATTTGACTTTATTTTCTTTGTCAGAAATCAACAGTATTTTCTCTGAATTCGCACGAGTTTGAACGTTTTTTAAATTCAGGGTCAGTTCCGAAATATTTAATTCCGTTATTTTATCATTTCGAAATTGTCGAGCAAATGTAAAAGTCAGTTTTCCGGTTTCTCTGTTTTTTTCAATTCGTTTTATAATTTTAACACTTAAAATTAAATAAATAAATAATATTCCGAGTAAAATCCCAAAAATCAGCGTAATATTTGGATTGATTTCCTTGTTTATAAATCGAATTTTAGAAACAAAAAAGCACAAAATTATAAAGAGAATTCCGCGCATAATTTGCATTGGAATATCAGATTTTTCTATTTGCTTTTTATTCTCAAAAATTGTCTTCATTTAGTTTTTTCGCATTACACACAACGGTCTCGGCTATGAGTAGTTGCGTGGTTTAGTACTTAACTTTGCAAGTACACACCAAACTGAAAATCCGCGAGGATTTTCAGAAGTAGGCGAGAACAAGCAATTACTTATAGCCATTGTTGGGTGTAGTTTTTTATTCTGTTATTCTGTTTTTCAAATCCATTTGACCGTGTAAAATTCTTGTTATTTCAATCGGATGGTCAATTCTTTTTCGATAAAATATTATGTGTCGATTTGCTTTTAATCCGAAAAGGTCAGATTTGATTCCATCATAGTTTTTTCCCAATTCTGGGTTATTAGCTATATCTTGGCAAATATCAAGAAGCATATCGTAATATCTGTCAGCTTGATTTTCCGACCAATTTTCGAGTGTATATTCCCAAATTCCGTTTAAATCCGCCACGGCTTTGTTGGTCAGTTCGTATTTAGCCATTCTTTTTGCGTTTAGCTTTTAATTCCTCAAGATTTTTTTTCGGGTCGAAATCGTGAGCAATTCCGCTATCAATTCCTTCTTGAATAGCATTTCTTAACGCAATTACTTTACTTTCCTCATTTTCTAAAAGTCGAAGTCCAGCTCTGATTACTTCGCTTACATTTTTGTATCGTCCAGCAGAAACTTGGGTTTGTACAAACTGGTCAAAATAATTTCCGAGCGATATGGATGTATTTTTCATATTATTCATTTTTATCAAATATACCAATTTTTGGTAAAAAATCAAATTTTGTATATTTTCGCTTAAATTACACCCAACGGTTTTGTATATGAAACGTTGTGTGGTTAATAAATTATTTTTTAAATTTTCTTTTATTTTTGTCTTGCCGAGGATTTTCCAAAAGGGGAAATACCAAGCAATGTTTTATATACGTCTTAAGTTAGCATTTTAATAAAAACACTAAATTAAGACCTATAAATAAGAAAGAACAAAGGAGAGGAATAAGGTTATTATATACG
>NZ_QJTD01000044.1 GCF_003217215.1 Winogradskyella epiphytica
TGAATTTTCCTGAAATAGGTTGACTAAAAATTAAACCTTTAATTATAGTCACTTATGAAAATAAAAAATGAACACTGGCGAAAAAAAAGCTATCAAAAAGCAACCCTAGAGACTAAACTTTTAGTCGTTGACCAAATCCTAAATGGACAAATATCTAGAAGTACCGCTTCTAAAAAATATGATGTTCCCAGAACAACCATATCCTATTGGTTGAGAAAATACAGTACCTTAGTCCAACAAAATATAGGTATGAGTAAAAACGATGAAATTAAAAAGCTAAAGGAAAAGATTGAAGAACTGGAGTTTGTTAAAGACTTCCAACAAGACATTATCGCTGATATGGAACTTATTACAGGCGTCGATATGTCAAAAAAGTCGTTGCCCAAAACATTAGCAAAAGAGATAGAGCGAAAGAAGAAAGCCCGTTTAAAAGAAAATGGCTCTATCAATGCTTTGGGATTAGTAAACAAGCCTTCTACAAAAGAATCAAAACCCAACAAAAACAAGAGATAGACCATCAAAAACTAATCAAAATGGTGAAAGACTACCGTAAAAAAGTAGGCTCGAAAACTGGTGGAATCAAACTACATAGTGAGCTTAAACAAGACTTTATCATTGCTGGTATAAAAATAGGCAGAGACAAGTTCTATCGCTTCCTCAGGTTAAATAATCTTTTGATTCCTAAAACTAAAAATTACATCACAACGACAAACTCTAACCATATGTACAAAAAATATAACAATCTAGTCAAAGACCAAGTCCCTACTCGTCCTGAACAACTTTGGGTATCTGATATCACTTATATTAAAACCCAAAATGGACATAACTACTTGGCTTTAGTAACTGACGCCTATTCTAAGCAAATTATGGGCTACAAACTCGATAACCATATGAGAACATCACTTTGCACAGATGCACTCGCTATGGCAATTAAGAACAGAAAATATCCTAACCAAAAGATTATTCATCACTCTGATAGAGGATTTCAATACTGCAATCCTAAATACACCGAATTTGCCGAAAGTAACGGTATCATAATGAGTATGACTGAACAATACGACCCTTACGAAAATGCTATCGCTGAACGCATTAACAGAACTCTTAAATACGAGTATGGACTAAAACAAACCATTAAGAACACTGATCTGGCGCAAAAAATGACTAACCAAGCTATCTATATTTATAACAATTTAAGAACCCATTTTAGCCTAGATTTAAGAAAACCAGCTGAAGTACACCTAAACCCAAATATTAAATACAAATCCTATCGAAAAAATAATGTAAATTTACATGAACTAACGATTTAAGAACAGACCTAGTTCAAACTATTTTTTTTGCCTTCTAAACGGCTGAAAAAAATCTTTTGAACGGTATAAATTAACCTAAAAAAAGGTCAACCTATATCAGTATAATACA
>NZ_QJTD01000045.1 GCF_003217215.1 Winogradskyella epiphytica
GGGACTGTAAATTATTTTGTGTTTTCAACTTTTAGATAGCCGAAAAATGATTTTGAAATTCATAGGCAAAAAATTTACTTTTAAAATTTTATCTTATGAATCCAGAATTAGAAAAACAACTAGAAGCCTTAATTGGTCAAATCAATAACAAAGAAGATTTCGACGCTGTGAGAGACCAGCTTCTTAAGAGAGGTATAGAATCCTTGCTTAAAGCTGAAATGACTGCTCATTTGGGCTATGAAAAAGGAAATCCTGCAACAGAAGGAAATCAGAGAAATGGCTTTTCTGAAAAGACCATTAAAACACAACAAGGAGGGCAGCGTATCAAAATACCCCGTGACCGGAAAGCTACGTTTGATCCTGTGATTGTTCCTAAACATCAGTCTATTAGCAAAGAGCTTGAAGATTGTATTCAGCTATTATATGCCAAAGGAATGAGCAATAGTGACATCATTGATTTTATTGAAAATACCTATGGAGTAGAATATTCTACCTCACAAGTTTCCGTAATAACCAATCAATTACTGGAAGATATTCAGGAATGGCAGAACAGACCATTAGAAGACATATATCCTATCATTTGGATAGATGCCATTCATTACAAAATCAGGCAAGAAGGCAGAGTAATTTCCAAGGCCTGTATGATTGTTTTGGGAGTAAATGTTGATGGGCAGCAGGATATCTTGAGTATGACTATTGTAGAATCAGAAACAGCATCTTCCTGGATGGCTATTTTAGACGATTTAAGAAGTCGTGGTGTAAGAGACATATTCTTTCTTTGTTCCGACAATCTACCCGGGTTAGATAAGGCCATAGAGGCGATTTATCCCAATAGTATACGACAAGTCTGCATTGTTCATCAGATTAGAAATTCAATGAAATACGTCAGTTATAAAGACCGTAAAAAAGTAATGTCTGATATTAAAGGGATCTACAAAGCAGATAATGAACAGCTTGCTTTAGAAGCATTAGATTCCTTTAAAGAAAAATGGGATTCTAAATATCATGCTGCCGTTCAGTCATGGGAGCGGAATTGGGATAATCTAGCTGCCTTTCTAAACTATCCAAAAGAGATCCGCCGACTCATTTATACCACCAACATCATCGAAAGTTTCAACGCCAGCCTACGTAAGTACACCAAGAATAAAAAAGTTTTTCCTAATGATAACGCGGCTTTAAAATCAATATATCTTGCAGCTCAAAGCATTAGCAAGAAATGGAAGAAAACACGCTTTAACTGGTCTCAGATATACAATCAGTTGTACATTTGTTTCCCAGGTAGGTTATAATCATTACATTTAAAACCTATGAATTTTGAAATTATTTTTCAAAAACACAAAATTCTGGATAAACTC
>NZ_QJTD01000046.1 GCF_003217215.1 Winogradskyella epiphytica
AAAAAAGAGAGGATTAAGGTTATTTTGTGTATTGAGACAGCGATCTCGTTTTTCATGACAATCCCCTCTCTTTCCTACTATTATTTCGAACAGTTCTGTGAGACTTTAGATCTCGTTTTTAAGATGCAGAAAAGCTAGTAGATCTCTTCTTTCATAAACTTCATTAAGTATGATTAAAAATACAAATTATTTCGGAATAGACATAAGTAAAGATGTCTTTGATGTGATGGGTGTAGATGGTAAGCATCATCAGTTTAAGAATGACTTATCTGGCTTTAAAAAGTTGTTTAGTTTAACTAATGAGTTTTCTCATTGTGTTATGGAGTCTACAGGGGTTTATCACTTACGTTTAGCCTATTATTTATATGAAAAAGGAATCGCTGTAACTATTGAGAATCCTTTGTCTATTAAACGCTTTATTCAAATGCGGTTAACAAAAATTAAAACAGACAAAAGAGACTCCCAAATGATATATGAGTATGCTGTAAACACTGGAGACGAACTTCGGTTATGGAAAGGTCAAAGCAAAACACAAATAGCCTGTTCTCAAATAATAAGCCTAACCAACCTCTATACTAAACAAACAACAGCACTTAAAAATAAGTTACAAACAGAAGAATCTATGGGATCTCCCTGTTCTAAAGTGATACGCTCCTTGAAAAGAAGTTTAAAACACTTGAAAAATGAAATAGATAATTTAGAAGAATCATTGTTAGAATTAGTAAAACAAGATAATCAAGATTTGCTTACTAGAGTAGAAAGTATTCCGGGTATAGGACGAAAGTCAAGTATGCTATTGATAGTTTTAACAGGAGGGTTTGAACGTTTTAATAAAGCTTCAGAGCTTTGTTCTTTTGCTGGATTAACCCCAATGATAAGACAGTCAGGAAGCAGTATAAGATCTAGATCAAGGATAAGTAAGATGGGTAATAGACGATTAAGGAAAACGTTATTTATGTGTAGTCTCTCAGCTAAAAAACACAATAAAGCCTGCAAAGAAATCTTCGATAGAATTGTAGCAAAAGGAAAAAGCAAAAAAATAGCATTAATAGCTGTTTGTAATAAGCTTTTAAAACAGGCATTCGCCCTAGCTAAATCAGGTTTAAAATATGACAGAAACTATAGAAGTGTTTTAGTAAATATAAACTAATAAATACTTGTTTTTTAACACAGTTCTTG
>NZ_QJTD01000047.1 GCF_003217215.1 Winogradskyella epiphytica
GGTGCATTCAAGGCCTTAACGCAACAAAAGTTGCTAATTGGTTATGGTACAATTTAATTTTTTCTTTCCAAAAAACCTAGATTTTTCGAAGGCATTTTAGAAAGAAAAAATTAGACAGAGTTTTGTTCTAAGACTTCAAGAGGTGTTTTATATCCTAATACCTTTCTAGGTCTGTTATTAAGTTTACTTTGTATACTTTTCAGTTGACTATTATCAATACTTTTAAAGTCTGTTTTTTTAGGTAGATATCGCCTAATAAGTCCATTAGTATTTTCGTTGGTTCCACGTTCCCATGAGGCATATGGATTAGCAAAATAAATGTCCATATTTGTATGCTTTGATAGCCATTTATGGTCAGCCATTTCAGTTCCGTTATCATAGGTCATGGTTTTTGTAAGTTGGTTGTCAAAACGATTTAATTCTTTGGCAAAAGCTCGAGTAACAGACTTGGTAGTTCTGTTTTTAAGACTAATAATTAGAGTGTATCTGGATTTGCGTTCAACGATAGTTCCGATAGCAGATTTTTGAGCTTTACCTATAACCAGGTCACCTTCCCAATGTCCAATTTCCTGCCTGTTTTCAATATGTTCAGGTCTTTGAGCTATGTTTATCTGATCTTTGATTTTAGAGCCTTTCTTACGTCTAGCTTTTGGTTTTCTTCGTCTAGATTTTTGATAGGGAAGAAGTTTTATAAGTCTTTTGTTCAGGCTAGCTTGCGGATGCGAATAGATGTGCATATAAATAGCTTCATGCGATATTGTCATCACCGGATCATTCGGATAATCAATTTTAATTCGTCCCGAAATCTGTTCTGGTGACCAGTTTTTTAAAAGTCTTTTATAGACATAAAAACGCAGTAAAGAATAGGAGCCTATTTTGTCTAAATTTCGTTTGTTTAAATAGTCATCCTTAGCCAACCAATCGGCAAGAGAAGCATCGTATTTATCGTTAGGATTAGATACCCATTTATTTACTTCTCTGGTTATGGTAGAACGTGAACGATTGAGCTTTTCGGCGATGAAAGATTTGGATTTATTCTCTTCCAAAAGCGTCTGAATAATAACACGTTCCTTAAGTGATAATCGTTTATGCTTTTTTGTATTCATACAACAAATCTAAAATTTTGATTTGTTGCGTTAAGTTATTGAATTCGGA